>NZ_KK211165.1:0-767 GCF_000620705.1 Nocardioides sp. URHA0020
TCGAGGAGGTCGGACTCGTGCTGGTCGGCGAGGTCGGGTGCGATGACCTCGAGGAGTCTGCGCCCGAGGATGGTGAGGCGCTTCGCGTCGTGCTCTTCCGCGGCGGTGACGAGGTGCTCCTCGGCCTTGGTGAGGAGTTCCGCGTCGAGGCCATCAGGCAGTGCCTTGACCGACCGGACGATCACGTCGGCCTGCTCGGGCCGCAGGTCGCCGCGTGCCAGTGAGGTCCGGACCAGTTTGTAGGTGGCCAGGTCATGGCCGAGGTGGACCGTGCGTGCCGCTGCCGGACGGGTCTGCCTGGTCTGGTGGGCGTACCAGTTCGCCGTGCTCGTCGCGCCGACATCGGTGCCGACCTCGACCTCGTCGGCGTGGGCGGCGACCCGGGTCTTGAGCTCGACTACCTGGGCTTCCAGTCGCGTGAGCTCGACCAGCGTGGAGGCTGCTTCGTGAGCGCTCATCGACCACACCGACGCATCCACCAGGACGTCGGCGATCCCGCGCATCCGCGCGGTCGCTTCGGCCACCTGGTGGTGGGGTGTGGTCATCGCTGTCATGGATCCAGCCAACCTCGAACAGCCGACATCTGCATCCGTGCTCCGCAGGACTGTGGATGGCGGTGTCACCAGCGATCCTGTGAACGAAAACTGGCCCACGACAGCTCCAATTCTGCCGCCGCGGTGGGTGTGGGTCGCCCGCTGGTCCGAGAACCTCGGTGGTTGAGGTGCGAGGGCCGCTAGGCCCGAGCCTCGAAACCACCCACCCAGAGA
>NZ_KK211165.1:1032-93397 GCF_000620705.1 Nocardioides sp. URHA0020
CTCGGTGGTTGAGGTGTGAGGGCCGCTAGGCCCGAGCCTCGAAACCGCCCAGCCAGAGAGGACCTGGGGGCGGTACCCGCGCAACTGCCCGTCGGCGAACGACCCGAACCCACCCGCAGGCCGCCCTCATCGCCGCTCCTTCGCTGCGGGGGTTTCGAGGCTCGGCGCTGGCGCGCCTCGCACCTCAACCACCGGTCGGCCGGCACTCGGCCGTAGCCCCGTGTGTTCCGTACCCGCGTAGCCAGCCTGTCGGCGGCCAGCCGAGCGGACCCGCAGGCCGGGCTCGCTGCCCTGCCTGCGCTGCGGGGTTTCGAGGCTCGGCGCTGGCGCCCTCGGACCCTCAACCACCGGGTCCGCAGCACGCTCGTCTTAGGGTCGCGGGAACTGGGTACTACCCGGACATGTCACCACCGCAGCCTGTCGCCGCCGCCCTGCGGCTCGGCCGGCTCCCCGATGCGGCGCCGGTCGCGCCGGCGGCGGAGGTCGCGCGCGGCGACGTACGACCCTCCCTCGGCGGACAGGTCTGCGCGGGGTCGTCGTGCTGACCCGCCCGGCCTTCACCCACGACGGCACGGGCACGTCGGCCGAGGTCTGGTCGAGTGACCCGCGGTGGGCGGACCGGGCACCGCTCTCGCTCGACGGCGTACGGCGTCTCGTCGTCGTGGCCGCCCATCCGGACGACGAGTCCCTCGGGGCCGGCGGGCTCCTCGCCACCGCGCACGAGCGCGGGATCGACGTCGAGCTGGTGCTGCTCACCGCGGGCGAGCTCAGCCACCCGATGTCGCCGACGCACTCGCGCGAGCGGCTCGCGCTGCGCCGCGTCGGCGAGGCGAAGCGCGCCCTGGCGGCCGTCGCGCCGACGGCCGCGCTCACCCGGCTCGCGCTGGGCGACGGCAGCGTCGCGGAGTCCGAGCACGCGGTCGCCGCCAAGCTCGTGGACCTGATCGGCGACGGCGCCGACACACTCGTCGCTGCACCGTGGCGCCACGACGGACACCCCGACCACGAGGCGGCCGGACGGGCTGCGTCCGTCGCCGCTCGGCGTACCGACGCCACCCTGGTGGAGTACCCCGTCTGGTGGTGGCACTGGGCCACCCCGTCGGAGGCGCCGTGGGACGGCATCCGCCGCCTCGACCTGACCGACGCCGCCCGATCCCGCAAGGACCGGGCCATCGCCGCGCACACCTCCCAGGTGCTCCCGCTGTCCGAGCACGTCGGCGACGAGGCGCTGCTGCAGCCCGCCTTCCTCGCCCACTTCCACGGACCGGTGGAGGTCTACGTCGTGGAGGACGGGGAGGACGCCGCCCTCGACGACCTGCGCCGCGCCGCGACCGATCCGTGGGGGATCGACGACCGCTGGTACGAGCAGCGCAAGCGCGACCTGACGCTGAGCGTGCTGCCGCGCCGGACGTTCGGCCGGGGGCTCGAGATCGGCTGCTCGACGGGGGCGCTCTCCGCCCGGCTGGCCGAGCGCTGCGACGACCTCCTGGCGGTCGACAGCAGCCCCGTCGCCGTGGCGGCCGCCCGGCTCCGGCTCGCGGACACCGGCGTCCGGGTCGAGCTGATGCACCCGCCCTCCGAGTGGCCGGACGGCGAGCTCGACCTCGTCGTGGTCTCCGAGATGGCCCACTTCCTGAGCCCGCGCGAGCTGCGCGGCCTGGTGGAGCGGGTCCGGGCGTCGCTCGCGCCGTACGGCGTCGTGGTGCTGTGCCACTGGCGCCACCGGATCGACGGCTGGGTGCCGAACGCCGGGCAGGTGCTGCGCGCCTTCACCGACGGCCGGGGCCTGTCGGGTCAGGCGACGTACCGCGACCGGGACGTCGAGATCGTGCTGCTGGGCGCCTCCGACGTCCTGCCCGTGCCGACGGCATGACCGCCGAGGTCAGGCCCGCCGCGCGCGCTTGCTGGTGAGGCTCTCGGCGGTGCCGACGATCAGCGACCCCACGATGCCCAGCCCGGGCGGCGGCATCGGGCTCAGCCCTCGAGCTGGTCGACCGTCGGGACGAAGTACAGCGATCCGGTGACCGCGGTGGAGACCTCGAGCAGGTGGTCGGTGACGCCGGGCGGGTCGCCGACGAACATGTTGCGCAGCATCCGCTCGATCACCGCCGGGTCCCGGGTGTAGCCGACGAAGTAGGTGCCGTACTCACCACCGCCGTCCGGGCCGCCGGCGACGCTGCCGAACGGCATGTTGTCGCGCAGGATCTCGAGCTCGGTGCCGTCCTCGTCCTCGATGCTGGTCAGCGCGGTGTGCGCGCCCGGGGACTTCTCGGCGTCCGGGAGCTCGATGTCCGAGAGCTTCTCCCGGCCGACCGCGGCCTCCTGCTGCTCGACCGTCATGGCGTTCCACGTGGTGAGGTCGTGCAGGTACTTCTGGATGACGACGTAGCTCCCACCGGCGAAGTCCGGGTCGTCGTCGCCCACGAGCAGGGCGTTGCCCACAGCAGGACCGACGGGGTTCTCGGTGCCGTCGACGAAGCCGAGCAGGTCGCGTCGGTCGAAGTACCGGAAGCCGTGCACCTCGTCCACGACGACCGCCGCCCCCCGCAGCCGCTGGGTCAGCCGGGCGGCGAGCTCGAAGCAGAGGTCCAGCTGCTCGGCCTTGATGTGGAGGAAGACGTCGCCCGGCGTGGCCGGCGCGACGTGGCGCTCGCCCCGGATCTCGGCGAAGGGGTGGAGCCCGGCCGGCCGCGGGCCGCCGTACACCCGGTCGTAGGCATCGCTGCCGATGCCGACCACGCAGGACAGGGACGCCTCGACGTTGCGGAAGCCGATCGCACGCGCCATGTCCTGCACGTCGGCCAGGAGCTCGCGCACGACGCCCTCGCCGCCGGGCTCGATCGTCAGCACCAGGAAGACCGCCGCCCGGGTCAGCGGGGAGGTGACGGCCTGTGGCTCGGGGAGGATCATGGGCGCCATCCTTCCGCAACGGGCGGTGTCTCCTGACCGGGTCAGTCGCTGATGGCCGCCGGCTGACCGGTCTTGAAGAGCGTGGCGAGGTAGATGACGATCGGGACCGTGCCGGCGTTGCGGGCGTGGTGGACCTCGCCCTGCGTCTCGCGCAGCCACAGGCCGGCGCGCACGCGGTAGGTGTCGCCGGCCCTGAGGCGCTTGACGACCTTCGGCTTGTCGCCGGGCCCCTTGAGGACGGTGGCGGTGCCGGTCTCGACGGTGTAGGTCAGCGCCCCCTCGGCGATGTAGCCGAGCTGGGCGCCCGGGTGGTGGTGCGAGGCGAGTTCGGCGCCCGGCATCACGACGACCTTGCTCAGCCCGAGCGTGCGGTGGGGCGCGCCGGCAGGGGCCTTGACCTCCGCGAGCGGCTGCCGGTTGACGACCACCGGCGCGGGCTCGTCGGCGGCGGTCGCGGAGACCGCGATGCCGGCTCCGAACCCCGAGGCGAGCAGACCGAGACCGGCGACGGGGAGCAGGAGGCGCTTCATGTCTCAGCAGCGTAGGGAGGCGCGGCGAGGGCCGCAGGTGATCGCGGCAAACGCGCGCCGGACTGGTCCCCGGGCGCTGGGCGCGGCTGTCCCCGGCAGCCCGTAGGGTGCGCGCGTGGCGCTCCACCTGCACCGCGCACCGCGCACCGACCAGCTCGCCGACGCCCTCGGCGAGCTGCTGGCGGTGCCGTTGGCCGACCCGTTCGCGACCGAGCTGGTGCTGGTGCCGGCCAAGGGCGTCGAGCGCTGGCTCAGCCAGCGGCTCTCCCACGTCCTGGGTCGCGGCGAGGCACAGGACGGGGTGTGCGCGGGCGTGGAGTTCCGCTCCCCGCGGTCGCTGGTCGCCGAGCTGATGGGCACGACGTACGACGACCCGTGGGCGCCCGACGCGCTGACCTGGCCCTTGCTGGCGGTGCTCGACGACAGCCTCGACGCACCCTGGGCGCAGACGCTCGCGCGCCACCTCGGCCACCTCGACAGCGGTGACGAGGCGGAGTTCCGGCGGGGCCGGCGCTACTCCGTGGCGCGCCGGCTGGCCGGGCTCTTCTCGTCGTACGCCGTCCAGCGACCGCAGCTGCTCGTCGACTGGCTCGAGGGTCGGCCCACCGACGGTGCGGGCGGCGAGCTGGCCGCCGACCTGTCGTGGCAGCCACCGCTGTGGCGCGCGCTGGTCGCGGCCGTCGGGCAGCCACCGCCGCACGTCCGCCACGCCGAGACCGTCGCCCGGCTGGAGGCGGGGCCGAGCGATCTGCCGCCCCGGATCTCGCTCTTCGGTCACACCCGGATGGCGAGCACCGAGATCGCGCTGCTGGCCGCCCTCGCGACGCACCACGACCTGCACCTGTGGCTGCCGCACCCCAGCGACGACCTGTGGCAGGCGCTGCGCGACGCGCGGGGCGTGGTCAGCAGGGCCGACGACCGCAGCCACCGCCGGGTCGGGCACCCGCTGCTCGCCACGCTGGGCCGCGACGTCCGCGAGCTCGAGCGGAGCCTCGCCGCGGTCGACGCGACGGACACCCACCACGGCGACCCGCCGGCACCGGCCACGATGCTCGGCTGGCTCCAGGACGACCTGCGCGCCAACGCCGTCCGACCGGACGGTCGGGCGCTCGACGCCGCCGACCGCTCCGTGCAGGTGCACAGCTGCCACGGGGCCGCCCGCCAGGTCGACGTGCTCCGCGAGGTGCTGCTCGGTCTCCTCGACGACGACCCGACGCTCGAGCCGCGCGACATCCTCGTGATGTGTCCCGACATCGAGACCTACGCGCCGCTGATCAGCGCCGGCTTCGGCCTCGGTGACCTGGTCGAGGGCGGCCACCCGGCTCACCGGCTGCGCGTCCGGCTGGCCGACCGCGCGCTGACCCAGACCAACCCGCTGCTCGGCGTGGCCGCCCAGCTGCTCGACCTCGCGGGCGGGCGCACCACCGCGAGCCGGGTGCTCGACCTGGTCCAGGCCCCACCGGTGCGCCGTCGCTTCGGCCTCAGCGACGACGACCTGGACGCGATCACCGCCTGGGTCCGGGAGTCCGGCATCCGCTGGGGTCTCGACAAGGAGCACCGGGCGCCGTACGGCGTCGACTTCATCCAGAACACCTGGCAGTTCGGCCTCGACCGGGTGCTCGTCGGCGTCGCGCTGTCCGACGACTCGCAGGGTTGGCTCGGCACGACCCTGCCCCTCGACGACGTGGGCAGCAACCGGGTCGAGCTGGCCGGCCGGTTCGCGGAGCTGCTCGGGCGGCTGTCGGCGACGGTCGACGCGCTGACCGGCACCCGGCCGTTGGGCGAGTGGCTGAGCGCCCTGGCCGACGGGGTGGCGGCGCTGACCAAGGTCGACCGCAACGACCAGTGGCAGACCGGTCAGGTGCAGCGCGAGCTCGCGCAGGTGCTCGCCGACGCGTCCGCGCGCCAGCAGACCCCGCTGCGCCTCAGCGACGTCCGCGCGCTGCTCGGCGCCCACCTCGCCGGCCGGCCGACCCGCGCCAACTTCCGCACCGGCGGACTCACCGTGGCGACCCTCGTCCCGATGCGCTCGGTGCCGCACCGGGTCGTCTGCCTGCTCGGCCTCGACGACGGGATCTTCCCGCGGCTCGGGCTGGTCGACGGCGACGACGTCCTGGCCCGCACGCCGCTCACCGGCGAGCGCGACGTGCGCTCGGAGGACCGGCAGCTGCTGCTCGACGCAGTCGGCGCCGCGACCGAGACCCTGGTGGTCACCTACACCGGCGCCAACGAGCACAGCGGACAGCCGCGGCCGCCCGCCGTACCTCTCGGCGAGCTGCTCGACGCCCTCGACCGCACGACGCCCGAGCCGGTGCGCGACCGCCTCGTCGTCGAGCACCCGCTGCAGCCCTTCGACCCGCGCAACGTGACGCCGGGCAGCCTCGGCACGCCGACGCCGTTCACGTTCGACCCGACGCTGCTGGTCGCCGCCCGCACCGCCGTCGGGGACCGCCCGGCCGCACCGCCCTTCCTGCCCGCGCCGCTGGCGCCGGCGCCGGCGGACGACATCGCGCTGGCCGACCTGGTCGGCTTCCTCAAGGACCCCGTCAAGGGCTTCTTCCGGGCCCTCGACCTGACCCTGCCGTGGGACGTCGACGGCGTCGCCGACGCGATGCCGGTGGAGATCGACGCGCTCGAGACCTGGGGCGTGGGTGACCGGATGCTCGCCGACATGCTCCGCGGGATCCACCCCGACCAGGCGCTCGGCGCCGAGTGGCGACGCGGTGCGCTGCCGCCCGGCCAGCTCGGCTGGCGCAAGGCCGGCGAGATCCGCGACGCCGCCATGCAGCTCGCGGTCGCGGCCCTCACGCACCGGCAGGTCGCCCCGAAGGCGTACGACGTCGACGTCCGCCTCGACGACGGACGGCGCATCACCGGCACCGTCGGCCCCGTGTACGGCGACCGGCTGGTCGCGGTCGGCTACTCCCGCCTGGACGCCAGGCAGCTGATCGAGTCCTGGGTCCGGCTGCTCGCGCTGGCCGCCCACGACCCCGACCACAACTGGACCGCGCTGACGATCGGGCGCGCGGCGCGCGGCTCGCGCCCCGCCCAGCGGCTGCTCGGTCCCGCGATCGAGGAGCCGCTGAGCCTGCTGACCGACCTGGTCCGCCTGTACGACGCCGGTCGCCGCGAGCCGCTGCCCCTGCCGCTGAAGACCTCGTTCGCCTGGGCCAGCGCCCGGCTCAACGGCGACGACCCGCGCGAGCAGGCGGGCCGGCGGTGGAAGAGCGGGATGTACCCCGCCGAGGACGCCGATCCCGCCCAGTCCCGGGTGTGGGGCGACCACGCCCCGCTCGGCCGGCTGCTCGGGCCGCCCGCCCCGGGCGAGGAGACCGAGGGCGAGGACACCCGGCTCGGGGCGTACGCCGTACGCCTGTGGCTGCCGCTGCTCCGCTCGGAGAGGGCGTTCTCCTGATGGACTCCTTCGACCTGCTCGGCCGACTGCCCGCCGGCCCGACGACGACCGTCCTGGAGGCCAGCGCCGGCACCGGCAAGACCTTCACGCTGGCCGGCCTGGTGACCCGCTACGTCGCCGAGGGCGAGGCGACGCTCGACGAGATGCTGCTGATCACCTTCGGCCGCGCGGCCAGCCAGGAGCTCCGGGAGCGGGTGCGCGGTCAGCTGGTCGCCGCCGCCGACGCGCTCGACGACCCCCGTCTCGTCGGCGACGACCAGCTGCTGACCCACCTCCTGACCGGCACCCCCACCGAGCTCGCCGAGCGCCGTGACCGGCTCCGCGACGCCCTGGCCGGCTTCGACGCCGCGACCATCGCGACCACCCACCAGTTCTGCCAGCTGGTGCTGCGCTCGCTCGGGGTCGCGGGCGACACCGACGCCGGGGTCACCCTCGTCGAGAGCCTCGACGACGTGGTGGCCGAGATCGTCGACGACCTCTACCTGCAGCGCTTCGGCCAGCAGCGCGACAAGCCCGAGCTGACCCGCGCCCAGGCCCTCGGTCTCGCCCGTGACGTCGTCGCCAACCCCCGCACCACGCTCACCCCCGAGGACCCGCCGGCGGAGTCGGTCGAGGGCATCCGCCGGGCGTTCGCCTGCGACGTGCTCACCGAGCTGGAGCGCCGCAAGCGCCGGCTCGGCATCCTGGGGTACGACGACCTCCTCAGCCGGCTGGCCGTCGCGCTCGAGGACGAGGACGCCCCGGCGCGGGCGCGGATGCACGGCCGGTGGCGGATCGTGATGGTCGACGAGTTCCAGGACACCGACCCGGTGCAGTGGGAGGTCATCGAGCGCGCCTTCGCCGGCCACTCGACCGTGGTGCTGATCGGCGACCCCAAGCAGGCCATCTACGCCTTCCGCGGCGGCGACATCGTCACCTACCTCAAGGCCGCGACCGCCGCGGACCACCGCTGGACGCTCGGCACCAACTACCGCAGCGACCAGCCCCTGGTGCGCCGACTGGCCACGCTGCTGGGCGGGGCCGCGCTCGGCCACCCCGAGATCGTCGTCCGCGACGTCGAGGCCCACCTGCAGGGCCACCGGCTCGCCGGCGCGCCCGCCAACGACCCGTTCCGGCTCCGGGTGGTGACCCGGGAGAAGTTCGGCGTCACCGGCACCCGGACCGTGCCGATGGACGAGGTGCGTGAGCACGTCGCGGCCGACCTCGCCGCGGACATCCAGCTGCTGCTGGCCTCCGGTGCGACGTACGACGGTCGCCCGGTCGCCGCCGGCGACGTCGCCGTCATCGTCGAGGCGCACAAGGACGCGCGGGTCTGCCGCGACGCGCTGGCCGCCATCGGCGTACCCGCCGTCTACACCGGCGACACCGACGTCTTCGCCTCCCAGGCGGCGGCCGACTGGCTGTGCCTGCTGGAGGCCTTCGAGCAGCCGCACCGCACCGGCCTGGTCCGGGCCGCGGCCACCACGATGTTCTTCGGCGAGAGCGCGGCCAGCCTCGCCGCGGGCGGCGACCGCCTCACCGACGACGTGGCCGACACCCTGCGCAGGTGGGCCGACCATGCCCGCGAGCGTGGGATCGCGGCGGTCTACGAGGCCGCGATGGTCGCCGGCATGGCCGGCCGGGTGCTGGCCTGGCGCGGCGGCGAGCGGCACATGACCGACCTGGCGCACGTCGGCCAGGTGCTCCACGAGACCGCCCACCGCGAGCACTTCGGTCTGCCGGCGCTGCTCGACTGGCTCCGCAGCCAGCGCACCACCGGCGCCGCCGAGCGCAACCGTCGCCTCGACAGCGACGCCGCGGCCGTGCAGATCATGACCGTCTGGGTGAGCAAGGGGCTGCAGTACCCCCTCGTCTACCTGCCCTTCGCCTTCAACCGCCACATCCCCTCGCGCGAGGTCGTCCTCTACCACCGCGGCGAGGAGCGCTGCCTCGACATCGGCGGCAAGGGCCAGCGGGGGTTCAGGCAGGTCGAGGCCCGCGGACGCCAGGAGATGGCCGGCGACGACATCCGGCTCACCTACGTCGCCCTCACCCGCGCCCAGTCCCAGGTCGTCGCGTGGTGGGCCCCGTCGTGGGACGAGCCCAACGGCGGCCTCTCCCGGCTGCTCCGCGGACGCTCGCAGGGGGAGGCGGTCGTCCCCGACAGCTGCGCGACCGGGGTCGACGACGCCACCGTGCTCGCGGGCTTCCGCGCGTGGGAGGCCCGTGGCGGGCCGAGCATCGAGGAGTCGGTGCGTCGTACGCCCGCCCCGGTCGCCGCCGGCACCGGCCGCACCGACCTGGGCATGCGCCGCTTCACCCGTGGCATCGACACCGGGTGGCGGCGTACGTCGTACTCCGGGCTGATCCGCGCCGCCGAGGAGAGCCGAGGGGTCTCGACGGAGCCGGAGGTCGGCTCGCTCGACGACGAGGTCGACGGCCTGGCCGTCGGCGCCGCGCTCGTGGCCGAGCCCGCCGCGGTCGGGGCCGACCTGCCGTCCCCGATGGCCGACCTGCCCGCCGGCGCCACCTTCGGCTCCCTCGTCCACGGCGTGCTCGAGACCGCGGACCCGCAGGCGCCCGACCTGCTCGCCGAGCTCACCGCCCAGGTGCGCGAGCAGCTGACCTGGTGGCCGGTCGACGCCGGTGTCGACGACCTCGCCGCCGCGCTGGTCCCGCTGCACCACACGCCGCTCGGACCGCTGGCGCCCGGGCTGACACTGGGCGACGTCGCGCAGGCCGACCGCCTCTGCGAGCTCGACTTCGAGATCCCGCTGGCCGGCGGCGACCTCGTCGGTGCCGCGGCGGAGGTGACCCTGGCCGACGTGGGCGTGCTGCTGCGCCGCCACCTCGCGGCGGGGGACGCGCTCGCGCCGTACGCCGACCGGCTCTCGGGCCACGGCCTGGCCGAGCAGTCGCTGCGCGGCTACCTCTCCGGCTCCATCGACGTGGTGCTCCGGGTGCCGGGCGACGCGGGCCCGCGCTACCTGGTCGTCGACTACAAGACCAACCGGCTCGGCGACCCCGACCTGCCGTTGACGGCCGCCGACTACACCCGCGACCGGGTCACCGAGGCGATGCTGCACTCCGACTACCCGCTCCAGGCGCTGCTGTACGTCGTGGTCGTCCACCGCTACCTGCGCTGGCGCCAGCCGGGCTACGACCCGGCGACCCACCTCGGCGGCGTGCTCTACCTCTACGTCCGCGGCATGTGCGGGCCCGAGACGCCGCTGGTCGACGGCCACCCGGCCGGCGTCTTCAGCTGGACGCCGCCCGCCTCGCTGGTGGTCGCGCTCTCCGACCTCCTGGACGGGAGGACGCGATGACGATCCCCGCGGTCGAGGACCCGCACGACCACCGGCTGGTGCCGTCGGCGCGCGGTCTGCTCCGCACCTTCAACGACGCCGAGGTGCTCGACGCGGCCGACGTCCACGTCGCCCAGCGCGTGTGCGCGCTCGCCGGCGAGGAGGAACCGCTGGTCGGGCTCGCGGTCGCGCTCGCCGTGCGCGCCGTGCGCAGTGGGTCCGTGTGCGTCGACCTGACCACCGTCGCCGACGAGTCGCTGCTGCCCGACCTGCCGTGGCCGAGCCTCGAGGAGTGGCGGGCGGCGCTGGCCGCGACCTCGCTCACGCAGGTCTCCGAGGGTGGCGCGACCGTGCTGCGGCTGCTCGACGACCGACTCCTCTACCTCGACCGCTACTGGCGCGAGGAGGAGCAGGTCTGCGCGGACCTGCTGGCCCGGCCGGCGCCGGTCGCCCTCACCGCCGAAGCCGCCGCCGCGCTCGAGGCGGGGCTCGACCGCGTCTTCCCGAGCGAGGGGTACGACGAGCAGCGTGCCGCCGCCCGGATCGCGCTGTCGCAGAGCACCACCGTCCTGACCGGCGGGCCCGGCACCGGCAAGACCACCACGGTCGCGGCGCTCCTCGCCCTGCTGGTCGCCCAGGCCGAGGCCCCCGGCCGGCCCTCCCTCCGCATCGCGCTCGCCGCCCCGACCGGCAAGGCCGCGGCCCGGTTGCAGCAGGCGGTCGAGGAGGAGGTCGCCGGGCTGCCCGCGTCCGACCGGGCACGGCTCACCGGCCTGCACGCGGTCACCTTGCACCGGCTCCTGGGCGCCCGCCCCGACACCTCCGCACGCTTCCGTCACCACCGCGACAACCGGCTGCCGCACGACGTCGTCGTGGTCGATGAGACCTCGATGGTCTCGCTGACGATGATGGCCCGACTGCTGGAGGCGGTCCGGCCCGACACCCGGCTGCTCCTCGTCGGCGACCCCGACCAGCTGGCCTCGGTCGAGGCGGGCGCGGTGCTGTCCGACCTGGTGGAGGGCCTGGGGGCGCGCAGCGACGTACGCGTGGCCGCGCTGCGCACCTCCCACCGGTTCGGGGAGGCGATCCGCTCGCTCGCCGAGGCGGTGCGCACCGGCGACGCCGACCGCGCCGTCGAGCTGCTGCGGGCCGGCGACGAGCACGTCGAGCTCGTCGACGAGCCCGACCCGGTCCCCCGCATGCGCGAGCTGCTGCTCGGTCCGGCGCTCGACATGGTGCGCGCGGGCGAGGCCGGCGACGTCGACGGCGCCCTCGCCGCGCTCGACCGCCAGCGGCTGCTGTGCGCCCACCGCGAGGGGCCGTACGGCGTCCAGCACTGGAACCGCCAGGTCGAGCGCTGGCTCGGCGAGGAGACCGGCGAGCCCATCTGGACGTCGTGGTACCCCGGACGTCCGCTCCTGGTCACCGCCAACGACTACGGCCTCGGCATCTACAACGGCGACACCGGCGTCGTCGTGCGCCGCGGGGAGCGTGGACTGCGTGCGGCGATCGCCGGCAGCACCCGGCGCCACGACCTGGCCACCGGTCGGCTCGGCCAGCTCGAGACGATGCACGCGATGACGATCCACAAGAGCCAGGGCGGCCAGGCCGAGCGGGTGGTCGTCGTGCTGCCGCCGCCGGAGTCGCGGCTGCTGACCCGCGAGCTCTTCTACACCGCGCTCACCCGGGCCCGCGAGCGGCTCGTGATCGTGGGCTCCGAGGACGACGTGCGGGCCGCGATCGGTCGCCGGGCGGTGCGCGCCACCGGTCTCCGGTTGCGGCTGGCCGCCGACTGAGGGCTGATACGCCGAAACCACGCCGCAATCTGGTCCCGCTAGGGTCGAGGCAGATTGGAGTCCGAGATGCCCTTCCTGCTGCGCGTCGAGCTGCCCGACGTCCCCGGATCCCTGGGACGCCTCGCGGGTGCCATCGGTGAGGCCGGCGGTGACATCGAGGCGATCGAGATCGTCGAGAAGCTCGACGGCACGGCCGTCGACGACGTGCTCCTCGAGATCGCGCCGGGCACCATGCCCGACTCTGTCGTGTCGGCGGTCAACGGCCTCGACGGCGTCGAGGTCATCTGGATCAGCCGGTACGCCGCGGGCGGCAACCTCTTCCTCGACCTCGAGGCGGTCGAGGAGCTGACGGCCGATCCGGAGGGCGCGCTGGACCGGCTGATCGACCTGCTGCCGGTCACCTTCCGCGCCGACTGGGCCGCCCGGGTGAGCAAGGCCGACGGGATCGTCTACACGACCGAGGCCGCACCGTCCGACCTCCGGTGGACGCACATCGACCGGGCCGAGCCGATCGAGAGCCACGACGACAACACCATCGCCTGCGCCGCTCGCCTCAACAAGTCCGAGATCGTGGTGATCGGCCGCCGCGGCGGGCCCGAGTTCCTCGACTCCGAGATCGCCCGGCTCGGCCACCTGGTCGGGCTGGCGATGTCGATCTCACGCGCGGCCAAGGCGCACGCTCACTGAGGCTGCCTCACGGCACCGACTTGATCCGGGTGACGAAGACCGACCCCAGGATGGCGACGACGAACGCGCTGCCGTAGAGCACGCAGTAGCCCACCGAGAACCGGTCGCCGTGGGTCTCGGTGACGCCCCCGAACGACTCCACCACGATCAGGATCGCCGCCGCGATGCCCGGCGCGAACACCTGGGGGAGCGCGTTCGCGATGTTGATGACGCCGAGGTCCTTGCCACGGTCGTCGGCCCCGGGGAGCACCTGGGTGATCAGGGCGAAGTCCACCGAGGTGTAGATGCCGTACCCGAAGCCCATCAGGACGGCGGCGACGACCGCCGTCGGCCAGGTCTGCCCGACGGCGAGCAGCAGCGCCGCGCACGCGCCGATCACGCCCGACCAGATCACGAACACCTTCCGCTTGCCGGTGCGGTCGCTCCAGATGCCGAAGGTCACCGCCGTCGCCATCAGCACGGCGGCGTACGTCGCGGTCAGGATCAGGACCCGTCCGTCGGCCTCCTTCTTGTCGAAGCCGATCACGTCCTGCATGTAGTACAGGAGGTAGAGCAGACCCAGCGCGTTGCCGAGGTTGACCAGGAAGCGCGTCAGCCAGGCCCAGGCGAAGTCGGGGTGCTCGCGCGGTGAGATCCAGAAGGAGCACAGGAACGCTCCCCAGTCGAACGCCGCGGGTCGCTCCTGAGGCGTGAGCGGGAGGTCGCGCGAGTCCAGGCAGTAGGGGATGGTCAGCACGAGCAGCACGAGCGCGGTGACGACGTACCCGGCCGCGATGCTGCCCGTCGCGGCGGCGATGCCGGTCCCGCCGACGACGCCGACGGTCTGGGCGATCGCCAGGATGCCACCGATCTTGCCCCGGGTGGCGACCGGCACCTGGTCGGGGACGGTCGCGGTGACTGCCGCGAGCATCGCGTTCAGCGATGCCTGGACGCCGCACCAGCCGAGCGCCATCAGCACGACGGAGTCGGCCGCGGCGAGCACCAGCAGCGACAGGGCGCCGCCGACCGCGCCGGCGACCACCCACGGCAGTCGTCGACCGGCGCGCAGGGTCGTCCGGTCGGAGAACGCTCCGAAGACCGGGTTGCAGATGACCGACGTCGCCGCGCCCAGGCCCAGCACCAGCGAGAGGATCTGCTTCTTGCTGTCGGCGTCGATCGCCTCGGCCTGCTGGGCGAGCAGCACCGAGATCGGCCCGAAGAAGCCGGCCCAGAGCCCGACGCTCGCCAGGGTCAGGAAGCCGACCCAACGTGCGGGCGGGTTCTCGGTCGGCTCCGCCAGGGCGGATCGACGCAGGGCCGGTCGAGACGGGGGTGTGTCGGTGGTCACTCCGGCATTGTGGGGCCGATCAGGCGCGTTCGAGCAGGAACACCGGGATCTCGCGGTCGGTCTTCTTCTGGTACTCGCCGTACGTCGCCCAGGTCGCGACCGAGTAGTCCCACCACTCGGCGCGCTCGTCGCCCTCGAGGCGGCGCGCGACGTACGTGTGCTTCTCCGCGCCGTCCTGGAGGTCGACCTCCGGGTTGGCGACGAAGTTGTAGTACCAGGTGGGGTTCTTCGGGGCTCCGCCGAGCGAGGCGATCGCGACGTACTTGCCGTCCTTCTCCACCCGCATCACCGGGTTCTTGCGGAGCTTGCCCGACTTGGCGCCCTTCGAGGTGATCACCACGATCGGCCACTCCGGGTTGCCGCGCAGGATGTTGCCGCGCTGGCCGTTGGAGGACTCGAACTCCTCGACCTGGTCGCGGACCCACTGCTCGGGGCTGGGCTCGTACTCGCCTTCAAGTGTCATGCCCTCCAGAAGACCATGCGCCGGCTCCCTATTCCAGGCAGGGAGCGCGGCGGCGATAGCGTCGGGGCCATGAGTGCCATCACTGGGGTGTCCGAGATCTTCGACGCCGACGACTGGGACGACGTGCCCGGCTTCGAGGACCTGACCGACCTGACCTACCATCGGGCCAAGGCCCACGGGACCGTCCGGGTCGCCTTCGACCGCCCGGACATCCTCAACGCCTTCCGCCCGCACACCGTCGACGAGCTGCTCCGGGTGCTCGAGCACGCGCGACGGTCCAGCGACGTCGGCTGCGTGCTGCTGACCGGCAACGGGCCGAGCGACAAGCACGGCAAGTGGGCGTTCTGCACCGGCGGCGACCAGCGGATCCGGGGTCGCGCGGGCTACCAGTACGCCGACGGCGAGACGGAGGAGACCGTCGACAAGGCCAAGCTGGCCCGTCTGCACATCCTCGAGGTGCAGCGGCTGATCCGCTTCATGCCCAAGGTCGTCATCTGCGTCGTCCCCGGCTGGACCGCCGGCGGCGGTCACAGCCTGCACGTCGTCTGCGACCTCACCCTGGCGAGCCTCGAGGAGGCGCGCTTCAAGCAGACCGACGCCGACGTGGGCTCCTTCGACGGGGGCTTCGGCTCGGCGTACCTCGCCCGTCAGGTCGGCCAGAAGTACGCCCGCGAGATCTTCTTCCTCGGTGACGAGTACTCCGCCGAGGACGGCGTCCGGATGGGCACCGTCAACCGCGCGGTGCCGCACGCCGAGCTCGAGAAGGTCGCCCTCGACTGGGGTCGCAAGATCAACGGCAAGTCGCCGACCGCCCAGCGGATGCTGAAGTACTCCTTCAACCTCCTCGACGACGGCCTGGTCGGTCAGCAGCTCTTCGCGGGCGAGGCCACCCGACTGGCGTACATGACCGACGAGGCCCAGGAGGGTCGCGACCAGTTCCTCGAGAAGCGCGACCCCGACTGGTCGCCGTACCCCTGGTACTACTGATCGGGCGGGTTTCTCCAGGTCAGAGGGCTGTTGGCCCCGTTGCGTGTCAGACGGCTCTTGCGACGTCGGCGCTGGTCGGTATCGACATGGCCGCCTCGGCCCTTCGCGCTCGGAGCAGTACGACGCCCACGGACGCGCCCGGCGGTGCACCGCCGGGCGCGTCCGTGGGAGAGGGGATCAGAAGACTCGGTAGACCACCTTCTTCGACGAGTCGGACGTGTACGTCGCGTCGCCCCGGTAGCTGGCGGACAGCCGGTAGGCGCCGGCCTTGCCGGGCCGCCAGGTGATGGTCGCCCGGCCGCCCTTCAGCCTGGCGGTGCCGATCCGGTGCCCGCCTGCCTTGAGCACGACCTTGCCGGTTGCCCGGACCCCCGCGACCGTCGGGACCTTCACCGTTGCCTTGACGACCCGGCCGTGCTTGCCCCTCGTCGCGGAGAGGCGGAGCCCGACCTTCGCCCGGGCCTTGGTCATGGTCACCCTGGTGATGCTCGACTGGGTGGAGTCCAGCGATGCGTTGCCGAGGTAGACGGCCCGCAGGGCGACGGCGCCCGGCTTCTTCGACGAGTACGTGAGCGTCGCCTGACCACCCGAGAGGGAGCCGGAGGCGACCGTCCTGCCGGTCGCCGTGTCCACGACCTTCACCTTGCCCGACGGCGTCGCGATCTTCGTGGGATCCGCCACGATGACCTTCAGCCGCGCCGGAGTGCCGCGGACGACGGTTGCCGCCCGGACCTGCAGGGCGACTCCCGACGCCGACTTGGACACGGTGATGGTCGTCGGGCTCGAGGACGCGGTCACGTAGGCGGTGTCGCCCAGGTAGCGCGCCTCGAGGGTCTGGGCCCCCGCGGTGGTGGGTCGGTAGGTGACGGTGGCGCTGCCGCCCTGCACCGTCGCACTCCCGGCCACGGTGCCGGTCGTGGTGTCCACGACCTGCACGGTGCCGGTCGGGGCGGAGAAGCCGCTCGGGTCGGACACGGCCACGGTCACCTGGGTGCTGGTGCCGCGCAGGACTGACGCCGGATCGGCGGCCACCGCCACCGTCGGAGTCGACTTGATCGCGACGACCTGGGCCTTGCTGCCGACCGCGTTGTGGAAGTGGACCATCATCAGACCCAGTCCCCGCCCGGCCTTGTAGCTGGCCGCGTTCCGGGTGACGCTCAACTGCGCGGAGTCCTGGTCGAGGACCAGCGGACCGTCGCCCTCCGCGTCGGTGACCGAGATCCCCGGGGTGTAGAGATCCGCGATCATGGGCCGCACCAGCTCAGCGGTCTGCACGCTGATGCTCTGGGCGTCGACGACACCCAGGCTCGTCGAGGCGAAGCTCACGACGCCGTAGCCGATCCGAGGGTTGCTCTCGTTCACGCCGTACTTGGCCAGGACACCCATCGACAGCGGGATCATCAGGGTGTCGCTGTCGAACTTCGCCAGGTCCAGGCCGAGCGCGCCGTTGAGCGGCTGGACGTCCACCACGTCACCGGTGGACAGCTCGACCAGGTTCGCGACGAACAGGTCCTCGTCCGGGATCCGGCTGGTGTAGGCCATCAGCTCGGGGTTCGTGTCCCCGTCGACGTCGATGTAGGCGTCGAACTCCACCTTGCTGCCCGGGGTGCTGTACGCAGCCCGGGTGTTGATCGCGATGTACGCCGTCGACGCGGCGACGTTCTGGTGGATCGGGTAGTCCGAGGCGTAGCCGACGTACTTGAGGTCCGCCGAACGGTCGTCCGGCAGCCCCGCACAGAGATTGACCTGCGTGCCGATGCAGTCCGGCAGCGCCGGGCTGATGGCCTGCAGCTCGAGGCCGGCCGCGATCGAGCGGACCCGCTCGGCCCCGGTGCCGTTGTCGACCCCGGTCCCGGACAGCGTGATCGATCCCGTGCTGGCCCCGGTCGGCAGGGTGGTGGTGTCGGCCTGCGTCATGGTCGAGGTGGGCCGAGGTGCCGAGTAGACCGGGACCCGCAGCTGCGGGGCGCTACCGGTCGTGGGCGTCAGCAGCAGGTTGCCACTGGCGTCGGCGAGCGTGTCCAGCGCGTCGCCGTCGAGGTCCTCGCGGCCGTGCGTCGGGTCGGTCGTGTGCGTCATCAGCGTGGGGTCGGTGACGGTGAACGTCACGGTGACCGATGCCTTCGCGCCCGGCGCGACACTCACCGACGCGGGAGCGACGGCATAGCTGACCCCCGGGACCGACGTGATCGCGTCGTAGCTGGCGGCGTACGTCGCCGCCGTGTCCCCGGTGTTCTGGACCGTGACCGTCTTGGTCGCCGTCATCGGGGCCGTGACCTCGACGGGGCCGAAGGAGACGCTGACCGCGCCGGGGTCGTCGGCCACGTAGGCGAGGACCTCGTTGGTCAGGGCCGCCGCTGCCTGGATCCGGCCCGCGCCGACCCGGTTGGGGGCGTAGCGCGCGCTGCTGGGCTCGCTGGATCCGTCGACGTAGAGGTTCTGGCCGGCCGTGTTCATGATGTCGGCCTTCACCTGCTCGGGGCTCCAGGCGGGGTGCGCCGAGACCACGAGGGCAGCAAGACCGGCCACCATCGGTGACGCCATCGACGTGCCGCTCTCGGAGACCCCGTCGTCACCCGTGCCGACGGCGGTCGAGAAGACGCTCGCGCCCACCGCGGCGACGTCGGGCTTGATGTTCCCGTTGCCCCGCATGCCACGCGACGAGAAGTCGGCGACCTTGTCGGTGTCCTCCGGGAAGAACTGCGTGACTGAGTTGGTCTTAGTGCCGGTCGCCGTCACGGGCTTGCCCGCGGCGAGGGCCGCGCGGATCGCGTCGCCGCCGCTCTTCACGACCAGGACGCCCGGGATGGTGGCAACGCCGGTGATCCCGGCGCTCATCACCTGGGCGCTGTTGGCGAAGATGAAGCCGGCGGCGCCGGCCGCCTTGAGGAACCCACCGCGGGCGGCGGAGCCACATTCGAGCGCCTCCTGCGTCCAGGTGACCAGCACGATCTTTCCCGCGATCTTCGCCGCGTCACCCGGTGAGAACGCCGTGCAGGCGGTGGCGTTGTCGGCAGGAGCGAGGACGACGTCACCACTCAGGTCGGGCTTGGTCGACCAGCTGTACGCGATCGAGCGGGAGACGCCGTACAGCTCGCCGGACCCGTCGAGGTCGATGTCGACGCCGTCCAGGATGCTGGTGGAGTCCGCGGACGCCGCGACCGTGATCGCCTTGGACGCTGCTCCCGGGGAGCCGCCGACGTCGTAGAGGTCGTAGGAGTTGCCCGACGAGATCGCCACGGTGATGCCGGCCTCGACAGCCTTGTTCGCGGCCAGGGAGTCGGCGTCGCGGGGCGAGCCGAAGTCCGAGCCGAGCGACATGTTGATCACGTCGACCGCGTCGGACGTGTCACCGTCCTGGTTCGGGTCGGCCGCTCGGTCGATGCCCTCGGTGACCATGTCGGTGCTGCCCGTGCAGCCGAACACCCGGATGGCCAGGAGCTGGGCGCTCGGGGCCATGCCGGGCCCGATCTTCATCGTGTCGAAGGGGGTCGACTCGTCGTAGGAGCCCGTGTAGGTGCCGCCGTCGGCGTCCTCGCCGTAGCCGCCGACCGTGCCGCCGACGTGGGAGCCGTGGCCGTTGCAGTCGAGCGGGTTCGGGTCCGCGTGCGGCACGGGCTGGTAGCCCGCCGACCCCGGGTCGGCCTGGTAGTTGTCGCCGACCAGGTCGTAGCCGCCCACGACCTTGGCGTTCGGGAAGAGAGCCGAGTCCGCGGCCGAGGCCTCGGCCGCGTTGGCGGCCTGGTACGCCGCGACCGTGCCCGGGCCGCCGAAGTTGGCGTGGGTGTAGTCGATCCCGGTGTCGATGATCGCGACCCGGGTGTCCTGTCCCAACGAGCCCGAGCCGGTCCAGGCCTGCGGCGCACCCTGGAGCGGGACCGCCGTGCTGTTCTCGAACGACTTCGGGGCGATCGGATACACGTGCGACACCCCGCTGATCCCGGCGAGGTCTGCGAAGTTGGCCACGTCCGTCGTGACTGCCACGCCCGAGAGCAGCGCGTGCGTGCGGTAGAGCACCGGGCTGCTGACCGGCAGGTCGGCGATCACCGCGTCCTGTGCCGTGGTGACCCGTCCGAGCTGCTGACGGGCCGCGGTGCGTGCCGCGGTGATGCTGGTCGAGCGCTTGCTGGCGAAGGCGCGTCCGGTCGACGGCGTGTCGAGCTCGAGGAGGAAGGAGTAGCGCCCCGTGGCCGGCACCCCGGAGGGCAGCTCGCCAGACCTGCTGGGCTCGGCCTTCCCGGTGTGGCGGAGCGAGTGCGGCCCGACGTTCAGCGAGTCGGGGCTCGCCGAGGGCGCGGCGGCGGCGGAGCCCGTGGTGATCGCGGCGCCCGTCAGGACCACGGCGGCTGCCGTGAGTGCCACGTGCCGGTGGCGGAGGTTGCGTGGTGCGGACAAGGTCGTGTCCCTCGTTCAGGGGAACCGTCACGGTCCCTACGGATGTTCAGAGGCAGCGGTCGTGCAGCGACGGAGGTCGCGCGTCGGACGCCGCACCACCCGACCGGCGCCGCCCCCGCGAGGGGGCGACGACGGTCGATGTGGGTGCTGGCCGGGTGCCGGCGGGTCAGCGCTTGCGGAGGACCCGCAGCCGGACCGTGGTGCCGGAGGCGGCCACGGTGGTGCTGCCGCGGTAGCGCACCTTCAGCTTGTGGACCCCGGCTGAGAGCTTCCTGGCTCCGATGCGCAGCGTGGCCCTGCCGTGGTGGAGGGTCACCTTGCCGATCGTCCGGCCGTGTTCGGTGACGACGGCCCGGCCCGTCGCGGTCAGGCCCGCGCCGGTCACCACCGCGATGGTGACGACGCCCCGGTGCCCGACGACGACCGACTTGGCCTTCGCCCGCACCTTCGAGGCCGCCTTGGCCACCGTCAGCACCACGTGCGTGGTGGCCGCGGCGACCGTGTCGCTGCCCCCGTAGCGGACCGTGAGGATGTGCCGGCCGACCCCGAGTTCGTGCGCGCCCACCTTCACGGCCGCGATGCCGTGGTCCAGCGTGGCCTGGCCGATGGTGTTGGCGCCCTCGGCCACCAGGACGGTGCCCGCAGGAGTGGCCCCCGAGCGAGTGGTCACCCTGATGCGGACCTGGCCCGGGCGCCCGACGACGACCGAGGCCGCTGTCGCCTTGATCGTGGCTGCCTCCGTGGCCGGGGTGGTCGGTCCGCCGGCGACCACGTCGAACGTGGTCGTCTTGTTGTGGTCGAGGGTGGAGTCGAACGCCTTGATGCTCCAGGTCCCGAGGCTGAGCGCAGCGGCCTCCTCGGAGGTCAGGGTGATGGTGGCGGTGGCCCCACCGTCCTCGTCGGTCGGGACCTCAGCGACCTCTTCCCACTCGTCGCTGCCGGGCGCCCTGAGGTTGACGTACGCCGTGTCGTCCTCGTCGAAGTTGCGCACCGTCACGGTGAGGCCGTTGTCCAGCCACTCCTGCGGGGTCAGGTGCGCGACCGACGTGGTGATCGTGACCTGGTCCTCCTCGGGGATCGCGGTGAGCGTGAACGGCGCCGTCTTGACGCCGGAGAACTCACCGGTGAGCCGGAGCGTGTAGTCGCCGGGCACCGAGTCGCGGACGTCGTACTTGCCATCGAAGAAGTTGTCGAGACTGCCCTGCTTGTCCGCGAGCCAGTCGTAGACCGGATCGACGGTGCCGTCCGGGCGGATCACGTCGGCGTGCACCTGCTCGTACATCGCCCAGTCCCGGCTGTGCACCGAGATGCCGTCGTACTCGAACGCGTCGACGCGCATCGTCGACGGCGTGAGCGCGATCGTGGGGTTGCCGGGGGGCTGGACGGGCACCGGCCCGGCGTGGAACGTGGCGGTCTCGGTGCCGCCAGTGGTCGACGTCACCGTCACGGTGTAGGTCCCGATCGGCTTGTCGCGACCGCCGCCGATCCCGTACACCGCCTTGCCGTGCGAGTCTGCCTGCGGGAACCCGAGGTCCTCGGTGGTGCCGTCGGGGTAGAGCAGCGTCGCCGTCGGCTGCTCGCCGAGCTTGAGGCCCTCGGCAGTGACGAACACGCCCTCCTGGCCCCAGATGAGCAGGTTGGTCTCCGCTGGGTCGACCGTGAGCTTGAGGTCACTGGCGGTCGGGGGTGAGTTGCCGGCGACGACCTCGAAGCTGATCTGGCTCTCCCGGGAGGCCGGGCCGTGGAGTCCGAAGGTGTAGGTCCCGATCGGCAGGGCCGTGTCGCCCACGTAGGTGAAGTCCACGTCCCCGTTGGCGTCGGCGGACGTGTCGATGACGTCCTCGACGGTGCCCTCGGGCAGGGTGATGGCGCCGGTCACGTGCTCGCCCGGCTGGAAGCCGGTGGACGCGAGCTCGACGCCGGTGCTGGTGAACGTGCCCCAGTCCGGCTCGGACGGGGTCACGGTCGACTGCACGGGCGAGGTCACGGTGTCGCCTGCGACGACCGTGAACGACGTGGTCAGCTTGATGTCGCCCGAGGTGAGGTCGACGGTGTAGACGCCGACCGGGGCCGATGTCGTCGAGAACCCGACATAGTTCACCCACCGGCCGTCCTGGTCCACGGGCGTCGGGTTGACCTCGGTGAGCGGCACGACCTCGCCGCTCGGCGTGGTGATCGTGTTCGCGACGCTGGCGCCGGGGGTCAGTCCCTCGGCGGCGAGCCGGACCGGAGCGCCGTACAGCTCGGTCTGCGCGATCACGGACGGGTCCGCAGTGTAGGCGGGAGTGGTCACTGCCGTGGTCGAGTGCGGGTGGCTCGACACTCCGACCGATGGCGACGCGGGTCGGCGCGCTTCCAGGTGGCCGTCGGCCGCGCTCTGGTGCGCCGCGAGGACGGCCGAGGACGGTGCGGCGACCGCGTCGACCACCGGGACCGCGGTCAGCACGAGCGCCGTACCGAGGGAGAGGGCGACTCCGCGAATAGGCCTCGACAACAATCGTCTGGACACAAAATCTCCTTGTGTTCGATGGCACAGCGGGAGATCGTCCGGATGAAGACGGGCCCGACGGTGACCGGGAGTGCGGCGGGGTGTGCGCACGAGGAGGGACGTTAGAACGACTCGTCGGTCGGACTCCGTCCGTAACAGAAGACGCGATGAAACGTTACAAATGCCATGGGGAGCGATCCCACCATTGCGGCCGGGTCACGACCTGGAGGCCCTCCCGGACGCCAGGTGGCGGGCGACGAAGGCGCTCGATCCCGCGACGATGAGTGTCGCCAGGGGTGCGGCCATGTCCTGTGACAGGCTCGGTGCTCGGTCGGGTCCGATGGCCCAGAGTGCTAGGGGCGTCGCGTACACGGCTGCGAGTCCGACAGCCCAGGCCCGCAGCGGCCGGAGGTGCGGGTGGCGCCAGGTGGTCCTGACGACGATGGTGACGGGGATGACGGCGAGCATGGCGAACTGCCCGATGACCATGACGGGGATGGAGACCGCCGCGATGACGAGGCGTCTCGAGGCGCGGTGAGCCTGGTCGTCGTTCAGCGTGTGGGCGGTGGGGCTGGTGACTGTGGACATGGTGCTCTCCTTGGGTTGGCCCGGGTGGTCGGGCGGTTCGGCGGTGCGGTTGGTTCAGGTGCGGCAGGGGTCACGGCTTGTGGCGTTGGCCGACGAGAGTCACCGCGATAGCGCCGACGAGGGCGAAGGCGCCGGCGCCGAGGAAGGCCCAGCTCAGGCCGGCGGTGAGTGCCTGGGTCGCGGGGGTGGAGGTGGCGAGCAGGTGTGTGGTGTGGTTGGTGGCCAGGGTGGTGAGGACGGCGAGGCCGAGTGCGCCACCGATCTGCTGGCTGGTGTTGACCAGGCCGCTGGCCAGTCCGGCCTCGTCGGTCGCGACGCCGTCGACGGCCAGCTGCGTGCCGGCGACGAAGGCCCCGGCCAGGCCGATGCCGATGACCACCGAGGGGCCGAGGATGTGCTGCAGGAACGTCGCGTCGTACGGCGCGGTGGCGAGCCAGGCGAGGCCGCCGGCGAGGATCGTCAGTGACACGGCGACGGTCCTACGCAGCCCGAGCCGTTCGATGGCAGCGGGCACGGCACCTGCGGTGAGCACCAGCGTGCCGGCCAGGGGCAGCTGGGTGAGCCCGGACTTGAGGGCGTCGTAGCCGAGGACGGCCTGCATGTAGATCGACAGTGCGAAGAACACGCCCGTCGTGGCGCCGCCGACGAAGAGCATGGCGAGGTTCCCACCGCTGACGCTGCGATTGCGGAAGATGTGCAGCCGCACGAGCGGGGACGCGGTGCGGGCCTCGATGGCGACGAACACCGCGAGGAGCACGGCGCCCACGACGCCGAGGCCGATCACGACCGGGTGGGTGAAGCCGAGGCGCTCGGTCTGAGACAGGGCGCCGACGATCGCGGTGAGTCCGGCGGTGACCGTCAGGGCGCCGGGGAGGTCGAGGCGGGTGCGCTCACCTGCGGTGTCCCGGGTGATGAGGCCGGGGATCGTGGCCAGCACGAGCATGCCGATGGGCACGTTGACGAAGAAGACGGACTCCCAGCCGAGGGCGGAGGTGAGGATGCCTCCGAGGAGGACGCCGGCGGCGCTGCCGGCTCCGGCGACGGCGCCCCAGATCCCGAGGGCCTTCGCGCGGTCGCTCGAGGTCACGAAGATCTGGGTGACGAGAGCCAGCGAGGCGGGGGCGAGCAACGCGGCAGAGCCGCCCTGGAAGGCGCGAGCGGCGAGCAGCATGGCACCGCTGGAGGCCAGTCCGGCGGCCGCTGAGGCAGCGACGAAGCCGGCTGTGCCGGTCATGAAGAGGCGGCGGTGTCCGTACCGGTCGGCGAGGCGTCCGCCGAGGAGCAGCAGTCCGCCGAACGGCAGCACGTAGGCGGTGATGACCCAGCTCAGGGCGACGGTGTCGAGTCCGAGCTGGCTGCCGATGGACGGCAGGGCAATGTTGACGATGGATGCGTCGAGGACGACGAGGAACTGGGCGAAGGCGAGCACGGTGAGGGCGAGCCAGCGCCGTGGCGCGCGCGTCGTGAGGGATGGCGTGGGGGCAAGCGCGGTGGTGGTCATGGTGGTCCTCCTGGTGGACTCTGAGGTGCGAGGTGGGGGGTCGCCGCCGCCGACGCGGGTCGACGGCGGCGACGCATGGCGTGCGGTCGATCAGGCGCCGTCGAAGGCGGCCACCCCGGACCTGTCGGACGGCTCCTCCACCGGAGTAGCGGACGTGCGGAACCTGCGGGGGGTCCACCAGGCGCGGTCGCCGAGGAGGTGCATCAGGGCTGGCACGAGGACCATCCGGACGAGTGTGGCGTCGATGAGGATGGCGGCGGCCAGGCCGATGCCGATCAGCTTGAGCATGATGTCGGTGCTGAGCGCGAAGGCGCCGAAGACCGACACCATGATGGCCGCGGCGGCCATGATCACCCGAGCGGTCTTCGCGACTCCGACCGTGACGGCGGCGCGGGAGTCGCCCAGGCGGTCGCGCTCCTCCTTGATGCGCGAGACCAGGAAGACCTCGTAGTCCATCGAGAGTCCGAAGAGGACGGCGAACATCATGACCGGGATGAACGGCGGCACGGGCACGTCGGTGTCGATGCCCACGAGCTGGCCGGCCCAGCCGCCTTCGGCGACAAGGGCGACGACGCCGTAGGCGGCGATGATCGAGAAGACCGTCATGACGCTGGCCTTCAGCGCGATCACCGGTGCCCGGAAGGCGCCGAGGAGCAGCAGGAAGGACAGCAGCACGACCGCGCCGATGAAGAGCGGCAGGCGTCGGGCCGTGACATCGGACTGGTCGACGCTGGCCGCGGTCTGGCCGCCGAGAGCGACGTCGATGCCGGAGCTGGCCAGTACGTCGTCGCGCAGTCGGTCGACGAGTGCCTTGGTCGCAGGTGACTCCGGCGTACGCCGGGGGGTGATGACCAGCAGGGCGGTGTCGTCGGCCTGGTTGAACTGGGGCGGTGCGACCGCGAGCACGTCGCGGTCCTGGGCGATCTCGGTGGCGAGCTCTTCGACGGCGGCGTGGTCGCTGCTGTCGGCCACGGCGATCAGGGGACCGTTGGCGCCGGGGCCGAAGCCGTCGGCGATCAGGGTGTAGGCCTCGCGGGTCGTTGAGTCGGTGGCGTCGTTGCCCGCGTCGGGGAACCCGAAGCGGATGCCGGCGAGCGGCACGGTGAGCAGGACGAGGACGCCGAGTGCGGCAAGCGCGGCCGGCAGCGGGCGCTTGGTGACCAGGCGTGCCCACCGGGCAGCGGGGGCCTTCTCGGGGACGACGACGGGCTTGCCGAAGCGGCCCACCTGGAGACGGTCGATGCGGTGTCCGAGCATGCCGAGGATGGCGGGCAGGAGCGTCACGGCCGCAGCCATGACGACCAGCACGGCGAGGCTGGAGGCGAGGGCGACGCCGTACAGGTAGGGCAGCCGCATCAGGAACAGGCCGGCGAGCGAGATGACGACGGTTGCTCCGGCGGTCGCGACCGAGTGACCGGCGGTGCGCATCGCCACGAGGTTGGCGGCCCGCGGGTCCTTGCCGCTGTGCAGCTCGCTGCGGTAGCGGGTGAGGATCAGCAGGGCGTAGTCGATCCCGACCCCGATGCCGATCATCAGCGCCACCTCCAGAGACCAGTCCGGGGTGTCCAGGAGCGCAGCGAGGACTCCGCCCAGCAGGACCGCCACGGTGACTCCGAAGAGTGCGACGAGCAGCGGGAGGCCGGCGGCGACGACGGTCCCGAAGGTCAACAGCAGCACGATCGCTGCGACCGCGATGCCGACGAGCTCGGCGGTCATGGCCGGCGCGGCCTTGAGACCGGGCACGTTACCGCCGATGGCGACGGTGACCCCGTCGCTGGAGGCCTGCTCGGCGAGCTCGGCGAGCTGGGCGCCGTCGGTGGCGGCCATGGCGCTCGCTGGGCGGTCGAGCGCGAGCCGTACGACGGCGGTGCGGCCATCGGGTGAGACCTGGGCGTCGGCCGCCTGGGCGCCGGCAACGACGCCGGAGATCTCTCCGGCGTCCTCGATCAGCTGGTCGACGCGTCGGGTCGCCTCCGGCGACGTGGCGCCCTCGGACGCCGTCCAGACCACGTCGACCTGGTCGCCCGACCGGCCGCCGAAGCGCTCGTCGAGCAGCTTCGAGGCGGCCTCGGAGTCCGAGCCTGGGGTGTTGTAGTCGGCGACGTAGCTGCCGCCGAACGCGGTGACCAGACCGATCGCGACCACGAGGGCGGCGAGCCAGCCGAGCACCGTGCGGCGGTGGTGGACGAAGGCCGCGTCCGCAACCCGGGTGAGTAGTCGAATCATGAGGGGGCTCCTCTACTGGGTTCGATCAGGCGCTTGCGTTCCGCCCTCTCTCGTGAGTTAGAAGGTATAGCAACAATTACGCCCTGTCTACAACGATTGATGGTGTTACATTGGTGACATGACAGATGCCGCCCCGGACCGACGCGAGCGCCTCCGCCGCCAGACACTCGACGAGATCTCGCACCACGCTGTCGCGCAGGTGACCCAGGGCGGCGTCGCCGCCCTGTCGTTGAACGCGATCGCCAAGTCGATGGGGATGTCGGGCCCGGCGATCTACCGCTACTACGCCTCACGGGACGAGCTGCTGGCCGCGCTCGTGACACAGGGCTACGGCGAACTCGCCGACGCCGTCCAGAGCGCTGCTGACGCCGGGCGTCGCAAGTCACCGGAGGTCCGCCTGCGAGGCGTGATCGAGGCCTACCGACAGTGGGCACTGGCGAACCCCTACCGCTACGAGATGCTGTTCAGCGTCCGCCCAGCCGGATACGCGGACCCCCACGAGGCGATCGCGGCGATCCAGCCCGCGATGGAGGTGCTGCTCGCGATCCTCGGAGGTCTCGTCCATGCCAGTGGAACAGCCCTGCCGCGACCCGGGGGTCAGTTGGAGGCGCAACTCGATGCGTGGGCAACTGCTCCGGCGGAAGCAGAGACTGACCACGAGCTGTCATCGGCGGTCCTGTTGCTCGGCGTCCTCACCTGGACTCGGCTGCACGGAATCCTCACGCTTGAGCTGGCCGGTGTCGTGGGAGACATGGGCCTGGACGCGGGTCTGCTGATCCATGCAGAGCTGGACGCTGTCGTCGGCATAGCCACGGGCAGCTAGCGGCGCGTCGTCCTTCTGAACTCACGGCGCTGGTCACGGCCCGGCATGCACGCCCAACCACTTCCGACGCCCACCGCCGGGCACCCCTCCCACCCACGCTCTTTGCGGCGAGGTGACGGTGGGTGGGCAGGTCGGTGAAACCTCACTTCGCCGCCCGAATCCCATTTACGATTGCGTTTCGGTCGGGAGTGACGAGGGGGCGGTAGAACGGCGATGAAGCAGGAACGGGTCCAACTCGTCGGGGCTGGGCTCGCCGTGTTCGTGCTCGCCCTGCTGGTGGTTCTCGACCTGGCGATCCCGCCCGATTTCGCCATCCTGACGGCGCTTTTCGGAATGGCGCCGCTGATCGCCTGCGCGGTGGTGCCGGCGAGGGGCACGGCGGCCATCGCCGGGCTGGCGTTCGCCTTGGCCGTTGCCTCCGGGGTCTGGAACGACACCTTGGGGACCGCTCAGCACAACGTGCGCCTTCTCAACGTCTTTCTGGTGGGCGTGGCCGCTGTCACGATCGCGGCTGTCCGGGTCCATCGTGAGCGTCGGTTCGCCCAGCTGTCGCAGATCGCGCAGGTGGCCCAGCGGGCCATCCTTCCGGCGCTTCCGGCGCGGGCCGGACGCGTCGCCATCGCTGCGCGCTACCAGTCCGCTGCCCGGGGTGCGCTGGTGGGTGGCGATCTCTACGACTGCTACCACTCCGAGGACCGGATCCGGTTGCTCGTCGGTGATGTCCGGGGGAAGGGGATCGCGGGCGTGGAGCAGGCGGCACGCGTGATCCGGGCCTTCCGGCAGGCCGCAGCGCTGCGACCTACTCTCGCCGAGGTCGCGCGCGAGATGGACGACTACCTTGCTGGCTTCTTCGGTGAGGAGGAGTTCGTGACCGCCCTGCTCGTTGACGTGACTCGGTCCGACGAGCTGAAGATCGTGGGTGCCGGCCATCCGGGTCCGCTACTGGTCGGGTCGGCTGAGGCGACCCTGCTCGACCTCTCCCAAGGCCTGCCCCTGGGCATGGGTCTCGGCCAGCCTTCTGGTGCCTACGTCGAGGCGATCGTGGGGTGGAACCTCGGTGATCGGCTGCTGATGTACACCGACGGGCTGAGCGAGGCTCGCGACGCCCGCGGGGAGTTCTTCCCCATTCCCTCCCTCGTGTCATCACTGCGATCGGACCCCGTGGATCAGGCGATCGATGCGGTGGTGGCTGCGGTGGCCTCCTACGTTCCACAGCGGCGGCTCGAGGACGATCTGGCGGTCGTGCTCATCGAGAACCTGTCCGAGGCCCCCGGCGATCCAGCAGGATAGTGCGACCCTCCTCCGACGCCCGCCATCTGAAACCCACGACAGTCGCTCAGCGTGCCGCGTTTCCCCTGGTACTACTGAGCCGCAGCTGCCTCAGTCGCGCCAGAACAGGTGGTGGACGACGCCGCTGTCGGGGCTGGGTACGACGTCGCGGTGGTAGCGGTCGAGCAGCTGGTCCGGTGCGGTCCAGAGGCGCGAGCCGGCGCCCAGCTCGACGGGCGAGACGGCGATGTGCAGCGTGTCGACGAGGCCGGCGTCGATGAACTGCCGGACCGTGTTGGCGCCCCCTCCCAGCCGGACGTCCTTGCCGTCGGCCGCGCCGAGCGCGAGCTCCAGCACCTCGGCGGGCGAGCCGTCGACGAAGTGGAACGTGGTGTCGGACAGCGTCAGCGGCGGACGCTGGTGATGGGTCATCACGAAGACGGGGGTGTGGAACGGAGGCTCCTCGCCCCACCAGCCCTGCCACTCGTGGTCGGCCCACGGCCCGCGGTAGGGGCCGAACTTGTTGCGGCCCATGATCTCCGCGCCGATGTTGCGGTGGAAGTCGCGCACCAGGTAGTCGTCGAGGCCTCGGCTGCCACCCGGGTCGGAGCGGTTCGGCCAGCTCGCGGTCGCGCCCGCCCAGCCCATCAGCTCGGCGGGGTCGGCGTGCCCGAAGGGTGTCGCCAGGCTCTGTCCCTCGCCCGCGGCGTACCCATCGCTCGAGACCACGAAGTTGTGCACTCGCACCATCTGCGTCACGTCGTCCTGCTCCTTCGGCTGGTTGTCCGTGGTCATGTCGACCGCGCTGGTCCGGCGATCTCATCGCCCCCGGCGCCTACTCTTGCGCACCCCTGAGACCCTTGGCCCATGGCGAAGCCCACGGACGAGTGGTTCGGCCAGGCCTTCGGGAAGGCCTGGAAGGACAAGGCCGACGAGATCGGTCGCTTCAACCTGGCGATCTTCGGCAAGACCGGGGTCGGCAAGAGCACCCTGGTCAACGCGATCTTCGGCAGCGAGATCGCCCGGACCGGGATCGGTGAGCCGGTCACCCGCGCCGAGCACCTCTACCTGCACCAGAGCGGCGCCCTGGGGGTGCTCGACACCCGGGGGCTCGAGGTCGGGCGCGACAACGCGGCCCTGATCGGCGAGCTCAAGGACTACCTGCACGGGATGCGGCGCAAGCCGTTGGCCGAGCAGCTCCACGTCGCCTGGTACTGCGTCCGCGCCGGGGACCGGCGCTTCGAGGCGACCGAGGCCGACTTCATCCGGGCGCTGCACGAGCTCGGGCTGCCGGTGATCCTGGTGCTGACCCAGGTGCCCCGCTCCGGTGACCGGGTGCACCCCGACGCCGAGGCGCTGGCGGCGAGCATCGCAGCCCTCGAGCTGCCGATCCAGGACGGGCTGATCCACTACACGATGGCGCTGGCCGACGACTTCACGGGACAGTCGGCGTACGGCCTGCAGGAAGTCCTCGATGCCACCTTTCGAGGCGCGCCTGACGGCGTCGCCCATGCCATCACCTCCGCCCAGCGGATCGACTTCGAGCGGAAGCGCGAGCGGGCGGAGGTGGCCGTCAAGGCGGCGACGGGCGCAGCCACCACCGCCGGAGCCTCCCCCATCCCCTTCTCCGACGCGGCGCTCCTCGTCCCGATCCAGATCGGAATGATGGCCTCGATCGCGGTCACCTACGGGATCTCCATCGAGCGCTCCACCGCCGCCTCGATCGCCGCGACCGCGGCCGCGACGACCGCGGGGCGCTCGGTGGTGACCAACATGATCAAGTTCGTGCCCGGTGCCGGCACGGCGGTGGCGGCACCGATCAGCGCGACCGTCGCGGGCACGTTCACCTACGCGATGGGGCACGCCTGGATGCGGGTCTGCGAGCGTCTCGCGCGCGGCGAGCTCGCTGCCGTCGGGGGAGCGCTCGAGAGCGAGAGCGTGCACCGGATCTTCCTCGAGGAGTTCAAGACCCGCGCGTCGAGGCGCAAGCCGTCGTGAGCACCCGGTGGGAGCGGATCGCGCGCGAGACGGTGGGTGCCGACTACGCCCGCGTGTACGACCAGCGGTTCCGCGCGATGGCGGCCCGGGGCGCGGACATCCACGGTGAGGCGACGTTCGTGGCCCGGCTGCTGGCACCCCCGGCGCGGGTCCTCGACGCCGGCTGCGGCACCGGACGGGTCGCCGTACGCCTGGCAGAGCTGGGGTACGACGTCGTCGGGGTCGACGTGGACGCGTCGATGCTCGACGTGGCGCGGGCCGGCGCGCCGGAGCTGGACTGGCGGCTCGCCGACCTGTCCGCCTTCGACCTGGGCGAGCGCTTCGACGTCGTGCTCGTCGCGGGCAACACCATCCCCCTGCTCGAGCCCGGCACCCTGCTCGACGCGTGCGAGCGGCTGGGGCGGCACCTCGCGCCCGGGGGCGTCGTGGTCTGCGGCTTCGGCCTCGACGCCGCGCACCTGCCCGCCGGCTGCCCGCCGACGGCGCTGAGCGACCTCGACGCGGCCTTCGGGGCGCTGGGGCTGGACGCCACGGCCCGCTACAGCAGTTGGGACGGGGCCGCCTTCGACGCGACCGACGGCTACGCGATCACGCTCTACGCGGAGCCGGCCGCCAGCGGCCTCCGTGGATCAGACCTCCCGTAGTCAGGCCCTGGAGCGGATGGGAGGCTTGGCGGCATGACTCGCATCGGACTCGCCCTGGCCAGCATCGGAATGGCCGCCGCGCTCACCGCCTGCGGAGGCGGTGACGACGACTTCACCTCCCAGTCCGGCGAGAAGATCGCCGACGCCTCGAAGAGTGCGATGAAGAAGCTCGACGCCGTCAAGGTCACCGGCACCGTCAAGACCTCGGGCAACGAGGTCTCCCTCGACATCCAGACCAACGACAAGGGTGACTGCACCGGCTCGGTCGGCGTCGGCGGCGGCAAGGCCGAGCTCCTCGGCGTCGGCGGCAAGATCTGGTTCAAGCCCGACGAGGCGTTCTGGAAGTCCAGCGGCGGCGCGTCCGCCGACCAGATCATCACGCTCGTCGGCGACAAGTGGGTGGTCGTCCCCTCCGGTGGCGACGGCTTCGACGAGTTCTGCGACATCGACAAGCTGCTCGACGAGATGCTGAAGAGCGACAAGGACGACGACTCGACGTACAAGAAGCGCGACGTCAAGAAGGTCGACGGCGACGACGCCGTCCCGGTCGAGCACAAGGACTCGGACGGGACGTCGACCGGCTACGTGCGGGTCGACGAGCCGCACTACCTCGTCAAGATCGAGAAGACCGACGGTGACGACGCCGGCAGCGTGACGTTCTCGGAGTTCGACGAGAAGTTCGACGTCGAGGCGCCGGCCGAGGACGACATCGTCGACCTCTCCAACCTCGCCGGCTGACCGGCTGACCGACAACGTCGGCCGACGCTAGCGTGGGCACGTGATCCTCGAGCACGCCCTCCTGCCCGTGAAGCCGAGCCGCGAGGAGGACTTCGTCACCGCCTTCGACGAGGCGAAGCTGATCATCTCCTCGATGCCGGGCTTCGTCTCGCTCACGCTGTCGCGGTGTCAGGAGCGGCCCAGCGCCTTCCTGCTGCTCGTCGAGTGGGAGACCCTCGAGGACCACACGGTCGGCTTCCGTGGGTCGGCCGAGTACCAGGAGTGGCGGCGCCTGCTCCACGACTTCTACGACCCGTTCCCGGTCGTCGAGCACTTCGACCCGGTCCTCTCGGTGCTCCCTGCGAGCTGACCCCGCGCCCCGGTGGTTGAGGAGGCGCGCCAGCGCCGTCTCGAAACCTCCGCAGCGCAGGTGGGGCAACGTGCGCGCACGCTGTCGGCCTATTGGCGTCGGGTGAAGGTGACCTTGCCGTCGGGCTGCTTCTGCATTGTGTACGTCGGGTCGTGGGCGCGGGCGTGGTGTCTTGGGCAGAGGAGGCCGGCGTTGTGGAGGTTGGATGGTCCTCCGTCGGTCCACCTGGTCCAGTGGTGTGCGTGGCACATCCAGGGTGGCCAGTCGCAGCCTTCGGTGACGCAGCCTCTGTCGCGGAGAGTGATGGCGGTGAGCTGGGCCTTGGTGAAGAACCGTCGTGCTCGGCCGACGTCGAGGACCTCTGAGTCGGCGCCGAGGACGACGGGAATGATCTTGGCGGTGCACGCCAATCGGCGGGCTGCGGCTGGGCTGATGCGCTCGCCGGTGTCGAGGATCCCGGCCTTCTCGAGCTTGGCGAGGAGGGTGTCGTGGTCGATGGTGACCACGATGGTCGCGTCCCTGCCTCCGACCTGAGGAAGGTCCTTGGCGCCGATCCTTTCGATGAGCTCGGCGAACGCCCTGCCCATCCGCTCCGGTCCAGGGCGCCTCTCCACTCCCGCTCCGTGGGTGGCGGCGAGGTGCTTGGGTGCGGCCAACGCGAGCAGCATCTTCTTCAGCTCTGCTGCCTGCAGCGCGGGCAACGTGAACCGTCCGTGGACCTTGCCGTGGCCGTCGTCGCTCATCGTGAGCCGACATGCCTGGGCCGCTTTGGCCTCTTCACGTTCGAGGAGGTCGGACTCGTGCTGGTCGGCGAGGTCCGGGGCGATGACCTCGAGGAGTCTGCGTCCGAGGATGGTGAGGCGCTTCGCGTCGTGCTCTCCCGCGGCGGTGACGAGGTGCTCCTCGGCCCTGATCAGCAGCTCCGGGTCCAGGCCATCGGGCAGTGCCTTGACCGCCCGAAGGATGACATCGGCCTGCTCCAGGCGCAGGTCGCCGTGCGCGAGCGCGGTCCGGACCCGGTCGTAGATCGCGAGGTCGTAGCCGCGGCGCACGGTCCGGTAGGCCGCCGACCTGGTCTCTCGGGTCTGGTGGGCGTACCAGTTCGACGTGCTCGTGGCTCCCACGTCCGTGCCGACCTCGACCTCATCGGCATGCGCAGCGACCCGGGCTTCGAGCTCGACCACCTGAGCCTTCAGGCGGCCCAGTTCCACCAGCGTGGAGGCTGCTTCCGGAGCGCTCATCGACCACACCGACGCCTCCACCAGGACGTCGGCGATCCCGCGCATCCGCGCCGTCGCTTCGGCCACCTGGTGGTGGGATGTGGTCATCGCCGTCATGGATCCAGCCAACCTCGAACAGCCGACATCTGCATCCATGCTCCGCAGGACTGTGGAGGGCGGTGTCGAAGGCGGAGCTGTGAACGAAAAGTGGCCCACCACAGAGGTCCCCGACACCGCCGCTGGTCCTCTCCGCACGGGGTGGTTTCGAGGCTCGGCGCTAGCGCGCCTCGCACCTCAACCACCCGAAGGCCGCGGCGGGCTGCAACCCCCGCTCGCGCCGACCCCGCTTTCGCTGCGGGGGTTTCGAGGCTCGGCGCTAGCGCGCCTCACACCTCAACCACCGGAAGGCCGCGGCGGGCTGCAACCCCCGCTCGCGCCCACTGCCGCTTTCGCTGCGGGGGTTTCGAGGCTCGGCGCTAGCGCGCCTCACACCTCAACCACCGGAAGGCCGCGGCGGGCTGCAACCCCCGCTCGTGCTCACTGCCGCTTTCGTTGCGGGGGTTTCGAGGCTCGGCGCTAGCGCGCCTCGCACCTCAACCACCGGTGAGCCGGCATGGTCGCCAGCCACGACCTCTTCGTCCGGTCGTTCGACGCCTGGCTCAGGGAGCGATGACGGCGCCGGCGTGCGCCGGGACCGTGAGCGTGTCGCCGGTGAGCACCACGCCGGAGCCCGTCTCGAAGAGCAGCTCGCTCGGCTCGTCGAGCTCGATGACGGCCTCGGAGTCACCGAAGTTGACGACGACGTGCACGTCACCGCGCCACATCTCGAAGAGCCGGCTGTCCTCGTCGACGAGGCAGGCGTTGTGGGCGAACGACGGGTCGGTGAGCTCGGCGCGTTGCCGGCGCAGGGTGGCGAGGCGGCGGTAGACGTCGAGCAGGCGGGCGTGGCGTCCGGTCGTGAGCTCGGCCCAGTCGAGCTGGGAGCGCCGGAAGGTCTCGGGGTCCTGGGGGTCGGGGACCACGTCGGGGTCCCAGCCCATCCGCTCGAACTCCGCGATCCGGCCCTCCGCCGTCGCCTTGCCGAGCTCGGGCTCGGGGTGCGAGGTGAAGAACTGGAACGGCGTCGACGCGGCCCACTCCTCGCCCTGGAAGAGCATCGGCGTGAAGGGGCCCGTCATGGTGAGCAACGCCGCGCACGCCAGCTGGTCGTCGTCCAGGCTCTCGGTGAGCCGGTCGCCGACGGCGCGGTTGCCGATCTGGTCGTGGTTCTGGCTCGCCACCACCAAGCGCCAGCTGGGCATCTTGTCGGTGTCGATCTCGCTGCCGTGGTTGCGGCCGCGGAACGAGGAGTAGGTGCCGTCGTGGAAGAACCCGCGCTCGATCACCTTCGCCAGGGCGTCCAGTGGCTCGAAGTCGGCGTAGTAGCCGTCGGTCTCCCGCGTCAGCGCCACGTGCACGGCGTGGTGGAAGTCGTCGCTCCACTGGGCGTCCAGTCCGTAGCCGCCCGCCTCCCGCGGGGTCACCAGGTGGGCGTCGTTGAGGTCGGACTCCGCGATCAGCGTCAGCGGGCGACCGACGTGTGCCGACAGCGCGGCCACCTCGACCGCCAGCTCCTCCAGCAGGTGCACGTCGGAGGAGTCCTCGAGCGCGTGCACGGCGTCGAGCCGCAGGCCGTCCACATGGTAGTCCGAGAGCCACATCTGAGCGTTGTCGAGGATGTAGCGGCGTACGGCGTCCGAGCCCTCCTCGTCGAGGTTGACCAGGTCGCCCCAGGTGTTGGCGCCGGACTTCAGGTAGGGACCGAAGAGCGGGAGGTAGTTGCCGGAGGGGCCGAGGTGGTTGTAGACCACGTCCTGGATGACGCCGAGTCCCGCGGCGTGGCACCCGTCGACGAAGCGCTGGTAGCCGGCGGGCCCGCCGTACCCCTCGTGCACGGCGTGCCACAGGACGCCGTCGTAGCCCCAGTTGTGGGTGCCGTTGAACGCGTTGACCGGCATCACCTCGACGAAGTCGACGCCGAGGTCGCGCAGGTGGCCGAGCCGGCCGAGGGCGGCGTCGAAGGTGCCATCGGGCGTGAACGTCCCGATGTGCAGCTCGTAGATGACGGCGCCCGCGAGCTGACGGCCGGTCCAGCCGGCATCGGTCCACGCGAAGACGGTGGCGTCGTGGGTGCGCGAGAGCCCGTGCACGCCGTCGGGCTGGCGTCGCGACCACGGGTCGGGGCGCGGGGTCTCGTCGTCGTCGATGAGGTAGCCGTAGTCGACCTCGTCGCCCTCGGGGTCGGGGACCGGGCCGACCGGTGTCCACCAGTCGTCCTCGTCCTTGACCATGTCGATGGTCTCCCCGGCGGCCACCAGCCGCACCCGGCTCGGGCGCGGAGCCCAGACGTCGAAGGGGCCGTAGGTCATGCGTCCTCCCGGATCAGTAGCGCGACGGGGTGGGTGTCGAGGAGATCGGCCAGCACCGGGGACGCCACCGACCCGGTCAGCACGTCGCGCCAGGTGCCGGCGGGCAGGTCGAGGGTCGTGTCGGCCCAGCCGGTGGTGGCGAGCCCAACGGGCAGCCGCGTGGCGACCGTGATCGCCCCGCCGCGGTCGAAGGCGAGCACGTGCCCGGCGGCCGGACCGCTCGCGCCGACCGGGGCGTACGTCGTGAAGAGCTCAGGCCGGTCACGTCGCAGGGTCAGTGCCTCGCGGGTCACCTGCAGCTTGGTCGCGGCGTCGTCCTCCGCGGTCCCCGCCAGCACGGCGGCGCGGTGGTCGAAGTCGACGAAGCGACGGTTGTCGGGGTCGACGAGCGACTGCTCCCAGAGCTCGCTGCCCTGGTAGACGTCCGGCACGCCCGGCATCGTGATCGCCACGAGCTTGGCGGCGAGCGCGTTGGAGCGGCCGGCGTCGTCGACGCGGGCGATCAGCCCGTCGAGCACGCGGCGTACGTCGGCGTCGTCGAAGGCGGTGTCGACGGCGGCGTGGACCGCCGACTCGTAGGCCTCGTCCGGCTCGGTCCACGTGGTCCGGTCACCGGCCTCGCGCATCGCCTTCTCGGCGTACCCGTGCAGACGGTCCCGCAGGTCGGGGTCGGGCGACACCGGCCAGGCACCGAGGATCGCCTGCCACAGCAGGGATCCGAAGCCCGCGTCGGGCAGCGGTGCGAGGGCCAGCAGCTCGTCGAGCGCGGCGGCCCACGCGTCCGGCAGCTCGGCCAGCGCGGTGATCCGGGCGCGCACGTCCTCGCCCCGCTTGGTGTCGTGCGTCGAGAGCGTCGTCATCGCCAGCGGCCAGTCGCGCTGCCGCTCCGCCATCGCCGCGTGGAAGTCGTCCACCGAGACCGCGAAGACGCTCGGGTCGCCGCCGACCTCGTTGAGGGAGGTGAGTCGTGAGTAGCGGTAGAACGCGCAGTCCTCGACGCCCTTGGCCATCACCATCCCGCTGGTCTGCTGGAAGCGTCGCGCCGGTGGGGACCAGCCGTCGGTGAGGATGGGGTGCAGGACGTCGTACGTCGCAGCGAGGTCGGGCCGGTGCTCGCGGGCCAGGTCGAAGGCGTGCTCGAGGTGCTCGAGACCCTCCGGGAGGTAGGAGCGGTAGACCGGGAAGCACGCGAGCAGCTCGGCGATCGCGTCCTCGACGCTCGTGAACGGCGCGGCGGTGGTCATCCGGCGCACCTCGCGGGTGATCCGCCGGACCTCGGAGTGCAGGATGCCGTCGGCCACCTCGCGCTTGGTGCCGTGGATCATCTCGGCCCAGTCCACCGGGCCACCGCGGAGCCGGGTCTCGAGCGCGTCCAGCGGCTCCTGACCCGTGGGGTCGGTGAGCACCCGGTCGATGTGGCCGAGGGCGTCGTACCCGGTGGTGCCCTGGGTCGCCCAGTCCGCGGAGAGGGTCTCCCCGGGCTCGAGGATCTTCTCGACCAGCACGTAGGCGCCACCGGTCAGCGCCGCGAGGTCCTCCAGGTAGCGCTCAGGGTCGCGCAGCCCGTCGGGGTGGTCGACGCGGAGCCCGTCGACGAGCCCCTCGTCGAACCAGCGGCGGATCTCGATGTGCGTCTCCGCGAAGACCTCGGGGTCCTCGACACGGACCGCTGCCAGGCTGTTGACGGCGAAGAACCGTCGGTAGTTGAGGTTGTCGTCGGCCTCGTGCCAGTTGACGAGGCGGTAGTGCTGCTCCTCGTGCGTCGAGGTGTCGGGAGCGAGCGGGAAGCGCAGGTCGTGGTAGCGCAGCTCGTCGCCGACGACCTCGATCGCGTCCTCGTCCCCGTCCCCGACGACCGGCAGCAGCAGCTTGCCGTCGCCGGCGGCCCAGTCGATGTCGAAGGCGTGGGCGTGCTCGGACTCGCGACCGTGCTGGAGCACGTCCCACCACCAGGCGTCCTCGTCGGGCGTCGCGACGCCGACGTGGTTGGGCACGATGTCGACGAGCACGCCCATGCCGAGCCGGCGAGCCTCGGCGACGAGCGTGGCCAGCCCCTCGGCGCCGCCACGGGCCGGGTCGACGTGGTCGAACGTCGCCACGTCGTACCCGTGGGTGCTGCCGGGCTCCGCCGCGAGCAGCGGGGACAGGTAGACCCAGTCGACCCCCAGGTCGTGGAGGTACGACAGCCGGCCCGCGGCCTCGACGAGGTTGAAGCTCTCGGTGATCTGGAGCCGGTAGGTGCTGACCGGGACCCGCACCGCGATCAGCCCCGGCCGGTCTGCGCCGCCACGGAGGCCGCGACCGAGTGGTCGATCTCCACCTCGGGCTCGCGCTGCTCGCGCAGCACCACCAGGCTGCGGTGGCCCAGCGCCAGGGTGGTCCCGGCAGCCTTCGGCGGGGAGTCGTCGGCGTTGCCGCCGGTGTCGATCACCACGTCCCAGCCGGCCGCGAACTCCGCGGGTGGCAGCGTCGCCTCGGTGTCGCCGTCGGCGTTGAAGTAGAGCAGGAAGTGGTCGTCGACGATGGCGCCCCCGCGATCGTCCTGGCCCGCGATGCCCTGGCCGTTGAGGTACATGCCGAGCGCCTGCGCGCCGCCGTTCCAGTCCTCGTCCTCCATCGGCCGGCCGTCGAGGTGCAGCCAGACGATGTCGTTGAGACGGTCACCGGTCTCACCGTCGCCGCCGGTGCGCACCGTCGTCCCCCGGAAGAACCGCTTGCGGCGGAAGGTCGGGTGGTCGTGGCGCAGCCGGGCCACCGCGGCGGTGAACTCGACCAGCGGCCGGTCGGCGTCGTCCCAGTGCACCCAGCTGATCTCGGAGTCCTGGGCGTAGGTGTTGTTGTTGCCGTCCTGGGTCCGGCCCATCTCGTCGCCGTGCAGGAGCATCGGCACGCCCTGGCTCAGCAGCAGCGTCGCGATGAGGTTGCGCTGCTCGCGCGCGCGGAAGGCCTGGATCTCCGGGTCGTCGGTCGGACCCTCGACGCCGTGGTTCCACGACCGGTTGTGGCTCTCGCCGTCGTTGTTGTCCTCGCCGTTGGCGTCGTTGTGCTTCTCGTTGTACGACACCAGGTCGCGCAGCGTGAAGCCGTCGTGGGCGGTGACGAAGTTGATGCTCGCGACCGGACGGCGGCCCGAGTGCTCGTAGTAGTCGGCCGACCCGGCCAGCCGGGAGGCGAACTCGCCGAGGGCCGGCTCGCCGCGCCAGAAGTCACGCACGGAGTCGCGGTAGGCGCCGTTCCACTCGGTCCACTGCGGCGGGAAGCCACCGACCTGGTAGCCGCCGGGGCCGATGTCCCACGGCTCGGCGATCAGCTTGACCTGGCTCACGACCGGGTCCTGCTGCACGAGCTCGAAGAACGTCGCGAGCCGGTCGACCTCGTAGAACTCGCGGGCCAGCGTGGAGGCGAGGTCGAAGCGGAAGCCGTCGACGTGCATCTCGGTCACCCAGTAGCGCAGCGAGTCCATGATCAGCTGCAGCGAGTGCGGGTGCCGGACGTTGAGCGAGTTCCCGGTGCCGGTGTAGTCCATGTAGAACTGCTGGTCGTCCTCGACCAGGCGGTAGTACGCCTCGTTGTCGATGCCGCGGAAGCTCAGCGTGGGGCCGAGGTGGTTGCCCTCGGCGGTGTGGTTGTAGACCACGTCCAGGATGACCTCGATGCCGGCCGCGTGCATGGCCTTGACCATCGACTTGAACTCCTGGACCTGCTGACCCTCGCCGCTGGCGGCGTACGACGCCTCGGGGGCGAAGAAGCCGATCGTGTTGTAGCCCCAGTAGTTGCGCAGGCCCTTCTCGAGCAGGGTGCTGTCCTGGACGAACTGGTGCACCGGCATCAGCTCGATCGCGGTGATGCCGAGCTTGGTCAGGTGGGCCGTGACGGCCGGGTGCGCGAGGCCGGCGTACGTGCCGCGCAGCTCCTCGGGCACGTCCGGGTGCAGCTGGGTCAGGCCCTTGACGTGGGCCTCGTAGATGATCGACTCGTTGTAGGGGATGTCGAGGCGGCGGTCACCCTCCCAGTCGAAGAACGGCGTGATCACGACGCTCTTCATCATGTGGGCCGCGGAGTCCTCGTCGTTGCGCGACTCCGGGTCGCCGAAGTCGTAGCCGAAGAGCGACTGGTCCCAGTCGATGTCGCCGCTCGTCGCCTTGGCGTACGGGTCGAGCAGCAGCTTGTTGGGGTTGCAGCGCTGGCCCTGGGTCAGGTCCCACGGGCCGTGCACCCGGTAGCCGTAGCGCTGGCCCGGCTGCACCGACGGCAGGTAGCCATGCCACACGTAGGCGTCGACCTCGGTCAGCTCCAGCCTCGTCTCGGCGCCGTCGGCGTCGAACAGGCACAGCTCGACCTCCTCGGCCACCTCGCTGAAGAGTGCGAAGTTGGTGCCGCTCCCGTCGAACGTCGCACCGAGCGGGTAGGCGCGTCCGGGCCACACCTCCATGACACCCTCCACCTGCTCGTCGATTGGAACGATCAAAGCACACCCCTCACTGGTCCCGGCCGGTCGAGCATCCAGTACCCGGTCCGGGGCCTCACCAAGCGCCTGCGGGAATGGTCGAGCATCACACCGGGTTGGCGCCGTACGTGACCGCTCCGGAGATCTCCCGCGCGAGCGTCGGCCTGCGCAGCGAGCGCGGCCCGATCCTGCTCGCCGTCATGCTCAGCCTCGGGCTGGTCGCCATCGACTCGACCATCCTCGCGACAGCGGTGCCGGCGGTCGTGGGCGACCTCGGCGGTTTCACGCAGTTCCCCTGGCTGTTCTCGGTCTACCTGCTGGCGCAGGCGGTGACCGTCCCGATCTACGCCAAGCTCGCCGACCAGTACGGCCGCAAGCCGGTGATGCTCGTCGGCATCGGGCTCTTCCTGCTCGGCTCGCTGCTGTGCGGCCTGGCCTGGAGCATGGGGGCCCTGATCGCCTTCCGGGCCGTGCAGGGGCTCGGCGCCGGTGCGGTGCAGCCGATGAGCATGACGATCGTCGGCGACATCTACACGCTCGAGGAGCGGGCCAAGGTCCAGGGGTACGTCGCCAGCGTCTGGGCGGTGTCCGCGGTGATCGGCCCCACGCTCGGCGGACTCTTCTCCGACTACGCGTCCTGGCGCTGGATCTTCCTGATCAACCTCCCGCTCGGGCTGCTCGCCGCGGTGATGATCTGGCGCAACTTCCACGAGCAGGTGGAGCGCCGGGCGCACCGGATCGACTACGCCGGCTCGCTCCTCCTCTCCGGGGGAGGGGTGCTCCTCCTGCTCGCGCTGCTCGAGGGCGGTGTCCGCTGGGGCTGGGGCTCGGGGGTGAGCATCGCGCTGTTCGTGAGCTCGGCCGTCCTGCTCGCGGGCTTCGTGCTGGCCGAGCGGCGGGCCGCCGAGCCGGTCCTGCCGCTGTGGCTGCTGCGGCACCGCGTCGTCGTCGCGGCGATGGCGACCTCGCTGGTCGTCGGCGTGCTGATGATGGGCCTCTCGACGTACGTCCCGCTCTACGCGCAGAGCGTGCTGGGGTACGGCGCCGTCGTGTCCGGCTTCGCCCTGGCCGCGATGACGCTGGGCTGGCCGATCGCGGCGTCGAGCTCCGGGCGGCTCTACCTGACCCTCGGCTTCCGCTCGACGATGCTGATCGGCGGCGCGATCGCGGCGGTGGGCACGTCGCTGCTCCTGCTGGTCGGCCCCGACAGCTCGATCCTGGTGCTGGCGCTGCCGTGCTTCGTGATGGGTCTCGGCTTCGGCCTGGTCGCCAGCCCGTCGATCATCGCCGCCCAGACGTCGGTGACCTGGCAGGACCGGGGCGTCGCGACCGGCTCGACGATGTTCGCCCGCTCCGTCGGCAGCGCGCTGGGCGTCGCGATCTTCGGGGCGCTCGTCAACCACGAGGTCGCCGCGCGCCTCGGTCGGGGCGTGCCGGACGTCTCGAGCCTGACCCCGGAGGTCCTCGACCCGGCCATCCACCAGGTCTTCCTGGTCTCCGCGGTGATCGCGGTGGCGCTGCTCGGCGTCGGTCTGCTGATGCCGCGGACGGTCAGCGAGCCGGACGCGCCGCCAGGATCGAGCTGAGCACACCGGGGTACTCCGCCTCGACGTCGTCCAGGCGCAGCCGCTGGTGGGTCTGGCCGCCGATGACGCTGCGATCGGTGACGCCGGCCTCGCGCAGGATCTTGAAGTGGTGGCTCGCGGTGGACTTGCTGACGCCGTCGTAGAGCTGCGCGCACGGCGCCGGCCCGCCCTCGGCGTACATCCGCCGCACCATCTCCAGCCGCACCGGGTCGGAGACGGCTGCGAGCACCTCCTGGAGGGTGCCGACCTGGGTGACCTCGTCGGTGTCCGTCATGTGGCTCTCCTCACCTCGGTTTGATAATCATCGAACCGAGTCCTACAGTCATCCCGTTCGATCTACATCGAACTTAGCACGCAGGAGGACGAGATGAGCGCGATCGTGACGCAGCAGACGACGGGCCGGCCGACCGGCCCGATGACGGGTCCGCCCGCCGACCACACCACCGGTCAGCGCTGGGCGTACCCGCTCCTGATCGTCCTCCTCGCCGCCTCGATGGGCGTCTCCGGTGCGCCGGCGCCGCTCTACGGCCTCTACGAGCAGCGCTGGCACCTCGCGCCCCTCACGACCACGCTGGTCTTCGCGGCGTACGCCGTCGCGGCGCTGCTCGCCGTGCTGATGGCCGGCCAGGCGTCGGACAAGTACGGCCGCAAGCCGCTGCTGCTCGCGGCCGCGGTCGGGATGATCGCCGGTCTGGTCGTCTTCATGACCGCCGACGGCCTGGCGGCGCTCTTCGTCGCGCGGGTCCTGCACGGGGCCTCGGTCGGCACGGCGGTCGTCGTCGGCAGCGCCGCACTGCTGGACCTGCGTCCGGCCCGCGGAGCGCGCACCGGGCACCTGACCGGGATCATGATCAACGCGGGCATCGCGGTCACCATCCTGGGCGCCTCGCTGCTGGCGCAGTTCGCGCCGCACCCCTACGTCGCGCCGTACGCCGCCGTCGCGGTCGTCATCCTGGCGATGCTGCTCGGGCTGGTGGCGATGGTCGAGCCGCACGCCGCCCGGACCGGTCGGACCTCGGGCCGACTGCGGCTGACCCGTCCGCACGTGCCGGCCTCGATCGCGGCGGACTTCCGCTTCGCCGTGCTCGGCGTGATGGCGGCCTGGTCCGTGCTCGGCGTCTACCTCTCGCTCTTCCCGACCTTCGCCGGCCAGTCCACCGGCGTGCACAGCCTCGTCTTCGGTGGTGCGGTCGTCGCCGCGATGGCCGGGTCGGCCGCGCTCAGCCAGGCGCTCGGTGGCCGGCTGCTCGCCAAGCGGGCCGCGATCATCGGCGACTTCGGCACGGCGGCCGCGCTCGGCGTCAGCGTCCTCGCCCTCGACAGCGGGCACGCCGGCCTGGTCGGTGCCGCGGCGGTCTTCATGGGGCTGTCGTTCGGGCTCGCCTTCGGCGGCTCGCTGCGCCACCTGGGCAGCGTCGTGCCCGCTGGCCAGCGCGGACAGGTGATGTCGGCGTACTACGTGCTCGGCTACAGCGCCATGATCGTGCCGACCATCCTCGCCGGCTGGGCCGCGACGGTCTGGGGGCTGGCCGCGATCTTCCCGTGGTTCTCCCTCGCCGTCGCGCTGGCCTGCATCACCGCCGGCACGCTCGGGCTGACGGGTCGCGAGCGCAGCCTTCCCTTGGTTGCGGGCAGCCCGTCCTGACGGCTTGGATCTGCGCATGACCGCCCGTGACCTCAGCGATGCCGACGCCCCGATCGGACCGCACCCGGACGAGCCGCACCAGACCGGGCTCAACAACCGGCTGAACTGGCTGCGCGCGGCCGTGCTCGGCGCCAACGACGGCATCGTCTCGACCGCCGGCATCGTGATCGGTGCGGTCGGCGCGACCAGCGACCGGTCCGCGATCGTGATCGCCGGCGTGGCCGGCCTCGCCGCAGGGGCGATGAGCATGGGCGCTGGGGAGTACGTCTCGGTCAGCACCCAGCGCGACTCCGAGCTGGCGCTGCTCGACAAGGAGCGGCGCGAGCTGCGCGACGAGCCCGACGAGGAGCTAGCCGAGCTCGCCGGGATCTACGTCGACAAGGGCCTCGACGAGGAGCTCGCCCTCGAGGTCGCGGTCGCGCTGACGAAGAAGGACGCCCTCGGCGCGCACGCCGAGGCCGAGCTCGGGATCGACCCCGACGACATCACCAGCCCCTGGAACGCCGCGATGGCGTCGACGATCTCCTTCACGATCGGCGCCCTGCTGCCGCTGCTGACGATGACGCTGGCCACGCCGGCCGTACGCCTCTGGCTCACGGTTGCCGCGGTCGTCGTCGCCCTGGCGATCACCGGGTGGGCGAGCGCCCGCTTCGGCTACGGCAGCGCGCGCCGCGCCGTGCTGCGCAACGTCGCCGGCGGGCTCTTCGCGATGGTGGTCACCTACGGGATCGGCTCCGCCCTCGGCACTCAGATCGGCTGATGCGGGCCTTCGTCGCCGTGGTCCCGCCACAGGAGGCGGTGGAGCACCTCGACGCCTTCCTGGAGGTACGGCGGTCCGCCGCACCCTTCCGCTGGGCCGCGAGCGACCAGCTCCACGTGACGCTCGCCTTCCTGGCCGAGGTCGAGGAGCGCCGGCTGGACGAGCTCGTCGAGCGGCTCGAGCGGGCGGCGGCGCGCCGTACCGCCTGCGCGACGCGGATCACCGGGGGAGGGGCGTTCCCGGACGCCGCGCGAGCGCGGGTCCTGTGGGCCGGCCTCGACCTCGACGAGTCGGGCGGCCTCGAGCTCGATCGCCTCGCCACCGGCTGCCGTGCGGCCGCGAACCGGGCGGGCATCGCGGTCGACGGACAGCGGTTCCGCCCGCACGTCACGCTGGCCCGGCTCGGTCGTCCGACCGAGGTGTCGAGCTGGATCCGGCTGCTCGACGGGTACGCCGGGCCGCCGTGGCGGGTCGACCGGATCGCGCTGGTGGCGTCGTACCTCGGCGAGGGCCCGCGGGGGCGACCCCGCTACGAGACGGTCGAGGAGCTCGCGCTCGGCTGATCCCCGATCCGTCGCAACGCGGACAGCAGCGCCGCATCCGGGCCGTCGCCGCCCTGCAGCGCGTCCACCAGCTCGGCCGGGAGGTCGTCGAGGCCGCGCACCTCCTCGTGCAGACGCTCCATGGTGGTGTCCAGCGCGTACGCCGTCTCGGCGGCGTCGTGCAGACCGTCGAGGAGCTCGGTCGGGATGTCGCGGCGGTACTTGTAGTAGATCTTGTGCTCGAGGCTGGCCCAGAAGTCCATGGCGATCGTGCGGAACTGCACCTCGACGACCACCGGCACCTCACCGCCCGAGAGGAAGACCGGGACCTCGACGAGGGCGTGCAGGCTGCGGTAGCCGTTGGGCTTGGGCTGCTTGATGTAGTCGCGGACCTCGACGATCGTCACGTCCTGCTGCTGGGCGAGCAGGTCGAACACGCGGTAGACGTCCGACGCGAAGCTGCACACGACCCGGACACCGGCAATGTCGGTGACCCGGTCCCGGACCTCGTCGAAGGACGCGAGGTCGGCGAGGTCGACGCCCTTGCGCGCGATCTTCTCGACCAGGCTCTCGGGTGACTTCAGCCGCGACGAGACGTTCTCGATCGGGTTGTAGTCGTGGAGGTGCGTGAACTCGTCGCGCAGGATGTTGAGCTTGGTGACCACCTCGTCCATGCCGAACCGGTGCTCGAGCATGAACCGGCGGAAGTGCTCGTCAGGCAGGGGCGGCGGTGCTGCAGTCACCCCACCACCGTACGGAGTGGACCTGTCCGTCAGGTGAGAGCCCGCCGTACGGTCCAGGCGCCCGCTCCGACCAGCAGCAGCCCGAGGACGCCGAGGGGCAGCAGCGCCCCGGACGCGCCGGTGGCCGGCAGGACGGCGGCACCCGGTGTCGCTCCGCCATGGGGGTCCGCGACCGTCGGGGTGTCCGCCGTGGCGGGCCTGACCACGAGCGACGCGCGCACCACCAGCGCATCGCCCACCTGCCTGCCGTCGAGGACGGGCTGCAGCTCCACCTCGGCAGCCAGCTCCGTCGTCTCGTCGACGGTGGTCTCGCAGGTGACCCGGGTGCTCCCGCCCGCGGGCACGGAGAAGTCGTCGTCGTCGCAGCCCGGTGCGCCGGTCAGCTCTAGCACGCCGTCCTCGAGCGCCACGTCGCCGGTGTTGACGACGTCGATCGAGACGGTGAACGGCGTCCCCTCCTCGGGCACCTCGGGAGTCGTGGTGATGTCGACGCGCGCCGCGGGCTCGGTCACGTCGACCGTCGCGGTCGCCCGGTCGGTGACGTCGAAGCCGGCCGGCGACGTCGCGGTCACCGTGGCGGTGTTGCGCAGGTCGTCGGTGCCGGCGGTCGACGTGCACGTCCACTGCTCGGTGGCGCCGACCGCGAGGGCGGCGGAGGTGCGGTCGCACCCGGGGGTCTGCGGGTCGGTCACGGACACGTCGGCGAGCGGCACCGAGCCGGTGTTGCGGACCTGCAGCGACCAGGTGACCAGGTCGCCGGGGGCCGCGCGCTCGACGTCCGCGGCCTTCGTGATCGTGATCGCCGGCGCCTCGGTCGTGACGGACGCCGACGCGGTGTCGCTCACGCCCAGGCCCAGCCCGTCGGTCCCGGTCGCGGTGGCGGTGTTGGTGAGGTCGGCGGTGACGGTGCCGGTGCAGTCGTACGTCGTGTCCGCGCCGGCTGCGAGCGGGCCGAGGTCGCGACGGTCGCAGGCGTCGACCACGTCGTCGTCGACGGCGACCGGGTCCAGCGGGGTGTCACCGGTGTTGTCGACGCGGATGGTCCAGGTGACGGGGTGCCCCGCACGGACGACGGCCGCCGACGCGGTCTTGGACACGGCGATCGCCGGGTGGAGCACGTCGACGGTGGCCCTCGCCGTGTCGGAGAGGGCGCCTCCACCAGCATCCGTGCCGGTCACCGTCGCGGTGTTGGTCAGGTCGTCGGCGGGCGCGGTCGACGTGCACGTGTAGGTGCTCTCCTGCCCGGCGGCCAGGGCGCCGACGGCGCGGGCGCAGCCCGGCACCTCGACGTCGGCAACGGCGACGCCGGTGGCGTCGGCCGTGCTCGGGTTGGACACCCGGATCGTCCAGGTCAGCGGGTCACCGGGGTGGGCGGCCGCCGGGCTGACCGACTTCTCGATGCACAGCGACGGGACCGGCACCGAGAGCGCGAGGCCGGTGAGCAGGAACGCGTCGCCACTGGTCCTGACCTGCAGCGCGGCCGACGTGTCGCCCGGGGCGATGACCCCCGACGGCACCGTCAGCGAGGTCGCGTCGATCGAGAAGTTGTTGGGGTAGTCGGGGGAGCCCTGGTGGTCGGCCGTGGAGTTGAAGAAGTTGGCGAGCGCGCCGGTGTTGGGCTCGGGGAGGTTCGTCCCGTTCAGGAGCAGCTGGTCGCCGGTCTGGCCGCTGTCACCCTCGAAGGCCGTGACGCCGAGGTGGGCGGGAGTCCCGGCGACGCGCAGCCCGGCGACGGTCGCGTCGAGCGGCGGGTCCGAGACGCCCTGGCGGACGTGGCCGTCGTACACGAAGACCTCCCGCCGCTGCACGGCGCACCCGGCGTCCGGGGTGTCGTAGACGACCGTCACCGACCAGCCACCCCAGCAGCCCAGGCCCGTCGGGGCGAAGACGTTGCCGACGGTGACCGTCACGGGACGGCCGTCAGGGAGGTCGGCGAACGCGTCACTGACATCGGCGTCGGCGCTGTAGTAGCCGACCGAGGCCGTGTCGGTCGTGTAGCCGGCCGGGCTCACGTCGCGGGTGGCGGCGTCACCGACGGTGAGGCGCACCTGCTGCGTCGCCGCCGAGCCGGGCGGATAGGTGCCGGCGGCGCCCACCCCGCACTGCTGCCCGTCGCGGTTGCCGCCCCACTGGAGCCGGGCGTACGTCGCGTGCGCGCCCGCCGGGATCGTCACGCTCGCCGTCGAGGAGTTGTACGTCGTCGGGTCCGGGTCGACGTCGGCGTACGTCATCGCGAAGCGGTTGTTGTTGAAGGAGTTCCCACGCCTGCTCGCGGCCAGGCACTCCGTGCGCGCTGTCCCCGCGGCGACCGGGCAGACCAGGACCGCGTTGCCGGAGATGGTGAAGTCGCCGTTGACCTGCTCGTCGTGGATGCGGGTGAGCGGCGCGAACACCGCGGCGTCGCTCGGCGACGGGGCCAGGGCCATCGCCAGCGCGAGCTGCGTGCCGGCGGCGACGACCGCCAGGAGGACCCGACTCGACCAGCGCGGCACGCCTACCCCTCGGTCCGTTGCCCGCGGTACCCGAGCCGCGTGCCGGGTCGAGCCTAGGTCAGGAGGTGGCCCGGGTCACGCCCCGAGCTGTGATCGGGATCGCGCCGTACGGTCATGACCTCGGCGCCGGTGCCTCGTTGGGGGGGCATGACGGACGACGACGACCAGCGCCGCGGCCGGGACGACGGCCACCGGTACGACGCGCCCGAGACCGACGAGAGCCGGGCCAGCAAGGAGTGGGTGTACGTCGTCCTCGGCGTGCTCGTCCTGGTCCTGATGGTCCTGGTCGCGACCGGCAAGGTGCAGATCTTCCCGGGCGGGTAGCCGGGGCCGTCGGAATCACCGGTTCACCGGTGATCGCCTCACTTCTCAGGCGTTGCAACAGCCGAGAAGTGCCGCGATCCCCGGTGCACCGGTGATTCCTGGGGCAGGCGGGACCAGCCCGCTCAGCCCACCACGCCGTACAGCCGGTCACCGGCGTCGCCGAGGCCGGGGACGATGTAGCCCTTCTCGTTGAGCCTCTCGTCCATCGCGGCGGTCACCACGGTGACGGGGACGTCGAGGCCCTCGAGCTCCTTCTCCAGGCGGGCGCAGCCCTCCGGGGCGGCCAGCAGGCAGACCGCGGTGATGTGGTCGGCGCCGCGGTCGGTGAGGAACTTGATCGCCGCGGCGAGGGTGCCGCCGGTCGCGAGCATCGGGTCGAGGACGTAGCACTGGCGTCCGGACAGGTCGTCGGGCAGGCGCTCGGCGTACGTCGCGGCCTCGAGCGTCTCCTCGTTGCGGATCATGCCGAGGAAGCCGACCTCGGCCGTGGGCAGCAGGCGCATCATGCCGTCGAGCATGCCCAGGCCGGCGCGCAGGATCGGGACCACCAGCGGCCGGGGCCTCGCCAGCTTGATGCCGGTGGCGGGGGCGACCGGCGTGACGATGTCGAAGGGCTCCACCCGGACGTCGCGGGTGGCCTCGTAGGCGAGCAGCGTGACCAGCTCGTCGGCCAGGCTGCGGAACGTCGGGGAGTCGGTGCCGACGTCGCGCAGCACGGTGAGCTTGTGGGCGACGAGCGGGTGGTCGACGACGTGGGTGCGCATAGCCGGAACACTAGTGCTCCACCAGGGAAAGGGGCTTGGCCGCACCAACCTGGTCTGACACTCTGGAAGACCCAACGCGGCACTCGGAAACGGAGGCACGCCATGACCGACGACATCGAGGCCGTCGACTTCGCTCTGGCCGCGTTCCGCGAGGAGGGCGTCTGGACCGTCGCCGAGCTCGCCCACGACGTGATCGAGGACGTCGACCGGCTCTCACACGCGCTGCGCCGCCTCCCCGGCGACGGTGGTGCGGTCGGCCTGGTCGCGATGGACGAGGACTTCTTCGTGATCGTCCGGGTCGCTGGCCCGACCACCCGCGTGCTGCTCTCCGACATCACCGCCGCCGACGAGTGGGAGCTGGCCAGCTCGGCCGTCAGCTTCCTCGGCCTGCCGCCGCCGGAGGACGAGGACGACCAGGTCCCGGCGGGTGACCTGGACCTGCTCGGAGACCTGGGCATGCACGCGATGGACATGGGCGTGCTGCTCGACGACGTCGACCTCTACCCCGACGAGATGCTCTCCGACGTGGCCCGCAGGCTCGGGTTCGGCGAGCTCTTCGACGACGCGATCGGTCTCACCTCGGCGTGAGCATCGGACGCTGGGACGGCGCGATGCTCGCCGCCCTCGAGGAGGCGCGCGCCGCGCTGGCGACCGACGACGTCCCCATCGGCGCGGTCGTCCTGGACCCGAGCGGTACGCCGGTCGGGCGCGGCCGCAACGTCCGCGAGGCCGACCACGACCCGACCGGGCACGCCGAGGTGGTCGCGCTCCGCGAGGCGGCCCGGGCGCGCGGTGAGTGGCGGCTCGACGGGCACACCCTGGTCGTCACCCTGGAGCCGTGCACCATGTGCGCCGGCGCCGCCGTGCTCGCCCGGGTGGGCCGCGTGGTCTTCGGCGCGTGGGACCCCAAGGCCGGTGCCGTCGGCAGCCTGTGGGACGTCGTACGGGACCGTCGCCTCAACCACCGGCCCGAGGTCGTCGCCGGGGTGCTGGCCGACGAGTCGGCGGCGCTGCTCGAGGAGTTCTTCGCCGGCCATCGCTGACCGCGGTGCTGATACCAACCGTCCGTCCTGGTGATTGGCGGGGCCGCGGCCGGGCCGTGAGGGTGGTCACATGCGAGTTCGAGTCGAGCACCTGGACCACCCCGTCGGCATCTCCGAGCGGCGGCCGCGCCTCTCCTGGCAGCTGCCCGCCGACGCCGTCGCCCAGGACGCCTACGAGCTGGAGGTCGACGGGACGTCGTACGGGCGGACGGACTCGGCCGAGACGGTGCTCGTCCCCTGGCCGGCCGACGAGCTCGGGTCCGGAGAGCGGCGCCGCGTCCGGGTGCACGTGTGGGCCGACGGTCGCGACCTCGGCTGGTCGGAGCCCACGGGGCTCGAGACCGGGCTGCTGGACGCCGCCGACTGGACGGCCGCCTGGGTCGGCGCGGACGAGGCCGAGGTGCCGCCCGCCGGCGAGCGGCCGGCGTACCGCCTGCGCGGCGAGGTCTTCGTCAACGCCCCCGTGCGCAGCGCCCGGCTGCACGTCACCGCCCACGGCCTGCACGAGACCTCGCTCGACGGTGTCCGGGTGGGCGACGACGAGCTCGCGCCCGGCTACACCGAGTACGCCGTGCACACGCACGTGCGCGTCCACGACGTCACCGAGCGGCTCACCCCGGGCCGGCACGTGCTCGACGCGCTGCTGGCCGACGGGTGGTTCCGCGGCAAGGTGGGCGCACCGCGGGCCAGCGACCAGTGGGGCGACCGTACGGCGTACCTCGCCCAGCTCGTCGTCGAGCACGAGGACGGCACGACCACCGTGCACGGCACCGGGCCGGACTGGCAGTGGACCACCTCGCACGTGGTGGCTGCCGACCTCATCGACGGCCAGCGCGAGGACCGACGCCTCGTCGAGCCCAGCGGCTGGCGGCCCGTCGTCGTCGCGGAGGTCGGCTACGACGCGCTGACCTCCTCGCCCGCCCCGCCCGTGCGGGCCGTCGAGGAGCTGCGTCCGGTGTCGGTGACCGCGGTCCGCGACGGCGTCCAGGTGGTCGACCTCGGCCAGAACATCAACGGGCACGTGCGCCTGAGCGCCCTCGGCCCGACGGGGACCGAGGTCACGCTCACCCACGGCGAGGCCCTCGGCGCCGACGGCGACGTGACGATGGACCACCTGGTGCCGAACCTGCCGTTCCTGCCCGACCTCACCGCCGGCCAGGTCGACCACGTCGTCTCCGCGGGGGTCGAGGGCGACGTCTTCGAGCCGCGCTTCACCACCCACGGCTTCCGCTACGTGCGCGTCGAGGGCGACCTGCCGCCGATCTCGGCGGCCGACGTCACCGGCGTGGTGGTGCACACCGACCTGCCGCGGCGCGGTGGGTTCACCTGCTCCGACGAGCGGCTCAACCGGCTCCACGACGCCGCGGTCTGGAGCTTCCGCGGCAACGCGTGCGACGTGCCGACCGACTGCCCGACGCGCGAGCGGGCCGGGTGGACGGGCGACTGGCAGCTCTACGTGCCGACCGCGTCGTACCTCTACGACGTCGCCGGCTTCTCCCTCAAGTGGTTGCGCGACCTCGCCGCGATGCAGTGGGACGACGGCACCCTCAACAACATGGCGCCGATCCCGGTGGCCGAGCGCACCGGCTTCCTCGAGCAGGTCAACGGCTCGGCAGGGTGGGGCGATGCCGTCGTGCTGGTGCCACTCGAGCTCTACCGCGAGTACGGCGACGTCGCGGTGCTCGCCGAGCTGTGGCCGGCGGTGGTGGCGTGGCTGGACCGGACCGAGCGGATGGCCGGCCACGACCGGCACCCCGACCGGATCGCCCGGCACCCCGAGCCGCGTCCCCACGACCGCTACCTGTGGGACACCGGCTTCCACTGGGGCGAGTGGCTCGAGCCCGACGGCAACCCGGCCGACTTCGAGGCCTTCATCAAGGAGGACAAGTCCGTCGTCGCCACCGCCTTCTACGCCTGGTCGACCCGGCACGCCGCGGAGATCGCGAGGGTGCTCGACGACAAGGTGGCCGCCGACCGGTACGACGAGCTGTCGCGCGCCGTCGTCGACGCGTGGGTCGCGGAGTTCGTGGTGGAGGGGCGCGTGGTGCCCCACACCCAGGCCAACCTGGTGCGCGCGCTGGCCTTCGACCTGCTGCCGGAGTCGCTGCGCCGGCGCGCGGCCGACGACCTCGCCATGCTGGTGCGGGACGTCGGCGTCCACGTCGGCACCGGCTTCCTCGCCACCCCCGACCTGCTGCCGGTGCTCGCCGACCACGGCCACCTCGACCTGGCCTACGAGCTGCTGATGCAGGACAGCTCGCCGTCGTGGCTGGCGATGGTCGACCGCGGCGCCACCACCGTGTGGGAGCTGTGGGACGGCATCGACGCCGATGGCGTGCCGCACGAGTCGCTCAGCCACTACTCCAAGGGTGCGGTGATCTCCTTCCTGCACCGCTACAGCGCCGGACTGCGGCGTACGTCGCCCACGTGGCGCACCTTCGAGGTCGCCCCGCGTCCCGGCGCAGGGCTCACCTGGACCCGCACCCACCACGACTCCCCGCACGGCCGGATCTCGGTCGCGTGGGAGCTGAGCGAGGGGGGCCTCTCCCTGGACGTCACCGTCCCGCCGGGCTGCACCGCCACCGTCGTGCTGCCGTCGGGTGCGACGGAGGAGGTGGGCCCGGGGGAGCACTCATTCGGCTGAGGTCGGCGCTCTCAGAGGTAGATGTGCCGAGCCGCGAAGCCCGCGCGGACGGCGTCCGCGGCCCGACGGCCGTCACGCGCCAGTGCGGCGTCGTACGTCGCCTTCGCCGCGGCCTGGAAGGAGGTGTCGGGCGTGTAGTCGAACTGGCTGTCGATCAGCGTGGTGTCCCACGCCCGCGAGCCGATCCCGAGCGCGGCGTACCGCTGCCGGATGTCCCACAGGGCTCCGCTCCAGATCGTGCCGTCGGCGTGCACCTCGCCCTGTCGGTCCTCGAGCACCAGGCCGGAGTCGAGCCGACGCAGGCAGTGCGGCCTGGTCGAGGTGTAGGAGACGGAGTCCCAGTCGGCCACGCACGGTGCGGGGGTCCTGACCGGCCAGCCGTACTGCCCGGCCGCGTCGAGGCCGACGGTCACCGCGAGGTAGTCGCCGAACGCCTCGCCGATGGAGCCCGCGTCCAGGCTCGAGCCGAAGCCGGGCACCTGCGAGTCGTGCACGGCGTGCCCGTACTCGTGGACGATGACCTCACCGTCCTCGCCGTCGTCGACGCCGCCCTTGCCGAGCCGGATGAAGTCCTGCTTGTCGGTGGAGTAGCTGTTGTCGATGCCGTACTGGTCGACCCGCACGTCCTGGCTCTCCGCGTTGACGGCCGGCAGTCGGGTGCCGAAGCCCAGGGACTGCAGGTACTCCTGGGCCTGGTTGACCCAGAAGTACGCCATCACCTGCTCGAAGCGGTCGTCGTCGCGGGTGTAGACGAAGCTGTTGACCGTGCTGTACGCCGCGGGCCCGGTGCTGCTGCGCACGTTGGCCCACCTGCCGTCGAGGTAGCCGGAGCCGTCGAGGTTCCGCAGCGCGACGGAGGCGTACGCTGTCGCGGGGACCGCCGAGGCGGCGTCCTTCTGGTCGGTGAGGGACTGGTCGCCCGAGGACTGGACCGGGTTGACCTCGAAGACGCTGCCGGTGCCTGTCGTGCTGTCGCTGCCCGGCTTGGTCGCGTCGGCCGGGGCGGCGAGGACGCCCGCGCCGAGCAGGCAGGTGGCGGCGAGCATCGCCGCCGCGGTCCGAGGTGTGTGGATCATCCGATTCCTCCCGAGCAGGTTCCCCGCCGGGACCGATGTCTCGACAGCAGGACATGTCGTGAGAGGGGAGTGCCGTTACATCCACCGGGACGGATCAGTCCCGCGGGCCGCCGTGCATCAGGCCGTCGAGCCCGCCGATGCTCTCCACCAGCTGGGGGTCGAGCTCGCCGTCGACCAGCACGAAGACCACCCGCGCGACCTCGGTGCCCCGGTTGGCCCAGGCGTGGTCGGTGCCGCGCTGCACGACGATGTCGCCGGCGCGCAGCGTGACCTCGGAGTCGTCGAGGACCAGGGTGATCTCGCCCGAGAGCACGATGCCGTAGTCGATCGACGCCGTGCGGTGCACCGGGGACTGCAGGCCACGCTCGTCGAGGTGGCCGGGAGCGAACTCGTTGATCCGGATCTTCGTGCCCAGCGGCGGTGGCGGTACGGCGAGGGTGCGCTGCGTCGGCTCGTCGGGCTCGACGGCCGTCACCCGCGCGGGCGCCCCGGACGTGTTCCAGACCTCGTGGAAGTCCACGCCGTCGTCCGGCAGCGACCGGCTCACCGGCACCGGACCGTCCGACAGCACCACGGACACTCCGGAGGGCGTGTGGCCGGTGACCACGCGGCGGGGGATGCTCGTCATGGCGCCGAGTCAACGGCAGCCACACGGGCGCAGCAAGGCTCCGGCCGATCGCGGCCTCACATGCCAGGCATCGACGCGAGCGCCCGCACGAGCTCGTGGTCGGCCGCCAGGTCGGGCGCGACCGGGCCCAGCACCCGCTCGACCGCCGCCTCGTCGACCGGTCCGGGTGCGACGACCCAGCGGACCCAGGCCGCGACCACGCGTGCCGAGCCGGTCGGCAGCCGTCCCGCGGCGCGCTCCGCCCGCAGGCTGGGCAGGATCCGCGCGGGGATCTTCTGGTCGCCGTCCAGGGCGACCTGGGCGAGCAGGTGCCGGATGCCCGGGTTGGCGAAGCGGGCCAGCAGCGCGACGCGGTAGGCCGCCGTCTCCGCCGGGGACTGCGGCAGCCGCCGGGCCGCCTCGTCCCACCACTCCTCGACCCAGCCGCGCAGCGTCGGGTCGGTGACCGCCTGCTGCACCGTCTCGTGACCGCGGGCGAGCCCGGCGTACGCCAGCAGCGAGTGGGCGCCGTTGAGCAGCCAGAGCTTGCGCCGCTCGTACGGCGCGACGTCATCCACGAACGTCGCGTCCCAGTCCGGCCGACCGGCCGGGAACGCCCCGCTGAGGACCCACTCGGAGTAGGCCTCCGTCACCACCGGCGCCCGGTCCTCGACGCCGGTCTCCGCGAGCACCAGGGCCCGGTCGGCGTCCGTGGTCGCCGGGGTGATCCGGTCCACCATCGTCGTCACGAAGTCGACGTGGTCGTCGATCCAGGCCCGCAGCCCGGGCTCGGCCAGCTCGCGCACCACGGACCGCAGCATCGGGCCGTTGGCGGGGAGGTTGTCGCACGGCACCAGCGAGATCGCGCCCGCCCCGGCAGCGCGCCGCGCGGCGAGGCCCGCGACCAGCCGGGCCGGGGCGGCGCCGGGGCCCGGGCCGTAGCCCGCCTCGGTCACGGTGATCGTGACGACGCAGACCGCCGGGTCGGCGAGGTGCGCCAGCCACGCCTCGTGCTCGGAGGCCGCCCGGACGTCCGAGAGCGCGGCGATGCGGCGGAAGGTCGGGCCCGCCGGGCCCTGGGTCACCAGCGTGTAGCGGCCCCCCTGCGCGCGCAGCGCCTCCGCCAGGGCGGGACTGCGCCCGGTGAAGGCGGCGATGCCCCAGTCCTCGGCGTCCGGAGCGAGGTCGGTGTACCAGGCCTGGTGGGCGCGGAAGAAGCTGCCGAGGCCCAGGTGGACCAGCCGCACCGGCCTCACAGCTTGAACACCCGTCGCGGGCTCTCCACGAGCTCGCGGATCGTCTCGTGGGCCTCGTCGTCGGCCAGCCGGTGCTCGACGACCAGCTGGGCGAGGTGGCCCGCGTCCAGGCGTCGGGCCATGTCGTGCCGGGCCGGGATCGAGCAGAAGGCCCGCGTGTCGTCCACGAACCCCGACAGCTTGCCGAAGCCGACCGTCTCCGTCACCGCCGAGCGCCAGCGCCGGATCGCGTCGGGTGCGTCGAGGAACCACCACGGCGCACCGACGTACACGCTCGGGTAGAAGCCGGCCAGCGGTGCGATCTCGCGGGAGAAGACGGTCTCGTCGACCGTGAAGAGCACCAGGTGCAGGTCGGGGTGCACCCCGAAGCGCTCGAGGATCGGCCGCAGCGCATCGGTGTACTCCATCGCGAGCGGCAGGTCGTGGCCCTGGTCGGGCCCGAAGCGCTCCAGCGTCGGACGGTGGTGGTTGCGCCGGATGCCCGGGTGCAGCGTCATCACCAGGCCGTCCTGGGTCGACATCCGCGCCATCTCGAAGAGCAGGTGCCGGCGGTACGCCGTGGTCTCGTCGGCGCTGGCCCGGCCGGCGTACGCCGCGCGGTGGATCCGGTCCGCCTCGACCTCGCTCAGCGGCTCGGACCCCAGGTCGACGTGGCTGTGGTCCGCCGATGTGCCGCCGTGGGCGACGAACCACGCCCGGCGTCGCTCCAGGGCGTCGACGAGGCCGGAGCGGGTGCCGGCATCCACGCCGGCGGCCGACCCGAGCGCGTCGACGGCTGCGCGCCAGCCCGGCTGCCCGGGCTCGAGGTAGCGGTCGGGGCGGAAGGTCGGCAGCACCCGGCCGGTGAAGCCGGGGTCCGCGGCGAGGGCGGCGTGCGGCGCGAGGTCGTCGACCGGGTCGTCGGTCGTGGCCAGCACCTCGATGGCGAACCGCTCGAAGAGCGCGCGCGGCCGGAACTCGGGCCGCTCGAGACAGCCCGCGACCTGGTCGTAGAGGGCGTCGGCCGACTGCTCGCTCGGGCGCTGCGTGACGCCGAAGATGTCGGCCAGCTCGGACTCGAACCAGTAGGCCACCGGCGTCCCGCGGAAGAGCGGCCAGTGGCTGCACAGGACGCGCCAGATCTCGCGCGACTCCGCCTCGGTCGGGTCGTCCACGCCGACACCCAGCCGCTCCAGGCCGATGCCGTGGGCGTGCAGCAGCCGCTTCACGTAGTGGTCCGGGGTGATCAGCAGGCTGGCGGGGTCGCGGAACGGCTCGTCGGCGAGCAGCAGCGACGCCTCCACGTGCCCGTGCGGCGACAGGATCGGCAGCGCGGCCACGGACTCGTACAGCTCGCGCGCCACGGCGCGGGTGGTCGGGTCCGGCGGCAGCAGCCGGTCGGGGTGGGGCTCGAGGGCGGGCACCCCTCCACTGTCGCGCCGGCCGGTCCCGCTGGCCATCGGTTGCCACCTGTTGTCGCGGCCCCCCGGCGCTCGGCGCAACACCTGGCAACCTCTTGTCGCGCGCTGCGGGGCCGTGCCTCAATGACCGGATGATGCGCCCCCAGGACACCCCGACCCGTGAGACGAAGTCGCTCGACGGGCTGTGGGACTTCGTGCTCGACGCCGCCGGCGACGGCCGCCGCGACCAGTGGTGGCGGGCGCCGCTGGTGGGCTCGCGCAGCATGCCGGTGCCCGCCAGCTACAACGACATCGTCCCCAGCGCCGACTTCCGCGACCACGTGGGTGACGCGTGGTACCAACGTCGGGTCCAGGTCCCGGCCGGATGGGTCGGACAGCGGATCGTGCTGCGCTTCGACGCGGCCACGCACCGGGCCACGGTGTACGTCGACGACGTCGAGGTGGTCTCGCACGAGGGCGGCTACACGCCGTTCGAGGCCGACGTCACCGCCCTGGTGACTCCGGGCAGCGCCGCCCGGGTGACGGTCGTCGTCAACAACGAGCTCACGTTCCGGTCCATCCCGCCCGGTGAGGTGCTCGACGACGGCGGCCGCCGACGGCAGCGCTACCACCACGACTTCTTCAACTACGCCGGGCTGCACCGGACGGTCCGCCTCTGCAGCACGCCCAGGGTCCACGTCGCCGACCTCGTCGTGACCACAGGGCTCGACGACGGCACCGGCACCGTGGGGTACGACGTCGAGGTCGGCGGCGGCGTCGCCGAGGTGAGCGTCGCGCTGGTCGACGCCGAGGGTCGGGAGGTCGCCACCGGGTCGGGCGCGAGCGGCACGCTCGTCGTGCCGGACGTGCACCCGTGGCGGCCCGGCGAGGGCTACCTCCACGACCTGGTCGTCACGTTGCACGTCGACGGTGTCGTCATCGACACCTGCACCCAGCCGGTCGGCGTCCGCACCGTCGAGGTGCGTGGCAGCAGCTTCCTCATCAACGGGGAGCCCTTCTACTTCAGGGGGTTCGGGAAGCACGAGGACGCGGCGGTGCGCGGCAAGGGCCACGACGACGCGCTGATGGTGCACGACTTCGAGCTCATGGCCTGGATCGGCGCCAACTCGTTCCGCACCTCGCACTACCCGTACGCCGAGGAGGTGCTCGACTACGCCGACCGTCACGGCATCGTGGTCATCGACGAGACCGCCGCCGTCGGTCTCAACCTGCCCCTGTCCGGCGGCCAGATCGGTGCCGACACCAGGGCGACGTACTCGTCCGAGACCATCGACGACACCACCCGGGAGGTGCACGCGCAGGCGATCCGCGAGCTCGTCGCCCGCGACCGCAACCACCCCAGCGTCGTCGTCTGGTGCATCGCCAACGAGCCCGAGACGACGTCGGAGGAGTCGCGGGCCTACTTCGCGCCGCTGCTCGACCTGACCCGCGAGCTCGACCCGACCCGTCCCGTCGGCGTCGTCAACATGTTCCTCGCGCCCGCCGGCCGCTGCCGGGTCAGCGACCTGTGCGACATCACGATGATCAACCGCTACTACGGCTGGTACGTCGACGCCGGCGACCTGGCCGCCGCCGAGGTGCGGCTCGAGGCGGAGCTCCGGGCGTGGGCGGCGCAGGGTCGGCCGGTGGTGCTCACGGAGTACGGCGGTGACGCGCTGCCCGGTCTGCACGCGATCGCGGACGTGCCGTGGACCGAGGAGTACCAGGTCGCGCTGCTCGACATGACCCACCGGGTGCTCGACCGGGTCGACGGGGTGGTCGGCGAGCACGTGTGGAACTTCGCCGACTTCGCGACCTCCTCCGGGGTCTCGCGGGTGGACGGCAACCGCAAGGGGGTGTTCACCCGCGAGCGCCGGCCCAAGGCCGTGGCGCACGCGCTGCGCCGGCGCTGGCGGCCCACCGCCTGACGCACCGCCTGACCCACCGCCTGAGCCGCTGGCAACCGGTTGCCGTTCGCGACTACGTTGACGGGGTGGCGAAGCAGGCGACGATCTACGACGTCGCGGCGCTGGCCGGGGTCGCGCCCTCGACGGTCTCCCGCACCTTCTCCCGGCCGGGACGCGTCAACGCCGAGACCGCGGCCCGCGTCCGGGAGGTGGCCGCGGAGCTGGGCTACCGCACGAACCGGATCGCGCAGGCCCTGACCACGGCGCGCACCGGAGTCGTGGCGCTGACCGTCTCCGACATCGGCAACCCCTACTACCTCGAGATCATCCGCGGCGCCGAGGCCGCGGCCTCCGCCGCCGGGTGCACGATGCTGCTCTCCGACTCCCGGGAGTCCGCCCGTCACGAGCAGCAGGTGCTCGAGCGGACGCTCCCGCTGGTCGACGGTCTCGTGCTCGCAGGCTCCCGGATGTCCGACACCGCCATCCGTGCGGCGGCCCGGCAGCGTCCGGTGGTGGTCCTCAACCGGGTCGTGACCGACCTGCCCAGCATCGCGCCCGACCACGCCCTCGGTGCCCGGAGCGCGCTGGAGCACCTCGCGGGGCTCGGACACCGCCGGGTCGCCTACCTCGCCGGCCCCGAGGCCTCGTGGGCCGACGGCATGCGCTGGCGGTCCGTGCTCGAGACGGGCCAGCAGCTCGGGGTCAAGGTCACCCGGCTGGGTCCCTACCCGCCGACGGTCGCCGGCGGGTCCCGGGCGGCGCAGGAGCTGCCCGCGGCCACCGGCGCGGTGGTCGCCTACAACGACCAGGTCGCGATCGGCCTGGTCCGGGGCATCCAGCAGCGCGGCGGTCGGGTGCCCGACGACGTCAGCGTCGTCGGCTTCGACAACATCTTCGCCGCCGACCTGGTCCTGCCCGGTCTCACCACGGTGGCCGCGCCGGCGCGGGAGATGGGGGCGCGGGCGGTCGAGACGCTCGTGTCGCGCGAGGGACGCACCTACGAGCGGGCGATGGTGCTCCCGACCCGGCTGGTCGTGCGGGGCTCGACGGCTCCACCCAGACGGAAGAGCACCTCGCCGGCCTGAGGCACGACCAGGGTCTCCGGGTCGGCGCCGTACGCCGCGAGGTCGACCTCGGCCGGGTCGAGGTGGTTGAGGTTGGCCGCGCGTACGACGGCCTCGGGGATGCCGGTCGCCAGCGTGACGGTCACCCGCAGCCGCTCACCGTGCTCGGCGTCGTACGTCCCGGCGCCGCGCAGGTGCGTCGAGTGCGCCAGCACCCCCCAGTGCAGGTGGGAGAAGCGCTCCCACTGCGCGGTGAAGTAGTCACGGCAGTGGTAGCCGATGTCGTTGATCTCCGGGTGCATCGCGGAGATCTGGGTGATGTGCGGGGCGTAGATGATCACCTCGCCGCCGTCGGCCACGACCGGCTCGACCTTGTAGAAGCCCTTGGCGGCGGTCCACATGTCGTCGTACTTCTCGGGGACCAGCGACACCACGCGGCGCACCGGTCGGTCCAGGTGGCGGATGTGGGTCCGGGCGGAGACGGCGGCGCACGCGGCCCAGGCGTCCTCGGGCGCGCCGAAGGACATCGCCCGCAGCGTGCCGCTCCCCGACGTCACCACGAGGCAGAGCGCGTGCCGCTCGGTCGGGATCATCGCCGCGGCCTCGTCGATCAGGGCGCGGACCGGGGTGGTGCCCGGCGTGCCGATGATCTCGACGCTGGAGATGAGCGCCCCGAGCCAGTGCGAGAGGTCGATGACCTCGGGGCCGGCGACGCCCGGGAAGAAGTACTTGTTGCCGCCCGAGAAGCCGACGACCTCGTGCGGGAAGACCGGACCGACGACGACCACCACGTCGCTCTCGACGACGTGCCGGTTGATCCGCACCTCGACGGCCTGGTCGAGCCGCCCGTCGGAGAGCTGTCGCACCCGGTCGGCCCCGATGCTGCCGAGCGACACGAACGTCTCGGGCTCCCACCACGCATGGTTCGCCACCACCAGGCCGGGGTGCGGCCCACCGACGTGGACGTCCAGCTGCTCCTCGCTCAGGGCCGCGTGCGTGCCGAGCGCGACCAGCGCGGTCATGGAGCTGACCCGGTCCACCAGCGCGGCGTGGATCTCCCGCACCAGCCGGGGCAGCGGGCAGCTGCGCGTGGCGTCCGGGATGACGAGGCAGACGCTCCTGCCGTCCAGGTCGAGGCCGTCGAGCGACGCCCGGACGAACGCGGCGACCTGTGCGTCGTCGAGCTCGACGTCCGGTCCGCCGATCAGGGTCATGCTCCGCACTCTGCCACCTGCCTGGAGATCACCGGAGGACGAGGCCCGCGTCCGGGTCGGGTCCCGGCGGCACGGCCGGGGTCAGGCGTGGCTGACGATCGGCCCGCCGTTCAGCGCGACCATCTCCGGCCACAGGCTGGGGATGTTCAGCGTGACCGTCGGCTCGTGGTCGGTGAGCTCGACGTACGCCCGGTGCAGGTTGCACACGACGCGCTCGCTCTCGGGCAGGTCGGCGTACGGGCTGTCCTGCAGGGCCTTCTGCGCCGCCTCGAGCGGCGTCAGCCCGGCGGCGTACGACGTCGTCGCGATGTCGCTGATCCACCCGACGTACGCCTCCAGCTCGTCGAGCACGCGGCCGACGTCCTCGCCGCGGCAGACCGGCCCGTGGCCGGGCAGCAGCACCTCGGGCTCGAGCGCCCGCATCCGCTGGGTGGCCCTCCGGAAGCCCAGCATCGAGCCCTCCATGAAGATCGGGTGGCCACCGGAGAAGGCGAGGTCGCCGGCGAACATCACCTTCTGCTCCGGCAGCCAGACGCCCACGTCGTTGGTGGAGTGCGCCGGACCCATGATCTTCAGCTCGACCGCGAACTCGTCGAGGTGCAGCGAGATGTCGCTGTCGATGGTCAGGTCGGGCGCGCGGACGACGAGGTCGCCGTAGTCGGCCGGCAGCTCCTGGGTGGCGGCCAGGCCGGCGCGCAGCACCCCCGCACGGCAGAGGTGGTGGCCGATGATCGTGGTCGTCGGCGGCAGGAAGCCGTTGCCGTAGGTGTGGTCGGGGTGCGAGTGCGTGTTGACCGCGATCTTCGGGTCACGCTCGGAGACGCCCGCGACCTCGGCCAGGAAGGCACGGTTGCGCCTCTCCGTCGAGGTGGTGTCGACGATGACGGCGTCGCCCGACGCGTCGGTGATGACGCCGCAGTTGTTCACCATCCAGCCGCCATCGGGCTGCACGAAGGCGAACACGCCCGGAGCCATCTCTTCGAGGTACGAGTCGCCGTCATCCCAGGTCATGGCTCCAGTCAGCCCGACGGCCCGCGACCGGACAAGAGTGGCGGCCATCACGTCCGCCGATCACTGGCATCCGTGATCGGCGGTTCTCGAGCCCGGCCGCCGCTCGGAGGCGTCGACCGTGCCGGCAACCGGGCCCGACCGGGCCGTGCGCCGGCCCACCCTTGGCCTGCGTCGCTACGTGGCGAGTCGGTCGAGCTGGTCCTCCAGGTCGATCGCCACGTCGTGCAGCAGACCGCGCAGCCACACCCCTGCCGGATCCTTCTCCCGCCGAGGGTGCCAGTGGGCCGCCTCGGTGATCCTGACCGGGTCCATCGGCGTCTCCGCGATCACGAGGTCGAGCATCTCGAGGCAGCGGCGGGCCAGCCGGGACGGCACGAAGGCGCACATGTCGGTGCCGGCGACGGCGAAGGGCAGCGTCAGCAGGCTGGTGACCTGCACCAGCACGTTGCGTCCACCGAGCCCCTTCTCCTCGACCTCGACCTCGAGGGGGCGTCGCCGGTCGCCGGCCGCGGCGAACTCGGCGACCGCGTGCGGCATCGTCATCAGGTCGTCGAGGGTGAGCGCCCCGTCCTCGAGGCGCGGGTGGTCCGCGGCCACCAGGCAGACCAGCTCGTCGGTGAAGACCGGCTGCGTGCGGCCCGGGAACTCGAAGCCGAGCGGTGCCACGAGGAGGTCACGCCGCATCAGCTGCGTCTCGACCTGGTCGCGCCGTACGTCGAGGGGGTCCAGGGCCAGCGTGCACCCCGGCGCCTGCTCGGCGAAGACGCGGGTGAGCGGCTCGGCGAGCACGGTCATGGCGTACTCCGAGATGCTGACCGTGAACCTCTTGGTGCTGGTCGCCGCGTCGAAGTCGCGCTGGTTGCCCAGCAGCGCCTCCGCCGCCTCGACCGCCTCGGCCACGACCGGTCGCAGGTCCTCGGCCAGGGGGGTCAGCTCGAAGCCCCGACCCGCTCGCACCAGCAGCTCGTCGTCGAACTGCTTGCGCAGCCGGGCCAGCGCCCCGCTCATCGCCGGCTGGCTCATCGTCATCCGCTCGCCCGCGTGCGTCAGGTTGCGCTCCTCGATCAGGGCGTGCAGGGCGAGCAGCAGGTTGGCGTCGACCCCTCGCAGCTGCTCCCTCACGAGTCCGACAGTAGTGGCAGAGTGACGCCCACCACATGAGGCCTCGGGCCTTCACACGAGACCCACAGGTACGACGAGCACGGTGGTCGCAGGGGCGAGCGCGGCAGCGCTCGGCACCACCATCCGGCGAGAGGAGATGCGCATGGCACTGGGCGGCACCGACCTCAACCTCCTCCTCCCGTTGAAGGTCCTGCTCGAGGAGGGCAACGTCACCCGCGCCGGCCAGCGCCTCGAGCTCAGCCAGCCGGCGATGAGCGCGGCCCTGGCGCGTCTCCGCAGGCGCTTCGACGACGAGCTCCTGGTCCGCGCCGGCCGGGACTACGAGCTCACCCCGTTCGCCCGCGACCTGCTGCCCGAGGTGCAGCACGCCGTACGCCTGATGGGAGCAGCGCTCCAGCTCGAGGACGAGTTCGAGCCCTCGACCTCCCAGCGCACCTTCCGTCTCACGATGAGCGACTACGCGATCGCCGTCGTCCACGAGCCGCTCGTGCGCCTGGTCGAGGCGGAGGCTCCCGGCGTCCGCCTCCGCATCGGCCACCTCGGGCCCGAGTCACGCTCCTCCGACCGGGTGCTCCTCGACAACGACGCGCTCATCGCTCCGCTCGGCTTCGGCTTCCCCGGCATCTCGCGTCCGCTGTGGCGCGACCGGATGGTGGTGATGGCCGACCGCGACAACCCGCGCCTGGTCGACGGCCGTCTCACGATGGCCGACCTGGCCGTGCTCCCGCACGCGGTCGGCTCCTTCGGTCCCGGCGTCCTCACCCCCGTCGACCGCGTCTTCGGCGAGCACGACAACGAGCGGCACGTCGCACTCCAGGTCTTCGGCTTCCTGCCGCTGCCCTTCGTCATCGAGGGCACCGACATGGTCGCCGTCGTCCCCGAGATGCTCGCGCGCATGCACCTGCGACCCGGGGGAGCGGTGGTCCTCGTCGAGCCGGCGTTCGGTGAGGTGCTCCTGCCGGAGGGCTACTGGTTCGCGCAGGACCGACTCTCGGATCCCGCGCACCGGTGGCTCTTCTCGCGCCTCGATGCCGTGCGCGACCAGCTCGCCACCACCGCCGCGGAGCGGACGCCGGTCGGCACCTAGTCCTCGATCACGTCCAGGCCCTTCGCGCGGAGCTGCGCCAGGCTGTCCAGCATCCCCTGCAGCACCTCCGGTGCGTGGCCCTCCCAGTCCTCGACCTCGCCGACGACGCGGAGCGGGGAACGGGTGCGGTAGGACTCCGTGGGGTTGCCGGGGAACTTCTTGTCCGTCACGTTCGGGTCGTCCTCGAAGGGCCCCAGCGGCGTGACGACGTAGATGTGTCCGCGCTCGGAGATGCCGGCGAGTGCGGTCGCGAGCTCCGCCCCCCACACCGCCGTCTCGAGCACGCCGGTGAAGTAGATGTTGTTGGAGACCCGGCCTGACTGGTAGTTGGAGCCGTGGCCCGCGACCAGCTCGTCGCCGACGCCGAGCACCGCCTTCGTCCCGTGGAAGAACGGTCCCGCGACGTCGGCGCAGCTCTCGTAGGTCACCGCCATGGCTCGATCCTTCCCTACGGCTGCGCCCACGACGAGCCGGTCCGCGCCGGACGGCAGGCGTGACGTACTGTCGCCGTTCCAGCGCCCTGAACTCGGAGGTGGCCTGTTGCTCTCCCTCACCTACGTCAGCTCCACCAAGGAGATCCTCGAGGTGCCGGAGCTCGTCGAGCTGCTCACCTCGATCCGGCCCAAGAACGACGAGCGCGGGCTGACCGGGATGCTCCTCTACAGCGGCGGCAACGTCATCCAGACGCTGGAGGGCCCCGAGGAGTCGGTCGACTCCGTCTTCTCCGCGATCGAGCAGGACCCGCGCCACACGGGCATCCTGGTGCTCCTGCGTGAGCAGGTGGACACGCGGGCCTTCCCCGAGTGGTCGATGGGCTTCCGCAACGTCGGCGACCTCGAGGTCCACGACATCACGGGCTACACCGACTTCACCCGCCGCTCCTTCGCCGACGGCCTCGGGTCGCACGCCAGCTCGGCCTACCGGCTGCTCGAGCTCTTCCGCGACAACATGCGCTGAGCTCTCCGGTCCGTCGGCTCAGGGCCGTGGGTCGTGACGGGTCCATCGCCTCTCGTCGCGACGGTGACCGGTGCCGGCCAGGCACCGTCGGCACACCGACGTCACCCGGTCGGCGTCCCGGCCGGTCGCCGGCTGCACGTCCGCCCAGTCCACGTGGGAGAAGCGCGCGAGGCCGGACCTCTTCACCGGCAGGCCGCACACGGTCTGGTTGGTGCCGGGAAGCCACGCGTGCACCTCGCCCGCCGGGGTCCGGAAGCCGTCCGGGTCGATCCAGGAGCCGGTCGCGGCGACGCCCGCCCTCATGACGACCGACGTCGCCTCCTCGCCGCCCGGGCCAGGGCGACGACCGCGGTGCCGCCGACCAGCCACGGGCCGGCGACCACGACGGGGTCCAGGAGGTGGTGCCCGACGTCGGCCCGGTCGCGCCCGACCCGCGACGACCACCCGTGGTGGCTGAGCTCGGTGCGGATGCCCGTCCCCACGAGCGGGTTCTCGGGACGGCGCGTCACCCACGACCCGAGCGTGCTGCCGACGGTGTCGACCCGGTCGGCGGCGACGAGCAGCAGCCAGTGGGCGGCGCGCGCCTCGCTGAACCTGGCGTAGGCCTGTCGGCGGATCAGTCCCGACACCCCCTTGGGGGGACAGCTCGTGCCGAAGACCGGCGTGAGCATCGCGTGCTCGATGGAGCGCTCGCGGGGCCACCGCTCCGGCTGCTGGTCGGGCACCTCCCAGTGGGCGCCGGAGCGACCCGGGTCGAGCTGCAGCCTCGGCACCGCCGGTCGGTCCGCCGGGTCCAGGTCGGCGCCCCAGCCCGGGATGCGGGCGCGGAGCTCGTCGGCCGTCTCCGGCAGCGGGGGGCTCGTGGGGGTGTACGCGTGGGGGGTCATGGCTTCCTCCTGCCGTCACGCGGCGTCGACGGTGATGAGCGGCTTGATGCAGCCATCGAGCTTGGCCGAGAAGATGTGGTAGCCCTCCGCGATGTGCTCGAGGGGGATCCGGTGGGTGACGATGTCGCTGGGCTTCAGGTAGCCGTTGCGGACGTGCTCGAACAGCCGCGGCCACTGACGCTTCACCGGGCACTGGTTGGTCCGGATCGTCAGTCCCTTGTTCATGGCGTCGCCGAACTTGACGGCGCTGAAGAGGGGGCCGTAGGCGCCCATCACCGACACCGTCCCGCCCTTGCGCACTGAGTCGATGGCCCAGTTCAGCGCGATCGGGGAGCCGCCCTGCAGCTTGAGCTTGGCGGAGCTCACGTGCTGCAGCAGGTTGCCGTCGGCCTCGGCCCCGACGGCGTCGATCGCCACGTCCGCGCCCAGGAAGTCGGTGGTCCGCTTCATCTGGACGACGATGTCGGCGTGCTGGGTGAAGTTCATCGTCTCGGCGTGGGCGAAGGTGCGCGCCTTCTCGAGCCGGTCCTCGAGGTGGTCGATGACGATCACGCGGCCGGCCCCCATCAGCCAGGCCGAGCGGGCGGCGTACAGACCGACCGGGCCGGCGCCGAAGACCACGACGACGTCGCCCTCGCTGATGTCGCCGAGCTGAGCGCCGAAGTAGCCGGTCGCCAGCGCATCGGTCAGCAGCACGGCGTCCTCGTCTCCCATCCAGTCCGGGATCCGGCTGGGCCCGACGTCCGCGAAGGGGACCCGCACGAACTCCGCCTGGCCGCCGTCGTATCCCCCGCAGGTGTTCGAGTAGCCGTAGATGCCGCCGACGGCCGTGGCGTTGGGGTTCACGTTGTGACAGTTGGAGTAGAGGCCGCGGGCGCAGAACCAGCAGGTGCCGCAGTAGACGTTGAACGGCACCATCACCCGGTCGCCCACGGACAGGTTCTGCACCGAGGGCCCGACCTCGTCGACGACGCCGATGAACTCGTGGCCGAAGGTCATCCCGACGCGGGTGTCCGGCATCAGGCCGTGGTAGAGGTGCAGGTCGGAGCCGCAGATGGCGGCCAGGGTGACCCGGACGATCGCATCGTTGGGATGCTCGATCCGGGGGCGGTCCTTCTCCTCCACCCGCACCCGGTAGGGCCCGCGGTACACCATCGCTCGCATTGCAGCCTCCGCTCCTCGTCGGTCCGTGAGTCGCGGTATCCCGATCGGCCGCGCGCACGCGCGTCGTCGGACGACGCAGCCTCGGCGGTTTCGATCGGCCGCGCGGGGTACCGGCCGGACCCACGACCGACGGAAGGCAGGACCATGAGCGGACAGCACGACGAGCGCGGGGCGGCCGAGGAGGCCACCGGCGTCCCGGACACGCCCGAGGAGCACGCCGGCCCGGCCTCGCCGTCCTCGACCCCCGGTGGGGAGGACTCCCGGGCGGACGGGGCGGCCGAGGAGGCCACCGGCGTCGACGACGAGTCGGGGACCGGGGGCGCGCGATGAGCGCCACCTACCCCGGTGAGGCGTCGGCCGGCACGGCCACCCGGCCCACTCCGCTGGTGCGGGCGGCGTTCGCCGTGGAGAACACGCGGCAGCTCGACGCGCTGGCCAGGGTCCTGGCGCCCGTGGCCGACGCCGTCGTCGGCACGTCGCGCCGCCGCGACCTGCTGCAGGGCGTGTGGCTCGGCCACGCGACCCACCCGCTCCTCGTCGCTGCACCGCTCGGCATCTGGACCGGCGTGACCGCGCTCGACGTCTTCGGCGGGGCGTCGTCGCGCCAGACCTGCCAGACGTTGACGGGACTCGGCGTGCTCCTGGGTGTCCCCTCGGTGCTGAGCGGGCTCGCCGAGTGGACCGGCACCAACACCCGCGATCGGCGCACGGCCACCGCCCACGCCCTGGTGAACTCGGTGGGTCTGGTGCTGTACGTGAAGTCGTGGCGCGCCCGCCGACGCGGTGCCCACCGGCGCGGCGCAGTGCTCGCGGCGGCAGGCCTTTCCGCGGTCGGCGCCGGCGGCTTCCTGGGCGGCCACCTGACCCAGGGTCGCAAGGTCGGCAGTCACCACCCGGCGATCGCCGAGCACCACTGACGGCGTACGCCGGAAGAACCACCCACACGGGTGGGTGACCGTCCCGGGGCCGGTGGCTACCGCAGGGCCACGGCACGAGCTCAGGACCGGGCACCGCTGCCAGCCCTTCCCCCAGGTGTCGACATGGATCAGCGGGTGACCACGCGATGAGCACTGACGGACCTCCGTTCACCTGCCCCTCCCAGGCTCGTGCGGCGCTGGACCGGCTGGAGGCCGCGATCGGCGCCGAGGGACCGGACCTGCAGGGCGCGAGGGAGGACCTCCACGGTGACTGGGTCCCGGAGATCCCCGGCTCCGGGGAGCCGCCCGACTGACGCCGTCCGCGACGTCGGCGGGGGTGCTGCCCGCCTCCGTCGACCGCCGGCGGGCTGATCGCGGCCCAGGCCCTCTGGACCGTCCTCGCTCCGAGGCTCAGCGACTGGTCTGCGGGCGCTCGCCGCGACGCATCGGACCCCACTGCTCCACCCGGCCGGCCGCCCCGGCCAGTCCGGCGCTGGCCCGCGACGCCCGGCCCCACAGCCGGGGCGAGCGGTCGGCGACGGCGTCCAGGACGTCGCGGCTGCGGTCGAGCACGGTGAGCGGGAGCGCAGCCAGCGCGTTGCCCGGCGGCCTCCGTGAGACGACGGGGTGCGGGCGGGTCGGCGCGGTGCGCCGGACGACCTCCCACGCGAGGCCGAGCACGCGCAGCTGCGCTGCCCCGAGGCCCTCCTGCAGCTGCGGCAGCAGGTGGTCCTCCTCGTCGCGGACGTCCTCGCGCAGCACCTCGGCGAGGCGCCGGAGGACCTCACGCCGCTCCGAGCCGGTCGGCGGGAGGGTCTCCAGCGAGGTCCACAGCTCGTTGACCTCCTGGTGCTCGCTCTCGACCTGCAGCGTCAGGGCCTCCCCGTCGGCCACCAGCCGCCGCGCCTGCGGCCACAGGACGGACTCCTCGGCGAAGGCATGGGGGAAGACCAGGCGCGCGATGCTGCGCAGGACCCGCCGCTCCTCGGCGCCAGGGGTGCTCGACGCCAGCTCGTGGAGGAGCTCGTCGAGCCGCACGTGGTCGCGCTTCTGGCGGGCGAGGATGCTCCACGGGCCGCCGAGCTGGGCGGTGGACTGGTCAGCGAGCGACGTCATCCCCGGGGGTACCCGTCGCACCAGCGCGCAATCATGGGCTCGCGGTCCTGTCGACGGGCGCGTCGCAGGTCTAGGCTCGGATCGTTAAAACGTTTCATTCCCCCCACCCCGGAGGCGCGCATGCCCACGATCACCACCACCGACGGCACCGAGATCTTCTACAAGGACTGGGGCACCGGCCAGCCGATCGTGTTCAGCCACGGCTGGCCGCTGTCGGCCGACGACTGGGACACCCAGATGCTCTACTTCCTCGACCAGGGATATCGCGTCGTCGCCGCCGACCGGCGCGGGCACGGCCGCTCGACCCAGACCGGGGATGGTCACGACATGGACCACTACGCCGACGACCTCGCCGCCGTGGTCGAGCACCTGGACCTGCGCGACGCCCTCCACGTGGGTCACTCCACCGGTGGCGGCGAGGTCGCGCACTACATCGCCCGTCACGGGGAGAGCCGGGTCGCCAAGGCGGTCCTCATCTCCGCCGTGCCGCCGCTGATGGTGCAGACCGACGCCAACCCCGGAGGGCTCCCCCTCAGCGTCTTCGACGGTCTGCGGGCGCAGCTGGCCGCCAATCGCTCGGAGTTCTACCGCGCCCTGCCCGCAGGACCGTTCTACGGCTTCAACCGCGACGGGGCGACCCCGTCGGAGGCCGTCATCCAGAACTGGTGGCGCCAGGGGATGATGGGCGGCGCCAAGGCCCACTACGACGGCATCGCCGCCTTCTCCGAGACCGACTTCACCGAGGACCTCAAGAAGATCACGGTCCCCGTCCTGGTCATGCACGGCGACGACGACCAGATCGTGCCCTACGAGGACGCGGGCGTGTTGTCGGTCGAGCTGGTCCAGAACGGCACGCTGAAGATCTATCCCGGGTTCCCCCACGGGATGCCCACGACCGAGGCTGACACGATCAACGCCGACCTCCTGGAGTTCTTCCGGTCCTGAGCCACCCGGTCCGGCGAGCACGGCGTCCGTCGTGCTCGCCGGGACCGTCGCAGCAGGCCGTGGGCTGCGTCGTACCCGAGCCCGGGCGTCACTCCGAGAGCACGTTGCGCCAGGAGTGCTCGGGCTCGAAGCCGAGGAGGTCGCGGGCCTTGTCGATCGAGTAGAAGGTCTCGTCGCGGCCCATCTCCTTGCGCACCTCCACGCCGGCGTAGAAGCGCTGCCGGACCTCCTCGGAGGTCGCGGCGACCGACATGTCGGCGTTGGCGACGTTGAAGACCTCGTAGCCCAGGCCGTCGGTCTGCAGGCAGCGCTGGACCATCTGGCCGAGGTCGCGGGTGTCGATGTAGGCGAAGACGTTGCGACGCCGCAGGGACGGGTCGTCGAGGAACGGCGGGAAGAGGTCGGCGTACTCGTCCGGCTCGATGACGTTGTTGATCCGCAGGCCGTAGACGTCCGCGCCGGTGCGCGCGTGGAAGGACCGCGCGGTCACCTCGTTGGCGACCTTCGACATGGCGTAGGAGTCCTCGGGGACGGTCGGGTGCTCCTCGTCGACCGGCACGTAGAGCGGGCGGCGCTCACCCTGGGCGAAGCAGATCCCGTACGTCGTCTCCGAGGAGGCGAAGACGATCTTGCGGACGCCGAGCCGGGTCGCCGCCTCGAGCACGTTGTAGGTGCTGAGCACGTTGGTCGCGTACGTCGCGGCGTCCGACCGCAGCAGGATCGCCGGGACGGCCGCGAAGTGCACGACCGCGTCGTACGACGGCTTCTCCGGCAGGTCGAGCTCCTCGAACCTCGCCAGCCCGGCGAGCGCCGAGTAGGTCTCACCGGCGTCCGTGAGGTCGACCCGGAGGTCGGCGACGTCGGGGTGCCTGAGCGGGACGAGGTCGGCGTTGGTGACGTGGTGGCCCTGGGCGGCGAGGTACGGCGCGACGTGCCTGCCGGCCTTGCCGCTGCCCCCGGTGAAGAAGATGCGCATGGTGGTGGAGTACCCGCCAACGTCGTGACTCACCCGCGCCCGGCCCTGGACAGGACCCGCCGCCCTGCAGCAGGGTGCTGGAATGCGTCTTCTCGGGCCGCTCGCCCTGTCCACCCTGCTCATCGGCTCCCTCATCGGGGGCCCGGCGTACGCCGGAGGCGGTGGCTCCGGCCATCACCCTCCGCCCTCCTGGGACGAGTCCGTCGTGGACGCCGACCAGAGCTTCCGGGGGCTCGACGCCGTCGACGGTCGTACGGCGTGGGTGGCCGGCGGCAGCGCCACCGACGGGGGCCCGGGCCGGGTCTTCCGCACGACCGACGGCGGCCGGAGCTGGGACGACGTCAGCCCTCCGGGCACCGAGGGGCTGCTCTTCCGCGACGTCGAGGCCCGCAGCGCGAAGGAGGCCGTCGTCCTCGCCATCGGCGAGGGCGACGCGTCGCGGATCTACCGCACCACCAACGGCGGTGCGAGCTGGGTCGCGGCCTTCGTCAACGACGACCCGGCGGCGTTCTACGACTGCCTGGCCTTCTACCCCGGAGGCAGGCGCGGCCTGGCGTTGAGCGACCCGGTCGACGGCAGGTTCCGCATCCTGTCGACCCGCGACTCCGGCCGGACCTGGTCGGTGCTGCCGGACGACGGCATGCCGGACACCTCGACCGAGTTCGGCTTCGCCGCCAGCGGCGACTGCCTGGTGACGACCGGGCGTACGGCGTACTTCGGCTCCGGCGGCGGCGCCTCGCGGATCTTCCGCTCCGACGACTACGGCCGGACGTGGACCGCGACCGACTCGACGATCCCGCCGGGCGAGGCCGCGGGAGTGTTCGGCCTGGCGTTCCGCACGCCGCACGAGGGCATCGCCGTCGGCGGCGACTTCGCGGACCCGGCCGACGGCGTGGACGCGGTCGCGGTCACCCGCAACGGCCGGACCTGGCGCAGTGCGGGCGACCTGTCCCACCTGGGCGAGGACGTCGCCTACCTGCCCGGCCGCGGTCGACGGCTGATCGTCACGGGCGAGTCCGGCGACGTGCGGGGGACGAGCACCAGCGCGGACGGCGGACGCACCTGGACCCGGGTCGGCGACCAGGGCTACCACGCCCTCGACTGCACGTCCGACGGCTCCTGCTGGGCCGCCGGCGGCGCCGGTCGGGTGGCCCGCCTGACCCGCTGAGCGCGGCCCGATCCACGATTGCGGCCGTCGCTACCTAGACTGTCGTGGTCCAACACCCGAACTGCACCCTAGGAGCACTGTGAACAAGGACGCGCTCGTCCAAGCCGTTGCCGAGGCATCCGGCCTCTCCAAGGCGGACGCCGACAACGCTCTCAAGGCAACCGTCGACGCCATCACCGCGACCGTCGCCGGTGGCGACAAGATCGTCATCCCGGGCCTCGGCACCTTCGAGCCCCGCGACCGGGCCGCCCGCGAGGGACGCAACCCGCAGAGTGGCGAGACCATCCAGATCGCCGCCACCACCGTCCCGGGCTTCAAGCCCGCCACGGCGTTCAAGAACGCCGTCGCCGGCAAGTAGTCACCCGCAGGGAGCGCCGGACCCGTCTCGCGGGTCCGGCGCTCCCTGCGTCGTACGGCGGCCCGCGCACCGCGTCGGGCCGGCAGCAAATGCGTTGATCGCGTCGGTCCGGCCCGCCTAGCGTGCAGGGATGGCGCACGGTGAGAAGGCTCGGCTGGTCGCACTCTGCTTCGACGCGCACGACCCGGTCGCGCTCGCGGGCTTCTGGTCGGGCGTGCTGGGGTGGGAGCGGGTCGACGACCCGACGTACGGCGTGGCGCTGGTCCCGAACGACGACACCGGCTTCCGGCTGCGGTTCGTGTCGAGCGACGCGCCGAAGGCCGGGCCGAACCAGTACCACTTCGACCTCACCAGCCAGTCCCTCGAGCAGCAGCAGGAGACCGTGGCTCGCGTGCTGGCGCTCGGCGGCTCGCACCTCGACATCGGTCAGGGCGACGTCGACCACGTGGTGATGGCCGATCCCGAGGGCAACGAGTTCTGCGTGATCGAGCCGGGCAACAGCTTCCTGGCGGACTGCCCGTTCATCGGCGCGCTGTCGGGCGACGGGTCGCAGGCGTGCGGCTACTTCTGGAGCAACGCGCTCGGCTGGCCGCTGGTGTGGGACCAGGACGAGGAGACCGCGATCCGCTCGCCGCACGGCGGGCCGAAGGTCACGTGGGGCGGGCCGCCGTACCGGCCGAGGCTCGGCAAGGAGCGGGTGCACCTCGACCTCGCTGCCGAGGGCGAACTCGAGGCCGAGGTCGAGCGGCTGCTCTCGCTCGGGGCGACCCGCGTCGACATCGGGCAGGGGGACGTCGACTGGGTTGTGCTCGCCGACCCGGACGGGCACGAGCTGTGCGTGCGCTCGGCCGGCTAGCGCGTCAGCCGGCCAGCGATCCGGAGAAGATCTGCCAGGCCAGGGCGCTCTTGGCGACCAGGCTGAGGACGAGGTAGGTCTTCTCGCCGAAGGCGTAGCTCCGCCAGCGCCCGACCTCGCGGTACTGCAGCCACTGGTTGAGCGCGAAGCTCATGAAGAGCACGAAGAGCGAGATGAAGATCCCGTAGACGAAGCCCGGGACCGAGGAGCCGGCGCCGACCAGGTTGATCACGATCGCCACCCAGGGAGCGGCGCCGGCGATCGTTCCGAACCAGAACGGCAGCATCGTGGTGGTCGTCCGGCCGGGCGGGTTGCTCCTCTCCTGGAGCCAGCCGAAGAGGATCATCGCGACGTTGGCCCCGGCGATCGCCACGACCGCGGAGATCCCGGTGATGCCGCAGTAGAAGCCGATGAGCACGACCATGATGGTGGCGCTGAACGAGTACTCGACCCAGCGGAACCGGTTGATGCCGGACCTGAGGTCGCGCTCGTACGCGGCCCGGCCCAGGGTCGCCGTGAGCAGGTGGTCGACCGCGGCCAGGCCGAGGAAGACGGCGATCGCGACGCCGATGCGGACGTCGAAGAGTGCCGCCGGGTCGGTCGAGGGGCTGCCGGGCGGACCCTCCGGGAACTGCGAGCTCACCGTGATGGCGAAGTCGCCGGCCAGCACCAGGATGGCGACCGCCTGCGCGGCGTGGAGCACGCCGAGCGCGAGGTTCCAGCGGCGCAGGCCGCGCAGGCGAGCGTCGTCGACTCCCGTCGCGGTGCTCACGCCGCACCGAACCGGTCGACGTACGACAGGACCCGGCCGAGCATGGCGCTGACCGCGCCGAGGTCGGCGACGGCCGGACCCGGGCGGTCGGCCAGGTCGTAGAGGGCGGGCGTCGCCTCCGCGGCCCCGGCCCGCATCGCCACCCCGGCGCAGACCCGGGCGGCGTCGCGGACGGCGGCCGGCTCGACGGTGATGATCGACTCGAAGACCCGCTCGCGATCGGGCACGTCCTGCTGGCCGGGCAGCTCCCACGCCGTCAGCGCGGCGGGCAGGTCCACCGAGTCGCAGACGACGGTCCACTCCCGGGCCAGCGGCTCCTCGGGCGGCAGCGGCACCAGGACCGGGCCGGGTCGCGACCCGGTGCCGACGACCTGGGGACGGTCGAGGTCGGGGAACTCGGCGAACGCGAACGCCGAGCGCGCGACCAGCGCCAGCTCGTGCCACCGCGGCCGAGCCGCGGCGTAGTAGCGCTCCTGCTGGAACCCACCGAAGATGATGGCCCGCTCCGCCTTGGCGCAGAACTCGTCCTCGATCGCCCACGACAGGGCGAGCAGCGTGCGCTTCTGCAGCCGCTGCACGGGGACGTGCGGGTGCTTGCGGCGCAGCTCGGCGTAGACCGAGGGGGTCCCGGGCTCCGCCTGCGCCAGCGCGTCCGCGATCGCCACGTCGAGGCGGACGCCGGCGTCGCGACGGCGTACGACGTGCGCGACGGCCTCGACGTCCGCGTCGAGGTAGCGACGGTGCCCGCTCTCGAGGCGCTGCGGGCGGGGGAAGCCGTGCCGCTGCTCCCACATCCGCAGGGTCGCCGGGCTGAGCCCGGTGCGCTCGGCCAGGGCACCGATCGTCAGGAGCTGGTCCCATCCCGGCCCTTGCGCATTTGTCAACTCTGTGTTCATGTTGTTCAGCATATTCCTCAACAACCTGTTTAGGAAGCCCCGTGTCAACCGGTGGAGGTAGCGATGACGATCAGCAGTCAGTCCCTGGACGGCAGCACGAACGGCAGCACGAGCGAGAAGACCGAGGAGGTCGTGGACTGGACCGACCTCGGCCAGCGGATGTGGAGCTTCCTGACCGGACGTCAGGCAGCCATCCACTACACCTTCGAGGAGATGGCGGTCGAGGTCCCGCGTGACACCGGGTCCGAGGCGCCGCGAGCGACCTGGAAGCTCAACGGCACCCTGACGGTGACGACCACCGACAGCAACGCGGGCTGAGCCCACCATGGCACTGGTGCTGTCGGCCGACCTGACCCTCGACCTCGAGACCGCGGACGGGTCGGCGGTGCACGCCCGGTTGCACGGCGGGTCCAACCGGCTGCTGCTCGAGGTCGACGACGCCGGTGCCTTCGCGGGTCAGCGCGACGCCCCCGCCGTCCGCGCCCTGGCCGAGGGTCTCGCGGCCCAGGGCGTGGTGGTCCGGGTCGTCAGCGGGGGTCGTGACCTGGTCTCGTTGGGCGCCGTGTCCGCGCCGTGGTGGCAGCGCCGCGTGACCGGGTCCCGACGGATCCGGCTCGGCAGCGTGCGCGGTGCGTTCACCTCGGCGCGCTCGCGGGCGCGTCGTACCCAGTCCGTGCTCCCCGACGTGGCGCTCGTCCCTCCCGGCACGCTGTGGCCGCTGACGCCGACCCTGCGTCGACCGGTCCGGCGGCCGGTCACGACGACGCACGACCCGGCGCACGGCGGTGCGCCGCGCCTGGTGCTGGCCAAGGAGGACCTGTGGGCGGGCGAGGAGCTGCCGGTCTACCGGCTCCGGGAGCGGATCACGATCGGCTGCGGTCCCGACTCCGACATCCGCCTCCCCGGCCTCGAGCAGCGGCACGCGGTGATCGAGCACGACGAGCGCGACGAGTACGTCGTCACCGCGGTCGACGGGCCCGTGCGGGTGCACGGCGCCTTCGTCGGCGAGCAGATCCTGCGCACCGGCACGCGCATCGACATCGGCGCGCACTGCCTGGTCTACTTCCGGGAGGAGTACGCCGACCACGGCCGCCCGCACGGTGGCCGGATCGGCGGCGAGGCCGGGCACCAGCGACCGCAGCCGCCGCGCGACGCGATGTGAGCCGCTAGTCCCAGCCGTTGCGGTTGGTCGGGTCGCCGAGGTAGCCGACGAACAGCCGGTCGGGGTCGCGGTCGGCGCACACCTGCTGCAGTCGCGCCCAGGCGTCCTCGGAGAGGACCTTCGCCTGGCGGCGGGTGTGGTCGCTGTCGCCGAGGTACTGCCCGACGGTGACCGGCTCGAGGTCGGCCATGGCTCCCTCGAGCCACCCGAGGCAGCGCTCGTCGTCGGCCTCGTCCTCCCAGAGGACGTACGACGCGAGGTAGACCTCCGACTGCAGCGAGAACGCCATGTCGGGGAGCTCGCGCAGCGGCGCCATCGAGAACCAGATGGTGAACGCCTTCGCGTTGGGCAGCGTCGTGAAGGCGCGACGCATCGCCGGCACGACGGTCGTCGCCGGCCCGGTGAGCCAGGCGTTGTCGACGGCCCAGCGGTGGCCCTCGGGGTTGTCCTCGAGCTGGCGGGCGCGCTCGGCCTCGGGGGTGGTGGGCTCGCTGTCGATCACGAGCAGCGCTCGGTCGAGGGCCGGGTTGCTGCGGAACGGCGCGAGCGCGGCGTCGGCCTCGGCCGCGTCGTCGACCATCGCGAGGGCCGTCACCAGCAGCACGGGGTCGGGCCCGAGGGCCCGGTCGGTCTTGGTGAGCGCGACGATCTCGACGGTGTCGGCGACGGAGTGGTGGGTGGCGTGCAGCCAGCTCATCACCTCGTCGAAGTCCGCGAGCCGGAAGGCCTGCACGGTGTGCGCGACGTGGCGCGGGAGCGGCCGGGTCCGCAGGTGGAAGCGCGTGACGACGCCGGGGAAGCCGGGTCCGGAGCCGCGGGCTGCCCAGTAGAGGTCGACGTTCTCGTCGGCCGAGGCGCGCACCAGGTCACCGCTCGCCGTGACGACGTCGACGGCCACGACGTACTCCGCCGCCCAGCCCCAGCCGCGGGCGTTCCAGCCCTGGCCGCCCTGGAGCAGGAAGCCGCCGATCCCGACGGTGGGACAGTGGCCGCCGGGGAAGAACCGGTCGCGCTCGGCCAGGTAGGGCGCCAACTCGGCACCGCCCCGGGTCGAGGGGGAGGCGGTCACGATGCCGGTGGCGTCGTCGTACGCCATCTCGTGCAGGCCGCCCAGGTCGATGACGAGCGCGTCGGACCGCACGGACCACTGGGCCCAGCTGTGCCCGCCGGAGCGTACGGCGACCTGCCACCCCCGTGAGCGCGCCAGTCGTACCGCCTCGACCACCTCCGCCTCGGTCGTCGGGCGTACGACGGCCGCGGGCTGGCGCGACGTCAGCCGGCGGTTGAAGATCCGGTCGACCCGCGCCTGCTCGAAGCCCGGCTCCCCGCGCTCGACGACCGGCCCGCTCGTCACGCCGCCTCCGCCCGGGGAGCGGTGGGAGATCCACGGTTTGGGCGTGCGAGAGCGTGGAGTGCCCACCGCTGGTCGGTGGCGGCGTGGGGGGCGGTGGGAGTTCCACGGTTTGCGGGTGGGAGAGCGTGGATTGTCCACCGCCGGTCGGGGGCGGTGTGGGGGGCGGTGGGAGTTCCACGGTCTGCGGGTGCGAGAGCGTGGATTGTCCACCGCCGGTCGGCGGCGGCCCGGGCAGCGGTGGGAGATCCACTGTTTGCGGGTGCGAGAGCGTGGACTGTCCACCGCCGGTCGGCGGCGGCCCGGGCAGCGGTGGGAGTTCCACCGTCTGCGCGCGCGAGAGCGTGGACTGCCCACCGCCAGCCGGTGGCGGCGCAGGGCGGCGGTCGGAGATCCACCGTCTGCGCCGGAGAAAGCGTGGACTGCCCACCGCCGCACCCGGTCGTCATCAGGCGGGCTCGACCAGGGCGTGCAGGGTCTGGCCCATGATCCGGCCGGGGTCGGCACCCTCGGTCTCGGGGTGGATCTCCCACTCGGCCAGGGTGAGGCTGTTGTCGAGCACCATCTTCACGCGCGGGAAGCGGCGGGCCATGAACGCCGGGAGCACGTCGTCGATCGGGTCGCCGCCGGTCAGCATCTCGGCCAGGATCACCGCGTCCTCGGCGCACATCGCCGCGCCCTGCGCGATCAGCGGCGGGCAGGCGTGGGCGGCGTCGCCGATGATGATCGAGCGGCCGCGGTACCACGGCGACTCGACGCAGATCGACTCGATCCACTGGTAGTTGACGACCGCGTCGTCGGCCAGGCTGTCGCGCACCTCGCCCCAGATCCCGCCGTACCCCTGGCCGCGCTCCTTCAGCTCGGACCCGCGCGCGCCCTCGCCGATGAAGGACCGGTCGAGGTTCTCCTCGAGCAGGAACGCGTAGCAGAGGTCCTCGGAGATGGGGGTGTAGCCGGCCTTGTACTTCGGGCCGCCGTAGTACATCTCGGAGCAGTCCATCTCGACCGGCCGCTTGGCGACGGTGCGCCAGATGCCCATGCCCACGGGCCTCGGCTGGTCCTCGATGCCGATCATGCCGCGCACCTTGGAGCGGATCCCGTCGGCGCCGACGAGCAGGTCGACGGTCTCCGACGTGCCGTCCGACAGCGTGACGGTGACCGAGTCGCCGTGGTCGTCGATGTCGGTGAGCGTCACCCCGAGGCGTACGTCGACCCCGGCCGCGACGACCTCCTCGGCCAGGATGTCGGCCAGGTCGCCGCGCACCGCTCCCATGGTGCCGGGCAGCTCGGCCCCGCCCATCGGTGGCGTGGGGATCTCGGCGATCACGTGACCGTCGGCGGTCTTGAGCCGCAGGTGGCTGAAGGGGAAGCTGCGCTCGGCGAGCTTGTCGTAGATGCCCACGGACCTGAACGCCTTGAGCGCGTTGCCCTGCAGGGTGATCCCGTGCCCGACGCCACCGAGGGACTCACGCAGGTCCACGAGCACGACAGAGACGCCCTGCTGGGCCAGGGCGAGCGAGAGCACGCCGCCGGTGATGCCGCCGCCGACGATCAGGACGCGCCGGGTGGGGTGGTCGACAGTGCTGGACTCAGACATGGAAGAGGCTCCTACGAGGTGACGGTGGTGGGGAACATCGACTCGCGCGAGCCGGTGATCCAGCCGACGACGTGGTCGCGGTCGGCGGTGGCGGCCGGCAGGTCGGCGACCTTCTTGCCCCGGTTGAGGATGACCAGGCGGTCGGCGACCTCGTAGCAGAGCGGGAGGTCGTGGGTGACGACGACGATCGCGATGCCCTGGTCGGCCATCCGGCGGATCAGGCCCTCGACGTTCTTGGTCTGCTCGTAGCCCAGGGCCGCGGTCGGCTCGTCGAGCAGCAGGATCCCCTGCGACTCGCCGTTGACGCGGATGGCGCTGCGGGCGAGCGCGACGACCTGACGCTGACCGCCGGAGAGCATCTCGACCGGGCGGGTCATCGGAGCGGTGCGTACGCCGAGGCGGTCCAGCTCGCGCTCCGAGCTGCGCCGCATCTCCTTGCGGTCGACGAAGCCGAGCCAGCCGAGCGGGCCCTTGCGCAGGGTCTCCTGGCCGAGGTTGAGGTTGATCGCGATGTCCTGCGGCTCCACCAGGGACAGGTCCTGGTAGACCATCTGGATGCCCGCGCCCGCGGCGTCGCTCGGGGCGTGGAACGAGTGCTCCTCGCCGCGCACGCGGATGACGCCGTGCGAGGGCTTGTGGGCTCCCGACATGACCTTGAGCAGCGTCGACTTGCCGGCGCCGTTGTCGCCGAGCAGGGCCACGACCTCGCCGGGGTCGACGTGGAAGTCGATGTCGTCGAGGGCACGGACGAACCCGTAGTGCATCTCGATGCCGGAGAGCTCCAGGGCAGGGGTCGGCATGTCAGACCTTCTTCTGGTGGACGGAGAGGTTGGCGGCCATCAGCCGCTCGGAGACGCTCGACTGGATGACCCGCTCGAGGGCCAGCGAGCCGAGCAGCAGAGCGCCGGTGCAGACCGTCGCCCAGTAGGGCTGGATGCCGCGGATCGTCAGGCCGTTGCTGATCGTGGCCAGGATGAGCGCACCGACCAGGACGCGGGGCAGGCTCCCTCGTCCCCCGGCGAGGGAGACGCCGGCGAGCGCGACCGCGGTCAGCGCGCTGAAGATGATCGCCGGGCTGGCCGACGGGTTCGCCTCGGTGACGACCGCGGTGCTGACCAGGCCGCCGAGCGCGGCCAGGACGCCGGAGATCACGAAGCCCAGGACGGTGTAGTGGTTGGCGCGGATGCCCGCCCGGCGTACGGCCTCGGCGTTGCCGCCGACCGCCATCAGCCGGATCCCGTCGCGGGTGCGGGTCAGGAACACCGTCCCGATCAGGAAGACGACCGCCACGATGAAGACCGGCGCCGGGATGCCCGAGAAGGAGTCGCCGACCTTGAGGTAGCGGTGCGTGCCCATGAACTCGAGCTGGCTGAGCCCGGGGAACGTGTAGCCGCCGGCGATGACGGCCGCGAGACCGGACAGCACGGACAGCGTGCCGATCGTGACGATGATCGGGTTGAAGCCGCGGATGGTGATCAGCCCGTTGAAGACGCCGACCACGACGCCGGCCGCGATCCCGGCCGCGAGGCCGAGCCACGTCGCGTGACCGTGGGTGAGCAGCCAGCCGCAGATGCAGCTGGACACCGCGGCGGTGCCGGGCAGCGACAGGTCGAGGACCCCCGTCATGATCCCGATCCCGACCCCGGCCGCGAAGAGCGCGGTCAGCGCGGCGGCGTTGGCGATCAGCAGCGCGTTGTCGACCTGGAAGAAGTACGGCGAGCACCAGATCGCGAAGACCACGATCAGCAGTCCCCACAGCACGAAGATCCCTCGGTCCCGGAAGAAGACGAGGACCGACACCGAGCGCGGCATGTCCTGACCGGAGGAGCCGGTGGTGGGCGCCGGCGCCTCGCCGGGGCTGGACGCCCCGGCCACGATCGCCTCTGAGTTCGTCACGGTGCTCAACTTCCTGCCTTGATGACCTTCTGGGGGGTGACGAGCTGCTCACCCTCGGCGGTGGGGTCCTTCAGCATCTTGGTGAGGGTGTCGACGTTCTGGGTCATGTCGTCGGCGAACTGGAGCGCGATCACGGCGTAGATGTCGCCGCTCTTGACCGCGGCGAGCGACTCCTCGTTGCCGCCCGTCTCCACCAGGCAGGGCAGCTCCTTGCCGGCCGCCTTGAAGGCGCCGATGGCACCGAGGGCGCCCTCGTCGTTCTGCCCGAAGACCGCGGTGACGTCCGGGTTGCCCTGGAGCGCGCTGCCGACGTCGGTCTGGGCGGTCTGGCGGTCGCTCACCTGCGTGGTCGCGACGATCGTGGCGTCGGGAGCGGTCTGGGCGAGGAACTTCTTCACCGCGCCCTCGTACTCCGCCTTGCCGGCGGTGCCGGCGGCGGACTCCTCGAACAGCACCTTGGCCTTGCCGTCCAGCTGCTCGTTGATGCAGTTGCCGAGCTCGGTGCCGGCGGCCTCGCCCTCGGCGGAGTAGTCGATGGTGGCGAAGGAGACGCCCGGCTGCATGCCGTCGAGGCCGTACGCCTCCGGCGTGCCGTTGACGACCATCGGGATGCCCTTGTCCTGGGCGAGCGGGATCAGCGACGCGGCGGCCTCGGGGGCGACCATGATCGCCCAGACGGCGTCGGCCTTGCCGGTCGAGATCGCGGTCTGCAGATCGGTCACCTGCTTCTGCGGGTCGAGGTTGGGGTCCTGGACGACGACGTCGTAGCCCTGGGACTTGCCGTATCCCTTGATGCCCTCGGACAGCTGCTGCATCGCGGGGATCTTCAGCGCCAGCGGCGAGAAGACCAGGGTCTTGCTGGAGTCCGAGCCCGAGCCCGTGTCCGCGCCGGCTGCCGGCTGGGTGCCGTCGCTGCCGCAGGCGGCGAGCGTCATCAGACTGCCGACAGCGAGGGCGGCGAGCGCCGCCCTGCTGCGCTTGGAGATGGGGTGCTGCATCGTCAACTCCTGGTTTCCGGGGCGGGTGGACTCCGCCTGTGGGTTCGGTCACAGGAGAACAGGTGACGCCGATCACCCGGAACCCCGATCGCAGTGATGCCAGGCATCGACGTCTGCGCTTTCCCGACCCGTCCCGGGCGCGCCTAGCGTGATGACGTCAGTCACATCACCACCCGTTCGAGGAGCACCAATGCCGTACGTCGTCAGCGCCACCTGGACCGCCGAAGCCGGGCAGGAGGGCGTCGTGCTCGACGCGATCGAGAAGCTCACCCCGCCGTCGCGCGAGGAGCCGGGCAACGTCTTCTACCAGGCCTACCGGGACGCGTCGGACCCCCTGGTCTTCCGTCTCTTCGAGATCTACGACGACGAGGCCGCGTACGCCGCGCACGGTGCGTCGGACCACTTCAAGCAGTACGCGCTCGAGCAGGCGATCCCGGTGCTCGCCAACCGCGAGCGGGCCTTCTACGAGACGATCGGCGGCTGATCCGTGCGTCTCGCCACCTTCCGTCGGCACGACGACGAGCCGCACCTGCGGCAGGTCGGGCTGGTGCTCGGGCAGGGTGACCACGTCCGCGTGCACCCCTTCGACGCCGGCTTCGACCTGGTCGAGCTGCTGGGCGAGTCGGCCGAGTGGCGAGACTCGCAGGCCGATGTCGCGGCCGCCGGGGACGGCCTCTCCCTCGACGAGATCGTGCTGCTGCCGCCGGTCTACCCGGTCGCGATGCGCGACTTCCTCACCTTCGAGGCGCACGTCGACGGCATGGAGCGCGGCCACGGCAACCCCGGCCCGCCGGCCGCCTGGTACGACGCGCCCGTCTTCCTCTTCATGGCCCCGCACGCGGTGACCGGGCCGTACGACGACGTCGCGATGCCGCCCGACACCGAGCGGCTGGACTTCGAGCTGGAGGTCGCGGCGATCGTGTGCCGCGACGTGCGCAACGCGACGCCCGAGGAGGCCCGGTCCGCCATCGGCGGCTACTGCGTGATGAACGACTGGTCCGCGCGCGACATCCAGGGCAAGGAGATGAGCCTCAAGCTCGGGCCCTCCAAGGGCAAGGACTTCGCGACCACCATCGGCCCCTGGGTCGTCACCGCCGACGAGCTCGACGACTGTCGCGACGCCGACGGGTTCCTCGACCTCCCGATGTCGGTGTCCGTCAACGGGGTCCGGATCGGCGAGGACCGCTCGGGCCACATGGGGTGGTCCTTCGAGCAGCTGGTCTCCCACGCGTCGCGGGCGTCGTGGGTCAAGGCCGGCGAGGTCCTTGCGTCCGGCACCTGCTCGGCCGGCTCGCTCGCGGAGTCGTGGGGGCGCACCGGTTCGCTGACCCCACCGCCGCTGCAGGTCGGCGACGTCGTCGAGATGACCATCGACCGACTCGGCACGATCCGCAACGCCGTCGCGGAGCCGGAGGAGTCGGTCGAGGCCGTCGCGCCCGCCCGTCGTCGGCCCCGGTTGGAGGCGTCGGCATGAGCACCGTGGTCACCCGCAACCCGGCCACCGGCGAGGAGCTGCGCCGCTACGCCGCGCACGACGAGGCCGGGGTCGAGGCGGCGCTCGTCGCCGTGCACGCGGCGTCGCAGGTGTGGGGCTCGACCGCGCTGCCGGAGCGCCTCGCGCTGCTGCGCGGCGTCGGCAAGCTCCTCAGCGAGCGCCGCGAGGAGTACGCCGCGCTGATCACCGCCGAGATGGGGAAGCCCCTGGCCGAGGCACTCGGCGAGGTCGACAAGTGCGCCTGGAACTGCGAGGTCGTCGCCGACCTCGCGCCCGGCTGGCTGGGCGACCACGAGATCGAGTCGGCGGCGTCGCGGTCGTGGCTGTCGTACGAGCCGGTCGGCGTCGTCTTCGCCGTGATGCCCTGGAACTTCCCCTTCTGGCAGGTGCTGCGCTTCGCCTCGGCCGCCCTCGCGGCCGGCAACGCCGCGTTACTCAAGCACAGCCCGGACGTCACCGGGTGCGCCCTGGCGATCGAGGACCTCTTCGCCGACGCCGGCGCACCGGAGGGGCTCTTCCGCTCCCTGGTCGTCGCCGCCGAGGACGTGCCCTCGGTCTCGCGCCGGGTCGTCGAGGATCCGCGGATCGCCGCCGTCACCCTCACCGGCAGCGAGCGCGCCGGCTCGTCGATCGCATCGGTCGCGGGCGCGGCGATCAAGAAGTCGGTCCTCGAGCTCGGTGGCTCCGACCCCTTCGTGGTGCTCGCCGACGCGGACGTCCCGCTGGCCGCCGCCACGGCCGTGCGGGCCCGCTTCACCAATACCGGCCAGAGCTGCGTGTGCGCCAAGCGGTTCATCGTGCACGAGGACGTCGCCGACGAGTTCGTCGAGCGGTTCGTCGACGGCGTCGCCATGCTGCAGGTCGGCGACCCGACCGAGCCGGCCACCACGATCGGCCCGATGGCGCGCGCCGACCTGCGCGACGGCGTCGTGCGCCAGGTCGAGGCGAGCCTCGCCGAGGGTGCCCGGCTGGTCGTCGGCGGCAGCGCCATCGACGGACCCGGCTGCTACATGGAGCCGACCGTCCTCGTGGGGGTCGAGCCGGCGATGACCGCCTTCGTCGAGGAGACCTTCGGCCCGGTCGCGACGATCACCCGCGCCCGCGACGACGACCACGCCGTCGAGCTCGCCAACGCGACGACCTTCGGGCTCGGCGCGTCGGTGTGGGGCACGCCGGAGCACGCCGTCGCCGTCGGTCGCCGGGTCCGCTCGGGTGCGCTCTTCGTCAACGCCATGGTGGCCTCCGACCCGCGGCTGCCCTTCGGCGGCACCGGTCGCAGCGGCTACGGCCGCGAGCTGTCGGCCGAGGGGGTTCGCGAGTTCACCAACGTGCGGACGATGGTCGTGGCGTGATGCGCCTGGACCACGTCGGGCTCACCGTCGCCGACCTCGACGCGATGAGCGCCTGGTACTGCCAGCACCTCGACCTCGCGATCGAGTTCGAGTTCACCCTCGACCACGTCGACCTCCGGGGCGCCATGCTGCGCTCGCCCGTCGGCTGGCGCCTCGAGCTCCTGAGCCGCTCCGGCAACGAGCCCGGCCTCCGGGCCGCCGACCCGGTCGAGGCGGCGCTCACCCGCGGCTACGGCCACGTCGCCCTCGACGTCCCCGATGTCGACGCGGCGTACGACGCCCTCCTCGCCGCCGACGCCGGCGACCGGATGTCGCCGCGCCCCTCGCCCGAGCCGGGTGTGCGGATGGCGTACGTCGCCGACCCCGAGGGCAACCTGCTCGAGCTGCTCGACCGGACGTCGGCCGGACCTGTCACCCGCGGGGTCGCCCGATGACGCGGCGCCTGGAGGGCAAGATCGCGCTGATCACCGGTGTCGGGGGCGGCATGGGCGTCGCCGCGGCCCGGCGGTTCGCGGCCGAGGGCGCGCGCGTCGTGGGCTGCGACCTGGACAAGGACGGGGCCGCGCGCACCGAGGAGCTGGTGCGCTCGCAGGGTGGCGAGATCACCGTGATGGACGACGTCGACCTCGGGGACGCGACCGCCGCCCGCGAGTGGGTCGACGCCGCGGTCGCGACGTACGACGGCATCGACGTCCTCTACAACAACGCCTCGACCCAGCGCTTCGGCGCCGTCGACGAGCTCAGCGTCGAGGACTGGGACTTCACCATGCGCAACGAGCTCGACCTCGTCTACTACACGGTGCGCGCGGCGTGGCCGCACCTCAAGGCGCACGGCGGCGGCTCGATCATCAACGTCGGCTCGATCGCGGCGCTGCGCGGCGTGGAGTTCATGGCGCAGAACGCGCACTCGACCGCCAAGGGCGGCGTGATCGCGCTGACCCTGCAGCTGGTCGTCGAGGGCGGGCCGCACGGCATCCGCGCCAACGTGATCAGCCCCGGCATGACCGAGACGCCGAACACCGCACCGCTGCTGGCCGACCCGCCGGAGCGGATGCGGCGCGTCGTCCTCGACCGGATCCCGCTCGGGCGGCACGGCCAGCCGGACGACGTCGTCAACGCGGCGGTCTTCCTCGCCTCCGACGAGTCCTCGTGGATCAGCGGCACCAACATCGTCATCGACGGCGGCGCGTCCGTCCTCGGCTAACCCAGCACGACTAGGAGAGAACAGCAGATGAGTCACCTCAACGAGCACGGCATCACCCACCTGCGCCACGTCGACCTGGCGGTCACCGACTTCGAGACCCAGCGGACCTTCTACAAGGACACCTGGGGCCTGAGCGAGATCGGCAAGGACGGCAACCTGTCGTACTTCGCGGCCGAGGGCTCGCCGGAGCAGTACATCATCCGGTTGCGCGAGTCCTCCGACAAGCGCCTCGACCTGATCTCCTTCGGCGCCACCGACACCGCCGCCGTCGACGCGCTGGCGCAGAAGCTCGGCACCCAGGGCATCCAGATCGTCACCGAGCCGGGAGCGCTGCAGACCGCCGGTGGCGGCTACGGCTTCCGGTTCTTCGACATCGACGGGCGCACCATCGAGGTCTCCGCCGACGTCGAGACCCGCGAGCACCGCGCGATCGAGGAGGGCGAGGCGATCCCCGTGCGCATCTCGCACGCGGTGATGAACTCCAACAACCCCAACGCCACCCGCGACTTCTACTCCGACGTCCTGGGCTTCAAGCTCTCGGACACGCTCTGGGGCGAGCACATGGGCGAGATGATGCACTTCATGCGGTGCAACGACTGGCACCACAGCCTGGCGATCGCCCGCGGCCCGCACACCTCGGTGCACCACGTGTCCTTTGAGATGCGCGGCCTGGACGAGTACATGCGCGGCACCGGTCGGGTCATGCGCGCCGGCATCAAGAAGATCTGGGGACCGGGCCGGCACAACGCCGGCAACAACACGTTCTCCTACTTCCTCGACCCGAGCGGCAACACGATGGAGTACACGACCGAGCTCGAGAAGATCGAGACCGACCCGTGGCACCCGAGCGTGTACGACATCGCCGACCCGATGACCCAGGACCAGTGGGGCACGGCGGACCCGATGTCGGAGATCATCGCGCGCGACTCCTTCAACGCCCCCGACAAGGGCGTCTTCGTCGCCCCGCCGGTCTGACCCGGCCACGGCGGCCCGACCGCCGTGCCCAACCCCGACCACCGTGCCCAACCCCGACCGCCGTGCCCAACCCCGACCGCCGTGCCCAACCCCGGTGGTTGAGGTGCGAAGGCCGCCAGGCCTGAGCCTCGAAACCACCCCGACGCAGACAGGAACCCATGAAGCTCGAAGGCAAGGTCGTCGTCGTCACCGGCGCGGCCCGCGGTCAGGGCGCGGCCGAGGTCGCCGCCCTGACCGAGGCCGGCGCGACGGTGGTCGCGACCGACGTGCTCCCGCTGGCGGGAAGGCAGCTCGACGTCACCGACCCGGGCGCGTGGGCGTCGCTGGCGGACTGGATCGAGACCGAGCACGGCGAGGTCCACGGCCTGGTCAACAACGCCGGAGTCGCCGCGCGCGAGCGGCTGCCCGACGTGACCCTCGAGACCTGGGACCGGACCTTCGCCATCAACGTGACCGGTCCGATGCTCGGGATCCAGGCGCTGGTCCCGCTGATGCGCCCGGGCGCGAGCATCGTCAACATCTGCTCCGTCGCAGCGGTGTCGGGCCACGCGGCGGCGGCGTACACCGCGTCGAAGTGGGCACTGCGCGGCCTCACCCGCTCGGCCTCGCTCGAGCTCGGGTCGACGCGCGGGATCCGGGTCAACGCCGTGATGCCGGGACTGGTCGACACCCCGCTGATGGCCTCGGCCTCGCCGGCGTTCACCGACGCGGCGCTCGCCGAGATCCCGCTGGGCCGGGTCGGCGAGGTGGCCGACATCGCCCCCACGGTCGTCTTCCTGATGTCCGACGACTCGGCGTACTACAACGGCGCCGAGCTCGTCATCGACGGTGGTCTCGTCGCCCACGGGTCCCACAAGGGCATCGCCGACGCGACCAGGCCGCCGGCGTGAGGGCCCTGTCATGAGACTCGCGAGCCTGCGCCACGGCGGCCGCACCGTCGGCGCCGTGGTCGAGGACGACACGGCGTACCTCCTGCCCGACGGCCGCTCCGTCGGCGACCTCGTCCAGCTCGGCCTCGAGCGCGCGCTCGAGATCGGCGCCACCGCACGCGGCGGGTCCGGGGTGCCGCTCGACCCGGCCGCTCTGGAGCTGCCGTACCGACCGGCGAGCGTGCGCGACTTCGTGACCTTCGAGAGCCACGTCGAGGGAGTGCGCCGCAGCGTCGACAACGCCAGCGGCGTACCGGAGGCTTGGTACGACGCGCCCACCTTCTACTTCACCAACCCCCATGCGCTGTACGGGCCCGGGGCCGCGATCCCGCGGCCGGCCACCTCCCGCGCGCTCGACTTCGAGCTGGAGGTCGGGGTGGTGCTCGGACGTGGCGGCTCGTCGCTGAGCGAGGCCGCGGCGGCCGACGCGGTCTTCGGCTATACGATCGTCAACGACTGGTCCGCGCGCGACCTGCAGTCCCGCGAGATGCAGGTCGGCCTGGGCCCGGCCAAGGGCAAGGACTTCGCGACGTCCGTCGGCCCGTGGATCGTGACCGCCGACGAGCTGACCTCGCTCGACCTGGACTGCCGGGTCTCGGTCAACGACGTGCACGTCGGTGGCGACCGGCTCTCCCACATGCACTGGACCTTCGCCGAGATGATCGCCTACGCGTCGCGCGACTCCGTCGTGCTGCCCGGCGACCTGCTGGCCTCCGGCACCACCGGAGGCGGTGGCTGCCTGGCCGAGCTGTGGGGTCGGCGCGGGGAGCGGACGCCCCCGCCGCTCGAACCCGGCGACGTCGTACGCATGGAGGTCGAGGGGATCGGGGTGCTGACGGGGTCGGTCGCCGAGTAGGCGTCAGCCGACCCAGGCCCGCAGCACGACCCCGTCCTGGTGCTCGAGGTTCATCCGGTCGTCGCGGTAGTCCATCGTCAACGGCGAGCCGGGGGAGTAGGCGCGCACCTCCCAGCCGGCGCCCGACACCACCTCGGTGGCCTCGTCGAGCGGACGCCCGGCCAGGTCGGCCAGGATCTCCTCGAGCTCGTCGGGCGGCAGCGGCACCTCGCCGCGGAGGTCGCCGAGCCCGCGGGCGACCAGCAGCCGTCCCGTCGTCAGCGCCCGCCAGGCTCCGCCGTCCCACGTGCGGCCGGCGCGCGGGTCGAGGGTGACCTCGATCTGGCGGGTCTCGCCGGCGGCGAGGTCGACGGTGGTCCAGCCGACCAGCCGGATCGGCTGGTCGTCCTCGGCCGGGTCCAGGTAGACCTGGACGACCTCACGGGAGTCGCGGGCCGAGACGTTCGTCAGGTCCACGCTCAGCGTCGAGCCGGACAGCGTGGCCTCGCCGTACTCCCAGTCGCCGTAGCCCAGGCCCTGCCCGAACCAGTACGCCGGCGCCGGGGCTCGCCGCGCGGCGTACCCGCGGTAGCCGACGTAGACGCCCTCCTCGTAGGCCAGCCGGCCGTCGGTCGGCACGACGTCCCACGCCGGGGACGCGCCGTCGGCGGCGGGGAAGGAGGTGACCAGCCGGCCCGCCGGCTCGATGTCGCCCAGCAGCGCGGCGGCCACCGCGTGCCCGCCCTCCTGCCCGGGCAGCCCGGCCCAGAGGATCGCGTCCACCTCGTCGGCCCACGGCATCAGCACCGGGGTGGCGGCGTTGACCACGACGACCGTACGGCGCGCCGCGGCCGCCACCGCCGACACGAGCTCGTCCTGGCGGCCGGGCAGCGCGAGCGTCGACTTGTCGAAGGCCTCGGTCTCCTGCTCCTCGGTGAGGCCGACGACCACCACGGCGACGTCGGCGGCGGAGGCGGCGGCCACGGCGTTCGCGATCGCCTCGTCGTCGGTGGGCGGGGTCGGCTCGGCGACCAGGCCGAGCCGGGCCCACCCGCCCAGGGTGAGGTCGGCGACCAGCTCGCGCGGCTCCGACAGCACCACGTCGGTCTGCCAGCCCGGCGGGCGCAGGAAGTCGCCGCCGATGTCGCTGGACTCGGAGTCGAGCGTGACCTCGTGGGTCGCCCCGTCGATGGTCACGGTCGCGGTCCCCACGCCGAGCACGCCGACGCGCATGGCGCCTGCGGGCACGAGCGCGGACAGCACCACGCGGGTCACCGGCTCCGGCAGCTCCTGGTCGGGCATGAACCCGACCGTCTTGGCCTCGGCCGAGATGGCGTCGGACAGCAGCGCACCCGAGTCGCCGTACAGCCGGACCCGCATGCTGAAGTCGCCCGCCCGGGCCCGCGCGCGCACGGCGACCCCGTCGACGACCGTGACGTCGTCGGTGGCGCCGACCAGGCCGTCGGCGATGCTCACCTCGTGCGGCGCCCGGACCGCGGCCGAGCCGCCGCCCATGCACGTGGTCTCCAGTGCCGGGCGACCGATCAGGGCGACCGACGCGCCCCGGGTCAGCGGGAGCACGCCGTCGTTGGCCAGCACCGTCATGCCCTCGGCGGCCAGGCGGGTCAGCTGCTCACGGCGTACGGCGCCGCCGGGCTCGGGCAGGTCCGTGCGCCAGGTGCGGGTCTCGTCGATTGCGCCGACGCGCGCCGCCAGCAGCAGCAGGCGGCGCAGGTGGTCGTCGATCACCGACTCCTCGACGTCGCCCGCCTCGACGGCGGCGACCAGCGCCGGCCCCCAGGGACCGGTCGGACCGGGCATCACCAGGTCGAGGCCGCCGTTGGCTGCCGGAGCGGCCGACCGGGTCGCGAACCAGTCCGACATCAGGAGCCCGCGCCAGCCCCACTCGCCCTTGAGGATCCCGTTGTTGACCGGTCCCTGCTCGGTGGCCGGGATGCCGTTGACGTCGTTGTAGGCCGCCATCACCGACCAGGGGTCGGCATCGTCGATCGCGATCTCGAACGGCAGTAGGTAGAGCTCCCGCAGGGTCCGCTCGTCCACGACGCTGTCGACGCCGTGCCGCTCGGTCTCCGCCTCGTTGGCGACCAGGTGCTTCACGCACGCGCCGATGCCCTGCGACTGCAGCCCGGAGACGTACGCCGCCGCCAGGCGGCCGGTCAGCAGCGGGTCCTCGGAGTAGGCCTCGAAGAGTCGGCCGCCCAGCGGGCTGCGGTGCAGGTTGACGGTTGGCCCGAGCACCACGTGGATGTGCTGGCGCTCGGCCTCCTCGGCGAGCAGCCGGCCGACCTCCTCGGCCGTCTCGGTGCGCCACGACGACGCGAGCAGCGTCGCGTTCGGGAAGAGCGAGGTCAGCGGTCCCCCGGTGAAGTCCAGCCCGCGCACCCCGGTCGGCCCGTCGCTGAAGGCCATCGGTGCGAGCCCGATCTCGTCCTCCCCGCGGAGGGTGAACATCGTGGCGCCGGTCAGCAGTCGGACCTTGCGGTCGAGCGGCAGTCGGGCCAGCCGCTGGTCGAGGGTTGCGTCGTCCATGTGACTCACCTTGCCAGCCCGAGGCGCCGAAACTCGTCACCAAGTGGGGCGAATCGGTGGTCGAGCAGCGAGGCCCGCCGGGGCCGAGCGTCGGACAGACCCTCTGGGGTGAGCGCGCCGTGGAGGCTGCGGGGGTGTCGGTGGTCGAGCAGGGAGGCCCGCCAGGGCCGAGCGTCGTCGAGACCCCCGGGCGTGAGCGCGCTGTGGAGGCTGCGGGGGTCTCGAGACAGGACTTCGTCCTTCCTCGACC
>NZ_KK211165.1:93762-179105 GCF_000620705.1 Nocardioides sp. URHA0020
CCGGTGTCGGGGGTCTCGTGGCAGGACTTCGTCCTTCCTCGACCACCGGTGGTCGAGCAGGGAGGCCCGCCAGGGCCGAGCGTCGTCGAGACCCCTGTGGCGGGGGCCTACCCGCGGTAGCGCTTGACCAGGTCGGCGTACACGCCGGCGCTCGGCTTCGGCGTCCGTACGAAGGTGTCGCGGTCGACCTCGTGCAGGCCGAGCTGGTGGCCGAAGCCGAAGACCCACTCGAAGTTGTCCATCAGCGTCCAGTGCAGGTAGCCGAGGACCGGGACGCCGTCGGCGATGACCGCCGCCAGCCCGTCGAGCGACGGCTCGATGAAGGCGGCGCGGAGGGTGTCGTCGTCGGTGCTCATCCCGTGCTCGGTGACCAGCACCGGCACTCCGGTCGCCTCGTGGGCGTAGCGCACGGAGCCGGCCAGCGACAGCGGCTCGATCGCCGTCCCCATCTGGTTGAGCGGCGTGCCCGCGGGTGGCGCGACGAGGCCGTTGCCGTCGTACGGCACCCGCTCGTAGTTCTGGACGCCGACGAAGTCGTCGTCGCGGGCGAGCTCCAGCCACCGCTCGTAGACCTCGGTCCGCTTGCGGTCGCGGACCGAGGCGTCGTCGCCGACGACCACGTCGTCGACGATCGCGAGCGACAGCCCGACAGGCAGCTCGGCGCGGCGGGCCTTGATCGCCGCCTTGCCGGCCACGTGCCCGGCGGACATGCCGTCCGCCATGGCGTCCATCTCCTCGGGCAGCATCACGTTGGCGAGGCGGTAGCGCTCGACGCCGGTGGCTGCGGTCGCGGCCTCGAGCGTGCCGCGCTCCAGGTCGCGGACGAACGCCGGCAGCTGCAGCCAGCTCAGGAGCCGGGCCAGGTTGGGCTCGTTCATCGTGACGGCGTACGCGATCCGGTCGCCGAAGCGCGCCATCACCGCGTCGCAGTAGCGGGCGAACAGCTCGGGTGCCTCCGGGTTCAGCCAGCTGCCGCGCATCGCGAACCAGTGCGGCGACGTGAAGTGGTTGAAGGTGACGACCGGCGCGAGACCCCGCTCCAGGCAGCGGTCGACGATCGCCTCGTAGTGGTCGAGCGCCGCCGCGTCGTACGTGCCCGCGGACGGCTCGACGCGGGCCCACTCGACGGAGAAGCGGTACGCCGTCAGGCCCATCCCGACGGCGAGGTCGATGTCCTCGCGCCACAGCTCCCAGCTGTTGACGGCCTTGCCGGAGGGCTCCTGGAACACCGTGGGCGTGACGAGCTCGGCGTACCAGGTGTCGCTGTTGACGTTGTCGCCCTCGACCTGGTGGCCGGCGTGCGCGACGCCCCACAGGAAGTCGGACGGGAAGCGGTGGTCGGTCATGCCACCAGACAACGTGAGACCGCGGTCACAGGGAAAGCGGCATCGCCGATACCTCGCATCACCAGGCGGCGGGTTCCCGCGCTCCGTGACGACCGGCACAGTGACGGTCATGTTCGAGTACTTCACCGGCCCCAAGTACGTCTGGAACCTCGGCGTCTGCGCGACGCTCAACAACGGCGGCGCGATCGACGAGGTCGACCGGGCCTGCCGGCCCGCGCGCGAGGCCGCCGACGTCAACTCGGGCAGCACGATCTTCATGCGGTCCTGGAAGGCCGTGGCCGACCAGGTCGCCGACCAGGCGCGTGCCTCCGAGGCCGCCGGACACCTACGTACGGCGGGTCAGCAGTGGTACCGCTCCGGTCTCTACATCTGCCAGGCCGAGCGGATGCTGAGCAACGCCGACCCCGGTCGCAAGGAGTTCTACCAGCAGGCGCTGGACGCGTTCGAGAAGGTCTTCGAGATCGCCGACCCCGCCACCAGTCGCGTCGAGATCCCGTTCGAGGGCACGACGCTGCCGGCGTACTTCTCCAACGCCAGCAGGGCCGGCGAGCCGGTGCCGACCGTGATCATGTGGAACGGCCTGGACTCGACCAAGGAGCACATGTACACCTCCGGCTGGGCGCAGGAGATGCGCGAGCGCGGCGTCTCGGTGCTGATGATCGACAACCCGGGCTCCGGGGAGGCGCTCCGCTTCCAGGGCCTCACCTCCCGGATCGAGTCCGAGCAGTGGGCGGCGGCGCAGGTGGACTACCTCGAGTCCCGCTCCGACGTCGACAGCGACCGGATCGGCCTGGTCGGGTGGTCGCTCGGCGGCTACTACGTCCCGCGGGCGGCGGCGTACGAGAAGCGGATCAAGCTCATCGCCGTCTGGGGCGCCAACCACAACTGGGGCGAGGTCCAGAGGAAGCGGCTGCAGCGTGAGGGCGAGAACCCGGTGCCGCACTACTGGGAGCACGTGCTCTGGGTGTGGGGGCACGACGACGTCGACACGTTCATCGAGTACGCCGAGGGCGTCAACCTCAACGGCGTCGTCGACAAGATCACGGTCCCGTTCCTGATCGCGCACGGCGCGAACGACCGGCAGATCTCGGTCGACTACGCGCACCAGTCCTACGACCAGGCCGTCAACAGCCCGAAGCGCGAGCTGCGGATCTTCACCGTCGAGGAGGGCGCGGCCGAGCACGTCGGCCTCGACCACATGCCGCACATCAACGCGTACGTCGCCGACTGGGTGGAGGACACGCTCCGCGAGCTGGCCTGACCACCGCCGGACCTCGCCGGTGGGGACCGTCTCGCGCGGGCGGCCAACGCCCGGCACCGTGCTGGCGGTGGCCTAGGCTGCGGCGTCCGCGGACGCGGAACCCAGTGCGGCGGATGGATGGAAGAGTGGCGAGCGAGTCCTTGGGTGCCGCCCTGCGGCGCCTTCGGTTGGCACAGGACCTCACCCTGGAGGGCCTGGCCGAGCTGTCGACCGTGAGCGGTCGCACCATCAGCGACATCGAGCGTGGCGTCAGTCTCGGTCCTCAACGCCGGACGCTCCAGCTGCTCGCCGATGCCCTGGAGCTGAGCGACGACGACCGGACCGCGCTGCTGGGTGCCGCCCGGGCCGGTCGGGTGCGGGAGCCGTCGGTGGCTGCGGCGGCGCTGCCGCGGAGCGTCGCCGACTTCACCGGGCGCCGGAGCGAGCAGCGGGCGGTCGTAGCCCACCTGACCTCCGGCGCGGTGGACCGTCCCGCTCCGGTGGTCGTGGTGAGTGGGCCGCCGGGCTTCGGGAAGACGACCCTGGCCGTGAAGGTGGCGACGGACCTGGCCGACGCCTTCGACGCCGTCCACCTCGTCGACCTCCGGGGCTACGACGCCCGACCCGTCGAGGTGCTGCCGCTGCTCAACCGGCTGATCCACGCCGTCGAGCCGCAGACCGGTGCGGCCCCACGCCTGCTCGAGGACGCGGTGGTGCTCTGGCGCAGCGTCCTCGGCACCCGGCGGGTGCTGATCATCCTGGACAACGCGGCCACCGAGGAGCAGGTGCGCGCCGTGCTGCCCGCGACCGGCCCGGTGGCGGTGGTCATCACGAGCAGGGGCACGTTGACCGGGCTCGAGGACGTCGTCCGGATCCCGCTGGACCAGCTCGACGAGGCCGACTCGCTGCAGCTGCTCCGCAGCCTCGTCCCCAGCCCGCAGACCGACGGGCAGGACCTGGAGCGGCTCGCGGCGCTGTGCGGTCACGTCCCGCTCGCGCTCAGGATCGCAGGCAACCGGCTGGCCAGCCGCCAGACCTGGACCGTCGACGACCTGGCCGCCCGGCTGGCCTCGGAGGACCGCCGGATCGCCGGGCTGCGCGCGGGTGACCTGGAGATCCGGGCCGCGATCACGCTGTCGTACGACCGGCTCTCCGAGCGCGGTCGTCGGGCGTTCCGGCGACTTGCGCTGCTGCGCGGCACCACGTTCGGCGACGCGCTCGCGGCCCGGTTGGTGCCGACGGACCTGACGACGGCCGAGGACATCGTCGACGAGCTCGCCGACCTGGGCCTCGTGCAGCCCGCCGCGCGCGGGCGGTACCACCTGCACGACCTGCTGAGGCTCTTCGCCCGCGGCCGCTGGCAGGAGGAGGAGCCGCTGGCCGAGCGGGTCGCGGTCGAGATCGACCTGCGTCGCTGGGTCCTCGGCGTCACGATCAGCGCCGGCCGGTGGTTCGAGCCCGACTTCGGGGGCGCCCCGCCGGTGCCCGACCCGCTGGTCGCGATGGAGACCTCCGAGCAGGCGCAGTCGTGGCTGCGCGAGGAGTCGGAGCACTGGCTGGTCGCGCTGCAGGAGTCCGCCAAGGTCGGTGAGCACCGCCTCGTGATCGACGTGGCCGAGTCCCTGCACTGGTTCTCCGACCGGTGGGCGCACTGGGGCCACTGGCACGACGTCTTCTCCCTGGCCGTGCAGGCGGCGCGGGTCCTGGGCGACGACGACGCGCTCGCCACCCAGCTGGGCTACCTCGCCTGGGCGGAGATGTACACGCGCCTGCAGCCGGAGGTTGGTCTCGCCCACGCGCTCGAGGCGGACGTCGTCGCGCGCCGCGCCGGCAACCTCCAGCAGGTGGGCTGGGCGGCGATCTACGCCCACTCGGCCCTGCGGATCCTCGGCCGCTACGACGAGGCGCTGGAGACCGCGCGCACCTCCGAACGAGCGCTCGCGGAGGCGGGCGACGCCGAGGGCCAGGTGGAGGCGCGCCGGGCGGTCGCGATGACCCTGATCCACCTCGGTCGCTACGAGGAGGCGATCGAGCACGAGCGCCGGGTGCTCGCCGAGCTCGACGACCCCGAGTGCGCGGTGAGCGCCCCGATCGCGGCGTTCACCCGGGGCGCGAGCGCCACGCTGATCACGACGGGCCTGGTCCGACTCGGCCGGTGGCAGGAGACCGTCGACCTGGTCTCCGAGGCGTTCGACGCGGTCCCGACCTCCATCGACGTCGTCAGCCTCCGCGCACAGCTGCTCGAGAACCGGGCGCTGGCGCTCGACGCCCTGGGGCGTCGGGCGGAGGCACTGGTCGACCAGGCGAGCCTGGTCGCGCTCCGCGACTCGATCGGTGATGCCGCCGGTGCGGCCGCGGCCCGCGGCCTGCTCGGTCCCCCCGCGGACGACTGACCTTCACCAGTTCTGCATGCTTTCTTCCTGGGCACGCTCCTCGTGACTCGATCTACTGGAGTCTCACGCACCCCAGCAGACGAGGACGACCACGCATGCCCTTCATCACCACGGCCGACGGCACCGAGATCTACTACACCGAGCAGGGCTCCGGACAGCCGGTGATCTTCAGCCACGGCTGGCCCCTGAGCTCCGACGCCTGGCAGGTCGAGCTCAAGGTCTTCGCCGACGCCGGCTACCGCGCCATCGCCCACGACCGCCGCGGCCACGGTCGGTCGTCCAAGACCTACCAGGGCAACGACATGGACACCTACGCCCGCGACCTCGCCGAGCTCGTCGAGGCGCTCGACCTGCAGGACGTCGTCGTGGTCGGCCACTCGACCGGCGGCGGCGAGGTCGTCCGGTACGCCGCGCAGCACGGCGTCGGCCGGGTCGCCAAGGTGGTCACCGTCGGTGCGGTGCCACCGCTCATGCTCAAGACCGAGACCAACCCCGAGGGCACCCCGATCGAGGCCTTCGACGGCATCCGCGCCGGCGTGCTCGCCGACGCGTCGCAGTTCTACCAGGACCTGACCGAGCCCTTCTTCGGCGCCAACCGCGAGGGCTCGAAGGTCTCGCAGGGCGCGAAGGACGACTTCTGGCGCCAGGGGATGCTGGTCAACCTGGCCGCGGCGTACGACTGCGTGCAGGCCTTCTCGGAGACCGACTTCACCGACGACCTGAAGGCGCTCGACGTGCCGATCCTGATCGCGCACGGCGACGACGACCAGATCGTGCCGATCGGTGCCGCCGCGCTCAAGACCGTCGACCTTGTCCAGCACGGCACGCTCAAGGTCTACCCGGGCGCCCCGCACGGCATCTACGGCGACTTCCAGGTCGCCCTGGACGCCGACATCCTCGACTTCATCGCCAAGTAGGGGGACCCGATGAGTGACATCGCCGCCCGGCTCGACTCCCTGGGCATCACGATCCCGCACCGCGCGGCCGCACCGGCCGGTGTCTACGTGCCGGCGGTCGTCAGCGGCAGCCTGGTCTTCACCGCCGGCGCGCTGCCCTTCGTCGACGGCACGCTGCCGGCGCTCGGCAAGGTGGGCGCCGAGGTCAGCCCCGAGATCGCTCGGGACTGCGCTCGCACCGCTGCCATCAATGCGCTCGCCGCGGTCGCCGAGGTCATCGGCTCGCTGGACCGGGTCGTCCGGGTCGTGAAGGTCGTCGGCTTCGTCGCCTCCGACCCCGGCTTCGTGGCCCAGCCCGGCGTCATCGACGGTGCCTCGGAGGTGCTGGGGGCGATCTTCGGCGACGCCGGGGTCCACGCCCGCAGTGCCGTGGGGGTCGCCGTGCTGCCGCTGAACTCACCCGTCGAGGTCGAGCTCACCGTCGAGTTCGCCTAGTCCGCTCGTCACCTGCACCACCCATCTCTCACCCCCAGGAGCTCCTCTTGTCCGCACCCATCACCGTCGTCCTGGTCCACGGAGCGTTCGCCGAGTCGGCGAGCTGGTCCGGCGTGATCTCGCGCCTGACTGACCAGGGCGTCGCCGCCGTCGCGACCCCCAACCCGCTGCGCAGCGTCACCACCGACGCCGAGAACGTCCGGCGCGCCACCGAGGGCATCGGCGGCCCGATCCTGCTCGTCGGTCACTCGTACGGCGGCGCCGTCATCACCGAGGCGGCCGTCGACAACCCGGCGGTCGTCGGCCTCGTCTACGTGGCCGCCTTCGCTCCCGACCACGGGGAGAACTCGCTCCAGCTCACCGGTCAGTTCCCCGGCAGCACCTTGGGCGAGACCGTGCGCCCCTACCCGCTCGGGGACGGCACCAACGACCTCGTCGTCGACCGCGCGCTCTTCGCGCAGCAGTTCGCTGCCGACGTGGCGGCCGAGGAGGCCGCCGTGCAGGCGCTGACCCAGCGCCCGATCCGGGACTTCGCGTTGGGCGAGCCCCAGCCTGCCGGGACCCCCGCGTGGAAGTCCCTGCCGTCGTGGTTCGTCTTCGGTGACGCCGACAAGAACATCCCGGTCGAGGGACTGCGGTTCATGGCCGAGCGCGCCGGCGCCCTCTCGGTCACCGAGGTGCCGGGAGCATCGCACTCCGTGATGGTCTCCCAGCCCGAGCAGGTCGTCGCCGTGATCAACCAGGCGATCGACCACCTGGCGGGGCATCAGGGCTGATCCCGGCTCACCGGGGCGGGGTCGGGACGACCGGCTCCGCCCTCGGGCTCGGCCGGCCGCGGACGCGCGGCGAATCGGCCCTGCGGCGACCGCCGCCGTACCATGGAGGTGCAGAGGGTTTCACGCGTCTTGGAGGTGGGTTCGGCGCGCCGTACTTGGCGCACCCGAAAGGCCTCACCCCCGTGTCACCCCTCGCCTCCTACCGGCGTCTCTTCGAGCTCGCCGGGACGACGTACGTCGTCGTCGCGTTCCTCGCCCGGCTCCCGCTCGCGATGAGCCAGCTGGGCACGCTCCTCCTCGTCTCCGACGCCACCGGCAGCTACGGCCTCGGCGGTCTCTCGGCCGGTGCCCTCGCGGTCGCCAACGCGGTCGGCGCCCCGTTCGCCGGGTCGCTCGCCGACCGGATCGGTCAGCGCCACGTCGTGCTCGTCCAGTCGCTGGCCGGGGCCGCGTCCCTCGTGCTGCTCGTCGCCCTGGTCCACGCCGGCGCGGGCGACCTGGCCGTCGTCGGTGCCGCCGCGCTGGCCGGACTCACGATGCCGCAGGTCGGGCCGCTGGCGCGGGCTCGGTGGCGGCCGATCACGGCTCGCACCGGCACCCACCAGCGGCGCCTGGTCGACGTCGCGTTCTCCTACGAGGGTGCCGCCGACGAGGCCTCGTTCGCGATCGGACCGGCCCTGGTCGGCCTCGGCGTCGTGGCCGTCTCACCGGGCGGTGCGCTGCTCCTCGCGGCCGGCCTGCTCGCGGGCTTCGGCACGGCGTTCGCCCTGCACCGGACCGCACGCACCGTGCGTGGCGACGGCCGTGCCGTCGCGAAGGTCGCACTGGTGACGCCCGTGCTGCTGGTCCTGGCGACCGCCCAGCTCCTGATCGGCTGCCTCTTCGGTGCCACCCAGACCGGCACGACCGTGCTCGCGACCGCCGCCGGCCACCCCGGGTTCGCCGGCCTGGTGCACGCCACGCTCGGCGTCGGCAGCGCGCTCGCCGGGATCGCGACCGCCTTCATCCCCGAGCGCTTCGGTCCCGAGCGCCGGATCATGGTCGCCGCCGGTGCGCTGCTCGTCCTCTCCGTGCCGCTGCTCTTCGTCGACAGCCTGCCGGCGCTGACGGCGGCGGTGGCGCTGCTCGGCTGCGCCGTGGCGCCCTTCATGATCGGCGTCTTCACCCTCGCCGAGAGAGTGGTCGCACCGGGCCGGGTCGCGACCGCGATGACCCTGCTGGCCAGCGCCACCGGGATCGGCTACGCCCTCGGCTCCACCGTCGCGGGCCGGCTGGCCGACGACCACGGCCACACCGCGGCGTTCGCCGTGACCCTGACCGCGATGGGCCTGGCCGTCGTGCTGGTGAGCCTGTCGCAGGGCCGGCTCCGTCGCGCCCTCGCCGAGGCCCGGTCGGCGGGTGCCGCCGCCGAGCGCTCGCCGGCGCCCGTCGCCTAGGCCAGCGTCGAGCTGCGGGCGACCAGCTCGGGAGTGAAGAGCACCTGCCGGTGCGTGTGCTCGGCGTTGGTGGCCTCGTCGAGCACGAGCTCGGCGGCGGTGCGCCCGAGCAGCTGGCGCGGCTGACGCACGGAGGTCAGCGGCACGGCGGCGGCCGCAGCGAACTCGATGTCGTCGTACCCCACGATGGCCAGCTCCTCCGGCACCCGGACGCCCGACGTGATGGCGTGCTGCAGGAGCCCCAGGGCGAGCAGGTCGTTGACGCAGAAGGCGGCCGTCGGCCGTCGGCGCGCGGGCAGGCCGGCCAGCCTCGAGCCGGCCTCCCGGCCCTCGACGACGGTCATGGCGGCGGTCTCGACCAGGTTCAGCGAGTCCTCGGGCATCCCGGCGGCGGCGATCGCCTCGCGGGCGCCCTGGAGCCGGTCGCGGAACTGGCCGAGGTGCGAGGGGCCGCCGACGTACGCGATGCGGGTGTGGCCACGGTCGATGAGGTGCTCGGCAGCGAGCCTGCCGCCGAGGACGTCGTCGACCGCGACCGAGCAGAAGGACTGGTCCGCGCGGGTGCGGTCGACCACCACCACGGGCGTGCCGCGGCGGGCGACCTCGTCGAGCATCGGGGACTCGGGGTCGACCGGGGTGACGAGGATGCCCTGCACCCGCTGCTGCTCGAGGAGGGCGAGGTGGGACAGCTCGCGCTCGGCCGAGTTGCGGCTGTTGCACAGCACGAGGGACAGGTCGGCCGACTCGGCGGCCTCGTCGATGCCGGAGGCGACGTCGGTGAAGAAGGGGTTCGCGGCGTCGAGCATCACGTAGGCGAGCGTGCGGCTGCTCCCGGCCCGCAGCTGTCGGGCCGACTCGTTGCGCACGAAGCCCAGGTCCAGCATCGCCCGCTGAACCTTCTCGCGGGTCTCGGGGCTCACCCGGTCGGGCCGGTTCAGGACGTTGGAGACGGTGCCGAGCGACACGCCCGCGGCGGCCGCGACGTCCTTGACCGAGGCGCTGCGCGCCCCCAGGTCACGATGCGGCACCGGTGCTCCCTTCGCTGAAACGATCAACGCACACCTTAGAGGTCGGTCGGCCCCCCGTGGCGAGGATTCGTGTCTCGACTGTTACGCAGAGATTTCGACGAACCTGTTGACGGCTGTGATCGCAGTCACCTACGGTACCGAGCATCGAAGTTGAAACCTTTCAATTCCGAGTCCCACAGCCCGCGAAGGAGCACCTCATGCCCGGAACCGCACCCGAGGCGGCCCCCAGCTGGGCCCTCGAGCTGCGCGACGTGGCCAAGTCGTTCGGGGCCGTGGTCGCCCTGCGATCGGGCAGCCTGGCGGTCGCCCCCGGCTCGATCCACGCCCTCGTGGGCGAGAACGGCGCCGGCAAGTCGACCCTGGTCAAGATCGTCGCCGGCGTGCACCGCCGCGACTCCGGCGTCGTGCGCCTGCACGGCAACGACGTCGACTTCGGGTCGACCGCCGAGTCCAAGTCCGCCGGCGTCGCCGTGATCTACCAGGAGCCGACGCTCTTCCCCGACCTGTCGGTCACCGAGAACATCTTCATGGGCCGCCAGCCGGTCGGCCGGTCCCGGCGCATCGACCGCGCCGCGATGTACGCCGAGGCGACCGGCCTCTTCCAGCGCCTCGGGGTCGCGATCGACCCGCGCCGCCCGGCCCGCGGCCTGTCCATCGCCGACCAGCAGATCATCGAGATCGCCAAGGCCATCTCCCTCGACGCCAGCGTCCTGGTGATGGACGAGCCGACGGCCGCCCTCAGCGGCGTCGAGGTCGACCGGCTCTTCGCCGTGGCCCGCAGCCTGCGCGACGAGGGCCGTGCCCTGGTCTTCATCTCCCACCGCTTCGACGAGGTCTTCGCCCTGTGCGACACGGTCACCGTGATGCGCGACGGCGAGTACGTCTCGACCGACGCGGTCGCCGAGACCTCCGTCGAGCAGATCGTCTCCCGGATGGTCGGCCGCGAGGTCGCCGAGCTCTTCCCGAAGACGCCGGCCGAGATCGGCGACGTCGTGCTCGACGTCGCGGGGCTGTCCTCCACCGGCACCTTCCACGACATCAGCTTCAACGTCCGCGCGGGCGAGATCGTCGGCCTGGCCGGCCTGGTCGGCGCCGGTCGCAGCGAGATCGCCCGGGCCGTCTTCGGCGTGGACGGGTACGACGCCGGCACCGTGCACCTGGGCGGCGTCGCCGTGCCTCCCCAGAAGCCGCGCGCGGCGATCAAGGCGGGCATGGCGTTTGTCCCCGAGGACCGCCGCAAGCAGGGCCTGGTCACCGAGAGCTCGGTGGCGCGCAACGTCGCCGGCGTCATCCGCGGCCGGCTGACCCACGCCGGCCTGCTCACCAGCGCCGACGAGAACCGCGCCGCCGGCCCCTGGGCCGGCCGCCTCGAGGTCAAGACCAGCGCCCTCGACATGACCGCGACCACGATGAGCGGCGGCAACCAGCAGAAGGTCGTGCTCGCCAAGTGGCTCTCGACCGAGCCGCAGCTGCTCATCATCGACGAGCCCACCCGAGGCATCGACGTCGGCACCAAGGCCGAGGTGCACCGGTTGCTCTCCGACCTGGCCGGTGAGGGGCTCGCCATCCTGATGATCTCCTCGGAGCTGCCCGAGGTCCTCGGCATGGCCGACCGCGTCATCGTCGTCTGCGAGGGCCGGATCACCGCCGAGCTGTCCCGCGCGGACGCGACGCCCGAGACCGTCATGCACGCCGCCACCGCCAGCGTCTCCCACGCCGTCCCCGCCAGCACCCAGGAGGTGACCGCATGAGTGACACGCTCCTGGTCGAGCCCAGCGCCGTCTCGCCCACCAAGCGGATCGTCGGAGAGCTGCTGCGCTCCCGCGAGATCGCGGTCGGCACCGTGCTGGTCCTCGTCATCGCCTTCACGACCATCAAGAGCCCGAGCTTCCTCTTCAGCGACAACGGCTGGCGCGACCTGCTCCTGACGCCGTCGCTGCTGCTCCTGCTGGCCGTCGGTCAGACCGCGGTGATCATCACCCGCAACGTCGACCTGTCCGTCGGCTCGACGCTGGGGCTCACGGCGTACTTCACCGGCAAGCTCTTCGTCGACCACCCGGGCCTGCCGATCATCGCGGTGTTCGTGGCCGGTCTGCTGATGGGGGCGCTGCTCGGACTGGTCAACGGCGTCCTGGTCGCCTTCTTCCGGGTGCCGTCGCTGGTCATCACCCTCGGCACGCTCTACATCTACCGCGGCATCTTCCTGAGCTGGGCCGGCAGCAGCCGGATCAACCCCTCGGACCTGCCGCACGGCTTCCTCGACCTGGGGACCAAGCAGATCCTGACGATCCCGGTCCTCACGATCATCGGCCTGGTCGCGCTCGGCCTCACGGGCTACTACCTCTACACCGCCCGCGGTGGCCGGGAGCTCTACGCCATCGGCTCCGACCCCGACGCGGCCGTCCTCTACGGACTGCCGGTCACGCGGCGAGTCATCGGCGCCTTCGTGCTCTGCGGTGCGCTCGCGGGTCTCGCCGGCGTCGTCTACACCGCGCGCTACGGCACGGTCAGCTCCAACGCCGGCTACGGCATGGAGCTCCAGGCCGTGGGCGCCGCGGTCATCGGTGGCGTCGCGATCTTCGGTGGCAGCGGCACCGTCTGGGGAGCCGCCATCGGCGCCTTCCTGCTGGTGACCATCAACCGGGCCCTGCCGGTCGTCGGGATCTCCGACTTCTGGCAGCGCGCCGTGGTGGGCGCGCTGATCATCGCCGCGGTCGTCCTCGACCGGGTCCTCTCCGCCCGACAAGAACGCCGGCTGATCGCCGCCCGCGACGAGACAAGGGAGCCGTCCGCATGAGCACCTCCGTGCTGAGCCGCCCCGAGGGGTCGACCCGCAGCTACCCGGCGTACTCGCGTCCGCTGTGGCGCCGCGTGCTCTTCACCCGCGAGTTCGCGGTGATCGCCCTGCTCGTCGCGGTGATCTTCTACTCCAACAACAACGTGCCGAACTTCGACGGCCCGCTGACCTTCTACTACCTCTTCCTCGACATCGCGCCGATCCTGCTGATCGCGCTGCCGATGACGCTGGTGATCATCACCGGGGAGATCGACCTGTCGGTCGCGAGCGTCGTGGGCCTCAGCAGCGTGCTGGTCGCCCAGCTGCACGTCGAGGCCGGTCTCTCCATCCCGGTCGCCGGACTGATCGCGATCCTCGTCGGCGCGGTGTGCGGCGCCTTCAACGGCTTCCTGGTGGCGTACGTCGGCCTCCCGTCGCTGGCCGTCACGATCGGCACGCTCGCGCTCTACCGCGGCATCGCCGTCGGCCTGCTCGGCACCAAGGCGGTCACCGACTTCCCCGAGAAGTGGACCGACCTCGCCAAGGAGCGCATCGTCGAGGGTCACGCCTACCCGATGATCCTGATCCCGTTCGTGGTGCTGGCGATCGCCTTCGTGCTGCTCCTGCACTTCTCGCCCTTCGGGCGCGGGGTCTTCGAGATCGGGCTCAACGACGAGGCGGCGCACTTCACCGGCGTCAACGTGCAGCGCACCAAGTTCCTGCTGTTCGTGCTGGCCGGCGCGGTCTCGGCCTTCGCCGGCATCTACTACACCCTGCGGTTCGGCAGTGCTCGCGGCGACAACGCGACCGGGCTCGAGCTCCAGGTCATCGCCGCCGTGCTCCTCGGTGGCGTCTCCATCTTCGGCGGCCGCGGTGCGATCCACGGCGTGATCGCCGGCGTGATCCTGATCGGCGTCATCTCCAGCGCCATGCGTCTCGAGAGCTACACCGTCAACAAGATCAACATCGTCATCGGGACGCTCCTCGTGCTCTCGGTGATCTCCACCAGCTTCCTCGGCTGGGCCAAGGACCTGTGGTCCCGACGAGGCCGCGGAAGCGGTCCTTCCAGCTCGGAAAAGAACGGCCAGCACCGGCAAGCGGTCGCTGCCGACGAAAGCACCAACGAAAGGTGAGCACCATGAAGTTCCGGAACCGGCGGATCACCGCCCTGGCTGCGGTTTCCCTGGTCGCCAGCTTGGCTCTGACCGCTTGCGGTGGAAGCGACAGCGACGGCGGCAGTGACGGTGGCAGCGGCGGCAGCGCCAGCGGCGACATCTCCGTCACCTTCCTGCCCAAGAACCTCGGCAACCCCTACTTCGACATCAGCGACGCGGCCGGCAAGAAGGCCGTCGAGTCCTACGGCGGCACGTACGAGCAGGTGGGTCCCGACACCGGCTCCGCCGACGGCCAGGTGCCCTTCATCAACACCGCGGCGCAGCAGGGCGTGAGCGCCCTGGTCGTGTCGGCCAACGACCCCGAGGCGCTGTGCGACGCGCTGAAGGAGGCCAGCGACGCCGGCGTCAAGGTCGTCACCTTCGACTCCGACACCAACCCGGACTGCCGCGACCTGTACGTCCAGGCCGCCACCTCCGAGGGCATCGCCAAGAAGCAGGTCGACCTGATCGCCGAGCAGATCGGTGACTCCGGCGAGGTCGCGATCCTCTCCGCCGCCGCCAACGCGACGAACCAGAACGCCTGGATCGACCTGATGAAGAAGGACATCGCCGACAACCACCCGAACATCAAGCTCGTGGACACGGTCTACGGCGACGACGACGACCAGACCTCGTTCGACAAGACGGCTGCTCTGCTCTCGGCGCACCCGAACCTCAAGGGCATCATCTCGCCGACCACCGTCGGCATCGCGGCCGCCGCTCGCTACCTCTCGACGTCGGACGCCAAGGGCAAGGTCGCGCTGACCGGTCTCGGCACCCCGAACCAGATGCGTGAGTTCGTCAAGGACGGCACCGTCACCGCCTTCGCCCTCTGGAACCCGGGCGACCTCGGCACCCTGTCGGCCTTCGCCGCCAAGGCGCTGGTCGACGGCACGATCAAGGGCGACGAGGGCGACAAGTTCGACGCCGGCGACCTGGGCTCGTTCACCGTCGGCAAGGACAGCGTCGTGCTGCTGGGCGACCCGTTCACGTACGACAAGTCCAACATCGACGACTTCGACTTCTGATCCCCCGGTCGAGCTAGTCCAGACACACCCGCTGCCGGCCGACCCCGGCTCTCCGACCTCCTCGGGGTCGGCCAGCAGCACCCCTCACCACCGCCACCGTCACGGAAGGAGCGGACCGATGCCACGCGCCTGCTTCCAGCTCCAGGTCCGGCCCGACCGGATCGAGGAGTACAAGACCCGCCACGCCGCGGTCTGGCCCGACATGGTCCGCGCGCTCCACGAGACCGGGTGGCACAACTACTCCCTCTTCCTCCGCGAGGACGGGCTGCTGATCGGCTACGTCGAGACGCCCGACTCCATCGAGGCCGCCCAGGCCGCGATGGCCCGCACCGAGGTCAACACCCGCTGGCAGACCGAGATGGCCGGGTTCTTCACCGGCATCGACGGCCGCGCTCCCGACGAGGGCTTCCTCCTGCTCGAGGAGGTCTTCCACCTCGAGGACCAGCTCAGCCCCACCGACAACGACGCAGCCGACACGACGACGTACAAGAAGTGATGTGAGATGACCCTGTCTGCAAGGTTCAGCGAGATCGCGCCCCTCCTCGAGGGCCAGGCGATCGAGGTCCCGTCCTGGGCCTACGGCAACTCCGGGACGCGGTTCAAGGTCTTCGGCAGCCCGGGCACCCCCCGCACGGTGCACGAGAAGATCGCGGACGCGGCGACCGTGCACCGGTTCACCGGCCTGGCGCCCAGCGTCTCCCTGCACATCCCGTGGGACCTGGTCGACGACTTCGGGGCCCTGCGCTCGTACGCCGAGGACCTCGGCGTCGCGCTCGGCACCATCAACTCCAACACCTTCCAGGACGACGACTACAAGCTCGGCGCCCTCACGCACACCGACAAGGCGGTGCGGCAGAAGGCGATCGACCACCACCTCGCCTGCATCGAGGTCATGAACGCGACCGGGTCGCGCGACCTGAAGATCTGGCTGGCCGAGGGCACCAACTACCCGGGTCAGGGCGACCTGCGCGGCCGCCAGGACCGGCTGGCCGAGGGCCTGGCCACGATCTACGACCAGATCGGCGACGACCAGCGCCTGGTGCTCGAGTACAAGTTCTTCGAGCCGGCGTTCTACCACACCGACGTCCCGGACTGGGGCACGTCGTACGCCCACGTGAGCGCCCTCGGCGAGAAGGCCTTCGTCTGCCTCGACACCGGCCACCACGCGCCCGGCACCAACATCGAGTTCATCGTCGCCCAGCTGATCCGGCTCGGGAAGCTCGGCTCCTTCGACTTCAACAGCCGCTTCTACGCCGACGACGACCTGATCGTGGGCGCGGCCGACCCCTACCAGCTCTTCCGGATCCTCTTCGAGTGCATCCGCGGCGGCGCGTTCGGGCCCGACAGCGACGTCGCCTACATGCTCGACCAGTGCCACAACATCGAGAAGAAGATCCCCGGCCAGATCCGCTCGGTGCTCAACGTGCAGGAGATGACGGCACGTGCGCTGCTCGTCGACCGTGCGGCCCTGACCCGGGCGCAGGAGGACGGCGACGTCCTGCTGGCCAACGAGATCTTCATGGACGCCTTCTACACCGACGTCCGCGCCGACCTCGCCGCGTGGCGCGAGGGCCGGGGCCTGCCCGCGAACCCGATGCGGGCCTTCCTCGAGAGCGGCTACCAGGAACAGATCGAAGCGGACCGCGTCGGCGGCACCCAGGCAGGATGGAACTGACCCATGAGCACCACTAACCCGGCAGCAGCCGAGCTGATCGCTCGCTCCAACCGGCTCGGCGCCGACCCGAAGAACACCAACTACGCGGGCGGCAACACCTCGGCCAAGGGCACGGAGACCGACCCGGTCACCGGCCAGGACGTCGAGCTCCTCTGGGTCAAGGGCTCGGGCGGCGACCTGGGCACCCTCCAGGAGTCCGGCCTGGCCGTGCTCCGCCTCGACCGGATGCGCGCGCTGGTCGACGTCTACCCGGGTCTCGACCGTGAGGACGAGATGGTCGCGGCGTTCGACTACTGCCTGCACGGCAAGGGCGGCGCCGCCCCGTCGATCGACACCGCGATGCACGGCCTCGTCGATGCCGCGCACGTGGACCACCTGCACCCCGACTCCGGCATCGCCATCGCGACGGCGGCCGACGGCGAGGCCCTCACCGCCACCATCTTCGGTGACAAGGTGGTGTGGGTGCCGTGGCGTCGTCCCGGCTTCCAGCTCGGCCTCGACATCGCCGAGATCAAGGCTCAGAACCCGCAGGCGATCGGCTGCATCCTCGGCGGCCACGGCATCACCGCGTGGGGCGACACCAGCGACGAGGCCGAGGCCGGCTCGCTGTGGATCATCGACACCGCCGCGGCGTACATCGCGGAGCACAGCAAGGCCGAGCCCTTCGGGCCCGCCCTCGCCGGGTACGGCGCCCTGCCCGAGGCCGAGCGTCGTGCCAAGGCGGCCGCCCTCGCCCCGACCATCCGGGGCATCGCCAGCCAGGACCGGCCGATGGTCGGCCACTTCGCCGACACCGACGTCGTCCTCGACTTCCTCTCCGCCGCCGAGCACCCGCGGCTGGCCGGGCTCGGCACGTCGTGCCCCGACCACTTCCTGCGCACCAAGGTGAAGCCGCTGGTCCTGGACCTGCCGTCCGACGCCACCGTCGAGGACTCGATCGCCCGCCTGAAGGAGCTCGCGGTCTCCTACCGCGAGGACTACCAGGGCTACTACGACCGCAACGCGACCCCCGAGTCGCCGGCCATCCGGGGCGCCGACCCGCTCGTCGTGCTGGTGCCCGGCGTGGGCATGTTCAGCTACGGCAAGGACAAGCAGACCGCCCGCGTCGCCGGTGAGTTCTACACCAACGCGATCAACGTGATGCGCGGCGCCGAGGGACTCTCGACGTACGCGCCCATCGACGAGGCGGAGAAGTTCCGCATCGAGTACTGGGCGCTCGAGGAGGCCAAGCTCCAGCGGATGCCGAAGCCGAAGCCGCTCGCCACCCGCGTCGCGCTCGTCACCGGTGCCGCCGGCGGCATCGGCAAGGCCACCGCCACCAAGCTCGCGGCCGAGGGCGCCTGCGTCGTCATCGCCGACCTCGACCTGGCCAAGGCACAGGCCGCCGCCGCCGAGATCGGTGGCCCGGACGTGGCCATCGGGCTGGCCGCCGACGTCAGCAAGGAGGGCGCCGTCCAGGCGATGGTCGACGCGGCCGTGCTCGCCTTCGGCGGCCTCGACCTGGTCGTCAACAACGCCGGCCTCTCGCTGTCCAAGTCACTTCTCGAGACCACCGAGGCCGACTGGGACCTGCAGCACAACGTGATGGCGAAGGGCTCCTTCCTGGTCTCCAAGGCCGCGGCCAAGGTGCTGATCGAGCAGGAGATGGGTGGCGACATCATCTACATCTCCTCGAAGAACTCCGTCTTCGCCGGCCCCAACAACATCGCCTACTCCGCGACCAAGGCCGACCAGGCGCACCAGGTCCGGCTGCTCGCCGCCGAGCTCGGCGCCTACGGCGTCAAGGTCAACGGCGTCAACCCGGACGGCGTCGTCGCGGGCTCGGGCATCTTCGCCAGCGGCTGGGGCGCCAACCGGGCCGCGGTCTACGGCGTCGAGGAGAAGGACCTCGGCAAGTTCTACGCGCAGCGCACCATCCTCAAGCGCGAGGTGCTGCCGGAGAACATCGCCAACGCGGTCTTCGTGCTCTGCAGCGCCGAGCTCAGCCACACGACCGGACTGCACATCCCGGTCGACGCCGGGGTCGCGGCGGCCTTCCTGCGATGACCGCTCGTTCGGCTGAGCCCATCCGCGTCGCCGCGGTCGACCTGGGGGCCACCAGTGGCCGGGTGATGGCCTGCCGGGTCGGGGCGCGCACCCTGCACCTCGAGGAGCTGCACCGCTTCTCCAACGGTGCGGTGCCGGTGCGCGGCGACCTCTACTGGGACGTGCTCGGCATCCACCGCGAGGTGCTGGTGGGTCTGCGCGAGGTCGCCCGCACGGGCGAGCTTCACGGCGTCGGGATCGACTCGTGGGCGGTGGACTACGGCCTCCTCGACTGCGACGGCCGGCTGCTCGGCAACCCGCGCAGCCATCGCGACCCCCGCACCGCCGGCGTACCCGACCAGGTGCGCGCGAGCGTCTCCGACGCCGAGCTGTACGACATCTCCGGCCTGCAGCAGCTGCCGTTCAACACCGTCTACCAGCTGGTCTCCGAGCTGGGCCTGCCCTCGCTCGAGGCGGCCGAGCACCTCCTGCTGCTGCCCGACCTGCTGACCTACTGGCTCACCGGCGAGCTCGGCGCGGAGCGGACCAACGCCTCGACGACCGGGCTGTACGACGTGCGCACCCGGGAGTGGGCGCTCGACCTCGCCAAGCGGCTCGGGCTGCCCTGGTCGATCCTGCCGCCGCTGCGCGATCCCGGATCGGTGGTCGGGCCGCTGCTGCCCGCCGTCGGCGAGCACGTCGGCCGGCCGGACGTCCCCGTCATCGCCGTCGGTTCGCACGACACCGCCTCGGCGGTCGTCGGCGTGCCGGCCGCCGAGGAGAGCTTCGCCTACATCTCCTCCGGCACCTGGTCCCTGGTCGGCCTGGAGCTCGAGAGCCCGGTGCTGTCCGAGGACGCGCGGATCGCCGACTTCACCAACGAGGGCGGGGTCGACGGCACGATCCGGTTCCTCAAGAACGTGATGGGCCTGTGGGTGCTCTCCGAGTCGGTGCGCGCCTGGGCCGACCAGCGGCTCACCGACGTCACGCTCCCCGCGCTGCTGGCCGGCGCGGCCCAGGCGCCGCCGCTGCGCACCGTGGTCGACATCAACGACCCGCGGCTGCTCACCCCCGGCACGGCATCGGCCGACAGCATGCCCGCCCGGATCCAGGAGCTGGCGCGGGAGGCGGGCGAGCCGATCCCGCGCACGCCGGTCGCGATCACCCGCACGATCCTCGACAGCCTGGCGCTGGCGTACCGCCGCAACATCCGGCTGGCCGCGTCCCTCGCCGGGCGTGACGTCGACGTCGTGCACCTGGTCGGCGGCGGCTCGCAGAACACCCTGCTCTGCCAGCTCACCGCGGACGCCCTCGGCGTACCGGTGCTGGCCGGCCCGGCCGAGGCGGCCGCGCTCGGCAACGGCCTCGTGCAGGCCCGGGCCCTCGGCGCCGACCTGCCCGACCTGGCCGCGATGCGCGCGCTGATCCGGCGCACCCACGACGTACGACGGCACGAGCCGCGCAGCGGCCTCGACTGGGAGGCCGCCGCGGCACGCGTCGGCCGCTGAGTCCTCCACCTGCTCGACCCGCCCGACCTCTTCCTGACCCACCTGACCCTCCGTCCTTCTCGGGAGACCTGATGAGTGAAGTGCAGCAACCAGACCAGCACCCCGACGCCGCGACCACCGGCGTCCGCCGGCGCACGCTCTTCGGGGCGGCCGCCGTCACCGCGGGCGTCGTCGTCGCCGGCCAGGCGTCGGCCGGCGCCGCGCCGGGCGGCGTGCGCCCCGCGACGGGCGGCAGCGTCCTGCGCGGCTTCAGCCGTCCGGGCCCGGAGACGGCCGCGGGCTTCCGCTGGTGGTGGCCGCACGGTGCCGTGGACCCGAAGGAGATCGCCCGCGAGGTCGACCAGGTCGCCGCGGCCGGCTTCGGTGCGCTGGAGATCGCGGACGTGACGCACAGCCTGTCGGCACGTGGGATCACCATCGACCTGGAGAAGCAGGGCTGGGGCACGGCGTCCTGGGTCGCCGGGGTCAAGGCCGCGCTCGAGCGGGCGTCCCGGCACGGGATCCGGGTCGACATCACCGTCGGCCCGTCCTGGCCGGCGGCGGTCCCGACCGTGACCCCCGACGACGAGGCGGCGTGCTCCGAGCTGGCGCACGGGCAGGTCGTGGTCGCGGGCGGCACGACGTACGACGGCCTGCTCCCGGACCCGGTCGTCGCCCCCGAGTCGGCGAGCACCGAGCGGCACCTCGTCGCGGTGCAGGCGCTGCGCACGGTCGGTGCCCCGGTCAAGGCCGTCCAGACGCTCGACCCCGCGTCGTACGTCGACCTCACGAGCACCGTCGTCGACGGCCGCATCACCTGGACGGCGCCGGCGGACGGGTCGTGGGTGCTCCTGGCCCACTGGCGCCGCGGCTCCGCGCAGGAGCCCGAGGCCGGCCCGCACACGTCACCGCGTGCCTACGTCGTCGACCACTTCAGCGCGGCGGGCTCGGGGGCGGTCATCGACTTCTGGAAGGACCGCATCCTCGACCCGTCCCTGCGTCGTCTGCTCGCCAAGGCCGGCGGCTACCTCTTCGAGGACTCGCTGGAGATCGAGACCGACGCGACCATCTGGACCCCGCGGATGCTGGCCGAGTTCCGTCGCCGTGCGGGCTACGACCTGCTGCCGTTCCTCCCCGTCGTGCTGGAGGTCAAGGAGAAGTACGTCTTCGCCTACGACGCCGTCACCACGACCCGGGTCCGCGACGACTTCAACCAGGTGCTGTCCGACCTCTACCGCGACTGCCACCTGCTCCCGGTCCAGGGCTTCGCCCGCTCGCTCGGCCTGGGCCTGCGCGTGCAGCCCTACGGGCTCGAGACCGACACCGTCGAGCACGCGGCGCTGCTCGACGTGCCGGAGACCGAGTCGCTCGGGTTCAAGAACCTCGACGACTACCGCGTGATGGCCGGCGGCCGCGACCTGGCGGGGCACACGGTGCTCTCCTGCGAGGCGATCTGCTACGCCGGTGCGGCGTACCAGACCACCTGGGACCGCGCCCTGCAGACGCTGAACAGCATCTACGCCGCAGGCGTCAACATGGCCATGATCCACGGCTTCGCCTACGCCGACGCGCCCGGCGTCACGTGGCCGGGGTTCGCCGCCTTCTCGCCGTACTACAACGGCGCCGTCGGCTACGGCGACGCCTGGGGGCCGCGGACGCCGCAGTGGCGCCACATCCGTGACGTGTCCGACTACCTCGCCCGGACCCAGCTCGTGCTGCAGACGGGTACGCCGCGCTACGACATCGTCTTCCTGCGCCAGAAGGGCTGGGCCTCCACCGGCATCGGTGCCCCGTGGGCGACCAACAACGGCATCCCGGTCGGCTGGACCCACTCCTTCGCCACCCCGGCGCTGCTGGACCTGCCCCGCGCGAAGGTACGCCGGGGCCGGCTGGCCCCGGACGGCCCGGCGTACAAGGTGATGATCATCGGCCCGGACCAGTTCCGCGGCGGGGAGCGCACGATGGCCGTCTCGACCGCGAGGCGCGTCCTCGAGCTCGGCCGGGCCGGGCTGCCGATCGTCTTCCTCGGCGACTGGTCCACGGCCGAGCCGGTCGGGCTGGCCCAGCCGGGGGAGACCGACCAGCTGCGCGCCCTGCTCACGCAGGTCCGGGCCCTGTCGACGACCCGGACGATCGCCCTGGAGACCGAGATCCCCGCGGCGCTCGCCGACCTCGGGATCACCCCGGACGTGCGTCACGACAGCTCGACGGTCATGACGCTGCGCCGGACCGCCGACGACGTCGACCTCTACTACGTGGCCAACGCCAAGCACGCCGAGAACCGCAAGCTGGTGCGGGTGACCCAGGACGTCTGGCTGACCGCCAGCCGCTCGGACGCGGTGCCGTACGTCCTCGACGCCTGGACCGGTGAGACCACGCCGGTCGCGCTGTGGGAGCGGCAGGGCGACCAGGTGCGCGTCAGCGTCGACCTGCTGCCGGGGCAGTCCACGATCGTGGCGCTGGACCGGCCGCGACGGCGTACGCCGTCCGCGACCGCCGTCTCCGGTGGCGCGGTCCGCATCGCGGGCCGGTCGCTCGTGCTGCGCTCCACCACGGCCGGCGACCACACCGTCACCACCGACGGGCGGACCAGGATGGCGACGATCGACCGGGTCCGCGAGCCGGTCGCCCTGACGTCGTGGGACCTCGCCGTCGAGGACTGGCAGCCGGGCGCGACCGCGACCGAGACGGTGCGGCCGGTGCGCACCGTGCACCTCGACGCGCTGCTGCCGTGGTCGCAGGTGCCGGAGCTGGCCGACGTGTCAGGGGTGGGCGTCTACAGGACCGTCGTCGACCTGGGCCGTGACTGGACCGACGCCGACGGTGCGGTCCTCGAGCTCGGCGAGGTCAACGACACCTTCCGGGTGCGGGTCAACGGCCGGCAGGTCGCGCCGTGCGACGTGCTCGACCCGGTCGTCGATCTCGGCGGCCTGCTTCGGCGCGGTCGCAACACCATCGAGGTCGAGGTCGCCACCACGCTCATCAACCGGCTCCGGACGGTGACGCCGGCCGTGTACGGCTCGGTGCCGCGTCAGGCCTACGGCCTGGTCGGCCCGGTGCGTCTGGTGCCGTACGCCGAGACGACGATCTCCCGATAGCGAGGCAGGATGAGGCAATGCGGGTAGCCCTGATGGTCACGTGCATCAACGATGCGCTGTACCCGGGCACGGGACAGGCGGTCGTGACGCTGCTGCGACGGCTGGGGGTGGACGTGGAGTTCCCCGAGTCGCAGACGTGCTGCGCCCAGCCGATGGTCAACACCGGCTACCTCGACGAGGCGGTGCCCGTCGTCCGCAACTTCGTGGACACCTTCGCCGGGTACGACGCCGTGGTGACGCCGTCCGGGTCCTGCGCCGGGTGCGCGCGGCACCAGCACTCGATCGTGGCGCGTCGCTCCGGCGACACCGGTCTGCAGGCGGCGGTCGCCGAGACCTCGCCGCGGGTCCACGAGCTGTCGGAGTTCCTCGTCGACGTGCTCGGGGTGACGGACGTCGGCGCCTACTACCCGCACACGGTCACCTACCACCCGACGTGCCACTCGCTGCGGATGCTCGGCGTGGGCGACCGCCCGCTCCAGCTGCTCGAGAAGGTCCGCGGCCTCACCCTGCTCGAGCTCCCGGCGGCCGACCAGTGCTGCGGCTTCGGCGGGACCTTCGCGCTCAAGAACGCCGACACCTCCGTGGCGATGGGCGTCGACAAGGCGCGGCACGTGACCGACACCGGCGCCGAGGTGCTGACCGCGGGCGACAACTCCTGCCTGACGCACATCGGCGGGCTGCTGACCCGCGACCGGTCCGGCGTACGCAGCGTGCACCTGGCCGAGATCCTGGCGGCGACCGCATGAGCGGGGCCACGTTCGTCGGGATGCCGGCGTTCCCCGTCGCCGCGCACGAGGCGCTCGGCAACGCCCAGCTGCGGCACAACCTCGCGCACGCCACCGGCACGATCCGGGCCAAGCGGCAGCGCCTCGTCGACGAGGTCAACGCCAACAGCGACTGGGAGGAGCTGCGCCTCGCCGGCGCTGGCGTGAAGGAGTCCGCGCTGCGCGACCTCGGCAACCAGCTGGAGCTGCTCGAGCAGACGCTGACCGCCAACGGGGCCACCGTGCACTGGGCCAACGACGCGGCCGAGGCCAACGCCATCGTCGCCGCCATCACCAAGGCCCACGGCGTCGACGAGGTCGTCAAGGTCAAGTCGATGGTCACGCAGGAGATCGGCCTCAACGAGGCGCTCGAGGCCGAGGGCATCGCTGCCTGGGAGACCGACCTCGCGGAGCTCATCGTGCAGCTCGGCGACGACCTGCCCTCGCACATCCTGGTGCCCGCGATCCACCGCAACCGCTCCGAGATCCGCGAGATCTTCCGCGCGAGGATGGGTGCCGTCGGACTGGCCGCGCCCGCCGACCTGACCGACGAGCCGGCCGTGCTCGCGGCCGCGGCGCGGTCGCACCTGCGCGAGAAGTTCCTGCGCGCCAAGGTCGGCGTCTCCGGCGCCAACTTCGCGGTCGCCGACACCGGCACCCTGGTCGTCGTCGAGTCCGAGGGCAACGGCCGGATGTGCCTGACCCTCCCCGAGGTGCTGATCTCCGTGGTCGGGATCGAGAAGGTCGTGCCCACCTGGGACGGCCTGGACCCCCTGCTGCGCCTGCTCCCGCGCTCCTCCACCGGCGAGCGGATGAACCCGTACACGTCGACGTGGTCGGGCGTGACCCCCGGCGACGGTCCGCAGGAGGTGCACGTCGTGCTCCTCGACAACGGCCGCACCAACGCGCTCGCCGACGAGGTCGGACGCCAGGCGCTGCGCTGCATCCGCTGCTCGGCGTGCCTGAACGTCTGCCCGGTCTACGAGCGCACCGGCGGTCACGCGTACGGCTCGGTCTACCCCGGCCCGATCGGCGCGATCCTCAACCCGCTGCTGCGCGGCCCGGGTGCGGACGAGCAGGTCGACTCCCTGCCGTACGCGTCCTCGCTCTGCGGCGCCTGCTTCGAGGTGTGCCCGGTGCTCATCGACATCCCGTCGGTGCTGGTCGACCTCCGCGCCCAGGTGGTGGACGCCCACCGCGGCGGCGTACCCAAGGCCGAGGCGCTGGCCTTCAAGGGGGCCGCCGTCGCCCTCTCGGACTCCCGCAAGCTCGCCTTCGGCGAGCGCTTCACCCGCATCGGCCTGCGGGTCGCGCGCCGCTTCGGCGCCTCCAAGTGGACCGACGCCCGCGACCTCCCACCCGCGCCGCCGGAGTCCTTCCGCACCTGGTGGAAGCGGACCGACGGGGGTCGGTCGTGAGCGCCCGGCGCCGTCGCGCGGCTGCCCGGGGGAGCGGTGGGTCCTCCACCGTTCCGCGCCGCCAGAGCGTGGATCGCCCACCGCCGTCGCGCGGCGGCCCGGGGGAGCGGTGGGCTTTCCACCGTTTCGCGCCGCCAGACCGTGGACTGCCCACCGCCGCCCATGGCCTGCCGCCCACAAACCGTGGACTGCCCACCGCCCCAGGCGGCCCGGGGGAGCGGTGGGCCCTCCACCGTTCCACGCCGCCAGACCGTGGACTGTCCACCGCCCCCCACGGCCTGCCGCCCACAAACCGTGGACTGCCCACCGCCCCAGGCGGCCCGGGGGAGCGGTGGGCCCTCCACCGTTCCACGCCGCCAGACCGTGGACTGTCCACCGCCCCCCACGGCCTGCCGCCCACAGACCGTGGACTGCCCACCGCCCCACACGGCCCCGGAGGTCGAGCATGAGCGCCCGCGAGGACATCCTGGGCCGGGTCCGCCGGGCGCTCGACGGCGTCGAGCAGGGGTACGCCGTACCGCCGGCTCCCCGGATCGCGCCGATCGCCGACCTGGTCGGTCACTTCGCCGAGCGGGTCGCGGACTACCGGGCGGTCGTCGTGCGCTGCACGTCCGCCGAGCTGGCTGCCGAGGTCGCGGCCGCGCTGCCGGCGGGGGCCCGCGTCGTCGTGCCGGCCGGGCTGTCGCTCGACGTGCCCTGCGCCGACGAGGACACCGGCTTCGACCCCTACGAGCTGGACGCGTACGACGCCGTGGTGACCGAGGCGCGGGTCGGCATCGCCGAGACCGGCACCATCATCCTCGACCACGGCCCCGGCCAGGGCCGCCGAGCGATCTCGCTCGTGCCCGACCTGCACGTCTGCATCGTCCGGACCGACCAGGTCGTCCCCGACGTGCCCGACGCGCTCCCCCTGCTCGACCCCCAGCGCGCGCACACCTGGATCAGCGGCCCGTCGGCCACCAGCGACATCGAGCTCGACCGCGTCGAAGGAGTCCACGGACCTCGGAAGTTGGTGCTGGTCCTCGTCGAGGGATCCTGAGCGATGGTGGAGCCGGGTCGCACCACCACTGCTCACGGCTGGGAGCCGAGCCCGGACGACGTGCGGCTCCTCAGGCTGCTCTCGGAGGGCCACACGACCGACGCGGTCGCCCGTCGTGAGGGCGTCTCCGAGCGCACGATCCGGCGTCGCCTGCGGACCATCGCCGACGAGATCGGGGTGGACTCCACCATCGAGGCCGTCGTGTACGCCGTCCGGGCGCGCGTGATCTGACCGGTCTCGACCGCCGGGTTGAATCGTTCCCTGGACCTGAGCCTTTCCGGTGACCGGATGCGGACAGAACCGTTGTGACGGCGATCACTTCGCCCTACGTTGCGGTTGCAACGTTTCAAAATCCCCCGTCGCAAGGAAGTCCCCCATGTCTTCTGCACCTCGAACCCGCGCTCGGGCGCGAGTCCGTCTCGTCGCGCCCGTCATGGCGCTGGCAGCCGGTCTGTCGCTGAGCGTCCCGGCCGTGCTGGTGTCGAGCTCGGCGGTCGCCGCCGCGGCTCCTGCGCCGGCCGCCCTGACGGTCACCGGTCTCCAGACCAACGGCCGCACCGAGCCGCTCGGCATCCCGGGCGCCGCCCCGAGCCTCGGCTGGAGGTCGCAGTCCACCGCGCGTGGCGTCGTGCAGAGCGCCTATCAGGTGCGCGTGGCCAGCAGCGAGGACGCACTCGCCGACGCCGACGTCTGGGACTCGGGCAAGGTCGACTCCGACGAGCAGGCCGACGTCGAGTACGGCGGCCCGGACCTGACGTCCGGCACGCGCTACGTCTGGCAGGTCAAGGTCTGGGACGGCGCGGGCGAGGCCTCCGCGTGGAGCGAGCCCGCGACCTTCGAGACCGGACTGCTCGACGCCGGCGACTGGGACGGCTCCGACTGGATCGGCAAGTCCGCCGGCGGCGAGATCGACCGGTGGGCCGACTACACCGCCGACATCGACTTCGACCTGGACCAGCAGGCGATCGGGGTCTTCGTCCGCGCCAAGGACACCGCCAACGCCTACATGTGGCAGATCTCGACCGCCGACGGCACCGGCGTGCCGAAGTTCCGCCCCCACAAGCGCGTCGGCAACTCCTACCAGCTGCTCGGGAGCCTGCCGATCACGAGCATGTCCTCGGCCCAGCTGCTCGAGGGCACGCACCGGCTGTCCGTGACGGTGGACGGCAGCACCATCACCACCGTCCTCGACGGGACCCAGATCGACCAGCGCACCGATGCGACGTTCACGAAGGGCTTCGTGGGCTTCCGCCAGGACTTCGCCAACGACATCGACGAGTCGGCGGACATCAAGGCCGTGAAGGTCACCGCGAAGAACGGTGACGTCCTGCTCGACACCGACTTCACCGACGGCAACCCGTTCACCGGTGGCACCGTCACCGCCCAGGGTCTGCACGTCGCCGACCGCAAGGACGTCCTCTGGCGCTCGCCGGACGCCAACAAGCCGCTGCTGCGCAAGGAGTTCACCACCGAGCCCGGCAAGACGATCGAGTCGGCTCGCGTGTACGCCTCGGCGCACGGGGTGTACGAGCTCGAGCTCAACGGCGACAAGGTCGGCGACCAGTTCCTGGCGCCCGGCAGCACCGACTACCGCAAGCGGATCCAGTCCCAGACCTACGACATCACCGACCAGGTCCGCGCGGGCGACAACGCCATCGGCGCCGAGCTCGGCGACGGCTGGTGGGCCGGCAAGGTCGGCATGTGGGGCCCCGGCATGTTCGGGTCGTCGCTCGGCCTGATCGCCCAGGTGCGGATCGACTACACCGACGGCACCCAGCAGGTCGTCGGCACCGACGACAGCTGGACGAGCCACTTCGGTCCGTACGCCGCCGCGGACAACATCGACGGCGAGACGTACGACGCCAACGCCGAGCAGCCGGGCTGGGACCAGCCGGCCTTCGACGACGCCGACTGGCACCAGGTCACGGTCGCGGGCTCCGACACCGCCAAGCTGGTGCCCCAGCCCGACGAGCCGGTCCGGGTGACCGGCGAGCGCCCGGCCCTCACCCGCGTCGCCTCGCCGGGCGTCGCCAACGGCTACATCTACGACCTCGGCCAGAACATGGTGGGCGTCGCACGGATGCGCATCTCCGGCACGGCCGGCCAGACGGTCAAGTTCCGGTACGCCGAGGAGCTCCGCGCCAACGGTGCGTTCTACGTCGGCAACCTGCGGGCCGCGAAGGTGACGGACTACTACACCTTCAAGGAGTCCGGCACGGTCGAGTACACGCCGAAGTTCACCCAGCACGGCTTCCGCTACATCGAGATCTCCGGCGCGGCCACCCCGCCCGAGACCGGTGACGTCACCGGCGTCGTCTGGGGCTCGGACCTCACCGCCACCGGCGACCTGCAGACCTCGGACGCGATGCTCAACCAGCTGGTCAGCAACATCTCCTGGGGTCAGCGGGGCAACTTCCTGTCGATCCCGACCGACACCCCGGCCCGCGACGAGCGGCTCGGCTGGACGGGCGACATCAACGTGTTCGCCCCGACCGCGAGCTACCTGCGCGACACCCGCGCGTTCCTCTCGAAGTGGACCACGGACCTGCGCGACTCGGCGTACGACGACGGCAACCTGCCCGGCATCGCGCCGTCGGTGCCGACCATCGACCTCGGCAGCGGCCTGGGCTGGTCGGACTCCGCGATCACCGTCCCCTACGCGTCCTTCCACGCGCAGGGCGACCGGGCGATCGTGCGCCAGAACTACGCGGCCATGCAGAAGTTCTTCGCGTTCGTGAGGACCGGCGCGGGCGCCGACCTGATCGACTCGGCGCGCGGCAACTGGAACGACTGGCTCAACCTCGACGACAACACCGGGGTCGACGTGCTCGGCACCGCGTACTACGCCGAGGACGCCCGGATGCTCTCCGAGATGGCGGCCGCCATCGGCGAGGACGACGACGCGGCCGAGTACGCCGCGCTGTCCGGCCAGATCCGCGACGCCTTCACGGCCAAGCTGGTGGCCGCCGACGGCACGGTCGACGGCAACAGCCAGACGGCGTACGCGATGGCGCTCGGGATGGACCTCGTGACCGACCCGGCGCTGCGTGCCAAGGTGGCGCAGAGGTTCGTCGCCAAGCTCAAGACCAGCGACTACCACCTCACGACCGGCTTCCTCGGCACCCCGTGGCTGCTGCCGGCCCTGACCAGCATCGACCGCACCGACCTCGCCTACACGATGATCCTCAAGAAGGACTACCCGTCGTGGGGCTACGAGATCGAGCACGGCGCCACCACGATGTGGGAGCGCTGGAACTCGATCGGCCCGGACGGCAGCTTCGGTGACGAGGGCATGAACTCCTTCAACCACTACGCGTACGGCGCGGTGGGCGACTGGATGTACCAGAACATCGGTGCCATCAAGGCCCTCGAGCCGGGCTACCGCAAGATCCAGGTCAAGCCGGCCGTCGGCGGCGGGCTCACCCACGGGTCCGGTCACTACGACTCGGTGTACGGCGCGATCGACACCGACTGGAGCACGACCGGGGACGACCTGTCCCTCGAGGTCGAGGTCCCGGTCAACACCACGGCCGAGGTCGTGGTGCCGGCCGGCAACCAGTACGCCGTCACCGAGGGCGGCCACCTGCTGGCCGACGTCGACGGCGTGACCGACGTGGCCGCGGTCGACGGCTCGGTCACCGTCACCGTCGGGTCCGGTCACTACGAGTTCGAGGTCACGGCCGCCAACGAGCGGCTGGGGGCGATCATCGGGTCCATCGACGCGGTGCGGGCGCACCTCGACGACCTGGTGGACAGCGACGACCTGGAGGCCTCCGACGCCGAGCACCTGGACGGCGGCCTGGCCGGCGTCCGCGGCGACGTCAGCTCCGCGCTGCTCGCCGTCCTGGCCGGCGACCCGGCCACCGGCGACCTGCAGGACGCCCTCGCCGGCGTGCAGGCGCTGCGTGGCTGGCTGGCGGGCTCGGACGTCGACCAGGCGGTCCGGACCGACCTGCACGGTCGGCTCGCGCAGATCGAGGCGCAGGCGGTGCGGGCGCTGACCGTGAGCCTGGGCATCCAGGTCGCACTGCCGCCGGTCTCCGGCTCCGTCCTGCCGGGCACGACCGTGACCGGCACGGTCGACGTGACCAACAACGGCACCGGACCGGTCACCGGTCTCGAGGCCGCGGTCTCGGTCGACGGCTGGGGCACCCGGACCGCCACCCGCGCCAGCCTCGCCGTCGGCGAGACCGCGCAGCTGCCGATCAGCTTCGAGGTGCCGAAGCACCAGCTGCCCGGTGGGTACGACGCCGCCCTGTCGCTGACCTTCACGGTCGGTGGTCAGGAGCTCACGCTCACCGACACCACGGCCGACTGGGCCGCGGTCGTCTCGGGACTCACGATCGGGTCGGTCACGGCCACGATGGGTGAGGGCGACCCGACCGAGCACGCCACGGTGAAGGTGCCGGTCACCAACGAGGGCACCACCGACATCACCGGGCACGTCGTGGTCACGCTGCCGACCGGGTGGAAGTCGGTCCCGTCGGACCGGGTGACCGTCCCGGCCGGTGGCACCGTCACCGCCGATGTGCCGGTCGTGGTCCCGCTGGACTTCGTGGCCGGTGCGGTCGCGGCCGAGGTGGAGCTGCGACGAGCCGGTGCCCGTCTGGTCACGACCGACGCCGAGCCGGTGTTCGCGCTGGCGACGCCGCCGACCGGCACCGTGGTCGACCACGTCGACTTCGGCGACACGGCCTCGGAGAGCGCGCACGACATCCAGGCGTCGGCCAGCAGCGGCACCAACACGGAGGCGGGGCTCACCCGTCGCTACGCCAACTCGGCCAGCCCGGGTGCGTGGTACTCGGCCACGGTCGACGTGACACCGGACCAGCCGTTCGTCCTCCGGGCCGTCGAGACCTTCGACGGCGCGCGGACGAAGAAGTACCACGTCTACGTGGACGGCACGCTGGTCAAGACCCAGCTGGTGCCGCGCACCGAGACCGGCACGGGCACCAAGGTCTACGACCTCCTGGTCGACGACCCCGCCGTCCTGGCCAACGACGGCAACGTCCGGGTCAAGTTCGAGTACCCGACCGACGCGAGCGGGTTCTACGACCCCTCGATCGCGGACCTGTGGGTGCTGCCGGTCGCCGGCGACACCCAGGCTCCCGACGTCTCCGCTCTCGCGGTGTCCGGCACGGTCGGCGACGACGGCTGGTACCGCAGCGACGTGGCGGTGGCCGTGTCCGCGGCCGACAACCGCGACGACGCCCCGCTGGTCGAGACCGGTGACGGCGAGACGTGGCAGGAGTACGTCGGACCGGTGACCGTCTCGGGTGAGGGCAAGCACGAGCTGTCCTACCGGGCGAGCGATGCCGCGGAGAACACGTCGGGCAGCAGGACGCTGCCCGTCTGGATCGACCAGACAGCGCCGCAGACGACGCTGACGGCCACCCGCGGTGCGGGAGTCGCCGGTGCGGACTCCGCGACGCTGGCCCTCACGGCGACCGACGCCCTCAGCGGCGTGGCGCGGACGGCGTACCGCATCGACGGTGGCGACTGGGCCACGGTGGGCGCCGAGAAGATCACGGTGCAGGGCTTCGGCGAGCACGTGGTCGACTTCGCCTCGACCGACGTGGCGGGCAACCCCGAGGTGGTCCACCAGCAGGTCGTCGACCTGTCCGACGTCGACACCGTGCAGGCGCTGGTCGCTCCCCAGGTCACCGGGACCGCGAGGTACGGCGGCACGCTGAAGGCGACGAGCGGGTCCTGGAACACCAAGGGCCTGACCTTCACCTACCAGTGGCTGCGCGACGGCCGGTCGATCTCGGGTGCGCGCACGACGGCCTACCGGCTGGGCGCGTCGGACGTGGGCGAGCGGATCTCGGTGCGGGTGACCGCGACGAAGGCCGGAAGGGCGCCCGGCACGGCGGTCTCGGCGGCCACGGCCCCCGTGGCCAAGGCGACCTCGTCGACCCGTCTCACGGTCAACAGGACCACGGTGAAGAAGGGCAAGCCCGTCCGGGTGGGCGTCACCGTGGTCTCGACCCCGCGGGCGACCGGCAAGGTCGTGGTCCGCGTCGACGGCAGGGCGGTCCGCACCGTCACGCTCTCGGGCGGCAGGGCAGCGGTCGACGTCGTGGTCAGGAGCAAGGGGACGCACCAGGTCACGGCCGGGTACGCCGGGTCCTCCGTGGTCGCCGGCTCCACGTCGGCGGCCAGGACGATCCGCGTGCGCTGACCGACCTGCTCCCGAGCCCGGAGAGGTGACCCTGCGTCACGTCTCCGGGCTCGGCTCGTTGGATCGGGTGTGAACCCGATCCGCAGCACCGTCCTGACCCTGGTCTCGGCCCTCGCGCTCTCGTCCGTCGTGGCGGTCTCCACGCCGGCGCACGCCGCTCCCGCGTCGGCGTCCGTGCCGACGTCGGCCCGGTCGTCCGCCCTGTCGTCGGCCCGGGCCGCTGGGTGGCAGCCGCGTCCCGCGTCGTACCCCGCCACGGTCACCGAGAAGGACGTCGCGATCCCGATGTCCGACGGCACGGTGCTGCGCGGCGACGTGGTGCGCCCGGCCCACACCAACGGCACCGCGGTGGCCAGGCGGTTCCCGGTGATCATCACGATCACGGCGTACAACAAGACCGTGCTCGGCTCCGGTGGCGGGCTCTCCGGCCAGCCGTCCGCGCCCGACTACCTGGTCCAGCGCGGCTACGTCCACCTGACCGTCGACGCGCGGGGGACCGGCAGCTCGGAGGGTCGGTGGGCGGCGTTCAGCCGACGTGAGGACAAGGACGCAGGCGAGATCGTGGAGTGGGCGCACTCCAGCAGGCGGCCGTGGAGCGACGGTCGGATCGGCATGAACGGCCCGTCCTACATGGGGATCAGCCAGATCTTCGCCGCCGGGGCGCGCCCGGCCGGGCTCCGGGCGATCTTCCCGCAGGTGCCCGCCGCGGACGTCTACCGCGACGTCGTCGCCTCCGGCGGTCAGGTCGACGTCGGCTTCATCCCGCTGTGGCTCGGCCTGGTCACCTCCACCGGAGTCCTGCCCCCGGCGGTCGCCGCGACCGACCCGCAGTCCGGCTTCGGAGCCCTGATCGACCACCTCGCGGCCGCCGGCACCTTCACGCTGCCGCTGCTGCTCGACGCGGTGGCCGGCGGGGACTCGGCGTACGACGGCACCTTCTACCGCGACCGGTCGCCGTCGCGCGTGATCGGCAGGGTCAACGTGCCGACGTTCCTGATCGGGGGCGAGTACGACCTCTTCCAGCGCGGCACCCCGCTGCTCTTCGAGGACCTGCAGAGGCGCGGCGTGCCGACCAAGATGATCATCGGTCCCTGGGACCACCTCGAGGGCTCGTCGGGCGCCGGGGTCGGCCAGGCAGGTCACGGCAGCCTGAGTGAGCTGCAGCTGCGGTGGTTCGACCGCTACGTGCGCGGCGTCGAGGACGCCACGCTCGACGCCGACATCCCGCCGATCACCTACTACGAGCAGGGCAGCGGTCGCTGGACCAAGGCGCGGCGCTGGGTCGGTGACCAGCACGCCGCGTCGTACCGGCTCTCGGGCTCCGCCACCGCCGGTGGCGGGCACGGCGTGCTGACCGCCGGCCGCGCCGCAGCCGGCACGGCGTACGTCCCGCCGGTCCCGGTCTCCGGGCTGTGCACCCGCTCGACCAACCAGTGGACCGCGGGCGTCCCGGAGGCGGCGCTCGCCGACCTCCCGTGCTGGAGCGACAACGCGGCCAACGACCGGACCGGCATCGTCTACGAGACGGCGCCGCTGACGAGCGCGACGCGGCTGCGCGGTCCGATCAACGCCCGGCTCTACGCCTCCAGCGTGAGCGGTGACGGGATGCTGTCGGTCTCGGTGTCCGACGTGGCGCCCGACGGGAAGGTCAGCCGGCTGACCGGCGGCTGGCAGGTCGTCTCGCAGCGCGCGCTCGACCGGACCCGCACGCGCTACCTCGACGGCCAGGTCCTCCAGCCGTTCCACCCCTTCACCCGGTCGTCCAAGAGACCGCTGACCCGTGGCCAGGTCGCCCCGGTCGACGTCGAGGTCTTCCCGACCTCCGCGCAGATCGGGAAGGGCCACCGGCTGCGGATCGCCGTCCAGGCGTACGACGTGCCCCACCTGCTCCCGACCGTCCCCGACCTGCCCGGGACGCTGACCGGGCTGACGATCCACAGCTCGGCGGCGTACCCGTCGGTGCTCACGATCCCGGCGCTGGGCTGATCTTCCGCAGCAGCCTCAGCAGGCTCTCCCGGTCCCGGGCCGGGAGAGCCTGCGCGAGGTGACGGCGTACGGCGTCCGCATGCACCGGCCGTGCGCGGTGCAGGGCCGCGCGGCCCATGGTGGTGAGGCGCACGTCGACACCCCCGGGCACGTCCGCGCGGTCGACGAGCCCCCGCTCCTGCATCCGCCGGAGGTGGTGGGAGAGGCGGCTGCGGTGCCACCCCGTCGCCGCCGCCAGCTCGCTCTGCCGCAGTCGTCCCGAGCCGAGGTCGTGGAGACGTGTCAACACCGTGAGGTCGGGCTCGGAGAGCCCGGTCTCCTGGGCCACATCCGTGCTGACCTGCGCCAACACCTCGCTCGCGGCGAGCCACGCCTGCCAGAGCTCGGCCTCGGAGTCGGTCAGCGGATCCATGGGGCCAGCCTAGGGGCCGATGTTGTCGTGGCAACATCGATGAGTCTCCGGGCCCGGGCTGGTCGGTGTTGACATGGCCACCCTCGACTTCCGTCCTGCCACGCACGCCGTGGCCGCCGTCCTCGGCGGCATCCGCGACGACCAGCTGGGTCGCCCGACCCCGTGTCCGGGCCTCACGCTCGCGGACCTGCTCGACCACCTGAGCGGCCTCTCGCTGGCGTTCACGCTGGCCGCGACCAAGGAGCCCGTCCCCGGCGGTGGCCAGGCCTCCGCCGAGGGCTCGCGGCTGCCGCCCTCGTGGCGCTCCGAGATCCCGACAGCGCTCGACCGGCTCGCCGCGGCCTGGAGCGACCCCACGGCGTACGACGGCCTCACCATGGCCGGCCCGGTGGAGATGCCGGCCGAGATCGCGGCCCTGGTCGCCCTCGACGAGGTGGTCGTCCACGGCTGGGACCTGGCCCGCGCCACGGACCAGCCCTACGGGCCCGACGACGCGGTGGTGCTGGCCTGCCTGGGCTTCGCGTCGAGCTTCGAGGTGCCGCCCGACGCCGGCGCCGGGCCCTTCGGCCCGCCCGTCCCGGTCCCCGACTCCGCGTCTCCTCTCGATCGCCTGATGGGCGCCACCGGACGCGACCCGGGCTGGACTTCCTGACGGTCCACCTGATTTCGTCGCGACCGAGCCCCTCCGGTAGCCTCTCCGGCGGTGGCGTGTCCGAGCGGCCGAAGGTGCAACACTCGAAATGTTGTGTGGGGTCAAACCCACCGTGGGTTCAAATCCCACCGCCACCGCCATGAGGTGCCGACGAGAGTCAGCACCCAGCAGTGACGAAGCCCCTCCAGGACCCGGTCCCGGAGGGGTTTCGACCGTTCTGGGCACCGCCCTCCTGAGCTCGGCAGCGAGGTGTTTCCTCGAAGCCCCCTGCCGGCCGCAGGACTCGGGCACAGTGGTCGGTGGCGGAGCCGCTTGGGGCGCCAGCTCGTCCAGGGGGTAGCCGCCGAGGACGCCAGGGGGAGACATGATGGACCGAGACGGAGACCTCGCCGCGGACGCGGGTGCCCGTCGGGGCCCGGACGAGGTGCCCGCGGGCACCCCACCGGTCGACGACATCATCCGGGGCACCCGCGTCGCACGCCGACGCAAGCGGACCGCCGGCCTCCTCGGCCTCGCCGTGGCTCTCGCGTGTGCCGCGGTCATCCAGCAGGCGGCGACCCGAGACCACGGAGCCGGAGCCGGCGCTCAGGTGGCCGCGACACCGCTCGACCTGCCCACGTCCGGCTGGTCGTCTGGAGACCCCGCCATGACGGCCGCTGCCGGCGGCACCCTGGCCGTCGACGAAGACGGTTGCGTCTACCTCGCCGGGGCCGCTGACCTGCAGGCCCTGACGCGTGCAGGATCTGCGGACCAGGAGCGACGGCGCTCGTACTGGGTCTGGCCGGCCGGGTACACCGCCACCGTCGACGGAGACGCTCGGCTGACCATCTACTCGTACGGGTCCGTCGTGGCCCACGGCGGCGACGTCGTCGAGGTCGGCGGTGCCAGCACCTACGTGAGCGCTGGAACGGCAGACCCGTGCCTGCCGAAGCCCGGCACCGACGAGGTCTTCATCGTCATGTCCTCCGTGCGCGTGGCACCGTAGCGGCGCCAGCCACGCACTCGCGGGTGACGCGTGAGCGACCCTCGACGACCTCCAGGCGAACGAGACACCTGGGGACCTTCCGCTGTCAGCGGGTCCCGGCCAGGCCCGACCCGTCGAGCGCGCCGGAGTCGACGATCTGCTGCCAGATCTGCTCGCGCAGCCGGAGCAGGATCTTGGTCGTGAGGTGGTCGTGGTCGCGCCAGACCACGGTGTCGCCCAGGACCGGGCGGCACAGCGGCGCGTCCGGGCAGAGGACCGGGTTGAGGTCGACCGACCACATGTCGTCGCGGGCGACGTCCTCGGCCTGGTACGCCGCGTCGCTGTCGTCGACGCCGATCGGCACCGGGACGAGGCACTCCGAGACGTAGGTCGCGCCGGCGAGGCAGTCGAGCGGATCCGCCTCGGCCGGGATGGTGTTCTTGACGACCAGCGACCTGATGCCGTGGTCGTGGAAGGTGTCGAGGGTCTCGCGGGTGGTCCGGGCGAGCAGCTCGGAGAGGGTCTCGTCCGAGCCGCCGATCCGGGTGAGCGTCCCCTCGTACTTCTCGGCCTCGCCGTCGTAGCTCTGCTCGACCAGGACGACGAGGTCGGGGTGCAGCCGTGGCAGCACGTCGTCGTACCAGTCCCCGCGGAGGTCGATGCACTTCTGGCGCAGGTCCGGCGGTCGGTTCTCGTTGGACAGACCCGCCTGCCAGGGACATCCGTCCGCGACGTTGACGGCCAGGGTGAAGCCCTTCTCCCGCGCGAGCTCCTCGAACATCGGCAGCACCATCTTGCCGTGGCTGTCGCCGACCAGGACCACGGTCGGACCGCCGTTGTCGACGACGTAGCAGTCCTCCGGCTGGCTGCACTTGTGGGCCCCGCCGAAGTCGTGGGCGACCGCGTCCCAGTCCAGGTCGGGCACGGGCGTGCGGTCGGAGCCGGCGTACCCGGTGCCCCCGGCCACGAGCGCGGGCTGACGGTCGCTGTGCAGGATCGGCGGCATCACCACGAACGCCGTGATGGCGCTGACCGTCACCCCGATCGCCGCGACCGGCCACTGCCAGCGGGGAGCGCCCGGCCGACGGCGGATCGGCAGCTCGAGGATCTCGGCGGAGAGCGCGGCGAGTGCGGTGCTGAGCACGCCGGCGAGCACGGCCAGCAGCCACGGGGACACGTCGAGCACCTCCCGGAGGATCAGGATCACCGGCCAGTGCCACAGGTAGGTGCCGTACGAGATCTTGCCGAGGTAGACCAGTCCCGGCAGGGCGAACAGCCGCGTGGCCGGCCCCTCGCCCATCATCCCCACGATCAGCAGGACCGCGGCGAGCGTCGCCAGCAGTCCCCGCCAGGTGGGGCTGACGTCGAGCAGCGCCGAGGAGACCACGACCATCATCGCCAGCCCGACCAGGCCGGACCAGGCCGGGCGGGTGCGGGACCACCCCGCGCGGAAGACCTGGGCGAGCAGCGATCCGACCAGCAGCTGGTAGAGCCGGGCGTCGGTGCCGTAGTAGGCGTGGTTGGGGTCCGCCGACCTCCAGTAGAGCTGGCTGGCGACCGAGACCAGCGCGAGGACGGCGAGGCCGACCGGGAGCGCCCACGCCCGGCGCCTGCTGAGGGCCACCAGCCCGAGCAGCACCAGCGGGAAGACGACGTAGTACTGCTCCTCGATCGCCAGGGACCAGAAGTGCAGGTAGGGACTGGGCTGGAGGTCGGCGGCGAAGTAGTCGTTGGACTGGCCGAGGAAGTGCCAGTTGGCGTAGTAGAGCAGTGCGCTGCGCGCGTCGGCGACCAGCGGGAATCGCCGCACGATGCTCGTGAAGAGCACGAAGGCCACGCCGGTGGCGACCACGACCACCACGGCCGCCGGCAGCAGGCGGCGGACCCGGCGGGCGTAGAACCGACCCAGCCGCAGGGAGCCGGTGGCGTCGATCTCGCTGAGCAGCACGCTGGTGACCAGGAAGCCCGAGAGGACGAAGAAGAGGTCCACGCCGACGAAGCCGCCGTCGAAGGTCGCCAGGCCGACGTGGAAGAGCAGCACCAGGTAGACGGCGAGCGCGCGCACGCCGTCCAGCGCGGGGCGGTGCGACCAGGTCACCCGCGGGAGGTTACGCAGGATGAGGAGCCGGCGCCGCATCCGGGCGCAGCGCCGAAGCGCTGCGGCGATCCCTAGCGACGGCGTACGACGACGGTGCGGGTCGTGCTGGTGGCGGGACGCACGGCGGAGCTGCCGCGGTAGACGACCCGGAGGTGGTGGGTGCCGGGGCCGAGGCGGGGGAGCCGGATCGCGGCGCCGCCCTGGCGCAGCGTGCCGGTCGCGAGGGAGCGTCCGTCGACCTGGACCGTGACCCGGCCGGTCGCCTTCGCCCAGTCGCCGTGCACGCCCGTGCGGACGGTCGCCCGGGTGGTCGCCGAGATGCGTCCCGGAGCGCTCACGCGGACCCGCGCCGAGCTGCGCAGCGGCCGCACCGTGGCACGGGCGGCGTTGAACGTGATCCGGTAGCCCGCGCGGTCGATCAGCACGTCCACGACGCGGTGCTGACCGGTGGTGGAGGTGCGCAGCACCCGGACGGTCGAGGGGCCGTGCCCCGTCGCGCGGGGCACGACCAGGGCGGTCAGCCGGGCGGACCTGCCGGACGTCGTCGCCTGGAGGGTGGGCGTCGGGACGAACTTGTTGACGTCCTCGCTGCGCCATCCCAGCAGGGTGGGCGTCTTGCGGCCCTTGACGACCGAGATCTGGGGACAGGAGCCGGCCCACACCAGGGTCGCGTCGGTGCCGGGACCGGCGGTCTCCGCACGCCCGCACCCCTTGCTCGTCACCGAGCGATCGGCGGCGAGCTGCCAGCGCTGGACGATCGGGCGCGAGGTGGGCTGGCGCACCTGGTCGTCGACCAGCAGCAGCTCGGGTGCCTTGAGGTGGATCACGGTGCGCTGCCAGGTCGCGCCGGTGATGGCGTGGGTCCGCACGCTGACGAGGTCGAGCTGGCGCGTGGAGCGGGAGGCGAGCAGCGGCGTGCGCGCGGTGCGGTCGTACGGGCGCCCCGGGATGTCGAGCACGTTGTGCGCCTCGTTGGACACGACGTACCGACGCGGTGCGCCGCCACCGCCGCCGTACACGCCGGGCTGCCAGAGGATCTGCCGCCCGTGGGCGAAGTAGCCGACGTTGCCGGCGTCCTCCTGGCCGTGCACCGCGTCCTTCATCGACTGCGCGAAGCGCACCGACACCAGCGACTGCTGGTCGGCGCGCTGCGTGTCGAACCAGCCGGAGCGGGAGAAGGCGTAGCCGCGGCCGTACAGGGAGAACGTCCGACCGGGGTGCGGGCCGGACTCGCCCCGGGTGGCGGCGTACTCCGTCGTGGTGCCGCGGAAGGACGGCGCCGGCCGGATCGCGGAGGTGTCGCCGAAGGCGACCAGGTTGCCGTCCGGCTGCGTGGCCTGGGCGATGAAGTCGGGCATCCGCTCGAGGCGCTTGAAGAGGGCGCCCGGGGTCAGGCCGCAGGCCTCCATGCGCGTCGCGAACTCCTGGTACCACATGTAGTTGAGCACCTGGTACTGCAGCGAGCCCTCGTCGATGACGCCCTGCTTGTCGACGGCGTTGCCGAGCATCGTCATCGCCCGCTTCACCGCCAGGTCGCGCCACGCGGGCACGTTGCTGCTGCAGCCGAGGGCGAGCAGGCCGGTGTTCTGCCACAGGCCGTGGTTGCCGACCGTGCGGTAGTGCCGAGGGTCCATCAGCACCGCGGCATGGGCGGCCTCGGCGTCGACCAGCCACGGCGGGGGCACGTCGTACAGGCTGCCCAGGCAGACGAGCCCGATCGCGCGGACGCCGTCGACCATGTCGGCCCAGGCGTAGTGCGACGGGGACGCGTTCGGCGGGTTGTCGGCGAGCCAGTCCTGGAAGAGCGCCGCGTAGCGCTCGAGCATCGCCTGGTTGCGGGTCGCGAGCCCCACCCGGCGCAGCGGGTCGACCCACCGCAGCATCTGGTAGTTGGCGTCCCAGTTGACGTTGCTGAAGGGGTTCTCTGCCCACGTCGGGTCCACCGGCAGCCGCCAGGTGGCGAACGTCGGGAGCTTGAGCCTGCCCGCCATCAGGTCGGCCGCGAGCTGCGGGTCCTGGGGCGTCGTGCGGAAGGCGCTGCCCGAGCAGTGCGGGTCCACCTGGCTGGCGGCGTTCGGCGAGAAGGGCCCCGCCGGGTCGGCGGCGTGCGCCGGACCCGGACCCGTGACGACGACCGCGACCGCGGCGACGAGAGCAGCGAGCGCTGCAGACAGACGCATGAACCTTGTTCCCCCGATGGACCCCGTGCGAGCCCCGATCGGGCCTACCGCGCCCGACGAGGATATCGCCCAATCGTCGGGTGCGTGGGGTTATCGGACAGCTGCCCTCCCGAACGCCGCGGCGCCGGGGGGTGTGGAATGTCCTCCATGCCGCTGTACGAGTTCGAGGGCAAGCGCCCCACCGTCCACCCCGACGCCTTCGTCGCCCCGACCGCGACCCTGATCGGCGACGTGACCGTCGAGGAGGGCGCGAGCATCTGGTACGGCGCCGTGCTGCGCGCCGACATCTGCACGATCGTGGTCGGGCGGGGGGCCAACATCCAGGACAACTCCGTGCTGCACGCCGCGCCGGGCACCAGCCTGGTGATCGGCGCCGACTCGACCGTCGGGCACGGGTGCGTGGTGCACTGCGCCGAGGTCGGCGAGCAGGCGCTGATCGGCAACGGCTCCACCCTGCTGGACGGCGCGAGGATCGGTCCGCGCACGTTGGTGGCCGCTGGATCGGTCGTCACCCCGGGCACGGAGATCCCCGGCGGCGTGGTGGCCGCCGGCATCCCGGCCCGGCCGACGAAGCAGATCGAGGGCACCTCGTCGGAGTTCTGGATCGAGCAGAACCCGCCGTACTACCAGGAGCTCGCGCAGCGCCACCGGGCCGGCGCCCCCGAGGTCCGGGAGCAGCCGTGAGTGTCCGGGTCGAGATCGACGGCCCGGTCACGACCGTCGTCGTCGACCGGCCCGGCGCCCGCAACGCCGTCGACGGCCCGACCGCTGCCGCGTTGGCCGATGCCTTCCGGGCCTTCGACGACGACGACACCCAGGCCGTCGCGGTGCTGCACGGCGAGGGTGGTCACTTCTGCGCGGGCGCCGACCTCAAGGCGATCGGCACCGAGCGCGGCAACCAGGTGACGCCCGTCGACGACGGCGACGCCGACGGCCCGATGGGGCCGACCCGGATGCGGCTCTCGAAGCCGGTGATCGCGGCGATCGACGGGTACGCCGTGGCCGGGGGTCTCGAGCTCGCCCTCTGGTGCGACCTGCGCGTGGCCGGTGGCGACGCGGTCCTCGGCGTATTCTGCCGGCGCTGGGGAGTGCCACTGATCGACGGCGGCACCGTGCGGCTGCCCCGGTTGATCGGTGCCAGCCGCGCGATGGACCTGATCCTCACCGGCCGCCCGGTCGATGCCTGGGAGGCGGAGCGGATGGGGCTGGTCAACCGCGTCGTCCCCGCCGGTCACGCCCGCGCCGAGGCCGAGGCGCTCGCCCGGACGCTGGCGGCGCTCCCGCAGGCCTGCCTGCGCAACGACCGGCTCTCGGTGCTCGAGCAGGAGGGGCTGACCGAGCGGGACGCGCTCGCGAACGAGCTGCGGCTCGGCCTGGCGTCGCTCGACGCCGGCGCGCTCGACGGTGCGGCCCGCTTCGCCGGCGGCGAGGGTCGGCACGGCCACGGTGGTTGAGGGGGTGAAGGCCGCCAGGCCTGAGCCTCGAAACCACCACCGCTGCGTCGCCCACGGTGGTTGAGGTGTGAAGGCCGCCAGGCCTGAGCCTCGAAACCACCACCAGGTCGCCGTCGATCGGCGTCAGCCGCCGCGGGTCGGCGGGTCGTCGAGGCAGACCGCGATCAGCTGCGCCGAGCCGTGGTCGGTGAACACCTCCCAGCCACGGTCGTAGGAGACCAGCCGCAGGTGGCCGCTGCGCGAGCGGATGAGCGCCGAGGCCGGCGCCGCGGTCGCGAACCCCGTGGTCGAGCAGTCGTGGCGCTCGATGAGCAGCTGCACCTGCGGCGGCAGGTCGGGGGCCGTCGCGATCGCGCCGCCGCCCTCGTCGTACGGCGGCGTCCAGAGACCGGCCAGCACGACGAGGGCCAGCGCCCCCGCCCTGATCACGAGGAGACCCACCTGCAGCCGGTGCGGCGGTGCGAGCCGGTGGTGCATGGGGACCTCCTCGTGCGGGACTTCCACGCCCGTCCCCCCAGGGCGGGCATGGTCCTCCCACCACCACAACGACGGACTCCTCCCGGGGGTACGCGAGGATGTGGGCATGCCTCAGTCGAGCCCCTGGTTCTCCTCGCCCACCGACGCCGTCACCCGGCTGGCCGAGGCCGGCTACCTCGCCGACGCGACCACCGCGACGACGGCGTACCTCGCCGGTGCGCTCGAGAAGCCGCTCCTGGTCGAGGGTCCGGCCGGCGTCGGCAAGACCGAGCTGGCGAAGGCCGTCGCGAAGGTGACGAACGCCGAGCTGGTGCGGCTGCAGTGCTACGAGGGTCTCGACGAGGCGCGGGCCCTCTACGAGTGGAACTACAAGAAGCAGCTGCTCCGGATCCAGTCGTCGCAGGGCTCGGACCAGGAGTGGTCGGCGACCCACGACGACATCTTCACCGACGAGTTCCTGCTGACCCGGCCGCTGCTGACCGCGATCCGGCGCGCGGAGCCGACGGTGCTGCTGATCGATGAGGTCGACAAGACCGACGTCGAGGTCGAGGGGCTGCTGCTGGAGGTGCTGTCCGACTTCCAGGTGACGATCCCGGAGCTGGGCACGGTCTCCGCCGTACGCCGTCCCTTCGTGGTGCTCACCTCCAACGCGACCCGCGAGCTGTCGGAGGCCGTGAAGCGGCGCTGCCTCTACCTGCACCTGGACTACCCCGACGCCGAGCGGGAGCGGGAGATCGTGACCTCGCAGGTGCCCGACCTCGACGAGCGGATCGCCGTACGCCTGGTCGAGACGATCTCGCGCCTGCGCGAGCTCGAGCTCAAGAAGGCGCCGTCGATCGCGGAGTCCGTCGACTGGGCCCGGACGCTCGTCGCCCTGGAGATCGGCGAGCTGGACGAGAAGGCCATCGCCGACACGCTGGGCGTCGTGCTCAAGCACGCGTCCGACCAGACCAAGGCCGTCAAGGAGCTCCGACTCCGCTCATGAGTGGTCTCGTCGACAGGCACATCTCCTTCCTGGAGGCGCTGCGCGCCGCCGGGCTGTCGGTGTCGCTCGCCGAGGACCTGGACGCGATCGCGGCGCTGGACGCGCTCGCGTGGAGCGACCGCTCGGTGGTGCGGGCGGGGTACGCCGCCACGCTGGTCAAGAAGCAGACCCAGCGGCCGACGTTCGACGCCCTCTTCGACGTCTACTTCCCGCGGATGGTCGGGGACGGCGTGGCCGGTCAGCGTGACGACGCGGAGGGCTCCGACGGCGCGGTGCGCGACAACGGCGAGGCGTTGGCCGGCTTCCGCGACGCGCTGGCCGACGCGCTCGCCGAGGGTGACCAGCAGGCGATGCTCGAGATGGCGGCGGAGATGATCGCCCGCTTCGGTGCGATGCCAGGGCGCGGACCGGGGCTGTCGTCCTGGTCGGCGTACACCGCGATGCAGCGAGTCGCGCCGGCCGAGCTGGTCGACAAGATCGTGCAGGCCCTGATGGCGGAGGGCCGCCTCGACGACGAGGCACGCCGCGAGGCCGGGCGCCGGATGGGCAGCTTCACCGCGATGGTCGAGGGCGACGCCCGGCGCAGAATCGCAGAGGAGAAGGGCCCCGAGCACGTCGCCAACGTGGCGATCAAGCCGTCGATCGACCGGCTCGACTTCACCGCCGCCCGGCGCTCCGACCTCGAGCAGATGCGGCGCGAGATCTACCCGCTGGCGCGCCGCCTCGCGACGCGGCTCACCCAGGAGCACCACGCGAGGAGACGGGGTCCGCTGGACTTCCGCCGTACCGTGCGGGCCTCGATGTCCACCGGCGGCGTACCGCTCACCACCCACCACCGGCCCAAGCGACCGCACCGCACCGAGCTCGTCGTGCTGTGCGACGTCAGCGGCTCGGTGGCCAACTTCGCGCAGTTCACGCTGCTGCTCGTCTACGCGCTGCGCGACCAGTTCGAGAAGGTCCGCGCCTTCACCTTCATCGACCACGTCCACGAGGTCACCGAGCACTTCGTGCCGGGTGCCGACCCCGCTGACGTGCTGGCCGACCTCGCCGCGAGCACGGCCCACGCCGCGTTGTGGGGTCGCACGAACTACGGGCGCGCGCTGCTGAAGTTCGAGGAGAACCACCCCGACGCGCTCGGCCCGAAGTCGTCGCTGCTGATCCTCGGCGACGCCCGCTCCAACTACAGCGACCTGCACCTCGACGTGCTCGAGCGGCTCGCCGGCCAGGCCCGGCACGCGTGGTGGCTCAACCCCGAGCACCGCCGGCACTGGGACACGGGCGACTCCGCCGCCACCAAGTACGGCGCGGTCGTGCCGATGGTCGAGTGCCGCAACCTCACCCAGCTCGGGGAGTTCGTGCACGACATCCTGTGAGCGTGAGCGTGAGCGTGAGCGTGAGCGTGAGCGTGAGCGTGAGCGTGAGCGTGAGCGTGGTCGCGGTTGCGGCGGGGGTGGGCGGTGGGAGATCCACCGATCTGCCGGGCGACAACGGTGGAAGGCCCACCGCTGGCCCGGGGGCGGTGGGAGACCCACCCATCCTTGGCCGGGAGCGGTGGAATACCCACCGCCGGCACGGAGGCGGTGCGAGATCCACCGATCCGTTGGGCGACAACGGTGGAATCCCCACCCCCAACCCGGGCAGCGGTGGGAGATCCACCGATCTGCTGGGCGACAACGGTGGAAGGCCCACCGCCGACCCGCGCGCCCGCATCACCGCCGCACGACCTGGAAGACCTGGCTCGTGACCTCCGCGGCGGGCCGGCCGCCCTCCAAGAAGCCCCGGTCGCGTAGCCCGGCGATCTGCTCGGTGATCGACGGGTCGCTGGACGCGTCGACCGCCGCCCCGCCGGCGATGTAGTGGCCGTAGCCGTGCGCGCCGACCACGGTCGAGTCGGCACGGTCGTCGTCGAAGGTGACCGTCGTCTGCTCGACGCTGTCGGGGTTGTCGGCCCCGTCCAGCAGGGGTACGACGTCGCCGTGGTGCTCGAGGGAGAGCACGTGGACGCCGTCGGGGAAGCCGCAGACCTGGGCGGTCGGTGACCCCGCGGTGACCACGTCGGTGATCGCGAAGCCCGTGTCGTGGCTGGCCAGCGCGGCTGCCTCCATCCCGCCGAGGGAGTGCCCGACCAGCAGCACCGGCTCGTGCGGCCCGATCCCGGCCCGGTGCATCGCGTCGAGGATGCCCTGCTGGTACGACGTGGGCAGATCGGCCGCCGAGCGCAGGTCGGTGCCGAGGTCGCGGATGTCGCCGTCCTGGGTCGTCGGCAGCGTGCCCAGGTCGTCGGTGCCGGGCAGGTAGACCACGTGCCGCGCGTGGTCGGTGCCGGGATCGAGCGACTGCACCTCGATCGTCCCGTTGTCACCGGACGACGGCGTCGGCGACAGCGCGGCCACCTCGGACAGGTGCTCGACCAGGCCCCGGACCGTCGCCGGCTGCCGGTCGCTGACGGTCGACCCCAGGTCCGGGCGGCGGACGGTGCCGGCCGCGCCGTCGTCGTACGCCGATGCGAGCAGCCTCGTCGCGGTGCGGTTGTCGGGCACCAGGACCGGCAGCGGCGAGAGCCCGGTGAGGAGTCCGCCCCCGCCGTTGATCGCGTGCTGCACCACGCCGGGATGGTGGACGATCCACCGCTGGACCGCCGCTCCCAGCCGGGCCCGCATCGCGGGTGGCATCGACGACAGGGCGACGGCGGCGGCGGGACCGGCGGCCCGAAGGGCGAGGCCGGCCGTCAGCCCCAGTCGCCAGTCGATGACGTCCAGCGCCAGCTGGGCGGCGTCGTCACTGGCCACCAGCGCCGCCAGCGCCCCCCGGACCAGGATGGCGTCCGCCTCCCAGCCGAGGGAGCAGGCCAGCAGCCCGAGCGGCCCGGTGGTCGCCGCGAGGATCGCCGCCTCGGCGGCGGCGAAGGTGACGGGTGACAGCAGCGCCGACGACGCGAGGTCCGGGTCGACGAGCGCCCGGCAGCCGTCGCCCGCCCACGCGCGGAGCTCGTCACCGGTGCGGTCGAAGACGTCCGCGAGCGCCCGTACGGCGTCGTACGTCGCCTCGATCCCGCCGACGCCCCCGGTCACGCCGGTGATGTCGGCCCCGCTCACAGCAGGCTCCGCGCGTCGTGCACGAGGTCGCCGACGGTGTCGGTCACGGCACCGCCCACGGCGACCACGGCGTCGACCGCGCCGGCATGGCGCTCGAGGGCCTCGGCGGCGTCGTCGTGCAGGCCGGCGCACGCGCCGAGCGTGGCCAGTCGGACGGCGAGCTGCGCGCGCATCGCGTCCGCTGCTCGCCCCCGCCACGGGATGCCGTCGCCCAGGCGCTGCAGCCGGGCCCCTTCGGCCCGGATCTCCTGGGCGCGCTCGCGCAGCTGCCGGGCGAGGTGCCGGATGCCGCTGGTGTCGGTGAGCATGTCGTCCCCCTTCGTCGTGCAGGGAGGCTCACCGGTCGGCGGCTGTGGAGAAACCTCAGCGGTCGAGGGCTGTGGAGAGCCGCTCGAGCGCCTCCTCGATCTCGCTCCCCGGGCCGGCGAAGCTGAGCCGGACGGAGCGACCGCCGTCGACGGTGTCGAAGTCAATGCCCGGAGCCACGGCGACGCCGGTGGTCGCCAGCAGGTGGTGGCAGAGGGCCATCGTGTCGTCGGTGAGGTGGCCGACGTCGGCGTACACGTAGAACGCCCCGTCGGCCGGTGCCAGCTCGGTGATGCCCAGCCTCGGCAGCCCGTCGAGCAGGATCCGGCGGTTGTCGGCGTACCGCGCGACGTGGGCGTCGAGCTCGGCGTACGACGCGTCGTCGAAGGCGGCCAGGCAGGCGCGCTGCGCGATCACCGGCGGACAGATCGTGAAGTTCCCGGTGAGCACGTCGACCGCGCGACCCAACCGCTCGGGCACCAGCATCCAGCCGATCCGCCAGCCCGTCATGGAGAAGTACTTGGAGAAGCTGGAGAAGACGACCGCCTCGCGGCTGGTCTCCCAGGCGCTGCGCGCGAGGTGCGGCTGGGCGTACTCGATGCCGTGGTAGATCTCGTCCGAGATCAGCTGGATCTGCTGCTCCTCGCAGTACGACGCCAGCGCGGCCAGCTCGCTCGGAAGGAGCATCGTGCCCGTGGGGTTGGCCGGGCTGGCGACGACGAGTCCCTTGATGCCCTTGCCGGACGCCTGAAGCGCGGCGAGCTGCTCGACCGTCGGCTGGAAGCGGGTCTCCGGGCCCGTCGGGATCTCGACCACCTCGCAGCCCAGGGCGGTCAGCACGTTGCGGTAGCAGGGGTAGCCGGGGCGGGCCATCGCCACCCGGTCACCGACTTCGAACGCCGCGAGGAACGCCAGCAGGAACCCCCCGCTGCTGCCCGTCGTCACGACCACCTCGTCGGGTGAGACGTCGATGTCGTGCGTGCGTCGGTGGTGGCGCGCGATCGCCTCGCGCAGCTCCAGGATGCCCGCAGCCGGGGTGTAGCCCAGCGGGTCAGCCGAGTCGAGCAGCCGCTTGGCCTCCTCGCGCACCGGCACCGGCGCGCCCGTCATCGGCTGGCCGGCGAGCATGTTGAGCAGGTCACCGTGCGTGCGCTGGCGCGTCGCCGCCGCCGTGAGCAGGTCCATCACGTGGAACGGCGGCACGTTGGCCCGGCTCGCCACCTGGAAGCGGTCGGTCATGGGGTGACTGTACGAAACTGGAGGTTCCTGAACGGAGTTCTGTACAGGAACCCGGAGTTTCACCGGCTAAGCGGTGAAACCCCTCGCCGCGTGACGCCCGGCCCGCCGCCCGAAGAACGACCCCTCACCGAGCTGCGTGCCGGAGCAGTAGCCCTTGCCGTCCTGCGCGAGGTTGGAGGCGCACGCGCCGGCGGCGTACAGGCCCGCGATCACCGAGCCGTCGGGCCGCTGCGCCTCACCGTCGACCGAGACGCGGATCCCGCCGAGAGTGAAGCCGGCGTAGATCGCCTTGCCGAGCCGCAGGTCGAAGACCGCCCACGGTCCGGTGCCCTGCGGCGCCAGCCACTCGGGACTCTTGTGGAAGTCGAGGTCCTCGCCGGCCTCGGCCAGCTCGTTGTAGCGCGCGAGCGTCGCGGCGACCGAGCCATCCGGCAGCCCCAGCGAGGTCTCCAGCTCCTTGATCGTCTCGAACCCGTCGATCAGCGGCACCAGCGGGAACTTGGGGTACTCCACGTGCTCGCTGTCGACGATGAGGTACGCCGTGTGGTCGGGCTGCTCCATCACGAACTGCGAGGTGCGCGAGTGGTAGCCGTCCTCCGCGACGAACCGCTCGCCGTCCCGGTTCACCAGGAAGCCGGTGACCAGCGCGGACGGCGGGTAGAAGGGTGCGGTGATGAACGGCTCCTCCATGTGCTTGAGCTCGGCGCCGACCGACGAGCCGAGCCGGATGCCCAGGCCGTCGTCGTACGTCGAGCCGAGCGTGAAGGGCTTCTCCGCCAGCGAGGGGGTGTACGCCGCGACCATGTCCGGGTTCATCACGAACCCACCGGCCGCGACCACGACGGCCGACGCCGCCACGTGACCGGTCACGTCGAACGACTTCCAGGCCACCCCGACCACCGCGCCGGCGTCCGACACCACGAGGTTGGTCACGCCGGTCTCGTAGCGGACCTCGACGCCCGCCTCCTCGACCCGGGCCCGCAGCAGGTCCATCACCATCCTGGTGCCCTCGGTGTCGCCCGCGACGGGGACCTTGTGGCCGCGCGGCGCCGGGACCGCCTGCTCCCTGTAGGGCCACACCTTCTCGTTGCCGGTGAACATCAGCCCCTGCGTCCCGGGCTGGATGACGGCCTTCTCCGGGTAGTAGGACCGCTCGAACTCGAAGCCGAGGTCCTCCAGCCAGTCGAAGTGCTCGACGGAGCCCTCGCAGTAGGCGCGGATCTTGTCGTGCTCGGGCTGCTTGGAGACCGCGACGAGGTACCTGTACATCTCCTCGACCGAGTCCTCGTGCCCGGTCGCGACCTGCACGGCCGTCCCCCCGCCGAGGTAGAAGTGGCCGCCCGACATCGACGAGGTGCCGCCGTGCACGGCCGCCTTCTCCAGCAGCAGCACCCGCGCGCCCGCGCGCGCCGCCTCGAGGGCGGCGCAGCCACCGGCAATGCCGAAGCCGACCACCACGACGTCGTACGACGCGGTGTCGTCCGCCAGCGCGGAGGCCGGGAGGACGGCGGGTAATGCGGTGCCCTTGCTCATGGCGCAAATCTAGAACAAGTTCCAGTTCCATGCGACGGCGGTCCGTCAAGAGGGGGGCCGCCCGTCGGTAGACTGCGGTCCCGACGCCGTGAAGCCCTGAGGTGAGATGACTTTCGACGCCCACCAGCTGGACACGTTCCTGCTGGTCGGCTCGGGCGTCACGCTGCTCGCGATCCTCGCCGTGCGCCTGTCCTCGCGCGCCGGGCTGCCCAGCCTGTTGATCTACCTCCTCATGGGGGTGCTCCTGGGCGAGGCCGGCCTCGGCATCCAGTTCGAGGACGCCGAGCTGGCGCACGCGCTCGGGTTCGCGGCGCTCGTCGTGATCCTGGCCGAGGGCGGCCTGACCACCAGCTGGCGCGAGATCCGCCCGTCGATGCGGCTCGGCGTCGGGCTCGCGACCATCGGCGTCACCATCTCGGTCGGCATCGTGGCGCTCAGCGCGCACTACCTGCTCGGCCTGCCCTGGCAGATCGCCGTCCTGCTCGGCGCCGTCACCTCGGCCACCGACGCCGCCGCGGTCTTCTCGGTGCTGCGGATGGTGCCGTTGCCCAAGCGCCTCACGGGCGCGCTCGAGGCCGAGTCCGGCCTCAACGACGCCCCGGTCGTCGTCCTGGTGGTGCTCGTCTCCTCGGGCGCAGCGGCCGAGGACGGCGTGCTGGCGATGATGGGGCTGATCGTCTTCGAGCTCGTCGCCGGCACCGCGATCGGACTCGCCATCGGGTTCGGCGGCGCCTGGATCATGCGCCGCGCCGCGCTGCCGTCGTCGGGCCTCTACCCCATCGCCGTGCTCTGCCTGACCGTCCTGGCGTACGGCGCCGGCGCGGCCGTGCACGCCTCCGGGTTCGCCGCCGTGTACGTCGCCGCGCTGGTCCTGGGCAACATGGAGCTGCCGCACCGGGCGGCCACCCGGTCCTTCTCGGAGGGCATCGCGTGGATCGCGCAGATCGGGCTCTTCGTGATGCTCGGCCTGCTGCTGTCCCCGGGCCGCCTGACGTGGGACATCCTCGGGATGGCGGTCCTGGCCGGGCTGGTCCTGACCTTCGTGGCCCGGCCACTCTCGGTCCTCGCCAGCGCGCTGGTCCAGCCGATGCCGCTGCGCGACCTGGCCTTCATCTCCTGGGCCGGCCTGCGCGGTGCGGTCCCGATCGTCTTCACGACCATCCCGCTGGCCGACGGCATCGACCAGGCCGAGGAGCTCTTCGACATCGTCTTCGTGATGGTGATCATCTACACCCTGCTGACCGGCCCGACGCTGCCGGCCGTGGCCCGGGTGCTCAAGGTCGCCCGCCGGTCGGAGCCGCGGGGGCTCGAGGTCGAGGCGGCCCCGCTCGAGCGGATCGCCGCCGACCTGCTCCAGGTGACGATCAGCCCGGTCTCGCGCATGCACGGCGTCGAGGTCGGGGAGCTGCGGCTGCCGCGCGGCGTGGTGGTGTCGATGGTGATCCGCGACGGGAGCACGCTGGTCCCCGAGCCCCGGACCGTGCTGCGGCACGGGGACGACCTGCTCATCGTCGCCCCGCGCAAGCTGCGGGAGACGACCGAGGAGCGGCTGCGCGAGATCAGCGCGCACGGCCGCCTCGCGCAGTGGCTGGGCGAGCGGCGTACGCGCTGAGGCGTCAGTTCACCGGTGGGCTGCAGATGGTGGTGTCCGACGCGGCGCGTACGGCGGCGCGGCCCTTCGCCAGCTCGGTGAACTCGTCGCCGACGACGACCGTCACTCCCACGCCGGGGCCCTTGCGTCGTTCGATGTCGACGCCCTTGCCGAAGTAGCTGGCCACCAGCTGGACGTCGGGGTCGGTGGGGGTGGTCGTCCAGATGGCGACCCTGCGCACCTTGGCCGAGGCCGCGTTGCCGGAGCTGCCCCGGACGAAGCCCTGGTCCTTGAGCAGCTGCATGGTCCGCCCGGCGAGGCCCTCGCGGCGCCCGCTGTTGTAGACGCTGACCGTGACCTGCTGCGGGTAGACCTTCTCGCCGGCCGCGACCCGCGTGGCGACGCAGACCGCGCTGGTGGGCTTGGCGGGCAGCGGCTCCATCGTCGCGCGCCAGCCCCAGACCCCCGCGACGGCCAGCGCGACACCCAGCACCAGCAGGGTGATCGTGGTCCGGGCGGCCTGGGTCATCAACCCTCCAGGGCGTGCACGCGCGCGTGCAGGATGTTGCGCTGCTGGAGAGCCGCGCGCAGCGCGCGGTGCAGGCCGTCCTCCAGGTAGTACTCACCCTGCCACTCGACGACGTGGGCGAAGAGGTCGCCGTAGAAGGTCGAGTCCTCGTCGAGGAGGGCGTTGAGCTGGAGGGTGTCCTTGGTCGTCACGAGCTGGTCGAGGCGGATCTGGCGCGGCGGCACGGCCGCCCAGCCCTTGGACGTGAGTCCGTGGTCCGGGTACGGCCTTCCGACGCCGATGCGCTTGAAGATCACGCCGCGACTATAACGAGACCTGCCGTACGGCGGCCGTGCGTCCGCCGGAGGTCCGCCGCGTGCGGGCGGCCCTCCGGCGGCGCCGGGGAGGGGCTCAGGCGGACCAGCGGATCGCGTCGTCGATGGTGTCGGCCAGGGCGTGCACGCCGCGCAGGTCGGTGCGCTCCACCATCAGGTTGGTGAGCGCTGCCGAGTGGCGCAGCCGCAGCAGGGCGCGCTGCTCGGCAACGCGGTCGATCGGAACTTCGGGGGTGCTGTGCTCGTCCATCGGTGCCTCCGGATCGGGTGTGGTGACCAGCTGTCGGGTCCGGCCGCCGGTGGATGGGGCGGCCTTCTGGGGACAAGATTGGATCGTTCACATCGCCGGGAGGTTGACCCTGCGTTACAAGCAGGTCAAACGTTCGGGCTGTTGTCGCCGGAAAAACTAGAATACGTTCTAGTTCTGTGGACGACATCACCGCGATCAGCCAGCTGAAGTACCGCTATCTGCGCACCCTGGACACCAAGCAGTGGGACGAGTTCGCCGACTGCTTCATCCCGCAGACGACCGGCGACTACAACGGCCTGCTCTTCGAGAACCGCGACGCACTGGTCTCCTACATGAGGGAGAACCTCGGCGAGGGCTTCCTCACCATGCACCAGGTGCACCACCCCGAGATCGCTGTCGACGGCGACACCGCGACCGCCCGCTGGTACCTCCAGGACAGGGTGATCGTCCCGGCGTTCCAGTTCATGCTCGAGGGCGCGGCCTTCTACTCCGACCGCTACGTGCGCACGCCTGACGGCTGGCGGGTCGCCCACACCGGCTACCGCCGCACGTTCGAGATCACCTACGACCTCAAGGACCTCCCCGGCACCAAGGTCAACGGTCCCGGCAAGCACACGCACGTCTGACGTCCGACACGGTCCCGTCTCGACTCATGTGTCACGGTGCCCTGACGAATCTCGGGGTACTGGGATGAAACTTCGTGCAGGAACCCGGAGTTTCACCGGGTAGCCGGTGAAACCCGCCGATTGGCGAGGGCCAGTCACATCAGACTCAAGCGTCACGGTGCCCTGACGAATCTCGGGGTTCTGGGACGGAACTTCGTGCAGGAACCCGGAGTTTCACCGGGTAACCGGTGAAACTCCCGGAGCGCCACCCCACAACCGCCCGGCCGTCAGACCGTCGGCTCGCTCCACGCCATCTGCACGACCTCGACGCCGCGGTCGCGCGAGACCAGGCGGCCACGACCGGGCGGGGCCGGCTGCGGCTTCTGGTTGCCGAGGAGCGGGCCCTCCTCCGGGCTGCCGGAGAGCAGCAGCCCCGGCATGGCGAGGTCGCGCAGCGACTGGATGACCGGCTCGTACAGCGACCGCGAGGCACCACCGGAGCGGCGCGCGACCACCAGGTGCAGCCCGACGTCGCGGGCCTGGGCGAGCAGCGGGGCCAGTGCCAGTGCCGGCGACCCCTGCTGGGTCGCGACCAGGTCGTAGTCGTCGATCAGGACGTACACCTCGGCGCCGGTCCACCACGACCGGCTGCGCAGCTCGTCGGGGGTCACGTCCGGACCGGGGATCCGGCTCTGGAGGTACGTCGCCAGGTCGGTGAGCCCGGGCTGCGCCTGGGTGGCGGAGGTGAGGTAGTTGAGCAGGTACTCGTCGGGGATCTCGCCGAGCAGCGAGCGCCGGTAGTCGACGACGACCAGCTGCGCCTCCTTCGGGGAGCGGGTCCGCATGATCTCCTGCGCGTAGGCCCGCAGCACGCCGCTCTTGCCGGACTGGCCGTCACCGAAGATCAGCAGGTGCGGCTCGGTCTCGACGTCGAGGCCGATCGGGCCGAGGTCCTTCTCGTTGACGCCGAGCAGCAGGTCGCGGCCGCCGGTCGCCGCGTCGCCCAAGGCGCGGACGTCGTCCAGCGAGATCCGCTCGGGCAGCAGCCGGAGCTTGGGCCCGGCCGGCCCGGTCCAGGCGGCCCCGACCTGCTTGATCAGGTTCTCCACGCCGTCGCCGAGGGTGTCGGCGTCGCCGGCCCCGTCGATGCGCGGCAGCGCGGCGAGGAAGTGCAGCTTGCCCTGCACCAGCCCGCGGCCGGGTCGACCGGTCGGCACCAGCGCGGCCACCTTGCGGTCGATCTCGGAGTCCATCGGGTCACCGAGGCGCAGCTCGAGGCGGGTGCCGAAGAGGTCGCGCATCGCCGCGCGGAAGTCGGCCCAGCGGGCCGCGGCCACGATGACGTGCAGGCCGAAGGTCAGGCCGCGGGTCGCGAGCTGCTGGATCTCGGCCTCGAGGTCGTCGAAGTCGGCGCGCAGCGTGCTCCAGCCGTCGACGACGAGGAACACGTCGCCGTACCCGTCGTCAGCCCTGCCGGCCGCCCGGCGCGAGCGGTAGGTCTCGATCGAGTCGATCCCGTTGGCCCGGAAGAAGGCCTCGCGCCGGTCGACGATGCCCCGCACCTCGGCGAAGATCCGGCGTACGACGTCGGGCTCGGCCCGGCTGCCGACGCCGGCGACGTGCGGCAGGTCGGTGAACGGCGCGAAGGTGCCGCCGCCGAAGTCGAGCACGAAGAACTGCGACTCCTGCGGCGTCGTCGTCAGCGACATGCTCGCGACGATCGTGCGCAGGACCGTGCTCTTGCCGCTGCGCGGACCGCCGACGACCGCGGCGTGCCCGCCGGCGCCGCTGAGGTCGACGGTGAGCGTGTCGCGGCGCTGCTCGCGCGGCCGGTCGACGGTGCCGAGCGGCACGACGAGTCCGCCCAGGGCCCGCCACCGGCCCGACACCAGGCCCAGGCCGGCGTCGGCGGTGAGGTCGCCCATCAGCTCGTCGAGCGTGTCCGGCTCGCCGAGCGGCGGCAGCCACACCTGGTGCGCGGCCGGCCCCTGACCCTCCATGTGGCGCACGGCGATGGAGAAGAGCGACTCGGCCTCGCCCTGCGACGGCTCGACGACCACCGGCTCGGCGGCCGGCTCGGGCAGGTCGAGGCTCTGCACCTCGGAGATCGTGAAGGGCAGGATGCCCCGGACGTGACCACCCTCGTCCCGGCGCACCTGCGTCTGCGCCGGCGGCCCGGAGACGTACGCCGACTTGAAGCGCAGCATCGTGGCCGGGTCCGGCTTCAGGTAGCCCAGACCGGGGTCGGCCGGCAGCTCGTAGGCATCCGGCACGCCGAGCACCGAGCGCGACTCGGTGGCGCTGAAGGTCCGCAGACCCACGCGGTACGACAGGTGCGACTCGAGCCCGCGCAGCCGGCCCTCCTCGAGGCGCTGCGAGGCCAGCAGCAGGTGCAGCCCGAGCGACCGGCCGAGCCGGCCGATCGCCACGAACAGGTCGATGAACTCCGGCTTGGCCGACAGCATCTCGGAGAACTCGTCGACCACGACGAAGAGCGAGGGCATCGGCGCGAGGTCCTCGCCCGCGGCGCGCGCCTTCTCGTAGTCGCGGATCGAGGCGAAGTTGCCCGCGTCGCGCAGCAGCTCCTGCCGACGCACCATCTCACCGGACAGCGCGTCCTGCATGCGGTCGACCAGGGTGAGCTCCTGCTCCAGGTTGGTGATCACCGCGGAGACGTGCGGCATCGTCGTCATCCCGGCGAAGGTGGCGCCGCCCTTGAAGTCGACCAGCACCATGTTCAGCTGCTCGGGCGAGTGCGTCATCGCCAGACCCAGCACCAGGGTGCGCAGGAACTCCGACTTGCCGGAGCCGGTGGCGCCGATCACCAGGCCGTGCGGGCCCATGCCCTGCTGGGCCGACTCCTTGATGTCGAGGTGGACGACCGAGCCGCCCTCGCCCAGGCCGATCGGCACCCGGAGCCGGTCGCGGGCGGGCCGCGGCCGCCAGGCCCGGCTGGGGTCGAAGGAGTGCACGTCGCCGAGCGCGAGCAGCTCCATGAAGTCGGTGGGCCCGGCGATCTCCCCGCCGGACTCCACCACGCCGGAGGCGACGGTGTGCAGCGGGGTGAGCCGGCGGGCGAAGGCCTCCGCGGTCGCGACCGGGCAGGCGTCCGCACGGGCCCGGATCGGCTCCTCGCGCAGCCGCAGCGCCAGGATCGCGAGCCGACCCTGGGCGTCCGCGGCGGTCTCGTCGTCGAACTGGATGCGCAGCCGGGTTGGGTCCTCGAGCTCGTCCCAGCGGGCGGGCAGGTCGATGAGCGTGACGCCGTGCAGGCCGTCCGGGGGTACGACGTGGTTGCCGGGCGGCAGCTCGCCGCCGTCGATCACCAGCAGCAGGTGCGGGGTCGCGGGCCGCTCGTCGGCGCCGAACCGCGGCCGCTCCGCCAGGTCCTCGGGCAGCAGCCCGGCCAGGTCGGCCAACGAGGTCGAGACCATCCGCATCGGCCCGACCGCGTCGGACTGCCGGGAGCTCTGGGCGTGGGGGAGCCACTTCACCCAGTCCCAGTGGGCCAGGTTCTGCTCCGAGCTGAGCACCGCGACGACGAGGTGCTCGGGGGAGTGGAAGGCGGTCGCGGAGCAGATCAGCGACCGCGCGAGCGAGCGGGCCGGCTCCTCCCCTCCGCAGACCTCCACGCGGTCGAAGGCGCGCAGGTCGATCGAGGCGGGGAGGTCCGGCTGGAGCCGGTGGACGACGAGCAGGCGGTGCAGTGCCGAGGCGGCCGCCGGGTCGACCTGGTCGATCGGCGTGCTCTCGGGTGGCACCAGCTCGAGCGCGAGCGGCTGCGCGCACACGCCGTACCGCACGTGCAGGAAGCCGGCGTCGCCCGTGCCGTGCTCCCACACGCGGGAGCGCTCGTCGGCGAGCGCCGGCAGCGCGGAGGGGTCGGGGTGGTGCCAGGTCAGGGCGCGGCGCTGCTGGTCGGCCGCGTCGCGGGCGACCTTGCGGACGTTGGCGAGGTAGCGGAGGTACTCCGTGCGGGAGCCCGTCACCTGCTGGGTGCGCTGCTTACGCTGCCGGTCGAGCTGGACGATGATGAAGCCGACCGTGGCGAAGAGGAACATGCCGGCAGCGATGAGCCCGCGCCCGCCGTTCGTCTTGCCCATCGTGGCGACCAGCACGATGGACCCGAGGCTGCCGAGCATCGGGATGGCGTTCATGAGCACGCCGCTGGCGCCCTCGTTGGGCTCGATCTGCGGCGGCGGCTGGAGCACGAGCTGCCCGGTCGGCATCTCCGGCGCATCCATCCGCGTGCCGCGCAGCGTCGTCGTCAACGCGTCCCCTCCTGCAGTCCGACCCCCCGTAGCCGAGCGGCTCAGGGGAGCAACTACCCCTCCGGGAGGTGGTTGACGCCTCCCATCGGTGGGGAAGGTGGACGACGTGACGACGAACGCGACCGCCGACCTGGCGCTGAGCGTGCACGGTCCGGTCGGCGTGCTCGACCTGGTCGTGCCCTCCGGCGCCGCGGCCTTCGACGTCGCCGAGGTCTACGCCCGGCAGGCCGGGCTCGCCACCGTGCCGGCCCTGTGCACCCGGGTCGGCGCGATGCTGCCGCCCGACCTGTCGCTCGCCCGCGCCGGGGTCCGGGCGGGAGACGTGCTGATCGCCACCACCGAGGTCGTCCCGGCCGCGGGTCGTGGGCGCCGCGACGTGGCCGCCGACGCGACGGCGCGGCCCACCGACGCCGCTCCCATCACGATCGCCGTCGTCGCCGCCGCCTGCGCGGTCGCGGCCGGCTGGCTCGCCGCCACCGCGGCCACCGACCGGCTCCGGCTCGTCACCGTCGTGGTGCTGGTCGCGGCGAGCGTGCTCGGCGTGCTGCCGGTCGGCCGGTACGCCGGCTACCGCGCCGTCGCGGCACCCGCCTTCGCCGGCGCCGCGGCCCTCGCGATCGCCTGGGACCCGCACGACGAGCGGCTGCCGATGATCGTCGGTCTCTGCGGTCTGGTCGCCGCGCTCGCCGCCGCGACCGCCCGGTCGTTGGGGCGCGAGGCCGACGAGGCCCTGCAGGTGTGGATCGTCGCCGGCTCCCTGCTCTTCGGGCTGACCTGGATGTGCACGCTCGCCGGCGCGCCCCCGCGGCTGACCTGGTCGTTGCTCCTGATGCTGGCGGTCCTCGCGGCGCGGATCGTCCCCGGCCTGGTGGTCGACGTGCCGGACCAGTACCTGATCGACCTCGAGCGGCTCGCCGTGACGGCCTGGTCGGCGCGCGAGCGCCCGGGAGGCAAGCGCGGGCGCGCCGTCGTACCCCGCTCCGCCGTCTCCGCGGTCGCCGGCCACGGCACCCGCATGTTGACCGCGGCCGCCGCCGCGGTGGCCGTCGTCGCCGTGGTCTCCGCGCCGCTGCTGCTCGGCACCGCCACGCTGCGCGTCGACCGGATCGGGGCCCGGTGCCTGGTCGGCTTCGCCGGCGCGGCCCTGCTCCTCGCGGCCCGCAGCTACCGGCACCGCAGCGCCGGCGCCCTGCTGCGTGCAGCGGGCCTCGGCTGCTGGCTCGTCCTGCTGGTCGTGCTGCTGCAGCTGATGGGCGGGTCCGCCGTACGAGCCCTCGCCATCGGGTCGGTCGTGCTGGGTCTCGCGCTGGTGATCGTCGCGGTCGCGACGGGGCGCGGCTGGCGCTCGGCGTGGTGGTCGAGGCGGGCCGAGGTCGCCGAGGGACTGTGCGGCGCCCTGGTCGTCGCGTCGGTGGTCGTGTCGTCCGGAGGCTTCCGCGAGGTGTGGGAGATGGCGAGCCTGTGGGAACTCGGGTCGTGAGGTTTAGCGCCCAAGGCCCCGGGTAATCGAGGTCTGTCCGGCTCGGGGAACACGGACCGAGCTGATGGTCATCCACACGAATGGATCAGTCTCGAGCGGCCTGATCGCCGCCACGGGGGAAGGAGTTGGCGTCATGGGCGCAACAGAGATGGGACAGGGTGAGGGCACTCTCACCCGGGCCGCCGGCCTCGTGGCCGAGGCCAAGCAGGACTTCGATTCGATGAGCAAGACGCTGGACGGCCAGATCGCCGGCATCCAGGGCAAGTGGGCGGGTGCCGGTGGCACCGCGTTCCTCGCGCTCCACCAGGCGTGGACCGAGAAGCAGCGCATCATCACCAACGCGCTCAACGAGTTCCAGGCCTCCCTGACCTCGACCGAGAAGGACAACGTCAGCACCGACGAGACGCAGTCCTCCAACTACAGCCGGGTCGCCGGCCGCCTCGGCTGACGCCGGGCTGACAAGGAAGTGACTGAGATGTCTCTCGACGGACTTCGCGTCAACCACGCCGGCCTCGACCAGGCCGCCACCGACCTCGGCACGACGGTCAAGCACATCGACGACCGGCTCAACCGCCTCGAGTCGGAGCTCGCTCCGCTGCGCAGCGACTGGACCGGTAACGCCCAGCAGTCCTACCAGGTCGCCAAGACCAAGTGGGACACCGCGATGCAGGAGATGCGCGACCTGCTGCAGGAGACGAGCACCACCGTGCACCAGTCGAACGCCGACTACCGCGCCGCCGACCAGCGCGGCGCCGCGTCGTTCGAGATCTGACAGCACTCGGTGGGAGGGGTCGGCGCGGTGCGCCGGCCCCTTTCCCGACGCTGGACACACCGGTCGGCACACCGGTCGGCATGACGGGAGAGGAAGGGACATGAGCCAAGCACCCGTGGTCTCGGGGCTGGTGCGCGTGACGGTCGCGTCCGGCACCCGCCGGGTCGACCTCGTGCTGCCCGGCGCCGTCCCCGTCGCCGAGCTCGTCCCCGAGCTGGCCCGCAGCGTCGGCCTGCTCGACCCCGGCACCGTCTACGGCGGCTACCGGCTGGTCACCGCGGAGGGACGTGAGCTGGAGGCCGATGCCGGACTGGTGATCCAGGGCATCGAGGACGGCGGCCTGATCACGGTCGCCGCGGGCGTGGACGACGCACCGCCGCGCCTGTACGACGACGTCGTCGAGGCGATGACGGACATCGTCGAGCACGACCTCAAGCCCTGGTCACCCGCCGCGGGACGCCGTACCGCGCTGTGGGCAGCCGGCCTCTTCATGGCCCTCGGCGCCGTGGCCCTGCTGATCCAGCGCGGCTCGGTGCTCGCCGGCGTCGCCGCGGTCGTGGTCGCCGCGGCGCTCGTGACCGGTGCGATCGTCCTCTCCCACGTGCAGGACGAGCCGGAGGCGGCGGTCGCCGTCGCCTGGATGGGCGCGCTGTACGCCGCGGTCGCCGGCCTGATGCTGGTCACCGACGAGCCGCTCTTCGGACCCCCGGTCGCGGCGGCCGGAGGCGCCGCGCTGGCCGCCGGCGTGATCTGCCTGGTCGGGCTCGGCCAGGGCCGCACCCTGGTGCTCCCGGTCGTGGTCGCCGGAGCCGTCTTCCTGCTGACCGGGATGCTGATGCAGTCGGCCGACTTCGACCCCGCCGTGGTCCTGACCGTCGCGCTGGTCGTCATCGTGGTCCTCGGCAGCGTCTTCCCCTGGCTCGCGCTTGGGGCGACCGGCACCTCGGTCGACCAGCTCTACAACGTCGCCGACATCACCGCCGAGCCGCGCCCGGTCGATCCGGGCCGGGTGGGTGCCGACGCGCGGATCGCGCACGAGATCCTGGTCGCCGTCTCCGCGACCGTCGGCCTGCTGCTCGTCCTGATCGCCCCGCTCGCCGTGTCGCTCGGGCTGGCCGGCGCCATCCTCGCGGTCCTGTGCTGCCTGGTCGTGATGCTGCGAACCCGGCAGTACCGCACCGGACCGGAGGTCCTGGTCGGGCTCGTGTCCGGCATCGTCGGGCTGCTGTCCGCGGCGGTCGCCGCGCTGTGGGTGCACCCGGACTGGCGTCCCACGATCGCGGTGGTCCTCGCCGCGGCCGGTGCGATCCTGCTGGCGGTGACGCTCCTGCCGCAGACCCCGTCGGTACGCCGCGGGCGGCTCGGCGACCTCGCCGAGAGCGTGGCGCTGCTGGCCCTGCTCCCGGTGACGCTGGTCGCCGTCGGCGTCTACTCCGCGATCCGGGGCTAGGCGCGCCGTGGCCACCAAGAAGGACCTGGTCGAGGCGTACTCGTTCAGTCGGCGCCGGCTGGTCACGGCGTTCGTCTCGGGTGCGCCGGGCGGGCGTGAGGTGGAGCCGGCGCGTCCGGGCCGCACCATCGTCGGCGGGCTCGCCCTCGCCGTGCTGCTCGGCGCCGGCGCGGCGATCGCGGGCGTCTTCTCGCCGACGGCGCCCAACGACTGGAAGAAGGCCGGGCTGATCATCTCCAAGGACACCGGCTCCGCCTACGTCATCATCGACGAGAGCAAGGACCCCGAGCTGCGTCCGGTCATCAACTCGACGAGCGCCAAGCTGATCCTCGGCGACAAGGCGACGCCGACCCTGATCGCCCAGGACACCATCGACGACCAGCGCATCGGTGACGACATCGGCATCCTCGGGGCCCCGGCGAGCGTGCCGACCCCCTCCCTGCTGATCGACTCCGGCTGGACGGCGTGCACCGCGGCCGACGCCGGGATCAAGGTCTCCATCGCCGTGGAGCCCGACGTCACGGCCGTCCCGCAGACCGGCGTGACGGTGTCCAACGGCGGCGACTACTTCGTCGTGCTGCCGACCGGCGACAACCGGTCTCCCGGCACCGACGACCCGGGCGCCTACGTCTACCCCGTGCCGCCGCAGGGGACCGGCGGCAGCCAGACCGACAACCTGCTCTCGGCCCTCGACGTGCAGACCACCAGGAACGCCATCCCCGTGAGCCGCGAGTGGATCAACCTCTTCCCGACCGGCGCGCCGCTCGACTGGAGCAGCTTCGAGATCGACGGCTTCGGCACGACCCCGGCGTACGCCGCCGAGGACGACACCGGCGTGCTCAAGGGCAAGAAGGTCGGTGACCTGCTCGTCGCGGGCAAGGAGAAGCTGCTGCTCACCGACGACGGTCCACGCAAGCTGTCGGCCTTCGCCGCGCTGGTCTACGGCAACGTGATCGCCCCGGACGGTGCCGTCGTCGCGGCGACACCGGTGGAGGCGCCGCCACAGGTCTTCCGGGAGACCGAGGAGAAGGACGCCGCCACCCACTGGCCCGCCGTGGCCCCCACCCAGGAGCCGATCGACGAGCCCTGCGCGCAGCTCACCGCTCGGTCGGGCAAGGCGCCGGTCGCGCAGCTGGTGGCCCCGGGGCCCACGTCGGGTGGCGCCGACGTGCCGGCGGCGAAGAAGGTGCCCGTGGTGGCGGCCGGTCGGGGCGCCTACGTGCTCTCCGGCGGCTGGTCCGACACCGACCAGGGCTCGCCGTTCGTCGTCGACGCCAAGGGCCGCGCCAACCCGCTGGTCGGCGACGGCGCCGCCGCGCTGCTCGGGTACGGCGACTACCCCGCCGCGGTCGTGCCGGACACCTGGGTCAAGCTCTTCGCCTGCGGCGTCAACCTGTCGCGTGACGCCGCGCTGTCGCCGCCGGGCGAGCCGGACGACTCCCGATGCGCCTGACCTCGGCGTTGGTCGCCGCGGTCGCGCTCGGCGGCGTGGGGACCAGCCTGATCGTGACCGCCCCGGCGTACGCCGTCGACAACCCCTGCCTGGCGGTCGAGGCCACCACGCCGGCCGGAGACACCGGTCGGGCCAGCGCGCCGTACGAGCTGCTGGGCATGGCCGCCGCGCAGGACCAGGTCGAGCGGTTCGCGCCGCCGCGGGCCACGGCGGTGCGGGTGGCGGTCCTCAGCTCCGGGGTCCACGACACCGACGGGGCGATCCGGGTTGCGGGGACCGCCGACGAGAGCGGGGTCGGCGGCGAGGTCACGGACCCCCAGGGCACCGAGGTCGCCGGGCTGGTCGCCGGAGCGGAGCGCGACGACGAGCAGCCCGTGGGGATCGCGCCGGACGCCCAGGTGGTCGACGTCCGGGTCTACGTCAACCGCAGCTCCAACGAGCCGCGCGAGCAGCCGTCGACCCCCAACCTCGCGCGGGGGCTGTCGTGGGTCGCGTCCCACGCGCGGCAGAAGCACATCAAGGTCGCCGTGGTCCCGTTCGTGGTGCGCTCCAGCTCGACCCTGCGGGCAGCGGTCAAGGCCGTGCAGGCCAAGGGCGTCGTCGTGGTCGCGGCCAGCGGTGACCGGCCGGCCGCCGGTGCCGCCTTCTCCTCCGAGTTCGAGGACCCGCCCGCCAAGGACGAGGACGCGGCCGAGCTGTACTTCCCGGCCGGGTACGACGGCGTGGTCGCGGCCAACGCCACCGGCACCGGTGACCCCGCGGGCGCGCTGGCCAGCGTCGTCAAGAACTCCCGGACGACGGTCGCCACGCCGACGTACGACGCCGTCTCCTACGGCCTCAACGGTCACACCTGCCTGGTGCAGCCGACCTCGACCGCCGCCGCGGCTGGGGTCGTCGCCGGCGTGGTCGCCCTGCTGTGGCAGCGCTTCCCCGACGACGCGGCCGCGCAGGTCGTGTCCCGGCTGGTCAACACCGCCGACGGCACCACCGACGACCCCACGCCGCTGACCGGCGCCGGCATCGTCCAGCCCTACGAGGCCCTCACCCGCCCGCTGGCGCCGGAGCGGTCCGGTGAGGTCGAGCGGACGGTGGTGCAGACCGACGACGACAGCCGGGTGACGGCACCCGAGCCCGCCACCGACCTGCTGGCGAGCACCCGGCACAACGCTGTCTGGTGGGGCCTGATCGGCGGCGGCCTGCTCGTGGTGGCGCTGATGCTGCGCCCGGTGCTCGCTCGCCGCCGTCGGGGCTGACATGGGGAGGGCGCGGGGCCTGGCGAGCGGGGTGGCGCCGCTCCTGCTCGCGCTCGTGCTGACGGGCTGCGGCGACTCCGGCGGCCGTGGCTCTGACGTCGCGGGGTGGCCCTCCGGCGGGGTGTCGGTCGACCCGTCGGGCCTGGTCTACGCGGTCGACGACACCGTCCACCTGGCCGACGGCTCCACGATCTCGACCGGCAAGCGGATCGAGAGCTTCGTGGTGGGTGGCGGCGGGGTCTTCTTCTCGACCGACGAGCGCGGGCCCGAGGCCGGCCGCTACCTGGGCGCGGCGCCGCTCTACTACTCCGACAGCGACGGCACGACGACCCGGCTGGCGGATTCCGCGGCCCACCTGCGCACCTCGCCCGACGGCCGGCACCTCGGCTTCGTGGACACGGGCTCGGGGCCGCAGGACGAGTTCGGCACCTCGCTCGCCCAGGTCGTGGTCGTCGACCTCCAGTCCGGCGACGAGGTGGTCCGGACCTCCGAGGGCCTGGGCGACCCGGGGTCGGACGACCTGCAGGACCTCTACGAGGACGCCGAGCCGGGAGCCCTGCTGCTCACCGACGAGTCGGCGTACTTCCAGGCCCTCGGCGACGTCGTCGAGGTCGACCTCGCCACCGGCGACCTGAGCGTCGACCGGCACCCGAACGGCGAGAGGTTCCGCCTCCCGCCGGATGACGACCGCCTCAGCCCCGACCGCCGGTGGCGCATCGTGGACCGCGGCGACGAGGACTACCCCCTGACCCACGACCGGCTGGCCGCCGCTGCCGGTGGGCAGCCGCTGCCGCTGTCTGGGGCGCCGGAGGTCGTCGACCTCCAGTGGTGGGCCGACGACACCACGGCGGTCGGGATCGCGGTCGACGGCGACGTCGACGCCTTCGGCATGTACGCCGACGGCACCTCGGCCTCGCTCGTGACCTGCGTCGTCCCCTCCGGCGCCTGCACCCCGGTCGAGGGGACGTCGGGGGCGACCGTCCACCTGCCGGAGGGCACCGTCCTCGACCCGGTGGTCGAGCTGCCCGACGGCAGCTGAGCCCGCCGGGTCGCCGCTGCGGTCAGGCGACGGTGAGGGTCACCTCGACGTTGCCGCGGGTCGCGTTGGAGTAGGGGCACACCTCGTGGGCCCGCGCGACGAGCTCCTCGGCGACGGCGCGCTCCAGCGCGGGCAGGGTGATCTCGAGCTGGACGGCGAGGCCGAAGCCGCCGTCGCCGTTCGGTCCGATGGAGACGTCGGCGACCACCTCGGAGTCGGTGACGTCGGCCTTGGCCTGCCCGGCGACCAGCTGCAGCGCCGAGTGGAAGCACGCCGCGTAGCCGGCGGCGAAGAGCTGCTCGGGGTTGGTCGCCCCACCCGGGCCGCCCATCTCCTGGGGGATGCGGACGTCGGTGTCGATGTGACCGTCGGTGGACTGCACGTGGCCGTTGCGGCCCGCTCCGGTCGCGGCGGCGCTGGCGGTGTAGAGAGTTTCCATGCGCACAACTGTATTGCGCGCAATTGGATCTGGCAAGCGCTAATGTGGAGGGGTGGCCGACTATCCGCAGCTCGACCTGGACGCCCAGCTCTGCCTCCCGCTGTACGCCGCCGCGCGCGGCGTCACCCGGCGCTACACCGAGGCCCTGGGCGGGGTCGGGCTGACCTATCCGCAGTACGTCACGATGCTCGCCCTGTGGGATGCGGCCGAGCCGCTGACCGTGGGGGAGGTGGGCGAGCGGCTGCACCTCGACTCGGGCACGCTGACCCCGGTCCTCAAGCGGCTCGAGGCCGCCGGCCTGGTCGTACGACGCCGCGACTCCGCCGACGAGCGCCGGGTCCGCGTCGAGGTGACCGAGCGCGGTGCGGCCCTGCGCTCCGAGGTCGCCGAGATCCCGGAGCGGGTGTGGCACGACATGGGGCTGGCCGTCGACGACGCGCTCCGGCTCCGGGCGTTGCTCGACCAGCTGCTGCTCGGCCTCGACGCGAGCACCTCCGCCTGAGGCACGGCTCCGGAGACGACGAACGGCGTCGCACCGGGGTGCGACGCCGTTCGGCTGGCGGAGGATAGGGGATTCGAACCCCTGAGGGCTTTCACACCCAACCCGCTTTCCAAGCGAGCGCCATAGGCCACTAGGCGAATCCTCCGCGCAGGAGCGTACCCGTCGTCGTACGGCGCCGCGAAATCGCCCGGCGGTCGGCGGGTGACCCCGTCTTGGAGACCCGCGCGGGCCTCACCTAGACTCTGCGCCAACCCCCCGTGTGGCGATATCTTGCCCAACTCCCCCAGGGCCGGAAGGCAGCAAGGGTCAGCGAGCTCTGTCGGGTACGCGGGGGGCCTTTTCATGCCCCGGACCCGGGTCTCGCGCAGGCCCCGACCCGGGTGGATGGCCCTCGAGCGCGACCCGTCTCGGCACCGAGGCGTCGTCGGGGAGGACCGCCCCACCGCCCCGCTACCGACTGTCGGCACCGGTGGTTAGGGTTCATGCGTGGAGTCCCCCCTCGCGTTGTACCGCCGCTACCGGCCGGAGACCTTCGCCGAGGTCATCGGCCAGGATCACGTCACGGAGCCGCTGCGCGCCGCCCTGGCGAACAACCGGGTCAACCACGCCTATCTCTTCTCGGGACCGCGCGGCTGCGGCAAGACAACCAGTGCCCGCATCCTGGCGCGCGCGCTCAACTGCGAGCAGGCGCCGATCGCCGACCCGTGCGGCGAGTGCGACAGCTGCCGCGACCTGGCCCGCGGCGGACCCGGGTCGATCGACGTGATCGAGATCGACGCCGCGTCCCACGGCGGCGTCGACGACGCGCGCGACCTGCGGGAGAAGGCGTTCTTCGCGCCGGTGCGCAGCCGCTACAAGGTCTACATCATCGACGAGGCCCACATGGTCACGACGCAGGGCTTCAATGCCCTGCTCAAGCTGGTCGAGGAGCCCCCGCCCCACCTGCGCTTCATCTTCGCCACGACCGAGCCCGACAAGGTGCTGCCGACCATCCGGTCGCGCACCCACCACTACCCGTTCCGGCTGATCCCGCCGCGGCTGCTCTCGTCGTACCTCTCCGAGCTGTGCACCCAGGAGGGCGTGACGATCGACCAGGCGGCGCTGCCGCTGGTGGTCCGCGCGGGCGCCGGCTCGGCGCGCGACTCGCTGTCGGTGCTCGACCAGCTGCTCGGTGGAGCCGGGCCCGCGGGCGTGACCTACGAGCTGGCGACCGGGCTGCTCGGCTACACGCCCGACACGCTGCTCGACGACGTCGTGGAGGCGTTCGCCGGTGGTGACGGGGCGGCGGTCTTCGGCGTGGTCGACAAGGTGATCGAGACCGGGCAGGACCCGCGTCGCTTCACCGAGGACCTGCTGCGTCGCCTGCGCGACCTGGTGATCGTGGCCGCCGTGCCGGACGCTCCGGCCACCGGGCTGATCGACTGCTCCGAGGACCAGGGGGAGCGCCTGGTCGCCCAGGCCGCGCGCTTCGGTCCCGCCGAGCTCAGCCGGGCCGCCGACATCGTCGCCTCGGGCCTGACCGAGATGCGGGGGGCCACCGCGCCCCGGCTGCTGCTCGAGCTGCTCTGCGCCCGGGTGCTGCTGCCCGGCTCCGACGACAACGCCAACGGGGTGCTGGCCCGCCTGGACCGTCTCGAGAAGCGGGTCTCGATCACTGGCGGCACGCCGACCCCGACCGTGGCACCGCCCCACCCGCCGGCCCAGGACCGCCCCGCGCCGCTCGCCGACCGGCCGGCCGCTCCCGACCCGGCAGCGGCGCTTCCGGAGCCGCGGACCCCGGCGCCCCCGGCGGTCGCCGCCGAGACCCCCGCCCCCCCGGTGGTCGAGCAGCGAGCGCCGGCGAGCGTCGTCGAGACCCCGACACCCCCGGCGGTCGCCGCCGAGACCCCCGCCCCCCCGGTGGTCGAGCAGCGAGCGCCAGCGAGCGTCGTCGAGACCCCCGCACCCGAGCGCCACGCCGAGTCCGCGCCGGTCGAGGCGGCAGCGCCCGCCGCGGGCGGCGCGCTCACCCTGATCGACGTACGCCGTCTCTGGCCCGACATCGTCGAGGCCACCAAGGGCCGGCGCCGCCTGGCCTGGATGCACCTCACCCAGAACTGCCAGGTGGTGGCGGTCGACGGCACCACGCTGACGCTGGGCTTCGCCAACTCCGGCGCCCGCGACTCGTTCGTCAGCGGCGGGTGCGACGACGTGCTGCGCCAGGCCGCGGTCGACGTCGTCGGCGCGAGCTGGAAGATCGACACGATCGTCGATCCCAGCGCCCAGGCCGAGGGCACGCCGACCGTCACCAAGCCCGCGACGACGCCGGCAGCGCCGGAGGCCCCCGCGGCCACGGCGCCCGCGCCCGGCCCCGCGGCACCCTGGGAGGACGAGCCCGCGCCGCAGGACAACGCCGCCGTGACGGCTGCTGCGAGCGCGGCGGCGCGCGGGGCGATCCAGCAGACCCGCTCGGCCGACGAGGCACCGACCCAGCAGGGTCCCGACTGGGCGAGCGCCGACGCCGACGCGCGCCCCGACGACCTCGACGCCGAGCATCAGGGCCTGAGCGCCACCGAGCTGCTCCAGCGCGAGCTCGGCGCCCAGATGATCGAGGAGATCCCCCACCAGTGACCACGAGAACGCGAGAGGTGCACCCATCATGAGCCAGAACCCCTTCGAGGCGCTCGGCGGCGGAGGCTTCGACATGAACGCCCTGCTCCAGCAGGCCCAGCAGATGCAGGAGCAGCTGGCCAGCGCGCAGGAGCGGCTGGCCGACACGATCGTCGACGGCACCGTCGCCGGCGGTGCGGTGACGGTCCAGGTCAACGGCGTCGGCGAGCTCGTGAGCGTCGACATCAAGGCGGGCGGCTTCGACGGGGGCAACCCCGACGACCTCACCGACCTCGGCGACATGATCGTCGCCGCCTACCGCGACGCCAAGGCGCAGGCGGACGCCCTCGCCGGCGAGACCCTCGGTCCGATAGCCGGGGGCGGGCTGCCGGGTGGCGGCGCCCCCGGTCAGCTCGGGTTCTAGAGGCCGGCGTTGTACGAAGGCGTTGTCCAAGACCTGATCGACGAGCTCGGCAGGCTCCCGGGCGTCGGTCCCAAGAGCGCGCAGCGGATCGCGTTCCACCTGCTGCAGGCCGACCCCGTCGACGTACGCCGCCTGGCCGACGTGCTGATCGAGGTCAAGGCGAAGGTGAAGTTCTGCTCGATCTGCTTCAACGTGTCCGAGGACGACCAGTGCCGGATCTGCCGGGACCCCCGCCGGGACCCGACGGTGCTGTGCGTCGTGGAGGAGTACAAGGACGTGGTGGCGATCGAGCGCACCCGGGAGTTCCGCGGGCGCTACCACGTGCTCGGCGGGGCGATCTCGCCGATCGACGGCATTGGGCCCGACCAGCTCCGCATCCGCGAGCTGATGGTCCGGCTCTCCGACGGCACCATCACCGAGACGATCCTCGCGACCGACCCCAACCTCGAGGGTGAGGCGACCGCGACGTATCTCACCCGGATGCTCCGGCCGATCGGCTTGCGCGTGACGCGATTGGCGAGTGGACTGCCGGTAGGCGGCGATCTCGAGTACGCCGACGAAGTGACGCTCGGACGAGCGTTCGTAGGAAGGCGATCCGCTGATGACTGAGACCTCACCGACCGTGACCCTCGACGAAGCGACGGCGGAGTTCGCCCAGCAGATCGCCGACCAGATCGAGAGCTTCCTGATCGCGCTGCGCGCGATCGCGCGCGAGGCCGACGGCGGCCGTGGCATCTCGCTGCTCCTCCTGGAGATCAGCCAGGTGCTGCTCGCCGGTGCGCGCCTCGGCGCGCAGCAGGACTTCACCCCGATCGCGGAGTACCAGCCCGACGTGGGCCCCGAGGCCGACCTCGACGAGATGCGGCTGGCCCTGGCCGACCTGCTCGGCGGCCTGGACACCTACGCGTTCGTCTTCGACCCCTACGTCCCCGAGGTCGTCGAGAGCCAGCTCTCCGACGACCTGACGAGCATCGCGACCGACCTCGAGAACGGCCTGCGCCACTACCGGCTGGGCAACGTCGACGAGGCGCTGTGGTGGTGGCAGTTCTCGTACGTCTCCAACTGGGGCAACCTGGCGGGCGCCGCGCTCAACGCGCTGGTCTCCGTGGTCGCGCACGACCGTCTCGACGCGGATGCCCCCGTCGAGGAGGAGGAGCTGCTCGAGGTCGCCGATGAGATACTCGAATCGGTGGATCCCGAGGCTCGGTAGGATCTCTGGAGGAGAGACCTCGAGCATCAAGGGACCGCACCGTGGGCATTGTCGTGCAGAAGTACGGCGGATCGTCGGTCGCTGACGCGACCGGCATCAAGCGCGTGGCACAGCGCATCGTCGACACCCGGCGGGCCGGCAACGACGTCGTCGTCGTGGTCTCGGCCATGGGGGACACGACCGACGAGCTGCGTGACCTCGCCCAGCAGGTGACGCCGTTGCCGCCGCCGCGCGAGCTCGACATGCTGCTGACGGCCGGTGAGCGGATGTCGATGGCGCTGGTCGCGATGGCGATCGCGCAGCTCGGTCACAAGGCGCAGTCGTTCACCGGCTCGCAGGCCGGCGTGATCACCGACTCCGCGCACGGCAAGGCGAAGATCATCGACATCACGCCGGGTCGGATCGAGGCCGCCATCGAGGACGGTGCGATCGCGATCGTCGCCGGCTTCCAGGGCGTCTCGCAGGACACCAAGGACGTCACCACCCTGGGCCGCGGCGCGTCCGACACGACCGCCGTGGCGCTCGCGGCCGCACTCGGTGCCGAGGTGTGCGAGATCTACAGCGACGTCGATGGTGTCTTCACCGCCGACCCGCGCATCGTCCCGGCCGCCCGCAAGCTCGACCAGGTCTCGACCGAGGTGATGCTCGAGATGGCGGCCTCCGGCGCGAAGATCCTGCACCTGCGCTGCGTCGAGTACGCCCGCCGCTACGACATGCCGATCCACGTCCGCTCCTCCTTCAGCAAGAAGGAGGGCACCTGGGTCATCCCGGACAGCCGATCAGGAGACGAACAGATGGAGCAGGCGATCATCGCCGGCGTCGCTCACGACCGGAGCGAGGCCAAGATCACCGTGGTCGGCGTACCCGACAAGGTCGGCGAGGCCGCGCGCATCTTCGAGGCGCTCGCCGCCACCGAGGTCAACATCGACATGGTCGTGCAGAACGTCTCGGCGGCCTCCACCGGCCTGACCGACATCTCCTTCACGCTGCCGCGCGCCGACGGCCAGACCGCGATGAGCGCGCTCGCGCGGATCCAGGACGAGGTCGGCTACGACCAGCTGCTCTACAACGACCAGATCGGCAAGGTGTCGCTGATCGGTGCCGGCATGCGCTCGCACCCCGGCATCACCGCGACGTTCTTCGCCGCCCTCGCCTCGGCCGGCGTCAACATCCAGATGATCTCCACCTCGGAGATCCGGATCTCGGTGATCGTCGACGAGTCCCAGATCGACGAGGCCGTGCGCTCCACCCACACCGCCTTCGACCTCGACGCAGGTGAGGTCGAGGCGGTCGTCTACGGCGGGACCGGTCGATAGCCATGGGCATCAACCTCGGCATCGTGGGAGCGACCGGCCAGGTCGGCGTCGCGATGCGCCAGATCCTGGAGGAGCGGGGCTTCGCGGTCGACGAGATCCGCTTCTTAGCGTCCGCCCGCTCGGCGGGCAAGGTGCTGCCCTTCGCAGGTCGCGACGTCGTGGTCGAGGACGCGGAGACCGCCGACCCGGCGGGGCTGGACATCGCGCTCTTCTCGGCCGGTGCGACGACCTCGCGGGCGCTGGCCCAGAAGTTCGTCGACGCCGGGGTGATCGTGGTCGACAACTCCAGCGCGTTCCGCAAGGACCCCGCGATCCCGCTGGTGGTCTCGGAGGTCAACCCCGAGGCGCTGTCCGGGGTGATCGCTGCGGGCCGCGGCATCATCGCCAACCCGAACTGCACCACGATGGCCGCGATGCCCGTCCTCAAGCCGCTGCACGACGCGGCCGGGCTGGTCCGGCTGATCGCGTCGACCTACCAGGCCGTCTCCGGCTCCGGCGTCGCCGGGGTCGAGGAGCTGGCGGGGCAGGTCGCGGCCGCCGGTGACAAGGCCTCCGAGCTCGCCTACGACGGCACGGCGGTCACCTTCCCCGAGCCGGTGAAGTACGAGCGCACGATCGCCTACAACGTGGTGCCGCTGGCCGGCGCGATCGTCGACGACGGCCTGCACGAGACCGACGAGGAGCAGAAGCTCCGCAACGAGTCCCGCAAGATCCTCGGCATCCCGGACCTCCGGGTCTCCGGCATCTGCGTCCGGGTGCCCGTCTTCACCGGCCACTCGCTGGCCATCAACGCCGAGTTCGCGGACCCGATGACGGTCGAGCGCGCCCGCGAGCTGCTGGCGGACGCCCCCGGCGTCGAGCTGACGGACATCCCGAACCCGCTGCAGGCCGCGGGTCAGGACCCGTCGTACGTCGGCCGGATCCGGCAGGACCCCGGCGTCGACGACGACCGCGGCCTGGCGCTCTTCATCTCGAACGACAACCTGCGCAAGGGCGCCGCGCTCAACACCGTGCAGATCGCGGAGCTGATCGCCGCGGCTCGCTGACGCCTCAGTCGCGCTCGGGCTCGATGACCGTGGTCGTGAGCCAGTGCGAGCCGGCGAAGGTCAGTGCGCTGACGACCGGGATCACGACCAGCATCGCCGGCTGGTCGAGGTGGTCGATCAGGAACACCAGCGCGACGACGGCGGCGACGCCGACCCCCAGCAGGCTCGTGCTGACCGGGTCGGGCACGTGCGTGACCCGCAGGAGGGCGCTGCCGACCAGGACGGCGACCACCAGCACCAGCGCCAGCATCGGGTAGCCGGCGGTGCCGCAGCTGGTCGTCCCCTGGACGGCCTCGCAGGTGCGCAGCGAGGCCCAGGTCAGGCCGACGACCACGAGGCCGACGACGACCCCCGTGACGAGGACCGCGGGCCACCCGGTCGGGAGGGCGACCGAGGGACGGGTACGGCGCGGGCGCGGCTCGGGCGGTGCGTCCGTCGGCTCCGCCCTCCTCTGACGCTCACCGGGCTCACCGGGCTCACCGGGCTCACCGGGCTGCTCGGACTGGTCCAGCTCGAGGACGGTGGTGTGCTCAGCGCCGGCCGCTGCCGCCACCGCTGCCGGCTCCGCGGCGGGAGCGGGCTCCGCGGCGGAGGTCGCGGGCCGGCGCTTGCGCCGAGGCCGCCTGAGCCGGGGGAGCTCGAGCTCGAGGGACGGCTCGTCGCGCTCGGAATCACCCATGTCGGCAGCATTCCACCGCCGGCTCCTGGGAAACCACCGAGCCGGCCCGAGACGGCGTCGGCGCAGACAACGGGGCCCGGACCCGCGATGCGGATCCGAGCCCCAGCTGTCGGGCTGACAGGATTTGAACCTGCGGCCTCTTCGTCCCGAACGAAGCGCGCTACCAAGCTGCGCCACAGCCCGATCGGCCCACCGGAGCAGGCCGGGGGCAACCATACCCGAGCACCTGCGACCCGCTGAAATCGGATCAGGCGTTGGTCGCGACCAGGGTCAGCAGCGTGGCCTCCGGACGGCAGGCGACCCGGATCCGGGCGTACGGATTGGTGCCCAGCCCGGCCGAGACGTGCAGCCACGCGGAGCCCGGCTCGCCTGGTTGCGACCCGGCGGGATGGCGGTGCAGGCCCTTGGCGCGAGCGGTGTCGAGATCGCAGTTGGTGGTCAGCGCGCCGAGGCCCGGCAGGCACACCTGCCCGCCGTGGGTGTGGCCCGCGAGCACCGCGTCGTACCCGTCCGCGGCGAAGCGGTCGAGCACCCGCAGGTACGGCGCGTGGGTGACCCCCAGGCGCAGGTCGGCGCTCGGGTCGGCGGGCCCGGAGACCAGGTCGAGCCGGTCGTAGCCGAGGTGCGGGTCGTCGACGCCGGCCAACGCGATCCGGAAGCCGCGGACCACCAGCGTCGCGCGCCGGTTGGTCAGGTCGGCCCAGCCGGAGGTGGTCAGCTCGTCGCGGAGCTCGCGCCAGGGCAGCAGCGCCGTGTCGGTGTGCCGCTTGCCGTTGTCGGGCAGCAGGTAGCGCAGCGGGTTGCGCAGCGACGGCGCGAAGTAGTCATTGGAGCCGAAGACGAAGGCGCCGGGCAGGTCGCGCAGGTCGCCGAGGCAGTCGAGGACGACGGGGACCGAGCCGAGGTGCGCGAGGTTGTCGCCGGTGTTGACGACGAGGTCGGGGCGGAGGTCGACGAGCCCGCGGAGCCACTCCTGCTTCCTGATCTGGCCCGGGGTCATGTGGAGGTCGCTGAGGTGCAGCACCCGCAGCTCCGGGCTCCCCGGCGGCAGCACCGGGACCGTGACCCGGCGCAGGGTGTAGGCACGCGCCTCGAGGACGGCGTACGACGTCAGGGCGGCCCCGCCGAGGACGCCGGCGCCGACGACGCCGAGGGCGGTACGGCGGACGGCGTCGGGGAGGCTCACCCGCGCAAGGCTGCCACAATGAGGGCATGAGCCAGCTGAAGGACCGTCTCCGTGCCGACCTCACCACCGCGATCAAGTCCCGCGACGAGGTGCGCTCCTCGACGCTGCGGATGGTCCTCTCCGCGATCACGAACGCCGAGGTGGCCGGCAAGCAGGCCCGCGAGCTGAGCGACGACGACATCATCGGGGTGCTGTCCACGGAGGCCAAGAAGCGGCGTGAGGCCGCGACGGCGTTCGCGGACGGCGGCCGGGCCGAGATGGCAGCCAAGGAGGTCGCCGAGGCGGCCGTGATCGCCGACTACCTGCCGGCCCAGCTCAGCGAGCAGGAGATCGCCGACCTGGTCACCGCGGCGATCGCCCAGGTGGGCGCGGCCGGCGAGGGCATGAAGGCGATGGGCAAGGTGATGGGCGTGGTGACGCCGCAGGTCAAGGGCCGCGCCGACGGTGGTGCCGTGGCAGCGGAGGTACGCCGCCAGCTCGGCGTGTCCTGAGGAGCCCCGGGACGGCGTGGCCCCGCCGTCCCAGGCCCCTCGACGGGTGCCGGTCGTCGCTGGGGGTCAGCGACCCCCGCGGCCTTTGCCCTTGCCTTTGCCCTTCCCCTTGCCCTTGCCCTTGTCCTTGGGGGGCTGGTGGCCGTTGGACTGGTAGACCGTCACGACCGAGCCCTTCGGGGCCGTCGAGCCGCCGCCCGGGTCGGTGTAGGCGACGGTGCCGAGCGGGCTGGTCGAGTCGGCCGAGCCGCCGCTGATCGGGTTGAACCCGGCCTGCTTCAGCGTCGACATGGCGGAGTCGACACTCATCCCGGACACGGAGGGCACCTGGGTCGGGATGCCGTTGACCGACTCCGAGGACGGCTTGTCGAAGTCGACCGGGTCGAGCCGGTCCTGGACCGCGTGCATGGCCTGGGCCCACATCGGGCCGGCGAAGCCGGAGCCGGTCACGGCGTAGATGTAGTTGCCGTGGATGGTCTGGCCGGCCAGCGCCATCGGCTTGCCGCCGTCCTTGCTGGCGCCCGCGATCATCGCCGCGGTGGCGACCTCGGGGGTGTAGCCGACGAACCAGACGGCCTTGCCGTCCTGCGTGGTGCCGGTCTTGCCGGCCGACGGGACGGTCAGGCCGGTGCCACCGAGCTCGTAGCCGAATCCGCCCGGCTCCTGCACCCCGCGCAGCACGTCGTTGATGCCGTCCGCGGTCGACTCCGGGAGCGCCTGCTGGCACGACTTGCGGTACTTCTTCAGCACGTTACCCGACGAGTCCTCGATGGAGGTCACCGGACGCGAGTCGCAGTGGAGGCCGCGGCCGCCGAAGGTGGCGTACGCCTCGGCCATCTCCAACGGGCTCGCGTTGGCGATGCCGAGCGTGAACGTCGGCACCCGCTCGGGCAGGTGGGTGCCGTCGCCCTTGGCGTAGGTGAGGTCGACGCCCAGCGACTTGGCGATCTTGAACGGCTTGCAGACCCCGGTCGCGCGCTCGAGCATCGCGTAGAAGGTGTTCACCGACTCGCGGGTGCCGCGGTAGAGGTCCATCCGGCCGGACGAGGTCGAGCTGGACACCTTCCAGTCACCGACGAAGTTGCCGGCTCCCGGGCAGTTCGCGAACTCGCTGGTGTCGATCGTCATCGTCTGCGGAGCGTTGAAGGACGTCGTGAGCGGGATGCCCTCCTCGATCGCGGCGGCCAGGACGAAGGGCTTGAACGTCGAGCCCGCCTGGAAGCCGGCCGAGTCGCCGTACTTCGTCGGCACCACGTAGTTGAGGAACGTCTCGCCCTTCCTCGCGCTGCGGCCCATCGGGCGCGACTGGGCGATCGCCGTCACGTTGCCGGTGCGCGGCTGGACCATGGCGATCGCGCCCACGGCCTGGTCGCGTCGGTCGACGTGGTTGGCGACGGCCTTGTCGGCGGCCTTCTGGTCCTTCAGGTCGATGGTGGAGCGGATCGTGAGGCCGCCGGACTTCAGCAGCTGGCGACGCTGCGCGACCGTCTCGCCGAGCGCCCGGTCGTCGAGCAGGTAGTTCCAGGCGTAGTCGCAGAAGAACGGGGCGCGGGAGAACCAGCAGCCGTTCTTGGCGTTGCGGATGTGGAGGCCGAGGTTGGTCGCCTTGGTCTTCTCCGCCTTCTCGCGGGTGATGACGTTGAGGCTGGCCATCCGGTCGAGGACGACGTTGCGTCGTGCGAGCGCGCGGTCGGGGGAGTTGGTCGGGTCGTAGCCGGTGGGGTTCTTCACCAGGCCGGCGAGCATGGCCGACTGCCGCAGGTTGAGCCGCTTGGCGTTGACCCCGAAGTAGTGCCGGGCGGCCGACTGCACGCCGTACGTGCCGTCACCGAAGTAGGCGATGTTGAGGTAGCGCTCGAGGATCCAGTCCTTGGAGTGGTGCTGCTCCATGGCGATCGCGTAGCGGAGCTCCCGCAGCTTGCGGGCGTAGGTGCCCTCGGTGGCCGCGGCGCGCTCGGCCTTGGTCTTGGCCTGCGTCTGCAGGGTCAGCTTGACCATCTGCTGGGTGATCGAGGAGCCACCCTGGACGACGCCGTCGTTGGCCTGGTTGGTGACCAGGGCCCGGACGGTGCCCTTCATGTCGAGGGCGCCGTGCTGGTAGAAGCGCGAGTCCTCGATCGAGATGATCGACTGGATCATGGTGCGCGAGATCTGGTCCAGCGAGACGTTGACGCGGTTCTCGTCGTAGAACGTGGCGATCGTGTCGCCGTCGGAGTCGAGCAGCCGGGTGCGCTGCGGCAGCGGGTTGGTCTCGAGCTCGGCCGGCAGGCTGTCCATCGTCTTGGCGACGTTCTTGGCGCCGATGCCGGCGACGCCCGCGAACGGGATCGCGAGCCCGGCCACGACGACTCCGAGGAGCGCTGCGACCGCCACCATCACCACGAGGTGGGAGGCGATGCGGCCGGCAGTGAGGCGCTCGTCGCGCGGGACTGACATGGCTTCGAGGATACGTGACCGGCCGAGGAGACTCCGATTCCTCGATTGTGACCACTTCACCCGGCTGGACTAGCCCAAATGGACTAGACGATCTGGGCATATTTGGTCTGGTCCAGTCCTCAGCATTTCTTTAACTTTCTCATCGAGGGGAACTATCCCGGGTAGGCCGTCATGGGGACGCTACTTATCTCGGAGCGATGTGGGGACATCACTTATGTGGGTTGAAGATTGGGCGAGTGCGGCCGCGTGCCGCGAGTCACAGCCGGACCAGCTGTTCGTGCGTGGAGCCGAGCAGAACAAGGCCAAGCAGCTGTGCTCCGGCTGCCCGGTGCGGACCGAGTGCCTTGCCGAGGCGCTCGACAACCAGATCGAGTGGGGCGTCTGGGGTGGGATGACCGAGCGGGAGCGCCGCGCGCTGCTGCGTCGTCGTCCCAACTCCTCGTGGCGCACGATGCTCGAGGCTGCGCGTGCCAAGGACGGCACCGTGGTGCCGTCCGTCACCGTCTGACGCAGCGCGTCAGCTGCCCGCCAGCAGCTCGCCGACCCTGCGGAGTCCGGCGAGGTCGTGCACGTCACCGGGAAGCGCCGGTACGACGGCCGTCGGCACCTGCGGGTGCGCGGCGGCGAAGCGTGCGCGGAGCCGCTCCTCGCGCTCGACGATGCGGGACTGGTCGGCGTGCAGGCGCAGCAGCCCGGCCGTCAGCGACTCCGGGTCACGCTGTCGCAGGCGCGCCGCGGCGGCCATCGCCTCGTCGGCCGACACCGTGCCGCGAGGCTCGGGACTGGCGCGGTTGACGATCAGGCCGACGAGCGGCATGTCGTCCTCGGCGAGCCGTTCGACGAAGTACGCCGCCTCGCGCAGCGCGTCGGGCTCGGGAGCGGCGATGACCAGGAACGCCGTGCCGTCGGCCTGCAGCAGCTCGAACGTCTTCTGCGCGCGCTGGCGGAACCCGCCGAAGAGCGTGTCGAAGGCCGCGACGAAGGTCTGCATGTCACGCAGCACCTGGGTGCCGAGGATCTTGTTGAGCGCCCCGGTGATCATCCCGATGCCGGCCGTCATCATCCGGGCCGGACCGCGCGCCGGGGTGAGCAGCAGCCGGATGAAGCGGCCGTCGAGGAAGCTCGAGAGCCGCTCGGGGGCATCGAGGAAGTCCAGCGCCGAGCGCGACGGCGGGGTGTCCACGACGATCAGGTCGTAGCTGCCGTCGAGCTGCGCGTCGGCGTGGATCTGCCCGAGCTTCTCCATCGCCATGTACTCCTGCGTGCCGGAGAACGAGCTGGAGAGCGCGATGTAGAAGGGGTTCTCGAGGATCTGCCGCGCCTTCTCAGGCGTGGCCTGGCTCTCGACGACCTCGTCGAAGGTGCGCTTCATGTCGAGCATCATCGCGTCGAGACCACCGCCCCTGCGGTTGCCCTTGCCGTTGGTCCGCAGGCCGGTGACCGGCCGCGGGGTGTTGTCGAGCTGCTCGATCCCCATCGACTGGGCGAGCCGCTTGGCCGGGTCGATCGTGAGCACGACGACCTTGCGGCCGCGCTCCGCCGCCCGCAGCGCCAGCGCCGCCGAGGTCGTGGTCTTGCCGACGCCACCGGAGCCGCAGCACACGATGATGCCGATGCCGGGGTCGTCGATCAGGGCGTCGACATCCATGGCGGGGGCGGGACCGGGACGACCGGCCAGCGGCCCGACGCGGGGGCGCGACTTCATACCCGCTCCCCGGGGAGGCAGGGGCGGGAGGAGAGCGGCGCCGGGAGGTCGCAGCTGCGGGGGGTGGTCGTCACGCGAGGCCTTGCTGCTTGAGGGTGGCGGCCAGCTCGTAGAGGCCGCCGAGGTCGACGCCGCCGGGCAGCCGCGGGAGCTCGTAGACCGGACGACCCAGCTCCGCGACCACCGCCCGCTGAGCATCCTCGAGCGCGCGGCGTACGGCGTGGTCGTGGGCCTCGGCCACCAGCCCGTCGACGAGGCTGTCGTCGAGGTCCACCCCGACCTCCTTGAGGTCGTCGGTGAGCTCCGCGGTGTCCAGCCGGCCGGTCAGCGCGGCCTCGAGGTCGTCGCTGGCGATGTCTCGGGACCGGACCTGGTTGACGATCACCGCGCCGACCGGCAGCCCGGCCGTCGTCAGGTCGGTGATGCCGTCGGCGGTCTCCTGGACCGGCATCTCCTCGAGGACGGTCACCAGGTGCACGGTGGTGCGCGGCGAGCGGAAGAGCGTCATCACGGTGTCGGCCTGGGTCTTGACCGGCCCGACCTTGGCCAGCCCCGCGAGCTCGTCGTTGACGTTGAGGAACTGGGTGATGCGACCGGTCGGCGGCGCGTCGAGCACGACCGCGTCGTACTGGATGGCCGCCTTGTTGCGGCTGTTGCGCTGCACCGCCTCGAAGACCTTGCCGGTGAGGAGCACGTCGCGTACGCCGGGGGCGATGGTGGTCGCGAACTCGATCACGCCGAAGCGGTCGAGCGCCCGGCCCGCGCGGCCGAGCTTGTAGTACATGGCGAGGTACTCGAGCAGGGCCGACTCGGGGTCGATGTGCAGCGCGTGGACCACCCCCGGTGGCCGGTCTCCGTGGGTGAGCCCGGTGGCGATGCGGCGCTCGGCGTACGGCAGCGGGTCGACGTCGAACATCCGCGCGATCCCCTGGCGGCCCTCGGCCTCGCACAGCAGCACCTGCTTGCCGTGGGAGGCCAGCGCAAGCGCGAGCGAGGCGGCCACGGTCGACTTGCCGGTGCCGCCCTTGCCGGTCACGACGTGCAGACGCACGCGCGACCAGTCGGCAGTGCTCGGCCCGGACATGGAGCGAGCCTAGCCAGGGGAGCCTGACCCCTAAACTCCATCGCGAGGCAGGTCACATCCAGGAGGCTAGGCGTGGACAAGGTCGTGACGACCGCTGCGGAAGCGGTCGCAGACATCCCGGACGGCGCGACGTTGTCGGTCGGCGGGTTCGGACTGTGCGGGATCCCCTCGGTGCTGATCCAGGCGCTGCTCGAGGCGGGGACCACGGACCTGGAGGCGGTGTCGAACAACTGCGGCGTCGACGACTGGGGCCTGGGCTTGCTGCTGGCGCAGCGGCGGATCCGGCGGATGGTGTCGTCGTACGTCGGGGAGAACAAGGAGTTCGCGCGGCAGTACCTCGCCGGTGAGCTGGAGGTCGAGCTGACCCCCCAGGGCACCCTGGCGGAGCGGATGCGGGCCGGCGGGACCGGGATCGCGGCGTTCTTCACCGGCACCGGGGTCGGGACGCAGGTCGCCGAGGGTGGGCTGCCGTGGAAGTACGACTCCGCGGGCAACGTGGTCGTGTCCTCGCCGGCCAAGCAGACGCAGGTCTTCTCCACGCCCGAGGGTGAGAGGGAGTTCGTGCTCGAGCGGGCGATCGTCGCGGACTTCGGGCTCGTGCGGGCGTGGAGGGGCGACCGCCACGGCAACCTCGTCTACCGGGAGTCCGCGGGCAACTTCAACCACCTGGCGGCGATGTGCGGACGGGTGACGATCGCGGAGGTCGAGGAGCTCGTCGAGCCGGGCGAGATCGACCCGGCGCAGGTCCACACTCCGGGCGTCTTCGTGCACCGGGTGGTGGGGCTGACCCCGGAGCAGGCCGCGGACAAGCGGATCGAGAAGCGGACTGTTCGTGCAGGAGGGGCGTCGTGAGCTGGTCGCGTGAGGAGATGGCGGCGCGGGCGGCCTCGGAGCTGACCGACGGCTCGTACGTGAACCTCGGGATCGGGCTCCCGACGCTGGTGCCCAACTACGTGGCCGATGGCGTCGAGCTGGTGCTGCAGTCGGAGAACGGCGTGCTGGGCACGGGTGCCTATCCCACCGAGGACGCGGTCGACCCGGACCTGATCAACGCCGGCAAGGAGACCGTCACGCTCCGCCCGGGTGCGTCGATCTTCGACTCGGCGACGTCGTTCGGGATGATCCGTGGCGGCAAGATCGACGCCGCGATCCTCGGGGCGATGCAGGTCTCGCGGGCCGGTGACATCGCGAACTGGATGATCCCCGGCAAGATGGTCAAGGGCATGGGCGGCGCGATGGACCTCGTCAACGGCGCCAAGCGCGTGATCGTGCTGATGGAGCACGTCGCGAAGGACGGCTCCTACAAGATCGTCGAGGAGTGCTCGCTGCCCTACACCGGCCGCGGCTGCGTCCAGCGGATCATCACCGACCTGTGCGTGATCGACATCGAGCCCGGTCCGCACGGGGGCCTGCGGCTGGTGGAGCTCGCACCCGGCGTCACGGAGGCCGAGGTCCGCGAGAAGACGGAGCCGGCGCTGATCTGAGCGCGGATGTCACGCCCGCGACGGGCTGTCTCGTCTACCGGGCATGAGGACGACAACGCAGACGATGGCCACCGGAGTGGACGCGCTGGGTGGGGTGCTGGTGGTGCTCCTGCCGGTGCCGGCCCGGACCGAGCGGCGGACGGAGCAGCGGACGGGGGTGGCGGCATGAGGGTCGCCGTGGCCGGTGGCACCGGCCTGGTCGGTCGCCTGGTCGTTGACGCGGCGCGCGAGCGCGGGCACGACGTCGTCGTGCTGGCCCGGTCGGAGGGTGTCGACCTGACCACCGGGTCCGGGCTCGCCGAGCGCCTGGCCGGGGTCGATGCCGTCATCGACACGACCAACCAGGCCTCCCAGAGGCGGGCGCAGGCCGAGGCGTTCTTCGGTGGCGTCACCCGCACGCTGCTGGCGGGCGGGGCCGCCGCCGGGGTCGGCCACCACGTCGTGCTGTCCATCGTCGGCATCGACGACGTCGACACCGGCTACTACGCGGGCAAGCGGCTCCAGGAGCGCGTGGTCGCCGAGGGGGCGGTGCCGTGGACGGTGCTGCGTGCGACGCAGTTCCACGAGTTCGCCGAGCAGGTGCTGGGCTTCGCGCGGGTCGGGCCGTTCTCGGTGGTGCCGCGCATGCTCACGCGTCCGGTCGCCGCGCGCGAGGTCGCCCAGGCGCTGGTCGAGCTGGCCGCCGGCGCGCCGGTCGGGCGGGCGCCCGAGCTGGCGGGGCCCGACCGGTGGCAGCTGGTCGACCTCGCGCGCCGGGTCTCGGAGGCCCGGGGCCTCGGTCGTCGGGTGGTCCCGGTGCGGCTGCCCGGAGCGGCCGGCAGGGCGATGCGCGCCGGCGCCCTGACCCCGTCCGGTGACGGTCCCCGGGGCCGGGTGACCTTCGACGAGTGGCTGGCCGAGCGATGACCGAGCAGCTCGCGACGGCGTACGACGTCGAACGCGGGCGCCTGGTGCGGGTCGCCTACGCGATCCTCGGCAGCACGGCGGAGGCCGAGGACGTGGTGGCCGAGTGCTGGCTCCGGCTGGTCGCGGCCGACGAGCGCGACCCGGTGCGCGACGTCGGCGCCTGGGCGACGGTCACCGTCGCCCGGGCGGCGCTCGACACGCTCAGGTCGGCGCGGGTGCGCCGCGAGTCGTACGTCGGCCCGTGGCTGCCCGAGCCGCGGGTGGAGCGGGCGCCGACGGACCCGGCCGACCGGGCCAGCCTCGACGACTCCGTGCGCTACGCGCTGCTGGTGGCGCTCGAGCAGCTGACCCCGGCGGAGCGGACGGCGTGGGTGCTGCACGACATCTTCGAGCTGCCGTTCGCCGACGTGGCCGACGCGGTGGGCCGCAGCCCCGAGGCGGTGCGACAGCTGGCCCGGCGGGCGCGGCAGCACGTCGTCGCGGGGACCCCCCGGGTGCGGGTCGACGCGAGCACCCACGACCGCGTGGTGAGCGCCTTCCTGGTCGCGGCGGCCGGCGGTGACCTCGCGGGTCTCGTCACCCTGCTCGACCCGTCCGTCGTGCTGACCAGTGACGGCGGCGGGGTCGTCAACGCCGCCCGGCGACCGGTGCTCGGCCCGGACAAGGTGGCCAGGTTCATGGCCGGCATCGCCCGCAAGGACGGGGAGGTCGAGCTGGTCGAGGTCAACGGCCGCACCGGAGTGGCCTTCCGGACGGAGGGGCGCCTGCACTCGGTCGTGTCGTTCACGGTCGACGGAGCTCAGATCACCCGCATCGACATCGTGCTGGCCCCGGACAAGCTCAGGGGCGTGCCGTCCGCGACGCCGTGACCACGCCGAGGACGGCGACCGCGGTCGCCAGCACGAAGACCGAGACGAACGGGTCGACGTCGGCCCGGGTGGCGACGCCGAACACGACGCCCGACAGGGCGAGCGACAGCGCACCACCGAGGGAGTCGGCGATGGAGAGCGCGGAGGAGTTGAAGCCGCGGTCGGCGTCGGAGGAGGCGGCGAGCATCGCGACGCCGGTGCGCGGGTAGCCGAAGCCCATCCCCGCGCCGGCGACGACGTACGCCGCCATCGCGAGCACCGGCGCGCCGTCGGTGACGACGACGAGGGTCAGCGCGGCCGTGCCGGCGAGCACCAGGGCCGTGCCCCACCGCATCGCGGTGACGTCCGAGACGCGCTGGCCCAGGCGCGACTGGACCTGGCTGGCGCCCGCCCAGACGAGACCCACGGCGGTCAGCGCCAGGCCGGCCCGACCCGCCGACAGGCCCCAGCGGTCCTGGAGCACGAAGACGATGTAGGCCTCGGCGCAGAAGAAGGAGGCGCTCAGCAGGCCGCGGGTGCCGATCACGGCGGGCAGTCCGCGTCGGGCGACGAGGGCGCCGGCCGGCAGCATCCGCCGCAGCGACAGGACGACGACGGCGCCCGCCGCGACGGCGAGCAGGGCGACGGTGCCCGTCCGGGAGCCGACCAGCTCGAGGGCCAGCACGGCGACGGCACCGATCACGGCCCAGACCAGCCGGGACCGCGGGGTCTCCGAGCCGCCGTCGCGGACCCGGAGCCCGCGCAGCGCGGGCACGATCAGCAGCGTCGAGGCCGCGACGAGCGCGACCACGCCGAGGAAGACCCACCGCCAGCCGACCGCGTGCGCCACGAACGCGGCCAGGGCGGGGCCGAACAGGGAGGGCAGCACCCACGCCGCCGCGAAGCTCGCGAAGACGGCCGGCTGCAGCACGGCGGGGAAGACCAGCCCGACCACGACGTACAGGCAGACCGTGATCGCGCCCCCACCGAGGCCCTGGAGCACCCGGCCCGCGACGAGCACCTCCATCGACGGCGCGGTCCCGCAGACGACCAGGCCCAGCGCGAAGAGCACGAGGGCGACCAGGAGGGGACCGACGGGTCCGCGCCGGTCGGCCCGCGCGCCGGCGGCGACCATGCCGACCACGCCGCTGGCCAGGGGCGCGGCGAACGAGAGGGCGTAGAGGTCGATGCCGTGGAGCTCCCGGGCGACGGTCGGCATCACCGTGGTGACGGCGGTGGCCTCGAACGCCGCGAACGCGACCAGCGCGAACATGCCGATCGTGGTGGCGGCGTACGCCGGGGAGAGCAGACGCGGGCGCGGCTGCGTCGCGGCGCTGGCGCTCGGGCCGGTCAGGGTCACCTCGTGACCGTAGGACTTCAACCAGGGTTGAGGTCAATCGGATCGGGTGATGATCGGGTCGTGACCGAGCCGATCGCCCGCTTCAAGGACCTGAGCATCGACGCCGTCGACCCGCTGCTGCTCGGCCCGTTCTGGGCCGCGGCTCTCGGGCTCGAGGTGGTGCGGAGCGACCCGGCCATGGTGCGCCTCGCGGGCCCGACCCCCCAGTCGACCGTGTGGCTGGCGCAGGTGCCCGAGCCGGTGACGGTCAAGCAGCGGGTGCACCTCGACGTGCACGTCGCCGACGTGGAGGACCTGCTCGAGCTCGGCGCGACGCCGCTGGACCTGGACTCCTTCCGCTGGCAGGTGCTGCGCGATCCGGAGGGTGGGGAGCTGTGCGCCTTCCCGAGGGAGCAGGTCCCCGAGCGTCGGCTGTACGAGGTCGTGGTCGACTGCGCCGACCCGGCGGCTCTCGCCGCGTGGTGGGCCGGGGTGATCGGCGGACGCTGGCAGCACGACGAGCACCACGGCTGGGCCGGGCTGGAGCAGATCCCCGGTGCGCCGTTCGACCACCTCGTGTTCGTGCCGGTCCCGGAGGCGAAGACGGTGAAGAACCGGATCCACTGGGACGTCGACACCAACGACGTCCGCGGGCTCGTGGAGCACGGTGCGCGGGTCGTCCGAAAGCCCGATGAGGAGGTTGTCTGGACCGTCCTGGTCGATCCCGAGGGCAACGAGTTCTGCGCCTTCGAGGGCTGAGAGACCGACCTTTTCGGCGGGTTCGGGGACCACCGCCAACGGAAAACCGATCACGACACCGATTCGGCCGTCCCTAGTCCGCAATAACGTTGCCATAGCCCACCTGGGCCATTTCGGACAACTGCGCCCATTTAATCCACAAGATTCGGTCAAGATCCTCTCGTGAACCGTTTCAACGGCGTGTCGGGCCCAACCGACCAACTCGAGTCCACCGACCCCAGCCTGCTCGCTGAGGAGTACGTGCCCCTCGTAGCACA
>NZ_JIAR01000004.1 GCF_000620705.1 Nocardioides sp. URHA0020
GCCTCGGGGTCGTCGCGCTGGGCGCCTTCAACGTTTGGCGCTTCCGCACAGGCTGGCGAATGCTCGGCAAGTACTACCGCCCAGGAACGACCGAGTACGTGATTCGCATTGGATACGCCTCGATCCCCGGCCTAGTGAGCGTCGTCGCGCTTACTCTCTGTCTCTTCTCGTTCCCGCTGTTGGTAAAACACCCGACCACTCTCGCCGGGTACGCGTTCATGTTCTGCGGCGCAGTGTTCTTCGGCGGGATGTTGGTGGCATGGAAGGAGTCGCGCCGCCCCAGCCGGTGGAACAAGACGCCCGCGTGGCTCAAAGTGGCGCTTGCGAATGGCGAGCTTGAGCTATGAGGGCCTGTGCGAGCCGGCAGATCCGTGAAATGTCAGCGGCATGTGCGGATGCTTGTTCGCTGTGCCCCCCGAGCCCGCCCTCGCCGCTCTATCCGCTCTATCGTGTCGGCGTGGATCCCGTCGAGGAGCGTTTGGTGCACCCCTTCTACCTCGAGATGATGGGGCTGAACGCGCTGCTCAACGCCGAGGCCCTGTGGGATGACCTAGCCCTTGAGGGGCGGCGTGCAACCGAGGCAGATGTGAAGCAACTGCTGGCCCCGAACCACTGGCGGCCAGTCGTCATGGGTTCTTGGTTCAGTCTCAAGTTCGGACGTGATCAGGTCGGTGGGGACCTAGCGAGCGCGATTGGCCTCTGTCGGGGCACGTTGACCGCACCGCCCCTATCCGTGGCAGCGGCCATCGTGATCGGTGATGATGCGGTTCCGACGTTGCTCGACTACATCGAGCGGGACCTTGAACGGCAATACGGATCGGCGACGTTCGTTGCAGCCGTCGTCGAGGTGTTGGGATCCGATGCCCCGGTCTCGCCCGAGGATCGCGACCGCGGTGCACTCGGCAGCATGCTCGCTGTCGCCCATCGGCTTCGCTCGGCGCTGGCGGCAGACTGAACCGTCCTGGCATCGGCAGAATCGCGCACTATCGGCGGCATGAGCGTGCGTTCGAACGCGATCTACAAACCGCCGAGGAACCCGGCTCCGACCATCACGAGCATGACTACTGCGGCCAGCGCGACGACACCTACGCCAAGCACCAGGAGCGTCCAAGCGACCGACAAGTTCAGGTTCACCGGAGGAGCGTAACCGGGGTTTCACTCGGACGGCGCGCACCCGGACAGCGGCATGAGCGTGTCCGAGCCGACATGCATTACGGCCAGACGGCACGCCATACTCACCTCATGAGCCCGATCGGTGACCTCGTCTACTTGGCCACTGTCTTCGCCAGTCCCGCAGTCGTCATCGCCGCGTCGCTGCCGCTCCTCGTCACACGGCAACCTCGCTGGGTAACTGCCACGACCGTCGGGCTCACCTTCACGGCGGCCACCTCCTTCATCATCTATTGGTACTTGTGGGGCAGAGCTTTCGAGTACGAAGACACCAACTACAAGCCTGCCCCTCCCGCACTCGACACGGCACTTAGCATCGCCATCGGCGTCTGCCAGGCGTCAACGCTCACCTTGATCGCCCTCGGCGGATTTCGACTCGTGACCGCATGCCAGGACCGCCCAGCACGACAACGAGCCGCTACCGACGTCCCGTCCGTGTGACGTTCCGCCCGTCTTGGCGGTACGTCCGCACATCGGCATGACAGTGCATTCCGAGCTGCGCCGATAGGCGGCGGTATGACGCTGCTCCCTACACGAACTTCTCGTCCGACGGCGAGGAGTGGAGCGCGCGCCGCCCGGGCCAATAGTCGAGGATGCGCGCGGAGGCTTGGGGTACTGACGCGCTATGACGACAACACGATCAGCACCCCCGCCGAGATGTGTTCCCTCGAGCGCATCCGAAGCCGATGCCAGAGGGAGGAACCATGGCTGAAAGTCGAGTGAGCGACGATCTGTGGCAGGAGTTCCACACCGTCGTCAACATGACCTCCCGTGAGCTGTCCGAATGGTTGCGCACCGAGGCCACGGGAGAGCAGGGGCAGGTGCTCTCGCCCGACGCGACCCCGCCTGAGCTGGAGCTGGGTGAGCACGTCCTGGCGATCCTCGGCAAACGCCGCACCGACCTCACACCGGAGGACATCGACACCATGACCACCGTCGTCGACCAGGTGCGGACCTTGCGCGGCGACGAACTCGAGCCCGAGGCCGGGGACGACGACGTGCGACGGCTGCTGATGTCGTTCGGCCACGACCCGCTGAAGCCTCCGGAGGCCTGATCTGGAGCGCTGGAGGACGATCCGTTGCAGCCCGCGGGGAGCGATGCAGAGTGGATCGATCTACATGGCTCGTGTATGGATCCTTGCGCTCCTCAACTCCCGCACCGAGGCCGAGTCGTCGATGAGCGCAGACTTTTGCTGAGGCCGTGCCGACCGTCCGAGCCGCCTACGAATCTGGGCGTGCGGTACGGCAGCGATCTCGCCCGTCTAAGAATCGTTGCGTCCAGCTCGCGGCGGTGTGACGCAGCTTCGTGAGTGCGCGGACCGCGGCAGATCCGGACGTCGACGATCGCGTCCCGCTAACGGTGGCATGACTGTGAGGATCGCGGACGCACCCGCGCCGTCGCAGTCGCGTGTCGGAGGTTGCGCGGCCCCGCCCGTCGTACTCCGCTCGGAGTACGACGAAGTGTCTGCCATGGCCAGACGCGTCAGCCCCGCCGGCTTGACAGCGTGATCGTCATGACTTCCGAACTTCGGGCGCCGGACCACTCCGGTGCCGACACCAGACCGCAGAGAGCACGGACCAAGACCGTGCTGCCATGGCTCGTCCTGGGTGTGTGGATCGCGCTGCTGGTGGGCGGCTACTCACTCGCCGGCAAGCTCGACTCGGTGACCCGCGACGGCCAGGTCGACTACCTGCCGGCCAGCGCCCAGTCGACCAAGGTGATCCAGGCTGAGGCCGGGCTGCCCGGCGGCGAGAACGGCCTGCTCATGGTCGTGTACGAACGTCCGGGTGGCCTCCAGCCGGGCGATCGGAAGGCGGTCGAACGCGGCCGCTCCTTGCTGGTGGACCGATTCGGCAACGACACCGACGCACTGCCCCAGATCGTCGACTCCGACGACGGCACGGCCCTGATGTACGCGCTGTCGCTCGACCATGAGGCGACCGACGACGAGGCCGCCGTCACCACGGGTGCGCGTGACGTCCTGGCCGACCGGCCGACCGGTCTGAACGCCTATGTCACCGGTCCGACCGCGCTAGGGGCCGACATGGACGAGGTCTTCGATGCCGTCGACGCGGCGTTGTTGCTCGCTACTGCCGTGGTGGTGGCGGTTCTACTGATCCTGACGTACCGCAGTCCGCTGCTGTGGCTCGTTCCGCTCATCGCGGTCGGGGCCGCGGCGATCACGGCGATGGGTACCGTCTACGCACTCAGCCAGATCTTCGACTTCACCGTGACGAGTATGAGCTCGGCGCTGCTGATCGTCCTGGTCTTCGGCGCAGGCACCGACTACGCGTTGCTTCTCGTGGCTCGCTACCGCGAGGAGCTGCACCGCCACGAGCGGCCGATCGACGCAATGCTCGCGGCGCTGCGGGGGGCCGGCCCGGCCATCCTCGCCTCGGCGGCGACGGTGATCGCCGGACTGTTGTGCCTGTTGGCCGCGGATCTCAACAACATCAGCGGGTTCGGCCCGGTGGGTGCGGCGGGCATCGCGTCCGCGGTGCTGGTCATGCTGTCGTTCTTCCCGGCCCTGCTGGTGCTGCTCGGGCGCCGGGTCTTCTGGCCGTTCGTGCCGCGACTCGGGAGTGAGGCACACACCTCTCACTCCGGGTGGGCACGGCTCGGCGAGTTGATCTCGCGCCACCGGGTCATCAGCTGGGCGGTGCCATTGGTCGTCCTGGGCGGTCTCGCGCTGGGCACAGTGGGTGCCAGCGGCTCGCTTCCGCAGCTGGACCAGTTCGCCCGTTCGACGCCGGACTCGGTGACCGGGGCGAAGCTGATCGAGGCGCGTTACCCCGACGAGAGCGGTCAGCCGCTCACCGTGATGAGCCGGCCGGACCGGAGCCGCGAGGTCCTGGCCGTCGTCGAAAGGACGCCGGGGGTCGCCAAGGCCGAGATCGGTCGGGCCAGCGACGACTGGGTGGAAATCTCCGTCATCCCGGTCGACGCGCCCGAGAGCGCGGCTGAGACCGCAACGATCATGCGGCTGCGGGAGCAGGTGCACGAGGTTGCCGGGGAGGCCGCGCTGGTCGGCGGGCCGAGCGCCGAGACGCTTGACGAGGCCGAGGCCAACAAGGGCGACCGCAATCTGGTGATGCCGCTGATCCTGCTGGTGGTGCTCGCCATCCTCGGGCTTCTGCTGCGGGCAATCGTGGCTCCGCTGGTGTTGGTCGCCACCGTCGTGGTGTCGTTCTTCGGAGCCCTCGGGCTGTGCAACCTCGTGTTCGACCACGTCCTCGGGTTCGCCGGGTTGGAGCCGTCGGTGCCCCTGATCGGGTTCCTCTTCCTGGTCGCACTCGGTGTCGACTACAGCATCTTCTTGATGACCCGGGTACGTGAGGAAGCCGCCCGGCACGGCACCGTCGAGGGCACGAAGCGTGGCCTCGCGGTGACCGGTGGCGTGATCACCTCCGCCGGCCTCGTGCTGGCGGCGACGTTCGCGGTGCTCGCCACGCTGCCGCTCGTCATGCTCGTCGAGATTGGGATACTGGTCGCCGTCGGCGTGCTCATCGACACCTTGCTGGTGCGGTCCATCGTGGTTCCTGCACTGACGATGTCGCTGGGTTCGCGGATCTGGTGGCCCAGCAAGCTATGGCGCGCGGGATAGGACTGTGTCGATGACTCTGTGTGAACGATGATGGCGCTCCGTCCGCCAGTAGCCGATCGGCTGCTGGCGGCGGCGGCGTTCGTGCTCGGCGTCGTCGTCGCGTTCACGCTCCAGAGGGTCGATTACGAGGGCGAGCGACGCGTGGACCTGTGGGCCATCGCGCTCCTGGCTGCGATGTCGATGCCGTTGCTGGCCCGCCGGCGCTGGCCGATCCTCGTCGTCCTCGCGGTCCTCGTCGTGTCGACGCCGTACCACCTCCTCGACTATCCCCATGAGGCCGCGATGCCGGCCTCACTGGTGGCGGCGTTCGCAGCGGCGCGCTACAGCGCGCCACCGCGGCGAGCCGCCGCAGCCATGCTGGCAGTGGCCGCCGTGACCGTGCCGGTCGTCGCCGACCAGGCGTCGGGGGCACCGGCACCTGACGATGCTCTCCTCGGCGTCGGCTGGCTGTTCATGGCCTTCTTCGCCGGACTGGCTGTCCGCTTCCGGGAGAACTGGAAGGCCGCCGTCACCGCGCGGCTCGACCAGGAGCGTGCCGACGAGGTCGAGCGACGGGTCGCCGAGGAGCGGGTCCTGATCGCTGCCGAGCTGCACGACGTCCTGGCGCACGGGCTCGCGGTCGTGAACGTCCAGGCGGCCGTCGCTGCACACCTGATCGACCAGCTGCCGAGGCGGGGGGACCCGTCGCTGCAGGAGCTGTCCAGCACGCTGCACGATCTGTCGGACACGAGCCGGGCCACGCTCCATGAGCTGCGTGCCGTTCTGGACGTGCTGCACGGTGGCGAGGCCGAGCCGACCGAGCCAGCGCCCCACCTCGGCGAGCTGCCGCGTCTGGTGGAGATGGCCGAAGCGGCCGATGTCCGGGTCGACGTGGAGGCTGACGGGCTGAGAGAAGAGCTGCCGTCGACGGTGTCCGTCGTGGCTTACCGGATCATCCAGGAGTCGCTCACCAACGTCATCCGACACTCGACGGCCAAGTACGCGACCGTCCGGCTCCACGAGGAGGGCCACCGGCTGCAGATCGCAGTCGTCGATGATGGGCCCGCGCGACCGGACTCGACGGTGACGCCCGCCGGCTTCGGGATCGCGGGGATGACAGGGCGAGCACAGGCCGTCGGCGGCGAGCTGTCTGCCGGGCCGGGCGAGTCCGGTGGATTCGAGGTACGGGCCAGCCTGCCAGTGCCGGAGACCTGGCGGGTGCCGTCGTGATCCGGGTCCTGCTCGCCGACGACCAGGCTCTGGTGCGCGGCGCGTTCGCGTTGCTGATCAGGTCCGCGGGTGACATGGAGGTCGTGGGGGAGGCCGGCACCGGCGACGAGGCGGTGATGCTGACCCGGGACCTGCGCCCCGACGTCGTACTGATGGACATCAGGATGCCGAGCACCGACGGCATCGAGGCGACTCGGCAGATCTCCGCTGACGACGGATCGAGCGGCAGCAAGGTGCTGATACTGACCACGTTCGAGACCGACACCAACGTACTGCTCGGCCTTCGCGCTGGGGCGTGCGGATTCCTGCCCAAGGACACCCGGACCGACGCGCTGCTCGACGCCATCCGCACCGTCGCGGCGGGCGCAGCGCTGCTGTCGCCCGGCGCCACCAGAGCGGTCATCACCCGCGTGCTGAGTCGACCGGAGGCTCCGGCACCCGAGCGGCTGGCCAGCCTGACGCCGCGCGAGCGGGAGGTGCTTCGACTGGTCGCCGCCGGCCGAAGCAACCAGGAGATCGCGGACGAGCTGGTCGTCAGCCCGCTGACCGCCAAGACTCACGTGAGCCGCATCCTCGCGAAGATGGGCGCTCGCGATCGGGTCCATCTCGTGATCGCCGCGTACGAAGCCGGGCTCTTCTAGGCGCCTCGCCAGCGGTAGCCCGGGCTCTTGTCTGCGACTGCGGACACGACACCGCGTCGGGTCCGTGAAGGCGCTCGTCCTTTGACCTGCCGCTCTGCGACGAAGTGTGGCAGGGCGGTGCGATCCTGCCGAGCGAGCACGACGGATGCGTGAGGTGACTCTCGGATCGGGGGAGCAGGTCCGGGGCTACCCGGCGGGCTAGGTGACCGCTGGGGAGCCATCCTCGGCCAGAGGGGACACCGAGCGATCGTTGCGGAACAGGTAGACGCCCACCATGGCGCCGGTCACGGCGGTGTTCTGGCCGCTGAGGAAGACCCGCTCGGTGCTCGATTCTCCGGTCATCACGAACACGTGGCTGGCGTGCTCAAGTCGCCAGCCTGCGCGCTCGATCTCACCCAGCGTGTCCGCCGAGCTCATGGAGGAACGCTGACCGGTCGCCTCCCCCCAGGACGCGTTGCCGGCGTGGGCGCCCACATCGAGCTGCACCTCGAAGAACTCCGCACCGGCCTCCTTGGCGGTCGTCGCCCGTCCCACCGGACCCGTCAGCCAGGCGCGCCTGGCCGCTTCTTCGGCGGCCGCCTGCTTCTGCACCTTCTGCTCCGCGGCGAGTCGGACCTGCTCCTCCTCGCGCGTCTGCTTCTTGGCGGCCTTTTCCTCAGCACTGTCGAACACGTGGTTCTCCCTCCCGCGACGTCGGTGGGCAGCGTAGCTGGCGGGGGACCGCCCGGCGCCGACCTCGCACACGTGACCGTGTCTGTGCCCGAAGCGGGAGAGTTCGGGGTCGCCGTTCGTTGGATGGCACGCGTGGGGAACCGTGTCGACGACAACGGGATCGAGCGGCGTGTGGGACGCACTCACCGCTCGTCGGAAGAGGTGCGCACTGTCGGCGCCATGACCGGATGGCCGCTCGCGCTGGCGACGGCATAAGCGTGCGCGTTCGTGGATGTTGATGGTTGAGCGAAGAAGTGCATGCCGGGACAGGCCGGGCGTCCATGTGGAAGCCTCCGCAGTATGAGTGGCCAGGATTCCGACCGCTTGCGGGCTGAACTAGTGGACTCGCGAGTCCAATTGCAGATCTACGAGGCTGTCGTTGTCGCATCGAACGACGCGCATGCGACCCTCGACCTCATCCTGAGCGCACCGGACCCTGAGGCTGCCAGACGAGCGCTGCAGGAGCAGTACGGATTCGCTGAGATACAGGCGCTTGCGGTGATGGACCTTCAGTTTCGGCGGGTGACTGCGTCTGACAGAGAGAAGGTCCAGCAACGTCGACAGGAACTCGCAGCCGTCGTGCTCGACTTGGAGGCGAAGCCCGACGGGTAAGCAGCATGTACGACTGGGCAGTTACTCGCCCATCGGCAGATCCGTTCGCGGACAGCGGTATGTCCGGATGGCCGCAGCGCACGCTATCTGCGGCAGATGCGTGCACTCAGGAGTAGGTGTAGGTCCCGGGCTGATTCGACTGGCCACGGGGAGCCCGCCGGTGGGCCAGCACCTGGCTCAGCGGCGTCTTCAGTCGCTGGCCACAGTTCAGGCACTCGTAGTCGTTCACACCCACACGGTGAAGCTCGGTTCTGATCAGCAACCGCTCTCAAGGGTCTCAACACGGCCCCGCCGCGGGTCGTGCTACCCCGGGTTGGTGGACTCGGTGAACCCACCGTCGGGCCAGGCTGCGATGCAGACGCGATTGCCTGCACTGTCGGAGAGAATCCAGCCCTCGGGGGCATCCGCGTCGTTGATCAAACGTCCGCCCGCGGCGAGTGCAGCCGCGACCCTTGCCTCAGCGTGTTCGCGTGCGACAGAAACATCAACATGCATCGCGTGGCGCAGCGGCTTGTTCGGGTCCAGGTTTTGCATCCATACGGTTGAACCGTGACCCAGCGGATCAACGGCGTTGTCATCAGCGAGCGGCGAGTACCCGAGAACTGCGCGCCAAAAGTCAACGTCTATCGCGTCGGGCTGCGCAGCGATGGCGACCTGGACCTCCTGTGCGCGGGCGCGGTCAGCCGCGGCCCCGTGGGCGCGGGCGGTTGCTGAAACTGCCCTGGCGATGTCGACGTGCGATTCCTCTAACCGGAACACCCCTCGGACCAGCCGGACACTGAGATGGTCGTCGGCGACCGTCAGCAACGCCCCCGACCTGTCGATCCCTGGGACTTGAGAGACCGCATCGGCAAGGCGGACAGCCTCACCGAGCGAGCTGACCCCGAACACCGCTATGGCACCGCCGTGCAGGACCACCCAGTCTTCGACGCCCTCAGCCGCCAGGAACGACTTCCACCCTTGCTCACTCAACGACTGTCTCCGCGGGTCGTATTTGCCTGTCTCGATTCAAGGGAGATCGACTGAAGGTGTCAACGACGACCCAGGAACGAAGCCCCATCTCGGCACCAGTGCGCGGACCGCGGCATGTCCGGACAGTCAGTCGCCGGGCGGGTTGTCTAGTCCCAAGTCACCGTCGGACGCCTCGAAGGAGCGGTGTGTCTCAGGGTCGTAGTCGTCTGTTACCGACAGCCCGAGACTGATCAGTTCCTGGCGGGTGGGCAGCGCATCATCAAAGATCCCGAACGGGCGTGGTCGTTCTTCATCGCTCCACAGCGAAACGTCATGAAGTTCCGTCCGCATCAAGTTCTCCACAGCGTCAGAATCCAAGCCCGTGCTGCGACAGAAGTCCTCGAACAGGAGTACCCCGCGACCACGGAGCAGACGTTTGCGACCCGACTCGCCACTCATAGGCCGAGCATGACATCACGACCGCTCATCGGCAGGACTGCGCGCCCCACTCGCGGCATGAGCGTGCGTCTCTAAGCGCACGCTACGCGGCAGATGAGGATGGTCTTCCGTACAGTCGGCGTATGGCGACAGGGGTCAGGCTGGTGTTTTCCGATGGCCGCAAGGAGATGCTCGACGAGGCGCACGTACACGGTTTCCGAGACGGACAGTTGGTCATCGCCAGCGGAACGCCAGGCGCAGGGTTCGACGCAAAGGTCATCAGGACGGTCTTTGCCTCAGATCTCGACTCTGCCGAGACCTGCCACCGTGATGACACTCCACCCGACGCCGCCGGCGGTTCAACCTGGTCAATGAGTTGGCCGTAGGTCGAATGACGGCTTTCCGCAGGAGCGGATTGCGGCATGAGCGTGCGTCTTCGAGCGCACGCTACGCGACATGAGCGTGCGTCTTCGAGCGCTCGCTACGCGGCACGACCGCGGAAGGTGGCAGATTCGGATGTTGGATTGGGAGTCACCTGGCCCCCCTCACGTACTGAGCGGATCGCGGCGTGAGGGTGCGTCTTCGAGCGCACTCTGCGCGGCAGGTGCGGCGATCGCTGACGCCAGCACGGTCAGTCGAATCGCGCCGACACTAGGCGCAGGCGCACGACCTCGAACACGCAGCAGACGGCCACGATGGCAGCTACGCCGAACGCGACCCACGCTCCCTGCGCCACTGCATCCTCACCGGGAGTCATTGCCCTCTTGTCTAGCGCCCCTGCCACGATCAACAGGTAAAACGCGACGAGGACGGTCGTGACGGCGAGGAACGTAGGAACGGGTCTGGTCATAGAGCACAGCCTGCCGTATTCGTCCGGCGTCTTGGTGAAGACGTATTCGCCAGCCCTGACTGGTCTGATCTCGACATTCGCTCATCGGCACGCGTGAGCGGATCGCGGCGTAAGCGGACGCTCGCTACTCCCGATGTAGCGGCAGGGTCGGATCCCCTAGCCACCTGAGAAAGCGTTGCTCGTCGGCCTCGACAAGCGGGAGCGTGATGTGGTCCCGCCAGAGGACGTTGCCGTGGCCGCAAACCCGCGCGCCCTCGTACATCGGTAGTGCCGCGCCCGGTTCACCTCAAGGTTCCACTGATCCACCATCTCGGGGAACAGAGTCACGATCACGGCGTGGGTGCGCTCACCTGGGCCGACCCGATCACGAGAGAACGCGAAGACTGGTGCCCCGCTTTGGTCAGGCGGAGTCATGCTCGGCAGACCCCAGTTGGGTCGGTAGACCCACGTCTTGTCGGCGAGGTTGAGCAACGGCGTGGACCTGCCACCTGCCACCTGCCGCCGTAGGCGTGAGAAGAAGGTCAATGCCGAAGGCGATCGCGGGGTACGAATCCACGTGCCGAAGGTACCGGCCCACGACCGCTCATCGGCAGAGTCGGGCGCAATCTGCGGCATGACCGCGCGTTCGCGACGCAGGAACGCCATCATGATGGCTGTGACACCTGACGACTTCGTGGCCGCCCTCAAGGCCACGGTCTTCGACGTAGCAGTCGCGGACGTAGCTTCAGTTCTCCGTGACGGACCACCCGGTCGGAACCCTGGCGAGCGCTCTGTCGCGCTACACGAATGGTTCGCCCGCCTTCCGGGTCCCGATCAGGAGCTGGTGGTCGAGGTTGCCCGTGACGCGGCGCATGCGGCACTCTTCGGCGCGCTGTGTGTGCTCGACGGAGTCCGCGTGATCGACGACCGTCCGCATGTCAGGTTGGATCTGCTGGGCGTGGGTGCTGAGGGGTCGGAGTCCCTACTGAATCCGGATGGCGAGGCACTTCACGATCGACTCAACGGTCTTGTCCATCCGCCTAGCGAGGGTTGGCCGCCCCCCGGAGCGGACGCTCGCTCATCGGCGTGACAGTGGGTTCCGAGCTGCGCCGACAGGCGGTGGAACGGCGCCTTCAGAGCGCGCGGGTCGCGGTAGATCCGAATGCCGACGTCATGCGGGAACCTTCTCTCAGCGTGCGCGTACGTCGCGTGCGCGACCGCGCTTCCGTGGCGCCGCGGTGCTCCGGGTCAGGGCCGCGCCGTGGCTGGATGGACGATTGAGGGGCGCGCCTACCGCGAAACGCCTCAGGCGTCGGCTTCGCGGAAGTCAGCGAGGGCCTCACCGTGGGTTCGGACCCACTGTGCCAAGTTCGCGATGGGCTCCTGGAGGGTGTGGCCGAGCTCGGTCAGGCTGTACTCGACGCGCGGTGGTACCTCGGCGTAGGCCGTTCGTTCGACGAGCCCGTTGGCCTGCAGCCGGCGCAACGTCTGGGTGAGCACCTTGCGAGAGATCCCGCCGGAGAGTGCGACGAGATCGCCGTGGCGCATCGGTCCGTCCTTCAGGGCGAACAGCAGGACCACCGACCACTTGTTCGCGATCACTTCAAGAGCGGTGCGCGCCGGGCAGTCGGCTAGGAAGAGGTTCCCGGCAGCGTCGACCATGGCCGCACTCTACCAATAGGCACCATTTGGTACCTATCGGATCCCTAGCGTCACGGCTGTGAACACTGCAGCCATCATCGTGTCCCTGGTCCTCGCCCTTGCCATGCTTCTCTCTGGCGTCTTCAAGCTCATGCGCGCGCCGCACATCATGAAGTTCGCCGAGTCGGTCCACCTGACCCCGCCCCAGCTCACCGTGCTCGGAACCCTTCAGCTCGCAGGAGCTCTGGGCCTGGTGGCCGGACTCTGGTACGCGCAGCTCGCGATCGCGGCCGCCGTTGGACTGGTCCTCTACTTCGCCGGTGCGATCATCACCCATATCCGCGTCAGCGATCCCAACGTCCAGGGTGCCGTGGCCTTCGCCACGCTGTCAGCGGCCACCCTGGGTCTGCTCCTCGCCACTGCGTGACGGCGACCCGCCCGCCGGTTGGCAGCCACCAGCAAAGGGCGAGGTGGCGGCGAGGTGCCCTGCACCCGATCGTCGGCATGACCGGGGCTCAGCGGCACAAGCGCCCGTTCGGCACGCGCCTCACCAGTGAAGCGTCGTGCGGACGACGCCCGCGCGGACGCCGTGGAGCGCCGAGGCCTGGACCGCGTCGCGCACGACAGGTGCACCGATGGCATCCTGACCGCATGCAGCCCGTCCATGTGTGGATCCGGTCCGAGACCCGCGGCACCGAGCGGCGTGCGCCCGTCGTACCGGTCGACGTGCCGCTGCTGCTGGACGCCGGGTTCGAGGTGACCGTCGAGGAGTCGGAGCAGCGGATCTTCCCCATCGAGGAGTACGCCGCGGCAGGGGCCCTCGTCGCGGACCAAGGCGCCTGGGCCACGGCACCCCGCGACGCGTACGTCCTCGGCATCAAGGAGTTGCCCGACGCGCCGGAGGCGCTGGACCACCGGCACATCTACTTCGCGCACGCGTTCAAGGGCCAGGACGACGCCCGGCAGACCCTCGAGCGCTTTCGCCGGGGAGGCGGCCGGCTGTTCGACATCGAGTACCTCCTCGACGAGAAGGGCCGACGGGTCGTGGCGTTCGGCCACTGGGCCGGGTACGTCGGCGCCGCCCTCGGCGTGCTCCACCTGGCGGGCACGCTGACCGCGCCGCTCGCCCCGATGGCCAAGCACGAGCTCGACGAGGAGCTGAAGCGAGCCGGCGAGGCCGGGGTCGACCAGCTGCTCGCGCTCGTGACGGGTGCCCGCGGGCGGTCCGGCCGCGGCGCCCAGCAGGCACTGATGACCACCGGCGTGCCGACGACCCGGTGGGATCGCAAGGAGACCCAGGACCTGCACAAGCAGGCGCTCCTGGGCCACGACCTGCTGGTGAACTGCGTGGTCACGCACACCCCGACGACCCCGTTCGTGGAGCAGGCGGACCTGGACCACGAACGCCGGCTGCGGGTGCTCGCCGACGTGACGTGCGACGTCACCGGACCCACGAACATGATCCCGGTCAACACCGAGATCACCACCTGGGAGGAGCCGGTGCGGCGCCTGCACGATGGCGCGCCGGAGCGGGGCAACGCGCCGCTCGAGGTCATCGCCATCGACAACCTGCCCTCGCTCCTCCCGCGAGAGGCGAGCGAGGGCTTCAGCGCCGACCTGACGCCGCACCTGCTCGGACTGGCCGACGAGGGCGGCCCGTCGGGGCCCTGGCTCGCGGCCGGCCTGGCCTTCGACCAGGCGATCGAGCAGCTGGAGGCGTCGGCGGACTCCTGAGCCGCACGCGGCCGGCGGGCGTCACCGCCCGTCGATCACCGCGACCGTGCACCGCGAGACGCACACGAGGCGGTCGGCGTCGTCGACGATGCGGACCTCCCAGACCTGGCTGCGCCGCCCGAGGGCGACCGGTCGGGCGGTGCCGGTGACCCAGCCGGAGCTGACCGGGCGCAGGTGGTTGGCGTTGATCTCCATGCCGACGCATGCCTTGCCGGGCTCGGCAACGAAGGTGGCCGCCCAGCTGACCAGGGTCTCGGCGAGCAGCACCGACGCGCCACCGTGCAGCAGCCCCAGCGGCTGGTGCGTCCGGCTGTCGACCGGCATCCGAGCGGTCAGGTGGTCGTCGCCCAGCTCAGTGAGCTCGATGCCGAGACGCCCGATGACGCAGACGGCGCCCAGCTCGTTGGCGAGGTGCAGGTCGGGCTCGTCGTGCCAGATCGTCGTCATCAGCGCAGCACCGCCCTGCGCACGATCAGGCCGGGGACGAGGGCGGGCACGCGGGCGGCGTACTCGTCGTAGGCCGCGCCGAAGGTACGACGAAGGTCGCGCTCCTCGAAGTGGACGCCCAGCAGGATGTAGCCGGTGGTCGCCGCAGCCAGGAGCAGGTGCGGCGCGCTCATCCGCGGCGTCGCCCAGAACGCCACCAGCAGCCCGGTCATCAAGGGATGCCGCACCAGGCCGTAGAGACCGTCGACCTTGAGGGTGTCCGGCCCCGGATCCCGCGAGGGCGCCCAGCCTGCCTGCCGCAGACCGGTGAGCTCGAGCTGGTCGATCGCGCTGGTCGAGACGACCGCCAGCAGCCATCCGGCCGCGAACAGTGACCACAGGAGCACCGCAGCCACGCCGTCGACGCGCCGCACCTCGCCGCCCCAGGGCTGCCAGAGCACGAGCAGCAGCACCAGGCAGACGTCGGTGGCGAGCACGAACGTCGTGCGCTCCAGTCGCTGCGGGACCCGGCGACGGAGCCGCGCCTTCACCGACCGGCGCGCCATGAGGGAGTGCTGCGCGGCGAAGAGCAGCAGCAGCGCGAGGTCGACCGTGATCGCCGGACCGGTCGCGATGCGGACCGGTCCGTCGACGCTGCGGGGCACGACCACCGCGGCCAGGAACACGACCGTCCACAGCATCACGGCGTTGAAGCCGAGCCAGCCGAGGGCGGACAGGATCAGGTCTGCGGTACGTCGTTGCATGCCTGCCATCGTGACGACGCGCCGGCCGTGGCGCAGCCGTGGAACTACCTCACTTGCGTGCCCGCCCTGGTTGCCTCCGTGGCGACGTACCAGGCGGCGACCTGGGCGCGGGACCTGAAGCCGAGTCGCAGCCGGATCCGCTCGAGGTGCGACTCCACCGACCGGGTGCTGATGGTCAGCCGGTCGGCGATCTCCAGGTTCGTGAGACCGTCGGCGACCAGGGACGCGACCTCGCGCTGGCGCGTGGTGAGCCCGGTGGGCACGTCGTGGCGCACCGCCGGCAGGCCGAGGAAGCGCCGTACGTGGGTCACGACGGCGCCCGCGTCGCCGATGGCGGGCAGGTGCGAGCGGCCCTCGAGCTCCACGAACCGGGCGTCCGGGATCTCGGCGGCGAGCACGCGGCCCTGGGCGATGGGGGCTGCCCGGTCGCCCCGTCGGTGCAGCACCAGCGTGGGCGCCTGCACCCGCGGCAGCGACGGTCGTACGTCGAGGTCATAGGCCAGGGCGAGCAGCGCCACGGCGGTCTCCGGGGAGGACGAGGCGCGCTGGTAGTCGGCGACCGCCCGCCGGGTGCCGGCGTCGGCCTCCGGAGCGAAGAGATCCGTGAGCAGGTCGGATCCCAGCCCCCAGCTGGCACCGATCAGACCGAGCACGTGGTGACGGCTCTCTGCGTCGCCGAGCTCGGTCCCGGTGGCCCAGCCGCCGTAGAGCACGAGCCGGGACACCGTCTCGGGGTGGTCGGCCGCCCACTGGGCGGCCACGACGGCGCCCATCGAGAAGCCGAAGAGGTCGAACCGCTCGGCGCCCACTGCCTCGACGACGGCCGCGATCGTGTCCAGCTCGAGCCCGAGGGTGCGCGGGCCGTCGTACGGGTCGGAGAGCCCGCACCCCGGTCGGTCGTAGCGCACCAGGGTGCGGCCCTGGGCGAGCGACTCGTAGAAGAGGCGGTCCGCGGGGATCGCCCAGCCGAGCTCCAGGTGGGTGAGCCACCCGGGCACCACCAGCAGGCACGGACCGCTGCCGGTGGTCGCGAACGCGACCCGGGTGCCGTCCGCCAGCAGTGCGGTCCCGTCCTCCTGGCGCTGTGCGGTCACGCCCTGATGCTGGCACGCCGCCGGGGGATCGCGCTCCGCAGACCACGCGCGCCGCGACGTCTGGTCCCCGCAACCCGGGCCGATGGCGCCTAGCCCGCCGGCTGCCGGCGGTCGCGGCGCTCATCGACGAGACGGTCCTTGCTCCGCAGCAGCCGCAGCATGGTGACCAGCCCCAGACCACCGGCCATGTTGCCGACAACCGCCAGCAGCAGGAACCTGCCCCACTCCGCGTAGCCGAACGAGGCGTCGCCGGTGTGGAGCGCGCCGAAGATCAGCATCGAGTCGAGGATGGAGTGGAACATCTGCGTGCCGGCGAGCAGGAAGGCCGCGGCGACGGCGGCGATGATCTTGGCCGTCATGTCGTCAGTCCCGTGCTGCATCCGCGTCAGCAGCGTCATGGTCGCACCCGCAAGGACCGACAGCGCGATCGTCTCTCCGTTGACGGGAGCGGTCGCGAAGTGGGTGCCCGACTCCAGCAGCACGGCGTGGTACGACGGGAAGGCGAGCACCACCAGCCACATGATCAGCCAGCCGCCGACCAGGTTGGCGAGCAGCGTCCCCGTCCAGAGCTTGCCCAGCTGCAGCAGCGTCGCGCGCTTCGCCGCCACGGTCACCACCGGCACCAGGAAGCCCTCCGTGAACAGCTCCGAGCGGCCCAGGAGCAGCGCGATGAACCCGGCCGAGAACGCGAGCCCACCCAGCAGGTGGCTGCCGGTCTCGTGCAGGACCGCCAGGAAGGCGAGGACGCCGATGGCCACCTCGGTGCCTCCCACGAACCCGGTCACCAGGACCTCGCGCCAGGGACGGCTCAGCCGCTGGGTGCCCTCGAGCACCTGGCGCGTGAAGGACTCCTCGAGCGCGTCCTCCATCGGGCCCTCGGTGTCCCCGAGGGAGCGGCGGTCCTGGGTGGCGTGGTCCGGCAGGTCGGTCATGGGGCGCCTTTCGGTGCGGATGGAGTCCCGACCCGGTTCCCGATCGGCAGTCCGCTACGCGCGCCTCCTCCTCACCGGTGCGCGTCTGCGCACGCCGCCACCGTTTCCCCCGCCGTGACCGGCGGCAGGTCAAGGCAGTTCTCAGCGGTTGTCGCCAGAGCCCCCGAGGACGGCCCGCCGCTGCCGATCCGCAAGCTTGTCGACGTTTCGCTGCGCCACGTCGTCCAAGGACAACCCCAGGAAGTTCGCCAGCACTGCCGTGTACCAGAGGACGTCCCCGAGCTCGGAGGCCATGTCGTCGCGGTCCAGCTGAGCGAGGTCGCTGTTGCTGTCGCGCACCAGCTTCTTGACCTTCTCGGCAATCTCGCCGGCCTCGCCGACAAGCCCGAGCACGAGGTGCATGAACTCATCCGGGGCGTCCGCGTCGCGGGCCGTGCGCATCGCGGCGCGCTGGTAGTCGTCGCAGTCCATGGCGCCACGCTAGCGATGGTGCGCCGGTCGACGTGGCACGATCTCGACAGTTCGCCCACCATCAGCGGCAGGGGCGTGCGTCGAGTCGAGGCCCGGAAACCGTGCCAGGCATACTGCTCTCCGTGACCGCCTTCGAGACCTCGATCCTGATGCCCAACGTCGGGTTCGTGCTCGTCACGTTGGTCTACGTCGTCCTCGCCGTCGTGTGGCCCGCCGTTGACGCCGCTCGTCAGGGACGGTGGCTCTGGGTAGTGGCCATCATCCTGCTGTCGCCCTTCGCAGGGGCGCTGTGGTGCGCGATCCGTGTGGCCGAAAGCCGCAGGCTCACCGTCTGACCGCACCGGCGTTGCGGCCCGCTCGGGTCCGACACCCGCTTCTCGGCAGGGGTCGTGCACGCTCCAGGTGCGCGTTGCCATGTCTGGCTTCGCTGTGAGCCGCGCGGGTTCTTCCCCCACCCCGACCTGGACGGGGTGTCGCGTCTCGAGCCCGTCGAGCTGGGGGTTCCGAGGCTCCTCGTGCGCGAAGTGATCCGTGACGCCCGGCGGTCAATGGACGGAGACGCGTCCGGTCCGTTCGCTGGCACGGTGCATGTGTTCGTACCGGCGTCGTCACCTGTGCGGGCCAGCGAGGTGATCGCAGGGAGCCGTCTCGCCGGGCCACCCCGCGAGAGACCGCTGGCGTCATGGGGCGACGATGAGCGCTTGCGGTGCGGCTGCCTTCATCCGGGTGTTGAGCCAGGTCAGCTGACGAGACGTCTGGTTGTTGGCCTGCTCGGTGATGGAGAGCAGCTCGCGATCGCGCAGCCCCTGCGCGCCTTGGGCGATCACGGTCCAGGTCGTCTGTACGAGGGTGGCGAGGACGTGGAGGTCCTGGAGATCGCGCAGGAGCCCGATCTCTCCACCGCGAGTCTCGGCCAGGCCCGCCGCCTGCAGGCGCTCCGGCTCATCGACGTCGTGTGCCTCGCCGTACCGCTCCACGACAGGAGCCAGGGCTTCGTGGTTGGCGTCGGACCACTCGGCGAGCGTGCGGCACGTGTGGAACACGTCAGCGATGTGCGCGTGGCCCTCGGCGACGGCGCGCAGGGAGCTGGCGAGGGTCTGCTCGCTGCGGTCGGCAAGGCCGATGTAGGTGGTCAGGTGCGGCACGAGCCCTCTCCGTCCTGGCTGGGATCGAGTCGATAGGTCGGCGTGCTCTCGAGCACGGTGCTGATCGTGGGCCCGCCGCCCGCGGTGGGCCGGGGACGACGACCGGGAGGCGGCTCGGTGACCGGCGCGGAGGCGGTGGTCGTGGGTGCCGGAGCGGGACCGTCCCCGTCGCGCAGTCGGATCACCTGGCAGGCCGCGGTCTTGAACGTCGGTTGCTTGGAGACCGGATCCCACACCGTCATCGTGAGCTCGTTGGCCAGCCGGCGCCCGGTGTCCGAGTGACCGCCGCCCTGAGCCTCGTCGGGCTCCCAGTGCCCGTAGTGGAACGGCGCGAACACGGCACCCTCCATGACGTTGCCGACGCGGGCGCGGACCTCGATCCGACCGCGGGGCGACTCGACGCGGACCCAGTCGCCCTCGACGATGTCTCGAGCCTCGGCGTCGGCGACGGAGATCTCGACCCAGGCGTCGGGCGCGGCGGCGTTCAGGTCGCGGGAACGGCCGGTCTTGGTGCGGGTGTGGAACTGGTAGACGGTCCGACCGGTCGTGTAGAGCAGCGGGTACTGCTCGGACGGTTGCTCGTGGGCAGGGGTGTACGGAGCGCCCTTGAGGAACGCTCGGCCCGCGGGATTCTTTGCGCGATGCTCCTGCTCGGTGACCGCGCCACCGGTGAGCAGGTCGTGGCCGAAGGTCTCGCAGTAGTCCGTGTCCGTGGGAAAGACGCCGTCGGCGTACAGGCGATCGGTGCCGTCGGGATGCTCGGCGTTCACCGGCCAGGGGATGCCACTGGGGCCACGCAGCTTGTCGTAGGACAACCCGGTGTAGTCCACCGGACGACCTTCGGTCACCGAGGCCCAGGCCTCGAAGGCCTCCTCGGGGGTGCGCCAGCCGATCAGCGGCTGACCTGACCGGTTGGTGAAGCCCATCGCATCGGCGTACATCAGGAAGATGTCGAGGTCGCTCCGCGCGTCGCCCGGCGGATCCACGGCCCGCTCGGAGAGGTGGACGGTGCGGTTGACGTTGGTGAAGCAGCCGGTCTTCTCGCCCCAGCCGGCGGCGGGCAGCACGACGTCGGCGAGCTCGGCGGTCTCGGTGAGGAAGAGGTCCTGCACGATGACGAAGCACTGATCGCCGCCGAGCACCCGCCGGATCCGCGCAGACTCCGGCATCGAGACCGCCGGGTTGGTGGCTGAGATCCACAACAACCCGATCGAGCCGGTCTCGGCGTAGGAGAAGATCTGCATCGCGTGCGTCGGGGGAGCCCAGTGCGGGATCGTCATGACGTCGACGTCCCAGGCGTCGGCCAGCTGCTGCACGTGGCGAGGGTTGTCCCAGTTGCGGAAGCCCGGCAGGTCGCCATCGGCGCCGCACTCGCGGTTGTTCTGCGCCGTGGGCTGACCGTTCATCTGCAGGACGCCAGCACCGGGGCGGCCCAGCATGCCGCGCAGCAGATGCAGGTTGTGCACGGCGACGGAGGCCGCAGTGGCCTGGTGGGACTGGTAGAAGCCCTGGAGCACCGTGGACAGCACGGCCTGGCTCTCACCGAAGATGCGTGCGGCCGCGCGGAGGTCGCTCGGGTCGACGCCGCACACGTCGGCGACGTGTTCGGGGGTGTACGGCGCGACGACGTCCCGCAGCTCGTCGACCCCGACAGTGTGCGCGGCCACCCACTCGTGGTCGACCCAGTCGTGGGCGAAGAGCTCACGCGTCAGACCGTTCATCAGCGCCATGTTGGTGCCGACGCGCGGCGCGAGGTGGACGCCGCCGGTGCGCTCGGCCTCGAGCGCGACCAGGGTCCGCCTCGGGTCCACGCACACCACCCGAGGCGGTTCCGCGCCCCGGGTGCGGTCGAGGATGCGCGTCCACAGCACCGTCTGGGTCTCCGGCATGTTGTGCCCGTAGAGGAACACCGCGTCGCAGTGCTCGATGTCGGTGTAGGAGCCGGGCTGGCCGTCCGCGCCGAACGACTCCTTGAACGCCGCCGCGCTCGTCGCCGTGCACAGGCGCGTGTTGCCGTCCATGTGCGGGGTGCCCAGCCCGGCCTTCCCGATGAGGGCGAGCGTGTAGTACTCCTCGAGGAACAGCTGACCGGAGGTGTAGAACCCGTGACTCAGCGGACCCTTCTCCTCCAGCAGTGCTCGGGACGTGGTGACGATGCGTGCCATCGCGGTCTCCCAGTCCGTCTCCACCAGGCGGCCGCCCTCTCGCACGAGCGGCACGGTCAACCGGTCCGGGGCGTGCGCCCAGCGGGTCGAGCCGTACAGGCCCTTGGGTCCCAGCCGTCCGTGGTTGACGGTGTCACCGGGCCGACCCCGGGCGCCGACCATCCGGCCATCGTGGACCGCGATGTCCATGCCACAGCCGTTGCTGCACAGCAGGCAGGCCGACTGCACCCACCGGTCCACCGCATCCTCGGTGACGCCCGGGTCGAGGTACTGGTCCACCCGGGCGGGCCACACGGTCCCTCGTGCGTGCGGTGTGCGCACGCCGTAGATGTCAGCAACGCGATCAGACATCGAGGTCTCCTTGTCTTCCGTCAGGCCGGTTCCCGCCGTTCCTCAATTCCATGCCCTAGCGCATACGTATGGGGATGGTCGTAGGCGAAGATGGGCAACGTCGTGACGGTGAAGACTCAGGGGTGAGACGTGAGGGCGGGTACGGAGCGTCAGGTGCTGGTGGAGGAGCTGCTGACGACCAGCCGCGCCCTGGTCGGCATCGCCATCCGCTCGATCGCCGCGGCACCCGTCGAGATCACCGTCGCCCAGCACCGCCTCTTGGTCCTGCTCGCCGCCCACGGCCCGCAGAGCGTGGGCGAGATCGCCGAGCACCTCGGCGTCAACCCCTCCAACGCCAGTCGGCACGGTGACCGTCTCCAGAGGCTCGAGCTGGTGGGTCGCAGTCGGTCCGCCGAGGACGGGCGCGTGGTCCAGATCGAGCTGACCGCGGCGGGCCGGCGTCTGCTCGACGCGGTCGCTCAACGGCGTCGTGAGGAGCTCACCGACCTCGCGGCCCGGCTCTCGGCGGGTGACGTCGAGGCCGTCCGGGCGTCACTGCGCCTGCTCAACCTGACCATGCACGAGGTCAGTGACGACGAATGGGCGCAGGTGCCGCCGGGCGCCGGTGACGCCTCGACCCGCGGCTGACCGGCATCGGCCTGGTCACTCGTCACGCTGCGCTGGAGGGACGGGCGGCGGCGTACGTCGGAGCAGTGCTGCAGCGCGTCCGAGTCTCGGCGGGCATTCGCGAACACGCCGCCAGTCGGCCCGAAGGTCAGACGACAGCGAACAACGAGTGGATGCTGCCCTCAGGGTCGGCGAAGAGCCCCGTGTAGTGGCCCGAGTCGGCGGGCACGTCGTCTGGCTGACTCGATCCTGCGGGACTCGACCGACCGGTGGATCAGGCGGAGCGTACGGCGGCGGGGGTGCCTCGGCGGGAGGCGTGGCGAGCGGCGACGGAGGCGGCGTAGGTGGCGCGGCGGCGGGCCACGATGCCGGCCTGGTCGGTGGTGGTGTCGAGGAGGTCGGGCTCGAGGGCGGCGGCGAGGGCGCCGCGCAGCAGCACGAGGGCTTCGGCGCGCAGCTGGGAGATCCGGGACTCGGTGACGCCGAGCTCGGCGGCGATCTCGGCCATGGGGCGCTCTTCGAGGAAGTAGCCGCGTACGACGGCGCGCAGGCGCTCGGGGAGCTCCTCGATGGCGTCGGTGAGGTACTCGACCTGCTCGGTGCGCTCGAGGACCTCGGCGGGCCCGGGGGTCGCGGCGGGCAGGACGTCGGCGATGGAGTGGTCGGTGCCGTGCAGTGGGAGCACGGTGGCGCGGGAGACGTCGGCGTCGGTGCGGGCGACCTCGGCGGGGGTCAGTCCCAGGGTGCGGGCCACGGCGGCGTCGTCGGGGAAGGCACCGAGCGCGGTGGCGAGGCGCTGGCGGGTCGACTCGATGTCGCGGCTGCGGCGGCGTACGGCGCGTGAGGCCCAGTCGATGGAGCGGAGCTCGTCGAGCAGGGCGCCGCGGACCCGGGTCGCGGCGTAGGCGCCGAAGGGGACCCCGAGGGTGGCGTCGAAGGCCCGGGCGGCGGTGACCAGGGCGACCAGTCCCGCGGAGCGGAGGTCGTCGCGGTCCACGGAGGCCGGGATGCGTGCCGAGAGCTCGCGCACCAGGTGTGCTACGAGGGGCACGTACTCCTCAGCGAGCAGGCTGGGGTCGGTGGACTCGAGTTGGTCGGTTGGGCCCGACACGCCGTTGAAACGGTTCACGAGAGGATCTTGACCGAATCTTGTGGATTAAATGGGCGCAGTTGTCCGAAATGGCCCAGGTGGGCTATGGCAACGTTATTGCGGACTAGGGACGGCCGAATCGGTGTCGTGATCGGTTTTCCGTCGGCGGTGGTCCCCGAACCCGCCGAAAAGGTCGGTCTCTCAGCCCTCGAAGGCGCAGAACTCGTTGCCCTCGGGATCGACCAGGACGGTCCAGACAACCTC
>NZ_JIAR01000005.1 GCF_000620705.1 Nocardioides sp. URHA0020
CGTTCCTGGGCGGTAGTACTTGCCGAGCATTCGCCAGCCTGTGCGGAAGCGCCAAACGTTGAAGGCGCCCAGCGCGACGACCCCGAGGCAGGCGATGTACATCCAGCCAGAGATGTCGGGCGGCGGAGTCCCGGAGGCGGTCATCGGTGGCACGGGGTGAAGGTATCGAGAATCTCGATGATGAGTGAGTCAAGCTGACCTGTCGCCGCACATCCGCTCATGCCGGGAGTGGGGCGCGCACTCCCGCCGAATTGAGGTCGTCGCTGCCGTTTCAGACTCGTTCGTCAGGTGCCGGCTCTGACCGGGTCGATCTGGTCATTCGACTGTCTGTGTCGTTTGACCAGCAAAGTGAGTCCCGTGGTGAAACGATGCCGCGCATGGGTTCCACAGAGCCGGTCGATTCTCGCGGTGAGTCATGGCTGGTCGCTGCCAAGGTCGTTGTCACCCTCGTGGTGGGCTTCGCTGCGCTTGGCTGGCTTCTGTTCTCGTGGCTCCTGTGGAGTTTCAGGTGCGACGACACCTGCGGAGTAGGTGTCGCGGAAAGTTGGAGGTGGACCGGACCACTCGTGCTGGCTGCTTGCGGCAGTGCTCTAGCCATCCTTGGCATGGCCCTAGGTTTCACGTCTCGCCGGGCGGCCCAACCGGGCTTGTTGATGGGCGGCTGTGCCTGTGCGCTGGCGTGGGTCCTCTGGGTCTTGGGCTCAGGCATCTTCTGACGCGCTCGGAGACGCACGCTCATGCCGCTGTCCGAGCTCGGAACTGCCGATGTGCGGAGGCTTGGCCCGAGGCTACTTGCGGGCCTCGTCGTGCCAGAAGGAGTGCGCCATTCTCGGCAATCCACCGCCCTGGTTCAGTTCGTCGTCATGCCTATAGTCGTATTCCCAGGGCAGGTGGAGACCGATGCGGTTGGCAACCGTCCCCCAGTCAGGACCTGGACTACTTGCAGTGACAAGCCGCGCAACGGCTGCTTCGAAGGCTGCCGGTGACCACGCCCTCATGAGCCACACTCCATGAACCGGCAGCACATCTCCGCCTGGCAGGACATCTTCCGCGAACCCAGAGCCCCATTGCGTGAGGTCAAATCGTTCGGCGAACATGCTGGGCGAACACAGGATGCAATCGAACGAATCGGCGTCGTCGCAGTCCATCGAACCGATGAGCACCTGGGCGCTAACGCCGAAGTGAGTTGCCCCAGCATCTGGCTCGATGCGGCCCCACCAGTTGTAGAGGACCTGCTTGACCTCGGCGAAGACACCCTCCGGACCCATGGGCTGAGTATCACAGCGAGTGCACGCTCATGCCGCTGTCTGAGCTCGCACATGTCAATGACCGATTGCCACGTCACCTCTCGGTCCACCGTGGAATAGTGATCAGGTGAGTTGGCTCATGGGGCATGTCCGCTTGCTGCTGGCGCGCCCGATCTATCTCGGATTTGCCGCGGCGTTCGTCATGGCTTGGTTCGTTGCGGCCGTCGCGCCACATGATTCTGACGTCTCTCACGGGGCGCGGCTCTTGGCCTGGCCGTCGCTCATCGCACTGCCTATCGTATTCCTTCTCGAAGAGCCGCGACCCGGCCGTGAGCGCCGACGGAACCGACCTTCTGCCTCGTGACGCGCTATCCGGTCGTGCCGCGATCCGCTCGGTCGTGCCGATGAGCGTGCGTACGTCGTGCGCTCCGGTGAGACTGTCAACCATGGAGATCCGGCGGCTCATCGGGTACTGGCGAAACGAGCGGAATCCAGAGTTCCCTGATCCCCACTCGCTGATTGACGCGACTTGGGACGACGACGAGCGTCAAACGGTCTGGGCATACCTCACCTCCGGCACGATGGCGGTCTCGTACATGGGTCTGTCGCCGTGTCGGTTCTGCGGAGAGGACAACGGTGCCTTGGAGTACACCGACGGTGTCTACCAGTGGCCCGAGGGACTTGCCCACTACGTGAGCGAGCACAACGTTCGACTCCCCAGCGAAGTCGTTGCACACGCCGTTGAGAGGCTCGATGCTTTGGAGGCGACGACGACCAGCCTTGACTGGTGGCTGACTCAGACCACCTGACGAGACGCACGCTCATGCCGCGTAGCGTGCGCTCGAAGACGCACGCTCATGCGGCGATCCGCGCGGTACCTGACGGGGGCCGGGTGACTCCCAAGCCGACATCCGAATCTGCCGCGTTCCGCGGTCGTGCCGCGTAGCGCGCGCTCGAAGACGCACGCTCATGTCGCGAGCCGCGCGTTTTGCAAGGTGCTTCTAACCACCGCGGTCGACCTGCTCCCGAGCGACCGGATCTGCCAATGAGTGGCCGATCGCTTCTGCCCTCGTCAACGGCGAACCCTTACCCGGGACATCAATCGCTTGCGATGTCCAGTAAGCCAATGACGATGTCGTCGCGACCGTGGGCCAAGGGCCTATAGGCAGGCGACCTGTCACTGCGCGATTGGCTCCGAGAAGGCAACTGGACGCCCATTTCGACGGCGCTCTGTGGCGAGCGCTCCCCTTCCCCAAAAGTAGGGCTGTGCGCCACCCCCTCCGGCAATAGGTTGCGGGGCTATCGCTTCGCATCCGCCTGAGAGGCACCCCGATGAGCCGCACTCTGAAGACCGCTGCGCTCAGCACCGGAGGACTTGCCCTCGCGATCAGTGGAGGGGCTTGGGTTGCCCGGGCCGCTATTCCATCGACGGACGGCGTCATCGCCGCTTGCTACACCAAGAGCTCCGGCACGATGCGAATTGTGACCAACGCCGCCACCTGCAAGAGGGGAGAAACCAAGCTCGTCTGGAACCAGCGTGGCGCAGCGGGCATCCGGGGACTCCCCGGTACCGAGGGGGCGAAGGGAGAAACCGGTGTACCTGGACCGGCTGGAGCCGACGGCAAGGATGCGCCGGCTGGGGTCTCCCATCTCACGGTTAACGGCATGTCATTCGAAAGAACCGCAACCGAACCGGGCACCAGGTCCTTCACGATCTACAATTCCTGCACTACGGCTTCGCACGAAACGGGCGAACGGGTCATCACCGGCAATGGTGCGGCCAGCATCGTCGACAACACCGACCAGCCCGTCTCGAGGCTGGTCGTCCTGGATCAGCGACCAATCCACGACGACTACAACCACGAGAGCTTCCGCGTGACCGTAGGCAAGTCCGACGGCTCAGCATTCACGGTTGGTGAACGTATTCAGGGATACGTCGAGGCGATGTGCGCAATCGTCCCCGAGGGCTACTACGACGGCTTTTACAACGAGTTTGACGAGAGCAACCCGCCCTGGCGTGACCGGTGACGAGCTTCCTGGAGGGACTGCGCACTAGCGCGTCCGCCGCCGAAACGCAGCCCCTGGCCGCCATAACCTCCAGTGCCATGCGAGCAGCAGGTTGGATCTTGCTTGGCCAGCGGGACGCGATGAAGTCGTCGTCGGCGTCGATCGGAGGCGTCGCGGCGCACGCTGCCTCTGCAGCGGGAGAACTTGCCGATTCACTGGTCGAGTTCTTCTTCCGTCTCACCGCACTCGTCCCCTCTCGAAGCACTGAAGCCGGGATCGTCGCATACGCCCGGACTGAAACGTCGTCCTCTCCCCCATGAGCCGGCCGCACTCACATGCCGCGTTCCGCTCGCTCCTGCCGATGTGAGTGCGAAAATCTCCTCCCACGTCGCTTTGTCCGCACTAGGTTCGGCGCGTGGAGCGGATGTGTGAGGTTTGCGGCGGCAGCAACCTGCTCTACTGCGACGACCACGACGCTGATCTCTGCGCCTCGTGTGATCGCTGGTCGAGCAGCGCGTGCGGAGATGCGGAGTGTCCGTACTGTCCCGGTCGTCCCAAGCACCCCAGCGAGTGCCGTCATGACGAGGACCATTGGGACCTCTTTGCGTGACCGGTCATGCCGCTGATGGTGCGCGGTCATGCCGATGAGCGTGCGGTCAGGCTCTGCGTTCTCGTGCCCAAACCTGCCACCGTGGCCGCAGTTCAGGAAGCAGGGCAGCAAGGTAGGCGGCCGCTTCGTCGTCGTTAGTGAGCGGTAGCGGAAGTTGCACGGCGTAGGTACCCCATCGTGCCTCGTTCGGCTCTATGGAGACCTTGAAGTAGGCGGATTCTCCGGTCTCCCAGATGAGGGTTCCGACGGTTCCGTCAGGTGCCTTGACCCAAGCGTCGCCACAATCGTCGTAGGAGACGTACATGCCTATCTCGAACCCATCGACCCCCGCTGAGGGGTACTCCCCGTCCACGATTCAGAGCGTAGTGCTGAGTGACCGCTCATGCCGCTGTCCGAGCTCGCACAGACGACGGACCGAACACGCCCTCATGCCGCCGATAAGTGCGCGATTCTGCCGATGAGCGGTCGTGGGGAAACACGCGTCTACCCTGCACTTCGTGGCGAACGACGACGTGCAACTGACCCAAGCCCAGGCGTACGAGACGGCCTACCGGCTTGTCTGGCAGTACATGGATCGGGAGCCCGATCCGGACGCCGTGTCCGTGCAAATGATGCTTGTGGCGCTTGAGCCCACTGACGACCACTACCGGACCAACGACCCCGCCTCGTGGGCGGACTGGTTGACGTGTGTCCAGGAAACGCTCGACGGCGTGCCGCTGCCGCGCTTCCCTAGCGCCTGAGTATCCAGTCATGCCGCAGAGATCGCGTGCGCTGCGGCCATCCGGACATGCCGCTGTCCGAGCTCGCACATGTCGATGAGCGGACGACGCTCAAAGCGCTGTCGCACGACTGTCGCCATGCGAGGATCTGGCCGGTGAGCACCTTGCGGAGCGTCTTGCGGTCGGAGTTCGGGCGGTGGCTACTTCTCAGCCTGGCCGTAGTCGCGTTCGGTGCTGTCGGCATCCTGCGCGTTCCGAGCACGGACGCATCAACCGCTGGCGACATCACGGGGTTCGGCTTCCGGATGGATGGCAAGGAGTGCTACTTCAACGTCGCTTACACCGTGCATGGGGCACAATTCCACATGAAGTCCCCCCACGGACAACGATGGTGCGACTATCAGCCGCTGTTCCGCCGCGAGAGTTCTGTAGTGGTGTACTACGACTCGTCGCACCCGGAGACGGCGACACTCACACCGCGAGGACGGACCCCGGTGGCCGCCGTGGCCATCGGCCTGGCTGGGGTCGTCGCGTGCTGCTTCTTCCGGATGCGGCGACCACGCCAACGGACTGCGTTAGAGCAGTCCGCATCTCACAGCGGTATTCCAACCGCCTGAACGTCGGGAGTTGGAACGGCCGCTCATGCCGCAGATAGCGGCGCTGCGGCCATCCGGTCACGCCGCGATCCAGTCGGCCCGGACGTTCGTCCCGGCCCGCCCAGGCCGCCATTCGCACGCCCAACAGGCATTGGTTGCCGGATACTGCCCGTGTGACTGATCTGCCGTACACGTCTGTATGTGACGACGCGGTCCCGACCAGGGTCATTGGCGAGAAGTACGAGGTTGTCAATCCTCTTCACCGTCGCACCTGGACGGACGAGTCGGGAGTCCTCTGGCGTAGGCGAGGCCAAGAAAACCTGACGCCCAGGCAAGCACGCCGATTGTTCGCGCGCTCTGACGCTCTCGTCACGCACGTTCAGCACGGGGCTCCGCATCAGCACACGGGACCGAACCTCCCCGGCCTACTCGCCGAGGTCGAGGAGGTCTGGGCCGGAGATGACGACAACGGCATGCACGTGTTCGACATCGGCGAGTTTCGCGATGACTCCCGCCGGGTCTTGGTGATGATTGTTGAGGGCTGTTGACACCGGACAAGCGCACTCTCATGCCGCAGGTAGGTGCGGTGCGGCCATCCGGACATGCCGCAGATCGAGCCCGCACCGATGAGCGGACGTCTTCCGTGACCTCCATGCAGTGGGTACCTCGCTCTGCGGGCTGAAGCCCCTGCTTAGAATCCGCCTGTGAAGCGCTCAGTTCTTATCGCGATGTCGACCCTTGTCGTCGCGTGCGTTGCTGGTGTCGGACTGTTCGCATGGCAAGGGTCTCGGGCTGATCAGCAAGCCCGGGTTCTCCACGCCGGTCAGGCTGTGGTGATCGTCGAGAGCCAGGACGCCTACGATGCGGAAAATGGCACGGTCAGTGTCGGGACCGGCATTGGCGGGACGCTTGGGCTACTAGGCGATTCATGTGTCGGGTTCGTGGATTCGAGCCCGGTCCAGGGCCGTTTGATCGTCTGGCCGCCAGGAACCACGGTCTTAGGAAGCGGCGAATCCCTCCGGATCAGTTCGGAGGGGAAGACGGTGCGTCTTGGCGACGACATCCAGGCGGGCGCGGACCTGCGCCGAAGGTTTCCGGAAATTGATGCCGTCGTGCCGGAGGAGTGTCGAGGCTTCCAGCGCGTTCCGGTTGGGCTTAACTCGTAGCCCCCGTTTTCCAAACGCGCTCATCTGCCGCGGACATTGCGCAACCCTGCCGATGAGCGAGTGCTAGTTGGAGTGGATCCTTCGCCTGAGTTCCTCGTATATCAAGAAGTCCTCGGGGAAGTCGCCGCGTCCCTGCCAGGGGTCGGACCAATCACTGCGGCACGGAATCGGTGGCAGGGTGCGGTGCATGAGCGACAACTGCCCAGAAGGCGCCGTCGGGTCGGAGTCCGGTCTGACGGACGACGCATTCTCTCCTCACTGGCCGGACGATGACCGACCGCGCATTCCGCGCGTGGCCAGCGAGCGTGAGGCGCTCGCGGCGTATCTGGAGTACTACCGGGCGACGGTGGAGATGAAGTGTCGCGGCCTGAGCCCAGAGCAGGCGCGGACGAGGTCCATGCCGCCATCGACGTTGTCGCTTCACGGCTTGGTCCGCCACCTCGCTGGGTGCGAACGCTGGTGGTTCCAGCAGAACTTCGAGCGACGCGATGTGCCGTTCGTCTTCTTCACGGAAGACAATCCCAAGCTCGACTTCGACCTGCCGACGGAAGCTGACTTCGTCGCCGATTTGGAGACCTGGCGCGAGGAGTGTGCCGTCTCCCGCGACATCGTCGCCGCTCACGAGCTCGACGAGACTGCGCGACCGCTGGATTGGTACGAAGATGTCGATCTGCGCTGGCTGATGCTCCGAATGATCACCGAGTACGCCCAGCACTGCGGACACGCCGACTTGCTTCGCGAGGGGGTCGACGGAAGGACCGGAGCCTGAGCAGCGTAGGCCCAAAGGCGGGCGTCCTGCACTGCCCCGCCCGCTATCTTCATCCGGTGACGACATTCGACGGGCGGTGGGCTGCGACCGTCTGCGCCTACTGCGACCCGGTTTTCGAAGCGGCCAACGTCGGCTTCGTGAGACACGCACTTCCCGCCCAGCCGGACGATCCCGTTGCCGCGATCCTGTGGGAGGCCGACCCAAGCAAGTTCGCTGAGTCGTACCCGGACAGCGGCATCGTCGAGTCCTACGGCGAACAGTACTGGGATGACGTGAGCTGCATCGATTACTGGGTCTACGTTGAAGCTGAGGAGAACCTTTGTCGCCTGAGCGTTGAGGGGTGGAACCTGCACGAGGTTCTAGTCAGGGCCGGCGGACAGAGCGACTTTGACGGCATGGCAATAGCGTCCGTCTTCGCCAGGATCCTCGGGATCCGATGGCCGCTACCCGATTGACAATCGGTTCGTTTTTGTCGCCTGGTCCATACGCATCATGCCGCGTTCCGGGGGTTGTACCGACATTCCGCCCAACCGCGGCTGCGGTCATGAAGACAGTGAACAACGCACCAGCCACTGCACTTCCTCACGTCAAGCGCGATTCAACCGCGCCGAGAACGCTTGCTCAGACGACGTCCCAGTCGCTACGGCTCTCCTCTTGTGCGGGCCGCTGCGTGGCCCACGCGTTCAGGAAGGCGCAGACCATGACGAACGCAGGGATCGCCAGCGCCGCCCCCAGAGCCATCAACCCCTTCCCGACAGCCTCCTCCGCCTCGAATGGGGGCTCGCTCCACATCGCTGCGCCGACAATCAGTAGGAGCGCTGCGTCGAATGCAAGGACTGCTGCGGCGATCCCGAGGCGCTTGGTGGTCACGGCGCGCAGTCTGGCACGAGTTCGTAGCCGTGCGGCTGGAACGCCCGCTTCTGCCGCGTAGCGTGCGCACCCATGAGCGGTCGCTTCGGCCATGATTGAGCCCGACGCTTTGGACTTGCTCCCACGGGTTCGCCGGAACTTCATTGCTAGCGGAACTGCGTGAAGCACGATGTGTGGCATGACTGTCTTGGACGAGCACGGCACCCGCCGGCGCAGCGACCGCAAGCTCGTCCTAGTGGCCGCAGTCTTCGCAGTCGCGAACCTTCTGGCACTCTTCCTCAACATCGTGTGGGTGCTGGCTGACTACGACCGGCACGAAACAACCGACTACGTGGTCTCGCAGGACATCTGGTCCCCGTTCATCGTGGCCGCGTGGATTCAAGTCGTAGTCAACGGTGTCATCCTCGTACCGTGGAAGCGCACCCGCCCGGCTGGACTCGGCGTCCTGCTGGGGGCCGCTGCTGCAATCTTGCTTTTCCTCGGCTGGCTCGTGTTCATCGTCTCGCCAGCCTTGGCGTAGGCCCAAGCGACGCCTCAGCGCTGCTCGGACGCGCAGTGCCATCCCGTAGGTGGATCCGGCGCGCTCCTGCACGACTTCTTCCGCGTAGCGTGCGCTCGGAGACGCACGCTCATGCCGCGATCAGCTCGCTGTTCTGCCGATGAGCGGATGCTCGCAGCAGGGCTAGTTCTGGCTTCATCGGCGATGTCCCGAGCGACCGGCGCAACCTGCATGATGATGCAGTGCGCTCACCCCGTCTGGTCTGGCTCCCGGTCGCGGTCTTATTTGTCTGCGTTGTCACCACCTCATGCGATGACAGGTCTGAGGGTCCGATGACATTGCGTTCCGCCGGGGGCCTTGTGGCCGATCCGGTCGACACCGGCCTCTGGTTCAAGGTGTCCGGTTGCCTCGTTCAGGGTGAGGACCCCGTAGACGTGATGATCACCAAGATCACGACGTCTCCCACTCGACAAGACGATCGCATCGCAAGCCGGGCCACCTGGTACGACGACACTCCGGATGCCATCGGAACGCCAGGACGGCCGCCTGCGACGTACCGCTCGATCACGGACAACACTCATCTCGGCGGCACACTCAACGGCTGCTCGCTCGACATTGCGGTACTGCTCTCCTCCGGCGCGACCGATCCGATCGTCGTTCAATCGGTAAACGTCGATTACGAGGTCGATGGTGAGGCGCACTCCGTCCAGACCTCACTAAGAGCGGTTCTGTGTCCCGATGGCACCGACGCCACTTCGCACGAGGCCGACTGCACCACTAGATAGGTCGAGAATCACCGGCCGGCATGGGCCTCAGTATCCCGATCTGCGATGAGCGGACGCGGGTCGCGCCTCCGGTTACCGGCGAGATCGCCCGATCGCGATCACGACCACCGCGACGACAATGACGACGACGAGCGGAACGACCGGGATCGAGAACACGACGCGAACGGTACAGCGCATTCGGCAAGTGGTGCGCTCAAGTGCCGGTGAGCGGTCGGGCCAACCGGAGTCGGATTGATACGTTGCACCCCGGCCGAATGCGCCGTCAACGGAGGACACATGGCCGAGGCAGACCCTGAATTGCCGGTCGTGGACAACGGCGACTTCGACTACTTGGCCCACTTCGACGACCCGTCTGCGCTCGCCTGGCTCCAGGGCTGGTACATGTCGAATTGCGACGGATACTGGGAACACGGTGGCGGAGTCAGTATCGAGAGGCTTGACAACCCGGGATGGAGCGTTCGCCTCGAACTCACCGACACGAACCTAGAAGCGCGGCCGTTCGACAGATTCGAGCACAAGCGAGGCGAGCACGACTGGCTACAGATGTGGATCGAGGACGGGACGTTTCACATCGCGTGTGGGCCGCTGAACCTGGGCGAGGGCCTGTTCAATTTCCGGGCGTGGGTTCAAGGTCGAGGCGCACCCGCCTCCAACTAGGCAGCGCACGCTTTTGCCGCAACTCGGCCGTTCCGCACATGCCGATGAGCGGATGTTCCACTGAGTGTCTGGCGGCTGGTTAAGGCAGTCGCAGTGTCGCGCGCGCAGCGGGAAACTGCCCCCTCCAACTGCTGGTGTCGAAAGGTTCGACTCCCTCCGCCTGAGCTTTCGAGATGCCAGTCAGCCCGGACTCGATCGGCTCACCTGCCAGCAGTCGGCTGTACGCCATGCTTCTTTCATGGGCCGTCACGACGAAGAGGTCCGTTCCCTCGAAGCACGCAGCACGGATCGGCTCTTCTAGACGCACGACGAGTGGAAAGCGCGGCGCACCCGCCTCCGATGAGACGAGGAGCACGGACGCCGAGAACACGTTGGTGCCAGCTTCGGTAGTGAACTCCCAGGGATCGTTGACGATGACCTGTACGGCGAGAGGTTCGCTCGACATCGCACCAGTATGTGCCGAGTGCGCCGAACATCCGGATCTGTCGCGACCCGCGCGTTTTGCAAGGTGCTTCTAACCACCGCAGTCGACCTGCGCCCCGGCGACCGGATCTGCCGATGAGCGGTCGCATGGGAACGCGCCGTGGCAGCATGCTGCGCGTGCCCGAAGAACCCGATGAGCCACTCGCGCTCGATGACCGAGAGCGACGGTTCCTCCGAGCGGCGATGCTTGAGTGGGGTGGACCAGCGAAACCCACGGACGCGCTGGCTGTCGCGCTCGGCTTCACCAAAGCCGCGACCATGTCCGGCGAGACCTGGGCGCTCTGGGAGCGCATCGAGTCCGGTGAGGTGCTCTCAAGCCAGGACTGGCGGCGGGTGTTGGCCGCCGCCGAGGCTGTCTTTGCCAGCGATGTCTTCGGATCGGGACTTGACTGGCCGACCACCAGCGGGATGCCGGATGCAGAGTCCATCGCCGTTCTACGTGGCCTTCAACGCAAGTTGCCGAGATGCCGCGGCAGCACTCAGTTCACTGTCAACGACTCCGGGAGTGTCACGCTCTCGGACCCCGAGCGCCCCCAGCCCTAACCATCCGGACATGCCGCTGACGGTGCGCGGAACTGCCAAGATGAGGACGGATCGTGCTAGCGAGAGTGGCCTCGTGATCCTGTCGATCTGGGGGCACGTCGCCGCCCAACCCGAGAACTGACCGAGGCCTCGTTCCCTCTGCCCGGACCCGTTCAACAAGAGCACGGCGTTGACCCCGAGATCCACGAACAACGCCTCGCACGCACCTGGAATCGCTACAGTCCCCAGAGCACGTTGCGCTCGTGCCGACACACCCGACGAACGATCACAACTAGGAAGTCGATGGCCCTCGCGCGAAAGGCAGTCACCAAGTTCCTGATCTGCGCGACCGTTTTCGGTGCACTCAACTTGGGCAGCGCAGTCCTCGGATTCAGAACCGACGTGGGATCGGCCATACGGGTGCTCCCGATCTTCGCCGTGATCGTCACGGTCAGCGCCGTCCTTGACGTCCGTCGCGAACGAAAGCGCCGCAACGGGGTGCCCGGCATTGCGACGCCGTCCGCAATAGGCGACTGACCGAGCCAAGCCGGTCGTCGTCGCCGTCGAAACTGACTGACCGCGCGCCAGGTTCTCTCAACCGTCGCGATCCCGGCCAGTGCTGGATGACCACATCGGGTCGAGTCAATGAGAAACCACGCACATGCATACGACGACGTCCGCTCATGCCGCGATCCGCGCGGCTATGCGGTGAGCCTTTACGGGCTGGCGCCTAGTTGGCGTAGTCGATTAGCCAGTCACCGCTGACTTGGGCGAAACGCCAAGTACTCGAGTCGACAGTCGCCGTACCTTTCGATCCCTGAATCCTGACCTCGGAAACCTTGGCGTCGGAGCCCTCGATGTCAGCGCTTGCCTCCAGCAGTGTGGGGCAGTCAAAAGTAAAGTCTTCGTTGAACTGAGGGTCGTTCGCCTCATCGAGCAGGGACTGCGTGAACCGCCGCGTCTGGAGTGAGCATGCCTGAGCGTAATTTCCGTGTTCGCTGGCCGTTACCCACTCGGCTACAACCCCGCGAATCAGCGACTCGTCGGATGCCTGCGCGGAACCGCTTGTCGCCGTGGAGGCAGTGTCAGTCGCAACGGATGATTCCCCGGCACCGCAGCCCCCCAAGACGGCCAGGGCGAGAATTGCTAGCAGGGACGCGTTGACCACCCGGGAGACACTCACCGGTGGAGTGTACGAACAGCTCCTCGGGAGCCGTGGTGGTTTGAACGAAAGGTCCGCGCGCCCTGCTCGACGCATCCGCTCATGCCGCTGATGGTGCGCGGTCATGCCGAGATGCGCGCAACGGACACATGGCCTGCACCGGTCGGGCACGATGGATACGTGGAACACCACGTTGACCTGGACGAACTAGCACGCCGCCTTGAAGGCGTCATGCCTGAGTGGCGCGAGCGGGCTCGCGTCGGGCCACTCACTTGGCGAGACGAGCGGGCTTCGTGGCCGCAGCCCATCACGCCGGATCGTGCGGCCGTTGAGGTTCCTGAGTCTCTCGGACTTCGCATCGACTACGGCGACGACGAGATCGAGGTCTGCGTCTGGACCGGGGGCTGGGCTGACGTGGTGTGGGTTGCCGACGGGGAAGGCGACAGCCTCTGCCCCGAGTTTCGTGACGTCGATGGCGCGTACGCCGCCGTCGTCCAGACGGTCGAGGACCTGCTGACGTAGGACCCGAGCAATGCACTCATCTGCCGCGTAGGGTGCGCTCGAAGACGCACGCTCATGCCGCGTATGCCGATCGACGAGGCGGGCGATCGCCGGCAAAGGCCGCAAACTTTCCTCGCCCACCTCAGTGGGCCATCCGGCAGCACCCCGTTCAAGCCGGTTCGATCTACTCGCAGGTTGTGGATCGATGTCCGAGGGCACGACCCTGAGCTGCGGCTCGCCTGCATGCAACTGCAGCCTTCAGGACTCCGAGATCATCATCGCGCACGAGCGCCCTCATACTCGGCCGCCCGCCCGGCAGGGACCACGACCGGCTCTACTGGTTGATTGGTGCGAGCGACGCGCTGTACGCCAGGTGAAAGTCCCAGTAGGCCCGCATCGCATCGACCCATTCGATAGGTAGGTCGTGGTGGGTGATTCGAACCAGGCTTTGGGGAGTGCCGTCCTCGGCCGGGGAAAGCTTCTCGACGGTCACTTCGCGCTCCGGAGGCAAATCCAGTACCGGGACGAGCTGCTCAAAATTGATCTCGTAGTACGACTTGACCACGGACCCAGCGGGTGGACGCACCCATTCCCATTTAACTCGGGCCCGTCTTGGCTTGACCATCTCGAGCCGTGTGATGCGAACGTGGACCCGCCCCCCGCTTCCCGTCAGCCGCATCGTCTGGTGCTCTGGAAGTTCGTTGTTGAAGAACCAGCCGACCGGCCGCCCGCCGCTAGAAGAAGCGAAGCCGTACTCGAATCCGACACTGACGGACATCGTCGCGTAGGCGACGGACTGCCGGGTCGACAGGACGCGCTCGACGACCACGTCGCCGCGCTCGCCTGACAGCGCGGGCATGCCGTCTCCGGCAGCGTCGAGAGCGCGGCCTATGAGGGCAGCGCCGGCGACAGCGGCTTGGTACTCGGGCAACTCGGTGAATGGGATGATTGACGGCTCTAGATCACCGCATCCGGCGACCAGCGTCGCCTCGGTGACAGGGGCGGGCCACACCTGAACGAGGTACTTCTCAGCCGCACCTGCTTCCGCTACCCGGGCCTTGCTACGCCCCGAGGCGTTCACGCGAACGCGGTACTCGCCTTCACCATCCACCAGATCAACGATCCGTCCAGGCGGCACATCGGAGATGACGAGACCAGTGGGGGTGTTGATACTCACCTCGACGATGTCCTCCCAGGTCTCGTCGACCGCGGGCCTCGCGTCGAGGACTTGAAGCTCAGCCCGGAATGGCCCATCTTGCGACCCCGTCAGGACCATGAGGAGGGCGCCGGGCTCGTCGGCGCGGAGGAGGTTCGTGGACACCGGCGAGACGGTCCAGTCCGCGGCATCGGCCGGCTGGATCTCGAAGTGTCCGGACTCCGAACGAAGCCTGACGGTTCGCGCAGCCATCACATTGCCCTTGATCTCGACATGAACCGCCACACGGTCCTCAGTGCGCTCACCCTGGCACGGTCAGCGGTAGCCGGGAAGAGCCGTGGCACCACCAGACGAAAGACGGGGAGTGGATACATGGACTCTGAAGTCCCACCGATCCTGGGCTCTACCCGACCGAGATCAGCGGTCTATGCGATGCGATCTACGGCGTCGACCCGACCACCGGCGACATGGCCAGGTGCGCCACGTCTACCTCTACCAGGACCAGGAGGGGTACGAGAACCACGCCAACTCTCAATTCGCACGGAGCCTGGTTTTCGATCAACGTCCCCAGACTCACGCCGCACCCTGACGAACCGAATAGCGATTGAGGTCTCCTGACGGCCAGTCGGGAAGCCCCGAGAATCATCCGCATCTGCCGCGTTCCGCTCGGTCGTGCCGATGAGCGGGCATGGGTTCGTTCGAGCGAATCACCTCACGAGGCGAGGCATTGTGGCAACGTTCGCCTCGTGAGCGAAGAGTGCTAAAGACCGCCCTCGCGATTCTCGCGAACGTGAGCGCGCTGATGATCGTTTCGATCAGCCTCGCCGTCCATGCCGACATTGACCCCACACTCAACTCGGGGTCGCCGGTCACGGACGGGGCGATCGACGCCATTCTCGTCGTCCTGACACTGATTCTCGTCAACGGCGTATTGCTCTGCCTGTCGCCGCAAACACGCCGCCTTGGAGTTGGAGCCATCCTCGGGGTCGTCGCCTCGATACCGGTCGGCATCGTCGTGAGCATCTTCGCTCTTGCGAGTCTTCTCGGCGACTAAGTCGAGCCTCCGAAGCGACCAGACGTCCAAGCGCAATCATCTGCCGCTGATGGTGAGCGACTCCTCTCAATAGAGGTGCCTATGGGGGCCGGACAGGATCTACGCTCCACCTGAACCCGCCCAAGGCGCACCTACCCGGTAAGGGGGCGTCCTGCCCGCCGCATGGTGAGGGTGGCTGCCCGTTCGAGCCGGGCCGGGTCCGGGGAACTCACTCCTCGGCGGGAGGTGTCGGGGTTCCCGACTCGAACATCCGCTCATGCCGCGATCCAGTTTGCCGTGGCGTCGGAGGCCATAGGCTTCGGGCATGAGCGAAGAGCAGAAGGCTGAACCGCTCCTACTCGTCTTTGCGGCTTGGACCTTTGCGCTCGGGGTCTGGTGGATCTCCGACGAGGGCCTGGGCTTCGGCATCGTCTGGCTGGTTATGACGCTCGCCTTGCTCGCAACTTGGTACGTGCGGCGTAGACCAGGGAAGACCCCGTGGTGGGCACGCTCTTTGCGTTGGTCGGACGTCCGCTCGCGGCTACGCCGAACCTAACGCTGGTTCATGCCGCGTGGCGTGCGCTCGAAGACGCACGCTCGTGCCGCGTGGCGTGCGCTCGGAGACGCACGCTCATGCCGCGTAGCGTGCGCTCG
>NZ_JIAR01000006.1 GCF_000620705.1 Nocardioides sp. URHA0020
TGTGATGCCCAGGCACGTTGTGCGATCGGGTACGGCGAACCCGTAGATGGGTGAAGGCCTCCCGGTGTGGAGTGGAGCTATCTAGGAACCGCTCCCACCCAGGAGGCCTTCGTGTCCCACGTTAATGCTGCTCTGACTCCCAGACACCGCCTGCGGCTGGCCAGGTTGATCGTTGAGGACGGTTGGCCACCGTCTCGTGCGGCTGAGTTCTTCAACGTCTCGTGGCGCACCGCGGACAAGTGGGCGAGCCGCTACCGTGACGAGGGCATCGCCGGGATGAACGACCGGTCCTCGGCCCGCCACACCCAGCACGCCAAGACACCGCCGCCGGTGGTGCGCAAGATCGTGCACCTGCGGTGGAAGCAACGCCTCGGACCGGTCCAGATCGGCGCGAAGCTCGGCATGCCAGCCTCGACCGTGCACGCGGTCCTGGTCCGCTGCCGGCTCAACCGGCTCACCTACATCGACCGGACCACCGGTGAACCAGCGCGACGCTACGAGCGGTCCCGGCCCGGGGAGCTGCTCCATGTCGACACCACGAAGTTCGGCAACATCCCCGATGGTGGCGGCTGGCGCTTCGTCGGGGTGAACCGGGGCAACGTGAACCGTCGCTCGACCCGGAACCGGACCGGGAAGAAGACCCACCGCTACGACGTGTCGATGGGGACCTGCTTCGTGCACACCGTCATCGACGACTACACCCGCCTGGCCTACGCCGAGTGCCACGACGACGAGAAGGCCGTCACCGCGGTCGGAGTCCTCTACCGAGCGATCGCGTGGTTCGCCGAACGAGGCGTCAACGTAGAGCGGGTCATGTCGGACAACGGCTCGGCCTACATCTCACACCTGTGGCGCGACACCTGCCAAGAGCTCGAGATCAAACACAAGAGAACTCGACCCCGTCGCCCGCAGACCAACGGGAAGATCGAGAGACTCCACCGCACCATGGCCGACGGCTGGGCCTACAAGAAGCTCTACACATCCGAGAACGCCCGCCGAGCGGCCCTGGCAGGATGGATCCACCAGTACAACCACCATCGGCCCCACTCAGCACTCGGCGGCCAACCACCCATCACCCGGTTGGACAACCTGGCCGGACATCACAGTTAGTCGGTGCGGTGGTCCGATGCGCGCCCGACAAGCGCGAGAGTCACTCCAACCGCCAAGGCGAACAGGGCGTGATCTGGCCGCTCGTCCGACATGTACCGGAGCGGCATCACAACCACGATCACAACCCCGACCCACGTCCAACGCCATAACCGGAGTTCGTTGAAGATCTGACGCGGAAGGCTTCGGATCTCCACGGATTACCCTCCCCGGGATCGCTCTGCGACTCAAGTGGATGCTAACGCAACGGCCCACCCAGGCGTCCGCACATCGGCATGGCAGGCCGCTCTATCTGCGGCATGAGCGGATGGTTCACCTGTGAGTACCGGGTGCCGAGGTCGACCTGGTGTCAGACTGCCGGCATGAGCCAGCACGCGCCGACCGGTTCGCATCCCGACCCAGTGGTGACGGTGGCCGGCCCGCGGCCAGCTCCGAACCGGTCAGTGGTGGTGACCGTGAGCGTGATCGTTTGCGTCCTCGTCTTGGGCGGACTGGGCACTTTGGGTTGGCTGTGGCGACACCCGACGGCCTTCCCACCCGCTGGCAACGAGGTGCACGACAGCGCGGCACGTCCTGGACTGACCACATTCGTCGGGATCGCAGACCTCTACTCCGACAAGAACAGGACCGTGAGAATCGACGCCGCGTCCCCCGTCGTCGTCGACGGGGGAGCCCCCTTGACGACGAGCGTGCTGATTTGCACCGTAGGCCCGGCGGGAGGGGTGGGCCTGGCGCGCGGCGCGGGGATCGATCAAGCCTGCACCTCGCTCGAGCCGGCTATTGGCGCGACCATCTCACTGGGGTCGGAGTCACGACAACAGCTCGTCCTTGCCATCACCCCAACTGAGTTCGGCGAGGCCGTCGACATCAGCGGTGTTGACCTCTCGTACGCAGATGGCTGGCAGCACGGAACGCAGCGCATTGGCCCCCGCGTGACCTTGACCGTCAGCAACGGCTGACCGACTTCAAGCGTGCGTCTCCGAGCGGACGCGACGCGGCAGATGCGTGCGTCTTCGAGCGCATCACTCTGGCCGGAGATCTGGGATTGGCGTACCCGATTCCCAGAAACGGTTGATCGCCTCCCAGTACCTCGAAGACATAGGGCGCAGCCAGGGACGAAACTCCTCGGGATCGACTCCGCGAGTACTCACGGTGGCCATCTGCATGCCCTCGACATACCCGATGACGCCCAGGTTGCTGACGTAGTCGTCGCCTTCGACGATCAGACGCTCGATCAACTCGAAGAGAGCATCGACGTCCTCTCTGTTGCCAGAGGCGAAGCGATCGGCGAGTCGGGCCACGATCCAACCTGCGTCCAGGTAACCCAGTCGCCCCCCGGGGCTGTCTGCGTCCGTGTTATCAACCGCTACCTCAGCCCACGCTTCCGCTATCCACGGGTGAGCCTCGACGAGAAGGCCTGGAACTTGCTCAGCCATGATGGGCTCCACGGTTGACGAACGTACATGTCGGGTCGGGTCCGTGTGGCCCGTTCGATCCCCACCCGCTCATCGACACGAGCGAGCGGACAGCGGCATGAGCGGGCGTTGAGACGTGAGACGGTTCACGGGTGATCTCAGAGGAATGGGCACTTACCTCAATTTCCGTCGACGATGCAGGCGACCCGGACAGCCGACTTGTGGAGATCACCTTCTCTGACTCGACGTTGGAGGAGCAGTTGGCTCAGGCAGAAGCCTGGATCATCACGAAGGTGCCACCGCTACTCGCCGGTGCCGGTACGCCGCCGTCTGTCCGCCTCTTCTGCTCCTGGTCACCGCGGGAAGGACAACGGGCGATGACTCTGCCAGCCACGCTGATACGAGCGATGGCGGACGTCGGCTGCTACTTCTGGATGGACTTCTATCCACGCGACGAGGACTAGCCGTTCTGCCACGGTCATCCGCCCGTCGGCATGACCGCGCACTGTCAGTGGCATGAGCGTGCGTCTCCGAGCGGTCGTACCAAGCGTCCGCGCTGAAGTCCTCATCTCGGCATGACCGCGCCCCATCAGCGGCAGATCCGTGAGCGCCAGCGCGCACGCTACGCGGCTTGAGGCGGACGTCTAGTTGCCGCAAGATCGGCGGGTGGTCGTTGACTGAAACCTTCTCGCTCGACGAGTCGGCATCAGCGAGACTGGTGACGTGATGACGCACCAGGACGCCTCGGCGGGCAGTTGGGCCGGGTGGCTGTGGGACATCGAAGGGATGTCCGAGGAGGTCGAACTGGAGGCAATCCACCTAGACCTGGAGTCCGGTTCCCTTGGCTTGGTCGTGAACAACATCAACGACGAGTGGGCACCCGAGCCCCGCCGGTGGCTAATCGAGTTCACACAGGTCACCGAAGTCCACTTCGTGCAACTGGCACGTTGGCTCAACGAGCGTCAGATGAAGATCGATATGACGGCGCTCGAATTGGGGACGGTCCACAGCCTCCTCGGTGGCGCCATGGCGCTGCACTTTCGAGCTACGAGTCACCGTGCGGTTCTCTTGCCGTCTGGCACCGTCGCCCCCGTGGAAAGACAGTTCGTCGTACCCGACGGCCACGGCGGATGGAGCGCGTTGAGTTGGAACACCAACAGCTCGACAGACTTCATGTGGACGACGCTGCGCCGGGTCGAGATCGACTTCGCGACCCAGACACTAGATCTCTCAGTCCGTCACCAGATAGCGGGTCCACCCGAGCGTGACGAGGACTTCACGCTCTCGATCTCGTCGGTCACCTCGCTCGTGATGGCCGGTCGACCTGTCGCAGCCAGGGAAGAGGGCCTCGAATATCTAAACGGCGCGTACGTCGAAGGCTCGACCTACTACCTGCTGCACCCGGCGCTCATGCTGACGGCGGTGACCTCGCCTCAACCTTGATCGCCCCGCCGAACCGTGAATCCCCGAGCAGCCCGTTCGGAGGCCGCGGTGAGGATAGGCGTGCGGGCGAGCGGACGCGCCGTTTGCCGTTACAGCAAGGACAGATGGTGCTCGGGTCGCCTTCCGCTCATCGGCACGGCGAGCGGAACGCGGCAGATGCGTGCGTCTTCTCTGAGTGACGCGAGCGCCTACTGGCTGCGGCTTCGACCCTTCAGGATCCGGGTCGACTCGATGCCCAGCACTGGGTGGTCAGCCAGTTGCTCTATGACGGCTCGACCCTGACCGGCGCTGATTCGGTTGCCGATCCGGTTGATGGGGCGCAGGAAGTAGATGCGGTTGTCACCGAGGCTGTCCTCCCGGATGAGGGCCAATAGATCGTCGTAGTGCTCTCGTGTCGCGCAGTTGGCCAGCGCGGCGGCGAGCCGATCTCGTACCTCGTCGCGTTCAGTTGTGAGCATCATCTGGCGCATGTCGCTCCACCAGGCCCGAGCAGACTTGTCGTTGAGCCCTGTGCCGATGCCAAACAGGACCCGGCCCGGGTAGTCGAGAGTTAGGTGCTTGAGAAGAACAGGTATCGCCTGCGGGCGCGAGTCGGGGATCTTGTACAGGTCCCAAACGCTGGTCAAGTCCAGTCCAAGACCTCTGAGGTCCTCCACGACCGGCTGTTCGGCGATCGTGAGGAGCCGCTCACGCTCAGCGCGTTCGGCGTCGGCCGCTTCCCGTCGGGCAACGAAGTGTGGGTCGGCCTCCAGTTGGGCCTCGAGATCTGTGGCTGAGATGGCGCCCCGTCGCTTGCCCATGGTCGAAGACGCTACCGCCCGCTTAGCGGAAGATCTGGGCGTTGGCAGGGTCAACCTCATGAAGCTCGACACCTACAGCCCCCTGGGGGAGGTGCCGACGCGAATGTCGCCGGCGAGCTTGGCCCCGGGTGTTTCGTCGACGAGCCGGCGGACTGCAGCGACGTCGGCCTTGCTCACGATGAGCTCAAGTGGACCGCCGTCGGAGACGGAGGCTCCGTGGAGGTGGAACTGGGATGCGACCCGGTGGGCGAGCCGTTCTCTGGCGCCGATCAGTCGGGCGTCGTCTTCGTCTTTGTCCTGGTGCAGGCTGAAGTGCGCTGAGGAGATGTCGATGACCTGGACGTCGTCGTCGTTGCGGTACCGGCCGGCTGCGGCTGCCAGGTGCGCGAAGTCTGTGGAGGCGAGCGTGACTTTCACGCCCGGCATCGCGGGGTAGGCCTCGCGGACGTACTCGGTGACGTGGGTGTTGTTCTGGGCCTCGATGAGGTCCTCCGCCATTCGATGAGTCGCGTGGACGTCTTCGCCGGTCGACAGCGTGGCCTGCTTGGTGCCGGCCAAGATGACGTCGATGCCAGCGACGTCGTCATCGTCGATGTCGTCGTCGTAGGCATCGAAGACCGCCATGACCTGATCGGTGGTCGCATCGCGGCTCATGTGCACGGTGACGAACTTCGGGATGTGCATGAACGGCAGCATGTCGTCACCGCTGGCCTCTTGAGCTTGCACACTGAGGACACCTGGTTTGTCGGACACTGCGAGCTCGAGTCCCTCGGTGGACGCGGCGCAGGAGCTGAGGCCCGTGATCATGCCGGCGGTGGCGAGCACGACTAGTAGGAGAGTCGGCGTCGTCTGGAGTCTCGGCGTTCGGAGGGGCGGCACAGTTCGAACGGTGACGCAGCATGCCGGGGCGTGCAATGAGTTGTGGTACGCAGTGCCACCTGGAGCCCGGTCGAGCGCGCGTCTGGAACGATGCTCCAATGGTCCAGTACCGGCGTGCAATCGGCGTCGCCATAGCCATCATGGGGGTGGCGTGTGCGGCGCTCGCGCTCGTCGACACGCTCGACCTCTACGACGTCCCAGACGGAGGGATCTTCCGGGTAGCGGCGTGGCCACTCACCCTCGGCGCTTGGTTGTTCCTCGACGTCTCGAGTCGGTGGCGAACGCCTAAGGTCACCAAAACGAAGCTTTGACATCGGGGTCTCCGTGAGCCGCGCTGTGGCATGAGCGTGCGTCTCCGAGCGCACGCTACGCGGCATGTCCGGGTGGCCGCAGCGCACGCTATCTGCGGCAGATCCGCCCGAACGGTTCAGGGCGCGATGACGCAGCTGCACTGAACACGCCCGTCCACCGCCGAGCCTGGGATGACAGTCGGACGCGTGTCGCCGAATCGTGCCAGCGCCGTCGAGTAGCGATCATCGAACGCGATCCGAGTCACATCCTCGAAGCGCCACCGGCCAGGCTCGAGGGACCACTGGCCCTCGGCATTGACGAGCTGGATGTCGAAGTCCTCCGTGCCGATTCCACAGAGATGGCCGATGACCAACGCGTCCTCGTCGATCGACTCGGTGTGGATGACGACCAGCTCGGCGCTATCGGCGACGGCTCGCAGGATCGCTGGTGTCGACGCACTGGGTGGTAGATGAAAGTCCACTTCCGGTCGGCCCAGGCCAACGATCGCCCGCTCGGTGTAGACCGCCATGTCATCGTCGTCCGCATCGACCTCAGTTACGTCCCGAAAGCGCAAGATCTCGTAGCCGTCGATGTAAACGGTGTCCATCAACCGTTGCAGGACTACCCAGTCGCCAGAGAGGCCGACCACGAGTCCGCGGACGTCCTCAGCCCACCAATCGTCCTCGCGAACGATGCGAACCGGCCGCTGTGATTCGAGTGCTTGAGCCAGAGCGCCAGCGACCGCTGCATGGGGTTGGGGCATGTGCGAAAGCATGGCACCCTCTACACGGCCGGTGCGCGAAAGTCACGGCCGCGAAGGTGTCGAGAACTTCTCGCCGACGTGGACACCCGCTACGCGGCATGAGCGTGCGTCTCCGAGCGCACGCAACGCGGCAGATCCGGAGGTTAGGGAAGACGAGCCTTCACGAGTGCAGCGACGTCGGAGGCGGCGGCAGTGAGCGCTTCCCCCGCATCTAGACGTACCTCGGCCTCGACCCGCCACCCTTCAGGGACGGCCGACTCCCACAGCGCCACGCGGAGGTTCACGTGGCCGTCGTGAGTCGCCTGGATGCGCAGGTCACCTTCGATGGACTCGTAGTCGCGACTTCCGGGCCAACCTCGCCAGTTCGCGACCAAGTCGGCGAAGTAGAAAGCCAAGCTGCTGAACCCACCGTCATACCCCTCGTAGACCTGCCGAGACGCGCGCAGGCCGCGGCCCTCGATGGTGACCGAGAGGTACTGAGCGGGAACGGCGGTCGCCTGATCGGGGTCCGAGAAGATCAACGCCGTGCGAACGTCCCTGATGACAGCCGACTCCATGTCGACAGCATGACGGACAGCTCGACCGCTCATCAGCATCCGAGCTCGGACAGCGGCATGAGCGTGCGTCTGCGAGCGCACGCTACGCGGCAGATCCGTGCGACTTTCCTCAACCGTTGCTGGGGACGCTTGACAGCCCACTAGCCTCCGCACATGGACGACACCGTGCAGGCGTTCTTTGGCTACCCGCAGGGATATTTCCTCACCTCCTGGCTGTTGATCGGCGTGAGCGTTGTAGTACTCGTCTCTTGCCTGGTCTACCTTCGGCGGGCTCCGGTCTCGGCCTCCATGGGCGCTCTGGGCAGCCTGCTGGCTGGACTCACCTGGGGGATCTACCTCGGCGAGGACTTGATCGTGCGAAGGGGTGACCAGCCCACGTCGGTGTTCAGCTGGGCGGCCCGTCATACGTCAGTTCTGCTCTGGACGCATCTGGCTGGCATGGTGTTCCTGGGTCTCGCGGTGGTGTTGGCGTTACGTGCTCTAACCCACGTCCAGAAACGGGTCTAAGGCCCGAGATCGCCCGCGAGTCGAACGCGCTGACATCGGCAGATCCGCGCACGAATTGCGGAATGAGCGGGTGAGCGCGCCGAACTCGATCGGCGGCGTGACCGAATGGTTCGTTGACGGGTCTGTGGCAACACAGATCTCATCGCGGATCGCCCTAGCATGGCCGGCATGGCGAGCCGGGTCGACATCGAGGGATTGCTGAGCCTGGGCGCCGTGCTTGGTGGGGGACCGCTTCCGTTTGTGGTGCGCCCGCCTCGTGGGCTGACGGCCCGAGAGATGTTGGCGGATGTCCGAACAGCCGCGGCTGTTGCGGATGCGTTGGCGTGTGAGCGGGTGCCGGCGGACCCGACGTCTGCGACTGAGGCCGACGCAACATCGAGGGGTGTCGTCGCCGAGCTGGCCGAGGGCACGATGGCGGAGGAGGAGGTAAGGGCCTGGTTCGCAGACCTCATCGCGGCGCTCGATGCGGTGGGTGTCTCCGCCCGGGTGGAACCCCGGCCACCCAGCAAGCGGCTTCCCGACCTGTATCCCTGGTTGTCGATGCCGCCGCCGGTCACGGCGTTCCTGCACTTCGCCTCGGACCAGGAGCGAGACGGTCTGCCAGTTATCTCCGACGACGTGCTGCGGGAGATCCTCCCGCACCTGGCCAGCTGGGTCCACGTCGCCGCGGGCATGACGGTCGTCGAGACCGGTCTGACCGACACGGTCAGTACCGCGGCCCGGGCAGCAGACGAGTTGCTCTCCGTGCTGCCGGTTGACCCGCAACAGCTGGGCGTCTCGTGCATAGCTCTCGAGCCGCGCCGACAGCGGTATGCCCGCGTGGACCTCAACGCCACCGGCGCGCTGCAAGCGCTCGACGAGACCAGCTCCCTCACCACAGACCTCGCAGCGGTGTGCGAGGCGCTGAACATCGTCGGGCCGTATCTCGACTACGCCGCCGTACGACGGGCGCAACCGACTACGGGCAGTTACGGCGACGCCGTTGATTGTCTTGGTCGCGACCTCAGCCCCGGGGAGCAGGTCGTACATGACGGCCGAGCTCACGGCATCCTGGACCGTTACGTCGTCGATGCCTGGGTCGCGCAGGTGCTCACTGAGCGGCATCTCGATGAAGTCGGCGCACCCGACGGCTTCGACGTCACCGAACTGGGGAATCGACGCTACCTCGTCGTCGCTGCCGACCCCGAGCCCTGGCTCACCGGTACCAACCCCGAACCATCGGTGTGGGAGAACGCACGAACCTGGCTCGCCCCCGTGCTGCTCACCCCGGGGATCCACTTGTAGCAGAGCTCGCACCTGCCGCCGATGCAGTGCCGCGCAGCATCTGCGGACAGAGGCTTCCAGGGGAGCGAGGCGCAAGCCGATGCGGCAGGAGTAGAGGGCGGCAGGCGGGATGCCCGCTCGTCGAGGCCAGCGATCGTGGTCCGAGGTAGTCCCTGCCGCATCCTGGGGCACCCGTCGCCATCGGCACGACCGAGCGGAACGCTGATGTCCGGACGCGGACTTCTGGACCGGATGGTCGCAGCCTCGCACGCTATCTGCGGCATGAGCGTGCGTCTCCGAGCGCACGCTACGCGGCAGAGGAGCGCGTTTGTGGTGAGAGGATCCGGCACGTGACTGAGATCCTTCGACCCGTGCTCGATGCTCGCCTACATCGCGTGGCGGTCAACTTCATCCTTCCCACTGGCCTTCGGGTTGACGAAGCAGTAGCGGTCGCAGAGGACCTAGTGGCGTCGGGGTTCACGGGCGAGGCGACGATAGAGGTTGCAGCGTTGAGGCGCGACAGTCTGGACAACGACTTTGAGCCGCTCGTACGGCGATGCTCTCTGAACACCGCATCGACGTGCCGGTCGCCCAAGACGAAGACTCGGAGTACCGGGTCCTGCTGCGCGCGTTCGGCTACTGGAACCTCGCGATCCACTTCTTCGAGGGGCCGTTCTACGCTCGGATTCCCGCGTGGGACGACCAGGGTCCCCTCGACCGTGCCCTCGTCACCATGCTGGATCAGCGCGATCATCTGACCACGCCCGACGAGCGCGACGCCGTCGAGCGGGAGATGCGCACTGTGGTGCGGAACCACGTCGCTGCGCTGTGACTGAACTACCGCTTATCGGCACGAGCGCGCCATCTGCGGCATGAGCGGATGTGCGGCGACAGGTCAGCTTGACTCACTCATCATCGAGATTCTCGATACCTTCACCTCGTGCCACCGATGACCGCCTCCGGGACTCCGCCGCCCGACATCTCTGGCTGGATGTACATCGCCTGCCTCGGGGTCGTCGCGCTGGGCGCCTTCAACGTTTGGCGCTTCCGCACAGGCTGGCGAATGCTCGGCAAGTACTACCGCCCAGGAACGACCGAGTACGTGATTCGCATTGGATACGGCTCGATCCCCGGCCTAGTGAGCGTCGTCGCGCTTACTCTCTGTCTCTTCTCGTTCCCGCTGTTGGTGAAACACCCGACCACTCTCGCCGTGTACG
>NZ_KK211166.1:0-272083 GCF_000620705.1 Nocardioides sp. URHA0020
GTCGCACCTCGACCACCGACCGCGGTGGTCGAGCAGGGAGGCGCGCCAGCGCCGAGCGTCGTCGAGACCCCCGCAGCGACCCACCCGCGCAATCGACTGGGTGGTTTCGAGGCTCCTCGCTAGCGCTCGTCACACCTCAACCACCGATGCCGGCCGTCGCGCAACGTGCCGTCGCACCTCAGCCACCGACCCCTGTGGTCGAGCAACGTGCTGTCAAACCTCAACCACCGTTGCCGGTGGTCGAGCGGGCTGGCTAGCAGGCGGAGCCGAGGTCGTCGGCGTCGTTGGCGGCGTACCCGGTGCTCTTGGACCCGAGCGAGCCGCCGGTCACGACGGTCGCCTGCTCACCCGACGGCTTGGCCTTGGCCTTCGCCTTCTTGGCGGGCGCCTTGCCCTCGGCCCGGTCGATCGCCTGGGTGACCTTGTGGCGGACGAGCGGGATGTCGGGGTCGGCGGTGTTGATCATCGGCGGCACCAGCGACAGGGTCGACACCTTCTGACCACGCGCCTTGAGCGCCAGCTCGACGAAGCGGGGGAACTCCCCCGAGGGGATATTGGTCGAGACCATGGAGGAGCTCGCGTCGGCGATGTCCGCGAAGTTGCGTACGGCGGACTGCGGGCTGATCTGCTGCAGCATCGCGCCCATCACGCACTTCTGCCGCGCCATCCGCGAGTAGTCGTCGGAGTCGTCCCGCGCCCGGGAGAACCACAGCACCTCGTGGCCGTTGAGCTTGCGGACGCCCGGCTTGACGTAGCCGGTGACGTTGGAGCCGAGTCCGCCGACCGGGATCGGCTGGCGCACGTTGAGGGTGACACCGCCGACGGCGTCGACGAGGTTCTTGAACCCCTTGAGGTTGACCATCGCCCAGTAGTTGATCTTCAGCCCGGTGATGCCCTCGATCGCCGAGATGGTGGCGTCGACGCCGGGGTTGTCGGAGTCGGGGAAGAGCTCGGTGTTGTCGCCGGCCCAGGTGCTGACGCCGTTGAGGTAGTCGGCGTCGAAGCCGTCAGGGAACTGCTCGCGCATGACCGAGCCCCGGGCGAAGGGGAAGTTCTTCATGTTGCGCGGCAGCGAGATCAGCACGGTCCGGCCGCTCTGGGCGTCGATGCTGGCCACCGTCATCGAGTCGGGTCGCAGCCCCCAGCGTCCGGCGCCGGAGTCACCGCCGAGCAGCAGCACGTTGTAGCGCCCCGCGTGGGCGTCGGTGACAGCGCCGTCGCCCGACATGGCCAGGATGAAGTCGCGCTGGACACCGACCAGGTGGGCGCTGAAGAGCAGCGCGGCCGCGATCGTCAGCGAGAGCACCCCGTTGACGCCGATCGCGGCACGGCGGTGCGCCATGTTGAGGGTGAGCGGCTGGCCGATCCGCCAGGCGTCGATGAAGAGCATCGCCCAGCCGATCGCCAGAGCCGTCAGCAGCAGCCGCAGCCACAGCAGTGCGGCCGGGTCGAAGGTGAGCCGGAAGAGGATGCCGTGCCAGAAGAGTCCGACGACGAGCGTGACGACGAGGCCGAGGACGAGCACCGCCCAGATCCGCAGCGCGATCCGACCGACCCGCTTGTTGCCGGCGACGAGCTGCGCCGACCCGGGCAGCACCAGCGTCATCAGCATCAGGGCCATGGCCCGGCGGAACCGGACGCGGGCAGCCCGCTCGCCAGGGGTGGAGCGCAAGGCTTGCGACCCGGGGGAAGGTGCGGGCGGCATCGAGATGCCTCTCTCGAGAGCGTCGTACGGGGAAGGGTGCTGCCCCGCCAGTATCACCAGTCACATGAGCAACATCGGTCACGACGCGCCGGGCGATCCCGTGACACCAGGGTGGACCGGGTACGGTCGCGGCATGAACGACCGTCCCCGCGGTGACGGCGAACCCGCGGACGGGACGCCCGACTACCACTGGCTCTACGGCGGCGGCGCCGACCCCACATCCGGCACGCCTCGCGAGCCCCGGCCCGACGAGACCCGGGTGATGCCCGCGATGTCGCGCCCCACCGATCCGAACGCCGGCCAGGGCGGTCCCGCCGGTCCCGTCGGCGCGGCACCGAGGCGGGCGGGCTCACCGCCCACCCCGCCACCGCTCGCACCGACGCCGGGCCAGCGACCGCCGCGTCGCCGCGGCTTCCGCTTCTACCTGCGCATCGTGCTGGCGCTGCTGCTGCTCTGGGTCGCCTACCTGGTGGTGGTGCCGTTCTACGCCTGGAGCAAGGTCGACAAGGTTGCGTTCGAGCCCAAGGTCGGCCGCCCCGCGGAGCAGCCCGGCACGACGTACCTGATGGTCGGCAGCGACTCTCGCGCCGGGCTCACCAAGGAGCAGCGCAAGGAGTACGCCACCGGCAACGCGGCCGGGCAGCGCACCGACACGATCATGCTGCTGCACACCGGCTCCGGCCCCAACCTGCTGATGTCGATCCCCCGCGACTCGATCGTCGACATCCCCGGGCACGGCACCGGCAAGATCAACGCCGCCTATGCGTACGGCGGCGCGAAGCTCCTCGTGAAGACCATCGAGCAGGAGACCGGCATCCGGGTCGACCAGTACGCCGAGGTCGGGCTGGGTGGCGTGGTCAGCATGGTCGACGCGGTCGGCGGCATCGAGATCTGCCCGACGTTCCGGATGAAGGACAGGCTGGCCGGCCTGAACATCAAGAAGGGCTGCCAGCAGGTGGACGGTCGGGTGGCCCTGGCCTACGCCCGCTCGCGGCACACCGACCCGAGGTACGGCGACATCACCCGCGCCAAGCACCAGCGCGAGGTGGTCTCCGCGGTCGGCTCCGAGGTCCTGTCGCCGGCGACCTTCATCAACCCCTTCCGCTACTGGGACGTGATGATGGCGACGCCCGACACCTTCACCTTCGGCGAGGGGATGTCGACGATCGATGCCGGTCGCTGGGCGCTGGCGATGACCCGCGTCAACGGCGACAAGGGTCTGACCTGCGGTGTCCCGATCTCCGACCTCGCGGTGCACTGGGACCCGGTCCGCTCGAAGCGGATGTTCCGCTACATCAAGCAGGACAAGACCGACGACATGCCGAAGTCGCTGTGCACCCCCACCGGGCTGCCGAGGAGCGTCACGGGATGAGCAGGCCATGACGTTCGAGACCCTCCGCTGGGAGGTCGACGCGGACGGCGTCGCGACCCTGACGCTGCACCGACCCGACCAGCTCAACGCCTTCGACCTGACCATGGCCGGCGAGCTGGAGCAGGTCTTCCGCCGGGAGGCCCGGGACGACGCCGTGCGCGCCGTCGTCGTGACCGGCGCCGGACGCGCCTTCTGCGCCGGCATGGACCTCAACGCCAGCGGCAACGTCTTCGGCCTCGACGAGTCGCTCTCCCCCACGCCGGCCGAGTTCCGCGCGTCGTACGACGAGCCGCCGTACCAGGACGGCGTCCGCGACACCGGCGGCAAGGTCACCCTCGCGATCCACGCGCTGCCGAAGCCGGTGATCGCGGCGATCAACGGCCCGGCCGTCGGCATCGGCGCGACCATGACGCTCGCGATGGACCTGCGCCTGGCCTCCACGAAGGCGCGGGTCGGCTTCGTCTTCGGCCGCCTCGGGATCGTGCCCGAGGCCGCGTCGACCTGGTTCCTGCCGCGCATCGTCGGCATCCAGCAGGCGCTCGAGTGGGTCTACTCCGCCGACATCCTCACCGCCGACCAGGCCCTCGCGGGTCGGCTGGTGCGCAGCCTCCACGAGCCCGACGACCTGCTCCCGGCCGCGCAGGAGCTCGCCCGGTCGTTCGTCGTCAACCGCTCCCCCGCAGCCCTCGGCCTGGCCAAGCGCCTGCTCTACCGCAACAGCGCGGCCGCCGAGCCGCTCGACGCCCACCTGTCGGACTCGCTCGCGATGTACTGGCAGTCGCTCGGCGACGGCAAGGAGGGCGTGGCGGCCTTCCTCGAGAAGCGCCCGCCGGTCTTCACCGGTTCGGCCTCCGACCTGCCCGACGTCTTCTGAGGCTCGGTGCACCGCCTGGCCTCCGCTCGGGCCACTGCGCTCGGCGCCGCCACGCTCACCTACGACGAGGTCGGCGCCACGCGGGGCGACCTCCCGGCCGGCTACCGGCCCGCCCACCGACGCCGGGTCCTCGAGCGGCGTGACTTCGACGGAGCCGTCGACGACCTGGTCCGCTGGCGGGTGCACGAGCGGGCCGGCCTGTGGGTGGCCGCCAGCGGCCCGGCGGCCGGCCCGGGGGTGATCGTCGACATGCGCCTGGGCGTCGGTCCGGTCGCCGTGCGCGTCCCCTGCCGGGTCGTGTACGTCGTGTCCGAGCCGGACCGCGCGGGCTTCGCCTACGGCACGCTGCCCGGCCATCCCGAGTCCGGTGAGGAGCTCTTCCTGCTGGCGCGGATGGGCGACGGCCGGGTCGTCTTCACGATCACGGCCTTCTCGCGGCCGGGCACCCGTCTGACCCGGCTCGGCGGACCGGTCGCCCGCGGCATCCAGGGGCGGATCACCGACCGCTACCTGCGCGCGGCCGAGGCGGCCGGCAGCGACGACCGCTGACCGGGCCGGGTCACAGGGTCCGCGCGAACAGGTCCCGCAGCACCTCGTAGTGGCGCTCGGTCGCCGCCTCGTCGTACGCCGACGTGTCGGCCATCGAGTAGCCGTGCGTCGCGCCCGGGTAGATCTCGTTGACGTGCTCGCGGCCCGCTTCCTGGAGGGCCTGCTCGAGCGCCGCGACCTGCTCGATCGGCATCGACGCATCCTGGTCGGCATGGCCGAACGCGTACGCCGCCGTCGAGCGGGCGATCGCGAGGTGCGGGCTGTCGTCCGCGTCGGTCACCAGCCTGCCGCCGTGGAAGCCGCCGACAGCACCGACGGTGCCCGGGAGCTGGCCCGCAGTGCGCACCGCCAGGCGGGCACCCATGCAGTAGCCGGTCACGCCGATCGGACCGTCGCCGGCGTGCTTCTCGAGCTCCGTGACCCATGCGGTCGCGTCCCGGGAGGACTGGTCCGGGGTCAGCCCGCCGACGCGCTCCATGACCCCGCCCGCGAAGAACGCCTCCCGCGCCCCGGCGTCGCGCAGGTCGCCCTGCGGTGCCAGCGCGGCGGCACTGCCGTCGCGGTAGAAGACGTGCGGCGCGAGCACGACGTACCCCCACGACGCTATCCGGTCGGCCATCTCCTCGATCTGCGGCCGCAGCCCGATCGCGTCGACGTAGAAGAGGACCCCCGGGCTGCCGGGTGCACCGGTCAGGTAGGCCTCAGCGGTACCGTCCGGCGTGGCGATCTCGATGGTCCGACCCATGGGAGCGACCGTAGACGGCGCTGCCAAGGTCCGCCGAATCCCCCTAATCCACTCAAGTCAGTAGAGTTCTGCCATGACGAGCACCGCACCGGCTCCGGCCCCGACGAAGCGCGACGGCGAGCTCCGGGTCTCGATCGTCGGCGGCGGTGCGAGCGGCGTGCTCACGGCCGCCAACCTGCTGGCCGACCCCGAGACCCGGCTGCGGGTCACGATCCACGAGTCGGCCCCCGTCCTCGGCGCCGGCGTGGCCTACGGCACCACGGATCCCCGGCACCTGCTCAACGTGCGCGCGCGCCACATGAGCGCCTTCCCGGACACGCCGTCGGACCTGATCGACTGGTACCACGCCACCGGCCGCACGATCGACCCGCTCGCGTTCCTGCCCCGGCGGGAGTACGCCGAGTACCTCCGTGACCGGCTCTCCGACGTGGCCGACGGCCGCCTGCAGGTCCACAGCGGGCGGGTGGACGACGTCGTACCGACGGACGCGGGCTACCAGGTGCTCAGCGAGGGTGCCGAGCCGACGGAGGCGGACGCCGTCGTGCTCGCGTACGGCAACTCCGCCCCGGCCCCCCTGGCCGTCGACGGTGACGCCCTGCCCGGCGCGGCCTGGCACGTGGCCGACCCCTGGGACCTCGCCTGGATCGACCGGCTGCCGCAGGACGGCGTCGTCGTGCTCGTGGGCTCGGGTCTCACGGCGGTCGACACGGCGATCACCGTGCTCGAGGACAGCCCCGCGCGCCGGGTCGTCATGGTGAGCCGGCACGGACTGCTGCCCGCCGCGCACGTCGAGCAGCAGTCGACGGCCTGGGTCAGCCCGGTCCCCGACGGTCCGCTCACCGCCGACCAGCTCGCCACCTTCTTCGACGGCCAGGTCGCAGCGGCCCGCCGGCAGGGCGTCGACTGGCGCGCGGTCGTCGACGGCCTGCGCGCTCCGACGCAGTCGATCTGGCAGCGGCTCGACGCCGACGAGCGCCGCCGCTTCCTGAGCCGCTACGCGCGGCACTGGGAGGTGCGTCGACACCGGATGGCACCGGAGGTCGCGGCGCGGCTCCAGCAGTACCGGCGCGACGGTCGGCTCCGGCTGGTGGCCGGCGGGCTCACCGGGCTGACCGAGCGCGACGGGCGGTGCCAGGTGCGGCTCGGCGACGAGGCCGAGCACCTGCCGGTCGACGCCGTGGTCAACTGCACCGGCCCGCAGACCGACGTCGGACGCAGCCAGAACCCCCTCCTGCAGAGCCTGCGCGAGCGCGGCCTCGTCGCCCCGGACGCCCTGCGCCTCGGCGTCAGCTGCCGGTCGACTGGCGAGATCCTCGACCCGAGCGGTGCGGTCGTCCCGCAGATGTACGCCGTCGGCCCGCCGCGCAAGGGCACGCTCTACGAGTCGACCGCCATCCCGGAGATCCGCGCCCAGGCCGCCGCCGTCGCCCGGGCGCTCACCACAGCCGGTTCCACTCAGATCCGGTAGCCACCGGCCGATTCGGCCTGCGTGAGCAATCGGAGACATGACAGCGCGGCCCGGCGCCGGCTCGCCGCGGCCCTGACGGGCGCCGTCCTGCTCGGTGGCCTCGGCGTGGTCGGCGCGACCCAGTTCGACGGCGCCCGGCTCACCAACGCCTGCGGCGTCGGCGGCGAGCTGGTCGACGCGAGCGACGACGGGTACGTCTCCTGCGTCCACCGCGACCCCACGCCTCCGGGCATCAACCTCGCCGCGTCGGTCTCCACCGGCGCCCTGCTGGCCCGTGAGGGCGTCGGCCCGAACGCCGCCGAGGCCGCCTCCGACTTCGGCGTACCGGCCACGCCGGCCAGCGTCGCGGTCACCCCCGACGTCGCGTGCGACGGCGACGGCAGCGCCGGCTACCGCGTCGAGGCGCTGTACGTCGTCGAGGCGGGCGGCACCAACCGGTACGCCGCGCTGAAGCCGACCATGCAGAACTGGGCGGCCGGCATCGACGACGTCTTCAACAAGTCCGCGGCCATCACCGGCGGCGTGCGCCACCTGCGCTACGTCACCGAGACCGCCGGCGGCGGCAGGTGCGTCATCTCCATCGACAACGTCACCGTGCCCACCGGCTCCCTCCGCACCTTCTCCGCCTCGATGAACGCGCTCGCCGCGGCCGGGTACGACGACGTGCACCGGAAGTACCTGGTGTGGGCGGACATCGCCAACCAGGGCATCTGCGGCATCGCCAGCATGTGGAACGACGAGACCGGCGCGCAGAGCAACATCAACAACGGGCTCCGCACGCAGTTCGCCCGGATCGACAACCCCTGCTGGGGTCTGGGCAACGGCACCAACCAGAGCTCCATCGAGGCGCACGAGCTCATGCACACCCTCGGCGGCGTCCAGGGCAGCGCACCGAACTCCTCCCAGTACGGCCACTGCACCGACGAGTCCGACACGATGTGCTACGTCGACCACACCGGCGTGAGGATGCGCCAGATCTGCCCGGCCGATCACGAGTACCTGCTCGACTGCGGCTCCAACGACTACTACTCGACCAGCCCCGACTCCGGCAACTGGCTGAGCACCCACTGGAACGCAGCCGACTCGCGCTTCCTCATCGGCGGCGGCAACGGCGCCGACGGGGGCTCCGTCGGGACCCCGACCACGCTGGGCGCCAAGCTCGCGGTGAACAACCCCGCCGTACCCGGTCTGGCCACCCAGGTCGCCGTCACGCCGATGCTGCCGACCGGACGCACCGTGGCCGGCGTCGCGTGGAAGTCCGCCAAGGCCGACTGCGTCTTCGCCGACCGCACCGCGCTCCAGACCACCGTCACCTGCTCGGCGGTGAACGTGAAGCCGACGACGGTCACGGTGACCATCACCGACTCGACCGGCGCCAACCGCACCGTCACCAGCCCGCTCACCTTCGCCACGGGCACCGCCCGCCCGGTGTCGATCGCCCTGTCCGTCGACCACCAGGGCGCCGGCGACGTCAGCAGCGCCTCCATGTGCCTCGGCGCCTCGACCCCGGTCCGGGCGGTCGTCACCGACACCGCCACCGGGCTGCCCGTCGTCGGGCTGTCGGTCGCCTTCACGAAGAAGCTCACGACCGCCACCGCCAAGGCGGCCAGGATCGCCAGCGTCCTGTCGGTCGCCGACGGCATCGCCACGTCCTTGCAGACGCCGACCGCGGCCGCGGAGTACGGCGCCGGCTCGATGAAGAACACGGTGTACGCCGCCTCGGAGCCCGCGGTCCTGCCCGCGACCGTCGAGAAGTGCACGCCCGAGCTCGCGGCCACGGCGGCCGCCTCGTCGACGTACCTCGGCGACCCGATCAGGATCACGGGCACGCTCGACCGCGCGGTCGGATCGGCCACCGTGCCGGTCGCGAAGGCCACGCTGACCGCGACCGTCACCACGACGACCACCACCGGCACCCGCACGGTCACCAAGGTGGCGAAGGTCGGCACCGCCACGACCGCCGCCGACGGCAGCTACGTGATCGACGCGAAGGTCGTCACGGATGGGGTCCTGACCGTCGCGCTCACCGACTCCAGGTCGTTCGCCGGCACCACCGTCGACCTCGGCGACGTCACCGCCGTCGCGCCGACGACCACGCTCACCGGCGCCCTCGACAAGACCGACGTCGGCCTCGGCGGCACCGTCATCGCCACCGGCAGGCTCACGCGGGTCGCGGCGACCACGACCGGCGCCGCCGCGCAGGCCGTGGCACTCGTCGTGACCGTGGCCGGCAAGCCCGTCACCCTGGGGACCGCACGGACCGCCGTCGACGGCAGCTACAAGATCGCCGCGGCCGCCAAGGCCGCCGGGGACTACCGCGTCGCGTACGCCGGCGCCGGCTTCCTGCCCGCTGCCGCGAAGGAGCTCGGCACGGTCACCTTCGGCACCTGGACCACCGCCCTCACCGGCGCGCCGTCCGTCACCTCGGTCGTCGCGGGCAAGCCGGTGACCATCTCGGGCACGCTGAGCCGCTCGTACGGCGGCACGACCGAGCCGGCCGCCGGCTACAAGCTCGAGGTGACCGCGACCCCGGCCGTGGGCGCCCCGACCGTGGTCAAGGTGACGGTGAGCGCGACCGGCACCTACACCCTCCGGGTCACGCCGAAGCTGACCACGACGTACGCCATCGTCGCCCCGCCGGTGACCGGCTACGACGGCACGTCGCTCTCGCCGTTCACGGTCACCGTCACCTGACACAGGAAGCCCTCACGCGGGCAGGACGATGACCTTGCCGTCGAGCGCGCCCCGCTCGGCCCGGGCGTGGACGGACGCGAGGTCGGTCATCGGGACACGCTCGGCGATGTCGACCGTGAGCTCGCCCCGGTCGACCCGCTCGGCGAGCCCGGCGAGCTGCGTGGCGTCGCTGCGGACGAAGAGGTCGATGCCACGCACGCCCCGCGCCTCGTCGGACGGAGCCGGCATCCACACGGTGGTGTTGACGATGACCCCGCCGTCGGCGACGACAGCCACCAGCGCGGTGAGCTGTTCCGGGGTGATCGGCGCCAGGTTGAGCAGCACGTCCACCGGCTCGTGGATCGCCGCGGGCAGGTCCTCGGCCGTGTGGTCGATGACCACGTCCGCGCCCTGCTTCTCGACCCGTCCCCGGGTGCGCGGGCCGGCCGTGGCAATGACATGCGCGCCTGCGGCCTTCGCGAGCTGCACGGCGTAGCCGCCCACTGCTCCGCTGGCGCCGTTGACGAGGATCCGCTGCCCGGCCCGCAGGTCGGCGTGCTCGAAGAGCGCCTGCCAGGCGGTCAGACCGACGACTGGCAGCGCGGCCGCGTCGCCGAGCGGGATCGTCGTCGGCGCCGGCGCGAGTCCGTCCGCGGCGACCACGACGTACTCGGCCGTGGCGCCGTCGTCGCCGAAGGGCAGGAAGCCGATGACCGCGTCGCCCGCCCGCAGGGTGTCGACGCCCTCGCCGAGCGCGTCGACGACGCCGGCCACGTCGAGGCCGGGCACGTGGGGAAGGTCCATGGGCATGGGGCCCTGCATGCGCCCGGCCCGGATGTTGCCGTCCACGCCGTTGAACGACGTCGCCGCGACGCGGACGCGGACCTGGCCGGCGTCAGGGGTGGGGAGGTCGACCTCGTCGAGGCGCAGGACCCCGGGGCCGCCGTACTCGTGGAACCGGATCGCCTTCATCGTGTGCTCCTTCATCGTGTCGATGTGCTTCGAATCCGAAGCACATGAATGACGATAGCGCTACTTCGAACTCGAAGCAAGTGCTTCGAATCTGAACGTTCGACTAGGGTGGCGCCATGTCGTTCACGCCCGCCTACTCCGGGCTCGCCCTCGACGAGGCCGAGCTGCGCGCTTACTTCGCCCTGATGGACGTGGCCGGCCTGCTGCGCCACAAGGTCGAGCAGCAGCTGCGCGAGGCGGCCGACCTCACCTACGTGCAGTTCAAGGTGCTGGCGCGGCTGGGCCTCGACTCGCCGACGGGCAGCCTGCGCATGACCGAGCTCGCCGACGAGGTGGTCTACAGCCGCAGCGGCCTGACGTACCAGGCGGGCCAGATGGAGAAGGCCGGCTGGGTCGAGCGCAGCCCGTCACCGGACGACGACCGCGGTGTCACGGTGACGATCACGGAAGTCGGTCGCGAGCGACTGACCCGGGCGCTCCCCGGGCACGTCGAAGTGCTGCGCGAGCTTCTCTTCACGACCCTGACCGGGAACGACGCCGGCACCCTCGCCGCCCTGCTCGAGCCGGCGCTCGACCACATGCGCGCCCTGCCGCCGCGATCGGCCTCGTCGCGCCGCCGGTCAGGTGCGCCGAGCTCGGTCTCAGATCCCTCCGCTGGTCACAGGAGCGTCGAGGCCCCAGGAGGCGAGCACTGACAGGGCCTGAGCGGTCAGCGACCCCGGCTCGACGGTGTAGACGACGAGCCGTTGCTCGGGGTCGTGCGGTGACACCAGGGCTTCGATACCGAAGGTCAGCGTCCCGACGACGGGATGCGCGATGCGCTTGTCGACCGAGGTCCGGTCGGTGACTCCGTGGTCGTCCCACCACCGCGCGACGTCCGGGTCGGTGGCTCGCAGCTCCTCGACCAGGTCCAGGAGTCGCCGGTCCGCGGGATGTCTCCCGACCTCGTAGCGCATCGCGCCGACCGCGGCCGCGGCGTAGTCGGACCAGTTGTCGATCCGCTGGCGGGCACGCGGATCGAGGAAGAGCCAGCGCATCAGCACAGCGCCGGCGTCGACCTCGGCGCCGAGCACGGCGCGCACGAGTGCGTTGCAGGCGAGGATCTCGGAACGACGGCCCACGATCAGCGCGGGGACGTGGTCGAGGGTCGTCATCATCCGCAGCAGACCCGGGTCGGCCCGCTGCGGGGCCTCCCAGGTCGTGCCGCGCCGGCGGGCCGGAGCCGAGAGGTCGCGCAGGTGGGCGCGCTCGACCTGGTCGAGCTGGAGCGCTCGGCTGAGCGCCTCGACGACCTCATCGGTGACGGTCTGCTGACGGCCCTGCTCGAGCCGGCTGTAGTGGTCGGGACTGAGACCGGCCAGGACCGCCAGCTCCTCCTTGCGCAGTCCGGGGACCCGCCGGGGCCCGGGGAACGCCGTGATGCCGGCCTGCGCAGGGGTGAGCCCGTCGCGTCGCGAGCGGAGGAAGGATCCGAGCGCTGATCGGTCGACGGGCACGCCACCAGCCTACGGATCCGGATCGGGTGGCGCCTGGTCACGTCGTGACCAGGCAGCACGCGCCCTGGTGCGCTGCTCGTCGCCGCGGTGGACTCGACCCATGAGCAACCAGAACCTGTCAGGACGCACCGCCGTCGTCACCGGCTCCACCAGCGGCATCGGCGCCGCCACCGCGCACGCCCTCGCCGCTCGCGGCGCCCGGGTCGTGGTCACCGGACGAGATGCCACCCGCGGCGCCGACGTGGTCGCCGGCATCGAGTCCAGGGGTGGGTCAGCCCTCTTCGTCGCCGGAGACCTCGCCGCCTCACCGGTCGCCCTCCGCGAGCTCGCCGCCTCCTGGTCCGCAGCACTCGACGGGCGGGTCGACATCCTCGTCCACAACGCAGCCGTCTGTCCCGCGGTCGACACGGTGTCCCTGAGCGACGCCGACCTGGAGACGACCCTCGCCGTCAACGTCCGCGCACCTCAGGTCCTGACCGCCGTCCTGGCCCCCGCGATGGCAGCCAACGGCAGCGGTGCGATCGTCGTCATCGGCTCCTGGATGGCGACTGTGGGACACGCCTTCGTCGGCTTCTACTCAGCCACCAAGGCCGCCGAGGCCCAGCTCGCCCGCAGCTGGGCTGCGGAGTTCGGTCCGAGCGGGGTGCGGGTCAACACCGTCGCGCCGGGAGCCACCCGGACCCCGATCAACGAGGGAAGCGACGACGTCATCACCCGGATGACCGCCACCATCCCGGCCGGCCGGCCCGGCAGGCCCGAGGAGATCGCCGAAGCGGTCGCCTGGGTGGTCTCCGACGACGCCTCCTACCTGCACGGCGCCCTCATCCCCCTCGACGGCGGGATCACCGCCACGAGGTAGCGCCTAGCCCCAACCCCAACCTCTCGCCTCACGGTGGGCGACGTAGCTGGCCCGTGCGTCCTCGGCCATTTCCTCCTCTGCCACGAAGTCCCGGGCGCCGACTCTCGCCAAGCGCTCCCGCAGGTCCCTTGGCAGGTCGTCGCCGAGCCACACATTGGCGAGGGCCACCTGAAACTCGGGGACCTCGCGCGCCGCGATCTCGATCGCCTCGATGCGCCGGACGTCGTGCGAGTCATGCCTTGCCAGGTCTTCGAGAGGACCGCAGCCCAAGGCGACAACAGTTGCCGAGTTCACTCGAACGACGACTTCCCGGAACAAGTCGACGGCCCAGATCGGCGCTTCCTGGGCTAGGCAGTACAAGAACGAGGTTGCCGGGCCGAGATCACGATCTCGTTCGTCGCTGTCGCTCTGCTCGCCGTCGTAGGCAGCAGCGAACTCGACGGGACCGGCCCACGTAGCCGGAGGCGCCTCGTCGAACATGTCGTGGAACTCGATCGTCCCATCGTCACGCAGGACAGCTCGTCCCTCGGTCATCGATCAATCATGGCAGGCCGATCGAGACCCGCGACGGTCCCGATCTTCGGTCCGCGGTCATGCGAGCTCCGGGCGTCCTACGTGCGGTGGCTCTGCTGCCTGTCGAGCTCGTCCCGGAGCCCTGCTGGCCAGGCTTCGATGAACGGCCACGTCGAGGAGTCCCATCAACCGGCGTCCTCCACGAGGGACACCGCAACGGCGTTCTCGACACACTCGTCGCCCTCGGACAAGCCAGCATCAAAAGCAATCAGCAATCGTTCAAGCGGTTCCGCAGCGCCTCGGTCGAACCAATCAACGGCCAGCCGAAGCAGGTCCGACATCAAGCCTGGCCTGACTCGAACGGCACCGTCATCCTCGGCGTCAGTCACGCGGGGCGTCTCGGAGCCGCGGGTCGGTGCGCGATCAGACCTCAGGTCGATTGACGAGGTGGTCCGGAAGCCAGACGCCCGGGTCGCGCCCGCTTCGGACCCGGACGGCCACGTAGACGGGGGAACCCGCTGCCCGGCAGGGGTCGGACGTGGTGGTCGTCTGGCTGCCGGCTCCCCCTCCGCCCAGCACTACGTCCTCGCCCTCATGGGCGACCAGCTGTCCGTCCGGGCCGACGAGCCGGATCGGATCGAAGGCGACGCGGTAGCCGACAGGCCACCGGATCTCGGTCGTGCGCTGGGCCCTGGTGTTGCCGAGCCAGGCGCAGGCGGTCCCATCTACGAGTGCTGCCTCGAAGGGGCCACGTGCGTACGCGAACGTCCGCTCGCGCTCCGCGGTGGTGAGACCGGTCGACGGGAGTGCGAACAACCGGTCACCGCCCCCGGCGGTCTCCGTCGGTGTCGTGGATCTTGTCGAACTGCCGGGCGCGGCCCCGAGGCCGGGCGAGGGCCCGGGCCGGGACGGGACCGACTCAGTCGACGCTACGACGGCCAGAGCGGCGCACGCGGCCGCGACCATGCCGGCGATCTCGACCAGTGCCCGTGTCCGTGGGGGTGGGGATGACGGAGGCTGTGACGCAGCAACGACGAGGTGCGCGGGTGGCTCGGGAGCTTCCGACCGGAGTCCGTGGATTCTCTGGTCTTCGTCACCGTGCACGGCACACTCCGATCGAAAGTCCGCGCTGCCCGGCGGAGTGTCCATCATGGCCCGTTCGTGGCTTCTGTGGGGTGCACGCAGCCTGGTCGGGTCGCGTCTCCGCCACCGCTCGTGGCAGGAAGTGTCGGCAGTTTGGCGCGATGCCGGCTTGTCGGTCGATCTCGCGTGCGCGAGATTTCTCGGCTCCGGACGGAGTCCGCACCTCCCGCGGCACCGCCTTCGAAGATCGGAACCAGGACGCCATGTCACTGCCCCAGCCCACCACGGCAACGGCGCACGCAGCCCTCGAGATCGCTCGCGCCCACTACTCGCCGGCACTGTTCAACCACTGTGTTCGCTCGTACCACTTCGCGGCTGACGCGGGACGTCGACTCGGGCTCGAGGTCGACGACGAGCTGCTGTTCGTCGCGGCCGTCCTCCACGACATCGGCCTGGTGGCGATCTTCGACTCCGCCACCGAGCCGTTCGAGCAGGCGGGCGGACACGTCGCGGAGATCTTCACCTGGGGTGCTGGTTGGTCCGAAGCGCGCCGCGTCCGGACTCGCGAGGTGATCGTCGCTCACATGGCGGACCACGTGGACGCGGAGGTTGACGTCGAGGGTCACCTGCTGGGGATCGCGACCGGGCTCGACATCAGCGGCCGAGACGTGGAGCTCTGGCCCACAAGCGTTCTCGTTCGAGCCCTTCGCGAATATCCCCGGCTCGATCTCACCGACGTGTTCGCGGGGTGCTTCGACGAGCAGGGCAGACGCAAGCCGGACAGCCCCGCAGCCGCCGCGGCGCGCAGCGGCGTCCGCCAGCGACTGGAGGACAACCCCTTGAACGACCTGCAGGCAGGGATCACCGCCAGGTCCTGAGGGATGACCGCATCCCCGCGCCCGGATCCCGCCATTCCCCGGAACGACTGCATCGGCGGGCCCGTTCTTGCATACTCCACGGCATGACGAACCAGCCCAACGGCATGGACGGTGCGACGCCGTCCCTCTACGCGTTCGTCGGGACGGTCCTGCTGGCCGTCGCGGCAGCATGCTGGGTGAATCTTGACGAGGACCGCGAGCTCTTCGCCATCCTCACGGCCGTCTTCGCGGCCCCGGGTCTGTACCTGGTGATCGCCGGCGCCGTCGCCCGCGGGATCGTCACCGCTCGGCGCTGAGAGTCCGGTCGGCGCGCCTCGCGCCGCCGAGGCCGGGCGCGGACCGCCTACCGCCGCGACAGCGTCGCCAGGAGCGCCGTGAAGTCGGCGCGACCTTCCCCGAGGCGACCGAAGAACGCCCGGTCGACGGCCTCGACGTCGACCACGGCCCGGTTGGCGAGGGCGACCCCCGCAGGGGTGGCGGCGAGGGAGCGGGCTCGGGCGTCGGTCGGGTGCGGACGCCGTACGACGTGGCCCGCCGCCTCGAGGGCTCGCAGCACCTGGCTGGTCATCATCGGGTCGGTGCCGGCGTGATCGGCCAGGTCGCGCTGGGTGATGGTCTCGTCGGTGTCGAGCCACACGAGCGAGGCGAGCAGCACGAACTGGACATGGGTCAGCCCGTGCGGCTTCAGTGCGGCCCGCTGGGCGGCCTGCCAGGTGTTGGTGACCCGCCACAGGAGCAGGCCGGTGCTGTCCGGGGCGTCGGCGTGCTCGGTGGCGAGCCGCCCCTCAGCCACGGCCGACCGCGGCCTCGGCCTCGGCCTCGGCCTCGACCAGGGCGACCAGTCGGTCGAGGTCGGCCTGCGCCGACTCGCGGAACCCACCGCCCATGATCCGCGACCAGAGCCAGGCGAGCGGGCCCGACATGGTGACCAGGACGCCGAGCTCGGTGCCCGCTTCCGTCGGCTCCGCGGTGTGCTGGAAGACCAGCGTGGCGCCGGGGAGTCGGGTGGTGTCGGTGTACTCCCGGCCCGGCTCGCACGCCGAGACGGTGAACCGGACGGCGGGTCCGCCGGCCGGCTTGAGCCGACCGCGGGTGCCGGTCCGGACCGGTCCCTCGACTCGGACCCACTCGGTGTCGGGGCTCCACTGGGGCCAGCTGTCGTGGTCGATCCACCGGGCGAAGAACGCGTCGGGGTGGGCGGTGGAGGAGGTGCGGCCCCGGCCGAGCTCGATCGTCATGCAATTAGTATGCGCGCATATCAACTGTCGGCGCAAGCGATCTCACCCCCGTCCAGACCCCCCGGGCGCGCTCAGATCTGCGACTGGACTCCCGCGAGCAGCTGACGGCCGATGACGATCCGCTGCACCTGGTTGGTGCCCTCGTAGATCTGGGTGATCTTGGCGTCGCGCATCATCCGCTCGACCGGGTAGTCGCGGGTGAAGCCGTAGCCGCCGAGCACCTGCACGGCGTCGGTGGTCACCTGCATCGCGACGTCGGAGGCGAAGCACTTCGCCGAGGCGCCGAAGAAGGTGAGGTCCTTGTCGCCGCGCTCGGACTTGCCGGCGGCGGCGTACGTCATCTGGCGGGCGGCCTCGACCTTCATGCCCATGTCGGCGAGCAGGAACTGCAGGCCCTGGAAGTCGGCGATGGACCTGCCGAACTGCTTGCGCTCCTGGGCGTAGCCGAGCGCGTAGTCGAGAGCACCCTGCGCGATGCCGACCGCCTGCGCGGCGATGGTGACGCGCGTGTGGTCGAGGGTGCGCATCGCGGTCTCGAAGCCGGTGCCCTCGGCGCCGATCATCCGGTCGGCGGGGATGCGCACGTTGTCGAGGTAGACCTCGCGGGTCGGGCTGCCCTTGATCCCGAGCTTCTTCTCGGGGGCACCGAAGGTGACGCCCTGGTCGGCCTTCTCGACGACGAACGCCGAGATGCCCTTGCTCCGCTTCTCCGGGTCGGTGACGGCCATGACGGTGTAGTACTCCGAGACGCCGGCATTGGTGATCCAGCGCTTCACGCCGTTGAGCACGTAGCTGTCGCCGTCACGGACAGCGCGCGTCTTCATGCCCGCGGCGTCCGAGCCTGCGTCGGGCTCGGACAGGCAGTACGAGAAGCCGCCCCGGCCCGCGGCGAGCGCGCCGAGGTACTGCTGCTTGAGCTCCTCGGAGCCGGCGAGCTGGACCGGCAGCGACCCCAGCTTGTTGACCGCCGGGATCAGGCTGCTGCTGGCGCACGCCCGCGCGACCTCCTCGATCACGATCACGGTCGCGAGCGCGTCGGCACCGGCGCCGCCGTACTGCTCGGGCACGTGGGGGGCGTGGAAGTCCGCGGCCAGCAGCGCGTCGGCCGCCTCCTGCGGGTAGCGGGCGTGCTCGTCGACGTCGGCGGCGTACGGCGCGACCTTGGCGTCGCAGAGCGCCCGGACGGCCTCGCGGATGGCCTGGTGCTCCTCGGAGAGGGCGAACATCGGGAACTCGGACATGACACACACCTTCGGACGCGGTGAACAAGATCGGTACTGAGTACCATACTCGCAGGACTTGATACCGGCCCCGGCCGGCCAGCAGAGAGAGGCGCCCATGACCGTGACGACGCGCGACCGGCTGGTCGACGCCGCGATGGCGCTCTTCAGCGAGCGCGGCTTCGAGGCCACCAGCATCGAGGACGTGGTGGCGCGCGCGGGCACCGGCCGCACGACCTTCTTCCGCCACTTCCCCACCAAGGAGGACGTGGTGTTCCCCGATCACGACGGCCTCCTGCTCCAGGTCGACGCGCGACTCGCGACCGGCACCGCCGCGACCGCCTCGACCGCGCTGCGCGAGGCCGGCGGGCTGGTGCTCGAGCACTACCTGGCGGAGGGTGACACCGCCCGTCAGCGCTACCGCCTCACCCGCAGCGTGGCGCCGCTGCGGCAGCGTGAGCTGGCGAGCGTGCACCGCTACTTCCGGCTCTTCGCGGGCCACCTGCGCGGGTGGTACGGCGAGTCACCGGACGCCGTGCTGCGGGCCGAGCTCACGGCCTCCGCGGTGATCACGGCGCACAACCACGTGCTCCGCGCCTGGCTGCACGGCGACGACGACGAGCCGCGCGCCCGGTTCGCCGCCGCCCTCGACCAGGCCCTGGGCACCGCCTCCCCCGGCGCGGCGGCGCCGCTCGCGGTCGTCGTACGCGGCGACGCCTCCGACGTCGACGCCGTCGTGGCGGAGGTACGCCGAGCCCTCCTGGGCGGACGGCAGAGCGGCGAAGGTTCTGCCCCGGCGACCGGCAGCGACTATCGTTGAGCACCAGGAGCCACATGGACCACTTGCGCCACCGCCTCAGCAGTGCGCACGGACGAAGGGGCGGTGCCATGGCGCCGGTCGGGACCCATCTGAGACGAGGCGTCGTCGCCACCCTCGGAGCACTGCTCGTGGGCAACGCCCTCGCGGCTGCCACTGAGGCCGCGGAGCCACCCACCCCCAGCGCCTCGCCGGTGGCGTTCTACACCCCGGTCGACGGCGGTACGACGGCCGGCAAGGTCCACGTCGTGCTCGGGGCCGACCCGGGCGTGACGGCGGTCCAGCTGGCCGCCAGCACCAACAACGGCGCCAGTTGGCAGCCGATCGGCGGCCGATTGCTGCGCCGTACCGGCTCCACGGTGTTCGAGACGACCTGGCAGTCGGCCGGCAACGGACCGGTGCGCCTGCGGGCCACCGGCTACGACAGCGCCGGCGCACCGGTCGGGGTGGACGCCGAGGAGTCGGTCACGCTGGCCGCGAGCGCCAGCCGCTTCGCGTTCACCAGCCCCGGCGCCCGGACCTCGCAGGTCGGCGTCTTCAAGCGCGCCGACGGCCGCTGGTTCGCCGCGGTCTCCGGCACCACGACCGGAGCCGTCGGGCCCGTCGCCGACGCACCGCTGCCGCCGACGGCGACCGCCACCGCGGCGGCGTCCAGGCTGCGCAGCCCGAGCGGCGTCTACGACAGTGCGGCTCGGACGTTCACGGTCCCCGTCGAGCTGTCGGCGTACGCCGCCCAGTCGCCGGCGCCCAAGCGGGTGCCGGTCCGCCTGAGCGACGGCACCTCCACCGAGGCGGTCGACGCACCGACCTACCCCCAGACCATCAGCGCCGTGCGGTCCACCACCACCACGCTGCCGGGGACCCGCGCCGTCACGATCACGACGCGCGTGACCGACCAGTACGGCCAGCCGGTGGCCGGCGCACCGGTCCGGCTCGTCGGCTACTCCTCGGGAGCCGCTGCGGGCGTGCGCGCCACGACCGTCACCGCCGTGACCGACGTCCTCGGTCTCGTCGCCTTCCCCGGCCCGGGCACGACGACGGGCTACCCCACCGGCTACTACACGGCGTACGTCGACCTCGACCTCGACCGCAGGCGCGACGCCGGGGAGCCGGGCTACCAGACCGTCGTGGGCACCGTGTCCTTCGCGGCACCCGGCCGGGCGTTCTACCACAACAACACCCCCATCGCCGGCGCCGGCGGCGTGGTCGCCGACTCGCTGCGCGGCACCCGCGACGCGGCCGCCCACGGCTACACGTGGATCGACCAGGACGGCCAGCTCTCCTACCGCTCGCACGCAGCGCTGCGCCGCGGATCGGCCCGGGTCTCGCGTCCTGCCGACCTGAGCTGGGTCAACGCGCACGGCGCCCCCTTCAACCCGCGCTGGCTGCGGAAGGGCCGCTTCGAGACGCACTCCTGGTCGTCGATCCGCCGACACCGGGGCCTGCGCAACGCGGTGATGACCTTCAAGCAGAACGCCGTCTACGGCATCTCCGTCGAGTGGGAGGTCAAGGACATCCGGCCCTTCACCACGAAGGTCGCCCTCGACGCAGCCTTCACCAACCTGGCGGCCGCCGCGCAGCGCGCCTACGGGACCGGCTGGCAGTCCCGGGTCCAGGTGAAGATGCTGTCGAGCCTGTCCGGCGGACAGGCGCGCGCGCTCAAGGTGCTCAGGTCGGCCCGCGCTCACGGCTTCACCACGATCTACCTGGCTCGCGGCAACGCCGCTCGCGTGCAGATCCCCGCCTCGGCGCACCGCTACGTCACCTACGTGCGCGGCGCCAGGTCCGGCCTCTATGCTCCGGTGCCGCCCGTCGGCCAGGACGCCCCCGTCGTCGTGACCGGCCCGCCGCCGGTCACGAACCGTCCGTGAGCACCTCGTGACCGGGTGGCAGGACCCGGAGTCCGTGAGACTCATGCTCGACGACTGCGAGACCTGGGCGGTCGTGGGCCTCTCGGGCAACCCGGCTCGTACGGCGTACTCGATCGCCGGCCTGCTCCAGCAGCGCGGCAAGCGGATCGTGCCGATCCACCCGTCGGCGCCGACCGTGCTCGGCCAGCAGGGCTACGCGACGCTCGCCGACGTGCCCTTCCCGATCGACGTCGTCGACGTCTTCCGGCGCTCCGCGGCGGCCGGCGCGTTCGCCGACCAGGCCGTCGCCGTCGGGGCGCGCGGCGTGTGGTTCCAGCTCGGCGTCATCGACGAGTCGGCGTTCGCGCGCACCGTCGCCGCAGGCGTGCCGATGGTGATGGACACCTGCCCGGCCATCGAGTGGCGGGCGCGGGGCTGACGTGGACGACCTCCGGGTGCCGGCCGGACCCGGGATCCCCGACGGCCTGGTGATCCCGGCCGGTGAGCTCGTCGAGCGGTTCAGCCGCTCCCCCGGGCCGGGCGGACAGTCCGTCAACACCACCGACAGCCGGGTGGAGCTGGAGTACGACGTCGCCGGGTCCGCGGCGCTCACCGACACCCAGCGCGAGCGGCTGCTGCGGCGCCTGCCGACCTCCGTCGTCCGGGTGGTGGCGTCCGAGCACCGCTCGCAGCACCGCAACCGCGTCGCCGCACGCGAGCGGCTCGCCGAGCTGCTGCGCGAGTCCCTCGCACCGCCGCCGCCGCAGCGCCGTGCGACCAAGCCCACCCGCGGCTCCAAGGAGCGGCGGCTCGACGCCAAGAAGCAGCGTGGTCGGACCAAGTCGCTGCGCGGGCGCGTCGAGGACTCGTGAGCCCGGCCCGACCTAGCGGGTCTCGACCGCCAGCCGCGCGCTCAGCGCGACGAACGACGCCGCGAACGCCCGACGGATCCGACGCACCAGCCGCGGCCGGGTCAGCACCCGGTCGCGCAGGGCGGCGGCGCCCACGCCGTACGCCGCGAACACGACGAAGGTCATCGCCATGAAGACCCCGCTGAGCAGCAGCATGTGGACCAGCTGGTGGGCGGAGCCCGCGGGGACGAACTGCGGCAGGAACGCGAAGAAGAAGATGGTCAGCTTGGGGTTGAGCAGGTTGAGCGTGATGCCCGAGGCGATCACCTGACGACGTGACGCCGGGCCGCCGTCGGCGTCGACCGTCAGCGCACCGGTGTCGCGCCAGGTCGACCAGGCCATCCAGAGCAGGTAGGCGACCCCGAGGTACTTGATGGTCTCGAAGGCCACGCCGCTGGCGTGCAGCACGGCAGCCAGGCCCGTGACCGCGGCCAGCAGGTGCGGGAGGGTGCCGAGCGTGCAGGCGAACGCGGCGAGCACGCTGGCCCGGGTGCCGCGGGCGAGCCCGGTCGCGATCGTGTAGAGCGCGCCGGTGCCGGGCGTCGCGACGATGACCAGTGCCGTCACCAGGAACGCCAGGCTCATGGAGCGACCTTACCGCGGTGCGGACCGTCCGGACCGGGCCCGGAGCAGGTGCGCTCCGCCGGTCTCCGTGCCGCCCGGACGACCGAGGAAGCGCTCGCGGATCTGCGGGCGGTCCAGGTCCTCGACCTCGCCGAAGCCCAGGTCGTCGAGGAGCCGGTGCAGGGCCCCGGTGTCGAGCCCGGCGGTCAGCGGCTCGCCCACGGCGGCGACGCGCGCGAGCAGGTCGGCCCGGTCTCCCTGCGCCGTGGCGAGGAGGTCGTGCACCGGGTTGGTGTAGTCGAGGACGACCTCGCCGCCGGGCACCGACGCGATCGCGCGCAGCGTGACCGTGACCGCGTCCAGGGTCAGGTAGGGCACCACCCCGAGCCACAGGAAGAACGCCGGCTCGCCCGCGTCCAGACCGGCCTCGACCAGGCGCGACGTCAGGTCGTCGGTCTCGAAGTCGACGCCGACGTAGGTGACGGTGTCGGGCACCGCGATGCCCGCCGCCGCGAGCCGCTCGCGCTTCCACGCGCCGGTGGCCGGGTGGTCGACCTCGAAGACCCGGGTGCCGGCGTACGGGTTGCGGTAGGCAAAGGTGTCCAGCCCGGCGCCGAGCACGACGACCTGCCGGGTTCCGTGCTTGACGGCGGCCGCCAGCGCGTCCTCGGCGAAGCGGTGCCGGGCGGCGATGAAGACGCGGAGCCGCGCGCGGTCCGTGGCCTCCGGCTCGGCGAGCACCGCCTCGCGGTCGACGCCCAGGATCTGCCAGGCGAGCGGGTCGGCGAAGATAGCCCCGCCGTCGAGGTCCTGGTGCACGGCGCGGTAGACCGCGGCCCCGAAGGCGGTCCGGCTCGGCTCACCCTCGCGCACGGGCAGCGCTCTCCCGCACCGCAGCCGCGAAGGCGCGCACCAACGGGTGCACCGGAGCACCGGCCAGGGCCCCGATGTGCGGCTGGAACATGCTGGCGACGTAGAAGGGGTGGTCCGGGAACTCGAGCACCTCGGCCCCCGCGTCGTCCGCCGTCGCACCGACGACGACGCCCGCGGCGACCAGCCTCCCCACGACCTCGGCGGTGGGGGCGTAGTTGCAGAAGTGCATCCCGGCGAAGGGCTCGGGGACCCAGCCGGCGAAGCGGCTCCCCGGCACGGGCGTCACGAGGCACTCCTCGCCGTACAGGCTGCACGCCAGCGCACCGACGACGTTGTCGTCGGCCTCTCCGTCGGACTCCGCGTGGGTCGCCCGCTCACCGAGCACCGAGCGCACGAACTCGATCACGGCGTACTGCATCCCGCCGCACGACCCGAGGAACGCGATGCCGCGCTCGCGCACGACCGACAGGGCGCGCAGCACCGCATCGTCGTCGGCGTACGGCGAGCCGGGCACCAGCCAGACGCCGTCGTACCGGCTGATGCCGAACGCGGAGTCGCTCGGCACCCAGGTCGTCTCGACGCCGAGCTCCGCCAGCTGGGGCCGCAGGGCGTTGAGCTCCCGGTGGCTGCGATGACCTCGGTCCTCGCCGAGCAGCGCGACGGTGCTCACTCGCCGGCCAGCCGAGCGATCTCCTCGTCCACGACCAGCGGGTCGAGCTTGGTGAAGATCGGGGTCGGCTTGCCGATGGGCGTGCCGGCCACGAGCGGCTTGCGCTCCCAGGCGGGGACGGCGGTGTAGTCGCCGGTGATGATCGGGTACGGCGCGCCGCCGTCCAGGTCGTCGACCTCCTCGATGCGGGGCATCGGGGCGATGTCGCCGGCGCCGCCGAGCGCCCGGTCGACCTCGTTGGCCGCGAACGGCAGGAACGGGCTGAGGACCAGGTTGAGGTCGGCCACGCACTGCGCCATCACGGACAGGATGGTGCCGAGCCGCTCCCGGTCCGCGGGGTCCTTGGCGAGCTTCCACGGCTCGGAGTCCGAGACGTACTTGTTGACCTCGGCCACCGTGCGCATCGCCTCGCCGATCGCCTGCTTCTGCCGGTGCCGGGAGATCAGGTCGCCGACCACCGCGAAGCTCGCGTCGACGGTGTCGAGGATCGTCCGGTCCTCGGCGCTGAGCTCGCCGGCCTGCGGGATCTCACCGAAGTTCTTGGAGATCAGCGTCGCGGTGCGGTTGACCAGGTTGCCCCACCCGGCCACCAGCTCGTCGTTGGTACGGCGGACGAACTCCGCCCAGGTGAAGTCCGAGTCCTGGGCCTCCGGGCCGGCCGCCGCGACGAAGTAGCGGAAGGCGTCGGGCTGGTAGCGGCTGAGCAGGTCGCGCACGTAGATCACGACCCGCTTGGAGGAGGAGAACTTCTTGCCCTCCATCGTCAGGAACTCGCTCGACACGACCTCGGTCGGCAGGTTGAGCTCGCCGTACTCGCGCGGCTTGCCGCCCTTGTCGCCCTTGCCGGAGTAGGCCAGCAGCTCGGCGGGCCAGATCTGGCTGTGGAAGGTGATGTTGTCCTTGCCCATGAAGTAGTAGGACAGGGCCTCGGGGTCGTTCCACCACTGGCGCCAGGCGTCCCTGTCCCCCGCCCCGGACTCGGCGGAGCGGCGCGCCCACTCGATCGAGGCGGACAGGTAGCCGACGACGGCGTCGAACCAGACGTAGAGCTTCTTCGTGGGGTTCTCGCGCCACCCGTCGAGAGGTACGGCGATGCCCCAGTCGATGTCGCGGGTCATCGCCCGCGGGCGGATCTCCTTGAGGATGTTCTGGCTGAAGCGGATCACGTTCGGCCGCCACGTCTCCGAGGCGGCCCGCTCGTCGAGCCACTCCCCCAGCGCCTCGGCCAGGGCCGGCAGGTCCAGGAAGAAGTGCTGGGTCTCGATGAACTCCGGGGTCTCGCCGTTGATCTTCGACCGCGGGTTGATCAGGTCGTGCGGGTCCAGCTGGTTGCCGCAGTTGTCGCACTGGTCGCCGCGCGCGCCGTCGTACCCGCAGATGGGGCACTCACCCTCGATGTAGCGGTCCGGCAGGGTGCGGCCGGTCGAGGGCGAGATCGCGCCGTACGTCGTCTGCTCGACGAAGTAGCCGTTCTCGTAGACGCCGAGGAAGAGCTCCTGCACGACGGCGTGGTGGTTGCGCGTCGTCGTGCGCGTGTAGAGGTCGTACGTCAGCCCCAGGGACGCCAGGTCCTCGGCGATGATCCGGTGGTTCTGGTCGGCCAGCTCCTGGGGGGTGACCCCGGCCTCGTCGGCGGCGATCAGGATCGGGGTGCCGTGCTCGTCGGAGCCGGAGACCATGAGCACGTCGTGGCCCGCCATCCGCATGTACCGACTGAAGACGTCGGAGGGCACGCCAAAACCGGCGACGTGGCCGATGTGGCGCGGGCCGTTTGCGTACGGCCAGGCGACGGCGGACAGGACTTTGCTCATGGCAGGAGTCTAGGGATCGACCGCCACGTCATTTCTACCGGCGTCGCTCGCCCCGGGGTCAGCTGAAGTCGAGGTCCTCGGTCCGGCTGCGCTTGAGCTCGTAGAAGTGCTCGAAGGCCGACAGCGTCACGAACGCGTCCCACATCTGGCCGGCGTCCTCGCCCTTCGGAGCCTTGCTGATGACCGGCCCGAAGAAGGCGTGCCCGTTGAAGGCGATCGTCGGCGTGCCGACCTCGTTGCCGACCTGGTCCATGCCCCGGCGGTGCGAGTCGCGGATCGCGTCGTCGTACGACGAGTCGTCCATCGCGTCGGCGAGGGCCAGGTCGAGACCTGCCTCCTCGAGCGCCGACTCGATCATCGCGCGGTCCTTGTCCTGCTTCTGGACGTGGATCCGGGTGCCCAGCGCCGTGTACAGCGGGAGCAGCGCCTCCTGCCCGTACTTCTGCTTGGCGGCCTGCACCACGCGCACCGGCTGCCAGGCGGTCTTGAGGAACTCGCGGTACTCGTCGGGGATGTCCTTGTCCTCGTTGAGGAACGCGAGGCTCATGATGTGCCAGGTCACCTCGATGTCGCGGACCTTCTCGACCTCGAGGATCCAGCGCGAGGTGATCCAGGCGAAGGGACAGGCGGGGTCGAACCAGAAGTCGGCGTTGGTCTTCGGCGCAGTGGTCATACCTGGTGCAAACCCCTGGGCCGGTCGACTATTCCCGATCAGCCCAGCAGCGACAGGCCGAGGCCGGCGAGCGCGCAGACACCCAGGGTGCGCAGCACCGACCAGCGCAGCGGGAAGACCATCACCAGGGCGACCGGGATGAGCACGAAGGACTCCCACACGTAGGAGTCCCACACGGGCACCAGCAGCCCGAGGTGCTGCCGGCCGAGCCGACGGACCTCCGCGAAGAGGGTGTGCAGGGCGAAGTAGAGCGCGAGGTTGGCGATCACGCCGACGACCGCGGCCGTCACCCCCGTCAGCGCGGCCGACAGTGCGGCGTTGCCGCGGAGGCGCTCGACGTACGGCGCACCGAGGAAGATGAAGAGGAAGCTCGGCACGAAGGTCACCCAGACCACGATCACCGACGCCAGCACGCCCGCCATCCACGGGTCGAGGCTGCCGGGGTCGCGGTAGGCACCGAGGAACGCCACGAACTGCACGACCATGATCAGCGGGCCGGGCGTCGACTCCGCGAGGGCCAGCCCCTTGGTCATCTCGCCGGCCGTCAGCCAGCCGAACGTGCCGACCGCGGCCTGGGCGACGTACGCGAGCACGGCGTACGCGCCGCCGAAGGTCACCAGCGCCATCCCGCCGAAGAAGACGCCCTGGTCGACGAAGACCGACGGTTCGCTGTCCGCGACGACCCACGCGATCGCCACCGGCGCCACCCACAGCACCAGGCCGACCGTCAGGATCACCAGGTTGCGGCGGGCCGACGGACGCACGCGGTGCAGCCCCTCGTCGGCCACCAGGGGCGCGTCGCCGCCGTCCGCGTCGAGCCCGGTGCCCGCCACCATGACGTCGGGGCGCAGCCGGCCGACCAGCCAGCCGACCGCCCCGGCGCCGATCACCACCAGCGGGAACGGCAGCGCCAGCACGGCCAGGGCGAGGAACGCCGCGACCGCGATCGCCACGAGGGCCGGATGGCCGAGCGCGCGACCGCCGATCCGGAAGACCGCCTGGACGACCACGGCGACGACGGCGGGAGCGAGCCCGACGAAGAGGCCGGTCACCAGCACGTTGTCGCCGTGCGCGACGTACACCGCCGAGAGCACCAGGAGCGCGACGAAGCCGGGGAGCACGAAGAGCACGCCGGCGATCAGCCCGCCGGCCCATCCGTTGAGCAGCCACCCCGTGTAGACGGCCAGCTGCTGCGCCTCGGGACCGGGCAGCAGCATGCAGTAGCTGAGCGCGTGCAGGAAGCGACGCTCGCCGATCCACCGGCGCTCGTCGACCAGCTCGCGCTGCATCACGGCGATCTGGCCGGCCGGCCCACCGAAGGTCTGGAGCGAGATCAGGAACCACGCCTTCGTCGCCGTCCGCAGCGGGACGAGATGGCGTCCGGGATCGCTCACGCGCTCATGATGCCCGCCATCTCCTTTTCGTCCGCCGCTGCCCGGGTGGCAGGATGCTTCGCATGCCTGGAACCAACCTGACCAGGGACGAGGCCGCCACCCGCGCCGCCCTCCTGGACGTCACGTCGTACTCCATCGACCTGGACCTCACGACGGGCGACACGACCTTCGGCTCGACCACCACGATCCGGTTCACGTCGACCGAGACCGGCGCGGAGACCTTCGCCGACCTCGTCGACGCGACCATCCACGAGATCACCCTCAACGGCGTCGCGATCGACCCGGCGACGGCGTACGCCGACAGCCGGATCACGCTGACCGGCCTGCAGGCCGACAACGAGCTCGTCGTCCGCGCGGACTGCACCTACTCGCGCACCGGCGAGGGCCTGCACCGCTTCGTCGACCCCGCCGACGACCGGGTCTACCTCTACTCGCAGTTCGAGGTGCCCGACGCCCGCCGCGTCTACACCACCTTCGAGCAGCCCGACCTGAAGGCGCCGTTCACCTTCCACGTGACCGCACCCGACCACTGGAAGGTCATCTCCAACTCCCCGTCGCCGGAGTCCGAGGCGCTCGACGCCGGCCGCGCGATCTGGCGCTTCGCACCGACCAAGCCGCTCTCGACGTACGTGACCGCCATCGTGGCGGGCGAGTACCACGAGGTCCAGCACACGTACGCCGGCAAGCACGGCGACATCCCGCTCGGCCACTACTGCCGCCAGTCGCTGGCCGAGTTCCTCGACGTGGAGGAGCTGGTGAAGGTCACCGAGCAGGGCTTCTCGTTCTTCGAGGACGCCTTCGACTACCCCTACCCGTTCGGCAAGTACGACCAGCTCTACGTGCCGGAGTACAACATGGGCGCGATGGAGAACGCGGGCTGCGTGACGCTGCGCGACGAGTACCTCCCGCGCAGCCGCCAGGACCGGATGTTCTACGCCTTCCGGGTCGAGGTCATCCTCCACGAGATGGCCCACATGTGGTTCGGCGACCTCGTGACCATGCGCTGGTGGGACGACCTGTGGCTCAACGAGTCCTTCGCGGAGTGGGCGTGCTACCACGCCGCCGCCGAGGTCACCGAGTTCGACGACGCCTGGACCGGCTTCGCCAACGTCCGCAAGAACTGGGCCTACCGTCAGGACCAGCTGCCCAGCACCCACCCGATCGCGGCCGACAACGTCGACCTGCAGGCGGTCGAGGTCAACTTCGACGGCATCACCTACGCCAAGGGCGCCTCGGTGCTCAAGCAGCTGGTGGCCTGGGTCGGGCTCGACAACTTCCTCGAGGGCGTGCGCGCCTACTTCAAGACCCACGCGTTCGGGAACTCCGAGTTCTCCGACCTCCTCGGCGCGCTCGAGACGGCCTCCGGTCGCGACCTCGAGTCGTGGGCCCAGGAGTGGCTGCAGACCTCGGGGGTCAACACCCTCGCCGCCCAGTTCGAGCTGGACGCCGACGGCAGCTACACGTCGTTCGCGGTGCGCCAGACGGCGGCCGAGGACTTCCCGACGCTGCGCCGGCACCGGCTCGCCATCGGCCTGTACGACGAGGTCGACGGCCACCTGGTCCGGCGCACGTCGCTGGAGACCGACGTCGACGGCGAGCTGACCGAGGTCGCGGAGCTCGTGGGCGCCCGCCAGCCCGACCTGCTCCTGCTCAACGACGGTGACCTCGCCTACGCGAAGATCCGGCTCGACCCGCGCTCGCTGGCCACCGTGGTCGGCGGCCTGGCCACGCTGGACGACTCCCTCGCCCGCGCCCTGTGCTGGGGTGCCGCGTGGGACATGACCCGCGACGCCGAGATGAGCGCGACCGACTTCGTCACCCTGGTGCTCAGCGCCATCGCGACCGAGACGGACGCCTCCGGCGTCAGCCGGATCCCGACGTACGCCGCCCTGGCCGTCACGCAGTACTCCGCACCGGGGCACCGTGCGGAGCTGCGCGCGACTTGGGAGCAGGGCCTGCGCCGACTCCTCGAGGAGGCGGCTGCGGGCAGCGACCACCAGCTGTCGTTCGCCCGGGCGTACGCCGCCGCGGCGCACAGCGACGCCGCCCTCGACGACCTCGCCGGGCTGCTCGACGGCTCGCTGGTCTTCGACGGCCTGGCGGTCGACACCGACCTGCGCTGGACGATCCTCAACGGGCTGGCCAAGAACGGCCGCGCCGACGCGGACCGGATCGCCGCCGAGCTCGAGCGCGACAACACCAACTCCGGCCAGGAGCACGCCGCCGCGGCCCGCGCACTGCGGCCCACGGCCGAGGCGAAGGCCGAGGCGTGGGAGATCGCGATGGTGCGCGACGACGTGGCCAACGAGACCCAGCGCAGCGTCGTCCTCGCCTTCCAGGCCTACGGCCAGGACGAGGTGCTGGCGCCGTACGTCGAGAAGTACCTCGCCGCCGCCGACACCCTGTGGGAGGAGCGCGGCACCCAGCGCGCGTCGACCGCACTGGAGTTCATCTTCCCCAAGCAGCTGGCGAGCAAGGAGCTCCTCGACCGCGTCGACGCGTGGCTGGAGACCTCGTCGGCCAACCCGGCCGCCAAGCGCTACGTGCGCGAGGGCCGGGCCGACGTCGCTCGCGCCCTCGCCGCCCAGGCCAGGGACGAGCAGGGCAGCGGCGCCTGAGCGACAGGCGCGTCGGACTGCCGTAGGACGACAACAGGGCGGTGACCACGAAGGTCACCGCCCTGTTGCTGCGTCGGGGTCGCGGATCAGTCGGCGTGCAGGGTGTCCGGAGCGCGCGCGTGGTCGGCGAGCATCTGGATCCCGCGGCGGAGCCCGCCGACCAGGTCACCGGACTCGAACGACGACTGCATCTGCAGCGTGGTGAGCTCGACCTCCTGGTCGGTGATGTTGCGCCGCACGGTGCCGCCGGTGACGATCTCGAGCACCCGCGCGGCCGGGTCGAGCATGATCAGGATGCTGCGCGAGGGAGCGACCAGCGAGTTGTGCAGTTGCGTGGCGAAGGCGCGCGGGTCGGTGCCCGAGCGGCCGACGAAGACGCTGAACTCGAAGCGCGAGACCTGCTCGGCGCCGCGGATCGCCTCGTCGATCTGGAACCGCTCCGCGGTGTTGAACTCACCAACGCCCACTTGCGCCACCGGCCTTCGACTCATCGTTGTCCGGGGCGGGCAGCGCGGCGGTGCCCTTGCTCGGTCCGCCGAACCACTGGTCCTGGGTCGCCTGGCCGCCCGGCGTGAACCGCTCGCCCTTGATGACGCCCGGGATCACGACCAGCGCGGTGATGACCAGGAAGAGCAGCAGCGGCACCCCGACCAGGAGCAGCACGGCCTCCCACGGGTCGACCGCTGCGGGGTCGCTCCAGCCCTCCGGCACGTCCGCACCGGCGGGACCGCCGGCGACCACGACGAGCGCCCCCGCGAGGAGGACGGCAGAGGTACGACGGGCGTGGCGGGCGAGCTTCGTGGTCACGGACGGAATCGTATCCGGTCGGATGCGTCACACGCCCCACGGGACCGGGCCGGCCCCACTCGTACGACGTGGACCGGTGCGGTAGACATGGGGCCCATGCTTGGCTTCGACGACACGTCCTGCGACACCTCCGACGCGCTCTGCAAGACCGTCTTCGGCTGGACCGACAACCAGAGGCTCGCCAACGTCTCCGACATCGTCATCGGCAAGCCGCTCGCCCTGCTGTGGCTGCTGGTCCTCTTCCTGGTCGTCCGCTGGCTCCTGCACCGCGTGCTCGACCGGCTCGTCGAGCGCGCGGAGGACGGCGTGCTGCCCGACCGGATGAGCCGGTTCGGCTCCCGCGGGAGGGCCGCGGAGGCCCGCGACCTTGCGACCACGAACCGCCGGGTCCAGCGCGCCAAGACCATGGGCGACCTGCTCAAGAGCATCATCACCGGGCTCCTGATCGCGGTCTTCGGCACGATGGCGCTCAGCGAGCTCGGGGTCAACATCGCCCCGATCATCGCCTCCGCCGGCATCATCGGGCTCGCGCTCGGCTTCGGCGCGCAGTCCCTGGTGAAGGACTTCCTCTCCGGCATCTTCATGATCTTCGAGGACCAGTACGGCGTGGGCGACGTGATCGACGTCGGGGCGGCCAGCGGCACGGTGGAGGCGGTCAGCCTGCGCGTGACGCGGCTCCGCGACCTCAACGGCACCGTCTGGTACGTCCCCAACGGCGAGATCCTGCGCGTGGGCAACATGAGCCAGAACTGGTCGCGCGCCGTCGTGGACGTCAACGTCGGCTACCAGGAGGACCTCGCCCGGGTGGAGCGCGTGCTGCGCGACGTGGCGCACGACCTGTGGGCCGACGACGACTACCGCGGGCTCATCATCGAGGAGCCGGAGGTCACCGGCGTGGAGATGTTCACCGCGGACGGCGTCACCCTCCGGGTGCTGATCAAGACCGCGCCGATGGAGCAGTGGGGCGTCGCCCGGACGCTGCGCCAGCGGATCAAGGCCCGCCTCGACCACGAGGGCATCGAGATCGCGCTCCCCCAGCGGGTCGTGTGGCACCGCGACCAGCCCACCCCGGACCAGGCACCGGAGACGCCGACGGGCTCCTCCCCCGCAGGGGAGAAGCCCGTCGCCGGATCCTGACTAGGCCAGGGACGCCTCGAGCTTGATCGGCACGGCGGCGAGCGCCTGGCTGACCGGGCAGCCGACCTTGGCGGCCTCGGCCGCGGCGACGAAGTCCTCGTTGCTCAGACCCTCGACGACGGCCTTGACCGTCAGGCGGATCTCGGTGATGCCGGTGCCCGGGACGAAGTCCACGGCCGCGCTGGTGTCCAGCGAGGTCGCCGGCGTACCGGCCTTGGCCAGGCCGTTGGACAGCGCCATCGAGAAGCACGACGAGTGCGCGGCGGCGATCAGCTCCTCGGGGCTCGTCTTGCCGTTGGCCTCCTCGGCGCGGGAGGCCCAGGAGACGTCGTACGTGCCGGTGCCGGAGGACTCCAGCGTGACCTTGCCGGCGCCCTCGAAGAGGGTGCCTTCCCAGTGCGTGCTGGCGTTGCGGGTCGTAGCCATGTGCGGATCACTCCTCGTGCGTCGCTCGAAAGGACTCGGTGCCAGCGAGTCTGGCACGCCGGTGTCGAGCGGTCACCGGGGCCTCGTCACAATGGACGGGTGACGACCTTCTACGACGAGATCGGCGGTTTCGAGACGTTCCGGCGGATCGTCGCGAGGTTCTACGAGGGTGTTGCCGAGGACCCGGTCCTGCGGCCGCTCTACCCCGAGGAGGACCTCGGGCCGGCCGAGGAGCGCTTCCTGCTGTTCCTGGTGCAGTACTGGGGCGGCCCCACGACGTACTCCGAGAGCCGCGGCCACCCGCGCCTGCGGATGCGCCACGCTCCGTTCGCGGTGACGCCGGAGACCAAGGAGCACTGGCTCCTGCACTTCCGGGCCGGGCTCGACGAGGTCGCCCTGACGCCCGAGCAGGACGAGCAGTTCTGGGACTACGTGACGCACGCGGCCCAGTTCATGGTCAACACGCTCGAGTGAGCGCGCCGCCCGGGACCGGCGCGCCGGCTCAGGCCGGCTGAAGGGCCCGCAGCCGGTCGAGGTAGATCTCGGGCGGGACGGTCGAGCGCTGGGTCGCCTGGTCGAAGAAGACGATGGTCACCCGGCCCCGGGCGAGCGTGACGTCGCCGTCGCCGATGACCGACTCGATGGTCGCGGAGCGCTGGCCGATGCGGGCGATCCAGGAGCGGGCGGCGTACGGCTCGGGCCGGAAGAGGATCGGCACCCGGTAGTCGACGTCGGTCTGCGCCACGACGAGGGTGATCGGCTCGAGGCCCGCCCAGAGCTCGGCGAAGCCGGAGATGCGGGCCTCCTGGAAGTACTCGAAGTACTTCACGTTGTTGACGTGCCCGTAGATGTCGACGTCCGAGAAGCGGACGTGCACCGGGTAGGACAGCGCCGGCTCCGGGAGCTCGCGCGGGAACCTCGGCCGGGGCGTCGGCGCCTCCGGCTCGAGGAAGCGACCGAGCATCTCGCGCTCCTGGTCGTTGACCCGGCGCGGTGTCTCGGTGGTGAAGACGTACGGCGTGAGCATCGTCTTGGCCCGCGCGTAGACCTGCCGCGTGCCGTCGGGCTCCTCGTGGAAGACCTCGTAGGCCACCGTGAACGACGCGGCTCGGATCTGGGTCACCCACGCCTCGATGCTGACGGGCCGAGAGCCGAAGCTCAGCGGCGCGACGTAGGTCACCTCGTGGCGGACCACGACGGTGCCCTCGGTCAGCATCCCCGAGTGGGCCGCAGGTGAGTGGGTGCGGAGCATGTCGACGCGGGCCTCTTGGAGGTAGTCCACGTAGACGACGTTGTTGATGTGCCCGAGCTGGTCCATGTCGGCCCAGCGCAGCGGGCACTCGTAGCGGTGTCGCACGCCCCGATGGTGCCAGAGATCAGCTGGTGAGGCTGAAGCTGCCGTAGTGCGAGCGGACCGACTCGTGGCGGGCCAGGCGGGCGCGGCGGTTGGTGACGACGAACTGACCGACGGCGGCGATGGAGACCAGCGCGGTGGCGGCGGCGACGACCAGGAACGCGATCGAGAGAGCGAAGAGCGTGGTGCTGACGACAGTCATGACGACTCCTTCTACAGACGTAGGATCTCTACTTCTGTAGAAACTACAACTGTAGAAGGATCGCGGCAAGCCCTCGCGGTAGTGTCTCCAGTCACAGCCCCCGAGAAGGACCTCATGTCGCACGCCACCACCGACGCCAGCTCCGAGACCAGCTCGGCCGCCGCTGCGTGCGCACCGCTGTCACCCCGCCGCCGCACGCTGCTCGACGCGGCCCTGCACGTGATCGCCGACGAGGGCCTCAAGGGCCTGACCCACCGCGCCGTCGACCGCCGCGCGGGCCTGCCGGAGGGCAGCTGCTCGGCGTACTGGCGCACGCGCAGCGCGCTGGAGGCGGCCCTGACCGAGTACGTCGCCGCCTCGCTGCTCGCGGACGTCGACGGGCTCACCGCGCAGATCGACGTCTGCCCCGAGGACGACGAGCAGGCGGCCGTGTCGGCCACCCTGGAGCTGTTCCTGCGCTGGCTCGACCAGCGCGAGCTGCTCGTGGCCCGGCTCGAGCTCACGATGGCCGCCACCCGCGACCCCGACCTCGCCCAGCTGCTGGCCGACCACCGGGCCCGGCTGATCGCGATCGTCGAGGAGATCATGACGGCCACCGGCAAGGAGCAGGGAGCGGCCCGCGCCGAGGCGCTGGTGGCGTCGTACGACGGGATCCTCCTGTCGGCGCTGCTGCAGCCGGCGCCCGCCAGGCGGGACTTCCTGGCCCGGTCGCTCGAGCTGCTCGGCACGTCGCTCGCCGGCGCCGCGGAGTAGTGACGAACGCCGCACCGGGCGCCGGTAGAACACGGTCTACTCTGGCTTGCGCAGCAGCACCAACCCCTGGAAACGGAGTGTTCCCATGCCCGAGGCAGTCATCGTGTCCGCCGCTCGTTCCCCGATCGGACGGGCCAACAAGGGGTCGCTGACCGAGTTCCGACCCGACGACCTCACGGCGTTCATCGTGAAGACAGCGCTGGACAAGATCCCGGAGCTCGACCCGAGCACGATCGACGACCACTACCTCGGCTGCGGCCTGCCGGGCGGCGAGTCCGGTAACAACCTGGCCCGCGTGGTCAACGTCCTCAACGGCCTGGACGACGTGCCCGGCGCGACCATCACCCGCTACTGCTCGTCCTCGGTGCAGACCACGCGGATGGCGTTCCACGCGATCAAGGCCGGCGAGGGCGACGTCTTCATCTCCTCCGGCGTCGAGACCGTGTCCCGCTTCGCGAAGGGCACCTCGGACCACTGGCCCGACACCCACAACCACGCCTTCGACGACGCCAAGGCGCGCACCGACAAGCAGGCCCAGGGCGGCGTGGACTGGAGCGACCCGCGCGAGAGCGGCCAGGTCCCCGACGTCTACATCGCGATGGGCCAGACGGCCGAGAACGTCGCCCGGCTCCGCGGCCTGAGCCGCCAGGAGCTCGACGAGTTCGGCGTCCGCTCGCAGAACCTCGCCGAGAAGGCCATCGCCGACGGCTTCTGGGCCCGCGAGATCACGCCGGTCACCACGCCCAGCGGCACCGTCGTGACCGCCGACGACGGGCCCCGCGCCGGCGTCACCTACGACGGCATCAAGGACCTCAAGCCGGTCTTCCGACCCGACGGCGTCGTCACCGCCGGCAACTGCTGCGGTCTCAACGACGGTGCTGCGGCCGTCATCATCATGTCCGACACCAAGGCCGCCGAGCTCGGCCTCACGCCGCTGGCCCGGATCGTCTCCACCGGCGTCTCGGGGCTGTCGCCCGAGATCATGGGCCTCGGTCCGATCGAGGCCACCAAGAACGCGCTCAAGTACGCCGGCATGAGCATCGGCGACATCGACCTGGTCGAGATCAACGAGGCGTTCGCCGCCCAGGTCGTCCCGTCGTACCAGGAGCTGGGCATCGACCTGGACCGCCTGAACGTCAACGGCGGCGCGATCGCGGTCGGTCACCCCTTCGGCATGACCGGCGCCCGGCTGCAGAACACGCTGCTGAACTCGCTGGACTGGCACGACAAGACCACCGGTCTCATCACGATGTGCGTGGGCGGCGGCCAGGGCATGGCCCTGATCCTCGAGCGTCTCTGACGCTCACCGCTCGAACCCGTCGAACGCCTGGCCGCGGAACGCGGCCAGGCGTTCTGCCTGCTCGGCCACGCCCGCCGGGACCGGACCGCCGTCCCACACCGTCACCGCGACCTGGAGTCTCCTGCCCTTGCTGCGCGGGCGCCACGAGCCGATCAGCTCCCCGCCGGCGAGCACCCCGCCCGGACGCCCCAGGGTGCGCCAGAGGTCCGGGCGCGCCGAGGCGTCGGGCACGACGAGCTCCCGGTCGCGTCCCTGCAGGAAGAGGTCGAACGGGCCGAGCAGGCGCAGGTACGCACGGACCGGGTCGAGGTGCACCAGCGCAGGTAGGGCTCGCCGAGACGGGCGGTGAGGGCGCCCGACATGTCGCCCTTGACGACCGGCTCGGTGGCGACGTCGCGCATCACCCCGGCGATGTGGTCGAGCGCGTCGAGCACCGGTATCCCGGCCTGCTTCAACGGCCGGGAAGCATCGAAGATCCGCTTGGCGGCGTCGGCCTCGCTCCACGGCGCCACGGCCGCCGCCACCTGCGCGGCCTCGGATCGCCGGTAGGCGTGCGGTGCACCGCGCAGGGTCCAAGCGAGGAACAGGTCGTCGTCGGACATGCGCACCGCGGATCTCGAGCGCCCAGCCCGCCCCTTGGGGACCGGAGTCCTGGGCACCCACGCGTAGCACGCTGGCGTCGCGGTGCTGACCGCCCCGCGCCAGCTGCTGGGCAGCGATCCGGAACCGGAGCACCGACTCGCGCGAAACCCGCGTGGCCTCCATGGCCCCATCCTCCATCACCGCGGCAGCACTCCCCTTACACTGCCCGAGTGACCGACTCGGGTGACGGCCAGACCAGATGGTTGGACCAGGATGAGCAGCGCTCGTGGCGCGCGCTGCTGATGGGGATGACCCTGCTCCTCGACCGCCTTGACGACGACCTCCGCCGCAACTGCGACCTGTCCCTCGTGGAGTACGAGATCCTCGTGCGGCTCTCCGAGCGCGAGGGCCGCCAGATGCGGATGGCCCAGCTCGCCGACGCACTCGCCCACAGCCGCAGCCGGGTGACCCACACGGTCACCCGGATGGAGCGGTCGGGCCTGATCACCCGCAGCAGCTCGCCGGAGGACGGCCGCGGGGTCGTCGCCAGCATGACCGACAAGGGCTACGACCTGATCGAGCGGATGGCCCCGATCCACGTCAACGGCGTGCGCGAGCACCTCGTCGACCTCGCCAGCCGCGAGGACTTCGCCGCGCTGGGCCGGGTCATGGACGCGGTCTCGGACAACCTGGTGGCCGCGCATCCCGAGATGGAGATGCGCGCGGACGCCCCCTGAACGGACGAGGGCGGCGACCCGGAGGTCACCGCCCTGCGTCAGCTCGGATGCATGCTGGATCAGTCGCGGGTCAGGCGACGGTGCGTGACCCGGTGCGGCCGGGCGGCCTCGATGCCGAGGCGCTCGACCTTGTTCTCCTCGTACGCCGCGAAGTTGCCCTCGAACCAGAACCACTTCGCCGTGTCCTCGTCGTCGCCCTCCCAGGCGAGGATGTGGGTGGCGACGCGGTCCAGGAACCACCGGTCGTGCGAGGTGACCACGGCGCAGCCGGGGAAGTCGAGGATCGCGTCCTCGAGCGACGACAGCGTCTCGACGTCCAGGTCGTTGGTGGGCTCGTCGAGCAGCAGCAGGTTGCCGCCCATCTTCAGGGTCAGCGCCAGGTTGAGGCGGTTGCGCTCACCACCGGAGAGCACCCCGGCCTTCTTCTGCTGGTCCGGGCCCTTGAAGCCGAACGACGCGACGTAGGCGCGCGAGTTCATCTCGAAGTTGGCGACCTTGATGAAGTCGAGTCCGTCGGAGACGACCTCCCAGACGTTCTTGTTCGGGTCGATGCCGCCGCGGCTCTGGTCGACGTACGACAGCTTCACCGTCGTGCCCACCTTGAGCTCGCCCCCGTCCGGCTCCTCGCCGCCGGTGATCATCCGGAAGAGCGTCGTCTTGCCGACGCCGTTGGGCCCGATCACGCCGACGATGCCGGCACGGGGCAGGCTGAACGTCAGGTCGTGCATGAGGGTGCGACCCTCGAAGCCCTTGGACAGACCGGTGGCCTGGAGGACGATGTCGCCGAGTCGCGGGCCGGCCGGGATGTTGATCTCGGAGGTGTCGATCTTGCGCATCCGGTCGGCCTCGGCCGCCATCTCCTCGTAGCGCGCGAGACGCGAGCGGCTCTTGGTCTGCCGCGCCTTGGCGTTGGAGCGGACCCACTCCAGCTCCTTCTCCAGCATCTTGGCGCGCTTGGCGTCCTTCTGGCCCTCGATCTTCAGCCGGTCGCGCTTCGTCTCGAGGTACGTGGAGTAGTTGCCCTCGTACGGATGGGTCTGGCCGCGGTCGAGCTCGAGGATCCACTCGGCGACGTTGTCCAGGAAGTACCGGTCGTGGGTGATCGCCAGGACGGCGCCCGGGTAGTCCTTGAGGTGACCCTCGAGCCACTGCACGGACTCTGCGTCCAGGTGGTTGGTGGGCTCGTCGAGGAGCAGCAGGTCGGGCTGCTGCAGGAGCAGCTTGCACAGCGCGACCCGGCGCCGCTCACCACCGGAGAGGTTGTCGACGATCGCGTCCGGCGGCGGGCAGCGCAGCGCGTCCATCGCCTGGTCGAGCCGGCTGTCGAGGTCCCAGACGTTGGCGGCGTCGAGCTCGGTCTGCAGGTCTCCGGCCTCGGTCGCGACTTTGTCCTGGTCGGCGTCCGGGTCGCCCATCATCATGTAGAGCTCGTCGAGACGGGCCATCTTCGCCTTCGTCTCGGCGACGGCCTCCTCGACGTTCTCGAGCACGGTCTTGCCCTCGGTGAGCGGCGGCTCCTGCTGGAGCATGCCGACCGTGGCGGCCGGGTCGAGGATCGCGTCGCCGTTGTTGGCCTTGTCGAGACCGGCCATGATCTTGAACAACGACGACTTGCCGGTGCCGTTGGGGCCGACGACACCGATCTTCGCCCCGTGCAGGAAGGAGAGAGTCACGTTGTCGAGGACGACCTTGTCGCCGTGGGCCTTGCGCACATTGCGCAGGGTGAACACATATTCCGCCATGGTCCGAGCCTAGTTGCCCGCCGGGCTTGAGACCTGATCGGGGGCCGACGGCGTCTGTAGGGTGACGGCCTCCACCGGGGAGGCCGGTGAACGCTCACGGAGGGCACGTGCGTCGATCCGACCGCACCGACGACGAGTTCGCGGAGTTCGTGACCGCCCGCTCACCGCAGCTCTATCGCAGCGCCTACCTGCTCACGACCTCGTCGCACGCCGCCGAGGACCTGGTGCAGACCGCCCTGGCCAAGACGTACGCCGCGTGGTGGCGGGTGCGGTCGGCGGACGACCCCGTCGCCTACGTGCACGGCGTGCTGGTGAAGTCCTTCCTCTCCGAGCGACGGCGGAAGAGCTCCCGCGAGCTGCCGATCGCGTCGGCGCCGGAGCGGGCGAGCACCGACGCCGACCCGACCGAACGGGCGGCGCTCCTGGCGGCGCTCGCCGAGCTCGGCGCCATCGACCGAGCCGTGGTGGTGCTCCGCTTCTGGGAGGACCGCAGCGTCAGCCAGACCGCGGTCCAGCTCCACCTCACCGAGGCTGCGGTGAAGAACCGCAGCCTCCGCGCCCTGCGCTCGTTGCGCGGCCTGCTCGCCGAACCCTCCTCCCACTCGAACGGAAGCGCGCGATGACCGATCTCGACTCCGGCGCCGACCTGCACGACCTGATGGACCGCGCCCTCACCGGCGTGTCCACCCCCACCGACCGTCTGCGCGAAGGTGCGCTGCACCAGGGCCGACCGCTGCGGCGCCGCCGGCGCGTGGTCACCGGGATCGCGAGCATGGCCGTCGTGGCTGCCACGGCCGCCGTGATGGTGCCGATCGTGGGTGGCGACGGTCCGACACCAGGCACGGTGGCCACGGACCCGTCGCCGAAGCCACAGCCGAAGGCTCCGGACGACTTCGTGGCCCACCCCGGCTGGTGGGACATGCCGGTCAGCGACATGCGGACGCGCCTGGTCGGGCTGCTCCCCGCGGACGTCGAGATCGCGTCGTACGCCAGGACCAACACCGAGCACGGCCCCGGCGAGAGCTCGGCCTGGTCCGGAGTCTTCACCGGGACGCTGCGCAACTCGGCAGCCACGGGGCCCGGCAGCATCGAGATCATGCTGACCGAGCTGCCCCAGGATCCCGCGGCACTCGCGGACGTCCGCACCCAGCACCTCAGCTGCGACCTGAGCGACTGGGACCTCCGCGACCTGACGACACCGGTGCACTGCGAGCTCGGCGACCGGCGCGGCGGGCTCCCCCACCAGCGGACGATCAGCTTCACCAACAACGGGATCAGCTACGCCGAGGTCCGACGGTGGGACGGCGACGGCGAGATCTACGCCGCCGTCGCGAACTCGACGCAGCGCAAGTGGGGTCCCCCGGCGTCCGCCGCCCGACCGCCGCTGACGGTGGCTGAGCTGACCGCGGTCGCCGAGAGCCCGTCCTGGGTCAGCGAGTAGCTATGCGGCCTCCTCGCCCGTCACCTGCTCGGCCGGCGGTGCCTGCGTCTCGGGCTGGCTCCGGGTGAAGGCGGACGTGCCCCGGCTCAGGTCGTGACCGACGTGGACGGCGTCGATCTCGAAGCTGAGCACCTCCACGTCGTTGGCGTTGACGAACGTGCGCGTCTCGAGCCGGCCGTGCACGACGACCGGGTCCCCTCGGCGCAGCGAGGTGGCGCAGTTCTCGGCCAGGGCCCGCCAGGCGGTCACGGTGTACCACTGGGTCAGGCCGTTGGACCAGGTGTCGGTCCGGCGGTGGTACCTGCGCGGGGTGCAGGCGAGCCGGAAGCTCGCGACCGGCACGTCGGCGGCGTGGCGCAGGGTCACATCGGCGCCGAGCCAGCCGCGAACGGTGATGGTGCAGTCGGACATCTCTGTCTCCTTGTCTGGATCCGGGTGGGACGGATCGAGACTCCGCTGCCGCGCCGACAGCGCGGCGACGGGCGGGACCGAGCTGGGGACGACCAGGTCGCAGACCGTCCCTGTGGAGGGAAGGTGGCCCGGACCCGGCGGGACGGAGGCGCTACGCGCGGGCGCGGGCCAGGCCGTCACGGACGGCGCCGTACGCCGCGAGCTCGGCCTCGACCGGCTCGATGACCAGCTCGTGGGTGACGCCGTTGACGCCCTCGCGCAGGCCGTGGTCCGCCCGGCTCGCGCGACCGCGCGCCATCCGGCTCACGAGCACCCGACAGACGATCGCGAGCACCAGCCCCAGCACGAGGCCACCACCCAGCAGCACGAGGGAGAGGGCGGTGCCGCCCACCGACGGGGTGTCGGCGTCCTGGAGCTTGCCCGTGCCGAGCAGGAAGGCGGTCCACCCCAGTCCCGCGACGGCCGTCAGCAGCAGCAGCCACTGCAGCACGCGCACCAGGCCGACCCAGACGGGGAGGCGGGCGACGCCGAGGTCGGTCTCGGCCAGGGCCTGGTCGAGACGGTCGCCCAGGAGGTCCAGGCGCGAGCCGGCGGCACGGCGTACGGCAGCGACCCAGGCGGGTGTCATGTCGTGGGTGAGCCGGTCCGAGAAGGAGCGCACCTCGTCGTCGACCCGCGCGCGCTGCACCTGGGTGGCCTCGGGGAGAGCGGCACGCGTGCGACCGCTGAGCCGGCGGCCGTCCTCACCGAGGTCGAGGTCCAGCCGCTTGAGCGGGTCGGAGCGGAGGCCGGAGAGCAGGGTCACGACGGGCCAGCCGGTCGCCCGGTTACCCCGGGTGCGCAGCGAGCGCTCGAGCGCCTCGACGACGACCGGCACGCCGGCGGCGTCGGCGAAGGCGTCGTCGAGCGCGACGACCTGACCCGGCTCGACCACGCGGGTCGGCACGTCACCGGTGGCCTCGGCGAGGCGCGTGGCCACGTCGCGGATGTCAGCGTCGATCCGACCGCGGGTCGCGCGCTTCTCGGCGGACCGGCGCGCGATCTCGGCTCGCAGCTCGGGGATCCCCACGCCCTTCCGGGCGCTGATCGGCAGCACCGGCACCCGGTCGAGGCCGTCCTCGTCCAGCAGCCGGCGGATGTCGTCGAGCATCGCTTGGCGACGCTCCTCGGGCACGGTGTCGATGTGGTTGAGCACCACGAGCATGACGTCCTGCTGCTCGGCCGACGGCTTCAGGTAGCGGTCGTGGATCGCGGCGTCGGCGTACTTCTGCGGGTCCACGACCCACACCAGCAGGTCGGCGAGCGAGACGAGTCGGTCGACCTCGAGGTGGTGCGCGACCTCGGTGGAGTCGTGGTCCGGCAGGTCGAGCAGCACGACGCCGTCGAGCTCGGCCTGCTCGTCGCGCCCCATGTCGAGCATGGAGTCGCGGGTGGTCTGGTGGCGGGGCGCGATCCCGAGCCACTCCAGGAGCTCCTCGGCTCCCTCGCGGCCCCACACGCACGCGGTCGCCCACGACGTGGTCGGACGACGTACGCCGACGGCGGAGAGCTCGAGCCCGGTCAGCGCGTTGAAGGTGGAGGACTTGCCGGAGCCGGTGGCGCCGGCGATGCCGACGACGGTGTGGGTCGCCGACAGCCGCAGCCGTCCGGCGGCGCGGTCCACCACACCAGCGGCGTCGTCGACCAGCCCGTCGTCGAGGCGACCGCGCGCGGCCGTGGCTGCGCCGTCGAGGCCGTCGATGCGGGCGCCGATGTCGGTACCGCGGGTGACCAACCGGTCGGTCCCCTCGAGCAAGGACGTCATCTTCTCCCTCGACCTGCCCGGAGCAGGCGGCGTTGCCTTCGTACAGTGCATGACCACCCTAGGGCCTGGACGCCCGGGTGGCTGGATCAGGGCACGGGTTCCTCGTCCGGACGGGCCTGCTCGTAGCGCCGGTCATCGACGCGACGAGCCGCCCGGCGCACCTGCTGACCGGCTCCTTCGTCGAGTCCCAGGGCGTCGAGCAGTCCGAGCGCGCGGGCCTCCTCCGCCACCAGGAGCGTGCCGATGCGACGCTCGAGATCGGCCCGGCCGCGCGCGACCAGCGAGCGGGCGTGCTCGGCGCCGAAGACCGCGTCGAGCAGGGTGCGCCCGACCTCGGCGCCGCTCGCGGCGCCCGCCGGCGCGGTGTCGGCGAGGACGCAGACCGCGAGCGTCACGGCGAGACCGCGGGCGCCGTACGCCAGGTAGCGGGAGGTACGGCGCTCGCCGTCGTCGGACTTGACCAGCTCGGTCAGCTGCTGCTGCCAGGCCCGGACCTCACCCTCGACCCCGCGGCGCAGGCCGCCGGAGGCACGGGAGAGGTCGACGTCGGCCACCGCGAGGACCGGTCCGGCGGTCCCGAGCTCGGCCCAGCGGGCCGCCGTCGTGGCGGCGGCACCCTCGGCGTGGTCGATGACCATCAGCTCGACGGCCGACTCCATCGCGACGGCCACGCGCTCGGCCTGCTGCCCCGAGCCCTTCACCGCGTTGACGACCCGGTCCCGGATCAGCCCGACACGGCCCTCGAGCGAGCGCAGCAGCTCGCCGTTGCCGGCGTACTCCCGCCAGCGCACCGCGACCTCGCCGCGCAGCAACGAGCCGTCCGAGACCGCAGCGACGGCGGCGGTCTGAGCGGCGGCGTACGCCGTCGTGACCGCCTCGCGCAGCGCGACCGCGGCGTCGAGCTGGTGGCCGTGGCCGTCGGCGATGACGTGGGCCTGGCGGGCGATCGAGCGGACCGTCCCGTCGAGGGTCTGGCGTACGACGGCCGACCGCGCGCCCTCGTCGTTGGCGAGCGACTCCAGCCAGGCGCGGACCTCGGCGACCGAGCTCGCGTCGAGCAGCCCGTCGGGCGAGACCGGCCCCTCGGCGACGGTGAAGAGCGGCGAGTCCTTGAGGCCGCGGCTCGCGAGCATCCGGGCCAGGTGGGCCGCGACGGTGCGGACGTCGCCCGCCGGCGTCCGGTCGAGCACGATCGCCACCGAGGTCGAGCGCTCGGCCGCGCGCTTGAGGTGCTCCCACGGGACCTGGTCGGAGTAGCGCGCCGCCGAGGTGACGAAGAGCCACAGGTCGGCCGCCGCGAGGAGCTGGGTGGCGAGGGAGCGGTTGGCCTCCTCCACCGAGTCGACGTCGGGTGCGTCGAGGATCGCGAGGCCGGGCGGGAGCGTGTCCGAGGCGACCAGCTGGAGCGAGTTCCGGTCGTCGGTCGACGCGGAGACGCGCACGAGCTCGGGCAGCAGCCGGTCCTGGCCGAACCAGTGGGTGTCGTCGGGGTGGTGCACCAGCACGGCCGAGCGGGTCGTGGGACGCAGCAGGCCGGGTGCGGTGACCCGACGGCCGACCAGCGAGTTCACCAGCGTCGACTTGCCGGCTCCCGTCGAGCCGCCGACGACGGCGAGCAACGGCGCCTCCACCGTCATCTGCCGCGGCAGCACGTAGTCCTCGAGCTGGCTGATCAGCTGCTCACGGCTCGTCCGCAGCTCCGCGGCACCCGGGACGTCGAGCGAGAAGGGGGCGGCCTGCAGCGCGTCGTGGAGCTGCACGAGCGCGGTCAGCATGCGCGAGTCGTGGTCGGGAGTGACCGTCATCTGGTCGGTACCACCTGTCCGGGGAAGGCGATCGACGGCCGGAGCGCGTCGATCCTCTGGAGGAACTGCTGGCCGCGGGCCGCGTAGTCGGGTGGCGGCGTGCCTCGCAGGTAACGGTAGTGGAGAAAGCCGAGCTCGATGGTCGCCTGCTGATAGTCACGCATCGCGCGCTCACCGTCGCGACCGCCGCGCTCGCGCGCGTACGCCCGGCTGCGCCGCCGCGCCGACAGGTCCACGACCCAGCCGATGTCGGTCGCCGGCACCAGTCCACGGCTCGCGGCGTCGGCGAGGGCGGCCGCCAGCATCCGGCGCTCGGACCGGCGCGACCACACGGCCAGGCTGACGACGGCGACCAGGGCCGGCGCCATCAGCACGACGTAGGCGACGGCGAAGCTGCCGAAGCCGTACGAGGTCGAGATGTTCCACACGGCGTGGGCCACGACCGCGCACAGGTAGCCCCCCAGCGGCCACAGCACCCGGCCGCGCCCGGTGCGGGCGTTGACCGCGAGCCCGACGCCGATCCCGGTGAAGGTGGTGAAGAGCGGGTGGGCGAACGGGCTGACCAGGCACCGGACGACGAACGTCGCCGTCACCGCCTGGGTGCCGCCCGGACCCATCCCGTCGGTGCCGTTGTACGCGGCTGCGAGGTAGAGGATGTTCTCGGTGAAGGCGAAGCCGACACCGACCATCCCGGCGTACACGATCCCGTCGAGCACGCCGTCGAGCTCGGCGCGGCGCCACCAGAGCAGCAGCAGGAGGAAGAGCCCCTTGCAGGCCTCCTCGGTCACCGGGGCCACCACCCCGAGGGTCTGCCGGTCGGTGAAGCCGGCCACCAGCCCGCCCAGGCCCTGGAGCAGGATCGCGGCCGCGGTCGCCACGAAGCAGCCCCACAGCAGTCCGGCCGCGAGCAGCGTGCGGGGCTCCGGCTCGTAGCGGTCCAGCCAGAGGTAGCACGCGATCACCGGACCCACCGGCACGGCCGCCAGCAGGGTCGCCAGGGCGATGCTCGCCGGTGCCCCCGACAACGCGACGACCGCGAGGATGACGAGGGCTCCGACACCCACCAGGACCGTCACCACCACCGTGAACGCGACCGACGAGGCGGCGCTGACACGGCGGGTTCCGGGCATGGTGGCAGCCTATCGGGGCCCGTCCTGACCTCGGGAAACGCGGCGTAGAGTGACCGGGTGAGCGAGAACGAGACCGGCACCGAGCCCAAGACCGAATCGCACGACCCGGCCGTCCCGGCGGCGTACGCCGCGTTCATGCGTCAGGGCTGGGGCGAGCGCGAGCTCGACCTCCCCGTCGCTGAGGTCGCCGCCCCGGCCGCGAAGCGCCGACAGCGGCTCGCCGACGCGTTCCCGGGCGAGCGACTCGTGCTCCCGGCCGGCACCTACAAGGTGCGCGCCTACGACACCGACTACCGCTTCCGGCCCGACACCGCTCACACCTACTTCTCCGGCAACCAGACCAGTGACGCCGTGCTCGTCATCGATGACGGTGAGTCCGTGCTCTACGCGCGCCCCCGCTCCTCCCGCGACACCGACGAGTTCTTCCGCGACCGTCAGTACGGCGAGCTGTGGGCCGGTCGTCGTCCGTCGCTGAAGGAGATGTCGGACTCGCTCGGGCTCGAGGTGCGCCACATCGACGCGCTTCCGTCCTTCGACGACGACCGCAAGACCCGCCGGCTCACCACGGACACCGAGCTGGCGCGGGTCGCCTCCGAGCTGCGTCTGATCAAGGACGACTGGGAGGTCGGCCAGCTGCAGGAGGCGTGCGACATCACCACCCTCGGCTTCGAGGACGTGGTGCGCGAGTGGGACCGGGTCCTGGAGTACGGCGAGCGCTGGGTCGAGGGCACCTTCTTCCGCCGCGCCCGCGCGATGGGCAACGACATCGGCTACGACTCGATCGTGGGCGGCGGCAAGCACGCGACCACGCTGCACTGGATCGACAACACCGGTCCGATGACCCCCGGCGAGCTGGTGCTCCTCGACATGGGGGTCGAGAACACCTCGCTCTACACCGCCGACGTCACCCGCACGCTGCCGGTCAACGGCCGGTTCACCGACCTGCAGCGCGAGCTGTACGACCTCGTCCACGCCGCCCAGCAGGCCGGCATCGACGCGATCCGTCCGGGCGCGACCTTCCGGGTCGGCCACAACGCCGCGATGGACGTCCTCGCGCACGGCCTGGAGGACCTCGGGCTGCTGCCCGTCTCCGCCGAGGAGGCACTCGATCCCGAGAGCCGCGTCTACGCCCGCTGGACCCTGCACGGCACCAGCCACATGCTCGGCATGGACGTGCACGACTGCGGCCAGGCCGCACCGGAGGCGTACGCCGAGGGCACCCTGGCCGAGGGCATGGTCCTGACCGTCGAGCCCGGGCTGTACTTCCAGGAGGACGACCTCCTGGTCCCCGAGGAGCTGCGCGGCATCGGCATCCGGATCGAGGACGACCTGCTGGTCACCGCCGAGGGCTCCACCAACCTCTCCGCCGCACTGCCCCGCACCTCGAGCGACGTCGAGGAGTGGATGGGCCGCCTGCGCGGCTGATCCGGCGCGGCCGCGGCGCTCAGTCGGCTCTCAGGCCTGCCTGGGACCCTGAGTCATGGCCGACCACGCTCTCTCGCCCCGCGCGCACGCCTTCCTCTCCCGCATCGAGGAGTGGTCGAACGCCGGACCCGTGCGCGCGGTCGTGGTCAAGGTCCTCGTCACGGTCGGCGGCCCACTCGTCATCGCCGCCGGTGTCGCCATGCTCGTGCTTCCCGGGCCGGGCCTGGTCGTCATCGCCCTGGGCTTCGCGCTCCTGGCCCTCGAGTACGCCTGGGCCCGCCACGCGCTGGCGCTCCTGGGCCACGGGCTGTCCCGGCTCCGCGCGGTCGTCTTCCCCCGCGACGGCTCTCGCGCCCGCCGACTCGTCGGCCTGGTCGCCACCGCCGGCTTCCTGGTCGCCACGACCGCCCTGACCTCGGCCGTCACCGCCCTGATCGGCACCCAGGCCCTCGCCTGACCGCAGGTCACCGCGCGAGCGGAGCCCCCGCTGGTTGAGGTGCGAGGCGCCCCGGCGGAGCCCCCGCTGGTTCAGGTGCGAGGCGCCCCGGCGGAGCCCCCGCCGGTTGAGGTGCGAGGCGCCCCAGCGGAGCCCCCGCTGGTTGAGGTGCGAGGCGCCCCAGCGCCGAGCCTCGAAACCCCCGCAGCCCTCCGCAGACCTCAGTTCGTCGGGAGCAGCGGACCCGGCCAGGGCGTCGACTTCGCCATCGTCAGCGCTCGGCTCAGCAGGAACGGGTCAGCCTGGTTGTAGAGCCACGGGCGGCCGAACCAGACGAACCCGTCGACGTACCTCTTGGCCACCGTCCGGGTCGCCTGCGACATCCCCCACCGGGCGTTCGCGACGCGCACGGTCGGCGGGATGCCAAGCGTGACGCACCGCGTCTGGGTCTTCGTCCGGCAGACGCGGGCGTTGTCCTTGAGGTCGGTCTTGGTCGCCGGGATCATGTCGCCCCACATCGTCGGCCGGCCGCTCTTGGCGGTGTCGATGATGAAGTGCTTCGTGCCGTAGCCGTCGCGGCGCAGCGCGGCGACGATCCTCGCGCCGTGCGCGATGTTGTCGGCCGGCCCGGTGTAGTGCGTGGAGTCCAGCGCGAACCCGCGGGCGTACCGGATCCCGGTCCGCTTCAGGATCCCCGCGCAGCGCTCGGGGTTGGCGCCCTTGTCGTTCTCACACCAGTCAGCGGCGCCCGCGTCGATGTAGACGCTGGTCCGACGCAGGGCGGAGAGCGTCTTCGTCGCGTAGGTCAGCAGCCGGGACTTCACGGCGAGGTCGGGGACGCACCACAGGAAGGGACCGTCGGGCTGCATGACCACGAGCGTCGGGGTGTCGCCGATGCCGGCCGCCAGCTCCTTGATCCACCTGCGGTAGCTCACCCGCTCGGCGTCGGTCGACCGGCGTCCGCACGCCTCGTGCTCCCACGGCTCCATCCGGAAGACGGTGATCTGGACGAGCTTGCGCGGGTCGCCGGCCTGTGAGGAGGCGATGTACTTGCGGACCGACGAGCGGATCTTGGAGTCGGGCACGAACCCGCCGTACCACTTGGCCTTCGGCCGGAGCGCGATCGTCGCCAGCATCCGGTGCCGCTTGCCCGTCGAGGCGAGGTACGGCACGGAGGCCTGGTCCTGCGGACCCTGGTAGACCCCCCAGACGCGTCGGGCCAGCGGGTTCCACCTGTTCTCGGCGTACGGCGCCTCGGCGCGCTGCCACACCTCGCGGACCGGCACCAGTGCCGTCCGGTCGGCGGCGGTCACCCGGTGCTGCTGCGCGGCCTGCGAGGCCTCGGCCGCCGGGTGGGACCCACCCGTGAGGAGGGCTACCAGCCCGAGCGCGAGCGCGGCCACGACGGCCCGTCTCAGGTGGAGGTGCCAGGAAGGGGAGGCAAGGTTCATCGACTGTCGTCCGCGCGGTCGCGCGGCTCCTCTCAGATCAGCAGGGCCGGACGCCGGGTCGTCCGCACCAAGGGTTCATGGTGCCGTCCGAGTGACGTCCACGTTCACCGATCGGCAGATGTGCCACCGAGATGAGGCGACAGGCCATTTCCGGAGCCAGCCGACAACCTGGGGCACGTGATGACTATCCTTGCGCGCAGGTCCTCATCGACCTCCGGCCTCCGTAGCTCAGCTGGATAGAGCAGCGGCCTTCTAATCCGCTGGTCGCAGGTTCGAGTCCTGCCGGGGGCGCCGCAGCGAGCAGCTGGGGTCCGTACTTAGTGCCTCGTACTCATGCCCGCAGGCAACGCTGCGTGGGTCAATGAGCGCCATGCCCCGCTACGCAGATCCCTTCGGCTGCCCCGACTGCAGCGCCCGACTCCCCGTCGACGTCACCCGCTGCCCGGCCTGTCGCCTCGACCTCCGCAACCCGCTCGCCGGTCAGCTGCTGCAGACGTTGCGGACGGCCGACGACCTGCTGGCCCGGTTGCGGGTCGAGTCGGCGGTGCAGCCGCCCGCCGGTGCGGCGACCGAGCGGACGCCGTACCCGGCCCCGACACCTCCTCCCGCGCAGCCGCGCGGCATCAGCGGAGCGTCGGTGCCGCGGATCCTGCTCGGCCTCGGCGCCCTGTGCCTGCTCGTTGCCGCGGTGATCTTCCTCGCCGTCGCCTTGACGTGGCTCGGCATCGGCGGTCGTACGGCGGTGCTCGTCGGCCTGACCCTGGTCAGCGGCGGCCTCGGCGGGGTGCTCGGCCGGCGGGGGCTGCGGGTGGCCGCCGAGGCGCTCACCACCGTGTCGTTGGGACTGCTGGCGCTCGACGTGATCGGCGCCGACAATGCGGGCTGGCTCGGCGATCTCGGCACCGGACCGCTCGTGGCCGTCACCAGCGCGGTGGTGCTGACGGCGGCGCTGGCGCTCGGCGTGACCGGCCGACTCGGTGCGCCGCAGCTCGTCGCCGCGGGCGCCGTCTCCGGCATCGGCTTCGGTGCCCTCGGGACGAGTGACCGGTGGCAGCTGATCGCCACGGTGGTCGTGGTCGGGTACGCCGCCCTCGCGGTCGTGGCCCGTCCCGGCTGGCTCCGGGTCCTGCGCGTCGCCGCCGTCGTCGGCGGCAGCACCTGGTGGGTCGGCCTCACCGTCTCCGCCCTGGGCGAGGCGACCGCGGAGGCCACCTGGCGGGCACTGTGGGTGACCGGCCACGGTTACCCGCTCCTGGCGGCATCCGTGATGGTGCTGCTCCCCCTCCTGGTCGACCGGACCCACCGGCCGGTCGTCACCGGCCTCCTCGCGAGCGCGACCGCCCTGCTCACGATCACCGTGGCGGTGCCGGCGGTGGACGAGAGTGCCACGACGATCGCCCTGGTCGGTCTGGCGGTCCTCGGGTTCTGGACGGTCGGCGCGGTCGCCGCACCGAGGGGCTGGCGGGTCGTCGCCCTGGTCCCGCTCGTGCTGGGCGCGGCGCCCGTTGCCGCGGTCGCCGTCGCGCTGGCCATCGCGGCCGGGGCCAACGCCTTCGACACCGTGCCGCCCTTCACCGGCACCATCACCCTCCGGCTGAGCGACCCCGTCCCCGTCGCCGCGCCCGCCCTCCTCACCCTCGGCGTCGCCGCGCTCGCTGCCGTGACGATCGCGCTCGGCCAGCGCTCGCTCAGCGTGCTGGTGACCTGCGGCGCTGCGGTCGGGGTCAGCCTGGTGGGCACGATGGCGCTCTACCCCGTGCCGCTCTGGAGCATCACGGCCGCCCTCGCCGTGGTCGGCGCGCTGCTGGTCGCGGACGCCGTACGCCGCACCGACCGGGGCGGTGCGCTCGAGACCGCCGCCGGTGGCGCCGTGCTGCTGGCCTCCACGGCCGTCGCGCTGCCCAGCGCGGGCCTGACGGCACTGGTCGCAGCGGTGCTCGTGCTGGCGGCTGCGGCCGTCCGGTGGTGCGGGGTCTTTGACGAGGCAGAGGTCGCCGGCGGCCTCGTCCTGCCGCTCGCCGCGGGTGGGCTGATCTGGTCCGTGCTCGCCGCCGGTGACGTGTCCACCGCGTGGCGGGGGCTCCCGGTCATGGTCGTCGTCGGGCTGCTGGCGATCGTGCTGCCGAGGCCGGAGATCGAGCTCGGTGCCGCGCTGGCGATGACCGTCGCCGCCACCGCCGCGATCGCGACGTCGACGGACGAGGTCACGGCGCTGGCGATCCACCTCACGCTCGCCGGTGCTCTGGTCACCGCCAGCGCGCTGATCCACGCCGACCGGCGGTCCCTCGGCTGGCCGGGCGCGGTGCTGCTGGCGGCAGCGACCTGGGTCCGGCTCGCGGACCTCGGTGTCGAGGCGCCCGAGGCCTACACCCTCCCCAGCGCCGCGACGCTGCTGGTCCTGGGCCTGGTCCGCCTGCACCGCGACCCCACCACGCCGACCGTGCGGGCCCTGGGTCCCGGGCTGGCGCTGGCCACCGTGCCGTCGCTGCTCTGGGTGCTGGTCGATCCGGTCTCCGTGCGTGCCGTGCTGCTCGGTGCCGGCTGCCTGGTGCTCGTGCTGGTCGGAGCCCAGCAGCGCTGGAGCTGCCCGATCGTCGTCGGCGCGACGGTCGGCGCGCTGCTCGTGCTGCGCGAGCTGGCGCCGTACGCCGCCGCCGTGCCGCAGTGGGTCCTGATCGGGATCGCGGGCACGCTGCTCACCGTCGTCGGGATCACGTGGGAGCACCGGATGCGCGACGTGCGCTCCGCCGCCGGCTACCTGCGCCGGCTGCAGTGAGCGTCGCTCAGCGCTGGCCGTTCGGTACGACGCTGCGCGTCCGGGTCGGCTCGAAGCCGTGCCGCATCCCCCACGCGACCGCCTGCGAGCGGCGGGTCACCTCGATCTTGCGGTACGCCGTGCGGATGTAGGTCTTGACCGAGTTGATCGACAGGTAGGTGCGCCCGGCGATCTCCTGGTTGCTCAGGCCCTGGGTGATCAGGGCGAGCACCTCGGACTCGCGCGCGCTGAGCCCCGCCTCACGCCCCGGCCACTCGCCCACGGCGGTCCGGTCGACCACCTCCACCGCCGGCGGGGTCACCGTCTGGCCGGCGTGCACCGCTTCGATCCCGGAGATGACGTGCTCGGCGTCGAGGCCCTTGGAGAGGTAGCCCGACGCGCCCCGGTCGAGGGCGGCCCGGACCAGGCTGTCGTCGATGTTCCAGCTGAAGATCACGACCCGGGCGTTGCTGCCGCGCACGAGCTCCACCAGATCGAACCCGTCGCCCTGCACGGCCGCGAAGGTGTCGTACAGGATCACGTCGACGTCGCTGATGACCGGCAGGTTGGAGTCGATCTCGACGATGCTCGCGCGCTCGTGGTAGGGGGCGAGCATGGCGGCAACGCCCGCAACCACGATCTCGTAGTCGTTGACCACTGCTACGCGGATTGGACCTGGAGCCATGTCACCAGCCTAATGCCAGGGACACGCCCGCCAATGCGGGGATCCGGGTTCGCGGAGCGATAGAAAGGACGTGGCCCCGCTTGGTATGAGCTCGCGGGGCCTCAACCATTTGCGGCGTACGCGTCGATCTCCGCCAGGACCCGCGTCTTGACCGCGTCCTCGGCGAACGAGACCCGCACCGCGGTGCGCGCCAGGTCGGCCACCCCGGACTCGTCCAGGTCCAGCAGGTCGGCCGCGATCTCGTATTCACGGTTGAGCGTCGTGTTGAACATCGGCGGGTCGTCGGAGTTCACGGTGATGGTCACCCCCGCGTCACGGAAGGCGCGGATCGGGTGCTCCTCCAACCGAGCGACCGCCCGGGTCGCGATGTTGGACGACGGGCACACCTCGAGCGGGATGCCGGTCTCGGCGAGGTGGGCCAGCAGCGAAGCGTCCTGCGCGGAGGAGGTGCCGTGCCCGACCCGCTCCGCGCCGAGGAGGCGCAGGGCGTGCCAGACCGTCTCCGGCCCGGTGGTCTCGCCCGCGTGCGGCACGCTGTGCAGGCCCGCGGCCCGGGCGGCGTCGAAGTGCGGTTGGAACTGCGGCCGCGGCACCCCGATCTCGGGACCGCCGAGACCGAAGCCGACGAGGGCGTCGGTGCGGTGGTCCAGCGCGTAGCCGAGGGTGGCGTCGGCCGCCGGCAGCCCGGACTCGCCCGGGATGTCGTAGATCCACCGCAGCACCAGTCCGAAGTCGCGCTCGACGGCCGTCCGGGCGTCCTCCAGCGCCTCGGTGTACGCCTCGATCGGCATCCCCAGGTCGTCGCGGTCGGGCCGCACGGAGGTGTACGGCGTGCACGTCAGCTCGGCGTACCTCAGGCCCTGGCCGGTCGCCATCTCACGGCCGACCTCGTGGGTCAGGTAGCGGATGTCCTCCGGCGTCCTGATCAGGTCCACGACGGCGAGGTAGACCTCGATGAAGTGGGCGAAGTCGCGGAACTCGAAGAACCGGCGCAGCTCGTCGGGGTCGCTCGGCACCGTGCCCGGGTGCCTCTCGGCGAGCTCGGACACGATGCGCGGCGAGGCCGACCCGACGTGGTGGACGTGGAGCTCCGCCTTCGGCAGACGGGCGATGAAGTCAGACAGCACCGGACGATCCTCGCACCGCCTACTGCAGCTTGGCGATCAGGCCGGCGGCCAGGTCGTCGATGGTCGTCCCGTCCTGGAAGACCTCGCCGTTCAGGAGGATCGTCGGGGTGCTGCGCACCCCGGCGTCGTCGGCGGCCTTGGTCGCCCGGGTGACCCACGGGGTGCCCTCGTCGCCCTCGATCGCGGATCGTACGGCGGACTCGTCGGCGCCGGCCTCGACAGCCAGGTCGGCCAGGGCGGAGCTCTTCGGGAACGGGCCGGACTCCTCGGGCTGGTTCTCGTACAGGAGGTCGTGGAACTTCTTGGCGATCTCTGGCGTGGCCTTGTCCAGCACGATCGAGAAGGCCCCCGCGGATCGCACGGAGTAGCTCTTCGGGTCTCCACCGCCGAGAAGGTCGAACGGGCGGTACTCCACCTGGACCTTGCCGTCGGCCGCGAGCTGCGCGAGGTCGTCGCGGGTCTTCTTCTCCAGCTCACCGCAGTAGGGGCAGAGGAAGTCCTCGTAGATGACCACCTTGTTGGGCGCGTCGTCCGGCCCGATGGTCACGCCGAACTCGCTGCTCGAGCCGGCCGGGTCCGCGTTGACGTCGGTGCTGGTGTCGAGGCTGCGCTGGACGAAGAAGCCGACCAGCACGATGGCGAGGATGACGCCGACGACGCCACCGATCATGAGGTTGCGGCGCCGACGCTCCTGTCGCTGCTGCTCCGCCAACGCCGCCGCCGCACGGGCGGTCCGGTCGGTGCCTCGGTTCTTCTTCGACATCAGATTCCTCCGGGCGTGGCGGTGCGGCGGAACAGGACGGAGTCCAGGGACAGCCTGGTCGACGGCAGCCAGACCAGGAAGAGCGAGGCGGCGAGCAGCCCGACGTCGCGGGCGATCTCCCAGGGGTACTTCGACGCGGCGTCGGGGTCGGCCCCACCACCGCCGAAGCAACCGCAGTCGATGTTGATCCCCCGCGACCAGACCGAGGCGATGCCGATGATGAAGGCGACGAAGAGCACCGCGGAGATGACCGCCGCTCCCCGGGTCAGCAGGCCGATCACCAGCATCACGCCGACGACGATCTCGACGACCGGGAGCAGCTGGCCCACGGTCGGCACGATGCTGCTCGGCAGCAGCTGGTAGGCGCGGACGGCGGCGACGCTCTGGGCCGGGTCGGGCAGCTTGATCGCCGCCGCGAAGATCCAGACCCCGCCGACCACCAGCCGCAGCAGTAGGCCAATCCATTCCTTCACGCGTCCGACCCTAGGGGCACAGGCTGAGTCGCGACTGAGAGCGTTCCGCGCCTCTCCGCGTAGGGTGACGTCTCGTGAATGACCGACTCGTCTGGATCGACTGTGAGATGACCGGGCTCGACCTCGGCGCGGACGCGCTCATCGAGGTCGCGGCCCTGGTGACCGACTTCGAGCTCAACGTGCTCGGTGACGGCATCGACATCATCGTCAAGCCGCCGCCGGAGGCGATCGACCAGATGAACGACTTCGTGCGCGAGATGCACGAGAAGTCGGGGCTCTCCCGCGAGCTCGACCGGGGCGTCACCCTCGGCGAGGCCGAGGACCGGGTGCTGGCGTACATCAAGGAGCACTGCCCCGAGGGCAGCCGGCCACCGCTGGCGGGCAACACCGTCGCCACCGACCGGTCGTTCCTGGCCCGTGACATGCCCACCCTCGAGACCTTCTTGCACTACCGGATCGTCGACGTCTCCTCGATCAAGGAGCTCTCCCGCCGCTGGTTCCCCCGCGCGTACTTCCAGGCTCCGGCCAAGCGCGGCAACCACCGCGCGCTGGCCGACATCCAGGAGAGCATCGAGGAGCTGCGCTACTACCGCGAGGCGGTCTTCGTGCCGTCTCCCGGACCCGAGAGCGACGTCGCCCGCAAGATCGCGGCCCGCCACGGAGGCGCCCTCACCGGGCTCACGGCGGACGGCGACCCCACTCCCGAGGTCGATTCCACGAACGGGAAGTAGTTCCCCTACACTTTCTCCTCGGTCCTCCGGGACCGGCATTGGTGGGTATAGCTCAGCTGGTAGAGCGCCGCCTTGTGGTGGCGGATGTCGCGGGTTCGAGTCCCGTTACTCACCCCAGTACGTCGAGCCCCTGACCTGGACGACAGGTCAGGGGCTCGATCCGTCTCCGGACGAGCCGGCTGTCGGCTGTCGGCTGTCGGCGCGAACGTCGAGCTCCTCGTCCATCGGCTGTGCTCCGGCGGCTCCGGGCGGGGCCGGGAATCTGGACGCTCACGTCGCCGCTCCCCCGGTCGAGGTCCGCGTCGTCGCGGCGATGACGAGCGCGGTGAGTGCCAGCACCAGCATCTCCAGAGCGCGCGCTACAACGACAACCCGTACGCCGAGGCGTGGTTCGAGAAGGACGTGGCCTAGGCAGCAGACGCGAGCACCGGCAGCCGCACCTGGAACGTCGTACCGAGGCCGGCCTCGGACTCCACCGCCATCGACCCGCCGTGCTGCTCGACGATCGCGTGCGCGATCGACAGACCGAGGCCGCTGCCGGGGATGGCGCGCTCCTGGGCGAGCGAGGAGCGGAAGAAGCGGGTGAAGAGCTGCTCCTGCTCGTGCTTGGGGATGCCGATGCCGTTGTCGGCCACCTCGATCACGATCCACTCCGGCCCGACCAGCAGGTTGACGGCGACCCGGCCGTGGTCGGGCGTGAACTTCACGGCGTTGCCCACCAGGTTGATCACCACGCGCTCGAGCATGTCGCGGTCGCCGAGGAAGGGGACGGGCTCCTCGGGCAGGTCCAGGTCGAGGTCCAGCTCCCGTCGTTCGAGGGTGGGCGCGACGACCGCGCAGGCGGCGGCGATCACCTTGCGCAGGTCGACCACCCGGTCGACCATCGCGAGTCCCCCGTCCTGCAGCCGGGACAGGGTCAACAGGTCGTCGATCAGCGAGAGCAGCCGCTCGCTGTTGACCCCCACCCGCTGGACGGCGTCGAGCTGCTCGGGACCGAGCGCGCCGTACGCGCCGTCCTCGAGCATCTCGGTGTAGCCCAGGATGCTGGTGATCGGGGTGCGCAGCTCGTGGCTGACGCTGGACACGAAGGCGTCCTTGACCCGGTCAACCTCCCGGAGTCGCTCGACCGCCTGGCGCTCGGTCTCGAGGGACTCGACGAGCCGGTTCTCCGCCTCGAGGCGCTCGGTGATGTCCTCGGAGGTGCTGACGTAGCCGATCACCCCGCCGCGGTCGTCGACGATGCGGTTGAGCGACATGGAGTGGCTGCGCTCCTCGCCGTCCTTGCGGACGAACTTCATGTCGCTGGGGCCACGCCCGATGATCGCCGCGGCGACGGCGGCGAAGTCGTCGGCCACCCCGAGCTCGGCGGCCTTCTCGGCGATGCTCTCCGGGCTGTGGAGCATCCGGCTCGACTTCCCGAGCACCTCCTCGGAGGTGTAGCCGAGCAGCCGCTCGGCACCGGGGTTGAAGAGGGTGATCTGGGCGAGCGAGTCGGAGCCGATGATCGCGACGCCGGCGGTGCCGTTGACGATGCTCTGGACCCGGTCCCGCTCGGCGGCGACCTGGCGCGCGTTCTCGAGCTGTTCGCCGACGCTCAGCACGAACGGCACCACCACGAGGGCGCAGTCGATGATGAAGATCGACAGCAGGATGCCCTGGACGTCCGGCGGCAGCCCGTAGCGCTCGTCGACGTTGGCGAACGGCCCGAGCCCGCGGGTCGTCATCCCGATCGCGAAGCCCAGCACCACGAAGAGCTGGGCGATCGACTCGTAGGCACCGCTGCGCAGCGCGCCCCACGCGAGCACCGGGATCACCATGAACACGAGTGCCGGGATGTCGTCGAGCACGAAGACGATCGGCGTCACGGTCAGGATCAGCGCCCACTGGGCGACCCGCTCGAACGTCTGGGCCAGCCCGCGGTGCGGCCGCAGCCGGCAGAAGAACGGCGTGACCGACAGCTGCGACGCGAGGCTCGACGTACCGACCGCCAGGCCGAGCAGCCACGGGTTGCCCCACCCGGTGGCGAAGCTGGTGAGGATGGCTGCCAGGGCCACCACGAAGTGACCGATCGCCGCCGATGCGATGTAGCGGGCGAGGTCGATGTTGGTGAAGAGCGGTGGGCGCTCGCGCACCCCGCCGGTCAGGACCCACCACACCACCCAGCTCTCGGCGGTGATGCCCAGGGCGAGACCGACCGCCACGTCCGCCGGCCGCGCCGTCCAGATCGTGCCGAACGCGATCACGAAGACCAGGCCGAGCACGACCGCCGTCGGCGGGCGCCGTGAGACGAGCAGCGTCGAGGAGGCGAGCGCCGCCGGCCAGATGCCGATCGCGTCCCCGCCCTCCGGGCTGCCGTAGAGCGCCAGGGTGCCGAAGACGGCCGTCAGGACCAGCATGCCGAGGGCAGGGACCATCGAGGACGATCTCGTTGTCACGCCCACCTCCCGAGCGGTCTGCCCCGTCACACGGTCGGCTCATCCTCTCGTGAGGCGGTCAGTCTGACACGCGACGTGCCGTGATCCGGTGCCTGCCTTCAGTTGCGGTCAGGGGGTTGGCCTAAGTTGAACGAATGACTTCGGAGCGCAAGACGTACGACGTCGTGGTCGTCGGCGGCGGCCACAACGGTCTGGTCGCAGCGGCCTACCTCGCCCGCGCCGGGCTGTCGGTGCTGGTGCTGGAGCGGCTCGCCCACACCGGCGGCGCCGCCGTCTCAGCGCCGGCGTTCTCCGGTCACCAGGCGCAGCTGTCGCGCTACTCCTACCTGGTCTCGCTGCTCCCGGAGCAGCTGATCGCCGACCTCGGCCTGGACCTGCGGCTGGAGTCGCGGTCGGTGGCGTCGTACACGCCGACCCTGCGCGACGGCCACCCCGGCGGCCTGCTCGTCCAGCGCCCCGAGAGGGGCAAGACCGAGAAGTCCTTCCGCGCGCTGACCGGTGGGGACAGCGAGTACGCCGCCTGGCGGCGCTTCTACGGCGAGGTCGGAGAGCTGGCCGAGGTGGTCGCGCCGACCCTGCTCCGCCCGCTCCCCCTCGAGCGCGAGATCCGCGACCGGGTCGACCCCGCGCTGTGGAGCGACCTGGTCAGCAACCCGCTCGGCGAGACGATCGAGGCCCGCTTCGCCGACGACACCGTCCGTGGCGTCGTCGCGACGGACGCCCTGATCGGCACGTTCGCGTCGATGAACGACCCGTCGCTGCTGCAGAACCGCTGCTTCCTCTACCACCTGATCGGCAACGGCACGGGCGAGTGGCGGGTGCCGGTCGGCGGGATGGGCGCGGTCACCGACGCCCTCGCCCGGGCGGCCACCGACGCCGGCGCCGAGATCCTCACCTCGGCGGGCGTGAGCCGGATCGATGCGTCCGACGACTCCGCCGAGGTGACCTGGGACGACGGCACCGGCACCCACAGCGTCAGCACCCGCCACGTCCTGGCCAACGTCGCACCGTGGGTGCTGCAGATCCTCCTCGGCGGGTCCGAGGACGCGGACGCGAAGCCGGCCGGCTCCCAGCTCAAGATCAACATGCTCCTCGACCGCCTGCCGCGCCTGCGCTCGGGCGCCGACCCGGAGGTCGCCTTCGCCGGCACCCTCCACCTCGAGGAGGACTACAGCCAGCTGGCAGCGGCGTACGATGACGCAGCGGCCGGCCGGGTCCCGCGGGTGCTGCCCGGGGAGATCTACTGCCACTCCCTCACCGACCCCTCGATCCTCGGCGACGCCCGGCCCGGCACCCACACACTGACCTACTTCGGCGTGCACACCCCGGCGGCGCTCTTCGAGCGCGACCCGGAGGGCGCCAAGCGGCTCGCCGTCGCGCGGGCGATCGAGTCGCTCAACCTGCACCTCGAGGACCCGATCGAGACCTGCCTGGCGACCGATGCCGATGGCAAGCCGTGCCTGGAGGCGAAGATCCCGCAGGACATCGAGCGCGACCTGGCGATGCCCGGCGGCCACATCTTCCACGGCGACCTCGAGTGGCCCTGGGCACCCAACCGCGCCCGCCTGGACACCCCGGCGCAGCAGTGGGGCGTGCAGACCGACGTCGCGTCGGTCCTGGTCTGCGGCTCCGGATCGCGCCGCGGCGGCGCCGTCTCCGGCCTCGGCGGTCACAGCGCCGCGCACGCGGTGCTTGCCTCGCTCTGACCCCGCCCGCGACGGTGGCCCTCGATTTTTCTCGATCGACTCCCGCTGGTATCGTTCACGTCGCTTCACCACGCGCGGCATTAGCTCAATTGGCAGAGCAGCTGACTCTTAATCAGCGGGTTCGGGGTTCGAGTCCCTGATGCCGTACCACCACCCTCGAAGGGCCGGGAATCACCAGGTTCCCGGCCCTTCGTGCGTCTGGTGGGCGTCGCGCTCAGCGCAGCGCGACGAGCTGCGTGACGTCGTCCGCGGGCAGGCCGTCGTCGGCGACGGCGCTGACGGAGGACCAGTCGAGGTTGACGTTGCCGCTCACGGTCGTCATGAACGCCGTGTCCGCGGCGTCCCGGCCGGTCGCGATCCGCACGAGCGACGACCGGGGCGCGAGCGCGGTCGCGTCCACGACCTGCCAGGCGCCGGAGACGAAGGCCTCGACGACCGCGTGGAAGTCCATCGGGTCGCAGCCGGGCGCGTAGACGGCGGTCAGCCGGGCCGGGACCCGGAGCGATCGCAGCAGTGCGATCACGAGGTGGGCGTAGTCACGGCACACGCCGGCACCGCTCAGCAGGGTGTCGGTGGCACCGGTCGTCGGCCCGCTGCTGCCCGGCACGTAGACGAGCCGGGTCCCGACCCAGGAGGAGACGGCGCCGAGGAGGTCCTCGTCGCTCACGTCCCCGAACTCCGAGACCGCGAAGCCACCGAAGGTGTCGGACTCGATGTAGCGACTGGGCCGTCGGTAGAGCGACAGGTCGGCCGGAGCCGGGTCCGGCAGCTCGGCGACGCCGCTGACCCGGGCCTGGTAGGTGACGCGCGAGAAGCCCGCCGGCAGGGTCACGAGGTGGAGGCGGCCGTCGTGGGCGGTGTCGACCTCGACCGGCGTGACGTCGCCGTTCTCATGGGCGATCGTGAGCTCCTCGACGACGTGCAGGCCGGGGGTCCTCGCGACGGCGATCTGCAGCTCCAGCTCGCACTCGCCGTAGGCGGTGATTCCCAGCTCTGCGCCCACGGTGCGGTCCATACGCGGATCGTCACACGGTTTGGCCACAGTGGCGGCATCGCGACCGGGCGGGTGACTGTGAGGTTGTGCACGGGCGAGCATGATGGACGCATGGAGATCCAGCAGGCCCTCGATGCCGTGCGCACCAACCGTCAGGCGATCCTGACGACCATCAAGGCCGACGGCCGGCCGCAGCTCTCCAACGTGCTCGCGGCGGTCGGCGACGACGGCCTGGTCCGGGTGTCGACCACCGCGGACCGGGCGAAGTACGTCAACCTGCGCCGTACGCCGTGGGCGGCGATCCACGTCAACGGCGGGAGCTTCTGGTCGTACGCCGTCCTCGAGGGCGACGTCACCACGTCGGCGGTCGTCGCGGAGCCGCACGACGAGGCCGCGGAGGAGCTGGTCGAGCTCTACCGGGCGCTGGCCGGCGAGCACGAGGACTGGGAGGACTACCGCGCGGCGCTGGTCCGCGACCAGCGCGTGGTGGTCCGGGTCGCCGCGACGCACGCGTACGGCATGCTCCGCTGAGCGTGGATCTGCGCGCCTCGACGGCTTTCCTCAAGGGAAACGCAAGGTTGGTCCATCGCCCGTACACGCTTCATCCACAGCCACAGACACGACGTTTCGCGCATGTAACGCTCTCCTGGAGAGCTGATCGAGACCGCTCGACCAGCCCCAGATCCCGGGAGACACCACGATGCGAGCACCGCTCGTCACCGCACTCGCCGCAGCCGCGCTCGTGCCGACATTCCTCGTGCTGGGCAGCCAGTCGGCCCTCGCCGCGCCGGCGAGCCCCGGCGGCAACAACGGCAGCGTCAAGATCGCCGGCGTCGACGACGCCACCACCCCGGGCAACGACCCGCACGTCGCGTGCACCTTCAAGGTCGAGTGGTACGGCTTCGACCAGGGCGCCAACATCGTGTCCACGGTCCAGTTCGAGTCCCAGGCACCGACCACCGGCGACCTGAGCGTCACCGGCCCGCAGAAGGTGTTCGTGGGCGGCGACGCCGCGGGCGGCGACAAGGACCTCGATGCCCGGCAGACCTACACGCTGGCCTTCGCGGGCACGGCGAAGAACGGCAGCTTCCACGTCAAGATGACGACGGACACCACCGGCTCGAAGGGCTCGACCAAGAAGTCCAAGGTCTTCTGGGTGGACGAGTGCTCGACGGGCGGCGGGACCACGGACCCGACGCCCGACCCCACCCCGGACCCGACGCCCGACCCCACCCCGGACCCGACACCCGACCCCACCCCGGACCCGACGCCGGACCCCACCCCGGACCCGGCGCCGGCGCCCACCACGGAGCCGACCGGCGTCCCCGGGGTCACCCATGACGCCGCGGTCACGCCCCCCGCGCTCTCCCCGTGGAGCTGGGACTGGACCTACGCGGCCCCGGGCTGCGACGCGCTGACGGTCGACTACCCGGCCAACCTGCCGTCGGGACAGTCCAACGACGTCAACATCCGGTTCACGACGCCGGACGGCCCGCTCACGCTCAACTTCCACCACGACACCGGCACCTGGTCGGGCCGCACGGTGTTCACCTACGCCGACCACCGGCAGTGGCCGGCCGGTCTCACGGCGTACGACGTGGTCTGGGTCCAGGTCGGTGGCACCAACTACCACTGGCAGGGTCACGCCTGCGCCGCGCCCTCGGCCGAGCCGGCTCCGGCAGCCTCGACCCAGGTCCTCGGATTCACGACCGCCGCGACCATCAGGCGCGGCTCGGCACCCCAGGCCGACTGGGTGTCGGTGACCGACACCGACGCCACCGCGGTCACGGTGCAGCGGCTCACGGGCGGTGTCTGGAAGGCGACCTCGAAGGCGTCGATCCGCTCGAACGGCACGGCCAAGGTGACCTACCCCCGGCTGGTCAAGGCCGGGACCTACAAGTTCCGGGTCGCCGTCGGCGGCGTCGTGACCAAGCCCCTGGTGGTCCGGGTCCGCTGAGGACCATCCGACCGACCCGCAGCCGGTCTCTACCTCGTCAGAGGTAGAGGCCGGTTGCCTCGTCGCCGACCCGCTCGGCGGCGACCGCGTGCACGTCGCGCTCGCGCATCACGACGTACAGCTCGCCGTGCACCTCGACCTCGGACTTGTCGTCGGCGTCGAAGAGCACGCGGTCCCCGACCTCGACGGCCCGGGCGTGCGGCCCGACGGCCACGACCTTCGACCAGGCGAGGCGCCGGGCGCCCATCGCGGCGGTCGCGGGGATCACGATGCCGCCCGAGGACCGACGCTCACCGGACTCGCGGTCGAGCTCGACCAGGACCCGGTCGTGGAGCATCTTGATCGGGGTCTTGCTACCCAGCGCGTCACTCACGGCGTCAGTTGACGACCTTGCGGATGACCACGAGCAGCGCGACCACCCCGACGACGCCACCGACGACCTTGAGGATGTTGTCGGTGCGCGGCTCGCCGGTCGCGGGGTCCACGAAGTGCGCCTTGATGCTGCTGACCTCACGGCTGACGATGGTCTTGGGGTGCGACCGGTAGAGGAGCTGGTCGATCGTGGTCGCCAGTTGCTCCCTGGTCTGCTCGATCTCGCGCTCGAGAGCGGACAACGAGTCGTCCTTGCTCACAGGTTCTCCTCCGTCGACGGGTTCGGGGTGAGGCTATCAACCGCGCCGTACCCAGGTCAGGGTCGGGGCATCGCCGTGCGCGGGTCGAATCCGAAGGGCAGCTCCAGGCGGTGCGCCCGCATCAGGGCGTCGTCGGTGAGCACGTCGTACGTCGTCCCGTCGGCCACCACCGTCCCGCCGCTGAGCACCACCGACCGCGGGCACAGCTCGAGCGCGTACGGCAGGTCGTGGGTGACCATCAGGACGGTGACGTCGAGGGAGCGGAGGATGTCGGCGAGCTCGCGGCGCGAGGCCGGGTCGAGGTTCGACGACGGCTCGTCGAGCACCAGGATCTCCGGCTCCATCACCAGCACGGTGGCGACGGCGACCCGCCGACGCTGCCCGAACGAGAGGTGGTGGGGCGGGCGGTCGACGTACTCCGCCATCCCGACCTGCTCGAGCGCGTGCATGACCCGGCGGTCGAGCTCGGCGCCCCCGATGCCGAGGTTGGCCGGGCCGAACGCGACGTCCGCGCGGACCGTGCCCATGAAGAGCTGGTCGTCGGGATCCTGGAAGACGATGCCGACCCGACGCCGGATCTCGCGCAGGTTGGCCTTCTCGACCCTCAGCCCGCTGACCTCGACCGAGCCGGCGCCCGCGGTGTGGATGCCGTTGAGGTGGAGCACCAGCGTGGTCTTCCCCGCACCGTTGGGGCCCAGCAGCGCGACCCGCTCGCCCTGGTGCACGTGCAGGTCGACGCCGAAGAGCGCCTGGTGACCGTCGGGGTAGGCGTAGGCGAGGCCGCGGACGTCGAGGACCGGAGCCGTCACTTCGGCATCCTGCCCGTGTAGCCGCGCGACAGCATCGCGAGGTGCACCCGCTCGCCGCGCTCGTAGGACCGGATGAAGAGCGCACCGGCCGACCTGGCCAGGACCGGCCAGTGCCGGGGGTTGCGCGCGGTGAAGCCCCGAGACTCGCGGGCGACCCTCATCCGCTGCATCTCGCCGGTGACCACGTCGAGGTAGCGCACCATGAAGGACATGATCTGCACGAGCTGCTGGGGCAGCCGCAGGCGCTCGAGGCCGAGCAGCAGCTCCTGCGGCTCGGTGGTCGCCGCCAGGGTCAGGCTGGCGAGCACGCCGAGCGTCCCCTTGACCAGCAGCGCGATCCCGGCCTCGAGGCCGTGCTCGCTGACGCTGACGCCGAGCACCTCGGTCCGGGGGCCGGTCGCGACGAACGGCAGCAGCACCGCGAAGAGCACGAATGGGACCTCGACGACCGTGCGCTTGAGCAGGTACGTCGGGGGCACCCGCGAGACGCCGATGACGACTCCGATGGCCAGCAGGTAGGCGCCGTACGCGAGGTACCAGTCGCGCGGGGTCGCGACCACGATGATCATGAAGGCCAGCAGCGCCAGGATCTTCAGGTGCGCCGGGACGCGGTGGATCGCCGAGTGGCCGTGGAAGTGCAGCTTGTGGCCGTGTCCGGCGCCCATCTCAGGCGGCTGGCCGGCGGTCGCGACGGCGTACGACGTAGGCGAGGCCGGTGCCGAGGGCGAGCACGACGACGACGCCGACCACACCGGCGAGCCCGCCCGAGAGGCGCCGGTTGTCGACGTCCTTCGCGGCGTAGCCGGCCAGGGGGCTGTCGGCGGCCCGGTGGTCCTTCTGGGTGCTGGCGAAGCCCTTGTCCTGCGAGACCCTGGTCAGGCCGTCGGGCTGGCTGGAGGCGTAGTAGCTGACGCCGCCGGCGAGCAGCAGGGCGGCCAGCAGGATGCCGAGGGCGACCCACTTCGTGGCGATGGTCCTCACGCGGCTGCTCCCGTCGACGAGGGCTTGATCTCGAGCTCGCGCTGCGCCAGGAGCCGACGGGCGCCGTACACGAGGTCAGGGCGCACGGCGAGGATCGCGCCGACAGCGAGGAAGGTGATCACGCCTTCGCCGATGCCGATCAGGACGTGCACGCCGACCATCGCCGTCGCGAGGCTGCCGAGCGGGATGTCGGTGGCGCCGCCGACCGCGTAGAGCCCGACGAAGAGCAGCGCGGCGACCGGGACGGAGACGAACGCGCCGATGCCGGCCTCGAGCGCGACCAGCGAGGTCCGCTTGGGCAGCACGGCCTGGAGCAGCCTGAAGACCAGGTAGCCGACCGCGACCGTGGTCAGCCCCATCAGGGTGATGTTGGTGCCGAGCGCGGTGATCCCGCCGTCGGCGAAGAGCAGGCACTGCACGGTGAAGACCACGCTGAGGCACAGGACGGCCGACCACGGACCGACGAGCACGGCGGCGAGCGCCCCGCCCATGAGGTGCCCGCTGGTGCCGACGCCCACCGGGAAGGTGATCATCTGCGCCGCGAAGACGAAGGCCGCGACGAGCCCGATCATCGGCGCCGTCCGGTCGTCCAGCTCCTTGCGCGACTTCACCAGCGCGGTGCCCACGCAGACCGCGGCGAACGCACCGGTCGCGATCGACGTCGGTGCGTCGAGGAAGCCGTCGGGGACGTGCATGCGCTCTCCTGCTCGAGGGGCCGGGGTCGGGCGCTACGTTGGTGGTGCCCGAGACCGCTCAGCGTACGTTATTGCACATTGTTTGCGAGAAGGAGCCCATCCCTGTGAGCCAGCGCCTGTCCCCCGGTGACACCGCCCCCGAGTTCACGCTCACCAACGACGTGGGCGACGACGTCGCCCTCGGCGACTTCCTCGGTCGCAAGGTGATCGTGTACTTCTACCCGGCTGCGATGACGCCCGGCTGCACCAAGCAGGCCTGCGACTTCACCGACTCGCTCTCGTCCCTGCAGGCGGCGGGCTACGAGGTCCTCGGGATCTCGCCCGACAAGCCGGCGAAGCTCGCGAAGTTCCGCGAGCGCGACGGCCTCACCATCACGCTGCTCTCCGACCCCGACAAGGTCGTGATGAAGGAGTACGCCGCCTTCGGCGAGAAGAAGTTGTACGGCAAGACCGTCGAGGGCGTCATCCGCTCCACGGTCGTGGTCGACGAGGACGGCAAGGTCTTCCTGGCGCAGTACAACGTCAAGGCCACCGGGCACGTCGCCAAGCTGCGCCGCGACCTGGAGCTCAACAACGCGGACGAGGAGCCGCGCTGAGCGATCCCTGCCCGGCGACGGTCTGAGAGACTTCCTCCGCGCGCCCGTAGCCCAATTGGCAGAGGCACCACGTTTAGGTCGTGGCCAGTGAGAGTTCGAGTCTCTCCGGGCGCACCGGACCACCGAGCCCGGCTGAGGGCGACCGCCTCCTCAGTCCTTCGCGCAGAGCACGTTGAGCGTCGCGGACACGGTCCCGTTGGTCCCCGTGTTCTGCACGATGGCCCACCAGCCGCCACCGAGACCCAGCTGCTCGCCGTCGAAGACCTTGTGGAAGCCGGCCTTGATCGGTGAGTCCATCACCACGTACGGCACCGCCTCGCCGGTGGTCTGGGTGAAGACGCCGGCGCTGATGGCCCGCTCGTCCGCGTGGCAGAGCAGCTGGACGTCGGCGACCCACTGACCGCTCACCGTCGAGGAGCGGACCGTCACGTCCTTCATCCCGGCGGCGCCGGCCGGCCCGGTGGCCCCGACCGGCCCCCGCTGGCCCGCGGGCCCGGCGCGACCGGTCCTGCCCGACAGGGCCCGCAGCGTCGCCGGAGCGAGGTCGGTGGTCGCGACGGACCTGTTCCTGATGTCCGCGGCGGTGATCGTGCCGTCCTTGATCTGCTTGCCGGTGATCAGGGCGCCTGCCACGGCACCTCCGGTGCTGGCCAGGACCAGGAGCACCACGATCACCCCCAGACCCAGCACGGTCACGGCGGAGGGCTTCGAGCTCGTCGTCTTCATGAGGCGCACGCTGACACCCACCGCTGGGACGGCGCTGGGTGCGCGCTGGGAGTCGCAGCCGCTCCGGCTCGCTCGCACGACTCAGCCGGTCTGGGTGCCCTCTTCACGCAGTCGGGGCTCGGTGGTGCCCTCCGGCTTGATGCCGGTCTTGTCGGCGTAGAAGGCCCGGATCCGGTCCATGTCGGCACCCACGTCACCGGAGACCGGGAACGTCGGACCCCAGCCGACGGTGCGCGAGGGCGCGTCGAGGAAGGCGAGGGTGATCGGCAGGCCGGTCTGCTGGGAGATCCGGTAGAACCCGGACTTCCAGTAGTCGCCCTTGCTGCGCGTGCCCTCCGCCGCGATGCCGAGCAAGAAGGTCTCGTCGGTCTCGGCGTCCGCGAGCAGCGTGCGGATGGTCGCCCCGGGGTTGGCCCGGTCCAGCTCGACCGCCCCGCTGGCACGCATGATCGGTGCCAGCGGACCCTTGAAGAACGAGTCCTTGACCAGCAGCCGGATCTGGATGTCGTTGTCCCACGCCAGCAGCATGGTGAGCACCCAGTCCCAGTTGGACGTGTGCGGTGCGCCGACCAGGATGCCCTTGCGCGGCACCTCGCCGACCGTCCGCCAGCGCGACAGCTTGAGCAGGATGCGGGCGAGGTTGCGGCGGAGGAAGAAGTGGCGGCTCATCGCAGCACCCGGGCCACGATCGGCGCCATCCGGCGCAGCGCCCACCCGCGGTGCGAGATGGCGTCCTTGTCCTCACGGCTCAGCTCGCCGGTCGTCAGCCCGGGTCGGGCGTCGGCCTCGAAGAGCACGTCGTACCCGAACCCGCCGCTCCCCCGGACCTCCCGGGTGATCCGGCCGGGCATCGTGCCGCTCGTGAGCTCCTCGCCGTCCGGGTGGCAGAACGCGACGGCGCAGTGGAAGTGCGCCGTACGCCGCTCGTCCGGCACGTCGTCGAGCTGCGCGAGCAGCAGCTGGTTGTTGCGGGCGTCGTCCTTGGGCGGCCCGGACCAGCGCGCGGACAGCACGCCGGGCATGCCGTTGAGAGCGTCGACGCAGAGTCCGCTGTCGTCGGCGATCGACGGCAGCCCGGTCGCGAGCACGCCGGCGCGCGCCTTGAGCAGGGCGTTGCCCTCGAACGTCGCCTGGTCCTCGACCGGCTCCTCGTAGCCCTCGACCTGGTCGATGCCGAGGACCTCGACCTCGGGGAGGTGCTCGCGCAGGATGCGCTCCATCTCCTCGATCTTCTTGAGGTTGCGCGAGGCCAGGAAGATCCTGGTTGCGTCTGGCTCAGCCACCGGAGAGCGCCTCCTGCTGGAGGCGGGTGAGGTCGACACAGCCCTTGGCGGCCAGCTCCAGCAGCGCGTCGAGCTCCGCGCGGTCGAAGGCCGCGCCCTCCGCGGTGCCCTGCACCTCGACGAACTTGCCCTCGCCGGTCATCACGACGTTCATGTCGGTCTCGGCGCGGACGTCCTCGACGTACGGCAGGTCCAGGCGCGGGACCCCGTCGATGATGCCGACGCTGATCGCCGCGACCGAGCCGGTCAGCGGCTCACCGGTCAGCGCGCCGGTGGAGCGCAGGTGCGCGACCGCGTCGGCCAGCGCGACGTAGGCCCCGGTGATCGCGGCCGTCCGGGTGCCGCCGTCGGCCTGGAGCACGTCGCAGTCGAGCTGGATGGTGTTCTCACCGAGCGCCTCGTAGTCGATGACCGCGCGCAGCGAGCGACCGATCAGCCGGCTGATCTCATGGGTGCGGCCACCGATGCGGCCCTTGACCGACTCGCGGTCCGAGCGGGTGTTGGTGGAGGCCGGCAGCATCGCGTACTCCGCCGTCACCCAGCCCAGGCCGGAGCCCTTGCGCCACCGCGGGACGCCCGGCGACGCGGACGCGGCGCAGAGCACCTTGGTGCGGCCGAACTCGATCAGCACCGACCCGGCCGCGTGGTCGAGCCAGTTGCGGGTGATGGTCACCGGCCGGAGCTCGTCGTCGGCCCTGCCGTCTTCTCGGGGCGCGTCCTCGCGTGCAGTCATGCCGCCGAGACTAGTGCGCCCTACTTGACCTCCGCGCGCAGCACCCGTCGCATCCCGATGACGAGCGGGACGACGAGCCAGATGAAGCCGGACACGAGCAGCTGTCCCCACTCCTCGCCGCTCAGCGACATGTCGTAGAGCGGGCCCTGCGCGGACTGGAAGTCGATCCACGGAGCGATCCTGTCGAACCAGTCCATGAGCGCGGCGCCCAGGGCGATCAGGCCCGGCAGGACCCACCGGTAGACGAAGAACACCACGATGGCGGCGGCGGTGTTGAGGAAGAGCGTCGCCAGCGCGAAGCCCCCGAGCATCGCCAGGCTCTGGGTGATCAGGAACCCGAAGAAGCCCGCCCAGCCGAAGGTCCAGTCGGCGCCGCCCTCCATCACGCCGTAGAGCAGGTTGCACACCAGGCCGACCACGAGAGACATCGCGATCGTCGCCAGGGTGAGGATCAGCCCGACCACGGCCTTCGCCAGGAACACCAGCGGCCGGCGGGGCTCGAGCGCGAACGTGACCATCGCGGTCCGCTGCCCCCACTCGGCCGTCACGAGCATGATGCCGAGGACGGGCAGCAGGATCGAGGTGACGAACGCGGCCGCGGCCACGAAGTCGCCGTACGACATCGCCTCGTCCTGGGTCACCGTGACGGCGAGCACGACGCCCTCGGTGAGCAGCACCAGGAAGCCGATGACCGCGAGCAGCCAGAAGCCGGCCCGGGTGTCGTACGACTTGCGGAGCTCGACCCCGACCAGTCGGAGGAACGGGGTGGGGGTGGTGGACGAGATGTCCAGCGCGTGCCCCAGGCCGGGGAAGGTCGTGCTCATCTCACTTCACCTCCGCGCGCAGCACGCGCCACACGCCGATCGTCAGCGGCAGGACGAGCCAGATGAGGCCGGCGACCGCGAAGTGCGCCCAGTCCTCACCGGTCATCGTCGCGTCGATCAGCGGTCCCTGGGCGTAGTTGAAGTCGATCCAGGGCTGCAGGTCGCCGAACCAGCCGATCAGGGCCGCGCCCAGGGCGAAGAGACCGGGCAGGACGAAGGAGTAGACCATGTAGAGGACGATCGCGGCCGGCGAGTTCAGCAGCAGCGCGGCGAACGCGAAGCCGGTGAGCATGCCGATCACCTGGAGGAGCACGAACCCGCCGACGTTGGCGATGCCCAGGTCCCAGACCACCTCGTCGCCGGAGATCGCGCCGTAGAGCGCGTTGCAGATCGCCGCCAGGACGAGCGCGATGACGACGGCCGTGACCGCCAGGCCGATGCCGACCACGAACTTGGCCGCGATGACGAGCGGCCGACGCGGCTCCAGGGAGAAGGTGACCATCGCGGTGCGCTGGCTCCACTCGCTGGTGAGCAGCAGGATGCCGAGCACCGGGAGCAGGATGGCGATCGAGAAGTTCGTCGAGGTCAGGAAGTCGAGGTAGGAGACCTGGAGGTCCTGGGCGAGCACGACCGCGAGCTGGATCGCCATCACCGCAGCGGTCAGCACCGCGGTGCAGATCAGCAGCCAGAGGCCCGCGCGGGTGTCCCAGGTCTTGCGCGCCTCGACGCGCACGATCCGGAGGAACGGCGTCGGCGACGTCGACGAGAGGTCCAGCGCGTGGCCGAGCCCGGGAGCGGCGGTGGCGCTCATCCGAGCACCTCGCGCTGGGTGTCGGAGGTGAGCTCCAGGAACAGGTCCTCGAGACCGCCGTCGGCGGCGCGGAGGTCGGTGAGCACGATCTGGTGCTCGACCGCCGCCCGACCGACCTCGACGGGCTCGGTCTCCACCCGGAGGCCCTCGCCCGCGCTCGCGACCGTGAAGCCCTTGGCGGACAGCGCCGCCGACAGCGCGTTGTTGTCGAGCGCGGTGACGAAGGTCGAGCCGGAGCCCGCGGCACCCGCCAGCAGCGACTTCTTGTCGCCCTGGGCGACGATCCTGCCGTGGCCGATGAGGATCATCTCGTCGGCGATCAGCTCGACCTCGTTGAGCAGGTGGCTGGAGAGCAGCACCGTGCCGCCGCGCTCGGCGTACCCGCGCAGCAGTCCACGCATCCACCGGATGCCGGCTGGGTCGAGACCGTTGGCCGGCTCGTCGAGGATCAGCACCGACGGGTCGCCGAGCAGCGCGTGGGCGATGCCGAGGCGCTGCTTCATGCCGAGCGAGTAGTTGCGCAGGCGGCGCTTCGACTCGGACTGGCTCAGCGAGACCAGGTCGAGCATCTCGTCGACGCGGGTCGTCGGGAGCCCCATGGTGCGGGCGCCGAGCTCGAGGATCTCGCGGCCCGTGCGGCCGGCGTGCTGGGCCGAGGCGTCCAGCAGGACGCCGACGTGGCGGCCCGGGTTGGGGATGTCCTGGTAGAGGTGACCGCCGATGGTCACCCGTCCCGACGTGGGGGGCGTCAGCCCGACCATCACCCGCATCGTGGTCGTCTTGCCCGCACCGTTGGGACCGAGGAAGCCGGTCACCCTCCCGGGCTGGCAGACGAAGCTGACGTCGTCCACTGCGGTGAACGTTCCGTACTTCCGAGTCAGTCCTTCAACCGTGATCATGGCCCCAGCGTGCCGCATCGGACGGCGGGAGACATCGACCCTGGGTCCCGACACGCGGCGACCTAAGTAGGGGGCGCCAGCGACCCCGGCCCCTGCCGGTGCGAGCCCGGACCCGCTTAGCCTTGCCGGGTGGACCGCCCAGCACCCGAGGAGTACCAGCCGCGACTGGGGTGGTGGGGGCGCGTGTGGCGGGTCGGTCTGATGCTGGTGATCAGCGCGATCGGCTGGGTCCCCGTGGCGCAGAACCAGGCGCACGACCACCCGTACCTCTTCCTCGTCGACATCCTCGTCGGCCTCGCCGCCTACGTCGCGGTCTTCTTCCGGCGCCGCTGGCCGCTGCCGATCGCGCTGCTGCTCTCCCTGGCGAGCGCCGTGTCCGGGACGGCCGCGGGCCCGGCCGTGCTCGCGGTGACCTCGCTGGCGACCCGCCGCCGGTGGCGCGAGCTCGCCGTCGTCGGCTCGGTGTCGTTCGCGGCGGCGCAGGTCTTCACGACCATGAACCCGACCAACGACGGCGAGCCCGCGTGGGTGGGCGTCCTGGTCAACGCGATCTTCACCGCGGCGATCCTCGCGTGGGGCATGTACATCGGCTCTCGCCGCGAGCTGATCTGGACGCTGCGTCACCGCGCCGAGCGGGCCGAGGCGGAGCAGGAGCTGCGGGTCGCCCAGGCCCGCAGCAACGAGCGCGCCCGCATCGCCCGGGAGATGCACGACGTGCTGGCGCACCGCATCTCGCAGGTCTCGATGCACGCCGGGGCGCTGACCTTCCGGGTCGACCTGACGGCGGAGGAGATGCGCGCGAGCGCGGGCGTGATCCAGCAGCAGGCCCACGAGGCCCTGACCGACCTGCGCGGCGTGCTCGGCGTGCTCCGGGACGAGAGCACCGGCGAGCTCGCGATCGCCCCGCAGCCGACGTACGCCGATCTCGGGCAGCTCGTGGCCGAGGCCGGCCGCTCCGGCGTACGGGTGGAGCTGGAGGACCTGGTCTCGGACCGGTCGGTGCCGGACGCGCTGGGGCGCACGGTCTACCGGATCGTGCAGGAGGGCATCACCAACGTCGGCAAGCACGCGCCCGGAGCCCTGCTGACCGTGCGGATCAGCGGCGACCCCGACGACGGCCTCGACGTGCTGCTGCGCAACCCGCTCGGGTTCGGGCCCACGCAGACGCCCGGCGCCGGGCTCGGGCTGGTCGGCCTGACCGAGCGGGCCGAGCTGCGGGGCGGGCGGCTGAGCGCGACGCGCGAGGGCTCGACGTTCGTGCTGCACGGATGGATACCGTGGACCGCATGAAGACGACCGTCCTCGTCGTCGACGACGACCCGCTCGTGCGCTCGGCCCTCGGCCTGATGCTGGGCGGCCAGGCCGACCTCGAGGTGGTCGGCGAGGCGGTCGACGGGTGGGACGCCGTCCGGCTGAGTGAGGAGCTGCGCCCCGATGTCGTGCTGATGGACATCCGGATGCCTCGACTCGACGGCCTCGGCGCCACGAGGGAGCTGCACTCGCGGCCGGGTCCGCCGCGGGTCATCGTGCTGACGACCTTCGACGCCGACGAGTACGTCGTCCAGGCGCTCGCGGCCGGGGCCGACGGGTTCCTGCTCAAGGACACCCCGCCCTCGCAGATCCTCGAGGCGATCCGCAAGGTCGTGGACGACGAGCCGATGCTCTCCCCGTCCGTGACGCGCACCCTGATCCGCCGGCTGCGCGACGACAGCGCCGAGCCCGACGCCGGCCAGGAGCGCGCCGAGCAGGCGCAGGTGCTGCTCGACGGGCTGACCGACCGCGAGCGGGAGGTCGCCCTGGCCGTCGGCCGCGGCCTCAGCAACGCCGAGATCGCGGCCGACCTCTACCTCTCGGTGCCGACCGTGAAGGCCCACGTCTCGCGGCTCTTCGACAAGCTCCGGGTCACCAACCGGGTGCAGATCGCGATCCTGGTCCTCAGAGCTTCGCGAACGTGAAGTAGCGGTCGGTCGCCGCACCGGCGCTGTTGAAGGTGTGCACGGCCATGTAGTAGCCCGTGCCGTTGCAGGCGCTGCCCCAGAAGTACGGGTTCACCACGATCGAGCCGGGGTCGCTGGTGCCGACGAGGGTGGCCGCGAAGGGGCCGCCCTGGTCACCCCAGCCGTCGCCGACGATGCAGTAGACACCGGTGGCCGGGTGGGTCACCGTCGGCGCCGCGAGCGCACCGCCCGAGCGGTAGGTCGTGCCGCTGGGGGTCACCGTGACGAACCCCTTGATCGAGCCCGCAGCACCCTTCTCACCCTGCTCGCCCTGGGGACCGGTCGCACCCTTGGCGCCGGTGGCTCCCTTGGCGCCCTTCGGGATCGAGCCCGCCTTGAAGTCCGCGGTGACCAGCGAGCCGTTCCTCACCTTCGCCGACGTGACGGCGTTGGACTTGAGCTGGACGGTGCCCACGCTGTGCTTGGGCAGCACCCCGGCCGCGTACGCCGTGCCGCTCATGGCGACACCGAGCGCGAGGACGCTGATGACGAACGACGGGGTGATGCGCAGGCGGAGGGCCGGCAGCCGGAGCCGACGGGCGTGGCGCTGGGTGGTGGACATGCTGTCTCCTGACGGACCGGCCGGACCCCGGTGACCCGACTCACCCGTTGAGGAGGCTCCACCCGCCGGCCACGGCCTGGCCCGATCGGGTCATCCCGCTGGCAGGTGTCAGAGGTCGTACGTCGCGCCCGCGCGCGCCAGGCTGAGCGGACCGTCGTACGCCGTGCGCGCCTCGGCCAGCGAGACCTCGGGGTCGTGCCACGGCGGCACGTGGGTGAGCACGACCCGGCGCGCGCCGGCGCGGGTCGCCGCGGCGCCGACGTCGACGCCGGTGAGGTGCAGGTCGGGCGGGTTGTCCACGGTCGTGACAAAGGAGGCCTCGGCGAGGAACAGGTCGACGTCGCGGGCGACCTCGTCGACGGCGGCGCACGGGCCGGTGTCGCCGGTGTAGCCGACGGTGAGCCCGCCGGCGCTGACCCGCAGGCCGAAGGCCGGCACCGGGTGGGCGACCGGCACCGGGGTCACGGTGAACGGGCCGATCTGCACCGGCCCGGCCCACTCCCGGAAGTCGAACTCCGCGGTCATGCCCGGGTCGAGCGGCAGGTCGTAGGCGCGCGCCATCCGCTCCGCCGTGCCCGGCGGGCCCCAGACGGGGATCCGTGGCTGCGCACCGGTGGGGTGGTACTTGCGGAGCACGTAGTAGCCGCACAGGTCGAGGCAGTGGTCGGCGTGGAGGTGGCTGACCAGCACGGCGTCGATCGACAGCGGGTCGACGTGCTGGTGCAGCGCGCCGAGCGAGCCGTTGCCGAAGTCGACCAGCACCCGCCAGGTGCGGGCGCCGTCGTCGGCCTCGAGCAGGTAGCAGCTCGCCGGGGACTCCGGTCCGGGATAGCTGCCGGAGCAGCCGACGATCGTCAGCCTCACCTCAGCCCTCCGACGAACTGGGAGGCGAAGCCCAGCTCGGGACCCAGGAACCGGCTCCCGATGGTCTCGAACTCGCCGGGCGAGCCGGTCGTGAGGAAGGTGTACGACGGCGCGCCGCCCGGGCGCATCAGCTCGGTGCGCACCAGCATCTTGTACACGTCCTTGGCGCACTCCTCGGCACTGCTGACCAGCGTCACGTTGTCGCCCATGACGTAGGAGATGACGCCGGTGAGCAGCGGGTAGTGCGTGCACCCGAGGATCACCGTGTCGACGCCGGCGGAGATCAGCGGGTCGAGGTACTCGTGCGCGACCCCGATCAGCTCGTCGCCGCCGGTGATGCCGGCCTCGACGAAGTCGACGAACCGCGGGCAGGCCCGGGTGAGGAGCTGCACGTGCGGCGCTGCCGCGAAGGCGTCGTCGTACGCCATCGACTCGGCGGTCGCGTGGGTGCAGATCACCCCGATGCGGCCGGTGCGGCTGGCCGCCACGGCCCGCCGGGTGGCCGGCAGGATCACCTCGACGACGGGTACGTCGTACCGCTCCCTCGCGTCGCGCAGCATCGCCGCGCTCGCCGAGTTGCAGGCGATGACCAGCGCCTTGACGCCGTGCGTGACCAGGTGGTCGAGGCACTCGAGGGCGTACTCGCGCACCTCGCCGATCGGCTTGGGTCCGTAGGGCTGGCGAGCGGTGTCGCCGACGTACACGATCGACTCGTGCGGGAGCTGGTCGATGACCGACCGCGCGACGGTGAGCCCACCGAAGCCGGAGTCGAAGATGCCGATGGGCGCGTCCGGGCTCGCGAGCACCGCTGCGTCGGCTTTGGTCAGGTCGTGCACGCTGGCAAGGCTAGAGCGTCGGACCCCCGCTCGGGCGATCACGCGACCCAGGTCACCAGAGACGCCGATCACGGGCACCGGCGGTCGGCGCCGCGGATGCCCCATCGGGGTCATGCGGCGCGACGGACGGCGGCGGATGATGGGTGGACCGACCGGCGCGGACAACCGGTGACGCCGGTCTCGAGGAGGCCGTCATGTCCAGACCCACGCTCCACCGACCCTCGCCCCGCTGGCAGGCGGTCCTGGTCGCCCTCGCGCTCGTCGTCGCCTTCAGCGGCGGAGCCGCGGCCAAGGGCAAGTACGACGCCAAGAACGCGCACCGCGTCGACGGCAAGCACGCCGTCGGCTCCGGGGCCAGCGTCACGGCCCGCAAGGGCCGGCTCGTCGCGACCAGCCCGAAGACGGGCCAGCTGCCGAGCAACATCATCAGCCGCGCGCCCGACTCTTTGCGGCTCGGCGGCTACAGCCACCGGGCGATGTCGGCGATGACGATCGTGCCGCAGGGCGTCGGTCACACCGGTGGAGCGACCCTCGACTCCGACGGCGTCACCTTCTCGCCGTCCGCCGGCGGGGAGATGCGGTTGGGCGTGGTGATCCCGCCCGACCACGACCCGAAGGCGCCGCTGCGCATCGACGTCGTCTACCGGGAGGACAGCCCCGGCGCGTGCTCCTGGTCGGTCGGGACCTCGGGGCTGGAGGGACCCGACTCCGACACCGGGTCGGACATCCACAACGGTGGCTGGCAGTTCCCCGGCAGCGGCAGCGGCTACAGCGGCCTCGTCACGGTGCCGGCCGGCGCCGGGTCCGTCCACACGCTGACGCTGACCTGGCCCTTCCAGGACGACCCGGGCATGTTCGTGCAGCTGGGGCTCGCCCGGGCGGGCGGGGACGCTGGGGACACCTGCAGCACGGTGTCGGTCTACGGGATCCAGCTCCGCTACTGAGGCGCTCGGCCTCAGGCCCAGAGCTGGCCGTCGAGCCTGCCCTCGGCGTCGTCGATGGTGCCCTCGTAGGCACCGGTCGACAGGTACTTCCAGCCGCCGTCGCACACGACGAACGCGATGTCGGCGGTCTCGCCGGCCTTGACCGCCTTGGCGGCCTGGCCGAGCGCGGCGTGCAGGATCGCGCCGGTCGAGATGCCGGCGAAGATGCCCTCGAGCTCGAGCAGCTCCCGGACCCGGCGTACGGCGTCGCGGGGGCCGACCGAGAAGCGCGAGTCGATCAGGTCGGCGTCGTACAGCTCGGGGACGAAGCCCTCGTCGAGGTTGCGCAGGCCGTAGACGAGCTCGCCGTACCTCGGCTCGGCGGCGACGATCCTGACGTCGGGCTTGGCCGCGCGGAAGAAGCGGCTGACGCCCATCAGCGTGCCGGTGGTGCCGAGGCCGGCCACGAAGTGCGTGATCGACGGCAGGTCGGCCAGCAGCTCGGGGCCGGTGCCCTCCTCGTGCGAGAGCGCGTTGGCGGCGTTGCCGTACTGGTAGAGCATCACCCAGTCGGGGTGCTCGGCGGCGACCTTCTTGGCCACCCGGACCGCCTCGTTGGAGCCGCCCGCAGCGGGCGACGACACGATCTCGGCGCCCCACATCCGCAGCAGCTGACGCCGCTCCTCGGAGGTGTTCTCCGGCATCACGCACACGATGCGGTAGCCCTTGAGCTTGGCCGCCATCGCCAGCGAGATGCCGGTGTTGCCGGACGTCGGCTCGAGGATCGTGCAGCCGGGGCGGAGCGTGCCGTCCTTCTCCGCCTCCTCGATCATCTTCAGGGCCGGGCGGTCCTTGATCGAGCCGGTCGGGTTGCGGTCCTCGAGCTTCGCCCACAGTCGCACGTCGGGACTCGGCGACAGCCTCGGGAGTCCGACGAGCGGCGTGCCGCCGACGGAGGCGAGGAGGTTGTCGAAGCGCATGGTGATCAGGATGCCATTCGTGCGGGTGCGGACCGAGTCAGCGGAGGAAGCGCTCGGGGTCGAACTCCGCGAGCGGGATGATCCGCACTCGCGGCAGCGGCTGGGTGAACGCGTTGACGTCGTCCTCCAGGTCGAAGAGCGGGACGCCGAGACCGGTGAGGTGCGTGCTCATGAACTCGCGCAGCCCGATCAGGCCGAGCTGGCGGCCACCGCCGATCAGGGCGCCGAGGTGCTGGGCGAAGTCGGCGTCGTGGCTGGCGAGCAGCACGTCGGCGTCGTCGTGGCTCAGCAGCGCGTCGAGCGTGCGCTGGATGCCGACGTCGACGACCTTCTGGTCGGCGCCGCCCGCGAGCGGGATCGGTCGGTAGTCCATCGCCAGCAGCGCCTGGACGAAGGACGACGGGAGGGTGCCGTTGCTCGCGTTGAGGAAGAACAGCCCGGTGACGGGCTGGCCCCAGGTGCGCTCCGCGAACTCCGTGACCCGCTCCCAGCGGGGCCGCTCCTCGGGGGCCGGTCGGCGTCCGAGCAGGGAGTTGCCGAGCGTCGCGTCGATGTTCTCGCCATCGACGAGGACGTAGGTACGACGCTCGGCCATCGGGTCTAGCCCCCCGCGACGGCGGGGAGGACGACGACCTGGTCGCCGTCGCTGAGCACGGCCTCGAGACCGCCGATGAAGCGGACGTCCTCGTCGTTGACGTAGACGTTGACGAAGCGGCGCAGGTCACCGTTGTCGATCAGCCGGTCCTTGATCCCCGGGTGGTTGACCTCGAGGTCGTCGATCAGCGCGCTCAGGCTCGCTCCCTGGGCGCTCACCGCCTTCTCGCCGCCGGTGTAGTTGCGCAGGATCGTCGGGATCCGGACCTCGATGGCCATGGGTGTGACTCCTCAGTTGCTTGCTGTCAGTTCGTCGACCACGGTGACCGGCTCCTCGGTCACCTCGCCGTCGACGATCCTGTAGGACCTGAACTCCACGGGGCCCGCGTTATTCCCGTGCTCGCGGGTGCTCACCAGCACATAGTGTGCTCCGGGCTCGCTCGCGAGGCCGATGTCGGTGCGACTGGGGTAGGCCCCGGTCGCGGTGTGCGAGTGGTAGATCACCACCGGCTCCTCGTCCCGGTCCCACATCTCCTTATAGAGCTCGAGCAGCTCGGTGGAGTCGAACTCGTAGAAGGTGGGCGACCCGGCGGCGTTGACCATCTCGACCAGCCGCTCGGCGCGGTCGCTGCCCTCGGGCCCGGCCACGATGCCGCACGCCTCGTCCGGGTGGTCACGCTTCGCGTGGGCGACGATGCCGTCGTACGTCGCCTGGTCGATGGTCAGCACCGGCCCAGCCTACGAGGGCGCGGTCCGGAACCTCGCCGCGGTCTCATCAGCGAGCGCATCCTCGATCCGCTCGCGCAGCCAGTCGGCCATCGGCGGCAGCGCGTCGGCCGGCCACCAGCGGACGTCGACGTTCTCGTCGTCGGCCACCCGGGCCTCACCGGCGACCCAGGTGCAGGAGAAGTTCAGGTCGAGGTAGACCCCGAGGTCCCCGTTGCCGTGCACGACCTGCGGACTCGCGCTGACCGAGGCGAGCCGGTCGACCGTCACCTCGACCCCGGTCTCCTCGAGCGCCTCGCGGGCAGCGCCGACGGCCGGCTCCTCCCCCGGGTCCAGGATCCCCGTGATCGGCGCCCACTCCCCGTTGTCCGCGCGCAGCGTGAGCAGGACCTCGGTCCCGGCTCCCTCCCCGCGGCGTACGACGGCAGTGACCGCCGGGAGCCACAGCTCCAGGGTGCCGACGAGCGCGCGCAGCTCGGCGACGAAGGGCGGGATCGGCATGGGTGCTCCTCGGGTGGTCCGGCTACGCGCTGAGTGCGCCGACGAGGGTCTCCTGCAGGTAGCCGACCCAGTCGTAGATGTCGTGGGCCTGGGCCCGCGGGTCCTCCTCGGGCAGGGAGTCCCAGTAGGCCTCGTCGCCCTCCTCGACCTCCAGCCGGGTGGCCAGCGCCAGTCGCAGGTCGGTGAAGGAGCGCATCCAGGCCTCCGCCGTCGGCTCGTCGAGCTCGACGTCGATCATCAGCCCGTCCTCGGTCAGCTCCTGCGGGAGCCCGGCCTCCTCCAGGCCGTCGATGATCGCGACCGCGGAGGCCGCCTTGCCGTCACGCAGGCCGCCCTCGGTGAACCGCCGGAACTCCGAGGCCGCCTCCTCGTCATCGGGATAGGCCGTCGGGAAGAGCCGGGCCAGCACCGGGTCCTCGGGCTCCTGGGTCGGCCCCGAGAAGTCCATCAGCGCCTCGAAGGGGTCGACGTCGTCGCGCGGCATCGCCGCCTCGTTGCGCAGCAGCTCGACGAGCTGACCCGCGAGCGAGCGCAGCAGGTCGGCCTCGAAGCCGGAGAAGTTCGCGATGATCAGCTTGCTGCGCCGGTGCCGGTGAAAGCCGCTCAACTCAGTCCTGCCTGTCCATCGTCGCCCACAGCCCGTACTCGTGCATGGCCTGCACGTCGCGCTCCATCTCCTCGCGGCTGCCGTGGCTGACCACGGACTTGCCGTCCTCGTGGACCTCGATCATCAGCTTCTCCGCCTTCTTCTTGGAGTAGCCGAAGTACTTCTGGAAGACGTAGGTCACGTAGGACATCAGGTTGACCGGATCGTTCCAGACGATCGTCACCCACGGCTTGGCCGTCTGGACGATCTCATCAGGGGTGGCGGTCGGCTCGACCTCGACGGGCGCGGTCACACCCGCAATGTTGGCACACTGTCGGTCGTGCCCGACTCCAGTGCCCTGCTGACCGATCACTACGAGCTCACCATGCTGCAGGCCGCCCTGCAGTCCGGGACCGCCCACCGCAGATCGGTCTTCGAGCTCTTCCCGCGACGACTCCCCGAGGGACGCCGGTACGGCGTCGTCGCGGGCGTCGGGCGCGCCCTCGACGCGATCGAGCGCTTCACCTTCGACGAGCCCACGCTGGCCGCGCTGGAGGGCGTCGTCGACGGGCCGACGCTGGAGTGGCTGGCGTCGTACCGCTTCTCCGGCGACGTGTGGGGCTACGCCGAGGGCGAGGCCTACTTCGCGTTCTCTCCCCTGCTGGTGGTGGAGTCGAGCTTCGCGGAGGCGGTGCTGCTGGAGACGGTGCTGCTGTCTATCTACAACCACGACTCGGCCGTCGCGTCGGCGGCGTCGCGGATGACGCTCGCGGCGGGCGAGCGGCCGTGCATCGAGATGGGCTCACGTCGTACGCACGAGGAGGCGGCGGTCGCGTCCGCGCGCGCGGCGTACGTCGCCGGCTTCACGGCGAGCTCCAACCTCGCCGCCCGGCAGCGGTACGGCGTGCCGACGACGGGCACCAGCGCCCACAGCTTCACGCTCCTGCACGACACCGAGGCCGACGCGTTCCGCGCGCAGGTCGCCGCCCTCGGCACCGACACCACGCTGCTCGTCGACACCTACGACGTCGTCGAGGCGGTCCGCCTCGCGGTCGAGGTCGCCGGACCGGGGCTGGGCGCCGTCCGCCTGGACTCCGGCGACCTCGCCGTCCTCGCCTCCCAGGTCCGCGCGCAGCTCGACTCCCTCGGCGCGACCGGCACCCGGATCATCGTCACCAGCGACCTCGACGAGCACGCGATCGCGGCGCTCGCGGCCGCGCCGGTCGACGGGTACGGCGTCGGCACCCAGCTGGTCGTCGGGAGCGGGCACCCCACCTGCGGCTTCGTCTACAAGCTGGTCGCGCGCGAGTCGGCGACCGGCGAGCTGGAGTCGGTCGCCAAGAGGAGCATCGACAAGATCTCGGTCGGCGGGCGCAAGTACGCCCTGCGCCGCCGCACGGCGTCGGGCGTCGCGGAGGCCGAGGTGATCGGCATCGGCCACCGGCCCACCGACGACGGCGACGACCGGGTCCTGCTGACGCCCCTCGTGCGGTCGGGCGAGGTCGTCGGCCGGGAGCCGCTGGCGGACGCGCGGGCGCGCCACCTCGCGTCGCGCGCCGAGCTGCCCGTCGCGATCCAGCAGATGTCGCGAGGCGAGCCCGTCATCCCCACCGTCCACGAGTAACGCGGCCGGCAGGCTGGTGCGGCGTGCGAGCCGCAGCCCGGTTCCGACGTCGGGAGCCCCCACTTCTGCGGCCGGACCGCGGGGACCGGACCCGATACGCTCGCACGCATGAAGCGCGCGCTGATCGTGACGGACGTGCAGAACGACTTCTGCGAGGGCGGATCGCTGCCGGTCGCCGGGGGCGCGCGCGTGGCGGCCGACATCGGGGCGCTGCTGCACGCCTGGTCGACGAAGGCGGCCGGTGCCGCGGCGTACGACCACGTCGTCGCGACCAAGGACCACCACGTCGACCCGGGCGACCACTGGTCGCGCGAGCCGGACTACGCCGCCTCGTGGCCGATCCACTGCCGGGTCGGCACCGACGGCGAGGCGTTCCACCCCAACCTCGACCCGCAACCCTTCGACGCGATCTTCCTCAAGGGCGAGCGGACGGCGGCATACTCCGGCTTCGAGGGCCGCACCGTCGAGGGCGTCGACCTCGTGGACTGGCTGCGCACGCACGAGGTGACCTCGGTGGACGTGTGCGGCATCGCAACCGACCACTGCGTGCGCGCGACGGCACTGGACGCGGCCCGGGCCGGGTTCGAGACCCGCTTGCTGGTCGACCTGTGCGCCGGCGTCGCGCCGGAGTCGACGACGGCAGCGCTCGCGGAGATGCGGGCGGCGGGGGTGCGCGTTGGGTGAGGCCCTGCTCCGGCGCGTCGAGGACGGCGTGCTGTGGCTGACCTTCAACCGACCCGAGATCCTCAACGCCGTCGACGGCGAGATGATGGTCGAGCTCGCGGAGACCCTCGAGGGCTCCCGGGGACGCGACGACGTGCGCGTGGTGGTGATCACCGGCACCGGACGCGGCTTCAGCGCCGGAGCCGACATGGCCTCGCTGCGGCTCGCGCCGCAGCATCCCGTCGAGACGATGGACGGCGCCAACCGCGTCATCCGAGCGGTCGTCGGTCTCGACAAGCCGGTGCTCGCCGGCGTCAACGGCATCGCGGCCGGGGTCGCCTGCTCGGCCGCGCTGGCCGCCGACATCATCGTGGCGGCTGAGTCCGCGGCGTTCCTGCTGCCCTTCGCCGGGATCGGGCTGATGACCGACGGCGGCTCGTCGGCCAGCGTGCCCGCCTCGATCGGACGGGCCCGCGCCATGCGGATGGCGCTGCTCGGCGAGCCGATGTCGGCGACCGAGGCGCTCGCCAGCGGCCTGATCACCCACGTGGCCCCGGACGACGAGTTCCCCGACCTGGTCGCCCGGCTGGCTCGCCGCCTCGCCCGCGGTCCGGCGCTCGCCCAGAGCGGCATCAAGAAGGCCATCAACGCCGCCACCCTGCCGCACCTCGAGGCCGCCCTCGACCGCGAGCACACCGGGCAGCGAGCGCTCTTCACCACCCGTGACTTCGCCGAGGGGCTCGAGGCGTTCGCTGCCGGCCGACGACCGGACTTCCGCGGCGAGTGAGCCGGCTCAGCCCACGGTGATCGGCGTACCGCCCGAGGTGAGCCGCCAGTCGACCGAGGCGAAGTCGGCCGGGTCGATGGTGCCGTGGGCGATCACCCAGTCGATCAGCAGCTGCCGGATCTCGTTCTGACGGTTGTAGACGACCGGTGCCGTGGAGACGGCCGGGAAGCCGCCGCCACCGGACTGCCGGTAGTTGTTGACCGCGAGCACGAACTGCTGCGCGTCAGTCACCGGCACGCCGCCGTACGCGAGCCCGACGATCCGCGAGCCCGGGGCCGCGGCGATGTCGATGTCGTAGGTCAACGGGGCGTCGAGCCCGGCGACGGAGTCGAAGTTGTAGTCCGGGGTGCCGGTCGGCGCCGTCGGCGTCACCGCGTTGGTCACCTGGTCGAGGGTGAACGGCCCGGTGCCGCTCACCTGCTTGAAGTAGCGCGCGGAGTACTCCAGGTAGGCCTTCACGTCCGCACCGGTCACGCGGACGCCGAGCAGCGTGTTGTCGTAGATGTAGAGCCCGGCGACGTCGCGGATCGTCACCTGACCGGCCGGGAAGGACGCCGCCCGGTTGAAGGGCGCGGCGATCGACAGCACCGGCAGCGCCGCGTCGGCACCGCTCAGGCCGGCCTTGACCGCGTCGGCCTGCACGTAGTTGACGAAGTCGATGATCGGGACGTCCTCCACCACGGCACGCGCCGCGGAGAGGGCCGTCGTCGAGGTCCCGACCGGCGAGTTCACGTAGGACACGACCGTCTCGTGCTGCTGACGCACGGCCCGTGCGACCCGCGGGTCCTCGGCGACCGTGTTGGAGTTGAGCACCTGCGACGTCGCGGCGACCAGCCGCCAGCCGCGTCCGCCCCGCCACCGCGTCTCCTCGACGACGAAGTCCATGACGGCCAGCCGCCGGCCCCAGTACGACGGCTCGCAGAGCAGCACCTGCTGCCCGGTCTGCTCGTTGGTGACGTACTGCTGCGCGATCTCGACGTGGGCGTGCCCGACCAGGATCGCGTCGATGCCGGGCACCTGGGCGGCGACCAGCGACGCGGCGTTCTCCGGGTAGGGCAGGGCGTCGCCGTACGACGAGGAGGTCGCCGCGCCCGAGTGCGCGGACACGATCACCAGGTCGCAGCCGCGCCGCTTCAGCTCGGGCACGAACTTCTTGGCCTGCTCGACCAGGCCGGGGAACTCCATCCGGCCCTCGACGTTGGCCTTGTCCCAGATCGCGATGCCGGGGTTGGTCAGGCCGAGGACGCCGACCTTGACCGTGCGCCCGCGGCCGACCCGGTAGGTCTTGACCAGGTACGGCGGGAACGCCGGCCGCTTCGTCGCCGGGTCGACGGCGTTGGCGCCGAGGAGCGGGAAGTCCAGCTGTCCCTCGAAGGTGCGCAGCGTGTCGAGCCCGTAGTTGAACTCGTGGTTGCCGAGCGCGGCCGCGTCGTACCCGACCGCGTTCATCGCCCGCGCCATCGGGTGGACCGCGCCGGAGGTGATCGGGTCGATCTTCGCGTAGTAGTACGCCAGCGGGGTGCCCTGGATCGTGTCGCCCGCGTCCAGGGTCAGGACCGGCTCGCCGCGGCGATGACGTCGTACGGCGCGGATCAGGGTCGCCACCTTCGCGAGCCCGATGTCGTTGTGCGCCGCGTCGTCGTACTCCGCGTTCTTGAAGTAGTCCCAGTTGTAGACGTTGCCGTGCAGGTCGGTGGTGCCGAGCACGGTCAGCCGCGCCCGGTCCGCCCGGCCGTGGCCGTGGCCGTGGCCTCCGGCGTACGCCGGGTCGGCGTACCCGGCAGCCGCGAGCGCCGCCGCCCCGGTGAGGCCGCCGGCGATCACCGCCCGGCGCGAGGTCGACGCAGAGGTCGAGGCAGGGGTGGGCACGGACGCATGAGAGTCAGACACTGACGATTCCTCCCGAGAACGGATCAGAGCCCCGCAGTTCTATCCCGGAAAACCCGCCATCACAAGGCACGACCCCGACCGACACCCGATGTTCACCGGCGGGCCGCCCTCAGCACCACTTCTCCGCCAGTGCCCGGATCACCGTGAGGTTGCGGTTGGTGGCCACGCCGAGGTGCTTCTCGATGACGGCGTTGGTCAGCCTCGCCTCGTGGTAGTTGTCACCGAGCAGCAGGTGCACGGCCCGACCGCCGACCCTGGCCACCTCGTCCGTCGTGCCGACGGCCTCCACGGCCGCGATCGCCGCCGCCGTCGGGACGTCCTTGAGCAGCGAGACGTAGTGCTTGCCGCCGTGGTCGTACGACGCCGCCTCGTCCGCGATCGCGCGCAGCTCGCGCCGGGTGAAGACGATCGTCGGCACGGCGAACCCGGCCGCGGCCTCGAACGCCTCCTCCAGCGCGGCCTCGATCCTGGCCCGCGACCGCAGCGGGGTGTCGAAGCGGACGTTGCCGGTGTTGATGTAGGTCTCGACGTCGGTGAAGCCCGCGGCCTCGACCGCGGTGATGATCGCGGCCTTCGGGAACTTGCGCGTCGCGCCGAGGTTGATCGCCCGCAGGAAGCCGAGGTAGGTCGCCATGCCCACATCCTGCCCGGTGACCAGGCTCACGTCGCAATACATAGGTTGCCTATGTAAAGTGGGGACGTGACCGACACCGAGCTCGCCAGCGACCTGGTCGTCCACGCAGCCCGTCTCGTGCGCGCCGTCCGGCGTGAGCTCGAGCTGCCTGCGGGGACGCGGATCATCTCGCTGCTCGACGAGCACGGACCGCTGGGCATCACCCAGCTCGCGGACCTCGACCGGTGCTCGCAGCCGACCATGTCGGCCGCGGTCAGCCAGCTGGTCGAGCAGGGCTGGGTCGGCAAGACGCCCAACCCCGCCGACGCCCGCGGCACCGTCGTCACGCTGTCCGACGCGGGGCGCGACGAGCTCGGTCGCGTCCGCCGCCGCCACGGCGAGCGGGTCGCCGCCCTCGTCGCCGCGCACCCCGACCTCACCACCGACGATCTCGCCACGGCCGTCGCCGTGCTCCGGGGCATCCTGCAGGAAGGCACACCGTGAACCACCGCGCTCCCACCACCGACACCGCCGACGCGCAGGGCTCGCTGCTCGACCAGCCGCGCGCCGTCTGGGCCGTCGCATTCGCCTGCGTCATCGCCTTCATGGGCATCGGGCTCGTGGACCCGATCCTCAAGGAGATCGCGGCCAAGCTCGAGGCCACCCCGAGCCAGGTCTCGCTGCTCTTCACCAGCTACATGGCCATCATGGGCATCGCGATGCTCGTGACCGGCGTGGTGTCGAGCCGGATCGGCCCCAAGCGCACGCTGCTCACCGGCCTCGTGCTCATCATCGTCTTCGCTGCCCTGGCCGGGTCCTCCAACAGCGTCGGGGCCGTCATCGGCTTCCGGGCAGGCTGGGGCCTGGGCAACGCGCTCTTCGTCGCCACCGCGCTGTCCACGATCGTGAGCGCCTCGAAGGGCTCCGTCGCGCAGGCGATCATCCTGTTCGAGGCCGCCCTCGGCCTGGGCATCGCGTCCGGCCCGCTGATCGGCGGCCTGCTGGGCGAGCAGTCGTGGCGCGGCCCGTTCTTCGGCGTCTCGGTCCTGATGACGATCGCCCTGGTGGCGACGGCGTTCTTCCTGCCCACGACCCCGCCGCAGGGACGCCGTACGTCGCTCGCCGACCCGTTCCGCGCGCTCCGGCACCCCGCGCTGCTGCTCATCGCCCTGGTGGCGATCTGCTACAACCTGGGCTTCTTCACGCTGCTCGCCGCCGGCCCGTTCGCGCTGCCGAGCTTCGACATCATGCAGATCGGCTGGACGTTCTTCGGCTGGGGCGTGCTGCTCGCCCTCACCTCGGTCGTGGTCGCACCCCGGCTGCAGCGCGTCTTCGGCACCCTGCCGACCCTGCTCGCGATGCTCGTCCTGTTCGGACTCGACCTGGTGGTGATGGCCCTCTTCACGGCGCACGAGGCGGCCGTGGCGACGGCGATCATCGTGGCCGGCGCGTTCCTCGGCGTGATCAACACCCTGGTCACCGAGGCCGTGATGGGCGCCGCACCGGTCGAGCGGCCGGTCGCCTCCGCGGCGTACTCCTTCGTCCGCTTCACCGGCGGCGCGATGGGCCCGTACGTCGCGCTCAAGCTGGCCGAGCGCGTCGGGGTGCACGCACCCTTCTGGTTCGGCGCGACCGCGGTCGGCGTCGGCGTGGTCATCCTGGCCGCGGGCACGGCCACGATCGGCCGCGCCCTGCGCGCCGACGCCCCGGCGTCGCACTCCCCCGCGGAGGCCGAGGCCGAGCTCGTCGGCGACCTCGCCTGAGGCGGGTCTAGCGGGTGCGCACGACGTTCGGCCGTGCCGCCTTGTCGTGCAGGGCCTGCCGCTTGCCGTCCCACAGGGGCCACAGGCCGTCGAGGAGCGAGTAGACCGACGGCAGGTAGCGCACGTACGGGACCGCTCCGAGCAGGCTCGGACCGAACTGCGTCAGCCACCGGAGCAAGGACCGTGCCGAGGGGCATCGGCCCGGCGACGTCGCGGCGGCGCACCCGCAGCCCCAGCAGCAGCTTGCCCGGCGTCGCCTGCTTCCACATCAGGAAGCCGACGTGGTAGGCGAGGCTGATCGCGGTGTTCACCAGGCCGATCAGCAGCAGCGTCCGGGCCAGCTCACGCTGGAGGTCGGTCCCCGACGGCGCGTCGCCGCCGGCGTCGATGGAGCGGCCGACGTCGTGCCAGTAGTCGCCGAACGCGTCGCCGATCTGGCCCCAGAAGGGGATGCTCGCCACCAGGACCACCGGCAGCAGGATGAGGACGTCGAGCAGGTAGGCGCCGAGCCGGATCCCCCAGCCCGCGAGCGGCTCGCCGTCGGGCGTCGTCGCCGGCGGGGCGTACGCCGCGGCGACGGGCTGCGTCGCGGCGGCGAGGTGCTCGGTCCACGCGGACCCGTCCCAGTAGCGCTGTGCGGGGACCATCCCGGGCGGCGGGGTCGGGTCGGGATACCAGCCAGCGGGCGTCGACATGGCCGCACCCTAGCGGCCCGCCAGGCACAATCGGAGCCATGCCGCAGACCGTGATCACCGTCCAGGGGACCTACGACGCCTTCCATCCGGCCGAGCGCGCGACCGTCACGGTGACGGTCGGCTTCGAGGGGCCGGAGCGGACCGCGGTCGTCACTCGCACCACCCAGGGCACGGCGGCGCTGGTCGCCGGCATCCGGGCCAAGCACGACCCGGCGCACGGTCCGGTCACCTGGCACGCGACCGACCGGATCCAGGTCTGGTCCAGCCGGCCGTTCAACAACAAGGGCGAGCAGCTGCCGCTGGTGCACCACGCCCAGACGACGACCCGCGCCAAGTTCCGCGACTTCGACGACCTGGCGCAGTGGGTCGAGCGCGCGGCCGTCCACCCCGGCGTACGCATCGACGGCGTCGAGTGGGCCCTCACCGCGCAGACCCAGCAGGGCGCGACCACGACCGCCCGCACCCGCGCCGTCGAGGAGGCCCGTGCGAAGGCGCACACGTACGCCGAGGCGCTCGGTCTGGGCGACCTGCGCTGCCTCGCCATCGCCGACCCGGGCATGCTCGGCGACAACACCTCCAGCACCTCCGGCGGCGGTCAGGCGACGTACTCCCGCGCCGCCAAGGCCGAGAGCGGCGGCGGCGGGCTCGCCTTCACCCCCGAGGACATCGCCGTCTCCGCCACGGTCGACGCCCGCTTCGAGGCGAGCTGACCGGGGTCGGGTCAGGCGGGGTCGCGCGGCTCAGAGGTTGCCGCGGGCGTCCTGCTCACGCTCGATGGCCTCGAAGAGCGCCTTGAAGTTGCCCTTGCCGAAGCCGAGCGACCCGTGCCGCTCGATCAGCTCGAAGAAGACCGTCGGCCGGTCGCCGAGGGGCTTGGTGAAGATCTGCAGCAGGTAGCCGTCCTCGTCGCGGTCGACCAGGATCGCGCGCTTCTGCAGCTCCTCGATCGGCACCCGGACGTTGCCGATGCGCGCGCGCAGCTCCGGGTCCTCGTAGTAGGAGTCGGGCGTCGCGAGGAACTCCACGCCGTTGGCGCGCAGCGCGTCGACCGAGGCCAGGATGTCGTTGGTCGCGACCGCGAGGTGCTGGGCGCCGGCGCCGCGGTAGAACTCGAGGTACTCGTCGATCTGCGACTTCTTCTTCGCGATCGCCGGCTCGTTGAGCGGGAACTTCACCCGGTGGTTGCCGTTGGCGACCACCTTGCTCATCAGCGCGGAGTAGTCGGTGGCGATGTCGTCGCCGATGAACTCGGCCATGTTGGTGAAGCCCATGACCTTGTTGTAGAACTCGACCCACTCGTCCATGTGACCGAGCTCGACGTTGCCGACGATGTGGTCGAGCGCCTGGAAGAGCCGCCGCGGCTGACCCTCGGGCTTGACCCAGGTGCTGGCCTTCGCGACGTAGCCGGGCAGGTACGGGCCGTCGTACCGGCTGCGGTCGACCAGGGTGTGGACGGTCTCGCCGTACGTCGCGATGGCGGCGATCCGCACGGTGCCGTGCTCGTCGGTGACGTCCTCGGGCTCGCGTACGACGCGCGCCCCGGCCGTGCGGGCCTGCGCGATGCAGCGGTCGACGTCGGGCACCTCGAGCGCGATGTCGACGACGCCGTCGCCGTGCCGGCGGTGGTGGTCGGCCAGCGGGCTGTCCGGGTCGACGGCGCCGTTGAGCACGAACTTGATCGAGCCCGATCGCAGGACGAAGGACTTGTGGTCGCGGTTGCCGTTCTCGGGACCCGAGTAGGCGACCAGCTCCATGCCCCAGGCGGACTGGTAGTAGTGCGCGGCCTGCGTGGCGTTGCCGACGACGAAGACGATCGCGTCCCAGCCGGTGACCGGGAAGACGTCACCCTCCTCGTCGTACTCCACCAGCCCGACCAGCTGCTGGAGCTGCTCCAGGGTGAGGTCGGCCTTGAGCTCGTCGGCGGTCAGCGCGTGCGTCGTCATGGCCGGAGCCTGCCGCGGCCACGCAGAGTGTGCAATCGTGGGCCGAAACACTGCACAACCTGTCCAGCAGCGGAGGACACCATGGACGAGCTCGACGGCAGATTGATCGACCTCTTCGCCGACGACCCCCGGGTGGGCGTGCTCGAGGCGTCCCGTCGGCTGGGCGTCGCCCGCGGGACCGTGCAGGCCCGGCTCGACAAGCTGGCCGCCACCGGGGTCATCACCGGGTGGGGACCGGACCTCTCCCCCGAGGCCCTCGGCTACCCGGTGACGGCGTTCCTCACCCTCGAGATCCGTCAGGACGCCAGCCGGGGCGGCCACGACACGGTCGGCGCCCACCTGGCCGGCATCCCCGAGGTGCTGGAGGTGCACACGATCACCGGCGCCGGCGACCTGTGGGCGCGGGTCGTGGCCCGCTCCAACACCGACCTGCAGCGGGTCATCGACCGCGTCCTGGAGACGCCGGCGATCGTGCGGTCCTCGACGGTGATCGCGCTCGCGACCCAGGTCGCCTACCGGGTCCGGCCGCTGGCGCGTGCCGGCCTCAGCGAGCAGCCAGTCCCCGACCGGCGGTGACGGCGGCCTCCTCGGCCTCCTTCTTCATCAGCGCGGCCAGCTCGGTGAACTCGTCCAGCGCCGGGTTGACGCCGACGAGCGTGAACTCCCGCTCGATGACGGTCAGGTCGGCGCCCCAGATGTCGACCAGGATCCGGCGCAGGTAGTCGGTGCTGTGGTCCCAGCCCTCGCGCGGGGTGCCCGCGCCGTACGCGCCGCCGCGGGTGGTGAGCAGGACGACCGGCTTGCCCTCGAGCAACCGGGTGCCCTGCGGGGCGCCCGCGAGCACGAGGTCGAACCAGGTCTTGGCGTGCTGCGAGACGCCGAAGTTGTAGAGCGGCAGCGCGAGCACGGCGGCGTCGGCGGCCTGGAGCTCCGCAGCGAGCCCGGCGGCGAGGGCGAGCGCCTCGACCTGGGCCGGCGTGCGCTGGTCCTCGGGGGTGAACGACGCGTGCACCGCGTTGGCCCACGCGTCCGACGGCAGCGGGTCGGCGCCCAGGTGCCGGGTCACGACCTGCTCGTCCGGACGCTCGGCGAGGAAGTGCTCGAGGACCAGGTCGGCGAGCGCGGAGCTGGACGACGCCGGCCCCTGGATGGAGGAGTCGATGCGGAGCAGGGTCATGGCGGGTTCTCCTGAGAGTCGGGTTGAATGTTCAATGCGACGGTACGACGTCCGAGTTGAATGTTCAAGTCGCCCGGTATGCTGGCCAGGTGACCGACCGACCCGCCCTCGACGACGCGCCCTGGCTCGACGAGGACCAGCTGCCCGAGTGGCGCGCCCTGGTCGGCCTGGTGATGACGCTCCCGGCTGCGCTCGACGCCCAGCTCAAGCGCGACTCCGGGCTCAACAGCTTCGAGTACCACGTGCTCGCGCAGCTCTCCGAGGCGCCGAGCTGCGCCGTGCCGATGAGCGAGCTCGCGACCCTGGCGCAGGGCTCCCGCTCGCGGCTGTCGCACGCGGTGTCCCGGCTCGAGGCGGCCGGCTGGGTCGAGCGGCGCGAGTGCACCGCCGCCGGGGTCCGCACCGCCGCCCACCTCACCGCCGCCGGTCAGCGCAAGCTGGAGGAGGCGGCGCCGGGTCACGTCCGGGAGGCCCGACGACTGGTCGTCGACGTCCTCACCCCCGAGCAGCTCAGCGTCCTGGGTGAGGCCGCGCGGGCGATCGTGGCGGCCGCCGACCCGGGCCTGGCCTGCCGAATGGCGACCGAGCCGGCCGAGCGCAGCTGATCAGGACGACTTGCGGGTCGCCCACTCGCGGATCCGGTTGATCCGCGCGTGCAGCTGCTCGGCCGTGGCCACCGCGGCCGCCGGTCCGCCGCACTCCTTGCGCAGCGCCGCGTGGGTGATGCCGTGCGGCTGCTGGGTGCGGTGGTGCCAGGCGGCCACCAGCCCGTTGAGCTCCCGGCGCAGGATCGCCAGCTGCTCGTGGGTCGTCACCTCGGTGACGGTGTCGGCCTCCGGCTTCGGGGCGGCCTTCTGCTTCTTGGCCCGGTCGCTCTGGCGCTGCTGGAGCAGCTCGCGCATCTGCCCCGGCTCGAGCAGCCCCGGGATCCCGAGGAAGTCCATCTCCTCCTCGGACCCGACGTGCACCTCGCCCGCGTGCCCGAACTCGCCACCGTCGAAGAGCACCCGATCGAAGCGGGCCTCGGAGCCGAGTGCCTCGAAGGACATGTCGAGCTCGTCCGAGGCGCCCTCGCCGGCGTTCGCCTCCGCGAGGAGGTCGTTCTCGGCGGCGAAGATGTCGCCCTCGTCGGTGATCTTGCGGCGGAGCACGTGGTCGCGCTCGACCTCCATCTCGGAGGCGAAGCCCAGCAGCGACGGCACCGACGGCAGGAACACCGAGGCGGTCTCGCCCCGGGTCCGCGCCCGCACGAAGCGACCGACGGCCTGGGCGAAGAAGAGCGGGGTGGACGTACGCGTGGCGTAGACGCCCACGGCGAGGCGCGGGACGTCGACGCCCTCGGAGACCATGCGGACGGCGACCATCCAGCGCCGGTCGCTGTCGGTGAACTCGGTGATCTTCTTCGACGACGCCTTCTCGTCCGAGAGCACGACGGTCGCCGGCTCACCGGTGATCTGGCGCAGGATCTTGGCGTACGCCCGGGCGTTGTCCTGGTCGGAGGCGATCACCAGACCGCCGGCGTCGGGCACGTGCCGGCGCACCTCGGTCAGCCGGCTGTCGGCCGCCGCGAGCACCGAGGGGATCCACGACCCGCTCGGGTCGAGCGCGGTGCGCAGCGCCTGGGCGGTCAGGTCCTTGGTCAGCGGCTCCCCCAGGCGCGCGGCGATCTCGTCGCCGGCGCGGGTGCGCCACGTCATCTCGCCCGAGTAGGCCATGAAGAGCACGGGCCGGACGACGTGGTCGGCCAGGGCGTGCGCGTAGCCGTAGGTGTAGTCGGCCACCGAGCGCGGCACTCCGTCGTTGCCGGGGGCGTAGGTCACGAACGGGATCGGGTTGATGTCCGAGCGGAACGGCGTACCGGTCAGGGCGAGCCGGCGGGCCGCGGGCTCGAAGGCCTCGCGCACGCCCTCGCCCCACGACAGCGCGTCGCCCGCGTGGTGGACCTCGTCGAGGATCACCAGGGTCTTGAAGCGCTCGGTGCGGATCCGCATGGCCAGCGGGTTGACCGCCACGCCGGCGTACGTCACGGCGATCCCGACGAAGTCCTGCGACGTCTTGCCCTTGCCGGCGGAGTACGTCGGGTCGATCGGGATGCCGGCGCGGGCGGCCGCCTCGGACCACTGGAGCTTGAGGTGCTCGGTCGGCGCCACGACCGTGATCCGGTCGACGATCCTGCGGCCGAGGAGCTCGGCGGCGACCGACAGCGCGAAGGTCGTCTTGCCGGCGCCGGGGGTCGCGACCGCGAGGAAGTCGCGCGGACTGTCCTCGAAGTACTGCCGCATCGCCGCCGTCTGCCAGGCACGCAGCGAGGGCGCCGTCCCCCAGGCCGCACGCTCCGGCCAGGCCGGTGTGAGCGCGATGGGCAGGGAGTCGGCCTCGGGCCGACCCGTCACTCCTGCGGGCCTGAGTCGTCGTTGAGATGCTCCCAGGCGTCCTTGCACTCGGGGCACACCGGGAACTTCTCCGGCGCCCGGCTGGGCACCCAGACCTTGCCGCACAGGGCCACGACGGGGGTGCCCATCACCATGGCCTCGGTGAGCTTGTCCTTCTCCACGTAGTGGGAGAACCGCTCGTGGTCGCCCTCGTCGGTCGGGACGGTCCGGCGGTCCTCGCGGACGTCGGTGTCTGTCGAGAAGCCGATCGTGGTCACGAGCCCTACTGTAATCCAGCCGGCGGACAGGCCAAGCCGCCGCGGCCTGGGTCAGTTGAGCTCGGGGTCCGCGGGCCGGGTGGAGTGCCAGGCCAGCTCACCGGGTTGGCGGCGCAGCACCTCACGCCACAGGTCGGCGGTGTCGTCGGTGAACGCGTCCCAGGCCTCCCCCGGTACGACGTACCAGCTGCCCTCCTCGATCTCGGCGTCGAGCTGCTCGACACCCCAGCCGGCGTACCCCGCGAAGATCCGCAGCCCGGCGAGGCTGCCCTCGAGCAGCTCGACGGGGGCATCCAGGTCGACCAGGCCGAGTCGGCCATCGACCGGCCGGAAGCCCACCGGCACGTCGTCGGCGTCGCGCAGCAGCGCGACGGCGAGCGCGCCCTCGGCGCCGACCGGGCCGCCCTGGAAGAGCACGTCGGGCTCGGCCACGACGCTCGCCCACCCGTCGAGCACGGCGTCGACGGGCACGCCCGACGGGCGGTTGAGCACCACGCCCAGGGCACCGTTGTCGTCGACGTCGAGCAGGAGCACGACGGACTCGGCGAAGTTGGGGTCCACCAGCGCAGGGGTCGCCACCAGCAGCATCCCGGCGACCGGTCGACTCATGCCCCCATCATCGCTCAGGCGGCGGCGGCCGCACCGCGGGCCCGCTCCTCGATCTCGGCGCCGACCCGCTCGGCGGCGGCACCCGGGGTGCTGATGCGGCCCGCCGACAGCGCGAGCAGGGCGTGCTCCTTGGCCATCGACTTCTGCATCACCGCGGCGATGTCGGGGGTGCTGGGGCTGGACCGTTCGCGGTCCAGGATCGCGCGAACCCCCGGCAGCTCGTGGGCGGCCGTGCGCCAGGCGGCGACGACGGCGTCCTCGAGCTCGAGGGGCTGGGCCAGCAGCTCACGCTCGATGCGGCCGGCCAGGCGGGTGTGCCAGCGCAGCTGCAGGGCCCCGAGCAGGCTGACCTCGTCGCCGAACGTCTCGGCGACGCCGGGCAGGTCGAGCGGCAGACGACCGTCGCGACGACGGTCGGCGCTGGCGATGACGTCACGGAGGACCTCTCCGCGGCGGTGGAAGGACGTCCAGGTCATGGGTGTCCGCTCCTTCGGGATCGTGGCGGCGTCCCGGACGGGACATACCGATGGTACGTACTCACGGTATGGAACCATACCGACGGTACGCAACCGGGCCCGCGGGTGATCCGGGTCACGCATACCGACGGTCGGTATTAGGCTCCGGTGACCATGAGCAAGTCCTCGGTCTCCAAGCTCGTGCCCCGGGTCCCCGGCGTGCCCGGGTCCAGCCGCCGCCAGCAGTACTCCGCCTCGACCAAGCGCGCCCTCGTGGACGTCGCCGAGGGGCTGTTCACCGAGAACGGGTACGCCGCGACCTCGCTCGACTCGATCGTGGCGGGGGCCGACGTCACCAAGGGCGCGCTCTACCACCACTTCAGCGGCAAGCAGGCGCTCTTCGAGTCCGTCTTCGAGCGGGTCGAGGACGACGCCGCCCGGGCGATCCAGAAGGCGCTCAAGGGCCACCGCGACCCCTGGGAGAAGGCCACGGCCGGGCTGCGGGCGTTCCTGTCGGTCGTGCAGGAGCCCCGCTACCGGCGCATCGTCATCCAGGAGGGTCCGGCGGTGCTCGGCTACGAGCGCTACCGCGAGCAGGAGGAGCGCTCCACCTTCGCCAACGTCGTCGAGATCGTGCGCGCGGTCCTCAACGCCGGCCAGTGGGAGCTCGACGAGGACCTGCTCCAGACCTTCGCCCGGATCTTCTTCGGGGCGATGTCGTCGGCGGGCGAGTCGGTCTCGAGCGCGCCCGACCCGATCGTGGCCGCGACCAACGTCGAGACCGCGATCAGCTTCATCCTCTCGGGCTTCCGCGCGCTCGCCGAGAGCGGCGTCTCGCTGCCGGCCGGCGAGGTCGCGGACCAGGCCGACCCGGCCTGACTACCGCTTGGTGAAGGTGACGTCCCCGGTCGCGGACGGCACCAGCTCGACCCAGGTGTGGCCCGCGGGCACGGTGAGCGGGCCGGCCTGCGTCGACAGCTGGATCGGGGCACCGAGGGAGGTCTTGCTCCAGCTGCCGCGGACCAGCTTGCCGTCGTGGAAGACCAGCGCCCGGCCGCGGCCCTTGAACTTGGTCTCCGGCACCGGGTTGTTGGCCGGGTCGAGGTAGCCGGCGTCGCCGACCTTGACCCGCAGCACCAGGACGGTGTCGGCCGGGAAGTGGTCCCCGTCGGCGGCGAACGTGTTCTCGTTGACGTAGCCCTTGCCGTCGTAGGTCCAGTTCGTGGTGTGCCCCGGGCCGAAGCTGGCCGCGATCTTGACGGCCGGCTGGCCGGCCGGGAAGTCCTTCTCCTCGCCCCACGGCAGGTAGTCGGCCGGCCGCGCGGCCTCCGTCTTCGCGGAGTCGGCGATCGTGGTCAGGTCGGCGAAGACGTTGTACGGCGCGCTCCGGCTGGTGTCGCGCGAGATGCCGTCAGCACCCTCCTGGAAGAACTGGATTCCGGCGTTCTTGATGCGGGCGATGGTGAAGCTCGCCGCACCGCTGGTGACCACGGAGGCCTTGACCGGCGAGACGATGCCGATGTCGCTGGCGCGCATCGAGCGGACCGGGCCGACCTTGGTCGGGAGCTCGGAGTAGAAGAAGGCCGCGAGGCGGGTCAGCCCACCCTCGACCAGCTCCTCCACGACCAGGTCGGCACCGCCGAGGCCCAGCTGCGGGGCGCTGGCGTCGGTGTTGTCGATCTTGGTGACCAGGACGGGGTGCGTCTTCGCGGGGTCCTCGTCGCCGGTCACCGGCAGGCCGGTGAGGGGCCAGGTCGCCGCGATCTCCTCGCTGCCGGCGACCTGCTGCGAGGCCGGCTTCTTGTCGCCGGAGGAGGAGTCGTCTCCCCCGCCACAGCCGACGAGCAGCAGGCTCGCGACGGCAATCAGGGCGGTGGTCAGCTGGACACGACGCACAGTGCGCTCCGTTCGGGGTGGTTCCGGGGTCTGATCGATCTCAGTGTGCAGGCGCGGCGCTACCGCCACGGGGAGGCGCGCTCGCGCCACGACATGGCTCTCGACACGCCCGACGCGGCCTGGGCCGCTCGGCCGGGCGGCTGGCTAGCCGAGCTTGGCGCCACCGTCGACGTACAGCGTCTGACCGGTGACGTACGACGCCTCGTCGCTGCACAGGAAGGCGGCTGCGGCCGCGATGTCCTCGGGGTAGCCGACGCGGCGGACCGGGTTGACCTGGGCGGCGGCGGCGCGGAAGTCCTCGACGCTCACGCCCAGCCGAGCGGCGGTCGCGTCGGTCATCTCGGTGGCGATGAAGCCGGGCGCGATCGCGTTGGCGTTGATGCCGAACGGGCCGAGCTCGATGCCGAGGGTGCGCGTCAGGCCCTGGATGCCCATCTTGGCGGCGGAGTAGTTGGCCTGACCACGGTTGCCGAGCGCGGAGACGCTCGAGAGGTTGAGGATCTTGCCGTACTTCTGGGCGACGAAGTGGCGCTGCGCGGCGCGGGTCATCACGAAGGCACCACGCAGGTGGACGTTGACGACCAGGTCCCAGTCGTCGTCGGTCATCTTGAAGAGCAGGTTGTCGCGGGTGACACCGGCGTTGTTGACGAGGATGTGGATGCCACCGAGCTCCGCGACGACCCGCTCCACGGCGGCCTCGGCCGACTCGGTGCTCGCGACGTCCGCGCCGATGCCGATGGCCCTGGCGCCGTCGACCAGCGGGAGCCTGGCGGCCGCCTCGGCCGCGCTGGCCTCGTCGAGGTCGAGGATCGCGACGGACGCGCCCTCCTCGGCGAACCGGGTGGCGGTGCCGAAGCCGATGCCTCGTGCCGCGCCGGTGATCACGGCGACCCGTCCGTCAAAGCGACCCATCGCTGCTGCTCCTGCCTGTCGGTGTCACTGTCGGTGCCCCACCCTAGGCGGACCGACGTGCGGCCGCCTCAGCGGCGCACCTTCGCGGTGGCGGCGCTCCGCGAACGAGTCGCTCACCGGTGGCCGTGCTGGATCACCACCGCGCCCGCCGCGGTCAGGCGAGGACGGCGCGCAGACGGGCGGCGTACTGCGCGGACTCCCCCTCGGCGTACGACGTGCGCGGCCAGAAGAACCCGCGGAGCCCGTCGCCCTTGGTGCGGGGCACGACGTGCAGGTGCAGGTGCGCGACGGACTGGCTGACCACGTTGTTCATCGCCACGAAGCTGCCCTGCGCCTCGAGCCCGTCCACCACCGCGCTCGCGAGCCGCTGCGCAGCGGCCAGGAACGGGTCGCGCAGCGCCGCCGGCAGGTCCGGCAGCGTCACGACGTGCTCACGCGGCACCAGCAGCACGTGACCCTTGAAGACGGGACGACGGTCGAGGAAGGCCACCACGTCGTCGTCGGAGAGCACGAAGTCGGCGTCGAGCTCGCCGGCGATGATCGAGCAGAAGACGCAGGCGGCACTCATGCCGGCAACGCTAGTCGCAGAACCGGGTGCAGGCCTCCGGGCCGCCCGCGGCCGACCGCGCGCTGCCCTTGCCGACGAAGTCGAAGTGCTGGGTGTCGCCGTTGCCGTACGTCCAGCGCAGACCGTGCCGCGCCATCACCTTGACCACGGCGTGCGAGCGGGAGCGCCAGGCGACGCGCTTGTCGGAGTGCGACTGCCACCACGAGTTGGGCACCAGCCCCTGCGCCGAGCGGTAGGGGTTCTCCCAGGTGTTCACGTCGAGCGAGCGGCCCCACGAGTGCGGCGAGCGGTGGCCGGGACGCCCGGTGACGTCGCGGCAGTTGAACGCCGAGGTGTTGCCGGCCGCCATCGAGGCGTAGTCGTTGCCGCCGTGCGAGCGGTCGCTCCAGCCGAACCGGTCGACGCGGTACATCGCGCGGATCGGCAGCTTGCGGCGGTACATCTCCGCCAGGGCCGCACCCATCGCGCCGGCGGCGCCGGTGCTGGCCACGACCTCACCGCGGCGACGGTAGCCCTGGTAGTCCCAGTAGTTGACCCGGATGATCCGCAGCCCGCCACGCCCGACCGGACACCCCGAGTGCCAGCTGACGCCGACCATCTGGCGCCACACCGCGTCGCTGAGCCCGGTGATGCTGACGTGCGCTCCCCGGCCCACGGCGTGGCGCTGCACGGGCAGCTTGATGCGGGGGCTGGGTGCCGCCTTCGGCAGCCTCACGGGGCGGCCCGGCGGGAGGTTGTCGATGCGGCGTACGGCGCTCCGCGCGGCCGTGACCCAGTCGAGCCGGGGCGCCCGCACCTGCCAGGAGGTGTCCTTGCGGGGGGTCACCTTGAGCGAGCCGAGGCCGTTCCTGCCGGTGGCGACGACGGCGTAGGCCAGCCAGCTCCCGCCGGCGACCCGGCGGTAGACCCGCACCTTGCCGGCGACGCGCTGGCCGTTGCTGGCGGCCCACCGCACCCGCAACCGCACCGAGTGCTCGTCGACGACCGTCTTCGGGGCGACCAGGGAGACCCGACCGGTGCGGAGCACCATCGGGACCTGCCGCTCGGCCTGCACCGGCGGGTGGTCCGCGTCCCCGGCGTACGACGCCCGCACGCGGTTGTCCGCGGCGGTCCGCGACACGGTGACGGCGGTGGACGCACGCCCGTCGGCGCCGGTGACGAGGGTGCCGACCGGTGTCCAGGATCCCTTGCGACGGCGTTCGATCACGACCGAGGCGCCGACGACCGGTGCCCCGGTCTCGTCGGTGAGGGCGACGCGCACCGTGGAGTCGTTGTCCGCGAACGCCTTCGACGCCGTCAGGCTCAGCCTGGAGGTGGTGGCCGCGCCGGCGGCCGTCATCATGCCGGTGGCGAGTGCGAGAGCGCACACGACCACGCAGAGCCGAGTCCCGAGTGACATGCGCTCCATGTTCCCATCTGCGCCGGTTGCAAGCGCGCAGCGGGGTGTCGGCGACCGCCGGCGCACGACGAACGGCGGCGGGTGCGGGCGTCTAGGGACCCCCCGGCACGGCGTGCCCGGCCTCGTAGGCGTACATGACCAGCTGCGCCCGGTCGCGACAGTCGAGCTTGGTGAGGAGGTTGCTCACGTGGGTCTTCACCGTGCCGTACCCGAGGTGGAGCTCGGCCGCGATCTCCTGGTTGGACAGGCCGCGCGCCACGGTGAGCAGGACGTCGAGCTCCCGACCGGTGAGGTGGTCCTCGGGTGCCCTCGTGCGCGGCGGGAGCGCGGCGAGCTGCTCGATGAGCCTCCGGGTCACCCGCGGGTGGAGCAGCGCCTCGCCGGCGGCCACGACCTCGATCGCCTCCAGCAGCTGCGCCGGCCGGGTGTCCTTGAGCAGGAAGCCGCTGGCTCCCGATCGCAGCGCCTCGAGGACGACCTCGTCGTCGTCGAACGTGGTGAGCACGATGACCCGGGTGTCGGCGCAGGCGGGGTCGACCAGGATCGTCCGGGTCGCCGACAGGCCGTCGAGGTGCGGCATCCGGACGTCCATGAGCACCACGTCGGGCGCCGTACGCCGGCACAGGGCGATCGCCTCGAGGCCGTCACCGGCCTCGCCGACGACCTCGATGCCGGCCGCGGAGCCGAGGAGGAGCAGGAACCCGGCGCGCACCAGGTCCTGGTCGTCCACGACGGCGACGCGGATCATCGGGAGACCCGTGCCGGCAGGTCGACCCGAACGCGGTAGCCGCTGCCGAGCGGTCCGGCGTCGAGGGCACCGTCGAGCAGCCGGACCCGCTCGCGCAGGCCGAGCAGTCCGTGCCCGGAGCCGGGACCGGGACCCGGTCGCGCCGGGCCCGGGTCGGTCACCTCGATGGCGAGGCCGCTCGCCGTGGCGGTCAGCGTGACGGTCGCCGTACGCGCCGCGGAGTGCTTGACGATGTTGGTCAGCGACTCCTGGACGATCCGGTAGGCCGCGTGCGAGGCGGCGGCGTCGAGGTCGGGCAGCGGCGCGGGGAGACTCAGCCGGACCTCGAGCCCCGTGGCCCGGACGTCGTCGACCAGACCGGCCAGGTCGCCGAGCCCCTGGGTGGGTGGCCGGGCCCCGTCCTCCGCGGTGTCGCGCAGCATCCCGAGCATCGAGCGGGTCTGCTCCAGGGCCCGGCGGCTGGTCTCGGCGATGACCTCGAGGCTCTGCTCGGCCGCTGCCGCGTCCGTGCGGATCACGTGCGCACCCACCCCGGCCTGCACGGCGATCAGCGACATGCTGTGCGCGACGACGTCGTGCAGCTCGCGAGCGATGCGGAGTCGCTCGTCGGAGACCGCCGCCTCCACCAGCTCACGCTCCTGCTCACGCTGCTGCTCGCGCCGCGAGCGGGCCGCGTCCCCGAGCGCCCAGGCGGCGACGAGCAGGGCCAGCGACTGCAGCAGCACCGAGGTGCCGAGGTCGGGGACGTCGAGCAGGGCCAGGACGACGAACGACACGACGCCCACCCCGAGCCCGATCAGCCCGTCGCGCCGTCCTCCGTGGGCGGAGAGCGAGAACAGGCTGACCAGGAACAGCACCGAGAGCAGCCCGATGTAGTGGTCCGACAGGCTCACCACGAGGCAGCCCGCCAGCATGACGGCGTACGACGGCACCGGACGGCTCCGACGCCAGGCGAGTGCCCCTCCGGCGGCCACCGTCGCCACCACCGCGATGACGTCCGGGTCCTCGAGACGCTGGTCGATGGAGCCCGGGTCGGCCGCCAGCAGCGACGTCAGGGCCAACCCCGCCGCGAGGACGCCGACGGCGGGATCGAGGTAGGGCTCCAGCCGCCGGGAGGCGACCGTCCACCCGCTCCGCCGACCCGCCCGCGGCGCCGTCTGCGCAGTCATGGTCGGGGACTACGCGGCAGCGACCGGTGCCGGCCGCCGCTCCGCCTGCGGCGCCGGTGCGTGCCACACCCGGGCGTAGCGCCACAGCACCACGGCGGTCACGACCACGACGGCCAGCGTCGCGACGCCGGTCTCGCCCGCGACGTACGCGATGTTGGCGCCGCCGGTCGCGACGACCGCCGCCGCCCCCAGGTCGAAGACCGTGTTCACGGTGTTGTGCGCGATCGCGACCGGCCAGACCGACCTCGACCGGTCCCAGATCCAGGCGTAGAAGACGCCACCCGCAGTGATCAGGGCGACCGCGGCGGGGGCCGCCACCCAGCCGGGGACCTCGTTGTCGTACGTCGTGCCGATCAGGATCAACGGCAGGTGGAAGCACCCGTGCACGAAGCCGGTCGCCAGCGCTGCCCGCCTCCGGTCCGGGAGCAGCTGCTGCATCCTCGGCAGCAGGTAGCCACGCCACCCGATCTCCTCGCCGAGGATGAACACGGTGCCCATCGCCAGGCTGATCGGGAGGTTGGTCCACCAGGTCAGGTCTCCGTCGGACGCGTCGACCTGCAGCCGCCCCGCACCGACGGCGACCGCCGTCGCGTAGGCGGCCGCGCACAGCACCATCGGGATCAGCAGGGCGCTCGGCCAGGTGCGCACGGCCGCCCGGTTCAGCCCGAACGACCCCCAGAGCGCTCGGCGGCCTCCGCGGGGCGTGATGGTGAAGGTCAGGATCGCGACGGTGACCGTCGGGACCAGGACGGCCAGCATCATGTTGATGTTCGCGTGTGGCAGTGCCACCACCACCGCGATGCACAGCGCGTAGGCGAGGGCGATGTACGCCGCTACCTCGCGCCTGACTTGCGTGGTCGACTTCGTGGTCGAGCTCGTGATCGGGTTCATGGTCCAACCCTCGCGCCGGCCCGGGCCGCGCACCTCTGGCTGCAGACTCGACCCGCCTCTGTCCCGAGACCCCCGTCCCCGGGGCCGGGTCCGCTCGCGGGCGGTGATCCGCGGACCGGTGCCATCTCCTGCGGCACCCTTGTTGCACGGGGACGACATCCGGACATAGAGGGGCATGGGACAGATGAGACCGGCGTCGGAGGAGCGCTTCCGCTCGCTGTACGCCGCCCACTACGACGACGTCCTGCGCTTCGCGCGGCGGCGCACCGATCCCGCGAGCGCGGACGACGTGGTCGCCGAGACCTTCGTGGTCGCGTGGCGTCGCGCGGACGACGTACCGGACCGCCCGGGCGAGGCGCTGCCGTGGCTCTACGCGGTGGCCCGGCTCTGCCTGCTCAACGCGACGCGCGGCGACAACCGGCAGCGTGCGGTGGCGGTCCGGCTGGCGGCCCGCCCTGCCGAGCCCCGCCGGGAGGAGGCCGACACCGTCGGCGACCGCCTCGAGATGGCGGACGCGTGGCAGCGCCTGACGCCTGGGGAGCAGGAGGTCCTGGCCCTGGCGGTGTGGGAGGACCTCACCTCGCCGCAGGCGGGCAGGGTCCTCGGCATCTCCGCTGCGGCCTACCGGCTCCGTCTCACCCGGGCCCGACGGGCCCTGGCGCGGCACCTCGACCACTCCCTCGCCCTGGCGGCTGCCAGGGCCCTCGCCCCGGAGGTCTCCTCGTGATCGACGACCCGACACTGGACCAGCAGCTGCGCGAGCTCGACGCCGCGCCCCTCGACGACGAGGTCGACCGCGACCGGCAGGACCGGTTGCTCGCGTCGGTCCTGGCCTCCGACCCCGACCTGCCGGTGGTCGTCACCCCGTCCCGCGCACGGCGTCCGGCGAGACGTGTCGCCTGGGGGGCCGCTGCCGCTGTCGTGACGACGGCCGCGGTCGTGCTCCCGCTCACGTCAGGTGGCCAGCCGGCCTTCGCGAGCTGGACCGAGGTGCCCGTGACCGCGTCCGAGCACGACGGCCGAGCGCTGCGCAGCGCGTGCCTCGACCAGGTCGGCGACGCCGTCGGAGGAGACGGTGCCCCGCGGGTCGCGAGCGGGGACCTGCGCACCGGGCTGGTGGACCGGCGCGGCGACTGGGTGTCGGTCCTGCTGACGTGGACCGGACCGGATCGCTACGGGTTCAGCGTGGCCTGTCTCGGGCACCTGCCCCCGGGTTCCACGGAGAAGCCCACGGACGTCACCCACACCGTCGCCGGCGGGGGCGGCTGGCGAGCGCCCGAGGGTCACGAGCTCGTCGAGGGACCGATGTCGGAGCTCAGCGTCGGAGGCGGGATCCTCGGACTCGGCCGCAGCGAGGAGGCCGCGACCACCAACGGTGAGGTGGGGCCCGACGTGGTCGCGGTGACCATCCATGCGGGCCCGACCACCGTCGAGGCATCGGTGGACCACGGGACCTACGCGGCCTGGTGGCCCGGCACGATTGCGGGCCCGACCCCACGTCGCACGGCCGCCGACGACGGCGGCCCCGGCCGGATCCTGCGCTACGACATCACCCTGCGAGACGGCACCCTGCTCCGCGACGTGGCTCCCGTCCACCCCACCCGCTGAGCGGGACCGAGCGTCGGTCTCCGGAGCGGTGGTCTAGACCGATCGGGATCTCCACCCATCCGCTGGAGCGACGGCGTCGAAGACGAGGCATGGAGCTGTCCCTTCGGCGCGCCCTCGACGAGGTCCAGCAGGCGCCGTTCGTGGTGGACGTGCTGCGCAGCGGGGATCGTCTCGCGGCCGCCGCTGCCGGCGAGGGGGGACCGGAGTCGGTGCGGCTGCTGGCTGCCGCGATCCAGGAGCCGGACGAGCTGAGCGCGGTGGCGGCCGTCCACGCCCTGGCCCGGGTGTTCGACGACGGGGCCGACGCCGTCCTGGCCGACCTGCTGTCGCACCCGCGGCCCTTCCTGCGCGAGCACGCGAGCTGGGCGCTCAAGGTGCGACTCCCCCGCCTCGACGCGATCGGCAGGCTGGTCGGGGTCGTCGTGGGTGGCGGGTTCTCCGGCGTCCTCGCCCAGCGCACGCTCGCGCGGTGGGCCGCAGCCGCGCCGGAGCAGGTCGCGCTCGCCATCGAGGGCGCGCTGGCCGGGTCAGCCGGTCCCGACGTCCGCAGCAGGCTGGTCGAGACGCTCGGACTGGTGCCGGGTCCCCTCGCCGGCCGGGCGCTGCTCGAGCTCGCCGTGGACCCCGGCGAGCACCTGACCGTCCGGTTGACCGCGGTCGCCGCCCTCGGTGACCGTCCGGCCGACGCCGCCACGGTGGCGATGGTCCGGCACCTCAGCACGGCCGCCGGCGACCTGGGCACCGTCGCCCGGCTCGCCGCCATCGACCTCGGCGTCGACCTCGGCATGGACCCCGGCATGGACTCCGTCGAGCGCGGCAGCGCGAGCCACGGTCTGACCGTGGCGCAGCTCTTCCTGCACGCCGACATCGACCACGACCTCAGCCGCGCCGGTGCCGGTGACAACGGCGGCGTCGCCACCCTGCTGGTCCGGTTGGGTGCCGCACTGGCGACCGAGCCCGGCGTCGGGCGGGTCCTGACCCTCTCCCGCGGCACCGCCCGCGCCGCCCTGGAGGCGCTCACCCCTGGCGAGGGACACCTGCTGACCCCGGTGCCGCTGCTGACCGAGGCCGCCTCCGCCGCGCAGGCGTGGCCGTCGCGGGTCGCGGCCGAGCGCGGGATCCGCCGCGTGCTGCGGGCCCACCACGCCGACGTGCTGCACCTGCGGATGGCCGAGGTGGGCAGCCTGGCCGCGGCGAAGGTGGCTCGCGAGCTGGGCATCCCGGTGGTCTTTACCCTCGCGCCCGACCCGCACGCCGTCATCCACGCCTTGGACATGACCGGCGCCCTGCACCGGGGCAACTTCGGCAGCGAGGACGAGCGGGAGCACTACTGGTTCCGCGCCCGCCTGGTGCAGCGACTGGCCGCGGACTCCGCACACATCGTCCTCTTCCCCCGCCCGCAGCTGCAGGACGACATGCGCGAGCTGCTCGGTCTCGACGTGACGGGCGAGCCGAGCCGGTTCACCGTGGTGCCGGAAGGTGTCGACCTCGGAGTCACCGCCGCGGCCGCCGCCGAGCTCGAGCGGCCCGGGCCGCCGAGCCCCGCGCTGGCCGAGCTCGACGCGCTCGTCGCCACGCTGCCCGAGCACCGCCGAGGACTGCCGCTGGCGATCAGCGTGGGGCGCCTGCACCGGGTCAAGGGGATGGCGACCCTGGTCGAGGCGTGGGCCGGTGACCCTGGGCTGGCCGAGCGGTGCAACCTGCTGATCGTCGGCGGCGACCTCGCCGACCCCTCGCCCGACGAACGCCAGCAGCTCGACCTGATCGACGAGGTGCTGACGCAGCACCCCACGGCCGCTGCGGGCCTGCTGATGCCGGGTCATCGCCCCAACGACGTGGTGGCGGCCTGGCTGGCGGCCGCGCGGGTGGGCAGGACGGGTGGCAACGGCCCCGCCGGGGTGTACGTGTGCAGCAGTCTCAAGGAGGAGTTCGGCCTGGCGCTGGTGGAGGCCCTGGCCTCCGGCCTGGTGGTGGTGGCCCCGGCAGCCGGCGGACCGGCGACCTACGTCGAGGACGGGGTGACCGGCGTCCTCGTCGACACCCGCCGCCCCGACGAGGTGGCCCGAGGGATGCGGGTCGCGTTCGACCTCGCGGCCGCGCCGGACCAGGAGGAGCGGATCAACCGGGCCACGGAACGGGTCAGGGCCGACTTCACGGTGCAGACCATGGCCACCCGGCTGAGCGCGATCTATGCCGGTGCCGCGCGGACGGCCGGTCGCTGGTGACACGGTTGCGCGCATGACCCTGTTGGTGATCAGTCCGGACTACGCCTCGCACCTGCTGCCGCTGGCCACGATCGCGACGGCCTGGCAGGACGCCGGCGAGCGGGTGGTGGTGGCCACCGGTCCGGCGACCGCTGGGATCGTGGCCGGGTTCGGCTTCGACCGGGCCGAGCTGGTGCTGGGACGCGGTTCGAACCCCGGGGTCATCCGGGCGGAGCAGCAGCCACCCGGCGAGGACGCGGCACTGCGTGGCTTCTTCGCCGCCACCCGGCACGGCATGGTCGCGACGCTGCGCTACCAGGCCGAGGCACGGCGCACCGACCTGCTGTGGGACCCGGTGGAGCGGGCGCGGGCCGTCCTGGACATCGTCGACCAGGTCCGGCCCGACCAGGTGGTCGTCGACCACCTGGCGTTCAGCGCCCGCCTCGGGCTGGCCGTCGGCGGCGTCCCGTACGCCGACGTCGTGCTCGGCCACCCGTCCGCGCTGCCGGTCGGCGACGAGGTGTACGGCTACCCACCCGCCTGGCCGGCCGCCTTCACCCCGCCCGCGTCCGACCTCGCCGACCTGCACCGGCTCTGCCGCGACGTCCGCGATGCGTTCACCGCCGAGTGGAACGCCGCCCTGCGCGTGCTGGCACCCGGGGCCACGCCGTCGGTGGACGCGTTCGCCGAGCACGGCGACCTGCTGATGTTGAACTACCCGGCTGCTCTGCACGACCCGGCCCGTACGGCGTTGCTGCCACCGCACGCGTTCCTCGGCTCCGCCGTGCGGGCCGAGCCGGCCGACGACGAGGTCCGGAGCTGGCTCGAGGCCGACGACCGGCCGGTGGTCTACGTCAGCTTCGGCAGCTTCCTCTCGGCGCGCGGTGACGTGCTCGCCACGGTGCTGGAGGCGCTGCGCCCGCTCGGCCTGCGGGTCGCGGTCGCGACCGGCTCCGCCACCGGCCTGCCGGACGTGCCGCCGGACTGGCTGCTGCGCCCCTACCTGCCGCAGGTCGCGCTGCTGCCGCGGGCGGCGGTGCTGGTCACCCACGGCGGCAACAACAGCGTCACGGAGGCGCTGACCGCAGGGGTCCCGATGGTGGTGCTGCCGTTCTCCACCGACCAGTTCGCAGGGGCGGCGGCGATCGAGGCCGCCGGGCTGGGCGCCGCGCTCGACCCGAACACGGTGACGGCCGACGACCTGGGTGCCGCCCTGCGCGCCGTCCTCGACGGACCCGCCCCGCAGCGGGCCCGGGAGATCGGCGCGGGACTGGGTCGGGAGCCGGGCCGCGACGTCGCCCGCGCGGCGCTGCTCGGCTGAGCACCGGCGGGCACGCGCGGCAACAGCACGAGAGCCGCCCCGACGGTGTCGGGGCGGCTCTCGTTCAAGAGGGCTGGCTCTCGGTGGGTGACCCACCGGGACCGGCGGTGCTGCGAGGAGTCCGCCTACATCCTGCGGAGACCTCGGGGTGGAGCTGGCGGGAATCGAACCCGCGTCCTCGAGCGTCGAACCAGGTCTTCTCCGGGTGCAGTCCGTGATGTCGCTTTTCTCGGCCTCGGGGCTCGCACGGACACGTCCCCGACAGGCTCAGTCACGGAATAGTCCCGCTCACCCTCCGCGACACGGAGTGAGCAGCAAGTCTCCTAGATGACGCCAGGACCCGGGACGGAGACAGGTGCCCGGACTGACGCTTCGATCACTGCTCAGGCAGCGAGAGCGAAGGAACTGCGATTGGAGTTGGCAGTTATAGGTTTCCAACGATCGTTTACGAGATGACGTTGGCTTCTCGACCCGCTTCCCCTGGGACTAACGTCCCAAGTCGAAACCAATCAGCCCCTCTTGAGTTGTGCCACCAGTCTACGGGGCAAGCGTCTGCGAGGCACATCAGTTGACCACCCGGACCAGGATCCAGTTGCGCGGGTTGCCGCCCATGGAGGTCCGCGTCAGCGCGTAGACCCCGCGCAGGCGCTCGCCGGACAGCTCGACCTTGAGGTGCCCGGCCTCGATGGCGGACCGTACGTCGACCGGCTCGCCGGCGCGCTCGGTCAGGTTGTCGTAGGTGCCGTGGTCCCACCGGGTCTTCGTGGCGGACTCGTAGGTGGCGTGCTCGAGGGCGTGGTCGTCGACGTGCACGGCCAGGCGCTTCTCGTTGACCACGAGCGAGGGTCCCTTCGGCACCGCCCACGAGGCCAGCACGCCGTCCACCTCGAGCCGCAGGTCGTGGTGCAGCGTGGAGGCCTGGTGCAGCTGGACGACGAAGATCACTCGACCGGCACCGGTGCGTCGCGACCGAGGCCGAACAGGGCGTGCCCGTTGCGCCAGCACACCGACCGCAGCCAGTCGTCGCCGAGGTCGAGGCGGGCCAGGCCCTCGAGCTGGTGCACGTAGGGGTAGGGGATCGTCGGGAAGTCGGTGCCGAGCAGCACCCGGTCCTGCAGGTCGCGCAGGCGGGCCGTGAGCTCGGCCGGATAGCTGGTCTCCCAGAAGTCGGTGAACACCATGGTGGTGTCGAGGTGCACGCGCTCGTAGCGGTCGGCGAGGTCGCAGAAGGCCAGGTAGTCCGGGGCGCCCAGGTGGGCGACGATCGCGGTCAGCCGCGGGTGCCGGGCCAGCACCCGGGCCAGCGGCTCCGGTCCGGTGAAGTCGTTGCCGACCGGAGCGCCGCCGGCGTGGATCACCACCGGCGTCCCGGCGTCGGCGAGGGTGCCCCAGACCGGGTCGAGCAGCGGGTCGTCGAGGCGGAACTCACCCACCTGCACGTGCACCTTGAAGATCTCGGCGCCCTGGGCGACCAGCGCCTCGACGTACGCCGCTGCCTCGGGCTCGGGGTAGAGGGTGGCCGACCAGAGCGACTCGGGGACGTCGCCGGCGAACACGCGCGCCCAGTCGTTGAGGTACGTCGCGATGCCGGGCCGGTGGGCGTAGGGCAGCGACGAGAACCGGCGTACGCCGCAGCGGCGCAGCAGGTCGACCCGCTCGTCGACGGACTGCCGGTAGCGGATCGGCCACGGACGGCCGATCTTCGGACCCGCCTCGTCGAACTGCGCCCACACCCGGCGCTCGATGTTGGCGGGCAGGAAGTGCGTGTGCACGTCGAAGAGCCCGGGCAGCCCGAGGGGCTGCCAGAACATCCGGACGGCCCCGGCATCGGACGCGACCGGCCGGGGGTCCGGATCAGTCACGGATGCCCTTCGCCCGTCGACCGATGGCCTGCTCGGTCTCCCGGGTGGCCTGCCGCTCGGCGAGCGCCGCGCGCTTGTCCCACGACTTCTTGCCCTTCGCGAGCGCGATCTCGACCTTCGCGCGACCGTCGAGGAAGTAGAGGGAGAGCGGGATGACGGTCAGGCCCTTCTCGTTGACCCGACGCTCGATCTTGTCGATCTCGACGCGGTTGAGCAGCAGCTTGCGCTTGCGACGGGCCGCGTGGTTGGTCCAGGTGCCCTGCGTGTACTCGGGGATGTGGACCCCGTGCAGCCAGGCCTCGTGGCCGTCGATGTCGACGAACCCGTCGACGAGCGACGCGCGTCCCTGGCGCAGCGACTTCACCTCGGTGCCCATCAGGACGAGCCCCGCCTCGTAGGTGTCCTCGATGAGGTAGTCGTGTCGCGCCTTCTTGTTCTGCGCGATCAGCTTGCGCCCGGTCTCCTTGGCCATCCCACCATCTTCTCAGGTGACGGAAGTGGTGTGAGGACGGGACGCCGTCCGCCCGCGACCGCCGTCAGAGCCACTTCATCGGGTCGACGGCGTTGCCGTTGACCAGGATGGTGAAGTGGAGGTGGCAGCCGGTGGACCAGCCGGTCGATCCGACGTACCCGACGACCTCGCCCTGCCGCACCCGCTCGCCGACGCCGACGCGGTAGCCGGTGGCGTGGTTGTAGACGGCGGTGACGTTCTTGCCGTTGATGTTGCCGAGCGACACGTAGAGCCGGTTGCCGTAGACGTCGGACCAGTACTTCGCGATCACCCGCCCGCCGGCGACGGCCTTCATGCCCTCGCCGCAGGAGACGCCGAAGTCGGTGCCGTCGTGCAGGCCCCAGTAGCCGTAGATCGGGTGGATCCGAAAGCCGTACGACGACGTCACCGGTCCGGGCACCGGGCGCATGAGGAGCCCGTTGGTGGACCCGCGGTAGCCGCCGCGGGCGCGTCGCGCCTCGGCGAGGATCTGCTTGCGGACCTTCTGCTCGCGCTGCTTGGCGACCTGCAGGTCGTGCAGGTCGTGCTTGCGCGCGGCCCAGGCGGCCGACTTCGCGCGGGCGCTGCTGACGACGAGCGTGCGCACCTTCGCGAGCGCCGTGCCGGAGGCCTTGCGCAGGCGCTGCATGGTCACCAGGTGCTCGGCCGCGGAGCGGCGCTCGACCTCGACGGCGTCGCGGGCGTCCTGGACCTGTCCCTCGCGCACCTTGAGGAGCACCTCGGCGGCGTGCAGGTCGTCGTAGGCGTAGGCCTCGCGGCCGACGACGGCGGCGTTGTAGGCCTCCTGACGGGTCAGGTCGGTGGTGCTGCGCGACTTGAGGAGGCTCGAGAACGCCACCAGGCCGGGGTCGCCCTGCTCGTAGATGTCGGTGATCGTGTCGGTCAGCGAGAGCCGCTGGGCCTCCAGGGCCGCCTGTCCGTCGACCAGGTCCTGCTGCGCGGTGGCGAGCCGCTTCTCCGCGGTGTCGAGCCGCTTCTGCATCGCGTCGTCGCGCAGCTGCGCGGCGTGCAGCTTGGCGTTGGCGGCGCGCAGGTCGGCCTGGGCCGCCGCGAGCTCGGCGCGCGCCCGGTCGAGGGCGGCTGCGGTGCGGCGCACCTGCGAGCTGGACTCGTCGAGGTCCTGCTTGGCGTGCTGGATCTGTCGCTTGGCCTGGTGCTGGCGGTCCTTGAGGGCCTTGCCGTCCTCGGCCATGGCGATGGGTACGGCGAGCGCACCGAGCGCCAGGCAGCTCACGGCCGTGGCCGCTACCAGGCGACGGCGTGCGGTACGGGGGAAGAAACGCACCGGTCTGCCTTCACGTGTTCGGGGAAGTGAACGGCTCGACCGTAACCCGGGTAGTTCAGACTTTGAGGGATTTGCGGCTCACCAGGAGTGTCGGCACCAGCGTGAGGATCGGCGCGAGGATCGCGACCCGGATCAGGGCGTACCAGAGGTTGGACCAGTCGATCCACGGAATGAAGCCCACCGACTCGCGCAGCCGCTCCTCGACCCCGAAGTACATCGCCGCGGTCAGCGTGCCGCCGACCAGGACGACCGAGATCGCGGCGGTCACCAGCGCCTCGAGCAGGAACGGCAGCCGGATGTAGAGGCTGGAGGCGCCGACCAGCCGCATGATGCCGATCTCGCGGCGGCGGGCGAAGACCGCCAGCCGGATCGTGTTGGCCACCAGCAGCAGGGCCGCCACGACGAGGACGAGGGCCACGGCGGCCGCACCGACCTGCATCAGCCGCATGCTCTTGAGGATCGGCCCGACCACCTCGCGCTGGTCGCGCACGCTGCTGACGCCGTCGAGCCCGATGATCGCGCTGGTGATGCCCTGGTACTCGTCGGGGTCCTTCAGCGTGATCCAGACCGACTCGGGCATGTCGTCGGCGGTCGCGGCCGGGTTGGCTCCCTCGAACTTCTCCGGCCCGAGGAGCTCCTTGACCTTCTCGAAGGCCTCCTCCTTGGACTCGAAGCGCAGGTCGGCGACCTCGGGGTTGTCCTTGATCGCGGTGGCGATCGCGGCCTTCTGCGCCTCGGTGACCCCGTTGGCGCAGGCCGGGTTGTCGTCACGCTCCTTGCAGAGGAACGCCGTGATCTGGAGCTCCGAGCCCCACTGGTCCCGGGCCTTGCCGGACTGCTGGCTCATCAGGAGGCCGAAGCCGACCAGGGTCAGGGAGACGAAGAGGGTCAGGATCACCGCGATGTGCATCGACAGGTTGCGGCGGAGGCTCTGCCGGAGCTCGGAGAAGACGTAGCGCAGCTGCATGGGAGGTGAAGACTCTTTTCGATCAGGAAGGTCGCGGGCAGGTCAGTGCTGGCGACTCAGTGCTGGAACCCGTAGGCGCCCTGCGCCTGGTCACGGACCACGCGCCCGGTGTCGAGCTCGATGACGCGCTTGCGCATCTGGTCGACGATGCCGGCGTCGTGCGTGGCCATGATCACGGTCGTGCCGGTCCGGTTGATGCGGTCGAGCAGCTTCATGATGCCGACCGAGGTGGTCGGGTCGAGGTTGCCGGTGGGCTCGTCGGCGATCAGGATCTGGGGCCGGTTGACGAACGCCCGCGCGATCGCGACCCGCTGCTGCTCGCCACCGGAGAGCTCGTCGGGCAGCCGGTCGCCCTTGCCCTCCAGGCCGACCATCTCCAGCGTCTCGGGCACGACCCGCTTGATCTCGGCGCGCGACTTGCCGATGACCTGGAGCGCGAACGCGACGTTCTCGTCGACGGTCTTGTTGTTGAGCAGGCGGAAGTCCTGGAACACGGTGCCGATCTGGCGCCGCAGCCGCGGCACCTTCCAGCCGGCGAGCCGGTTGATCTCCTTGCCGGCGACGTACACACGGCCGCCGGTCGGGCGCACCTCGCGCAGCGCGAGCTTGAGGAACGTCGACTTGCCGGAGCCCGAGGTGCCGACGAGGAAGACGAACTCGCCCTTCTCGACATCCACCGAAACGGTGTCGAGCGCAGCGCTCGCCTGGCCTGGGTAGGCCTTGGAGACCTTCTCGAATCGGATCACGGGAATCGAGCCTAACCGCCGTTCCTGAGCGTCCTCGGCGCGAGGCCCTGCCGGGCGCGTCGCCCTCGGGGGGCGTGGCCTAGGTTGGCGGTCGTGTTCGTCGTACGCCGTGCTGCCGCCGCCCTCGCCGCCGGGGCGCTCGGCCTGGCGCTGAGCGGGTCGCTGGCGGGCTGCACCAGCGACGAGGACGCCCCCACGGCCGCGCCGACCCCCACCAGCACGCCGCTCGCCGACTACGCGACGGACACGGTCGTCATCGCCCGCGGCGAGTTCTGCGCGCGGGTGGCCCCGCGGGCCGTGACCGAGGCGCTGGGGGCCGAGGCGGCGACCACCGCCAGCTGGGCCAACGGCGACCGGGCCAGGCTCGCCGCCGGGGTGCGCGACGTCGCCCACGAGTACGGCTGTTCCTGGACCGCCGCCGACGGCACCGTCGCGCGCGCCTGGGTCTTCGCGCCGCCGGTCTCGGCCGACCGCGCCGACGCGCTCGTGCGGGACACCGGTCGGGGCAGGCGCTGCGAGAGGCTCACCGACGCGCCGGCGTACGGCGCACCGTCGGTCGCGGTCTCCTGCACGACCAAGCGCGGCGGGCGGACCACGGTGCAGGGCCTCTTCGGCGATGCCTGGCTCTCGTGCTCGCTCCAGGTGCCCGGCTCGCCCCCGGACATCGACCGGACCGGCCGGTGGTGCGTCGCGGTCGCCGAGGCAGCCAGCGCCTGAACCGCGCACGACCCGGGCACTTGGTCGATTACCCCACGCCAGGCGACGCCGGGCCACCAGAATGCCGACGTGACCCACCGTCTCGGGCGATTGCTCGCCCTCCTGCTCATCGCCGTCTCGATGCCCGCGCTGGCCACCACGCGGGCCACCGCGGCGGACGGTCGCGCCGGAGACCCACCCCCGGTGCTCGACGTCGGGGTCGCCGGGACGCCGACGATCGACCTGCCGCGCCCGGTGCACGGAGCGGCCGCCGTCCGCACGCTCGGCCCTGACCTTGCGGAGGCCGCCGAGCTCAACGACCTGACCGCCCCCGAGCTGAGCCGGCTGCTGCGCAGCGACCCGACGATGTGGCTGGACACCGACGGACGGCTGTACGCCGTCGACCCGGCACCGAAGGGAGCCACGACGGCGACGGCGACGCCCCCGGTCTCGGCCGCTCCCCGGCCGCTCGAGGAGACCTTCGCGCTGCACAGCCTGCCGGGCTCCCACCACACGATCTTCCTCGACTTCGACGGCACGACCGTGTCCGGCACGGGTTGGAATGCGGGGGCACTGCCCGACGGGAACTACGAGGCCTGGGACCCCAGGGGCGACGGCCCGGGGTTCAGCGCCGACGAGCGGGCGATGGTCCAGGACATCTGGAGCCGGGTCGCGGAGGACTACGCGCCGTTCGACGTCGACGTCACTACCGAGGACCCCGGCGTCGCCGCACTGCTCCGCAGCGGCGCCGGTGACGACGTCTTCGGCACTCGCGCGCTGATCACGGGGAGCGACGCCGCCTGGGCGGCCAACTGCGATCGCGGCTGCGGCGGCGTCGCGTACATCGGCGCGTTCGGCATGGTCGACAACGGCTACTACCAGCCCGCCTGGGTCTTCGGGATGCCCGGCTGGACGGCACCCAACATCGCGGAGGCGGCCTCGCACGAGGTCGGCCACACCCTCGGCCTCCACCACGACGGGACCGGGGCCGTGGGCTACTACGCGGGCCACGCGAACTGGGCACCGATCATGGGCGTCGGCTACGAGAAGCCGGTCACCCAGTTCAGCCCGGGCGACTACGCCGGGGCCAACAACGCGGAGGACGACGTAGCGATCATCGGCTCGAAGGTGGGCGTCCGCGGCGACGACCAGGAGGGCACCTCGATCGCGGACGCGGTGCCGCCGACCGGCCGGGTCGGCTACATCACCGACCGCAACGACCAGGACGTCTACGCCCTCGGCACCTGCACCGGCAACGTCACCGTGCGCGCCGACTCGACCAACAACTCGCCCGACCTCGACCTCCAGCTCACCCTGCTCGACGCGTCAGGCGGCGTGATCGCGACGGCGGACCCGGTCTCGGGGATGGCCGGCGCCAAGACCGCCACGGGGATGGCCGCGACGATCACCACGGACCTGGCCGGTGTCACCTTCGCCCGGATCGACGGCGTCGGCACGGGCTCGGCGTCGACCGGCTACACCGACTACGGCAGCCTCGGCGCCTACACGCTGACCGTCGCCGGCGACTGCGCGCCGTCGTACCCGGCCGGCTCACCGTCGGCACCCGGCTCGGTCGCAGTCACCGGGACGTCCCGGACCGAGATCACGCTCAGCTGGGCGCCCCCGACGAGCGGCCCCGCCCCGACGTCGTACGTCGTGACGGCGGCGGGCGGGCTCCCGACGACGGTCGACGCAGCGACCCGCAGCCACACCTTCACCGGCCTCGCCGGGGGGACGGCCTACGCCTTCACGGTGCGCGCCGCGAACGGGACCGGCGCCGGCCCCGGCGTGGCCAGGTCCGCGACGACGGCGCCGCCCATCGTGCCCGGCACGGTGCGCGACATCCACCTGGTGTGGGACCCGTCGGTCAGCAGGTTCGGCCCGGCCTGGACGCCCCCCGAGGACGACGGCGGCGCCGGCATCAGCGTGTACTACCTGAGCATCCACGCGGCCGGTGTCGGGACGTACACCTGGACGACCGCCGGCTCGGCGGTGAAGGGCAGCGACCTCGCGTCGTACTTCAGCGACCCGGGCACCTACCCCGCGACCCTCGACGCGAAGAACAGCGTCGGTCGGGGCACGAAGGTCGACTTCAACTACGTGGTGCCCCAGCTGCCGAGCGCCCCGACCTCCCTCACGTCGACGTGGAACGACGCGCAGTCCCACGTCGACGTCGACTGGGACGTGCCGACGACCAGCGGCTACGCCGACCTCAGCTACGACGTGTACGTCGACGACGTGCTCAGCACCACCGTCACGAGCACCGACGCCGCCGTGAGCGGGCTTGCCGCGGGCTCGCACACCATCACCGTGAAGGCGCGCAACGTCCTCGGCTCCGGGCCGGCTGCCTCGAGCACGGTCGAGACGCCGGTCCGGACCGTCGCCCCCGGTGCGCCGACCGACCTGGCCGCGACCTGGAACGGCGCGACCTCGGCCGTCGACCTGTCCTGGACCGCGCCCGCCGACGACGGCGGCGCCGCCGTCACGTCGTACCGGATCTACGTCGACGACGAGCTGGTGGACACCGTGGCCGGGACGACCGCGAGCCTGACCGGCCTCTCGTCCGGGAGCCACTCGGTCGGGGTCACGGCCGTCAACGCCATCGGCGAGGGCGACGCCGCGACCATCGACGCAGAGGTGCCCGCGCCGCCGTCCGCGCCGGTCGAGCTGAGCGCGACCTGGGACCAGGCCGAGCACACGGCCACCCTCTCCTGGAGCGCACCCCTCGAGCCAGGGACGGGCGATCTCACCTACCGGGTCCGCGTCGGAGACATCCTCATCGGCGAGGTGGACGGGACGACGGCGATCCTGCAGGGCCTGACCTCCGGCACGTTCGACATCTCGATCACGGCGGTCAACGCCGGCGGCGAGGGCCCGCCGGTCCACGTCGAGATCGTCGTACCCGACCTACCGGGCGCGCCGACGGCGCTCACGGCCGGCTGGGCCGGCGGGACCGGCGTCACCGCCACCTGGGCGGCACCGGTCGACAACGGCGGCGCGGTGGTGACGGCCTACCTGGTCTCCGTCGACGGTGGCGAGCCCGCCTCCGTCGCCGGCACCACCACCAGCCTCACCGACCTCGCCCCCGGCGGCCACACGATCTCCGTCGTCGCCCGCAACGTCGTCGGCGACGGCCCGGCGGCCCAGACCTCGGTCTCGGTCCCGGGGGTGCCCGCGGCACCGACCGCTCTCACCGCGACCTGGTCCGCCGGGACCGGGGCCTCGACGACCTGGGCGGCGCCCGCCGACGACGGTGGCTCCCCGGTGATCGGCTTCCGGGTCTACGTCGACGACGTGCTCGCGACCACGGTCACGACCGGCTCCGCGCACCTCGGCATCCTCGCGCCGGGCAAGCGCACCGTGTCCGTCGCGGCGTACAACGCGGCGGGCCAGAGCGCCCGGGCGACCACGTCCCTCGAGGTGCCGGTCGCGCCGATCGTCACCGTGCCCGGCGCCCCCCGGATCGGCCCGACGAAGCCGGGCGCGAAGGGTGGGCGGCTGACCGCGATCACGACCTGGCGGCCACCCACGACGACCGGCGGCGCAGCGATCGCGGGCTACCGGATCACCGCGACCCGGGTGGCCGGCAAGGGCAAGGCACCCAAGCCGGTGACCGTCGCCGTGTCCTCGCGGATCCGGCGGGCCGAGCTGCGACTCAAGGCCGGGACCTGGGTGGTCAAGGTCCGCGCCCGCAACACCAAGGGCTGGGGTGCCTGGAGCGCGGCGTCCGCGAAGGTCAAGCCTCGCTGACGGGCGACTCCCCGGCGGCCGCGTCGTGGCGCACCGGGCAGCCGGCGACACCCGGCACCGGGAAGGTCCCGAGCCGCTCGACGTCGTAGCCGTGGGGGTAGCTGCGGATCTGCGGCAGGTCCTCGACCAGCTTGGGCTCCCTGCGCGCGGGGAACGCGCGCAGCAGCAGCCCGCGAGCCCTGAGCGCGCCACGTGAGAGGGCGACGACGGCGGCCGGCGGGTCGTCGTACCCGAAGGCCTCGCGCAGCGGCGGATCCATCAGCGACCGGCTGAACAGGCCCATCACCGGCCGGGCGACGCGCGGCTGGAAGCCGACCATCAGCGCCAGCGTGGCGTCGGCGACCCGGCGTCCACCCTCGTCGTACGCGAAGTGCTCGGCCTCGTAGGAGTCCATCAGCTCCTCGAAGCCGGCGTAGGTCTCCGGGACGTCCTTGATGTTCAGGTGCCGGCCCAGGGTCCGGTAGTACTGCACCGACGCCTCGACCTCGTGGGCGCTGAGCGGGCGCTTGCCGAAGTCGTCGAGCCAGCGCTTGGGCACGACGACGAACGTGCTCAGCACGTAGCGGAGCTCGTGGCCGGGGATGTCGTAGGCGCGGTGCATCTGGTTGATCCGCCGGATCGCGGTCCTGGCCTCGGGGTCCTCGAACCCCAGCCGGGTCGGCGGCTCCAGCAGCAGCGCGGTGTCGTCGTACCGCTTCTGGGTCTGCTCGGTGAACTGGCCGGTCTCGTCGAGGAGCCGGCCGATGCCGGGCACGGCGTACGTGCGGAAGAGCGCGAAGCCGAGCGCCTGGTTCATGTCCCACGGGAACTCGTGGCCGACGACGTTGGCGTAGATCTCGACGAAGTCGGTGGCCGGGTCGAGGGCGTCGTTGCGCCGCCTCCAGTGGTCGCGCCTCATGGATGAGCAAACTAGAGCACCCACTCCAGTTCTGTACAGTGCCTCGGGTGCGTACCCCGGTGCAGACCCGCAGCACGTCGTCCTCCGACCGGATGCTCGACGCGACCCTCGAGCTGCTGGCCGTCGGCGGGCTGCAGGCGGTCACGGTGGCCGCGGTCGCCCGACGCGCCGAGACGTCGAACGGGTCGCTCTACCACCGGTTCGGCGGCCGGGCCGGGCTGCTGCGGGCGGCTCAGGACCGCGCGCTGACGGCGATCGAGCAGGAGACGGCGGCCTCCTTCGCCCGCGCCGACGCCGAGCCGGACGACGCCCGGGCGCTGCGACACCTGGCCCGGTCGGCGTTGGAGATCTTCGCCCGGCACCGCGGCGCGATGCGCGCCTTCCTGGTCGAGGGCCAGGGCGACGCCGCCCTCGAGGCGCGCAACGAGCGCAGCTCCCACCTGCTGGCCACGACGGTGACCCGCTGGCTGCGGGACCGCTTCGACGCCTCGCGCCCCGACGCCGAGGCGGCCTGGCGGCTCCTCTTCGCACTCGGCGCCTCGCAGGCGCTCTTCGACGACGCCCGGGTCTCCCCCGGGTCGATCAGCGGCGCCGACTTCGCGGACGCCGTCGCGCGAGCCGTCGGGGCCGTCGTGGCGGGCAGCCGCTAGTTGGCGTCGGCCTTCTCGGAGCCGCGGCGCCAGCGGATGCCGGCCTCGAGGAAGCCGTCGAGGTCGCCGTCGAAGACCGCGGTCGGGTTGCCCTGCTCGTAGCCGGTGCGCAGGTCCTTGACGATCTGGTACGGGTTCAGCACGTAGTTGCGCATCTGGTCGCCCCAGCTCGCCTGCACGTCGCCGCGCAGGCCGTCGAGGTGCGCCTTCTCCTCGGCCTTCTTCAGGGCGAGGAGCTTGGCCTTGAGGACGACCATCGCGCTGGCCTTGTTCTGCAGCTGCGACTTCTCGTTCTGGCAGCTGACGACCGTGCCGGTGGGCAGGTGCGTGAGGCGGACGGCGGAGTCGGTGGTGTTGACGGACTGCCCACCCGGACCGCCGGAGCGGTAGACGTCGACGCGGATCTCCTCGTCGGGGATGTCGATCTCGTCGGTCTGCTCGAGCACCGGCACGACCTCGACCGCGGCGAAGCTGGTCTGGCGGCGGCCCTGGTTGTCGAAGGGGCTGATCCGCACCAGGCGGTGGGTGCCGGCCTCGACGCTCAGCGTGCCGTAGGTGTACGGCGCGTGGATGGCGAAGGTGGCCGACTTGAGGCCGGCCTCCTCGGCGTACGACGTCTCGTAGACCTCGACCGGGTAGCCGTGCTGCTCGGCCCAGCGGGTGTACATCCGCATCAGGGTCTCGGCGAAGTCCGCGGCGTCGACGCCACCGGCGCCGGCGCGGATCGAGACCAGCGCCTCGCGGGCGTCGTACTCGCCGTTGAGCAGGGTGCGGACCTCGAGGCCCTCGACGACCTTCTGCACGCGGCCGAGCTCCAGCTCTGCGTCGGCCAGCGCGGCCTCGTCACCCTCGTCGCGGCCGAGCTCGACCATGATCTCGAGGTCCTCGATGCGTCCCCGGAGCGCGGTCACGCGGTCCAGCTCGCCCTGGAGGGCGGAGAGGCGGCCGGTCACGCGGGTGGCGTTCTCCTGGTCGTCCCACAGGTCGGGTGCGGCGACCTGCTCGCCGAGGTCGGCGATGTCGCGGCGCATCGCGTCGATGTCGAGCACCTGCTCGATGGTGTGCATCGTCGCCTGGAGCTGGCTGATCTTGGTGTCGAAGTCCGGTCCTGCCACAAGGAGCAAGGTTACGGGTCGCAGGCTGAGCGGCCTACTCCGCAGGCCGGTCGGAGATCGGCAGCTCGGCCCAGACCAGCTTGCCCCCGGTCTCGGCGACGTCCATCCCCCACGACGCGGCCAGGGCGCCGACCAGGTGCAGCCCGCGGCCGTGCTCCTCGTCGTCGGTCAGCGGCTGCGGCTCCGGCGTGCCGGTGCCGTCGTCGTTGACCTCGATGCGCAGCGCCGCGTCGCTCGAGGCCAGGCGGACCCGGTAGGACGAGTGCGCGTGGGTGAGCGCGTTGGCGGCGAGCTCGCTCACCACGAGCAGCGCGTCGTCGAGCGGGTCGACGATGCCCCACGCCGCCAGCTGCCGCTTCACGAAGCGTCGGGCGTCGCTGACGCTGCTGAGGTCGTGCGGCAGGTCGATGATCGCCTCGTTGTCCGCCGTCCGTCCGACGGACTCGAGCAGGTCGACGAGGTAGCCGAGGTCGGCGTCCTTGATCACGAATCCGGCCGCGTTGGCGTCGATCCAGGCACGGTCGACGGTCTCGAGGCCGGAGAAGATCACGACCTTGGAGCCGGGCGACATCTCCCGGACGCGCGAGAGGACCTCCTGCCCGGCGATGTCGGGCAGGCCGAGGTCGAGTACGACGACGTCGGGGTGCAGCTCGGCAGCGAGCTGGACGGCTTCGGCTCCGTCCGCCGCCTCACCCACCACCTCGAAGCCGCCCCGGACACGGAGCGAGGTGCGGACGAGCCGGCGCACCTCCACGACGTCATCCACCAGGAGGACGCGGATCGGCACGCCCGCAGCCTAGGCGGTGACCGACCGTTGTGGGCGCCTATCCGCAGCGCGTCTCAGGTCGCGTCGTCGGGAGCGGTCGCACCCGCGCGGGCGAGCCGGACGACGAACGCGCCGGGCACGTCGGCGACCGGGGGCCGGTAGGTGGCGTCACCGCCGTGGGCGCGCGCCAGCTGTCGGACGATGAAGAGCCCCAGGCCGGTCCCGCCGCGGGCCCGGCCGGTGGAGAACCGCTCGAAGAGCCGGTCCCGCATCTCCGGGGGCACGCCGGCTCCGGAGTCCTGCACCGTGACCACCACGTCGGGGCCGTCCTCCCCGGCCGTGACGGTCACCGGACCGGCGCCGTGCACGAGCGCGTTGCCGATGAGGTTGTCGAGGGCCTGCCCCAGTCGTCCGGCGTCACCGACCACCGCCAGGTCGGCGCCGTCGACGTCGGCCTCGATGACCACCCCGGGGTGCGTACGACGAGCCGCGGCGACCGACTCGACGACCACCCGGGCGACGTCGACCCGCTCGTGCCCGAGCTCGAGGCGGCTGGACTGGAGGCGGGAGGCGGTCAGCAGGTCGTCGAGCAGCCGCCGGAGCCGGGTGGCGCTGCTGCCCATGCCGAGCAGCAGCTCCTCACGCTCGACGTCGTCGAGCTCGGGCCAGTGGGCGACCAGCATGTCCGCCGTACCCCCGAGGACGGCGACCGGGGTGCGCAGCTCGTGCGCGGTGACGGCGAGGAAGTGGGTCTGGTCGTCGGCCGCCTGCTGGAGCCGGGCGTTGGCCTCGGTGAGGGCGGCCGCGGTGCGCTCCTGCTCCTCGAGCATCAGCCGACGCTCGGTGATGTCCCGGGTCACCTTCGCGAAGCCCACGTGCCGGCCCTGGGAGTCGTGCACCGCCGTGATGATGACGTTGGCCCAGAAGCGGGTGCCGTCCTTGCGGATCCGCCAGCCCTCCTCCTCGTAGCGACCGTCGCGCAGGGCCAGCTCGAGCTCGTCCTCGGGGTGCCGCGACTCCTGCAGCTCCGTCGGGTAGAAGGTGCGGAAGTGACGGCCGATGATCTCGTCGGCCGCGAAGCCCTTGAGGCGTTGGGCCCCGGCGTTCCAGCTCGCGACCAGCCCCTGGGGCGAGAGCATGAAGATCGCGTAGTCCGAGACGGTCTCGACGAGCAGCCGGAAGCGCTCCTCGCTGGCGCGCAGGGCCTCCTCCTGCTCACGACGACGGGTCACGTCGCGGGTGACCTTGGCGAAGCCGACATGGCGACCGTCGCGGTCACGGACCGCGGTGATCAGCACGGTCGCCCAGAAGCGGCTGCCGTCCTTGCGGATCCGCCAGCCCTCCTCCTCGTAGTGACCGTCGCGCAGCGCCAGCTCGAGCTCGCGCTCGGGGTGGCCGGACTCCCGGACCTCGGGCGGGTAGAAGGTGCTGAAGTGCCGGCCGACGATCTCGTCCTCGGCGTACCCCTTGATCCGTTGCGCTCCGGCGTTCCAGCTCTCGACCAGGCCCTCCGGGGACAGCATCAGGATCGCGTAGTCGTCGACGTTGTCCACGAGGAGACGGAAGCGGACCTCGCTGCGTCGCAGCTCCTCCTCGGCTGCTCGCTGCACGGTGACGTCCTGCACCTGCACGAAGAGGTAGAGGGGTCGGCGGCTGCTGTCGAGGACGGGCGCGAAGGTCGCCACGACCCGACGTCGACCCGTCGCCCCGGTGACCTCGTGCTCGAGCTGGCCGATCTCCTCGGTGCCGGTGAGGATCCCGCGGAGCAGGGTGTCGAGGGCGCCGCGCGAGGCGCCGGCGAAGGCGGCGTACGACGTGCCGACGAGCTCGTCGACCGAGCGGCCCACGATCGCGGCGAGCGACCGGTTGGCCCGGACGATCCGGCCCGCGAGCGTCACCGTCGCCATCCCGATGGCCGCGTCCTCGAAGACCTCCCGGAAGCGCTCGAGGTGCTCGCGCAGCACCCGGCGCTCGCCGTCCTCGGCCTCGGGCGGCGCCGCCGGGCTGACCGGCGGCGGTGACGCCTGCGGGTCGAGCAGCTGCACCAGCTCGGCCGCGAGGGTGTCGAGCGCGGTGGACTTCTCAAGGAAGGCCGAGGCGCCGAGCTCGGCGGCCCGGTGGGCCAGGCCCTCCTCCTGGAAGCCGCTGTACATCACCACGCGGCTCCCGGGCGAGACCTCGAGGATGCGCGGCAGGGCCTCGAGCCCGTCCATCACCGGCATGGAGACGTCGAGCAGCACCAGCGCGGGCTGCAGCTCGCCGGCGACCTCGACCGCCTCGGCGCCGTTGCCGGCCTCGCCGACGACGTCGAGCAGGCCCGACAGGCGGAGCCGGGTGCGGACCAGGGCGCGCACCTCGGCCGCGTCGTCGACCACGACGATCGTCGGTCGCGTCGTCGTCTCCCCGCCCGCGGCCACGGACGGAACCTAACCCACCACGCCGCCCGCTGTCGTGACCGGATCCGGACTACGCCGCCCAGCGGGCTCGGCCGACCAGCCGCACCCGCAGGATGCGCTGGGCGCCGTCGTTGCGGACGATGACGAGCCGGTCGACGGAGCGACCGGGCCGGGTGGCGCGGAAGACGACCCTGACCCGCAGCCGCTCGCCGGGGTCGAGCGCGAAGTGGCGGTGCGCCCCGCTCACCCGGAAGGGCGCCGCCAGTCCGCCGAGCCGACCGGAGACCCGGTGCTTGCCCGCGTTGCGGACCACGACGGTCCGCACGACCCTCGCACCGGGGCGGGTGGAGATCAGCCTGACCGAGGTCTTCGACAGCGTCAGCGGGACCGCACCCGTGACGCCGGGCGTCCCCTCGCTCGTCTTCGGCACCCGGGCCGCCACCACGACGTCGTCGAGCCCGACCGAGGCGGTGGCACCGTTGGTGTCGGTCACGGTGACGACGAACGAGTAGGCCCTGGCGGCACCCGTCTCGTTGGACGGCAGCTGGACCTGCGCGCCGTACGCCGCTTCGCCTCCGGTGCCGGGCAGCGAGGCGGCGCGCGTGCTGATGTCCGGCCCGGACACCGAGACCCTGACCGTCGAGACGTCGACGTCGTCGGTCGCCCGGACGCCGACGTCGACCACCCCGCCGTGGGCGGGCAGCGTGGTGGGGGTGACCGAGGCGCTGGTGATCTCCGGTGGGTCATCGACCGGCGGATCGGTGGGCGGGTCCGTCGGCGGGTCGGTGCCCGCCACCGTCACCTGCCCCGCGTTGACGATGCGCTCCTGCCCGATGTCGTCCTGGGCGTAGACGGTGATGTCGTAGACGACCGGGCCCGTCGTGCCGTTGCCGGGCGCGACCCAGGTGCCGGCGTACCTGCTCCCACCCCCGCCGGCCAGGTCGACGACGTACTCGCTGCCGATCTGGTCCCTGGCGGTCGCGTGGACCGACGAGACCGAGCGGTCGTCGCTGGCGTAGGCGGAGATGCTGACCGAGTCGCCCCCGGGCCCGACGGCGCGCGGCGACACGTCCTCGCCCCACACGGACGGGAGCTCGTCGAACGGCGTGACGCCCGCCTGCGAGATGTCACCCAGGAGCTCCTGCGTGGTGCCCTCGTGGTCGTCGACGGCCGTGACCTCGACGGACCAGCTGACCGGGGAGTCGGACGGGTTCGACGGCAGGTAGAGCCCGCCGGTCCAGGTGCCGCCCTCCGGCGGCCCGCCGAGCGTGGCGGCGACGGTCTCGCCGCTGTTGCTGGAGTACGCCGTCGCGACCACCGCCGTCAGCGAGCCGTCGGGGTCGGCCGCGGAGACGCTCAGCTCGACCGAGCCCCCGTCGGTGCCCACCGAGCCCGGCGACGCGACGAAGGAGCCCAGCACCGGCAGCGCGTTGTCCGGTGGCCCGTCGGCGAGCGCGGGGGCAGCCGTCACGGCGGCGGCCACGAGCGCGAGCACGACGACCAGCGGCAGCCGAGAGCCTTGAGCAGTCACGGGACCTCCACGGGCGCGGTCCTCCCAAGCTAGCCACGCGGGGAGGGGGCCGCATGACCCATCCGGGCCCCGGGTCGGCGCGTGGGGGCTACCGCCGACCGAACACCTGCGAGACCCACCAGAACCCGTCGCGGTCGCGGTAGGCGCCGATCCCCATCAGCCGGTACTGCGGGCGCAGGATGTTCTGCCGGTGACCCGGGGAGTGCATCCAGCCGGTGTTGACCACCGCCCGGCCGCTCCGGTAGCCGGCCGCGATGTTCTCCCCCGTCCAGGAGGTGTGGCAGCGCTTGGCGATGGCCCCCAGCGACTGGTGCTCCAGCTTGCCCGTGCGGGCCATGTGCCTGGCCCACCGCTTGGCCATCGTCGTCAGGCAGGCGGACTTCTTCAGCCGCACCCGGTCGTGCTTGACCCGCTGCACGTTGGTCGCCTTGAAGGCCGCGTGGGAGTACGTCGCCGCCGGGCTCGCCTTCGCGGCGACGGCCTGGACCGGGACGAGCCAGGGCGAGACCGCGAGGACGGCGGCGGCCAGCAGGAGGGTGGTGGATCGAAGAGCCGAGAACATGACACTCCAGACGAGTCGGCGTGGCGCAGGTGCGTCGTCACGCTAACCCGACTCATCGATCGGCAACCACCACGGCCGACCCGGTCGCGCCGATCGTGGCCACGCCCGGAGACCCCGGGACGGTGAGCGGCAGGTCGAGCGGCGCGGTGACGTGCACCGTCACGGTGGAGGTGGCGGCATCAAGGTCGACGTCGAAGGACAGGCCGGGATAGTCGGCGTACGCACCCGAGCCGGCGAGGAACTCCCGCACCGAGCCGCGGACCCGGTCGACGCTCAGGTCGAGCCGTCCCTGGGGCACCCCGCCGCCGTACACCTCCTCGCCGGTGGCGCCGAGGTCGGCGGCCCGCAGGGCGGCACCGTCGGCGACCGTGTCGAGGCTCTGCCGCTGGAGATACGCCGCCGACACGTCGACGACCGCGGCGACGGCCATCGCCAGGACGAGCGCCAACCCGACGATCAGGACGGTGGTCGCCCCGTCCTCGTCACGGCGCCCCATCGCCCGCCTCCACCTCTCGAAACTGCCCGATCGGGACGGTGTGCGTGGAGTCGAGCGCGAAGCTGGGCGCGCCCCCGCCGAGGATGTCGGGCATCAGCGGCAGGTCGACCCGCGACGCGACGACGACGGTGATGACGGAGGTGCCGCTGTGGCAGTCGCGCGGGTACGGCGTACAGGTGATGCGCACGTCGAGCGGGGCGTCTCGCACGCCCTGGTCGGCCAGCGCCTGGCGAGCCGCGGCCTCGGCCCGCGACCGGCCAGCGGCGTCGTCGGGCGCCTGCGCGTAGGCCCGCCCCGCCGCGCGAGCCGCACCGGACACCGCGAACGCACCGCGCTGGACCTCGAAGACCGAGACCACGATCCACAGCATCGGGACGAGCAGCAGGATGCCCAGCCAGCTCAGCTCGACCAGCGCGCTGCCGTCCTCGCCGCGACGCCGCCTCACGGTGCCTCCTCCTCCACGGCATGCCCGGACACCTCCAGGGCGACGCCCGGCCCACCGATCCCCAGCGCGGGCACCACGGCCCGTACCGTGACCTCGACGCCGGGCGCGCCGTCGACCGTCGCCGGCCGGGCCGAGACGTTGCGTGCGAACCGTCCCGACACGGCGCCGTCGATCTGCTGGCGAGTGCGAGCCGCGCCGTCGGCGGGGCCGCGGTCGAGGGTGGCGGCGTACCGCGCCCCCTCCGAGGCGGCCGAGGCCAGCGTGTTGCGCACGAGCAGCACCAGGGCGACCTGGAGGATGCCGAGGAAGACCGGCACGAGCACGACGAGCACCAGCACGAAGTCGACCACGGCCGACCCGCGCTGGCTGTGCCGCCCGCGCCGGTGGTGCACTACTTCACCTTGTTGAGTGCCGAGGACACCATGTCCTGCAGGGCCGGCCCGGCGATCGCAGTGATGCCGACGACGAGCCCGGCGGTCATCACGGTGATCATCACCCAGCCGGGCACGTCGCCGCGCTCGTCACGCGGTCGCGGTGCCACCACCGTGAGGCAGATCCTCGTCAGCGCGAGGGTGAGGTGTTCCATGGATCGCGTCCTTCCAGGTGAGGGAGTGGTCAGGGAGTGGTCAGGGAGAGGCCCACGACGCCGGGCCAGAAGGCGAAGAGCACGGTCACGGGCAGCACGAGGAACACGACGGGCACCATCATCAGGACCTCCTTGCGAGCGGCGGTCTCGATGAGCTCGCGCCGCCCGGCCTCGCGCACGTCGGCCGCCTGGGCGTGGAGCACGTCGGCCAGCGGGGTGCCTCGCTCGACGGCGACCGCGATGCCCTGCGCGAAGCGCGACACGATCGGCAGCCCGGTCGTCGCGGCCATCGCGTCGAAGGCGGAGCTGACCGGCTCGCCGGTCCTGATGGCGGACAGCACCCGGGCGAGCTCGCGCGAGAGCTCGCCGCCACTGCGGCGCACGACGCGGTCCAGCGCCATCACCGGGCTCTCCCCCGCGGCCACTGCGAGCGCCAGGAGCTCGGCGATGGTAGGGAACTCGGCGAGGATCTGGCGCTCGCGTCGGCGCACCTGGCTGGTCAGGTGGGTGTCGCGGGCGAGCACGCCGCTGACGAACGCGATCGCGCACGCGATCATCCAGAGGACGACCGACCCGGGATGGGTAAGCACGCGGAGCAGGGCGAAGGCCGCCACGGCGCCGAAGGCGACCAGTCCCCACACGACCTGCTCGACGCGGAGCTCCTGCACGGTCTTGTCGATCCCGGCCCGCTCCAGCCGGCGGCGTACCGACGTCGCGCCGCCCAGCACGCGTTCGACGGCCTCGGCCGCCGAGCGCAGCGGTGGTCCGAAGACCCCGACCGCCGCGGACGTCGCAGCCGGAGCGGTCCGCGGCCCGGACTCGTCGAGCTGCGGGAGGTCACGAACGTAGGGCAGCACCCGGAGTGCGAGCTGTGGACGCCGGATGGTGCGGACCCGGACGACGACCACCAGCAGACCGGCCGCGGCCGTGGCACCGAGCAGCGCGCCCCACACCGGCGGGCTCACGACAGGATCCGGCGCTCGACGGGCAGGCGACCGATCCGCATCATCAGCCGGTAGGCGACGACGCACAGCCCGGCACCGACCGCGAGCACGAACACGCCCGTGGGCGAGGCGTAGCGGTGGATGACGTCGGACTGGAAGGACATCAGCAGCAGGACCAGCCAGGGCGACGCGACGGCGAGGCGGGCGCCGTTGAGGGTCCAGGCCTGACGGGCCTCCATCTCCGAGCGGGTCCGCGCGTCCTCACGCAGGTAGGAGGAGAGGCTGCGCAGCAGGCGCCCCAGCTCGCCGCCACCGACGTCGCGGGCCACGCGCAGACCCTCGACCACGCGGTCGCCCACCGGGTCGGCCAGCCGCTCCTTGAGCCGGTCCAGCGACTCCCCGAACCGCCCGGTGACCTGGTAGTCCAGCGCGAACTGGTCGAACGCCTCGCGCAGCGGCGCCGGGCCGCGGACGGCGAGCCCGGCCAGCGCGTCGGGCAACGACATGCCGGCTCGTACGGCGGAGGTCAGGTTGTCGACCGCCTCCGGCCAGACCTCGGCCAGCTCCTGCTGGCGCCGTCGGGCCCGACCGGACACCACCGCGACCGGCAGGTAGCCGCCCATCACGCCGAAGGCGAGGGCCACCGGCGGCGTCCCCGACACCACCTGCATCACCAGGGCGGTGACCGTCGCGCAGACCAGGCACAGCAGCACGAACCCGGTCGCCGACACCTGGCCGAGGCCGGCCCGCGCCAGCAGGTCCGTCGTACGCCGTGACGTGGCGGCACCGCGAGGTCGGCGCGGCAGGAAGAACGCGCTCCAGACCAGCAGCAGGCCGATGCCCACGCCCAGTCCGACCAGCGCGCCCATCAGGCAGCTCCGGCCACGATCCGGTGGACGTCGATCCCGACCCGCTCGAAGCGCTCCAGGTGCGGCGGCATCCCACCGGCCCGGCGCAGCTCAGCGCCACGCCGCTCGAACACCGGCTCGGCCTCGATGACGTCCTGCTCGACGCGGCCGGGGACGCCGACGATCTCGTTGACCCGGCGTACGCCGCGCTCGTCGATGCCGAGGTGCACGACCAGGTCCACCGACGACGCAACCGTGGGCACGACGAACCTCGCCGAGATGTTCTCCCCGGCCAGCAGCGGCAGCGTGCACATCTTCACCAGGGCCTCGCGCGCGCTGTTGGCGTGGATCGTGCACATGCCGGGCAGACCCGCGTTGAGCGCGAGCAGCAGGTCGAGGCACTCCTCGGCCCGGACCTCACCGACGATGATCCGGCTGGGCCGCATCCGCAGGCTCTCCTTCACGAGGTCGCGCAGCTGGATCCGACCGGTCCCCTCGAGCCCGGACTGCCGGGTCTGCAGCGCGACCCAGTCCGGGTGTGCGAAACGCAGCTCGAAGACCTCCTCCGCCGACACCACCCGGTCCCCGCCCGGGATGGCCGCGGCCAGGCAGTTCAACATGGTGGTCTTGCCTGCCTGGGTCGAGCCGGCGACCAGGATGTTGAGCCCGGCGCGCACCGACGCCTCGAGGAAGGCCGCCGCCGGCGGAGTGAGGCTGCCCAGCTCGACCAGCTGGCCCAGGCGACCTGCGCGGAGGACGAACTTGCGGATGTTGACCGCCGAGAAGCCACGGCTGATGCCCTCGAGGACGACGTGGAGCCGGTGGCCCTCCGGCAGCATCGCGTCCACGAACGGGCTGCTCATGTCGATGCGGCGCCCGGACGACTTGAGCATCCGCTCCACCAGCTCCTGGACCTGGGCGCTGGTGAGCACCAGCGTGGTCAGCTCGTGCCGGCCGTTGCGCGCGATGAACACCCGGCTCGGGTCGTTGATCCAGATCTCCTCGACCGAGTCGTCGTCGAGGAAGGGCTGCAGCGGACCGAAGCCGGAGACCCGGGCGACCAGCTCGCCCACCATCGACCCGACGTCGGGCACCGGGGCGACCGCGCCGGTCAGGCTGCGGTCGTCGTGGTCGCGGACCACGCTCTCCGCGATGCGGCGCACCAGCGCCGACTCGCGCTGCGGGTCGACGCCCTCCCGGCGTACGAGCTCACGCACCTGCTGGTCGAGCCGCTCGACGAGTTCGTCGTGCGCGCCGGCGCCGTCGTGCGTACGGCGAGCCGCGGGATGAGCCAAGGACATGGAGACCCCCGAGATGGAATCCTTCGCCGCCAGTCTTGCCGGGAAGCAGGCCGGTGAAACAGCCCCCTCCCGTGATCTGTGGACAACGAAGCCGCCGCAGGATGGTTCCTGCGGCGGCTCCGTGATGCGATCCGTCAGTCCAGTACGCCGGGGGCTGCGCCCTCGTCGTCGACCCAGTCCTCACCGACGTCGAAGAGCTCGCGCTTCTTGCCGTCCTTGTCGTCCTTGCTGCGCCCGGAGCGGCCACTGGGCCCGGCGCCGCCGCGGCCACCCGAGCCACCGCGACCTCCGGCGCCCGTGCCTGCCCGACCACCGGAGCCGGAGCGCGCACCCGAGCCGGTGCCCGCGCCCTTCGCGGCGCCCTTGCCGGCACCTGCACCCGCACTCTTGCCGCCGGCTCCGGCACTGCCCGCGCCCGAGCGGCCTGCGGCCGAACCGGGAGCCGCGCCGGAGCGCCCGAGCGTGCCGGACCCGCCGCTGCGCGCCGAGCTGCCGATGCCACGCACGGCGTTGGCGGCCGTGCCGCGGGCTGCCGCGCCGGCCCTCGCCCCGCCACCGGCGGCGGTGGACGGGAAGAGGCCACCCTTGAGCGCCCCGGTGAGCTTGGCCCCGATGAGGCCGGCGGCCGCGCCGCCGGCGGTCAGGCCGGCCGCGCTGACGCCGGACCCGGCGGCACCGCCACCGCCACCGGTCGAGCCGGCGCCGGCACCACCGATCTCACCGGCGCCTGTGGAGCCCGAGTAGTCCACCGGAGCGGCGGTGCCCGGGACGCCGGACGTCGTGCCGGACCCCGACCCGGGGCCCTGCGGCGTCGGGTCGGCGCCGACGTGCGGGCCCTGAGCGACGTGGCCGATCGCGTAGTGCGGACCGGGCCCGCCGCCGGTGCCGGACATCGGCGTGTAGACGGCGCTGCCGGTCATCCCGCCGGAGGAGCCGCCGCTGCCGCCCGTCGAGCCACCCGACGTCGGGGGCGGCGGAGGCGGCGGCGGGTCCGGCTCACCGTGGATCTTCTTCATCGTGGTCGTCGCCTTGGCGAACTCCACGTCGAGCTTGTCGGCGTGCGCCCGGGCGGTCTCCTCCTGGTCGGCGTAGCTCGCGGCGAACTGCTGCTCGCGGGCCTTGCTCTTCGCCTGGTCGTGCAGCTCCTCGTCGGTGGGGTTGCCCACCGGGGCGCGGTACGGCGTCGGCGGCGCCATGTCCTTGAGCTTGGCCTCCGCCTCCTTGGCGGTCACGATCGCCGCGCTCGTGTCGGCGAGCGCCGTCGCCCCGTCCCCGAGCACCAGCGCCTTCTTCTGCATGGCCTCCGCGGAGCGCTTGAACGCCTCGTCGACCGCGGGACCGGTCTCGCCGCCGATGGCCCAGCGCACGGTGCTCGACGCGCCGGTCAGGTAGTCCCCGACCTGCTGGAGCACCTCGGCGCACCGGACCCACTCGCGCGCCGCGGCGCCGACCATCATCTCGTCGGCCCCGGTGACCGCCGTGGTCAGCCGCTCGGCCTGGGGACCCCGCACCATCAGCCCTCACCCCCGCCGGAGTTGTGGAAGTTGGTGGAGTCGAGGTTGGAGGCGATGTCGGCGAGCTCGGCCTTGCGGCTCGGCGTCAGGTCGGCGGCCGCCTGCAGGTCACGCTCCTGCAGGTCCCTGCTGAACTCGTGGAGGTTGGTGGCGTAGCCCTGCAGGCCCGCGACCATCTGGTTCAGCGCATCGGCGACGTGCTGGTGGGCGATGCTCGTGTGGTGCTCCAGCGTCGCGCCGTGCCCGGAGCCACCGAAGACACTGCCGACGGTGGGCGGCGATGCGCTGTGGATGGTGGCCGCATGCTCCTCGAGGATCTCTCGGCACGATTCGACCAGAGCGTCAGGCAGCCCCAGCATCGTCAGCACGTCCAGCGTTCCCATTTATCTGACCTTCCCCCGAAATGAAGATTCGTCTCGCTCCGTCGAGCCGTCGTACGGCCACCTCCCCCGTTGGCGCGGAGGCAAAACATCTCGGCCCGCACGAGCTCGGGCGGACGCCGACCAGCGCACGTTTCGCGACCCGGGCGCGTGGCTAGAGTGACCACGACGTTCTCGGAACCGCAGGAGGCCCCGCGTGTCGCGCTCCGCCCATCCCCAGCTGACCGCCGCGGCGGTGGCGGCCGGCCTGGTCCTGACCCTCGCCGGTTGCAGCGACGACGACCCGAAGGCCGACCCGAGCTCCAAGCCGTCGCTCTCCGCGTCCTCGTCGGCCCCGTCCGGGTCGACCTCGCCGACCGCGACCGCGGAGGCGAGCCCGTCGGTGTCGCCGGCGACAGGACCGCTGCTCAAGATGCCCAACGCCACGATCAAGGCGCCGAAGGACTGGATCCAGGCGTCGGACCTGATCGACATCGCCACGGAGGCCAACCCGCCGTCAGCCAGCCTCTCGGCCGTCCGGCTCGGGTCGATCGAGTACACCGGGCCCACGATCCCCCTCGACCTGCAGGCCGAGTCCGCGATCGACTCCTACGCCGAGCGCGGCACGCTGAAGCGCCTGCCCGACGTCGAGCTCGACGGCGTGACGCTCTTCCACGTCGCCGGCAGCCCCCGCAAGGGGATCCACCTCGACGCGTACGGCGTCCGGCAGGACGGCTGGGACACCGACGTGCAGTTCCGGTTCGACCGGGCGTTCACGCCGGCCCAGCGCAAGGAGATCATCGCCCAGAGCCTGGCGACCTTCGACTGGACCGGCTGAGCCTCAGCGGTGGCGCAGGGTGCCGGCGAACCAGGAGTTCGTCCACACGGCCTCGGTGCGCACCCGCGACCCGGAGTACGGCGCGTGCAGCACCATCCGGCGTCCGTGGGAGCGACCGACGTACACGCCGACGTGGTAGACGCGGCCGCCGCCGTTGAAGAAGATCAGGTCGCCGCGCCGCAGGGACTTGCGGGAGATGTGCCTGGCGTAGCCCGACTGCGCCGCCGCGGTGCGCGGGATGTGCGAGAAGCCCGCGTGCTTGAAGCTGTAGTAGGTCAGCCCGGAGCAGTCGAAGCTGCCGGGACCGGCCGCGCCGTAGCGGTAGGGGTCGCCCTTCTGGTGGCCGGCGACGCGCATCGCGTGGCGGACCTGCTTGAGGCGCTCGAGCCGGGCGGCGTGCCAGTGCTTGGCGCGCGACCGGGCCTTGGCCTTGGCCCTCGCCTCGGCCTTGGTCAGCGTCTTCGCGACGACCTTGGAGGAGGTCGCGGTGGCGCCGTGGGCGTCGGCGATCGGGGCGGAGGTCAGGAGTCCGACGGCGAGCGCGCCGCAGAAGGCGAGTCGCGCTCCGGCGCGGATCAGGGTGGTGGGCAGGGCAAGAGTCATCGCGTGGTTTCCTTCCCACGCCTGTGAGGTGAGCTGTCGGGTTCGGGCGAGGAAGGTGCCCGGCCGCCAATTCGGCGGCTTCACCCCGAGCGACCACTGGTCGTGGCCGCGAAGGTGGTTCCCCCACTCCTGCCCGTGCAGATCAGATCGTCGGCCGGCTGATTCGTCCGACCTGGCGGACCGGTCCACGAGTCGGGCAGGACTCGGCGTGCTCGGGACCGGGTGTGTTTGGTTCAATCGTCAAAGACAGTAGCCGTCCGAAAACGAGGATCAAGATTCCTCGGCGTGCCGGCCGGTGATCCAAGTCACATCCCCCGCCTGGGACGACGCCCCGGATGGACGCAGATCACACCGTCGGACGGCGTGTCTCAGCCCTGGACCCGACCGTCGGCCAGTCGTACGACGCGGTGCGCGACCTCCCAGACGCGCTGGTCGTGGGTCGACACGAGCACCGCCGACCCGGCCCGCGCGGCACCGGCGAGCGCCTCGATGACCTGTCCGACGTGGTCGTCGTCCTGGTGCCCGGTCGGCTCGTCGAGCACGGCCAGGCGCGGGTCCAGGACGAGGGCGCGCGCAACGGCGACGCGCTGCTGCTCGCCCAGGGAGGTCTCGGTGATGCCGCGGCGCAGGAAGCCCGCGATGTCGAGGGCCGCCGCGAGCCGGGCCAGCGCCTCGGTCGCGTCGATCCTGGCCCGCAGCGCGGGCAGCGCGATGTTGTCCTGCACGGACAGCCCGGCCAGCAGCCCGTGCTGCTGGGGCACGACGGCGACCTGGGACCAGTCGGCGATGTCGGCCGTCGGCCGTCCGTCGAGCGTCACGGCACCGCGATCGGGTCGCTCGATGCCCGCGGCCAGGTGGCAGGCGGTCGACTTGCCCGAGCCGGAGGGGCCGGCGAGCGCGACGAGCTCGCCCGGCTCGACCCGCAGCGAGACGCCGTGCAGCACCTCGACCCGGCCACTGCCGGCGGCGTACCCGTGGTCGACGTCGACCAGCTCGAGGGCGGTCACGGCTCGACCTCCGGTGCTCGCAGGCGTACGCCGTCGTCGCCGACCTCGACGATGACCCGGCGCGAGGGGAAGAGGTCGAGCACGGTCGGCGGGAGCTGGAGCCGGCCGGTCCCGTCGATCACGGCGGTGGTGTCGCGGCTGGTCGTCTCGCTGGAGACCACGCCGTGGCGCAGCCGCAGCAGCCGGTCGCCGCGGTGCATGATCCGCTCGTCGTGGCTGCTGATCAGGACGGCCGCACCGGCCGCGGCAGCGGCCAGCAGCGCGTCGACCACGAGGTCGGCGTTGGCGTGGTCGAGCTCGGCCGTCGGCTCGTCGGCGACCACCAGCGAGGGCTCGCCGACGAGGGCGATCGCGACGGCGAGCCGCTGCTGCTCACCGCCCGAGAGCGCGGAGGGCAGGTGGTCGGCCCGGTGCCCCAGGCCCACCGCGTCCAGGGCGTCGACGACGTGGTCGGCCGACCCGCGCCACGACGCCACCTGGCGCAGCTGGTCGACCGCGCGCAGGTGCTGGAAGACGCTCTCCGAGGACCGCTGCGGCACGTAGCCGATGCGCTTGCGCCGCAGGGCGCTCAGCTGACGGGTGGACGCGGCACCGACGTCGCTGCCCAGGACGGAGAGCCGTCCGGCGCTCGGGCGGTCCCGCGCCCCGAGCATGGTCAGCAGGCTGCTCTTGCCGGAGCCGGACGGGCCGGCGACGACGGCCAGCGCGCCGGCGTGCACCTCCAGCCCGATGCCCCGCAGGGCGTGGGTCTCCCCGGTCGCGGACCGGAAGACCTTCACCAGGTCCTCGCAGCTCACGGCAGGGCCGGCCACGGTCTCAACCTCCGGCACGCAGCACCTCCGCGGGATGGCGCCGGCGCGCCCGCCAGGCACCGAGCAGCCAGGCGATCAGCACGGTGACGACGAGGACGGCGACGAGGACGAGGACGTCGTCGGTGTCGGGGCGGGGCCGGGTCAGGGGAGGTACGGCGGCCGTCGCGTCGATGATCGTCGGGATCGAGACGAGCACCGCGCCGGCGATCACCGCGGCGACCACGGCGGTCGCGAGGGCGTAGCCGACCTCCCACGCACGGGAGCGGGCGAGCTCGGTCGGACCCCAGCCCATCCGGGAGAGCAGCACGTCGGAGACGGCGTCGCGGTCGGCCAGGCGCAGCGCCAGCAGGAGCGCGCCGGCCACGGCCAGGACCAGCACGACGACACCGAGCGCGAGCACGTAGCCCGCCGCCCAGGTGGCTGCCACCAGCCCGCCGCCGACGGCCGCCTGGGAGGCGGTGGCCACGTCGCCGGTGGTCGAGACGTCGGCGTCGGCGAGCGAGCGTCGCAGCTCACCCGCGGTCCCGTCCGACCAGACCGCCGAGGTGAAGGCGCCGGCCTCGGTGCTGGTGGCGCCCGGGCGCCCGGGGTTGACCGGCGGCGGCACCAGACGGAAGAGGCGGTCGGTGGCCGTGACCACGGTGGTCCGACCGGTCTCGGTCTCGGACCCCGGGAAGGCGTCGACCACGCCCACCACCTGGAAGGGGATCTGGAACTCGGCGTTGAAGTCCATCGTGCCCCGGTCACCCACCGAGAGGTCGGTCTCACCGACCAGGATCACGGCCAGGCCGCGCGCCTTGCGGTCGATCTTCGAGACCAGCGCGCGGCCGGCGTCGAGGTCGCCCGAGGCGCCCCAGTCGGCCACCTCGGCGAAGGACGCGGGGTCGATCGCCATCAGCGGCTCGTCGCCGAACTCGGGCGGGAGGGTCACCGTGCGCCGCCAGACGATCGACGTCCCGTCCGCCGGCGGCTCGCTGAGCAGCACCCGCTCGCGCCGCTTGAGCCCACCGCCGCGGAAGTCGTCGGCGACCTGGATGGTCGTGGTCGCGCCGGCCAGGACCGCGGTCTTGTCGGCCACGCCCTCCCCGATCCCCCGGTGCACCGTCAGGGCGTAGCCGAAGAGCCCCAGGCTGACGGCGACCACCGCGGTGAGCGAGGTGACCTCGCGGACCACCAGGCCCGTACGACGGGTGGCCAGCCACCGCGGCCGGCCCGGTCGGGTCCGCGCCGGGCGCCGGGAGCGCAGCCAGGCGGCAGCCCGCGCCACCAGCACGGCGACCGCCCCGGCGACGAGTACCGGGAGCAGCATGGTGAGAGGAGCGGCGCTGCGGTCGCCGACGTCGATCGTGTAGACCGCCGCGGCGATCGCCCCGGTCGCGACGAGCAGCGCCGCGGTCCAGGGCAGCGAGCGGCGGCTGCGGCCGAGCAGCGACAGCCGCGCCGACCGGTCGGTGCCGACCGCCGTCAGGGCCGCCGTCACGAGCACCAGCAGCAGCCCCGCGGCCGCGGCCAGGACGGCGCGCACGACGTCGGCCTGCGTGTAGGCCAGGCTCGCGTCCGTCGGCGGTCCGGCCGTGACCAGACCCAGCCCGGCCAGTCCGAGCCCCGCGGGGACGGCGAGCACCAGGACCGGCAGCGCCTCGAGGCCCGCCATCGCGGCGAGCTGCGTGGGCCGCAGGCCCAGGCCCGACACGAGCAGCTGCTCACGGCGGCGGCTGCGCCCGAGCATCACCCACGCGGCGAGCAGCAGGAAGCCGGCCAGCGCCTGCCCGGCGACGGCGTACGGCCGCACCTGGTCCCGGGCGCTGGTCGCCGTGCCGTTCGCCTCGAACGCGATGTCGGGCAGACCGGTGTTGACGTCGAGCTGGGCGCCGCCCAGCGGGAGCGCCGAGCCCAGGGCGACGTAGAGCTGCGAGCGGGAGTCGTAGGCGTCGTCGGCGATGCGCTGGACCTGGGTGACGGCGGTCGAGGCGTCGTCGGGGCTGATGACGGGGTCGATCTGGAGGTCGGCGAGGTAGAGCGGTGACTCGGTCGTCTTGAGGACCAGCCGGTCGAAGGCCGCGCGGCCGGCGATCGCCAGGGGCGTGGACCGGCTGGGGTCGTCGGGGTCGACCGGGAGGAACCACCGGTCGGCGTCGGGGTCGTCCGCGATCGCGGCGGGCAGGACCGAGTCGGGTGCGGTCTTGTAGGTGCCCGCGAGCACCGTCTCGGTCATGTGCGGTCGCTTCTCGGTCACGAAGGTCTGCACGAGTCCGAGGCGGACCGGGTCGCCCGTCTTGATCCCGAGCCGGGAGGCGACGTCCTCGGCGAGCCAGACGCCGTCGGCGTCCTCGTCGCCCCCGATCGCCTCCACCGCGCCGTCGCGATACCACAGCTCGGAGCCCTCGTCGCGGGTGCCGACCCGGGCGACGGCTCGTCGGGTGCGGTTCTGCGCGACCCCGGCCGCGGTGAGGACCGGTGGGCCGTAGCCCTTGATCGCCGACAGCCTCGACATCACGAGCTGGTCGCCGGCGGGGCCCAGGACCCCGCTCCAGGTCACGCGCAGGTCGGCCGAGTCCCCGCCGTACGGCGCGCCCGCGGCCGCACCCAGGCTCTCGGCGAGCGCCGTCGACCGGGCGGAGGAGCTGAACATCGGCGGCGCCACGAAGGAGGCGACCAGGAGGGTCGCGGCGACCAGCAGGAGCACGAGCCAGCCGGGGGTCCGCAGCAGCCGCAGGGGCGCGGCGCGCCAGAGGGCTCCCCGTCGGGGGCGGACGGCGCGGCGGCTCACGCGGTCAGGGTACGGGTGTGGGAGCGCTCCCGCCAGTCACTTCGCCCACCAGGTCCGCGATCGAGTCGACCACCCGGGTGGGCCGGTAGGGGAAGGTCTCGATCTGCCCGGGCCGGGTCGACCCGGTGCTCACCAGGATCGTGCGCAGGCCCGCCTCGAGCCCGCTGATGATGTCGGTGTCCATCCGGTCGCCGATCATCACCGTGGTCTCGGAGTGCGCGTCGAGCCGGTTCAGTGCGCTGCGCATCATCAGCGGGTTGGGCTTGCCGATGAAGTACGGCGTCCGCCCGGTCGCCGTGCTGATCAGCGCCGCCACCGAGCCGGTCGCCGGCAGCAGGCCGTGCTGGCTGGGCCCGCTCGGGTCGGGGTTCGTGGCGATGAAGCGGGCACCGGCCGCGACCAGCCGGATCGCCCTGGTGATCGCCTCGAAGGAGTAGGTCCGGGTCTCGCCCAGCACCACGTAGTCGGGGTCGCGGTCGGTCATCACGTAGCCGATGTCGTGCAGGGCGGTCGTCAGCCCGGCCTCGCCGACCACGTACGCCGTGCCGTGCGGGCGCTGGTCCTGGAGGAACTGCGCGGTGGCGAGCGCCGAGGTCCAGATCGCCGCCTCGGGCACGTCGATGCCGCTGCCGAGCAGGCGCGCCCGGAGGTCGCGCGGGGTGAAGATGGAGTTGTTGGTGAGGACCAGGAACCGCCGGCCCGAGGCCTTGAGCGCCTCGATGAACTCCTGGGCGCCGGGGATCGGCACCTCCTCGTGGACGAGGACGCCGTCCATGTCGGTCAGCCAGGTCTCCACGGGGCGCGAGGTCATGACGCCATTGTGTCGGCTCGGGCTCAGCGTTGGGGCAGCAGGACTTCGATGCCGTCGGCGGGGTGCTCGCCGATCAGCCGGCCGCCGAGCGCCTCGACCACCGCACGGACCTGGCTGAGACGGTCGACCGTCTCACCGCCGAGCTCCGACTCCGGGGTGCGCCCCGCGCACAGCACGGTGATCCGCAGATGGCCGTCGGCCCCCGCGTTGAAGACGATCCGGACGGCGCCGGTGCCACGGCGTACGACGTCGGCGAGCAGCAGGTCGGTCGCGTGCTCGACCGGGCCGGGGGTGTAGCGCAGCGTCAGGTCGCCCTCCACGGCCGCGGTGAGCGCGCGGTTGCGGGAGCCGAGCCGGTCCGCCCAGCGCTGCGCCAGCTGCGCGGACAGCTCGGACAGCGGGACCTCGGCGCCGATGACGAGGCTGCCCCGGCGGGTGATCTCGACCAGCTCGGCCGCCACGGCCGAGACCTCCTCGACCCGGGCCAGGCAGCGCAGCACGGTCTCGTGGGCGTCCGACGGCAGGTCGTCGCGCAGGCTGAGGTCCTCGAGCTCGAGCCGGATCCCGGTCAGCGGGGTGCGCAGCACGTGCGAGGTGTGCTCGGCGAAGGCGCGCTCGCGGTGCATCCGGTCCTCGAGCGCGAGGGCGCTGGAGCGCAGGGCGTCGGCGATCGCGCTCGCCTCCGGGATCCGGGTCCTCGGCAGGTCGAGGTCGAAGCGACCGCGACCGAGCGCGGCGGCCGCGATGGCCAGGCGCTTGAACGGCGCGGACAGCGCCGTGGCGATGAGGAAGCCGACGATGCCGGCGGCAACCCCGATCAGCAGGAAGAGCGCGGCGATCGACCCGATGTCGCGTCCGATGACGTCGCGGATCACCGACGAGGACTCGCTGACGGTGACCTGCCCGGTGCCGTCGACGACCTCGGTGGCCGAGATGTCCTTGCCCGGGTCGCCGTCGCCCTGGTAGTCCTTGCCGGTCACCACGACGGTCGCGTCGCCGGCGACGTCGTACTCCAGCCGGTCCTCGGGGCCGACCAGGGTCTGCAGGAACGCGGCGTCGACGGTGCCGCCGGACGCCTCCCGGTCGGTGACGATCGCGGCGACCAGGTCGGCCTCCTGACTGAGCTGCCCGGCGACCTGCTCACGGATCAGGTCCTGGAGCACGTAGGTGCGCACCAGACCCGCCCCCAGCAGGAGGACGATGCTCAGGACGATGAAGGCAGCGGTGAGCCGCTCACGCATCGGTGGGGCCGCCTTCGAGGCGGAATCCCACACCCCGAACGGCCACCACGCGGTCAGTCACGCCGACAGACTCGAGCTTCTGGCGCAGCCGACCGATGGTGACGTCGAGCGTCTTGGTCGAGCCGTACCAGTTCTCGTCCCACACGTCGGCCATCAGCCGACCGCGCGAGACCACCTTGTCCCGGTTGGCGGCAAGGATCGCGAGGACCTCGAACTCCTTGCCCGTCAGCGGGACCTCCTCCGTGCCGGCGTAGACCCGGCGGGCCTCGACGTCGATGCGGACCCCGTCCGGGGACACCTCGTCGACGCTCTGGGCCAGAGGTGAGGCGGTACGGCGCAACAGGGCGCGCACGCGCGCCTGCAGCTCGGCCAGGCCGAAGGGCTTGGCCAGGTAGTCGTCGGCCCCGTAGTCCAGGCCGACCACCCGATCGAGCTCCCCGGCCCGCGCGGTGACGATGATGATCGCCCCCGTGTAGCCGGCCTCACGAGCCCGACGACAGACCTCGAGCCCGTCGATGTCCGGGAGCCCCAGGTCGAGGATCACGAGCTCGGGCCCCGACGCCAGGGTGTCGAGAGCCTTCTGCCCGCTCTCGACCCACTCGACGTCGTACCCCTCGCGCTCCAGGGTGCGAACGAGGGGGAATGCGATGTCCTCCTCGTCCTCGACGACCAGGACACGTTGCGCCATGGGTGGGAGCATAGGGCCACGGAGGTCCGACTCGAGCGCGGTGTTCACTGTTTCGCCTCCCGGGTGCCCGACTTCACTCCCGCACCGCTCGTCCCAGCCCCCGTGGGCCACGGCGTCGCCCCGGCCTCCGGCGCGGCCGATGCCCGCAGCGTGGGCGCAGGTCGTCGCAGGCGACGTGACAGGAGCACCACGAGCACCACCGCCGAGGCCACCGTCAGCAGCCACGCCTGGTGGTGGCGGAGCCCGAGGTAGGCCCACCCGACCCACGGGACCGTCAGCTCGACCCGCGACATCGTCGGCCCCTCGGTGCGCAGCACCCACGGGTCCGGGGCCGCCACGGCGTCGCCCTTCGTCCGGATGCCGTCCGGCTCGATGGCGATGATGCGATGGGTGACCATCGCGTCCTGCTCCGAGTCACCCGGCGCCCGGAACGTCACGACGTCGCCGACGCGGAGGTCGCTGACGGGGACGACGCGCTCGAAGACGATCGAGCCGCGATCGATGCTGCCCGCCATGGAGTCGCTGGACACGACGTAGCGCTGGAGACCGAGACCGATCGGCAGCAGCACGAAGAGGGTCACGGGAGCGAAGAGCACCACGAACAGCAACCAGCGCCCCCACGGCGTAGGCGCCGGGAGGCGGGAAGCGGTTTCGATCTCCATGGTCCGTGCTTTCCGAGAGTGGGGGGTGGATCTGTCGGCCCGAGCGCTCCCCCCCAAGCGCCGGACCGACAGCTCCGTCTCGCAGAACGACCTGCGCGGCACTCCCCCAGATGCGCCGCACGGTCGTCCGAATGTGGTGTGACGGTGACCGTCCGCGTTCCCCCCAGACGCGCGGGCGGCCACCGTCATCCCAGGGACCGGGTCGGCCAACAGCCCGATCGGTCCCAGCTCTTCAGTTGTGGGTCAGCTGCTACTTCTCCCTGGTCACGGTGTTGACCCAGGTGTAGGTCGCCGTGGCGGGCTTCCCCTGGTCCGCGAACGGTGCGTCGTCGGGCAGCGACACGGTGAACGCGAACTTGCTGGACGCGCCGGGAGCCAACGAGCCGACATCCTGGGTGACGTCGTTCATCTCCCCGAACGGGCCGCGGTAGATGGTGCGGCCGTCCTGCTGGATCCGGAGCTCGAGGGCACCGCCGGCGAAGGCGGACGCCTCGGCGTTCTCCTCGAACGTCAGCCGGGACTGGCCGGACGCCGAGTTGCGGATCGTCACGACCTTGGTCGCGGAGTCGCCCGGCTCCAGCTCGGTGATGGTGAGCTTGGCGCCCTGGCCGGGCTCGGCGTGGAGGCTGACCCCGCTCGCGGCCTGGCTGGCACCCGTCCAGGGGATGCCGGCCACCGACGCGAGGACCGCGAGGCCGGCGACGACGGCGACCGGGATGATGAACCGCTTCGCCTGCGCTACCGACGGACGCGTCGGTGCGGTGGTCGCGATGGTCATCTGTGGGTCTCCCGGCTGCGGCTGTGTGATCTGGTGATCACGCTAGGAGTCGGGCACCCACGACCCGTCCACACCCGGGCCACCGTTTGGTAACAGAATCCGAGGCGCTACCCCGCAGCGGTGAAGAGGTCGCCGTGCTCGGCGACCCGCGCGAGCACCTGCTCGGGGCTGAACTGCTCCAGCGCGAACGGGTCCTCCGCACCCTCCTCGACCTCGGCCCAGGTCACCGGCGTCGCGACGGCCGGCCGCTCCCGACCGCGCAGCGAGTACGGCGAGATCGTGGTCTTCGAGCCGGCGTTCTGCGACCAGTCGAGGAAGACCTTGCCGCCCCGCCGGGCCTTGGTCATCGTCGCCGTCACCAGCTGGGCGTGCTCGCGCTGGAGCTCCTCGGCGACCTCCTTGGCCAGCGCCGTGGACTCGTCCGAGGGCAGCCGCTTCGGCAGGTCGGCGTACAGGTGCAGGCCCTTGCTGCCGCTGGTGACCGGCCGGGCGGTCAGGCCGCGCTCCGCGAGCTTCGCGCGCACCATCAGCGCCACCTGGCAGCACTCGTGCAGCCCCGCCGGCTCGCCGGGGTCGAGGTCGATGACCAGCCGGTCGGCGTTGCGCGGCCGGCCGTTGCGGCCCACGGTCCACTGGTGGACGTGCAGCTCGAGGGCCGCGAGGTTGGCCAGCCAGGTCAGGGTGGCCAGGTCGTCGACGATCGGGAACACCAGCGTGTCGCTCGTCGACTGGGCCCGCGAGCCGGTCGTCGGCACCGTGGCCGTGCGCACCCAGGACGGCGTGCCGGGTGGCGTGTTCTTCTCGAAGAAGCTCCCGTCCTGCACCCCGTGCGGCCAGCGGATCCGGGTGACGCACCGGTCCCGGAGCAGCGGCAGCAGCACCGGCGAGACCTGGGCGTAGTAGTTGAGGACCTCACCCTTGGTGAAGCCGGTGCGCGGGTAGAGCACCTTGTGGAGGTTGCTGATCGTCAGGGTGCGTCCGCCGACGTCGACCCGCACCTCCTCCTTGTCGGCCTTGCCCGGGGAGGCCATCAGCGGCCGATGGCGATCAGGGGACGGCTGTCCGGGTCGAGCCGCGTCATCAGCGACCTGATGAACCAGCGCGGTGCGCTCACGCACCCGGCCGTGGCGCCGGAGCCGTTGACGTGCAGGAAGATCCCGGAACCCCGGTGTCGCACCTGGCGGCGGTTGAAGTCGATGACGATCGACCACTCGTACTGCGTGCGGTAGTCGGTCAGGCGCTCCGACGCGTCGTCGTTGCTCGGACCGAGCCACCAGCGGAACCCGCCCTGGCTCTGGTTGCGGAAGCGGTTGTAGTAGCGCGACCGGTTGTCCTGCACCCAGAAGTCACCGGAGCGGACCTTGCGGTAGGGCAGGTCGAAGGTGGAGGCGCGCCGGTGCATGCCGAACGCCCACGGCAGGGCGAAGGTGCCCAGCGGCGTGGCGCCGGTGCCCTGCTTGCGGCGCTTCGCCGCGACCAGGCCGCCGTACCCGATGCGGGCGTCGGTCGACCGGATGCGCTTGTGCCAGTGACCCTTCTCCAGGCGCCACAGCGTGATCCGGGCGTGGTGGCCGCTCGTGCGGTTGACCGTGACCACCTGGTGGGTGCCCTCGCGCAGGGACACCACGACGCCGTCGAGGCGGACCTTGCGCCCGGCCGCGTCGGCCGACGTCGGCACCAGGAAGGTCGTGAGCGCCAGCGTCATCGCGAGCAGGATGCGGAGCTTCACGTCAGGTCCTCCGGGGACAGGTCGGTGCGGATGCCCTGGTAGGAGGGCTGTCGCAACCGCTCGTACCCACGCCCGTGCGTGTCGATGTCCACGACGAGCACCGGCTCCAGCCAGCGCGTGCCCTGGGTGTCGACACGGGGCACCTCGTCGGCGAACGGGCTGTCGGCGCGGCCGATGGTCGCGACGAGCTCGGCGAGCACCGCGCCCTGCCTCGCCCCGATGCCGCTGCCCACCCGGCCACGGTAGAGCAGCCCGTCCGGCGTCGGCTCACCCACGAGCAGCGCGGCGAGCCGGTCGGTCGTGCCCTCCTGTGGCCGCCAGCCACCGACGACGTACGACACCCGGTGCCGGTGGGCGAACTTCAGCCAGTGCGGGCTGCGCTCCCCCGGTCGGTACGGCGAGGCCCGGCGCTTGCTCACGATGCCCTCGAGCCCCTGCTGCAGGGTGGCGTCGAAGAGCATCGCGCCGTCGTCGTACGGCGCCGGCACCTGCCAGGACCCGTCGAGCCCCAGTCCGGCGAGTGCGTCGCGGCGCTCCTCCTGCGGCCGGCCGGTGAGGTCGCGGCCGTCGAGGCGGAGCAGGTCGAAGACCATGTAGATCGCCGGGACCGCCTCGGCCAGGCGGGCGGCCGTCGTCGCCTTGCGGACGTGCATCCGCTCCTGCAGCGTCCGGAAGTCCGGCAGCCCGCGCTCGTTGAGCGCGATGACCTCGCCGTCGACCAGCAGGTCGCGGTCACCGAGGGGGCTGGTGGCCAGCTCGGGCCAGGCGATCGTGATCGCGTTCTCGTTGCGGCTGGTCATCCGCACGACCCCGTCCCGCACCTCGGTGAGGGCCCGGACGCCGTCCCACTTCACCTCGTGCGTCCAGGCGTCGCTGCTCGGCACGTGGGTGCCCCGGGTGGCGAGCATCGGTTGCATGCCGCCATCATGCCTAGGTGAACTCGACCGGACCACTCGACAATCCTGGCGACGAGACGGCGTCGTACGCCGTGATCGGTGCCGGTCCGTCGGGCCTCGCGGCGGCCCGCAACCTGCAGCGGTCCGGGATCCCGTGGGCCGGCTACGAGCTGGCCTCGGGCGTCGGCGGGCTGTGGGACATCGACGGGCCGCGCAGCACCGTCTACGAGTCCGCGCACCTGATCTCGTCGAAGCGGACCACCGAGTTCGCTGAGTTCCCGATGCGCGACGAGGTCGCCGACTACCCCTCGCACCGCGAGCTCCTCGCCTACTTCCGCGACTTCGCCTCGGCGCACGACCTGGCGTCCGGCTTCTCGTTCCGGACCGAGGTCGTCTCGGCCCGCCCGTCCGGCGACGGCGGCTGGATCGTCGTGAGCCAGGGCCCGGCCGGTCGGGTCGAGCGCCGGCACGCCGGCGTGATCGCGGCCAACGGCACCCTCAGCGAGCCGTCGGTGCCGACCTTCGAGGGCAGCTTCGACGGCGAGATCCTCCACACCAGCGCCTACCGGTCGCCGACCGTCTTCGCGGGCAAGCGGGTGCTGATCATCGGCGCCGGCAACTCCGGCTGCGACATCGCGGTCGACGCGGTCCACCACGCCGCGTCGGTCGACCTGTCGGTGCGGCGCGGCTACTACTTCGTGCCGAAGTACCTCTTCGGCAAGCCGTCCGACACGCTCAACCAGGGCAGACCGCTGCCGCCGCGGATCAAGCAGGCGATCGACTCGCGGGTGCTCAGGGCGTTCACCGGCGACCCGGTGCGCTTCGGCTTCCCCCAGCCGGACTACAAGATCTACGAGTCGCACCCGATCGTGAACACGCTGGTCCTGCACCACCTCGGCCACGGCGACCTGTCGGTCCAGCCGGACATCGCCCGGCTCGACGGGGACGGCGTGGTGTTCGCGGACGGGTCGAGGCGGGCGTACGACGTCATCGTGCTGGCCACCGGCTACCACCTGCACTACCCGTTCCTGAGCCCCGAGCTGCTGCGGTGGTCGGGGCGCGGCAGCGCGCCGGACCTCTACCTCAACATCTTCACCCAGGAGGACCCCAACCTCTTCGTGCTCGGCATGATCGAGGCGTCGGGCATCGGCTGGCAGGGGCGCTACGAGCAGGCCGAGCTGGTGGCGTCGTACCTGCGAGCACGTGACACCGCGCCGACGGCCGCCCGGGCCCTCGAGGCCCGCGTCGCCGGTCCGCGCCCCGACCTGTCGGGCGGCTACCACTACCTGGGGCTCGAGCGGATGTCGTACTACGTCAACAAGGACGCCTACCGCAACGCGGTGCGTGCTGAGACCGAGAGGCTGCACTGATGCTCCCGCTGCTGACCACCCTGGCGACCGACCTCGACGACATCACGATCGACTTCGACTCGGGGTCGCTGACCTTTTTGAAGATCGTGATCGCGCTGATCCTCTTCGGCGTCGCGCTCGACACCAAGCTCGAGGACTTCACGGCCGCCATCCGTCGTCCGGTCCCGATCGCGATCGGCGTGGTCGCGCAGTTCGTGCTGCTGCCCGCCCTGACCTTCCTGCTCACGATCGCGCTGGACGTGCGCGGCTCCGTCGCGCTGGGCATGATCCTGGTGGCCTGCTGCCCACCGGGCAACGTCTCCAACATCCTCACCCACCGCTCCGGTGGCGACGTGGCGCTGTCGGTGTCGATGACCGCGGTCAGCAACGTGCTGTCGATCTTCCTGCTGCCGATCAACCTGGCCTTCTGGGGCGGTCTGTCCCCCCACGGCGACGACCTGCTGCAGTCGGTCGACATGAGCATCTGGGAGACCTTCGGCGAGATCGCGCTGGTGATCGGGCTGCCGTTCGCCGCCGGCATCGCGATCACCCGGCTGTGGCCCCGCGTCGGGGAGCGCGCCCACCAGATCGTGGGTCCGGTCTCGTTCGTGCTGCTGGCCGTCATCATCGTCCTGGGCTTCACGACCAACTTCGACATCTTCCAGGACTACATCACCGTCGTGCTGCTGGCCGTGTTCCTCCAGAACGCGCTGGCCCTCGCCCTCGGCTACGTCATCGCGCGGGCGACCCGGCTGCCGGTCCGGCAGCAGAAGGCCATGACGTTCGAGGTCGGCGTGCGCAACACCGGCCTCGGGCTGCTGCTCGTCTTCACCTACTTCGACGGCCTGGGCGGGATGGCGCTGGTCGCCGCGTGGTGGGGGCTCTACGACATCATCACCGGGCTGGTCGTGGCCACGGTCTGGCGACGGCGGACGACGCTCGCGCCCGAGCCGGCCGTGACCGCATGAAGGTGCTGGTGACCGGCGGCGGCGGGTTCCTCGGGCGGTCCGTGGTCGCGGGCCTGACGACGGCCGGCCACGAGGTCGTCAGCGCCGACCTGCGTCCGCCGTCCGTGGTGATGGACGTGACCTCGCGGTCCGCGGTCGACGCCGTGATCGGGGCGGAGCGACCCGAGGTCGTCGTCCACCTCGCGTCGATCGTGACGCCCGGGCCCGACTCGACGCGCGAGCTCGAGTACGCCGTCGACGTCACCGGGACGCGGCACGTCCTGGACGCGTGCGTGGCCCACGGCGTACGCCGCGTGGTGGTGTCGTCCAGCGGCGCGGCGTACGGCTACCACGCGGACAGCCCGGCGTGGATCACCGAGGACCAGCCGGTGCGCGGCAACGAGGAGTTCGCCTACAGCCACCACAAGCGGCTCGTCGAGGAGATGCTGGCCGAGCTCAGGCACCGGGAGCCCTCGCTCGAGCAGGTGGTGCTGCGGATCGGCACCATCCTCGGGGCCTCGGTGGACAACCAGATCACCGCGCTCTTCGAGCGCAAGCGGCTGCTGAGGATCCGGGGCGCCGAGTCCCCCTTCGTCCTCGTCTGGGACACCGACGTGGTGGCCGTGATCCAGCAGGCCGTCACCGGCTCCGTGACCGGCGTCTTCAACGTGGCCGGCGACGGCGCGCTGCCGATCACCGAGATCGCGGCGCTGCTCGAGAAGCCCGTGCTGACGATCCCCGAGCCGGTCCTCCGGGCGGCGCTCGCCGTCGGCTCGAGGCTCGGCCTGACGGCGTACGGACCGGAGCAGACGATCTTCCTGCAGTACCGCCCGGTGCTCGACAACACCCGCCTGAAGACCGTCTTCGGCTACACCCCCTCGCGCACGTCTCGCGAGGCGTTCGATGAGTGGCGCGCGTCCCGCCGGTCATACTGAGACCATGCGAGCAATCTGGAAGGGCGCCGTGTCGTTCGGGCTGGTGAGCGTGCCCGTGAAGCTGTACGCCGCGACCGAGTCGCACGACGTCTCGTTCCGCCAGGTGCATGCCAAGGACGGCGGCCGGATCAAGTACCAGCGGGTCTGCTCGCTCGACGGCGAGGAGGTCGCGTACGCCGACATCGCCAAGGGCTACGAGACCGAGGACGGCGAGATGGTCATCCTCAGCGACGACGACATGGCCGAGCTGCCGTCGACCTCCTCGCGCGAGATCTCGGTCGAGAAGTTCGTGCCGTCCGACCAGATCGACCCGCTGCTCTTCGAGAAGAGCTACTACCTCGAGCCCGAGTCGACCGGCGCGAAGCCCTACTCGCTGCTCCGCCAGGCCCTGCTGGACGCCGACCGGATGGCGGTGGTCACCGTCGCCCTGCGCCAGCGCACCACCGTGGCCGTGCTCCGGGTCCGCGACGACGTGATCGTGCTCCAGACGATGATGTGGCCCGACGAGGTCCGCACACCCGACTTCTCCGTCGAGGCGGGCGAGGTCAAGCCGGCCGAGGTCAAGATGGCCAACATGCTGGTCGAGACCCTCGCCGGCGACTTCGACGCCTCGGAGTTCGAGGACGACTACGCCGGCGCCGTCGAGGCCCTGGTGAAGACCAAGATCGAGGGCGGCGAGGTCAAGCGCACCGCGACCTCGACCAAGTCCTCGGGTGAGGTGGTCGACCTGCTCGCCGCCCTGCAGCGCTCGGTGGACGCAGCCAAGAGCGCGCGCGGGGAGTCGTCGTCGGAGGCCGACGACGAGCCGGCGGCGAAGAAGACCGCGAAGAAGGCTCCGGCCAAGAAGGCCGCCGCCAAGAAGACGGCGAAGAAGGCCCCTGCCCGGAAGGCCGCGGCCAAGAAGGCGAGCTAATCAGGCCGTCCCGACGAGCAGGCAGAACGGGTGTCCCTCGGGGTCGCCGAGGACGTACAACGGCTCGTCGAGCTCGTCGGTGCGGTCGAGCAGCAGCGACGCCCCGAGCTCCTGGGCCCGCCGCCGGTGCCGCTCCAGCTCCTCGACGCTCGGCACCCGGAAGTCGAGGTGCAGCTGCATCGGCACGTCCGCGCTCGGCCACGTCGACCGCGTCAGCGCCGGCTCCTCCTGGAACGCCAGCACCCGACGGCCCCGGGCGTCGACCAGCACCAGCCAGTCTGCGTCGTCCTCGCCGACGGGCACCTCGTCACCCGCCCGGTAGTGCAGCCCCAGCAGCTCGCGGTAGAACTCGGCGAGCCCGCGGACGTCCACGGCGTCGAGCACGGTGTGCATGAGCACCGGGTGGTCGGGCATGTCTGCCTCCCGAGGCGAGCGTCTGGGGTGGGCCGGTGGCTGCGGCGCACGAGACGCACCGACGGGACCAGCCTCTCACCCGGCGGCGACGGTGGCACCTGGACAGACCCGCCGGATCGAGTCGAGGCTGGTCTCAGTCCAGCCGACCACCGGAGGAGCTCCCCATGTCCGACCACCTGCCCGGCCGCCCGATCTGGCTCGAGCTCTACACCGCCGACACGGACGCCGCGAGAGCCTTCTACGGCGGGCTCTTCGGCTGGACGGTGGAGGACTCCGGACCCGAGCTCGGCAACTACGCGCTCTTCCTGCGCGACGGCGCACCGGTCGCAGGGCTCATGCAGAGCAGCGGGGAGACTCCCGACGCCTGGTCGGTCTACCTCGAGAGCGACAACGCGGAGGACACGGTGGCGATGGCTGTCGCCAACGGTGGCCAGGTGATCGTGGAGGCGATGCAGGTCGGCGACCTGGGACACATGGCGATGGTGGCCGACCCCGGCGGGGCGGCCGTCGGGATCTGGCAGCCGGGCGCGCACCCCGGCTTCGCGGCGCTCGGCGAGGAGCACGCACCGGGCTGGTTCGAGGTGCTGAGCAACGACTACGACGCGACCGTGTCCTTCTACCGCAACGCCTTCGGCTGGGACACCCACACCATGAGCGACACCCCCGAGTTCCGCTACACGACGCTCGGGGAGTACGACCACTCCCTCGCCGGCATCATGGCCGCCGACGGTCCGTCGCACTGGAGCGCCTACTTGATGGTGGGCGACGCCGACGACGCGGTGGCCCGTGCCGTGGGGCTCGGCGGCAGCGAGGTCGATGCGCCCGCGGACACGCCGTACGGCCGGCTCGCGACGATCGCCGACCCGAGCGGGGTGCCCTTGAAGCTGATGGGGCCCAACCGGGGCTGACTACCAGCCGGGCAGCACGAGCGCCGTCCACACCAGCAGCGGACCGACGAGCACCACGATGACGCTGTAGGTGAGGATCTGCTTGTAGTAGGTCTGCTCCTCGATCGTGTCCGGCCGGTTGGCCAGCATCAGCGCCCCGTTGGTGGAGAAGGGGCTGACGTCCACGATCGTCGACGACACCGCGAGGGCCGCGACGAAGAAGCCCGCGCTGACGCCGCCGTCGGCGATCAGCGGGATCGAGATCGGGATGATCACCGGCAGCAGCGCCGTGGATGACGCGAACGCCGACACGACGCCACCGACGTAGCAGAGGATCAGCGCGCCGATCACGGCCGCACCAAGCCCGGCCGCCCAGTTGCCGACGAACTCCGGGGAGCCGGCCGTGGTCAGGATGGTCGCGTAGGTGCTGACGCCGGCGACCAGGAGCACCGTCGGCCAGGCGATCTGCTTGACGGTGTCCTTGTTCTGCTGCGGCGCGAGGATCGACAGGATCACCGCGGCGGTGATCGCGACGAACCCGATGTTCTTGTCGAGGATCAGCGACACCAGCGCCACCCCGACGAACGCGATCAACGTCAGCACCTGGTCGCGTCGTACGCCGGTCTCCACGGCGACCCCGGTGCCGCCACCGGCACCCGCACCGGTCGGCTCGTCGTCCTCCGTCGGGTCGATCCGCCGCGACATCAGCTCGCGGCCGCCGAGGACGACGAAGAGGATCGCGGCCAGGATCGTGTTGACCACCAGGCTCGACAGGAAGATCGTGATCTCGCTGTCGGGCAGGTCGTTCTCCCGCATCACGGAATTGGTGATCGTGCCGTAGATGCTGATCGGCGAGAAGCCGCCCGCCTGGGCCCCGTGCACGACGAACATGCCCATCATCAGCGGGCTGATCCGGTAGCGGCCGGCGAAGCCGAGAGCGATCGGCCCGATGATCGCGCAGGCCGCCGGACTCACCGCGCCGATCGCCGTGAGCAGCGCCGTGACGGCGAACATCACCCACGGGATCAGCGCGACCCGGCCACCGACCCCCTTCACCGCGGATCTGACGATCAGGTCGACCGTGCCGTTGTTGCGCGCGATCGCGAAGAGGTACGTCACCCCGATCAGCGTCAGGATCAGGTCGCCGCTGACGCCGGCGAGGATCTCCTTCTCGTCGAGGTGGAGGGAGTACATCCCGACCAGCCAGGCGGCGACGTACGCCAGGGCTCCCATGTTGATCGGGAGCACCGTGCCGACGACGAACAGTGCGACGAGGGCGATGATCGCCACCCATTCCGGTCCCACGAGGACCCTCCTTCGCGTGCCGCTCGCCGGGTGTCCCGAGTGACCCCGCTCACACGAGCGCCTGATCTAGGGTTACCCGATGCACGGCTGGGAACACATCGCGGTGCTCGCGACCGGCCTGGGGGCGGGCGTGATGACCTCGACCGTGGGCGTGGCGTCGCTGCTCAGCTTCCCGGTGCTGCTCGCCGTCGGGCTCCCTCCCGTCGTCGCCAACGCGTCCAACACCGTGGGGCTGACCCCCGGCGCGATCACCGGCTCCTTCGGCTACCGGGCCGAGCTGCGCGAGCACCCGGTCGTCACGGCCACCGTCATCGGGACGTGCGCGGTCGGCGCGGTCGGTGGGGCCGTGCTGCTGCTCGCGCTGCCGCCGGGGGTCTTCGAGGCGGTCGTGCCGTGGCTCATCCTCGGCACCTGTCTCCTGGTCGGCGCCCAGCCGCGGATCAGCGGCTGGCTCAGGAGGGCTGCGGCCGCCGCCCCCGACGAGCGCACCCGCCTGTCCCCCGCCACGACGTTCTGCTGCACCCTCGTCGGCGGGTACGGCGGCTACTTCGGCGCCGGGTCCGGCGTGATGATGATGGCGGTGCTGGGCTTCGGCTCCCACCTCGACTTCCGGGTCGTCAACGCGCTCAAGACGCTGGCGATCCTGGCCAGCAACCTGGTCGCCAGCGTCATCTTCATCGTCGCCGCCGAGCTCGACTGGGCGGCGATCGTGCTCCTCGCCGCAGGCTCGGTCGTCGGCGGGTACGCCGGCGCGCGCATCGGTCGCCGGCTCGACCCGACGCTGCTCCGCGGCCTGATCGTCGTGGTCGGCGTCAGCGCCGCGGTCGTGATGCTGGTGTAGCCCCGGTCAGGCAGCGACCAGCGGCCAGCATCGCGTCATGCGGCGACCCTAGCCCGACGCCAGCAGCCCCCGGACGACCCGCAGCCCGACCGAGAGCCGGGCCAGGTCGGTGTGGTCCTCGGCGCAGATCTCGTCGAGCGTGGCGGTCGCCCGCGGCACGACGACGGCCTCGGCCTCCTCCCAGGCGGCGATCCGCGCGGCCGCGGACTCATCGGACGAGGTCCGCGCCAGCACCTGCCCGGTCAGCTGCGCGTGCACCGCGTGCAGGTCGTCGCGCAGCGCCGCCCGGGCCATGGTCTGCCAGCGGTCGGCGCGCGGCAGCGACAGGATCCGCTGCACCAGGGCGGGCAGCCCCAGCCGCTCGCCGAGGGTGAAGTGCAGCCGGGCGACCTCACTGGGCTCGAGACCCTCGCGGTTCGCGACCTCGATCACGCCCAGGAGCATGTACGCCGGTGGCAGCACCGCGATCCGCGACGCCAGCTCCGCCGGCACGCCGGCGGTCTCGAGCGAGTCCTTGCGCTCGACGTACGCCGTCAGCTCATGGCCGCTCATCAGCTCCGGCAGCTCGGCCATGGTGCGCTGCACCGGGCCGGAGAACTGCTCGACGGTGCCGGTCGTGTCCAGCGGCGGCCGGCGGTTGTTGACCAGCCAGCGCGACGCCCGCTCGACCAGCGTGCGCATCTCCAGGCGCATCCGGGTCTGCACCGCAGCGTCGAGCCGGTTGTCGAAGGTCGCCAGCTCCCGGCGCAGGTCGAGCGAGCCGAAGATCTCCCGCGCCACGAAGTTGGCCCGGGTCAGCTCGCCCGCGGTCGCACCGGTCTCGCCGGCGAGCCGCGGCCAGTACGTCATGCCCGCGCCGTTGACCAGGTCGTTGCCCACCTGGGTCACGATGATCTCGCGGCGCAGGGGGTGCTGCTCGACCTGCGTCCCGAAGCCGTCGCGCACCTGGGCCGGGAAGTAGGCCCGCAGGTCGAGGTCGAGGTACGGGTCGTCGGGCAGGTCGGAGTCGAGCAGCTCCTGGGCCAGCACGATCTTGGTCCAGGCGAGCAGGACCGAGAGCTCCGGTGCCGTCAGGCCCTCGCCGGCGTCGCCCCGGCGCTTCATCTCCCGCGACGGAGGCAGCCCCTCCAGCTCGCGGTCGAGGAAGCCGTCGCGCTCGAGCCGGCGCATCCACTCCTCGTGGACGTGCAGCATCGACGGCGCGTGGTCGAGGGCGTTGGCGAGCGCGAGGTTCTGCTCGTAGTTGTCGCGCAGCACCAGCTCGGCGACCTCGTCGGTCATCTCGGCGAGCAGGTGGTTGCGCTGCTTCTCGGTCAGGTCTCCGTCCTTGACGACCCGGTCGAGCAGGATCTTGAGGTTGACCTCGTGGTCGGAGGTGTCGACGCCGGCGGAGTTGTCGATGAAGTCGGTGTTCATCCGACCGCCCGTGCCGACCGCACCCTCGCGGGCGTACTCGATGCGTCCGGCCTGGGTCAGCCCGAGGTTGCCGCCCTCGCCGATCGACCGGGCCCGCACCTCGCGACCGTCGACCCGGATCCCGTCGTTCGCCTTGTCGCCGGCCGCCGCGTGCGGCTCGGTCGACGCCTTCACGTAGGTGCCGATGCCGCCGTTCCACAGCAGGTCGACGGGCGCCCTGAGGATCGTGCTCATCAGCTCGGCCGGCGTCATCGTCTGGACGGAGCCGTCGATCCCGAGGGCCGCGCGCACCGGCTCGGTCAGCACGATCTTCTTCAGCGACCGCGAGTAGATCCCGCCGCCCTCGGAGATCAGGTCGTGGTCGTAGTCCTGCCAGCTCGACCGCGGCAGCTCGAAGAGCCGCTTGCGCTCGGCGTACGACGTCGCCGCGTCGGGGGTCGGGTCCAAGAAGATGTCGCGGTGGTCGAAGGCGGCCACCAGGAGGGTCTTCTCGGAGCAGAGCAGGCCGTTGCCGAAGACGTCGCCCGACATGTCACCGATGCCGACGCAGCTGAACTCCTCGGTCTGGCAGTCGATGCCGCGCTCGCGGAAGTGCCGCTGCACCGAGACCCATGCGCCCCGCGCGGTGATCCCCATCGCCTTGTGGTCGTAGCCCACCGAGCCACCGCTCGCGAACGCGTCGCCGAGCCAGAAGCCGTAGTCCTTCGCGACGCCGTTCGCGATGTCGGAGAAGGTCGCCGTGCCCTTGTCGGCGGCGACCACCAGGTAGGCGTCGTCGCCGTCGTGGCGCACGACGTCGCTCGGCGGCACCGTCCGGCCGTCGACCAGGTTGTCGGTGATGTCCAGCAGGCCCGAGATGAAGGTCGTGTAGCAGGCGATGCCCTCGGCCAGCCAGGCGTCGCGGTCGGAGGGGTCGGGCAGCTGCTTGCAGAAGAACGCGCCCTTCGCGCCGACCGGCACGATCACGGTGTTCTTCACCATCTGCGCCTTGACCAGGCCCAGCACCTCGGTGCGGAAGTCGTCGCGACGGTCCGACCAGCGCAGGCCGCCGCGCGCGACGGCGCCGAAGCGCAGGTGCGAGCCCTCGACCCGGGGCGAGTAGACGAAGATCTCGTACTTGGGGCGAGGTGCGGGCAGGTCGGGGATCAGGTCCGGCTCGAGCTTGATCGAGATGTACGACCGGGGTCCGCCGCCCGCGGCCGGCTGGAAGTAGTTGGTGCGCAGCGTCGCCCGGACGTGCGTGAGGTAGGAGCGCAGGATGCGGTCGTGGTCGAGGCTCGCGACGTCATCGAGCGCGCGGGCGATGCGGGCCTCGACGACCGCCTCCCCGTCGTCGGAGGACCGGTCGAGCGTCGGGTCGAACCGCTTCTCGAAGAGCTGCACCAGCAGTCGGGTGATGTCGACGTTGTTGCGCAGCGCCTCCTCGATGTAGTCGAGCGCGAACGGCGAGCCGCCCTGACGCATGTACTTCGCGTACGCCCGCAGCAGCGTCGCCTGCCGCCAGGTCAGCCCCGCCGACAGCACCAGCGCGTTGAAGCCGTCGATCTCGTTGTAGCCCTCCCACACCGCTCGGATCGCGTCCTGGAAGAGCTCGCGGGCGTTGTCGGGCAGGCCGCCGGCGTACCGCAGGCCGAACTCGTAGATGTACGTCGGGCGGTCCAGGCCGTCGAGCTCGTAGGGGCGCTCGTCGACGACCTCGACGCCCATCGACGACAGCATCGGCAGCACCTGCGACAGCGAGAGCGGCGGCCCGATCCGGAAGACCTTGAGCCGCGCCTCGCCGCGTCCGGCGTCGAGGTCCTCGTAGAGCGACAGGTCGATCCCGGCGTCGCCCGCCGGGACCTGCATCGACTCGAGCCGTCCGAGGTCGACCGAGGCGACGCGGGGCGCGAAGTCCTCCTTGTACGCCTCCGGGAAGGACGCGTGGTAGCGCCGGGCCAGGCGGGCGCCGACCTCCTCGCCGTACGCCGCGATGACGGCGCTCGTGAAGTCGTCGCGCCACGACCGGGAGGCCTCGGCCATCCGGCGCTCCAGGTCGGCGGTGTCGACCTCCTGGATCGCGGAGCCCTTGGGCGGGTGCACGACGAAGTGGACCCGCGCGGTCGTCGACTCGGTGAGCCGGACCGTGAACTCGACGGACTCGCCGCCGAGCCGGTCGCGGAGGATCTCGGAGAAGCGCTCACGGACCGTGGTGTTGTAGCGGTCGCGAGGGAGGTAGACCAGCACCGAGACGTAGCGGCCGTAGGTGTCACGGCGGATGAAGAGCCGCAGCTGGCGACGCTCGCGGGCGTGCATGGCCTGCTCGGCCATCGGCGCGAGCTCGTCGACCGTCGTGTGGAAGAGCTCGTCGCGCGGATAGGTCTCGAGCGTGTCCAGCAGCGCCTTGCCGTCGTGGCTCTCGGGGGAGAACCCGATGCGCTTCAGCACGGCGACGGCTCGCTCGCGCAGCAGCGGGATCCGGGTCAGCGACTCGGTGTACGCCGCGCTCGAGTAGAGGCCGAGGAAGCGGCGCTCGCCGACCACCTCGCCGTTCTCGAACTTCTTGACGCCGACGTAGTCGAGGTACGCCGGGCGGTGCACGGTCGAGCGCGAGTTGGCCTTGGTCAGCACCAGCACGGTCTTCTCGCGGGCCTTCGCCGCCGCGGCGGCCGGCAGCCGTCCGGAGGTGGCCGCCATGTCCTGGTCGGCGCGCAGGATGCCCAGGCCGGTCCCGGCGACGCCCCGCAGGAACTCGTCGTCGCCCTGGGACTCGAGGCGGTACTCGCGGTAGCCGAGGAAGGTGAAGTTGCCCTCGGCCAGCCACTGCATCAGGTCCCGCGCCTGGTGGACCTCGTCGGCCTCGACCCCGGCCGGCGGGGCGGTCGACAGCTCGTGCACGACGTCGGCGACCTGGGCGTTCATCTTGCCCCAGTCCTCGACGGACTCGCGGACGTCGCGCAGCACCCGCTGGATCGACTCCTCGAGCCCCGTGACGTCCTCGTCCTCGGGGATGCGGTCGATCTCGACGTGCATCCACGACTCGCGGACGCCCTCGCCCTCGTCGACCTCGGCGTCGCCGTCGGCGACCGGCCGGACCTCCTGGACCGCACCGGTGATGTCGCGGACGACGTCGAAGAGCGGGTGGATCACCAGGTGCACGTCGTGCAGCTGGCGGGAGAGCTCCATCGTCAGGGAGTCGACGAGGAAGGGCATGTCGTCGACGACGACCTCGACGACCGAGTGGCCGTCCGCCGACCAGCCCTGCTCGCTCGGGCCCGGGGTGAAGACCTTGACCCGCGCAGTGCCCTGGGGCCGGCTGCCCGCGAGCCGGTAGTGCGAGGCGAAGGCGCCGTACACGTCGATGTCGGAGCGCTCGGCGATGTCCTCGACCGCGACCCGCCGGTAGTAGGCGTGCAGCAGCACGTCGACGAGGTCGTGCGGTGGCCCGCCGCTGCCCCTCCCTCCGCGGGCGGCCTCGATGGCCTGGGTGAGGAGAGCGGACTTGTCTACATCGTGCGTCGTCGTTGACACGGCTCCGACACTAGGACGCCGAGGCGCGAGGGGCCAAGGCGGGGGCGGTCGGACGGGTCACAGCGCGCTGCGCAGCTCCCACAGCAGCGGGTAGTACTGCACCGGCAGCCGTGAGCGGAGGTACGTCGCGCCGCTCGACCCGCCGGTCCCGGACTTGGCGCCGATCATCCGCTCCACCATCACCACGTGCCGCGCGCGCCAGCTCGCGGCGAGCTCGTCATGCTGCAGGAGCGCCTCGGCGAGCGCCCACACGACGGCGTGCTGGTCGCGATCGTGCGCGACCGTGCGCAGCGACGCGGTGACCTCCTCGTCGCTGCCGGTGGCGAACCCGGAGGAGTCGAGGACGTGGAGGAAGGCGTCCCACAGCGTCGGCTCGGCCAGCCGCGCATCGAGGTGCTGGCGCTCCAGCTCGGTGATCCCCTTGAAGCGCTGCAGGTACGACGAGTCCTTGGCGCCCGACATGAACTCGAGCTCGCGGAACTGCACCGACTGGAAGCCGCTCGCCGGCGCCAGCTGCTGGCGGAACTCCAGGAAGTCCTGCGGGGTCATCGTCTCCAGGACGTCGACCTGCTGGATCAGCGTCCGCTCGATCACGTGCACCCGTGCAAGCAGGTGCTGGGCCCACCACAGCCGTCCGCCGTCGACCCCGCCGAGCATCGCGTCGCGCGCCGCGGTCACCTCGTGCAGCAGCTGCTTGAACCACAGCTCGTAGACCTGGTGGATCGTGATGAACAGCAGCTCGTCGTGCGCGGGCGGGTCCGACTCGAGGTGCTGGGAGTCCAGCAGCTGCGGCAGCCGGAGGTAGCTGCCGTAGGTGAGCTGCGCGCCCTGCTCGCCAAAGGACACAAAGCTCTCGTCGGTCATGGGTCGAGACTAACGAGGCGTTTCGGTCGGGCCGTTGCCCGGCATGATGGCGCCCATGAGCCTCCGACACGAGCTGACGTACGACGCCACCCCGGCCGAGCAGCGCTCGGGCACCGCCCACCGGGAGGGGCGACGATGAGCACCCAGCTCACGCACACCATGACGTACGACGCACCGCTCGCCGCGGTCAGCGCGATGCTCGACGACCCGGCCTACCGCCACGAGGTCATCGTGGCGCAGGGCTGCACCGACGGCAGCTTCACGATCGAGACCGCCGGCGACGTGACGACGGCCGTCGTCGACCAGGTGCGGCCGGCGGCGGGGCTGCCGTCGTACGCCACCAGGCTCGTGGGCTCGGAGATCAACATCGTGCAGCGCGAGGAGTGGACGTCGGCGGAGTACGCCGACCTCCACGTGTCCATCCCGGGCAAGCCCGGTCAGATGGTCGGGTCGAACACGCTCGTCGAGGACGGCACCACGACGACGGAGACGCTCGAGGTGGCCATCTCCGTCAGCATCCCGCTGGTGGGCGGCAAGGTCGAGAAGCTGATCGCCGACATGCTGCGCAAGGCGCTGCGCGAGGAGGAGAGGGTCGCGCACGCCTACCTGTCGCGCTGAGTCTCGGCGCTCTCCGGGTCGTCCTGCCGACGACGGTGCACGATGACGCCCCCGAGCACCAGGAACGGGCCGAACGCCAGGGCGATCGTCAGCGCCTGCTCGTAGGGGTGCATCGCCCCCATGTGCATCGGGAGGATCACGGTCAGCCCAGGTAGGGGTAGCGGTAGTCGGTGGGCGGCACGAACGTCTCCTTGATCGACCGCGGGCTGGTCCACCGGAGCAGGTTGACCGCGGCACCGGCCTTGTCGTTGGTGCCGGACGCCCGGCCACCGCCGAAGGGCTGCTGACCGACGACGGCGCCGGTGGGCTTGTCGTTGATGTAGAAGTTGCCGGCCGCGAAGCGCAGCTCCGCCTGGGCCCACGCGATCGCCCGGCGGTCCTGGGCGATGATCGAGCCGGTCAGGGCGTACGGCGCGATCGACTCCATCGCGAGCACGACCCGCTCGAAGTCGGCGTCCTCGTAGACGTGGACGGCCAGGATCGGCCCGAAGTACTCGGTCGTGAACATCTCGTCGGTGGGGTCGCCGCCCTCGACCACGGTCGGGCTGACGAAGTAGCCGACCGAGTCGTCGAGCGTGCCGCCCACGAGGATGTCCAGCTTGCGCGAGCGCTTGGCGCGGTCGACGGCCTTCTGGTGCTTGGCGAAGGCCCGGTCGTCGATGACCGCGCCCATGAAGTTGGTGAAGTCGGTCGGGTCGCCGATGGTGATCGACTCGATCTCGGAGAGGAACGAGTCCTTCATCCTCTTCCACACCGAGCGGGCGACGTAGGCCCGCGAGGCGGCCGAGCACTTCTGGCCCTGGAACTCGAAGGCACCGCGGATCATCGCGGTCCGCACGACGTCGGGGTCCGCCGACGGGTGGGCGACGATGAAGTCCTTCCCGCCGGTCTCGCCGACGATGCGCGGGTAGGCGCGGTAGCTCTCGATGTTGTTGCCGACCTCGCGCCACAGGTGCTGGAAGGTCGGCGTCGATCCGGTGAAGTGGATGCCGGCGAGGTCCGGGCTGGCGAGCGCGACCTTGGAGACCTCGAGGCCGTCGCCGGGGAGCATGTTGATGACGCCGGGCGGCATCCCGGCCTCCTCGAGCAGCTCCATCGTCAGCGACGCGGCGAGCTGCTGGGTGGGCGACGGCTTCCAGATCACGGTGTTGCCCATCAGCGCGGGAGCCGTGGGCAGGTTGCCGGCGATCGCGGTGAAGTTGAAGGGCGTGATCGCGTAGACGAAGCCCTCGAGCGGGCGGTGGTCGGTGCGGTTCCAGACGCCGGGGCTGTTGGCGATCGGCTGGTCGGCGAGGATCTCGCGCCCGTAGGTGACGTTGTAGCGCCAGAAGTCGATGAGCTCGCAGGCCGAGTCGATCTCCGCCTGGTACGGCGTCTTCGACTGACCGAGCACGGTGGCCGCGTTGAGGCGCTGGCGCCAGGGACCGGCCAGCAGGTCGGCCGCCTTGAGCAGGACGGCCGCGCGATCGTCGTACGACATCGCGCGCCAGCCGGGCGCGGCGTCGGCCGCGGCCTTGACCGCGGCGCGGGCGTCGGCCTGCGTGGAGTTCTTCAGGACACCCAGCACGTGCTGGTGGTCGTGCGGCTGGACGACCTTGATCTCTTCGCCGCCACCGGCCTTGCGGCGCCCGCCGATGTGCGCCTTGAGGTCCTTCTGCTTCCGCTCCAGCTTCTCGATCTCGACGAGCAGCTCCGCACGCTCGGCAGAGCCGGGCGCATAGTTGAGAACGGTCTCGTTGATCGGGGCGGGAGGAGTGGTGACGGCGTCCATGCTTGCGATGCTCTCACTCCCGGTCGTGGGCCCCAAACCGGTCGCTAGAGGAGGTGCGGGATCTCCGCGATCGCGTACCACCCGAGGTCCTCGTCGGGATCGGCGTCGGCCGGGCGGTCGGCCTCGTCGGCGTGCACCGCGACGATCCGTCGCAGCGGGATCGTCCAGCCCGTCTCCGGCTCCTTCTCCAGCTCGGCCACGACGACGACCCGACGACCGCCGCCGTCCAGCAGCGCGGACGAGGCGTCGGCGGCGGTCATCAGCGCGGCGTACTCCCCCTCCTCGCTGTCGTCGGGGGCGAGCACGGCGTCGTCGGTGACGGTGAGCTCGCCCGAGGAGTGCAGCTCGGCCAGCAGGGCGACGGTGAGCGGGACGTAGACCCGGGTGGTCATGACTTCTCCGGGGTCCGGCGCTTGCGGCGACCGCGCGGTGCACGGTTGCGGCTGGGCGAGGCCGAGTCGACGAGCTCGTCGAGCGCCTCGCGCACGCACTGCCCGATCAGGTCGGCGTCGGGCAGCATCACGCGGTCGGCGTTGAAGCCGTAGAAGACCGACCCGTCGTACGACGTCACGCCGATCGCCAGCGGCCGCCCCTCGAAGAGCGGCGGCACGGGGTAGGTGGCGACCATCCGGGCGCCCGCGGCGTACAGCGGCGCCTGCGGACCCGGGACGTTGGTCACGCAGAGCTGGTAGCCCTTGCGGCGCTCGGCGCCGGCCACCCGCGCTCCCAGGGCGTGGAAGGTCGCCGGAGCGAAGCCGGCCATCCCCGCGAGCCGCGACGCCGGGATGCTGCGGCCGGTCTCCTTGTGGGCGAGGAAGGAGTACGACACCTGGTGCAGCCGCACGAGCGGGCTGGCCTCGCCCACGGGCAGGTCGACGAAGTGCGCGGCGATCTGGCTGCCGAGCGAGGTGGGCTCGAGCTCGTCGTCGATCACCGAGACCGGCACCAGCGCCCGGATCCTCCGGATGCCCCGCATCGACTCCCCCCGGGTCATCAGCCAGGCCCGCAGGCCGCCGGTGATCGCCGCGAGCACCACGTCGTTGACCGTGCCGCCGTGGGCCTCGCGCACCTTGCGGTGGTCGGCGAGGTCGGTCCGGACGGTCACCACGCTGCGCTGCTGCGAGAGCGGCCCGATGATCGGCGAGTCGGAGCGCGGCGTCCGGTTGGTGAGCGCGTCGACGACCCGGCCGGTCGTCCGGGCGCCGGCCGCCGCGCCCCTCACGACGGCGCCGGTCGTCGTCCGCACCGTGTCGACGACCACGTCGGTGTCCGTCGCGGAGTCCTTGACCGCCCCGGCCATCAGCGAGAAGGGCGACAGCGAGCGACGCGGGCGCCAGTCGTCGGAGCCCAGCTCCTTGGGCTCCGCGCTCGTGTCGAGCAGCACCTGACCGAGGTCGACGGTGTCGATGCCGTCGACGAGCACGTTGTGGGACTTGCTGAGCAGCGCGACCTGGCCGTCGGCGAGGCCCTCGATGACGTACACCTCCCACAGCGGCCGGCTGCGGTCGAGCGGGCGCGAGACGATGCGGGAGACCAGCTCGCGGAGCTGGTCGAGGCTGCCGGGACGCGGCAGCGCGGAGCGGCGTACGTGGAAGCCGATGTCGAAGTGCTCGTCGTCCACCCACACCGGGTTGGCGATCCGGCCGGGCACGACCTGGACGCGCTGGCGGTAGCGCGGGACGAAGGAGATCCGGTCCTGCACCAGCTCGACCAGGCGCGGGTAGTCGAAGCCGGAGGCACCGGGCTCGAAGATCTCCACCGTCGCGTTGTGCATCGGCGTGGAGGGCGACTCCTCGGCGAGCAGGGCCACGTCGCGCGGGCGAAGCCGCTCACTCATCCGCTGCCCTTTCGTCTCCGCCGACCTTCCGAGGGGTCGCGCTGCCGGCACTTGGTGCCACGTGGGATTCTGACAGACGTCATCGTCGGTAGGTCCGCCCTGCCCGGAACAGACGGGAAGGATCCACCATGCGTCGTACCCTCGCGGCCGCTGCCGTCGTGCTGGCGACTCTTACCCTCACCACCGCGTGCGGTGACTCGGACAGCCCGTCGGACGCGGGCTCGTCCGACCCGAAGGTCATCACGGTGACCTTCGACGGCGACGCGGTGACCCCGAGCGGCGAGCGGGTGGAGGTCGCCTCGGGTCAGGACATCGAGCTCGACGTGACCGCGGACAAGGCCGGCGAGATCCACGTGCACTCCTCGCCCGAGCAGGAGCTCGAGTACGAGGCCGGCGAGTCCACCGTGACGATCACGGGCATCGACCAGCCGGGCACCGTCGACGTCGAGTCGCACACGCTGGACAAGGTCATCGTCCAGCTCGAAGTGCGCTGACGGCCGGCCGAGGTGTCACCCGACGGCAGCACGCTCGCCCACGGCATCGGCGGCGCCAAGGACCTCCCGATCTCCCCGGAGCTGGCGATCGCGGGAGCGACCGCCGCCCTGGTGATCTCCTTCACCGTCCTGGCGGTCGCCTGGCGCACGCCGCGCTACGACGCCACGACCTCCGGTCGACCCGCGCCGGCCCGGCTGGGCGCGGTCGTCGACTCCACCGGGTGGCGCGTGCTGTGGCGGGTCCTGGGCCTCGCGCTCTTCCTGTACGTCGGGACCGCCGCGATCCTCGGCAAGGACCTGGTGATCAACCCGCTCTTCGGGGTGTTCTACGTGTGGTGGTGGGTGGGACTGGTCCCGCTCTCGCTCCTCCTCGGACCGGTGTGGAAGGCGATCAGCCCGGTCCGCACGATCAACCTGGCCTTCGCGAAGGTCTCCGGCAGTGACCCCGAGCGCGGTGTCTTCACCTACCCCGAGCGGCTCGGACACTGGCCCGCCGTCCTCGGCCTCTTCGCGTTCGTCTGGCTCGAGCTGGTCTACCCGTACTCCACCGAGATCGGGCCGGTGCGGCTCTGGGCGGCGGCGTACGTCGCGGTGATGCTGGTCGGTGGCGCGCTCTTCGGCAACGTCTTCTACGAGCGGGCCGACCCGTTCGAGGTCTACTCCACGCTGGTGTCGCGGATGTCCGCCTGGGGCCGCCGCGACGGCGTGCTCGTGGTCCGCAGCCCGCTCGCCAACCTCGACACCACTCCGGCGCTGCCCGGACTGGTCGGCGTGGTCGCGGTGCTCTTCGGCAGCACGGCCTTCGACTCCTTCAAGGACTCCACGCGCTGGGTGCAGTTCGTCCAGGCCCGCGACGTGTCGCCGTACCTCCTGAACAACCTCGCCCTGCTCACCTTCTGCGTCGGCGTGGGGGCGATCTTCGCGGCCGGCACGATGCTCACCGGTCTCGGCGACGACCTCCAGCGCAGCCAGCTGCCCAACCTCTTCGCGCACTCGGTGGTGCCGATCGTCGTCGGCTACGTCATCGCGCACTACCTGAGCTACCTGGTCGAGGTCGGGCAGCTGACGCTGATCCAGCTGAGCGACCCGCTGAGCAACGGCAGCAACCTGCTGGGCACCGGCAACCTCGACGTGAACTACTGGCTGAGCTATCACCCCACGCTGCTGGCCAACATCAAGGTGCTCGCGGTCGTCACCGGTCACGTGCTCGGCGTGGTCGCCGCGCACGACCGCGCGATCCGGATCCTGCCGCCGCGCCACCAGCTGACCGGTCAGCTGCCGCTGCTCGCGGCGATGATCGCGTTCACCGTCGGCGGGCTCTACCTGCTGTTCGCCGCCTGACAGCTGCTGGCCCCTGCTGGAGGCTGCTACACGGCCGTCGGGCCGGCCGCGATCCCGGCGTGCCACGGCTCGCTGGCGGCGGCCACCAGGTCCTCCTCGACGACGTCGGCGAGGATCACGGCGGCGGCTCGCAGCCGGGTGGCCCGGAAGACGGGGCTGCGCCGTACGGTCGCGCTCGAGACGGCGGTGACCCGGGTGACCATCCGCAGCGCGGACTGACGGCCGGTGACGGCGGCGGTGGCGAGGAACGTGTCGGCGATGCCGTCCCAGTAAAGCTCCGGGCGGGCGATCCACGCCTCCGTCACCGCCCGGACCCGGCGGGCACTGCCCGTGAAGTCGGCGATGCCGTGGAGCACGTCGAGCACCTCGTCGTACGCCGGCCCGAACCCGAGCTCCTCCTCGGGACCGACCAGCTGGCGCAGCGGGCGCATGGTCTCGGTCGCGACCCCCGGCTGGATCCAGCGCTCGAGGTGCAGCACGGTGGCGACGTCACAGAGCGCGTCGACGCCGTTGCGGTGCATCCGCTGCAGGCCGGGCATCAGGTCGAGGTAGTAGCGCACCAGGTTGGCCCGGACCCGGACCTGGCTCACCAGGAGGTCGGGGGGTGCGCCGGCGGGCAGCACGGTCGGGCTGACCGGGCCGCGCATCGTGCCGAGCATCTCGAGCTCGACGCGCGACATCCGCGGCAGCAGCGCGGGGACGACCGAGCCCAGCAGCGGCGACACCGCAGGGGTGCGCCGCCCGTTCGGGTACAGCAGGCGCGCCTCCATCTCGGCGGCCGCCGGCTCCAGGTCATCAAGTTCCCACAGAGGAAGGTTCGGCCGTCGCGGCCCGCGCCTGAGGGATCCGGGCGGGTGGCTTTGTCCCGTCGGCCCTCAGCCGACGGTCGGGAGCAGCCCGTCGGTGAGGCGGGCGACGGCGCGACCGAGGTCGGAGTCCCCCACCTCGACGAGGGTGCGCCCCGAGACCAGGGCGCGGTCGACGGTCGGCTGGTCGTCCGGGAGGAAGTGCACGGCGCTGGGGCGCGCGAACTCCGAGACCATCGCGACGATCTCCCGCTCGGTCCAGCCGAGGGTGGGTCGCATCCGGTTGACCACGACCTGGACGGGACGGCCGCCGCGCCGCTCCCGGAGCTCCACCAGCGCACGCGCCAGTCGGGACAGCCCGACCGGGTCGGCGCCACCGACGACGAGCACGTCGTCCGCCGCGTCCAGCGCGTCCATCGTCATCTGGTTGCGACCCGGCCGGCCGCTCAGGTCGGGCACCGTGTCCTCCTCGATGCTGAAGCCGGTGTCGACCACCACCTCGGCCCCGGTGCTCACCAACGACAGCAGGTGCTCGAGGGTGCCGGCCCGGATCTCGACCCAGCGGTCGGCGCGGGGCAGTCCCGTCACGACGCTCAGGTGCTGGTCGAGCCCACGCTGCACCGAGCCCAGCCGCTGCTCGAGCTGGCCGGCCGCATCGAGGCGGACCGCGGCGAGCAGTCCGGAGACCTCGTCGAGGATCCCGAGCTGCTGCGCGATCGCCCCGCCGTACGGGTCGGCGTCGACGAGCACGACCCGCCGTCGGCGCCGCCCGATCTCGGCGGCGACGGCCGCGGCGAGGGTGGTGCGGCCCGATCCGGCCGGTCCCCAGACGGCGACGACCCGGCCGGCGACCGCCGCGGTGCGCTGGACCGGCGGACCATCCGGAGCCGGCTCGGCGGGACGGCGTACGACGGTCTGCGGCCGGTCGTCGGCGCAGATCGCGTCGGCCAGCGTGTCGAGCCGGTCGTCGGGCACCACCACCGGGATGCCGACCCGTCCTGCGCGCAGCCGGCCCCCGTCGAGCGTGGCCCCGCTGGAGGCGATGGCCACGGCGCGGACGGCGTGCGCGCGGAGGTGGTCGACGGCCGCGCGGTCCAGGCCGGGCGCGTCCAGGCCGACGACCGCCACGTCGGCCTGCCCGGCAGTCGCGGCGGCGAGCAGGTCGTCGACGTCGACGCACCGTTTGAGCACGACGATGCGGGGGTGGTCGCTCATCAACCTGAGCGCCTCGGGCTCCCATGCCGCCCCGGAGGCGACGATCAGGACGACGACCCGCTCCGCCATGCTCAGCCCCGGCGCACCACGGTGAGCAACGGGCTCTCCAGGGAGGCGACCGCCGCGAAGTACGCCGCGGCGTCGTCCTGCGGGACGGCCAGCACCAGCTGACGACGCCCGGTGGCGCCACCGAACCCGTCGTCCGCGCTGGGGGCGTCGACGACGGTCGCCTCGGTCAGCACCGGGCTGCCCGGTGCGGCCGTCTGCTTGGCTCCTCGAGCCGGGTCGCCCACGAGGTAGACGTCCACGACCGACCCGGAGTGCACGGCCGGCGGGACCTGCTCGGACTCGACAGCCACCGGCAGCTCCACCGTGTCGGCCTGCTGGTCGGCAGCACCCACCGCTCCGCGCGGGAGCAGCTCGCCGGCGCCGACCCCGCGGACCAGCCGCAGCTCGCCCGGCAGGGTGTCGTCGACGCGGTAGTAGCCGGCGAGGTCGGAGGACTCGGCGAACCGCACGCGGTGCACCACCAGGTCGTCCTCGCTGAGTGCGGCGCCCGGCCCCGCGTCGGCGGCCACCGCCCACACCGCGACGGTGTCGTCGGCGGCCGCCAGCAGCCGCGCACCGGCCACGACCGAGACGGCGACGATCAGGAGACCCACCCAGAGCCGGAGGTCACGCCACCCCGGCGTCGTGGCCCGTGCCGCCGGCGGCACGGGCGTCGCCGCCCGAGCACCGGCCCGGCGACCGGTGTCCGGGTCGTCGTGCCTGACCCCGAGACTCACGACGACATGATCACCCCTGGGCGCTCGACCGAAACCCGCTCCTCCACAGGCGCGCGAGGCGCCGCGCGGGCCACCCAGCGAGGTGCGACGATGGGACGCATGTCCGCGTCGCCCCGCTTCCTCACGCTCGCCGACGTCGCGGAGGTGCTCAACACCTCCAGCGCGCAGGTCTACGCGCTCGTACGCCGGGGCGAGCTGGCGGCGATCAAGATCGGCGGCCGCGGCCAGTGGCGGGTCGAGGCAGCGCAGCTCGAGGAGTTCATCCAGCGGATGTACTCCGAGACGCGCACCTTCGTCGACGAGCATCCGTTCGTCGACGCCGAGCCCGAGGCGTAGCTGCCCTCAGGCTCAGGCTCAGGCTCAGGCGCAGTCGCGGCAGAGGTCCACGCCCGGAGCGTCGCGCCGGGAGTTGTGCTGCACGAGGAAGCACGACGTACAGGTGAACTCGTCGGCCTGCTTGGGCGTGACCTCGATCGAGAGCGTCTCGTGCGAGAGATCCGCACCGGGCAGCTCATACGTGTCCGCGAGCTCGGCCTCGTCCTCGTCCACCTTGCCCGAGGTCTTATCCTGCTCGCCCGAGGTGAGGCGACGTGCCTCGAGGCTCTCTTCCTTCTGCTCGTCTTCAGTCTTGCGGGACGCGTCGTAGTCCGTAGCCATATGCAGTTCCTTCCGGGGCAGAGCGCGAACCATAGCCCCGTCCGGTGCAACAACCTGCAATCGCGGCGACGTCGACCCGTCCGCAGGCGTGCCGGCGTCGTACTCGAGAGCACCTCAGGCGGCGTACTCGAGAGCAATCTGGCTCAGGTGGATCTCGGCGGTGCTGGTGGGTCGCAGGGTGCTGGGTCGTGGTGTCGGTGGCGCCGACGTGGTGATCTCGTGGCCGGTCGGGAGGATGGTGCGGATGGTGTGGGGCTGTTGAGGTGGTCCGTGGATGGGTCCGGCGGCCCAGCCGGGCGCCTGCTTGGCGTGGTTGCAGTGGGCGCAGAGGCCTTGTCCGTTGGTGGCGGTGGTCGGTCCACCGCGGGAGTGGTCCTGGGCGTGGTCGCGGTGCCGGACGGGTGCGTCGCAGTAGGGAGTGCGGCAGGTGCGGTCGCGGAGCTCGATGAACCGGGCCAGGGCGGTGGGGAACTCCCGGGCGGTGGACTCCATGGTCACCAGGGTGCCGTTGGTGGGCTTCGCGTAGAGCCTGCGGATCGCGGTCATGGAGTCGGGGCTGATGGTGTCGGCGGGGACGGGTCCGTAGCTCTGGAGCCAAGCGGGTTGGTGGTCACCGTCGAGGAGGGCTTGGTCGGAGATCACGACGTTGACGGTGACCGGGACGTTGTCGGCGTGGGCGAGTCCGGTGATGCGCTCGACGAGGGTGTCGGCCATGACCTGGCCCCGGCTTCTGGGGTCGCCGGTGGATCGGGCGTGTTCGGCGGCTCGGGTGAGGGTGGCCCACACGGCGACGCCTTGGGCGGCGGGCAGCAGGACGGAGAGCCGGGCCATGGTGTCGGGGGCGGGGCGCATGGTGACGTGCCGGTCAGCCTCGGCCCTGGCCCGGCGGTTGACGACCGCTTCGGGGTCGAGGGCGATGACGTGTCGTTGGGTCTCGGCGACCAGGCGTTGGTCGCCCCACCCCTCGAAGGGGTAGGTGCCGTCCGGCCGGCGCGCGCTGATGTGGGCGTCGACGACGGCGCGGTCCTGACGCGAGAGGCAGGAGGTCTCACGGCTGATGAGCGTCGCCCGCCACTCCGACAACTCGCCGGCGGCCATCGCGGCGTGGGTGTGGGGCTGCTCGGTCAGGGCGTGTGCGAGGCCGAGGAGGCGGCGTCCTCTGGCCGGTGACTCGCGTCGGGCGTATCCAATCAGGCCGGCGACGTCGCGGCCCTGCTGGGCGGCAGGGACCCGGGCTGCGGCGTGACGGGCGCGGACGGCCTGGTCGAGGCGCACGGTGACGGTGGCCTGGGCGGCGCACAGCGTGGCTTTGACGTCCTCGAACAGCCGGAGGGTGTCGACCAGCTCGCGTTCGGAGAGCTCGGACTGAAGCGGTGCGAGCAGCTGCTCGAGGCCCTGGCGCGCGGCCGCGGTCGGCACCGTACGAGGCGCGTCAGGTGCGGAGTGCTGGGCCATGTCTCATTGTATCGAACGTGTGTTCGAACCGCAATGGTCCAAGCGCGGGTTCCGTGCCTCCCCCGTGGTCGAACAGCGAACGTCGTCGAGACCCGGCCCGCGACCAACCCGGTGGTCGAGCAGCGAGCGCCAGCGAGCGCCGTCGAGACCCCCTCGGCGTACGCGCGTTTTCCACCCCATTGCGCGCAGAACGACGATCCGCGGGCCGCCGTCGGCCTTCCGGGGTTTCGAGGCTCGGGCCCGGCGGCCCTCACACCTCAACCACCGGTGCGCCGTACGCCTTCTCCGCCTGTTGGCGCGCGACAACCGCCCGGCCGCAGGCCGCGCTCGGCCTTCCGGGGTTTCGAGGCTCGGGCCTGGCGGCCCTCACACCTCAACCACCGGTGGGCCGTACGCCTTCTCCGCCTGTTGGCGCGCGACAACCGCCCGGCCGCAGGCCGCGCTCGGCCTTCCGGGGTTTCGAGGCTCGGGCCTGGCGGCCCTCACACCTCAACCACCGGGGGGCTCAGGCCCGGGAGGCCGACCGGGGCCCCAGCTCGCCGTACCCGCCCTCGCTGCCTGTCGGCCTGCATCAACCGCCCGGCCGCAGGCCTCCGTCGGCCTTCCGGGGTTTCGAGGCTCGGGCCTGGCGGCCCTCACACCTCAACCACCGGAACGCCCGGCCCCGGCAGCCCTCACCCACACCCGGCGCCGGTGGGGCTAGCCGACCTCGCCGTCGAGCTTCAGGGTGACGGTGCGCTCGTCGCCGTCGCGGACGACGGTGAACTTCACGGTCTCGCCGGGCTGGTGGGTGCGGATGGCGACGATCAGGGCGATGCCGTCGGTGACGCGGGCACCGTCGACCTCGGTGATCAGGTCGCCCTTGAGGAGGCCACCGTCGGCGGCCGGGGTGCCGGAGCCGACGGAGTCGACGGTCGCGCCGGTGCCGTCGGACTCACCGGTCTGCACCTTGGCGCCGATGATCGGGTAGCGCGCCTTGCCGGTGCGCAGGATCTGGTCGGCGGTGATCTTCACCTGCTCGATCGGGATCGCGAAGCCGACGCCGATGCTGCCGGACTCACCCCCGATGGAGCCGCCGGTGGTCGCGATCGCGGAGTTCACGCCGACGACCTGGGCCTGCAGGTTGACCAGCGGACCACCGGAGTTGCCGGGGTTGATGGCGGCATCGGTCTGGACGGCGTTGATGTACGACGAGTCGTTGCTCGAGTCACCCGTGGTGACCGGGCGGTGCAGCGCGCTCACGATGCCTGCGGTCACCGTGGAGCTCAGCCCGAGCGGCGAGCCGATGGCCACCACGCCCTCACCGACCACGAGCCGGCGCGAGGTGCCCAGGGCAGCGGGCGAGAGCCCGCGCGCCTTCGGGACGTAGAGGACGGCCAGGTCGTAGACGGGGCTGCGCCCCACGATCGTGGCCTTGTAGCGGTTGCCGTCCTGGTCGACGACCTGGATCGGGCCGTCGTCCTTCGCAGCATCGGAGACGACGTGGTTGTTGGTGATCACGTGGCCCTGCCGGTCGAGCACGAACCCCGAGCCGGTCGCGCCGCCTGCCTTGCCGTCGTACTCCGCGATGATCTGCACCGTGCTCGGCAGCATCTTCTGGGCGACGGCCGCGATCGAGCCGTTGTCGGCCTCGAGGGGCGGCTCCGAGACGGTGTCCACGTCGTCGAGGCCCCCGCTCACGGTGCCCGCGTCGTCACGGAGGCCCTCGTACGCCGCGCCGCCGACCAGGCCGCCGAGGACGCCGAGCACCAGGGCCAGGACGCACACGACCGGCCAGAGCCAGCCGGGCACCCGGCTGCGCCCAGCGGGCGGGCGGTTCGGCGGGGGCGGCTGCGCGCCGAAGGGGGTCGGCTGCTGCCACCCGACGTACGGCGGCGGCTGCGTCGTCGGCGGCACCCAGCTCGGCGCGGGGCCGGCCGGCGGCGGGGGCGCGACCGGGAGGGGCTGGGTCGGCTCGGCGCCGGACGGAGGGGCGTCGTCGTGGCTCACGACACCATCATGTCCCGTGACCCGAAGGCTCATGCCTCCTGGGCTACTTGCGGGGGGTCGCTGAGACCGACGAGCGGAGCAGGTGCGGGTCGCTGGTCGCCGGAACCCGGGGAGCCTGACTCTGGTTGATCGAGGCGGGGGCGCGCCGGTCGTTGGTGGGCGCGTCGGCCGGCGCGAACCCGAGCGCGAGCACGCCCACGACCGCCGCGCCGACGGCGCCGCCACCGAGCGCGACCAGGCCGACCTGACGCCGGCGGTGGTCGCGGTCGCTCGTGAGGAAATCGTCGTCGGGCGTGGCCGGGAGGGCACCCAGCAGGGAGCCCTTCAGGCTGTCGGAGGCGCTGGTGGGACCGAAGGACAGCCCGGCCAGGCTGGTCTTCACCCAGCCCTCGCGCTCGACCAGGTCACGGCAGGCGTGACAGGTGTGCACGTGCGCCCACGCCCGCTCGGTGTCGTCGGCGGAGAGCCGCCCGTCGAGCAGGGCGCTGACCTTCGTGCCGAGGTGTCCGACCGGTCCGATCACTGCACCGACCCCCAGCCCGAGAGCAGCTGGCCCGAGGCGGGGCCGGCGTACCGGACCCGGCCGGCGCTGGGCGCGCGGTGGGCCAGCGCGGTGCGGAGCATGGCGCGGCCCCGGTGGATGCGCGAGCGGACGGTGCCGAGCTTGGTGCCGAGGATCTCGGCGATCTCCTCGTACGTCAGACCCTCGACGTCGCACAGCACGACGGCCGCGCGGAAGTCGGGGGGCAAGGTCGCGAGCGCCTGCTCGATGTCGTCGTCGAAGGTGCGGTCGACGTACGCCAGGTCGGGCGTCGGCGCCGCCGAGGTGATCCGCTCGGCGCGCTCGTCGGAGAGGGCGTCGAAGCGGATCCGCTGCTTGCGGCGGGCCTGGTCGAGGAAGAGGTTGGTGGTGATGCGGTGCAGCCAGCCCTCGAACGTCCCCGGGGTGTAGGTGGACAGCGAGCGGAAGACGCGGACGAACACCTCCTGGGTGAGGTCCTCGGCGTCGTGCCGGTTGCCGGTCAGGCGGTAGGAGAGCCGGTAGACCCGGTCGGAGTGGCGCTCGACGATCTCCTCCCAGGTGGGCACGCCCTCGGTGGGACCCTCGACCACCCGGTCCTGGGGAACGTCCACCGGAGCCTCCTCGACTCGCTTGCCACGCTTGCGCGTATCCGGGAACAACGCCTTGCCTTTCGTCACCGTAGGGACACGTACTGAGAGAATCCTGTGAGGCCAGTGTCCTCGTGCCGGGCTCGATGGGGAGAACGAGCGAGCCGCGGCCGGTGTTCCCGCCCGCGGCGTCGCTGTCGCGATACGTTGGGCCGGTGAAGCCTCCCAGCTGGTCGTACGCCGAAGAGTTCGTCGATGAGGACGAGGTCGTTGCCGCCGCCCGCGCTCGGGCGGTCGAGGTCGGCGTGACGCCGATCGGCTCCGGTGGCGGCGCGGCACTGCGCTTCCTGGCCTCGGTCCTCGACGCCCGCGCGGTGGTCGAGATCGGCACCGGCACCGGCGTCTCGGGGCTCTGGCTGCTGCGCGGCATGCGCGCCGACGGCGTGCTGACGACCGTCGACATCGAGACCGAGCACCAGCGCCTGGCCCGGCAGTCCTTCACCGAGGCCGGCTTCGCCAACCAGCGGGCCCGCACCATCTCCGGTGCCGCGCTCGACGTGCTGCCCCGGCTGACCGACGGCCACTACGACCTGGTCTTCTGCGACGGGGACAAGCGCGAGTACTCCGCCTACCTCGCCGAGGCGCTGCGCCTGCTGCGACCCGGCGGGGTCGTGGCCTTCGACAACGCCCTGTGGCACGACCGGGTCGCCGACCCGGCCCAGCGCGACGAGGAGACGGTCGCGATCCGCGACCTCGGGCGCGAGGTGGCCGAGCACGCGGGCCTGGTGCCGTTGCTGCTGCCCGTCGGAGACGGGCTGCTGGTCGCGAAGAAGGAGTGGAGCCCGGACGCCGAGTAGGCGCACGCAGGCTCAGCCGGTGACCGCGGCCACCGGGTCCGGCGAGCCGAGCCACTCGAGCAGCGCGCGGGCACCGAAGCCCGTCGGGCCGGTGGTCCACTCGTAGGACTCCTCGGGGGCGTCGCCCACCGAGGCGATGTCGAGGTGGGCCCACGGGGTCTCCCCGACGAAGTGCTGCAGGAAGAGCGCGGCCGTGATCGCGCCCGGGCCGCCCGCCGCGTTGTCGGCGTCGGCGACCGTCGAGCTGAGCTTGGGCTCGTAGGTGTCGCTCAGCGGGAAGCGCCACAGCGGCTCCCCCGCCGCCTCGCCGGCCCTCGCGATCACGTCGGCGAGCGCGTCGTCGTTGGCGAAGAACCCGCCGACCTGCTGACCGAGCGCGACCTTCATCGCCCCGGTCAGGGTGGCGACGTCGACGATCACGGCGGGCTTGATCTCGCTCACGGCGTAGGCGAGGGCGTCGGCGAGCACCACGCGGCCCTCGGCGTCCGTGTTGTTGACCTCGGTGGTGCGCCCGCCGAAGTGGCGTACGACGTCACCGGGGCGCAGCGCGTTGCCGCCGACGGCGTTCTCCGCGGCGGCCACCAGCCCGACGACGCGCACCGGGCAGCCGACGGCGGCGAGGGCCGCCATGGTCGCGAGCACCACGGCACCGCCGGTCATGTCGCGCTTCATGTTGACCATCGCCTCGCCCGGCTTGATCGAGAGACCGCCGGTGTCGAAGGTGATGCCCTTGCCGACGATCACGACCGTCGGCGTACGACGGGTCGCCTTCGGCGGCGCGTAGTCGAGGCGGATCAGCCGCGGCGGGGTGGCCGATGCCTGACCGACCCCGACGATGCCGCCGAAGCCCTCGGCGGCCAGCTGCTTCTCGTCCCAGACGGTGAGCTCGAGGCCGTGCTCGGTCGCGATCGCCCGGGCCTGGTCGGCGAGCCAGGCGGGGTTCTTGAGGTTGGAGGGCACCGTCGCCAGCAGTCGCGAGCGCCAGCCTGCGCCGCCGACGGCGACGGCGCGGGCCAGCACCGGCGACAGGTCGTCCGGCACGTCGGCGAGCACGACCCGTGCGACCGGCCGGTGCTCGGGCGCACCGGAGCGCCAGTGGAAGTGGAAGGAGCCGAGCATCGCGCCCACGACGAACGGCGTCACCGCGACGTCCGGGGCGATCGCCGGGATCGACGTGGCCACCGCATCGCGGTCGCGGGTCGCGCGCGCCAGCGCGGCCCCGGCCCGACGGAAGTCCTGGGCGCGCTGGGCGCCGACCCCCACGAGCAGCACGGAGACCAGGTCGGCGCCGTCGGGCGTGCCCAGCGGCACCGGCACCGACGTCACCTCACCGGCACGGCCGGTCGCCTCGGAGAGCTCGAGGACGCCGTACAGGTCGATCCCGAGCAGGTCCGAGAGCTCGGCCGCACCGGGCCCGAGCAGGACGGCGGAGCCGTCCTCCCCGGGCAGGACCGGCAGGGCCACGACCTCCACCCCCACCACGGCGTGCGGCAGGGCCGCACTCAGGGCGAAGTCGGGAGGTGAGGCCTGGCTCGGAAGTGGTGAGGCCTGGTGTGCCGACACGGCGTCAGCCGACGACATCCTTGAGGGCATTGCCGAGAGCACCGGCTTCCTCGGCATTGAGCTCGACAACGAGGCGGCCACCACCTTCGAGCGGGACGCGCATCACGATGCCTCGTCCCTCCTTCGTGACCTCCAGCGGACCGTCGCCCGTCCGCGGCTTCATCGCCGCCATCCGCGCACCTTCCTCTACCTGTCAGGGCCAGCCGAGCCTCCGAGCGTGCTCGCTGCGCCATCGCGCAGACCATTATCCCCCATGACGCGGTGACCTGGCGCACAGGGCACACACTTGCCGACGGGGAGGGCTGGCAGACTCAGCCTATGCAGGCCCGCTCGGCACTCTTCGACGTGTACGGAGACCACCTGCGCGCCCGCGGGAGCGAGGCCCCCGTGGCGGCCGTCGTCCGGATGCTCGACCCGGTCGGGATCGCCGCCCCCGCGGTGCGTACGGCGATCTCGCGGATGGTCATGCAGGGGTGGCTGGAGCCGGTGCAGCTCAGCGGCGCTCGCGGCTACCGGACGACCGAGCGCGCCAACCGCCGGCTCGACGAGGCCGGCCACCGCATCTACCGCCGGCGCGTGCCGACCTGGGACGGCCGCTGGCAGCTCGTCTTCATCCAGGCGCCGGAACGGCCCACCCGCGCCCGCCTGCGCGCCGACCTGACCTTCGTGGGGTACGCCGAGCTCGTGGACAACGTCTGGGTGAGCCCCTTCCCCCGCGTGGAGCTCGACTCGGTCCTCGAGCGCGCCGGGGCCACCGCGCGGACCGCGTGGGCCGACCGGTTCGACCCCGAGCCGACCGGCGCGTGGGACCTGAGCACGCTCCGGTCGTCGTACGACGGCTGGCTCGAGAGCGCCGACGGCCTGGTCGACCACCACCTCGACGCCCACGACGACGAGGACGAGGCGGCCTTCGCGGCCCGCTTCCACCTGGTCCACGAGTGGCGGAAGTTCCTCTTCGCCGACCCGGGCCTGCCCGACGAGCTGCTCCCCGACGACTGGCCCGGAGGGGACGCGGCCGCGTTGTTCGCGACCGAGGCGACCCGGCTCAAGCCCGGCGCCGACCGCTTCGTCGCACGATGCCTGGGCGCCTGACATCATGCGTCCATGACCGAGTCCCCCGTGCTGCTCGACGTCACCGACGGCGTCGGCACCATCACGCTGAACCGTCCGGCGGCGTACAACAGCCTCGACATCGCCACCAAGGAGCTGCTGCTCGAGACCGTCCGCCAGGTCGCCGACGACCCGGCCGTGCGCTGCGTCGTGCTGACCGGCACCGGCAAGGCCTTCTGCACCGGACAGGACCTCAAGGAGCACGTCGAGCTCCTCGAGAACGGCGGCAGCGACGCGCTCTTCACGACGGTCGACAAGCACTACAACCCGACCGTGACCCTCCTCGCCGGCATGGCGAAGCCGGTGATCGCGGCCGTCAACGGGGTCGCCGCCGGCGCGGGCTCCAGCCTCGCCTTCGCCTGCGACCTGCGCATCGTCGCCGACACCGCGGGCTTCAACCTGGCCTTCGCCAACGTCGCGCTCTCGTGCGACACCGGCGCCAGCTATCACCTCCAGCGGCTGGTCGGTCGAGCCAAGGCGATGGAGCTGCTCTACTTCCCCAGCACGATCAGCGCGGCCGACGCCCTGGAGCTGGGGCTCGCGACCAAGGTCGTCCCCGCCGACGAGCTGACCGCCGAGGTGGGTGCCCTCGCCGCCCGTCTCGCCGCCGGCCCGACCGTCGCCCTCGGCGCGATGCGTCAGTCGGTGGCGTACGCCGCCGGGCACTCCCTCGAGGAGGCCCTGGAGCTCGAGAGCGCGATGATGACCAAGACCGGCGCCACCGCCGACCACCGGGCCGCCGTCGCCGCGTTCGTCGCCAAGGAGAAGCCGGTCTTCACCGGGGAGTGATCCGGGTGCCGCCGAAGATCCGGAGCACCTGGCGCGGCGCCCGGGTCCGCATCTGCGTGCGGGAGGGGCGGGCGCCGTACTCGACGGTGACCGCGGCGCCGTCGAACCTGCGGTTGAACCAGCCGGTCATCGTCCCGTGGCACACGCCGCCGCACGTGAAGGACTTGAGCGGGAGACCCAGCTCCCGGGCGACGTGACGGGAGTACGACGGCCTCTTGGTGTCGGTGTCGACGCCGTGGAGCGGCTGGTGGAAGCTGAGGATCCGCGTGGGCCGCAGCTTGCGCAGGAAGCGCATCATCGCCCGGGTCTCCGGCTCCGAGCCCGCACGCGAGCCGGACTCGTACGACCCGTCGAGGTCGGCCCAGTGGTAGGGGAAGTTGCGGTTGAGGTCGACACCACGGGCGTTCTTGCGGGTGCCCCGCGCCAGGCCGTCGGGGTTGTAGACCGGCACGACCCACAGGTTGAGGTCGTGGATGCGGCGCCCGTCGCGCAGCGCGTTGAGGATCTGGCGCGGCCTGCCCTCGTCGCCGTGCATGGTCGCGACCAGCAGCACCCGCTTCCCGCGGGGCTCGCCGAGGTGCCAGGCGACGATCGGCCGGCCCTTCACCGAGTGGCCGATCACCACCTTCTCGATCACCGCCGGACGCTCCCGCGGCGCGGGTGCGGCGTACGACGTCGCGGTGGTCGGCGAGGCGACCAGTGATCCGGCGGCGAGCGCGGTGGCGGTGACGAGCAGGTGTCCGAGACGCATGCCCGGCACCCTGTCACACCCGGGCGACGATGCTCAGATCCGGGAGAAGAGATAGGCCCAGGTGAAGAAGCAGACCCCGCCGAGGAGGCCGATGTGCCCCAGGACGGAGAGTGCGGGACCCCACCACGGGCCGTCGTCGCCGGGGTCGGCGTGGCGGCCCCGGGGGCGGCGCCAGCGTGCGAGCAGCATCAGGCCGGCCACCACCGTGACCCACCAGCACGCCAACGAGATGATGCCGAAGGTCGAGCTGCCGAGGAAGCTGTCCTCCGGGGCGACCAGGAAGGCCACCCAGGACGCGAGCGCGAGCACCCCGACGACGGTGTGCACGTCGACCAGTCCCCGGCCCATCTGCAGGCGACCCGCGCCCCGGCGGTCGCGGCCCAGCCGGAGTCGCGTGACCACGACCACCACCGCGGCCAGCGCGGTGAGGACGTACACGACCCTCTCGGTCACCTCGGTCGACACGGTGCGAAGTGTGCCCTACAGCGCGGCGTCGTCGCCACGCCCGGGGTCGGGCGCGGGGTCGGGCGTGGGGTCGGACACGGGGTCGGGCGTGGGGTCGGGCGCGGCCGTCTCGTGCTGCTGGGCGAGCTCCTGGGCCAGTCGGTCGAGGAGGGCGTCGACCTCCGACATCCGGTAGCCGCGGAAGGCCAGCGAGAAGCGCACGCGGCGCAGGTCGTCGGCCGCGAGCGGTCCGGTCGCGGTGACGGTGGCGTCGGGGCGGTCGTCGTACACCTCGGCCAGCGGGGTGCCGCGGCCGGCGGCGAGCAGGGCGACGCCACCGAGCGCGAGGACCACCAGGATGGCGAAGAACCAGGTCACGAGCCGTGCGCCTCTCGTGCGGAGACCATCAGCTCGACGGCCTCGTCGACGTCGTCGGTGAGGATCAGCCGGTCCAGGTCGATCTCGCTGACGGTGCCGGTGGCCAGCGCGGTGTCGCGCAGCCAGCCGAGCAGGCCCTGCCAGTACGCCGTGCCGATGAGCACGATCGGGAAGTCGGTGATCTTGCCGGTCTGCACCAGCGTCAGCGCCTCGAACAGCTCGTCGAGGGTGCCGATGCCGCCGGGGAGGACGATGAAGCCCTGGGCGTACTTGACGAACATGGTCTTGCGGGCGAAGAAGTAGCGGAAGTTGACGCCGACGTCGACCCACTCGTTGAGGCCCGACTCCCACGGCAGCTCGATGCCGAGGCCGACGCTGACGCCGCCCGCCTCGCACGCGCCCTTGTTGGCCGCCTCCATCGCACCGGGGCCGCCGCCGGTGATGACGGCGAACCCCTCCTCGACCAGGCGTCGCCCGGCGACCTCGCCGGCGGCGTACCAGGGGCTGTCGGTGGGGGTGCGCGCCGAGCCGAAGACCGCGATCGCCGGGCCCAGCTCGGCGAAGGCGCCGAAGCCCTCGACGAACTCCGCCTGCATCCGCAGCACCCGCCAGGGGTCGGTGTGGACCCAGTCGGTCGCGCCGCGCGAGTCGAGCAGCCGCTGGTCGGTGGTGCCGTGGTCGACCTGGTCGCGCCGCTGCAGGATCGGCCCCTTGCGCTTGGACATCATGACGTCAGCCACCTGGTCAGCAGCGCCTCGCAGCGCTCGATGTGCTCCACGGGCACGTGCTCCTCCTGCTTGTGGGCGAGCATCGGGTCACCCGGGCCGAAGTTGACCGCCGGGATGCCGAGTGCGCTGAACCGAGCGACGTCGGTCCAGCCGAACTTGGGGAGGACCTCGCCGCCGACGAGGTCGACGAAGGCCCGGGCGGCCGGCAGGGCGAGCCCGGGCAGCGCGCCCGGCGCGGAGTCGGTGAGGGTCACGTCGTAGCCCTCGAAGAACTCGCGGACGAAGGCCTCGGCCTCCGCCTCGGAGCGGTCGGGCGCGAAGCGGTGGTTGACCTCGACGACGCACTCGTCGGGGAGCACGTTGCCCGCGACGCCTCCGCGGACGAAGACCGCGTTGAGGCCCTCGTGGTACTCGAGCCCGTCGATGACCGGCTTGCGGGGGACGTACTCCTCGAGCCGCCGGAGCACCGCGCCGGCCTTGTGGATCGCGTTGGACCCGCGCCAGGCGCGCGCGGTGTGCGCGCGCTCGCCGGTGGTGCGGACCTCGACGCGGAGGGTGCCCTGGCAGCCGGCCTCGACGCCGGCGTTGGAGGGCTCCATCAGGATCGCGAAGTCCGCGGCGAGCAGTCCGGGGTCGGTCTCGGCCAGCCGGCGCAGGCCGTTGTGCTCGGCGGCGATCTCCTCCGCGTCGTACAGGATGAAGGTGACGTCGCGGTTGGGCTCGGGCACGGTCGCGGCGATCCGCAGGATGACCGCGTCGCCGCCCTTCATGTCGCAGGTGCCGAGGCCGTGCAGGAGGGCGCCCTCGCGGCGGGCGGGCAGGTTGTCGTTGAGCGGGACGGTGTCGAGGTGGCCCGCGATCACGACGCGCTCGGAGCGGCCGAGATCGGTGCGGGCGATGACGTTGTTGCCCCGGCGTACGACCTCGAGGTGGCCCAGCCCGCGCAGCGCCTGCTCGACGGCGTCGGCGATCCGCTGCTCGTCGAGGCTCACGGACTCGATGTTGACCAGCTGCTCGGTGAGGGAGACGGCGTCGGTCGTCAGGTCGAGGATCGTCACGGGCACCATCCAACCAGCCGGGCCGGCGCGGGCACCGTGGTGGAGTCCACACCGCAGCTCCGGGTGGACTGCTGTCCAGAGAAGTGGAACACGTTCTAGTGTGGGCGCATGCGCAACGGACTCGTCCTCTTCACCTCCGACCGCGGCATCCGGCCGGCCACCCTCGCTGCGGCGGCCGAGGAGCGGGGCTTCGACACGTTCTACGTGCCGGAGCACACGCACATCCCGGTCAAGCGCACCGCCGCGCATCCCGGGACCGGCGACGAGACGCTCCCCGACGACCGCTACATGCGGACCCTCGACCCCTGGATCTCGCTGGCGACGGCCGCGCAGGTGACGTCGCGGATCAAGCTGTCCACGGCCGTCGCGCTGCCGGTCGAGTCGGACCCGATCACGCTGGCCAAGCAGATCGCGACCCTCGACCACCTCTCCGGCGGGCGGGTCGAGATCGGCGCGGGCTTCGGCTGGAACACCGACGAGCTCGCCGACCACCAGGTGCCGGCCGCGAAGCGGCGCACGGTGCTCAAGGAGTACGTCGAGGCGATGCGCTCGCTGTGGACGCAGGAGGAGGCGTCGTACGACGGGCAGTTCGTCTCGTTCGGTCCCTCGTGGGCGTTCCCGAAGCCGGCGAGCCACATCCCGCTGATCATCGGCGCCGGTGGCGGCCCGAAGACCTTCGCCTGGATCGCGGCGAACGCCGACGGCTGGATGACCACGCCCACCCAGTCCGACATCTCGGGCCAGATCGAGGCGCTGAAGAAGGCCTGGGCCGACGCGGGACGCTCCGGCGCGCCCGACATCCGGATCCTGATCGCCTTCAAGCCCGACCCGCAGGACCTGATGGCCTGGGCCGAGGCCGGCGCCACGGAGCTGATCTGGGGAGTCCCGGACAAGTCCGAGGACGAGGTCCTCGGCTCCCTCGACCGCCTCGCCGGCCGGCTGGGCATCTCCGGCTGACGGTGGTTGAGGTGCGAAGGCGCCCTGGCGCCTGAGCCTCGAAACCAGCTAGGCCTTGGTGACGGTCAGCGTCGGCTCGCCCTCCGGCCCCGCCGTGACGTCGTACGACGTGGCGAGGGTCTCGGCGGCGATCAGCCGCTCGTGGGTGCGGGCCGCCGCCTGGACGTCCGCTCCCCCGGCGATGGTCAGCGCGATCCGGTCGGAGACGTCGAGGCCGGCGTCGCGTCGGGCCTGCTGGACCGCGCGCACCAGGTCGCGGGCGAGACCCTCGGCCGCCAGCTCGGGCGTGACCTCGGTGTCGAGGACGACGAACCCGCCGCTGCGCAGCACGCCGGTCGCCGAGTCGGCATCGGCGGAGCCGGCGACGGTCTCGAGGGCGTACTCCCCCTCCTCCAGCGCCAGGCCTCCGGACGTGACCGTGCCGTCCTCGGCCACCGACCAGTCGCCCGACTTCGAGCCCTTGATCGCGAGCTGGACATCCTTGCCGAGGCGCGGACCCGCAGCGCGGGCGTTGACGGTGAGCTTCTGCTCGACGCCGTACGACGCCGCCTCGTCCGAGTCGGCCGCGAGCAGCCGGACGTCCTTGACGTTGACCTCGTCGCGCACGATCGCCTCGAAGCCGGCGAGCGCGGCCGGGTCGGCCACGACGACGGTGAGTGCGGCGAGCGGGAGCCGGTTGCGCAGGTTGCGGGCCTTGCGCAGCGCGGACACCGCCGAGCAGACCTCGCGCACCTGGTCCATCGCCGCGACCAGCGCGTCGTCGGCGGGCAGCTCGTCGACGAGCGGCCAGTCGGCGAGGTGCACCGAGCGAGCGCCGGTCAGCCCGCGCCAGACCTCCTCGGTCGTCAGCGGCATCAGCGGCGCCGTCGTCCGGCAGACGACCTCGAGCACGGTGTAGAGCGTGTCGAAGGCGGCCGGGCTGTCGCCCCAGAACCGGTCGCGCGAGCGCCGGATGTACCAGTTCGTCAGCACGTCGAGGAAGGACCGCGTCGCGTCGCACGCCTCGGCGACGGCGTACGCGTCGAGCGTCGTGGTCATCTCCTCGACGTAGTCGCGGCACTTGGCCAGCAGGTAGCGGTCGAGCGGGTCCGTCGACGCGGTCGAGACCGAGGCGTCGTACCCCTGCCCGCTCCGGGCGGCGTTGGCGTAGAGCTGGAAGAAGTACCAGCTGTTCCACAGCGGGATCAGCACCTGCCGCACCGAGTCGCGGATGCCCTGCTCGGTGACGACGAGGTTGCCGCCGCGCAGGATCGGCGACGACATCAGGAACCAGCGCATCGCGTCGGCGCCGTCGCGGTCGAAGACCTCCCGCACGTCGGGGTAGTTGCGCAGCGACTTCGACATCTTGTTGCCGTCGGAGCCCAGCACGATGCCGTGGCTGATGCAGTTCTCGAAGGCCGGGCGGTCGAAGAGCGCGGTCGCCAGGATGTGCAGCGTGTAGAACCAGCCGCGGGTCTGGCCGATGTACTCGACGATGAAGTCGGCCGGGAAGTGGTGCTGGAACCACTCCTCGTTCTCGAACGGCACGTGCACCTGGGCGAACGACATCGAGCCAGAGTCGAACCACACGTCCAGCACGTCGGCGACGCGGCGCATCGTCGACCGGCCGGTCGGGTCGTCGGGGTTCGGGCGCACCAGGTCGTCGACGTAGGGGCGGTGCAGGTCGGGCTCGCCCTGGTGGTTGCGCGGCAGCCGGCCGAAGTCGGCCTCGATCTGCTCGAAGGAGCCGTAGACGTCGATGCGCGGGTACGTCGGGTCGTCGCTCTTCCACACCGGCACCGGGGAGCCCCAGAAGCGGTTGCGGGTGATCGACCAGTCGCGGGCGTTCTCCAGCCAGCGGCCGAACTGGCCGTCCTGGATGTGGTCCGGCACCCAGTTGATCTCCTGGTTGAGCTCGAGCATCCGCGCCTTGATCGCGGTCACCTCGACGAACCACGACGAGACGCCCTTGTAGATCAGGGGCTCGCGGCAGCGCCAGCAGTGCGGGTAGCTGTGGTCGTAGGTCTCCCGGCGCAGCAGCACCGTGCCCGGCGACACCGCCCCGGTCTCGCCCGTGCCGGCGGTCGCGGCCTTGAGGTGGTCGATCACGTGCAGGTTGGCGTCGAAGACGAGCATGCCCTCGTACTCGACGACCGGGAACGTGAACCTGCCGTCCTTGCCGACCGGCATCACGGCCTCGATGCCCTCGCGGTCGGTGACGATCTTGTCGTCCTCACCGAAGGCGCCCGCGGTGTGCACCAGGCCCGTGCCGTCCGTGGTCGTGACGAACTCGGCCGGGACCACGCGGAAGGCGTTGTCGTGGCCGGCGTAGTAGGTGAACGGGGGCGTGTAGGTGAGCCCGAGCAGGTCCGCACCGGTGCCACGCCAGGTCACCTCCGGGTCGTCGCCCAGCTCGCGGGCGTACGACGCGACCCGTGCTGCGGCCAGGATGTAGCGCACGCCTTCGACCGAGACCACGACGTACTCGATGTCCTCGCCGACCATCACCGCGAGGTTGCTCGGCAGCGTCCACGGCGTCGTCGTCCAGACGAGCAGCTTGGCGCCCTGGAACGGGCCGTCCGTCGTCACGTCGTACCCGACGGTGACCGCGGGGTCCTGGCGCATCTGGTAGACGTCGTCGTCCATCCGCAGCTCGTGGTTGGAGAGCGGCGTCTCGTCGTTCCAGCAGTAGGGCAGCACGCGGAAGCCCTCGTAGATCAGCCCCTTGTCGAAGAGCTGCTGGAAGGCCCAGATCACCGACTCCATGTAGTCGGGGTTCATGGTGCGGTAGTCGTTGTCGAAGTCGACCCAGCGGGCCTGCCGGGTGACGTACTCGCGCCAGTCGCCGGTGTACTTCATCACCGAGGCGCGGCAGGCCTCGTTGAACTTGTCGATGCCCATCTCGACGATCTCGTCGGTGGTCTTGATGCCGTTGAGGCGCATCGCCTCGAGCTCGGCGGGCAGCCCGTGGGTGTCCCAGCCGAAGCGCCGCTCGACCTTCTTGCCGCGCATCGTCTGGTAGCGCGGGATCAGGTCCTTGACGTAGCCGGTCAGCAGGTGGCCGTAGTGCGGCAGCCCGTTGGCGAAGGGCGGGCCGTCGTAGAAGACGAACTCGTTCGCGCCGTCCTCGCCGGGGTCGCGCTGGTCGATGCTGGCCTGGAAGGTGCCGTCCTGCTCCCAGTACGCGAGCACCCGCTCCTCGATCTCGGGGAAGCGTGGGCTCGACGGGACACTGCCCGTGTCGGACGTGGGGACCTTCGGATAGGTCATCGGTGGCTCTCCTGCGCTGCGTCGTCGTCACGTGAGGACGACGTGTGCCGCGGTACCACCTCACTTGCCGCCCGGGGACGGCCACTCAAACGGCTGTGACGGGCCTACCCGTCCGGTTCTACTGGGCACTCGCGTGCTGTTCTTCCGGAGGCTCGCCGCTGATGACGGCTCGGACGCCTGTGCGCACAGCGTACGGCGCGCGCGTCGTGCGGAGCCAATCGGATTGCTTCGGCGCCCCGCGGGTGATCGGGTGGGCGCATGACCGATGACGACGTGCGCGGCGAGGAAGCCGTCCTGCGCGAGTACCTCGACCACTTCCGGACGACCTTCGAGCGCAAGTGCGAGGGCCTCGACGCCGAGCAGCTGGCGCGGCGCTCGGTGCCGCCGTCGACGCTGTCGCTGCTGGGCCTGGCCCGCCACCTCGCAGCGGTCGAGCTCTCGTGGTGGCGCCGCGTGATGGGGCGCAACCTCGACCTGCCCAAGATGTGGGGCAAGGACCTGCACCGCAACGCCGACTTCGACGGCGCGGTCGCCGACGACGACGTCGTGGCCGAGGCCTGGGCGGCCTGGCGCGCGGAGGTCGCGCACGGCCGGGCGTTCCAGGCCTCCCACCCGATGGACTACCTGGGCTCGCACGACGACGGCCCGATCGAGATGCGCGAGGTCGTGGTGCACCTGATCGAGGAGTACGCGCGCCACTGCGGCCACGCCGACCTGCTCCGGGAGTGCATCGACGGGCGCACCGGCTGAGCGGCGTACGGCGCCGACTAGGCTCTGCGCCTGTGAGCGCGACACCGACGACTGCCTGGGGCTTCGGCCTGGCCACCATCGACTCCGACGGCAATGTCCTCGACGTGTGGTTCCCGTCGCCGGCGCTGGGCGAGCAGCCGGAGGGTACGACGGCGCCGGCCGAGCTCGGTCCGCTCGCGGGTGCCGACACCGACCGTGGGGTGCACACCGAGGTCCGCCTGGTCGAGGTCGCCGACCTCCAGGCCGCGCCGACCTCGACCGAGGACGTCTGGCTGCGCCTGCACCTGCTGTCGAGCCGGCTGGTGGTCCCGCACTCGATCAGCCTCGACGGCATCTTCGGGCTCCTCACCAACGTCGTGTGGACCAGCGCCGGCGCGTGCGCGGTCCAGGGCTTCGAGGCCACCCGGCTCCGGCTGCGCGCCGGCGGGCGGCACATCACGGTCTTCGGCGTCGACAAGTTCCCCCGCATGGTCGACTACGTGCTGCCCACCGGGGTCCGCGTCGCCGACGCCGACCGGGTCCGGCTCGGGGCACACCTGGCCGAGGGCACCACGGTGATGCACGAGGGCTTCGTCAACTACAACGCGGGCACGCTGGGCGCGAGCATGGTCGAGGGAAGGATCTCGGCCGGCGTCGTGGTCGGCGACGGCTCCGACATCGGCGGCGGCTCCTCGATCATGGGCACCCTCTCCGGCGGCGGCAAGCAGGTCGTCTCGATCGGCGAGCGCTGCCTGCTGGGCGCCAACGCCGGCATCGGCATCTCGCTCGGCGACGACTGCGTCGTCGAGGCCGGGTGCTACGTCACCGCCGGCACCAAGGTCACCGTCGCGGACCCGGACCTGGCGCACAGCCGCACCAAGGTCATCAAGGCCGTGGAGCTCTCCGGCGCGAGCAACGTGCTCTTCCGACGCAACTCGGTCTCGGGCGCGATCGAGGCGGTGCCGTGGAAGAGCACCGGCATCGAGCTCAACGCCGACCTGCACGCCAACTGAGGATCGCGGTGGCCTTGGGTCGCGTCCGCACACTGTCTCCATGAAGCTCCGCACGGGCGTGGCCCTGGTCGGCCTCGCCAGTGTGGGCGTCGCCGCCGCTGTCGGCTACGGCCTGCTGCGCCAGGTCGCGCCGATCCTGCGACCCGACGGGTGCACCGCGACCGTCGACGGGCGCACCGTCTCGCTCGACGTGGAGCAGGCCGAGAACGCCGCGCTGATCACCGCCGTGGCGATCAACCGGGGCATGCCCGCCCGCGCGGCCACGATCGCCCTCGCGACGGCGTACCAGGAGTCCAAGCTCTACAACCTGGAGTCCGGCGACCGCGACTCGCTCGGTCTCTTCCAGCAGCGCCCGTCGCAGGGCTGGGGCTCCGAGGACGACATCCTCGACCCGTACTACGCGACGAACGCCTTCTACGACGCGCTCGCGAGGCTCGACGGCTACGAGGGCATGCGGGTCACGGTGGCCGCCCAGCGCGTGCAGCGCTCCGGCTTCCCCGAGGCGTACGCCGACCACGAGGCGGATGCCCGCGTGCTGGCGTCCGCGCTGTCCGGCAACTCGCCGCACGCCTTCAGCTGTCGCCTCGGCGGCACCCCCGACGCGGCGACGACCAGGCTGAAGAGGTCCGGGCTGACCCCGCGCGCCGACGTCGTGCGCCGCGAGGTCGACAGCGTCTTCGGCGACCCGCCCCTCGGCGGGTTCGCGCCCGGGGGCGTCCGCAGCGGCCACATGCGGGGATCGGCCCACTACGACGGCCGCGCGGTGGACATCTTCGTGCGACCGATCAGCCGGGCCAACAAGATCCGGGGGTGGGCGATCGCGCACTACCTGGTCGCCCAGGCCGACCGGCTGGACATCAAGACCGTGATCTTCGACGACCGGATCTGGACCGCGGGCCGCAAGTCGGGGCGCGGCTGGCGCGACTACGACCCGCCCGAGAGCTCCGGTGACCGCGCGATCCTCGAGCACCGCGACCACGTGCACGTCGACGTGTACTCCTGACGACTGTGGAGAACGGCTGCGCCGACGCGATGCGCGGCGCATGCTGGGAGGGAGCGGCCGGAACGACCTCCGGAACCACTCAGGCCCCACCGACGTCCTGCCGATGGAGACGTTGACCACGCGCCCCCTGGAGACGAGATGTGCACTCACTCACCCACCTGCCCCGACCTCGCGTCCGCTGACTGCTGCACGGCCCAGGTGGTCGCCGACCACAACGGCGACCAGGGCTGGTGCCGGCTGTGCAACGGCGTCATCCTCTTCGACGACGGCCACTACCTGACGCCGGACGGGCACGACGCCCCGATCACGCTGGCGAGCTAGCCGACGAGACGGGCCACCGCAGCGTCGACGCGCTCGTCGGTGGCCGTGAACGCCACCCGCACGTGCCGCGAGCCCGCGGCGCCGTAGAACGCCCCCGGCGCGACCAGGATGCCGCGATCGGCCAGCCAGGACACGGTCTCCCAGCAGTCGTCACCGCCGGCCTCCGAAGCACGCCGGGACCACAGGTAGAGCGACGCCTCGGAGTGCTCGATCGTGAAGCCGGCCGTCTCGAGCGCCTCGCGGAGCCGGGCCCGCCGGGCGGCGTACCGCGCGTGCTGCTCGACGACGTGCTCGTCGTCGTCGAGCGCCGCCGCCATCGCGACCTGCTGCGGCCCGGGCATGATCAGCCCGAGGTTCTTGCGCACGGCGAGCAGCTCGCCGACCAGCGCCGGGTCGCCGGCGACGAAGGCGCAGCGGTAGCCGGCGAGGTTGGAGCGCTTCGAGAGCGAGTGGACGGCGAGGATGCCCTCGTGCGAGCCGCCGCTGATGTCGGGGTGCAGCACCGACATCGGCGTCGCCTCCCAGGCGCACTCCAGGTAGCACTCGTCGGAGACCAGGACGGTGCCGCGCTCGCGGCACCAGTCGACGACCTTCTTGAGGTGCTCGGGGGGCAGCACCCGGCCGGTCGGGTTGGACGGTGAGTTGATCCAGAGCAGCGCGGGCGTCTCGGGACCGAGCGCCGTCAGCGAGTCGGTGGCGACGCCGCGGGCGCCGGCCAGCGCCGCGCCGACCTCGTACGTCGGGTAGGCGAGCTCGGGCCACGCGACCAGGTCGCCCGGGCCGATGCCGAGCTGGCTGGGCAGGGCCGCGACCAGCTCCTTGGAGCCGATGAGCGGGAGCACGCCGTCGAGGCCGAGGCCGGTGACGCCGTGGCGCCGGGCCAGCCAGTCGACACAGGCCTGCCGCGTGGCAGCGGTGCCGATCGTCAGCGGGTACCCCGGCGAGTCGGCCGCGGCGCGCAGCGCGTCCTGCACGACGGCGGGCGTCGGGTCGACCGGCGTGCCGATCGACAGGTCGACGATCCCGTCGGGGTGCGACCGCGCCCGCTCGGCGTGCTCGACGAGAGCGTCCCAGGGGAAGTCCGGGAGACGCGCGGAGACCGGGTGGAGCCGGCTGATCAGTGCTCCTGGGCCTGCGGCGGCAGCGCGGCGATCAGCGGGTGGTCGTGGTCGATCTCGCCCATCTTGGCGGCGCCGCCCGGCGAGCCGAGGTCGTCGAAGAAGTGGACGTTGGCCTCGTAGTAGCTCTTGGACTCCTCGGGGACGTCGTCCTCGTAGAAGATCGCCTCGACCGGGCAGACCGGCTCGCAGGCGCCGCAGTCGACGCACTCGTCGGGGTGGATGTAGAGCATCCGCTTGCCCTCGTAGATGCAGTCGACCGGACACTCGTCAACACACGCGCGGTCCTTGAGGTCGACGCACGGCTGGGAGATGACGTAGGTCACCGGTGCCTCCTGAGGGCAAGACTGGGAGTCGTTCGGACACAGCCTAGTATCCCGACCGTGCCGTCCGCAGACCCGCCTCACGATGTGACCGAGCACATGCTTGGTCCGCACGTGGTCGGGCAGCGCGTCGTGGTCCGCCGGGTGCTCCGCGGCGAGACCGGTCCCAGCGGGGGGCCGGCACTCACCGATCTCCTGGGCACCTGCCTGTCGTGGGCCGACGGGACCTGCGTCGTCCAGCCCGAGACGGGTCCGGCGGTCGCGATCCCGGTCGCCGACATCGTCTCCGGCAAGCCGGTTCCGCCTCGCCCCTCGCCGCGGCACCGCGCCACGCCGCAGCTGGCCCAGCGGCGCGCGCTCGCGCTCTGGCCGGACCTGTCGACCGAGCCGCTCGGCGACTGGACGCTGCGGCACTCCCCCACCTCGACGGCCCGCCGCGCCAACTCCGTGCTGGCCGTGGCGCCCTCGGGCGTGGTGGACGACGTCGCCCGCGTCGTCGACTTCTACGAGGCGCGCACCGGGCGGCCGATCGCCGCCGTGCTGCCGGACTCCGCCGAGGACGAGCTCTTCCGAGGGCTGGGCTGGGTCCTGGAGAGCCACGACGCGGACACGCTCTTCCAGATCGCGCCGGTGGCGCAGGCGCTGCGCTCGCTGCGGCGCGCGGTGGACCCGGGGCCCGCCGCGCTCGCACCGCCACCGCCGGAGACGACGTACGACGAGGTCGGCGACCTGGTCACGGTGCGGCTCGGTGAGTGGGCGAGCGGCGTGGCGGCGTACGGCGAGGACTGGGTGGGGTTCCGCGGCATCGAGGTCGCTCCGGAGCACCGCCGCCGGGGTCTGGGGCTGACCGTGATGGCGGCGCTGCTCGAGTGGGGCGCCGAGCGTGGCGCGACGACGGCGTACCTCCAGGTGATCGGCGACAACACGGCGGCGCTGGCGCTCTACGAGCGACTGGGGTTCACCACCCACCACGCCTACCGCTACCTGACACCCGGCCGGGCCAGCAGGTCCGACTGACGGCCGAGGACGCGCCCGAACCTCACCAGTCGTCGGGCCGGCCCGGACCCTCCTAGGCTCCTCCCATGACCGAACCGACGTGGCTCGAGGCCGAGGGCGACCGGCTGCTGGAGTTCGCCCGGGCTGCGGCCCATCCCGACGGCGGCTTCGCCTGGCTCGACGACGACGGTCGACCGCTGCTGGACCGGCCGGTCGAGCTGTGGATCTCCTGCCGGATGACGCACGTCTTCGCGCTCGCGCACCTCATGGGGCGCCCGGACGCCGCCGCGCTCGTCGACCACGGGATCGCCGCACTGACCGGCCGGCTGCGCGACGCGGAGCACGGCGGCTGGTACGCCGCGGTGGCGGCGGACGGTCCCGTCACGCGGGACAAGACGGCGTACGAGCACGCCTTCGTGGTGCTGGCCGCCTCGTCGGCGACCGCCGCGGGGCGCCCGGGCGCGGCGGAGCTGCTGACCGAGGCGCTCGACGTCTTCGACCGGCACTTCTGGGACGAGGGCGCGGGGATGGCCGTCGAGCAGTGGGACGAGTCCTGGTCCACGCTCGACGACTACCGCGGCGTCAACGCCAACATGCACACGGTCGAGGCACTGCTGGCTGCGGCGGACGTCACCGGCGACGCACGGTGGCGCGAGCGAGCGCGGCGGATCGTCACGACGGTCGTGCACGGCTTCGCGCGGGACAACCACTGGCGGATCCCGGAGCACTTCGACGCCCGCTGGCGCCCGCGGCTCGACTACAACCGGGCCGAGCCGGCCCACCCCTTCCGCCCGTACGGCGCCACCGTCGGCCACTGGTTCGAGTGGAGCCGGCTGGCGCTCGGGCTGCGTGAGGCGCTCGGGGCCGAGGCCCCGGACTGGCTGCTCGACGACGCTCAGGCGCTCTTCGACGCGGGCGTGCGCGAGGGCTGGGCGGTCGACGGCGCCGCGGGTTTCGTCTACACGGTCGACTGGGACGGGACGCCCGTCGTACGGCAGCGGATGCACTGGGTGGCCACCGAGGCGCTCGCCGCGGCGGCGACGCTGTCACAGGTGACCCACGACCCGGTGTACGCCGTCTGCGAGGAGGTCTGGTGGCGGTACGCCGAGCAGCACCTCATCGACCACGAGCGGGGCTCGTGGCACCACGAGCTCGACCCGCACAACCGGCCGACGGCCGGCACCTGGGCGGGCAAGCCCGACGTCTACCACGCGTTCCAGGCCACCCTGGCGCCGCGGCTCCCGGTCTCGCCGGCCTTCGCCCGTGCGCTCGCCGACGGCCGCGGTGGTTTCGAGGCTCGGCGCTAGCGCGCCTCGCACCTCAACCACCGTGTCGGCCCGCCGCCCGCGCGCCTCGCACCTCAACCAGCGTGTCGGCTCGCCCCTCGCGCGCCTCGCACCTCAACCAGCGTGTCGGAGCGTCAGCCGGTGGGGGACTTCTGCTTGGGCTTCTCGCACTTGACGTTGTCGGAGGCGATGTAGCTGGTGTGGAACTTCTCGCTCTTCACGGTCGCGCTCACGTCGGGCTTGTGGAAGTAGCGGGTCACGTCGACGTCGAAGCCGTCGTACCCGACGGCCGGGAGGCAGTCGGCCGTGGTGAGGGTCTGGGTCTTCGGGGACCGGAAGTTGTAGCGGTCGGAGGTCTTGCTCGTGATGTCCCACGTCTTGGTGGACCACATCGACACCGTGACGACGCCCTTGGCCGAGCCGTCGCTGGGCGTCACGTGGGCGTGGACCAGCACGCCGTACGGCGTGTCGTTCTTGAACCGCAGGTCGACCGATCCCCAGGCCACGGTGGCCTCGCGGCCCTCCGGGTAGCGGTCGATGTAGACCGAGTGGGGCTTGTGCTCCACGTCCTCGAGGCCGGCGAAGTACATCGCGTTGAAGGTCGTCGTCGCCATCTGGGACACGCCGCCGCCGAGGTCCTCCTTGAAGAGGCCGTTGCTGATGATGAAGCCCTCGGTGAAGCCGTTCTCGCGGGTGCGCTCGCCCACGATGTCGTTGAGCGAGAAGGTGTCGCCGGGCTTGAGGATCGTGCCGTCCACGAGCTCCGCGGCCCGGCCGATGTTGATGTTGCGGTACTCGGCGTAGGGGTAGTAGGTCGTGAAGGTCGAGACCTTCTCGTCGATCTTGAGGGCCTTCGCGTCGGCGGTGGTGAACTCGGGCTCGGCGACGGTCGCCTCGACCTTCATCCTCCGCTTGCCGTCGGGCTGCGTCACGAGCTTGAGGAAGGCGTCGCTGACGTCGGCGGGGTCGTAGGTGACGCCGGGCTTCGCGGGGACCACCCGGGGCTTGCCGTTGACGAGCCTGACCGTGGCGTCGACCGGCTTGTCGTCCTCGCTGACCTCCGAGTCGACCAGCGCGGTGAGCTTGTTGGTGTCGAGGTCGGGCACGAGCGTGCCGCCCGTGGCCTTCATGCCCAGGGCGGCCGCGAAGTCGGCCGGGGCGAGCTCCACCGGCGAGTCGCCGAAGACGAGCGTCACCGGACCCGAGAGCGCCGGGTTGGCGAAGGTGTCGAGGGCCTTCTGCACGTCGGCGTCGTCGATCTCGGGCTGGACCGCCGTGGTCTCGAGCTCCGCGACCGTGTCGTCCTCGGAGAGGTAGGCGTCGAGCAGCGCGGCCTTCGCCTCGGCGGGGTCCAGTCCCTTGCCGGGCGCCGGGTCGGTCGTGACGACCCGACCCTCCTTGAAGGCGACGGCGCCGTCGGTGGGGGCGGTGCCGGCGCTCGTGGTCAGCTCGTCGAGCGCGGCCGTGAACGACGCCTCGTCGACGGTGACGACGGGATCCTGCCGGTCGCCGCCGGTCCAGTAGTCCCAGAGCCGCGCCGGCGACCAGCTGCGCTCCCCGCCGGCCTCCGCGACGGTGGCGTCGAAGTCGACCGCCAGGCCGGCGTCGCTGGGGGTCACGCTCACGGTCTTGCCGTCCACGCTCGCCGGGATCGGGCGGTCGACCCGGCCCTCGAGACCCGAGCGGAGCGCCTCCTCGGCCTGCGCGGGGGTCTTCCCCCCGATCGCGACGCCGGCGACCGTGGTGCCGCGCGGCACCTTGTCACCGGCCGCGACGTACGCCGCGGCGTACGCCCCTCCAGCGAGCAGCAGCAGGCCGCCGATCAGCAGGACCACGACCTTGCCGCCGGCGGACTCGCGGTCACTGGGTCGCTTCGTCACCCGGTCATCCTAGGGAGCGCCGGTCGCCGGACCGCGCGGGCGGGGCAGCGTGGCGAGTCCCACGACCAGCAGCACCATGCCGAGCCCGAGCACGGCGTACCCCTGCCAGTCCTGGCTGACCAGGTAGTCGCCCTCGGGCCGTGGGACCGTCAGCCAGCCGACCATCGCGACCCAGCCGACGACGAACGCGAGCCGGGACCACCAGCCCGGCGGCAGTGCGAGGACCGTCATCGAGGTCGCCGCCACGGCGAGCACGAAGCCCCAGACCAGCTCGTGGACCGCGACCGTCGCGACCGCGGTGACCGCGCCCGCGAGCAACAGCCCGAGGGCCGCGAGCAGCCTCACCCCGGATCAGACGCCGGAGAACAGGTCGGTCTCGAGCCCGTCCTCGCCCAGCTCGCCGCGGGTGCCCTTGACGATCCGGTAGTACTCGATGCCCCAGGCCGTCGTGCCGACGTTGTTGGACAGCGCGAAGAACGGCCCGTCGGTGGTGACCTGGGTGGGGTAGGCGCGCAGGGCGTCCAGCTTCTGCTCGACGTGGTCCTGGGCGTCGATGGCGGCCGACAGGTTTTCGTCGGCGGTCACGAACGGCGGCAGCGGACCGTCGGGGTCCATGCCCTCGAAGCTCGTCGAGTCGCCGGCATCGCGCAGGGACCTGAGCCCGGCCCGCATCCGGCTCTCGGACATCGCGTTCCAGTAGATCTTGGCGATGTCCCACGGCTCGCCCAGGTCGCGCCGGTACGACGGCACGGCGGCCAGCTGCGCGGCGTACATCGCGACGCGGTGGGCCTGGATGTGGTCCGGGTGGCCGTAGCCGCCGAACGGGTCGTACGTCGCCAGCACCTGCGGGCGGACTTCGCGGATGATCTCGACCAGGTAGTCGGCGGCGACCGTCAGGTCGGCGTGCCAGAACGCGTTGTCGTGGATGTCGTCGGCGGGGATCGCGTAGCCGTCCTCGTGCCACTTCATCCCGGAGTCCCGGAACCGCTCGAAGCCGCCGAGCCAGCGGTGGTCGGTCACCCCGAGGACCTTCATGGCGTCGGCGATCTCGCCCTTGCGGTGCTCGCCGAGGCGGTCCTCCTTGTCGGCGGCGAGGTGCTCGAGCTCGGGGACCAGGATCTCGCCCATCTCGCCCGCCGTGCAGGTCACCAGCGTGACGCCGCGCCCGTCGGCGACGTACTTGGCCATCGTGGCGCCGTTGCCGATGCACTCGTCGTCGGGGTGCGCGTGGACGAGGAGGAGGCGCTGGTCAGAAGACATGGGGTGATCCTAGGGAGAGGTGGCAACGGCCCGACGCCGGGACGCCACACCCCTCAACCACCGGAGGGGCGCTTGATCTTCCGCGGGCCGGTCGGCAGCTCGAGGGGTGGGACCTCGACCGGCTCGACGACCGAGCCGTCGGCGACGTCGAGCCAGCCGTCGTACTCGTCGACGAGCAGCTCCAGCACGAGCTCCGGCGCGTCGGTCAGCACGGCCCACGGGTGGTCCTCGTCGTCGTCCTCGCCGGCGAGGCGCTCCCGCTCCACCCGGGCGTCGTACCCCGACGACCGCAGCCGGCCGACGACCGTCGCCGCGTCGTCCTCGTCGAAGAAGATGCCCCGCACCTGGTCATCCTCCCAAGTGGGTGCGCAGGTGCGCGAGGAAGGGCCGGTCCGGGTCGAGCCAGTCGACGTCGTCGAGCTCGGTCACCGTCAGCCAGCGGATCTCGTCGTGCTCACGCGGGTCCGGGTCGCCGGCGGTGAGCTCGGCGACGGCGACGCTCAGCAGGTGCCGCTCGCCGATCGGCACCTCGCCGGGCAGCCAGCCGGTGACCTCGACGGCGCAGCCGAGCTCCTCGTCGATCTCGCGCGCCAGCGCCGCCTCAGGGGTCTCTCCCTGCTCGACCTTGCCGCCCGGGAACTCCCAGCGCCCCGCAGCCTCCGGCGGCGTCGTGCGACGCGCCGCCAGCACCCGGCCGTCCCGGACGATGGCGGCGCCCACCACCGCTTGCCGGGTCCCTGTCACGGTGCCGACGCTACCGTCGGCACCGTGCACCTGCGGAGGAGTCGGGACCTCAGCCCGGAGATCGACGCGCTCGCGCAGCGTGCCGGAGGTCGGGTCGGACTCCCGACCGTGCTGGGTGACCTCGACCGTCGGCTGCGGCGGACCTGGGCGCCCGGCCTCGCCGTACGACGCGCGTGGACCTGGTCGGCGGCGGACCGCCGCGACCCCGCGTGGTGGCCGCAGGGCATCTCCCCGTCGCCGGGCCCGGAGCGGGTGCTGGCGGTCAGCTGGTATGCCGCGAGCGGCGGCTCGCGGCTCAGCCTCCTGGACCTCGACGCGCGGCGCTACCGGCACGTGACGCTGGTGCGTCCGGACCGCGACGGCAACCACGTGCCGCTCCAGATCCATGCCGGCGGCATCGCCTGGCACGGTCCGTGGCTCCACCTCGCCGCCACCCGCGGCGGCTTCTGGAGCTGCCACGTCGACGACGTCGTGCGCGTGGCGGACGACTACCTGCTGCCGGTGCGCTTCCGGCACTCCGCGCCGGAGCGGCGCGACGACGACGTGCGGTTCTCCTTCCTGACGATCGACGGGGAGGAGCTCGTCGCCGGCGAGTACGGCGGCCGGAAGCAGTCGCGCCGACTCGCCCGGGTGGCGCTCGACCCCGAGACGCTGCTGCCGGTCACCGACGGTGAGGACCAGGTCGTCCCGGTCGTCACCGACCACGGCGTCGTGCGCGCCCAGGGCGTCGCGCGCGTCGACGGCCGGCTCTACCTGACGGCATCCCACGGGCCGTGGGGGCTGGGGTCGGTCTGGGCCGGGGACTCCCCCGACCTCCACGAGCACCGCTGGGCAGCGCCGATGGGACCCGAGGACCTGGCGTACGACGAGCACGGCGACTGGCTGTGGACCGTCACCGAGCACCCCCGCCGCCGCTGGGTCATCGCGATGCGGCGATCCTCCTTCGACTGACGCCGTGTGAGCACTGCCCGGTGGTCGAGGTGCGAGGGCAACCGGTGGTTGAGGTGCGAGGCGCCCAGTGGGTCGCGGCCATCCGGTGGTTGAGGTGCGAGGGCCGCCAGGCCCGAGCCTCGAAACCCCCGCAGCGTAGGCAGGGCAATGAGCGTGACCTTCGGGTCGGCTGGGCTCGGCCGCCGACAGGCTGGATACGCGGGTACGGCGAGCAGTGGCTGCGGTCGCCTCCCGGGTCCCCGGTGGTTGAGGCGTGAGGGCCGCCAGGCCCGAGCCTCGAAACCCCCGCAGCGTAGGCAGGGCAATGAGCGTGACCTTCGGGTCGGCTGGGCTCGGCCGCCGACAGGCTGGATACGCGGGTACGGCGAGCAGTGGCTGCGGTCGCCTCCCGGGTCCCCGGTGGTTGAGGCGTGAGGGCCGCCAGGCCCGAGCCTCGAAACCCCGGCAGCGAACCCAGGGCGATGAGCACGGCTCGCGGGTCCGCTCGGGTCATCCGCCGACAGGCAGCGACGCGGGTACGGCGCGCACGGGCCTGCGGCCGCTGCCGGCTTACCGGTGATTGAGGTGCGAGGGCCGCCAGGCCCGAGCCTCGAAACCCCCGCAGCGAACGCAGGGCAATGAGCGTGACCTTCGGGTCCGCTCGGGTCGGCCGCCGACAGGCTTGATACGCGGGTACCGCGAGCGGTGGTTGGGGCCGCCGGTCTGGCTGAGGGTCCCGGTGGTTGAGGTGCGAGGGCCGCCAGGCCCGAGCCTCGAAACCCCCGCAGCGAACGCAGGGCAATGAGCGTGACCTTCGGGTCCGCACGGGTCGACCGCCGAAAGGGCGATTACGCGATACGGCGCGCAGTGGTTGGGGTCGCCCGCTGGCCTACCGGTGGTTGAGGTGCGAGGGCCGCCAGGCCCGAGCCTCGAAACCCCCGCAGCGAACGCAGGGCAATGAGCGTGACCTTCGGGTCCGCACGGGTCGACCGCCGAAAGGGCGATTACGCGATACGGCGCGCAGTGGTTGGGGTCGCCCGCTGGCCTACCGGTGGTTGAGGTGCGAGGGCCGCCAGGCCCGAGCCTCGAAACCACCACCCAGAGACACGTCGTTCGCGTGGTCCGAACGCTGATGGATGCCCCTCCACAGGCACTCGATCCGGGTGTGGATGAACCCCTCGGATCGTGACCTCTTCGTGACCCAGAACCCTGTGAAAACAGGGGTTCTGAGCCTCTGACTGTCGGTGGTCAGTGCTTGGCTAGAACCATGACCACGATGACCACACCCCACCACCAGGTGGCATTGGCGACCGCGCAAATGCGTGCTGTTGCCGACGCCCTGGTGAATGCGTCGGTGTGGTCGATGAGCGCTTCCGAAGCCGCCTCCACGCTGGTCGAGCTCACGCGCCTGGAGGCCCAGGTTGTGGAGCTCAAGACCCGCGTCGCCACGCACGCCGACGAGGTCCAGGTCGGCACCGATGTCGGCGCCACGAGCACGGCGAACTGGCTGGCGCACCAGACCAGGCAGACTCGTCCGGCAGCGGCGCGCACGGTCCACCTCGGCCATGACCTGGCCACCTACGAACTGGTCCGGACAGCGCTCGCCCGCGGGAACCTCCGCCTGGAGCAGGCCGACGTGATCATCCGGTCGATCAGGGCGCTCCCGGCCGGTCTGGACCCGGAGCTGCTGATCAAGGCCGAGGAGCATTTGGTCACCGCCGCGGAGGAGCACGACGCGAAACGCCTCACCATCCTCGGGCGCCGGCTGCTGGAGGTCATCGCCCCGGACCTCGCCGACCAGCACGAGTCCGACCTCCTCGAACGTGAAGAAGCCAAGGCTGCCCAGGCGTGTCGGCTCACGATGAGCGACGACGGGCACGGGAAGGTCCACGGACGCTTCACCCTCCCCGCGTTGCAGGGAGCAGAACTGAAGAAGATGCTCCTCGGCCTCGCCGCACCCAAGCACCTCGCCGCCACCCACGGGCCCGGGATGGAGAGGCGGCCGGGTCCGGAGCGGATGGGCACGGCCTTCTGCGAGCTCATCGACCGCATCAGCGCGAAGGACCTCCCGCAGGTAGGAGGCAGGGACGCGACGATCGTGGTCACCATCGACCACGACACCCTCCTCGCCAAGCTCGAGAAGGCCGGGGTCGTCGACACCGGCGAGCGCATCAGCCCAGCCGCAGCCAGAAGGCTCGCGTGCACCGCCAAGATCATCCCCGTCGTCCTCGGCGCCGACTCGGAGGTCCTCGACGTCGGCCGATCCAGACGGTTCTTCACCAAGGCGCAGCTCACCGCCCTGTCCCTCCGCGACGGTGGCTGTGTGGCTGACGGCTGCGACTGGCCACCCTGGATGTGCCACGCCCACCACTGGCAGAGATGGACCGACGGCGGACCTTCTGACCTCGTCAACGCCGGACTCCTCTGCCCAAGACACCACGCCCGAGCACACGACCCGACGTACGACATGCAGAAGCAGCCCGACGGCAAGGTCACCTTCACCCGACGCCAATAGCGGATGACGCCGCAGTCTGCGCTCCCTACGATGAGGGTCTCGCCTCACCCCTGGGGCGGACGGGCCACGGCAGGTGCTGACCCTGTGTGGCGACCGTGATCCGTAAACAGTGGTTCGACCACATCGGCAGGGGTTGCCCGGGTGGCCCCGTCCCGGCCTCGGGACGGGTCGCTCGGTGCTGCCCGAATGTCCAGACCAGCTCTCAGGCGGGGCGCGGCTGCCGCGCGAGCTGGCGGCTCTGGGCGACCAGGCGGCCGGTGGAGTCCCAGACCTCGCAGTCCTCCTCGAACATCCCACCGGCCACGTTGCGGGTGGCGTGCCGGACCTTGAGCCAGCCCGGAGCGGGCTTCGCGCGGATGTGGGCGGTCAGCTCCAGCGTGGGCGCCCAGCCCATCAGCCCCAGGTCGAAGGTCACCGGCGGCAGGGCGTCGACGACCATCAGCAGCGAGACGGGGTCGGGCTCCCGTCCGTCGACCAGCCGGAACCAGGCGGCGATCTCGCCGCGGCCGCTGGGCTGCCCGACGACCCAGCCCACGTGGTCGGGGTGGAAGCGCATGTCGAAGCGGCCCATCATCGGAGCCATCTCGAGGATCTCCTGCGGGGACAGGGTGTTGGCGACGCACTCGTCCGGCGGTGGGAGCACCGGCTCCTCCGCGGTCGTGCGTACGTCGTCGCCCAGCCGGTCGAGGTCGCCGTACGTCGCGAGGGCCGCGATCCGGGTCTCGCCACCCTGCCGGAGCTCGACGGACGCGGTGGCGACGCTGCCGCCCTCACGGCGCACGTCGACGGCGATCTCGGCGGGGCCGGGAGTGCCGGCGGAGAGGTAGTACGCCGAGACGGCGAGCGGATCGGGCTTCGTCGGGAAGGTCGCGCGCAGCGCCGTACCGATCAGCGACAGCAGGTAGCCGCCGTTGACGCCACCGCCGACGACCCACCCCCGGTCGAGCTCGGCGGCGAAGGATCCGTCGCCGTTCGGGTGGACGGCGGTGTGGTGGTCGAACTCGTACGTCACGCCCGCGAGCCTAGACGGGGTGACATGCGGAAGGATGGGTGCCATGACCGAACGCCGACCGCACTGGGTCTACGACGCGGGGCAGGAGCCCGACCCGCGCTACACCCTCGCCAACGAGCGCACCTTCCTGGCGTGGGTGCGGACGGCGTTGGCGATGCTGGCCGGCGGTGTCGCCCTGCACGCCCTCGGACTGCCGGGCACCACCTGGGTCCGCAACATCCTGGCGATCACCCTGGTGCTCTCCGGCGCTGTCTTCACGGTCTTCGCCATGGTCCGGTGGGCGCGCGTGGAGCGGGCGATGCGCCTGCAGACCCCGCTCCCGGCGTTCAACCTCGGATTCCTGCTCACCGGCGCGGTCATCGTCGGTGCGGTCCTGCTGGCCTTCTCGTTCGCGTGACCCCACGGTCACAGGTCGGCCTGCTGGCCGCGGTAGCTGGGATCTGCCTGGTGCCCTTCGCCGGCAGGGCCCTGAGCCCCGACGAGGGCGGGCTGCTGCTGCTCGCCGAGCAGTGGGCGCCCGGCACCTCGCTGTACGGCGACTACTTCGTCGACCGGCCACCGGGGCTGATCGCGCTGGCCGCCCTCGCGGACGCCGCCGGCGGCGACTGGGCGTTCCGTGCCCTCGGCATCGTGGCCGTCATCGTCACGGTGCTGCTCAGCGGCCTGCTCGGCCGGTTGGCTGCGCCCGACCGCCCGGTGGCACCGGTGCTGACCGCGGCGACCGCCGCCCTGCTGGCCACGACACCGCTCTTCGGCGGGACGGTCGTGAACGGCGAGCTGCTCGGGCTGCCGTTCCTGCTGGGCGGCCTGGTCTCGGCGCTGCTCGCCGCCCGCGCCGACTCCCCGCGCGCCGCGTGGTGGTGGGCAGCGCTCGCCGGTGCGTCCGGTGCCGGCGGGGCACTCGTGAAGCAGAGCCTGCTCGACGTCTTCGTCTTCAGCGCCGTCCTGCTCCTGGTGAGCCGGCGGGTACGTCCGGCGCTCGGGATCGCGGTCGGCGCCGTGACGACCGTGGCGCTCGCCGTCTGGCTGTCATCCCACCGCGGCACCGACCCGGGTGAGCTGTGGGACGCGGTGGTCGTCTTCCGTCAGCAGGCGGCCTCGGTGATCGCCACCTCCGCCACCGACACCACCCAGCAGCGCCTGCTCGGGATGCTGTTCGCGCTGCTCGCCACCGGCGCCCCGCTGCTCATGGTCGTGCTCGCCCGTCGTCTGCCGTCGCGGGCGACGCCCGGCGTGCCCGACCTGCGCTGGCCAGCCCTCGCGACCCTCGCGTGGGAGCTGGTGGCGGTGCTGCTGGGCGGCAGCTACTGGCTGCACTACCTGATGGGCCTCGTGCCCGGTCTCGTGCTGCTCACCGCCGCCGCCTGCCAGCGGGCTCTCCCCGGGCGGCGCGTCCTGGGCGCGGCGTACGGCGTGATGGCGATCTCGACCGTCTCCGCGCTCGTCTACGTGGCCGTGCAGCCGATCCAGCGACCCGAGCACCCCGCCGTCGCCTGGCTCGACCAGCACACGCGATCCGGCGACACGGCGGTGATCGCGTTCGGCGCCCCGAACATCCTCCAGGCGGCCGGGCTGCGCAGCCCCTACCCCGACCTCTGGAGCCTGCCGGTGCGGGTGCACGACCCGGAGCTCCGGCAGCTCTCGGTCCTGCTGGCGAGCGCCGACCGGCCGACCTGGGTCGTGGTCGCCGGCACGTCGCTCCGCTCCTGGGGCATCGACGCATCGTCGGCCGACCGGGTGCTGGCCGAGTACTACGACCGCGCTACGACCGCCGGCGACTGGACCATCTACCGCGAGGACGCCCGGTGACCCGCACGACCGCGATGACGGCGTACGCCGCCCTGCTCCTCGCGTGGTGCCTCCTCGTGGGCATCCCCAACGACCCGGCCGGCGTGGTGCTCTGGATCTGGCTGGGGACCATCGCCTGGCAGGTCGAGGCCGAGCCCCGCGACATCTGGGAGTTCTGGCGCGACTGGTGGAAGCCGCTGCTGCTGATGGTCGTCTACTGGCTCGGCCGCGGGCTCGCCGACGAGATCGGGATCGCGCCGCACTACTTGATGCCGGTCCGCTTCGACGAGTGGCTCGGCGGCGGCATCGCCCCGACGGTCCGGCTGCAGGACGCCTGGTGCGGCGACCCGTGCGTCCGGACCCTGCCACCACGCTGGTACGACGTGCTGCTCACGACGGTCTACGCGTCGCACTTCCTCGTGGCGCTGACGCTGGCCGGGGTGCTGTGGCTGCGCAACCGCGTCGAGTGGGTGCGCTGGCTGCGGCGCTACATCACCCTGCTCTTCGCCGGGCTCGCGATCTACGTCATCTACCCGATGGCGCCGCCGTGGATGGCCGCACGCGACGGCTACCTCCCCGAGGTGCACCGGATCACCCGCCGAGGCTGGTCCGGGCTCGAGTGGCACGGGATCGACCTGCACCGACAGACGATGATCATGTTCGGCATGGGCAACAAGGTGGCCGCGATGCCCTCGCTGCACTGCGGCATCGCCTGCCTGGTGGCGCTCTACCTGATCAGCAGGCTGCGTACGCCGTACCGCTGGCTGCTGCTGCTCTACCCCGTGGCGATGGCGCTGGCCCTGACCTACTTCGCCGAGCACTACGTGATCGACGCGATCTGCGGGTGCGCGCTCGCCGGACTGGTGATGCTCGGTGTCGGCCGGTGGGAGCGGAAGAGGGCCGCCTAGCGGCTCGTCGCGCGCGAGCGACCCGTCAGGTCGCGGGGTACTCGTCGCGCAGCTTGCCCTTGACCATCTTGCCGGTCGGCGTCCGCGGCAGCTCGTCGCGGAAGTGGAACTCCCGGGGCACCTTGAAGTGGGCGATGCGCTCGCGGGCGTACGCCGTCAGCTCGGCCGCCAGCTCGTCGCCGGCCACCGCGCCCGGGGCCACCTCCACGAAGGCCACCACCCGCTCGCCCATCTCCTCGTCGGGTACGCCGATGACGGCGATGTCGGTGACCGCCGGGTGCAGGCTGAACAGGTCCTCGATCTCCTGCGGGTAGATGTTCACCCCGCCCGAGATGATCATGAAGGCCAAGCGATCGGTGAGGAACAGGTAGCCGTCCTCGTCGAGGTAGCCGAGGTCCCCGACCGTCGTCCAGCTCGGGTGGTCGGGGTGCTCGGTGGACGCCGTCCGCTCCGGGTCGTTGTGATAGCTGAAGGTCCGCTGCTCGCGCTCGAAGTAGACCGTGCCGACCTCGCCCGGGCCGAGCAGGGTGCCGTCGTCTCCGCAGATCCGGATGATGCCCATCAGCGCCGTGCCGACCGAGCCGGGCTTCTCCAGCCAGGCCTGCGAGTCGATGAAGGTGGCGCCGTTGGACTCGGTCGACGCGTAGTACTCGTGGACGATCGGGCCGAGCCACTCGATCATCCGGCGCTTGACGTCCACCGGGCACGGAGCCGCAGCGTGCACGACCACCCGCAGCGAGCTCACGTCGTACGACGTCCGGACGTCCTCGGGGAGCTTGAGCATCCGGACGAACATCGTCGGCACCATCTGCGTGTGGGTCACCCGGTGCCGCTCGATCGCGCCCAGCGCCGCCTCCGGGTCGAACCTCTCCATCATCACCAGCGTGCCGCCGAGGGTGTGGATCACGCCGCCGAAGCGGAGCGGTGCCGCGTGGTAGACCGGGGCCGGCGAGAGGTAGACGGTGTCCTCGTCGAAGCCGTAGAGGGCGCCGAAGACCGTCGGGTAGACGTAGCCGGGCTCGTCGACCGCGATCGCGGGCAGCGGTGGCTTGATGCCCTTGGGCCGTCCGGTCGTGCCCGAGGAGTAGAGCAGGTCGTCGCCGTGCGGCTGCTGGGCCAGCGGCTCGGCGCTCGCCGCGGCGAGCGCGGCCTCGTAGTCCCCGTCGAAGACGAGGACCGTCCCCACCTGGACATCGAGCTGCTGCGCCAGCTCGGCCTTGGCCGGGGAGACGAGCAGGGCCTGCGCCCCGCAGTCGCGCACGATGTAGGACACCTCCTCGGCCGAGAGGTTGTGGTTGACGGCCGTGATGTAGAGCCCCGAGCGCAGCGCGGCCCAGTACGCCTCGTACGTCTCGGGCCGGTTGTCCGACAGCAGCGCGACCACGTCGCCCACGCCGAGGCCCGCGTCCTGGAGCACGTGCGCCAGGCGCAGGCTGCGCTCGTCGAGCTGTCCGTAGGTGAGGATGCGCCCGGAGCCGGCCATCACCAGCGCGGGCTTGTCGGGGTTCTTCGCGGCCCAGGTGCCCGGATACATGAACCGAACCTAGAACACCTGTCCGCTCCCGTCTCGCCCGTTCGTCGTACAGGCGACCGATGAGTCCGCCATCCTTCGACGGTCGGACTAGGGGAAAACCCCGATGCCGACTGTCCCCACCTCCTGGAAGAGTGAGCTCCATGCACCGTCAGATCGCCGGCAAGCTGACCGGCAAGTGGACCAAGTGGTTCGTGCTCGTCGCCGTTCTCGTGCTCCTCGGGATCTTCGGCTCCCTCGCGGGCAAGCTCACGAGCGTCCAGAACAACGAGGCCGAGTCGTGGCTGCCCCAGAGCGCCGAGTCGACCCAGGCGATCCAGCGTCTCGAGGAGTTCCAGGACCCGAACGACCTGGTGACGACCGTCGTCTACTACCGCGAGTCCGGCCTCACCGACGAGGACCTCACGGCGATCGAGGGGCACGGCCAGGAGATCGCCAAGCTCGAGGGTGTCTCCGACGTCATCACGCCGCAGGGCGCCGCGACGGCGGGCATCCCCGCGCCGTACGTCTCCGAGGACGGCCAGGTCGCGAAGCTCGACTTCACGATCAACCGCGGTGACGAGCTGTGGGAGGACATGCCCGACGTCGCCGACGAGATCCGCGACCTCACCGCCATCGACGGGGTCGAGGTGTACGTCGCCGGCGCCGGCGGGACCACTGCCGACCAGGCCGCGGCCTTCGCCGGCATGGACGGCCGGCTGCTGCTGATCACGCTCTGCGCGGTCATCCTCATCCTGCTCATCAGCTACCGCAGCCCGGTGCTGTGGGCGCTGCCGATCTTCTGCGCCGTCGTGAGCCTCGGCATCGCGATGGGTGTGCTCTACCTGCTGGCCAAGTACGCCGACATGACGATCAACGGCCAGACGCAGTTCATCATGACCGTGCTGGTGATCGGCGCCGGGACGGACTACGCCCTGCTGCTCGTCGCCCGGTATCGAGAAGAGCTCCGCCGCCACGAGGACCGCCACGAGGCGATGGCGTACGCGCTCCACCGCGCCGCACCGGCCATCTTCGCCAGCGCCACGACGGTCGTCGTCGGACTGCTCTGCCTGATGTTCGCCGAGCTCAACTCCACCGCGGGACTCGGCCCGGCCAACGCCGTGGCGGTCGCCGTGACCTTCCTGGTCATGGTCACCCTCCTGCCCGCGCTGCTGGTGATCTGCGGCCGCTGGGTGTTCTGGCCGTTCATCCCGCGCTTCGGCACCGAGGAGCCCACCGAGTCCGGCTTCTGGGCCCGCACCGGGAACCGGATCGCGCCGCGGCCCCGCAAGGTCTGGATCCTCACCACCGGCGTCCTGCTGGTGATCGCGCTCGGAGCCCTGCGCCTCGACACCTCCGGCATCCCCAACGACGAGACCTACGTCGCCGGTCACGACGTCGAGTCGGTGGCCGGCAACGAGCTCCTGGTCGAGCACGGGCTGGTCGACGCGAGCTCCCCGGCCCAGATCGTCGCCAACGCGGATCAGGCCGACGCGGTCGTCGCCGCACTGAAGGGGATCGACGGCATCTCCGAGCCGGTGGTCGCCGCGCAGAAGAACGGCACCGCGCTGATCCTGGTCAACCTCACCGCCGACGCTCTCGACGACCAGTCGATCCAGGCGGTGCACGAGGTCCGCGACGCGGTGCACGCCGTCAAGGGCTCGGACGCCCAGGTGGGGGGCTGGACCGCCGTCACCATCGACATCCAGGAGGCGTCGGCCCGCGACAACAAGGTCGTCATCCCGATCATGCTGCTCGCGGTGATGCTGATCCTGATGGGACTGCTCCGGGCGCTGACCTCTCCGCTGATCCTGATCGGGACGGTCATCCTGTCGTTCGCGGCCGCCCTGGGCATCTCGGGCGTGGTCTTCGACCTGGTCTACGACCGCCCGCACACGGATCCGGGCTTCCCGCTCTACGCGTTCGTGTTCCTGGTCGCCCTGGGCATCGACTACAACATCTTCCTGATGACCAGGGTCCGGGAGGAGACGGTCGGCAAGGGGACGCGCCGCGGATCGCTGATCGCGCTCGCCTCCACCGGCGGCGTGATCACCGCGGCCGGCATCGTCCTGGCGGCGACCTTCGGAGCGCTGGCCACGATGCCGCTCACGTTCGCGCTCCAGATCGGCACGGCCATCGCGCTCGGTGTCCTGCTGGACACGATGATCGTGCGCTCGGTCCTGGTCACCGCGATCAACCTCGACCTCGGTGGCCGGATCTGGTGGCCCAGCGCGCTGGACCGCAAGCCGCCGGTCGTGCCGCCGGCGGAGCCGGCCGCGGAGGCCGAGTCCGAGCGAGTGCCGGTCTGACCATTGGCTGGGCCGGCCGTCCCCGATGGGGGACGGCTGGCTAGCCTGGCCGGGATGAGCGAGCAGCCGACTCCCCAACAGGTACGCCGGGCGCTGGCGCGCGCCGAGCGCGGTGCCGCCCTCGACCCCGCCGAGGCGACGGTCCTGCTGTCCGCCACCGGCGACGACCTCGACCGCCTGACCGCGGTCGCCGCGAAGGTCCGTGACGCCGGCCTGGTCGCCGCCGGCCGCCCCGGCGTCGTGACGTACTCCCCCAAGGTCTTCATCCCGGTCACGAAGCTGTGTCGCGACCGCTGCCACTACTGCACCTTCGTGGAGTCGCCCGGCCAGCTGACGCGGGCCGGCCACGCGATGTTCCTCTCCCCCGACGAGATCCTGGAGATCGCGCGCCAGGGTGCGGAGCTCGGCTGCCTGGAGGCGCTCTTCACCCTCGGCGACCGGCCCGAGGACCGCTGGCCCGAGGCCCGGGCCTGGCTCGACGAGCAGGGCTACGACTCGACGCTGGCCTACGTGCGGGCGATGGCGGTGCGGGTGCTGGAGGAGACCGGGCTGCTGCCCCACCTCAACCCGGGCGTCATGTCCTGGGAGGAGCTCAACCGGCTCAAGCCCGTGTCCCCCTCGATGGGGATGATGCTCGAGACCACCTCACGGCGACTCTTCGAGACCAGGGGCGAGGCCCACTACGGCTCCCCCGACAAGGACCCCGAGGTCCGGATGCGCGTGCTGGAGGACGCCGGACGGCTGTCGATCCCCTTCACCACCGGGCTGCTGGTCGGCATCGGCGAGACCCTCGAGGAGCGGGCGGACACGATCTTCGCGCTGCGCCAGGTCTCCCGAGCCTTCGGTGCGGTCCAGGAGGTGATCGTCCAGAACTTCCGGGCGAAGCCCGACACCGCGATGCGGCACGCCGACGACCTCGCCCTCGACGACTACCGCGCCACCATCGCGGTCACCCGGATCGTCCTGGGCCCCAAGGCCCGCGTGCAGGCACCGCCCAACCTGGTCGACCTCGAGGAGTGCCGGCTGCTGCTGGGTGCGGGCGTCGACGACTGGGGCGGGGTGTCCCCGCTGACGCCCGACCACGTGAACCCCGAGCGCCCCTGGCCCTCGCTCGAGCGGCTGCGCGACCTCACGGCGCGGTGCGGCTTCGAGCTCACCGCGCGGCTCACCGTGCACCCCGAGTACGTCCGGGCCGGCGAGCCCTGGCTGGACCCGCGGGTCTCGGGCCACGTGGCGGCCCTGGCCACGGACGACGGCCTGGCCCGCCCCGGCGTACGACCGGAGGGCCTGCCGTGGCAGGAGCCCGACGGTGGGTTCGCCAGCGTCGGGCGCACCGACCTCTTCGAGGCCGTCGACCGGGAAGGACCTGGCGGAGGGCGCACCGACGACCGTCGCTCGGACTTCGCCAACGTGTACGGCGACTGGGACGAGGTCCAGCACGCGGCCGATCGCACCGGAGGGCCGGCGGTCCTGCACGCCGAGGGGCGTGAGGCGTTCGCCGCCGCCGAGCGAGACCCGGGCAACCTGTCCGACGAGCACGCGCTGACGCTGATGACGGCCGAGGGCGACCTGCTGCGCGAGGTCTGCCGGCTCGCCGACGACCTGCGGCGCGAGACCGTCGGCGACGACGTGACGTACGTCGTCAACCGCAACATCAACTTCACCAACGTCTGCTACGTCGGCTGCCGGTTCTGCGCCTTCGCCCAGCGGCGCACCGATGCGGACGCCTACTCGCTCTCCCTCGACGAGGTCGCCGACCGCGCCCAGGAGGCGTGGGAGCTCGGCGCGACCGAGGTCTGCATGCAGGGCGGCATCGACCCCGAGCTGCCGGCCTCGGCGTACTTCGACCTGGTCTCCGCCGTGCGGCAGCGGGTGCCGGAGATGCACGTGCACGCGTTCAGCCCGATGGAGGTCGTCAACGGCACCGCCCGCACCGGGCTGTCGATCGAGGACTTCCTGATCAAGGCCCGCGAGGCCGGCCTGGGCTCGCTGCCCGGCACCGCCGCGGAGATCCTCGACGACGAGGTCCGCTGGGTGCTCACCAAGGGCAAGCTGCCGACGAAGACCTGGGTCGAGATCGTCAGCACCGCGCACCGGGTCGGGCTTCCGACCACCTCGACGATGATGTACGGACACGTCGACCACCCGCGGCACTGGGTCGGGCACCTCAAGGTGCTCGCGACGGTCCAGGACGCCGCCTTCGAGGCCGGTGGGGCGAGCTTCACCGAGTTCGTGCCGCTCCCGTTCGTGCACACGTCCGCGCCGATCTACCTCGCCGGCGTGGCCCGACCGGGTCCGACGCTGCGCGACAACCTGGCCGTGCACGCGATGGCCCGGATCATGCTGCACGGGCGGATCAGCAACATCCAGACCTCCTGGGTCAAGCTCGGCGTCGACGGCACCCGGGCCATGCTCCAGGCCGGGGCCAACGACGTCGGCGGCACCCTGATGGAAGAGACGATCTCGCGGATGGCCGGCTCGGAGCACGGCTCCGCGAAGACCGTCCAGGAGCTCGTCGAGATCGGGGCCGGCATCGGCCGCCCGGTCCGCGAACGCACCACGACGTACGGCGAAGGGACACGACGATGAGCAGCTCGGACAACGGCGACCAGGAGATCTACGGCGGCTACAGCGTCGACGACGAGGACCAGCCGGGCAACATCGAGGACCTCGGTGACCCGACCGTCGCCGACGAGCTCGACCGCGGCTACTCCCCGCCTGAGAACTACTCCGCCGGCCAGGGCTACGGCAACACGCCCTGGGAGGAGGAGCACCGCGAGGGCATCGACCAGCGCATCGCGCAGGAGGAGCCGGAGCCGGACCCGTACGCCGAGACCGACGACGACTTCTCCGACGACGGCGAGGTGGGCGACGTCCGGGCCGGTCGCCTGGTCGATGTGGACCAGGGGCTCGGCGAGGACGAGGAGAAGGATCTGGTGGGCACCGACATCGGCATCGACGACGGTGCCGGCTCGGCCGAGGAGGCCGCCATGCACATCGTCGGGGACTACACCGAGGGCGACTGAGCGAACGCGGTCCGGGTCGACGGCGGGCACGTCGACCCCGCCCTGATTTTGCCTACGGCCGGGACTGACTTGAGATCTGCTGGGTACAACCGTCCCTGACGCAGAGATGCTGCGTCGTAGGAGGGAAAACCCGTGGCTTTCATTCTGTGGATCTTGGCCGTCATTCTCGTGGTGGGCGGCATCGTGCAGCTGTTCCGTGGGCAGCTGCTCTTCGGCATCGTGCTGATCGTGGTCGGCCTGCTGGTGGGTCCCGGAGGCGTCAGCCTCTTCACGAAGTAGCTCAGAGCGACGACAGGGCCGGCCACTGCGTGAGTGGCCGGCCCTTCGTTGTGCGGGGAGTACCCAGCGACCGCACTTCCAACCCCGGCACGACTCCACCGGACTAGAACGCGTTCTACTGTGGCTCTAGGGTGGGCGCGTGCGCTTCGCCATCAGCACCGCCTTCCAGCCGGTCGACCACCTCATCCCCTTGGCCCGCGCCGCCGACGAGCTCGGCTACCACTCGATCGCCGTACCGGACCACGTCGTCGACCTCGAGGAGCTGGCGACGCCGTACCCCTACACGCCGGACGGTGCCCGGCGCTGGGACCACGACGCCGAGTGGCCCGACCCGTGGGTGCTCATCGGCGCCCTGTCGGCGGTGACCACCCGCCTGCGCTTCTTCACGTCGGTCTACGTGCCCTCGATCCGCAACCCGTTCCAGGTCGCCAAGAGCGTGGGTACGGCGGCGGTGCTGTCGGGCAACCGGGTCAGCCTCGGGGTCGGGATCGGCTGGTGCCGCGAGGAGTTCGAGCTGCTCGAGCAGGACTTCTCCACGCGCGGCAGGCGCACCGACGAGGCGCTGGCCCTGATGGCCGAGCTGTGGAAGCCGGGCTGGACGGAGTTCGGGGGCGACTTCTACACCGCGCCCCGGCTGGTCATGGAGCCGACGCCGACCGCGCCGATCCCGATCATCGTCGGCGGCCTCTCGGACATCGCCTTCCGTCGGGCCGCTCGCCACGACGGCTGGGTCGGCGACCTCTACTCGATCGACGAGGCCACCGACATCGCGGCCCGGCTGCAGACGGCCCGGGACGCGATCGGCGCGGAGGGCGACTTCGCCGTGATCACCGCGCTCAACGACGCCTTCCTCCCCGAGCACTTCGAGCGGGCCTGGGCCGGCGGCGTCACCGACTGCTGGACGATGCCGTGGGCGTACTACTACGGCCTGGACGCCACGCTGGAGCAGAAGCTCGAGGCGATGGGGCGGTTCGCCGCCGACGTGCTGGCGCCGCTCGACGGCCACGCCTGACCCGAAATTGAAGAACCGCCGGGGTCTCGGGTCCCCGGCGGTTCGGTGGTAACACTAGGGGCTGGGACCGGCAAAGTCCGCCTACTTGCAGAAACCTTGCGGAAAAAACCCTCGCGAGCGGTGTCCGGCCGACGTCACTCCCACTCGATGGTGCCCGGGGGCTTCGAGGTGATGTCGACCGTGACCCGGTTGATCTCACGGACCTCGTTGGTGATGCGGGTGGAGATCCGCTCCATCAGCTCGTACGGCAACCGGGCCCAGTCGGCCGTCATCGCGTCCTCGGACGTCACCGGCCGGAGCACGACCGGGTGGCCGTAGGTGCGGCCGTCGCCCTGCACGCCGACCGAGCGGACGTCGGCCAGCAGCACGACCGGCATCTGCCAGATGTCGCGGTCGAGTCCCGACCGGGTCAGCTCCTCGCGGGCGATCGCGTCGGCCTCGCGCAGGATGTCGAGCCGCTCGCGGGTGACCTCGCCGATGATCCGGATCCCCAGGCCGGGCCCGGGGAAGGGGTGCCGCCACACGATCTCACCGGGGAGGCCCAGCTGCTCGCCGACCAGCCGGACCTCGTCCTTGAAGAGCGTGCGCAGCGGCTCGACCAGCTCGAACTCGAGGTCGTCGGGGAGGCCACCGACGTTGTGGTGCGACTTGATGTTGGAGGTGCCCGCTCCCCCACCCGACTCGACGACGTCGGGGTAGAGCGTGCCCTGCACCAGGAAGGCGACGGTGTCGGCGTCGTCGCCCGTGACGGCGTCACCGAGCACCGCGGCCTCGGCGGCCTCGAAGGTGCGGATGAACTCGCGACCGATGATCTTGCGCTTCTCCTCCGGGTCGGTCACCCCCGCGAGCGCGTCGAGGAACTGCTTCTCGGCGTCCACGACCACGAGCTCGGCGCCGGTCGCGGCCACGAAGTCACGCTCGATCTGCTCGGTCTCGCCCTGGCGCATCAGCCCGTGGTCGACGTACACACAGGTCAGCCGGTCGCCGATGGCACGCTGCACGATGGCGGCGGCGACCGCGGAGTCGACGCCGCCCGACAGCCCGCAGATGGCGCGGCCGCGCTCGCCGATCTGGGTGCGGATCTTCTCGACCTGCTCGTCGACGATGTTGACCATCGTCCAGGTCTGGCGGCAGTGCGCGATGTCGACCAGGAAGTGCTCGAGCACCCGCTGACCGTGCTCGGTGTGCAGCACCTCGGGGTGCCACTGCACTCCGGCGAGACCGCGCTCGACGTCCTCGAACGCCGCGACCGGGGTGCCGTCGGTGGAGGCGAGCACGTCGAAGCCGGCGGGGGCCGCGACGACGGAGTCACCGTGCGACATCCACACCGTGTGGGCGGCCGGGAGGTCGGCGAGCAGCGTGCCGCCCTGGCCTACGGAGACGGCGGTACGGCCGTACTCACGAGCGCCGGTGGGCGCCACCTCGCCACCGAGACCACGGGCCATCAGCTGGAAGCCGTAGCACATGCCGAAGACCGGCGTACCGGCCGTGAAGACCGCCGTGTCGATCGCGGGCGCGCCGTCGGAGTAGACCGACGACGGGCCGCCGGACAGGATGATCGCCTTCGGGTTGCGCGCCAGCATCTCGGAGACCGGCATCGAGTGCGGCACGATCTCGGAGTAGACGCGCGCCTCGCGCACACGGCGAGCGATCAGCTGGGCGTACTGCGCCCCGAAGTCGACCACCAGGACCAGATCGTGTTCAGCCGCCGTCATGAGGCGAAGCCTACCGATCCCCCTCGACGGGTCCGGAGATGCATCAGGGCCCGGCCGGGGAGGGAGGTTGGCCGGGCCCTGACCGTCCCTGCAACTGCGGAACAGCGCCTGGACACGGGACCCGGCGGTGGGAGGGAGCGTGTTTGCCGGGTCCGCTGGCTCAACGAGGGCTCTCGGACCGGGTCACGGGGATTCCTGAGGTTTTTGAGGTTTCTGCGACGAGCCTCGTCAGCGGTCAGCTGACGCCGACGATCGGGAGCCGCAGCGCTCCCGGCGCGTCGGTCGGGACGACCGGCGCGACCGGACGCACCGCGTCGATCCGGCGGTACGTCGAGCCCAGGTCAGGGCGCGCGTCGACCTCGCCCCTGTTGGGCCAGAAGGCCATCGCCCGCTCCGCCTGCGCGGTGATCGTCAGCGACGGGTTGACCCCGAGGTTGGCGGTCACCGCCGAGCCGTCGGCGACGTGCAGACCGGGATGGCCGTAGAGGCGCTGGTAGGGGTCGACCACGCCGGTCTCGGGCGAGTCGCCGATCGCGCAGCCCCCGATGAAGTGCGCGGTGAGCGGCTTGTTGAAGGCGTCCCCCACGGCACTGCCCGGGAAGCCGTCCATGATGTCGGCCATCATCCGGATCGCCTCGTTGCCGGCCGGGATCCAGGTCGGGTTGGGCAGGCCGTGACCCTGCTTGGAGGTGACGTAGCGCTTGCGGGTGAAGGGGATCCGCTTGGTGTACGTCGTGATCGAGTTGTCGAGGCTCTGCATCACCAGCGCGATCACGGTGCGCTCGGACCAGTGCTTCATGTCGTACAGGTTGGCGATGTCGCGCCGCTGCGCCCACATCTCGCGCAGCCAGGTGCGCCACCGGGGCTCGTCGCCGTCACCGTCGGTCAGTACCGACTGGAGCAGCGACATCAGGTTGCTGCCCGGTCCGTAGCGCACGGGCTCGATGTGGGTGTTGGCGTCGGGGTGGAAGCTCGAGGTGATCGCGATCCCCTGGCTGTAGTCGACGCTGCTCTCGCGCGGCGCGATGACGCCGCCGATCGACTCCGAGTTGGTGCGGGACAGGTGTCCGATCCGGTCGGAGACCCGGGGCAGGTGGCCCTCGTCCTTCATCCGGTGCAGCAGCCGCTGGGTGCCCAGCGCCGAGGCCGCGAACACCACCTGCTCAGCGGTGAGGACGCGGCGCGACGTACGCCGGTTGATCTTCGCCTTGGTGTAGCGCACGTGCACGTCGTACCCACCGCCGTCGCGGGGCGCGACCCGGGTGACCGTGGTGAGGGGCAGCACCGTGGCGCCGTTGCCCTCGGCGAGGTGGAGGTAGTTCTTGACCAGCGTGTTCTTGGCGTTGTGGCGACAGCCCGTCATGCACGAGCCGCAGCCGATGCAGGTCCGGCGCTCGGGGCCCGCGCCGCCGAAGAAGGGGTCGTCGACGGTCTGGCCCATGCCGGCGCCCTCGTCGCCGAAGAAGACGCCGACGGGGGTCGCGTGGAACGTGTCGGCCACGCCCATCTCGGTGGCGACCTTCTCCATGACGTCGTCGGACGGCGTGCGGAGCGGGTTGTCGACCACACCGAGCATCCGCTTGGCCTGGTCGTAGTAGGGCGCGAGCTCGGCGCGCCAGTCGGTGATGTGGCTCCACTGGGCGTCGTCGTAGAACGCCGACATGGGCTCGTAGAGCGTGTTGGCGTAGACCAGCGACCCTCCGCCGACCCCGGCGCCCGAGACGATGAGGCAGTCGCGCAGCGCGTCGATGCGCTGGATGCCGTAGCAGCCGACCTCCGGCCGGAAGAGGTACTTCGAGACGTCGAAGGACGTCTCGGGCAGGTCCTCGTCCGCGAACCGCGCCCCGGCCTCGATCACGCCGACGCGGTAGCCCTTCTCGGTCAGCCGCAGCGCCGTGACGGAGCCGCCGAAGCCCGAGCCGATGACCAGGACGTCGAAGTCGTAGGCGCTCATGCGCGGCCGAGCTTCTTGAGCAGGCGCAGGTTGAGCGTCATCACCTTGGCGTAGAGCTCGTCGGACATGCCGTACTGCGGCCCGAGCGGCAGCACCCGCTGGGTCGCGACCGACTGCGTCTCGGTGAAGCGCAGCACCCCCTCGGCGCCCTGGCGCCGGCCGGTGCCGGACTCGCGCATGCCGCCCATCGGGGTGTCGAGGCTCGCGAAGGTGGCCGCGAAGGCCTCGTTGATGTTGACGGTGCCGCACTTGATGTGGCGGGCGATGAAGCGCGCCCGGTCGCCGTCCTGGCTGTAGATCGAGGCGTTGAGCCCGTACTCGCCACCGTTGGCCCGCGAGACGGCGTCGGCCTCGTCGTGGAAGCGATAGAGCGACACGACCGGCCCGAAGGTCTCCTTGCCGAAGCAGGTCATGTCGGGCGTCACGCCCTCGAGGATCGTGGGCTCGAAGTAGTAGGGGCCGAGGTCGGGTCGGTGGTTGCCTCCGGTGAGCACCCGCGCCCCCTTGGCGACCGCGTCCTCGACGTGGGCGACCACGGTGTCGAGCTGGGCCTGGGAGACCAGCGTGCCCATGTCGTTGCCCCACTCCAGGGTCGCGCCCAGGGTCATCGCCTGCGTGCGGGCCACGAAGCGCTCGACGAACCGGTCGTAGACCTGGTCGGCCACGAACATCCGCTCGATCGACACGCAGAGCTGGCCCGAGCTGGAGAACGACGCGCGTACGGCGCCCTCTGCCGCCTTCTCCAGGTCGGCGTCGCGCAGCACCAGCAGCGGGTTCTTGCCGCCGAGCTCCAGCGAGCTGCCGATCAAGCGGTCGGCGCAGGCCTTCGCGACCGCGCGCCCGGTGGCGGTGGAGCCGGTGAAGCAGACGTAGTCGGCGCGCTCGATGATCGCGCCGCCGATCTCGGGGCCGGGGCCGGCGACGACCTGCCAGAGGTCCCGCGGCAGGCCGGCCTCCTCGAGGAGCTCGGCGGCCAGCAGGGCGGACAGCATGGTCTGGGCGTCCGGCTTCGTGACGACGGCGTTGCCGGCCACGATCGCGGCCAGGCCATCGATGAGCGCCAGGTCGAAGGGGTAGTTCCAGGGCGAGATGATGCCGACCACGCCCTTGGGCACCCGGTTGATCTCGGCCCGCGTCAGCACCGGGAAGACGCCCGGCACCCGGCGGGTGCCGAGGTGGCGGCCCGCCGTACGCCCGTAGTAGCGAGCGGTGAGCGCGACGTGCAGCGGCTCGTCGAAGGCGTGCTTGCGGGCCTTGCCGTTCTCCCAGATGACCAGGTCGGTGATCTCCTCCTGGCGGTCGAGCACGATGTCGTGCAGCCGCAGCAGCATCGCGGCGCGGACGTCGACCGGCGTGCGCGCCCAGGCGACCTGCGCCTGCCGCGCCCGGCTGAACGCGGTGGCGACGTCCTGCGTCGTCGATTGCGGGATGTGGGCCAGCGGGGCGTCGTTGAGCGGCGAGCGCACCTCGGCGGTGGTGCCGCTCGTCGCGGTCAGGCGGGCGGTGAGCGCCGCGACGTACTCCGGCTCCAGGGCGTACGACGCGCGCGGGTCGTGCTCGGGGTCGGGCGGCCCGACGAGTGCTGGATCGCCTGCCGGGATGGGGTTCTGGGCGCTCATGTGCCGAGACTATGTGACCCGGGTCTCCCGCACTACCTATCGGTAGTTTCGTGTGGGGTCTTACACATCGCCGCGCGGTGTCAACCGTTCAGACCGGGTCGTCCGCCTCAGGCCGGTGCAGAGAGATGCCTGAGGCGGACGACTCGATCAGGGCTTGTAGATGGACTTCAGCTCGGTGTACTGCGCCAGACCCTCGGGGCCGAACTCGCGTCCGACGCCGGAGTTCTTGAAGCCACCGAACGGCGCCGCGAAGTCCATCGTGTAGGTGTTGACGCCGTACGTGCCGGCGCGCACCTGGCGGGCGACGTCCAGGCCGGCCTCGACGTCACCGGTCCAGACGGTGCCGGCCAGGCCGTACTCGGAGTCGTTGGCGATCCGGATCGCGTCGTCGACGTCGTCGAAGGGGATCACCGAGAGGACCGGCCCGAAGATCTCCTCCTGGGCGATCCGCATGCCGTTGTGGACGTCGGCGAAGATCGTCGGCCGGACGTACCAGCCCGACGAGAGCCCGTCCGGCATGCCGTTGCCACCCAGGACGACGCGGGCGCCCTCCTCCTGGCCGAGCGCGATGTACTTCTCCACCCGCTCCTGCTGGCGCTGCGCGACCATGGGACCAATCTCGGTGGCGGGGTCGAGCGGGTCGCCGACCTGCATCCCGCCGACTCCGGCGGCGAGGGCCTCCACGACGTTGTCGTAGTTGGCGCGCGAGGCGAGGATCCGGGTCTGCGCGACGCAGGCCTGCCCGGAGTTCATCAGCGCGGTGAACTTCAGGCCCTCCACCGTCGCGGCCAGGTCGGCGTCGTCGAGGACGATCGCGGCGGACTTGCCGCCGAGCTCGAGCGAGACCCGCTTGAGCTGCTCGCCGCACACGGCGCCGATCTTGCGGCCGGCAGCCGTGGAGCCGGTGAAGGCGACCTTGTCGATGCCGGGGTGGGCCACGAGGTGCTCGCCGACCTCACGGCCGGCGGCGACGATGTTGACGACACCGGCGGGTACGCCGGCCTCCATCAGCAGGTCGGCCATCAGGTAGGTGTCGAGCGGGGTCTCGGGCGCCGGCTTGATGACGATCGTGCAGCCCGCGAGCAGCGCCGGGATCAGCTTGGACATGATCGTGAACTGCGGGACGTTCCACGGCGGGATCGCCGCGACGACGCCGACGGGCTCGTGACGCACGATGACCTCGCCGAGCGAGCCGGCGCGGGCCTCCTCCCACGGGAACGCGCGGGCGATGCCGAGGAAGGCCTCGATCTGCATCCAGGGGGCGGGGGCCTGCGCCAGGTTGGAGAAGGACAGCGGCGAGCCCATCTCCGTCGAGATGATCTCGGCCATGTCGCCCATCTTGCCGGCGTACAGGTTCGAGAAGCTCTGCACGACGTCGATGCGCTCGGCCGGGCTCATCCGGGGCCACGGGCCGGAGTCGAAGGCGCGGCGGGCCGCGGCGACGGCGGCGTCGATGTCGGCCTTGCTGCCCTCGGGCACGGTCGCGACGACCTGCTCGGAGTGGGGCGAGACGACCTGGAGGGTGTCGCCGGTCGCGGGCGAGGCCCACTCACCGTCGATGAAGATGGTGCTCTGGTCGAGGCTCATGACGATCTCCTGCTGTGCGGATGGATGGGGCGGTCAGGGCGCGAGGGTGAAGAAGTCCGGGAAGCCGGAGGGATCGTGGCGGCCGATCATGCCGTGCTCGAAGAGCCCGAAGCCCTCCGTGCCGTCGCAGGTCGCGCGGCCGACGTGGTCGATCACGCCGAACATGAACCTGCCCTGGACGGCCTGGTCGGCCAGGTCGTACGTCAGGCGCTCGGCGAACCCCTCGCCCTTCCAGGCGCCGTGGGTCCAGTCCGGGTCGCCGCCGTACCCACCACCGACGTGGAGAGGTACGGCGAGCCGCGACTCGACGTCGAACACGAGCGGCTTGCCCTCGGGCGTGGTGCACCGGATCTGGGCGTGGGTCGGGGTGCGCGTGCCGGACGCGTAGCTGATGTCGACCTGCGGCCAGCCGAGCTGCTCGACGCGGCCGTCGTTCCAGACCCGGGTGCAGTCGTTGAGGGTGCGGAAGCCGTCGGGGCTCTCCTGGATGATCAGGCAGATGGCGTAGTCGTCGAACTGCATCGGGACGTAGAGCCAGTACATGCCCTCGAAGGGCGGGTCCGCCGGGGCCCCCGGAGGTTCCGCCTCCCCCACGGGGCGGATCCCCCAGGAGCGGTCCCGGCTCCCGAGCCAGGTGGCGGGATCGACGACGATCTCCTCGCCGTCGACCACGATCGTGCCGCTCCAGGTGCCGAGCTGCGCGAAGCGCTGGGCGTCGAGCGTGACCCGGCTGCCGGAGCGCATCACGTGGGGCTGCTCCTGCACGACCTCGCAGGTGCCCTCCCACGTCAGATCGACCGACATCCCCTCGGTCTCCTCGAGGACGATGCGGACCTTTTTGAGCGGGTCCGGGACCTCGATGCGGTAGGCGCCGACGTGCGGGTTCAGCCGGTCCTGGTCCACGACGTCGGAGAGGTGGACCGCGGTCTGCTTCCCGTTGCGCGCGACCAGGACGAAGGCGTCCTTGGTGCCGAGGTTGGGGTAGTAGCCGAGCCCCGTGATCACCATGATGTCGCCGGTGCGGTCGTGGGCGTTGAAGTAGGAGCGGTCGTAGAAGTTGCGGTCGCTGCTGTCGGCCCACGCGAGCGGCAGGGGCGCCTGGTGCAGCGGGAACTCGTCGAGGGGGCTGATGCCACTCACGTCGTCACGCTCCGGCTTCGTCGAGGAGCCGCTCCATCAGCGGCTTGTGGTGGAAGAGGCTCTCGATGTCGTCGGGCCGCTCGATCTCGCCGAAGTGGATCTGCCGGGCCCCGGTGCGCATGAAGACGATGCACCACTCGACGGCGTTGTAGACGTGGTACCAGTGCAGGTCGCCGAGCTCGACGCCGGTGAGCTCCTCGTACGTCGCGACCACGTCGGCCTCGGCCAGGAAGTGCGGCATGCCGGGCATCTCGAGCATCCCGGTGATCGTCTCGAAGACCTGGTGGGCGAAGAGGATCCAGCTGACGTCGAGCTCGCGCGGCCCGATGGTGGCCATCTCCCAGTCCAGCACGGCGACCGGCTCGAAGTCCTGGTACATCACGTTGCCGATCCGCGCGTCACCCCAGACCAGGACGGCCTCGTCGGTCGCGGGCAGGTTGGCCTCCAGCCAGCCGAGACCGCGCTCGACCAGAGGGGAGCGGCCGATGTCGGGCACCGCGAAGTCGTACCAGGCGCGCACGTGGGCGAGGTTCTTCTCCAGGAGGGTGCTGCCGGCGTGCCGCGGCTCGAGGAACCCGAAGGTCGTCGCTGCGTCCGGGATCGCGTGCAGCTGGGCAAGCACCCCGACGCTCGCGCGCTGCAGGCGGGCCTGGTCCTCGGGGGACGCGTCGTGCAGCCAGTTGTCGCCGAAGTTGTAGGGCAGCACGTCCTGCGGGACGACCCCGTCGATGCGGTCCATCAGGAAGAACGGCGTGCCGAGCACGGCTCCGGTGGACTCCATCCAGCGCACGGCCGGCACCGGCACCTCGGTCCGCTCACCGACGATCCGCATCGCGTCGTACTGGTCCTGGAGCGCGTAGCCGGGGAAGACCGGCAGGTCCTCCGCCGCCGGGGCGACGCGCGCGACGTACTCCCCGGACCGGGGCTCGCCGTCCTCGGTCCACGCGGCGTCGAGGATCAGGGTCTCCGACGACATGCCGTTGGTGTCGATCCCGCTGTGCAGGGTGACGACCGGGTCGGCGCCCGGCGGCAGGACCGTCGCCAGCCACGCGGCCAGGCGAGCCGGCAGCGTGCTGGCATCGCGGCTCGAGCGCTGCATCTTCAAGTCGGCCGGCGGCGGCGCCTGCGTCACGTGTCCCTCCCAGGATCGCGTGTGACCCCGATCTCACACATGGGGCCCAGCATCGGTGGAACACGTTCTAGTTGTCAATGAAGCCGGGACGAATCCGCGTCGGCGCGACCACCGCATGTCCTTCTCGGGCGCACCCGTTCGTCTCTAGGTTGAGAACGGCGAACCCGCCGCTCCCGGACCGAGGAGACCCCATGCCCCTGTACGCCACCATCATCTACAGCCAGGACGTCGACTGGAGCGCCCCCGAGCACGCCGGGGACACGGCCGAGTACAGCGAGTTCAGCCAGTCCGCCGCGGCCATCATCCGGGGCGGTGCCGCGTTGTACCCGACCTCCACCGCCACCACGGTCCGCGTCGAGGCGAAGGGCGGCGCCCCGATCAGCACGGACGGGCCGTACGCCGAGACCAAGGAGGTGCTGACCGGCTTCTTCCTGCTCGAGTGCGCGGACCTCGACGAGGCCGTCGCGGCCGCCGCCCGGATCCCGGCCGCGTGGAACGGCGCCGTCGAGGTGCGCCCCGTCCTGCCGCTGATGTGAGCCCCGACCCGTCGGAGGCCGAGGCGCGTCGCGCCCTGACCACGCTGGTGCGTGAGTCGGGTCGCGACGTGCTCGCCACGCTCGTGCACGTCACCGGTGACCTCGCCCTGGCCGAGGACGCCGTCCAGGACGCGGTGCTGCGGGCTCTGGAGGTCTGGCCCCGGCAGGGCGTCCCCGCCAACCCGGTGGCGTGGATCCGACTCACCGCACGTCGGCGCGCGATCGACCTGGTCCGCCGCGAGGCGGCCAGGTCGGGCAAGGAGCAGCGGTCGATGGAGCACCCCGTGGACGGCCTCGACGAGGAGCCCTCGCCCTCGATGGTCGAGGACGACCTGCTCCGCCTGGTCTTCACCTGCTGCCACCCCAGCCTGGCCCCGGCGACGCAGGTCGCCCTGACCCTGCGCGTGCTGGGCGGCCTGACCACCGCGGAGGTGGCCCGCGCCCTCCTGGTCAGCGAGGCGTCGATGGCCAAGCGGCTGACCCGGGCGCGGCAGAAGATCAAGGCCGCGCACATCCCCTACCGGGTGCCGCCGGACCACGAGCTGCCGGACCGCTGGTCGGCCGTGCTGGCGACGGCGTACCTGATGTTCAACGAGGGGTACGCCGCCACGTCGGGTCCACGGCTCGTACGCGAGGAGCTGGTCGACGAATCCGTCCGGCTGACCCGGCTCCTGGTCCGTCTCCAGCCGGACGACGCCGGCGCCCTCGGGCTCCTGGCGCTCGAGCTGCTCCAGGACTCCCGCCGGGACGCCCGTGTCGACGCCGACGGGCGCCTGGTGCTGCTCGCCGACCAGGACCGCAGCCGGTGGGACGCACGGCTGGTCGGCGAGGCGGTGCCGCTCGTCGGCGAGGGCCTGCGCCGCACGCCGGCACGCCCCGACCGCTACGTGGTCCAGGCGGCGATCGCCGCGTGCCACGCCCTCGCCCCGTCGTACGAGCTGACCGACTGGGCGGCGCTCGTGTCGTGGTACGACGTGCTCCTCACCATCGACCCCGGGCCGGTGGCGCGCCTCAACCGCGCCGCGGCCGTCGCCGAGCGGGACGGGGCCGACGCCGGTCTGGCGCTCGTGGACGAGATCGAGGGGCTGGAGGAGTACGCCCTGTGGCACGCCAGCCGCGGCGCCCTGCTGCGCCGGCTCGGTCGCGACGACGAGGCCGCTGCCGCGGAGGAGGCGGCTGCCGGCCTGCCGATGAACGACCCGCAGCGGCTGCTGCTGGGCGCCTGATCAGACGATGTCCGCGACCTTCACCCGGGCCTCGTCGGCCTCCTGGTCGGTGGGCATGAGCTGGCTCTGCCGCTCGGCCTCGACGCGGCGCAGGTAGTGGTCGACCTCCTCCGCCGTCCGGGCCGGGTCCCACCCGAGCTCGGCGGCCATCAGCCGAGCGGCGACCGGGGCGGCGCCGACCCCGCGGTCGAAGGTCTCGATCGAGATCCGGGTGCGACGGGTGAGGACGTCGTCGAGGTGCCGGGCGCCCTCGTGGGTGACCGCGTAGACCACCTCCGCGGCCAGGTAGTCCTCCGCACCCTCGAGAGGTACGCCGAGGGTCCGCCGCGTGGCGATCAGGTCGAGCACGTCGTCGACCAGGCCGCCGTACCGTCCGAGCAGGTGGTCGATCCGGGCGACGTGCAGGCCCGACCTCCGGGCCAGCAGCACCCGCTGGTTGGAGCGGGTCTCCCAGTCGGCGGCACCGATCAGGGGCACCCGGTCGGTGATCGAGTCCCGGACCGTCAGGTCGACCGTCGTCTTGAGCGAGTGGGCGGCGGCATCGACGGCGTCGCGGCCCATCACGCGGTACGTCGTCAGCTTGCCGCCGGCGATCATCACCAGGCCGGGCACCGGCGTGACGACCGTGTGCTCGCGGGAGATCCGCGAGGTCGGCTCCGACTCCCCCGACAGCAACGGGCGCAGGCCGGCGTACACGCCCTCGACGTCCTCGTGGTCGAGCGGCTCGCGCAGGATCGCGTTGACGTGGTCGAGGATGTAGTCGATGTCGGCCCTCGAGGCCGCCGGGTGCGCCTTGTCGAGCGACCACGGGGTGTCGGTGGTGCCGATGATCCAGTGCCGTCCCCAGGGGATCACGAAGAGCACCGACTTCTCGGTGCGCACGATGAAGCCGGCCTCGGACCGGATCCGGTCGCGCGGCACGACGAGGTGGATGCCCTTCGACGCCTGGACGTGCAGCGACCCTCGGCCGCCGACCATCTCCTGGATCTCGTCGGTCCACACGCCGGCGGCGTTGACCACAACCCGGGCGCGGATCTCGAGGTCACGCCCGGGCGAGCCGGGAGGAGCCTCCAGGTCGCGAGCGCGTACGCCGACGACGCGCTCGCCCTCGCGCAGGAAGCCGGTGACCTGGACCCGTGTCGCCACATGGGCGCCGTTGGCGGCCGCCGTGCGGGCGATCGTCAGCGCCAGTCGCGCATCGTCGACCTGGCAGTCGTAGTACTTGATCGCGCCACTGATCGTCTCGGTCTTGAAGTCGGGTGCGATCCGGGCGACCTGGCGCCGGAAGAGGTGGCGGTGCCGCGGCACGCCCATCTCGGACTTGCCGATCATCGCCATGCCGTCGTAGAGCATCAGTCCCGCTCCGACGTACGGCCGCTCCCAGCCGCGGTGCGTCAGCGGGTAGAGGAAGGGCACCGGGCGCACCAGGTGCGGCGCGAGCCGGGTCAGCAGCAGTCCGCGCTCCTGCAGCGCCTCGCGGACCAGGCCGAAGTCGAGCATCTCCAGGTAGCGCAGGCCGCCGTGGACCAGCTTGCTGCTGCGGCTGCTGGTGCCGCTCGCGATGTCGCGCTGCTCGAGGAGCCCGGTGCTCAGTCCCCGGGTGACCGCGTCGAGCGCGGTGCCGACCCCGACGATGCCGCCGCCGACAACCAGGACGTCGAGCTCGGGCTGCCCGCCGACCCCGGCCATCGCCGCGAGTGCCTCGTCACGAGCCTGGGGACCGAGAGCACTGGAGCGGTTCATGCGAGCAGTCTTGCAAACGCAGGTGTCGGCGACATGTCCGCGTCGGGGCTGCGGCGCCGCTGACCGCTCACACGTGGACGCGCTCGCCCAGCGTCGTCCGGTGGTCGGCCAGCATGGTGTGCACCGCGCGGGTGGCGGCCACCACCTCGGTGTCGATCTCGGCGACCGCGAGCCCCTCCTCCTCGCCCAGCCGGGCGAGCGGGCGACCCTCCGGGTCGTAGACCGCTGAGCCGCCGATGAACTCGTACGCCCCGCAGCTGCCGGTGAGACCCGCGAGCACGACGTACATCCCGTTCTCGACCGCGCGGGCGGCGTAGTAGAGGTCGCGGCGGTGCGCACCGCCGGGGAAGTACGCCGCTGAGCTCAGGTAGCCGACCGCCCCGTCCGTGGCCGCCGCCTGCGCGTGCTCGGGGAAGCAGCCGTCGTAGCAGATCGACAAGCCCAGCTGGACGTCGTCGACCGTGATCGAGGTGCCGTGGTCGCCGGTCGTGAACACCTGCTTCTCGAGGCCGTCGAGGTGCTGCTTGTCGTACGGCGCGGTGACGGTGCCGTCCGGGCGCACCACGACCTGCGAGAGCCGCCGCACCTCACCGCGGCGCAGCGCGGTGCCGACGACGACGGTGACGCCACGCTCGGCGGCCAGCCGCAGCGGGTCGAGCCACCCACCGAGGTCGGCGGCGTCGGGCAGGGCGGCGTCGAACGCGGCCGCGTCGTACCCCGTCAGGAACGCCTCGGGCAGCACGAGCAGCCGCACGCCCCGGTCCGCGGAGAGGACGGTCAGCCGGGCCGCGGTGGCGACGTTGGCGTCGAGGTCACCGGAGAGCGCGACCGCCTGGCCCGCAGCGACCCGCAACCGGCTCACGACCCGGTCCTCAGCTCCTTGGCGGCCTCGACCGCCTCGATGAGTCCGCGCGCCGCCAGCCGGTCGGCGCGCTCGTTGCCCGCGTCGCCGGCGTGGCCCTTGACCCAGTGCCACTCGATGTCGTGCCGCTCGCAGGCTGCGACCAGCTCCTGCCACAGGTCGACGTTCTTCACCGGCTGCTTGGCCGAGGTCTGCCAGCCGTTGCGCGACCAGCCGGCGACCCACGTCAGGATGCCGCTGCGCACGTAGGTGCTGTCGGTGTAGATGTGCACGACCGAGCGACGCTTGAGGGCCTCGAGCGCCTTGATCGGCGCGGTCAGCTCCATCCGGTTGTTGGTGGTCTGACCGGCCTCGCCGCCGCACAGCTCGAGCTCGCGGTCGCCGTACCGCAGCAGCGCACCCCAGCCGCCAGGTCCCGGGTTGGGGATGCATGCGCCGTCGGTGTGGATGGTGACGGGCGCGGGCGTGGGGTCCGGGTCCGTCACTCGACGACGACCTCGACCCGCTGGAACTCCTTGAGCTCGGTGTAGCCGGTCGTGGCCATCGATCGGCGCAGCGCGCCCACGAGGTTCATGGTGCCGTCGGCGACGCGCGACGGACCGAAGAGGATCTCCTCCAGCGTGCCGACGGTGTCGAACCGGACGCGCTGGCCGCGCGGCAGGTCGTGGTGGTGCGCCTCGGTGCCCCAGTGGAAGCCGCGACCCGGGGCGTCGCTCGCCCGCGCGAAGGGCGAGCCGACCATCACGGCGTCGGCCCCGCACGCGATCGCCTTGGCGACGTCGCCGGACTTGCCGATCGAGCCGTCCGCGATCACGTGGACGTAGCGGCCGCCGGACTCGTCGAGGTAGTCGCGCCGCGCGGCGGCGACGTCGGCGACCGCGGAGGCCATCGGCACGGCCACGCCCAGCACCGTGCGGGTCGTGTGGGCCGCTCCCCCGCCGAAGCCGACGAGCACGCCGGCGGCGCCGGTGCGCATCAGGTGCAGGGCGGCCTGGTGGGTGGCGCACCCACCGACGATGACCGGGACGTCGAGCTCGTAGATGAACTCCTTGAGGTTCAGCGGCTCGGACTGCGAGGAGACGTGCTCGGCCGACACCGTGGTGCCCCGGATGACGAACATGTCGACGCCCGCGTCCACGACGGCCTTGGCGAACTCCTTGGTGCGCTGCGGCGACAGCGAGCCGGCGACCGTGACGCCGGCGTCGCGCATCTGACGGAGTCGCTCGGTGATCAGCTCGGCCCTGACCGGCTCGGTGTAGATCTCCTGCAGCCGACGGGTGGCGTCGACGCCCTGGAGGCCGGCGACCTCCTCGAGCAGCGGGTCGGGGTCGTCGTACCGGGTCCAGAGTCCCTCGAGGTTGAGCACCCCCAGGCCGCCGTACTGCCCGAGCGCGATCGCCGTCGCCGGCGACATCACCGAGTCCATCGGCGCGGCCAGCACCGGGATCTCGAACCGGTAGGCGTCGATCTGCCAGGCGGTGCTGACCTCCTCGGGGTCGCGGGTGCGCCGCGAGGGCACGATCGCGATGTCGTCGAAGGAGTAGGCACGGCGCGCGCGCTTGGCCCGGCCGATCTCGATGTCCGTCACGCGGCTCAGACTACCGAGGCTCGACATCTCTCACGCAGGGGCAACCATTCGTGGTGCCCACCTGGTCCGACAGGGTATGGAAGCCCTGACCGGATCCCGGTCGACCACGATCTCGGGGGACACGGTGGAGACGAAGGCGGACTTCGACGAGTTCGTCGCCGCGCGCTCCGGCCGGCTGCTGCGTACGGCGTACCTGCTGACCCGGGACCACGCGCTCGCCGAGGACCTCCTCCAAACCGCCCTGACCAAGGCCTGGTTCGCCTGGTCCCGGATCGACGGCGATCCCGAGCCCTACGTGCGCAAGATCCTGGTCAACACCTTCGCCTCCTGGTGGCGGCGCAAGTGGAACGGCGAGCACGCGTTCGCCGAGCCGCCGGAGCCGCACCCCGGGCCGGGCGGGCACGACGACGCCGAGCAGCGCCAGGACCTGTGGACGGCGATGGGCCGTCTCCCCCGCCGCCAGCGCGCGGTCGTCGTGCTGCGCTTCGTCGAGGACCTCACCGAGGCCGAGACCGCCCGCCTGCTGGGCGTCTCGGTCGGGACCGTGAAGAGCCAGACCAGCAAGGCGCTCGCGAAGCTGCGGATCGACCCCGCGCTCGCGGCCGACACCACCACGACGACGGAGGACCTCGCATGAACACGCTCCACGACCTCCGCTCGACCCTCGACCGGCACGCCGAGGGCCTCGACGACACCGAGCGCTACGTGCGGCCCGTCGCGGTGCGCGCGAGGGTCCGCGCCGTACGCCGCCGTCGCGCCGGCGTCGCCGGGGTGGCCGCCGTCCTCGTCGTCATCGCCGGGATCGCCGCGGCCGACGTGATGAGGGGTCCGGACCGGATTGCGCCGGCCGACCGCGTCGTCGCGGGCGTCGACGTGCCGGGGAGCATCGAGCTCCAGGGCTTCCCGTACGACCTCACGGACCTCGTCGACCTCACCGACGACCCCACGCACGTCGAGCCGGCCGACCATGAGGAGGCGGTGCTGCTCGCCGCCAGCGGGCTGGGCCCGGGCAGTGCCACGCTCTACTCCGACGGCCAGGCCGTCGCGCGGGTGCGCGGCGATGAGCAGATCTCGGTCGCCTACCCCGTCGGCGACGGTGGGACCGGGCTGCAGGTGCGGCTCCACGACGCCGACCCGGGCGCTCGCGCCGGGGTCGCCGTCTACGAGGCCACCGGGGCGCTCGCGAGCGGCATCGACAACGGGAGCGTCGTCTTCCGCGACGAGTACGCGGGCGAGCCGCTGCTCGGGGCCGCCTTCGCCGAGCCCGGCCGGTCGAGCGTCGAGTTCCAGGCGCGTGGCGCCGCGATCATGCGCTACGTCTTCTACTGCGACGGCCCGGACAGCCTCTTCATCAACGTCGACGTCGACGGCAGGCCCGGACTGGCCAGCAGCTGCGGCAGCTCGGGGGTCGACGCCGCCAACGGGACGTCCGGCACGCTCGACGGCCTCGACCCCAGCCGGGACCACGCCGTCCGCGTCTACCTGACCCGGGGGTCGGACGGCCCGGAGGTCGCTCCGTCGGACGTGACGTTCGGCGCCGGGGTCTACGCGAGCGGGTACGCCGGGCAGCGGGTGCAGGGCCAGGACGTCGCCCGCGCAGTCGAGTACGCCGGTCGCACCTGGGTCCTCGACTCGGCGGAGGTCGCGCCTCTGGACATCGACGCCCCGGACGACGTGCTGATCGGCGTCATCGGCAGCGGGCCGGCGCTGCGCGCGACCTGGACCGGCCGGCTGAGCCACGGCGGGTCGAGCAGCATCAGCAGCCCGGACCGCGGCACCAGCACCCTCGGGGGCGTGCTGCTCGGCGGCGACCGCTACGACGTCACGCTGCGGGGTGGCGAGGGACGGGTCCTCGTCTACCGACCGGAGTAGTTCGGGGCCTCGACCGTCATCTGCACGCCGTGCGGGTGGCTCTCCTGCAGCGAGGCCTGGGTGATCCGCACGAAGCGGCCCTTCTCCTGCAGGTCCGGGACGGTGGCGGCGCCGACGTAGAACATCGACTGGTTGAGGCCACCGATCAGCTGGCGGGCGACGGCCGCGAGCGGTCCGCGGTAGGCGACCTGACCCTCGATGCCCTCGGGCACGAGCTGGTCGTCGCTGGTGACCTCGGCCTGGAAGTAGCGGTCCTTGGAGTAGGACTTCTTGCCCCGGCTGGAGAGCGCGCCGAGCGAGCCCATGCCCCGGTAGGACTTGAACTGCTTGCCGTTGACGAAGACCAGGTCGCCCGGGGACTCCTCGCAGCCGGCCAGCAGCGAGCCGATCATGACGGTGTCGGCGCCGGCGACCAGCGCCTTGGCGATCTCGCCGGAGTACTTCAGGCCGCCGTCGGCGATGACGGGCACGCCGGCCGGCTTGCAGGCCAGGGACGCCTCGTAGACGGCGGTCACCTGGGGCACGCCGACGCCGGTGACGACACGCGTCGTGCAGATGGACCCCGGGCCGACACCGACCTTGACGGCGTCCGAGCCGGCGTCGACGAAGGCCTGGGCGCCCTCGCGGGTGGCCACGTTGCCGCCGACGACCTGGACGTGGCGGGTGGCGGGGTCGGTCTTGAGGCGCCTGACCATGTCGAGCAGGAGCTGCACGTTGCCGTGGGCGGTGTCGGCCACGAGCACGTCGACGCCGGCGTCGATCAGCGTGGTCGCGCGCTGCCAGGCGTCGCCGAAGTAGCCGATCGCGGCGCCGACCATGAGCCGGCCCGCGCCGTCGTACGACGCGTTGGGGAACTGCTCGCCCTTGACGAAGTCCTTGACGGTGATGAGGCCGGTGAGGTGGCCCGCGTCGTCGATGAGCGGGAGCCGCTCGCGCTTGTGCTGGCGGAGCAGGACGGTGGCGTCCTCGCGGCTGATGTCGGAGGGACCGGTGATGAGCGGCATCGGCGTCATCACCTCGTCGACCTTGGTGGTCGCCCACTCCGCGACCGGGGTGAAGCGCAGGTCGCGGTTGGTGATCATGCCGATCAGCCGGTTGTCGGCGTCGACGACCGGGAAGCCGGAGATGCGGAACTCGCCGGCGAGCTTGTCGAGGTGCTCGAGCGTCGCGTCGGGGTGGATCGTCACCGGGTTGGAGATGATGCCGGTCTGGGTGCGCTTCACCAGGTCGACCTGGTAGGCCTGGTCCTCGATCGAGAGGTTGCGGTGCAGCACCCCGAGGCCGCCCTGGCGGGCCATCGCGATCGCCATCCGGGACTCGGTGACGGTGTCCATGGCTGCGCTGACCAGCGGCACGCGCAGCGAGATCTCGCGCGTCAGACGCGAGGTCATGTCGATGTCCGCGGGCGCGAGGTCGGAATGACCCGGCAGCAGCAGGACGTCGTCGTAGGTCAGGCCCAGCGGGGCGAACTTCTCGGGCAGCTCCACGCCTCCAGCCTACCGGCGGGGCCGCCCTACAGACGAAGTGGCTTGAGGTCGCGGACGGGCACGCGGACGGTGAGGGTGTCGGCGGCCATCCGGATCCGGCCCCGCAGCCCCGCGGCCATCACCATCGGCAGCACGGCCTGGTTGTCGGAGCGGGTGGTGAGCAGGATCTCGGTGGCGCCGAGCGCGTTGGCCAGCCGGGCCGCGTCGACCAGCAGCCGGGTGCCGATGCCCCGACGCTGCCAGGCCGGGTCGACCCGCAGCGTGACGGGGCGTACGGCGGGCTCCTCCGCCGCGGGCCGCACCACGGCGAGACCGACCGCCTGGCCGTCGATCAGGGCCGAGACCGAGTCGCCCTCGACGACGTACTCCGGGGTCGCGCCGCCGCCGACGCGGCGTCCCATGCTCGGCGTCATCGCGCTCTCGCGCGTGCGCTCGAGGACGTCGGAGACCAGGTCGGCGATCGCGGCGGCGCGGGCGTGCTCGGTGGCGGTGAAGGGCGCCGAGCGCCGGACCTGCACCTGGACGTCACCGACGGTCATCTCCATCACGTCGAGGCTGCGGTCGCGCTCGGCGACCGGGTCGGACTCGGCGTCGAAGAGCCGGGCGACGACCTCCGGGAAGGACGCCGGCTGGGCCAGGATCGTGCGTGCCGCCTGGACGTAGCGGGTCGGCTGGTCGCTGAGCGCCGCCTCGGTGCAGGGACCGGCGCTGACCGAGAGCCCGCCGGAGCGGCCGACCAGGTCGGCGAGGTCCGCCGCCGTCCAGTCGTCGGGGGTGCTGAGCACCAGCTCGTCGGTCACCGACTCCACCCCGGGGAAGATCTGGAGCCCCAGGATGTTGACGCCGGCCTCCCCGCAGGTGGCGGCCAGCATCGCCAGGGCGCCCGGGCGATCGGGCAGCGTCGTACGAACCCTCCACAACATGGACCCAGCGTGCGCGGGCGACGTTGCCGGACGGCAACCGGAGTGTTTCGGCGGTGCTACGTCGGCACGGCGGGACCTGAGAGGGTAGGGGCGTGCGGGGCGGGGAGACGGTGCGTGGGTTCGCCCAGCGCCACACGGTCGCGATCGCGGTCGCCGTGACCGTGCTCGCCCGACTGCCCGCGCTCACCCGACCGGTGCGTGCCGACGAGGCGGGGTTCCTCCTGGTGGCGCACGCGTGGGACCCGCGGCCCGACAGCCTCTTCGGGCCCTACTGGGTGGACCGGCCGCCCCCGCTGATCGCCGTCTTCAGCGCCGTCGACGCGCTCGGCGGCGTGACCACGCTGCGTCTCCTGGGCGCCGTCGTCGCCGGACTGGCGGTCCTGCTGGCCGCCGCCGTCGCCGGCACCGTCAGCGGACCGCGGGCGACGGTGTGGACCGCGGTGCTGGTCTCGGCCCTGCTCTCGAACCCGATGATCGACGTCGTCGCGGTGAAGGGCGAGCTGCTCGCGCTGCCGCTGGTGCTCGGGAGCATCCTGCTGACCCTGCTCGCCGTACGACGCCGGGCCTGGCCGCTCGCGTTCGCCGCCGGGGCGGCGGCCGCCCTGGCGGTGGGGCTGAAGCAGAACCTCGCGACCGGGCTGGTCTTCGCGGGCGTGCTCCTGCTGGTGACCTGGCGGACCGGGCGGCTGCCCGGTCGCTCGGTGGCCGCCCTCGCTGTCGCCGGAGCGGCCGGTGCGGCCGTGCCCGTGCTCGCGACGGTCGCCTGGGCCGAGGCCGCCGGGGTCCGGCTCTCGACGCTGTGGGACACCGTCTACGGCTTCCGGGCCGACGCCGCGCGGGTGATCGCCGCCGGGACGTCCGACGCCCCGGAGCGACGGGCGTGGATCCTGCTGGCGATCGCACTGGCCACCGGGCTGCTCCTGGTGCTGGCCGGACCGTTCGCCCGGCTGCGCGAGCTGTGGCACGACGACCCGCCGGTCCTGGCGGCGACCGTCGCCGTGGTGGCGGTCGACGTGGCCTCGCTCCTGGCGGGGGGCAGCTTCTGGCAGGACTACCTGCTCGCGCTGGTCCCTGGCGCCGCCCTGAGCGCCGCACTGCTCGCCGGACGCGAGGACCGCTCGGGACGGACCATGCGCGGCCTCGTCGTCGCCGCGACGATCTCGGCGGTGGCCGCGATGGCCTGCTGGCTGGTGTGGAACGCCACCGGCCACCAGGAGTTCAACGAGGTCCGCACCGGTGAGGCGGTCGCCCGGTCGGCCGAGCCCGGCGACACGCTCGTGGTCTTCGGCGGGCGCGCCGACCTCCAGCGGGTCAGCGGCCTCGGCTCGCCGTACCCCTATCTCTGGAGCTTGCCGATGCGCACCCGGGACCCCGAGTACGCCGACCTCACCGCGCTGCTGTCGGGCCCCCGGGCCCCGACCTGGCTGGTCGAGTGGGTCGACCTCGACGCGTGGGCCGACGCCGGCGTGCCGGAGCTGCGCGCGGCGATCGACGAGCGCTACGTGCGGGCGGGCACCACCTGCGACGACCACCCGGTCTACCTGCTCCGCGGTGTCGACAGGCCGCCGGTCGCCCCGGATTGCTGATCCCGTGCAACCGATCGTCGGCTCACCTCGTTGTGGGGGCATGGATCGAAGCAGCCGGGACGCGGACTTCTCGGAGTTCGCGGCGGCCGCGCACAGCCGGCTGCGCAGCACGGCGTACCTGCTCTGCGGTGACTGGGAGCGCGCGTCGGACCACGTGCAGGAGGGCCTGATCCGGGTGTACGTCGCCTGGCCGCGCCTGGTCCGGCGCGGCGGCGAGCTGGCCTACGCCCGCAAGGCGGTCGTCAGCGCGTTCCTCGACGCCAGCCGCAAGCGCTCCAGCACCGAGCGGCCCAGCGAGGTCGACAGCGAGCGGCCGTCCGGCGAGGACGTCGCGGCCCAGGTCTCGGACCGGGCGGTCCTGATGGCGGCGCTCGCCCGGCTGCCCGAGCGGCAGCGCGCGTGCGTGGTGCTCCGGTACTTCGAGGACCTCGACGTCCGCGACACGGCGGTCGCGCTGCGCTGCAGCGAGGGCACCGTGAAGAGCCAGACGTCCCGGGCGCTCGCGTCGCTGCGGTCCATGTTCGAGAGCGCGTCCCGAGACGAGCTCGCCGTGATCGGAGAGGGGAGCCTGCCGTGGTGAACGACCTCAAGCAGCTGCTGCGCGACAACGTCTCGTCGCCGCCGGGCGACGGCATCGACCTCGGCGAGGTCCTGGCGTCGGGGCGGCGGCGCGTACGCCGGCGGCGGGGCGTCGTGGGGCTGGGTGCCGTCGTGGCCGCAGCGACCGTGGCCGTCGTCGCGGTCGGCCTCCCGGGGCTCGGCTCGGACCGGGCCGGTCCCGCAGCGCAGCGGCCGCGCCCCGACGCCCCGACGATCCGGCTCTCCGACGCCCAGCGGGCGAGCGTGGGCCGCGACTACGAGGTGCTGGCGACGTACACGAACCGGGATCTGGACGCGGCCAACGGTCAGTACTTCGACGGCGTCACCGACGACGGGCTGATCCTCTTCCAGGACGGCCCCCGTGACGGCACCCGCTTGCGCACGCGGCTGGCCCTGATGGACCCGGCCACCGGGACCAAGGACTGGCTGCCCGATGCCGGCCTCGGACAGGACAACATCCGGCCGGTGCAGCTCGGCAGGCACCGGATCGTGCTGCTCAGCGACAACGGCACCGCCGAGCACTGGACGGCGTACACCTTCGACCGCGAGACCCGGAGCTGGAGCACCACCGACTGGCCGGGCCTGCCGCGGACCGTCGAGCTCGACGGCGCCCAGCTCGGCCCCGACGGCCGGCTCTACGTCCGGTCGCTCGTCCGAGCGGGCGAGATCCCCGACGGTGGCTGGCCGAAGCAGGAGGACGGCGACGCGGAGGACGCCGACGCCCAGGGCGACGGCTACCACCTGTGGTCGGTGTCCCTGAGCGACGGGTCGGACGTGCGCGACGAGCAGCTGAGCGTCGGCGCGATCGCCTTCACCGACGACGCGATGCTCTGGACCGACCGGGCGGACGGCGACGCCGGCCGCGTCCACGTCCGCGACCTGGCCACCGGGACGGAGCACTCCTTCGACCCCCACCTGGGCGCGCGCTGCAACGTGCTGGGCTTCACGGCGAGCGGCGACCGGATCGTCATGAGCGAGTACTGCGGCACCTACGGCAAGGTCCGGGACGACCGGTTGCAGATCCTGACGACCAGCGGCGACCAGGTCGTGACCATCCAGGACGACGGCGTCGCCGGCGGTGTGGGCGCGGACAGCGACGTGGTCGTCGCGGACGGCTACCGGCAGGGCGACGACAGCGGCACCTACCTCTACGACCTGCGGACGAACCGCTTGCTGCACATCGCGCACCGGATGTCGCACTGGAGCGTCGGCGGCCCGACACGCCGCAACGAGTTCTTCTGGCACACGCCGGTGAACGGCGGCCGGGGCGCCACGTGGTGGCTCGGCAAGCTGCTGGACTGAGCCCGGAAATGCCGAGTCGGCGCCAGTTTCGTGGAAACTGGCGCCGACTCGGCGTTGAAGCGGTGACTCAGTGGCCGTGGCCGTGCCCGTGGCCGCCAGCGGCCGGGGCGTCGTCGTCCTCTTCGGGCTTCTCCACGATCAGCGTCTCGGTCGTGAGCAGCATGCCCGCGATCGAGGTGGCGTTGACCAGCGCGGAGCGGGTGACCTTGACCGGGTCCAGGACGCCCTGGGCGACCAGGTCGCCGTACTCCTCGGTCGCGGCGTTGTAGCCGTTGCCGAGGCCGAGCTCGCGGACCTTGGTGGTGACGACGTAGCCGTTGACCCCACCGTTCTCGGCGATCCAGCGCAGCGGCTCGTCGGCGGCCTTGCGCACGATGCGCACGCCGGCAGCCTCGTCACCGGTGAGGCCGAGGTCGTCGGAGAGGACCGACACCGCGTGGATGAGCGCGGAGCCACCGCCGGGGACGATGCCCTCCTCGATCGCGGCGCGCGTCGCGGAGACGGCGTCCTCGATCCGGTGCTTCTTCTCCTTGAGCTCCACCTCGGTGGCGGCGCCGACCTTGATCACGCAGACGCCACCGGCGAGCTTCGCGAGGCGCTCCTGGAGCTTCTCGCGGTCCCAGTCGGAGTCGGTCGACTCGATCTCGGCCTTGATCTGGTTGACGCGACCCTCGACCTCGGCGCCGTCACCGGCACCGTCGACGATGGTGGTGTCGTCCTTGGTGACCACGACGCGCCGGGCCTGGCCCAGCACCTCGAGACCCACCTGGTCGAGCTTGAGGCCGACCTCGGGGGCGACGATCTGGCCGCCGGTCAGGGTCGCGATGTCCTGCATCATCGCCTTGCGGCGGTCGCCGAAGGCCGGAGCCTTGACCGCGACGGCGTTGAACGTGCCGCGGATCTTGTTGACGACCAGGGTCGACAGCGCCTCGCCGTCGACGTCCTCGGCGAGGATGAAGAGCGGCTTGCCCGCGGCGATGACCTTCTCCAGCAGCGGGAGCAGCTCGGAGACCGACGAGATCTTGCCCTGGTGCAGCAGGATGTAGGGGTCGTCGAGGACGGCCTCCATGCGCTCCGGGTCGGAGACGAAGTACTGGCTGATGTAGCCCTTGTCGAACTGCATGCCCTCGGTGAACTCGAGCTCGGTGCCCATCGAGTTGGACTCCTCGACGGTGATGACACCGTCCTTGCCCACCTTGTCGAAGGCCTGCGAGAGCAGGTCGCCGATCACGGCGTCGCGGCTGGAGATGGTGGCGACGGACGCCATGTCCTCCACCGACTCGACCTCGCGAGCAGCCTCCTTGAGCGCGTCGCCGACGGCCTCGGCCGCGGCGTCCATGCCCCGCTTGAGGCCCATCGGGTTGGCACCGGCGGCCACGGCGCGCAGGCCCTCGTGGACCATCGCCTGGGCGAGCACGGTCGCGGTCGTCGTACCGTCACCGGCGATGTCGTTGGTCTTGGTGGCGACCTCCTTGCACAGCTGTGCGCCGAGGTTCTCGAAGGGGTCGTCGAGCTCGATCTCACGGGCGACGGTCACACCGTCGTTCGTGATGGTCGGCGCGCCCCACTTCTTGTCGAGGACGACGTAGCGGCCCTTGGGGCCGAGCGTCACCTTGACGGCGTTGGCGAGCTTGTCCACGCCGCGCTCGAGGCTGCGGCGGGCGTTCTCGTCGAACTCCAGGATCTTGGGCATTGCTCTCCTCTAGAACGAGTTCGGGTCGTGAGCCCCACCGGGCGCGTCAGCGCTCGCTGGGACTCACGACCCGGGAAATCAGGAAACGATCGCGAGGACGTCGCGCGCCGAGAGGATGAGGTACTCCTCGCCGGCGTACTTGACCTCGGTGCCGCCGTACTTGCTGTAGATGACCTTGTCGCCGACGTTGACGTCGAGCGGGACGCGGTTGCCGTTGTCGTCGATGCGACCGGGACCGACGCTCAGGACCTCGCCCTCCTGGGGCTTCTCCTTGGCGGTGTCCGGGATGACCAGGCCGGAAGCCGTGGTCTGCTCGGCCTCCAGGGCCTTGACGACGATCCGGTCCTCGAGAGGCTTGATGTTGACCGACACGATGTCGACCTCCACTTTCTGGCACTTCGATGGTGGGTGATGCACGTCTGGCGCCTGCGCTGGAGGTACGCCGTCGCGGGGGTCGTACCGGACGCAGGCGCTGGCACACTCGCGGGGAGAGTGCCAGATCTGAAACTAGCACTCTGCCCGACGGAGTGCCAGAGGGCCCCCGCCCTGACAGGATCGGGCCGTGGACCTCGATGCCTTCCGGTGGCTGCTGACCGACGACGGGCAGCGGCTCCTGGCCGCGGCCGGCGAGGAGCTGCGGAGCGCGGGCGACGACTCGCTGGCGGTCCAGACCCGGCTGCGGCGTACGGCGGACCCGACCCACGTCGCGACCGCGCTGACCCAGGCCACCCTGCGGGTCCGGGCGCGCGCGAAGTTCGCCGACCTCGCCGACCGGATGTACTTCACCTCCGAGGGGCTCGAGCAGGCCACCCGCCTGCGGGTCGCCGAGCACCGGGCGGCGCGCCTGGTCGCGTCGTCGGCGCACACCCTGATCGACCTCGGCTGCGGCATCGGCGGCGACCTGGTCGCCGCCTCGCGCGCCGGCCTGACCTGCGCCGGCGTCGACCTGGACCCCGTGCGGGTCGAGGTGGCCCGCGCCAACATCGACGCCCTCGGGCTGGCGGGGGCGGTCGAGGTCGCGGACGCGACCACGATCGACCCGTCGCCCTTCGACGTGGCCTTCGCCGACCCGGCCCGGCGCAGCGCCCGCGGCCGCAGCTTCGACGTCGACGACTGGACGCCGCCGTGGTCGTTCGTCGAGCGGCTGCTGACCGGCGACGCGTGCGTGAAGGTCGCGCCCGGGATCCCGCACGGCCTGGTCCCCCGGACCGTCGAGGCGGAGTGGGTCAGCGACCACGGCGAGGTCAAGGAGGCCGCCCTGTGGTCCGGCCGGCTCGCCACCACGGTGCGGCGCGCGACGGTGATCGCCGAGACCGGCCTGGCGACGCTGACCGACGAGGACGCTCCCCCACTCGGGACGGGTGGGGTCGAGGTGCGACCGGTCGGCGAGTACCTCTACGAGCCCGACGGCGCCGTGATCCGGGCGGGCCTGGTCACGGCGGTCGCCGCCGGGGTCGGCGGCGGGCTCGTGGACGAGCACATCGCCTACGTGACCTCCGACGAGTCCTTCCGTACGCCGTTCGCGCGCGGCTACCGGGTCCTCGAGGAGCTCCCCTACCGGGAGAAGCAGCTCCGCGCGGCCCTGCGCGAGCGCAACGTCGGCCGGCTCACGATCAAGAAGCGCGGCGTCGACGTCGTGCCGGAGGAGCTGCGCAAGCGACTGACGCTGCGCGGTGCCGAGGAGGCGACGATCGTGCTGACCCGGGTGGCCGGGTCGGGCGTGGCACTGCTGGTGCAGCCCTTCTGACCCGGACGTGCGACCGCGCCGGACGGCGTGAGCCGTCCGGCGCGGTCGTGGTCGGTCAGGCGGTGGCGGGCACCGGCGTCGGTGCTCCCGCGACCACCTCGGTGTCCCGGGTGCGGCGAGCGTGCCAGATGCCGAGGGCGAAGAGCGCCAGCAGGATCGCGGCACCCGCGAAGGAGAAGATCGCGGCGATGCCGGCGATCGTCCCGATGGTCGCGAACGCGTAGCCGTACAGGAGCAGGCCGCGCAGCGTGTTGCCCATGAAGAGCGTCTGCCGGAGACCAGCGAGCTCCTGACCCTCGGGCGAGGCCTTCTGCTCGTCGGTCATCGAGACGTACTCACCACTGACCTCGCTGTAGGTCTTGCCGGACGATGCCTCGTTCATGTGCACGAGGATGTAGTGGTCGGCGTAGGCCTTCGCCTCCGGTCCGGTGTCCATCGGGCTGCCGGCGTAGGGCTCGAGCGCCTTGGCATCGGCCTCGGGCAGCGAGCTCAGCGCGTCGCCCTCCGGCATCGTGATGCCCTGCATGGTCAGCTGGTCGTGGACCTGGTCACCGATGAACGTGTTCGCCCAGGTGAGCAGGATGCCGGCGACGACGAGCACGGCTGCCAGCGCGAGACCCGTCCACGAGATGAGCTTGTCGAGTACCGAGCGCATGAGGCGCCTCCCTCTTCCGGCGGGGATTCTCTGATGGTCCTCGCTTCACCTCTGACGTTAGGGAGACGCTCGGGTGGCGATCAGGGCCGGAAGCAGCCACTGCGTGGGACGAAGGTCCCTCAGCCCAGGGCGACGCGCTCCGCACCGATGGTCGTGTCGTCGCCGTGGCCGGTGTGCACGACGGTGTCGTCGGGCAGCGCGAAGAGGCGGGTGCGGATCGAGTCCTTGATCAGGTCGCTGTCGGAGTACGAGCGGCCGGTCGCACCCGGGCCTCCGTTGAAGAGGGTGTCGCCGGTGAAGACGCACCCCAGGTCCGGCGCGTAGAGGCAGACCGCACCCGGGGCGTGGCCGGGGGTGTGCAGGACCTGCAGCGTCGTACCGCCCACGTCGATCGTCACCCCGTCGGCGAGGTCGAGGTCCCAGAGGTAGTCGGTGTGCGTGAGCTCCCACAGCACCTTGTCGTCGGGGTGCAGCATGATCGGCGCACCCTGCCCGCCGTTGACCGTCTCCCGCAGCTCGGGGGCGACCCGGACGTGGTCGTCGTGGGCGTGGGTGCACACGATCGCCTTCACCCTGCGGTCCCCCACGACGGCCAGGATGTCGGCCACGCTGTGCGGGGCGTCGATGACGACGCACTCGCTGTCGTCGCCGACCACCCAGATGTTGTTGTCGACGTCGAAGGTCTCCCCGTCGAGGCTGAACGTGCCGGACGAGACCGCGTGGTCGACGCGCGCTTCCCCGGAGGCGGCCATCAGAGGATCACGACCGAGCGCAGCACGTCGCCGTCGTGCATCTTGTCGAACGCGGCCTCGATGTCGTCGATCCCGATCTCCTCGGTCACGAACGCGTCCAGGTCGAGCCGGCCCTGCTGGTAGAGGTCGACCAGCATCGGGAAGTCACGGTCGGGCAGGCAGTCGCCGTACCAGCTGGACTTCAGCGACCCGCCGCGCCCGAAGACGTCGATCAGCGGGAGGTCGGGCACCTTCATGTCCGGCGTGGGTACGCCGACGAGCACGACCGTGCCGGCGAGGTCGCGGGCGTAGAAGGCCTGCTTCCAGGTCTCGGGACGTCCAACCGCCTCGATCACCACGTCGGCGCCGTCGGCACCGTCGTAGGTCTCGGCACAGATCCGCTTGATCTCCTCGATCGCGTCGACCTGCGAGGAGTCGACCGTGTGGGTCGCACCGAGCCGCTTGGCCGCCTCGAGCTTCTTGGCCGAGATGTCCACGGCGATGATCGGCGACGCACCTGCGAGGGCCGAGCCGGCGATGGCCGCGACGCCGACCCCACCGCAGCCGATGACGGCGACGGACCTGCCACGAGTGACACCGCCGGTGTTGATCGCGGCGCCGATGCCGGCCATCACGCCACAGCCGAGCAGACCGACCGCGGCCGCCCGCGCCGACGGGTCGACCTTGGTGCACTGGCCGGCCGCGACCAGTGTCTTCTCCGCGAAGGCTCCGATGCCGAGGGCCGGCGACAGCTCGGTGCCGGCATCCGGTCCGTCAGCGAGCGTCATCTTCTGGGTCGCGTTGTGGGTGTTGAAGCAGTACTGCAGGTCGCCGCGCTTGCACGCGCGACACTCACCGCACACGGCGCGCCAGTTGAGGATCACGAAGTCGCCGGGAGCGATGCCCGTGACGTCGGGCCCGACGGCCTCCACCACGCCCGCGGCCTCGTGGCCGAGCAGGAAGGGGAAGTCGTCGTTGATCCCGCCCTCGCGGTAGTGCAGGTCGGTGTGGCAGACGCCGCAGGCCTGGACCTGCACCAGCGCCTCGCCCGGACCCGGGTCCGGCACGTTGATCGTGACGAGCTCGACCGGCTGACCCTTGGCGCGCGCGATGACGGCCTTCACCTGTTGCATGCAGCCAGCCAACCGCATCACGCAAGAATTGCAACCATCGGGCAGGGCTGGGGTCTGGAGGTGGTGTCGGTGATGCAGACGCGGTGATCGGGGCGAGTTTCATCGGCCGGCCGATGAAACTCCCGCAGCCCTCGAGCAGATGACGGCTTTGTAGCCGAAAGTCGGAAGCATCCGGACACCGATCGTCGGTACGTTCCTGAGCGTGTTCGCCTTCCTCGCTCATCTCGCGTCCCGTCGTCCGTGGTGGATCATCGCCAGCTGGGTCGTCGTCACGATCCTGCTGGTGCTGTTCGCGCCCAAGGTCGAGTCGACGACCGACCAGGCCGACTTCCTGCCGGACAAGTACGAGTCGATCAAGGCCTACTCGCTCATCGACAGTGCCTTCCCGCAGCAGCAGGACGCCGGCGCGACCATCGTCTTCGACCGCACCGACGGCGACCCGCTGAGCGACGCCGACACGGCCGCGATCCAGAACGTCGTCAGTGGCCTGGACCTGCCGCCGGTCTTCACCAAGGCCGAGGACCCGCAGGTCTCGCCGACCAAGCAAGTGGCGATCGTCAACCTCGCGCTGGACCCGGACGCCACCGGTCAGGACCCCGACGAGTACAACCAGGTCGAGGACCTGCGCGACGGTCTGGCCGCGGCCACCAAGGGCACCGACCTGCGCGCGCAGACGACCGGCAACCTGCCGCAGACCTACGACCAGGCGGAGTCGGGCAGCAACGCGGAGGCGATCGTCGGGCTCGCGACGGTGGTGCTCATCCTGGTGCTCCTCGGCATCATCTTCCGCAGCGTCATCATCGCCCTGATGCCGATCCTGGCGGTCGGCCTCATCCTCTCGCCGGTGTCGTCGGCGCTGATCAACATCGCCGCCAAGCTCTTCGACCTGCAGAAGGACGACTCGACGACCGTCATCCTGATCGTCGTCCTCTTCGGCATCGGCACCGACTACATCCTCTTCTTCCTCTTCCGCTACCGCGAGCGCATGCGGGCGGGCGACGAGCACAAGGTGGCGGTGGAGCAGGCCCTGAAGCGCGCCGGCGAGGCCATCGCCTCGGCAGGGGCCGCGGTCTTCGTCGCGTTCATGACGCTCGCCCTCTCCTCCCTCGGCATCTTCCGGTCCATCGGCCCGTCGCTGGCGATCGCCGTCGGCGTCACGCTGATCGCGGCCCTCACGCTCTTCCCCGCGCTGGTCTCCGTGCTCGGTCGGGCGCTCTTTTGGCCCTCGAAGAAGTGGAAGCAGCCCTCGACCGGGACCCGCTTCGGCAAGATCGGGGACTCCCTCGGCAGGCACCCGGTCCGGTACGCCGTGGCGTCGGGCGGCACCCTTGCCCTCCTCACGGTCTTCGCCTTCAGCTTCAACCCGACCTTCGACCTCGGCTCCTCCTCGTCGGCCGCCAACGTGGAGTCGGCCGAGGCCACGAAGACCCTGGAGGACGGCGGGTTCTCCGCCGGCGCGACCCAGCCGACGCCGATCGTCCTGCACTCCTCGGGGGAGCTCACCCAGGCCACGGTGGACCAGTTCGCGGCCGGCCTCGAGGACGTGGACGGCATCGGCCAGGTGCTCGGCGGCCAGGTGTCGCCCACCGATCCCTCGACCGCGATCGTCATGACGGTCCTCGACGTCGACCCGACCTCCGACGCCGCCCTGGCGTCCGTGCGCGACACCGTCCGGCCGAAGGCCCACGACCTGGCGCCCGAGGGCACCACGGCGTACGTCGGCGGCATCACCTCGGTGTTCGTCGACTTCCAGTCGGCCATGAACCGCGACTACGCCGTCGTCTTCCCGGTCGCCGCGCTGATCATCATGCTGATCCTCGCGCTGCTGCTGCGCTCGCTGGTGGCCCCGCTCTACCTGATGCTCTCGGTGGGCCTCGGGTTCGGTGCCACCCTCGGGGCGTCGGTGATCGTCTTCCAGCACGTGGCTGGGCATCAAGGCCTGATCTTCCTGCTGCCGATCTACATCTACCTGTTCGTGGTCGCGCTCGGCACCGACTACAACATCTTGATGATCGCTCGGTTGAGGGAGGAGTCGCGCGAGGGCAAGCCACCGCGCGAGGCCGCGGCGCAGGCCGTCCGGCACGCCGGCCCGACGGTCGCTGCCGCCGGCCTGATCCTCGCCGGCACGTTCGCCTCGCTCATGCTCGCCGGCAACTCGCTGCTGGTGTCGATGGGCTTCGCGATCTCCTTCGGCATCGCGGTGTCGGCGTTCGTGATGGCGATGTTCTTCACGCCGTCGATCACCGCCCTGCTGGGCCACGCCGCCTGGTGGCCCGGGCACGGCGACGAGACGTCCACGAAGGAGCTCGCCGACGAGCCTCCGGCCGGGGAGGACACCCCGGTCGCGCCGTAGCCCCGGCATAGTCCCTGACGCGTCGGGCCTGGACGCGCCCCGAAGGGGCCGCGAACGTCAGGGACTATCCCGGCTCAGACCAGGACGGTCGTGATCGGCTGCGAGGAGTCGGCGGGCAGGTCGAGGGCGGACGGCGTACGGCCGCGGGCCACCATCTCGGCGCCGAGGGCGGCCACCATCGCGCCGTTGTCGGTGCACAGCCCCGGTCGTGGGACCCGCACCCGGATGCCGGCGGCGGTGGCGCGCTCGGTCGCCATCGCGCGCAGACGGGAGTTGGCCGCCACCCCGCCGCCGATCAGGATGTCCTCGATGCCCTCGCTGCGCGCGGCGTCGACCGCCTTGCGGGTGAGCACGTCGCAGACGGCCTCCTGGAAGCTGGCGGCGACGTCGGCGACCGGCACCGGCTCCCCGGACCGCTCCCGCGCCTCGACCCAGCGCGCGACGGCGGTCTTGAGCCCCGAGAACGAGAAGTCGAAGCGGTGCCGCTCCAGGTCGCGCCGGGCGGTCAGGCCGCGGGGGAAGTCGACGTACACGCTGTCCCCCTCGCGGGCGACGCGGTCGATGTGCGGCCCACCGGGGAACGGCAGCCCCAGCAGGCGCGCGACCTTGTCGAAGGCCTCGCCGGCCGCGTCGTCGATGGTCGCCCCCATCGGGTCGACCCCGACGGTGACGTCCTCGACGCGCAGCAGGCTGGAGTGACCGCCGCTGACCAGCATCGCCAGGCAGGGCTCCGGCAGCGGGCCGTGCTCGAGCTGGTCGACGGCCACGTGGGCGGCGAGGTGGTTGACGCCGTAGATCGGCTTGCCCAGCCCGACCGCCAGCGCCTTGGCCGCGGCGACGCCGACCATCAGCGCCCCGGCGAGACCGGGCCCGCTGGTGACCGCGATCGCGTCGACGTCGGTGAGCCGGATGCCGGCCGTCTCGCAGGCGCGCTCGATGGTCGGCACCATGGCCTCGAGGTGCGCCCGGCTGGCGACCTCGGGCACCACGCCGCCGAAGCGCGCGTGCTCCTCGACGCTGCTGGCCACCGCGTCGGCGAGCAGCGTGTGGCCGCGCACGATGCCGACCCCGGTCTCGTCGCAGGACGTCTCGATGCCGAGGATCAGGGGCTCGCTCACGGGTTCCTCACGGGATCATTGTGCCGACCGCGCGTACGCCGTGGGGGTGACCCCCAGCAGCCGGCGGAAGTGTCGGGTCAGGTGGGCCTGGTCGTGGAAGCCGACGGCGACCGCGACGTCGGCGGCGCGCTCCCCCGACAGCAGCAGCCGGCGGGCCCGGTCGAGCCGGCGGCCGGTCAGGTAGCGGTGCGGCGGGATCGCGAACTCGGCGCCGAACGCCCGCACCAGGTGGGTGGGGTGCGCGCCCAGCGCGCGGGCCGCGACCGGCAGCGAGAGACCCTCGACCACGGCTGCGTCCAGCAGCTCACGCAGTCGGTGGGCCAGCGGCGGGTCCCGGCGTACGACGGCCGGGGTGCTCGCGCCGTCGAGCCGCTGCCGCAGTCCGTCGACCACGAGCTCGAGGCGCACCTCCGCCTCCAGCTCCTCGCCGACCCGCTGGAGGGCACCGTGCAGCCGGTGGACGGCGCCGCGCAGGGCAGGGTCGGCCCACCCCGGTCGGTCGACCGCGGCCCCGATCCGCGCGACGTCCAGCACGCCCTCGTCGAGGTAGACCACGCGCTTGCGGAAGCCGGTCGCCTCGACCGACCGGCCGTCGTGCGCGACGTGCGGCGGCAGCAGCGTCACCCGGTCGCCGAGCGCGCCGTGCTGGTGGCGGTCGAGGTCGTAGCGGACCGTGCCGGTGTCGACGAGCAGCAGCGTCCAGGTGCCGTGCGTGTGGGAGGGGTAGGCGTGCTCCGGGAAGTGCGCGTGCAGCACCTCCGACACCCCGGCGACGGGCGGGTGCCAGGCCCGGATGGTCGGCCGCGCAGGCATGTCAGAAACGTACAAGACGGCGGCGTACGCCGAGCGTCACGGTGGACCCCATGGCCGACGAGACCAAGCGGGACACCAAGCCCGACACCAAGATCGCGATCCTCCTCCGCGACGACCTCGAGACGTGGCAGCGGCTGAACGCGACCGCGTTCCTGGTCAGCGGCATCACGCACGCGTGGCCGCAGCTGGTCGGCGAGCCGTACGGCGACGCCGACGGCACGGCGTACCTCGCGATGCTGGGCCTGCCGGTGATGGTCTTCCAGGGCGACGCGGCCATGCTGCGCACGGCCCACGAGCGGGCGGTACGACGCGGCGAGACCGTCGGCGTCTTCACGACCGACCTCTTCCGCACCGGCAACGACGAGGACAACCGCGCCGCGGTGGCCGCCGTACGTGGCGACGAGCTCGACCTGGTCGGGCTCGCCGTGCACGCCCCCCGCAACGCCGTCGACAAGATCCTCAAGGGCGCGACGCTCCATCCGTGACGGTCGGGGGTATCTTCGGGTGGTCCAGACCACCTGACCGCCCAGGAGTGTCCATGCCCGTCTCGGGACGCATCGCCGCCTGCTCCCTCGTCGCCACGACCGCCGTGGCCCTCGTCGTCGCCGGGACCGTGCCGGCCGCCGAGGCCGGGCGCGCCCATCATTGGGAGCGACTGGCCCCCCACACGCACTTCACCATGGCCGCCGACGGCTCCACCGGCGCCCGGGCCAGCGGGGAGGACATCCCCAACATCGACTCGGTGAAGTCCACGATCCGCGTCTACTACAACGCCACCAACGGCATCGCCGACAAGACGAGCTCGCCGTACATCTCCGAGCTGGCCGGCATCACGTCCCGCGCTCTCTCCCACCTTCCGGCCGTCGACCCGTCGGCGCACCGGGCCGTGGTCCTCGACGCCGACGACACGACGCTGTGGACCTACGACATGGAGGACGCGGCGATGCACTTCAGCTTCGACCCCGCGCTCCAGAACGAGTGGGTGCAGGGCGAGCGCTTCCCCGCCACCCCCTCGATGGTCGACTTCGTGAGCGCTGTGCGGGCCAAGGGGTACGCCGTCTTCGGACTCACCGGCCGCGGCGCCGCCCAGGAGGACGCGACGCTCCGCAACCTGAGCCGGGTCGGCTACACCGGCTTCGACAACGCCAACTTCTTCACCAAGTGGGCCACGCCGGCCGACCAGCCGGCGTACGTCACCTGCGTCGCGACCTGCACGACGGTCGAGTACAAGGCGGGCACCCGCAAGCACATCGAGCAGGACCTGGGCTACGACATCGCGCTCAACGTCGGCGACCAGTGGTCCGACCTCCAGGGCGGGTACGCCGACAGGACCCTCAAGCTGCCCAACCCGACGTACTACCTGCCGAGCGCCGACCTCGCCGGCGCACCCCGCAGCGACCGTCGCCTGACGCCCCGCACGCACTTCACGATGAGGCCCGACGGCTCGAGCGGTCGCACGCAGGGCGGCGAGGGCATCCCCAACATCGACTCGGTGAAGTCCACGATCCGCACGTACTACCGGGCCACCAACGGGATCGCCGACAAGACGAGCTCGCCGTACATCTCCGAGCTCAGCACGCTCACCCAGCGGTGGGCGGGCAAGGTCCAGCAGTCGTGCCGCACCGCCACCAGGCACCACCGCAAGGCGGCGATCGTCCTCGACGCCGACGACACCACGCTGTGGACCTACGACATGGAGGACGCGGCCATGAAGTTCAACTTCCACCCGGCCCTGCAGGACGTGTGGGTCCAGGAGCAGCGCTTCCCGGCGACGCCGACGATGTCGCGCGTCGTGAGGGCGGCACAGCGGGGCGGCTGCAGGATCGTCGGCCTCACGGGGCGCAACGACAACCAGAAGGCCGCGACGATCGCGAACCTCAACAGGCTGTACGACGGCGCCTTCACCCCGGGCCTCTACTTCACCAAGTGGACCGGCGTCGGCGCGAGCCAGCAGCCGGCGTACATCACCTGCGCGGCCGCGAAGTGCACGACGATCGAGTACAAGTCGCAGACCCGCAGGCACGTCGAGCGCGACCTGGGACTGAAGGTCGTGGCGAACTTCGGCGACCAGTTCAGCGACCTGATCGGCGGCCACGCGCAGCGGTCCTACAAGCTGCCGAACCCGACGTACTACCTGCCCTGACCGCCGCAGCCGTGGCCCAGGCCGCGGCGCATGACCACGGCCGTGGCGCCGTCGCGGTAGTAGCGGCGGCGCCGGTCGACCTCGACGAACTCGCGGGCGGCGTAGAACGCGATCGCGCCCGCGTTGTCCTCGCGGACCTCGAGCAGCAGCCGGTCGGCGCCGCCCGCCCGGGCCACGGCGACCACGGCGTCGAGGAGCTCCGAGGCCAGGCCGGTACGCCGGTGCGCCGGATCGACCGCGATCCGCTGGAGCTCGGCGATGTCGGCGACCACGCTGGCGGTCGCGTGACCGACGACGGCGCCGTCCGCCTCGGCCACCAGGTAGCTGATGGTCGGCAGGTTGCCGAGCACGCCCTCACGCACCAGGCCCTCCGACCAGGCGTCGGCCCCGAGGTTGTCGACCTCGAGGTCGGCGATGGCGGGCACGTCGTCGGGGGTCGCGGCCCGGACCCTCACGAGACGGTCTTGGGCGCGTGTGCCGCGACCGCGTCCGGGCGGCGGAGGTAGAGCGGCTCGGGGTCGCTCAGCTCGGCCCGCTCCTCCGCGACGCACCGGGCGAGCCACCCGGCGTTCGGCGCCTCCGGGCCGACCCGGTGCGGGAACGCCTCCGGGTAGAGCAGCGCGCCCTGTCCGACCACGGGCCCGTCGGTCGCGAGCGCCGCCGGCTTGTCGACCAGCGGGCCGTCGAGGCGGGCGCCGGCGCCGTCGTACCGCGCGAGGTAGACCTCCTTGCGGCGCGCGTCGGTCGCGACGACGAAGTCGCCGGTCACGGCACCCGTCTCGACGGCCTCCACCGCGAGCGCGTCGAGGGAGCAGACGCCGTACACCGGGACGTCGAGCACGAAGCCGAGGGTGCGCGCGGTGACCAGGCCGACCCGCAGGCCGGTGAAGGGGCCGGGGCCGATGCCGACGGCGATCGCGGTGAGGTCCTGGCGGACGATGCCGGCCGTGGACATCGCGAGGTCGATGAGCGGGGCCAGCTGCTCGGCGTGCTTCATCGGGCGTGCGGCGAGGTGCTCGGTGACGACCCCGCGGATCACCCCGTCCTCATCCGGGTCCGCGTCGTACAGGGCCACGGAGACCAGCGGGGACGCGGTGTCGAAGGCGAGCAGCACGCCCCGAATCTAACGTGTTGCCGAACCCTTGCCCTCTTGTGGATCTCTTGTGGCCGCGTTGTGAGAGTCCGGGTCCTAGTCTTCTGGATGTAAGACCGGCCGTCGCGGGACATGGGGATCCGCGAGCTCTGGGGGGAGCGCTCGGCCGGTTCCGGAAGACCCGTACCGCGCGCTCGGCCTCGGCCCTGAAGGCGGACGGGTCTTCTGTCATCTCGGGGTGTTCTAGACCAGCCCTCAGGTCCGGTCGCGGCCGACCGATGGTGTGGTCATCGGTCGCAGGGGCGACTCCCTCGCCCCGGACGCTCGGGGGCGTGCGACCACCCCGCAGCAGCCCGTTGCCACGCGCTCGGAGCCACCTCCCCCGAGGTCGGTCCGCGAAGGTGGCAGCGGGCTGCTGTGATCTCACCCGCCACCGGTCAGCGGTGCGTCACCGCTTGTCGGTGGCGGAGCCACCCGTGGGGAAGCCGTGCTCGACACCCCAGGCCACGGCCTGGGCGCGCGTGGTGGCCCCGATCTTGCGGTAGACCGACCGGATCACGGTCTTGACCGTGTTGATGCTGAGGAACAGGTCGTCGGCGACCTCGCCGTTCGAGAGCCCCCGGACGATCAGGCTCAGGACCTCCCGCTCACGCAGCGACAGGTTCACGCCTCGGCCGAGCTGTCGGCGCCGGTCCGCCTGGTTGTCGAGGTCGGCCTGAGAGCCGTCCGCGAGGTGCCCGGCAGCGAACGCCTCCACCGCCTCCACCAGCTCCGCGTCGTCGATGCCGAGGGACACCGAGGCGACCGCGCCCATCTCGAGCGCCCTCGCGGCCAGCCCGGGCTGGAGCTCACGAGAGATCGCGAGCACCCGGCCCGGGTGCGCCTTGACCGCCTTCTCCAGGTCGCGGTCACCGCCGCGGTGCAGACCCAGCACGTCGTACAGCACCACGTGCGCCTCGCCGAGGTCCGAGTTCGGACCGATCTCGACCAGGGTCACCCGGTCGGCGTACGGGCCGAGAAGGCTGCGCACGCCTGCGCGCACGATGGACTGGTCGGAGATCAGGCCCACGCGCACGGTGCAAGAAGGGCTGGCCGGAGAGGGCATCGACATCACCTCGTCGGGTCGATCAGGGCATACACAGGTGGGATGCCCGGGCTCTGCTGGACCGAAACCTGGCCTCGCTCACCCGTAGGGGTGAGTGGGGCTAGTCGCGCCTGTTGCCGTCGGCGTCCCAGTGGGAGTCGACCTTCTTGCTCGGCTGCACCCGGGGCGGCTCACCCGGCATCTTGGGATAGTCCGGCGGGAAGCTGAGCTCGCCGCCGGGCAGCTCCTCCCACAGCGCCAGCAGCGGATCGAGCGAGTACGCCGTGTCGTCGATGCTGGCCCACGGGTCCCCGTCGGCCACCCGGTCGGGCACCGTGAAGAGGTTGAGCTCCCGGGGGTCCTTGAGGTCGGCGAGCTCGGCCCAGGTCACCGGGGTGGAGACCGGCGCACCGGGCAGCGGGCGCAGGGAGTACGCCGAGGCGATGGTGCGGTCGCGGTTGTTCTGGTTGAAGTCGACGAAGATCCGCTCACCGCGCTCCTCCTTCCACCACTCCACCGTCACGCCGTCGTCGCGGCGCGCCAGCTCGCGGCCGAAGCCGATCGCGGCGTGCCGCAGGTCGGTGAACTCCCAGCGCGGCTCGATCCGCACGAAGACGTGGACACCGCGGTTGCCCGACGTCTTGGCGTAGCCGGTGATGCCGAGCTCCTCGAGCAGCTCCTTCGCCACCCCGGCGACCCGGACCGCGTCCGCGAACGTCGTGCCCGGCTGGGGGTCGAGGTCGATCCGCAGCTCGTCGGGGTGGTCGACGTCGGCCCGGCGTACCGGCCAGGGATGGAAGACCAGCGTGCCCATGTGCGCGCACCACACCGGCACGGCGATCTCGGTCGGGCAGATCTCGTCGGCGGTGCGGCCGGAGGGGAACGTGACCTGGACGGTCTCGAGGTAGTCGGGAGCGCCCTTCGGGACCCGCTTCTGGTAGAAGGCGTCGGCATCCTTGTCCTGGGGCCCGGTGGCCAGACGCATCCCCTCGCGTACGCCGGACGTCCACCGCTCGAGCGCGGTCGGCCGGTCGCGCAGGGCCCGCATCAGGCCGTCGTCGACGCTGGCGAAGTACTCCGCCACCATCAGCTTGGTGACCGCGGGCGTGCTGTCGGTGGCCTCGTAGATCACCCGGTCCGGGCTCGAGACGCGAACGGCGCGGCCGCCCGCGTCGACCTCGGCTGCGGGAGTCTTGGGCATGGACCCACGCTAGCCGGGTCAGCGGTCACAGCAGCGAGTTCGGCTCGAACCTCGGTCGCCGGTCGACGTCCTCCGTGGCCGGTCGGACGAACTCGAACCCCGCGGTCCGGACGAGCTGGGTCGAGTCGTCTAGCAGGCCGTCGGCGCAGTCGACGTGCAGGGGCGGCAGGTGGAAGGCGTTGCGGCCGACCTCCTCCGCGGTCCCGACGAAGGCGATCGGCCGGCCGAGCGGTCGCCCGCAGACGCCGCAGATCCGGCTGAGCGCGCACTGGGTCACCCACGCGCGGTCCATCGTGCGGGGGGTCGGGTGGCGACTCGCGTGCACGCTCATGCCGACTGGCTCCGGTAGTAGCCGCCGGTCTCGGTACGCCGTCGCGGTCGCTCGGCGTCCGTGCGACGACGTCGGTCGACGGACGGCGACGGCGGCTCCGGCTTGTCCGAGGACGTCATCGAGTTCGGCAGCGAGAGCTTCATGATGGTGCGCAGCGCCTGGCCGTACTGGTGGTGCAGCGGACCGGTCGTGTACGGGATGTCGTACTTCTCGCAGAGCGCCTGCACCTTGACCGCGATCTCCGGGTAGCGGTTGCTGGGCAGGTCGGGGAAGAGGTGGTGCTCGATCTGGAAGCCGAGGCTGCCGGACATCACGTGCAGGAGCCGGCCGCCCTCGAAGTTGGCCGAGCCGAGCATCTGGCGCAGGTACCACTCCGCCCGGGTCTCGTCCTCGAGCTCCTCCTCGGTGAAGTGCAGCGCTCCGTCGGGGAAGTGTCCGCAGAAGATGATCATGTAGGACCACAGGTTGCGCGTCAGGTTGGCGGTCGCGTTGGCCTTGAGCGTCGACCTCCACTGCCGGCCGCTCAGGGCCGGGTAGACGACGTAGTCCTTGAGCACCTGGTTGCGGCCCTTGCGCGCGATCTGGCGCAGCTGCCGCCTCATCTCGACCGGGTCCTTCTTGCCCGTGCGGATCGCCTCGAGGTCGAGGTCGTGCAGGGCGACCCCCCACTGGAAGAGGCCGGCGAGCAGTGCGTTGAAGACCGGCTGCCCGAGGTAGACCGGGTGCCACCTCTGCTCGCGCGCCATCCGCAGCACGCCGTACCCGATGTCGTTGTCGTGGCCGAGCACGTTGGTGAACTGGTGGTGGATGTAGTTGTGCGAGTGCTTCCACTGCTCGGCCGGCTGGGCGGTGTCCCACTCCCAGTTGGAGGAGTGGATCTCCGGGTCGTTCATCCAGTCCCACTGGCCGTGCATGACGTTGTGGCCGATCTCCATGTTCTCCAGGATCTTGGCCAGTCCGAGCAGGCCGGCGCCCGCTATCCAAGCCGGTGTGCGCGTCCTCCTCGACTGCAGCCCGGCGAGCAGCGTGAGCCGACCGGCCGCGGCCAGGCCGCGCTGCACCCTGATGACCCGGTTGATGTACGCCGCGTCCGCGTCGCAGCGCGACTCCTCCACCTCGGCACGGATGGCGTCGAGCTCGCGTCCGAGCTGCTCGACCTCCTCCTCGGTGAGGTGGGTGTACTCCTTGACGTCCGAGATGGCCATGTCGCTCCTAGATGTCGAGGGTGCAGTCGCCGACCGGGACGGTCACGCAGGTCTGCACCTGTTCGTTGGGCTGGGAGAACTCGTTGCCGTTGCGCAGGTCGCGGATCGTGCCCGAGACGAGCGTCAGCGTGCAGGTGTGGCAGATGCCCATCCGGCAGCCGTACGGCATACCGACGCCGGCGGTCTCCCCCGCCTCGAGGACGGTCGTGGCGCCGTCGACCTCGGCGGTGCGGCCCGTGGTCCGGAAGGTGATCGTGCCGCCCTCGCCGCCGTCCCCGCCGAGCTCGAGCGAGAACCGCTCCAGGTGCAGCCGGTCCGCGAGCCCGGCCTGCTCCCAGTGGGACTCGACCGCGTCGAGCATCGGCGCCGGGCCGCAGGCCCAGGTGTCGCGATCGCGCCAGTCGTCGAGCACGGTGTCGAGCGTGCTCAGCGAGAGCATCCCGTCGGTGTCGGTGTGCAGCCGGTGGACGGTGAGCGACGGGTGCCGCTGCTCCAGGTCGGCCAGCTCCTCGCGGAAGATCATCCGCTCGGGCGTCGGCGACGAGTAGTGCAGGACGACGTCCGGCATCGCCCGGGCGTTGCTGCGGGCCCGCCGGTCGAGGGTGCGCAGCATCGCCATCACCGGCGTGATGCCGCTGCCGCCGACCAGGAAGAGCATCTTCGCCGGCGGCGGCTCGGGCAGCACGAAGTCACCGCTGGGGCTCGCCAGCCGCACGATCGTGCCGGGCGCCAGGCCCCGGACCAGGTGGTCGGAGAGGAACCCCTCCGGCATCGCCCGCACCGTGATCGCGATGGTGCGTCCGCGCCGCTGCGGCGGCGAGCTGACCGAGTACGAGCGCCAGTGGAACTTCCCGTCGAGCTGCACCCCGATGCCGACGTACTGACCGGGTCGGTGGTCGTAGCGCCACCCCCACCCGGGCCGGATGACCAGGGTGGCGGCGTCCTCGGTCTCGGGGATCACCCGCTCGACCCGGCCGCGCAGCTCGCGCTGGGTCCACAGCGGGTTGAGCAGCCGCAGGTAGTCGTCGGGGTGCAGCGGCGTCGTGAGCTTGGACCCGGCGTCGCGGAACCGGTCCCACGAGACCGTCCTGGTTCCTGCCACGTTGTTCAGTGAACACATGTTCTCCCAACGCGTCAACGCCCCGGAGGTGACGCCTTGGCCACGGAAACTAGGATCTGCTCATGGCCTACAACGTGGAGAAGACCGACGAGGAGTGGCGCCAGGAGCTCTCGCCGGAGGAGTACGCCGTGCTGCGGCAGGCCGGGACCGAGCGCGCCTTCGTCGGCGAGTACACCGACACCGAGACCACCGGCGTCTACCGCTGCAAGGCCTGCCAGGCCAAGCTCTTCGAGTCCGACACCAAGTTCCACTCCGGGTGCGGCTGGCCGTCGTTCTACCAGCCGATCAGCGACACGATCGAGTACATCGAGGACGTCTCGCACGGCATGAAGCGGGTCGAGGTGCGGTGCGCCAACTGCGGCTCGCACCTGGGCCACGTCTTCCCCGACGGCTACGGCACGCCCACCGGCGACCGCTTCTGCATCAACTCGATCAGCCTGACGCTGGAGCCGGCCGACCCGAAGTAGCCGGCAGGCGCCGGGTCCCGGCTACGGGAGGCGGTCGACGAGCTCGCTGATGCCGACGCGGGCGCCGGTGTAGAACGGCACCTCCTCGCGCACGTGGCGACGGGCCTCGGAGCCGCGCAGGTGGCGCATCAGGTCGACGATGCGCGAGAGGTCGTCGGCCTCGAAGGCGAGGATCCACTCGTAGTCGCCGAGCGAGAAGCTGGCCACCGTGTTGGCGCGGACGTCGGCGTAGTCGCGCGCCATCTTGCCGTGGTCGGCGAGCATCCGACGGCGGTCGGCGTCCTCGAGGAGGTACCACTCGTAGGAGCGCACGAAGGGGTACACGCTGACGTGCCTCTTGGGCTCCTCGTCGGTGAGGAACGCGGGCACGTGGCTCTTGTTGAACTCGGCCGGGCGGTGCAGCGCCATCTGCGACCAGACCGGTGCGAGGCGCTGGCCGAAGGTGGTGCGACGGAAGCGGTTGTACGCCGCCTGCAGCTCCTCCGACGTCGTCGCGTGCCACCAGACCATCAGGTCGGCATCGGCGCGCAGGCCGGAGACGTCGTACACCCCCCGGACGACCACGTCGGCCTCGGCGAGCTCGGCGAAAAGCTTCTCGACCTCCGCGCCCTCGGCACGGCGGTCGGCGTCCTCGTCGTCGGAGAGCGTGTACTCGAGCCGGAAGACCGACCACATCGTGTAGCGGATGGTGTCGTTGATGTCGCGCGCCTGCTGTGCCTTGCTAGCCATGGGCTCATTCTCCCCTCGCGCCGAAATGACCGGACGCCCGGGGACCCTCGTGAGGTCCCCGGGCGCCTGACCCAACGGAAGGGTCTACTTGGACTGGGTGTTGACGGTGATCGTGGCGATCCCGACGAGCAGCCCGGCCGTGACGGCGTCGGTGTTGAAGGTCTGGTTGAGGAGCGGTGCGGCGTCCGCCGAGATCTCGACCTTGGTGCCGGTCAGGACGGCGTTGCCACCCTCGGTCTTGAGGGGCTCGAGCGTCCGACCGTCCAGCTGGAAGAGGAACGCGTTGGTCGCGGCGACCTTGCCGTTGACGCTCACGTCACCGTAGACGCGGGAGACGCCCGGGTCGACGTTGAAGTTGGTCAGCTCGACCTTGGTGTCGCCAGCGGTCAGCGAGAGGCCGGAGCCCTCGTGCTGGATCTGGCCGATGACGTACGGCGAGACCTCGCCCGGCTTGAAGACCGTGACGTTGCCGCCGGTGATCGGGAAGATCAACGAGCCGGACTCGAGCTTCGCGGTGCCGACGACACCGGGCGTGAGCTTGAGGCTGGTCAGGGCGTCGGTGAAGCCCTTGTCGAGGGCGATCGCGGTGGTCTCTCCCTGGAGAGCGTCGATCGAGGCAACCGGCTTCGGGGCCGACTTCGTCGAGCTCGACGCCGAGCTCGAGGAGTCACTGTCCGAGCTGCTGCACGCGGCGAGCGGGGTGGCGACGAGTGCGGCCATGGCGAAGGCGGCGAGGGTGCGCTTGGCGGTGAACTTCTTCGTGGTGCTCATGATGGGAACCCATCCTCCGTTGAGGTTTCTCAATCTCTGGTCGGAGGGTCATTCGGCACCGGACGTCTACCGGATTGGACCGATCTCGGCGGCGGCGCGATGGGCGGACGCGATCACGGCCGGGATGCCGACCCCGTCGTACGCCGCTCCGCACAGCGCCAGCCCGGGGACGCGGTCGACGGCGGCGCGGATCCGGGCGACCCGGTCGAGGTGCCCGACGGCGTACTGCGGCAGGCCACCGCCCCAACGCTGCACGTGGGTGTCGATGGGGTTCGTCGTGATGCCGACCGCGTCGCGCAGGTCCTCGAGCGACCAGGCCACGAGCTCCTCGTCGCTGGCCTGGAGGGCGGCCTCCTCGCCGTACCGACCGAGCGACGTGCGGAGCAGCAGCAGGCCGTCGCCGGCGCCCAGGACCCAGCCCCACTTGGCGAAGCTGAAGGTCGCGGCCTTGATCCGGCGGCGCTCGACCGGGGGCACGAGGAAGCCCGACGAGCCGGTGGCCGCCAGGTCCGGGACCGACGAAGCGGCGAAGGCGAAGGTCACGACGACCATCGACGCGGACTCGATGGCCGCCAGCTCGGCTGCGGCCGCCGGCGTCACGGAGGCGAGCAGCCGGGCGGTGGGTGCGGCGGGCGTCGCGAGCACCACGGAGTCGGCGGACACCAGCTCGGGGGCGGTCGTCGGGCCGACCTTCAGCGCGAACCCGGTCGCCGTGGTCACCACCTCGCGGACGGTCGCGCCGGTGCGCACGTCGAGGCCGTGGGCGAGCGCCTCGGGGAGCTGTCCCATCCCGCCGGGGATGCCGGCGAAGACCGGTAGGTCGTACGTCGTCGGGAGGCTTGCGCCCTGCTGCAGCACGGATCCGCGCTCGGCGTACGCCACCAGCTGCGGCACCGCGGCCCGGGCCGAGATCAGTCGCGCGTTGCCGGCGTACACCCCGCCGAGCAGGGGCTCGACGAGCCGGTCGGTGACCTCGGGTCCGAACCGTCGGTCGACGAGCGCACCGACGGAGACGTCGTCGACGACGACCTCGGGTGGCAGCGACGGCTCCTGTCCGGCGCGCTCGAGACCCTCCGGCGAGAGCACCCCGGACGCGGCGAGCTGGTCGAGGTCGAGCGGCACCCCCATCAGCGAGCGCGGCAGCGGGCGCAGCGAGCCGCGCGTCCAGATCCGCGACGACGCGATGGTCGGGTGCTCGATCGCCAGGCCGAGCTCGCGGGCGAGGTCGACTCCTTCGGGTCGGCGGTTGAGCATCGCCTCGGCCCCGACGTCGACGGTCACCCCGGCGACCGCGGTGCGCAGCACCTTGCCGCCGATCCCGGGGCCCGTCTCGAGGACGAGGACGTCGTGGCCCGCGGAGGCCAGGTCACGAGCCGCGGTCAGCCCGGCGACGCCGGCACCGACGACCACGACCTTGCCCATGGCCCCCACTCTGCCAGGGACGTCAGCCGGCGATGCGACCGAACCCGCTGCGGTGGAAGACCAACGGCTGCGCGGTGTCCGCGTGCGTGACGGCGTGCAGCTGCAGCAGCACGAGCGTGTGGTCGCCGGCCTCGACCTCGCGGTAGATCGTGCAGTCGAACATGGCGAGCCCGTCGTCGAGCGTCACCGCCCCGTCGGGCGTCGCCGTCACGGCGAGGCCGTCGAAGCGGTGCGCGACCGGGCCGGCGAGCTGGCGGCAGACGTCACCGTGGTGGTCGGCGAGGATCGTGACGCCCAGGTGCGCGGCCCGGCGCAGGGTCGGCCAGGTCTTGGACGTGTTCGCGACCGAGAAGGAGACCAGCGCCGGCTCCAGGCTGACCGAGGTGAAGGAGCTCGCGGCGAGACCGATCAGCTCGCCCTCCACCTCGGAGGCGACGGCGACGACGCCGCTCGGGAAGATCCCGAAGGCCTCGCGGAGCCGGGCCGGGTCGAGGTCCTGGTTGGTGGTCAGCGGGCCTGCCGTCACGCGGACGCACCCGTCCGGCTGGCGAGGAGGGCCGTGACAACGGGGCGGGAGAGCTCGAGCCACGGCGCGTACGCCGACGGGTCGTCGTGCGCCGAGTCCACGACGTACAGGCCCCTCGTGGCGACGGTGCCGCCGATCTCGGTGAGCACCGGACGCAGCGTCAGCTCCGGCGCGAGGGCGTGCCCGGGGCCGGCGCCGAGCATCAGGGGCACGGCGACGCCGCGGACCCCGTCGGTCGCGAACCGGTCCAGGAAGAGCTTGAGCAGCCCGGTGTATGTGCCCTTGTAGGTCGGCGACGCGAAGACGACCAGGTCGGCGGCGCCGACGGCCGCGACCAGCTCGGCGACCTGCGCGTCCTTCCAGTCGAGCAGGCCGGCGCCGAGCTCGGCGAGGTCGACGACCAGGTCGGGCGCGTGTCCGGAGAGCTCGGTGGCGACGTACGTCGCGGCCACCAGCGTGCGGCTCTGCGGCTTGGGGTTGCCCACCACGACGGCGACGCGGCTCGCGACCCCGCTCACGGCCCCGCTCATGACGCGGCCTTGCGACCGGCGCCGAACGGCACGGCGGCCGTGGCCGGGCGCTGGGGGGCCGGGTGCTCCCAGAGGCCGCGGCGGGCCAGCTCGGGCAGCACGCCCTCGCCGAACCAGTAGGACTCCTCCAGGTGCGGGTAGCCGGAGAGCACGAACTCGTCGATCCCGACCGCCTGGTACTGCTCGATGAGGTCGGCGATCTCGGCGTGGCTGCCGACCATCGCCGTGCCGGCGCCCCCGCGGACCAGGCCGACACCGGCCCACAGGTTGGGGTGGATCTCGAGGCCGTCCTTGGAGCCCTGGTTGAGCTGGAGCATCCGGGCCTGGCCGACGGACTCGCTCCTCTTCAACCCCTCCTGCACCCGGGCGATCTCCTCCTCCGAGATGCCGGCGAGCAGCCGGTCGGCCTCCGCCCACGCCTCCTCGGAGGTGTCGCGGGCGATGGTGTGGAGCCGGATGCCGAAGCGGATCCGGCCCTCGCGACCCTCGGCTGCGGCGAGCCTGCGGATCCACTCGACCTTCTCGGCCACCGCGGCCGGCGGCTCGCCCCAGGTCAGGTAGACGTCGACGTGCTTGGCGGCCACCCGACCGGCGGCCGGTGACGAGCCACCGAAGTAGATCTCGGGCAGGGGGTCAGGGACCTGGCTGAGGACCGCGTCCTCGACGCGCAGGTGCTGCCCCTCGAAGGTCACCGGCTCACCGGTCCACAGCCGGCGGACGATCGTGAGGAACTCGTCGCAGCGGTCGTAGCGGCCGTCTTTGTCCAGGAAGTCGCCGAACATCCGCTGCTCCTTGCTCTCCCCGCCGGTGACGACGTTGAGGGCGAGGCGGCCGCCGGAGAGGTTCTGGAAGCTGCCCGCCATCTGCGCGGCGAGGTACGGCGAGGCCAGGCCGGGACGGAACGCCACCAGGAACTTCAGCCGCTCCGAGACCTGGCTGAGCATCGCCGTGGTCACCCAGGCGTCCTCGCACCAGGCGCCGGTGGGCGTCAGCGCCGCCTCGAAGCCGAGCTGCTCCGCGCTCCGGGCGATCTGGCCGAGGTAGGGCACCGACGCCGGTCGGCCGGACGCGCCGACCTCGACGCCGTGGCCGCCGCCGACCACCTGCCGGCCGTCGCCACCGTTGGTCGGCAGGAACCAGTGGAACTTCAGCTTGCTCATCAGGCGCCCCTCGCGTCGTCACTTATGTCTATCAGAGTGCGCGACTTAAGCCGGAGATGCAAGGCGGACCAGGTCACCGCACGCACGGTTCCGACGACGGGGTGATAGGCGCTACCTTTCACCGATGCGGATCGAGCAGCTGGAGTACCTCGCGGCCGTGACCCAGCACGGGTCCCTGCGCCGCGCGAGCGAGCAGCTGCACATCTCGCAGCCGGCCCTGAGCGAGGCCGTCACCAAGCTCGAGCGCGAGCTGGGCGTGACCCTCCTGGACCGGCGGCGCTCCGGCGCGCGGATCAGCCAGCGCGGCAGCGAGCTGCAGGAGTTCATGGTGGAGGTGCTGGAGGCCGTCGACCGGCTCCGTACGGCGGCCGGCGACCAGCAGGCCGGCCACCCCGTGGTCCGGGTCGGGACCGTGAGCACCGCGACGTCGACGCTGCTGGTGCCGGCGGTGCGCGAGTTCCGCGACAGCCACGGCGCGAGCACGGTCGAGGTGCTCAACCTCCAGCAGGCCGAGATCGACCAGGCGCTGCGCGAGGGCAGCCTCGACCTCGGCCTGGTCAACGTGCTCGCCGGCGACGACCCGCCCGCGGATCTCGTCGGCACCACGCTGGTCCACGGCCGACCGGTGGCGGTGCTCCCGGCCGGCCACCCGCTCGCGGCGTACGACGAGGTCAGCACCGACCAGCTGCGTGCGGAGCCGTTCGTCGCGATGCGGGCCGGCTACCTGATGCACCGCTTCGTGCACCGCCTCTTCGGGGCGGAGATGCCGGCCATCTCCTACAGCACCGACGGCGCCGAGCTCGGCAAGGTGATGGTCGCCGAGGGCCTGGGCCCGACCGTGCTGCCGGACTACAGCGTCATCGGCGACCCGATGGAGCGAGCGGGGCTGATCACCTACCGGCCGCTCGCCGACGACCGGACCTCGGTCAGCCTGGTCCTGCGCCGACGCCCCCAGCAGCACGTGCCGCGCGCCGTGCGCGACCTCGAGGCGGCCCTGGTGGCCCAGGCGCGCCGCACGGACCTGGACCTGCGGGAACCGAAGCGCCGCCGCTGACGTCCCAGCGAGCATGAACCTGACTCGCGCTCGCGTCCTGATCCCGGCGGCCGTCCTGACGGCGCTCGCCCTGACCGGCTGCTCGGGCAGCGGCAACGACGGTGACTCCGGTGGCTCGGGTGGCTCGGGTGGTGATGCGTCGTACGCCGGGGAGGCACCGGCCGCCCGCGACGGTGACGTCGCCCCCGAGGCACTGGCCGGGGGCGGGACCGCCGGCTCTGTGACCGACCCCGTGACCGGCTCGGCCGCCGGCTCCGACGACAGCGACGCCGCGGCGGAGCCGGGATCCGCCGACGGGACGGAGCCGCTCAGCACGCAGGAGCAGTCCCTGATCCGCACCGGCAACGTGGCGCTCCGCGCCGACGACGTCGGCCGGGCCCAGATCAGGGTGCAGAAGGTCGTCGACCGCTACGCCGGCCAGGTCAGCGACGAGGACACCCAGTCCGATGACGACGGCACGCCCACCTACACCCGGATGGAGCTGCGGATCCCGACGAAGGACTTCGACAAGGCGGTCCGCGAGCTCAAGGGCGCGGGGGACCTCGAGTCGGCCACGACCAAGCAGCAGGACGTCACCGACCAGGTCATCGACGTGCGGACGCGGCTGGCCGTGCAGAAGCGCAGCATCGCCCGGATCACGGTGCTCTTCCAGCAGGCCAAGACCATCCGCGACATCATGGCGATCGAGGCCGAGCTGTCACAGCGGCAGGCGGAGCTCGAGTCGCTCGAGCAGCAGTCGGCCCAGCTCGCCAACGTCACGTCGATGTCCACCATCGTCGTGAGCATCGACGAGACCCCGACCGACAAGCCCGCCCGGGACGACACGACCGACGACGCCGGCTTCCTCGCGGGGCTCAGCGCCGGCTGGGGTGCGCTGGCGACCTTCGCGGTCGGCGCGGCCACCGTCGTGGGAGCAGTGCTGCCGTGGGCGGTCGCGCTCGCGGTCGTCGCGATCCCGGTCCTGCTGCTGGTGCGGTCCGCGCGACGCCGTACGCCGTCCGTGGCCGTCGAGACGTCTCAGCCGAGCGAGTAGGCCTGGACGAAGTCGGTCAGCCGCTTGAGCTGGTCGGGGTCCGTCGACGGCAGCACGCCGTGGCCGAGGTTGAAGACGTGGCCGCGGGCGGCGCGGCCGGCCTCGATGATCTCGCCGGCGCGGGCCGTCATCACCTCGGTGGGGGCGAAGACGAGGGTCGGGTCGAGGTTGCCCTGGACCGCGCGGTCGCCCACGCGCCCGATCGCGTCGTCGAGCGGGGTGCGCCAGTCGACGCCGACCACGTCGGCGCCGGCCTCACCCATCAGCGCGAGCAGGTTCGAGGTGCCGACGCCGAAGTGGATGCGCGGCACACCCAGCGCGCCGGCCCGCTCCAGCACGCGGGTCGAGTGGGCCATCACGTGCTCGCGGTAGTCGCGGGGGGTGAGCGCACCGGCCCACGAGTCGAAGAGCTGGATCGCCGAGGCGCCGGCGCCGACCTGCACCTCCAGGTAGGACGCGGAGATGCCCGCGATCTTGCGCATCAGCGCATCCCAGACGTCCGGGGCGCCGAACATCATCGCCTTGGTCTTCGCGTGGTCCTTGGAGGGACCGCCCTCGACCAGGTACGACGCCACCGTGAACGGCGCGCCGGCGAACCCGATGAGCGGCGTGCCCCCGAGCTCCGCGACCAGGCCGCGGACGGCCTGGGTGATGAACGGCACGTGCTCGGGCGTCAGGTCGGGGATCGCCTCGACGTCGGCCAGGGTGCGCACCGGCTCGGCGACGACCGGACCGACCCCGGGCTTGATGTCGAGGTCCACGCCGACGGCCTTGAGCGGCAGCACGATGTCGGAGAAGAAGATGGCCGCGTCGACGCCGTACCGGCGGACCGGCTGGAGCGTGATCTCGATGACCAGGGCCGGGTCCATGCAGGACTCGAGCATGCCGACACCCTCGCGGATGGCGAGGTATTCCGGCAGCGACCGACCAGCCTGGCGCATGAACCAGACCGGGGTGTGCGGCACCGGTTCGCCGCGCACGGCCTTGAGGAAGGCACTCTCGCTGAGCGGCGCGGACGGAACGTCGTGCGGGTCGGGCATGTGTGAAGCCTCGCAGGTCGGTCGGCGTGTTCCCACATCGGCAATGCGCGGACCGACCTACTGTGAGCACATGGTGGTCGGTCAGGAGACACACCCGGCGACGGGTGCGAGCACGGCTCCGGTCGAGTTCCGGGAGGCCGTGGCCACCATGCACGCCGCCCGGCTGCGCCCGGAGATCCTCTGTGAGGAGATGCCCGCGCCCCAGCGGATCGCTCCGTGGGCCTCCGCGCTGTCGGCCGACGTCACCGTCGACGACGTCGACATCGGGACCGGCCGGATCATCCTGCTCCACGACCCCGCGGGCAACGACGCGTGGGCGGGCACCTTCCGCTGCGTCGCCTACGCCCGCGCCGAGGTCGACCTGGAGCTGATCACCGACCCGATGCTGGCCATGGTCGGCTGGACCTGGCTCACCGAGGCGCTCGACGAGCACCACGCGTCGTACGTCGCCGCCTCCGGCACGGTCACCCGGGTGGCCACGGAGAGCTTCGGCGGCATGGCCGACGAGGGCGGGACCGCCCAGATCGAGATCCGGGCCTCCTGGACGCCGGTGCCGCCCGAGGACGCCTCGGACCTGGCGCCGCTGGACCTCGCGCCCCACGTCGAGGCCTGGGGTGAGCTGCTGTGCACCTCGGCCGGGCTGCCGCCTGTGCCCGACGGGGTCGCCGTGATGCCCAGTCGACGCGGTCAACGGGGCGGCGGACGCTGACCCGATGCCCGACGAAGACGACACCACCCCTGTCCCGCCCGCTGCACCTGCACCGCCGATGCTCACGCTGCGCGACGGCATGCCCCCGCTCATCGAGACCGCACCCGCGCTTGCCGAGATGTGCGAGAAGATCGCCGCCGGCACGGGTCCGGTGGCGATCGACGCCGAGCGCGCGTCCGGCTACCGGTACTCCTCGCGCGCCTACCTGATCCAGCTGCGCCGTGAGGGCGCCGGCTCCTTCATGGTGGACCCGATCGGGTTCGACTCGCTCGCGCCGCTCCAGGACGCACTCGAGGGCACCGAGTGGATCCTGCACGCAGCGACCCAGGACCTGCCCTGCCTCAACGAGGTCGGCCTCTACCCCACGGCCCTCTTCGACACCGAGCTCGCCGGTCGCCTGCTCGGCTACCCGCGGGTCGGGCTGGCGACGCTGGTCGAGACGCTGCTCGGCTACCACCTCGCCAAGGAGCACTCCGCCGTCGACTGGTCGACCCGGCCGCTCCCCACGCCGTGGCTGGAGTACGCCGCCCTCGACGTCGAGGTGCTGCTCGAGCTGCGCGAGCTGATGGTCGCCGAGCTGGCGGAGACCGGCAAGACCGAGTGGGCTCGCCAGGAGTTCGACTACCTCCGCAGCTTCACGCCCGCCGTCCGCACGGAGGCCTGGCGGCGTACGTCGGGCGTGCACCGGGTCCGCGGACGACGCTCGCTCGCCGCCGTACGCGAGCTCTGGGAGACCCGCAACGAGATCGCCGAGCAGCGCGACGTCAGCCTCGGCCGGATCCTCCCGGACGCCGCGATCGTGGTCGCCGCCCAGGCACTGCCGACCGACCGCGACGCGCTGATGGCCACCAAGGGCTTCCACGGCCGCGGCGCCGACCGCTACGCCCCGCGCTGGGTCGCCGCGCTGGCCCGCGCAGCCGCGCTCGACGAGGACGAGCTTCCGACGCGCGCCCCCCGCGGAGACGGCCCGCCCCTCCCCCGCGCCTGGGCCGAGAAGGACCCCGTCGCCGCTCGGCGGCTCACGTTCGCCCGAGAGGCCCTGCTGGCCCTGGCCGAGGAGCAGCACCTCCCCGTCGAGAACGTCCTCACCCCCGACTACCTGCGCCGGACCCTCTGGACGCCGCCAGCAACCCGCGACCCGGCGCAGCTGGCCACCGCCGTCGCCGACCAGCTCGCGGCGTACGGCGCTCGCCCCTGGCAGATCGGCCTCGCCGGTCCGGTCCTGGTCGACGCGATCCTGAACGCGGACATCGAGCCGGAGGTCGAGCCGGCAGCGCCGGAACCGGTCGCCGAGGAGACCCCCTCCGAGGAGTGAGCCCCCGCCGGACTTCGCGGCGATCGCTGCTCGTCGGCCTGATCGGTGGAGACCTCCCTTCGAGAACTTCTGCCGACAGTCGTCGGCAGGTGGACCGTCATGGGCCGGGCCCGGAGCCGATCACCTGGCTTATTGGCGTCGCGTGAAGGTGACCTTGCCGTTGTGGTGCTTCTCCATGTCGTAGGTCGGGTCGTGGGCTCGGGCGTGGTGTCTTGGGCAGAGCAGCCCGGCGTTGTCGAGGTCGGAAGGGCCGCCGTCGGTCCACCTGGTCCAGTGGTGGGCGTGGCACATCCACGGTGGCCAGTCACAACCCTCAGCCACACAACCACCGTCGCGGAGGGACAGGGCGGTGAGCTGCGCCTTGGTGAAGAACCGTCTGGCCCTGCCGGCGTCAAGGACTTCGGAGTCGGCGCCGAGGACGACCGGGATGATCTTCGCGGTGCACGCCAGCCGACGGGCTGCGGCTGGGCTGATGCGCTCTCCGGTGTCGAGGATCCCGGCCTTGTCCAGCTGTCCGAGGAGGGCGTCGAGGGCGATCGTGACCACGATCGTCGCGTCCCTGCCCCCGACCTGCGGGAGGTCCTTGGCGCTGATGCGGTCGATGAGCTCGCAGAACGCTCGGCCCATCCGCTCCGGACCCGGCCGCCTCTCCACCCGGGGGCCGTGGGTGGCGGCGAGGTGCTTGGGGGCGGCGAGCGCGAGGAGCATCTTCTTGAGCTCTGCTGCCTGGAGGGCGGGGAGGGTGAAGCGTCCGTGGACCTTGCCGTGGCCGTCGTCGCTCATCGTGAGCCGGCACGCTTGTGCCGCTTTGGTCTGTTCTCGTTCGAGGAGGTCGGACTCGTGCTGGTCGGCCAGATCCGGGGCGATGACCTCCAGCAGCCGACGCCCGAGAATCGTGAGGCGCTTCGCGTCGTGCTCCTGTGCGGCGGTGACGAGGTGCTCCTCGGCCCTGGCCAGCAGCTCCGAGTCGAGACCGTCGGGGAGCGCCCTGATGGAGCGGATGATCACGTCGGCCTGCTCCAGGCGGAGGTTCCCGTGGGCGAGCGCTGACCGGACCCGGTCGTAGGTGGCCAGGTCGTGGCCGAGGTGGACCGTGCGCGCCGCTGCCGACCGGGTCTGCCTGGTCTGGTGCGCCAGCCAGTTCGCGGTGCTGGTGGCTCCCACGTCGGTGCCGACCTCGACCTCGTCGGCGTGCGCGGCGACCCGGGCTTCGAGTTCGATCACCTGAGCCTTGAGGCGGCCCAGTTCCATCAGCGTGGTGGCTGCTTCGGGAGCGCTCATGGACCACACCGACGCCTCCACCAGGGTGTCAGCGATCCCGCGCATCCGCGCGGTCGCTTCCGCCACCTGGTGGTGAGGTGTGGTCATCGCCGTCATGGTCCTAGCCAACCTCGACCAGCCGACATCTGCATCCGTGCTCCGCGCGACTGTGGACGGCGGTGTCACCAGGGATCCTGTGAACGAAAAGTGGCCACGAGAGCTCCTCGACACCGCCGCGGTGGGTTGGTCGCCCGCTGGTCCGAGAACCTCGGTGGTTGAGGTGCGAGGGCCCCCAGGCCCGAGCCGCGAGACCACCCACCCAGAGACGACTCGGTGGTTGAGGTGTGAGGGCCCCCAGGCCCGAGCCTCGAAACCACCCAGCCGGAGAGGTCCAGGTCAGCTCGGTGGTTGAGGTGCGAGGGCCGCCAGGCCCGAGCCTCGAAACCACCCAGCCACAGAGGACCAGGGCGGCGATACGCGGCGTAGCTGACTGTCGGCGCCCGACCCGAACGCACCCGCAGGCCGCGCTCATCGCCCTGCCTTCGCTGCGGGGGTTTCGAGGCTCGGGGCTGGCGCGCCTCACACCTCAACCACCGGGTCGCAGGCCGCGCTCACTGCCGCTTCTCCGTTGCAGGGGTTTCGAGGCTCGGCGCTAGCGCGCCTCACACCTCAACCACCGGGGTCGCAAGCCCTGCTCACTGCCTTACCGCTGCGGGGGTTTCGAGGCTCGGCGCTGGCGCGCCTCACACCTCAACCACCGGGGCGCCCTCGCAGCTCGACCCCGCCCGATGTCAGCCGGAAGGGGTGGGGGAATCCGAAGGGCTGGGAGAGTCGGAGACGGAGTCGGGGTCGAGGATGGCCTTGGACTCGTCGTCGACCTGGGTCGTGAGGGCGTCGAGGTCGAGGACGCCGACGCCGTAGACCATCTGCTGGAGAGCGGGGGCGACGGTCTCCTCGAGCTTCGGGAGGGTGTCGATCAGCGGCGGGACCGACATGGAGCGCACGCTGCTGTTGAAGAACGCCGCGTGCTCGGGCCGCCGGCCGGGCTGCAGGAAGTCGTCGGAGAGCGCGACCTCGACGTTGGCGGGCTGCAGGTAGCCGGTGGCCGCGACCAGGCCGACCCAGTCAGCCGAGAGCTCGTGCAGCATGAAGTCGGCCGACAGGCCGGGGCTCTCCGTCTTGGCCGACATGCACAGCGCGGTGACGTCTCCCACGGTCGCGGCCCCGTCGAGCCGGGGCATCGGCATGACGTCGAAGTCGAGGTTGCTCCTCTCGCGCAGGGTCGGCGTGAGGGACCGGTCGCCGACGATCATCCCGAGCCTGCCGCGCAGGAACCACCGCAGGGCGGACGCCTGGCTGAGCTGCGTCTCGTCGAGGGTCACCTGCGGGTTGCGCAGCAGCTCGAGGGTCCGCTCGAGAGCGTCCTTGCTGCCGTCGCTGGAGAACGTCAGTGACGTCGGGTCCTCGGGGTCGTCGAAGACCGTGCCACCACCGGACTGGATGAACGGCGAGAGCCCCTGGATCGTGGGGGCGATCTGGACACCCTTGGTGTTGCGCGCGGGCCGGCTCGCGAACTCCGCGGCCGCGGCGAACTGGTCGAAGGACCAGCCCGAGGCGTCCGCGTCGGGAACGTCGAGGCCGCGCTCGCGCATCCGGTCGAAGTCGACCAGGCGCTTGTTGTAGTAGATGACCTGCGGCGTGACGCCGTACGGCATGCACTGCAGACGGTCGTCGGCGCTCAGGGCCTCGAGGGCGTCGCGGGAGTAGGTGTCACCGAACTCGACGCCGCGCTCGTCGAGCAGCTCGTCGACCGGCTGGGTGTAGTCGTTCTCGAGCAGCCACGACAGGTCGGCACGCGAGGCCATGAAGACGTCGGGGAGCGGCGCGCCCGCCTCGACATCGGTGCGCATGGTGGCGCGGTCGGCCCAGCTCTTGATGACGACGTCGATCCGCTCCGGGTCCAGGTTCCAGGCATCGACGGTGGCCCGGAACGCCCGCTGGACGGGCGCCGGACCGACCACGCCGAACGTGAGATTGGCCGGCGCGGCCGCGGTGCTGGTCGTCGGCGACGGGGTGGGGTCGGCATCCGACGAGTCGCTCGTGCAGGCTGCGGTGGTCAACACCGACGCCACGGCGACACCCGCCACCAGTCCTCGGCTGAACCGCACCTGACCTCCTCAGACCCGCACCATGACGACGCCCGGGCAGGCCCGGGCGCCGCCCACCATATCGACCCCGGCGTGAGGTGCGCTCACCCCGACCGGCTCAGGCCAGCGGGTGGAAGGACCGGGCCGCGGCGATCACCCGGTCGAACGTCGCCCGGTCGAGCGCGGCGCCCTCACGTCGTACGGCGGACGGAGCCAGCCGGATCAGCCGGTCCAGCCGGACCTCGCTCGGTCGGCGCTGCCGGTCCCACGCGCCGGTTCCGACGTCCATCCAGTGGCGCCCCCGCCGGGTCTCCTGCTCGACGTCGCGGTCGTGGTCCTTGCTGGTCAGCATCAGCCCGAGGAGCTGCCGGCCGTCGCGGCCGATCAGCAGCACCGGCCGGTCCTTGCCCTGCTGCGGGTCCTCCTCAAACGGGACCCAGCCCCAGACGACCTCGCCGGGGTCGGGACGACCGTTGGCGCGGGGGGCGTAGGAGACGCGCAGGGTCCCGGAACTGGCGGGACGGCGGAAGAGTCGCCGGAGGAGTCGCATGGCCCGAGAGTAGGAGATGGAGTACGCCGGACCGGGAGCGCCTCACGGCGCGTGGCCGCTCTAGGCGGCTAATTTTGGGACCCGGGGCTGCCACGGCCCGACGTACTCCACACAGAGTCTAACCGGGTCAGGCCAGCCCTTGTTCCAGTTCGAGGTGACCGGCTTCCTCGAGCTGCTCGGAGAGCACCAGCATCCGCTGCACCTGCTCCTCGGTCGGGCCGCTCAGCGACGCGCGGCCCGTGGCCACGACCCGCGCGAAGGCGGCCGCCCGCAGCAGCACGTCGGCGAACTCGCTGCCGGCGATGCCCCGCAGCACCTCGTCGATCATGGCCTTGAGCTGCTCGGGCCCCGGCGGGTCCGCCACCCCGGCCACGACCCGCGCGACCTGCGCGCTGCGCCGTCCGGCGTCGAACTCCCGCGACACACCGAGCGGGTCGGCGTACACCCACGAGCGCAGCAGGTAGAGCCGCCACAGGCAGCCGGCCAGCGAGTCCGCGGGCGAGCCGGACCAGACCTCGGCGATCGTCTCGATGCCCTCGGTGTCGGCCAGGTGCAGCAGCCGCTCGGCGACCTCCGCGTCGGCCGCGTCCCTGCTCCCGCGCACCAGCAGGTGCGCCGCCCGGTCGGCGGCCTCGCTCACGAGCGCGGGGTCGGTGCCCCCGACCAGCGCCTCGAAGAAGTTGCCGCCCGGCGTCATCGGTCGGTGGTGGATCCGATCTGTCACGCCTGAAGGCTACGTCGGATCCGTTGGTCGCTCACGGGGTACGGCGTGCCGAGCTGCTGGGCCCACAGCGAGACCCGGTACTCCTCCAGCATCCACCGCACCTGGCGCAGGTGCTCCCCCGGCGGTCGGCCGGGCGGCAGCGCCGCGAGCTGGTGCAGGTAGGCCTCCTGCAGATCGGCGACCTGGTCCATCAGCTGGCGGTCGCGGTCGAGCTGCGACGGCAGGCGCTCGCGGCGCAGCTCCAGCGCGGTGAGGTACGTCGGGTAGCGGCGCAGCTGCGCGGCCCCGGCCTCGCCGACGAACCCCGCGTGCACCAGCCGCCCGAGCTGCGCCCGCATGTCGGTCAGCGCCGGCAGCATCAGCATCTCGGCGCGACCGCTGAGCGCCTTCTCCGCCTGCCGCCAGCCACCCAGCACCCGGATGACGTCGGACATGGTGGCGCGCAGGTGCGCCTCGTGCTCCCGCGCCGCCTCGGCCAGCAGCGCGTCGTACGCCGCCCGTTCCCGCACGGTCGGTCGCGCGTCGACGACCGCCTGCACCACCGCGGCCCGGCAGTCCTCGAGCAGGTCCGCGACGGTGGCGTACGGCGAGCCGGCCAGGCCGAGCTTCTCGACGTTGGTCAGGTCGCGGAGGATGGCCGGCACCGGCGACGGGATCGCCAGGAGCAGCAGGCGTCGTACGCCGGACCGGTGCCGGGCCTCCTGCTCCTCGGCGGAGCCGAAGACCTGGAGGCCCACGGTCGACCCCTCGTCGACGAGCGCCGGGAAGACCCGCACCTGGTGGCCGGCGCGCACCTGCTCGAACGACGCCTCGATCGGGTCGAACACCCAGGACGTCTCGCCGCTGCGCGCGAGCCCGCTGTCGGTCGCGACCTCCGCGATCGCCGCGGCGAACTGCGGGCGCAGCGGCTCCTTCAACGCCTCCAGGTCCTTGCCGCGGGCCTGCTCGTGGCCGTCCTCGTCGACGACGCGGTACGTCGGGCGCAGGTGCTCGGCGACCTTGGACCAGTCCCAGGCCTCGCGCGGGACCACGACGCCGGTGGTCGAGCGGCACCAGCGCTCGAGGGCGTCGAGCAGCGGCTCCTCCCCCGGCGGCACGGCGGCCAGGAACTCCCGCGCCTTGTTGGGCGCCGGCACGAAGGTGACGCGCAGCGCCTTGGGCAGGCTGCGGATCAGGCTGGTGACGAGCTCCTCGCGCAGGCCGGGCACGTTCCAGGAGAAGTCGTCGGCCTCGACCCGGTTGAGGGTCGCGACCGGCACGTCGATGGTGAGCCCGTCGTCGGCCGCGCCCGGCTCGAAGTGGTAGCTGATCGGGAAGGTCAGGCCGCCGCCGTCCCAGGCGGCCGGGTAGTCGCCGGCGGTCACCTCGCCGGCGGTGTCGTGGGTGAGCATCGAGGGGTCGAAGTCGAGCAGGTCGGGGCGCTGGCGCCGCTCCTGCTTCCACCACTGGTCGAAGTGCGCACCGCCGACCACGCCGGGTCCCACGCGCGCGTCGTAGAAGTCGAAGAGCGTGTGCTCGTCGACCACGATGTCGCGACGACGGGCCCGGTGCTCGAGCTCCTCGGCCTCCTCGAGCAGGCGCCGGTTGGTCTCCATGAACCGGTGGCGGGTGTGCCACTCGCCGTACACGAGGGCGTGCCGGATGAAGAGCTCCCGGGCGAGCGCGACATCGACCTTGCCGTAGGAGATGAGGCGGTCGGCGACGAGAGGTACGCCGTACAGGGTGACGCGCTCGTAGGCCATCACGGCCGCGCGCTTCTTGCTCCAGTGCGGCTCGGAGTAGGTGCGCTTGGCCAGGTCACCGGCGAGCTGCTCGGCCCACTCGGGCTTGATCGCGGCGTTCTGCCGGGCCCAGAGCCGGCTGGTCTCCACGAGCTCGCCGGCCATCAGGAACTGCGGCTGCTTGCGCGCCAGCCCGCTGCCGGGGAAGATCGCGAACCTCGCACCGCGGGCGCCGAGGTACTCGCGCATCGGCCGCCGGCCCCCGGTCCTCTCCTTCTCGCGCTCCTCCAGCAGGCCGATGTGCGACAGGAGCCCCGAGAGCAGCGCCTGGTGGATCCCGTCGGCGTCCGGGAGGTCGGCCACCTGCCCGACGTCGATCTTCATCTCCTTGCACACCTGGCGCAGCTGGGACTCGAAGTCCTGCCACTCCCGGACGCGCAGGTAGTTGAGGTACTCGCGCTTGCACATCCGGCGGAACGCCGAGGACGACAGCTCCCGCTGCTGCTCCTTGACGTAGCGCCACAGGTTGAGCCAGGTCAGGAAGTCACTGCCCTCGGCCTTGAAGCGCGCGTGCTGCTGGTCGGCCTGCGCCTGCTGCTCCGAGGGACGCTCGCGCGGGTCCTGCAGCGACAGGGCGGCCGCGATCACGATCACCTCGCGCACGCAGCCGAGGCGCTCGGCCTCGAGGATCATCCGCGCGAGCCGCGGGTCGATCGGCAGCCTCGCGAGCCGCCGCCCGACCTTGGTCAGCCGGACGTCGCCCGGCGAGAGCGCGCCGAGCTCCTCCAGCAGCTGGACGCCCGCCGAGACGTTGCGCTTGTCCGGTGGCTCGACGAACGGGAACCGGCCGATGTCACCGAGCCCGAGCGAGGTCATCTGGAGGATGACGCTGGCGAGGTTGGTGCGCAGGATCTCCGGGTCGGTGAACTCCGGCCGGCCCTCGAAGTCCTCCTCGGAGTAGAGACGTACGGCGATGCCCGCCTCGACCCGGCCGCAGCGACCCGAGCGCTGGTTGGCGGAGGCCTGGCTGATCGGCTCGATCGGCAGCCGCTGCACCTTGGTGCGCACCGAGTAGCGGCTGATCCGCGCGACGCCGGTGTCGACGACGTACCGGATGCCCGGGACGGTCAGCGACGTCTCGGCGACGTTGGTGGCGAGCACGACACGGCGTACCGACGCCCCGTGGGAGGAGAAGACCCGGTGCTGCTCGGCGGCCGAGAGCCGCGAGTAGAGCGGCACGATCTCGGTCCGCGGCAGCTCGCCCAGCGCGTCGGCGGTGTCGCGGATCTCGCGCTCACCCGGCAGGAAGACCAGGACGTCCCCAGGCCCCTCGGCCGAGAGCTCCTTGACCGCGTCGACGATCGCCTCGGTCTGGTCGCGCACGACGACCTCGCCCTCCTCGTCCTCCTCGTCGAAGGCCATCAGCGGGCGGTAGCGCACCTCGACCGGGTACGTCCGGCCGGAGACCTCGATGACGGGGGCGTCGAAGTGCTTCGCGAACCGGTCCACGTCGATGGTCGCGGAGGTGATGATGAGCTTGAGGTCGGGGCGGCGCGGCAGCAGCCGCTTGAGGTAGCCGAGCAGGAAGTCGATGTTGAGGCTCCGCTCGTGGGCCTCGTCGATGATGATCGTGTCGTACTTCTTCAGCATCCGGTCGCGCTGCAGCTCGGCCAGCAGGATGCCGTCGGTCATCAGCTTGACCCGGCTCGACCTCGAGGTGCGGTCGGTGAAGCGCACCTGGTAGCCGACCAGGTCCCCCAGCTCGGTGCCCAGCTCGCTGGCGATCCGCTCGGCCACCGAGCGCGCCGCGATCCGGCGCGGCTGGGTGTGCCCGATCAGTCCGCCGCCGTCCTTGCCGCGCACACCGCGGCCGAGCTCGAGACAGATCTTCGGCAGCTGGGTGGTCTTCCCGGAGCCGGTCTCGCCGGCCACGATCACGACCTGGTGGTCGCGGATCGCCTCGGCGATGTCGTCTCGGCGCTGGCTGACCGGCAGCTCCGGCGGATAGGAGATCTGGAGCTCGTCGGTCATGGCGGATCCATTGTGCCGGGATCGTCCACAGGGTGTGCACTTAGAACCTGTTCTACTATCGCGCCATGACCGAGGAGCGCGAGTACGACGTCGTCGTGGTGGGTTCGGGCGGCGGGGCGCTGACGGGGGCGTTCCTGGCCCAGAGGGCCGGCCTGACGACGGTCGTGGTCGAGAAGACCGCGCTGCTGGGAGGCACCTCGGCGTACTCCGGCGGAGCCTGCTGGCTGCCCGGCAGCCAGGTGCAGCAGCGCGCCGGGATCTCGGACTCGACCGCGGGGGCCCGTGACTACCTCGCCGCCGTGCTCGAGGACGCGGACGAGGCGAAGGTCGAGGCGTTCCTGCAGCATGCCCCCGAGCTCGTCGCCGACCTCGAGGCGGACCCGGCGATCGACTTCGAGTGGCTGCCGTTCCCGGAGTACTACGCCGCGCCCGGACGGGTGCCCTTCGGCCGCTCGATCCAGCCGACCAACGTCAAGCGTGGCGAGCTCCCGGCCGCGGTCGGCGACCTGGTCCGGCCTCCGGTCGAGCGCGACCGCGCCGGCGAGGGCGGCCGCAACACGCTGTCCGGCGGCCAGTCGCTGATCGCGCGGCTGCTTGACGGGTTCCTGCGCGACGGCGGCACGGTGCTCACCGAGCTCCCCGTGACCGGGCTGGTCCTGGACGACGACCGGGTCGCCGGGGTGGCCGCGATGACGCCGGAGGGGCCGGTCGAGATCCGCGCCCGACGCGGCGTGCTGATCGCCGCCGGCGGCTTCGAGGGCAACGCCGAGGAGCGCGCCGCGCACGGCGTACCGGGTGACGTGGCGTGGACGATGGCCCCGGCCGGCACCAACACCGGAGAGCCGATCCGGGCCGCCGTGGCGATCGGCGCCGCGACCGACTACCGCGGCATCGGGTGGTTCTGCCCCGGCCTCGAGCAACCGGACGGCGGCGGGTCGTTCACCCTGGGCTTCCGCTCCGGCCTGATGGTCGACTCCTACGGCGAGCGGTACGCCAACGAGGCGCTGCCCTACGACCGGTTCGGGCGCGAGATGGCCAAGGCCCCCGAGCGCATCCCGTCGTGGTTCGTCTTCGACTCCCGCGAGGGCGGCCGGCTGCCGGCGATCGCGATGCCCGAGGGCGACCCGGCCGCCCACCTGGCCGCCGGCACCTGGGTGCGGGCGGACACCCTCGAGGAGCTGGCCGGCCTGATCGGCGTACCCGCCGAGGCGCTGCTCGCGACCGTCGAGCGCTTCAACGCCTTCTGCGAGAGCGGTGTCGACGAGGACTTCGGTCGCGGGGAGGACGAGTACGACACGTTCTTCGCCGGTGGCACCGGGCCCAACAAGGCCCTCACCGCGTGCTCGGAGCCGCCGTACGTCGCCGCCCGGTTCGTGCTCTCCGACCTCGGCACCAAGGGCGGCCTGGTCACCGACGTCGCGGGGCGGGTGCTGCGCGAGGACGGCTCCCCCATCCCGGGGCTCTACGCCTCGAGCAACAGCACGGCCTCCGTCTTCGGGCAGCAGTACCCGGGCCCGGGCGCCCCCCTCGGCTCCGCGATGGTCTTCGCCTCCCTGGCCGTCCGGGACCTGCTCGCCTGAGCAGATCGCAGGCCCGGTGGTCGCCGCCGGTGGTCGAGCAGCGAAGGCGCCCTGGCGCCTGAGCGTCGTCGAGACCCCCGCAACCCACACGCGACGCCGGGCGACGCGAACGACGC
>NZ_KK211166.1:272821-348863 GCF_000620705.1 Nocardioides sp. URHA0020
CTGGCGCCTGAGCGTCGTCGAGACCCCCGCAACCCACCCGCGAACAACGCCCTGCCCACGCTGCGGAGGTTTCGAGGCTCGGGCCTGGCGGCCCTCACACCTCAACCACCGGCGATGCCGTACGCCGCCGGTGGTCGAGCAGCGTCAGCTGTCGCTGCCCTGCTGGCCGCTCGGGGGCTGGGGGACGTTGTTGCCCGGGCCACCCTGCTGGAAGCGCTGGCCGGGGCCGCCCTGGCGGAAGCCGTTGTCGGGGCCGTCGGAGTGCACGGCGTACCCGATGATGCCGCCGGCGAGGCCGCCGATCAGCAGGGTGGCGGCGGCGATGGCGGCCACGATGGGGAGGGCGAGGGTACGGCGCACCCGCGGCTGCTTCGGCGGGGCGATCGGTGCCTCGACGTACGGCGGGGGCGGCGGACCGTCGGCCGGGACGGTCACGGTCTGGTCACTCTGGCTGCTCATGGTGCGAGGGTCGCGACGACACCTGTGCTGAGCCTGTGGACGGGCGATGAGCAGGTCGTGAACGCAGCACAGGGCGCTCACAGGAGAGGCACAGGTACGGTCGGCAAGGTGTCCGTCATGGAGCTGACCCGACCCGACGGCACCCCCCTGCGCGTGCTCGTCGTCGACGACGAGGTGAACATCGCGGAGCTGGTGTCGATGGCGCTGCGCTACGAGGGCTGGGAGGTGCGCGCCGCGCACACCGGCTCCAAGGCGGTCGCCGCGGCCAAGGAGATGAAGCCGGACGCCGTCGTGCTCGACATGATGCTCCCGGACTTCGACGGCCTGGAGGTCCTCCGCCGGATGCGCGCGGCGCAGCCCGACCTCCCGGTCGTCTTCCTCACCGCACGCGACGCCGTCGAGGACCGGATCGCCGGGCTGACCGCCGGCGGCGACGACTACGTCACCAAGCCCTTCTCGCTGGAGGAGCTGGTGGCCCGCCTCCGCGCCCTGATGCGGCGCGCCGGCGCCCAGCAGGCCGCGACCACCTCGGTCCTGACCGTGGGTGACCTCGAGCTCGACGAGGACAGCCACGAGGTACGCCGCGGGGGGCAGGACGTCACGCTGACCGCGACCGAGTTCGAGCTGCTGCGCTTCCTCATGCGCAACCCGCGCCGGGTGCTCAGCAAGGCGCAGATCCTCGACCGTGTCTGGAACTACGACTTCGGCGGCCAGGCCAACGTCGTCGAGCTCTACATCTCCTACCTGCGCAAGAAGATCGACGCCGGGCACGAGCCGATGATCCACACCATGCGCGGCGCCGGGTACGTGCTCAAGCCGGCGTCGTGACGAGGCTCCGTGACCGGTTCCGGTCGCTGACCGCCCGGCTGGTGCTGACGACCGTCGCGCTGATCCTCGTCGCGACCACGCTGATCGGCGTCGCGACCACCGCGGCGATGCGCAACTACCTCACCGACCAGCTCGACCACCAGGTGCAGGACAACCTGTCACGCATGCTGCGGGGCCCGCGCGGCCCCGGCCTCGGGAACGAGGTCGGCACCGTGACCGGGGTCTTCCCGACCGGCGACACGGCGTCCTCGAGCGTCGTCGAGGACGACGAGTCCGGTCGGCCCAAGGCGCAGGCCCTGCCCGAGAAGGCCACGGCCGCGCTCGACCGGGTCCCCGCCGACGGCGACGTGCACAGCGTCGACATCCCCGGCCTCGGGAGCTACCGGGTCGTGGCCGCGGACCTGTCCGACGGGACCCTCGCCGTCGGCCTCCCGACCGGCGACATCGACGACGCGCTGTCCACGCTCTGGTGGCTCGAGGTGCTGTTCGGGCTCGTCGCTGTGCTCGCCGGTGGCGGTGCCGCGCTGGTCGTCGTACGCCGCCAGCTGCGGCCGCTGCGAGAGGTGGCCGCCACGGCGCACGCGGTGTCCGAGCTGCCGCTGGCCGAGGGCGAGATCGACCTCGCCGAGCGGGTCCCCGACCACCTCACCGACGAGCGCACCGAGGTCGGCCAGGTGGGCTCGGCCCTCAACACCCTGCTCGAGCACGTCGAGACCTCCCTGGCCGCCCGGCACCGCAGCGAGCAGCAGGTGCGGCAGTTCGTCGCGGACGCCTCCCACGAGCTGCGGACCCCGCTGGCGACGATCGCCGGCTACACCGAGCTCGCCCGGCAGCGACCCGACGACCCGGGAATGCTCGGCACCGCGCTCGACAAGGTCGAGGAGGAGTCGGACCGGATGACCTCCCTGGTCGAGGACCTGCTCCTGCTGGCCCGTCTCGACGCCGGCCGGCCGCTCGAGCGCGAGCCGGTCGACCTGACCCGGCTCCTGGTCGAGGCGGTCTCCGACGCCCGCGTGATCGACGCCGACCACCGGTGGCGGGTGGAGCTGCCCGACGACCTGGTCGACTCCCCCGCCCTCGTGACCGGCGACGAGCTGCGGCTGCACCAGGTGGTGACCAACCTGCTGACCAACGCCCGCAAGTACACCCCCGCCGGTACGACGGTGACCGTGACCGTGCGGCGCACCGGCTTCTCCGTCCACGACGACGGGCCGGGCTTCCCGCCCGACCTGGTCGAGCACGCCTTCGAGCGGTTCGCCCGCGGCGACGCCGCACGCACGCGCGGTCAGGAGGTGGGGGTCGGCCTCGGCCTGGCCCTCGTCGACGCGATCGTCTCGGCCCACCACGGCCGGGTCACGCTGCGGTCGGCGCCCGGCGACACGACCGTGGACGTCAGCCTTCCGGGATGATCCCGATCACGGCCGGCAGCGAGATGGCCACGATCTCGAGCAGCTGGTCGCGACTGACGCCCCGGGGCTCGTCGATCCAGGACAGCACGAGCTCCTCGGCCATCGCGGACCACCCGCGCACCACCAGCCGGGAGGCCGGGGTGTCCGGGAGGATCTCGCCCTGCCCCTCCTGCCGGAAGAGCCGGTCGTTGAGGGCCGCTCGCGACTCCTCGTAGATCGCCCGCAGGCTCTCGTTGCCCCCGGCCGCGGCCTTCACCAGGGAGACGTACCCCTCGTGGTTGGCGATCACGTAGTCGACGTACGCCGTCACCGCGGCCATCATCCGCACCAGCGGCTCACCGTCGGCCGGCGGCGCGGTCTGCGCGATGAGGTCGTCGGCCGCTCGGCGTACGACGGCCTCGTGGAAGGCCTGCTTGCTACCGAAGTAGTGGTACAGCAGACCCCGCGAGATCCCGGCCTCCTCGGCGAGCAGGTCGATCGACAGCTCCTCGAGGGACCGGTGCGCCAGGAGTCGTACGCCGAGGTCGAGCAGCTGCTCGCGGCGCTGTTCGGGCGACAACCGGGTGCGGGGGGTGGTCGTCATGGTCCTCACTCTATTGACGGTCGTTCAATAACGGAAGTACGGTCGGCGCATGACTCCACCGGAGGTCGGCGAGCACGTCGACCATCTCATCGTCGGCGCCGGGTTCGCAGGACTGTGCGCCGCGATCAAGCTCCAGGAGGACGGCGAGCGCGACTTCCTCGTCGTCGAGAAGGGACCGGACGTCGGCGGCACCTGGCGTGACAACACCTACCCCGGCGCCGCCTGCGACGTCCCGAGCCAGCTCTACTCGTTCTCCTTCGCGCCCAACCCGGAGTGGAGCAGCTCCTACTCCCCCGGCCCGGAGATCCAGGACTACATCCGCGGGGTCGCCGCAAGGTCCGGCACGCTCGACCGCTTCGTCTTCGACACCACCTTCGACGACGCCTCCTGGGACGGGGCCGCCGGCCGGTGGACCGTGCGGATCACCGGTCCCGGCGGGTCGCGCACCCTGACCGCCACGACGCTGATCCTCGGTGCGGGCGGCCTGTCCGAGCCGAGGCTGCCCGACATCGAGGGCATCGGCACCTTCGGGGGCGCGCTCTTCCACTCCTCGCGCTGGGACCACTCCGTGGACCTGACCGGCAAGCGGATCGCCGTCATCGGCACCGGCGCCTCGGCGATCCAGATCGTGCCCGAGCTGCAGGCGGTGGCGAGCCACCTCGACGTCTACCAGCGCACCGCGCCCTGGGTGATCCCGCGCAACGACCGGACGTACGGCGCCCTCGAGCGCCGCCTCCTGCGCACGGTGCCCGCGCTCGGCCGGCTCTACCGGACCGGCATCTACTGGGCCCACGAGGGCTACGTGCCGGCGTTCACGATCGAGCCCAAGATCGCCGCACCGGCGAAGAAGACCGCGATCGCCAACATCCACCGCGGCATCACGGACCCGGCGCTGCGCGAGAAGGTGACGCCGTACTTCGAGTTCGGCTGCAAGCGGGTGCTGCGGTCCAACACCTACTACCCGGCGCTCGCGGCGGACAGCACCGAGCTCGTCACGGACCCGATCGCACGCATCACCGAGACCGGGGTCGTCACGGCCGACGGCGTCGAGCGACCCGTGGACGTGCTGGTCGTGGCGACCGGGTTCTACACGACCGAGCTGCCGGTCACGGACCACATCACCGGCAGCGAGGGCCGCACCCTCGGCGCGGTCTGGCGCGAGAGGGGCATGGCGGCGTACAAGGGCACCACCGTGCCGGGCTTCCCCAACCTCTTCATGCTGGTCGGGCCCAACACCGGCCAGGGCCACACCAGCATGGTCTTCATCATCGAGTCGCAGGTCGCCTACGTGCGCGACGCGATCCGCACGATGCGCTCGCGCGGCTGGGCCTCGGTCGAGCCGCGACCCCAGGCGCTGCGGCGCTGGAACTCCGACCTCCAGCGCCGGATGAGGCGCACCGTCTGGACCCGCGGCGGCTGCTCGAGCTGGTACCTCGACGAGCACGGCCGCAACACCACCCTGTGGCCCAAGTCGACGATCACCTTCCGGCGCCAGCTGGCCGCCTTCGACCCCGACGCCTACGACGTACGTCGCCCCACGACCACCCCCTCCCGAGAGGATGTCCCCGCATGAAGAGCTTCGACGGCAAGGTCGCCGTGATCACCGGCGCCGGCTCCGGCATCGGCCGGGCGCTGGCGCTCGACCTCGCCGGCAAGGGCGCGCGACTGGCGCTCTCCGACGTCGACGACGCCGGACTCGCCGAGACCGTCGACCTGGTCAAGAACGCCGGGGCGCGCGAAGTGCGCTCCGACCACCTCGACGTGGCCGACCGCGCCGCGTTCACGGCGTACGCCGCACTCGTCGTCGAGCACTTCGGCCGCGTCAACCTGGTCGTCAACAACGCCGGCGTGGCGCTGGCGGGCGACCTGGTCGACCTCGAGTACCCCGACATGGACTGGATCATGGGCATCAACTTCTGGGGCGTCGTGCACGGCACCAAGGAGTTCCTGCCGCACCTGATCGCCTCCGGCGAGGGGCACCTGGTCAACATCTCGTCGCTCTTCGGGCTGGTCTCGATGCCGGGGCAGAGCATGTACAACGCCGCGAAGTACGCCGTCCGCGGGCTCTCCGAGGCGGTCCGCGAGGAGATGCTGGTGGCCGGTCACCGCGTCGGCGTGACCGTCGTGCACCCCGGCGGCATCAAGACCGCGATCGCGCGCAACGCCCGCTACTCCGACAAGGAGGACGGCGCCGAGAGCGCGGCGTTCTTCGACAAGAACCTGGCGCGGATGACCCCCGAGCGCGCCGCCGAGATCATCCTCAAGGGCGTCGAGACCGACAAGGCCCGCGTGCTGGTCGGGATCGACGCGCACGCGGTGCACCACATCGCGAAGCTGCTCGGCTCGCGCTACCAGGAGGTCTTCGCCAACCGGGCGAAGAAGCTGGCGCCCACCAAGATCGTCTAGCTCGCGTCCGAGGACCGGGGCTTGGCCCGCGCGCGCCGGGCTGCCCCGTCGGCCGGGTCGGCCCGGTCGGCCCGGAGGGTCCGCCGCGGGCGGTGCGGCCGCGACCGCAGCGGGCCGACGAGTCGCGGACCGGCCAACCGGCTCTCGAGCCGGCGGGCCTCGCGGTCGAGGGGCTGGGCGACGTACTCGCCCAGGATCACGCCGGAGGACAGCGCGATCGCGACCGAGGCCGCGGTGATCAGGGCGAGCAGTCCCTCCGAGGTGGCCTCCCCGCCCTCGGCCAGCAGGCTCAGGCCGCGGTAGATCGAGAGTCCCGGCAGCAGGGGGACGACGGCCGAGACCACGATGACCAGCGGCGGGATCCGCAACCGGGCGGCGAGGCCGTAGCTGATGAACCCGACGAAGACCGCGGCGAGCGCGGTCGGCCAGGTGCGTCCGAACCCGCCGACGCTGATGGACTGCGAGATGGCCATCGCGGCGGCGGCGATCAGGCCGATCGGCAGGAAGCTGCGTCGTGGGGCGTACGACGCGAACGCGAAGCCCGCCGCGCAGATGGCGGCACCGAGCGCCATCACCGGGACCCCCTTGAGGTCCGCTCCGACGCCGGGGTCGAGACGACCGACGTCGACGCCGATCACCTCGCCGAAGGTCAGGCCGCCGCTGACCCCCGCGATGATGCCCGCGGTCGCGAGCAGCGCCTCGGTGAGACGCGCGGTGGCGGTGACGTAGAAGCCGGTCAGGGCGTCCTGGAGCGCACCCATGAAGCCGATGCCGGCCAGCAGCATCACGATGTTGGCGGTGACGACGAGCGACGGGTCGAGGTCCAGGGGGCTCGCCGCCGCCAGCACCGCGATCACGGTGGCGACCCCACCCCCGGCGACCTGGCGGTAGAACGCGGGCAGCCGGCGCCGCGACATCACCAGCTGCAGTCGGTCGATGCAGACGGCCGCGACGAGGGCGATCGCGACGACGGCCACGTCGCCGCCGAGCTGCAGGCCCACGCCGGCGCACATCACGCCCCAGCCGAGGCTCACCGCCCAGCGGGGCAGGAGGTGGCCCGAGGAGACGATCCGGGCCAGCCGGGTCCGGGCCTCCTTGAGGTCGCAGTCACCGTTGAGCACGTCGCGCGTCAGGTGGTCGACCAGCGTGAGGTCCTCGTAGTCGATGTCGCGGTGCTTGACGTGCCTGATCAGCACGAACGCCGGCTCCTCGGGGTCGGCCTGGTAGCTCATCGACAGCTGGGTGAAGGTGACGTCGACCTCGGGGTTGCGCGCCCCGAACTGCCACGACAGCGACTGCATCGCCGCGGTGACGTCCGCCGCGCCGGCGCCCGAGGAGAGCAGCAGCTCGCCGATGCGGAGGCAGAAGTCGAGAGTCAGGTTGATCTCGCGCTCCTCCGTCATGGGCGCCATCGTCGCAGCCGTCTGGTAGACAGCGCACGTGGCACATCCCAGCCCCGGCGACGCCGTCCGTGTCGAGATGACCAAGTGGGGCGACCGGCCGCACTGGGAGTTCGCGGCGACGTACCTCGGTCGCGACGACCACGGCGACTGGCTGGGCATCCCCGCGGGGACCCGGATGACCCGACCGGGGGCGACGTACGTCGCGGAGACCAAGCAGGTGGGCCTGGTCCCGCCGCCCGGGCCGGACGACGCGCGCGGGTGGCTGGCGACCTTCCACGACGTCGGCGGACCGCTGCGGGTCTACGTCGACATCACCACGCCCCCGCGCTGGGACGGCGCCGTGGTGCGCGCCGTCGACCTCGACCTCGACGTCGTCTGCGGGCCGACGGGCCGGATCTGGATCGACGACGAGGACGAGTTCGCCGAGCACCGGGTCCGCTACGGCTACCCCGAGGAGGTGACCCGGGGCGCCCTGAGCTCCTGCGGCCGGGTGCACGCGGCGGTCGTCGACGAGGCGGCGCCGTACGACGGCAGCGCGACGCGGTGGCTCACCCGCCTGGGAGATCTGCTCGACGGCTGAGCTGTGGAACGCTGTACGGGTGCGCATCGACTTCCACGGGTCCCCCGAGCCGACGCTCGGCGTCGAGTGGGAGCTGGCGCTGGTCGACCGGCGTACCCGCGACCTGCGCAACGACGCCACGCACCTCTTCGCACGGGCGAAGCCGCGCCTGGCCGACCCGGGCAAGCTGCACAAGGAGCTGCTGCGCAACACCGTCGAGGTGGTCAGCGGGATCTGCCACACCGTCGGCGAGGCGATGGACGACGTCCGCGGCACCCTGGAGGCGGTGGTGCCGGCCGGCGACGAGCTCGACATCGACCTCTACGGCGCGGGCACCCACCCGTTCGCGTCGTGGACCGTGCAGCAGCTCTCGGAGGGCCACCGCTACGAGGAGCTGATCAACCGCACCCAGTGGTGGGGGCGGCAGATGCTGATCTGGGGCGTGCACGTCCACGTCGGCCTGCCGGTGCAGGAGCGGGTGATGCCGGTGCTGTCGGCCCTGCTCAACTACCACCCGCACCTGCAGGCGCTGTCCGCCTCCTCGCCGGTCTGGGCCGGCGTCGACACCGGCTACGCGTCCAACCGGGCGCTGATGTTCCAGCAGCTGCCGACCGCCGGGCTGCCCTTCCAGTTCGCGACCTGGGCGGAGTACGAGTCCTTCGTGCAGGACCAGATGACGACCGGCGTCATCGACGAGCAGAACGAGATCCGGTGGGACGTCCGGCCCGCCGCACACCTGGGCACCATCGAGAACCGGATCTGCGACGGCGTCTCCACGCTGACCGAGCTGGCCGCACTCACGGCCCTGACCCACTGCCTCGTCGTCGACCTCGACGCCCGGCTGGCCGCCGGCGAGGAGCTGCCCACGCTGCCGCCGTGGCACGTGCAGGAGAACAAGTGGCGCGCCGCGCGCTACGGCCTCGACGCGATCATCATCACCGACGCCGCCTCCCACGAGCGGCTGGTCACCGACGACCTGACCGACCTGGTCGAGCGCCTCGCGCCGGTGGCCGAGCGGCTCGGCTGCTCCGCCGAGCTCGCCTCGGTGCTCGAGGTGCCGCGGCGCGGGGCGTCGTACCAGCGCCAGCGAGCCGTCGCCGCCGAGCACGACAACGACCTGGTCGCCGTCGTCGACTCGGTCGTCCGCGAGCTGCGCTCGAGCCTTCAGTAGCCGCCCTCGGGCGGCACCATCTCCAGCCGCACGCCGAGCAGGCGCACGGCGCGGTCGTGGTCGACCCGCTCGAGCAACGAGACGGCCGCGTCCGCCAGCACGTCCGGATCGTTGGTCGGCTCGGGCAGCGTCAGGCTGCGGGTCAGGGTGATGAACGGCTTGAGCCGGATCTTCAGGCCCACCCGAGCCGCCGGTCGGCCCTCGTCGTCGATGTCGGCGACCGCGCGACGGGTGATGCGGCGGACGGCGGCCGCGACCTCGGCCCAGTCGTCCAGGTCGGTCTGGAACGTCTCCTCCCGCCCGTGCGCCCGCGGCACCCAGGGCGTGGCGTCCACCGGGCTGGCGTCCTCGCCCCGACCGAGCTGGTGGAGCCACGGCCCGGTCGTGGGCCCGATCTCGGCAGCCAGCTCGCGGGCGTCGGAGCGCGCGAGCTGGTCGACGGTGTCGATGCCGAGCGCGCCCAGCCGCTTGGCCGTCTTGCTGCCGATCCCCCACAGCGCCGTCGTGGGGCGCTCGCCCATCACCTCGTCCCAGTTCTCCGCCGTCAGCTGCCAGATCCCGCGGGGCTTGCCGAAGTCCGTCGCGATCTTGGCGCGCAGCTTGTTGTCGCCGATGCCGACCGAGCAGTGCAGCCCGGTCGCGGACAGCACCGCGTCGTGGATCTGTGCGGCGTACGCCCGGGGGTCACCGAGCTCGCCGTGCTCGGGCCCGGCGGCCAGGAAGGCCTCGTCCCAGCCCAGCACCTCGAGCACCACCGGCACGCCGCCCCAGGTCAGCGACCGCAGCGTCGCCATCACCTCGGCCGAGGCCGCGTCGTACACCTCGCGATCGACGGGGAGGAAGACCGCGTCCGGACACTTCCGAGCGGCCACCCGCAGCGGCATCCCCGACCCCACGCCGAAGGCGCGGGCCTCGTACGACGCCGTCGACACGACCCCGCGCTCGGTCGGGTCGCCCCGTCCGCCCACGACCACCGGGAGCCCCGCCAGCTCGGGGTGCCGCAGCACCTCGACCGCGGCCAGGAACTGGTCGAGGTCCACGTGCAGCACCCAGCGAGGGCTCATCGTGGTGGCGGCGGCAGTGCGTCCGTGGCCTCCAGCTGCCCGAGCCCGGAGACCATCAGCAGGTCCACGACCACCGAGCGCACCTGCGCCAGGACCGCCTCCGCGGCGAGCACCTCGGTGCGCTCGACCCGACCGGTGGCCTCGCCGACGGCGAGCAGCGGGACCTGCGAGGCGATCGCCATCCGGTCGGCCGCGAGCTCGGCCGCCGCCATCTCGGCCGCGGCCGCGAGGTCGAGCACCAGGCGGGCGTAGGACGACGGGACCGGCCGGCGGTGGTACGCCGCGACGGCCGTCTGCCGCACCAGCACCCGGGTGCTGCGCAGCGCCCGGTCGAGCGGGTCGACCAGCTCCGACATCTTGCGCAGGTCGCCGCGGTGGCGAACACGGAACGGCGAGGACGCGACGACCGACAGGCCCTCGTCGGCGGCCGCCTGCAGCTCGCGGATCAGGTAGTCGGTCGACCGGGCATCGGCCAGCAGGTCGAGCGCCCGCTCGACCTCACCGTCCCCCATGACCTCCCCGGCGGCCCGCAGCAGGCCCGCGACCTTGCGCATCACCACCGACGCCTGCTCCCGGGGCCGACGCAGCGGCGCGGCCGGGACCGCCGTCGCCGCGAGCAGCGCGACCGCGCCGCCGATGACCGCGTCGGTCCAGCGGGTGAACGCCGCGCCCGGGTCCGGCACCAGGGCAGCGACCACGATCGACTGCACCGCCGCCTGCGTGACCAGCAGCTGACCGCTGTCGAGCAGGAACGCCGCCGTCATCGACAGCGCCACGATCAGGGCGATCTGCCACCACCCCGACCCGAGCCCCGCGACCAGCAGGTCGGCCAGGAAGACCCCGACCGCGACCCCGATGGTGACCTCGACGACGCGCCGCAGCCGCTGGCCGTACGACGTCCCGAGCGCGACCACGGCGGCGACCGGGGCGAAGAAGGGGGTCGTGTGGCCGAAGAGGTCGGCGGCGATGAGCCACGCCACCCCGGCGGCCACGGCACACTGCCCGATCTGCCACCACTTCGACCGCCAGCGCGCGACCCGGGACCGGGCCGACGTACGCCCGCGATCCCACATCCGATCGAGCGGTCCGGCCTCCATGGCCGCGATCCTGTCATGACGTCGGCGACCGTCCGGGCTACCGCCCGTGCGCCCAGCGCAGCGCCCGCTTGAGGACGGCGAGGTCGCGGTACCAGGTGCGGACCTCGGCCCGGCAGCGCACCCGGTCGACCCGTCGCTCGTACTCGTTGCACTCGGCGCGCGCCTCCGAGTCCGTGGGTGGGTAGTCGGAGGTGCCGTCGTAGTGCTGGATCTCGAAGCCGTTGGCGGCGTCACCGGTCACCGCGACGACGGTGCTGCCGGGCGGCGCCCGGTGGCCGGCGACGGCGGCGACGCCGAGACCGCAGCCGACGGCGGTGACCACCGCCGCGACGACCAGGACGATCAGGTTCCTCATGGATGCTCCCGAGAGGTCGGGCACCGGCGAGTTCCGGTGCGTGACCGACGCTAGGAGCGAGCGGGGACGCCGGGGAGGACGCGATCGGGCCGCTGTGGACGACCGGGTCCCGGCCGTCGCTGTGCACGAAATGCGGCTCGTGGAAGTGCATCCGCCCAGCGAGGGGTGGGTACCCGACCCCCGTGAACCCCCGTGCGCCCGGCGACCTGCTCGACGGCAGGTACCTCCTGGCCGACCGGATCGGCTCCGGCGGGATGGGGACGGTCCACCTCGCCCACGACACCCGCCTCGACCGCAGGGTCGCGATCAAGCTCCTCCACCCGGGACGCGAGGTCGACGAGGTCATGCGGGCCAGGCTCCGCGCCGAGGCCAGGTTCGCCGGCGCCCTCCAGCACCCCGGCATCGTCCAGGTCTACGACTACGGCGAGGCGCCCGGTGCTGACGGTCCGACGCCGTACGTCGTGATGCAGTACGTCGAGGGCACGTCGCTGTCGGACGTCCTGCGCGAGCAGGGGCCGCAGTCGGCCGCGACGGTCGCCGCCCTGCTCGACGACATCGCCCGAGCCCTCGGCGTCGCGCACGCGGCCGGGATCGTGCACCGCGACCTGAAGCCGTCGAACATCCTGGTGACGCCGTCCGGTCGCGCCGTGCTCGTCGACTTCGGGGTGGCCCACTCCGACAACGCCGAGCCGTTGACCGAGACCGGCACGATCATCGGGTCGGCCGACTACCTCAGCCCGGAGCAGGTGCGCGGACAGCGGGCCCGGCCCGCCTCCGACATCTACGCGCTCGGGATCGTCGCCCACCAGTGCCTCAGCGCCACCTCCCCCTTCCGCCGGGAGACCCAGACCGCCACGCTGCTGGCCCGACTCCAGGACGAGGTCCCCGACCTGGACGCCGGCGTGCCCGCACCCCTGCGGTCGCTGGTCGGCCGGATGATGTCGGCGGACCCCGCCGACCGCCCCACGGCGACCGAGGTGGTCCGCCAGGTCGCCGCGCTCGACGACGAGACCGTGGCCGTGCCGGCGCCCACCGTCGCCGCGCCCCGTCGGTCGATCGGTCGGTCGTGGGACCGTCGCCGCCTGGCCGCGCTGGGCGTCGCGGCCGCGCTCGTCCTCACCCTCGGCAGCGTGCTGCTCGTGATCCGCGGCGGTGGCGCCACGCCGCCTGCAGGGGCCGCCGACCTCGTCGTGCCCTCCGTCCGCGGCGAGCAGTTCGCCGAGGCCTCCCACGAGCTGGAGGCAGCCGGGTTCCGCGTCGTACGCCGTGCCGCTGACGGACCGTCCGCGCGCGGCACGGTGCTGCGCCAGTCCCCGGCTGCCGGCGTCTACACCGGTTCCGCCCCCGCCACGGTGGTCGTCCGGGTGGCCACGGGCATGGTGGACCTGGACGGCGACGACCTCGTCGGCACGACGTACGCCGCGTCCGCGCGCACCGTCCAGCGTCTGGGCCTGACCCCGGTCCGCCGGACCCGGCCGTCGTCCGCCGACCCGGGCACCGTGGTCGCCGTCGGCACCGACGGTCGACTCCGCGTCGGCTCGACGGTCGCGCTGACCGTCGCCACGTCCACGCCCTCGGTCGCCACGAAGAGCACCACCAAGCCCGCCACCAAGCCCGCCACCAAGCCCGCCACCAAGCCCGCCGCGAAGCCTGCCACGAAGCCCGCCACCCAGCAGGCCACGCCGGCCCCGTCGACCACGAAGCACCCGGGGAAGCCCGCGAAGGCGGGGAAGCCCGCGAAGGCCGGGAAGTCGGGCAAGTCGGGCAAGAAGAAGCACTGACCCGTACGCTGCGTGTGGCCGACATCACTCGTAGAGAAGGCGCACCGTGGTCTCACTGATCGACCCGACCGGAGCGTCGTTCCTCCTCGTCGAGAACCGCAGCATGCCGATGCACGTCGGTGGGCTGCAGCTCTTCGAGAAGCCCGAGGGGGCGGGCCGCGGTTACGGCCGCGAGATGTACGAGTCGATGCGCGACGTCGAGGAGATCGCGCCGCTCTTCCTCAAGCGGCCGCACCGCTCGCTCTCGACCGCCGGACAGCTGGTGTGGGTCGAGGACGAGCAGTTCGACATCGACCACCACATCCGGCACAGCGCGCTGCCCAACCCGGGACGGATCCGCGAGCTCCTCGACCTGAGCAGCCGGCTGCACGGGACCCGGCTCGCCTGGGAGCGGCCCATGTGGGAGGCCCACGTCATCGAGGGCCTGCGCGACGGCCGGGTCGCGCTCTACACGAAGGTCCACCACTCCCTCGTGGACGGCATCTCCGCGATGCGACTGGTGCAGAGCACCCTTAGCGGCGACCCGGACCTGCGGGAGATGCCGCCCCCGTGGGACGCCCGCACCCGACGGGGCCGCCAGCGGCCCGTCACCACCGACACTGAGTCCGGCCTGGCCGAGATCCCCACCCAAGCCCTGCGCTCGGCGCTCGGGATCACCGCCGAGGCGGCGGGGATGCCCGGGGCCCTGATCAAGACGCTCACCAAGAGCGTGCGCAACGAGACCTCCGCGCTCTCGCTGCACGCGCCCCGCACGATCTTCAACCAGAAGATCACCGGCTCGCGGCGGTTCGCCGCCCAGGACTGGTCGATCGAGCGCCTGCGCGCCGTCGGTGCGGCCACCGGGGCCACGATCAACGACGTCGTGCTGGCGATGTGCGGCGGCGCCGTACGCCGCTACCTCCTCGAGCTCGACGCCCTCCCGGACGCGCCGCTCGTCGCGATGGTGCCGATCGGCCTCAAGGCGAAGGAGTCCCAGCTCGCATCGACGGACGGCGGCAACGCGGTCGGGTCGGTGATGGTCCAGCTCGGCACCGACCTCGCGGACCCGGCCGATCGGCTCGCGGCGATCCACACGGCAATGGTCGACGGCAAAGAAGCGCTCTCGACGATGACCCCGATCCAGATCATGGCGATGAGCGCGCTCGGCCAGGCGCCCGCGATCGCCGCGCCCATGCTCCGGATGTCGGGCCTGGTGCGGCCGCCGTACAACCTGATCATCAGCAACGTCCCGGGCCCGCGCACCACGCAGTACTGGAACGGCGCCAAGATGGTCGGCCACTACCCGCTGTCGATCCCGATCAACGGCATGGCGCTCAACATCACCTGCATCTCGTACGACGGCAACATCGGCTTCGGCCTGACCGGCTGCCGGCGCACGGTGCCGCACCTGCAGCGGCTACTGAGCCACCTCGACCGCGAGCTCGTCGCGCTCGAGCGGGCCGTCGGGGCCTGAGACCGCCCGGGCACCGCCGCGCTCGGCGCCGATGCCGGCGGCGACCACGAGGCCGATCCCGGCGACGGCGAGGACGTCGGGCACCTGGCCGAGCGCGACCAGCCCGATCAGCATCGCGAACGCCGGCTCCAGGGCCATCAGGGTGCCGAACGCACCCGCGTCCAGCCGCCGCAGTGCCAGCAGCTCGAGGGTGAACGGCACGACGGGCAGCAGGACCGCCAGCCCGATGCCGAGCAGGAACAGCTCGGGCGTGATCCGGTCCAGCACCCCGGGACCTGCGACCACGGTCGCGGTCAGCGCGGCGACCGGCATCGAGATCGCGAGACCGCCGATGCCGGTGACCTCGTCGCCGACCCGCTGGGTGAGCAGGATGTACGCCGCCCAGCAGCACGCGGCCGCCAGCGCGAAGGCGACCCCGACCGGGTCGGCGCCCCCGCTCCACGGCTGCGTGAGCAGCAGGACGCCGGCCCCGGCCAGGACCGGCCAGGTCCTCGTGCCAGCCCCGCCGCGGAGCACCGCGACCCCGAGCGGGCCGAGGAACTCCAGGGCACTCGCCGTGCCCAGCGGCAGCCGCTCGACCGCGGCCATGAAGAGCATCGTGACGCCGGCCGTCACGACACCGAGCGCGACGCCGTACCGCAGGGCCGTGCGGGAGAAGTGCGAGCGGCGCGGCCGCACGATCACCAGCATCAGCACGCCCGCCCAGAAGAGCCGCAGCCAGGCTGCTCCCTCGGCACCGATCCGGTCGATCAGGCCGACGGACACCGCCAGGCCCAGCTGGACGCACAGCATCGAGGCGACCGCCATGCCGGCGCCGATGCGGGACTCGTTCCTCATGCCGACCAGTGGACCCCGCCTCGACCGTTCGCGTCCACGTGACTCTGCTGGACATACCGTTCAGCGACCGCGAACAATGGCTGGATGGACGTACGCCGCCTGCGGCTGCTGCTCGAGCTCTCCCGGCTCGGGTCGATGCACGAGGTCGCGGCCGAGCTGGGCACCACGACGTCGGCCGTCTCCCAGGGCATCGCCGCGCTGGCGAAGGAGGTCGGGACGCCGCTGCTCGAGCCCGACGGCCGCCGGGTGCGGCTCACCCCCGCCGGGCGACGGCTGGCCGAGCACGCGGTCACCATCCTCGCGTCGGTCGAGGCCGCACGCCTCGACCTCGATCCGGCGGCCGAGCCCGCCGGCGTGGTGCGGGTCGCCGGCTTCGCCAGCGCGGTCCGACGCTCGCTGCTGCCGGCGATGGACGACCTGGCGCGGACCCATCCGGCCGTCGAGGTGCGGGTGCACGAGCACGAGCCGCAGGAGGCCTTCGACCTGCTCGCCCGCGACGACATCGACCTGGCCCTGACCTACGACTACAACCTCGCCCCGCTGTCCTGGCGCAGCGACCACGAGGCGGTCGAGCTCTGGCACGTCGACTGGGGGCTGGGGGTGCCGGCGCGCGAGCGACCAGCCCCCTTCGCGTCGTACGCCGACCGCGACTGGGTCGTGAACTCCCGCAACACCGCCGACGAGGAGGTGCTGCGCACGCTCGCGTCGATGGCCGGCTTCAGCCCGCGCGTCGTGCACCGCATCGACGCGCTCGAGCTGGTCGACGACCTGATCGTCGCCGGGCGCGGTGTCGCGCTGCTGCCGCACGGACGGGCCTCGCGTCGCGGGGTCCGCGTCCTGCCGCTGACCGAGCCACGGGTCACGATGCGGGCGTACGCCGTGACGCGGCGCGGGCGCGAGCGCTGGCCGCCGCTGCGTGCGGTGCTCGACCGACTGGCCTACCGCTCCTCGTAGCCGCCGCCGACGGTGTCGGCGACGGCCTGGAGCCGCGCCCGGGTGATGTCCGCGACGCTCAGCAGGCCGGCGTTGCGGGCGTTGGAGCCCTCGCGGGTGGGCTCGGCGGAGTTGATGCTGACGCACCGGCGCGAGCCACCGTCGGCGGCGTTCTGGAGGGCGACCGCGTGCCCCGTCGTACCGCTGCCCGCGAAGAAGTCCACCACCAGCGCGTCGTCGGGCATGGTGCCGAGGATCCGGCGGACCAGGCCGGTCGGCTTCGGCGACTCGAAGACGTGGCCGACCAGCTCCTTGAGCTCGGCGACCGCGGTGTCGGTCGAGCCGACCTCCTCGGCGAGCCAGATGGTGCGCAGCTTCTTGCGGCGCCCGCCGGGGGTGTCGCGCAGCAGCCAGTCGCGCTGGTAGACGTCGACGCGGTCGCCGGTGCGGCCCTTGACCACGCGGCACACCAGGTCGTCGGGCCGCGCGTCGATCAGCGGCCGGCTCCACCGCCAGACCGCCGGCCGACCGTCTCCGAAGACGGGCTCGATCTCGACCGCGCCGTCGTACGGCGTCGTGCTGACCCGCCCGGTCGCCGGATCGCCCCACACCGAGAAGTGCAGGGTGCGCGCGGTGACCGGGTTGAACTTCTTGTTGGTGTTGCGCAGCGGCAGCAGCCGGTAGCGCCGACCGTCGGGCGTGGTGAGGTTGAAGTCGCGCTCGTCGACGCCGTCGGAGCTGCTCGCGTCGAGCACCGTACGACGAGCGTCCCGGGCGTAGACCAGGACGTACTCGTGGTTGGTGGCGAAACCGCGGCCGAGCTGACGGCCCTTGGGGTTGAGGTTGACCACGACCTGGGCGAGCAGGTTGTCCTCGCCGTACACGTCGTCCATCAGCAGCCGCAGGTAGGCGACCTCGTTGTCGTCGATGCTGACGCAGATGGCCCCGGTCTCCGCGAGGACCTCCCGCGCGGCGAGCAGCCGCGGGCGCATCATCGCCACCCAGGCCTGGTGCCGGCTGCGACGCGAGCCGTCCTCGCGGAAGTCGTCGACGTAGGCGAAGTCGTTGCCGGTGTTGTACGGCGGGTCGATGTAGACCAGGTCGACCGCGCGGCCCAGCAGCGCCGGGAGCGTGGGCAGCACGTCGAGGTTGTCGCCCTCGATGAAGACGTTCGCTGCCTCGCCCACGCGATCGAGCCTAGGGGAGGACGAGCTACGCCGGCAGCAGCACCAGCGCGACCGTGGTCACGGCGGCGAGGCACTCCTTGGTCGAGGGCGGCAGCTCGGCCCGCAGCGCCAGCTCGTCCCCCGAGCCGTCGGCCACCACCTCGGTGGGCACCTCGCAGCCGATGGAGACCACTGCGGCCGCCAGCTGCTGCCCCGCCGGCACGTCCGCCGCCGCGGCGGCGGCCACGACCTCCCGCTCGAGCTCGTCGCCACGGAACCCGGCCGCGTACCGACGTACGGCGGCAGGGTCCGGCAGCCGCGTCGGCGTGGTCGTGACGACTCCTCCCGCGGCCGTGGCCGACAGCAGCGCCACCTGGGTCAGGGTCGACGGGGTCGACGGGGCCGACTCCGGTGCGTCGGAAGCGGGCTCGGGGCCGCAACCGGCGACGGCGAGCAGGAGCAGCAGGGACCCGAGAGTGCGGCGCATGACACTGGGACGATATCCAGTGCGCGAGGGTTCCCGTGGCAGGCTGCGCGGGTGCCCCGCTTCACCCGCGCCGAGCTCGAGTCCTTCCGCGACGCCGAGGTGCCCGACCTGGTCGGCCCCGACCTGCGGCTGCTCTTCGTCGGGATCAACCCCGGGCTCTGGACCGCCGCGACCCGGACCCACTTCGCGCACCCGGGCAACCGCTTCTACCCCGCGCTGCTCGAGGCCGGCATCATCACCGAGCCGATCAGCCCGTCCGCCGGCATGACCGACAGCGACCGCGACCGGCTGCGCGCCCGGGGCATCGGCATCACCAACATCGTCCGCCGAGCCACCGCCCGGGCCGCCGAGCTCACTGACGACGAGCTCCGCGCCGGTGGGCTCCAGCTGGCCGAGACGGTGCGGCGTACGACGCCGCGCGTGGTCGCCATCGCCGGCATCACGGCGTACCGCACCGCCTTCGGCGCCCGCCAGGCGACGCCGGGCCGGCAGCCGGAGCCGTTCGAGGGCGCCGAGCTCTGGGTCGTGCCCAACCCGAGCGGCCTGAACGCGCACGAGACCGTTCACACGCTGGCGGTCGCGTACGGCGCGGCCGCCCGCGCGGCGGGGGTCATCTGAGGAGGGGTTGCGGTGGGAAACTCCGGGTTCTTGGACGAAGTTCTGTCGCGGAACCCGCAGTTTCACCGGCTAAGCGGTGAAACCTCCTCACCGACTCACGCAGGAAACGCCTGGTCCTTCCCCATCACGGTGAGCCCGTCCTCCACCACGAACCCGCGCGCCCGGTCGGCCTCGGGGTCGACGCCGACGCTCGCGCCGGCGGGGACGACCACGTTCTTGTCCAGGATCGCCCGGTGCACGACCGCGCCGGCGCCGATCTGGACGCCACTCATGAGCACGGATCCGACCACCTCGGCCCCGGGACCGACCCGCACGGCCGGCGACAGCACCGAGCTCTGCACGGTGCCCCCGGTCACCACGACGCCGGGCGAGAGCACGGCCTCGTCGACGAGGGCCTGCTCGCCTGCAGCGCCCTTGACCAGCTTGGCCGGCGGCTGCGGGCCGTAGAAGGTGTAGATCGGCCACTTGAAGTTGTAGAGGTTGAAGACCGGCAGCGGCGAGACGACGTCCATGTGGGCGTCGTAGAACGACGACAGCGTCCCGACGTCTCGCCAGTAGCCGCGGTCGCGGTCGGTCGAGCCGGGCACGTCGTTGTTGATGTAGTCGTAGACGGCTGCCTGCTGGCGGCGTACGAACGACGGCACGATGTCGCCGCCCATGTCGTGCTTGGAGCCGATCTCGGTCGCGTCGCGGGTGACCGCCTCGACCAGCGCGTCGGCGTCGAAGACATAGTTGCCCATCGACGCGAGCACCTCGCCGGGGCTGTCCGGCAGACCCACCGGGTTGGTCGGCTTCTCCAGGAAGTCGCGGATCTTGGACGGGTCGTCCGGGTGCACGTCGATCACGCCGAACTGGTCGGCCATCTCGATCGGCTGCCGGATCGCGGCGACCGTGCACGCCGCACCGCTGGCGACGTGGGCCTTCACCATCTGGTGGAAGTCCATCCGGTAGACGTGGTCGGCGCCCACGACCACGACGATGTCGGGCTTCTCGTCCTTGATCAGGTTGAGCGACTGGTAGATCGCGTCGGCGCTACCGAGGTACCAGTGCTTGCCGACCCGCTGCTGCGCCGGCACGGGCGTCACGTAGTTGCCGAGCATGGTCGACATCCGCCAGGTCTGCGTGACGTGACGGTCGAGGCTGTGCGACTTGTACTGCGTCAGCACGACCACCTGCAGGTATCCGCTGTTGACGACGTTGGACAGCGCGAAGTCGATCAGGCGGTAGATGCCGGCGAACGGCACCGCCGGCTTGGCTCGGTCCGCCGTCAGCGGCATCAGCCGCTTGCCCTCACCTCCCGCCAGCACGATCGCGAGGACCTTCTTCCGGGAGCTGAGTGCCATGGACCCAAGGTAGTCCGCGACGAGTAGGTTCGACATCGTGCGAGTAGACGTGCTGTCCCGTGAATATCCCCCCGAGGTGTACGGCGGCGCCGGCGTGCACGTTGCCGAGCTGGTCCGGGCGCTGCGCGCGCGGTCCGACGTGGAGGCCCGTGTCCACGCGTTCGGCGCCGTCCGCGACGAACCGCTCACCTCGTCGTACGCCGATCTCAGCGAGCTGTCGGGCGCCAACGCCGCGCTGCGCACGCTCGGCGTCGACCTGGCGATCGCCGACGGCTGCGCGGGCACCGAGCTGGTGCACTCGCACACCTGGTACGCCAACTTCGCCGGCCACCTCGCCTCGCTGCTGCACGGCGTCCCGCACGTCGTCTCCGCGCACTCCCTCGAGCCGCTGCGCCCGTGGAAGGCCGAGCAGCTCGGCGGCGGGTACGCGATCTCGTCGTACGTCGAGAAGACCTCGTACGAGGCCGCCGCGGCCGTGATCGCGGTGTCGGCCGCGATGCGCGACGACGTCCTGGCGTCGTACCCCTCGGTCGACCCGGCCCGGGTGCACGTGGTCCACAACGGCATCGACACGGCCGACTGGTCGCCGATCGTCGACCCCGACCGGGTCCGCGAGCTGGGCGTCGACCCGGACCGACCGTCGGTGGTGTTCGTCGGCCGGATCACCCGGCAGAAGGGCCTGCCGCTCTTCCTGCGCGCGTGCGCCGAGCTGCCGCCCGAGGTCCAGGTCGTGCTGTGCGCGGGCGCGCCGGACACCCCCGAGATCATGGCCGAGGTCGAGGGCCTGGTCGCGAGCCTCCGGGCCGGCCGGGACGGTGTCGTCTGGATCGCCGAGATGCTCCCTCGGCCCGACGTCGTGGCGCTGCTGACGGCCGCGACCGTCTTCGCGTGCCCCTCGATCTATGAGCCGCTCGGCATCGTCAACCTCGAGGCGATGGCCTGCGAGACCGCCGTCGTCGCGACCGCGACCGGCGGCATCCCGGAGGTCGTCGTCCACGGCGAGACCGGTCGGCTGGTGCCGATCCTGCAGGCCTCCGACGGCACCGGCACCCCCCTGGACCCGGACCAGTACGTCGCCGACTTCGCCGAGGCGCTGATCCAGGTTGTCTCGGACCCCGAGCGCGCCGCCGAGATGGGCCGGGCCGGGCGGTCGCGCGCCATCGCGTCGTTCAGCTGGGGCGCGATCGCCGAGCACACCGTGGACGTCTACCGCTCGGTGCTCTGACCCGCCGCCGCGGCGTACTCCTCAGGCACTTCACCAACTTCTCGGGCTCTGCACTGCCGTAGAAGTTCGGGGATACCCGGTTAACCGGGTATCCCCGGGGCAGCCCCACCCCGACCCAACCCCCACACCGCAGGCACCGCCACGACACACAGCGCGGCAGCGACCCCGAGCACGGTCATGCCCACCAGCGTCGCCTGCAGCCCGAACGCAGCACTCACCACGCCGGCGAGCACGTTGCCGAGGGGGATCATGCCGGCGCTGGTGAGGTAGTCGTAGCTCGACACCCGGGAGAGGGCCGCAGCCGGGATGTGCTCGCCCAGCGACGTCTCCCACAGCGTGAAGGCACCCGTCACGCACACGCCCGCCAGCAGCTCCAGCCCGCCGATCCCCCACGCCCCGAGGCCGCTGCCGATGAACGCCGCCTGGCACGAGGCCCCGACGAGCAGCACCGCGGCCACGCGCAGTGCGTACGCCGGCCGCCACCGCAGGAAGAGCAGGTCTCCCAGCACGCACCCGGTCCCGAAGAGCGCGGTGATGAGCGCCCACGACCGCGCGCCGTCCAGCTCCTGCTCCATCAGCACCGGCCCGATCACGAAGATCGCGGGCAGCACAATCACGTGGTACGCCGCGAACCCGCCCAGGAAGGCCAGCACCCACGACCGCGACCGCACTTCGCCCCAGCCCTCCCGCAGCGAGGTCCAGAAGTGGTCGGTGGTCGCGACCGGGTCCTCCGCCGACACGATCACGTCGACCACGACGGCGCGCATCGGCAGCAGCAGCACGATCGAGACCGCGAAGGTCGCCGCGTCGAAGAGCAGCGCCCCGCCCGGTCCACCCGCGAACGCGATCAGGACCCCCGCCACCACCGGCCCCACGATCGAGCCGACCGAGTACGACAGTCCGCGCAGCGCGTTGGCCGGCTGGATGTTGGTCGGGCGGACCGTCGTCGGCAGAAGGCCGCTGAAGGCCGGCGCGAAGAAGGCGTCGGCGGCGCCGTACGCCGCGGCCAGGACGACGAGGTGCGCGACGTGGGCGGTGTCGGTGAGCAGGAGGCTGGCGGCCACGACCTGGCTGACGAGTCGTACGGCGTCCGACGCGACCAGGATCCGCTTGCGGTCCCACCGGTCGGCCCACACGCCGGCCGGCAGCGCGAGCACCACGAAGGGCAGGAACTGCGCCGCCGACACCAGCGCCACCTCGGCGACGCCGCCGCCGATCGCGAGCACCGCGAACGGCAGCGCCACCATCGTGACCCGGTCGCCGAGGACGGAGAGCACCTGGCTGCCGAAGAGCAGCCGGTACTGCGGCTCGTCCCGCAGCACGGCGGGCAGCTGGATCCTCCTCGACACCGGAGCAGGATGCCCTACCGTGAGCGCTCGTGAGCAAGCTGATATTCGCCGTGTGGGGCGACGACCTCCCCGAGCGGCTGCGTGACGCCGACCTGCACGCCCGGCTGGCCGCGGTCGGCGTACGCCGTCTCCAGGTCAACGTCGAGGACCTCGACGTCGCCGGCGCGATGCGGATCAACCACCTCGACGACCCGATCGCTGGCTTCGTCACCGTCTGGGACGTCGAGGCGGAGCCGGTGGCCGCGGTGCTGCGGACCGCCGCCCGGGAGGTGCACGGCTACCGCGTGGACGAGCGCCGCCGGCTCGACCCTCCGGAGGCGTGGGACGGCAGCCGGGCCGACGCGCTCGCCAACATCGCCGTGCTGCGCCGCCCCGACGACCTCGACCAGGAGGAGTGGCTGCGCCGCTGGATGCTCGACCACACCGCGGTCGGGATCCGCACGCAGGCCACCTTCGGCTACCAGCAGAACATCGTGCTGGAGCCGCTCACCCCGGGTGCGCCGCGCGTGGACGGCATCGTCGAGGAGCTCTTCCCGAGCGCGGCGCTGACCGACATCCACGCCTTCTACGGCAGCGGCGGCGACGACGTCGAGCTGGGTCGCCGCATCGACGTGCTGATGAGCAGCGTCGCCCGCATCGGGGCGGACCGGCAGATCGACCTGGTGCCGACCAGCCGCTACCTCTACACGCTGGGGTAGACCCGCACGTCCACCACGGTCGGGTAGAACGCGACGTGACCGGCGATCGGCGCGACCGCGTCGTACGGCGTCTCGTAGGCCCACACCGCCTTGTCGTGGGTCTCGCCGTCGGCGACCAGGCTGTAGTACGACGCGTCGCCCTTGTAGGGGCAGTACGTCGCGTGGTCGGTGCGCTCCAGCACCGCCGGGTCGACGTCGGCCAGCGGCACGTACTGCGCGGCCGGATAGCTGGCCTCCTGCAGCGTGAGTGCGGACGTCGTGTCGGCGACGATCCGCTCCCCCAGCGTGACGACGACGCGGCCGGGGTTGGGGGTGACCGTGATGGGGTGACCGGCGTCGGGGACCAGGACCAGCTTCTCGCTCATACCCGGTCCAACACCGACGGCCCGAGCGGGATTCCGCCGGTCAGTGCTTCGTGGAGTCGTAGACGACCGTGCCGTCGCGGGTCGCGCCCAGGTACGCCGTCTCGCCGTACTCGTTGCTCGCGTAGGCCCACACCATCGCCCGGTCGGCGCTCGGCGCCCGCACGATGGTGTACCAGGTGCTCGGCTCGTCGACGAGCTGGCGCACCTGGTCGACGAGGTCCACGAGGACGGCCCCGTCGACGAGGGTCAGGTCGAAGCGCGGGTCCGACGACGTGCTCTTGCTGTTGTTGGCGCGCAGGTCGTCACCGTCCCAGTAGTACGACGACTCGCGGCTGCTCGTCGCGTCGACCGGGAGGGAGACCACGGCGTACGACGGGTAGAGCACCGCGTCGAACACCGAGGTGCTGCCGATCTCGTCCTCGACGGCGGCCACCAGGTCGTCGTACCCCTCGTCGGTGAGCACCTGCCCCGCGGGCTCCGCGACTGCGGTCTGGTCGTCGCTGCCGCCGCCCGCCACCGCGAGGAACACGCCGACGCTGGCGACTCCCACGACGAGCAGGACCACGACCAGCGGGATCACGTACAGCGCCTTCGACGGCCTCGCGGTCCCGGCCACCGAGCTCGTCGAGACGTCGGCCAGGCTGGTCGTGGCCGGCCCGTACGGCACCGGTGGCGGGGGTACGACGTCCACCGGCTGGACCGGCTCCTCCGGCTCGACCGGCACCGACTCGGTGCGGTAGGTCGGGGTCGTCGCCTGCAGTCCGCGGGTCAGCAGGTCGATCTCGGCGAGCGTGTGGGCGCGCTGCAGCTCCTGGACCCGCTTGTCGCGGTCGGCCTCGATGATCTGCCCGTCCGCCCAGGCCGCCTCCACGAGGCTGATCGCGGCGTCACGGTCCTGGTCACGGGCGCGCTGCTCGGGCGTGCTCACGAGCAGCACGCTAGCGGGGATCGGGCTCGCTAGATGAAGATCCCGAGGATCAGCACCACGACCAGGCCGGTCACCGAGAGCACGGTTTCCATCAGCGACCAGGTCTTGATCGTCTGCCCGACCGACATCCCGAAGTACTCCTTCACCAGCCAGAAGCCCGCGTCGTTGACGTGCGAGAAGAAGAGCGAGCCGGCGCCGACCGCCAGCACCACCAGCGACGTCTCTCCGGTCGAGAGCCCCTCCACCAGCCCGATCATGAGCGACGAGGCCGTGATCGTGGCGACGGTGGCCGAGCCGGTGGCGAGGCGGATCAGCACGGCGAGCACCCACGCGAGCAGCAGCACCGAGATGTTCGCGTCGCTCGCCCAGTCGGCGAGGCGGGTCCCGATGCCGGTGTCGACGAGCACCTGCTTGAAGCCACCGCCGGCCGAGACGATCAGCAGGATGCCGGCGATCGGCGGGAGCGCGTCCGAGACCGTGTCGGACAGCTTCTGCTTGTCCATCCCGACCCGGATGCCGAAGGTGTACATCGCGACCAGGACCGAGATCAGCAGCGCGACGAACGGGTTGCCGATCACGTCGGCCACCCGCTGGACCATGCGCTTCTCGTCGTCGACGACGATGTCGACGACCGCCTTGCCGAGCATCAGGACCACGGGGAGCAGGACGGTGGCCAGCGTGACGGCGAACGACGGGCGGGTCAGCGAGTCGTCGCGCTCCGGGGCGTCGAACCTGTCCGGCGCCTCGAGCGGGACCCAGCGACCCGCGACCGCACCGAAGAGCGGGCCGGCGACGATGATCGTCGGTACGGCGACCACCAGGCCGAGCGCCAGGGTGACGCCGAGGTCGGCGTGCAGGTACTGGATCGCGGTCACCGGGCCGGGGTGCGGCGGCACGAAGCCGTGCATCGCCGAGAGCCCGGCCAGGGCGGGGATGCCGACGGTGATCAGCGAGACCTGGGCGCGCTTGGAGACCAGGTAGATCACCGGCATCAGCAGGACGAGGCCGATCTCGAAGAACATCGGGAGGCCGATCAGCGCGCCGACCCCGGCCATGGCCCACGGCAGCATCCGTCCCGAGGCCCGACCCACGATCGTGTCGACGATCTGGTCGGCACCACCCGAGTCGGCGAGCAGCTTGGCGAACATCGCACCCAGCGCGATTAGCGCGCCGACGCCCGCGGCCGTGGTGCCGAAGCCCGTGGTGAACGAGGTCAGCACCTTGCTGACGTCCTCGCCCGCCACGATGCCGACGGTCAGACCGCCCAGGATCAGGGCGAGGAACGGGTGCAGCTTGAGCAGGGTGATCAGCACGACGATGAGCGCGATGCCCGCGAGGGCAGCGACGATGAGGTGGCCGCTGCCGGCCACCGGTTGCACGACGTCCATCAGCCCTGCTCGCTCTCACGTGTCATGTGGTCCACGTACCCCTGCACGATCTGGTCGACACTCTGGTCGACGTCGAGGACCAGCCCGTCCTCGTCCGGCTGCAGGGGCTCGAGCGCCGCGAACTGCGAGGTGAGCAGCGAGGCCGGCATGAAGTGACCGGGCCGGCTCGCCTGTCGGGCCGAGATCACGTCCCGGGTGCCCTCGAGCAGCAGGAACTGCACCTGCGGCGCATGGTGCCGGATCTGGTCGCGGTACTTCCGCTTCAGCGCCGAGCAGCTCATCACGCCGCCCTCGTCGTACACGGCCAGCCACTCCCCGACGAGCGCGAGCCACGGGAAGCGGTCCTCGTCGTTGAGCGCCTCACCACGGCTCATCTTGGCGATGTTCGCCGAGGGGTGCAGGTCGTCGGCGTCCGCGAACGGGACTCGCAACCGTTGCGCGATGGCCGCACCGACGGTCGACTTGCCCGATCCCGAGACACCCATCACTACGAGGGGTCGCATGGATCCAAACTATCCCGCGGGGGCGTCACCCGGGTCAGCGGCCGGAGGAGACTGGTCGTCGGCCGGCGGGTCCGTCGGGGCGTCCGCAGGCGGATCGGAGGGCTCCTCGGCCGGCGGGGGCGGCTCGCTCGCCGCCTCGGTCGGATCCGGGTCGGCGGTGGGCTCCGGGTCGGCGGTGGCCGGGGGCGCCTTCTCGGTGGCTGGGGGTGGCGGGGCGGGGTCCGAGGCGGCGTCGTCGGTGGCGGGAGTGGACGGTCCGTCGCTCGGGAGGTCCGTCGGCCGGTCGGACGGCTCGTCGCCGGGCTCGTCCGGGTCCGCGACGCGCACGGTGAACGCGTCGGACGCGCTGCCCTCGTAGCGGGCGCGGTCGAAGTACTTCCAGCGGTACTTGGTGGTCGTGCCGGGCTTCACGACGGCCGACACGTTCGGGCCCTCGTCGACGGCGACCGTCTCCCACGACCCGTCGTCCTGCTTCGCCTCGAGCACCACGCGCCCGGCGACAGCGCTCCCGGAGCCGTCGACGACCCGCCCGGTCAGCGTGACCTCGTCGCCCGGCGCGACCGGCTTGTCCGGACCGTCGATCGCCGTCGTCGTGCGATAGCCCTCGAAGTCGTACGTCGTCGTCGCCCCGGGGCGGCCGATCTGCCAGCCGTCGAGGTCGAACGCGTTGCCGTCGCAGCCGAACCCGACCGCGTAGAACCCGTAGCCGTCGCCGCCCATCGCCTTGACGAACGCCGGGACCCCCGAGGCGCTCACGGTGGCGACCGACTCGTGGGTGACCATGTCGTACTGGGTCCAGTCGTAGCCCAGGCCGGTGACCCCGACCGTGGTCCAGCTGCCGCTGGCCGGCGCGCCGACCACCGCGCGGCCGATCCACATCAGGTCGGTCCCGACGTCCTTCGGGGCCTGGAAGCCGGCGTACGCGACCCCGCTGGAGCCAGACAGGGTGTGGACCGAGACCCCGGCGACGGTCGTCGCGGTCATCGAGGAGACGTAGCTGACGAAGCCGGTCGCGCTGCCGGCGGACGGCGTGAAGGCCAGGCTGCGCTCGCCGAGCGCGCCGGCGCCCTGGGCGATCCCGATCATCGCCTGCGCGGAGCCCCCGCGCGCGAAGACGGAGTCACAGCCGACCTCGGCCAGCTGGGCCCGGCTGCCGGCGGGGAGCACCCCGCCGCGGACGACGATCGTGGCGTCGCCGGTCGCGGAGGCCCCCGGGAGCGTGCCGGCAGCGAGCGCTGCCAGCGTCGTCGCAACGACCGCTACTCCCCGACGCACTGCGCTCCCCCGTCCGCTGTCCATGTCGCTTCCTCGATCCGGTAACCAGGCTACGTCCGATCCAAGCATCCGGCCCGAGGGATGGTGAAACGTCCGGAAAACAGGGGATGACCTGCGGGCGGGCGAGCCCGGAATCCGAACCTACTGAGCGGTCGCTTCGTGCACGCGGCATGATGTGACTGTTCACCAGGAGCCACCAGGAGGTGCCCAGATGCAGTTGGCGCTGTCGGCAGAGGACGCCGAGTTCCGCGACCAGATGCGGGAGTTCTTCACCACGAAGATCCCGCAGGAGATCCGCGACGCCGTACGTGACCGGCGCGAGCTCGGCAAGGACGCGTTCGTCCAGAGCATGCAGATCCTGAACGAGGCGGGTCTCGCCGTCCCCAACTGGCCCGTCGAGTGGGGCGGCCAGGACTGGACCCCGCTGCGACGCCACATCTGGCACGAGGAGATGCAGCGCGCCTACGTCCCGACCCCGCTGGCGTTCAACGCCTCGATGATCGGGCCGGTGATCGCGCAGTTCGCCTCGCAGGAGATGAAGGAGCGCTTCCTGCCGAAGACCGCCAACCTCGACATCTGGTGGTCGCAGGGCTTCTCCGAGCCCGACGCCGGCTCCGACCTCGCGTCGCTGCGCACCAGCGCCGTGCGCGACGGTGACGAGTACGTCGTCAACGGGCAGAAGACCTGGACCACGCTGGGTCAGTACGGCGACTGGATCTTCACCCTGGTGCGCACCAACCCCGACGTGAAGAAGCAGGCCGGCATCTCGCTGCTGCTCATCGACATGACCTCCGAGGGCGTCGACGTGCGGCCGATCGAGCTCATCGACGGCGGCCACGAGGTCAACGAGGTCTGGTTCGACAACGTCCGCGTGCCCGTCGAGAACCTCGTCGGGGAGGAGAACCGCGCCTGGGACTACGCCAAGTTCCTGCTCGGCAACGAGCGGGTCGGCGTCGCCCCGGTGGGCGCCACCAAGAGCTCCCTCGCCCAGGCGAAGGAGTGGGCCGCCACCATCTCCGTCGGCGACGACAGGACGCTGCTCGACGACCCGCTGGTCTCGACCCGGATCGCCGAGCTCGAGAACGAGCTGCTCGCGCTCGAGCTCACCGCGCTGCGCGTGGTCGCCAACTCCGCCGACGGCAAGCCGCACCCGGCCTCGTCGGTGCTCAAGCTCCGCGGCACCGAGCTCCAGCAGGCGGTCACCGAGCTGATCGTCGACCTGGCCGGACCCGCCTCGGCCGCCAGCGGCGCCCGGGACGAGTCGGACCTGCCCTGGTGGGCCACGCACTCGGTGCCGGTCTACCTCAACTTCCGCAAGGCCTCGATCTACGGCGGCTCCAACGAGGTGCAGCGCCAGATCATCGCCCGCACGATCCTGGGACTCTGAGGAGGAGACATGGACTTCACCTATGACGACGAGCAGCAGGCGCTGCGCGAGGCTGTCCGCGGGCTGGTCGGCAAGGCCTACTCCGACTTCGAGAACCGGCGTCGCGCCGCCGCCGACGACCCCGGCTTCAGCGAGAAGGTCTGGACCCAGCTCGCCGAGATGGGCGTCCTCGGGCTGCCCTTCGACGAGGAGTACGGCGGGATGGGGGCCGGCGCGATCGAGGTCGGCATCGTCGCCCAGGAGCTGGGCCGGGTCGTCGCGCCCGAGCCCTTCCTGACCACGGTGGTGCTGGCCGGCGGGCTGATCGCCGCGGCCGGCTCGGAGGAGCAGAAGACCGAGCTGCTGGGCGCGCTGTCGTCCGGCGAGCTCGTCCCGGCCTTCGCCCACGCCGAGCCCGGCTCGCGCTGGCAGGCGACCGCGTCGGGCGTCACCGCGTCCGGCTCGGGCGACTCCTGGACGCTCTCCGGGGTCAAGGAGCCGGTCCCCAACGGCGCCCGCGCGGACCTGCTCGTGGTCTCCGCGGCGCTGCCCGACGGCGGCACCGGGCTCTTCGTGGTCGCCGGGGACGCCTCCGGGCTGACCCGCGAGGGCTACGCCACCCACGACGGCGGCCGGGCCGCGAAGGTGACGCTGGCCGACACCCCCGCCGCCCCGCTGGGCTCCGCCGAGGACCGGGCCGGCGTGATCGCCCGGGTGCTCGACATCGCCCGGATCACCGCGTGCAACGAGGCCATCGGGCTGATGGAGGTGGCACTGGAGAACACCACGGCGTACCTCAAGAGCCGCAAGCAGTTCGGCGTCACGCTCAACACGTTCCAGGCGCTGAACTTCCGCTCGGCCGACATGTACGTCTCGCTCGAGCTGGCTCGCAGCCTCGCCGTCTGGGCCTCGATGGTGCTGGCCGAGGGGTCGGGCGAGCAGGCCGCCGAGGCCGCCTCGCGGGCGTCGTTCGGCGTCAGCCGGGCCGGTCGTCACATCGGCCAGGAGGCGATCCAGCTGCACGGCGGCATCGGCATGACGGCGGAGTACAGCATCGGCACCTACACCAGCCGGCTGACCGCCCTCGACCACCTGCTCGGTGACGGCAACCACCATCTGGGGCTGCTCGCCGCGGGCATCGGTGGGTACGACGAGGTCGACCCGCTGCCGTAGTTCTCCACAGATCGACGAACGACGGTGTCCCCGGGCCGCTGGCCCGGGGATGCTGTCGTTCATCGGACTCGGGATCCTGACCGTCGACCACCCGGCCTTCCGGACCGCCGTCGCCGAGGTCGGCACAGCCGCCGCCCAGCTGCGCACCGACCGCGACGCCGTCGCCCGCCACGTCGACGCGCTGCTCGACGGCGGCTGGAGCGGACCGGCCGCGACGGCGTACGCCGAGGCCTGGCGCGAGTGGTGCGCCGGCGCCGAGCAGGTGCTCGACGGGCTGGTCACGATGGCGCGGCTCCTGGACGCCGTACACCTGGACCTGACCGAGCGTGACCTCGGCGCCGGCTCCGGTCTGGGGCGGCTCGCGGCGAGGCTGGGCTGATGTACGCCGTCGACCTGGACCTGCTCGACGAGACGACCAGCTCGATGGCGCGCTGCGGCGACGCGCTCGACGACCTGCTCGACGAGGTCTCGCGCCGGGTGACCGCGCTCCGGACGACGTGGGACGGGGCGGCGGCCCTCGCCCAGGACGAGGCGCAGTCGGAGTGGGAGGACGGCTTCCGGGAGATGCGCGAGGCACTGGCGGCGATGCGGGCGGCCGGCCGGGCCGCGCACGGCCACTACGGCGACGCGGTCGCGACCAACCTGCGGATGTGGGACCAGCTCTGATGCGCGTCGCGGTCAGCGAGCAGGGCTACTCCTCCGCGGTGGAGTCGCTCGTCGGCGGCAACGAGCTCGCCGCGCGCACGGCGACCCGGCTCGCCGGCCGCCTGCGCGCGTGCGCCGGGATGGCCGGTGACGACTCGACCGCGAGCGAGTTCGCCGCGTCGTACGACGCCGCCGCGACCGCGACGATCGCGGCGCTGGAGTCGACGGTCGGCGCCCTCGGGGTGCTCGGCCGGCTGGTCGAGGCGTCGCTGGCCAACCACGCGCACGCCGACGCCCGCTCGACCCTCCCCGGCTGGGCGCACGCTGCGGCCGGTCCGCCGACCGTGGCCGACCGGGCCGTCGGCGTACGCCTCGCGCCTCCGCCCTCCTCGCTCGGCGCGCACGACGACGGTCCCAGCGGACCGGCTGGACTGGTCCTCGACGTGCTGCAGGACGTGTTCTGGCCCAACGCCGACACCTCCCGCCTCCGCTCGGCCGCCCGCTCGTGGGCCGCCGCGGCCACCCATGTCGGCCTCCTCACCGCCCACTGCGACTCGGCGCTGGCCGCGCTTGAGGGCGAGCGGTCACCGGAGATCCCGGTCGCCGTCGGCGTGCTGCGCGACGTCCGCACCCGGGTCGGCGACCTCGCCGCCCAGCTCCAGGCGCTCGGCTCCGCTTGCAGCGAGTACGCCGAGCACGTCGACGCCAAGCGGGACGAGCTCCGCTCCCTCCTGGAGGACCTGGCTTGGGAGCTCGGCGCCACCGCCGCCGTCGGCAGTGCGCTCTCCTTCGTCTCCGGCGGCCTCGCCGCCGGCGCCGCGGGCAGTGCCGGCGCCGCCCGGATCGCCGCCGCCGGCAGCAGGGCCCGCGGGATCCTCGACAGCCTGCGGGTGCTCGCGGGCGGCACCGCCGTCACCGTGCGCCCGGTTGCCGTCACCGCGGGCGAGATCGGGGCGCGGACCGAGCAGATCAACAGCGCTCGCGTGATGCTCACAGAGGCGGGCGGACGCACTTCCGGTCTAGCTCACGAAGCGGGCCTCTGGCGCCCAGGCTGGCTGCGGGTTCACGAGATCAAGAACAGCCACACGCTGTCGGAGCATGTCAGTAGGTCGAATGCACAACTGCTGGAACGACTGGCGAAGCGGAGGATCCCGTACGCATCTACCTTCACCGATCAACGAACCGCAGAGCGCCTGATCGCGCGCACTATCGACAGACAGGCCGGAGCTGTCGATCGGTGGCTTCGAACCGGGACGCCCCGCATCAAGTTGGTCGACAAACTGGCGACGGCGACGGGACGGAGTGCTGGACGTGACGGCGTTGTCTCCGACGTGACCGGCATCAGAGTCGTGTTGGAGCGCGATCCGTCGATGTCCGAGGGCTTTAGGGTCTTGACTGCCTTCCCCCAACCGTGAGGAGCATCGACGTGAACGACGTGCCCGCACTTGACCAGCTGATGGGCGCCTACTTCCATCAAGACTGGGACGTTGACGGTGACGAGTGGGACGTCCTCGACCTGTTCCGCAAGGACGAACCTGGCCTGGCAGCGGCGCTTCCCGACGAGATCGAGCGCACTCTTGCGGACCATCCCGACGAAGCCGGCTTGAGGTCGCTCATCGTCGACGAGCTGGGTGGGAGTTACGCAGCTGACGGGGACGGCGGCACTTACCGCGAGTGGCTCACCCAGATCGCCGACCGCATCCGTACGACGCCAGCCTGACCCGAATCGGCTCCCTACTCCTCAGGCACTTCACCAACTTCTCGGGCTTTGCAGTGCCCGAGAAGTTAGGGGATACCCGGTTAACCGGGTATCCCCGGGGAGCCAGCCACGACTCCCGGTGACCGATCCACCGACGCACACCCGCACACCCGTGGATCTCCCACCGCTCAACGACCAGCAGGCCCGGGACGTCGTACCAGTCGTGGGGCCCACGACTCGTAGGACGCCCCGGGCCTGACGGACCGGCTGACGCGCTGACGGCCCTGACAGGCCTGACGGCCCTGACCGACCAGCGCCCGCGACGACGCACACCAGCTCATCGGAGGTGCGTGGTCAGCCGCAGCATCTCGAACTGGACGTCGCGCTGCTGCTGGGCGCGCATGGCCTGGAGGCGGTGGTGCTTGTCGACGCTCGACATCGAGCGCCACGCCCGGCGCCGCTGGAGCTGGATCGTCTTCATGGGTGAGTTCCTCTCGGGTGGTTGCCCGCCACCCTGGCGAGCACGCCCATCGTGGGCGCACCCGCTTGGAGCTCACTGGGAGTCGGCTTGGGACTCCTCGAGACGCTGGTGCAGCCGATCGCGGACCTGCTCCGGCGTCAGCTGCGCCCGTTGGCGCTGATCGCGCGCGATGATGGCCCCGGACGCGGCCACCCCTGCCAGCCCGGCCACACCGAGCACCTTCCACAGCTTCACGAGGACTCCTCCATGACCTTGACGCTCGACCAAGCGGTCGACCTCACCCGCACCGGCGACCTCTGGCTCTTCCGCGGGAGCTCGGCTGCCGACCACGCTATCCGGGTCGTGACCAACGCGCCGGTCAACCACGTCGGGATGGCGGTCGTCCTGGACGACCTGCCGCCGTTGATGTGGCACGCCGAGCTCGGCAAGGGCCTGCGCGACGTCTGGACCGACAGCCACCACCGCGGCGTGCAGCTGCACGACCTGCGCGAGGCGGTGGTCCAGTGGACCGGGCGCTACGAGCAGCAGGCGTGGCTGCGTCAGCTCGACCTGACGGTGACCCGCCAGATGGAGGACGGCGTCCTGCGGGCGATCGGCCGCCTCGACGGCACGCCGTTCCCCTCGACGGCCAAGCTGGTGGGGCGCTGGGCGCGAGGTCGGGTACGGCGCGCCGCGTCGGCCGAGCTCACCTACTGCGCCGAGGTCGTGGCGGCGACGTACGAGGAGATGGGGCTGCTCGGGAGCGACCGGCCCACGAACTACTACGACCCCGGGATGTTCTGGTCCGGCGACGACCTCGAGCTGCTCGGCGGTGCCGTGCTCGGCGGCGAGGTCGCCGTCCGGACCTAGAGCATCAGGCCGTGGCGCCCTGCGACTTCCAGTACTCGTTCAGCGCGCCGTTGGTCTTCACGAACCACACGATCGGGCCGACCAGGAGGAGCCACGCCAACAAGAGGTACCAGAGACCGGTCGCCGCGCCGACCGGCCGGGCCTGCCCCTTGCGCTCGTAGAGCCCGCCGACCTCGTTGGGGCTGATGAACGGCATCACGATGCCGACGACCAGCGCGAGCAGCAGGGCGATGCCGCCGCCGATCCCGTTGCCGCTGTGCCGCTTCATCTCGTCGTGGGTCTTGTAGTACCAGACGAGGGAGTAGATGCCGAGGGTCACCACCATGAGCAGGAAGCAGGTGCCGGTGCTGCGGATCTGGCCGAGCGGACCGTCGGCCGGGCCGCCCATCGGCGCCAGCGGGTAGCCCGGGCCGGCAGGCGCGGGAGGACCGCCGTACGGCGGCGGCGCGGCGGCCGGCAGGTCCGGCGTCTCGGCAGGCGGGTCGTAGCTCTCGGTCATGGATCAGTCCTCACGTCGTGGGCAGGCACCCCTGAGGTTAGGACCGGCGAGTCCGCACGGCGGGCAATTCGAGGAATCCCTCGGCTCGGAGCCGACAATGGACCCATGACCGGCCTGGAGGAGACCAGAGCGACGTACGCCGAGGCGAGCGCCGCCTTCCTCGCCCTGGCCGCCCGGCTCCCGGTCGAGCGGTACGCCGAGCCCGCCCTCGGCAACTGGGACCTGCGCTCCCTCGTGGGCCACACCGCCCGCTCCCTGATCACCGTGACGACGTACCTCAGCACCCGCGCCGACGCGGTGGAGACCGAGGACGCGGCCGACTACTTCGCGACCGTCAGCCGGCTCGTCCACGGCACCGTCCGCGACCAGGTGCACCTGCGCGGGGTCGAGGCCGGCATCGCCCTCGGCGACGAACCGATGACGGTGCTCGCCAACGCGCGCGACGAGGCGGAGATGGCGCTCGACCTGCTGGAGGGCACCGACCCGGTCGTCACCACGGCGGCCGGCGGGATGCGGGTCAGCGACTACCTGCCGACGCGCACCTTCGAGCTCACCGTGCACAGCCTCGACATCGCCCGCGCCACCGGCATCGACTTCGTCCCGCCCGCGGAGGCGCTCGCCGACACCCTCGCCCTGGCGAGCGCCAGTGCGCTGCGGCAGGGGTACGGCGTCGAGGTGCTCCTCGCGCTCACCGGTCGCCAGCCGCTGCCCGAGGGCGCGTCGGTCGTGCCGTAGGCGCTCAGAGCAGCGAGCTGGCGTCCCCGGGCACGTCGACCGCGTGCTCGCGCAGCGACGCGATCGGCACCAGCTCCAGGGTGCGCGCGTTGGTCGACGCGAGCACCACCGGCGGGGCGAGGCCGTCCTCGTACGCCTCCAGCCAGCGCGTCGCGACGACGCACCACCGGTCGCCGGGGTGCAGCCCGGCGAAGCCGTACTCGGGCCGCGGGGTCGACAGGTCGTTGCCGACCGCCCGCTGGTGACGCAGGAAGTCGTCGGTCACCACTGCGCAGATGCTGTGCAGCCCGACGTCCTCCGGCCCGCAGGTGCAGTAGCCGTCGCGGTAGAAGCCGGTGACCGGGTCGGTGCCGCACGGCTCGAGCTCGCCGCCGAGGACGTTCAGCTCGCTCATCGGGCCGGCCTCGGGTCAGTCCGCGAGGGACCAGACGCCGGGCTGCCCCTTCGTCATGATGCCGTCGGCGACCAGGGCCTGGCGGGCCCGCCGGGCGGCGTACCGCCACCGCAGCTCACCCTCCGGCGTCTTGTCGTGGTCCGCCGTGGTCAGCCGCTCGCCCACCGCGGTCTCCAGCGCGGCGAAGAGGTCGTCCTGCTCGAGGCTGCCGCCGTGCTCGCGCAGCACCTCGAGGATGTCGGGCTTGAACGCGTCGGGCGGGGTCCACTTGCGTGGGACCGCGCGCGCCGGCTGCGACGTCGACGTCGGCGTCGAGGTCGCCTTGCGGCGGGTGACGGGCGAGGCCCGAGGAGTGCTCACCCGGGCCGCAGCCGGAGGCGGCGGCGCCGGCGGGTTGCCGTGGATGCACGTGCTCCAGGGGAGGTCACACAGGTCGCAGTAGTCCGGCTCGCTCATCGTCGCCAGCCTAGCCGTACGCTTCGAACGTGGACGAGGAGAGTCGTACGGCGACCGGGCTGCTCGACGGCATGCCGGCACACATCGAGCTCACCGACGAGCGGCTGGTCGTGCGGATCGGCAGCGAGGCGGTCCCGCGCTACGAGGTCGCCTTCCACCAGATCACCGCCGTGGAGGGCCTGGCCGGACTGATGACCGGCTACCTCACCATCCACATGGGCGACGACAGGCTGGTCTTCTCCCGCATCGCCAAGGCCGACGTCCTGCCGATGGCCGACGCGCTGCGCACGCTGGTGGCGCACGCGGAGCCGGCACCCGACGAGCCGCCGGTCGACGGGCACCCGCCGTCGCCGCTCGACGAGCTGGAGCGGATCGGCCGGCTCCGGGACTCGGGAATCCTGACGCCGGACGAGTTCGACGAGGCGAAGCGCAAGCTCCTCGACCGGCTCTGAGCCTCCGGGCGGCGCCCTAGGACCTGCGCAGCCGCAGGGCGTTGGTCACCACGCTGACCGAGCTCAGCGCCATCGCGGCGCCGGCCAGCACCGGGTCGAGCAGGAGGCCGTGCCACCAGTAGAGCGCGCCGGCCGCGACCGGGATCAGCAGCACGTTGTAGGCGAACGCCCACACGAGGCCCTGCTTGATCGTCCGGACCGTGCGCCGGGACAGGTCGATCGCGGAGACGACGCCCTGCAGGTCCCCGCCGACCAGCGTGACGTCGGAGGCGGCGACCGCGACGTCGGTGCCGGTGCCGATCGCGATGCCGAGGTCGGCGCCCGCCAGGGCCGGCGCGTCGTTGACGCCGTCGCCCACCATCGCCACCACGTGACCGGCCGCCTGCAGCTCGGCCACCCGCGCCGCCTTGTCCGCAGGTCGTACGTCGGTCAGCACGTGGTCGATGCCGACCTCGGCGGCGACCGCGCGGGCGCTGGTCTCGTGGTCGCCGGTGACCATCCACACCTCGAGCCCGAGGTCGCGCAGCTGCGCCACCGCGGCCGCCGAGCTCGGCTTGACGGTGTCCGTGACCTCCAGGCGACCGGCGTACGCACCGTCCACGGCGACCAGGATCCCGGCGCCGTACGCCGTGACGCCGTGCGCCGCCAGGTGCGCCGCGTTGCCGGCGACCACGGTGCGGTCACCGATCTCGGCCACGACTCCGTGGCCGGGCGTGGAGTCGAAGCTGTCGACCGTCGGCAGGGTCAGTCCGCGCTCGCGGGCGGCCCGGACGACCGCCTCCCCGACCGGGTGCTCGCTGCCGACCTCGGCCGCAGCCACGAGCGCGACGAGCTCGTCGCTGCTCCAGGGGTCGACCGTCGTGACAGCGGCGAGGTCGGGACGGCCGCGCGTGATCGTGCCGGTCTTGTCGAGCACGACCGCGGTCAGCCGCCGCGCCGTCTCGAGCGCGAGGCCGTCGCCGATGAGGATGCCCAGCTCGGCGGCGCGTCCGGTGCCGACCATCACCGCGGTCGGCGTGGCCAGCCCGAGCGCGCACGGGCAGGCGATGATCAGCACCGCGATCGTCGTACCGATCGCGAGGGTCACCCGCTGCCCCTCCGGGCCGAACGTCAGCCAGCTGAGGAAGGTCACCAGCGCGACCACCAGCACCGCCGGCACGAACCACGCCGACACCTTGTCGACCAGCCGCTGGATCGGCGGCGCCGAGGCCTGGGCGTCCTCGACCAGGCGCACGATCTGGGCCAGCGCGCTGTCGGCGCCGACGGCCGTGGTGCGGACCACGAGGGTCCCGGTGGTGTTGACGGTCGCGCCGATCACGGCGGCTCCGACGGTCTTGTCGACGGGCAGGCTCTCGCCGGTGAGCATCGACTCGTCGACGGCGGAGCGGCCCTCGGTGACGACGCCGTCGACCGGCAGCTTCTCCCCCGGGCGGACCCGGACCAGGTCACCGACCACGACGCCGGTCAGGGGCACGTCGACCTCGACGTCCCCGCGCAGCACGCGCGCGGTCGCCGGGGCGAGACCCACCAGGGCCCGCAGGGAGGAGGCGGTGCGCTTCTTGGCCTTGAGCTCCAGCCAGCGGCCCAGCAGCACCAGGGCCACCACGATCAGGGCGGTCTCGAAGTAGAGGTGCAGCGGCAGCCCCCACCGCTCGGCGAGCTCCGGCCAGAGGACCACGAAGGCGCTGTAGCCGTACGCCGTGCCGGTGCCCAGCGCGACCAGGGTGTCCATGCTGGTGGTGCGGTGCTTGAGGTTGGTCCACGCCTGGCGGTAGATGTCCTGACCGGCCCAGGCCTGGACGACCGTGGCGACCACGAGCAGCACCGGCCCCAGCCAGCCCATCGGGTCGAGGTCGCCCGGCAGGTACATCACCGCCATCAGCGCCAGGCCCGTGACCAGGGCGACCTGCCAGCGCCGCCGAAGGGTGGCGATCTCCAGGTCGCGCCGGGCGTCGAGACCCGCGCCGGGGTCGGCGGTCAGCTCCGGCACGGCCGCGCGGACGGTCCCGCCGTACCCCGCCTTGGCGACCGCCGCCGAGAGCACGGTGGCGTCCACGGCCCGCGGGTCGTAGGTGACGGCGGCGGTCTCGGTCGCAAGGTTCACCGAGGCCTCAACCACGCCGTCGACCCGGGTCAGCGCCTTGGCGACGCGGTTGACGCAGGACGCGCAGGTCATCCCCTCGATGTCGAGGGTCGACTCGGCCAGCGTCTCCGTGGTGCTCACGAGATCGACGGTAACATACCCCCCAGGGGTACCCAAGGGCGTGCGTCGAGCGTCACCAGCGGCCGTGGACCGCCGCCCGGAAGTGCTCGTCGTAGATCCGGCGTACGCCGTCCAGCAGCTCCTGGGGCAGCGGGTCGGCGTCGCCGGCGGCCGCGTTGGCCCGCGCCTGGCCGGCGTTGCGCGCGCCCGGGATCACCGTGCTGACGCCCGGCTGCTGCCACGCCCACGCGAGCGCGACCTCGGCCGGACTGAGCCCGGTCGGGCCGACCTCGTCGATCAGGGCCGAGAACTTCCGCGCCGCGCGGACACCGGTCTCGAAGTCCACCCCCGCGAAGGTCTCGCCCACGTCGAAGGCGCTGCCGTCGCGGTTGTAGGTGCGGTGGTCGTCGGCGGCGAAGGTGGTGCTCTCGTCGTACTTCCCGGACAGCAGCCCCGACGCGAGCGGCACCCGCACGATGATCCCGACGCCGGCCTCCTGCGCTGCCGGCAGCACCGCGTCGAGCGGCTTGAGGCGGAACGCGTTGAGGATGATCTGGATCGAGGCCACCCCCGGGCGCGCGATCGCCGATAGCGCCTGGTCGACCGTCTCGACGCTCAGCCCGTACGCCGCGATCGCGCCCTCGGCGACCAGCGTGTCGAGGGCGTCGTACGTCGCGTCCGCGTCCACGGTCGCGCTCGGCGGGCAGTGCAGCTGCACGAGGTCGAGGGTGTCGACGCCGAGGTTGCGCCGGGACCGGTCGGTCCAGGCGCGGAAGTTGTCGAGGGAGTAGTTCTCGGGCACCTGGTCGAGCCGGCGACCCATCTTGGTGGCGACGGTGATGCCCTCGTGGGTCTGGAGGAACCTGCCGATCACCTGCTCGCTGCGCCCGTCGCCGTACACGTCCGCGGTGTCGAAGAACGTCACCCCCGCCTCGGCGGAGGCCTCCAGCACGGCGAGCGCGTCGTCCTCGGAGACGTCACCCCAGTCGGCACCGAGCTGCCACGTGCCGAGTCCGACGACCGAGATCTCACGACCGGTCCTGCCCAGGGTGCGCTGCTCCATGCACCGAGTCTGTCAGGTCAGGTGGAGCGCCCCAGGAGCAGGACCCGGGCATCCCTGGCCACCTGCTGGTGCTGGCGCTGGCGCAGGCCGGCGAGGCGGCGCTGCTTCTCGGCGGAGGTGAGCGAGCGCCAGTCCGGGCGCGGTGCGCTGAGGGTCTGCATGTCGGTGAGGAGCGGTCCGGCACCCGCGAGATACCAAGATCCGGGTGCAGAATCGACCCATGGCGTACGACGAGGCGCTCGCCGAGCAGCTCCGCGAGGTCGCGGCCGGTCTGCCCGGGATCAGTGAGCGGAAGATGTTCGGCGGTCTGGCGTTCCTGGTCCACGGCAACATGGCGGTCGCCGCCAGCGGCTCCGGCGGTCTGCTCCTGCGGGTGCCGCCCGAGCGCACGGCCGAGCTGCTGGGCGAGCCGCACACCGACGAGTTCGTGATGCGCGAGCGGTCGATGGCCGGGTGGCTGCGGGTGGAGCCGGGCGGGCTGGCGACGTACGACGACGTCGAGCGCTGGGCCGAGATCGGGCTCGACCACGCCGCGACGCTGCCACCGAAGTAGCAGCTAGCCGGCGCAGCCCACGCACGTCGTCGCGGTCGGCCGGACCTCGAGCCGGCCCTCCGGGATCGGCCGTCCGCACACCGCGCAGACGCCGTAGGTCCCGGCCGCGAGGCGCACCAGCGCGGCATCGACCTCGTCGAGGTGGGTCTCGGCCTGGTGCACCAGCGCGCCCACCTGCGAGCGCTCGAAGGCGATCGTCGCGCCCTCGGGGTCGTGCTCGTCGTCGGCGTTGCTGTCCTTCGAGGCCTCCACGAAGCCGCGGTAGTCGCCGCGCAGGTCGGCCAGCCGCTGCGTCGTACGACGCCGCTCGTCGTCGAGGCGGTCGCGGGCGCTCACCGGCGCCCCAGGAGGGTCAGCACCTCGTAGTGCCCCGTGTTGGGGAACATGTCCAGCAGCTGCCCGCGCACCGGCCGCAGCGACGGCATCGCGGTCAGGTCGGCGGCCAGGGTGGTCGCGTTGCAGCTGGAGTAGAGGACGTGCTCGACGCCGGAGGACTGCAGCCAGCCGCTCAGCTCCGCCCCGATCCCGCGCCGCGGTGGATTGACCACCACGAGGTCCGGGGGCGACGCGGAGGCGATTGCGTACGCCGTCGCGTCGCCCGCCTCGAAGCGCACGTCGCCGAGCCCCGCCTCGGCGGCCGTCAGCGCGGCACTCGCGACGGCCTCCCGGCTGACCTCGATCCCGGTCACCGCGAGACCCGGCCGCGCGAGCGACAGCGCGAACCCACCGACACCGCAGTAGAGGTCCCACATCGACGTCGGCGCGAGGTCGGCCGTCCAGGCGCGCGCCCGCGAGTAGAGCTCGCTCGCCATCGCGGTGTTGGTCTGGAAGAAGCTCTGCGGTCGCAGGTGGAGGTCGAGGCCGGCGACCCGCATCAGCAGGGTCTCCTGCTCGGTCAGCACGATCTCGCGCTCGCCCTCGAGCACGGCCTTGTGCTCGGGCTGGAGGTTGACCGACGCCACCACCAGTCCGGGGAGCGCCGCCTGCAGGGCGGGCAGGTGCTTGCGGATCCGCGCGAGCGGCTCCTGCGAGCGCAGCACGAAGCGCACCATCAGGCCGCCGTCCGGCGACTCCGTCACGAGCAGGTGCTTGAGCTCCCCGCGACGGCCCGGCACGTCGTACGGCGTGAGCGCGGCCGTGCGCACGAAGTCGGCCAGCACCGGGAGGGCCGCGCGGATGCCGGGCGTGTGCAGGGGACAGTCGCGCAGGTCGACCCCGCCGCCGGCCGGGTCCAGGATCCCGAGCGTCGGCTCCGACACCGAGCCGGTGACGACCATCTTCGCCTTGTTGCGGAAGCCGAGCTGGGCGCTGGGCACCGGCGGCTCCCAGGCGACGTCCACCAGCTCGGCGACCTGGCGCTGCTTGTCGGCCAGCTGCTCGGCGTACGGGCGGGCGAGCCAGCGGCACGACCGGCAGCGCCCCGCGTCGAAGTGGTGGCAGAGCTCGCTGATGGGGAGAGACATGGCCGGACCAGGCTACGGCGAGGGACGGATCACACCGGATTCGGGAAGGTTGTCGGAATCAACCGATGACGGGCAGAGTTAGACGCTGAGATGAATACCGCAATCGAGCGCCGCACCGACTACCGCCTCACCTTCCTGGTGCTGTGCGTGGGTGTCGCGTCCTTCTCCCTGCTCCAGTCCATGGTCAACCCGGTCCTGCCGACCATCCAGGCCGCGCTGCACACCGACCAGGCCACGGTCACGTGGGTGCTGACGGCGTACCTCGTGTCCGCCTCGATCTTCACCCCGATCATCGGCCGGGTCGGTGACAAGGTCGGCAAGGAGCGGATGCTGGTCGTGGCGCTCGGCGCGCTGGCCGTCGGGTCACTGCTGGCGGCGGTCGCCGGGACCATCGGCGTGCTCATCGCGGCCCGCGTGATCCAGGGCATCGGCGGCGGCGTGCTGCCGCTCACCTTCGGCATCATCCGCGACGAGTTTCCCCGCGAGAAGGTCGCCTCGGCGATCGGCATGGCGGCCGCGCTGCTCGCCGTCGGTGGCGGCGTGGGCCTGGTCATCGCCGGCCCGCTGGTCGACGCACTCAGCTACCACTGGCTCTTCTGGATCCCGATGGCGATGACCATCCTGGCCGCCGTCGCCGCGGCGGTGTGGGTGCCCGAGTCGCCGGAGCGGACGCCCGGCAGGATCAACGTCGGTACGGCGTTCCTGATGTCGACCTGGCTGGTCGCGCTGCTGGTCGGCGTCAGCCAGGGCCACCACTGGGGCTGGTCGTCGGGCAAGGTCATCGGCCTGTTCGTGATCGCCGCGGTCATGCTGCCGGTCTGGGTGATCGCGGAGGCGCGCAGCAAGGAGCCCCTCATCGACATGCAGATGATGCGGATCCCGACGGTGTGGACCGTCAACCTGGTCGCCCTGCTCTTCGGCATGGGCATGTACGCCATGTTCGCCTTCGTGCCGCAGTTCCTGCAGACCCCCGAGGCGGCCGGCTACGGCTTCGGCGCCTCGATCACCGAGTCCGGCCTGCTGCTGCTGCCGCAGACCGTCGCGACGTTCATCGGCGGCATCGCGGCCGGCCGGCTCGCGACCCGCTACGGCTCCAAGTCGCTGCTCGTCGTCGGCGCGACCCTGACCGCGATCGGCACCTTCGGGATGGCCTTCGCCCACGACGAGATCTGGATGGTCCTGGTCGAGACCACGATCCTGGGCCTCGCCTTCGGCCTCGCGTTCGCCGCGATGTCGAACCTGGTGGTCGCGGCGGTCCCGCAGAGCCAGACCGGCGTCGCCAGCGGCATGAACACCAACATCCGCACCGTCGGTGGCGCCATCGGCTCGGCCGTCATCGCCACCGTCGTCACGAGCAGCCTGCAGCCGAGCGGGGCACCGACCGAGTCGGGCTACACCCACGGGTTCCTGCTGCTGGCCATCACCTCGACGGCCGCGGCGGTCGTGGCGCTCCTGGTCCCGGTGGTCCGCGCGCAGACCCACGTCGTACCCGGCCCCCAGGCGGAGGCCGAGCGCCTCGAGGCCGAGCGTGCGGAGGCCGCTCGGGCCTGACGGGCCCGCATCACCGGCCCCACCGGCCCCTCCGGCCGGGCTCTTCCCGCACTTCTCGGGTGTTGCAACGCCCGAGAAGTGCGGGAATCCCCGGTGAACCGGTGATCCCGGCGAGGGGCCACCCCGCCCGTCCGCGTCCACTACGGTCGTGAACATGAGCCTCCTCTCCGCTCCCCCGACCTCGCGGCCACGGACCCTGGCCCGGATCCTGCTCGGCGCGATCCTGGTCTTCGCCGGGGTCAGCCACCTGACGTTCGCGCGCCAGGAGTTCGAGGCGCAGGTGCCGGACTGGTTCCCAGTCGACGACGACCCGGTCGTGGTCGTCTCCGGGATCGTCGAGATCAGCCTCGGTGCCGCACTGGTTGCCTTCGGTCGCGGGCGGGTGGGCGTCGGCTTCGTGGTCGCGGCGTTCTTCGTCGCGATCTTCCCGGGCAACATCGCGCAGTACGTCGACGGCGTGGACGCCTTCGGCCTCGACACCGACCAGAAGCGGTTCGCCCGCCTCTTCTTCCAGCCGCTGCTCGTGCTCTGGGCGCTGTGGTCGACCGGCGCCTGGCGGGACCGCCCCCGCCGCTAGACCCCGTCCCGGACCACGGGCTCCTCGGCGGGGCGGCGCCCCGCCGGCGGCCGCCGACGCCACCAGGTCGAGAGCGTGAGGCCGGTGATGACGTCCCACAGACCCCACATCGCGGCCACGAAGGCCACGCCGCCGAGCTCCCCGAAGAAGCTCAGCGCCAGCACCAGTGCGAGGCCGGTGTTGCGCAGGCCCAGTTCCAGCGTCATCGCGCGCACGCCCGGCTCCGGCAGCCGGGTCAGCCGGCCCGTGCCGTAGCCGACCAGCAGCGACAGGGCGTTCTGCACGACGATCGCGACCGCGACGACGCCGACGTAGTCGATGAACGTCGCGAGCTGCCCGGCGAGCCCACCGACCACGATCAGCAGCAGCAGCGTGAGCGCGGCCGGCTCGACGATCCTGCGGGCCCTCGCGGAGACCGACGGGCGCCGCCAGGCGATCAGGATCCCCAGGGCGAAGGGCAGCCCGATCAGGAGGATCGCCTCGCTGACCATGTCCCAGGGATCGATGTGCACGTCGCGCAGCAGGTCGTCGGCGGCGGGGTTGAGGCCGCACCAGAAGGCGAGCGCGACCGGGGTGACGACCACCGCGGCGATGGTCGAGACGCCGGTCAGCGAGACCGACAGGGCGACGTCGCCGCGCGAGCGGTGGGTCAGGATGTTGGAGAGGTTGCCGGCCGGGCAGCAGACCACCAGGATCATGCCGATCGCCACCGAGCCGCGCACGTCGAGCGCCAGCGTGAGCAGCACCGTCAGCGCCGGCATCACGACGTACTGCGCGACGAGGCCCGCGAGGATCACCCACGGGCGCCGGGCGACGTCGCGGAAGTCGCCGATCGTGGTGTCCAGGGCGATCCCGAAGAGGAAGAGGGCGACGATCGCCTTGACGGCGAGCTGGAAGCCACCGGGGAGCTGGAGGTCCAGCTGGTCGATGTCGGCGGCCCTGAGCAGCATGGCCCGAACACAACCACGGCCCCGCGCCGCGCGGGTGAGTTCCCGCACAATCTTCAACGATTCGGTCCAGCTCCGTTTCCGCCCCGCTGTACCGGGCAGACCCTCTGTGACCGCCGCAGCCGGTTGGTCGTGACATGAGGGGCAACGATGGAGACCACTGGGGGGCCGATGACGACGCGACTGCCACTGCCGCCGTCCGCGCAGACCGGCACCCTCGCCCGCCGTGCCCTGCGCCAGCTCCTCGAGACCACGGCGATCGACGAGGACACCCGCGAGACCGCCGTCCTGCTCGCCAACGAGCTGGTCACCAACGCGGTCGAGCACGGCCGCGGCACGGCGTACCTCGACGCCGCCGTGCAGACCCGCGCCATCCGGCTCGAGGTCACCGACTCCAGCACCGTGATCCCGCGTCCCAACACCGAGGTCAGCGACCTCGCCGAGCGCGGCCGCGGGCTGCTGCTGATCGAGGCCCTGGCCTCACGGTGGGGCGTCCAGCCCCGGTCCGACGGCAAGACCGTCTGGTGCGAGCTCGACATCGCCTGAGCGATCACCGGCGAAACAGGAACATGTTCTAGTAACGTCCGCGGGGTGAGCAAAGCCGCGTCGCTGACCCGTGTCCTCGTGGCGTACGTCGTCGCCATCGCCGTCGGTGCGGCCTGGCTCTACCTGGGGCCGGACACCGACCACCTGTGGCTCGACGGCCTGATCGCCGACGTGCTGGCCACGCTGGTGATCTTCGTGGCGAGCCGGATCCACCACAACTCCAGCTTCTACGACGCCTACTGGAGCGTGCTGCCGCCGCTGCTCGCGATCTACTGGTGGAGCGAGAGCACGCCCGAGGTCAACGACCTCCGCGCCGCGCTGGTCGTCACCGTCATCCTGGTCTGGGCGGTCCGGCTGACCGGCAACTGGATCTACGCGTTCCCCGGCTTCCCGCACGAGGACTGGCGCTACCCGATGCTCAAGGACGGCAAGGGCAGCCTGGAGCCGCTGGTCGACCTCCTCGCGATCCACCTGGTCCCGACCCTGCAGGTCTTCCTCGGCATGGTGCCGGTGTACGTCGCGGTCACCCGCACCGGCCGTGACGTCGGCTGGCTCGACGTCGTGGCCGTCGTGGTCGGCCTGGGGTCGGTGGCGCTGACCTACACCGCCGACCTGCAGATGTACCGGTTCGCGCGGACCAAGCAGCCCGGCCAGGCGATGGACCGGGGTCTGTGGGGCTGGTCCCGGCACCCCAACTACCTCGGTGAGATCGGCTTCTGGGTCTCGCTGGGGATCTTCGGTCTCGCGACGTCGCCCTCCGACTGGTGGTGGGTCTTCGTGGGCGCCGTCGCGATGGTCGCGCTCTTCCTCGGCGCCAGCATCCCGATGATGGAGGAGCGCAGCCTCGAGAGACGCCCCAGCTACCAGGACGTGATCGACCGGGTGCCCAAGCTGCTGCCGCGCCCGCCCCGGCGTACGGCGTGACGCGCGTCGTCGTCGCCGGCCTCGGCGACAGCGGCCTGCTCACCGCGATCCACCTGGCCAACCACGTCGACGTCGTCGGCATCTCGGCCAAGCCGGCGCTGGTCAGCGGCCAGGAGCTGGGCACCCGCCTGGCCCGCCCTGACGACTGGGCCCGCGACTACCTCGTGCCCTTCGACCGCTACCGCAGGCTGCGCGGCGTTCGCACCGTGCACGCCACCCTCACCGGTCTCGACCTGGCGGCGCGCTCGGTCGCCGTACGACTGGCCGACGGGTCGGCGAGCGCGGAGCCGTACGACGTCCTGGTCATCTCGACCGGGGTCAGCAACGGCTTCTGGCGCCGGCCCGACCTGCAGTCCGCCGGCGAGATCGACGAGGCGCTGCGCGCGCCCCACGAGCGTCTCGCCGCCTCCGGCACGATCAGCGTCCTGGGCGGTGGGGCGGCCGCGGTCAGCACCGCCGCCAACCTCGCGTCCACCTGGCCCGACAAGCAGGTGCACCTCTACTTCCCCGGCGATCGGCCGCTGCCGCGCCACCACCCCCGGGTCTGGACGACGGTCGAGGCCCGGCTCGCCGAGCGCGGCGTCGTGCTGCACGCCGGCCACCGCGCCGTCGTACCCGACGGCTTCGACTGCGACCGGATCACCGACGATCCCGTCGAGTGGAGCACCGGCCAGCCGGCCACGACCGCCGACGCCACCGTCTGGGCGATCGGCCGGGTCCGGCCCAACACCGACTGGCTGCCACCGGAGCTGCTCGACGCGGACGGGTTCGTCCGGGTCGACCCGGACCTCCGGCTCCCCGGGCTGGCCGGGCTCTTCGCGATCGGCGACGTGGCCGCGACCGACCCGATCCGCTCCTCGGCCCGCAACCGGGCCGACCGCCTGCTGGCGGCCAACATCCGCGCGTCGCTGAGCGGCAGGCCGCTCAAGGAGTTCAAGGCGCCCCGCGGTCGCTGGGGCTCGGTGCTCGGCGTCCAGTCCAACGGTCTGGAGGTCTTCGCCACCAACGGCAAGCCGTTCCGCTTCCCGGCGTGGTCGATCGACTCGGTGCTGCAGCCGTGGATCGTGCGGCGCGGGATCTACGGCGGCGTACGCCGTCCCTAGGCCCGGCTACGGGGTGCGAGCCGTCAGCTTGCGCAGCTGTGGCAGGAGGTTGCGGCGGTTGGTCTCGGCCAGCCAGCCGTTGGGCAGCGAGAGCCGGACGACCTTGTGCCAGGCGCTCGCGACCTGCTTGACCAGCGGGCGCGCGTTGTAGTCGAGGTCGTAGCGCTCGAAGACCGCGCGCACCTTCGGCGCGATCTCGTAGTAGCGGTTGCTCGGCAGGTCGGGGTAGATGTGGTGCTCGATCTGGTGCGAGAGGTTGCCGGTCATCAGGTGAAGTGCGCGGGAGCCGGAGATGTTGGCGGAGCCGAGCATCTGGCGGACGTACCACTCCCCCTTGGTCTCGTGCGCGGGGAGCTCGGGCTGCTCGAAGGTCGACACGCCCTCGGGGAAGTGGCCGCACATGATCACCGAGTGGCTCCACAGGTTGCGCACCAGGTTGGCCGTGGCGTTGGCCGCGAGCGTCGAGCGCCAGGCCCGTCCGGACAGCGCCGGGTAGAGCACGAAGTCCTTGCCCAGCTGGCGCCTCGCCTTGGCCAGCGTCACCTGGACCTCGGCCTTCTTCTCGGGCGTCAGCCCGCGCTTGTCGCTCAGGCCCTCCCCGAGGTCGAGGTCGAAGAGCGCGATGCCCCACTCGAAGATGCAGGCGGTCACGAAGTTCAGCGCCGGCTGCGCCAGGTGCCAGCGCTGCCACTCCTGGGCCTCGTCGACCCGCATGACGCCGTACCCGAGGTCGTTGTCCTGGCCGACGATGTTGGTGAAGGTGTGGTGGGTCTCGTTGTGCGCCCGCTTCCACTGCGCCGCCGGCGAGACGTGGTCCCACTCCCAGGTCGAGGAGTGGATCTTCGGGTCGCGCATCCAGTCCCACTGGCCGTGCAGGACGTTGTGCCCGATCTCCATGTTGTCGAGGATCTTGGCCAGCGACAGGCCCACCGTGCCCAGGACCCGCAGGCGCCGGTCACCGCTCCTGACCAGGGCCGCGCGGCTGGCCAGCTCGAGCACCCGCTGCACCCGCACCAGGCGTCGGATGTACGCCGCGTCGCGCGCCCCGCGACTGGCCAGCACCTCCTGCCGGATCGCGTCGAGCTCCGCACCCACCCGCTCGACCTGGTCCGGGCTCAGCCCTCCGGGGATGGTGGTGCTGGTGTCGAGCGTGGCCGTCATGGGGCGAGTGTGCCTCGCCCGCCTGAGGAGCGCACGTCCGCGCGCCGCACCGGGCCCGGGAGCGGCCGCCCGACCGGCGTACCGACCTCATCCACCGGCTACGGCACCTGCCAGGTCGCGCGGTCCAGGTCCAGCTCCCCGACGGTCGCCACCACCGCCTCCGGGGTGCGACCCGCCGGCACCGTGAAGCGGTAGGTCACGACGCGCTCGCTGCCGGGCCGCAGCCGCACGCCCGCGAGCCGGGCCGTGGCACCGGGCACGCCGACGCGGCGCAGGTTGTCGAGGACCAGGGTCGCGGTGACACCGTCCATCCGGAACTCGTCGTCGCCGTCGTTGCGCACCGTGAGCTGCACGACGTACTTCCTGCCGCCCTGGACGTGCTCGGCCTCCACCTCGAGCGGCGGCCGGGTCGTCGTGCTCGCCAGCCGGACCTCCTCGCCGAGCACGGGCGTCCCGGGCGAGCCGCCGCCGCGCAGGTCCCGCACCTCACCGACGGCCCACGGCAGCGCGGTGGCCGCTGCAGCCAGGGCGAGCAGCACGACGCCGAAGCGGCCCGTCGACCCTGCTCGGCGGTTGCGCCGACTGCTCGGGGGACCGGGCTTCGGCGTACGCCGTCGGCCCGGCGGCGGGGCCGGTGCCTGTGCAGGGGCCACGGCGGCGATCACGTTGTCGCGGATGGTGCTCAGGGTCTCGCGGGCGAAGACCCGCTCGTGGCTGAGCAGCGTCTCGACGATCGTCGCCGGGGCGCACACGACGACGCCGCGGACCTGGCTGGAGAGCTCCTGGTCGGAGAAGCAGAGGACCGGACGCACGTGCCACCGGTCCACCGACGCCCCGATCGCGAGCACGTCGGCGGCCGCCGAGCAGGTGATGGCGACCGACATCCGCGCCCGGCGGTTGAGCCGGAGCACGCCGCCGCTGACGTCGACGCGGCCGGGCCAGTACTTGGAGTCGATGGCGAAGACGCCGCCCGGACCGATGGCGACATGGTCGATGGTGGCGACCGAGCGGCCGGGCCAGGCGACGTCCTGCAGGACGGTCCACTCGGGGGGCAGCTCGGCGAGGGCGCTCGCGGTCTCCTGCACCGCCTGCGCGCCACGGTGCGACCGCGCCGGCGGCTGCGCGAAATCATTCGCCATCTCGACCCTCCCCCGGTCTGGGGGCACGCTAGGGCGTGCACGGTCCCCCGCGGAACGGTCGTTGCGCAGAAATGGCCGAATGGCCGGCCGAACTACCCGGTCGGGCCACCCCGGTTGCGCCACCAGATGGAGGCGTTGAGCGCGGTCGCGAAGCCCGACCACACGGCGTACGGCGTCAGCGCCAGGGCGGCGCTCCGGTCGTGCTCGGCGGCCTCGCGGACCAGGGCGACGTTGAGCACGTCGAGCGCCACGATCACCCCGAGCCCGGTGGCGGGTGACTGCTTGGCGAAGAACGCCCAGCACCACCCGGCGTTGAGCGCCAGGTCGGCGGTGGTCAGGACGAGCATCCGACGGTCGTCGGCGCCCGCCCTCTCCAGCGCGCGCCCGGTGCCCCACCCGATCAGCCCGTAGAGCGGCGTCCAGACGAGCGGGAACGCGATGCCGGGTGGTTGCCAGGCCGGCTTGTCGAGCGAGCGGTACCACGCACCGTCGGGCTTGGTGCCGAGGAAGCCGACGCCCGCGGCCGCGGCCGTGATGCCCGCGGCCACGAGCCGGGCGCGCACGGTCAGCCGACCTTCGGACGGTAGATCAGCTTCTTGTTGACGAACTCCTCGATGCCGTAGGCGCCGAGCTCACGCCCGACGCCGGAGCGCTTGGTGCCGCCGAAGGGCAGGTCGGCCGCCGAGCCCTGGGCGGTGTTGATCCAGACCATCCCGGTGTCGAGACGGTCGGCGATCTCCTCGGCGTACGCCGGGTCGGTGCTCCAGACCACTCCGCCGAGGCCGAAGGGCGAGCTGTTGGCCAGCTCGACCGCCTCGTCGGCGTCGGCGACCTTGTAGATGACCGCGGCCGGGCCGAAGAGCTCCTCCTTGTAGGCGCGCATCTCGGGGGTCACGTCGGTGAGCACGGTCGCCTCCATGAAGGAGCCGGGCCGGTCGACGCGCTTGCCGCCGGCCTTGACGGTCGCGCCCTTGTCGACGGCGTCCTCGATCTGCTCGAGCAGGTTGGTGAGGGCGCCCTCGGAGGACAGCGGGCCGAAGGCGGAGCTCGGGTCGGTCGGGTCGCCCGGCGTCAGGCCTGACATCGCGGCGGTGAACTGCTCGACGAAGTCGTCGTACAGCTCGTCCACCACGATCATCCGCTTCGCGGCGTTGCAGGCCTGGCCGGCGTTGCCCATCCGGCCCTGCACGGCGGCCTTCACAGCCTGGCCGAGGTCGTCGGCGCCGAGCACGATGAAGGGGTCCGAGCCGCCGAGCTCGAGCACGACCTTCTTCAGGTTGCGCCCGGCGACCTCGGCCACCGCGGCCCCGGCGCGCTCGCTGCCGGTCACCGAGACGCCGACGAGACGGTCGTCGGCGATCATGTCGGCGGCCTGGTCGTTGGTGGCGAAGACGTTGATGTAGGCGTCGGCCGGGAGACCCGCGTCGTGGAAGATCTGCTCCATCGCCAGCGCCGACTCGGGGCACTGTGGTGCGTGCTTGAGGATGATCGTGTTGCCGATCATCAGGTTGGGCGCAGCGAACCGGGCCACCTGGTAGTAGGGGAAGTTCCAGGGCATGATCCCGAGCAGCGCACCCACGGGCTCCTTGCGGACCAGCGCCTCGCCCCCCATCGCCGGGTTGAGCGGGGTGTCGGCCAGCAGGTCCGGGCCGTTGTCGGCGTAGTAGCGGTAGATCGAGGCGACCAGCCGGATCTCGCCCTTCGCCTCCGGGATCCGCTTGCCCATCTCGCGGGCGATGATCGCGGCCAGCTCGTCGCGACGCTCGTCGTACAGGTCGGCCACGCGGAGCAGCAGCTTGGTCCGCTCGGCCTTGTCGGTCTGCTTCCACGCGCCGTACGCCGCGTGCGAGCGCGCCAGCACGTCCTGGATCTGCTCGTCGGTCGCGGTCTCGAACTCCCGCTCGACCTCGCCGGTTGCCGGGTTCACTACCTGGTAGTCGCTCATGTCGTCCACGTTACGTCGGCCGCGATGGTCGAGGGTCGCGAGGATGAGGGATCGCGGCGCCGCGCACCTACTGTGGCTCCATGGTCGCCTGGTCTGCAGTAACCCGTCAGCACGTGCTCGCCGCGATCCACGAGTACGACGAGGCCGGGCAGAGCGCGTTCCTCGATCGCTACGGCTTCGCTCCCGCGAAGGACTACGTGCTCCGGCACGCCAACAACAGCTACGAGTCGAAGGCCATCGTCGGCGCCGCGCTCGGCTACGCCACCGGCACCGCGGGCACCTCCGAGGAGATGACCAACGGCAAGACCGGCGCCACCAAGGTGCTGCGCAACCTGGAGTTCGACGTCCTCTCGCCGGCGAAGGCCGCCACGGCCGCGATCGTGCCCACCACGAGCATCCCCAACGCGCGCCGCACCAACGGCATCGAGCCCGTCGTCGAGATCTGCCCCAAGTGCTACCTCGCCCTCTCCGCCAACGGCGAGTGCCACAACTGCGAGTGACCGCGCCCTCTCGGTAGTCGCGCAGGGAGGGCCGCCAGGCCCGAGCGTCATCCCGCTGGTCGAGCAGGGAGGGCCCCCAGGCCCGAGCGTCGTCGAGACCCCCGCACCCAACCCCCGGCGACTTGGCTGCGGGGGTCTCGACACGGTTGCTGCGCAACCTGCTCGACCACCGAGGAGGGCCGCCAGGCCCGAGCGTCGTCGAGACCCCCGCACCCCACCCCCGCGCCCTGGCTGCGGGGGTCTCGACACGGTTGCTGCGCAACCTGCTCGACCACCGAGGAGGGCCGCCAGGCCCGAGCGTCGTCGAGACCCCCGCACCCCACCCCCGCGCCCTGGCTGCGGGGGTCTCGACACGGTTGCTGCGCAACCTGCTCGACCACCGAGAAGGGCCGCCAGGCCCGCGCGTCGTACCGCTGGTCGAGCAGCGAGGGCCGCCAGGCCCGAGCGTCGTCGAGACCCCCGCACCCGACGGCGGCGCCATCCCTGCGGGGGTCTCGACACGGTTGCTGCGCAACCTGCTCGACCACCGAGGAGGGCCGCCAGGCCCGAGCGCCGTCCCGCTGGTCGAGCAGGGAGGGCCGCCAGGCCCGAGCGTCGTCGAGACCCCCGCAGCCCACCGCCGCGCCCTGGCTGCGGGGGTCTCGACACGGTTGCTGCGCAACCTGCTCGACCACCGAGGAGGGCCGCTAGAGGTCCCGGATGCCCTGCACGAGCCGGTCGACGTCGCTCTCGTTCGTGTACGGCGCCAGCCCGGCACGCAGCGCGCCGGTGTCCCCGAGGCCGAGCCACCGCGAGGCCTCGAGCGCGTAGAAGTTGCTGGCCGGTGCGTTCACGCCCAGGCCGGCCAGGTGCTCATAGACCTCCCGGTCGCTGCGGCCCTCGACGGAGAAGAAGGCCGTCGGCGTACGCCGTGCGGGCGCGCCGTACAGGCGGAGGCCGTCGATGCCGCGCAGCCCCTCGAGGAGACGCGAGAACAGCCGGTCCTCGTGCTCCTCGACCGCCCGCATCGACTCCAGCACCCGGGTCCGCCGGTCCGGGGCGTCCGACGCGAGGCCGGCGATGTAGTCGACCGCGGCGGTGGCGCCGGCGAGCAGCTCGTAGGGCAGCGTGCCGTACTCGAACCGCTCCGGCACCCGGTCGGTCGCCGGCAGCAGCTTGTGCGGGTGCAGCCGCTCGAGGAGCTCCGGGTCCGCGACGACGATGCCGTGGTGCGGCCCGAAGAACTTGTACGGCGAGCAGCTGAAGAAGTCCGCGCCCAGCGCCTTCACGTCCACCGCCGCGTGCGGCGTCAGGTGCACGCCGTCGACGTAGACCAGCGCTCCTACCGCGTGCGCGGCCTCCGCGATCGCCGGCAGGTCCGGACGGGTGCCGAGCACGTTGGACGCACCGGTGACCGCGACGACCCGGGTGCGCTCGGACAGCTCGGCCCGGACGTCGTCGACCGCCAGCTCGGCCGTGTCGCGGTCGAAGCCGACCCACCGGACCTCCGCTCCCACCGACTCGGCCGCCTGCACCCACGGCCGGATGTTGGAGTCGTGGTCGAGCCGGGTCACCACGACCTGGTCGTCGGCCGCCCACTCCTGGGCGAGCACGCGGGAGAGGTCGTACGTCGCCTGCGTCGCCGACCGCGCGAACACCACCCCGTCCGGGTCGCAGCCCAGCAGGTCGGACACCGCACTGCGTGCTTCGACGACGACCTCGTCGGCCCGTCGCTCCGCGGCGGTGACCGCCCCCCGGTTCGAGAGACCGGCGGTCATCGCCGCCGCGATCGCCGCGGCGACCTGGTGCGGCACCTGGCTCCCACCTGGTCCGTCGAAGTAGGCGGTGCCGTCGTCGAGGGCCGGGAAGTCGCTGCGGACGCGGGCTACGTCGAAGTCCATGGCCCCATCATCCCCACCCCGGCGGTCCAGCAGCGACGGTCAGGCCGAGCGTGTCGGACCCTGGCAGCCGAAAGCCGACGTCGGAGCTCCGCGATGTCGACCGGACCGGGCAACGCGACCTGCTTGACGTCCGGGCTCCGATCGGCGCACTGTGGCACCCGTCACATCGCGACCAACTCGGAGGTCCCGTGTCCCTGCCTCGCATCCTGTCCCGACGACGCGCCGCCCTGGTGGCGGGAGTCGCTCTCAGCGTCGCCGCGGGGCTAGTCACCACGACCGGCAGCACGGCCTCCGCCGGCCATCGACCTGGGCGTGACGGTGTCCCGGGCGACCAGCCACTGCCGGGCTACACGATCAGCAACCCGCCGGTGGCGCCGCTGAGCGTCGGCGGGAGGCCGAGCCGGGTCGTGCAGGGCGTGCGGCAGCATGCGGCGTACGTCATCGAGGTCCCGGCGCGCTGGAACGGCGAGCTGGTCATGTGGGCCCACGGCTACCGCGGCGCCGGCACCGTCCTGACCGTCGACCAGCCCGGGTACGGGCTGCGGCAGAAGTTCCTCGACGAGGGCTACGCGTGGGCGGCCTCCTCCTACGCGCAGAACGACTACGACGTCGCGACCGGCGTCACGACCACCCACGACCTCGCGAGGTACGCCGAGCGGGTGATCGGGCACCGCACGCGACGCACCTACATCGCGGGGGTGTCGATGGGAGGCCACGTGATCGGGCGCTCGCTGGAGGAGTACCCGCGCTTCTACGACGGCGCGCTGCCGATGTGCGGCGTGCTCGGTGACCAGCGACTCTTCGACTACCTCCTCAGCTACAACCTGGTCGCCCAGGACCTCGCCGACCGGCCGGCGTACCCGACCCCGGCCGACTACCTGACCACCGACGTGCCCGTCATCCAGCAGCGGCTCGGGCTCGCCGGTCTGCGGCCCGGCGGTCCCGACACCACCAACGAGCTCGGCAAGCAGCTGCGCTCGATCACGACCAACCTGACCGGCGGGCCGCGGCCCGGTGCCGACCAGGCCTTCTCGGTGTGGAAGGACTTCCTCTTCACCCTCGCCTCGCCCGACAACGGCGGCTCGCTGTCGCAGAACCCGGGCCGGGTCGCCCAGAACGTCTTCACCTCCTACGCCCCCAACACCCCCGTCGACGTCAACGCCACGGTCGAGCGAGTGCGCCCCTCCGACCTGCGCTCGTGGCGCTCGCACCGGCTGACCCAGATCCCCCGGATCGACGGGCGCCCGCGGGTCCCGACCCTCAGCCTGCACGGGCTCGGCGACCTCTTCGTCCCGTTCTCGATGGAGCAGATCTACCGCCGCGAGGTCGACCGGCACCACCAGGGCGGCCTGCTGGTCCAGCGCGCCGTCCGCGCCGCCGGTCACTGCGAGTTCACCCCGACCGAGGTCGGCACGGCGTGGGACGACCTGACCCGCTGGGTCGAGTCGCCGCGCGGGCGCCGCCCCGCCGGAGACGACGTCCTCACCCCGAGCGTCGTCGCTGCCCCGACGTACGGCTGCCGGTTCACGGACCCGACGGCGTACGCCACACCCGCCCTCTACCCGACGCGCCCGCTCTACCCGGCCTGCCCTGGCTAGCCCTGGCTAGTCCTGCCGTACGGTGCCCGCATGCCCGACGTCGCGATCGCCGCCCCCAACGAGGCGGCCGCCGACGCCGGTGAGCAGGTGGCCCGCGCCGGCGGCAACGCGGTCGACGCCGCGCTCGCGGCCTCCCTGGTGACGATGGTCAACGAGGTCGGCCTGGTCTCGCTGAGCTCGGGCGGGTTCGTGACGATCCAGCCGCCTGACGGCGGTGCGCCGTACACCGTCGACGGCTGGATGGACATGCCCGGCCGCGGTGGTCGTCCGCTCGGCGGTGGGACGTGGGACATCCACACCGAGTACGGCGGCGGGGTGGGCATCACCATCGGCCCCGGTTCGGTCGCCGCGCACGGCTCGGTGGCGGCGTTCGAGGAGGCCCACCGTCGCGACGGCCGGCTGCCGTGGCGCGAGGTGGTCGCTCCGGCGATCGACGTCGCTCGCGGCGGCTTCCGGCTGAGCGCGGCCTCGCGCTACTACCTGGAGTACGTCCACGACTCGATCTTCGGCTGGGACGACGCCAGCAGCGCGGCGGTCCACGACGCTCAGGGCGAGCTCGTCACCGATCTCATCGTGGTCCCCGACCTCGCCGACACGCTCGAGCTGATCGCCGAGGAGGGCGCGGCCACCCTGCACACCGGCGACCTCGCTCGCCTCATCGCCACCGACGTCCTCGCCCGCGGCGGCATCCTCGGCCCCGGTGACCTCGCGGCGTACGCCCCCGTCACCCGGCCGTCGCTGGCCACCCGCCTCGGTGAGTGGACGCTGGCTACTACCCCGCCGCCGTCGGTCGGTGGCGTCTGCGTCGCCGCGATGCTGCGTCAGCTCGACGGCTGGTCGCCCGACGACGTCGAGGAGATGGTCCGCGTGCAGCGCGAGGTGCTCGGTCACCGGATCTCGGTGCTCGATCACTCCCTCGATCTGGCGCGCGACGCCCGCGCCTACCTGGACTCGCCCTCCACGACGCACTGCTCGGCGACCGACACCGACGGCGGCGCCTGCGCGGTGACGGTCTCGTCGGGCTACTTCTCCGGGATGATCGCCCAGGGCACGGGCATCTGGCTCAACAACACCCTCGGCGAGCAGGAGCTCAACGCCGGGGGTCTCCACGGCCGCACCCCCGGCACCCGCCTGCTCTCCAACATGGCGCCCACCGTCGGCCGCCACACCGACGGCTCCGTCCTCGCCATCGGCTCGCCCGGCGCCGGACGGATCGCCACCGCCGTCACCCAGGTCCTCGCCGGCTTCGTCAGCGGGCTGGGGCTGCAGGAAGCCGTCCACCACCCCCGCGTGCACGTCCACAACCCTGGCCGCCCCGACGAGGTCGTCAAGCGCGAGACCGAGGAGGGCCTGACCATGTACTACGGCGGCGTCGGCGCCACCCTGGTGCGACCGGACGGCCATCTCGTCGCGGCCGCCGACCCGCGCCGCGAGGGCGCCGTACGCCTGGTGCGAGCCACCGGCTGACCGGGTCGTCACCGATCCGGATCTGCCAGCCAGCCGCCCGGAGGACCTACGCCTTCTCGCAGGCGATGCCGTCCTTGTCGCGGTCGCTCTTCTTGTTCAGCTTGTAGACGGTGGGGTTCTTCGTGAACGTCCGGACCCGAGTGCCGGACGTCTTGTCCTTCGCGTTCCTCAGGCCGACGCCGTGCGGGTAGACCTTGTTCAGCGCCGTGCAGTTCTTGTACTCCTTCGGGCGCGGAGCGGCTTCGGCGCCGGACGCGAGCGCGACCGAGCCACCCAGCAGAGCGAACGTGGCGACGACGGTGACGAGCTTGTTCATGCGAGCGACCTTGCTTTCGAGTGACCTGCACCTGGTCGGTCTGTGACCGATCCCTTCACTCGAGTGTCCGTTGCGGCGACCCGGGCGCACGAATCGCCGCAGCGGTGACATCAGGCACCGGCGCGACGTCGTTGTGGTTCAGGCTGACAGCCGTCGGTCGCGAAGGCCCACGAGGGTCGCGAGCAGGCCGACGGCAGCAGGGTCAGGAGGAGGTCGACGAGATCGGACAGATGGTCACTCCTCGGCGCGGGCGAGGTCTCGACCGACCTTCCTTGATGCCTCCGTGACGCCCTGCGTCCGCTTCCTGACGGTTCCTGGACAATCCAGATCGCGGCTGGGACGGTGAGGCCGATGCCCGCCTTCGTCCTCGTCCTCAATGCCGGCTCGTCCACGCTCAAGTACCAGGTGGTCGACCCGGCATCCGGCACGGCGTCGGTGCGCGGCGCGATCGAGCGCATCGGTGGCCCCGACGTCCGCGACCACGCGGCCGCCCTCGACACGATGCAGGGCGATCTCGCCGACCACGGGATCACCGCCGCCCATCTCGTGGCCGTCGGCCACCGCGTCGTGCACGGCGGGCCGCGGCTGGTCGCGCCGACGGTCGTCGACGACGACGTGCTGGCCGAGATCGAGGACCTGGCCCGGCTGGCGCCGCTGCACAATCCGCCCGCGGCCGCCGGCATCCGCACCGCCCGCGACCACTTCCCGGACGTGCCGCAGGTGGCGGTCTTCGACACCGCGTACTTCGCCGGCTTGCCTGCCGCCGCCGCGACCTACGCCGTCGACCGGGAGCTGGCGGCGCGCGAGTCCATCCGGCGGTACGGCGCGCACGGCATCAGCCATCAGTACGTCGCCGGGGCGGCCGCGGACCTCCTGGGTCGTCCGGTCACCGAGCTGGACCAGGTCGTGCTGCACCTGGGCAACGGCGCGTCCGCGGCCGCGATCCGAGGCGGGCGGCCGGTCGACACCTCGATGGGGCTGACCCCGCTCGAGGGCCTGGTGATGGGAACCCGCGGCGGCGACCTGGACCCCGGCGTCCTCCTGCACCTGCTGCGCCACGGCGGGCTCGACGTCGACGGGCTCGAGGACCTGCTGCACCACCGATCCGGCATCGTCGGGCTGACCGGCCTCGCCGACTTCCGCGACCTGATCAGCGCGGTCGAGACCGGGGACCCGACCGCGCGGACGGCGTACGGCATCTACTGCCACCGGCTGAGGAAGTACGTCGGCGCCTACCTGGCGGTGCTCGGCGGCGCCGACGCCGTGGTCTTCACCGCCGGTGTCGGCGAGCACAGCGCGCGACTCCGGACCGATGCGCTGTCGGGTCTCGATCGGCTCGGCATCGTGGTGGACGACGAGCGCAACCGGGCGCCCTCGACCGCTGCACGGGTGGTCTCGATCGACGCCTCACCGACGGCCGTCCTGGTCGTGCCGACCAACGAGGAGCTGGCGATCGCCCGCCAGGTCGCGGCGCTGCTGACCTGAGCAGCTGGTTCAGAAGTCCGCGCTGGTCGTCGCGGCGGCGGTCACCGACGGCGACCTGCCCCGGTCGGGCTGGTCTCCCTCGGTGGTCCACTGCCAGTCGCGAACCTCGGGCAGGTCGTCGCCGTGCTCCCGCGTCCACTGCCGGGCCCGGCGCCGGGTGTCCACCATCTCCTGCCGCAGCGACGCCTCCCTCGACCCGAGGCGCGGCGTCCGGTCGATGACGTCCATGACCAGGTGGTAGCGGTCCATGTCGTTCATCATCACCATGTCGAACGGCGTCGTCGTGGTGCCCTCCTCCTTGTAGCCCCGGACGTGGAGGTGCGCGTTGTTGGCACGCCGGTAGGCCAGCCGGTGGATCAGCCACGGGTAGCCGTGGTAGGCGAAGATCACCGGGACGTCGGTGCCGAAGAGGTTGTCGTAGTCGCTGTGCGTCATCCCGTGCGGGTGCGCGCTCTCGTCCTGGAGCCGCATCAGGTCGACGACGTTGACGAACCGGATCCGCAGGTCGGGGACCCGCCCGCGCAGGATCTTGACCGCGGCGAGCGCCTCGAGGGTGGGTACGTCGCCGGCCGCCGCGAGCACGACGTCGGGCTGGCCGTCGTCGTTCGAGGCGAACTCCCAGATCCCCGCCCCACGCGCGCAGTGGAGGTCGGCCTGGTCGGCCGTGAGCCAGTCGAAGGACGGCTGCTTCCCGGAGACGACGACGTTGACGTAGTGCTCGGACTCCAGGCAGTGCTGCATGGTCGACAGCAGGGTGTTGGCGTCCGGCGGCAGGTAGACCCGGACCACCTCGGCGCGCTTGTTGACGACGTGGTCGATGAAGCCGGGGTCCTGGTGCGAGAAGCCGTTGTGGTCCTGGCGCCAGACGTGTGAGCTGAGCAGGTAGTTGAGGCTCGCGATCCGCGGGCGCCACGGGATGTCCCGGGTCGTCTTGAGCCACTTGGCGTGCTGGTTGAACATCGAGTCGACCAGGTGGATGAACGCCTCGTAGCAGCTGAAGAGCCCGTGCCGCCCGGTGAGGGTGTAGCCCTCGATCCAACCCTGGCAGGTGTGCTCGGAGAGGATCTCGACGACGCGGCCCGACGTCGCGAGGTGCTCGTCGGTCTCGAGGATCTCGCCCGCGAACACCTTGTCGGTGACGGCGTACACCGGGCTGAGCCGGTTCGACGCGGTCTCGTCGGGACCGAAGATCCGAAAGTTGGTCATGTTGTCGCGGACGACGTCGATCAGGTACTCCCCCAGCACCTTCGTGGGCTCGTGGATCGACGCACCCGGCTCGGTCACCTCGACCGCCTTGGTGCGGAAGTCGGGCAGCTCCAGCGGCTTCTTCAACAGGCCGCCGTTGGCGTGCGGGTTGGCGCTCATCCGGCGGGTGCCGTGCGGTGCGAGCGCCCGGATCGCCTCGATGGGTACGCCGTCGTCGTCGAAGAGCTCCTCGGGCCGGTAGGAGCGCAGCCACTCCTCGAGCTGGGCCCGGTGGGCGTCGTTCTCCCGGGTGCCCGCGAGCGGCACCTGGTGCGCCCGCCAGGTGCCCTCGACCGGCACCCCGTCGACGACCTTGGGACCGGTCCAGCCCTTCGGGGTCACCATCAGGATCATCGGCCACGGCCGGCGCTCGACGTCGCCGTCCTCGCGGGCGGCACGCCAGATCTCGGTGATCGAGTCGTGGGCCCGGTCCATCGCGGCGGCCATCTGCTGGTGCACGTCGGCCGGGTCGTCACCCTCGACGGTGAGCACCTCGTGGCCGTAGCCGCGCAGCAGGCTCTCGAGCTCCTCGCGGTGGATTCGCGCCGGGACGGTCGGGTTGGCGATCTTGTACCCGTTGAGGTGCAGGATCGGCAGCACGGCGCCGTCGGTCACCGGGTTGACGAACTTGTTGCCGTGCCACGAGGCCGCCAGCGGGCCGGTCTCGAACTCGCCGTCGCCGACCACCGCCGCGACCACGAGGTCGGGGTTGTCCATCGCGGCGCCGTACGCGTGGGAGAGGACGTAGCCGAGCTCGCCGCCCTCGTGGATGGAGCCGGGCGTCTCGGGCGCCACGTGGCTGGGGATGCCGCCGGGGAAGGAGAACTGGCGGAAGAGCCGCTGCATCCCGGGCTGGTCGTAGGTGATGCGGTGGTAGAGCTCGGTGTAGGTGCCCTCGAGCCAGGCGTTGGCGACGGCGGCCGGCCCGCCGTGCCCGGGGCCGGCCAGGAAGATCGCGTTGACGTCGCGCTGACGGATCAGCCGGTTGAGGTGGGTGTAGACGAGGTTGAGACCCGGCGTCGTGCCCCAGTGGCCCAGCAGCCGGGGCTTGATGTCATCGGCCACCAGGCCGCGTTCGAGCAGAGGGTTGTCGAGCAGGTAGATCTGCCCGACGGACAGGTAGTTGACCGCCCGCCACCAGGCGTTCAACGCGTCGAGCTCGGCTGCGTCGAGGACTTCGATGTCGGTCAACTCATCGTCCTTCCAAGTGCCGGGCTCGGAGGATCGGCCCGGGTCTTCACGGTGCCAGACGGTGCTGGCCGGCTACACGCCCGAATCGGGTGAGTCGTCCGGGTCGAAGCGGGCGGCGAGCACCCCGTGCCGCAGTCCGCGGTCGCTGACCCGCAGCTCGTCCTTGCCGAGCTTCTCCAGGACGGTCCGGACGATGCAGGCGCCGGCCAGGATGACCTCTGCGCGGGCCGGCTGGAGGCCGGGCACCGTACGGCGCTGCTCGGTGTCGCTGGTGCGGTAGAGCTCGATCTGGCGGTCGATCTCGGCGCGGTCGAGCACCGTGCCGTGCACGACGTCGGGGTCGTAGTCGGCGAGCCCGTGGCTGACCGCCGCGAGGTTGGTCAGCCCGCCGCCCATGCCCACCAGCAGCTCGGGGGGCTCGCGGCCGTCGAGGTCGGACAGCTCGGAGGCGATCGCCGCGAGTGCCTCGTCCAGCACCTCGGTCGCGACGGCCGACTGCAGCCCGAACCGCTCGGTGAACCGGACGGCGCCCACCGGGACGCTGAACTGCTCCCCCGGTTCGGCACCGCGTCCGAAGGTGAACTGCGAGCTGCCGCCGCCGGTGTCGAAGACGATGACGGATCCCGCCTCCGGCAGGCCCACTGTCGCTGCACGGACGGCGAGCCGCGCCTCGTCCTCCCCGGAGATGACCTCGAGGCGCACCCCGGACCGTCTGCGGACCTCGTCGACGACGTCCCCGGAGTTGGTCGCCATCCGCAAACCGGCCGTGCCGACGGCGACGACCTCGGCGACGCCCAGCCGCTCTGCCTCCTCCGCCATGCCCACGATCGCGTCGACGGTGCGCCGCATCGGCTCCGGCGGGATCGGCCCTCCCTCGTGGAGACCCTCGCCGAGCCGGGTCACCTCGGCCCGGTCGATCACCGTGCGCCACTCGCCCTGCGCGTCCCGCTCGCCGACGTGGAACTTCACCGAGTTGGTGCCGACGTCGATCACGGCGTAGCGCCGTACGCCGGAGCCGACCAGGGCGGCCAGCCCGCGCGCGTAGTTGGTGTTGGGCAGGTCGGCGAGCCCCAGCCTGCCCAAGGCCGCCATCACCCGAGCGGGGTCCTCCGACTCGACCGCGATGCTCCAGGTCGACGAGCCACCGACCCGCACCTCCGTGAGCTCGGCCAGGCAGCCGTCGACCGAGGAGCGGTGGCGGGTCTTGTGCACGTCGACGCGGAGCACGGCAAGGGCCGACGTGACCTCGTCCATCTCCTCCGGCGCGATCGAGATCGGCGCCTTCAGCGTCGGCACCCACTGCTCCAACCCGTCGTCGTCGACCTGCTGGAGCCGCTTGATGTCCAGCAGACCGGCACGGATCTTGACCAGGGCGTCCTCAGCCGCGGACAGCAGGTAGACCTCGTCGCTCTCGACGACGGTCGTCGCCTCCGCGGAGAGCAGCCGCCCGGTCTCTCCGAAGTCCGGCGCGAACACGCGCCACTCCCACCGCGGGACCAGTCCGACCATCGACACCTGCGAAGACTCGCAGAGCGGTCGCCGACGCGGAAGGGCATGAGTAGGCTCCCGCCATGCTGGTCCCGGTCGCCGGTTGGATCCGGACCTACGAACGCCGCTGGTTGCGCGGCGACCTGCTGGCCGGCGTCGCGGTCGCGGCGCTGATCATCCCGAAGAACCTCGGGTACGCCGGCATCGCCGGGATCCCGCTGGAGAACGGTCTGTACGCCGCCGCCGCGGCCGCCATCCTCTACGGCGCCTTCGGCACCTCCCGCCAGATCTCGATGGGTCCGAGCTCGGGCCTGGCCGCGGTCGCCGCGAGCGCGGTCCTGACGGCCGGGATCGCCGGCGAGGACGACGTGGCGACGTTCGTCGCGGGCATCACGCTGGTCTCCGGACTCCTGTTCCTGCTGCTCGCCGTGCTGCGGATGAGCTGGATCGCCCGCTTCCTCTCCCAGGCGGTCGTGACCGGGTTCCTCTTCGGCGCGGCGATCGACGTCGTGATCGGCGAGCTGCCGAAGATCACCGGCACCGACGCCGACGGCTCCAGCGCGTTCGAGGAGCTCCGGTCCTGGGTGGGCACCTGGGCGGACGCCGACCCGACCACGCTCGCGGTCGGGGCCACGGCCCTCGTCGTCGCGTTCGGCGTACGACGGGTGGCCCCGTCCGTCCCCAGCGCCCTGGTGCTGCTGGTCGGCGGACTGCTCGCGAGCGCACTGCTGGACCTCGAGGGGCACGGCGTCGCGGTGGTCGGCGCGATCCCGAGCGGCCTCCCCGCTCCCACCGTCCCCGACGTAGGGCTGCTCTGGGACCACGCGGGGGTGGTCGTCACCGCGGCCTTCGCGCTGGTGCTCATCGGCTTCTCCCAGACGGCCGGCGACGCGAAGGTGTTCGCGACCCGGCACCGCTACCGCATCGACATGGGGCAGGAGACCGTCGCCCAGGGCTTCGCCAACGCGGGCGCCGGGATCCTGCAGGGCATGCCGGTCTCGACCAGCCTGTCGGCGAGCTCCCTCAACGACCACTCGGGTGCCCGCACCGGACTGGCGTCCCTGACGTCGGGCGTCGTGGTCGTGCTGACCCTGCTGTTCCTGGCGCCGCTCTTCACGGGTCTCCCGCAGCCGGTCCTGGCGGCGCTCATCATCGAGGCGGTCGTGATGGGCATGATGAACATCGCCGAGATGCGCCGCCTGGCGCGCGTGCAGCGCGTCGACTTCTGGATCGCGGTCATCTCGATCCTCGCGACCCTCGCCTTCGGGGTGCTCGCCGGCGTCGTCTTCGGGATCGCGCTGTCCCTGCTCTGGCTGGTCGCCGTCACCACCCGCCCGGCCATGCCGCAGCTCGGCCGCGAGCCCGGCACCACGATGTTCCGGGGGCTCGAGGAGCACCCGGGCTACGAGCGGTTCCCGGGCGTTGCCGTGGTCCGGCTCGAAGGGGGGCTGTTCTTCGCGACCACCGAGGCGCTCGACGAACGCGTGCGCTCACTCGTCGAGGACGGACCCGAACCGCTCACCTGCCTGGTGCTCGACTGCTCCGCGATCACCTTCGTCGACTCCCAGGGCGCCGCGGCGCTCTCCGAGCTCGCGACCCTCTCCCGGGAGAACGACGTGACGTTGCGGCTCGCCCGGGTCGCTCCCGGCGTACGCCGAACCCTCGAGCTCGACGGCGTCGTGGCCCGGATCGGCGCCGAGCACTTCCACCCGAGCGTCGACCGCGCGGTGACGACGCACCTGGCACCGTGAGGAGCACCATGCCCGAACCTGGCCGACTCGGTCCTCCAGCCACCCGGCCCGGCACGGGCAACGCCCTCACGAACCGAGATCCGGTGAAGGGCTGCGGGTGTCGGTGGGTCGGTCGTTGCTCGTCGAGAAGTCCAAGGCCGGCCTACCGCCGGCGCATCGTGATCGACTTCCGCGCCGGCGTCCGGTCGGTCCCGCCGCGGCCGACCGCGACCACGGTGAAGGTGTAGCGCCCGGGCTTGAGCTTGCGGAACGTCACCGGCGAGCGGCAGGTCTTGTAGACGACCTTCTTGTGCGCTGCGGTGAGTGCGCAGCGGTAGCGGGTGACGGAGCCGGTTGCGGTGAAGGTAAACCTCGCGGTGCGCTTCTTGGCGTTGACCGTCGTCTTCGTCAGACGCGTGTTGGGTGCGGCGGGTGTGTGAGCGGGCGGCGTCGTCGGGACCGGCGGGGTCACCTCGTCCGTGGATGTGAACGTCGCCGTCACCGTGTACGCGGCGTCCATCGCCACCGTGCACGTCCCGGTCCCGTCGCACCCGCCGCCGGACCAGCCCGCGAACCGCGAGCCCTCCGTGGGCGTGGCGGTGAGGGTCACGTCCGTCCCGGGGTCGTAGTAATCGGAGCAGATCGATCCGCAGTCGATATCGCCGACGTCGCTGGTGACAGCGCCGTCACCGGTACCGCCGATGGTGACCGTCAACTTGGGCAGCGCCACGAAGTACGCCTGGATCACGGTGTCCTCATTGAACGTGAACTGGCACGTCGTGCTGGTGTCATCGCACCCCCCTCCGGACCAATGGTCGAACCGCGAGCCGGCGTCGGCGTCGGCGTCCAGCGAGATGACGAAGCCGCGCGGGGCGGCGTAGAAGCATGCTGTCCGACAGTCCACCCCGCGGCCGCCGATCCAGACGGCGCCAGATCCCGAGCCTGCGTTCGCGTAGAGGTCCAGCTTGACGTAGGGGTTTTCCGAGAACGTCGCGGTCACCGTGGTCGCGTCATCGAGCGTCACGGTGCAGGTCTCGGTGCCGCTGCAGCCGCCACCGGACCAGCCCTCGAACGTAGAGGTGTCGTCCGCGGGTGTGGCGGTCAAGGTCACGGCGCTGCCCTGCGGATATTCGTAGGCGCACTCCGCGCCGCACGTGATCCCGCCTGGCGCGCTCGTCACACTCCCTGACCCGGAGCCCGCAAGAGCGACCGTCAACGTGCGGGGCGGCGGGACCGTCGCGACCACGGCGTGGCCAGTGAGGTCGACCGCGACGCACCGCGTCACCGATGCGCAGTTTATCGCACTCACCAGGCCGCCCGGAGGGACGACCTCCTGCGAGGTCCAGGTCTGCGGGCCGCCGGCCAGGTCGGTCGTGGAGGCGACGAAGGTCTTGTCGAACGTGTAGCAGGCCGACGGTGTCGCACACTCGAGGCCGTAGGGGCTGAGGTCCCCCGGCAGCTGGGGCGTGGACTGCGTCCACGTGGGAGTGTTCGTGCGGGCGTTGTTGCTGGCGCCGAGCACGCCGGTATCGGTGATCGCAGCGCACATGGTCTCGGTGGGGCACGAGACGCCGAAGACGACGGCGTCCGAGTCGCCGATCACAGACTGATGCCAGAACTCCGCGCCACCCCGAGGTAGGCCGGTGGACAAGACCAGGCCACCCCCGCCGCCCGCCACGCACACATCCTCGGTCGCACAGGACACCGAGACGAGCCCCTGGACGCTGATGGGCTTCGACTTCCACCCATACGCGTCACCCGTCGGGTCGGTAGACGTCACCACATAGCCGGCCTCGTCGACGGCGACGCAGAGCGTCGTGGTCGGACACGACACGGCGTACAGCGCGCGACCGGCGTCCACGTTCGCGACCGACCAGGCCCCAGCACCGCCGGTGGGGTTCGTGGAGGTGACGACGTGACCGTGCTTGCCGACAGCCACGCACAGCTCGGCAGTCGGGCAGGCGATGCCGTACAGGACATCGGTGCTCGGGTCGAGGCCCGGGATGGGCGTGGTGCTCCAAGCGCCGGCGGGGTCGTTCGTGGTGAGGACACGGCCGGCTTCGTCGACCGCGGCGCAGAACGACGTCGACGGGCAGCTCACGGCCCACAGCCCCTTGTCGTCAATCTTCGCCGGGCCCGTCCACGTCACCGCGGACGCCGGCGGGATGAAGACAAGAAGGGCGGCGAGAGCGGCAAGCAGGGCGACGAACGCCGTCCGCGCGCGTGGGGAGGCGGTCACCGCGAGAGCGTAGACCGCGCACGCCCGACCGGGCAGGCGAGCCGTCGTAGGTCTAGACCTCTCTCCGCGGCGCGCCGACCGCTCGCGACGCGATCATGAGAAGCCGCCGCCGGCGCAGCCCCGATCCACTCGCGTCAGTCTCTCTTGAGGCGCACTGCAGCCCTGCCAGCCATCGCTCTGCTCGGCGGGGCCACGACGTTGCGTCTTTCCGCCGCACAGACCGCGGGTCGCGATCGGGCAGTTCTTCGGCTGAGGCACTCAGGGCGTCGAGATTCTTCGGCGGCTCGAGGGGCTGGACAGGGAAAGCAGAAGACCCGGCCCCGCCGAAGCGGGCCCGGGTCTTCTGGTGACATCTGACGGTCAGCAAGTCCGGCCTGTCCGAAACCAGGACATTCGTGGCCGAGATCAGGACATTGCTGTCCGATCCAGCCGGGACATTTCCTGACCGTTCACATCAGCTGCAGCCGCTGGTGCTGCCGCAGCCCTCGCAGACGTAGCAGGAGCCGGCGGGGCGCATCTTGGTGCCGCAGGTGAAGCAGAGCGGCGAGTCGACGGCGGTGCCGGTGATCTGCTCCATGAGCTCGGCGGACGTGTGGGCCTCCTGGGTGTAGGCCTTCGCCTCGGGCGCCGCCGTGGTCGCGGGGGTCTCGACCGGCTCGACCACCGCGGAGGTCTCGGCGACCGCGGACGAGTCCAGGACGTCGATCTCGATGAGGTCGGCAGCGTTGTTGCCGGTCTCGGCGACGGGCTCGTACGAGCCGGTCTCGAGGTAGCGCTGACGCTCGTCGGCCGAGTAGATCCCGAGGCCCTCGCGGGTCTCGAAGTCCAGGTAGTCCAGCGCCAGGCGACGGAAGACGTAGTCCATGACGGACTGGGCCATCCGGATGTCGGCGTCGTCGGTGAGGCCGGCGGGCTCGAAGCGCTGGTTGGTGTACTTCGAGACGAAGGTCTCCAGCGGCACGCCGTACTGCAGACCGATCGAGATCGAGATCGAGAACGCGTCCATCACACCGGCCAGGGTCGAGCCCTGCTTGCCCAGCTTGAGGAAGATCTCGCCGAGCGAGCCGTCCTCGTGCGCACCCGAGGTCATGTAGCCCTCGGCGCCACCCACCGTGAAGGAGGTGGTGCGCGAGACGCGGGACTTCGGGAGCCGCTTGCGGACCGGGGCGTAGACGACCTTCTCGATCACCTTGGTCTCGACCTCGGTGACGGCCTCGGTCGAGGCGTTGGAGTCCGAGCCCTTGTTCTCGCCCTTGCCGGTGGCCAGCGGCTGGCCGACCTTGCAGTTGTCGCGGTAGACGGCCGTGGCCTTGAGGCCGAGCTTCCACGACTGCAGGTAGATGTCCTCGATCTCCTCGACGGTCGCCGACTCCGGCAGGTTGACCGTCTTGCTGATCGCGCCGGACAGGAACGGCTGGGCAGCCGCCATCATCCGGACGTGACCCATCGGGGCCAGGGCGCGAGCACCCATCGCGGTGTCGAAGATCTCGTAGTGCTCGGTCTTGAGGCTCGGGGCGTCGATCACGTGACCGTGCTCGGAGATGTAGGTGACGATCGCCTCGACCTGCTCCTCGACGTACCCGAGCTTGCGCAGCGCCCGCGGGATCGTCTGGTTGACGATCTGCATGGAGCCGCCGCCGACCAGCTTCTTGAACTTGACCAGCGAGAAGTCCGGCTCGATGCCGGTCGTGTCGCAGTCCATCATGAAGCCGATGGTGCCGGTCGGCGCGAGCACCGAGGCCTGTGCGTTGCGGAAGCCGTTGACGGCGCCGAGCTCTTGCACGTCGGCCCAGGCCTGGGTCGCGAGCTGGTGGACCTGGCGGTCGGCGATGCCGAGCGTGCGCACCGTGTCGTTGGCGGCCTGGTGCTTGCGCATGACTCGCTTGTGGGCCTCCGCGTTGCGGGCGTAGCCGTTGTAGGCGCCGACGATGCCGGCCAGCTCCGCCGAGCGCTTGTACGACGTGCCGGTCATCAGCGAGGTGATCGTGGCGGCCATCGCGCGGCCACCGTCGGAGTCGTAGCCCAGGCCCATCGCCATCAGCAGCGCGCCGAGGTTGGCGTAGCCGATGCCGAGCTGGCGGTAGTCGCGGGTGGTGTCGCCGATCGCCTCGGTCGGGAAGTCGGCGAAGCAGATCGAGATGTCCATCGCGGTGATGATGAACTCGACGGCCTTGGCGAAGAGCTCGCCGTCGAAGGTGTCGTCGTCCTTGAGGAACTTGAGCAGGTTGAGCGACGCCAGGTTGCACGAGGAGTTGTCGAGCGACATGTACTCCGAGCACGGGTTGGACGCGGTGATCCGGCCGGTCTCCGGGTTGGTGTGCCAGTCGTTGATCGTGTCGTCGTACTGCAGACCCGGGTCGGCGCAGGCCCAGGCGGCCTCGCTGATCTTGCGGAAGAGGCCGCGGGCGTCGACGGTCTCGATGACCTCGCCGGTGCCGCGCGAGCGCAGCCCGAACTCGGTGCCGTCCTCGACGGCGCGCATGAACGCGTCGTTGACCCGGACCGAGTTGTTGGCGTTCTGGTACTGCACCGAGGTGATGTCGGCGCCACCGAGGTCCATGTCGAACCCGGCGTCGCGGAGGGCGCGGATCTTGTCCTCCTCCTTGGCCTTCGTCATCACGAACTCCTCGATGTCGGGGTGGTCGACGTCGAGGACGACCATCTTGGCCGCGCGGCGCGTGGCGCCGCCCGACTTGATGGTGCCCGCGGAGGCGTCGGCACCGCGCATGAAGGAGACCGGGCCGCTCGCCGTGCCGCCGGAGGAGAGCAGCTCCTTGGAGGAGCGGATGCGGGAGAGGTTGAGGCCGGCGCCGGAGCCGCCCTTGAAGATGAAGCCCTCTTCCTTGTACCAGTTCAGGATCGAGTCCATCGAGTCGTCGACGGAGAGGATGAAGCAGGCCGAGACCTGCTGCGGCGACGCGGTGCCGACGTTGAACCAGACGGGGCTGTTGAACGAGAAGTACTGGTGCACGAGCAGCCAGGTGAGCTCGTGCTCGAAGACCTCGGCGTCGCCGGACGTGGCGAAGTAGCCGTGGTCGATCCCGGCCTTCGTGTAGGTCTTGACGATCCGGTCGATGAGCTGCTTGAGGCTCCACTCGCGGGTGTCGGTGCCGACGGCGCCGCGGAAGTACTTCGTGGTGACGATGGTGGAGGCGTTGACCGACCAGAAGTCCGGGTACTCCACCCCGCGCTGCTCGAAGACCGTGACGCCGGTCTTCCAGTTCGTCTGCACGACGTCGCGACGCTCCCACGTCAGCTCGTCGTACGGGTGCACCCCCGCGGTGCTGAAGATCCGCTCGATCGTCAGCCCGCTGCCCGTCTTGGCAGTCTTGCCGCCGCTCACCGTCTCGGTCATCCCTCTTGTGTCCCGTCTTTCGAGGTTGTGGTTGTGATCATTGCTGGTGGCACCGACAGAGGGCGGTGCCGACGAATGGTGGGCCCGGCGCGCGTAGCTTCCCCACTGCGCACGCCGGGCCGTCTGGGGTCAGCCCGTCGGAACGGGCTGGGTGCGCTCAGCGCGCAGGGTGGCGATCTCGTCCTCGAAGTCGTCGGCGGACTCGAAGGCCCGGTAGACGCTGGCGAAGCGCAGGTAGGCGACCTCGTCGAGCGCGCGCAGCGGTCCGAGGATCGCCATCCCGACCTCGTGGGCGGGGATCTCGGCGGCTCCGGCGAGCCGGAGCGCGTCCTCGACCGCCTGGCCGAGGCAGGCCAGCTCGTCCTCGGTGACCGGTCGGCCCTTGCAGGCCTTGCGGACGCCGGCGATCGCCTTGTCGCGGGCGAACGGCTCGCTGGCGCCGGAGCGCTTGAGCACGGTCAGCTGCATCAGCTCCACGGTCGTGAAGCGGCGCTCGCAGGCCGAGCAGGTACGCCGCCGGCGGATCGAGCCGCCGTCATCGGCGACCCGTGAGTCGAGCACCCGGGTGTCGGTGTGGCGGCAGTACGGACAGTGCACCGGGGTCTCCTCTCCACCTGTGGATAACGGGGGTTCTACTGTGTAAAACACGCCTCCACCTGTGGGTCTTCCCCATCTATCTGTTGACTAGATGTGGATAACTACACCGGTGTAAGTACTAGATGTAGTGGTAACCGTACGCCCGCCGGGAAGGCCGCGCAAGTAGCGTCCAGAACTTCCTCGACAGCGCCGCGGCGGCCCGGCAAAGCCGCAGGTCAGAGCCCGATCGGGCCCGCAGATCGGGGTCCGGACACCCGCGTGTCGCGGTCCCGGTCTCACCCGCAGGGGTGGTTTTACCTTGCACTACCGACGGGACATATCAAGGGACGGCTCACGCATGAGCCGGAACACCCAAGCAGTGAGATAAATGAAGAAGGTCACCTGATGGACGCAGCAGCACCCACCGCCGTACCGCAGGAAACCCGATCCGAGACCACGGCCCGCCTCTTCGCCGAGCGCATCCACGCCGACTCCGGCGACCGCGGTCGCCTCGAGGAGGCGATCATCCGCCTCAACATGCGCGTCGCCGTCGACGCCACCCGCCGCTTCCGCGGCAAGGGGATCGCCACCGAGGACCTCGAGCAGGTCGCGTACGTCGGCCTGGTGAAGGCGGTCCGTGGCTTCGACCCCGAGCGCGGTCACGACTTCCTCAGCTTCGCCATCCCGACCATCCGCGGCGAGGTGCGCCGCCACTTCCGCGACCTCGGCTGGATGGTGCGCCCGCCGCGCTCGATCCAGGAGACCCAGAGCAAGATCATCGGCTGCGAGAGCGAGCTCTTCCAGCAGTTCGGCCGCGCCCCCCGTCCGTCGGAGATCGCCGCGCACCTGGGCCTCGAGGTCGACACGGTCGTCGAGTCCCTGGGGGCCAGCGGCTGCTTCGCGCCGGTGTCCCTGGACGCTCCCAACGGCGCCGACGACGAGTCGCTCACCCAGCGGCTCGGCGGCTTCGACGAGGGCTTCGACGTGGCCGAGGCGCGCGCCGTCCTCGCTCCCCTGCTGGCCCGCCTGACGCCGCGCGAGCGCAAGATCGTGGAGCTGCGCTTCTTCCACGGCCGGACCCAGTCGGAGATCGGCCGCGAGATCGGCGTGACCCAGATGCAGGTGTCGCGCCTGCTCACTCGCCTGATGACGCGGATGCGCGAGCAGCTCGACGTCGTCGAGGCCGCCTGAGGATCACCCCGCTCGCGGCCCGAGCCTGCGACGGCGCCGTGGCCGGGTCTAGGAGACTGCGGAGCGCGCGTCGTCGGTCAGGTCGAGGACGAACCACGACGACGTACCGACGGCGTCGCGCACCGAGCCCCAGCTGTCGCTGAGCGCCTCGACCAGGACCAGCCCGCGGCCGAAGACGCGCAACGGGTCCTCGTCCTCGACCACCTCGGCGGTCTCGGGGCCGGCGCCGCCGTGATCGCGTACGGCGACGGTCAGGAGGCCGTCGCCCAGGGCGACGGTCAGGTCGCTGGTGGCGTCGGCGTGGATGACCGCGTTGGTGACCAGCTCCGACAGGCACAGCTGCGCGGTCTCGATCGGGTCGTCGGCGAGGCCCCAAGCCGTCAGGGTCTGCCGCAGGAACCGCCGCGCCAGGCCCACCGCGCGCGGGTCGTCGTCGAGAGCCAGGGACGCGGTGCGCGACGACGTGTCGCTGGGCACCGCGACCGCACTCGCGGAGGCGGCGACGCCACGCGCCCGCACCCGTCGTACGGCGTCAGCGCCGCGACTCGCCAGGGCGACCAGCAGGTCGCACTGGGACTCCGCGAAGATCTGCGGCCGGTCGTAGTAGAGGAGCAGGCCGCCGAGCGGGGCGGTGACCCCGGGCAGCGGGATCGCGGCAAGCGCCTGCGTCCCGGCGTCGCGCTGCCGGGACACGAGACCGGCGTACCGACCCTCGAACGAGCCGAGATCGCCGTACACCAGGGCCCCGGTGCGGACCACCCCCGTGAGCGGCACGTCGTCGTACGCGTCGATGTGGCACCACTCGGCCGGCGGCTCGGCCGACGACGCCGGCAGGAAGCGGAGCCGACGGCCCCCGCCCTCCACCAGTGCGATCCCGACCCGGTGGACGTCCGGCAGGGTGAGCAGCTCGCGGACGAGTGCCCGCGCGACCGTGTCGATGTCCGCCGCGGCTGCCAGCCCGGCGGGAGCGGCACCGGTCCGGTAGTCCACCACCTGGCCAGGGTAGATCACCCCATCGGGCGACGTGGCGCGTCAGGTCTGCTGAGGGGCGATCGGCCACAATGGCGTGATGACCGGGGCGACGGGTGGCAAGCGAGCGGGGTCCCGCCGCGGCCAGCGCGCCCCGAGGTCCTTCCGCCCGGTCCTGCTGCTGCTCGCCGCCGGCATCACGCTCTCGGTCGTGGCGTGGGGCTACCTCGTGTACGCCGCGATCGACTTCGGCTCGTCGGCCCGCGGAGGCGAGTCCCAGGCCTGGTGGTTCCTCGCCATCGCCTCCGTCGGCGCCGTGGCGTGCCTCTTCTTCGGGCTGATGCTGGTGGCGATGATGCTGCGACGGCTGGGCATCACCAGGCCGCCGGCCAGCACCGACCCGGAGCCCGACGAGCCCGAGGCGCCCCGCCCGATCGGTGGCCGCCGGGCGGCTCGCTAACGGTCACGGAGCCGGCGGACGAACTTCAGGCCCGACCACGTCTCGTCGACCGCCGCGACCTTGACGTCGACCCAGCCCAGGCGCAGCCCCAGGGCGCGGACGACGCCGTCGTCGAGGTCGCTGGCGATGCCGAGGCTCCGCTGCGCCGCCCTCTTGGGCCAGCAGACCCAGACCATCCCGGCAGTGGCGGTCCGCTCGAACAGCCGCGGCAGCCGGACCTCCAGGTCCGCCAGCCGGGTCTGGAAGGTGAGGGACACGTCGAGGGTCGCCGCCGGCACCCGGCGTACGACGCGCGCTGCGGTGTCACCCAGGTCGAAGCCGTCCGGCGCCCGGTCGAGCAGCACGACGTGCTCGTCCTTGATGCCGAGCTTGCCCACCAGCGGGGTGCCGGAGTAGCCGGTCATGAGGGGAACGTAGTGGACACAAATGCCGCGAGGGGCGGAACCAGAAGGTTCCGCCCCTCGTCTTCCCCGGTCCGTCGGGCGGGGTCGAAGCGCCCGACGAGATCTGTGGTGGCTCAGTCGCCGGTGGGGATCAGCAGTCGCTGCCCGGAGATGAGCATCCCCGAGTCGAGCGCGTTGAGCTTCTCGATGCGGTCCATCATCGACGCGACGTCCCCGTCGTCGGCGGCCGCGGAGGCGATCGCCCACAGGGTGTCGCCGGGGCCGACCTGGACCACCGCGGTCGGCTCGGGCGTGCCCGCCTCACCGGTGGCCACAGAGCCGGCGGCCACGATGATGCCGACGGCGAGCACGGCCATCAGGGCGAGGACCACGACGACGACGCGTCCGCGTCGGGTGAGCCGCACCGCGCCACGAGGGCGGGTCGTCGGCTGGAACATCTGGTCGAAGGTCATCGTGCTCATCTGAGACTCCTGGGGAAGTAGTCCGGCTGTCGTCGACACCAGTTCTAGTGGCGGCCACCGACAGTCAGTGCTGACCCGTCTGGACCACCATCTCGATCAGGCGTTCGATCGAACGTGTGTACGACGTTAGAGCACGTGTTCGAACGAGACAAGGGCTCGGACGAACATTTGTTCGAACCGATCCAGACGCTTGTTTGCCGACACGCCCGTTCGAACAAATGTTTGAAGGCACCGTCCGCGATGGCCTAGCGTGGGCCCATGGCCAAGAAGATGACGGTGCGCGAGCTGCCCGACGGGCCCCCCGACGCCACCGGGCTCACGCCCCGACAGCAGCGTGTGCTCGCGACGATCAAGGACGCGATCGAGACCCGCGGCTACCCGCCGAGCATGCGCGAGATCGGCGAGGCGGTGGGGCTGACCAGCTCCTCCAGCGTCGCCCACCAGCTCAAGGTGCTGGAGGCCAAGGGCTTCCTCAAGCGCGACCCCAACCGTCCGCGCGCCCTCGAGGTGTTCCTCCCCGAGGTGATGGCGGCGCGGCGCTCGCTCGGCGCCGCCGACGAGACGTCGTACGACGAGACCGGTCTCGGCGACTCGGTGCCCGCCGCGGCGTACGTCCCGCTGATCGGCCGGATCGCCGCCGGCGGGCCGATCCTGGCCGAGGAGACGTACGACGAGGTCTTCCCGCTGCCCAAGCAGCTGGTGGGCGACGGCGAGCTCTTCCTCCTCGAGGTCTCCGGCGACTCGATGATCGACGCGGCCATCTGCAACGGCGACTACGTGGTCATCCGCAAGGAGCAGACCGCGGAGAACGGCGAGATCGTCGCCGCGCTGATCGACGGCGAGGCCACGGTCAAGACGCTGCAGCGCAAGGACGGAAAGGTGTGGCTCCTGCCGCACAACCCCAACTACGATCCCATCGACGGCACCAACGCCACCATCATCGGGAAGGTGACGGCGGTGCTGCGCCGAGTCTGATGTCCGGGAATACCTGATCAGGCTCGGGGTTGATCAGGGGGACAACCCTGATGGCACGGGAGGGCCGATGAAAGACGCTGGTGCTGTGACCACGGCACCCGCGCTTGCCCGGACCCGGACGATGCCCGTGTGGGCGCGCGCCGTCCTGGAGCTGCTGCTCATCCTGGCGCTCTGGGTGTTCTACAGCCTCGCCCGGTTGCTGGCCGACACCAGCCTGCAGCCGGCACTCGACCGTGCCAACGACCTGCTGCACGTCGAGGACCTGCTCGGCATCAGCTGGGAGCTCCAGCTCAACCAGGTCTTCACCGACCATCGCGTCGTCGGCCTGATCGGCAGCTACTGGTACGCATCGCTGCACTACGTCGTCACCGCCGCCGTCCTGGTCTGGCTGTGGCGGCTCGGCGCGGACCGCTACGGCCCCGCCCGGCGTGCGCTGGTGATCGGGACCCTGCTGGGACTCGCCGCCTACCTCGTGATGCCGACCGCCCCGCCGCGCTTCATCAGCGGGTACGTCGACGTGCTCAGCCTGCACGCCGCCGACGGCTGGTGGGGCGCCGATGCCTCCGCGCCGCGCGGGCTGGGCGGCCTGACCAACGAGCTCGCCGCCTTCCCGTCGCTGCACGCCGGCTGGTCGCTGTGGGTGGCGCTGGCGCTGCAGGTCTACGCGACCCGCAAGTCGGTGCGCGTGCTCGGCTGGCTGTACGCCGTCGGCACCGCGATCGTCATCGTCGGCACCGGCAACCACTGGGTCATCGACGCGCTCGTCGGCTGGCTGGTCATCCTCGTCGGCTGGGTCGCCGCCCAGGCGCTCGGCCGCGCACTCGACCGACGAGCCCCACGCGAGGACTCCCCCGTCACCGAGTGACGTCCTGCCCGCCCTGCGGGTGTGTCGGCACGGTTGCAGC
>NZ_KK211166.1:349961-606991 GCF_000620705.1 Nocardioides sp. URHA0020
CGCCAAGGCCCGGCGAGACCCCCGCACCTCAACGCCCTGCCTTCCCTACCGGGCCCGACCGCACTGCCTTCGCCGCCGGACCAGCATCGGGCGAAACGCCCGGTGCTCGCAGGTTGGGTGTTTCTTGGCCGGATCGGGGACAGTGGAGACGTGCACATCTCTCTCGGACGACTGACCCTGCCCGCGGTCGGCCTGCTCGTGGCCGCTCTCGCCAGTGGGGCCGTCGTCGCGCCAGCGCAGGCAGACGAGGACTCCTCCAGGACGGTCAGCGCACCGGCGACGAGCGACGACGCGGCGACCGATGCGGCGACCGCTGCGCTGGACGAGGTGCAGTCGATCCTCGACCCCTCGCCCGCGCAGGCCGCCGAGCAGGAGGCTGACCAGAAGGCCGGCGAGGATGCGCCCGAGGCGACCGGCGACGGCCGCGACCTGACCCTCGCCCTGCGCGACCTGCGCCTGCGCGTGGGCGACCTGTCGGCGCGCGACCAGGCCCGGGCGGCGACGTACTTCCAGCGTCCGCCCCAGGTCTACGGCTGGCACAACCAGAGGGCCAAGCAGTTCGGCAAGGTGCTGGTGCACTGGGAGAGCGGCGAGGTGACCTCGTCGTACGTCAACTGGGTCGGCGCGGACACCCAGCACGTGCTGCGGACCTACGCCGCCGCTGGCTATCGGGCGCCGTTGTCGGACGGCACCCGGGGCAACGACGCCTCCCACACCGGGTCGGGCCTGCTCGACATCTACCTGGTCGACTTCGAGGCAGCCGGCCAGCCCGGCCTCTACGGCTTCTGCGGCTCCTCCCAGACGCCGCCCACCAGCGGACCGGCCCGCGTCCCGGCGTACTGCGCGCTGGACCACAGCTATTCGACCTTCCCCCAGCGGACCCCGCGCGAGAACCTCCGGGTGACCGCCGCGCACGAGCTCTTCCACGCCACCCAGTTCGCGTACGACGTGCGCGAGGACGCCTGGTTCATGGAGGCGACGGCGACCTGGGCCGAGGACGAGGTCTACGACAGCATCAACGACAACCGCCAGTACTTCGGCCAGAGCCCGCTCAGCCAGCCGCGGCAGCCGCTGGACCAGTTCAGCCCCAACAACTACCGCCAGTACGGCGAGTGGATCTTCTTCCGCTACCTCTCCGAGCGCTACCCCGCCTCCGCGGGCGGCCTCCCGGTGATCATCCGCCGGATCTGGGAGCGCGCGGCGTCGAGGACCGTCTACTCGATCCAGGCGGTCAACAAGGAGCTCCACGCCCGCGGCACCGACCTGCGGCGGACGTACGCCGCCTTCGGCGACGCCAACCGCCGTCCCGGCCGCTCGTACCAGGAGGGCGCGGCCTACCCGCAGGCGCCGCTGGCCAAGCGCTGGAGCCTCACCACCACGAAGCGCAGCACCGGCCACCAGGCGACGCGCCTCGACCACCTGGCCACGACGACGGTCGCCGTGGTGCCGAGCAAGGCGATGAAGGGCTACCGGCTCCGCATCGCCGTGAACCTGCCGAGCACCAAGCTCGGGTCCGCCGCACTGGTCACGTCGTACGGCAAGACCGGGGCGCCGAAGCGGAAGTGGATCCGGCTCTCGAGGTACGGCAACGGCGCGACCGCGCTGAGCTTCGACGCGCGCAAGGTCCGCAAGGTCGAGCTGACCCTCTCCAACGCCGGCATCCGCTACCGCTCGTGCGGCCGGCACACCGTCTACGACGGCTACCAGGTCGAGTACTCCTGCTCCGGCGTCTCGCGCGACAACGACCGGCTCATGGGCTACCGGCTCTCAGCGCTCCGCTGAGAGCCGCTGCAGGGCCTTGCGTACGACGGCGGGGTCGGTCGTCGTCCACATCGGCGGCAGGCTCGCCTTGAGGAAGCTGCCGTAGCGAGCCGTCGCCAGCCGCGCGTCGAGCACCGCGACGACGCCCCGGTCGGTGTGGGTCCGGATCAGCCGGCCGGCGCCCTGCGCGAGCAGCAGCGCCGCGTGGGTGGCCGCCACCTGCATGAAGCCGTTGCCGCCGGCCTGGTCGGCCGCCTTCTGCCGGGCGCTGAGCAACGGGTCGTCGGGCCGCGGGAACGGGATCCGGTCGATCAGCACGAGCTGGCAGGTGTCGCCGGGGACGTCGAGTCCCTGCCACAGGCTCAGAGTGCCGAAGAGGCAGGTGTGCGGGTCCCCGACGAACTGCGCGGCGAGCTCGGGGAGCTGCGCGTCGCCCTGGGCGAGCGTCGTCAGGTGCGGCAGGCGTTCGCGCACCGCCTCGGCCGCGGCCTCCGCAGCGCGCCGCGAGGAGAAGAGCCCGAGGGTGCGACCCTGGGCCGCGTCGACGAGCTCGATGATCTCGTCGAGCGTCGCCTTGCTCATGCCGTCGCGGCCGGGCGGCGGCAGGTGCTTGGCGACGTACAGGATCGCCTGGCGGCCGTAGTCGAACGGGCTGCCGACGTCGAGCCCGCGCCACGGCATCGCGTCGCCCTGCGGGGCCGGCGCGGCGCCCTCGAGGACCCGCTCCGTGGGCTTGAGCCCCACGCTGGTGGCGACCGAGGCGAAGTCGCCGCCGAGCATCAGCGTCGCCGAGGTGAAGACGACCGTCTTGTCGGTGAGCAGCTTGTCGCGCATCGGTCCCCACACCTGCAGCGGTGCGACGCAGAGCCGCGGCGGCATCCGCTCGGTGCCCTCCGACATCCACAGCACGTCGCTGTCGAGGTCGGCGGCCATCCGCTCGGCCGTCGCGAACACCTCCTGCACGGCGCCCTTGGCCTGGGTCAGCCCGGCATCGGCGTCCTCACCGGCCTTGGGGTACGCCGAGACGCACGCGCGGGCCGCGTCACGCACGAGCACGAGGGCGTCGGAGAGCTGCTCGGGGATCCGCTCGAAGCGACCCGGGCTCGCCTCGGCGATCGCCGTGCGCAGCGCGTCGGACGCGTCGGCGAGGTCGTTGGCCTGGTCGCCCTCGACGTGGCGCTGGCTGCGCCGCGCGGCCCGCTCGACCTCGGCGGCCCAGAGCTCGTCGGTGGCCGCCTGGGTCACCCGGGTCGTCAGCTCGTGGGCCTCGTCGATCACCACGACGTCGTACTCCGGGATCATCGGGACGCTCTCGATGGCGTCGATCGCCAGCAGCGAGTGGTTGGTGACGACCAGGTGGGAGCGGTGCGCCTTCTCCTTGGCGAGCTCGGCGAAGCACTCCTGGCCGAAGGGGCACTTGGCCGCGCCCAGGCACTCGCGGTGGTTGACGCTGACCTGGCGCCACTCGCGGTCGGTGTGCCGCGGAGCGTTGTCGCGCTCGCCGCTGCCCTTGCCCTCGACCTCCTTCTCGGCCCACGCGCGCAGCTCGAGCACCTTCTTGCCGAGCGATCCCTCGGGCAGCTCGACCAGCGCGCCCTGCTCGTCGGGCACGCCCTCGCGGATGCGGTGCAGGCAGGCGTAGTTGGAGCGGCCCTTGAGCACGGCATACGACGTGTCGACGCCGCTGTCCTTCACCGCCTCGACCAGCCGCGGCAGGTCGCGCTCGACCAGCTGGTGCTGGAGCGCGAGCGTCGCCGTGGCGACCACGACGCGGTCCTTGTGGAGCAGGCTCGGCACCAGGTAGGCCAGCGACTTGCCGGTGCCGGTGCCGGCCTGGACGAGCAGGTGCTGGTCCTGCTCCATCGCGTGCGTGACGGCCTCCGCCATCTGCACCTGGCCGGCGCGCTCCTGGCCGCCGAGGGCACCGACCGCGGTCGACAGCAGCTCGGTCACAGAGGGGGCGTCAGGCACCCGAGAACCCTAGCCGCGACCGACGACGCACCCTGACCGCTGTCCCCAGGGTGGTGGTTTCGAGGCTCGCTCCGCTCGCACCTCAACCACCGGGCATCGGTGGTTGAGGTGCGAGGGCCGCCAGGCCCGAGCCTCGAAACCACCGAGGTCAGTACTCCACGTGGTCGAGGCAGAGGTGGCTGGCCGCTCCGCTCGCACCTCAACCACCGGACCGGCCGCACCGCTCGCACCTCAACCACCGGGCCTCGGTGGTTGAGGTGCGAGGGCCGCCAGGCCCGAGCCTCGAAACCACCGAGGTCAGTACTCCACGTGGTCGAGGTAGAGGTGGCCGACCGCGGCGCTGGTGAGCGGCGTGACGTCGGGGGTGTCGTTCTCGACGATGTACTCCTCCACCTCGTGGCTGCGGAAGATCCGCGGGAAGTCGACGACACCGGTGCCGAGGTCGCACATGTCCCCCGTGGTGGCGTCGCGGTCCTTCACGTGGAACTGCCGGACCTGCTGCGGTGCCTCGCGGATCACGTCGATCGCGAACCTGTCCGGGTCCGCGGCGCCGGTGTTCACGCCACCCGTGTAGGCCCAGTAGAGGTCGACCTCGAGGTGCACCAGCCGCTTGTCGAGCCGCGACGTGAGCACCTCCCACGGCGTCAGCCCGCCGCCGAGGTCGATCGTGAACTCGTGCGCGTGGTTGTGGTAGCCGTACCTGAGCCCGTACCGCCGGGCGACCGCCGCCTCGGCGTTCATCTGGTCGGCCCAGGTCTGCCAGTCCGAGAGCGAGGTCGAGTTGAGGTACGGCACGACGACGTACTTCTGGCCCAGCGTGACCGCGTTCTCGAGCTTGGTCCGCAGCGCGGCCGCGTCGGAGCTGATGCCGTCGTGGCTCGACGACGCCCGGATGCCGAGGCCGTCGAGCTGGGAGCGCAGGGCCCTCGCCGTACGTCCGTAGAGGCCGGCCAGCTCGATCCGCTCGTAGCCGTACTGCGCCAGCCGCGTCAGCACCAGGTCGACCCCGGCGGGGGTGCTGGTCGCGTCGCGCAGCGTGTACATCTGGATGCTGATCTCGTCGTGCGGGACCGACCGCCGGCGGCCGCCGCGACGCCCGTGGGCCTCCGCGGGCGCGGCCAGGCCGCCCCCGAGCACGGCGGCGCCGGCCACTCCCGCCGCACCGACCGCTGCTCCGCGGAAGATCGAGCGGCGACTGGCGCCCTTCTCCTCGAGCGAGCGACGCAGGGCGCCCTCGCCGTCATAGCCAAAACACATGACGTGGTTCCTTTCCCGAGACGGACATGTGTGTGCGTGGTGCTACTCCTTCGTGGCGAACGCCGCGTCGAAGGAGGCTGTGGGGGCGTCGAAGGCGAGCCGTCGGACGAACTCCAGCGCCTCCGGGGCGCCGACGAGCCGGTCCATGCCGGCGTCCTCCCACTCGACCGAGATCGGCCCGTCGTACCCGATGGTGTTGAGCATCCGGAAGCACTGCTCCCACGGGACGTCGCCGTGGCCGGTGGACACGAAGTCCCACCCGCGGCGGGGGTCTGCCCAGGGCAGGTGCGAGCCGAGCCGGCCGTTGCGGCCGTTGCCCGTCTGGCGCTTCGCGTCCTTGCAGTCGACGTGGTAGATCCGGTCCTTGAAGTCCCACATGAACCCGACCGGGTCGAGGTCCTGCCACACGAAGTGCGACGGGTCCCAGTTGAGGCCGAACGCCTCGCGGTGCCCGATCGCCTCCATCGTGGCGACGGTCGTCCAGTAGTCGTAGGCGATCTCGGAGGGGTGCACCTCGTGGGCGAAGCGGACGCCGCACTCGTCGAAGACGTCGAGGATCGGGTGCCACCGGTCGGCGAAGTCGCGGTAGCCGGCGGCGACCATCTCCTCCGAGGCGGGCGGGAACATCGCGACGTACTTCCAGATCGAGGAGCCCGTGAAGCCGACGACGGTCTTGACACCGAGCTTCTGCGCGAGGCGCGCCGTCAGCTTCATCTCCTCGGCCGCCCGCTGCCGCACGCCCTCCGGGTCGCCGTCGCCCCAGACCTGCGACGGGAGGATCGCCTCGTGCCGCCCGTCGATCGGGTCGTCGCAGACGGCTTGGCCCTTGAGGTGGTTGGAGATCGCGTAGACGCTGAGGCCGTACTTGTCCAGGAGGTCGAGCTTGCCCTGCACGTAGCCGTCGTCGTCGACCTGCCACGGGTCGAGGTGGTCGCCCCAGCAGGCGATCTCGAGCCCGTCGTACCCCCATCCGGAGGCGAGCCGGGCCACCTCCTCGAAGGGCAGGTCGGCCCACTGGCCCGTGAACAGCGTGATCGGTCGTGGCATCTGGTGTGTCCTTCCGTGGGTACGACGCTCAGCGGGCGCCGAGCAGGTGCTCCATCGCGAGCTGGTCGAGGGCCTCCATGGCGACGCTGCGGGCCCGCAGCGCGTCGAGGTCGTACGACGCGTTGCGCACGTCGTCGAGCGACTCACCCGCTGCGACCGTCGGCTGCTCGAGCTCCATGACGCCGGCCGCCTCGACGGCCGCCGCGACCTCGGGGTCGGAGCGGAAGGCCTGGACCTTCTCCCGCAGGATCAGGTAGTTGCGCATGCAGCCGCGCGCGGACTCCCACACACCGTCCATGGCCTCGGCCCGCGGCGGCTTGTAGTCGAAGTGGACGTAGCCGTCGTAGCGGCGGTCGGTGCCTGCGCCGAGCATCGCGTCGACGGTCCAGAACGCGCCGCGCAGGTTGCCGGCGCCGAAGCGGAGGTCCTGGTCGAAGCGCGGCCCGTGCTGCCCGTTGAGGTCGATGTGGAAGAGCTTGTCGTGCCACATCGCCTGGGCGATGCCGTGGGCGAAGTTGAGCCCGGCCATCTCCTCGTGGCCCACCTCGGGGTTGACCCCGACCATCTCCGGGTGCTCGAGCTCGGAGATCAGCGCGATCGCGTGCCCGATGCTGGGCAGCAGGATGTCGCCACGCGGCTCGTTGGGCTTCGGCTCCAGGGCGAACCGCATGTCGTAGCCCTGCTCCAGCACGTAGCCGCAGACGGTGTTCAGGGCGTCGCGGAAGCGGTCCATCGCCGCGCCGACGTTCTTGCTTCCGCCGTGCTCGGCGCCCTCGCGGCCGCCCCACATGACGAAGGTCTTCGCCCCCAGCGAGGCCGCCAGGTCGATGTTGCGCAGCACCTTGGCCAGCGCGTAGCGGCGCACCTCGCGGTTGTTGGCCGTGATCGCGCCCTCCTTGAACACCGGGTCGGAGAACGTGTTGGTCGTGACCATCTCCACGACGAGGCCGGTGTCGGACAGGGCCGTGCGGAAGCGCTCCAGCGTGGCCTCGCGCTGGGCCTCGTCGGGCAGCAGGTCGTCGTCGTGGAAGGTGACGGCGGACGCGCCGAGCTCGGCCAGCTTGTACGTCGCCTCGACCGGGTCGAGGAGGTCGCGTGAGGCGGGCCCGAACACGTCGACGCCCTGCCAGCCGACCGTCCAGAGGCCGAAGGAGAACTTGTCGTCGGGGGTGGGGGTGAAACGGTCGGTCACTGCTGGATCTCCTGCCAGGTGCGGGTGAGGGAGCTGGTCTCCACGGCGTCCAGCACGCGCTGGACGTTGAGGCCGTCGGCGAACGACGGGCTGGGGTCGGTGCCGTCGGCGATCGCCGTGACGAGGTCGACGACCTGGTGGGTGAAGCCGTGCTCGTAGCCGAGGCCGTGGCCCGGCGGCCACCACGCGGCGACGTACGGATGGACGGGCTCGGTGGCGAGGATCCGCCGGAAGCCGGCGATCTCGGCATCGTCGCGGGCGTCGACGTACTCCAGGACGTTCATGTCCTCGAAGTCGAAGGCCAGGCTGCCGAGCGAGCCGTTGACCTCGATCCGGATGGCGTTCTTGCGTCCGGTCGCGAAGCGGGTCGCCTCGAAGACGCCCATCGCACCACCGTCGAAGGTGGCCAGGAACGACGCGGCGTCGTCCACGGTGACCGGGCCGCGCTCGACGCTCGAGCCGCCTCCCCCGAGGCTGCCCGAGGTGTCGCCCGCGGCGTACGGCCGCTCCTTGACGAACGTCTCGAGGCGGCCGGTGAGCTCGGTGATGCGGCTGCCGGTGATGAACTGGGTCAGGTCGACGATGTGCGCGCCGATGTCGCCGAGCGCGCCCGAGCCGGCCTTGGCCTTGTCGAGCCGCCAGGACAGCGGGGCCTCGGGGTCGGCGATCCAGTCCTGGAGGTACTGCGCGCGGACGTGGCGGATGTCGCCGAGGCGACCCTCGGCGACCAGCTGCCGCGCCAGGGCGATGGCCGGGACCCGCCGGTAGGTGAAGCCGACCATCGCGCGCACCCCATGAGCGCGGGCCTGGTCGGCCGCGGCGGTCATCGCCTCGGCCTCGGCGACGGTGTTGGCCAGCGGCTTCTCGCACAGCACGTGCTTGCCGGCGGCGAGCGCGGCGATGGCGATCTCGGCGTGGGTGTCACCGGGGGTGCAGATGTCGACGACGTCGATGTCGTCACGAGCCACGACCTCGCGCCAGTCGGTCGAGCTCTCGGCCCAGCCGAGGCGGGCGGCGGCCTCGGCGGCACGGCCGGCGTCGCGGCCGACCACCACCGTCATCTCGGGGTGCCGGGGCAGGTCGAAGAAGTGGGGCGCGGTGCGCCAGGCCTGCGAGTGGGCGTTGCCCATGAACGCGTGGCCGACCATCGCGACGCGCAGGGAACTGCTCGGATCGGTCATGATGACTCCCGGGTGGGGGTGCCCGCCCCCGGGCCTGACGGAGGGGCCGGGGGCGGGCAGGTGTCGGTCAGGACGTGAAGGCGGTGCCGATGAACTGGTCGACGTTGTCCGCGGTGACGACCGGGGCGTACAGCTGGACGGTGCGGGGCACCTCCACCTCGACCAGGTCACTCATGGACTTGCCCTGGACGAGCAGCCGGGCCAGCTTGACGCCGTCAGCAGCCTGCGTCGAGGGGTAGATGACCGTCGCCTTGAGGACGCTGTCGCCGGACTTGATGGCCTCCATCGCGTTCTTCGACCCGGCGCCGCCGATCATCGTGAACTCGTCACGACCCGCGTTGTCGATCGCGGCCAGGACACCGACACCCTGGTCGTCGTCGTGGTTCCACAGGTAGTCGATCTTCGGCGCGGCCTGGAGCAGCTGCTCCGCGGCGTCCGAGCCGCCCTCGACCGTGAAGTCTGCCGCGACGCGGTTGTCGACGTTCAGACCGCACTCGGCGAGCGCGTCCTTGAAGCCCTTGCTGCGCTCCTGCGTCAACGGCAGCGAGTCGATGCCGGCGATCTCGGCGACGACGGCGTCCTTGTTGCCGTCGGCCTGCTCGCAGACGTACGCGCCCGCCGAGACGCCCATGCCGTAGTTGTCACCGAGGACGGTGACGCGGGCGGCGTTGGGGTCGTCGAACTCACGGTCGACGTTGATGACCGGGATGCCGGCGTCCATCGCCTTGAGGGCGACTGGGGTCATGGCGGCGCCGTCGAAGGGCAGCAGCACGATCGCGTCGACCTTGTCGTTGATGAACGTCTCGACCTGGCTGATCTGGACGGACACGTCGTTGGTGCCGTCGGCGACGCGGAGCTCGACGTCGTCGTACTTCGCGGCCTCCGTCTTGGCGGACTCGGTGATCGAGCCCATCCAGCCGTGGTCGGCTGCCGGCGCGGAGAAGCCGATGACGACCTTGTCGCCGGACTCGTCGTTGGAGCCCGCCGCGGCCGCGGAGGTCGGGGCACTGGCTGCGTCGTCGCCGCCGCCGGAGTCGTTGCTGGTGCAGGCAGCGAGGGACAGGGCCGCGACGCCGGCGACCAGGCCGATGGTGAAGCGCTTCCTGGACCTCAGGGTGGTGGACCGCAGGGACATGGTGGTGCTCCTTGTGTGATGCGGAGGGGTGGTGCGGATGTGAGGTGGTGCGGTGGTGGGTGCTGCGGGCGTTGCTAGGTGCTGCTCCGAGACGCCAACCGCTGCTGCAGGAGCACGGCGGCGACGATGATGGCTCCCTTGAAGAGCTGCTGCTCGGAGAAGGAGCGGTTGTTGAGGACGAAGATGTTGGTGAGCGTCTGGAAGATCAGGACGCCGAGGACGGTGCCGACGATGGTGCCGCGTCCGCCGGTCAGCAGCGTGCCGCCGATGACCACCGCCGCGATCGCGTCGAGCTCGTAGAGGTTGCCGTGGGTCGAGGTGCCCGTCGTGGTCTTGGCGACCAGCAGCAGGGCGGCGATGCCGGCGCAGAGGCCGACGAGCACGTAGAGGTAGACGGTGTGGCGCTTGACGTTGATGCCGGCCAGGCGGGCGGCCTCGGGGTTGCCGCCGACCGCGACCGTACGCCGGCCGAAGGTCGTGCGGTTGAGCAGGACCCATCCGATGACGGCGACCAGGGCGAAGACCCAGATCTGCACGTCGACACCCAGGATCTCGCGGTTGAAGAAGTCCTTGAACCCGCTGACGTCGGCGCCGTTCGCGCCGAGGATCTGGGTCTTCTTGTCGCTGATGATCTCGGCCAGGCCCCGGGCGCTGGCCAGCATCGCGAGGGTCATGATGAACGGCACGATGTTGCCGTAGGCGATCAGGAGGCCGTTGACGAGTCCGCACGCGGCACCGACGAGCAGCGCCACCAGGACGAGCACGATCCAGTGCGTGTCCGCGGCCAGCTGCTGGGTGGCGATCGTGGTGCACCACACCGACGCGAGCGCGACGATGGCGCCGACGGAGAGGTCGATGCCGCCGCCGATGATCACGAACGTCATCCCGATGCTGACCACCCCGATCGTGGCGGCGAGCCGCAGGATCGTGAGCGCGTTGTCGGTCGAGGTGAAGCGGTCGCCGGCCGTGATCGCGCCGACGACGCAGATCAGCAGCAGCGCGACGACGAGGCCCGCGTTGCGGCCGACACTGGTCCGCAGGAGGGCGAGCACGGCGTTGGGCTCCCGGTCTGTCTCGAGCGCGGCCTGCTCGACGCGTGCACTGTCCTGGCTCATGCGCGGACCTTTCCTTCCATCACGAGGTCGAGGACCTTCGCTTCGTCTATCTCGGTTGCCGCGGACTCGTGGACGACGACGCCCTCGCGGACGACGAGGACCCGGTCGGCGAGACCGAGGACCTCCTCGATCTCGCTGGACACGACGACGACGGCGACGCCGCGGTCAGCCAGGGACCGGATGAGCTGGTAGATCTCGGACCGGGCGCCGACGTCGACCCCGCGGGTGGGCTCGTCGAGCAGCAGCACGCGGCAGTCGCGCAGCAGCCACCGGGCGAGCACGATCTTCTGCTGGTTGCCGCCCGAGAGGGTTCGCACGGCGCGGGTCACGCCGTCCGGGCGTACGTCAAGGCTGGTGGTCAGCTCCTGGGACCGCCGCCGCTCCTCGCCCCGGTCGAGGAAGCCGAAGCGGGCGAAGCGGCGCATGGACGACACCGTGATGTTCTTGAAGACCGCCTCGTCGAGCAGCAGCCCCTGGCTCTTGCGCTCCTCCGGAGCCAGCCCCATGCCGGCGCGGACCGAGGAGGTGACGGAGCCGCGGCGTACCCGGGTGCCGTCCACGGTGACCGTGCCCGACGACGCGCGGCGGGCGCCGTACAGGGTCTCGATGATCTCGGACCGCCCGGCGCCGACCAGGCCGGCGAGGCCGACGATCTCGCCGGCGTGCACGGTGAGGTCGACTCCCGTGAACACGCCGGCGAGGCTGAGGTCCCGCACCTCGAGGACCGGCGCGTCGAGGTCGGTCTCGGTCGCGGGGCGGGGCGGGAAGACGTACTCGATCGAGCGGCCGGTCATCAGCCGGATCAGCTCGGCGGTCGGCGTCTCCGCGACCGCCAGCCCGGTCGCGACGGTGCGGCCGTCCTTGAGGACGGTGATCCGGTCGCCGATCTCGCGGATCTCCTCGAGCCGGTGAGAGATGTAGACCACGGCGACGCCCCCGGCCGTGAGGTCGCGGATCACCCGGAAGAGGTTCGTGACCCCTTCCTGGTCGAGCACGGCGGAGGGCTCGTCGAGGACGAGCAGCCGGGTGTCGTGCGAGAGCGCGCGGGCCATGCTGACGATCTGCTGCGAGGCCGGCGAGAGCTCGCCCACGGGCCGGGTCGGCGAGATCTCCGGGTGCCCCAGGCGGACCAGCAGCTCGCGGACCCGGCGGTGCGCCTGGCTGCGCTGGGTGAAGCCGGCCCGCGAGACCTCGTGACCGAGGAAGACGTTCTCCGTGACGTCGAGGTGCGGCACCAGGTCGAGCTCCTGGTAGATGGTCGCGACACCGTGCTCGATGGCCTTCGCCGGGGAGGAGAACGCCGTCTCCTCGCCGTCCCAGGAGATCGTCCCCTCGTCAGGCTGGTGGAAGCCGGAGAGCACCTTGATCAGGGTCGACTTCCCCGCGCCGTTCTGGCCGAGCAGGCAGTGCACCTCACCGGGTCGGACGTCGAGGTCGACCCCGTCGAGGGCACGGACCCCCGGGAACTCCTTGACGATGCCGCTCATGCGCAGCTGGGCCGTCGTCGTCGGGGCGTCGGTCATCGGGCTCCTCCCAGGAGTGCGTCGGCGCGCTGGAGCGCGACGACGGTGGGGTCGTCGAAGACGGCGTCGAGGGCGACGGTGGCGCCGCCCCGGACCGCCGCGGTGAAGCCGAGCGTCGAGAACTCCACCCGGGTGCCGCCGGCGTGCGGGGCGAGCACACCGGCCTGGAGCTGCTCCTCGATCGCGGGGCGCATGTGGCGGCCGATCTCGGCGAAGTACCCGCTGAGCACGATGGCCGACGGGTTGAGCGCGTTGGTGAGCATGGCTGAGCCGATGCCGACCCAGCTGCCGACGCTGTCGAGCGCCGCGATCGTGCGGGTGTCGCCCAGGTCGGCGCGCCGGTTGAGCTCGGCGAGGCGGTCGTCGAGCGACAGCGCCGGGTCGCGCACGGCGTCCTCGGGGTCGGCCGCCGCGTCGAGCAGCGCACGCAGGCCGCTCACCGTCTCCCAGCAGCCGACCCGACCGCAGCCGCAGCGGCGGCCGCGCGGGTCGACGATCATGTGGCCGAACTCGCCGGCGTACCCCTGGTGCCCGCGGAGCAGCCGACCGCCCGCGACGATGCCGCCGCCGACGCCGACCTCCCCGAAGATCACCAGGATGTCCTGACGGTTCGGGTCACCAGGCAGGGCCTCGGCGATGGCGGCCAGGTTGCCCTCGTTCTCGATCGAGACGGCGTACGGCGCGCCGAGGCGGGCACGCAGCTCGGCGCCGACGGGCACGTCGCGCCAGCGCAGGTTGGGGGCGACGGTGAGCACCTCGCGGGGCCGGTCGATCAGGCCGGCGACGCCGACGGTCGCTGCGACGGTGTAGCCGCCGGCAGCCCGGACGTCGTCGTCGGTGCGCCGGATCAGGCCGACCAGACGGTCCAGCACCTGCTCGACCGACTCCTGCTGCGCGTCGATCCCCAGCCGGTGCTCGGCCACCACGCGGCCGGACAGGTCGAGGGCCAGGGCGGCGACGTGGTGGACGTTGAGCTCGGCCCCGATGCCGCACACGGTGGCGCCGTCCAGCTCCACCGACGTGCCCGGGCGGCCCAGGCCCCCGCGCTCGATGCCGGCCGCACGGACCAGGCCGAGGTCGGAGAGCTCGGCGACGAGCGCCGACGCCGCCGACCGGGTCAGGTCGAGATCGGTGGCCAGCCGGGCCCGGGAGCGCGGGCCGTGGTCGCGAAGGTGGCGCAGGACGAGGGAGAGCTTGGCGCTGCGCACCGGCGACCTCCCGACCCTCGACGAGCGCGCCAGTCCCTGTGACTGTCATCACTCATTTGTTGAGATGCCGGACAAACTAGGGCGCGCACATCACCGATTGCAAGGCTTTCGGCTGAAACAACGCCAACTCGTGCACAAACTTTGCAAAGTGACTTGCGAAAGTGAGCGGTGTGGGGCTCTACGCGGCGTAGACGGACGCGCTGATCATCCGCGCGGCGCCGATGACGCCACCCTCGTCGCCCAGCTCGCTGAGCACGATCGGGAGGTTGCCGGTCGCCAGCGGCAGCGAGCGCCGGTAGGTGACCCCGCGGATCTCGGCGAGCAGGGCGTGGCCCAGGCCGGTGACCCGGCCGCCGATGACGATCAGGGCGGGGTTGAAGAACGACACCAGGCCGGCCAGCACCTGGCCCACGTGCCGGCCGCTCTCCCGGATCAGCTGGACCGCCTGCGCATCGCCCTGGGAGACGGCCAGCCCGACGTCGGCGGCCGAGAGCTCCCCCTTCTCCGCCAGGAGCGCCGCCAGGGCCGGCGAGCGACCGCTGCGCGCCGCGCTTGTCGCGTCGCGGGCGAGGGCGGCGCCGCCGGAGAAGGCCTCGAGGCACCCGGTGTTGCCGCAGGCACAGGTCGGTCCGAAGTCCTCGACCCGGATGTGGCCGATGTCGCCGGCGCAGCCGTTGACGCCGCGGTAGAGCTCGCCGTCGATGACGATCCCGCAGCCGATGCCGGTGCCGATCTTGACGAAGAGGAAGTCCTGGGCGCCCTTGGCCACGCCCGCGTGCTGCTCGCCGATCGCGAGCACGTTGACGTCGTTGTCGAGCAGCACCGGACAGCCGAGCTCGCGGGACACCGCGTCGCGGACCGGGTAGCCGTCCCAGCCCGGCATGATCGGCGGCGAGACCGAGATGCCACGGTGGAAGTCGACGGGGCCGGGCACGCCGATGCCGGCTCCCATCACCTGCTCGACGCCGACCTCGGCGAGCACCTCGCGCACCAGCTCCAGGGCGGCCGCGAGGACGACCTCGGGCCCCTGACGGATGTCGCTCGCCCGGTTGCGGGTCGCCAGCACGGTGAGGCGGCCGTCGGTCACCCCGACGGACATGCCGGTCGCGCCGATCGAGATCCCGACGAACCTGATGTCGGGCGATAGGTCGACCAGCGTCGAGCGACGGCCACCCCGCGAGGCCGCGGGACCCACCTCCTGGGCCAGGCCCAGCTCGGCCAGGCGGGCGACCTCGGCCGAGATCGTCGTGCGGGAGACCTCGAGACGGTCGGCGAGCTCAGCCTTGGACAGCGCTCCCTCGTCGCGGAGCTGGGCGAGGATCCGGGCCTGCATCGGGCTCTCGGCCCGGCCCGCCAGGGAATGACGCACGCGGGGATCCTCCCACGGGCACCCACAGCGGACCTGCGGGACCGGTGCTAGCGCCGAGCCTCCAGCCCACCGAGGGCAGCGAGCCGGTCCGCGACGTACCGGCCGAACTCGACGTGGCCGGCGCGGGTGAGGTGCAGGTCGTCGGCGAGGTAGGTCAGGTCCAGACCGCTGGTGTCGACGTACGGGACGTCGTACTGGCGCGACAAGGACGAGAGGATCGCGTCGACGTGCGGGACGGCGCGGGCGCGCGCCGGCGCCGTGGCCGGGCCGACCACGACCACGCGGTAGCCCTGCAGCTGCTGCATCAGGCGGGCGAAGCCGGCACGGATCGAGGAGTCCGGCTGGTCGTAGTCGTTGAGACCGCCCTCGACCACCACGAGGTCGGCACCGCCACGCACGGCGTCGGGCGCGCGCCGCGCGAAGTCGACGCGGTCACAGTGGCTGGCGTGGACGCTGAAGCCGGAGCCGGAGAAGCCGGCGACGTGCACCGAGCCGGGCAACTGCGACGGCCAGGACCGGGCGGGGCGGGTCAGACCGAGTCCGGCGGACCAGGAGTCCCCGATGACGACGACGCGCCGGCCGGGGCCGGACGGGCTCGCGGCGCGGGCCAGGGAGTCGGCGGCGAACCGCTGGCACCGGCTGGCGTCGGCGCTCTGGGCGCGCACGCCCAGGGTGACGGACAACGCCGCCACCATCACCACCACGAACGCCGCGACCCACCACGGACGTCGTACCGACCAGTTCATTTCCACGTCTCCCGAGTGCTGTGCCACCAGCCTGGGCGACATGAGGTCGCCGACGTTGCCGAATGGCGAAGAAAGCGCGGTCGCGCAACCGAATCGTGATGTTCTGTCCGGATGAGCGATCTCCTCCACGTCCCGGGACCCGACGGCCGCACGATCGAGACCCTGGTGGGCGGTGACCCCGACGGGGTCGGCCTCCTCTTCCACGGCGGCTCACCGTCGGCCGCTGCGGCGTACCAGCCCTTCGACGACGCCGCCCGGTCGCTCGGGCTGCGGCTGGTGACGATCTCGCGGCCGGGGTACGGCGCCTCCACGCCCCGGCCCGCGCCCGGGCGGTACGCCGACGACGTGGTCGAGTCCGAGATCGTGCTCGACCACCTGGGCATCGATCAGTTCGTGACGCTCGGCTGGTCCGGCGGCGGTCCGCGCGCGCTGGCCTGCGCGGCCCTGCTGCCGGGGCGCTGCCGAGCCGCGGCGTCGCTGGCGGGCGTGGCGCCGTACGGCGCCGAGGGCCTGGACTGGTTCAACGGCATGGCCGAGGAGAACCACGAGGAGTACCACGCCGCCGAGGCCGGCCCTGCGGCGTACGAGACGTTCGTGGTCGAGCACGTGCTCCCGATGCTCGCGGCGACCCCGGACGAGCTGGAGGAGGCCTTCGGGGGGCTGGTGACGCCGGTGGACGTCGCCGTGCTGACCGCCGAGTTCGCCGACTGGATGAGCCGGACCTTCAACCACGCCGGCGCTCAGGGCGCCATCGGCGTCCGCGACGACGGGCTCGCCGCGGTGAGCCCGTGGGGCTTCGACCTCGCCGACATCACGGTGCCGGTCGCGATCTGGCAGGGCCGGCAGGACGCGATGGTGCCCTACGCGCACGGCGAGTGGCTGGCCGCGCACGTCCCGGGAGCCCAGGCGCACCTCTTCGAGGACGAGGGGCACCTCTCGCTGGTCGACCAGATGGACGTGATCCTGGCCGACCTCAAGCGGCTGGGCGGGGCCGGCTGAGCGCGCTCAGCCGGCCGCGTACGCCGCGAGCTCGCCGGCGAGGTCGGCGTTGGCGCGGCCCACCACGATCGTGCCGTCCCCGGTGTGCTCCATCGAGTCGATCTCGCCCTCCTGGTGCAGCCGGTTGATCAGGTCGCCGCGCTCGTAGGGCAGCAGCGCCCGGAACTCGACGCTCGGGCGGGGCAGCTCGCCCTCGATCACCGTGAGCGCCTCGGCGATGCCCTCGCCGGTCTTGGCGGAGACGACCACCGAGTGCGTCTCGCGCTGCCGCAACCGGGCCAACACCATCGGGTCGGCCTGGTCGGCCTTGTTGATGACGATCAGCTCGGGCACGGACATGGCGCCGATCTCCGCGAACACCTCGCGCACCGCGCTGATCTGACCCTCGGGGTCGGGGTGCGACCCGTCGACGACGTGGAGGATGAGGTCGGACTGGCCGACCTCCTCCAGCGTCGAGCGGAACGCCTCGACCAGCTGGTGGGGCAGGTGCCGCACGAAGCCGACGGTGTCGCTCATCGTGTAGACGCGGCCGTCGGAGGTCGTCGTCCGCCGGGTCGTGGGGTCGAGCGTCGCGAAGAGCGAGTCCTCCACCAGCACGCCGGCGTCGGTGAGCCGGTTGAGCAGCGTCGACTTGCCGGCGTTGGTGTAGCCCGCGATCGATACGCTCGGGATGTGGTGGCGCTGGCGCTCCTGCCGCTTGGTGTCGCGGGTGCCCTTCATCTCGCGCAGGTCGCGGCGCAGCTTGGCAATCTTGGTGTTGATGCGGCGGCGGTCGGTCTCGATCTTGGTCTCACCGGGACCGCGGCCACCGATGCCGGCACCGCCGGCGACGCGGCCACCGGCCTGGCGGGAGAGGTTGCCACCCCAGCCGCGCAGGCGCTGCTTCATGTAGTTGAGCTGGGCCAGCTCGGTCTGGGCCTGGGCCTCGCCGGAGCGGGCGTGCTGGGCGAAGATGTCGAGGATCAGCGCGGTTCGGTCGACCACCTTGACCTTCAGCTTGTCCTCGAGGTTGCGCAGCTGGCTGGGGGCGAGCTCGCCGTCGCAGATGACGGTGTCGGCACCGGTCGCCTGGACGATCTCGGCGATGCCCTCGACCTTGCCGCGCCCGACGTACGTCGCCGGGTCCGGCGTCTGCCGGCGCTGGTAGATCGCCTCGAGCACCTCGGAGCCGGCGGTCTCGGCCAGCAGCGCGAGCTCGGCCATGGAGTTCTCGGCGTCCTCGGTCGTGCCCTCGGTCCAGACGCCGACGAGGACCACCCGCTCGAGCCGGAGCTGGCGGTACTCGACCTCGGTGATGTCCTCGAGCTCGGTGCGGAGCCCGGCCACGCGGCGGAGCTGGTGCCGCTCGGCGAGCTCCATCGCGCCGACGGTGGGCTCGTCGCCCTCCTCGGGATCGGGCTCGTCGGTCCAGGTGTCGTCGACGACCTCCGGGGCGTCGGAGTCGTCCCAGTCGGCGGTCTCCTCGAGCTCGGAGTCGAGGCTGAAGTCAGATGCGTTGCTCATACGCCCCCAAGAGTACGTTCGCGCCCCAGACGGAGCGAACCCTTAACCTCGCTCTACCGTGACGGGGTGGACCTCCCCGCGATCACGCCCGGTCTCCGGCTGCTCGGCATCACCGGTGCGCCCGGGGTCGGCAAGTCCACGGTGGCCCGTCTGCTCGGCCTCCCGGTGGTGCCCATGGACGGCTTCCACTACGCCGACGTGGAGCTCGTGCGGCGGGGGCTGCGTGATCGCAAGGGTGCGCCGGAGACCTTCGACGCACCGGGGTACGCCGCACTGCTGGGCCGGGTCCGCGCCGGCGAGGCCGACGTGGTGGCGCCGATGTTCGAGCGCGACCTGGAGCAGCCGATCGCGGGAGCGGTGCCGGTGCCGCCGGCCGGGCCGGTGGTGACCGAGGGCAACTACCTGCTGCTCGACCAGCCGCGCTGGCGCGCCGTACGGCGCCAGCTCGACGTGGTGTGGCACCTGCACCTCGACGACGGCGTACGACGTGAGCGGCTGGTCGCACGGCACGTCGAGTTCGGCAAGACGCCGGAGGAGGCGCGGGCCTGGGTGGCGCGCGTGGACGAGGCCAACGCCGCGCTGGTCGGGGCCGCGGCCGCGCGGGCCGACCTGGTGATCGAGCTCAGCCCGGAGGGCGTCGCTCCGCGGCGTACTCCCCCGGCGTGAGGCCGGTGACGGCCCGGAAGTCCCGCCCGAAGTGGGCCTGGTCGGCGTAGCCGAGGTCGGCCGCCACCCGCGCGAGGTCGGGCCGGTCGCTGCCCGCGAGCCGCTCGGCGGCCTCGTGGAGGCGTCGGCGCTGGATCAGCCACTTCGGCGACAGCCCGATGCGGCGGGCGGTGAGCCGCTGCAGGGTGCGCTCGGTGATCGCGAACTTGTCGCAGACCTGGCCGACCCGCTGCACCTCGGCGTCGCCCTCGACGTGCTCGACGATGGCGTTGACCAGCCGGCCCTCCTCGTCGACGGGCAGCAGGGTCGCGAGCGACGCCTCCATCGCCGCGACCGCCGACTGCCGGCGATCCGGGTCGTCGGGCTCGTCGCCGATCGCCTCGCGGACCCGGGCGACGAGGTCGGCGTCGGCGAGCGGCACGGCGCGGTCGGTGAGCTGCTCGACCGGTCCGCCGACGAGGGCGAGCCCGGCGGCCGGCTGGAGCATGGTGCCGAGGGCCCAGCCGCTGCCGCTGAGCTCGGTGGTGGACAGCCCGGTGCTCGGACCGACGAGCAGCGCGTAGCTGTCCGAGATCACGGTGAGGCAGACGGGGTACTGCAGCACGCGCTGCACCGAGGTCCGGCCGGCGGGAAGGGCCCAGATGGGCATCCAGTAGCGGCGTACGACGTCTGCGAGCGCGGGGCTCGGCGCGTAGCGGTGGATCGGCGGGGTGTAGCCGGTCTCGTCGAGCAGGTGGGCCCGCTCGGTCGGGTCGATCGGTCGCGCGGCGCCCTCAGGTCCCGTCATGTGTCGGATTCTTTCAAGAACCGCCGGTGTCCGCGAGGCACGGTGGAGCCATGAACTTCTACCTCGCTGCCGCCGACCGCTTCACCGCCACCGTGGAGGCGACCACCGACTGGTCCGCTCCGAGCCCGTGCGAGGACTGGACCGCCGCCGACGTCGTCGGCCACGTGGTCGACACCGAGCGGCAGTTCCTCGAGGGTCACGACGTCGACCTGGGCGCTCGCCCGTCGGGCGAGCCGGGCGAGGTGTGGCGGGAGCACCTGGCCGCCGTACGCCCGGTCGTCTCCGACGACGACCTCCGCGCCCGCGAGTACGACGGCTTCTTCGGGCGCACGACGATCGGCGCGACCCTCGACGCCTTCTACGGCTTCGACCTGGTCGTCCACGGCTGGGACCTCGGCTCGTCGAACGGGCGGCCGACCACCTTCACGGACGCCGACATGGACGTGATGGAGCAGGCCTTCATCGGCTTCGGGGAGCACGCGTACGACGAGGGCGTCTTCCGCCAGCCCGTCGAGGTCGCCGACGACGCGGACCGGCAGACCAGGCTCCTGGCGCGGATGGGTCGTCGGGCGTAGTCGGGTCGTCCGCCTGAGGCCGGTGCAGAGAGATGCCGGAGGCGGACGACCCGAGGCAGATGACTACTTCGGGGGCATCCGGATGCCGCCGTCGACGCGGATGACCTCGGCGTTCAGGTAGCTGTTGGTGATGCACTCGACGACCATGCTGGCGAGCTCGTCCGGGACGCCGAGGCGCTTGGGGAAGAGCACGTTGGCGCCGAGGTTGGCCTTGAACGCGTCGGACTCCGGGCCCTCGCCGTAGATCGGGGTGTCGATCAGGCCGGGCGCGACGGTGTTGAGGCGGATCCCGGAGGCCGACAGGTCACGGGCGACCGGGAGGGTCATCCCGACGACGCCGCCCTTGGACGCGGAGTACGACGCCTGGCCGATCTGCCCGTCGAAGGCGGCGACGCTGGCGAGGTTGACGATGGCGCCGCGGCAGCCGTCGGCGTCGGGCTCGTTGCGGCTCATCACGGTCGCGGCGAGGCGGACCACGTCGAAGGTGCCGATCAGGTTGATCGCGATCACCTTGGTGAACGCGGCCAGGTCGGCCGCCGAGTCGAACTCGCCGTCGCGGCCGATGGTGCGCTGCGCCCACCCGATGCCGGCGGAGTTGACGACCGCGCGCAGCGGCGCGATCTCGGCGGCCGCGTTGACCGCGGCCTTGATCTGGTCGGTGTCGGTCACGTCAACCCGGGCGAAGACGCCGCCGATCTCCTGGGCGAGGGCTTCACCCTTGTCGGCCTGCAGGTCGGCGACCACGACGATCGCGCCCTTCGCGGCGAGCTGGCGGGCGGCCGCGGCTCCGATGCCGGACGCGCCTCCCGTGACGATGGCACTGGCTCCGTTGATGTCCATGGCTCGGAGCATAGAACCCGTTACAGGTCCGTGGTCCCCCGGGCCACGACCACCGCGGGGCCGGTGAGCAGGATCCGGTTGCCCGAGGTCCAGGTGACGGTGAGGGTGCCGCCGGGCACGTCGACGCGGTAGGCGACGTCCTCGGGCGGCGGTCCGACGACGCCGTCCGCGACGGCCGCGGCCACCATCACGGCACCGGCGCCGGTGCCGCACGACCGGGTCTCCCCCGAGCCGCGCTCGTGCACCCGCATCGCGACGTGCCGGTCACCGCGGCGTACGACGAACTCCACGTTGACGCCGTGGGGGTACGTCGCCGCGTCGTGCTCCGGCGCGTCGAGCAGGTGGCCGGCGTCCTCGAGCGCGTCGACGAACGCGACGGCGTGCGGGTTGCCCATGTCGACGTGCCGGGCGACCCAGGCATGACCGGGTACGGCGACCTTCGACTCGCCGAGCACGGTCGGCTCGCCCAGGTCGGCGGTGATCAGGTCACCGTCGACGAGCAGGGTCTTCACGCCGTCGCGGGTGCCGATCGGGATCGGCTCCGAGGGGTCGGCGAGCCCCTCCTCGACCAGGTGCCGGGCGAAGACCCGGATCCCGTTGCCGCACATCTCCGAGAGCGAGCCGTCGGCGTTGCGGTAGTCCATGAACCACCGGTCGCCGTCGCGGACGACGCGCAGCACCCCGTCGCCGCCGATCCCGGCGTGCCGGTCGCACAGCGCGCGCACCCGCGCCGACATCTGCTCGGCCGGCAGGTCGCCGTGGACGGTGCCGTCGTGGTCGGGCAGCAGCACGAAGTCGTTCTCGGTGCCGTGGCCCTTGAGGAAGGGGTACTCAGGCACGGCCGGTCCCGTAGAGGCCCTGGGCGTAGCTGGCCTCGGCGTAGTAGGCGTCGAGCTCCTCCAGCGTCATCCCGCTGGGCTCGACGTCCTTGGCGATCACCGCGCGGCGCGGGACGGTGCCGTCGGGGTCCCAGGTCTCCGGCTTCCACAGCCCCGAGCGCAGGAACGCCTTCGCGCAGTGGAAGAAGATGTCGTCGATGTCGACGACCACGGCCAGGACCGGCCGGTGGCCCTTGACAACCATCTCGTCGAAGAACGGGGCATCGCTGACGAGCCGGGCCCGACCGTTGATGCGCAGGGTGTCGCCGCGGCCGGGGATGAAGAAGTTCAGCCCCACGTGGGGGTTCTGCAGGATGTTCTTGTAGCCGTCGGCCCGCTTGTTGCCGGGCCGCTCGGCCAGCGCGATCGTGTGCTCGTCGATGACGTGGACCAGCCGGCCGGCCGGGTCGCCCTTCGGCGAGGCGTCGCACTCGCCGAGCGCGGACGCGGTGGCCAGGACGCAGAACGGGGTCGCGGCCAGCCAGTCGCGGTCGACGTCGAGGAGCGCCGTACGCCCCTTGTCGCGGGCGCGGGCGTGCGGCTCACCCAGCAGACCGACGAGGTCGTCGACGGTCGTGATCTCGGTCCAGGCGGCGGTCGGCACCCCTCAACGGTACGGGGCGCCCGCCCGGGCCGCACCTCAGTTGGGGTGCACCACCGCGGCCGCGCCGCCACCGCGACGCGTCGGCTCCGCCGCGACCACCAGCCGCCGGCCGCGGAACTCGATGCCGGTGGCCGCGCCGATCTCCTGGGTGCCGGTGAAGATGTCCTGGTAGGGCACCACGTCGTGACCGAGGGCCTCGAGCGCGGCGCCGTAGCGCTGCTCGAACGCCGGCTCGGCCTGGTCGGTCGTGGTGTTGCGCTGGGTCACCCGCGGCGCGGCGATCGCCTCGGGCAGGGTCATGCCGAGGTCGAGCCGGTTGACCAGCACCTGGAGGACGGTCGTGATGATCGTCGAGCCGCCGGGCGAGCCGACCGCGAGCGCGGGCCTGCCGTGCCGGAGCACGATCGTCGGCGCCATGGACGAGCGCGGCCGCTTCAGCGGCTCGATCCGGTTGGGGTCGGCGGGGTCGTACGTCGCCGTGAAGTCGGTGAGCTCGTTGTTGAGCAGGAAGCCGCGGCCGGGCACGACGATGCCGGAGCCACCGGTCTGCTCGATGGTCAGCGTGTACTCGACGACGTTGCCCCACCGGTCGGCGACGGTGAGATTGGTGGTCTCGACGTTCTCGGTGTCGTTCGCCGTCGTGCCGGCCGCCCCGCTGGACGCGCACCTCCCGTCGTACGACGTGATGTCGCCGGCCGCCACCGGCTTCGCCAGCGTGGCCGTCGGGCTGATCAGGCAGGCCCGCTCCGCGGCGAACCTGTCGGAGAGCAGGTCGCGCAGCGGTACGTCGACCTGCGCCGGGTCGCCGACGTACGCACCCCGGTCGGCGAAGGCGAGCGCGCTCGCCTCGAGGTAGCGGTGCAGGGCCTGGGCGCGCGGCATGCCGGCGAGGTCGGAGCGCTCGAGGATGTTGAGCGCCTCACCGACCGTCGAGCCGCCGGACGACGACGGGGCCATCCCGTAGACGTCCAGCCCGCGGTAGCCGATCCGGGTCGGTCGGCGGTCCAGGGCGCGGTAGCGCTTCAGGTCGCGCCTGACCAGGTAGCCCCTCGGGACCGGCAGCGTGGTGTCGGCGGTCTTCGGTGGCCTGCGGACGGCCCGCACGATCTCGCCCGCGATCGCACCGCGGTAGAAGGCCTTCGTGCCCTTGCGGGCCAGCAGGCGGTACGTCGCCGCCAGGTCCGGGTTGCGGAAGGTGCTGCCCACCGCCGGGGCGTGGCCGCCCCGCCAGTAGAGCCGCTTGGTCGGCACGAACGCGGTGAAGCGCTGCTTGTTCTGCTCCACCTGGCTGTTGAAGGTCTGGTCGACCACGAAGCCGCGGTCGGCGAGCCGGGCGGCCGGTCGCAGCGACGCGCCCAGCGACCGCGTGCCCCAGCGGTCGAGCGCGCGCTGCCAGGTCGCCAGCGTGCCGGGCACCCCGACCGAGACGCCGCTGGTGACCAGCTCCGGCGAGAAGTTGTAGGGCTTGCCGGTGGTGGGGTCGATGAACGCGTCGTGCGGCATCGCGGCCGGCGCGGTCTCGCGACCGTCGATCGTCTGCACCTTGCCGGTCCTCGCCGAGTAGTGGACGAAGTAGCCACCGCCGCCGATGCCGGCGCTGAACGGCTCGGTCACGCCGAGCGCGGCCGCCGTGGCGACGGCGGCGTCCGTGGCATTGCCGCCGGCGCGCAGCACCCGCAGCCCGATCTGCGTGGCGTAGGGGTCGACGGAGGTCACCGCACCTCCGGAGCCGTACGCCGTCGCGCGCTTGGGTGGCTCGGCGGCGCGCGGACGGGCCGACGCGGCCGCCTCGGAGGGAGCCGAGACCCCCACCAGGGTGGCGGTCAGGGACAGGGCTGCGAGGGCAGAGACGGCACGCATGGATCAACCTCCCGAGAAGCGGTTGCTCCCTGTCCGGTGCCCGCTCAGTCGGGGGGTAAACGCGGGCCGACCACCCGGTAGCGCGCGCAGACGAAGGCCCGGTTGCGGTCGACCTCGAGCAGCTCGAGGTCGAAGCGGCGCGGGAAGAGCGGCTTGCCCGAGCCCACGGTGACCGGCGCGATCGACACGACGACCTCGTCGAGCAGGCCGGCCTCGGCGAACTGGGCGGCCAGATCTCCCCCGCCGACGACCCAGACGTCCCGGCCGTCGGCCGCAGCGGTCATGGCGGCGTGCACCTCGGCGACGGGCGCCGCCGTCAGCTGCACGGAGTCGGCGGCGAGCGGCAGGTCGCGGTGGGTGAAGACCCAGCTCGGCTCCTCGTAGGCCCACGGGTCCCCGGAGGTCTCGTTGTGCCGGAGCACCCACTCGTACGTCGACGCACCCATCGCGATCGCGCCGATGGTCGCGATGAACGCGCCGTAGCTGAACGGACCGACCTCGTCGATCGGCTGGGTCAGCAGCCAGTCGAGCGAGTGGTGGTCGTCGGCGAGGAACCCGTCCAGCGTGGTGGCGGTGTAGAAGATCGTGCGGCTCATGCGTCCAGGATGGAGCCGGCCGCCGACAGTGCGCGCCGGGCGGCGTCGACGGCCCGGTCGGCGAGGGCGGGGTCGTCGTACCGCAGCCAGACGATCCGCGGGTCCTTGCGGAACCAGCCGTCCTGGCGTCGGGCGAACCGCCGGGTCGCGTAGACGGTCCGCTGGCGGGCCTCTGCCAGGCTCAGCTCGCCCCGCAGGTGCGCCACGACGTCGCGGTAGCCGATGGCGACGGACGCCGTACGCCCCTCGGCGAGGCCCTGGTCGAGCAGCCGCTCCACCTCGGCGACGAAGCCCTGCTCGAACATCAGGTCGACGCGGCGCTCGATCCGCTCGTCCAGGGTCGGCCGGTCGATGTCGACACCGATCTGGACGGTGTGCGGGTCGGCGTACTCCAGGGTCGGCAGCGAGGCGCTGTAGGGGCGCCCGGTGATCTCGATGACCTCGAGGGCGCGGACGGTACGGCGGCCGTTCTCGACCAGCATCCGGTCGGCGGCCTCCGGGTCGAGCGTGCGCAGGCGCTCGTAGAGGACGGCCGGGCCGACCTCGGCGAGCTCGGCCTCCAGCCGCTCCCGGACGGCCGCGTCGGTGGCGGGGAACTCGAAGCGGTCCACGATCGCCCGGGTGTAGAGGGCGGAGCCGCCGACGAGCACCGGCGTCCGCCCCGCGGCGCGCAGCTCGCTCACGGCCGCGCGCGCCCAGTCCTGGAACTGCGCGACCGTGGCCGGGTCGCGGACGTCGAGCGTGTCGAGCAGGTGGTGCGGGATGCCGCGACGCTCGGCGACCGGCAGCTTCGCCGTGCCGACGTCCATGCCGCGGTAGACCTGCATGGCGTCGGTGTTGACCACCTCGCCGCCGAGGCGCTCGGCGAGGTCGAGCGAGAGGTTGGTCTTGCCGGAGGCCGTGGCCCCGACGACGGCCACGATCGGCACGCGGTCGGGGGTTGGCTGCACGTGGCTAGTGTGGCAAACATGACCGCACCCGTGCCCGAGGAGAACGACGAGCCCACCGCGACCGACGGCGACGGCACGCCCCCGGGCGAGCACCCCACGGAGATGACCGAGGGCCACGACGCCACCCCTCCGGGCGAGCAGGCGGAGAACGCCGAGACCTCGCTGGACGAGCCCTCCGACGGCTCCGGGGGTCAGTGAGTGACGCACGGCCGCTTCGTCGTCGTCCCGGCGGCGTACGTCTTCCTGCTGCGTGAGGGAGCCTCCGGCACCGAGGTGCTGCTCCAGCTGCGCCGCAACACCGGCTACATGGACGACCACTGGGCCGCGGCGGCCGCGGGCCACGTCGAGCAGGGCGAGACGGCGTACGACGCCGCGCACCGCGAGGCCGCCGAGGAGATCGGCGTCGCCGACCTGGACCTGTCGTTCGTGACCTCGATGCAGCGCACCCGGCACGCCGAGGCGATCGACGAGCGCATCGACTTCTTCTTCACCGCCCGCTCCTGGACCGGGGAGCCGCGCATCGTCGAGCCCGAGAAGGCCGCCGACCTGCGCTGGTGCCCGCTCGCCGACCTGCCGGAGCCGGTGGTGCCGCACGAGCGGGTCGTGTTGGAGGCCCTGCGAACGGGTACGGCGACGGCGTACTCCACCTTCGGCTTCTGAGCCCGACCCACGAGGAGACTGCCGTGTCCCACCCTGACCTCGGCCCCATGCCCGATCCCGAGATCGAGCCCGGCGAGCCCAACCCCGGCGGGGCCGACGCCCTCGTGGAGGACCCGGACTCGCTGAACGCGATCCCCGACCTGACGCCGGAGGAGAACCCGGCTCTGACCGAGGTCGCCCCCGAGACCGTCCAGCAGGAGGTCTCGGACAGCGAGGACACCTCGACGGAGGCCACCGAGTCCGATGACGGCAAGGACGCCGAGCCGGAGCGGGAGTCGCCGGCATGAGCGGGGACGCCGACGAGGAGCTCCAGTCCTCGACTCCCGGCTCGAGCGGTCCGGCCCGCGCGGCCGGCGGCATGGGCGTGAGCAGCGAGCGGGTCGGCTCGACCGGCCCCGGCCAGGAGGCCACCGACGGGCTGCTGGACGTGTCGGAGCACGAGCGCGAGCCAGGCGAGGAGACGCCTCCCGAGCAGTCGCCGGGCAATCCGGAGCACAACCCCGCCGGCCTGGGACCCAAGGCGGGCTACTCCGAGCAGGACCCGCGCTCGGAGTGAGCCGTCGGGCTCAGCGCAGTCGCGTGACGTCGAGCTGGGTCTCGACGGCGCTGCCGTCGGGGCCGCTCTCGACGAAGTAGGCGCCCGCGCCGTCGATCTCGGCGTACGCCTCGACCATCTCGGTGCCGCGGTAGAGCAGACCGGCGCCGTCGTCGGTGGCGTAGCCCGCCGGCAGCGTGCCGTCGGCGACGAGGGACTGGAAGAGCGGGCGGCGCTGCTCCTCGCTGTCGTAGTGGACGCCGTTGGAGAAGGGCAGCAGGCCGAGGCCGTCGGTGATCGGGCGCAGCTGCGGGCCGAAGGAGTCGGTGGTGCCACCGACGTGCCAGCAGATGGATCCGGCCGAGACGCCGGTCAGCACGACACCGGCCTCCCACGCGGTCCGCATCGCCGTGTCGACGCCGTGCAGGCGCCACATCGCCAGCAGGCCGGCGACGCTGCCGCCCCAGACCCAGACGACGTCCTGCTCCAGCAGGTGCGCGGTGACGTCCTCGACGTTGGGCATCGTGAAGAGCTGCACGTGGGAGGGGTGGAAGCCTCGCTGCTGGGCCGCGTTGTAGAAGTCGCGCAGCAGCCCCGCGTCGTCCCCGCAGGCGGTGCCGAGGAAGCAGACGCGCGGCGCCCGTCCGGTCGCGCCGGAGAGCTCGACGGCGTGGTCGGTCATCGGGCCGACACCCCAGCGCAGGCGGTCGTCGGGCGCCCAGCCGCCGGAGGTCGCGAGGATCGTGGGTGCGTCAGCAGGCACGGGTCGCCTCCGGCAGCGGTGCGGGTACGCCGATGCTCGGCATGCCGAGGGCGACCCCGGCCGTCGCGGGTCCGTCGCCGGACTCCTGAGCCTGTCGCAGGGCCCAGGCGTCGCCGGAGCGCGTGTGTCGTACGGCGCTCGCCGGCCCGTCGGCGACCAGGTGGTGCGGAGCGGCGTACGTGATCTCGACCGTCACCATGTCGCCCGGTCGCACCTCGACGCCCTCGGGCGGGGTGAAGTGCACCAGGCGGTTGTCGGGGCCGCGGCCGGAGAGGCGGTGGGTCGCCTTGTCCTTGCGTCCCTCGCCCTCGGAGACCATCAGCTCGACGCGCCGTCCGACGAGCCGCTGACCCTCCTGCCACGCCACGTCGTCGACCAGGGCGGCCAGCCGCTCGTAGCGGTCCCTGACCACCTGGGGGGAGATCTGGTCCTCCAGCGTGGCGGCGGGGGTGCCGGGGCGCTTGGAGTACTGGAACGTGAACGCACCGGCGAAGCGTGCCTCCCGCACCACGTCGAGCGTCGCCTGGAAGTCCTCCTCGGTCTCGCCCGGGAAGCCCACGATGATGTCGGTGGTGATCGCGGCGTCGGGCATGGCCGCCCGCACCCGCTCGATGATGCCGAGGTACTTCGCCTGCCGGTAGGACCGGCGCATGTCCTTGAGGACCTTGTCGGAGCCGGACTGCAGCGGCATGTGCAGCGAGGGCATCACGTTGGGCGTCTCGGCCATCGCCTCGATGACGTCGTCGGTGAACTCCGCGGGGTGCGGGCTGGTGAAGCGCACCCGCTCGAGCCCCGCGATGTCGCCGCACGCGCGCAGCAGCTTGGAGAAGGCCTGGCGGTCGCCGAACTCCACGCCGTACGCGTTGACGTTCTGGCCGAGCAGGGTGATCTCGGAGACGCCGTCGGCGACCAGCGCCTCGATCTCGGCCAGGATCTCGCCGGGGCGGCGGTCCTTCTCCTTGCCCCGCAGCGCCGGGACGATGCAGAAGGTGCAGGTGTTGTTGCAGCCGACGGAGATCGAGACCCAGGCGGCGTACGCCGAGTCGCGCTTGGTCGGCAGGGTCGAGGGGAAGACCTCGAGCGACTCCAGGATCTCGACCTGCGCCTCCTCCATCGACCGCGCGCGGTCGAGCAGGGCCGGCAGCGAGCCGATGTTGTGGGTGCCGAAGACGACGTCGACGTACGGCGCCCTCGCCGTGATCGTCGAGCGGTCCTTCTGCGCGAGGCAGCCGCCGACGGCGATCTGCATGCTGGGGTTGGCGGCCTTGATCGGCGCCAGGTGCGAGAGGTTGCCGTAGAGCTTGTTGTCGGCGTTCTCGCGCACCGCACAGGTGTTGAAGACGACGACGTCGGCCTGCTCGTCGGCGCCGGCCGAGACGTAGCCGGCGCCCTCGAGCAGCCCGGTGAGGCGCTCGGAGTCGTGGACGTTCATCTGGCACCCGTAGGTGCGGACCTCGTACGTGCGTGCCGCACCGCCGGTCGCGGAGGGACGCGGTCCCGTCTCGGGACCCGGTGACTTCTGGGCGGTCTCTGGCGTGGCAGTCATGGCCGGACCAGGGTACGGCGAGCGCGGCCGCTGCCCGGAATCCGACGCCGACGGGCGCGATGACCTGACGCGTGTCAATTCGACTGCTAGCGTGCCCGGCTGTGACCGACACCACGTCTCGCCCCGAGGGCCAGGAGCTGCCGGAGATCGGCTGCTACGGCCTGGCCGGGCACTCGGCGAGCCCGCGCGACCTGCTCGGCGAGGTGCGTCTCGCCGAGCGGCTGGGCATCGGCTCGGTCTTCCTCTCCGAGCGGTTCAACGTCAAGGACGCCGCCGTCATGGCCGGCGCGGCCGGCGCGGTCAGCGAGACGATCGGCATCGCGACCGCCGCGACCAACCACAACACCCGGCACCCGCTGGTGACGGCGACGTTCGCGACGACGATGCACCGGTTGACCGGTGGGCGCTACGCGTTCGGGCTCGGCCGCGGCTTCGACCTGCTCTTCGACGTCATGGGCGTGCCGCGGGTCACCGGCGCGCAGATGGAGGACGCGGTCGGGATCTACCGCTCGCTGTGGCACGGCCAGGCCGTGCTCGGCCACGACGGGCCGGCCGGCAGCTACCCGTACCTCAGCCAGGACAGCTCCTTCGACGAGGACATCCCGGTCCTGATGATGGCGATCGGCGGCCGCACGCTCGAGCTCGCGGGCCGCGTCGCCGACGGCGTCGTGCTGCACACGTTCCTCTCCGACGAGACGCTCGCCCGGTCGGTCACGACCATCCGGAGGTCCGCGGAGGAGGCCGGCCGCGACCCCGCCGGCGTCCGCATCTGGGCCGTGCTGGCCACCGTCGAGGAGTCGATCCCCGAGGAGCTGCGGCTGCGCAAGCTGGTCGGCCGGCTCGCGACCTACCTCCAGGGGTACGGCGAGGTGCTGGTGCGCGCCAACGGCTGGGACCTGGCCGCGCTCGAGCGGTTCCGGACCGACGACCTGGTGGTCGGCTACCCCGGGGCGTTCGACGCCATCGGCACCGTCGAGGAGCTCACCCACCTGCGCGACGACGTGCTGCCGCCCGAGTGGCTGGCCGCGTCGGCCACCGGGACGGCCGCCCGGTGCGCGTCCCGGATCCAGGACCAGCTCGACGCGGGCGCCGACAGCGTGATCCTGCACGGCGCCACCCCGACCGAGCTGGCGCCCGTGCTCGACGCGTGGCGCGAGATCCGACCCAGCGCGCAGCTCTCCGGACTGCCGACCAACCCAGGACGGTCCCGATGAACATCGACGAGCTCACGCCCGCCTGGCTGTCGCAGGCGCTCGGCCGCCAGGTCGACGACCTCACCGCGACGCCGGTCGGCACCGGCCAGATCGGCACCTGCTACCGCCTGGCGCTGAGCGGGAGCGACGTACCGGCGAGCCTGCTGGCGAAGCTGCCCGCACCCGATCCGGGCACCCGTGACCTCCTCGCCAACGTCTACCGCACCGAGCTGCGCTTCTACTCGCTGATCGCGCCGACCGTCGACGTCCGGGTGCCCGCGTCGTACTACTCCGAGATGGCGGCGGACTCCGGCGACTTCACGCTCCTGCTGGAGGACCTCGCCCCGCGCGAGCAGGGCGACCAGCTCGCCGGCTGCTCGGTGGGGCAGGCCCGCGACGCCGTGGTCAACCTGGCCGGGCTGCACGGTCCGCGCTGGTGCGACCCGACGCTGCTCGACGTCGAGGGCCTGCAGGTCAACGGACCCGAGGACGCGTCGCTGATGGCCGAGCTGTACGGCCCCGCCACCGACATCTTCGTCGACGGCCTGGCGGCGCTGCTGAGCGACGAGGACGTCGTCACGCTGCGCCGGGTCGTCGAGATCGTCGAGGCCTGGGCGCTCGCGCGGGCGGAGCGGTTCGGGCTCGTGCACGGCGACTACCGCCTCGACAACCTGATGTTCCCACCCGGCGGCGGCGACGGCGTCGTCGCGCTGGACTGGCAGACGCTCAGCCTGGCCCTGCCCGCTCGCGACCTCGCGTACTTCCTCAGCACCGGCCTCTCCGTCGAGGACCGGCAGGCCCACGAGCGCGAGCTCGTGGCGGCGTACCACTCAGCGCTCGCGGCGTACGCCGTCGACGGCTCGCCGCTCGCCGGCTACTCGCTCGAGGAGTGCTGGGAGGACTACCGGTTCGCGATGGTGCAGGGACCGCTGGTGTCGGTCTTCGGCTGTGCCTACGGCACCCGCACCGAGCGCGGTGACCGGATGTTCGCCGCGATGGTGGCCCGCTCGTGCGCGGCGATCCGCGACCTCGACACCCTCGCGCTCGTGCCCGGCCAGTAGGTTCGCGGGCATGACACTGCGACGCGGACTGGTGCTCGGCGGAGGTGGGATCACCGGCATCGCCTGGGAGACCGGCCTGCTCTACGGACTGCAGGAGCTCGGCGTCGACGTGACCACCGCCGACGCGGTCGTCGGCACGTCGGCGGGCTCGGTGGTCGGAGCCCAGATCACCACCGGCGTCACGCTCGAGGACCTCTTCGCCTACCAGGTCTCGACCCCGAGGCCGGCGCCGCTGGCGACGATCGGGCCGCGCGTGCTGGCCGGGTTCGCCTGGTCGCTCGCCCGTGCGCGGGGTGACCTCGAGACCTTCGGGCGGCTGGTCGGCCAGTGGTCGGTACGCCGCGCCGAGGCCGGGCGGCTGCCGACGCTGGAGGAGCGTTTCGAGGCGATCCGCGAACGGCTCCCGGTCCAGGAGTGGGCCGACGACCGGCGCCTGCAGGTCACCGCCGTCGACGCCACCTCCGGGGCGCTGCGCACCTTCGACGGCTCCGACGGCGTGTCGTTGGTCGAGGCGGTCGCGGCGAGCTGCGCCGTGCCCGGGGTCTACCCACCGGTCCCGATCGACGGCCGACCGTTCATCGACGGGGGCGCCCGGTCGGGCTCGAACGCCGACCTGCTCGCCGACTGCGACCGGGTGCTCGCGTTCACGCCCGTCGACCGCGCGATCGGGCCGATGCGGACCGCCGGCCAGCTGCTGGGGTCGGTGCCCCACCTCGTGGTCGCGCCCGACGCCGACTCGGTCGCCGCCATCGGCAGGAACGTCCTCGACCCGGCCCAACGGCCCGCCTCCGCGCGCGCCGGGCGGTCCCAGGCCGCCAAGGTGGCCCCGCTCGCCGGAGAGATCTGGCACTCGTGAGCGAGCGTCGGATCAGCTGGTCGCTCCTCGCCTTCGCGCTGCTGCTGCTCGTGCCGGTCGTGGGCGGCGTCGTGCTGCTCGCCCATGACGGCGGAGCGGCGCTCGGCCTGGCCCTGATCGGCTTCTTCGGGGCCGGTGTCGTCGTGCTGGGTCGCAAGGCGCTGACGGGCGGCTGAGCCCGCGCGCCGAGCGGTCTACTCAGCCGAGGACCTCGACCCGGTTGCCGTGCACGTCGGCGGTGTGGAAGCGCTGGTAGCCCGGGAACGTGCCTCGCTGGCTCCAGTCGACCTCGAAGCCGAGCCCCTGCAGCCGCTCCGCCATCCTCTCGAGCGCGGTGACGTCGTCGAGGAGCAGGGCCGGGTGCGCCTTGCGGGCGGGGACGAACGGGTCCTCGACCCCGACGTGGATCTCGGCTCCTCCGCCGCGGAACCACGCCCCGCCGCGGGCCCGGAGGTCGACGGGCTTCTCCACCTCGGTCAACGCGAGGCCGTCGCGGTAGAAGCGCCGCGCCTCGTCCTCGCCGCCGGGCGGGCAGGCGACCTGGACGTGGTGCAGCCTCATGCCGGCACCCGGGCCACCACGAACACCCGCCGGAAGGGCAGCACGACGCCGTACGCGTGCTCGGGGTAGGCCGCGGCGAGCCGGCTCTTGAACTCCCTCTCGAAGTCGACCCGCAGGTCGGCGGGCAGGGCCTGGAGGGTCGGTCGGGCGCCGGTGCCGGAGACCCAGGTGAAGACCGGGTCCGGGCCGGTGAGCAGGTGGAGGTACGTCGTCTCCCACGCGTCGACGGTGCAGCCGAGCCCGGCGAGCGCGTCGAGGTAGACCGCCGGGTCGTGGCTGCTGGGGACGGCGACCCCGGCGGTGTGGGCGGCGTACGGCGCCTGCCCGGCCAGCTCGTCGCGCATCGTGTGGCTGGGCTCGTCGAAGTTGCCGGGCACCTGGAAGGCGAACCAGCCGCCCGGGGCGACCTGGGCGACGAGCGCCGGCAGCAGCTCGAGGTGGCCGGGGACCCACTGCAGCGTCGCGTTGGAGACCAGCACGTCGACCGGCTCGGGTGGGACCCAGGAGCGCAGGTCGGCGACGTCGAACGCGATCGCGGGCACGGCGGTCCGAGCGGCGGCGATCATCTCCGCGCTCGAGTCCAGCCCGACGACCGACGCCTCGGGCCAGCGCTCGGCGAGCAGCGCCGTCAGGTTGCCCGGCCCGCAGCCCAGGTCGACCACGGCGCGTGGTCGCGTGGCGCCGATCCGCGCGATCAGGTCGACGAACGGCCGACCGCGCTCGTCGGCGTAGGTCAGGTAGCGGTCGGGGTCCCAGGTGTGGCTCACCCCCACATCGTGCGCCCGTAATTATCTTGATGTCAAGATTCTCGACGGATCCGCTACGCTCGCGCCATGCGGGACGAGGTCGACGAGCTGGTCGAGGCGTGGGCGCGCGAGCGTCCCGACCTCGACGTGGCGCCCGTCGAGGTGTTCAGCCGGATCAGCCGGCTGGGCCGGCACCTGGACCTGGCGCGGCGCGACGCCTTCACGACCGCCCGCGTGGAGTCCTGGGAGTTCGACGTGCTGGCCGCGCTGCGCCGCGCCGGTGCGCCGTACGAGCTCTCGCCCGGCAAGCTGCTGCGCGAGACGCTGGTGACCAGCGGGACGATGACCAACCGGGTCGACCGGCTGGTCGACCGCGGCCTGGTGGAGCGGCTGCCGGACCCGCACGACCGTCGCGGCGTGCTGGTGCGGCTCACGCCCGAGGGCAAGGTCGCCGTGGACAGCGCGTTCGAGAAGCTGCTGGACGCCGAGCAGACCTTCCTCGACGGGCTGCCGGAGAAGGACCGCGTGAAGCTGGCCGGTCTGCTGCGCACGCTGCTCGCGCCCTTCGCGAGCTGAGGCCGCACGTGCCCGCCCGGAGCCCCGGCTCGCGCCGTCTCGTCGTCGCCCTCGGCTGCTGGGTGCTGTCGGCTGGCGCCCTCCTGCTGCTGCCCGTGCTCTCCGAGTCCGACCGGGGCACGCAGCTGCCGGCGGTGGGCTCCTTCGGATGGTGGGTCGGCGCCGCCCTGCTGACGGCCCAGGCGGGCCTGCTCGTCCGCGCGTGGCAGGCGCCCCGCGCCGTGCTGGTCGCCGTCGCCGCGGCGGCGCCGCTCGCCGCCCTCGCCGGGCTCGACGACGCCACGAGCCTCACCTCGCTCGCGGTCATGGTCGCGACGTACGTCGCCGCGACGTGCCGGCCGGTCGCAGCGCTCTGGCCGGCGCTCGTGGCCGCCGCTGTGCTCGTGGCCGCGGGTGGCCTGATCAGCGGCGCCGCGACCGATGCCCCCGCCTCCGAGCTGGTCGGCGGCTCGCTCCTGCAAGCACTGGGGTCCGTCGGCCTGGCCCTCCTGGTGGCCACCATCGTCAACGCCCGCCGCGACGTCCGGCAGGCCCGCGAGCGTCAGGTCGAGGCGCTGGAGCGGGAGCAGGTCGCGCTGGTGCAGGCCGCCATCGCCCGCGAGCGGACGGCCATGGCGCGCGAGCTCCACGACATCGCCGCGCACCACCTGTCGGGGATCGCCGTGATGACGGCCGCGATCGCCACCCAGATCGACGCCGACCCCGCCGCGGCCAAGATCGCCGTCGGGCAGGTGCGCAAGGAGAGCACCGAGGTGCTGCGCGACCTGCGCAGCCTGGTCGGCCTGCTGCGCGAGGACCAGGCGCCCGGCGAGACCCGCCCGGAGGACCTGCAGGGCGTCGCGGCGCTCGTCGGCGACCGCGTCGCGGCAGGGCAGCCGGTCGACCTCGCCGTCCTCCACGGCCCCGGAGACCCCGCCCACGGGGTGGGCCCGTTGGCCCAGCTGGCGGCGTACCGCATGGTGCAGGAGGCGCTGGCCAACGCCGCCCGGCACGCACCCGGTGCCACCGTGCACGTCCTCGTCGACGAGCGCGCCCCGGACGTCGTCCGGGTCACGGTCGACAACGGTCCGGGTGGCCCCGGCGACACCGACCCCGGTTCCGGCTTCGGGCTGGTCGGCATGCGCGAGCGCGCAGAGCTCACCGGTTCCACGCTCGAGGCGGGGCCCACGGACGACGGCGGCTGGCGGGTGTCCCTCGCGCTGCCCCGCGATGACCCTGCGGAGGAGGACCGATGATCCGCGTGGTGGTGGCCGACGACCAGGCGCTGGTGCGTGCGGGCCTGGGCACGCTGCTCGGCGCCGAGCCCGACATCGAGGTGGTGGGCACGGCGGCCGACGGCGACGAGGCAGTCGCGAGGGCACGCGAGCTGCGCCCCGACGTCGTCTGCATGGACATCCGGATGCCCGGCCGGGACGGCATCAGCGCCACCCGTGCGCTGTGCGGTCCCGGCGTGCCGGACCCCGTGCCGGTGCTGGTGCTGACGACGTTCGACATCGACGACTACCTCTTCGGCGCCCTGGAGGCCGGGGCGTCCGGCTTCCTGCTCAAGGACGCCGATCCCGCGGTCCTGGTCCAGGCGGTGCGGTCGGTGGCGGCGGGCAACGGCACCCTCGACGACGCCCTCACCAAGCGGGTGCTGCGCGAGGTCGTCGAGCGACGGCAGACCCAGCCGGTGAGCGCGGCCCGCGGGACCGACCTGCTCACCGCCCGCGAGCTGGAGATCGTGCTGCTGCTGGCGCAGGGCATGTCCAACGAGGAGATCGCCCGCTCGCTGGTCCTCGAGCAGTCGACGGTGAAGTCCCACCTGGCGCGCATCCTGCCCAAGCTCGGCGTGCGGTCCCGTCTCCAGGCCGCCGTCTGGGCCTACCAGAACAAGGTCGTGGACCTCCCCGACTGAGTGCTCGCACCGCCGGGTTGCATCGAAGGATGCAACCTCCGGATCTCGTCCTGACGGCGCTCGTGCCGGCGACGCCGCGCTCCTAGCGTCGTGGACATGACCTCCTCCCCCACGCTGGCCCCTCCGGCCGTCCACCTGATCGACGTCCACAAGACCTATCCCGGCGCCGCGCCGGTGCACGCCGTCCGTGGGGTCTCGCTCGCGCTCGCCCCCGGCTCCTTCACCGCCGTCATGGGCCCCTCGGGGTCGGGCAAGTCGACGCTGCTCAGCTGCGCCGCCGGCCTGGACACCCCGACCAGCGGCCGGATCCTGGTCGGCGAGCACGAGATCGGCTCGCTCTCGAGCGACGCGCTGACCCGCTTCCGGCGCGAGCACGTCGGCTTCGTCTTCCAGTCCTACAACCTCATCGGGCACCTGACGGTCGCTGACAACCTCCGGCTGCCGATGGTGCTGGCCGAGCGCGAGCCCGACCCGGCCTGGCTGGCGGAGCTGGTCGCAGCCGTCGGGATCGCCGGCCTGGAGGGCCGCCGCCCCGGTGAGCTGTCCGGAGGACAGGCCCAGCGGGTCGCCATCGCCCGGGCCTTGCTTCCCCGCCCGACCGTCGTCCTGGCCGACGAGCCCACCGGCGCTCTCGACTCCCGCACCGGGGCCGAGGTGCTCCAGGTCCTGCGGTCGACCGCGCGGCGCTTCGACCAGACGGTCGTGGTCGTCACCCACGACCCCCGGGTCGCGGCCGCCGCCGACCGGGTGATCTTCCTCGCCGACGGTCGACTCGTCGACCACCTCGATGCCCCGACCGCCGAGCAGATCACCGCGCGCATGGTCGCGCTGGGCCGATGAGCGCCAGGACCGCCGCGGACGTCCAGCAGGCCTGGGCCTCGGTGCGTGCCCACCGCGGCAGCCTGAGCGGCACCTTCGTGGTGATCGCGCTCGCGGCAGCGCTGCTCGCAGCGACCGGTCGCCTGCTGGAGTCGGGGCTGCGCGCCTCCGGCACCGAGGGGGACACCGGGCTGCTCGCCGCCCTCGCCGGGTCGTTCGCCGGCACCGCGCTGGTCGTCGTCGTGCTCGTCGTCGCCTCGACGGTGACGCTGGCCCTGCGCCAGCGTCGTCAGGAGCTCGCCCTGCTGCGCGCCGTGGGCGCGACCCGGACCCAGGTGCGGCGCGCGATCCGCACCGAGCTGCTCCTGGTGACCGTCCTCGCTGCGCCGCTCGGCGCCGTACCCGGCCTCCTGGCCGCCGGGGCGACCCGGCCGCTGCTGCGGGACGCGGGCATGATCGGCGCCGACACCGCCCTGGTGCTCGACCCCGCGGCCGCGCTCGGCGCCGTCGCGCTGCTGCTGCCGGTCGCACTCGTGGCCGGTCGGCTGGCCACCCGCGAGACGCTGCGCCAGCCGCCGACCGTCGCCGTGCGTGACAGCGGTGTCGAGCACCGCGAGATCGGACGCGTGCGCCGGGCTCTCGCGATCGTCACGGCCGCGCTCGGGCTGCTGGCCGCCGGCTCACCGCTGGTGGTGCCGGGCACGGCGGGCAGCGCCTCCGCCGCGATGTCGGCGCTGCTCCTCGTCGCCGCCGCCGCCCTCGCCGGGCCGCTGCTGGTCACCTGGCTCCTCGCCCGGACCGGCTCGCTCTCCGGGCGGGTCCGTCGACCCGCCACGCGCCTCGCGCTCGCCAACAGCCGCGGCTTCTCCCGCCGTCTCGCCACGGTCGTCGTCCCTCTCGCCGTGATGGTGGCGGTCGGGACCGTCCAGGGCAGCGTCAGCTCCGCCGTCGCCACGGCCGGCGCCGAGCAGCTGCGCGCGGGGCTGACGGCCGACCTGGTCGTCACCGACCCGGACGGCGGGCCGCTCGACGCACCGGCCGTCGCGGCCACCACCGGCGTCCAGCACGCCTACCCGCTGGCCGCCGTGACCGCGCGGGTCCGCACCGACGACGAGGCCGTCCCCGGACTGGCCTCGCTCTCCTGGGAGTCGGTGGGGCTCCGGGTGCTGCCTGCCGGGGGCGTCGGCACCTCGTACGACCCCGGCGTCGTGGCGGGCTCGCTGAGGAGCCTCGACGAGCCGGGCACGGTGGCGGTCAGCACCGACGCCCGGTTCGAGACCGGGAAGGGTCTCGGTGACGGCGTCGAGGTCCGGCTGCCGGGCGACCACACCACGACGCTGCGCGTCGTCGCGGTCTACGACCAGGGTCTGGGCTTCGGTGGCTACCTCGTCGGCGCTCCCACGATGACCGCCGCCGACGTCCCGACCCGGGTCGACACCGTCCTGGTGGAGACCACCGACCCCGACGGTGTACGACGGGAGCTGGCCTCCCGCGGCGTCACGGCGACCACACCGGCGGCGTACGCCGATGCCGCGACCACCGCGGACGCCGGGGAGCAACGGCTCTCGCTGGTGCTGCTGGTCGCGCTGCTCGCCTTCGTCGCGGTCGCCGCAGCGAACGCGCTGGTGATGGCCACCGCCGGTCGGCGCGGCGAGCTCGTGCTCCTCCGGCGCACCGGAGCGACCCGGCGCCAGCTGGTCACGATGTCGCTGGTCGAGGCGCTGGTCACGGCGGGCGTGGCGTGGCTGATCGGCACCGTCGCCTTGGTGCCCGCCGTGATCGGGGTCAGCGCCGGGCTGCTGGGGCTCGCCGTGCCGGTCGTCGACCTCACGACGTACGCCCTGCTCAGCGCGGTCGTGCTCGTCGTGGCGGTCGGCTCGATCGTGCCGACCGTGGCCGTCCGGTCGAGGTGACTACTCCAGCAGCTCCGAGGCGTCGAGCCACTCGAGCTCGAGCTCGTCCTTCTCCGTCGCCAGCGCGGTGAGCCGGGCACTGAGGTCCGCGAGCCGCGCGTAGTCCTGGGCGTGCTCGAGGATCTCGGCGTTGATGGCGGTCTCCTCGACCGTGATCCGGGCCAGCCGCTTCTCGATCCGGGACACGGCCTTGCGGGCCGCCCGCTCCTCGGCGCCGCCGACCCGCGCCCGGGTCGCCGTGGCCGAGGCGTCGGCGGCCTGCTGCGAGGTCGAGCCGACGTCGAGCTGTCCGGAGGCGAGCCCCCCGGCGCGACGCTCGAGGTACTCGTCCACCCCACGCGGCAGCATCGAGATCTGGCCGTCGCCGAGCAGCGCCCAGACCGAGTCGGTCACCCGTTCGAGGAAGTAGCGGTCGTGGGAGACGACGATCAGCGTGCCGGGCCAGCCGTCGAGGAAGTCCTCGAGCACGTTGAGGGTGTCGATGTCGAGGTCGTTGGTGGGCTCGTCGAGCAGCAGCACGTTGGGCTCGTCCAGGAGCAGCATCAGCAGCTGGAAGCGGCGTCGCTCGCCGCCCGAGAGGTCCCCGATCCGCGCGGTCAGCTTGTCGCCGGTGAAGCCGAAGCGCTCCAGCATCGAGCTCGCCGTGATCTCCTGCCCGTCCGCGGTCCTGGTGATCCGACGGGCCGACTCGACCATCGGCAGCACCCGCCCGTCCGGGTCGAGGTCGTCGAGCTGCTGGGTCAGGTGCCGCAGCGCGATCGTGCGACCGTGCTTCACGCGTCCGGCGGCCGGGGCCAGCGACCCCGCGATGAGGTTGAGCACCGAGCTCTTGCCGGCGCCGTTGACGCCGACGATGCCCACCCGGTCGCCCGGGCCGAGCCGCCAGGTGGCGTGCTTCAGCAGCGTGCGCTCGCCGCGCACCAGGTCGGCGTCCTCGACGTCGATGACGTCCTTGCCCAGCCGCTGGGTCGCGAACTTCTGCAGCTCGAGCCGGTCGCGCGGCGGCGGCACGTCCTCGATCAGCGCGTTGGCGGCGTCGATGCGGAACTTCGGCTTCGACGTCCGGGCCGGCGGGCCGCGGCGCAGCCAGGCGAGCTCCTTGCGGGCCAGGTTCTGCCGGCGCATCTCCGAGGCCGAGGCCTGGCGCGAGCGCTCCGCCTTGGCCAGGACGTACGCCGCGTAGCCGCCCTCGTAGGCGTCCACCGCACCGTCGTGGACCTCCCAGGTCCACTGGCAGACCTCGTCGAGGAACCACCGGTCGTGGGTGACGACCACCAGCGCGGACGAGCGCTTGACCAGGTGCTGGGCGAGCCAGGCCACGGCCTCGACGTCGAGGTGGTTGGTGGGCTCGTCGAGCACGATCAGGTCGTGGTCGCCCAGGAGCAGCTCGGCCAGCGAGCAGCGACGGCGCTCCCCGCCGGACAGCCCGTTGACGGCCCGGTCGAGCGCGACGCCGGCGAGCAGCACCTCGACGATCTCGCGCATCCGGTAGTCGGCGGCCCACTCGTGGTCGGAGCGGCCGCCGAGCACGGCCTCGCGCACGGTGTGGGTGTCGTCGAGCTCGTCGCCCTGGTGGAGGTAGCCGATGAGCAGCCCGCGCTGGCGCGAGACCCGGCCGGTGTCGGGCTCCTCGATGCCGGTCATGACCTCGAGCAGCGTGGTCTTGCCGTCGCCGTTGCGGCCCACGATCCCGATCCGCTCGCCGACGCCGATGCCGAGCGAGACCTCGGTGAGCAGGGGGCGGACGCCGTACGACTTGGAGACGCGCTCGAGGTTCAGGAGGTTAGACATAGGACACCGTGTGCGCTCCCGCGACCGCGCCCGTCGTGACCAGCACGACGTCGTGCGCCGCCTGCAGCTCGGCCGCGGTCTCGCGGGCCTGGTCGGCGGACTCGCAGAGGAAGACGCAGGTCGGGCCGGATCCCGTCACGACCCCGCGCAGCGCTCCGGCGGCCTCGCCGGCGTCGATCAGCCTCGCCAGGTCGGGCCGCAGGTCGAGCGCGGCCGGCTGCAGGTCGTTGTGCAGCGCAGCGGCGAGGGCGCGAGCGTCACCGGCGGCCAGCGCGGCGAGCAGCGGCTCGGGCATGGGGGGTACGACGGGGGCGTCGGGGAAGAGCCGGTCGAAGTGGCGGTAGATCTCGGGGGTCGACAGGCCGGTCGCCGAGGGCACCAGCACCCACCACCACGTGCCGGCGTCGGGCACGGGCTCCACGATCTCACCGCGCCCGGTGCCGAGCGCGGTGCCGCCGACCAGGGCGAACGGCACGTCGCTCCCGAGCTGCGCGGCCAGGGCCAGCAGGTCGTCGTCGGAGGTGTTGGCCTCCCAGAGACGGTCCAGCGCGACCAGCGCGGCGGCGGCGTCGGCCGAGCCGCCGGCCATGCCCCCGGCGACCGGGATCGCCTTGTCGATGTGCGCCTCTCCGGACACGGTCAGACCGTGGTGGGCCGCGAGCAGGGTCGCCGCCCGGTCGACGATGTTGTCGCCGGCCAGCGGCACCTGGCTGCGGTCCATCCAGTCCGACACCGTGACGTCGACCGACCAGCCGTCCGCGTCGGCGACCGTGAGGTCGTCGTACACCCCGACGGCCTGGTAGACGCTCGTGAGGGGGTGGAAGCCGTCCTCGCGCGGCGCGCCGACGCCGAGATGGAGGTTGATCTTCGCCGGCGCGCGCACCGTCAACGTCGTGCCCGGTGTCATGTGGGGAGCTCCTGCAGGTCCGGCAGCGCCTCGGCCAGGCGGACGAAGTCGTGGATGGTCAGTGTCTCTCCTCGCGTCAGCGGCTCGATGGCCGCCTCCGCCAAAGCGGCGTCGACCGCCTCGCCGGGCGCGATGTTGCGCAGCGCGCCGCGCAGCGCCTTGCGGCGGTGGGCGAACGCCGCGTCGACGATCGCGAAGACGCGCTCGCGCGAAACGCTGGTCGTCGGGGGCGCGTGGTGCGTCCAGGCCACGAGGCCGGAGTCGACGTTGGGCGCCGGCCAGAAGACGTTGCGGCCGACGGCACCGGCCCGGCGCACGTCGGCGTACCAGGCCGCCTTCACCGACGGGACGCCGTACACCTTGGAGCCGGGCTCGGCGGCGAGCCGGTCGGCCACCTCCGCCTGCACCATCACCAGGCCGTGCCGCAGCGTCGGCAGCAGCGCGAGCAGGTGCAGCAGCACCGGGACAGAGACGTTGTAGGGCAGGTTCGCGACCAGGGCCGTCGGCGGCGGCCCGGGCACCGAGTCCACCCGCAGCGCGTCGGCCAGGACGACCTCGAAGCTGTCGACCTGCGCCGGGGCGAAGGTCGCGATCGTCTCGGGCAGCAGTCCGGCGAGCTTGTCGTCGAGCTCGATCGCGGTCACCCGGCCGGCGACCTCGAGCAGGGCGAGGGTCAACGACCCCAGGCCGGGCCCCACCTCGAGCACCACGTCGTCGGCCGTGACCCCGGACTCCCGCACGATCCGACGGACGGTGTTGGGGTCGATCACGAAGTTCTGGCCACGCTGCTTGGTGGGGTGCAGGTCGAGCCGCGCGGCGAGCGAGCGCACCTCCGCTGCGCCGAGCAGACGCGGCACGGCGGAGGTCTCGGACATGGGCTCAGCGTAGTCAGCGACAGATGGTTACGAATTTGTGGCCGAAATTGACCGAAATCATCAGTACTGTCCGAGGACTGTCGTTTCCAGCGGCCTCGGGGCCGCTGCAACTCGGAGGGAAACCCTTGATGAGACGTGCCATCTCGACCGTGAGCTCGCTCGCGGTCGCGGCCGTACTGCCGTTCGTCGCTACACCCGCCCATGCCACCGAACCCGGTCTGAAGGCCCCGCCCGCCGCGGCCAAGGACGCGAAGAAGCTCGACAACCGCCCGAGCCCGCTGGCCAGCCAGCGCGCAGCACAGCGCAAGCAGGCCGTCGAGCAGCTCGCCAACGGCGACGCCAAGCTCAAGGGCCGCGGCAAGAGCCGCACGATCCAGCTCGCCGACGGGACCGAGGTCGACTACCCGTCGAGCCAGAGCGCCAAGCTGCTGACGTTCCTCGTGGACTTCGGCGACGGCACGGGCAACCCGGCCTTCCCCACGCAGACCGCGGGGCCGCTCAACAACGAGATCCCGGAGCCGGCCGACAGCGACAACACGACGTACTGGAAGTCGGACTTCAACCGGCAGCACTACCAGGACATGTTCTTCAACGGCATGCCCGAGCAGGGCAACGAGTCGTTCAAGGACCTCTACGACGAGATGTCCAGCGGTCGCTTCGACCTCGAGGGCGACGTGTCCGACTGGGTCACCGTCGACCACCCGGAGTCCTACTACTCCGCCGCGGACGGCGCGGAGAACCAGCCGGAGATGACCAACTTCATCGGCGACTCCGCCAATGCCTGGTTCGCCGCGGCCTCGGAGGGCAAGACGCCCCAGCAGGTCAAGGACTACCTCGCCCAGTACGACGTCTGGGACCGCTACGACATCGACGGCGACGGCGACTACAACGAGCCGGACGGCTACATCGACCACTTCCAGGCCGTGCACGCCGGCGAGGGCGAGGAGGCCGGTGCCGCCCCGTGGGCGATCTGGTCGCACCGCTGGTCGGCCAACATCGCCGGGTACGGCGACGTCGGCCCCACGCCGTCGGCGGAGTGCCCGGCCTGCGCCCCGATCGGTGGCGTCGAGATCGGCAACTCCGGCTACTACATCTACGACTACACGACCGAGCCCGAGAACGGTGGCCTCGGTGTGTTCTCGCACGAGTTCGGCCACGACCTCGGCCTGCCGGACTACTACGACACCGGCGACGGTGACAACAGCAACGGCTACTGGACCCTGATGGACTCCGGCTCGTGGCTCGGCCACGGTGAGGACTCGATCGGCACCGGAGCCGGGCACATGGGCCCGACGGAGAAGCTCTTCCTCGGCTGGTACGGCCCGGAGACCGAGGACGGGTTCGACGACCTCGCGGTCGTCGACGGGCTCTCGGAGGAGCCGCAGGAGATCACCCTCGGCCCGTCGTACCACGCGACGTCCACCGGCAAGCAGGCCGTGCTCGTCACGCTGCCCGACGGCCACGAGAGTGCCGATGGCCCCCTCGACGGCAACTACCTCTACTCGGGGACGCGTGACGGGACGACGGTCACGGCCACCAGCCCCACGATCGCCGTGCCCAGCGGCTCGCCCGAGCTGACGGCGAGCGTGTCGTACAGCATCGAGAACGGCTACGACTACGTCTACCTGCAGGCCACCGACGACGGCGGGACCACCTGGTCCAACGTCACGACCAGCAAGTCGACCGGGGGTGCCGGGATCACCGGGATCCAGAAGGCCTACACGGACCTGACGGCCGACCTCACGGCGTACGCCGGCAAGGACGTGCAGCTGCGGTGGTCCTACGTCACCGACGGCAACACCCACGGGTCGGGCTTCGCGGTCCAGAGCCTCTCCGTCGGCGACTACTCGACGTCGTTCGGCCCCGACACCGACTGGACCCTCAACGGGTTCTACTCCGTGGTCAACGGCCAGTACGAGTACGACTTCGCGCAGTCCTACATGGCTGAGAACCGCACCTTCGACGGCTACGACGAGACCCTCAAGCAGGGCCCGTACAGCTTCGACTACGCGACCTCGGCGCCCAACAAGGTCGACCACTACTCCTACGAGGACGGCCTGCTGCTCTACTACTCGAACGGTGCCTACGGGGACAACAACACCAGCGAGCACCCGGGCCGCGGCGCCAACCTGCCGGTCGACGCCCAGCCCGAGACGATCGTCTGGTCGGGTGACGGCACGCCGTCGGCCGCCAACGGTCGCCTGCAGTCCTTCGACGCGGCCTTCGACGTCGACGAGACCCACGCGGTCTCGCTGACCAAGGAGGTGGCCGCGGGTCACCAGTCCGTCGACCTCCCGGCGCACGCCAGCGTCCCGGTCTTCGAGGACACCGACCCCAACGCCTACTACGACGCCGACGGCGGCGAGGGCTGGTTCTCCACCAAGGTGGCCGGCACGGGCACGATGATCCAGGTGGTCTCGTCCAACGAGACCACCGACGCCAAGGTCCTCAAGATCGGCAGCCGGTTCGTCGCGGAGACCACCGCGGCGGCGTTGACGGGCTCCGGCGCCGTCGACACGACGCTGACGGCCACCGCTCCGGCGTGGTTCCAGGAGGGTGCGGCCACCTCGGCGGCCACCTGGCTCCGCGACGGCGAGCCGATCGAGGGCGCCGACGGCCTGACCTACACGGTCAAGCCGGGCGATGTCGGCCACGCCATCCAGGTCTCGTTCACCGGGTCCAAGGAGGGCTACAGCAGCACCGAGTCGGTCAGCGACGCCGTCACGGCCAAGGAGGGCGCCGCACCCGTGGCGACCAAGGCTCCGAAGATCACCGGCACGGCGAAGGTCGGGTCGACGCTCAAGGTCACCAAGGGGACCTGGCCGGTCGCCGGCACCTCGAGCTTCGTCTGGTCGATCGCCGGCAAGAAGGTCGGCACCGGCACGTCGTACGTCCTGAAGCCCGCTGACGCGGGCAAGCGGGTGACGGTGACCGAGCGGTTCGTCAGCCCGGGGTACGCCGACGGCTCGGCGAGCGCCCTGTCCGCGACCGTCGCCAAGGCGAAGGTCTCGCTGTCGGTGAAGGTCGGCAAGGCCAAGAAGGGCAAGAAGGTCGCGGTCTCGATCCGCGCCCTGTCGCCCGGCTTCACGGTGCCGGGCAAGGTGCGGCTGTCGTACGCCGGCAAGAGCCTCGGCTCGGAGACGCTGAAGAACGGCAAGACCGTGGTGCGGCTGCCCGCCAAGAGCAAGAAGGGCAGCTACAAGCTGAAGGTGTCGTACCTCGGAGCCACCGGGTTCGGCGCGACCAGCAGGACGGTCACCATCAAGGTGAAGTAGTCGCACGAAGCGAAGGGCCCCGGTGCACTGCACCGGGGCCCTTCGTCATGTCTGCGGATCAGCGGGTCAGCGCGGCAGACCCAGCTTGGCCGCGCAGCCCGGCCAGGCGCCGTAGCCGCCGGAGGCGTCGCGGACCTTGGTCGCGATGGCGATCTGGGTCTCGCGGCTGGCGTCGCTGGGCAGCCCGCTGCCGCCGTTGGCGTGCCAGGTGCCCAGGTTGAACTGGAGACCGCCGTAGTAGCCGTTGCCGGTGTTGGTCGCCCAGTTGCCGCCGGCCTCGCACCCGGCGAGCCGGTCCCAGACCGAGCCGCCGCCGGCGAAGTTGGTCTTCGGCTCCTTGGTGCCGACCTTCACGATCTCGTCGACGGGGGCCCGGACGAGGCTCTGCCGGACGACCTTGCGCGCGGCGACGTCGCCGTTGCGCAGGACGATCCGGTAGGTGACGTCGCGCAGACCGGTACGGCCGTCGCGGGCGACCGCGGTCTCGCCCTTGGCCATCGAGTCGTCGTCGCGCTCGACGGTGTCGAAGCCGACGGCCTCGTCGCGGACCCGCTTCTTGAGGACGCGGATGTCGGTGAAGACGAGCTTGTCGCCGTCCTCGAGGACGTGGTCGGCGGCCGGCTCGGTCCGGTCGTGCCTGCCGACCTCGACGCCGAGCTCGTCGAGCGCGTCCTGCACCGTGAGCGCGGTGACGCTGCGGTGGACGGCCTTGCGGCCGCCGAGCTTGACGACCAGGTCCTTGCGGGTGACGACGTCGAGAGACAGGCCCTTGCGCTCGATGCCGCCACCGCGGCTGGTCGAGAGCTCGGCCCCGGCGTACGGGTGGCCGATCTCGACGAGGGCGCGCGAGACGGTCGTGGACGTGACCCAGTAGGTCTTCGCCTTGCCGTCGACGTTGACCTCGAGGGGACGGGCGAAGTGCACGGAGATGCGGGTGCCGTCGTCGATCGCCTGGTCCACGGCCGGCGCGACGTCGTCGCGGGCGGTGACCTCGACACCCTGGTCGGCGAGCACGTCGCCGACGGTGCCGCCGAAGGCGCTGACCTGCTGCGACTTGCCGTCGAGGGTCACGGTGACGGTCTTGCTGAGTGCGGTGTAGCCCCACGTGCTGCCGGCGACGGCGAGCAGGACCACTGCTGCGAGGGTGATCATCAGGGGGCGGCTGGTGGCGGCTCGGCGGAGCCAGGTCGAGTGCTCGTTGTCGGGCACAGTTCTCCGAACGTCGTGCTCTCCGGGCCTCGGGCGCCGGGGCTGGGAAGAGCCCTGGCAGGAGGCGAAATCAGGTCCCGATCCCGGCCATCAGCTGTCCAGACCACCAGCCTTCCCCGGTGATTGCAAACCGAACTTGTCAGAAATGGGCCCGTCGTGACCGGGATCTCGTGGGTAAAGTCACCGCGTGCCCGTCGCCCGGACCCCCTCCTTTGCCCCTCTGACCAGCGGAAACGGTGTCTCGCTGATGACCGCGGCCGCCGGACCCGACCTCGCCGCGCTGGACTGGGTCGAGACCGAGCTCTCCGCCGCGGGGACGGCGGCGTCGTACGGCGGCCACCCCGACGCGGCGTACCGCACCCGCGTGGTCCTGCGGCGTCCGGCGACCGGGGGCAGCGGGACGCTGGTCGTCGAGTGGCTCAACGTCAGCAGCGGCTCGGACGCGGCCCCGGACTGGACCTACCTGGCCGAGGAGCTGGTCCGGCGCGGGCACGCCTGGGCGGGCGTGTCGGCGCAGTACGTCGGGGTCGAGGGTGGGACGGCCGCGGTGGACGCCGGGGCCGGCGTCTCGGGGCTGAAGGGCGTCGACCCCGTCCGGTACGGCGACCTGGCGCACCCGGGCGACGCGTACTGCTACGACATCTACACCCAGGTCGCCCGCGGCCTGGCCGCCGACCTCGGCGCGACCTGCGTGCTGGCGATCGGCGAGTCGCAGTCGGCGTTCGCGCTCACGACGTACGCGAACGTGGTCCAGCCGGACGCCGGGGTCTTCGACGGGTTCCTGGTGCACAGCCGCGGCGGCGTCGGGCTGCCGCTGGGGGCCGTGGGGCGCGGGGTGGACCTGGTCGAGCGGATGGGCGGCGACCCCGTGACGATCCGGACCGACCTCCCGGTGCCGGTGATCATCGTGCAGACCGAGGGCGACCTCTTCGGCCGGCTCGACTACCTGCCCGCCCGGCAGCCGGACTCGGCACTGGTCCGGTTGTGGGAGGTGGCGGGGGCCGCCCATGCCGACCTCGTCCAGATCGGGGAGTTCGAGCCGTTCCTCGGCTGTCCGGACCCGGTGAACCGGGGTCAGCAGGGGTACGTCGTCCGCGCGGCGCTGCGGTGGCTGGAGTCCTGGGCGCGCGGCGGGGCCGCGCCGCCTGCTGCTCCGCGGCTGTCGGTGGTCGGTGCGGGCTTCGAGCTGGACGCGGCCGGCAACGTGGTCGGCGGCGTCCGCACGCCCGTGGTGGAGGCGGCCGTCCAGGTGCTCTCCGGCCTCGCCGCTCCCGACGCCTCCCCGATCTGCGCGCTCTTCGGGCGCACGCTGCCGATCCCGCCCGAGGTGCTGGCCGACCTCTGGCCGTCGCGGGCGGCGTACCTGACGGCGTACGAGACGGCGACGGATGCCGCGATCGCGGCCGGGTTCGTGCTGGCGGACGACCGCGACGCCGTACTCGCGGACGCCCGGCCGGACCTGCTGCCCGCTTGACTCCTCGGGCACTTCGTCAACTTCTGGGGGCGTGCAGAGGCCGAGAAGTTCAGGGATACCCGGTTAACCGGGTATCCCCGGCTACCACGCCCCCCCGAACGCCACCTCCGTGTTGCCGTCGATCGCAGCGCAGAGATCGGCGAGGTCGTCACCGCGGACCTCGGCCATCGCCCGGACGGTGAGCGGCACCAGGTAGGAGGCGTTGACCTGGCCGCGGTGCGGCGTCGGGGTGAGGTACGGCGCGTCGGTCTCGACCAGCACCCGGTCGAGGGGGGTGATCGCGAGCGCGTCGCGCAGGTCCCCGGCATTCTTGAAGGTCACCGTGCCGGCGAAGGACAGGTGCGCGCCGCGGTCGAGGCAGGCGCGGGCGAAGGCGGCGTCGCCGGAGAAGCAGTGCATCACCCACCGCTCGGGCAGGCTTTCGGAGTCGAGCACGCGCAGCACGTCGTCGTGGGCGTCGCGGTCGTGGATCACCAGCGTCTTGTCGAGCCGCTTGGCGAGATCGATGTGCCGTCGGAACGACTCCTCCTGCACGGCCCGACCCTCCTCGCCGGTGCGGAAGTGGTCGAGCCCGGTCTCGCCCACCGCCCGCACGCGGTCGTGCGCGCCGGCCAGAGCCTCGATCTCGGCCATCGCCTCGTCCAGGGAGTCCAACCGGGGCGCCTCGTTGGGGTGCAGGGCGACGCCCGCCACCAGGGAGGGGTACGCCGACGCGGCCTCGACCGCCCACCGGGCACCGGGCAGGTCGCAGCCGATCTGCACGATCCGGCGTACGCCGACCGCGGCCGCCGCTGCCAGGGCCTCCGGCACCGGGACCGCGGGGTCGTCGCCGCGCCCGATGTCCAGGTGGCAGTGGTTGTCGACGACCGGGTGCGGGAGCGGCTCCGGGGCCGGCGGTCGGGTCACGAACCGTCCTCGCTCGCGCGCACCCGCCCGATGATCGCCGCGGCGCAGGCGTCGGCCGCCTGCGTCGGGATCCAGTGGCTGACCCCGCTCAGCTCGATGAACTCGTACGGCGCGTCCACCCACCGAGCCGTGGCCTCGGCGCCGCCACGGGTGATCGCGATGTCGCGGTCGCTCCACACGAAGGTCGTCGGCACGGTCGCCTTGTGGTCGGTGGAGCCCGGCTTGAGCAGCGGGAGCGCGCGATACCAGCCCAGCGCGTGCGGGAGCGCGCCGTACGCCACGATCTCGCGGCGGAAGCGAGCGACGTCGTCCTCGCTCATGCCGGCCTTGCGCATGCTCTGGTCGAAGGGACCGCCGGCCACGCGGGCGCTGAGCTCCGGCAGCAGCGGCACGTTGAAGAAGGCCATGTAGCGCGAGCGACGGCGCTGGCTCCTGGACTTCATCGCCCGGGCGAACGCGGCCGGGTGCGGCACCGAGATCGCCGTCCAGCTGCGCACCAGGTCGGGGCGACGGAGCCCGACGGCCCAGCCGACGGCCGCGCCCCAGTCATGGCCCACGAGGTGCACCGGACCGCCGATCTCCTCGATCAGGGCGACGACGTCGCCGACGAGGAGCTGCATCCGGTAGTCGCGACGGCGGCGCGGCCGGGCGCCGGGCGAGTAGCCGCGCTGGTCGAGCGCGATCGTGCGCAGCCCCTCCTCGTGCAGCAGCGGCGCGACCAGGCGCCAGGTCGAGCTGCGCTCGGGGAAGCCGTGCAGCAGCACGACCGGGGTGCCGTCGCGCGGACCCTCGTCGAGGACGTCGAAGGTGAGGCCGTCGTGGTGCAGCGTGCGGATGTGATCGCTCATGCCTTCTTCTCTCCCCCGTGGACGAGGTTGTAGACGTCCCGCTTCGGTACGCCGGCGCGCCGCGCGACCTCGACGATCGCGTCCTTGCGGCGCTCGCCCTCGGCCTCGAGCTCGGCCACCGCCGCCAGCAGGCTGGCGGGGTCCGAGCCGACCTCGGCGTACGGCGCCGCTCCGGCGACGACGATCGTGACCTCGCCGCGCACCCCCTCGCCCGCCCAGGTGACCAGCTCGGCGAGCGGCCCGCGGCGTACCTCCTCATGGGTCTTGGTCAGCTCCCGGCACACCGCCGCCGCCCGCTCGCCGCCCCAGGCCTGCGCCATCGCGGCCAGCGCCGCCTCGGTGCGGTGCGGGGCCTCGAAGAAGACCATGGTGCGCTGCTCGCGCAGCAGGTCGGCGAGCCGTCGTGACCGCTCCCCCGGCTTGCGCGGCAGGAAGCCCTCGAAGCAGAACCGGTCCACCGGCAGTCCGCTGACCGCCAGCGCGGTCAGCACCGCCGACGGACCGGGCACCGCCGTGACGACGATGTCGTGCTCGACCGCGGCGACCACCAGCCGGTAGCCGGGGTCGGAGACGCTGGGCATGCCGGCGTCGGTCACGAGGAGGACCCGTTCGCCCGCCAGCAGCGCCTCCAGCAGCACCGGGGTCCGCGCCGACTCGTTGCCCTCGAAGTACGACACGATCCGGCCGGTCACGGTGACCCCGAGGTCGTTGGTCAGTCGGCGTAGCCGGCGGGTGTCCTCGGCAGCCACGACGTCGGCCGTCGCCAGCTCCTCGGCGAGACGCGGTGGAGCATCGGCGACCCGGCCGATCGGCGTGGCTGCGAGGACGAGCACGCCGGCGTCAGGAGTCACGTTCTAGAGTCTTCCACCGTGACGACCGCCGCGCCGCCCGAGCCCCCGAAGGAGCGTGTCGGCCTCTCCACCAACGCCGCCGGCAACGCCGTACCTTCGGCGTGGCAGCGGGCCCGCGCGCGGGTGCGCGCCGAGGACCCGTTCGTCGGGTGGGCGGGCAGCATCGGCGTCGCCCTGATCGCGCTCTTCCTGCGGCTGTGGCACCTCGGCCGACCGCACGAGTTCGAGTTCGACGAGACGTACTACGCCAAGGACGCCTGGTCGATGCTCCACCACGGCTACGCGCGCGACTACGTCGACAAGGCCAACGACAACATCCTCGCCGGCCAGACGACCGGCCAGTGGAAGTCGACCCCGGAGATGGTCGTCCACCCCGACGTCGGCAAGTGGCTGATCGCGCTGGGCGAGAAGGCCTTCGGCATGGACCCCTTCGGCTGGCGGGTCTCGGCGGCCGTGGTGGGTGCGCTGATGGTGCTGGTGATGTGCCGCCTGGCGCGCCGCCTGACCGGGTCCACGCTGCTGGGCTGCATCGCCGGCCTGCTGCTCTGCTTCGACGGCCTGCACTTCGTGCTGTCCCGGCTCGCGCTCCTCGACATCTTCGTCGCCTTCTTCATCCTCTGCGGCGTGCACTGCGTCGTCGCCGACCGGGACTGGTACCGCGCCAGGATGGCCCGGCTCGTGCCCGAGCAGATCGACGACACCCGGGCCTGGGGTCCCGTACGCCGGCTGCTCCTCCGGCCGTGGCTGCTGGCGGCCGGCATCTGCTGGGGCCTCGCGTGCGGCACCAAGTGGGAGGCCGTCTACCCGATGGCGGCCTTCGGGCTGCTCGCGTGGCTCTGGTCGGCCGGGGCGCGGCGCTCGTTCGGCGTCCGCTGGTCGGTGCCGAGGTCGGCGATCGTCGACGGCATCCCCGCCTTCGTGCAGATCGTGCTGGTCGCCCTGGTCGTCTACGTCGCGAGCTGGACCGGCTGGCTCGTCAACGCCCACGCCTACGAGCAGGACCTCTCCGCGACGCAGTACACCCACTACGCCGGCGGCAAGGACTGGCCGACCGCCACCGAGCCTGACGCGAGCGGCCTCGGGGAGGTCACCCAGTCGCTGCGGTCGCTCTGGTACTACCACCACGACGTCTACGACTTCCACACCCACTTCCTCAACGACAGCACCCACACCTACGCCTCCAAGCCGTCCGGCTGGCTGCTGCTCAACCGGCCGGTCGGGGTCGCCGCCGACACCGACATCAAGCCGGGCACGCAGGGATGCGACGCCCCGGCGGGCAGCGACTGCCTGCGCCAGGTGCTGCTGCTCGGGTCGCCGGCCGTCTGGTGGGCCGGGTGCCTGGCCCTGCTGCTGGCGGTGGTGATGTGGATCGGGGCGCGGGACTGGAGGTACGGCGTCGCCGTGGTCGGCGCGGCCTCGACCTGGCTGCCGTGGTTGCAGTACGACGACCGCCCGATCTTCTCCTTCTACGCGATCATCACGCTGCCGTTCATGGTGCTCGCGATCACGCTCGCCATCGGCCAGCTGCTCGGGCGCTCGACCGCGCCCTCGCCACGGCGTACGGCCGGCGTCGTGGTGGCCGGCGCCTACCTGGTGCTGGTGCTGCTGAACTTCGCCTGGTTCTGGCCGATCTGGACCAACGGGCTGCTGACCCACAGCGAGTGGATGGACCGGATCTGGTTCACCCGCTGGATCTAGAGGCCCAGCAGCTCCTGCACCCACGACCACATCCGGTCACGCTCGGCGTCGCCGGTGCGGGTACGCCGTAGGAGCTGCGTCGGTCGCGGCTGCCGATCGTGCCAGAGCCGACCGCCCGCGGGAGGCGGCTGGGTCGCGGAGATCCAGACGGTCGTGTCCGCACCCTCGGCGGCGTCTCGCAGCAGCGGACCGGTGATCTTGCGGAAGGTCGGCAGCGACTCCGCGACTCCCGGGGTGTCGGCCCAGCCGGGGTGGGTCGCGTGCACGTCGACGCCGCGCGGCTGCCAGCGTCGCTGGAGGATCGGGAGCAGCTCGATCTGGGCGCGCTTGCTGCGCGCGTACGCCGTCGTGCCCGAGTACTTCCCGGTCACGAACTCCGGGTCGTCCTCCCGCAGCCGCTGGGTGTACATGCCACCGGAGGTCACCATCACCACCCGGCCGTCGCGCAGACGGTCCCCCAGCAGCTCGGTCATCAGCACCGGCGAGAGCACGTGCAGCGCCATCGTCATCTCGTGACCCTGCGGCGACTCGGTGCGGGTCGGCGGCATCGCGCCGGCATTGTGGACGAGGACGTCGACGTCCGCCGAGTCGGCCGCGACGAAACGCCGTACGTCGTCGAGGTCGGCCAGGTCGCAGCGCTGCACGTCGAGCCTCGCGAGCGGTCGCCGGCCCTGGATCTCACGGACGACCGCGGCGCCCTTGTCGGTGTCGCGCACGACCAGGACGACCTCGGCGCCCAGCGCGGCCAGCCCCTCGGCGGTCGCGGCGCCCAGCCCGCTGCTGGCTCCGGTGACCAGGGCCCGCCTGCCCGCCAGGGCGTCGGTCGGCGGGTCGGCCGGCCAGGTCGACAGGCGCCGGCGTACGGCGGGGCCCAACCGGGTGTAGCCGGGCGCGACCGTGCGGTCCATGGCGGTGTCGATGAGCCGTGCGAGGCTGGGCATGCCCCGACCGTATCCAGTGGGGGCGTGCCAGCATGTGCGGGTGACCTCCTGGCAGCCCGACTGGGCCGACATCCCTTCCGCGCTCCTGGAGTTCTGGACCGAGCGCCACCTCTGCACACTCACGACGCTCCGCGCCGACGGCCGACCCCACCTCGTGCCGGTCGGGGTCGCGCTCGACGTCGAGCAGCGCTGCGCGTGGGTGATCACCAACGGCTCCTCCCGCAAGGCCCGGCACGCCGCCGCCGACGGTCGGGTCGCGGCCTGCCAGGTCGAGGGTGGTCGCTGGTCGACCATCGAGGGCACCGCCGAGGTGCTCTCCGACGAGGTCTCCGTCGCGCGTGCGGTGGAGAGGTACGCCGCGCGCTACCGCACCCCGAAGCCCAATCCGCAGCGGGTGGCACTGCGGATCGAGGTGGACCGGTTCCTGGTCTCCTCCGGCCTCGTGTGAGGATCTGTGCCATGGACGACCTCACCGACCTCGACCGCGAGATCCTCGCGTTCGAGGACGACTGGGTCACCCACGCGGGCGCCAAGGACGAGGTCATCCGCGAGCGGTTCGACCTGACCCCGACCGGCTACCACCAGCTCCTCAACCGGCTGATCGACCTGCCGGCCGCCGAGGCGCACGCGCCCCGGCTGGTCCGTCGGCTGCGCCGGCGCCGGACCGCCCGCCACGAGGAGCGCAGCGCCCGGCGGTCCGCCACCGCCTGACCCGTCGCTACGGCATCGTCGCGAACCACCGCCCCAGCGCCGGCACCCGCCGCAGGACGAGCTGGTCGAGCACCAGGACGACCAGCAGCGAGAGCCCGAAGAGCGGCAGGAAGACCCCGAGCGCGACGAGCAGGACGGCGAGCACCGGGGTCGTCCTGATGGGGAGCCTGCCGCGCGGCGCTCCGACCACCCCGCTGCTCCTCGGGCGGCGACGCCACCACATCAGCGGTCCGCTCAGGCACAGGAAGACGATCGACAGGCACATCAGCGCGGAGCCCCAGAAGGACCACAGCCCGAGGCTGCGCCCCTCGTGCAGGCCGATGCCCTGGGCGACCACCTTGGCCAGCACCGGGTAGTCGTCGAAGCCGTACGTCGACACCACCCCGCCGCCGTACCGGTCGACGTGCACGGTCCGCTCGTCCGACGGCGCGTCGAAGGCGTAGCCGATGACCGAGTAGACGCCGCCCTCGTCGTCGGCGGCGGGGAGCGCCACCGTCATCGGGTGCCGGAGCCCTTCGGCGCCCGCGACCTCGACGGCGGTGTCGACGTTGGCGACGCTGCGCTCGTCGCCGTCGGCGGGCGGCGTGGAGGACGGTACGTCGGAGTCACCCATCGCCCACGGCACGTCGACGGCATGGCTGTGCGGCAGCGACTCGTCGAGCGTGGAGGTGGGGTCGCTGGCCGCGCCCGGGTCCGTGCTCCACATCGAGCTGCCGCGCTCGGTCGCGAGGGTCTGCACCTGCGCGCCCCAGAAGCCCGTCCACGGCAGGCCGGTGACCAGCAGCGCGAGCAGGCCGATCCCGGCGACCGCTCCGACGAGTCCGTGACGACTGCGGAGCCGCGTGCCCGGCCGGTCGGCCCGGCGAGCCCTGCGCCGGGCTCGCCAGCCGCGGATGAAGAGGTAGTAGCCGGTGATCGCCATGACCACCGCCCAGCAGGCGCCGAGCTCGATCACGTAGTCGCCCCAGGTGCCGACCATGAGGTCGCCGTGCAGGCGGATGGCCGTCCCGGACAGCGTCGAGTCCGGGTCGAGGGAGCCCAGGACCTCCGGGCCGTACGGGCTGACGTACACGTCGCGGCCCTCCCCGGCGGCGGTCGTGATCGAGACGATCGTCGGGCTGTCGGCGTTGCGGGGCTCGGCCAGCGAGACCGCGGTCGAGCCGGGGTACGCCGCCTCGACGACCGCGAGCTGCTGGAGATAGGGCTGCGCCACCGCGTCCGACGGTGGGTCGACCTTCATCAGGTCGGCGTGCATCAGGGGCTCGAGCTGGAAGCGGAAGAGGTAGATCAGGCCGGTCACCGCGAGCAGGAGCAGCACGGGGACGACCAGGAAGCTGGCGAAGAAGTGCCAGCGCCAGACCGCCCGGAACCAGCCGCCGGAGGTCGGTGGACGCGGTGGTCGGGACGGGTCTGCGGGATCGCGCCGGGGCGCGAGTACGTCGGTCATGGGTTCTCCTCGAGGAGTGGGCGCGCGGGGACGCGCGAGTACGCCGGGACCCGAGCGGGTCCGGCGTGGGTCTGCTGGTCAGGCAGCGAGGAGAGGCGGTCCGCGACGGGAGTCGGGGCGGACCAGCCAGACCGACCGCGGCCCGGACGGCGCGCGTACGGCGTCGTGCGTCGTGACCCGCGGGTCACCGACGACGACCGGCTGGAGAGCCCAGGTCGCGGCGAGGATGCGGCGACCGGTGAGAGCGATCAGTGTCCACAGGCACCGCTCGCCGTACCCCAGCCAGAGCCCGAGGAGCGCCGCGACCGCGAGGTGCGCGACCATCATCGGCGCGTGCGCCGACAGGTCGTCGACCAGGTGGCCGACGGGCAGCGTTGGTGCCAGCGCACCCGGTTGGTCGCCGGCCCCGTCGTACGCGTCCTGGAGCGATCCGACCCGGCGGCCGTCGAGGACCGGGAGGGTGTCCAGGGCGGCGCCCCGTGCCACGCCCACACCGGCAACCTGGTCGCCGGCGTGGCCCGCGGTGACCGACAGCACGAGGTGCAGCAGGGTCTGGCCGCCGACGAGCATCGCGACGATGCGCGACGACGACGCCGGCCGGCCGAGCATCGGGGCGCTCAGCAGCACCGACATCACCAGCAGGGCTCCGAGGAACGTCGGCCCGGGCAGCAGCCCGTCGGCCGTCACGTGGCCGACGACCCCGAGGAAGAACGCCAGGCCGCCCAGCACCAGCGCGCGCGCCCACAGCACACCGGCGTCGACACGGGCTCCCACGGCAGGAGTGTCCCACGTGGAGCCGTGGCCCTCCGACTCCGGTGATCCGTTGGGCCGTCGTGCCTCGCTAGCTCCTGCGGTGGAAGCTGACCTTGCCGGGATGTCGGGTCGTCTCGTACGTCGGGTCGTGGGCTCGGGCGTGATGTCTCGGGCAGAGGAGTCCGGCGTTGTCGAGATCGGAAGGACCTCCGTCGGTCCACCTGGTCCAGTGGTGGGCGTGGCACATCCACGGTGGCCAGTCGCAACCCTCAGCCACACAGCCTCCGTCGCGCAGACTGATGGCGGTGAGCTGGGCCTTGGTGAAGAACCGTCTGGCTCTCCCGACGTCGAGGACCTCGGAGTCCGCGCCGAGGACGACGGGGATGATCCTCGCGGTGCACGCCAGCCGTCTGGCTGTAGCTGCGGAGATCCGTTCTCCGGTGTCGAGGACCCCGGCCTTCTCGAGCCGGCCGAGGAGGGTGTCGTGGTCGATGGTCACCACGATCGTCGCGTCCCTGCCGCCGACCTGGGGGAGGTCCTTGGCGCTGATCCTTTCGATGAGCTCGGCGAACGCTCTGCCCATCCGCTCGGGTCCGGGTCTGCGTTCGACGCCGGGGCTGTGGGTGGCGGCGAGGTGCTTGGGTGCGGCGAGGCCGATGAGCATCTTCTTCAGCTCTGCTGCCTCCAGGGCGGGGAGGGTGAACCGTCCGTGGACCTTGCCGTGTCCGTCGTCGCTCATCGTGAGCCGGCACGCCTGTGCCGCCTTTGCTTCTTCCCTCTCGAGGAGGTCGGACTCGTGCTGGTCGGCCAAGTCCGGGGCGATGACCTCCAGCAGCCGGCGCCCGAGGATGGTGAGGCGCTTCGCGTCGTGCTCTTCCGCGGCGGTGACGAGGTGCTCCTCGGCCTTGATCAGCAGCTCCGGGTCCAGACCTTCGGGCAGTGCCTTGACCGACCGGATGATCACGTCCGCCTGCTCCAAGCGGAGGTCGCCGCGGGCGAGCGCTGATCGGACCCGGTCGTAGATGCCGAGGTCGTAGCCGCGGCGCACGGTCCGGTATGCGGCAGACCTGGTCTCGCGGGTCTGGTGGGCGTACCAGTTCGATGTGCTCGTGGCGCCGGTCTCGGTGCCGACCTGGACCTCGTCGGCATGCGCGGCAACCCGGGTCTTCAGCTCCACGACCTGCGCCTCCAGGCGCGTGAGCTCGACTAGCGTCGACGCCGCTTCGGAAGCGCTCATCGACCACACCGACGCCTCCACCAGACCATCGGCGATCCCGCGCATCTGCGCGGTCGCTTGCGCCACCTGGTGGTGGGGCGTGGTCATCGTGGTCATGGTTCTAGCCAAGCACTGACCACCGACAGTGAGAGGCTCAGAACCCCTGTTTTCACAGGGTCCTGGGTCACGAAGAGGTCACGATCAGTGGGGTTCATCCACACCTGGAGCGGCGGTCTGTGGAGGGGCTTCCAGCAACGTTTGGGCCACGCGGACGACGTGTCTCTGGGTGGTGGTTTCGAGGCTCGGCGCTGGCGCGCCTCACACCTCAACCACCGGTAGGCCGGCAGGCGACCGCAACCACCGCTCGCGGTACCCGCGTAGCTGGCCTGTCGGCGAACGACCCGAGCGGACCTGGATGCCGTGCTCGTTGCCCTGCGTTCGCTGCGGGGGTTTCGAGGCTCGGGCCTGGCGGCCCTCACACCTCAACCACCGGGACGACGTACCGCGTCACCTCAACCACCGGGACGACGTACCGCCCCGTGCGGGTTTCGAGGCTCGCGCGTGGCGGCCCTCGCACCTCAACCACCGGGACGACGTACCGCGTCACCTCAACCACCGGGGAGCCGGGCAGGGCGTGTGGGCAACGCCTAGAGTCTGCGCCGTGCCCTACGTCGACGTGCTCGGCCACGCGAGCTACCACGAGGTGGCGGGTGCGGGTGAGCCGGTGCTGATGCTGCACGGCGGCTACTGCTCGATCGAGAACCTGCGCTCCCTGGGCGACGGGCTGATCGACGCCTACCGCGTGCATGCGCCGGAGCGCGTGGGCCACGGGCGCACGGCGGACCGCGTGGGCTCGCTGAGCTATGCCGGCGCGCTCGCGGAGACGATCGCCTACCTCGACGTGGTCGGGGTCGACTCGGCCCACGTCGTCGGGTTCAGCGACGGCGCGATCCTCGGGCTGATGATGGCGATGGAGCACCCCGCACGGGTCCGGTCGGTCGTGTCCATCAGCGCGAACCTCGACCCCGACGGCTTCGTGCCCGCCGAGGACTTCGCCCGCGCGACGTCGGCGGAGGCCAGCGCGCAGATCGAGCGCGAGTACCGCGACCTGACCCCCGACGGTCCCGGGCACGAGGAGGTCATCGTCGCCAAGCTCACCCGGATGTGGGAGACGGAGCCGCAGATCAAGCCGGCCCAGCTGGAGGCGGTGCGTGCGCCGGTCCTCGTCGTGGTCGGCGACCGCGACGTCATCCGCCCCGAGCACACGCTCCTGATCTCGCGGAGCATCCCCGAGGCCCAGCTCGCCGTCGTACCGGACGCCGGACACCTGGTCGCCCAGGACCGACCGGCGCTGCTCGGCCTGATCGTGCGCGAGTTCCTCGACGATGTCGCCGGAGGCCCGCGCGAGCTGTCGGAGTAGCAACGGAGCGTGGCGCGGACGGCGTCGGGCCCGGCCCCTCCGGCGCGATGACGCACCCGGCCGACGTGCGAAGGCTCGCGACATGGCCGCTGCCGCCCCGCCCGTGCGGATCGCGATCAACGACGACTACGAGCTCGTGGTCGCCGGAGTGGCCACGCTTCTCGCTCCGTACGCCGACCGGATCGAGATCGTCGAGCTGGACTCCAACGAGCCGACGGCGTCCGACGTCGACATCATCCTCTACGACACCTTCGCCCAGGCCCAGGGCGACGGCATCGACGTCGCCGGGCTGTCGGCCGGGGGCACGCCCAAGGTCGTCGTCTTCACGTGGAACCTCCATCACGAGCTGATCGAGCAGGCGATGGCGGCCGGGGCCGCGGGCTACCTGTGGAAGGGGATGCCGGTCGTCCGCATGGTGGAGGCCCTCGAGAAGATCCACGCCGGGGCGAGAGTGACGCCGCCCGCCGACGCGCGGCCCGACAGTGAGACCGGTGCGTGGCCCGGCAAGGACCTGGGACTGTCGGCCCGCGAGGCCGAGGTCATCGCGCTCATCACCCAGGGCCTCACGAACCAGGAGATCGCCGACAAGGCCTACCTCAGCATCAACTCGGTCAAGTCGTACATCCGCAACGTCTACCGCAAGCTGGGCGTCCAGCGCCGCTCCCAGGCGGTGGCCTGGGGGCTGAGGCACGGATTCGAGCCGGAGCGGTTCCGCTCGGTCAACGGCACCGAGCAGCCGGATCACTGACCGGGCGGCGACATGGGGAGCCTGGCGGACCTCGGCCTCCACACTGCGTAAGGGGATCGCCGAGGTCCGCCCCTACCCGTCCGTTATGTTGCCGCCACAACCGGTCCGGAAACCACCCGAACGGGTGGAGTTCGCCCGATCGGACCGCCTGCCGCCGCCGGCTCGGACCTGCGACCCGGCTGCCGGAGTACGGTTGAGCACCCAGCGTTCGCGAGAGGTGTTTGTTCGGTGAACGACCGTGGCGCCCTCGTGACCAGCCTGACCCGTGAGCTCGCGCGGATGGCGCCCGGAGAGCCGTTCGCGCTGCGCCTGTGCCGCGCTTACACCAAGTTCGCCGCCGCCGACGGCGGCGCCATCTCGCTCGGGTTCCCCACCGCCGAGCGGACCGTGCTGTGCGTGACCGACGAGATGGTCTCCCTTCTCGAGGACGTCCAGGACACGCTGCGAGAAGGGCCCAGCCTCGACGCCCTCCGCACCGCACGACCGGTCGCGAGCACGTCCTGGGACGAACAGCTCACGCGGTGGCCCGTCCTGATGACCTCGGCACCGCCTCCGGTGGCGTCGACGCTGATCTACGCCTTGCCCATGCTTCCGGACCGGACCCTGGTCGGGGTCGTCAGCCTCCACGTGCGTCAGAACCGTCCGCTCACCCGCTCGGTCGATGACCTCGCCTTCCTCGCCGACGTCATCGGGGCCGCCCTCGTCGGCGGCATCCCCGAGGAGGACGGCGACCACACGGTGTGGTCCGAGCGCGACAAGGTGTCCCAGGCCACCGGCATGATCGTGGCTCAGCTCGGCCTCGCACCTGCTGACGCGCTCGCCGTCCTGCGCGCCCATGCCTTCGCCCACGAGGCGACGATGGGCGAGGTCAGCCGCGCGGTCCTCGCGCGCGAGCTGACCTTCAGGCCCGACCCCGACTCCGACCTCGACGACGCCACCGATCAGAGGGAGACCTGATGTCGACTCGACCTACGACCGCCGAGGCGTTCGCCGACGCAGCCGCCGCGCTCGTCGCCGAGCCCGATGTCGCCGACGTCCTGCACCACCTCGTCACCGACTGCGCCCACCTCCTCGACGCCGACGCCGTGGCGATCCTCGCCCGCGACGCGGGCGGTGAGCTGTCGCTGCTGTCCGCGACGTCGCACCGCGTCGCCGAGCTCGAGATGCTGCAGGCCCAGCGCACCCAGGGGCCTTGCATCGACGTGCTGGCCACCAGTGCAGCCCTGTCCCTGTCCGGCGCCGACCACCTCAGGTCCAGGTGGCCCGAGGTGGGCCCCGCCATCGTCGACGCCGGCTACGCCCACGTGGAGGCGTTCCCCATGCGCTGGCGCGGGGTCGCGGTCGGTGGCCTCAACGTCTTCCGCCAGGCTCCGCGGTCCGTGGCCACCGATCCCCGGGCCGGCCAGGCGTTCGCGGACGTCGCCACCATCGCGGTCGTCCACTCCGTCCCGGTCTCCGTCGACGAGGCCGCCGCCCGCGTCCACGCAGCCATCGGTGCCCGTGAGCTCGTCGAGCAGGCCAAGGGCGTCATCGCCTACACCGACGACGTCGACATGAGCGCGGCGTACGACGCGCTCATCGCCCGCGCCGAGGCCTCCGGTCAGACCCTGACCCAGACGGCTCGAGGCGTCCTGCAGGCTCAGCGCCGAACGCCGAGCCCCGACTGAGGCCGGGCGGTCGGTCTCGACCGATCGGGGCGGACGTCGGTCACGGCGTCGCCTGGCCGCCGGGGGGCGATCCGTCCGGGCGACCGACGGACGGTGTCCGACCGGCTCGGATCCCCCGCTGGATCTCGTCGAGGGTCTCGGCGTCCGCGGCGACGATCCCGCGGCTCGCGAACTCCGCCTCCAGCCGCCGCTCGACGTCGGTCGCGGCATCGTGGGCGTAGGCCAGCGCGACCGCGTCGATCGCCTCCTGCGCCACGTCCCCGATGCGTGCACCCAGGTCATCCTGCTTGTCGCGGGCCACCTCGAACCTCAACATCATGCCGTGGGACGTACCCCGCAACGGCGGCCCTCATGTCGGTCCGGCACCCGGGTCTCCACCCCACCGTGCTGCGGTGCTGCTCCTGTCGGCGCCCACGGCGCTGCCCGGCGGCGCGTCGGCCAGGGCGACGATCGCCTCGTCCGCGCTCAGCGACGGCTGGCGGTACTGCGCGCGCAACCCGGCCAGCGTGTGGTCGTGCAAGTCCCACCGGACCGAGGCCGTGGCGTCGAGGACCACGGCCACGCTGAGGTCACGCGCGTACGCGTCGGTCGCGGTCGCCGCGATGCAGGACTCGGTCGAGACGCCGCACAGCAGGAACGACTCGACCCCGTGTGCGGCCAGCAGGTCGCTCAGGTCGGTGCCGTGGAAGGCGCTGTCCCGGGTCTTGGTCACGAGCGCGACGTCCCCGGTGCAGCCCGCATGGTGCAGTCCGTCGACCGGTGCGGCACCGGCGGTCCCCTCGATGGTCATCCCGGCGCCGTCGTCCACCATGTTCAGGGCCCACGTGCTCCCGTCGCGGCGGTGGACCGTGCGGATCTCGATGACCGGCAGACCGCGCTGGAGCGCTGCGTCGACCAGACGGTTGCAGGTCGTGACCAAATCCTCGCGACAGCGCTCCAGCTCGGCGTCGTTGAAGAAGTCGACCTGCATGTCGACCATCACCACGCCCTGCCAGGGCCGGTGCCTCTCGTTCACGACCACCCCACCGACGGTCGTCGCCGCCTGCGGAGGTGGCCCCGCCCTGCTCGTGACCGTCGATCACCGGAGGCGGGACCGGCGCCGCCACTCACGATGTCTCGTGCGGTTGTCATGGCTCCGTCCTCCCTGCCTGGCGCCGCCCGACCGGCGGCTGTCACGGGATCTCCGGTACCGACCGGGCACCCACGGCAAACCCACCGAGAGGGGTGACGTACGGCGGGATGCGCCCGGGACCGGCATGACCGCGCCGCCGTGGGCTACCGCCTCCACGACGTGGAGGTCGCGGGAGAGGAGCGTTGCCCATGCACCCGGCTCGAGACCGTGCGCCCCGGGCAGTCGTGGGCGGGGTGGCGGCGTACGTCGCGTGGTTCGTCGCGAGGCTCGTCCACGGCGCGGTGATCGTCGGACGCCGCCCTCCGCAGCGCTAGCCGACCGCGGGCGGTCGTCGGGCCGTCCTCGCCCGACGCGGGGGTCCACCCGTCCTGGGGTGGGGCGCCTCCACCCGCGCCGGAGGCACGATCGTGCTCCGACCTTCGGAGGAGGACACGTGAGCGCTCAGACCCGACCCGACGTCGACGACTCGGCACGGGGGTTCGTCGCGGACCTGACGGCCACCTTCGCCGGCGTGCTGCTCCTGCTCACCTCGGCCTTCGACATCCTCCAGGGCGGCTCCGCCGTCGCGAACGACGACCTCTACGCGCAGGGCAGCGAGTACCTCTACAAGTTCGACATGACGGCCTGGGGCTGGGTGCACATCATCCTCGGGGTGCTCGGCCTGGCGGTCGGCGTCGGCATCCTCCGGCGCGCGAGCTGGGGGCAGATCACGGGCATCATGATCGCGAGCCTGTCGATGCTGACCAACTTCATGTTCCTGCCGGTCTACCCGGTCTGGAGCGCGTTCATCATCGGCTTCAACGCCATCGTCATCTGGGCGCTGTGCGCGCAGCTCAAGACCACCCGGTGACCGGCAGCCGGTGAGGAGCACCACCGCGCACGGCACCGTCCTGCTGACGCTGGCGTCCGGCCAGTTCCTGATGACCCTGGACAGCTCGGTCATGAACGTGTCCATCGCGCAGGTCGCCGAGGACGTGGGCACGACGATCACCGGGGTGCAGACCGCCATCACGCTCTACACCCTGGTGATGGCGACGATGATGATCACCGGCGGCAAGATCGGCTCGATGATCGGTCACCGCCGGGCGTTCGCCATCGGGTGCGTGATCTACGGCGCCGGGTCGCTGACCACCGCCCTGTCACCCAACCTCGCGGTGCTCATCGTCGGCTGGTCGGTGCTCGAAGGGGTCGGAGCGGCGCTGATCATGCCGGCGATCGTGACGCTGGTGGCCTCCAACTTCGGCGCCGCCGACCGACCCCGCGCCTACGGTCTGGTCGCCTCCGCAGGCGCCATCGCCGTCGCCGCGGGTCCACTGATCGGCGGCGCCGTCACGACGTACTGGACCTGGCGGCTGGTCTTCGCCGGCGAGGTGATCGTCGTGATCGGCATCCTGCTCATGACCCGGAGGATCCAGGACGCGGCTCCCGGGGTGCGGGCGCGCCTCGACCTGGTCGGCGTGGTGCTCTCGGCGCTCGGGCTCGGCCTCGCCGTCTTCGGGGTGCTGCGCTCGGGCGCGTGGGGCTGGGTCACGCCGAAGCCCGGTGCCCCCGAGCTGCTGGGCATCTCGGCCACGGTGTGGCTGGTGCTCGCCGGCCTCGTGGTCCTCCGGGTCTTCTTCTGGTGGGAGGCGCGGATGGCGCGCCTCGGCCGCGAGCCCCTGGTCGACCTCGGCCTGCTGCGCAACGCCCGGCTCGTCGGCGGGCTGACCATGTTCTTCTTCCAGTTCCTGCTCCAGGCCGGGCTGTTCTTCACGATCCCGCTCTTCCTCTCCGTCGCGCTGGGGCTCAGCGCGCTGGACACCGGGGTGCGGCTGCTGCCGCTGTCCGTGACGCTGCTGGTCGCGGCCATCGGGATCCCTCGGGTCTGGCCGCGGGTCTCACCGCGGCGGATCGTGACCGGCGGCCTGGCCTGCCTGCTCGCCGGGATCATCTCGATGATCGGCGCCCTGGAGTACGGCGCCGGGGCCGAGGTCGTCACGGTCCCCCTGCTGCTCGCGGGCCTGGGTGTCGGCGCGCTCTCCTCCCAGCTCGGTGCCGTGACCGTCTCGTCCGTCTCCGACCAGCGCAGCGGCGAGGTCGGCGGGCTGCAGAACACCGCGACCAACCTCGGGGCCTCGCTCGGTACGGCGCTGGCGGGGTCGGTGCTCATCGGCGCGCTGTCGGCCAGCTTCTTCCTCGGCATCGAGGGCAACCCCGACGTCCCGGAGTCCGTCAGCGACCAAGCGCAGGTCGAGCTCGCCGGCGGCGTCCCCTTCGTCTCCGACCGGGACCTCGAGGACGCCCTGGCTCAGACCGACCTCACCTCGGCCGAGGCGGACGCCGTCGTCGACGAGAACACCACGGCACGGCTGACCGGGCTGCGGACCAGTCTCACGGTGCTCGCGGTCATCGCGGCGCTCGCCATCTTCCTGACCCGGCTGCTGCCGACCCGGCCGGTGGGCTCGGTCGACGACGGCACGACCGTCGGTGCCGAGACCTAGGCGCGACCACCGTCTCCGTCCGGCTCACCGTCGGTCGACGTAGATCACCTCGATGGCGTTGTTGCCGTAGCCGAGGCGGTTCCACGGCGGCACGTCCGGCTGGACGTTGCCGGCCGCATCGGTCGCGCGGGCGCGCAGGGTGTGCCGGCCGACGCCGGTGCCCTCCCAGGTGAAGCTCCACTCCTGCCACCCGAAGTCGCCCGGGGAGGCCGCCTCGAGCTGCGCAGGCTGCCAGTCACCCTCCCCCGTCAGGCTGACGTCGACCCGGGTGACGGGACCGGTGCCGGACCACGCCTTGCCGCGGACGGTGTGGGTCCCCTGGTCGATCGTCGACCCGGGTGCGGGGTCGGTGATGCGGGCGCGCACCCGCATCAGGGTGACGGGCTCGTGGGGACGGTCGGGCCACTCGTAGATGTAGTGGCCGGTCTGGAACTCCCCGGTGTGCGGCTCGGTCAGGACGTCGAGGCGTGCCAGCCACTTCACCGACGCGACGGCGTACCAGTGCGGCACGATCAGCCTGAACGGGGCGCCGTGGTCGCGCCCGAGGGGCTGACCGTTCATCTCGTAGGCGATCAGGATGCCGGACTCGGGGTCGGTGGCCTGCGCGATCGGGAGCGACCGGACGAAGGTCAGGTCGTCCTGGTCGGTGTCGGGAAGGATCGCCTGCAGGTGGTAGGGCCCGTGGTCGGCGCCCTGGGCGAGGAGCTCGACCGCGTCCGCCGCCGGCTGCACCGTGGCGAGGACGTCGTGGAGCAGGGCGCCGGTCCACCGCGCCGTGGAGACGGCGAAGTCACCCCAGGGCTCGCCGGTGGGCAGTGGCCGCATCTCCAGGCGGCCGTTGCCGGCGCACTCCAGGGTGACCGTGTGGTGGTGGGCCGGCAGCGCGCGCAGGTCGTCGAGGGTCAGGGTCCGAGGCGCCCCGACCGCGCCTGCTATCTCCAGGGTGCCGTCGTGGTCGGGGACCGCGAAGTTGCTGCGCACGTAGTGCAGCTCCGTGGGCGTGACGTCTCCCCTCAGGGCGGCCGGCGGCGCCTCCGCGTTGTACGGCGCCGGGTTGATCATCACGAGCGCGGCGCGTGCCGCCTCCAGATCGTCAGCAACGGTCATGCTGTTCGGCCTCCTAGGCGCGATGGACGTGGCATGGGCTCAGAAGTCGGAGTCGACGAACGTGGGCTCGCGACCGTCGTTGAACGCGCCAATGCCCTCGACGCGGTCGGGGTGGACCGCGGAGCGCCAGTGGGCGTCCATCATGATCGCGATCGCCTGCTCGACCGGCTGCCCCTCGCCCAGCTGCACCGCACGCTTCACGGACTGGACGGCGGTCGGGGAGTTGCCGGCGATCTTGTCGGCGATCCCCAGGGCCGCCGCCATCAGCTCGCCCGGTGGGTGGAGCTCGTTGACCATGCCCAGCCGGAACGCCTCGGCGGCGGGGAGCGGGTCTCCGGTCATGAGCATCTGCAGGGCCTTGCCGCGTGGCAGCAGGCGTGGCAGCAGGGCGGGCGAGCCGCCGCCGGCGGCCAGACCCAGCATGGCCTCCGGCTGCCCGAAGGTGGCGCTCGTCGCGGCGATGATGAAGTCGGTGCTCTGGGCCAGCTCGCAGCCACCGCCGTAGGCGAGGCCGTTGACGGCGGTGAAGATGGGCTTGCGGAGCTGGCGGACCGTGTAGAGGGTGCGGTCGAAGGCCTGGCGCTGGCGCAGCCAGTCCTCCTTGGTCATGGCCTTGCGCTGCCGCAGGTCGCTGCCGATGGAGAACGCCCGGTCGCCGGCCCCGGTCAGGACGACGACCCGCACGGCCGTCCGTACGGCGATCCCCTCGACGACCTCGGTCAGCAGCGCGCCCATCTCGGTGGTGATCGCGTTGTCGGCGTGCGGGCGGTTGAGCGTGATCCGTGCGACCCGGCCCTCGGAGAGGTAGTCCAGCAGGACCGGAGGCTCCGTCTCCTCGATCCCCGCAGCTGGTGGGGCGAAGTCGAGTGCTGCCCAGCGGTCGGTGCCTGATGTGCTCATCTGCTTCCTCTCTGGGTGGCGGTTCGTCAGGTGTCCAGGTCGGCGAGCCAGGCCAGGGCGCTCAGGCTCGGGGCGAAGCAGTACTCCCCGCCGCGGGTGACCACGAACGGCGGCAGGTCCTGCAACCGCCGTCGGATCGGGCGTTGCGGGACCGTGAACGACCCCACCCCGTCCCGCGGACCGACGAGCGGGTCGGACTCGAGCGGGGCACCGATGAAGATGCCGTCGTTGAGCCACTGCGTTTTCACGAACTCAAACTGTCGCTTGAGGTGGGCGCCTGCGAAGACGAAGATGATGCCGCGATCGATGCCGTCGTCGTCGGTCACGCCCTCCGGCAGCGGGGGCCCGTAGCTGGTGCCTCGTCGGATCATCCGGTGGAGCCGGACGTCGACGCTCCCTTCGTGGTCCAGTGCGTCCCGCGGGTTGGCCCTGCGGGCATGGGCACCGACCGGGCACTTGAACCCACGGGGGTCGTCGCCGAAGCCGAAGTCGTTGTTGCGTCTCGGGTCGCCCCCGAGCTCGCCGTCGTCCTCGTCGGGCGTGAGGGCGAGCGGCGCACCGCTCTGCCAGCGCCCGACCATCTTCGCGCCCAGCAGGTCCTCCTCTGCACGCGTCGCCGAGCGGGCGCGCAGATAGCTCCGGTACGCGGCGACCTTGGTGTGCAGCTTGCGGAACACGACGTACGTACCGTTGCGACCCAGGACGTCCGGGACCGGCATCGGGGGCAGGTCACCCGTCTCGTCGGGGTATCCCAGGACGACCTCGCCCGCCTTGAGGGGCCGCTCGCGGGGGTCCGTCGGTGGGCGGCCGCTCCCCTCCACAGCGGGCTGGCCGATGCCGTCCTTGAACCCGAACGACGTCCGCCCCGTCGCCAGCTGGTGGCAGTCCTGGCGCCAGATCAGCTCGATGCCCGGGAGCTCCGCGTGGGCTTCGCGCGCCCTCACCGCGACCTGCTCGAGCTGCGTCTCGTCCGGGGAGAGCACGGCGATCGCCACGTGCACGTCGGGCGAGCCGAGGGGCTCCTCCCATCGCTCCGGTCCGCTCTCACCGGTGTCGCCCAGCACCGCGGCGCGGGCCGCCATCCCCTGCCGGAACTCCGGGGAGAAGCTGTCCAGCGACGCCTGCGGCACGCCGAGGGCCTCGAGGCCGCGATAGGTGAACGCCACCGTCACCGAGGTCTCGCCCACCGGACCGACGGCCGTGGCCGGCTCGACGAGCCGGCGCAGCCGGCGGACCAGCTCACGCCCGTCCCGACGATCCCGGATGCAGAGCAGCAGGTAGGTCCCGACGTACGGCGAGGGGCGCTCGTAGAGAGCACCCGCCTGGATGTCGTCGAGCTCGAGGCTCACGCCTGTCGTGGCATCCATGGTCAGTGGTGCTCGGGGGGCTCGGGCGGGTGCGGGTTCGGCGTCGCCAGGTAGGGGAACGTGACGGTGCCGGGCCGCGTGGCGGCATCGACCCCGTCGCGGATCGTCGGGCCGCGACCCGCGTTGACGAGCTGGGTGAAGATCGTGTCCATGACGTCGTCGTTCAGCGTCCGGCCGCCGCTGGTGGCGTGCGGCTCACCGCGCCGGGCGGCGAGCTCGATCTCGAGGAACGACCCCTGCTCGACGTACGGCTTGCTGACGTCGACGACCAGGTAGTCGGCCAGGACCAGGTCGGTGAGCGGGTGGCTGCCACCGTCGTCGACCGGCCAGTCCTGCTTGCCGTCGAGGCCGTCCCAGAACGCGAGGTTGGCGTCCAGCCTCGCGCGGAAGGCGCCGGCGTAGGAGTCGCCCAGGCTGAAGGCGTCCTCCATGTTGTACAGGTCGCGGATCTCGAGGTCACGGTTGACCTGGTCGAAGTCCTTGGGTGCGAGCATCATGTTCTTCACCTCGGGACGTCCCACCCGCTCGATGCGGACGTTGAACTCGCCGCGGGTCAGGGTCTCGGCGACGACACCCACGAGGGGGCCGCCGGTCAGGAGTCCGGTGTCGAGCTCGACGACGACGCTCAGCACGTTCTTGCCGTCGAGGAAGATCGACCCGGACTCGCTGAAGGCGAGCTTGCGGGTGGCGATCGTGGCCAGGGCGGCGCGGGCATCCATGATGAACGGGTCCCACCGGACGCCCCCGAAGACCCGGACCCCGTGCCCCGCCCCGCCGCTCTCGTCGTTCACGCGGAAGGACACCGACTCCCCGCCGGTTGCGGTGCAGCTGCCGGTCTGCGCGTGGCCCGGTCGGCCCGTCGGGTCGGTGACGTGCTCCGGAGGGTCGAAGACACAGTCGACGACCACCTCCTCGTTCCCCGGCACGAACCCCCAGCCCGGTGCGTGCCCCGCCGCCGGAGCGAGCGGACGCAGCCGGAAGCGGTAGAGGAGTCCCGCGGAGAAGAGGTCCGAGGGCTTGGCCATCGGCATCGTGTTCAGGACGAGCACCAGGCGACCCGGGTCCTCCGGGCTCGGGAACGCGTAGACGTCGGTGATGTCCGCGATCGGGTCGGAGAGGGCGCGGGGCCCGGAGATGTGGTCAGACACGGCGTCGCGTCCCAGCCCCCGCTAGTCCGCGGCCTCGTCCAGCAGGGGTTGCAGCGCCGGATGCTGGAGGGCCTCGGCGGCCTGCGGATGGTCGAGGACAGCCTGGAACGCGGCGTTCACGCGTTGCGCCTTGCGGATCTCCTTGACCGTGCCGCCGTAGTTGCGGGCGTACGCCGCGGCGCCCTGCTCGGCGCCCAGGACGAACGAGCGCACGGCCGCCACGTCCGGCAGCCCCTCGTACCCCTCGACGTGGTTGAAGACCGCGTCGAAGAGCGCCAGCGTCGGACCCGAGGTGAAGAAGTCGTCCATGTACGCCTCCCACGGGCCGTCGAAGCTGGTGATGAACGCCAGCCGCGTGTCGTCGTCGAACAGCACGAACCGCGCCTCGTGGATGGTCTGGATCGTGATCCCGTAGTCGCCGGGGCGGTAGCCGGGGGTGTCCTGCAGGCTCGTGAGCGCCGCCCGGAGCGGCGCTGCTTCGCCCGGCTTGACCCGGAAGAACAGGCTGAACTCGCTGGTCGGCCCGACGCTCCGCCCCGGTGCGATCGCTGCATCGTCAGCTGCGGTCATCGAGTGCCTCCACGTCGTCCTCAGCCGGAGGGGGTCCGGCCACCAGCGACGCTAGGACCGGTCGGGGTGGGTGGTCCCCACCCTCCTCCGGGTGACTCGCCCGTCGAGGTGCGGCCACGGTGCCGGTGACATGCGGAGAGGCCGTGCCGGGGTCCTGTCTCAGGATCCCGGCACGGCCTCTGACCAGCGGTCTTGGTGGAGCTGAGGGGATTCGAACCCCTGACCTTCTCATTGCGAACGAGACGCGCTACCAACTGCGCCACAGCCCCAGTGCGTCGGAAACGTTAGCACCCGGATTCGGGAGCCACCGAATCGCCCCGCGGGTCGGTCAGGAGCCGACCGCCTGCTGGTCGTCGCCGTCACGGCGCGACTTGCGCGCGGCCTTGTCGGCCTCGTCGGACTCGCGGGCGATGGCCGCGTCTGCGTCGGTGCGACCGGAGGTCCACACGCCGGTCGAGTCCAGGTCGATGGTGCGGACGGTACGCCGCGTCGCGGCCGGCTTCGTCACGTACGTCGGCAGCGTGACCGGCACCGGGTCCCACATCGCCGGGTCGACGATCGCGGCGATCCCGGCCGACGTGTCCACCATCGGGTCGATCTCGTCGAGCTCGGGCTCGGCCTTCTCGACCCGCTGCTCCTCGGCCGGCGACTCGGCCGGGATCCGCGCGGTCGGGGCGACCGGCACGCGGCGCTCGCTCTTGACCATCAGCCGGCAGGCCACCAGCCAGGCGACCAGCAGGCCCACCGGGAGGGCGACGTACGGCCAGGAGACGACGGAGAAGGCGGCGAGGGCGATCACGACGAGGTTGACGGCCAGCACGACGGCCAGCACGTTGCGGCGCCGCTTGGTCGCCCGCTGGGCCGCGGCACGACGGGCGCGCAACTGCACCGGCGTCAGCTCAGCAGCCTTCTCAGCGGGCTTCTCGGCGGTCCGCTCGGCAGGCGCCGGAGCCGGCGCCGGCGTCTCAGCCTGCGGCTTGGCGTCCGGCGACACGAGACGGGCCGTTCTGCGGTCGATCACCTCGCGGCGGGCGAGCACCCGCAGGGTGTGCGAGAAGCGGTCCACCGTGCGGCTCCGCTCCGCCTCGTCGTGGCGCTTGATCGCCATCGGGACGAGATAGACGGCCCACGCCACGGCGAGGGCGACGAAGATCAATGCGCTGGGGTCCACGAGAGAGAGGCTATGAGGGTTACCTCACGGACCCTCGGATGTCTACAGGTGTGTCGCAAAATCACTCGTGTGACTTGTGGGGCTCCAGCCGGGCCAGCATCCCCTCCGGGCACTCCTCCGCGGTCATCGCATAGATGCGGTGGTCGCGCCAGGCGCCGTCGATGTGCAGGAACTTGGGCGCGTAGCCGACCTCCCGCAGGCCGAGCTTCTCGACCACCCGCAGCGAGTTGGAGTTCTCCGGCCGGATCGCGATCTCGATCCGGTGCAGCCCGGCGGCGGTGAAGCAGTGGTCGATCACCATCGCCACCGCACGGGGCATCACCCCCCGCCCGGCGTACTGCTGGTCGATCCAGTAGCCGACCGAGGCGAACTGCGCGGAGCCCCGCACGATGTTGTTGACGGTGACCTGGCCGGCGAAGCGGCCGTCCACCTCGATCGCGAAGGGGTACGTCGTGCCGTCGCGGGCCTGTCGGTGCAACCGGCGCACCAGGCTGCGGAAGGTCGACGGCCGCGCGTCGGCCCCGGGAGGGACGGTCGCGTCCCACGGGACGAGCCAGGCGGCGTTGCGGCGCCGGGCCTCCCGCCAGGCGGTCGCGTCGGCCACCGTCAGCGGCCGGACCGTCACGTCGCCGGACTGCAGGCGGACCGGCCACCCTCGGGTCACCGCTCGCTCCCCGCGCACGGGCTCAATGGTCGCTCCCGACGACCTGCTCCACGGCGTGGACCAGGATCGGGCGCAGCACGGCGAGCCCGTCCCGGACCCCTCCACGCGAGCCGGGGAGGTTCACGACCAGGCAGCTGCCCACCACCCCGGCCACGCCGCGCGAGAGCACGGCGGTGGGGATGTCGTGGGCGACGCCGTACGCCCGGATCGCCTCGGCGATGCCGGGCACCTCGAAGTCCAGCAGCGCCCGGGTCACCTCGGGCGTCCGGTCGGTCGGCGTGAGACCGGTGCCTCCCGTGGTGAGCACGACCCGCGCACCACCGTCGGCGGCAGCCGCGATCGCGGCACCGACGGGCTCGCCGTCCGGCACGACGACAGGTGCCTCCACCAGGAAGCCGAGCTCGGTCAGGAAGTCGACGATCAGCGGACCGGTGGTGTCCTCGTAGACGCCGGCGGCGGCACGGTTGGAGGCCACGACGACCTCGGCCCGCAGAGCGGTCATCGCGACCAGTCCCCGGACTTGCCGCCGGTCTTGGTCTCAACCCGGACGTCGGTGATGACCGCGCCCTTGTCGACCGCCTTGACCATGTCGATGACGGTGAGCGCCGCGACGGAGACCGCGGTAAGCGCCTCCATCTCCACGCCGGTCCGGTCGCTCGTGCGCACGGTGGCACTGATCTCGACGCACGGCGCCGGGTCGTCGGCGAGGGTGAGGTCGACCGTGACCCCGGAGATCGCCAGCGGATGGCACAGCGGGATCAGCGCCGGCGTCTGCTTGGCGCCCATGATCCCGGCGATCCGCGCGACGGCGAGCGCGTCGCCCTTCGGCACGCCCTCGCCTCGCAGGAGCCCCACCACCTCGGCCGAGACCAGCACCCGGCCCGACGCCGTGGCGACGCGCGTGGTGACGGCCTTGCCCGAGACGTCGACCATCCGGGCCGCGCCCGACTCGTCAACGTGGGTGAGCCGTCCGGACGGTTCGGACATCAGAACTCCTCGTCGAGCCTCAGCACCTGGACCTGCTCGCCGGCCGCGACCGCGGTCACGGCCGCCGGCACCACGACCAGCGCGTTGGACGATGCCAGATCGCCGATCAGGTGGGAACCGTGTCCACCGACCGGGGTGGCGTACGCACCGCCGGAGTCGACGCCGTGCTCGGCCCGGACCAGCTGCTCGCGCCCGTCGGGCGACGAGATCGCGTGGGTGAGCCGGGCCGTGACCGTCGGCCGGGCGTACGGCGTGAGCCCCATCAGCTTGCGGATCGCGGGCAGCACGAACTGCTCGAAGGAGACGTACGACGAGACCGGGTTGCCCGGCAGCGTGAAGATCGGCGTCCGGTCGTCACCGACGTGACCGAAGCCCTGCGGCTTGCCCGGCTGCATCGCGATCCCGCCGAACCACACCGTGCCCAGCGGGCGCAGCGCCTCCTTGACCACGTCGAAGTCGCCCTGCGACACGCCGCCGCTGGTCACCACGATGTCGGCGCGGACCAGCTGGTCCTCGAGCGCGGCGAGGAACGCGCGCGGCTCGTCGGGCACGATGCCGACCCGGTAGGCGATCGCGCCGGCCCGGCGCGCCGCCGCGGCGAGGAGGTAGGAGTTGCCGTCGTAGATCGAGTCGCGCCCCAGCGGGGTGCCGGGGTCGCGGAGCTCGGAGCCGGTGGAGATGACCACGACGCGGGGGCGCGGGCGCGACCGCACGCTGGCCCGCCCGACCGAGGCGAGCAGCCCGATGTGGCGCGGTCCCAGGACGGTGCCGCGCGAGATCAGCATGTCGCCGACCGAGACGTCCTCGCCGGCCGGGCGCACGTGCTGGCCCGGGGTGCTCGCCCGAGCGATCCGCACCCGGGCGACCCCGCGGTCGGTCCACTCGTACGGCACGACGCTGTCGGCGCCGGTCGGGACCGGGGCCCCGGTCATGATCTTGGCGGCCGTCCCGGGCGCCAGCGCCATCAGCCCGCCCTGGCCGGCACCGATCTCACCGACCACCGGCAGGTGGACCGGGGACTCGTCGGTCGCGCCCTCGACGTCCTCGGCACGTACGGCGTACCCGTCCATGCCCGAGTTGTCGAAGGACGGCAGCGCCACCTCGGCGACGACGTCCTCCGCGGCCGCGAGGCCGAGGGTCTCCATCAGCGGCTGCGGGAAGTCGGCCAGCGGCTCGATGGTCTCGAGGATGCGCGCCCGATGGTCGGCGACCGATCGGAGCCCGGGTCCGGGTCCACCCATCCCGTCAGGCGTCCGAGCCGGCTCTGAGCACGGCGTCGGCGGGGACCCGCTGCGCCGAGGTGGCCTCGAGGTCGACGTCGCCGACGACCTGGACGCCCTGGCCGAAGGTCCAGTCGCCGGCCACCCGCAGCGAGTTCGCCTTCTTCATCGACGGCGCTCCCTGCGGGAAGCGCTTGTCGAAGTCACCGACCAGCTTGTAGAAGTGGCTGTCGAGCTCGACGAAGGGCACCTCGTCGGCGACCTGGTCGAGCACGAAGTCCTGACCGATGGCGTAGACGTCGGAGCGCAGCACCAGCAGGTCGTTGGTGGTCTTCACCGGCACGAAGCGCTCGCGACCGACCTCGATCAGCTGCGAGCCCGCGAAGACCTCGACGGCCGCGCCCATCGCGGTCTCGATCTGGATCACCTCGGGCGTGCTCTTGTCGGCCGGGTCGAGGTTCTTCACGTTGCGGATCAGCGGCAGGCCGAGGATCCCGTCGCGGCGGTCGAGCTCGTTCTGCATCGCCACCAGGTCGAACCACAGGTTGTTGGTCGAGCAGAACCGGTGCCGGTCCAGGTCGGCCAGGGCCTCCAGGTCGGCGGCCGGCGTCTGGGCGGTCTCGCGGAGCACGATCCGGCCGTCGGACCGCCGGCGCGCGAAGTGGCCGCCCTTGCGGTCCGAGGGCGTACGACGGACCGCCTCGATCGCGAACGGCGCGCCGCTCGTGGCGAACCAGCCCGCGACCTTCGGGTCCGGAACCGCGCCGAGGTTGTCGGAGTTGGAGACGAAGACGTAGCGGTAGCCGGCCTCGATGAGCCGGTCCAGCAGCCCGGTGCCGCGCAGCGCCGTGTAGAGGTCGCCGTGGCCGGGCGGGCACCACTCGAGGTCGGGATCCCTGGGGTACGTCGCGGGGCTGAGGTCCTTGGCGAGGAGCTTGGGCTCCTTGTTCTGCAGGAACTCCAGCGGGAGGTCGGTGACCGGGAGGTCCGCGTAGCGCGCGAGCGCGGCCATGGTGTCGCCGGAGGTGCGGAAGCTGTTCATGAAGATCAGCGGCAGCGGGGCGCCGTACTCGCTGCGCAGGTGCAGCACCTGCCGGGCGATGATGTCGAGGAAGCTCAGCCCGCGGCGCACGCAGAGCAGCGACTTCGCGCGGTCCATCCCCATCGACGTGCCGAGGCCGCCGTTGAGCTTGATGACCGCGGTCTGCCGGATCGCGTCGGCACCGGCGGCGGCGGAGACCTCCACGTCGGCCAGCGACTCCATCGACACCGGGTCGATCGACGCCTCGGGGATCATCCCCGTCTCGCCGTGCTCGAGGAGCCGGTAGTAGTGCGCGAACGTCTCGACCGCCGTCGGGTCCACGCCGGCAGCGGCCATCTTGTCGCGCGCCTTCTTCAACCCTGCACTACCCATGCTCACGATCGTAGGCTTCCCCCGTGGGCCGCACCCAACCACCTGCCAAAGTCGCCTTCAGGGACCAGCTCCTGGCCGGCCGTCACCGGCGGCCGCTGGTGGAGGTCGTCGCCGCCGCGGAGGCCATCGCGACGCATCTCCTGGCCACCTCCGACGTACGCCGGGCCGCGACCGTCGCGGCGTACGTCTCGATGAGCGCCGAGCCCGGCACGGGCGTCCTCCTCGACGCGCTGGTCGCGGCCGGGAAGCGGGTCATCCTCCCGGTCCTGCTGCCCGACGCAGACCTGGACTGGGCCGCCTACCGGGGTCCGCAGCACCTCGAACCATCGCGGCTCGGCATGCTGCAGCCGTCCGGTCCACGGCTGGGCGTCGGGTCCGTCGCGACCGCCGACGTCGTCCTCGTCCCGGGCCTCGCGGTCGCCCCCGACGGAGTCCGGCTGGGGCGCGGCGGCGGCTCCTACGACCGGGCACTCGGGAGGGTGCCGGTCGGCACCTTCACCTGCGTGCTGCTCTACGACGGCGAGGTCGGGGTGCCCGTCCCGGTCGAGCCGCACGACCGTCCGGTCGGCTGGGCGGCGACGCCGACGGGTGTGGTCCGGCTCGGCTCCTGACCCGTGGGGCGCCTCGGGTATCCTTGGCACTCGTCCGGGTCGAGTGCCAGTTGTCGGACCGCCGAACGAACGCAGCCATCGAAGGAGAACCGTGCCCACCTATCAGTACGCCTGCACCGAGTGCGGCCACGCCTTCGAGCAGGTCCAGAGCTTCTCCGACGACGCGCTGACCGTCTGCCCGAACTGCCAGGGCAAGCTGCGCAAGGTCTTCAACGCCGTCGGTGTCGTCTTCAAGGGCTCCGGGTTCTACCGGACCGACTCCCGCTCGGGGAGCTCCGCCACCGACGGCGCGGCGCCGAAGAGCGAGACCAAGACCGAGACCAAGGCGGACGCGGCGCCCGCCGCCAAGACCGAGTCGAAGCCGGCTGCGTCGACGACCACCTCGTCGTCCTCGGACTGACCGCGGTCCGGGGCCTGTGGAGAGCCGGAGCGCGCTGCCCCGCCCCTCTCCTACCGTCACGGGATGTCTGTCCGTGACCGCCTCACCGCCACGCGACGCTCGCTGCGCCGCGCGGTCCTCGCCCGTCGTCGGCTCCTCGCCGCCCTGCTGACCGCGATCGCCGTCGCCGTCGGGCTGCACGCGACGATGGCGCCGCCGCCTGCGACGGTCCGGGTGCTGGTGGCCTCCCACGACCTCCCCGCCGGCGCGGTGATCGGTGCGGACGACGTACGCCGCGTCGGGTTCGCGCCCGGGTCGGTCCCGGAGGGGCTGGCGCGGGACCCAGCGGGTCGCACGCTCGCCGGCCCGCTGCGGGCGGGCGAGCCGCTGACCGACGTACGCCTCGTGGGCCCGGCGCTGATCGACGGCTACCCCGGACTGGTCGCCGTCCCGATCCGGCTGCCCGACGCCGGCATGGCCGGGCTGCTGCGGGTGGGCGACCGGATCGACCTGGTCTCCGCCGACCCCCAGGGTCGCGCGGCCGAGATCGTCGCCGTCGGCGTACCGGTCCTCGCGCTGCCCGACACGCCCACCGAGGTCGGAGCCGCCGGCCTGTCCGGTCGCCTGGTCGTGGTCGGTGTGGCACCCCGCGAGGTGGCCCGCATCGCGGATGCGTCGGTGCGGACCTTCGTCACGATCGCGTTTGCCCACTAGCGTCAGGGCATGACCGGATTCAAGAACTTCATCCTCCGAGGCAACCTCGTCGAGCTGGCCGTCGCCTTCATCATGGCCGGTGCCTTCGCCGCGGTGGTCACCGCGACCGTGGGCCTGATCATGGACCTCATCGGGAAGATCGGCGGCACGCCGGACTTCTCCGACTACGAGTACAAGGGCATCTCCGTCGGCGTCTGGCTGACCGCAGTGATCTCCTTCGTGGTGATCGCCACGGTCGTGTACTTCTTCATCGTGACGCCGTACACGAAGGCGAAGGAGAAGTTCTTCCCGAGCCCGGCCCCCGGCACGCCGGAGGACATCAAGCTGCTGCAGGAGATCCGCGACCTGCTCGCGGAGCAGCAGGGGAAGCGGGCGACGGCCACGGACGGCCAGTCCCCGAGCGTCTGAGCTCAGCCACCGTGGTGCGGGGGCACCTGCTCCCGCAACCACTGGTCGGTGCCGGACTCGCGCGCGGTCGAGGGCTGGTCGCGCTCGTCGCTGGTGGTCTCCGGCAGGACGTCGCCGAAGACCTCGGCGAGGCGTCGCCGTCGCTCCCAGTCGCTCTCGGTCCGACCGTCGCTCACCACGACAGCGTCACACGCACAGACCGGCGTCGGCGAGCGCCTGCTTGCTGGCCTCGTCCTCGGCGCTGCTCGACGGGGTGCTGCTGGGGCTGCCCGACGGGCTGCTGCTCGGGTCCGCCGACGGGCTCGACGACTCGCCCTTGCCGGGCAGGTCGCCGGCGCTGATGACGTCGGTCGAGAGCCGCTTGGTCAACGGCTTGTCCTTGCGGACCTTGCGCCAGACCTGGTCGGCCTCGGGCTGCTGGAAGGCGAGCCGGTTGGGGTCGGTGGGCGCGGTGATGATCGGGATGGTGATGAACTGGATGTTGTCCAGGCCGATGCCCTTGAACTGGTCGCCGAGCTTCGCGAGCTTGACGACGTTCTTGAGGCCCGGGTCGACGGTGAGCGACTTGGTCGCCGAGTCCAGGAAGCGCACCAACCGGTCGGGGCGGGCCAGCGTGCCGGCGGTGACGACCTGGTGGGCCATCGACGCGATGAACGCCTGCTGCCGCTTCATCCGGCCGACGTCCGAGCCGTTGCCCACGACGTACCGCTCACGGACGTAGTTGAGCGCCTGCTTGCCCTTGAGCTTGCGGGTGCCGGCGGAGATGTGGATGGCGTGGGCGGGGTCGTCGATGTCCTCGGGGATGCACACCTCGACGCCGCCGATGGCGTCGACCATGCCGCGGAAGCCCTCGAAGTCGACCACGACGAAGTGGTCGAGACGGATGCCCGACACCTGCTCGAACTGCTGGATCGTGCAGGCCGGGCCACCGAGCGCGAACGCCTCGTTCCACATCACCTGCGTGGCCCCGGGGATCGTGGTGCCGTCCTTCTTCTTGCAGTCCGGCCGGTCGACGAGCAGGTCGCGCGGGACGCTGATCCCGTAGGCGCGCTTCCGGTCGGCCGACAGGTGCATCAGGATCGTGGTGTCGGACCGCTCACCGCCACCGGTCAGGCCGTCGATGTTGTTGCCGGCGCCTTCGCGGCTGTCGGAGCCCATGACGAGCACGTTCAGCGGCTCGCGCGGACCCTCGACCACGGCCTTCTCGGGCCGGTTCGACAGCTGCGAGGTCGGGTCGAGGACCTGGAGGTTGCCGTTGAGGTGGCGGTAGAGGAAGACGACGCTGAGGCCGGTCGCCAGGGCCAGCACGACGATGCTCGCCAGGAGCACCTTGCCGACGGTGTGCCGCTTGCGGACCTTGCCGCGGCGCTTGGGGCCCCCGGGGGTCGCCACGCTGGGCTCGGACGGAGTACCGTCGAGTTCAGCGTCGGACACAGATCTACCTCGGAGTCGAAGGCTCGGGAGCCGCTCGGCGGCACCGCGAGCGTACGGTGCCAACCTGAATTGTCCCTGTGACGAGTCGGTAGCGCCAAACCGGCGCACTGCGCCCCCTCCCGTGCCGCTAAGGTGGGCGACCGGTCGGCGGCACCGCCGTACGACCGCGACGCCCCAGTAGCTCAGTGGATAGAGCAGCCGCCTCCTAAGCGAAAGGTCGCGAGTTCGACTCTCGCCTGGGGCACAAATTCGAGACCAGCACTGCCTCTGTCGAACTCTCAGCCGGGTGATCGACGTCCTCGACCGACCTGCCTTCGGCAGGTCGCAGATCGAACGCGCAGGGCACCTACGCGACGAGGGACGCCTCCTTCAGACGCTGAAGTGCCTTGCCTACGTGCCTGGGCGTGAAGATTTCACCCTTCCGCGGAGTCCAGGACTGCACATACTCGACAATCGCATCCGTATCCGACGTCTTCAGATCCTCGGAGGCCCAATGAACCGTCGCTAGGAGCTCGAGCCCGTAAGTGGTCTCGAAGCCTCGGACTAGGTCGGCGACGTTCCGGACTGCGCTAGCCGCGGCTTCGTCTTCTTGAAGGTAGGCCTCGACGCGTGGCTCGGCCTCCGGGAGAACTCGCAGAGCCATCTCAGTGCTGCGGTCCCCGTAACCACGTACATAGTGGCCTTCAAGTGCCTGAAGCGCGTGATTAAGGTTCTCGGCGTACGGTCCGTACTGACCCTTGATGTAGTTCAATTTCATCGGGTACCCAGATGCCTGGATGAAGTACGCGAGTTTCTGCGTCTCGATGGCAGTCAGCGGGTAGTCCGGCAGAAGGTACCGGCGCATCACAGCAAGAATGGCCGCACGCGGTCCGGTCATCCCAGGTGCTTTCGTGCCGATGAGCATGTCCTCGTTCGCCGGCGCACCGTCAGGGGCATGCAAGTACACGGTCACGTCCGGCAGCTGATTCAACGCCGCGCGGATCAGAGGTTCGACCACGGCCCACTCAAGGCCACCGTTACCGCATCCGAGCGGCGGCACTGCCACCGACTTGATTTCGTACTCGCGGAGGACGCGCACGAGATCCTCAAGTCCGCTTTCGATGTACTCCAGCTTGGACTTGCCCTTCCAATGCCTCTTGGTAGGGAAGTTGATGATGTAACGAGCCGACGGGCCGAGCTGACCAGTCTCGAAGACGAACATCTTGCCGGTCTCGACCTCGCCCCGCTTGCAAGCAGCGGCGTACGCCTTGAAGGCGTCGGGATACGCGTTCTTGAACTGCAGGGCGATGCCCTTACCCATCACCCCCACGGTGTTGACCGTGTTGACCAGGGCCTCTGCATCCGAAGCCAGCAGGTTTCCAGTTCCATGCTCGATCGTCATGAAGTCCTCACTAGTAGTACCAGTCCTTGTGTATCTCGACCGGCGGGATATGCGCACACCCGGCCAAGAGCGCCAGCACACGCTCAGCGCACGCATCCGACGGAACGCCGATGCTCTGAACGTGCTCCCAAGCCACGGCGGTCTTCGCCAGGAACTCAGACTGCTTCTTGCGCTTCGTTTCGTCGGTGGGGTCGTAATAGTGACCCCACTTCTGACTGTTGACGGCCGCCCAGTCCAGCTCAGTTAGATCCGTCAGATCTGTGAAGAAGTCACTCAGATCCATGATCGCGTGACCGTTTGTGAAGACGCACTCTTGCTCGTCCATAAGATCATCTGCCGACAGGACAAGGTGCACGATCTGCTTCTGCCCGTCGGTGACGCTCGCAACGTTGCCCTTGTTGATCGTGTACAACATGGGCGACCTGGGTGCGAAGTAGAAGGGCACGTACTCATCCAGTGTTCCCCCTGGTTCGCACGGGACTTCTGTCTCAGCACGGATCTGCTTGATCTCGTTGTGCGCGATGCTGTGGAACGGCGTGCCGAGTGCGACCTCGCTATCGCACAGTAAGCCAAGCTCCGCGATGCTCCGCAAGTTGTCTGCGTGAGTGATGTGGTAGATCGACGTCGGCACAACCACCTCCACTTCCCCGACTCTCCGGAGTGTAGGAGGCCCCACCGACATGCGTCCCGTCGACGGGCCGCAAGGGACTCGCACGGGCATGCGAGGTTCCACGTCGCGTGAACGGCGAGGTTCCCCGACTTCCTAGTGCTTGACACCCGGTCGCGGAGCGGCCGGACGCAATGCAACGCCACGACGCTTGAGCGCTCGCTGAATCGTGCTGGCGTATACCTCGAAAAATTCGCCGATCTCGGTCGTGGTCAGGCCGCTTCGGTAGAGCCGCTGAATCTCGTCGACCTGATCCGCTGTGAGTCGCTGCCTCGTTCGCACCGGCACGCGGACTCCAGCGACCACCGCACGAACTGTTTGACGGTGCATGCCGAACTCCGCGGCCAACGCCTTAACCGTCTCACCGGCCTTATAGCGCCGTGCCAGGTCCGCGTGTAGGGCCTCGGTCGCCGCCGCTCGCCTCTGCCGGGACGTCGTTGAGACGGCTAGCTTCTCCCTACCATGAGGGATCTCCCCTTGGATCAGTTCAAAGTTCGACAGTGCTGCCACGAGGCGCACGCCAGCTTCATCGTCGAGGTGGATCCATCCGGTCCACGACGTACGCCGCGATCGCCAGGCTGGAGGTCGCCGCGGGCGACGGCGCGTTGCGCACGCTGGTGATCCCGTCCTCCTGCTGGATCACGAAGTCGTCGACCAGCGAGCCGTCGCGCTCCACGGCCTGGGCGCGCAGCCCAAGCCGGTTGCGGGTGACGTCGGTGACGCCGATCGCGGGCACGTAGCGGGTGGCCGCCCTCAGGTACGCGCGCGTCGACAGCACGCCCTGGACCTCGGAGAGGCCGGTGCGCCAGTGCTGCCCGGCGAAGCGCCAGAACCCCGGCCACGTCAGGGTGTCGGCCAGGTCGCGCGGCGAGACGGACAGCCGCCCGTAGTCCTGCCGACTGAGGGCGAGGAAGGCGTTGGGACCGACCTCGAGCCCGCCGTCCACCCGGCGTGTGAAGTGGACGCCGAGGAAGGGGTAGCGCGGGTCGGGCACCGGGTAGACCATCCCCCGGACCAGCTCCTGCTTGGCGGGGACGACCGCGAGGTACTCGCCGCGGAACGGCACGATCCGTGGTGACGGGCTGCCGCCGACGAGCCGTCCGAGGCGGTCCGACTGCAGGCCCCCGCAGACCACCAGCCGGTCGACGACCTGGCGGCCGGAGCCGGCGACGACCTGGATCCGGCCCCCGGACCGCTCGACGCCGGTGACCTCGGTCGAGAGCAGGATGCGTCCGCCGGCCTCCTCGATCTCCGCCCCGAGCCGCTGCGCCACCGCGACGTAGTCGGTGATCGCAGTGTGCGGCGAGTGCAGGGCGGCCAGGCCGACGGCGTACGGCTCGAGCTCGGTGATCCCGGCTCCGTCGACGCGGCGCAGCCCGGGGACGCCGTTGTCGCGGGCGGTCCGCTCCAGCGCATCGAAGCGCCCCAGCTCACCTGGGTCGACCGCGACGACCAGCTTGCCGCACTCGACGTACGGCAGCGCGTGCTCGACGCAGTAGTCCCGCATCAGCGCGCGGCCGCGGGCGCACAGCTCGGCCTTGAGGCTGCCCGGCCGGTAGTAGAGGCCCGCGTGCACGACACCCGAGTTGTGACCCGTCTGGTGCGCCGCCAGCCGATCCTCCCGCTCCAGGACGACGACCCGCACGCCGGGACGCCGACGGACGAGCTCGCGGCCGATCGCCAACCCGACGATCCCACCTCCCACGATCCCGACCGTCTCCTCCAGCATGGCCCGATCCTCCCCGACTCCGCCCCGGAGCTGGCTGAGAGCCCGGTGGTTGAGGTGCGAGGCGCGCCAGCGCCGAGCGGTGGGTCCCGGTGGTTGAGGTGCGAGGCGCGCCAGCGCCGAGCCTCGAAACCCCCGCAGCGAAGAAGTGGCAACAGGCGTGGCCTGCGGGTCCGCTCGGCTAGCCCCCGACAGGCCGCTACGCGGGTAGCGCCGCCCTGATCCTGTCTGGCCGGGTGGTTTCGAGGCTCGGGCCTGGCGGCCCTCGCACCTCAACCACCGAGCCGTCAGCTCGGTCATCGTCGTCGTCCTCGGCGCCGACTCCGACCTCCACCACAGCGGACTGCTCTGCCCAAGAGATCACGCCCGAGCCCACGACCCGGCCTACGCCATGGCGAAGCAACCCAACGGCAAGATCACCTTCACCCGACGCCACTAGGCCGAGCTAGCTGGGCATCACGGCTAGCCCAGCACGACCTCGAACCGCATGCCGGCTGCCTGCAGCCGGGCGAGCAATGCGTCCCCCATCGCCTGGGCGGTGGTGACCTGGCCGGCCGTCTGGGGGTTGTCGTCGAGGGCCAGGCACAGGGCGGCCTCGGCCAGCATCTTCGCGGTCTCGTCGTAGCCGGGGTCGCCGCCCGAGACCCGGGTGTGCAGCGTGCGGTCGTCGCCCTCGGCGACGAAGTCGACCTGGAACCACGACTTCGCCCGGCGAGCCTCGTCGGGGCCGTCGCCCTGCTTGACCCGGTCGAGGGCCAGGCGGCGCAGCGGCGGCACCTGCGCCGTCAGGAACATGGCGGCCGCGGCCGCGGCACCGCCGGCGGCGTACCGCAGCGTCTTGGTGCCGGCGTAGTGGGAGTAGCGGAAGTCCGGGCCGTACGACGCGAGCGCCGCGCCGCTGCGCGCGACCACGAGCGGGTCGATCGTCGGCAGCGGGAGCAGCCAGTAGCCGAGGAGCGGATCCTTGTGCGGCTTGCCCTGCACGGCCCGCGACCGACGGCCCTCGGGACGGCCCTCGGCCTGACGGCGCTGCTTCGTGACGGCGCCCGTCTGGCGCACACGGGAGAAGGCCGTCATCGCGGAGTGGAAGGTGCCGCCGGAGAACGTCGCACTGGCGCGGACGACGCCGCGCACGCTCACCGGACCACGGACGTCGAGCTGCTGCAGCGTGTAGAGGACCCCGAGGTCGTGCGGCACGGAGTCGAAGCCCGCGGCGTGGACGATCCGGGCGCCTGTGCGGACGGCGGTCTCGTGGTGGGCGAGGTACATCCGGTCGACGAACTCCGGCTCACCGGTCAGGTCGACGTAGTCGGTGCCGGCGGCCGCACAGGCGGCGACCAGCGGCTCGCCGTACGCCAGGTAGGGCCCGACGGTGGTGATCACGACGCGGGCCCGGGCGGCCACGTCGGCCAGCGAGTCCGGATCGTCGACGTCCGCGTGGAGGAGCGGGAGCTCGGCCAGCGCGGGATCCACGTCGGCGAGGCTGCGGCGAACGTCCTCGAGCTTGGCCCGGTTGCGGCCGGCCAACCCCCAGCGCAAGCCGTCCGGGGCATGCCGCGCGAGGTAGTCGGCGGTCAGCGCGCCGGTGAAGCCGGTGGCGCCGAAGATGACCAGGTCGAGCTCACGAGGATCGGGCATGTGACCCATGTTGACAGGCCTCCGGGCGACGTAGGCTCGGAGCATGTGCCGCAACATCCGCCCGCTGAACAACTTCGAGCCGCCGGCCACCTCCGACGAGGTCTCCGCCGCCGCACTGCAGTACGTGCGCAAGGTCAGCGGCGCGACCAAGCCGTCACAGGCCAACCAGGCGATCTTCGACCAGGCCGTGCGCGAGATCGCGCACATCACCGCGCACCTGCTCGAGGACCTCACCACGACGGCACCGCCCAAGAACCGCGACATCGAGGCCGCGAAGGCACGCGCCCGGGCGGAGCTGAGGTACGCCCGGTGACGCTGTCCTCCCTGGAGGCGGTGGACGCGCTCGCGTTACTGCGCGGGCGCCCGCTGGTCGTGCTGACCGGGGCCGGGGTGTCGACGGACTCGGGCATCCCGGACTACCGCGGACCGGGCGCCGTCACGCGGCTGCCGATGACCTACCAGGAGTTCGTCTCGGGACCGGCGGCGCGACAGCGGTACTGGGCGCGCAGCCACCTCGGCTGGGGCCGGATGCGCCGCGCGGAGCCCAACGCGGGGCACCAGGCGCTGGCCCGGCTGGGTCCGGAGCTCCTCATCACCCAGAACGTCGACGGGCTGCACGAGCAGGTCGGCACCCCCCGTCTCGTGGCGCTGCACGGGCGGATCGCCGACGTCGTCTGCCTGGACTGCCGTACGACGTCCCCGCGCGCGGCGCTCCACCGGCGGCTGGCCGAGCTCAACCCCGGCTTCGCCGAGCAGCACGCGGCGGTGGCCTCACGCCCGGACGGCGACGTCGACCTCCAGGAGACCGCCGACTTCGTCGTGCCGGCGTGCCCGGAGTGCGACGGCGTGCTCAAGCCCGACGTCGTGTTCTTCGGCGAGAACGTCCCCGCGCCCCGGGTCGCCCGGTGCTACGAGGCGGTCGACGCCCTGGTGGACGTCGACGGCGCGCTGCTCGTGGCGGGTTCCAGCCTGACCGTGATGTCGGGGCTGCGGTTCGTACGCCGCGCCGCGAAGTCCGGGACTCCGGTCGTGATCGTCAACCGGGGAGAGACGCGGGGCGACCCGTTGGCGGCGTACCGGATCGATGCCGGGTGCAGCGAGTTCCTGACGACGCTCGCCGGCTGAGGATCAGGAGGCGCGGCCGCGCAGCTGGCCGAGGAGGTCCACCAGCTCGTGCAGCGACAGGTCGTGCACCTCCGGGTCGAGTCCCTCGACCCGCTCGACCGCGAGGTCCTCGGGGAGGCGGGCACCGACGGTCAGGGTGTAGATGGTGTCGTCGATCTCGAACTCGATGCCACCGACCTGGGCGGCGTAGAAGTCACCTGAGGCGGTCTCGAGCACGACGGACTCCCGCGGCTCGAGGCCGCGGGTCAGCTGCGTCAGGGAATGACCGATCACGAGGGTGCGCTCCCCGCGCACACTCACCGTCGAGTCAAGTACAACGATCTCCATCATGACCTTCCCACTGCCCAGCATGGCAGGCCCCCGTGTCGCCGCATCCATGCCGCGCCGATCGGAAAACTATCCTTTGGCGACCCACGGGTAACCCACAAGTCGGACAATTCTCGTCCACAAACCGCTGACGAGACGTGATCTGCCCCACACTGCGCCCTGCTGGTGGCGGCGGGATGAACCGGAGACGGCTCCGAGGTGACGAGCGCCTCAGAGGCGGCGTACGAAGATGTGGTCTGCGGCCTCGGGGACGATCTCCGCGGTCTCGCCACCGGAGCCGACGAGCACCCCGGCCTCGGTCGTCACGACCGTGACGGTCTTGTCCGGCAGCGCGCCGACCCGGCGCATCGCACTCATCAGGATCTCGTCCTTCTGCATCTCCTCGGAGATGCGGCGCACCAGCACCCGCCCCTCCGTCGGGCTGGCCGCCCGCGACAGCGGCTCCACGCCCTCCATGAAGCTCTCGCCGACCTCGAGCTCACCGAGCTCGTCGAGGCCCGGGATCGGGTTGCCGTACGGCGACTCCGTCGGGTGGTCGAGCAGCTTGAGCAGCCGCCGCTCCACGGTCTCGGACATCACGTGCTCCCAGCGGCAGGCCTCCTCGTGCACGAGCTCCCACTCGAGCCCGATCACGTCGATCAGCAGCCGCTCGGCGAGGCGGTGCTTGCGCATCACCCGGGTCGCGAGCCGCATGCCCTCGTCGGTCAGCTGGAGGTGCCGGTCGCCCTCGACGGTCAGCAGCCCGTCGCGCTCCATCCGGGCCACGGTCTGCGAGACGGTCGGGCCGCTCTGGTGCAGCCGCTCGGCGATCCGCGCACGCAACGGGACGATGCCCTCCTCGACCAGCTCGTAGATGGTCCGGAGGTACATCTCGGTGGTGTCGATCAGGTCGCTCACGCGGACCATTCTGTCGCATCCACCTAGTGCCTGGCAGGCTGGCGTCGATGGCATCCATCATGTGGTTCCGCCGAGACCTCCGGCTCGCGGACAATCCAGCCCTGGCCGCGGCGGCCGCCGACGGGCCGGTGGTGCCGCTCTTCGTCCTGGACCCAGCCCTCTGGGGGCCGGCCGGGCCGAGCCGTCGGCACTACCTCGCCGCGTCGCTGCGGTCCCTCGACGCGAGCCTGCGCGGCCTCGGCGGTCGGCTGAGCCTGGCCCAGGGCGACCCCGCGCAGCAGGTGCTGGCCGCCGCTCAGGAGGTCGGCGCCGATCAGGTGCACATCGCCGCGGACGTCGGTCCCTACGGCCGGGAGCGCGACGCCGCCGTCGAGCGGACGCTCGCCGAGCACGGGATCGAGCTGGTGCGCACCGGCTCGCCGTACGCCGTGACCCCGGGGCGGGTGACCACGGGGGCGGGCGAGCCCTACAAGGTCTTCACGCCCTACCACCGGGCCTGGGCCGAGCACGGTTGGCGCGGGCCGATCGACGCCCCGAGAGGCGTGGACTGGGCCGAGCTGGCCGAGAGCGTCGCGATCCCCGAGGTGACGCTGCCCGACGGGCTGACGCTCCCGGAGGCCGGCGAGGACGCCGCCCGCCGGCGCTGGCACGACTTCCTCGACCAGGTGGCGGCGTACGGCGCGGAGCGCGACCGGCCCGGCGTCGAGGGCACGTCGCGGATGTCGGTGCACCTGAAGTGGGGCGAGATCCACCCGCGCACGCTGCTGGCCGACCTGGCATCGCTGCGCAGCGACGGCGCCGCGACGTACCGCAAGGAGCTCGCCTGGCGGGAGTTCTACGCCGACGTCCTCGCGGCGCGCCCCGAGACGGCCCGGGAGTACCTGCGACCCGAGTACGCCCGGATGCGGTACGACGAGCCGGGTGACCAGCTGACCGCCTGGCAGGAGGGCCGCACCGGCTACCCGGTGGTCGACGCCGGCCTGCGCCAGATGCGCGCGACCGGCTGGATGCACAACCGGGTCCGGATGATCGTCGCCAGCTTCCTGGTCAAGGACCTGCACCTGGAGTGGCAGCACGGCGCCCGGCACTTCATGACCTGGCTCGTCGACGCCGACCTCGCCTCCAACCAGCACGGGTGGCAGTGGGCGGCGGGCTGCGGCACCGACGCGGCGCCGTACTTCCGGGTCTTCAACCCGACCGGCCAGAGCCGCAAGTTCGACCCGCAGGCGGCGTACATCCGGCGATGGGTCCCCGAGCTCGCCGACGTCGCCGACCCGCACGAGCCCTCCGCCGACGACCGCGACCTCGTCGGCTACCCGATGCCGATCGTCGACCACGCGGCCGAGCGCCGCGAGGCGCTGGACAGGTGGGAGGAGATCCGCTGACTTAGGTCGGGGGTCGTCGCCGACCTGGGGCGGTTCCGGGGCTCGTCGCGCCCCCCTAGCGTCCAAGGGTGCGCACCGCCTGGCTCCCGGCTCTCGGGCTCTTCGTCCTGGCCCCGGTCTGCGCCGAGTACCTCTGGGGCTACGACGACAGCACCGGCCACCCGGGCACGCTCCTCGGCAACCTCGTCGTCTTCTCCCCGCTGTACGGCGCTCCCGCGCTGCTGATCCGCGAGCGGGCTCGGCGACGCGGGCTGGGGTGGCCGGGCATCCTGCTGCTCGCGGCAGCGTTCGGCGTCGTGGAGGCGGCCATCGTGGACCAGTCGATGTGGAGCACCGGCTACCGCGACATCCCGTACTGGGAGGAGATGTCGGTCCCGACGTACCTCTCCCCGATCGGGCTGAGCCTCTACCTCGCGCTCTCCTTCGTGGGCGGCCACGTCATCTTGAGCATCGGCTCGCCGATCGCCCTGGTCGAGACGCTGGCACCCCGGCGCCGTCACGACCGCTGGCTCGGGCCGGTCATGACGTGGGTGGTCGCCGCCCTGTACGCCGCGGCGTGCGCGCTGGTGCTCGCGGATGCCCACGCCACCGGCGAGGCCAGCGCCACCTGGGGCCAGCTGCTGGCCTCGGGCGTCGCGGCCGTCGGGCTCGTCGTCGCTGCGCACGTCGTCGGCCGCCGGCCGGCGCTGATCGTGCCGGGCCCGGTCCCCCGACCGGCCCTCGTCGGGGCTGCTGCGCTCGTGGCGATGATCGGCTGGGTCGCGATCCCGCCGACCCGGATCGGCACGGCCCTGGTGGCGCTGCTCGCCGTGGGCGCGGTGACGCTCGTCCTGCGGTGGTCGCGCCGGGGCGACTGGGGCCAGCGCCACGTGCTCGCCCTCGCGAGCGGCGCGCTCGTCGCTGCGGGGTGCTTCGCCTTCCTCACGACGCCGATCGGCGACGTCGGCGACGCGCAGAAGTACGGCCACAACATCGTGCTGCTCCTCGTGGTCGCGCTGCTCAGCGCCTGGGCGGCCCACCGCGCGCGACCCGGGTACCGTCGGGCCCGTGCCTGACCTGCTCGTGCCCCGCCGCTTCTGCGGCCCCCCGTCGTCGGGCAACGGCGGCTACACCGCCGGCGCGCTCGGCACCCGCGTCGACGCGGCGACCGTCTCGGTGTCGCTGCTGGCCCCACCGCCGCTGGACACCCCGATGGGCGTCGACGTCTCCGGCGGCAAGACTGTCGCGAGCGTCGACGGCAGGCCCATCGCCCGCGCCGAGACCGGCGACCTCGACGGACCGACGGTGGACAGCGTCCCGGTCGACGAGGCGCGAGCCGCCGAGGCGTCGTACGCCGGCCTCACCGCCCACCCCTTCCCGACCTGCTTCGTGTGCGGCACCGGCCGCGACGACGGGCTGCGGATCTTCCCCGGCCCGGTGGCCGACCAGGACGGGCGACCGCGGGTGGCCGGCACGTGGACGCCCGACGAGACGGTCGCCGACGACCTGCTCGCCGTCACCTGGTCGGCCCTCGACTGCACCGGTGGCTGGGCCGGCGGTCTGGCCGAGCGCACGATGGTGCTCGCCCGGATGACCGCCCGGGTCGACGCGCTCCCCCGCGTCGGCGACGAGCACGTCGTGGTGGGGCTGGGACGCCGTACCGAGGGTCGCAAGACCTTCACCGCCGCCGCCCTCCACGACGCCAGCGGTCGCCTGCTCGGGCGCGCGGAGCACCTCTGGATCGCAGTGGACCCCGCTGCCTTCGCCTGACCGATGCGCTGCCTAGGATGGAAACCATGGGCTTGACCGATAAAGACAGCGGCCACGAGTGGTGGCGGCACGCCGTCACCTACCAGATCTACCCCCGCAGCTTCGCCGACGCCAGCGGCGACGGCGTCGGCGACATGCTAGGCATCACCACGCGCCTGCCGTACCTGCGCGACCTCGGCGTGGACGCGATCTGGCTGTCGCCGTTCTACACCTCTCCCCAGCACGACCACGGGTACGACGTCGCGAACTACTGCGACGTCGACCCGCTCTTCGGCACGCTGGGCGACGCCGACGCGATGATCTCCAAGGCGCACGCGCTGGGGCTCAAGGTGATCGTCGACCTGGTCCCCAACCACAGCTCCACCGAGCACGTGTGGTTCCAGGCCGCCCTGGCCGCCGGTCCGGGCAGCCCCGAGCGGGCCCGCTACATCTTCCGCGACAGCCCCGAGGGCGCCCCCGAGGGGACACCGCCGAACAACTGGCACTCCGTCTTCGGTGGCCTCGCGTGGACCCAGGTGCCCGACGGCCAGTGGTACCTCCACCTCTTCGACTCCAGCCAGCCCGACTTCGACTGGCGCAACCCCGAGGTCGGCGACATGTTCGTCGATGTGCTGCGCTTCTGGCTCGACCGGGGCGCGGACGGGTTCCGGGTCGACGTGGCCCACGGCCTCTTCAAGGAGGAGAGCCTCCGCGACCAGGTCGTCGAGGAGGGCGAGACCCCGGACAGCGGGGCGCAGACCGACACCTCGATGGTCGAGCGCACGCTGCGCGACGAGCCGATGTGGGACCAGCCCGAGGTGCACGACGTCTACCGGCGCTGGCACCAGGTGCTGGCCGAGTACGACGGCGACCGGATGTTCGTGGCCGAGGCCTGGACGCAGACGCCGGAGTCGATGGCGCGCTACGTCCGGCCCGGCGAGTTCAGCCAGGCGTTCAACTTCGCGTGGCTGCTGGCCTCGTGGTCGGCGGCCGAGTTCAGCGACGTCATCACCGGCACGATGGACGCCCTGCGCCCGGTCGACGGCTCCCCCACGTGGGTGCTGAGCAACCACGACGTCGTCCGCCACGTCACCCGGTACGGCGGCGGAGCGGTCGGCCTGGCCCGCGCCAAGGCGGCCACCATGACGATGCTGGCCCTGCCCGGCTCGGCGTACGTCTACCAGGGCGAGGAGCTCGGCCTGCCCGAGGTCGAGGTCGCCGACGAGTTCCGCACCGACCCGCTCTTCATCCGCACCGGACAGGGCGGCCGCGACGGCTGCCGGGTGCCGATCCCGTGGAGCGGCACGGCAGCGCCGTACGGCTTCGGACCGGGCAGTGGCCAGCCGTGGATCCCGCAGCCCGACGACTGGGCCGACCTCACGGTCGAGGCCGAGGAGGCCGACCAGGAGTCGACCCTCGCGTTCTACCGGGCAGCGCTCGCGGCGCGCCGTACGTTCGCGACGACGGCGGGCGACGACGTCGAGATCCTCGACGCCGGCTCCGACGTGCTGTCCTTCCGGCGGGGCCCGGTGACCGTGGTCCTCAACTGCGGCACCGACCCGGTCGCCCTGCCCGACGGCGAGGTGTTCCTGGCAAGCGGCCCCGTCGACGGCAAGCTGCCCGCCGACACCGCCGTCTGGCTGCGCTGACGGGCTGCACCGACCGGTGGCCCGGACCAGAGGTCAGGCGTCGAGCGCGGCGTTGTAGCTGGCGAGCATCCGGACGAACTCCGACAGGTCCTGGTCGGGCCAGTCGCCGAGCCGCTCGTCCAGCCAGCGCCGCCGGTCGTGCTTCACCTCGGTGATCCGCTCGGCCGCGGCGGCGCTGATCGAGATCAGCGTCGCCCGGCCGTCGTCGGGGTCCGGGGTGCGGTCGACCAGGCCGAGGTCCAGCAGGTGCTGGACCTGGCGGCTGATCGCACCCTTGTCGATGCCGAGCGACTCGACCATCGCCGACGAGCGCTGCGCGCCGTGCTGGGTGAGCCAGGTGAGCATCAGGTACGACGAGGACTGCAGCTCGGGGTGCACGGCCCGGGCCCGCTCGCCGATGACCCGCCGGATCCGGCGGATCATCACCCCGACCTCCTGCTCGAGGCCGCCCAACAGGTCGGCGCGCGACGTGCTCGTCTCCGTCATGGCGCTCATTGTGGCGCTCACTTGCTCGGGACGGCGTGGTGCAGCTCGGCCGCGACCTCGGGGGACGCCTCCGCCTGCTCCTCGATGTTGGAGGTGCGCAGCGGCACCTCCTTGATGAAGAGGACGCAGACCAGGGCGACGAGCGCGAACGGCACCGCGACCAGGAAGATCTCGCCGAAGGCCTGACCGAAGGCGTGCTCGAAGACCTCACGCACCGGGGCCGGCAGCGTGGCGAGGTCCGGGACGGAGTGGCTCTCGGTGCCGGAGCCGTCGATGCCGATCGCGGCCAGGCCGCTGGTGACCTTGTCGGCGACCTGGGCGCTCAGCAGCGCACCCAGCGCGGAGATGCCGATGGAGCCACCCATGGACCGGAAGAACGCGACGACCGCGCTGGCCGAGCCCATGTCGGACATCTTCACGTTGTTCTGCACCGACAGCACGAGGTTCTGCATGGTCGCGCCCAGGCCGATGCCCAGGATCGCCATGAAGCCGCCGACGGCGACCAGGCTGGTGGTGTCGTCGATCGTCGAGAGCAGCGCCAGGCCGATGACGACCAGGACCATGCCGCCCACCAGGAAACGCTTCCACCGGCCGCTGTCGCTGATGATCCGGCCGCTGATGACGCTGGAGATCGAGAGACCACCGACCATCGCGATCGACATCAGACCGGCGTGCGTCGGGCTCATCCCGCGCGCCACCTGGAAGTACTGGCTCAGGTAGACCGTGGAGCCGAACATCGCGACGCCGATCATCACCGACGCCGTCGTGGCGAGCGAGATGGTGCGGTCCTTGAAGAGGTAGACGGGGATGATCGGCTCGATGGCGACCTTGGCCTCGACGTACACCGCGACGGCCAGGATCAGCACGCCCCCGACGACCATCACCGCGGTCGTCGTCGATGCCCAGGCGAAGTTGTTGCCGGCGAGCGAGACCCAGATCAGGAGGGTCGAGATGCCGGCGACGATCAGGGTGGCGCCCAGGTAGTCGATGTGCACCGGGCGCTTGACGACCGGCAGGTGCAGGGTCTTCTGCAGCAGGAAGAAGGCGATCACGGCGAAGGGCAGGCCGATGAAGAAGCAGCCGCGCCAGCCGAGCGCCGAGTCCACGACGACGCCGCCGATGAGGGGGCCGCCGACGGTGGCGAGGGCGAAGGTCGCGCCGAGGTAGCCGGAGTAGCGTCCGCGCTCGCGCGGCGACACCATCGTCGCGATGACGACCTGGACCAGCGCCGTCAGACCGCCGACACCCAGGCCCTGGACGACGCGCGCGCCGATCAGCACCTCCATGCTCGGCGCGAACGCCGCGACCAGCGACCCAGCGGTGTAGATCACCAGGGCGGTCTGCACCAGCAGCTTCTTGCTGAACAGGTCGGCGAGCTTGCCCCAGATCGGCGTGCTGGCGGTCATCGCGAGCATCGTCGCGACGACGATCCAGGTGTAGCCGGTCTGGCTGCCGTGCAGGTCACTGACGATGCGGGGCAGGGCGTTCGAGACGACGGTGCTCGAGAGCATCGCGACGAACATGGCCAGCAGCAGGCCGCTGAGGGCCTCCAGGATCTGACGGTGGGTCATCTGCACGGCCTGCTCGGCCGGAGCAGCAGGTACGGCGGGGACGGGTGACGCCTGGGACACGGAAGCTCGATTCACGTTCGATATAAGGTTGCCGTCGGCAACTATATTCCGGAATCGTTGCAGACGACAACCAAATCGACGTGTGGCCCGGGGCACAGCAGCGGGGTAGTCCCTGACGCTTGCGGGGTCTTCCGGCGCAGATCACCCCCGAAACGTCAGGGACTACCCCAGCGGTGTGGCGACCGAGACCAGGACGAGGGTCACTCGCGCTCGCGGCCGAGGGCCTGCGAGAGCTGGGCGACCAGGTCGTCGCTGGGAGACGCCGCATTGCGGTTGCTCTCCTCGAGCTGCGCGAGCAGCTCGGCGCGGTGGACCTTCAGGGACCGGGGTGCGTCGATGCCGATCCGCACCACGTCACCACGGACCTCGAGCACCGTGACAGTGATGTCGTCCCCGAGAACGATGCTCTCGCCCGCCCGGCGACTCAGAACCAGCATGGACACACCGTACCCGCCGCAGCTCATGCGGCGTCGGCAACGACCCGATCGTGGTCAGATCGCTGCACGACGGTCACCCGAGCAGGGGCGCCGCCACCGAGAGACCGGGCTCGTCGAGCACGACCTGGCCCGCCCGCAGGTTGAGCGGGTTGAAGAGCACCGGCGCGGCGAGGTTCGCGGTCGTGTCGTGGAGACCCCGGCCGGCGTTGAGGACCACCAACACGAGCACGTCCGAGGCCGACTCGATGCCGAGCGCGGCGATGACGTCCTCGCCCACCTCCGCGACATAGTCGGGGAAGAACGCGTCGGGCGGGACGACCAGGAAGCGCAGTCCGTCCTCGTCGAGCGAGACGAGGCTGCACAGGTCGCTGGCGCCGTCGAGCTGCACGAGCGCGAAGCCGCGGTGCTCGGGGAAGCCCAGCATCGGGAGCACCATGTCGATCACGGGGATCTCGATCGGGTCGGTCTCGGCCACGGTGCCTCCGTCAGCTCGGTCAGGGGCAACCATCATGTCAAGGGCCTGGGTCGCCGTCATCGCAGGAAGTCCAGGAGGCTCGACTGCAGCGCCTTGGCGGTCGCCCCGAGGGCTGCCTGGTAGGCCACCTGGGTCAGCCCCAGGTCGACCGTGGCCTTGGCCAGGTCGACGTTCTCGACGCTCGAGAGCGCGTTCGAGAGGGTGAGGGTGGCGTCGGTCGCCACGCTGCGGGCGTTCTCGACCCGCACGGTGCGCGCGCCGATGTCGGCCTGGGCGTTGGACACCCGGTCCGAGTCGGCCTTGAGCTTGCCGATGGCGCCCTGGATCGCGACGGAGTCGCCGCCCTTCAGCGCGATCGACAGGTCGTCGAGGTGCTTGAAGACCGAGTCGCCCTCGGGTCCGAAGGCGGCCGGGCCCTCCACGTCGATGCGGATCCGGGCGCCGTCGGCGACCGTCCGTACGACGCCGGAGGCGGTGCCGATCGCGTCCGGGTCCGCCAGTGTGCCGTCGGGCAGGTAGGCCTGTGCGCCGGAGGTGATGCCACCGAAGATCGGCCGGTCGAGGTACTTGGCGTTCGCCGTCGTGATCAGGCCGTCCCGGATCTGGTCGACCTCGGTGGCGAGGGCGTCGAGAGCCTTCTGGCCGAGCGCGCCGGAGTTGGCTCCCTGGAGGGCGATGTCGCGCGCGCGGCTGATCTGGGTGGTGGCCTCCTGCAGGGTGGAGTCGCTCTGGTCGAGCCAGCCGACCGCGTCGTCCGCGTTGCGCACGTACTGCTTCTGCGCCGCCAGGGACGAGCGGATCCGCATCGCGCTGGTCGCACCCGTCGGGTCGTCCGAGGGACGGTTGATCAGCCGACCCGTCGTCAGCTGCTCCTGCGCCTTGGCCACCCGCGACATCGCGGTCTGCATGCCGCTGAAGGACTGGCGGCTCAGCATGTTCTGGGTCATCCGGACGAGAGTCATCGGCCGACCAGCCCCGTGCGGTTGATCAGGGTGTCGAGCATCTCGTCGACGGTCGTCATGACCCGCGCCGCGGCCTCGTAGGAGCGCTGTGCCATGACCATGTTGACGGTCTCCTCGTCGATGCTGACGCCGGTCTGCTGCTCGCGGGCCGCGTCGACCTGCGAGGTCATCGCGACCTGGTTGTCGGCGAGACGCTGGATCGAGGCGACCGCGCTGCCGAAGCCGTTGACCAGGCGCTGGTAGCCGTCCTGGATCTTGATCGAGTCGGCGAGCTTGCCCGCGTTGCCGGTGTCGTTGTTGCCCACACCGGGGACGGTGCTGGCGACCGCCGACACCGCGATCGCGGAGGTGGAGCCCACCACGACCTTCAGGGTGCCGGCCCGGTCGGGGTCGGTGTAGTCGAAGAACTTGCCGCCGGCGCCCCCGTTCACGTCGTACCCGTCGTCGTGCGCGTCGTTGAACGCGTCGGCGAACTGCTTGACCAGGGCGTTGAGGCCGTCGGCGTAGCCCGGCAGCACGACGTCGATCAGGTCGACGCTCGCGGCGAGGTCACCGGTCGGCGGGGCCACCGTGGGGGCGGTGACGCCGTCCGGCTGGAGCAGGGTGAAGGTGACCGGGCTGCCGTCGGCGGCGCCGGCCGGCGTGATGCCGGTCGCGATCTGCAGCGTCGAGGCACTGCGGCCGGTGACGAGCGACTCGCCGTTGAGCTTCATGTCCATGCCACCGTCGGGGCGCGCCGTCGCGGTCGCACCGGTCAGCTCGGAGAGCCGCAGCGCGAGCTGGTCGCGGGTGTCCATGAGCGTGGCCGTGTCGCTGCCGTTGCCGCTCGAGGTCGAGATCGTCAGGTTGGTGTCGGCCAGCTGCTTGGCGACGTCGTTGACCTCCTGGACGGTGGAGAGCACCCGGGCGCGCTGGTCGCCCGTCTCGTCCTGGAGGTTGCGCGCCTGGATGTTGAAGGCGTCGGCGACGACGTGGGCGTTCGCGAGCACCTGGCTGCGGGCAGCGTCGCTGCTCGGCGCGTTGTTGAGGTCGTCGAGGCTCTTCTGGAAGGTGTCGACGGCCTTCGCGACCCCGGTCTCGGAGGGCTCGGCGATGCCGGTCTCGACGCGCCCCATGGCGGCGGCCTTGAGGTCGAGGTAGGTCTGGCGACCGTGCTCGCGGCGGACCCGCGCATCCAGGAGCGGGTCGATCATCCGCTGGACGCCGGAGGACTGGACACCGCTGCCGATCTCGTTCGAGCGCGACCACACGGCAGGCGCGGTGGCCGCACCGACGGTCTCGCCGACGACGCGGCGGCGTACGTAGCCGTCCGTCGAGGAGTTGGCGATGTTCGTGCTCGCGATGTCGAGTGCGGACTGCTGGTAGCGCAGCGCCGACAAGGCGGTGTTGATCGAGGAGAACGCCCCGGCCATGTCACAAGCTCCAATCTAGAACTGCGCTGCGCGCGTCGCCGCGGGCGACGGAGCCGGCGGCTGTGTACGTCGCGGCGCTCTGGTCGATGCCCAGCAAGGTGTCCTGGGTGGCCCGCAGCCCGGCGACGATGAGCGCGCGGTTGGTCTGTGCGACCCGGGCGATCTCGTCGGTGAGCGCGAGGAAGGTGTCGCGGTGCTCGGTCAGGATGGAGTGCCACGGCTCGACGGCGGCGTCGATGAGCTGGCCGAGGGAGGCGTTGGGGGCGAGCCCGACCGCCTCGGCCGCCTCGTCGGCGGCCACGGCCCGGAGGACCTCCATGTCACGCAGCGCGGCCGAGGCCGCATCCACGTCGTTCGCGGCGTTGGTCAGCCAGCGGGTACGACCCGTCGACATCACCATGGCCTCCAGCTCGAGGCGGTAGAGCAAGGCCTCGAGGAGCTCGCGCTCTCGCCAGAGGACCCAGGTCAGCTTCTCCACGTCACTCCCAGAATGCGTCGTGATGGTCCAGACCAGCCGCACGGTTCGGCGGTGGCGTCAGGGGGCCCATCGGCACGCTCGACGGCGATGCTGAGAGAAAGCGGCCCAGAGATCGTCGCCGAGCGGGCGATTTCCGGCCTAAACCCATTTGTGATCAGGGTCACAGTGTCGCGGAGGTAAAAAGATCAAGTTTTCTGCCAGATATGCGGACGGGCCAATCTTTGAAATGCACAATATCGATCGTGACTCATTACAGCGACGTCCCGCCGGGCTCCGAGGCGTTGATCGTTGTGCACGTACCCCTGGTCGGACACATCGTCCGCGAGACGATGGCCAGGGTTCCGTCGCACGTCGATCGCGACGACCTCGGCTCGGCCGGCCTTGCCGCACTCGTGCAGGCAGCCCACTCCTACGACCCCGACCGCGGCGTGCCGTTCAACCGGTACGCCAGCACGCGCATCCGCGGCGCCATTCTCGACGAGCTGCGCAGCATCGACTGGGCCTCGCGCTCCGTACGACGCCGCGCCCGCGAGCTGGACTCCACCCGGTCGCACCTCGCCACCCTGCTGGGCCGGACGCCCACGACCGCCGAGATCGCCCAGGCCTCCGGGATGAGCACCGACGAGATCGCTGCCAACGTGGATGACGTCGCCCGGGCCCAGGTCCTCTCGCTGCACGCCTCGGAGGACGACTCGATCGGCGACAGCCTGGCCAGCAGCAGCCCGACCCCGGAAGCCGTCCTGGAGCACCGTGAGCGCCTCACCTATATGACGGAGGCGATCGCCGAGCTCCCCGAGCGGCTGCGCCACGTCGTGGAGCAGTACTTCCTCGCGGAGCGACCGATGGCGGAGATCGCGGCCACGCTCGGCGTGACGGAGTCGCGGGTCTCCCAGCTGCGGGCCGAGGCGCTCGTGCTCCTGCGCGACGCCCTCAACAGTGCCCTCGAGCCGGACCTCGTCCCCGAGGCCGCCCGCCCCGGCGGTGCCGCGGCCCGGCGTCGCGACGCCTACTTCGCCGCCGTCGCCGCCCGGCACGCCGGCGGCGGCGTGCGTACCCAGGCGCGCGACCAGGTGCAGGTGAACAGCGCCTGACCGCAGACGCCCGACCGGTAGCCCACCCACGCCTGAGGGGATCGCCGCAGAAGTTTCCGAGATTTCTGCGCCGATCCCCTCAGGCGTTCTGGCGCCCGGCCGATTCAACCGTCGCAGGAGCCCACGGACGGGCTCCCTTTGACTCGAATCCAGGAAGGGAATCATCATGAGTCTCCGTATCAACCAGAACATCGACGCCCTCAACTCGTACCGCAACCTGTCGGTCACGCAGGGTCAGATGAGCAAGTCCCTCGAGAAGCTGTCCAGCGGCTACCGCATCAACCGTGCGGCGGACGACGCTGCCGGTCTGGCCATCTCCGAGGGCCTGCGTTCGCAGGTCGGCGGCCTCAAGGTTGCCGTCCGCAACACGCAGGACGGCGTTTCGGTCGTGCAGACCGCTGAAGGTGCACTCACGGAGACCCACTCCATCCTGCAGCGCATGCGCGACCTGTCGGTCCAGGCCGCCAACGACGGTGGTCTGAACGACGACGCCAAGGGCAACATCCAGTCCGAGCTGACCCAGCTCAACAGCGAGCTGGACCGGATCGCCAGCACCACCAAGTTCAACGGCACCAGCCTGCTGGACGGTTCCTACAACGGCACCTTCCAGGTCGGCGCTGACTCCGGTCAGACCATCAGCGTCGCCATCGGCTCCGCCGGCAAGGGCATGGACGCTGGCGGCCTCGGTGTCGCCGGTGTCGACGTCACGAAGATCGCAGCCAACGGCGCCACCGGCGCCCGCACCACCGAGCCGGACGCGTCGACGGCGGCTGTCATCACCGTCACCGCTGCCAACTCGGGCGACTTCAGCGACACCACCGGTGTCCTCGACGGCTCGCTCACCTCTGGTGGCAAGACGCTCGACCTGGGCACCCTCAAGAAGGCCGACACCACCAAGGGCTGGGACGACACGGCGAACGCCGCTGTCATCACCTCGGCGCTGGACAAGACCTTCGGCACGGGCAAGATCACGGCCGCGGTCGGCACCACCGACGTCGTCTTCACCGGCTCCGTCCCCGGCGGCACCGGCAGCACGGCGGACATCGCCTCGGCCGACGTCACCTTCAGCGCCCTCTCGGGTGCTTCGGGTGCGATCGACAAGATCGACGCCGCGATCAAGACCGTCTCGACCACCCGCGCCAACCTCGGTGCGCTGCAGAACCGGTTCGAGCACACGGTCAACAACCTCAACGTCGCGGTGGAGAACCTGTCCGCGTCGGAGAGCCGCATCCGCGACACCGACATGGCCTCGGAGATGATGAACTTCACCCGCAGCCAGATCCTGTCGCAGGCCGGTACGGCCATGCTGGCGCAGGCCAACCAGGCGCCCCAGGGCGTCCTGTCCCTGCTCCGCTGATCTCGTTGGCGGGTCGGTCGTCGACTGGCCCGCCGACGAATCCACTACTCCGGGAGGGCGCAACCCGCCCTCCCGGAGCACGGGTCCTCGTGGCCCCCCATTCTCTTTCCAGGAGGTTCTCGTGGCCGGCGCCAGCAGCATCAGCGGCCTGTCCAGCGGTCTCAACACCGCCGACATCGTCGACCAGCTCATGCAGCTGGAGGCGGTGTCGCAGACGCGCCTCCAGACCCAGCAGAACTCCGAGAAGTCCGTCCAGACCGCGCTCCGCGCGCTGAACACCAACACCTCCGTCCTCGCCAGCAAGGCCGAGGCACTGGGCAAGCCCGCGACCTGGCAGACGCTGAAGGCCACGGTGACCGGCACCGGCGTCACCGCCGCGGCGACCTCGTCGGCGAGCGCCTCGTCCTTCTCCGTCACCGTCGACCGGCTGGCCAAGACCCACCAGGTCGCTCTCACCGACACGGCTGCCCTCACCGACGTGGTGGCCGGCTCCTCGATCAAGCTGACGACGAACGACGGCACGGTGCACGCCATCAGCACCGGCGGCGGCACGCTCAAGGAGGTGGCGGCGGCGATCAACGCCAAGTCCACCGAGACCGGCGTCTCCGCGACCACGGTCAAGGTCGCGGACGGCAGCTACCGCCTGCTCACCGAGTCGACCGCCACCGGCGCCAAGACGTCCTTCACCCTGACCAAGGGTGACGGCACCGCGCTGCTCGGCGGATCGACCGTCCGGGCCGGCGAGGACGCACAGATCAGCCTCGGCGTCGGCATCACCGCGACCTCCTCGACCAACACCTTCGCCGACATCACTCCGGGCGTCACCCTGACGCTCGCCGCCTCGGCCACCATCGGCTCCGCCGTCTCGGTCAAGGTCGCCCAGGACCCGAGCAGCGTCTCGTCCTCGGTGAGCGACCTCGTCGACCAGGTCAACCAGCTCCTGACGACCATCGACTCCCAGACAGCCACCAAGTCCGACACCGCTGCGGCGGGGGTCCTGGTCGGCGACCCGACCGCCCGGACGCTGCGCAACCAGCTGCTCGAGACCGTCTTCGGCGGCACCGGCTCGATGTCGGCCCTGGGCATCCAGACCGACCGGTACGGCAAGCTCGTCTTCAACGCGGACACGTTCAAGACGGCGTACGCCGCCGACCCGGCGGCCGTGGCCGCGAAGTTCACCGCCGGCGCCACCCCGGCAGCCGATGGCTGGGCCGCCCGCGTCGCCCGCGTGACCAAGGCGGCGTCCAACTCGACGACCGGCACGATCACCTCGGCGATCAACGGCCACACCAGCTCGATCACCACCCTGGGCAAGGGCATCACCGACTGGGACGACCGGCTGGCGCTTCGCCGCGAGTCGCTCGAGCGGCAGTACACCGCGCTCGAGACCGCCCTGTCGTCGCTCCAGAGCCAGAGCTCCTGGCTGTCGAGCCAGATCGCCAGCCTGCCGACGTACTCCTGATCTCGCAGCGCCGCTCGTCCGCCCCTCATCGTGACCATGGAAGGAAGACCGATGACGATCCACAACCCGCGCGACACCTATCTCGCCGCCTCCGTCTCGACCGCCACCCCCTCGCAGCTGCTCGTCATGCTGTACGGGCGGCTGGTCCTCGACGTCCAGCGTGCGACCGACGCCCTGCGTCGAGGTGAGCCCAGCCAGGCCCACGAGCCGCTGCTGCACGCGCAGGAGATCGTCCTCGAGCTCAACGCCAGCCTGGACGTGAAGTCGTGGGACGGCGGAGCCGGTCTGGCCTCCCTCTACGACTACCTCCACCACGAGCTGGTCAAGGCCAACATGGCCAAGGACCTCAAGGTCGCCGAGTTCTGCCTCCACGTCGTCACCGTCCTGCGCGACACCTGGACCGACGCCGCGGGCTCGCTGCTGGCGAAGACTGCCTGAGCAGGGATGTACGGCGACCGGCACCACCTGCACTGGGCCACCGCGCTCGACCGGCTCGAGCTCGAGGTGATCCTCGCCGAGCGTCGGCTCGAGGACCCGAGCCGCCCGGCGCCCGAGGCGTGGGACGAGCCGCTGCTCGAGGGACCGATCCCCGCCGACCTGCGCGAGCGGGCCCTGGCCCTGCGCGAGCGTCAGCAGCGCGTGCGCGTCGAGCTGACCACGATGCTGGGCACGATCGGGCGCCAGCACGACTTCGCCACCCGCGTCGACCGGGCCACCCGCGTCGCCGGGACGGCTGTGTTCCTCGACGTCACTGCCTGAGGCAGACGCTCCGAGGAACTCAGGGACCTTTTCCCTCCCGATCTCCTCAAGACCGACGGCAAACCGCCGATCACTCTCGCGAGCACGGACGCTCCACCCCCGCCGACGGAACGGCACAAACCTCATCTTCCTCGGAGGCATGGCGTGTCGTTCCACCTGTCCGATCCTGTCGGCGCGATCCTCGGATCCGCCCTCGACGGGATCGCCCTCCGTCAGCGTGTCATCGCTGACAACATCGCGAACGTCGACACCCCGCACTACCGCGCGAGCAGTGTCGACTTCGAAGACAACCTGCGTGCGGCGATCGCCTCGGGTGACACCGACGGCTCGATCGCGCCGACGCTGACTGCCACCGACACCCCGGTCGGCGCCAACGACAACAACGTCGACCTCCGCAAGGAGACGCTCGCCGCGGTCCAGTCGCAGTTCCAGTACCAGATGCTCACGCGCGCCACGAGCGACCGCTTCGAGCTCCTCAAGACGGTGGCTGCCTGATGGGCGCGTTCGACGCCCTGCGCATCGCGGGCTCGTCGATGGGGATGCACCAGACGTGGCTCGACGCGCTGGCCAACAACATCGCCAACGTCAACACGGTCGGCCCCACCAGCCAGGCCGCGTTCCAGGCACAGATCCCGATCGTCAAGGCCTCGGCCGGCGGCGGCGTCGAGGTCACGGGCATGGCGCTCAGCGACCCCACGGGCCGCCTGGTCTCCGACCCGAGCAACCCGATGGCGGACGCCGACGGCTACGTCCGCGCCCCCGAGGACGACCTCGGCACCCAGATGACCCAGCTGGTCATGGCCCAGCGTGGCTTCCAGGCCTCGGTCCAGATCACCAAGGACGCGCAGGAGAACTACCGCAGCGCGCTCTCGATCGGCCAGCGATGAGTGTCTCCGGGATCGAGTCCATCGGCTTCCAGCCGTACGTCGCCCCGCAGCTGCCGGCCGACTCCGTCACCGCCACCGCGGGCACCAAGGGTGCGTCCGGCACGAGCTCGGCGTTCGGCGACCTGCTGGTCGACGGCCTGGACCGCATCGAGGCGGTCCAGGACAAGTCCGACAAGCTCGCCGTCCAGGCCGCCACCGGTGACCTCAACGACATCCACGACTACACCGTGGCCGCCACCGAGGCCTCCGTGACCTCCCAGCTGACCGTCGCCGTGCGCAACCGCGCGCTCGAGGCGTTCAACGAGATCATGCGGATGCCGATCGGATGAAGCAGAACCTCACCCGCACGCTCTCGCGCCTGCGGTCGACCTTCATGTCCTTCACCATGGGCCAGCGCCTGGTGGCCGTCGTCGGCACCGCGGCCCTGCTGCTCGCCGCGTTCATGGTGTTCCGCTGGGTGTCGACGCCCAACTACGCGCCGCTCTACAGCAACCTCGCGTCGAAGGACGCCTCGGCGGTCGTCGACGAGCTCGACGCCCAGGGCGTGCCCTACGAGCTCAGCGACGGCGGCAGCACGATCATGGTGCCGCGCGACAGCGTCTACTCCACCCGCATCGAGCTCTCCGGCCAGGGTCTGCCCGCCGACAGCGGCGACCAGGGCTACTCGCTCCTCGACGGTCAGGACATCTCGACGTCCGACTTCCAGGAGCAGACCGACTTCAAGCGCGCCATGGAGGGCGAGCTCGGCAAGACCATCGAGGCGATCGACGGCGTCAACACCGCCGTGGTGCACCTCGCGATCCCCGAGAAGAAGGTGTTCTCCGACGAGCAGGACCCGACCACCGCGTCCGTGCTGATCGACACCTCCGCCGGCACCGCCGTCGCTCCCGAGAAGGTGCAGGCGATCGTCAACCTGGTCGCCTCGAGCATCGACGGTCTCGACCCGGGCAACGTCACCGTCGCCGACTCGACCGGCAAGGTCCTCTCCGACCAGACCGGTGCGGGCGGCGTGGGCGCCGGTCCGCAGGCCCAGGCCGTCACCGACTTCCAGTCCCGCAAGACCCAGCAGATCCAGACGATGCTCGACCGGGTCCTGGGCGCCGGCAACTCGACCGTCCAGGTCTCCGCCGACCTCGACTTCGACAAGGCGATCCAGGAGTCGACGACGTACAACACCAAGAAGAAGGCGCCGGCGCTCTCGGAGTCGACGAGCAAGGAGACCTACAACGGTGCGGGCGCCGGAGGTGGCAGCACCGGTGTCGTCGGCCCCGACGGGCAGATGGACTCCACGGGCGCCGCCGCCGCTACCGGCAACGCCGCGTCGAAGTACTCCAAGGAGTCGGCGACCAAGGACAACGCGGTCGAGACCACCAAGGAGCACCGCGAGGCCGCTCCTGGGAGCGTCAGCTCCCTGCACGTCGGCGTGGTCGTCGACCCGTCGGCCAACCCCGGTGTCGACCCGGTCGCCATCAAGCAGCTCATCGCGGCGACCGTGGGCATCGACCCCAAGCGCGGTGACACCGTCGAGGTCTCGACGATGGCGTTCGACCGCTCGGCGGACACCGCCGCGGCCGCCGAGCTGGCCGCGGCCAACAAGGCCAAGGCCGACGCCCGTCGGTGGTCGATGATCCGCAACGGCGGCATCGCCGCCGCGATCATCGGGATGATCCTGCTGGCCTGGATCCGGGCCCGCCGCCGCAAGCGCGACAAGGACGCTCGCACCGACATCCTCGTCGAGCAGCTGCGCGCCGAGGCCGCAGCGCGGACCGCCGCGACCGCCGCCCTCGAGCCCGCACCGGCCCTCGCCGCCCTGGAGTCTGCCGAGCAGGCCGCCAACGACGAGCTCCGCCGTGAGATCAACGCCCTGGCCGAGCGCCAGCCCGACGAGATTGCCACGCTGCTCCGCGGCTGGCTGGTGGAGCGTTCCTGATGACGATGAACCTCGCGTCCCTCGGCGTCCGCAAGGCCGCCATCATCCTGATCCAGCTCGGCCGTGAGAAGGCGGGTGAGGTGCTCAGCCACCTCTCCGAGAACGAGGTCGAGGCGATCTCCGCCGAGATCGCGCAGCTCGACGTCGTCGACGCCGCCGAGAGCGGCGCCGTCCTCATGGAGTTCTCCGAGATGGCGACCGCCCACGCGAACATCGCGCACGGTGGACTGGCCTTCGCCCGCACCATGCTCGAGCAGTCGCTCGGCTCGGACCGCGCCGGCGAGATCATGGACCGCCTGCAGGCGGCCGCGGTGAAGATGCCGTTCCAGTTCCTGCACCGCGCCGACCCCAGCCAGGTCCGCACCTTCATCGCGGACGAGCACCCGCAGGTGATCGCCCTCGTGTTGGCGCACATGACCCCGGACAAGGCGTCGATGGTGATGGCCGGCCTGCCGCCGCACCTGCAGGCCGAGACCGCCCACCGCATCGCGGTGATGGACCGCACGACGCCGGAGATCATCCGCGCCGTCGAGGCCAACCTCGAGCGCAAGCTCTCCTCGGTCCTGCAGCCCTCCGAGCTGTCCCGGGTCGGCGGGGTGGACCCGCTCGTCAACATCATCAACCGGTCCGACCGCATCACCGAGCGTCAGATCGTCGAGGGGCTCGAGTCCCTGGACGCCGAGCTCGCCGACGAGGTCCGCAGCCGGATGTTCATGTTCGAGGACATCGTCCACCTCGACGACCGGTCGGTGCAGCTGGTGCTGCGCGAGGTCAACGAGGCCGAGCTGGCCCTGGCGCTCAAGGGCGTCAGCGAGTCGGTGCGCGGCAAGATCACGTCGAACCTGTCCAGCCGAGCGGCCGAGAACCTCATCGAGGAGGTCGAGCTGCTGGGCGCCGTCCGCCTGACCCAGGTCGAGGAGGCGCAGCAGAGCGTCATCCGCAAGATCCGTCAGCTCGAGGAGCAGGGCCAGATCATGGTCCACCGCAGCGGAAGCGAGGAGGAGCTCGTTGTCTGAGGCACTCGCGCACCCGGACGTCGCCGCTGCCTGGCAGACCGCCGAGCGCCCCGACCTGCGTCGAGGTGTCTGGACGCGGCTGGGCGGCGAGCGGGTCCTGGGCGACGGCGCCACCGAGGCGGTCCTCGGCCGTCTCGCCGAGCGCACCGTGACCGCCGCGCAGGCGCAGGGGTACGCCGTCGGCTGGGCCGAGGGCCAGCGCGCCGCCCTGCGGCGCGGAGCCGAGGCCTCGGCCGTCACCGCCGAGCGGGCCGAGCAGGCCGAGCAGCGGCGTGCCCGCGAGCACGCCGCGGCGATCGCCGGGCTGCGCGCGGCTGCCGCGGCCGTGGCCGACTCCGCCAACGACGTCGCGACCCAGATCGCCGAGCAGGCCACCGAGCTCGCGTTCGAGGTCGTCCACACGCTGCTCGGCCACGAGCTGGCCGCCGCCTCCGACCCCGGCCCCGGTGTCGTCGGCCGGGTGCTCGCGGTGCTCCCCAAGGACCCGACCACGAGTGTGCGCCTGCACCCCACGACGATGACCTCGGCCGCGGTCGCGGAGCTCGCCGAGCACGGTGTCGCGCTGATCCCCGACGTCTCGCTCGACCTGCACGACGCGGTCGTCGAGACCAGCACGACGGCGATCGACCTGCGGCTCGCGCTCGCCGTCGACCGCCTGCGCGAGGCGCTGACATGAGCACGCTGACGTCCGAGCACCGGACGGCGCTGCGCGCGGCCGCCGTACCGCAGCGCCTGGGACGGGTCGCCGGCCTGCTGGGTCTGCGGGTCACCGTCGTCGGGGTCTCCGCCGCCCTGGGCGACCTGCTCGAGGTCCGCGGCTCCGCCGGCCCCGTGCCGGTCGAGGTCGTCGCCAGCGAGCACGGCGTGCTGACCTGCCTCCCACTCGCCGAGACCACCGGTCTGCGCGTCGGCGACCACGTCGAGGCCAGCGGACTCGGCCTGCGCATCGCCGTCGGCGACGAGCTGCGGGGCCGGGTCCTCGACGGCCTCGGCCGACCCATCGACGACGGACCGTCGCTCGGGCACCTGCCCCAGGTCGTCGTCAACAACGGCACCCCCAACGCCCTCCTGCGTCCGCGCATCGACCAGCAGCTGAGCCTCGGCGTACGCGCCATGGACGCACTGACCCCCTGCGGTCGTGGCCAGCGCCTCGGCATCATGGCCGGCTCGGGCGTCGGCAAGTCGAGCTTGCTGTCCATGATCGCCCGGGGCACCGACGCCGAGATCTCGGTGATCGCCCTGATCGGTGAGCGTGGCCGCGAGGTCCGCGAGTTCCTCGAGAACGACCTCGGACCCGAGGGTCTGGCCCGCTCGATCGTCATCGTCGCGACCTCCGACGAGCCGCCGGTCGTGCGGCTGCGGGCGGCCTTCGTGGCCACCCGGATCGCCGAGTGGTTCCGCGACGCGGGCCGGCACGTCGTGCTGATGATGGACAGCCTCACGCGGGTCGCCCTCGCGCAGCGAGAGATCGGCCTGTCGGCCGGCGAGCCGCCTGCCACCCGGGGCTTCCCGCCGAGCGTCTTCGCGATGCTCCCCCAGCTCCTCGAGCGGGCGGGCACCTCGCCCGACGGCAGCATCACCGGGCTCTACACCGTGCTGGTGGAGGGCGACGACATGCAGGACCCGATCGGCGACTCGGCCCGGTCCATCCTCGACGGCCACATCGTCCTGACCCGTGAGCTCGCGACGTCCGGGCACTTCCCGAGCATCGACGTGCTCGAGTCCATCTCCCGGGTCTCCGCGATCGTGTCCCCGACCGGCAAGCAGGACGCGCAGCGACTGCGCCGGCTGCTGGCCGCGCACCGCAACGTCAAGGAGCTGGTCGAGATCGGCGCCTACGTCCACGGCACCGACCCCGACGCCGATCTCGCGCTGGCCCTGATGCCGGCGATCGAGTCCTTCCTGCGCCAAGACATGGAGGACGTGACCCCCGCGGCCGAGACCTGGGCCGCCCTGAACCAGCTGGTGACCACATGAGACGCAAGCAGGGCAACCTCGGCGGACTGGTCCGCCTGCGCAGCGTGCGCGAGCGGGACAGCCGCATCGGGCTCGCCGCCGCCCTCCAGGAGGAGCGCCAGGCGGTGGCCAAGCTCGCCGACCTCGAGCAGCTGCTCGCGACCCTCCCGATGCCGGCCGTCTCCGACCTGGCCGCGTTCCGGGGCCGCCAGCACACCATCGACATGATCCGCGAGGCGCTGGCCGACACCCGTGCCACCCTCGAGACGGCTCGTCAGCTGACCGCCGCCGCGCGGGAGCGCTGGATCTCGGACCAGAACCGGCTGGCCGCCGTCGAGTCGCTCGTCGAGCGCCGGGTGGCCGCCGCCCGCGCCGAGCGCCAGCGCCGGGAGACCCGCGACCTCGACGAGGTCGCGCAGGACCTGTGGCGCCGCGGCTCCCTCGTCGCGGTCGCGGGCGGGGGTGCCTGATGAGCGTCGCCGAGGTCACCAGCCGGATCACCCAGATCCAGTCGCAGCTCGCGCTGCTGCGCCCACCGACCACCAGCAAGAGCACCAGCGCCACGGCGTTCTCCACCGCCCTGGACGACGCGACCACCGCAGCGCCGACCGAGACCCCCGCCACCGGCACCGCTCAGGGCGACGCCGTGGTCAAGGGCGCCCGGAAGTACCTGGGCGTCCCGTACGTGTGGGGTGGCACCGACCCGGCCAAGGGTCTGGACTGCTCGGGGCTCGTGCAGAAGGTCTACTCCGAGCTGGGCTACGACCTGCCCCGCGTCTCCTACCAGCAGGCGAAGGCGGGTCGTCCCGTCGCAAGCCTGGCCGAGGCCCAGCCCGGCGACATCCTCGCCTTCGGCTCCCCGGTCCACCACGTCGCCATCTACATCGGCGACAACCAGATGATCGAGGCACCGCGCCCCGGCAAGGACGTGCAGGTCTCCTCGGTCTACGAGACGCCGACCGCGATCCGCCGGATCGTGCCGGATGCCGGCTCGACGTCGGCGGTGGGCTCGGTCGACAGCGCACGAGCGGCCGCCGGCACGCCGTACGCCTCCCTCTTCGACAGCGCCGCCTCGAAGTACGGCGTCAGCGCCGACCTGCTCGCGGCCGTCGCCAAGCAGGAGTCGGGCTACAACCCGCACGCCACGAGCCCTGCCGGCGCTCAGGGCCTGATGCAGCTGATGCCGTCCACGGCCAAGAGCCTGGGCGTCTCGGACACCTTCGACCCGGCCCAGTCCGTCGACGGTGCCGCCCGGCTGCTCAGCAGCCTGCTCGACCGCTTCGGCAGCACCAAGCTCGCACTCGCGGCGTACAACGCCGGCCCGGGTGCGGTGCTCCGGTACCACGGCGTCCCGCCGTACGCCGAGACCCAGAACTACGTCCGCTCCATCATGTCGACGCTGGAGGCAGCATGAACCCCACCACGCTCCTGAGCGGCCTCGGCGCCGCGATCACCGCAGATCCGTCCCTCGGTGGTGCGAACAGCTCCGGCCGGGGCGCGACCCCGGGCAGCGGTGACATGTTCCTCGCCCTCGTGACCGGCCTCCTGCAGGGCTCCGGCCAGGTCGCCCCCGGCAGCACCCCCGCGGACCCGGCGGCCACCGAGGAGACCGCCGACCCCGCTGCCGACCCCGCTGCCGGCCCGGCTGCCGGACCGGCAGCCACGGCCGTCTCGCTCACGACCCCGGACCCGGCATCGGTGCCGGCGGCGTCGGACGATGCCGCATCGGTCACCGAGCCCACCGAGGCCACCCCCGACGTGTCCCAGCTGCCGATCGCTCTCGTGCTGCCGCAGCTCGTGGTCCAGGCGACCGCGGCCGGACCGGGCGCCGGCGAGGGTACGACGTCGAGCACGACCGTCGACGCCACCGCGACCACCCCCGTCGCCGGCGCGACGGCCGGCACCGCCGGTGCAGCGACCGACGGCGGCACGGCAGGGTCGGGCGATCCCGACCCGGGCCCCGGCTCCCCGGCACCGGTCCTCACCGTGACCCCGACCGACCCGACCGGACCCACCGCAGCCCCCGCCGACGTCGCCGACCCCGCCGCCCCCGCCGACCAGCCCGCCGGCGCACCGTCGGTCCCGCGGACGGACGCGCCCACCTCCGCCGTACCGACCCCGACGTCCGGAGTGTCCGGAGCGGCCTCGGTGATCGGTGCCGTCGCCCCGACCGCGACCCTGACGTCCCCGGCTCCCACCGCGTCCCCCGACCTGCACCGGGTCGCGGACCAGGTCTTCCCCGAGGTGGTCCGCGCGACCAGCAACGCCGGCACCAGCCGGGTGACCGTCAAGCTGAACCCCGAGTCGCTCGGCGAGGTCCGGGTCGTGCTCACCCAGCGCCGTGGCGAGCTCGAGGTCAGCCTCGCCGCCGGGTCCGACGCCCGCCGCGCGCTCACCGACGGGGCGCCCGAGCTGCGGCGCCTCCTCGAGTCGGTCGGCCGGGCCGACTCGCGGATCCTGATCCGTGACCTCCCGACCGGTCCCCTGGCGCCCGCCGGCGCCACGAGCGCGCCGGCGACGACGCGCACCGATGTCTCGACCGACCTGGCCGGCGCCTGGTCGGGAGCCGGACGCCCTGGCGGCGAGTCGGCACCGGACCGGGAGCAGTCCCGGCCCCATCACCCAGGAAGCAGCACCGCCACGGATGGCACTCCCAGCGCGGCGTTCGCGTCGCGACCGACCACGACGACACGTCAGGGCCACACCGGCCTCGACCTGACCATGTGAGGAGCGGCCATGTCCGTCTCAGCAACTGAGGCCGTCACGAACGCGGGGCTCTACCAGCCCGCCACGACGACCACCGCGAACAGCGCCGACAAGACCATGTTCCTGAACCTGATGGTGGCGCAGCTGCGCTACCAGGATCCGTCGAACCCGACCGACTCCTCGCAGATGATGGCGCAGAACGCCCAGTTCACGGCGCTGGAGAAGATGCAGGACGTCGCCGACCAGACGGCAGCGCTGCTGTCCGCCCAGATCTCGTTCGGCGCGGCCGGGATGGTCGGCAAGAACGTGACCTACCTGGACCGGGACGGATCCGCGAAGTCCGGACTCGTCGGCTCGGTGACGTACGACGAGAGCGGACCCATGCTCGTGGTCGACGGCGCCAGCGTCTCGCTCGGCCAGGTCCAGTCCATCTCCGCGACCGCCACCCCGACCGCCACCCCGAGCACGCCGCCGGCCACCCCGGCCACCCCGAGCACGCCGCCGGCCACCGCCGGCTGACCCACCCGCACGCCCACCTTCACCCCACCTTCCCGAGCACCAGGAGACCCACCATGCTTCGCTCCCTCTTCGCCGGCATCAGCGGCCTGCGCGTCAACCAGGCCATGCTCGACGTGACCGGCAACAACATCGCCAACGCCAACACCGTCGGCTTCAAGTCCAGCTCGACGGTCTTCTCCGACACCCTGTCGCAGATGCTCACCTCGGCCTCGGCGCCCGACGCCGCCAACGGCCGCGGCGGCAGGAACCCGATCCAGGTCGGACTGGGCGTCCAGCTCGCCTCGACCAACACCAACTTCAACCAGGGCTCCAACCAGACCACCGGTCGGGTCACGGACATGATGATCCAGGGCGACGGCATGTTCGTCGTCAAGAAGGGTGCCGACGAGGTCTACACCCGGGCCGGTGCCTTCTCGTTCGACCAGGACGCCAACCTGGCCGCGCCCGGCGGCGGCCTGGTGCAGGGCTACACGACGTTCGATGCCACCGGCGCGTACGACCCGACCGTCGCCCCGACCCAGATCACGCTGCCGACCGACGACGGCGCCGGCCACGCGCTGAAGTCCTACGAGATCAGCGCCGACGGCAAGATCACCGCCACCTTCGACGACGACACCCGCAAGGTCATCGCCCAGGTCGCGATCGCGGACTTCAAGAACCCGATGGGTCTCGAGAAGGTCGGCGGCACCAGCTTCCGCGCCTCCTCCAACTCCGGCGGCGTGCAGTACGGCGTCGCGGGCGAGGGCAGCCGCGGCGAGATCGTCCCCGGCTCGGTCGAGATGTCGAACGTCGACCTCGCGCAGGAGTTCACCAACCTGATCCTCGCCCAGCGCGGCTTCCAGGCCAGCTCCCGCGTCATCACGACCTCCGACCAGGTCCTCGAGGAGCTCGTCAACATCAAGCGCTGACGCCTGCTCGGGCACGGCCCGGCACGACCCAGCCCGACCAGCACGCGGGCGCCCCGCCCGGCGCCCGCGTGTGTCGGCGGAGCGACACCCCTCAGGTCACCGTGTCGCTGGCCGATGGACATCTCGAGTCGCCACGGACGGCGCTCTGCGCAAGGCCCAAGGACGGTGCAACATGATCACGCTTACGCGACTCTCGGGGACCAAGTTCGCCCTGAACTGCGATCTGATCGAGCGCGTCGACGCCACGCCCGACACTGTGGTCACGCTGGTCGACGGCAAGAAGTACGTCGTCGTCGAGTCTCTCGACGAGGTCCTCACGTCGGTCCGCCGCCATCGCGGCGAGGTGCTCGCGATGAGCACCGCGATCGATCTCGATGTCTGGGCACGCAACCAGACGAGGCCGACCCATCTCGGCACCGTCTTCGAACACCCGACGGCACGGCTCGGGCTGGCCCTCGACGAAACGGACGACTGATGGATCCGGCAACCCTGATCGGCGTCATCGGCGCCCTGGTCTTCATCGTCGTCGCCAACGTGATGGAGGGCGGCAACCCGATGAGCTTGATGCTCATCCCGCCGATCCTCCTCGTCGTGGGCGGCACCGTCATGATCTCGCTCGCCGGCGGCACCATCGCCGACTCGAAGCTCGCCGTACGCGGTCTGAAGAAGGCCTTCACCGGCTCGGCGCAGAACGCCGCGGTGCTGGTGCCCACCCTGGTCTCGCTGTCGGAGAAGGCCCGCCGCGAGGGTCTGCTGGCCCTCGAGGACGCGCTGACCGAGGTGGACGAGCCGTTCCTGTCGCGTGGTCTGACCATGGCGATCGACGGCACCGACCCCGAGGAGGTCCGCGACATCCTCGAGGCCGAGGTGATCGCCGTACGCGCCGAGGCCAAGCAGGCCGCCAAGTTCTTCAACGCGGCCGGCGCCTACGCCCCGACCATCGGCATCATCGGCACCGTCATGGGGCTGGTGCACGTGCTGGAGAACCTCGCCCAGCCCGAGGAGCTCGGCCACCTCATCGCCGGCGCGTTCGTGGCCACCCTGTGGGGCGTCATGTCCGCCAACGTCTTCTTCCTGCCGGTCGGTGCGCGCATCCTGCGCCTGGGCGAGCTCGAGACCGCGCGGATGGAGCTGATCATCGAGGGCGTCGCCGCCCTGCAGGCCGGCTCGAACCCGCGTGTCGTCGCCCAGCGGCTGCAGTCGCTCCTCCCTGCCGACCAGCGCGAGCCCGAGGCTGCGTGATGACGCCCCCACCCGCCCGGCACGGTCGCCGGCAGAAGCACGTGGAGCCGGAGGAGCACGTCAACCACGAGCGGTGGCTCGTCACGTACGCCGACATGCTGACGCTGCTGATGGTGCTCTTCATCGTCATGTTCGCGATGAGCCAGGTGGACCAGACGAAGTACAACGCGCTCAAGAACGGGCTCGCCGACGGCTTCGGGTCGAAGGACTCGGTGCTGAAGGGCTCCGACTCGATCCTCCAGGAGAAGATGGAGGACCTGAGCCCGAACACCCCCAACCTCTTCGCGAACCTCAGCACCGCGCAGCAGGAGGCGGTCGTGCAGGCGGTCGAGAAGTCAAAGGAGACCGCGGCCGCAGGCGCGGGCAAGAGCACGACCGAGAGCGCGGCGTACGCCGCCGCCCGCACGGAGTACAACCGTCTCGAGCGGGTACGCCGCAAGATCCGCTCCGCCCTCGCGAAGAGGGGGCTCACCGAGGACGTCCAGGCGGTGATCGACGAGCGCGGCCTGGTCGTCAGCCTGGTGTCGAAGCACGTGGTCTTCCAGCCCGACGTCGCCCAGCTGAGTCCTCGCGGGCGGAAGGTGGTCGACACCCTCGCGCCGGTGCTGCGTGGCCTGACGGAGCAGCTCCGCATCGACGGGCACACCAACCAGGTCAAGGTCCACCCGCGCTACTTCGCCACCGACTGGGACCTGTCGGCCGCGCGTGCGGTCACGGTGCTGCGCCGGCTCAACGAGAGGAACCACGTGCCGGCGTCCCGGCTCTCGGTCTCCGCGTTCGGTCACGAGCGGCCCCTGGTCAACCCGGCCCGACCGCGCGCGCAGGACGTCAACAAGCGGGTGGACATCGTCGTCCTCCCCGACGTCGACAGCAACACCCAGGACCTGCTCGACGACATCGCGTCCGGACGGGGTCCGGCCAAGGCGCCCACCACGACCGGCACCACGGCCAGCACCACCACCAGCAAGTCCAGCAGCACGACCGACAGCACGGGAGCCAGCAACGACGCCGGCCACACGATCGACGACACGGCCGCGGGCACCGGCCAGCAAGGACGGGGATGACATGGCGACCAAGACAGCCGACAAGGCCGAGGACAAGGCGGAGGGCACCGAGGAGGAGGGCGGCTCGCGCGGGATCCTCAAGAAGGTCCTGATCCTGGTCGGCGTGCTCGTCGTCGTCGCCGGCGCCGCCTGGTTCTTCGTGCTGAAGCCGTCCCCGCCCAAGAAGATCGAGCCCGGCGAGATCGTGACCCTGGACTCGACCCAGGTGAACCTCGCGGGTGGGCACTACCTGCGGCTGGGCCTGGCCCTGCAGCTGACGACCGACGCCGTCGCCGACGACGTCGACGGCAGCAAGGCGCTCGACGCCGCGATCGACATGTTCAGCGGGCGCAAGATGGCGAACCTGTCGCAGCCGGCCCGTCGCGACGAGCTCAAGGAGAAGCTGGCCGACAAGCTCAAGGAGAGCTACGAGGGGGAGGTGATGGACGTCTACTTCACCGAGTTCGTGACCCAGTGAGGCACCGCTGCCGCACGGTGATCCAGGTCACCTCGACACAATCGCTCAGGTAGGGGCGCACGGAGCCGATTCGTCTCTCCGTGCCGCCCTCAGATACCCCTGACTCACCCCCCGGCGCCCTCGTGGCGGACCGGGGCGGTCGTCGTGCCCCGACGGAGCCCGTCCTCTACGACTTCCGGCGTCCGATCCAACTCTCGCGAGAGCACTCGCGGATGCTCCAGGTCGCGCTGGACGGCTTCTGCCGTCAGGCCACGACCGTGATGACGTCGTCCCTGCGCACCGTCTGCGCGGTGACGCTGACCGGGATCGAGCAGAGCAGCTACGCGGAGTACGTCGACTCGCTCGAGGGCACGACGTACCTCACGATCTTCTCGGCCGAGCCGCTGCTCAGCAAGTGCGTGCTCGAGATCCCGCTCACCGCCGTGATGACCGCCGTCGACCACATGCTCGGCGGCCCGGGTCGTGACGACCAGCCCGAGCGTCCGCTGACGGAGATCGAGACCGGGGTCTCCCGGGGCCTGATCGAGCGTCTGCTCCACGAGCTGCGCTACTCGATGGCGTCGATCGTGGCGTTCGAGCCGGTCATCACCGGCGTCGAGTACAGCCCGCAGTTCGCCCAGGTGGCCGGCGCCTCGGACGTCATGGTCGCCGTGCACCTCGAGCTGAAGCTCAACGAGCGCTCGTTCCGGATGTCCATGTGCATGCCGTTCTCGGGCCTGCTCCCCCACCTCCTCCGCGCCGCGGCGCCGGCGCCGGTGTCGGACCGTGAGCGCGCCCAGCGCGCCCGGTCAGCAGCGGTGCTCAAGGACCAGTTCCAGCGCGTCCCCGTCGACGTCACCGTCCGGCTCCGCCCGACCACGCTGAGCCCCGGCGACCTCGCCGCGCTGCAGCCCGGCGACGCCATCCGTCTCAACCATCCCGCGTCCGCACCCCTCGAGGTGGTGGTGGACGGCATCAACTTCGCGCATGCCAGCGCCGGAACCAGTGGGTTCCGGCTCGCCGCCCTGATCGTAGGCACCCCCAAGGAGACCCCGTGACCACGAAGAACACCGCTGCCGAGCTCGTGCTCAGCACCGCTGCAGCCGCCGGAGCGGCGGTGCTGCCGTCCAACGAGCCGCTGACCGTCGGCACGATCGCGCCGGGCGACCCCAAGATCGCCGGCCCCTTCGCCGGCGCCGTCATCGCGGACCTCGACGCCGCGGTCCCCGGCCGGATCGCCGTGCTGGTCGGCCAGGAGCTGGTCGCCGCCCTGGCCGAGAGCCCGCTCGGCGGACTCGACCTCGCCGCGGCGCTGCAGCCCACGCTCGACGCGGTCGCCTCCGCCCTGCACGGCCGGGTCGGCGCTGCCCGCGAGGTCGCGCTCGGCGAGGTCGACCGTGACGTCACCTCCCCCTTCTCGGTCGCGTTCCTCAACGCCACCTCGGTCGCCGCCGCGGTCCTGGTGCCCGACAACGTCCTGGCCGGCGCCCACAACGTCGAGCTGTCCGCCGAGGCCATCGCCCTCGACGGGCCCGACGACGCCGCGCCCGGCAACGTCCTGTCCTCGGTCGGCCACCTCGACCCGACGACCCGCAGCACCCCGGGCATCGAGCTGCTGCACGGCGTCGACATGGAGGTGACCGTCGAGATCGGTCGCACCCGGATGACGGTGCGCGACCTGCTCGACCTGACCCCCGGAGCCGTCCTGGAGCTGGACCGCGCAGCGGGGAGCCCGGCCGACCTGCTCGTGAACGGCCGCCTCATCGCCCGCGGCGAGGTCGTGGTCATCGACGAGGACTTCGGTCTTCGCATCACCGAGATCGCCGTCGACGCGGCAGCGAGCTGACCGGCAGACATGCTCGAGCTCGCTATCCGGTTGGTCTTCTCCCTGGCCGTCGTCCTGGGTCTCCTCCTGCTGCTGACCAAGTTCGGCGCCCGTCGCTTCCGCGGCGGCAAGGAGTCCATGGTCCAGGTGCTGCACCGCCAGCACCTCTCGCGCGGCACCGCCGTCTCGGTCATCTCCGTGGGCACCCGCGTCCTCGTCCTGGGCACCACCGAGCACCAGGTCCGGGTCCTCGCCGAGCTGGAGCCCGACGAGATCATGGAGCACCTGCCGGCCGAGCTCCCTGAGCTCACCGCACTCACCGGGCTCGACGACCTCGACAGCCTCGACAGCCTCGACAGCCTCGACAGCGCAGACTCCTACGCCCTGCAGGCCGTCCCGGCCGTCCCGGCCGTCCCGGCCGCCCCCGCCGCCCCCAGGCCCCCGGCCACGGCCGGCGCTGCGACCGGCGCCCTCGCGGGCTCGGTCCTCAGCCTCGACACCTGGCGCCAGGCGCTCGCCGCAGCCACCGGGAAGGCATCGTGATCGCCGCCGTACGCCGCGCCGTCACCCTGCTGAGCGCGCTCGTCGTCACCGTCGTGATCCCGGCCGTCGTGCTGCCGCTGGCGGCCCGGGCCGACCCGACCAGCCCGGCCGGCCCGACGGGCCCGACCGGAGCCACCGGGGGCTCCAACGTCACCATCGACCTCGATGGACTGACCAACGCCCCGAGCTCGTCGGTCACGGTGCTGATCGGGCTCACCCTGGTCTCCCTGCTCCCGGCGATCCTGCTCAGCTGCACGGCCTTCACCAAGATCTTCGTGGTGCTCGGCCTGACCCGCAACGCGCTCGGTCTCCAGCAGACCCCGCCCAACCAGGTGCTCGCCGGGCTGGCCCTCTTCCTCAGCCTCTTCGTGATGGGTCCGGTGCTCAGCGAGATCAACGACATCGCCCTCCAGCCCTACCTGGCCGGTGAGCTCAGCGCGGGGACCGCGCTGCAGACCGGCATGGAGCCGCTGCGCGGGTTCATGCTCGAGAACACCGACGACGACGAGCTCGAGCTGCTCACCAACGTGGCCGACCGCGACCTGCCGACCGACCGCACCGAGGTCTCGACCGCGACGCTGATCCCGGCCTTCGTGCTGACCGAGCTGAAGCAGGCCTTCATCATCGGGTTCATCATCTTCATCCCGTTCCTGGTCATCGACCTGGTGGTGAGCGGGGCGCTGATGGCGCTCGGCATGATGATGATGCCGCCGGTGATGGTGTCACTGCCCTTCAAGCTGTTGCTGTTCGTGATGGTCGACGGCTGGGCCCTCGTCATCAAGTCCCTCGTCGCGAGCTACGGGTAGGCGCCATGTCTGACACTGCCATCATCCACATCGCCCTGCAGACGATGCTGGTCGCCCTCAAGCTCTCTGCCCCGATCCTGGTGACGTCCCTCGTCATCGGCTTCACGGTCTCGCTCTTCCAGTCGCTGACCCAGATCCAGGAGGTCACGCTCGCGTTCGTGCCCAAGCTGGTCGGCGTCGGCATCGCCCTGCTGCTGTGCGGCAACTGGATGATGCACACCCTGGTGTCCTTCACGAACGACCTCTTCGACGGCATCCCGTCGTTGTTGGGCTGAGGACCGAGCGCACCCGCCGATGACCCTCACCATCTCGGGGGAGCCCCTCGTGGCCTACCTCCTGGCCTCCGTGCGCATCGTCGCCTGGCTGGCCGTCGTACCGCCGTTCTCCGGCCGGACGGTGCCGTCGATGGTCAAGGTGGTCGTGTCGCTGGGCCTGGCCTTCGCCGTCGTGCCCAACGGCGACAGCATCCCCCTCGACACCGTCGGACTGCTGCTCAACGTCGCCACCCAGGTGCTGATCGGGGTCGCGATGGGCTTCGTCACCTACCTCCTGCTGGCCGCGATCGCGGCGGCCGGAAGCCTGATCGACGTGTTCGGCGGGTTCTCCCTGGCGCAGGGCTTCGACCCGCTGTCGATGAACTCCACGACCGTCTTCGGCAAGTTCCACCAGATGCTCGCCACGGTCTTGCTCTTCGTGAGCGGCGGTCACCTGATGGTGATCGGGGGACTGCTGCAGACCTTCAAGTTCCTGCCCCTGGGCACCTCGCCCGACTGGAGCAGCGCACCCGACGTCTTCCTGACGGCGTTCGGCCTCTTCTTCACCACCGCGGTCCAGATCGCGCTGCCCATGATCGCCGTGCTCTTCCTCGCCGACGTCGGCCTTGCCCTGCTCACCAAGGTCGCGCCGCAGATGCAGGCGATGACCGTCATGTTCCCGGTCAAGATCGGTCTGACGCTCCTGCTCGTCGGTCTCTCGTTCCCGGTCATCCCCCACGCCCTCGACCGGATGGTCGACCTGTCGACCCAGGCGATGTCGACGTTGTCGGGAGTGGGGTGAGCATCCGGTGAGCGAGGAGAAGTCCGAGAAGGCGACATCCAAGAAGAACAAGCAGAACCGCAAGGAGGGCAAGGTCCCGCGCACCCAGGAGCTGGGGGCCTGGTCGGCGCTCGCGCTCTTCGCGGTGGCCCTGCCCAAGCTGCTCGGGCGCGAGGCGACGGCGCTGCAGAACCTGATGGCGGCCAGCCTCAGCATGGGCGGCGAGGCAGATGTCGAGAAGGCGCTCGGGCTGCTCGGACAGGGCCTGTGGCACGTCCTGGTGGCCCTGCTGCTCCTCGGCACCGGAGTCATGCTGGTCGGCGTCGCCGGCGCGATCGCCCAGGGCGGCTTCTACATCGCCTCCAGCTCGGTGAAGCCGAAGCTGTCCAAGCTCAACCCCCTCCAGGGCATCAAGCGGATGTTCGGCGTGCGCGCCTTCTGGGAGGCCGCGAAGATGCTGGTGCGCAGCGCCGTCGTGGTGGTCCTCGTGTGGATGACGATCAAGGCTGCGATGCCGATGGTCGGTGGCTTCGTCCCGGTCCAGGTGGTGCTCGACCAGACGGCCGCCAGCGCCCTGTCGATGATCCGCAACGTCGCCGTGGTCGGGATCGTGCTCGGCGCGGCCGACTACGTCATGCAACGCCGGCTGGTCGGCAAGCAGGCGCGGATGACCAAGGAGGAGGTCAAGCAGGAGCACAAGCAGTCCGAGGGTGACCCGATGCTCAAGGGCGCCATCCGGTCGCGACAGCTCGCCGCCTCACGCAACCGGATGATGGCGGACGTCCCGACCGCTGACTTCGTCCTCGTCAACCCGACCCACGTCGCCGTCGCGCTGCGCTACGACCCCCAGCGCGGCGCCCCCCGCGTGGTCGCCCGCGGCGCCGGCGTGATCGCGACCGCCATCCGGGAGAAGGCCGGTGAGGCCCGGGTGCCGCTCGTGCGGGACATCCCGCTCGCCCGCGCTCTCTACAGCTCGACCACGGTCGGCCAGGAGATCCCCGCCGAGCTCTTCGCGGCGGTCGCCCACGTGCTCGCGTTCGTGATCAGTCGGCGTACCCACGGCCAGTGGGGCGGGGAGCACACGAGCCCGCGGCCCGAGGGCGAGCTGCCCGCGGTGACCCCGCACGGACATCGTCGCCGGAATGCCTCAGGCGCTGCCCTCGCCGGCCGATGAACCCCCTGGACCCCAGGACGGAGTCACAGATCGGTGCCACGGACGGCGCGCACAGTCCTGTGCTCGACCCGTTCGAACTCCTGGAGGACCGACCGTGAAGCGGATGAACCAGCTCGGTGTGCCCATCGGCATCGTGATGATCGTCGTCATGCTGGTGGTCCCGCTGCCGGCCGCCGTGCTCGACCTGCTGATCGCGCTCAACATCACCGGTGCGCTGCTCGTGCTGATGACGGCGATGTTCGTGCACAAGCCGCTCGACTTCGCCGCCTTCCCGGCCGTGCTGCTCGTGATGACGCTCTTCCGGCTCGCGCTCAACGTCAGCGCCACCCGGCTGGTCCTGCTCAACGGCTTCGCCGGCAAGGTGATCGACACGTTCGGCCACTTCGTCGTCGGCGGCTCGCTGATCGTCGGCCTGATCGTGTTCGCGATCCTGCTCGTCATCCAGTTCGTCGTCATCACCAACGGTGCCGGACGAGTCGCGGAGGTGGGCGCGCGCTTCACCCTGGACGCGATGCCCGGCAAGCAGATGGCCATCGACGCGGACCTGAACTCCGGCCTCATCGACGAGGACGAGGCCCGACGCCGTCGGGCGGAGGTGCACGCCGAGGCCGACTTCTACGGCTCGATGGACGGTGCGTCGAAGTTCGTGAAGGGTGACGCCATCGCGGCCATCATCATCACGCTCGTCAACCTGATCGGTGGTTTCGCGATCGGCGTCGGGCAGATGGGGATGCCGTTCGGCGAGGCGGTGACGACGTACAGCCTGCTGTCGATCGGTGACGGCCTAGTCTCCCAGATCCCGGCCCTGCTGCTCTCGGTGGCGACCGGCCTGATCGTGACCCGGTCGGTCAACGACAACGACATGGGCTCCGACATCGTCCGCCAGCTGATGGCCAACCAGATGCCGCTGCGCGTGGCCGGGTTCGGCGCGCTCGGGCTGTGCCTGATCCCCGGCCTGCCCAAGCTGCCCTTCATCGTCGCCGGCGGACTGATGCTCGTCGCCTCGTCCCGCGCCGGAGCCGCCGCCAAGGAGGAGGCCGCCGAGACCGAGCAGATCCAGCAGGCGCTGGTCTCCCCCGACACCCCCGAGATGCTGGCCGTGGAGATCCAGGTGGATCCCCTCGGCCTGGAGCTGGCCGCCGACATGATCGACCTGGTCGACCCCAGCAGCGGCGGCGACCTGCTCGACCGGGTCAAGGCGCTGCGCCGCAAGATCGCGACCGACCTGGGCATCGTGGCCCCGCCCGTGCGCACCCGCGACAACCTGCAGCTCCCCAGCCGGAGCTACGCGATCCTGCTCTTCGGCATCGAGGTCGCCCGCGGCGAGGCGCCTCCGGGCACGGTCCTCGCGATCGGCGACTTCCTCGGCTCGCTGCCGGGCCAGCCGACCCAGGAGCCGGTCTTCGGGCTGGAGGCGAAGTGGATCCCCGCCGAGCTCCGCAGCCAGGCCGAGCTCAGCGGCGCGACCGTCGTCGACCGTGCGTCGGTCATCACCACCCACCTCGCCGAGGTCATCACCCAGCACGCCGGCCGCCTGCTCGGCCGCGAGGACGTGCGGATGCTCGCCGACGTCGTGAAGCGCAGCCACCCGGTCGTGGTGGAGGAGCTGACCCCCACGCAGCTGAGCCTGGGCGAGATCCAGAGCGTGCTGCAGGAGCTGCTCGACGAGAGCGTGTCGATCCGCGACCTGGTCCGGATCTTCGAGGCCCTGTCGTTGCGGGCCACGCGCACCAAGGAGCTCGACCCGCTCGTCGACGCCGCCCGGCAGGCCCTCGGCCCGGCCATCGCGGCGCCGTACGTCGTGGACCGCACCCTGCACGTCCTCACCCTCGAGCCCCAGCTGGAGCAGCAGATCCTCGAGTCGCTGCGCCCCAGCGAGTACGGCCAGGGCATCGCGCTCGACCCCGAGACCAGCCAGGCGCTGATGCGCAACCTCGCCCAGCTCGCGCAGGACGTCGAGAACCGCAACATCCGCCCGGTGCTGGTCTGCGCGCCCCAGGTGCGGGCCTCGCTGCGCCGGCTCGTCAGCCCGATCGTCCCGGGGCTCGCGGTCCTGTCCTACCAGGAGCTCACCGGGGCCGACCAGATCCGCTCCGAGGGTGTCGTCACGGCCGAGAACCGGCTGGCGGTCACCGTATGAGCCCCATCTCGTGGCCGGTCCTGATCGGCACGCTGGGGGTCGGCTCCCCGGCCCTGTACGCCGCGCAGGTGGACGGCACGCTGTCGCTGGACGTCGCGCTCGTGCGGCTGCTGGTGTGCATGGCCGGGGTGTGGCTGGTCGGCTCGATCGTGGCGGGCATCGTCGAGTCGACGGTGGCCGCCAACAAGGCGGCCGAGGCGGCTGAGAAGGCCGCTGCCGCACTGGCCGCCGCCGAGGCGGCCGGGGAGTACGACCCGGCGGAGTCCGCGGGGATGAGCGCGGGGACGGGCGCCGAGATGAGCGCCGAGGAGCTCGGGGAGACCGAGGCGGCCTGACCGGCGCCGGACAAGCAGCGACCCGCAGGCGTTCGGGCCCTGGTGGGCCCGGCTCCGGTGGACGTGATGACCGGATCGCCTGCGGGTCGGGTGACTGCTTGGAATTCACCAGCAGCCTGGTGCTGATGGGCTGCTAGCGGGCAGCCACCTCACGCGTCCTAGAAGAACTCATTCTTCGGACCACCTCCTTTCCCGTGTACGACAACGGTAGATCGCCGGTCGGGGCTCTTCAAGGGAATTTCTCTCGACTCCCCTTTCGGGGCTGCCGCCCGCACCTCGGGCGCACCCCGATCGGAGGCTCGCCGTACCGGTGGAGCGCCGAGGCCGCCACGCGCTGGGTCGCCACGACCGCCCCACTTCTCGGGCAGTCCCGTCACTTCTCGGGCGTTGCATCGCCCGAGAAGTGACGGTTTCACCGGTGCACCGGTGAAACAGTCACCAGCCGCGCCGCAACCCCCACCCGACCCTCAGACGACCTCCACCTCGAGCGCCGCAGCGGTGAACTGGGCGTGGTAGAGCCGCGAGTAGGCACCGTCCGCGAGCAGCAGCTCGTCGTGGTTGCCCTGCTCGACGATCGCGCCGTCCTCCATCACGAGGATCAGGTCGGCGTCGCGGATCGTGCTCAGCCGGTGGGCGATCACGAAGCTGGTGCGGTCGGTGCGCAGCGCGGCCATCGCCTGCTGCAGGAGCAGCTCGGTGCGGGTGTCGACCGAGCTCGTGGCCTCGTCGAGGATCAGCAGCGCCGGGTTGGTCAGGAACGCCCGCGCGATCGTGACCAGCTGGCGCTCGCCCGCCGACAGGTTGGAGCCCTCCTCGTCGATGACCGTGTCGTAGCCGTCGGGCAGCGAGTGCACGAACCGGTCCACGAACGTCGCCCGCGCGGCCTCGAGGATCTGCTCCTCGGTGGCGTCGGGGCGACCGTAGGCGATGTTGTCGCGGATGGTGCCCTCGAAGAGCCAGGTGTCCTGGAGCACCATCCCGATCTGGCCGCGCAGCGCTGAGCGCGGCATGCCGGTGATATCGACCCCGTCGATGGTGATCCGGCCGGAGTCGAGGTCGTAGAACCGCATCACCAGGTTGACCAGCGTGGTCTTGCCGGCTCCGGTCGGCCCGACGATCGCGACCGTCTGACCGGGCCGCGCGACCAGGGAGAGGTCGGTGATCAGCGGCCGGTCCTCGTCGTACCGGAACGAGACGTGCTCGAAGGCGACCTCGCCGCGGCGTACGGCGGCGACGGCCAGCTCCGGGGCGTCGGACGGCTCCTCGTCGGCGTCGAGCAGCTCGAAGACCCGCTCGGCCGAGGCCACGCCCGACTGCAGCAGGTTGGCCATCGACGCCACCGTCGTCAGGGGCTGCGTGAACTGCCGGCTGTACTGCACGAACGCCTGCACGTCGCCGAGCGAGAGTGACCCGCTCGACACCCGCAGGCCGCCGATCACGGCGATCACGACGTAGTTGAGGTTCCCGATGAACATGATCGACGGCATGATCAGCCCGCTGACGAACTGGGCGCCGAAGCTGACCTTGTAGAGCTCGTCGTTCTCGGCGGCGAAGCGCTCCTCGACCTCGGCCTGGCGACCGAAGACCTTGACCAGCGCGTGGCCGGAGTAGGCCTCCTCGATCTGCGCGTTGAGCTTGCCCGTACGCCGCCACTGGGCGACGAACTGGCCCTGGGAGCGCTTCATGATCGCGCGGGTCACCAGCAGGGACAGAGGGACGGCGACCAGCGCCACGAGCGCGAGCAGCGGCGAGATCCAGAACATCATCCCGAGCACGGCTAGCACCGTCATCAGCGAGGTGAGCAGCTGGCTCATCGTCTGCTGCAGGGTCTGGCTGACGTTGTCGATGTCGTTGGTGACCCGGCTCAGCAGCTCACCGCGCGGCGACCGGTCGAAGTAGCCGAGCGGCAGCCGGTTGATCTTGTCCTCGACGTCCGAGCGCATCCGGAAGATCGTGCTCTGCACGACGCCGTTGAGGATGTAGCCCTGCATCCAGGCCAGCAACGAGGCGCCGGCGTAGATCGCGAGCACGATCATCAGCACGTGCCCGAGCGCCGCGAAGTCGACGCCCTGACCGGGTACGACGTGGTCCATCGCGGCCAGCATGTCGGCCTGCCGGTCGTCACCCGTGGCCCGCAGCTCCTCGACGGCCTGGTCCTGGCTGACGCCGGCCGGGATCCCGCGGCTGATCAGCCCCGAGAAGATCAGGTCCGTGCCGTGGCCGAGGATGCGCGGCCCGACCGACATCAGCGCGACGCTGAGGATGCCGAGCAGCACCACCGCGATCGCCTTGGCGCGGTCGGGTCGCATCTGGCTGACCAGCCGCTTGGCGGACGGGCCGAAGGTCATCGCCTTCTGGCCCACCATGCCGCCGCCCATCGGGCCACGGCCGGGTCCGCCCTGGGGCGCCTCGATCCGCTCGGTGGCCTCGAACTCCTGCTTCTTGGGCTTCTCCGGGGTGCTCATGCTGCTTCCTCGGCCGTCATCTGGGAGGAGACGATCTCCTGGTAGGTCTCGCAGCTCTCGAGCAGCTCGCGATGGGTGCCCCGACCGACGACGCGGCCGTCCTCGAGCACCAGGATCAGGTCGGCGTCGATGATCGTCGTGACGCGCTGGGCGACGATGACCACGGTCGCGTCGGCGGTGGTGGGCCTGAGGGCGGCCCGCAACCGGGCGTCCGTGGCGAGGTCGAGCGCCGAGAAGGAGTCGTCGAAGAGGTAGATCCCGGGTCGGCGGATCAGGGCCCGCGCGATCGCGAGCCGCTGCCGCTGACCGCCGGAGAAGTTCGTGCCGCCCTGGACGACCGGGGAGTCGAGCCCGTCGGGCAGGGCCTCGACGAAGTCGCGGCCCTGCGCCACCTCGAGCGCCGCCCACATCTCGTCGTCGGTCGCGTCCGGCTTGCCGTACTGCAGGTTGCTGCGGACCGTGCCGCTGAAGAGGTACGCCTTCTGCGGCACCAGCCCGATCTGGTCCCACAGCAGGTCGGGGTCGACGCGTCGTACGTCGCACCCACCGACGCGGACGACGCCCTCGGTCGCGTCGAAGAGACGCGGGACGAGGTTGACCAGGGTCGACTTGCCGGCACCGGTCGAGCCGATGACCGCGATGGTCTGCCCCGGGCGCGCGGAGAAGGAGACGTCGCTCAGGACCGGCTCCTCGGCGCCCGGGTAGGCGAAGGTCACGTGCTCCACGTCGAGGTGGCCGCGCAGCGCCGGGTCGGGCGCGATCGGGTCCTCGGGCGGCGCGACGGAGGTGTGCGTGTCGAGCACCTCAGCGATGCGATCTCCGCACACGGCGGCACGCGGGATCATCATCAGCATGAAGGTCGCCATCATCACCGACATCAGGATCTGCATCAGGTAGGACAGGAACGCCGTCAGCGCGCCGACCTGCATCTGGCCGCTGTCGACCCGGTGCCCGCCGAACCAGATGACCGCGACGCTGGAGACGTTCACGACGAGGATCACCAGCGGGAACATGGTGGCCATCCACCGGCCGGCACGCACGGCGACGTCGGTGAGGTCGGCGTTCGCCTCGCCGAACCGCTTGGTCTCGTAGGGCTCCCGCACGAACGCGCGGACCACCCGGATGCCGGTGATCTGCTCGCGCAGCACCCGGTTGATCTCGTCGATGCGGGTCTGCATCTTGCGGAAGTTCGGGACCATCTTGCTGACCACGAAGCCGACGCTGACGAAGAGCGCGGGCACGACGACGGCCAGGATCCAGCCGAGACCCATGTCCTCGCGCAGCGCCATGAAGACGCCGCCGACCATCATGATCGGCGAGGACACCGCGATCGTGCAGGCCATCAGCACCAGCATCTGCACCTGCTGCACGTCGTTGGTGCTGCGGGTGATCAGCGACGGGGCCCCGAAGTGCTGGACCTCCTTGGTGGAGAAGCTCCCGACCCGGTGGAAGAGCGCGGTGCGCACGTCGCGGCCGAAGCCCATCGCGGTCCGCGCCCCGAACCACACCGCGGTCACCGAGCACACGATCTGCACCAGCGAGACGCCGAGCATGATCGCGCCGATGCGCAGGATGTAGCCGGTGTCGCCGGTGACGACGCCGTTGTCGATGATGTCGGCGTTGAGCGACGGCAGGTAGAGCATCGCGACGACGCCGATGAACTGCAGGACGACGACGATCGTCAGCCAGAGCTTGTACGGCGCGAGTCGCTCGCGGAGAAGGCGGATCAGCATGGGTCTCTCCTCTGGAGTCCGAGCAGGACGGTGTCGACGATCTCGTCGGGGGTGAGCAGCCGACCGTCGGCGATGTGCTCGTGGCTGCCCGCGAAGGTGAGCAGGCGCAGGACGTGGATGAAGTGCTCGAGAGGTACGACGAGCTGGTCGGCGTCGCCGGCCACGACCTCGCCGAGCAGGCCCTCGAGGCGCTTGCGCCAGGCGGCGGCCGCCTCGGCGTCGTGGAGGTGCGTGGGCGGGCGGACCAGGCCCATCTTCTGCATCAGGTCGAAGGTGGCCCGGAACCGCTGCTGCATGATCGCGACCAGCGTCACCAGCCGCTCGCGCAGCGGCAGCTCCCGGTCGATCTCCTCGAGCCGGGCGACCAGGTCCCCCGGCTCGAAGGCCCGGGAGATCGCCGCGTCGAGCAGCTCCTCCTTCGAGGCGAACGCCCGGAAGACGGTCCCCTCCGCGATCCCGGCGGCCTCCGCGATCTGGCGGGTCGTCACGTCGCGGCCGTGCAGGCGCAGCAGCCGGAGGGCGACGTCGGTGAGGTGGGCCCGACGCTCGTCGGGCGACATCGGGCGGGCACGGGGGGACACCCGACGGATCCTAGAGTGAGTGAGCACTCACTCACAAGCCCCTTTCCCGAGCAGCGCCCTAGGGGGCCAGCCGCTCCGTCACCCACCCGGTCGGCGTACGGCGGTAGACGAGCCGGTCGTGCAGGCGCGACGTGCGCCCCTGCCAGAACTCCACGACCTCGGGGCGTACGACGTACCCGCCCCACTCCTCGGGGGTCGGCACGTCGTCCGGGTAGCGGGCGTCGGCGTCGGCGTACGCCGCCTCGAGCTCCGCGCGTCCCGACACCACCTGGGACTGGTGCGAGGCGACGGCCCCGAGCTGGGAGCCGTGCGGACGGCTGGAGAAGTAGGCCTCGACGTCGGCGCGCGGGAGCGGGCTCGCGACGCCGTCGACGCGGACCTGGCGCTCCAGCACGTGCCAGGGCAGCAGCAGGGCGCACCGCGGGTTGGCCGCGAGCTCGGACCCCTTGCGGGACGCGGTGTTGGTGAAGAAGACGAAGCCGTCGGCGGAGACGCCCTTGAGCAGCACCATCCGCGAGGACGGCGCTCCGTCGGGGCCGACCGTGCTGACCACCATCGCGTTGGCGTCGTGGTGGATCGCCGCGTGCGCCTCGCCCATCCAGCGCTCGAACATCGCGAACGGGTCGGCCGCGAGATCCGACTCGTCGAGGCCGTCGCGGGCGTAGTCCTCGCGCAGGGCGGAGAGGTCGAGAGGAGCCATGCCCTCGACCCTAGTCGCGGCCCGGGTGCACAATGCGGGGCGGCGCCTGACGCCCGTCAACTTCGACCTGAGGAGCCCGATGACCGAGGTACACCACGGACTGGAGGGCGTCGTCGCCTTCGAGACGCAGATCGCGGAGCCCGACAAGGAGGGCTCGGCGCTGCGCTACCGCGGCGTGGACATCGAGGACATCGTCGGCCGGGTCCCGTTCGAGAACGTGTGGGGGCTGCTCATCGACGGCAGCTACACCCCCGGCCTCTCCCCCGCCGAGCCCTACAACCTCCCGGTCCACACCGGCGACGTACGCGTCGACGTGCAGGCGGCGGTCGCGATGCTCGCACCGGCCTTCGGCTTCGGCCAGACCTACGACATCAGCGACGAGCAGGCCCGCGAGGACCTCGGCCGGGTGGCCGTCATGGTCCTGTCGTACGCCGCGCAGTCGGCCCGCGGGCTCCACCAGGCCGTCGTGCCGCAGCGGCTCGTCGACGAGGGTCGGACCCTCGCGGAGAAGTTCCTGATCCGCTGGAAGGGCGAGGCGGATCCCAAGCACGTCAAGGCGATCGACGCCTACTGGAGCTCGGCGGCCGAGCACGGCATGAACGCCTCGACCTTCACCGCCCGGGTGATCACCTCGACCGGCGCGGACGTCGCGGCCGCCTTCTCCGGCGCGATCGGGGCGATGAGCGGACCGCTGCACGGCGGCGCCCCCTCGCGCGTGCTCGGCATGATCGAGGAGGTCGAGAAGCGCGACGGTGACGCGACGTCGTACGTCAAGGAGCTGCTCGACAGCGGCGAGCGGCTGATGGGCTTCGGCCACCGCGTCTACCGCGCCGAGGACCCGCGCGCCCGGGTGCTGCGTCGTACGGCGAAGGAGCTGGACGCCCCGCGCTACGCCGTCGCCGAGGCACTGGAGCAGGCGGCGCTCGCCGAGCTCCGCGAACGCCGGCCCGACCGGGTGCTCGAGACCAACGTGGAGTTCTGGGCCGCGATCGTGCTCGACTTCGCGGAGGTGCCCGCGCACATGTTCACCTCGATGTTCACCTGCGCGCGCACGGGCGGCTGGTCGGCGCACATCCTCGAGCAGAAGACGACCGGCCGCCTGATCCGGCCGTCCGCGATCTACACCGGCCCGGCCTCGCGCCCGGCCTCGGCCGTTGACGGGTGGCGGTCCGAGTGGGACGTGTGAGGGCCGACGTCGACGCGCACTTCGCCGGCAGGACGGCGATCGTCACCGGTGCGGGCTCGGGCATCGGAGCCGCCCTGACCCGGGCGCTGGTCGCGGCCGGCGCCGAGGTGGTCTGCGCCGACCTCGACGAGGTCGCCGCGTCACGCACCGTCACGTCCGTCACCGGCCCGGGCACCGCGAGGGCCGCCGCCCTCGACGTCACCGACGCCGCGGCGGTGCAGGCGCTGGTGGACTCCGTCGACCCGGACCTGCTCTTCAACAACGCCGGCATCACCTTCGGCGGCGAGACGGAGGACCTGACGCTCGCGCAGTGGAACGCGATCATCGACGTCAACATCCGCGGTGTCGTGCACGGTGTCGCGGCGGCGTACCCGCGCATGGTCCGCCGCGGCTCGGGACAGATCGTCAACACCGCGTCGATGGGTGGGCTGATGGCGGCCGGGCTGATCACGTCGTACGTCATGACGAAGCACGCCGTGGTGGGCCTCTCCCTCGCGCTGCGCACGGAGGCGGCGGCCAAGGGCGTCGGCGTCACGGTCGTCTGCCCGGCCGCGGTGGACACCCCGATCCTCGACAAGGGCTACATCGGCAAGTTCCACGGCCGCGACTTCTACCTCAAGGGCCAGGGCGTCCGGCACCCGCTGGACCCGGACGTGTTCGCCGCCGAGGTGCTGCAGACCGTCGCCGACGACCGGGCCATGCTCGTCACGCCCCGTCCGGCGCGGATCGCGTGGCGGCTGGGCCGCTTCTTCCCGGGCTTCGTGCAGAAGCAGGCGATCGGGTTCGTCGCCAAGCAGCGCCGGCTGCAGGACAAGCGGGCGAGGAAGGCGCTGAAGGCGGCCGCCTAGGAAACTGCCGGCGCGGCGTACGTCCCGCGGCCGGTCGGCAGCGGCAGGTCGAGCGTCGTCCGGATGCCGGGGGCGGCCGCGCGGACGTCCGGGATGGCGTTCACGATCCGGCCGCAGGCGGCGACGATCGCGGCGTGGTTGTGGTCGCCGTGCTCGCTGCTGGGCACCACGTCGACGACGTACGACGGCTCCCCGGTGATCTCGACCCGGTAGGAGCCGCCGCCGGCGGACGGGCGGGCCCAGTCGGGTCGCAGGTCGTCGCGGGTGCGGGTGACGTGCTCGACGACGATCGCCGGGTGACCACCGACCATGCCGCTGATCGAGAAGTGCAGCGCCGCGATCGTGCCCTTCTCGATCCGCCCGGCGGCGATGTCGTAGGACTCCGGCGCCGGCTCCGCCTCCCAGAACTCGACGATCTCGTCGACCTCGATGCCGAGGCCGGCGGCCATCATCCGGATCGCGGTGCCCCAGGCGAGCCCGAGGACGCCGGGCAGGAAGAGCAGCGGCGTGGAGTCGACGGGGCTGCCGAAGCCCATCAGGTCGAACATCACCTCGGTGCCGTCGTACGTCGCGTAGTCGGCCAGCTCGTAGCAGGTGATCTGCTCGACGCGCTGGCAGGTGCTGGCCAGCGCGAGCGGCACCAGGTCGCTGGCGAAGCCGGGGTCGACGCCGGTGATGTAGACCGACGCGCCGCCCGCCTGCGCCGACGCCTCGACCTTGTCCAGCACGGCCTGCGGCATGGTGCCCCACGGGTACTGCAGCGTGCCGGGAGCCGAGCCCACCACGTCGATGCCGGCCTCGAGCAGCCTGCGTACGTCGTTGGTCGCCTCGCGCGGACGGGTGTCGCCCATCGCGCAGTAGACGACGCACTGCGGGCCGGCCGCGATCAGCGCGTCCAGGTCACCGACGGCCGCGATCCCGGTGACCGTGTCCACACCCGCCAGCTCACCCGCGTCCCTGCCGACCTTCTCCGGCGTCGACGTCGAGACGGCCACCAGCTCGAACCGGTCGTCGGCGATGAGCTGGCGCAGCGTGAGCCTGCCGGCGTTGCCGGTGCTCACCTGGGCGACGCGGATCGACATGCGGTTCTCCCTCGAACTGGAACGTGTTCTACCCGACGGGAAACTAAGTTATCGTCCCGACGCATGGGACGTGTAGACGGCAAGGTCGCGCTGATCAGCGGCGGGGCACGCAACATCGGCGGCGCCAGCGCCCGGCTGCTGGTGGCCGAGGGAGCGAAGGTCGTCATCGGCGACCTGCTCGACGACGAGGGTGCCGCCTTGGCCGAGGAGCTCGGCGACGCCGCGCGCTACATCCACCTCGACGTGACCGACGCCGACGACTGGAGGCGCGCGGTCGCCCACACCGTCGAGGAGTTCGGTGGGCTCCACGTCCTCTTCAACAACGCCGGCATCTTCAACGGCGGCCAGCTCCAGCGCTACCAGCAGGAGCTGTGGCAGCAGATGCTCGACGTCAACCTGACCGGGCCGTTCCTCGGCACCCGCGCAGCCGCCGATGCCATGATCGCGTCGGGCGGCGGCTCGATCATCAACACCTCGTCGATCGAGGGCCTCCGGGGCACACCGTGGGCGCACGGGTACGTCGCCTCGAAGTGGGGACTGACCGGCCTGACGAAGTCCACGGCCCTCGAGCTCGCGCCGCACGGCATCCGCGTCAACTCGCTGCACCCCGGCCGGATCAGCACGCCCGCCACCGACGCGATGCCGGTCGACCTCATCCCGATCCCGCTCGGCCGCCCCGGCCTGCCCGAGGAGGTCGCCGCGTTCGTGCTCTTCCTCGCCAGCGACGAGTCGTCGTTCGCCACCGGGGCCGAGTTCGTCGTCGACGGCGGGACCGTCACCGCGATCCCGACCAAGGTCTAGCCCGATCCAGCCGTCGGTCAGAGGCGCGTGGCGTAGAAGCTGGTGCGGCCCAGGGCGCCGCGCTTGCTCAGCGAGACGTGCACGTGGTCGCGGTGCCGCAGGGTCTTCGAGCACTTCTTCCGGGTCCGGCAGCTCGAGGAGAGGTACGGCTCGGGCCGGAACCCGTTCCACGCGGGATACATCCGGTCGTTCCAGATGACGTACATGATGCCCATCCGGCGAGCGCGGGCATCGAGGTTGCCATGCGCGTCCGCCGCGAAGAGGCTGCGCAGCAGGCGCGTGACCCGTCGTCGGTCGGCCGGCTTGCGCACGTTCGCCGACCAGTCGAAGGCGCGCCCGGTCTGGTGCTCCGAGGTCACCCGTCGGTGCTTGCCGCACGCCCGCGCGGTGCCGACGTAGCCGCCGCCGTAGTGGTGCGTGACCCAGCGGCCGAGGTACGCCGTACCGCGGAACGGCTTGGGGTGGCACGTCACCGGTTCGTCGTACGACGCGTAGCCCTCGATCGGCCGCGCGGCGTCGGCCGGCGGGAGCAGGGTGAGCGAGAGCAGCAGGGCGGCAAGGCCCGAGACGAGGAGGCGCACGATCGATCACGATAGGTCTAGACCAGTGTCCGCGTGGTCCTTTCGAGGTAAGCCACCCCTCGGGGTGAGACCTCGTAGCCGACGTCGAAGCTGCGGGTGAGCCCGAGGTTCTTGAGCTTGCGCACGTCGATCTTGAACGGGTCGCGCTCCCGCCCCAGCTCGGCCGCCAGGTCTGGCGCACGGGTGTGCGGTCGGCGCCGGATGATGTCGAGCGTCGCCATCGTCCACGGGCCGTGGCTGCTGGCGCGGTCCAGCCGCTCGAGCCGGGCGTCGATCACGGCGACCTCCTCGTCGCTCAGGTCCGCGCTCTCGCGCAGGGCGACGCGCGGGTCCGGCCCGGCCCAGCTCAGGATGACGCGGTACGTCGCCAGGTCGCCCTCCACCTTGTCGAGCTGGCGGCGCAGCCGAGCGGCGTCGGGCCAGCCCGCAGCGGCGGCCTCCTCGTCGGTGATCGTGTCCGGATCGACCACCTCGACCTCGTCGACGCGGACCACGCCGGCGACGGTGACGAAGGTCGCGCCGACCGCGACGTCCTGCTTGCGCCATCGTCGGAAGGCCAGCGTGACCGTGCCGTCGGCGACGCCGTGAGCCACCGTGGGTGGGAGCAGCATGCGGGTCAGCCTAGGGTCGGATGATGACCTCTCGGGACGCAGAGCTCTGGGACGACCAGGCCGCCACCTTCGACGACGAGCCCGACCACGGCCTGCGCGACCCCCTCGTGCGCGACGCGTGGCGCAGCCTGATGATCTCCGTGCTGCCGCCGGTCCCGGCCCGGGTCGCCGACCTCGGCTGCGGCACGGGGACGCTGTCGATGCTGCTCGCGGAGCTCGGGTACGCCGTCGACGGGATCGACTTCTCGCCGGAGATGGTCCGGCGCGCGACGGCCAAGGCGGGGTCCTACCCGAGCACCAGCTTCGCCATCGGCGACGCCGGCGCGCCCGCGCTGCCGGAGGGCGCGTACGACGTCGTCCTGTGCCGCCACGTGCTGTGGGCCCTGCCGGAGCGGGCGACCGTGCTCGAGCGGTGGGTCCGGCTGCTGGGTCCGGACGGTCGACTGGTCCTGGTCGAGGGCTCGTGGTCCACCGGGGCGGGGCTGACCACCGCCGAGACCGTCGCGCTGGTCGAGGGCGCCGGTCGCGCCGCCGACCCCCGTCGGCTCGACGACCCGGCGTACTGGGGCGGGCCGGTCGGCGACGAGCGCTACGTGGTCATCGGCAGGCGCTTGCCGTAGCAGCGCGAGACGGGCTCGTCCTTGTAGTGGCCGAACGCCGGGACGTCCACGTAGCCGCTCGACGTGTAGAGGGCGATGGCCTCCGGCTGCCGGGTGCCGGTCTCGAGCACCATGGCCTCCGCTCCGTGCGCGAGCGCGTCGGCCTCGAGGTGGGCCAGCATCAGTCGCGCCAGGCCACGTCCGCGGCCGGTCGGGGCGACGTACATCCGCTTGATCTCGGCGGTCCTCGTCGTCCCGAGCGCCTCGACGGTGGTCCGCCGCCACGCCCCGGTCGCGAGCGCCTCGCCCTCGGCGTACCCCACGAAGAAGCTGCCGCTCGGCGGCTCGAACATCAGGGGGTCCAACGGCGTCTCGTCGGGCCCGCCGTAGCGGACGACGTACTCCGCCTGGACCTCGGCGATCAGGCGCATCGCGTCGTGGTGGCCGTAGCCGACGCGGTGGATGCTCATCATCTGTCATTTCCTCGGGTGTCGATGGCGCGGCTGACAGAATAGGGACCGTGACCGACGCCCTCGAGATCCCCTCCGACCTGCTGCCCTCCGACGGTCGGTTCGGCGCCGGTCCGTCGAAGATCCAGCCGGCCCACCTCGATGCGCTGGCCGCGACGGGGACCTCGCTGATGGGCACCTCGCACCGCCAGGCGCCGGTGCGTGCGCTGGTCGGCCGCGTGCGCTCGGGCCTCGCCGACCTCTTCTCGCTGCCCGAGGGCTACGAGGTGGTGCTCGGCAACGGTGGCGCCACCGCGTTCTGGGACGTGGCGACCTTCGGGTTGATCGAGCAGCGGAGCCAGCACCTGTCCTTCGGGGAGTTCTCGGCCAAGTTCGCGTCCGCGGCCGAGGCGGCCCCGTGGCTGTCCTCGCCGTCGGTGATCAAGGCCGACCCCGGATCGCTTCCCGTGGCGGTCGCGGAGGACGGCGTCGACGTCTACGCCTGGGCCCACAACGAGACCTCGACGGCCGTGATGGCGCCCGTCGTACGCCCCACCGGAGCGTCGCCCGACTCGCTGGTGCTGATCGATGCGACCTCCGGCGCCGGCGGCCTGCCCGTCGACCTCGGCGAGACCGACGTCTACTACTTCGCACCGCAGAAGAGCTTCGCCTCCGACGGCGGGCTGTGGCTCGCGACCATGTCGCCGACCGCGCTCGAGCGCGCCGCCGCGATCGCCGCGACGGACCGGCACATCCCGGCGTTCTTCGACCTGCCGACCGCGATCTCGAACTCCGCCCTCAACCAGACCTACAACACCCCGGCCCTCGCCACGCTCTTCCTGATGGCCGAGCAGCTCGACTGGATGAACGGCCAGGGCGGCCTGTCCGCGATGGTCGCGCGCACCACCGCCTCCTCCGACCACCTCTACACGTGGGCCGAGAAGTCGCCGTACGCCTTCCCGTACGTCGCCGACCCCGCCCACCGCTCGCTGGTGATCGGCACGATCGACTTCGAGGAGCCGATCGACGCCGCCCGCATCGCCGCCGTGCTGCGCGCCAACGGGATCGTCGACACCGAGCCCTACCGCAAGCTCGGCCGCAACCAGCTGCGGATCGCGATGTACCCCGCCGTCGATCCCGCCGACGTCGAGGCCCTGACCGCCTGCATCGACTGGGTCATCGACCGCCTCTGACCCGCCTCGGTGGTCGAGGTGCGAGGAGCCCCGGTGGTTGAGGTGCGAGGAGCCCCGGTGGTTGAGGTGCGAGGAGCGCCAGCTCCGAGCCTCGAAACCACCCCAGCGCCCCGGTGGTTGAGGTGCGAGGAGCGCCAGCTCCGAGCCTCGAAACCACCTGACCGAACCCCAACAGGCCGCAGGCCGTCGGCCCGAGCGCCACACCCCGGCCACGTCGCAGGTCCTGGCTACGGTGAATCCATGCACCTCGAGAACCTCGTCATCGACGCCCTCGAGCCCCAGCGCCTGGGCACCTTCTGGGAGGAGCTGCTCGGCACCGAGCGGCTGACCGACGAGCCCGACATCGTCGAGACCCGCCTCGCGATCGAGGACGGGCCGCTGCTCGACCTGTGCTTCCAGCAGGTCCCCGAGCCCGTGTCGGTGCGGCCGCGGCTCCACGTCGGCGTGACCAGCCAGGGCTCCGCGACCCGCACCGACCCGGAGGGCAACCCCTACCAGGAGCAGGCGGCGTACGCCGGTGCCGGTCCACTCGCGGCGCTCTCGCTCGACTCGGCCGACCCCGACCGGGATGCGGACTTCTGGTCCTGGCTGACCGGCTGGACCCCGGTCGCGGCGAGGACCCTGCGCCACCCGTCGCGGCGAGGCCCGGTCCTCGAGCTCCGCTCCGAGGCCGCCCCCAAAGGCACGACCAAGAACCGCATGCACCTCGACGTCCGACTGGAGCCCGGCGAGGACGCCGACGACGTCGCGGCGAGCATCCTCGAGCGCGGCGGCAACCGGCTCCGTCGCCCGGAGTGGGGAGAGCTGCCGTGGCGGTCGTACGTCGATCCGTCGGGCAACGAGTTCTGCGTACTCCCGGCCAGCTCCTGAGAGCAGCCCGTCACCGGGCCGGCAACGAGGCGATCTTGCGCTCGAGCACCCGACGCTCGGGCTCGCTGCCACACAGGCGTACGGCGGCCTCGAGCTCGTCGCGGGCCTCGTCGGTGCGGCCGAGCCTGGTCAGCAGCTCGCCGCGGACGGTCGGCAGCAGGTGGGAGCCGGCGAGCGCCCCCGCCGAGGCGAGCCGGTCGACGATCGGCAGCGCGGCCGAGGGACCGTCGGCCATCGACACCGCCACCGCTCGGTTGAGGTCGACGACCGGCGACGGCATCAGCCGGCCCAGCGCCTCGTAGAGCACGACCACGCGGTCCCAGTCCGTCGCCGACACCGAGGGCGCGACCGCGTGGCACTCCGCGATCGCCGCCTGGACGCCGTACGCCCCCAGGCCCCGGCCGACCCGGCCGGCCTGCGCGAGGGCGGCGCGGCCACGCACGATCGCCGACCGGTCCCAGCGCCGGCGGTCCTGGTCCTCGAGCAGCACCGGGGCGCCGTCGCCGTCGAGACGCGCGGGGAAGCGGGCGGCCGTCAGCTCGAGCAGCGCCAGCAGACCGTACGTCTCGGGCTCGGGCATCAGCCGCGCGAGCATCCGGGCCTGCCGGATCGCCTCCCGGGCCAGGTCCGGGCGGATCAGCGCGCTGCCGGCGCTCGCCGACGAGCCCTCCGTGAAGATCAGGTAGACCACGCTCAGCACCGATCCCAGCCGCTCGCGACGCTCGTCGGCCGGGGGCACCTCGAACGGCACCCGGGCCGCTGCCAGCGTCTTCTTCGCCCGGGTGATCCGGGCCTGCACGGTGGCGGTCGGCACCAGGAACCCGCGGGCGATCTCGTCGCTGGTCAGGCCGCCGACCACGCGCAGGGTGAGGGCGACCTGCGCCTGCCGCGACAGGGCCGGGTGGCACGAGATGAACATCAGTGCGAGCACGTCGTCCTCGATGCGATCGGGATCCCACGCGAGGTCCTCGGCCTCGTCGGTCTGGTGCGCGATGGCGGCGTACCGCTGGTCGAGCGCCGACCTCCGCCGGGCCGCGTCGATGGCCCTCCGCCGGGCGGCGGTCAGCAGCCACCCGGCCGGATTGGCCGGTACGCCGTCGCGCGGCCAGGTCACCAGCGCCAGCGCGAGCGCCTCGTGCGCGACGTCCTCGGCCAGCGCGAAGTCGCCGGTGTAGCGGGCCAGGGAGCCGACGATGTGGGCGGACTCGATGCGCCACACCGCCTCGACCTCCCGGCGCACGCTCACCCCGCGACTCCGGTCACAGCTGACCGTTGGCCTCCCGCCAGGCCCGCTCCCTCTGGACCCACGGGTTGTCCTGCGGGAACTCGTCGATGCCGGGCACGCGGCGGATCTCGGTCTTGATGCCCGGCCTGGTCATCGGCAGCCGCTTGGCCCACTCGACGGCCTCCTCCTTCGAGGCCACGTCGAGGATGTAGTAGCCGCCGAAGAGCTCCTTCGTCTCGCCGTACGGCCCGTCCGTGACGACCGGAGGCGTCGAGGAGTAGTCCACGACGACGCCCTCCTCGGCCGCGTCGAGGCCCTCGGCCGCGACCAGCACGCCGGATGAGATCAGCTCGTCGTTGAAGCGGCCCATCGCCTCGAGCATGTCCTCGAACTTCACGTCGGCGAAGGACGCCACCGCCTCGTCGTCGCCCCGCATGATCAGCATGTACTTCATGTGTCCGCCTTCATCTGTCTGCGCATCTCAGGGTCGTCTCTCGACCCTCTCACCCAGCAGACGAGCGGCGCGGGCCCCGATCGACACCAACGACCGAGAATCTTGAGATCTATTGCTTTTCGATCGATAGTCAGCGACTCTCGATACATGTTGCCCGAACAGCGAGCCGTCGTCCCCCTCAAGGCCTGCCTCGTCCTGCTCTTCGCGATCCTGCTGGTCTTCCAGTTCATGTCCCTGCCCGGCCAGTTCCGCCACCTGGCGCAGGAGTCGCCCGCGGACGCCCACCTGCGCTGGCCGCTGACGCTGCTCGCGGGCTTCCTGGTGCTGTGCGTGCAGGTGGTCGTCGTGGCGACCTGGCGGCTCCTCGGCCTGGTCGCGGCCGACCGGATCTTCACGCGGCGCTCCCTGGTCTGGGTCGACGTGATCGTCGCGGCCGTCGCCGCCGGGTGGCTCGTCCTGTGCGGCCTCTTCCTGTGGGTCGGCTTCCACGCCGACGACCCCGGCGTACCGCTGCTGCTCTTCCTGCTGCTGGTCGCCGGTGCCGTCGTGGGCCTGCTGATGGTCGTGATGCGGGCGCTGCTCCGGCAGGCCACCGTCCTGCGCGCCGACATGGACGTGGTCATCTGATGCCGATCGTGGTGCGCATCGACGTGGAGCTGGCCAAGCGCAAGATGAGCGTCGGAGAGTTCGCCGACCGGGTCGGGCTCACCCCCGCCAACGTCGCGGTCCTGAAGAACGGGCGGGCCAAGGCGGTCCGCTTCAGCACCCTCGAGGCCATCTGCCGGGTGCTGGAGTGCCAGCCCGGCGACCTGCTCGAGTGGGTCGCCGACTAGCGGAGCGCTGCCTCCAGCAGCCCGTACGTCGACGCGTCGTACGCCACCAGGCGCGCCTCGGTGACGGACGTAATGGTCGAGCCGAAGGCCTCCAGCGCGCAGGCGATCGCGTCGTCCTTGGGCCAGCCGTAGACGCCGGCGGAGATCAGCGGGAAGGCGACGGTCGAGGCGCCGAGCTCGTCGGCCACCGCCAGCGCGCGGGAGTAGCACGACAGCAGCAGACCGCGGTCGGTCTCGCCGGCACGGCGGTTGGGGCCCACCACGTGGATCACCCACCGCGCGGGCAGGTCCCCGGCCGTCGTCCAGCCCGCGTCACCGGTGGCCAGCCCGGACGGGAAGCGACGCACGCAGTCCTCGAGGATCGCCGGACCACCCACGCGGTGGATCGCACCGTCGACGCCGCCGCCTCCGCGCATCGCGCGGTTGGCGGCGTTGACGACGGCGTCCGTCGCCTGCGCGGTGATGTCGCCCTGCACGGCGGTGATCTCCATCAGCTCCCCCTGATCAGCTTCAGCGTGGCACGCTCGAGCGCGGCCTGCCTCTCGTCGGGGGTGTCGTAGGTCCGCCGCGTCGCGCGGCTGATCGTCCGACCCTGCTCGTAGGCCTCGATGACGCGCGGGTCGACGTACGACGAGCGCGCCAGCGTCGGGGTGTTGCCGAGGAAGGAGGAGACCTCCTTCATCGCCCCCGACACGGCCCGCTTCTGCGACGCCTTGGTCTGCCCCGGCTCCGAGGTCTCCGCCAGCGCGGCCGCCGCCAGCACCGTGGCGTGCCACGTGCGGAAGTCCTTGGCGGTCGCCTCGAGCCCGGTGGACGCGCGGACGTACTCGTTGACCAGGGCGGGCAGCACCGAGCGCCACGACCGCCCGTCCTTGTAGGACAGCAGCCGCAGGTCGGATCCCCGGCGGCGGCGCATGATGTCGACGGCGGCGATCACGACCGCGTCGTCGATCTCGATCTCGTGCTCGACCCCGGACTTGCCGACGAAGGCGAAGATCAGCCGGTCCTGGTGACGACGCACGTGGCGGCGCTCCAGGGTGGTCAGCCCGAACGAGCCGTTCTCGTCGGCGTACACATCGTTGCCGATCCGGAAGTAGCCCAGGTCGAGGAGGCGGACCGCGACCGCGCAGGCCCGCTCGAGCGGCATCCCCTCGCGGCCGAGGTCGGTGATGACGAGCTCGCGCGCCCTGGTCAGCGCCTTGCCGAACTCCAGCATCCGGTCGAACTTCTGCGCATCCCGGCGGGTGCGCCACTCGGGGTGGTAGAGGTACTGACGACGACCCGCGTCGTCGGTGCCGACTGCCTGCAGGTGCCCGTTGGCGTACGGCGTGACCCACACGTCGGTCCACGCCGGCGGGATGACCAGGTCGCGGACGCGTTGCGCGTCCTCGTCGGACAGCCGGCTGCCGTGCTCGTCCAGGTAGACGAAGCCACGGCCGGCCCGGCGCCGGGTCCACCCCGGCTGGTCCGGAGCGGTTCTACGAAGCCTGACCACGACGCATCAGTAGCCATCCGGCGCCTGCGACAAACACCAGGGCGCCGCCGGCCGCCCACGGCCACACCGGAGCGCCGCCGTCCGGCTCGGGCGCGGACCCGGTCGCCGCCGGCGCCGGCCCGGGCGTGGAGCCAGGGGTCGCCGTGGGCGTCGAGGTCGACGCGGAGGTCGGTCTCGGGCTCGGCCCCATCGCACTCGCGATCGCCGCCGGGAGCCGCATCCGCAGCACCTCGCTGTGCTCGCCCTCGCTGCTGAGGTAGAGCCGGTCGTCGCCGCCGACCGCGATCCCCTCGCCCTGCTGCTGCGGCGGGAGGTCGAACGTGCCGAGGCTCTCGTGGCCGGGGAAGGTGTAGACGGCGGCACTCGCGTAGCCGCGGACGACGTAGTGCCGGCCGTCGGGGAAGAACGAGCCGTCGGTGGCGAAGGCGAACCCCGCGCCGACCGCGCGGAGCCGGTTGGGACGGTCCGCGGAGAGGCGCTTCGGCGCGGCGTAGACGGTGCCACCGAAGACGTCCTTCGAGACCACGAGGAGCTGTCCCGTCCGCGGGTCGGCCAGCAGCGTCTCGGCGTCGTGCGCCCGGTCGGGGTAGACCAGCTCGTACGCCGTCGGCGTGACCTCGCGGTCGCCGGTCCCGTACGGCACCCGGAGCACGGTGATCGAGTCGCGACCGCGGCGGTTGTCGCCGGTGTCACCGACCCACACCTCCCCCGGCCCCGCCGGAGCGAGCGACTCGACGTCGGTCGGCTCGTCGGCCCACGACGTCACGCCGACGGTCCTCCCGGACCGGTCGACCACGAACACCCGTCCGCGGTCGCCGGAGTCGTTGACGGTCAGGAAGAGGTCGCCCGACACCACGAGCCCGCTCGACTCGATGATCGCCGGGTCCTGGAAGGAGAAGGCGACCTCCGCCAGCCGGTCGGCGGGTCCGGACACCGCGCCGACGAGCATCGACAGCACCGATGCCGCCCCGAGGACGCGGTCCAGCATCAGACGTCGAGCAGCTCGGCGAGCTTCGGGTTGATCCCCCAGGTGGCGACCATCTCGTCGTACTCCTTGCGCACCGAGCCGCCCTTGACCGGTCCACCGGTCCGGGTGGCGCGCAGCATGGTGTTGCGCGGGGTGTGCTGGCTCTCGACGAACTGCACGACGTCGACCCGGTAGCCCTGCAGGCGCATCAGGGAGGCGCGCAGCCCGTCGGTGAGGGTGTCGGCGAGGCGCTCGCGCAGGATGCCGTGGCGGGTGAGCATGGCGTACGGCGAGGGGGTCGGCGTTCTGCGCAGCTGGGCGGCGATGTCGTGGTGGCAGCAGGGCGCGGCGAGGACGAGCTGGGCGCCCCAGCCCACCGCCTGGGCCAGCGCCTCGTCGGTCGCGGTGTCGCACGCGTGCAGGGCGAGGACGACCTCCGGAGCCGGGTCGAGGGCGACGCCGCCGATGGTGCCGACGACGAAGTCCGCCTCGACGCCGAGCTCGGCGGCCACCGAGCTGTTGTGCTCGGCCGACTGCTCCTTGACGTCCACGCCGGTGAGCCGCACGGGCAGCTTGCGGACGCCGGTCAGGTAGCGCTCGGCGGCGAAGGTCAGGTAGGCGTTGCCGCACCCGAGGTCCACGATGCGCAGCGGGTCCTCCACGGTCGGCCGGCGCAGGTGCTTCTTCTCGATCGCCTCGGTGATCGAGCTGTCGAGCAGCCGCAGGAACTCCTCGACCTGGCGGTACTTCGCCTGCCGGCTCGGCTTGATCCGGCCCTCGTCGTCGGAGATGCCGAGCACCAGGAAGACCGGGTCGTTCTCGGGCAGCAGTCGCTGCTTGGGCTTGTCGTGGCGACGGTCGACCTCGCCGTCACCGGTGGTCGACCCGGTCGCGACCCGGTCCGTGGTGCGCACGGTGGCCTCGAGCTTCTTGGCCCGGAGCTGGTGGCTCTGGGTCGCGGTGTCGACGTGCCAGTCGGCGAACGGCTCGTCGAGCAGGGCGTCGACGGCGTCGCGGGCCGCGTCCCCGACCGCGTGGTTGTCGGTGAAGGCCTGGGTCTGGTCGTACGTCGTGATCTGCAGGTGAGTGCCGGCCTTGAGGTCGACGTACCGCATCTCGACGCGCCGCCAGGTGGGCTGCTCACCCTTCTGGCGACCCGACGCGACCGCCTTCACGAGCACCTTCGGGTCGAGGATGTAGGACCGGAGCCGGTTCAGCTCGCGCAGCAGCGGCTGGGTCGTGGGCTGGGTCGTCGGCTGGGTCGTCGGCTGGCTCATCGACGCACCGCCGCGATCACGACGATCAGCAACAACGCCACCAGTGCGATCGGGATGACGAGACGACGGTGCCGGGGATTCACCCTCCGAGTCTAGGTGGGCAGGGCCCATCGACCGCACCGCCGGTCGCCTGCTCTCCGACGCACCCCCGTGAGGCGAGACGACGACGAGGGACTCGTTCAGGTCGATGCGCGCCCACCGGGTTGTGCGACGATCCCGACGTCTACCTCCACGAGATGGAGTGCGTGGACATGCAGTACGCGCCGCTCTCTCGACAGCTCGCGCTGACCTTCGAGTGCGTCTCCTCGGACTTGATGCCCGAATCGGTTGTCATCTTGACGTTCGACGACGCCCAGATCTACCAGTGGGAGACGGACTTCGACGATCGGGCGGACAACGACGCTCGGCTGCGTGGGCAGGTCAGCGGCTTCGACGCGATGCACGGTCCTCCCGACTCGGGCAACCTCGCAGGCGTTTCGTTCCACCTCCACTTGGTCGACGTCAGCGTCAGCTTCTACGCGTCCACGGTGAGCTGTGACTACCGCACCGGTCGTTGGAAGTCCGTGGGTGAATCTTCGTAGTCAGCGTGCGCCTGCCGATGCGTGACCGGAGCCTGTCGTCGGCGTTCACCACCGCACGCGATGAAGACGCTCGTGGACCGCTTCGCGCTGAACGGCAGCCACGGGCCCGCGCGCGCCGATAGCGTTCGCCCCGTGACGCAGAGCATCTACGGGATCATCGAAGCTGCTCTCGCGCTGACACGACCTGAGCGCGCCATGCTCGTGGAGCGGCTGCAGGACAGCCTCGTAGCGACGGACGTCGCGGGCGGCACCATCGTCGCCCCTCAGGACCTCGTGGACTTCGGAGCCCGCTACGAGTTCCCGAGCACCACCCGCTCCCCGCGGGAGACCGTCACGCTGACCGCCATCGCCGGTCCGGTCCTGTCAATGAGGTGGGGCGCCATCACGATCACCGACCCGTGGCGCCCGCAGGCCGTGCCACAGACACCGGACGCCGCACTGGGCCCATCGGACCACCCCACGGTCCTGACGGCGATCGCACGCACCGACACGAAGACCGGCACCACCGACCTGCAGCCGGTTGCTGCAGCGATCGGCGCGGTGGCGGAGGTGACGGCGTGGCACCCGCTCCCGGCGGAGGGTCAGTTCCAGCTGGATTCCGACTCGTCGCTCGGAGCGTTCTACGAGATCTACGAAGCACCCGACCTCCAGCCGCTCTTCGAGGACGCCGAGTACATGCAGGGGATCTTCAACCGAGCACTCGAGGAGCTGATCGTTCCTCTCGAGGTCGGTGGACGAACGGCGGCCGCGGTGTTCCTCTGCCCCAAGGATCTGCACCCGGCCTGGATCGGGTACGACGCGAACGGCAGCGGCGTCGCCGTGCTCCTCGACTTCGGGATACTCGCACTCGCTCGCGGCAAGGGCGGTCAGTAGCTGCTCGACGCGGCGGATCAGGCCGACTCAGGCAATCTCCATCCGCTGGTAGGTCGGCGTGAGCTCCTCCCAACGGTCCTTCCACCCCTGGGCTCCGGCCTCGGAGCTCCAGCCGTCCGGATGGACCGGGCCGTCGATCTCCAGCGACCGACCGAGATCCTCGAGGTGGACCCGCCAGCCGGAGGCGTGGAAGGGCAGCTGCGTCCTCGGCAGGCCGCGATCCTCGATCACCAGACGGGTCTGGGAGCCGTCCTCGGTCAGCCACACCTCGATCTGCCCCTCGTCGTCCGTCCCCGGCTCCGTCGTCAGCAGCAGGTGGTGGGGCGCATCGCACACCTCGACCCGTGCCGGACCGGTCCAGGTGCTCGTGAAGACGCACTGGATCGTGCCGCCCACCCACAGGTCGCCGTCGACCCGGGCGATCCAGCGGGCCAGCCGCTCCGGCGTCGTGCACGCCTGCCAGAGGTCGTCGATGTCCGTGTCGTAGAGGTCCTCGACCCGCACCGCTCCGCGGGTCTCGTCGAGTGCTCGCATCGTCGCGATCGTGGTCATCTGCGTGCCTTCTTTCCTCGGGCGATCTCGGTGTGGAGGGCGCCGAGCCGGCCCTCCCAGAGCTGGCGGTAGGGGCCCAGCCACTCGTCGACCTCGACGAGCGCCTCCGGGCGGAGGGTGTAGATCCGGCGCTGCGCGTCCCGGCGTACGTCGACCAGCCCGGCCTCCCGCAGCACGCGGAGGTGCCGTGACACGCCCGGGCGAGCGATCGGAAGGGCCTCTGCCAGCTCCCCTGCGCTCGCCTCGTGGTCGCGGAGGATCCGGAGAACGGTGCGCCGGCTCTCGTCGGCCAGCGCGTGCAGCACAGCATCCATGGACCGAAGGTAACCGTGTGGTTACGTACCCGTCAAGGTACTCCACTTTCCCGAGGCACCATGCCGTCCGCGCCGTTCCTCGCTCCGGAGGGGAGGCGCGCTCCTACACTCGCTCCGTGCACCTCGACGACTACCTGACCGCTGACGCCACCGACCTGGCCGCCCTGGTGGCCGACAAGCAGGTCACCCCGGCCGAGCTGCTGGCCCTGGCGCGTCAGCGCGCCGACCAGGTCAACCCGAAGATCAACGCGATCGTCAGGACGTTGGACGACGTGGCGGATGCGCGGGCCGCCGAGCCGCTGACGGGTCCCTTCGCCGGCGTACCTTTCCTGGTCAAGGATCTCGCCCAGGAGTACGCCGGGTTCCCCACCACCAGCGGCTCGCACGCGCTGGTGGACGACGTGGCCGACGAGCACGCGCTCGTCACGCAGCGCTTCCTCGAGGCTGGGCTCGTCGTCTTCGGCAAGACCAACACCCCCGAGTTCGGCGCCAAGGGCATCACGGAGGACGACCTGCTGGGCCGCGCCCGGAACCCGTGGAACGTGGCCCACACCCCGGGCGGCTCGTCCGGCGGCTCGGGTGCCGCCGTCGCCGCGGGCATCGTCCCGGCGGCCGGCGCGAACGACGGCGGCGGGTCGGTCCGCATCCCCGCAGCCTGCAACGGCCTGGTCGGACTGAAGCTCAGCCGTGGCCTCACGCCCTACGGACCTCAGGGCAGCGAGTCGATGTTCGGGATGGTCACGCAGGGCGTGGTGTCCCGCAGCGTCCGCGACAGTGCTGCGCTGCTGGATGCGATCGTGGGAGCGCCTGCCCGCTACGCGGCGTACGTCACGGCGACTCCCGATCGCTTCCTTCCGGAGCTCGACCGTCCGCCCACGCGGCTGCGGATCGGCTACACGGTCTCCTCGGCCATCAACCCCAGCCCGGACCCGGAGGCGGTCGCGGCGGTCGAGGGTGCTGCCCGCCTGCTCACCGAGCTCGGGCACGAGGTCGAGCCCGTCGACGCGCCGCACGACGACGACGCCCTGGCCCGCGACTTCCTGAGCATCTGGTTCGCCCAGCTCCACGGTCAGATCAGCCTGATCAAGGAGCGCCTCGGCTCGCCCGACAGCGCCTTCGCCGCCGACTCGCTCGCGGTGGCCGAGATCGGGCGGGCGGCCGGCGTCGGGGCGCTCTTCGCCGCGCTGGAGAACGTCACCCGGCACATCCGCGCGCTCGACGACTTCCACCAGCGCTACGACCTGCTGCTCACCCCGACACTGGCGAAGCCGCCGCTGGAGGTGGGCTCCGTCGACACCCCGCCCCTGCTGCAGCGCGCCTCGCGGATCATCGCCAAGGTGCACGCCGGCAAGCTCCTCAACGCCACCGGCATCCTCGACCAGCTCATCACCGAGAACCTCGGGTGGGTGCCCTACACCCAGCTCGCCAATCTCACCGGCCGCCCGGCCATCTCCGTGCCCCTGCACTGGACCGCCACGGGCCTGCCCCTGGGCGTGCAGTTCGTCGGCCCCCTCGCCTCCGACGGTCTCCTGCTGCGGCTCGCCGCCCAGCTGGAGCAGGCGCAGCCCTGGTCCCACCGGTACGCCCACCTCGACCCGACGCTGACCGCCTAGCACCGCGGCCCGGGCGACCGAGGGTCGGTCCCTCCGCGTCGACGAGCCTCGACCCTCCAGCTCCTTGACACCGAGGCGAGCCAGGTCCCGACGTCCATAGAAGCGTGGCTGCGTTCAGGTCACGGCTTGAACGACGTACACCACGGCCAGTCCGAGAGCCAGGAGACCGAGAAGCGTGCGGAGCAAGGTCTCGGGCATCCGCGGCTGGAGGGAGGCGCCGAGGTAGCCCCCGCACAGTCCCCCGAGCCCGCACGCTACGCCGAGCGACCAGTCCGGGGCGATGGACCCGGTCACGTTGAGCTGGAGGACCGCGAAGGTGGCCACCCCGACGATCGACGTCACGAAGGTGCTCGCCAGCGCAGCCGGCGCAACCACCGTGACCGCCATGCCCGAACCGACCAGGATCGGTCCGAGGATGGAGCCCCCGCCGATGCCGTAGATGCCGCCGGCGACTCCCACGCCGAGCGCAGCCAGTGTGACCGACCTCGGACTGAGCGGTGCCTTCGCCGGACGGATCGGACCGCGCCGAGTGGAGCGCAGGATGAACAGTCCTGTAGGGGCGAGCACCGCTGCGGCAAGCAGCTTGAACACGGTCGGGTCGTCCGCCACGTAGACCCGCAGGACCGCACCGATGACCACCCCGGGCGCCGATCCGATCACCAGGCTGCGTGCGAGCGGCCCGCGCAGCTGACCACGCCGGGCGTACCGGAACAGCGCTCCCGGACCGGACAGGACGTTGTAGAGAAGATTGGTCGGGGTGACCTGTGGGTTGGGCACGTTGAACACCGACAGCTGGACCGGCAGCAGGAACACCGCACCGGAGACCCCGACCGGGCTCGTGATGGTGGCGATCACGAAGCCGGCAACGAACCCCAGAAGGTCCCGCTCCACCATCCACCTCCTCGTCCGCGACATCCTCTCAGGACGACCGACGGCGGGCGAGCGACCGGGACACACGAGGCAGGCGCAGACCTAGTTGCGGCGGTGGAAGCGGATCGTGCCGTCGGGTTGTCGTTGCGTGTCGTACGTCGGGTCGTGGGCTCGGGCGTGGTGGTGGGGGCAGAGGAGCCCGGCGTTGTCGAGATCGGAAGGACCTCCGTCGGTCCATCTGGTCCAGTGGTGGGCGTGGCACATCCAGGGTGGCCAGTCACAGCCCTCAGTGACGCAGCCTCCGTCGCGTATGGACAAGGCGGTGAGCTGGGCCTTGGTGAAGAACCTGCGTGCCCTGCCGACGTCGAGGATCTCGGAGTCGGCGCCGAGGACGACGGGGATGATCTTCGCGGTGCACGCCAACCGGCGGGCTGCGGCTGGGCTGATGCGTTCGCCGGTGTCGAGGATCCCGGCCTTGTGCAGCCGGCCGAGGAGGGTGTCGTGGTCGATGGTGACCACGATCGTCGCGTCCCGCCCTCCGACCTGGGGTAGGTCTTTCGCGCTGATGCGGTCGATGAGCTCGGCAAACGCTCTGCCCATCCGCTCGGGTCCGGGTCTGCGTTCGACGCCGGGCCCGTGGGTGGCGGCGAGGTGCTTGGGGGCGGCGAGCGCGAGGAGCATCTTCTTCAGCTCCGCTGCCTCCAGGGCGGGCAACGTGAAGCGGCCGTGCACCTTGCCGTGCCCGTCGTCGCTCATCGTGAACCGACACCCTTGCGCGGCCTTGGCCTCTTCCCTCTCGAGGAGGTCGGACTCGTGCTGGTCGGCGAGCTCGGGTGCGATGACCTCCAGGAGCCTCCGCCCCAGGATGGTCAGGCGCTTCGCGTCGTGCTCCTGCGCGGCGGTGACGAGGTGCTCCTCGGCCTTGATCAGCAGGTCCGAGTCAAGGCCGTCCGGGAGCGCCCTGATGGAGCGGATGATCACGTCCGCCTGCTCCAGGCGCAGGTCACCGTGCGCGAGCGCTGATCGGACCCGGTCGTAGATGGCGAGGTCGTAGCCGCGGCGCACGGTCCGGTATGCCGCCGACCTGGTCTCTCGGGTCTGGTGGGCGTACCAGTTCGACGTGCTCGTGGCGCCCACCTCCGTGCCCACCTGGACCTCATCGGCATGCGCGGCAACCCGGGCTTCGAGCTCAATCACTTGAGCCTTCAGGCGGCCCAGTTCCACCAGCGTGGAGGCGGCTTCGGGAACGCTCATCGACCACACCGACGCCTCCACCAGAGCGTCGGCGATCCCGCGCATCCGCGCGGTCGCCGATGCCACCTGGTGGTGGGGTGTGGTGGTCGTGGTCATGGTTCTAGCCAAGCACTGACCACCGACAGTCAGAGGCTCAGAACCCCTGTATTCACAGGGTTCTGGGTCACGAAGAGGTCACGATCAGCGGGGCTCATCCACACCTGGGGCGGCGGCCTGTGGAGGGACATCCATCAGCCGCGAACGACGTGTCTCTGGGTGGTGGTTTCGAGGCTCGGGCCTGGCGGCCCTCGCACCTCAACCACCGGGGACCCGGCAGCGGCAGCAACCACCGCTCGCCGTACCCGCGTATCCAGCCTGCCGGCGGCCGACCCGAGCGGAGCTGGATGCTGCGCACATCGCCCTGCCTTCGCTGCGGGGGTTTCGAGGCTCGGGCCTAGCGGCCCTCACACCTCAACCACCGGGTCGGCGCTGGCGCGCCTCGCACCTCAACCACCGGGAAGCCGGCAGCGGCCGCAAGCCCCTGCCCGCCGTACCCGCGTAGTCAGCCTGTCGACGAACGACCCCAGCCCACCCGCAGGCCGCGCTCATCGCCCTGCCTTCGCTGCGGGGGTTTCGAGGCTCGGGCCTAGCGGCCCTCACACCTCAACCACCGGGTCGGCGCTGGCGCGCCTCACACCTCAACCAGCGGGAAGCCGGCAGCGGCCGCAAGCCCCTGCCCGCCGTACCCGCGTAGTCAGCCTGTCGACGGCCGACTCCAGCCCACCCGCAGGCCGCGCTCATTGCACTGCCTTCGCTGCGGGGGTTTCGAGGCTCGGGCCTGGCGGCCCTCACACCTCAACCACCGTGACCGGCGCTAGCGTCCTGCCTCGGGGCGCGCGCGAGAGGCGAAGAGCTCGGCCAGGTGCATGGTCGGGACGTCGGCGAGGTCGTCGAGCTGCACCCGGCAGGACATGCCGTCGGCGAGCACCACGGCGTCCGGGTTGGCGCGCACGGCGGGCAGCAGGTGCGTCTCGGCGACGGCGACCGACACCTCGTAGTGCCCCTTCTCCATGCCGAAGTTGCCGGCCAGCCCGCAGCAGCCCGCGACCTGGGTGACGCTCGCACCCGCCTTCTCCAGGATCCGCTTGTCAGCGGCCCAGCCGAGGATCGAGGCGTGGTGGCAGTGCGGCTGAGCGACGATCTGCACGCCCGACAGGTCCGGGAGGGGCAGGTCGAGCCGCTCGACCAGCTCGGCGAAGGTCAGCACGTCGAGGTTCGCGCCGGTGAGCTCGGCGGCGTCGCTGCGCAGGGTGGCCAGGCACGACGGCTCCAGGCCGACGACCGGCACCCCGGACTCGACGTACGGCGTGAGCGTGCGCACCGTGCGCTCCATGATCGAGCGCGCCTGGTCGAGCTGGCCGGTCGTGATCCAGGTGAGGCCGCAGCAGGCGTCGTCGGCGATCACCCGCGCGGTCACCCCGACCGACTCCAGCCAGCGGATGGCAGCGTGCCCGTTGTCGGGGAAGAAGTGGTCGCTGAAGGAGTCCGCCCAGATCCACACGTCCGGCACGACGTCGGGCACGCCGGCCGAGCGTCGCAGCGTCGTGGACGCGAACGCCGGGATCGAGCGCCGCTGGTCGATGCCTGCGGTGGCCTTGGCCAGCCGGGCGACGGGGCCGAGCCTCAGCATGGCGTTGGCGAGCGGCGCGACGGGCGCGGTGAGCGCGGCCCACTTCGGCAGCCGGCCGAGCAGGTAGTGGCTGCGCGGGCGCCGCTGCCCGAGCACGTCGTGCTTCTGGTGCAGGGTCTCCGCCTTGTACGTCGCCATGTCGACGCCGGTCGGGCAGTCGGACGCACAGCCCTTGCAGGCCAGGCAGAGGTCGAGCGACTCAGCGACGGCCGGGTGGCCGAGGCCACCGACGAGCTCACCGTCGAGGGCCTCCTGCAGCACCCGCGACCGGCCCCGGGTGGAGTCCTTCTCGTTGCGGGTGGCGAGGTACGACGGGCACATCACGCCGTTCGTCTTCGGGGCCACGCAGCGGCCGACGCCGGTGCAGCGGTGCACGGCGTTGCCGAAGACCCCGTCGTCGTGCACGAGCTTGAGCCCGGCGTTGATGGAGTGTCGCGGGCGGGTCGGCCGGAGGTCGGCGTCGAACGGCGCCGGGTCGACGATGTTGCCGGGGTTGAGCAGGTTGGCGGGGTCGCAGATGGCCTTGACGGCACCGAAGAGCGCGACCGACTCCTCGTCGTACATCACCGACAGCAGCTCCGAGCGCGCGCGACCGTCGCCGTGCTCGCCCGAGAGCGAGCCGCCGTGCTCACGCAGCTTGTGGGCGCAGGCGGTGAGGAAGTCACGGAAGACGGCGCTGCCCTCGGCGAAGGGGAAGTCGATCCGCACGTGCACGCAGCCGTCGCCGAAGTGGCCGTACGGCACGCCGTCGAGGTCGTAGGCCCGCAGCAGGTCGTCGAAGTCACGCAGCCAGGCGCCCAGCCGGGCGGGCGGGACGGCGGCGTCCTCCCAGCCGGAGTACGCCGGGCGCGACAGGCTCAGCGCGGCCAGGCCGGCACCGTCCTCGCGGATCCGCCAGAGCGCGGCCGCCTCCGACCCCTCGGCGACCACCCGGTGCTCGAGTGCCTGCCCCTCGGCGACGACCCGCGGCACCAGGTCGGGGTCGATCACCTCGACGAAGAGCCAGCCGGCGCCGCGCGGCAGGTCCGGCACCGCGCCGCCGCGATCGCGCACCAGGTCGACGATCCGGGCGTCCAGGCCCTCGCAGGCGATCATCCGGCCGTCGGTCGCCGCGATCAGGGCCGGTACGGCGTCCGCGGCCTCGATCATCGAGGGGTAGCCGAGCACCACCAGGTGCCGCTCGGCGTCGTCGGCGACGAGCCGCACGGTCGCCTGGCGGACCACCGCCAGCGTGCCCTCGGACCCGGCGAGGAAGCGGTCGAGGTTGCGACCGTTCTCCGGCAGCAGGTGCTCCATCGAGTAGCCGCTGACCTGGCGCCCGAACTGCCCGAAGCCGGTGCGGATGTGCCCGAGGTGCTGGTCGACCAGGGCCGCCAGCTCGCCGGCCACGTCACCGACGCCCGGAGCCCACGCGACGTCGAGGTCGACCACGTTGTCGACCGTGCGCCCGTAGCCCAGAGCCCGGGAGCCACAGGCGTTGTTGCCGATCATCCCGCCGATCGTGCAGCGGGTGTGGGTCGACGGGTCGGGCCCGAAGCGCAGGCCGTACGGCGCCGCCGCGCGCTGCAGGTCGGCATGCACGACCCCCGGCTGCACGACCGCGGTGCGCGCCTCGGCGTCGATCGAGACGACCTTGTTGAGGTGCTTGAGGGTGTCGACGACGATGCCGGTGCCGACGGCGTTGCCGGCGATCGACGTGCCGGCTCCGCGCATCGTCACCGGCGCACCGGTCTCGCGGGAGACGTCGAGGACGGCCGACAGCTCGTCGGGGTGCCGCGGGCGGACGACCACCTGCGGCACGACGCGGTAGAGCGAGGCGTCCGTGGAGTAGAGCGCCCGGGTCAGCGTCGAGTCGTCGACGTCGCCGACGCCCCGGCGACGCAGCTCACCAACCAGGTCCGGGGGCGTCTGCGTCACGTCACCAGTGTTCCATCGACTCCCTGAACACCGCCGCCAGGTCCTCCTCCGTGGGACTCCTGGGCGCCGTGGCCAGCAACCGCTGCTGCTGCAGCGCCCCGGCCACGAGATCGGGTACGTCGGCCTCGCCGTACCCGATCTCCGCGAGCCCGCTCGGGAGCCCGATGTCGCGCATCAGCGTCGCGATGACGTCCGGGAGCGCGTCCGGACCGTCGCCGGCCGCCGGGTCGAGCAGCCGGGCGGCGTGCAGGTGCCGCTCGGGAGCGGCCTCGAAGGTGAACCGGAAGGCCTCGGGCGACGTCAGCGCGACCGCCATCCCGTGCGGCACCATCGGCTCGTCGTCGGGGTAGCCGGCCGGTCGGTAGCCGCGCACCCGGCCGGCGATCGGGTAGGCGTTGGCGTGCGGGATGTGCACCCCCGCGTTGCCGAACCCGAGACCCGCGAAGGTCGCCGCCAGCGCCATCTGCTCGCGCGCGGCGGTGTCGCCGCCGTCGCGCACGGCGGTCCGGAACGCGCCGGCCAGGAGGCTCAGCGCCTTCTCCGACCACAGGTCCGCGATCGGGTTCGCGCCGCAGTAGGGCACCCGCTGCTCGGCGGTCTTGGCGTCGAAGTCGGCGTACCAGCGTGCGGTGTAGCTCTCGAGGGCGTGGCAGAGGATGTCCATCCCGGCCGCGGCGGTCACGAGGGTGGGCTGGGTCATCGTCAGCGTGGGGTCGACGACCGCCAGGGTGGGGCGCAGGGCGGGGTGGCTGATCCCCGTCTTCACGTGCAGGGACAGCACGTCGAGCACGCAGATGGTGGTGCTCTCCGAGCCGGTCCCGGTGGTGGTCGGCACCGCGACCAGCGGGAGCAGCGGCTGCGTGGGCGCCTGTGCCCTCCCGACCGGCGCGTTGATGTAGTCCATCAGCTCGCCCGGGTTGGTGGTCAGCAGGTTGACGGCCTTGGCGGTGTCGATCGACGAGCCCCCACCGACCGCCAGGATCGCGTCGAAGGGGCCGGCGTCGCGGGCGAAGCCGATCGCCTGCTCGAGCGAGGCGTCGGTCGGCTCGACCCGCGCGCCGTCGTACGTCGTGACGCTGATGCCGTACGACGTCACCTGCTCCGCGATCCGGGCCGGGTGGCCGGTCGCGGCGACGCCGGGGTCGGTCACGAGCAGCACCCGGCGGGCGCCGAGGCGGCGCAGGTCGTGGCCGAGCTCCGCGGCCGCACCGGGGCCGAACTTGAGCCCGGGCGCGGCGTACGTGAAGACGGACTCACTCATTCGACCACCATAGTTGGGGGGCCGGGCCGTACCATCCACTCCTGGAAGAGGGGGCTTCATGCGGCACGCGCGTTGGATCGTGCCGGTGGCAGCGGTGGTCGTGCTGCTCACCGGCGGTGCGATCTATGCCGAGCGACGCGACCCCGCACCGGAGCCCGCCGCGGGCGTCGACACGGGCGCGGCCCAGCCGGTCGTCGAGGGCAACAGGCTCGTCGACGCGCGCAGCGGCAGCCGGTTCATCCCGCGCGGCGTCAACTGGAGCAGCTTCGAGTACGCCTGCGCCCAGGGCTGGGGGATGTCCTCCCTCGACACGGCCGGCGGCGGTGGTGCGCCTGACGCCGAGGCGGCCGCGATCGCGAAGTGGGGCGGCAACACCGTCCGCCTGCCGCTCAACCAGGACTGCTGGCTCGGGACCCGGGGCGCCCCGGTGAGCGACCAGTTCGAGGAGCGCACCGCGCTCGACTACCGAGCGAGCGTCCAGGAGTTCGTGACCGCGCTCAACCGGCAGGGCATGGTCGTGGTCCTCGACCTCCACAGCCGCAAGCGCATCGGTCAGCCCGAGTTCGGCAACACCGCGATGCCCGACTCCGAGTCGCTGTCCTTCTGGCGCTCGATCGCCGGCGAGTACCGGGACAACCCGTCGGTCATGTTCGACGCGTTCAACGAGCCGTACTCGCGCTACGACGCCGTCGACAACCTCGTCTTCGACCTGACCTGGGAGTGCTGGCGCGACGGCGGCTGCTCCGCGCCGGTCGAGGACGACCAGACCGCCACCGCCGGCCAGGTCACGTACCCCGTGCACGGCATGGCCGACGTCGTCGGCGAGATCCGCGACGCCGGCGCCGCCCAGCCGGTGCTGCTCGGCGGTCTCGACTACGCCAACGACCTGTCCCGGTGGCTCGAGTTCGCCCCCGAGGACGACCAGCTCGTCGCGTCCTTCCACAGCTACGACTTCAAGAAGTGCAGCACCGCGAAGTGCTGGGACGCGGTCCTCGCCCCGATCGCCGACCGGGTCCCGGTGCTCACCGGTGAGCTCGGTGCCGACGACCCCACCGGCGGCTACGTCACCCGCTACCTGACGTGGGCCGACAGCCACGACATCGGCTCGCTGTTCTGGGTCTGGGCCGACCACCCGACCGACCCGATGGCGCTCGTGCGCACCGGCCTGGGCACCCCCACGGCGTACGGCGTGCTGGCCCGTGACTACCTCAGCTCGGCGGCCGCCAGACCCTGAGGAGAAGGTCCGCCGACTTGTTACCCCATTGTGGATCGGACGTGGACGCCCCGACGATCGTGCGCCTCTAGCCTCGATCTCAGCTGGGGGGAACCTTCTCGGAATCCCGCCCGGGACCTACCCAGGGGGAGTTCTCCATGTCCGTGCACGCCGCTTCGGCGCGCCCACAGCGCATGTCAGTCGGGGCCGCGATGCTCCGCGTGGTCATCACGCTGATGCTGTTCTTCGTCGTCTTCATCCCGTTCCTCATCGCCCCGTTGATCGCCCTCGGCGTCGGCTTCCTCATCTACGTCGTCTGGCGCTCCCGCGGCAGCCGTCCCCGCCCGAGCAGCCCCGGCAGCCCTGCCGCCCCGGCCGCCTCCGGATTCGGAGCAGGTACCTCATGACGACCGTCACCACCGCCCCCCAGGTCCGCTCCCGCCTCGGCGAGGGGGTGGCCACCGAGATCGGCCGGTTGCTGCCCGAGGGCATCTGCCGCACCTTCCGGGTGCTGCCGTACGGCGTCGCGGACGGGGTCGTCCTCGTGGCGGCCGTCGACGCCGACGACCAGATCACCCGGCAGGTGGTCGAGGAGCGCATCGATCGTCGGGTCCAGCTGGTCCGCCACACCGGCAACGAGATCACCGAGGCCATCGACGAGCTCTGGCCGCCCACCGAGGGCCAGGTCGAGACCGCCGACGAGCGTCGCTCGCGCGTCCAGCTGGCACGGATGCTCACCAGCAGCGGCCTGGTCACCACCGAGCAGCTCCAGCTCGGGATGATCGAGTACTCGCGCACCGGTGACCCGCTCGGCGACATCCTCGTCGCCCACGAGGCGATCTCCGAGGACGTGCTGGTCGCCGCCCTGTCGGAGATGTACCAGATGCAGCGGGTCGGCCTGGCCGACTTCGTGCCCGACCTCGAGGTCGCCCGCCGGCTGCCCGAGCACCTCGCCCAGCGCCTGCAGGCCGTCCCGGTCGCGGCGACCCAGGACCTCGTGCTGCTCGCCACCGCCCGGCCGCTCGACCCCGACCAGGCCCTGGCCGTCGAGGAGGCCCTCGGCTCGCCGTTCCGCCAGCTCCTGGCCAACCGCACCGAGCTGGACCAGCTGATCCAGCGCGTGCACAGCGAGCAGTACGCCCAGATCTCGACGGTCTCCCTGATGGAGTCCCAGCCCGAGGCCTCGGCCCACGTCGTGTTCACCGGCAGCCAGAAGGCGCTGGCCGTCTGCGCCGGGATCGGCCTGCTCCTGTGCGGCATCGTGTGGCCGATGGGCACGCTGGTCGGTCTGGTCGCCGGCTGCTCGCTGATCTACCTGCTCGTCTCCTGCTACAAGCTCCAGCTGACCTTCCGGGCTCTCGGCACCCACCTCGAGACCGACGTCACCGACGAGGACGTGCTCGGCCTGGACGAGCGGACGCTGCCCGTCTACACGATCCTGGTGCCGCTCTACAAGGAGGCCGGCATCGTGCGCCGCCTGGTCCGCGGCATCAACGAGCTGGACTGGCCGCGCACCCGCCTCGACGTCAAGCTCCTCTGCGAGGAGGACGACGACGAGACCATCGCGATGATCAAGTCGCTGAACCTGCCGCCGCACTTCCACCTCGTCGTGGTGCCCGACAGCCAGCCCAAGACCAAGCCGAAGGCCTGCAACTACGGCCTGCAGCTGGCCACGGGCAGCTTCTGCGTCATCTTCGACGCCGAGGACCGGCCCGACCCCGACGAGCTCAAGAAGGCGTACCTCGCCTTCCAGCACGTCGCCCCCAACGTCGCCTGCATCCAGGCCAAGCTCAACCACTTCAACCAGGACCAGAACCTGCTCACCGCCTGGTTCGCCAACGAGTACTCCATGCACTTCGAGCTGGTGCTCCCGGCCATGGGCGCGGCGGGCTCGCCGATCCCGCTCGGCGGGACGTCCAACCACTTCGTGACCGACGTGCTCCGCGAGCTGGGCGCCTGGGACCCGTTCAACGTGACGGAGGACGCCGACCTCGGCATCCGCCTGCACCGCCGCGGCTACCGCACCGCCATGATCGACTCGACGACGCTCGAGGAGGCCAACTCCAGCGTCCCGAACTGGATCCGCCAGCGCAGCCGCTGGATCAAGGGCTACCTGCAGACCTGGCTCGTGCACATGCGCAACCCGGGTCGGCTGGCCGCCGAGACCGGCTTCCGTGGCTTCGTCAGCTTCAACCTGACGATGGGCAGCGCCCTGGTGCTGCTGCTCAACCCGATCTTCTGGGCGCTGTCGACCTTCTACATCGTCAGCCAGGCCGGCTTCATCCAGCAGATGTTCCCCGGCTTCGTCTTCTACGCCGCCAGCGCCCTGCTCTTCGTCGGCAACTTCACGTTCGTCTACCTCAACGTCGCGGGCAGCCTCCAGCGCGGTGAGTTCGGCATCACCCGGACCGCCCTGCTGTCTCCCCTCTACTGGGGCCTGATGAGCTGGGCCGCCTGGAAGGGCGCCATCCAGCTCTTCACGAACCCCTTCTACTGGGAGAAGACCGAGCACGGCCTCGACAACGGAGACGACTCATGACCGCGACTCCCGAGGCCCCGGTCGAGGCTCCCGTCCTCGACGCCGCCGCCGTCCACATCCGCGCGTCGCAGGAGCGCAAGGCGACGCTGGTCCAGTCCATCCACCAGCGCACCTCCGACATCACCCGTCGTCCGTGGGAGAGCCTGGCGGTCTTCGTCGGGTTCACCGGGTTCTACATCTGGTTCGGCTACTGGCTCGTCGTCAAGATGCACGTCGTCGGGTTCGAGACCCTCGACCGGCTGGACCGCGCGCTGATGATCTGGCACAACGACCCGGCCAAGCTCTCGGCCCTCGGCTTCGACTACCCGCCGCTGGCGACCCTGCTGATCTCGCCGCTGGCGATCTTCCCCGGGGTCACCTCGTCCCTGGTCGCGGTGCCGCTCGCCTCCGCTGTCTTCGCCGGCATCGTCATGGTCGCCCTGAACACCATGATGCGGCGCGCGCAGCTGCTCGCCCCGCTGCGCGTGGCGGTCCTCGTAGCGCTGGGCCTCAACCCGCTCTTCCTCCTGTACGCCGCCGACGGCGCCCGTCAGTTCGTCTGGCTCGCCTTCGTGGTCGTCGCGATGGGCGGCATCGTCGCCTGGTACATCACGGCCGACGTCCGCTACGTCATGCTCTCGGGCCTGGCCTTCTCGGTCGCCGCGCTCGCCGGCTACTCCAGCCTGCTGTGGTTCGTGCTGACCGCGCTGATGATCGGCGCGATCCTGGCCAAGCTCGGCGCCGACGGGGTCGAGGTCGAGGGCACGACGATCGGCTTCGCCGTGCCCACGGCGTACGTCATCGCGCTCTGGACCGTCTTCAACCTGATCCTGCTGGCCAAGCCGCTCTACTGGATCACCTCCGCCAGCGACGCCGGCGGCATCGACCCGGGCAGCTTCACCGGCGTGGAGCTCGTCCAGGCCACCGGCTCCCTGGTGCTGTACGGCGCCCCGATCGCGATCGTCGTGCTGCCCGCGCTGATCTTCGTGGGCGTCGCCCGCAGCAACCCGTTGGCGCTCTGGCTCGGCATCCTGCTCGGTGCGGCCGTCGTCTCGCCGGCGCTGTCCGCGGCGCTGCACCTGACCGACTCCCCGATGCAGCTGCGCAACGCGCTCCCGATCCTGGTCTTCTCCGTGATCGGCGGCATCTGGATCGCCCGGTCCGCGGAGACCAACAACGCGATCGTCAGCGCGGTCCTGATCGTGCTGATGCTGGTCTCCATCCCGTGGACCTTCCAGGCGATGAAGAGCTACCGCTACCAGAACCTCGAGTCCAACTTCGCCGCCGCCCTCTCGACGCGCGACTCCCAGGAGGGCGCGAAGACCCTGAGCGGCGCGACCGTCGGCACCGTCGACGAGCAGGCCACGGCGGACTACATCACGGCCAACATCGCCGACAAGAACTCGATCCTCACCGACAACTCGCAGACGTACGCCGTCATCCTGCTGACCGGGAGGCCGGACCTCTTCGTCGACCGGGTCGACAAGAGCGACGGGCCCTGGAAGGACATCGCCGCGAGCCCGGCGGGCGTCGTCGACTACCTGCTGATCGCCACCGGCGACAACGACCTGTTGGGCCAGCAGTACCCCCACGCGGCTGACGGCTCGGACCCGTGCCTGATGGTCATCTACCGCACCGACCGGTACGTGCTGCTCGGCGTGCCGGCCGACTTCGACCCCGACGGTGGCACCTGCGCCGCGGCCAGCACCGACGGAGCAGCCCAGTGATGGACCAGCAGACCCACCCGATCCAGCCCCCGCCGTCGGTCGACGACCTGCTCGCGCTCGGCACCGAGTCGCGCGTCGGCCAGGTCGACTTCGCCACCCGGCTGCGGCTCGTCGACCCCGAGCCGCCCGCCGCGCCGGCCATCGCCCCGGACCTGGCCCCGCAGCCCGTCGTCGCGGACCTGGCCGCGGACATCGGCGAGCCCGCCGACGAGTCGTTCATCGACGCCGTCCTGGAGCCCGCCTCGGAGCGTGTCACCCAGCCCGTCGGGGAGCGCGTGGTCGAGCCGGAGCCGGAGGTGGCCCGGTCCGCCGGACCGGTCATCCTGCCGATCGCCCAGCTCTCCGACCTGACCCGGACGGTCGACCTCACCGTCGACGCCGTCGTCGTCTCCGTCGTCGCCCCCAGGACGACGCCCGTCCCGGCGTATGCACCGGCGTACGCACCGGCACCCGCGCCGGTCCAGCGCGTCGAGGCCTACCGCGCCCCCGAGGACACCAGCTATCTCCGCGGCAGCGTCCAGGAGGTCGCGGACGCCGCGATGGAGCGCCTGCGCGACGCGGAGGAGGCCACCCTGCACCACCTGGTGGCCCTCGAGACCGAGGCCGCTCGCCGCGCCGAGCTGCTGACCGCCCAGGCCGAGCTCGACGCCGAGCTGATCCGGATCACCGCTCGCCGCGAGGCGCACGCGATCATCAGCGCCGCCCGCACCGAGGCCGGCCTCACCAGCCAGCCCAGCCGGGAGGGTCGCCAGCTCGCCGAGATCAGCGACGCCGTGTCGCTCTTCGCCGAGTCCATCGAGTCGAGCCTGGCCCCGCTGCGCTCCCGATCCAGCCACGGAGACCAGTGATGTCCGCCCGATCCTTCCGCGGCACCCGAGCCGCCCTCGTGCTCGCCACGATCGGCGCACTCACGCTCGCCGGCTGTGGCGGCGGCGACGACCCGACCACGAGCACCCGCTCGGACCTCGAGGTCGTCGTCAACCCGTCCAACGCCTCCCAGGGCGTCTCGGTGCCCGAGCGACGCTTCTTCGCCGCCGACTCCCCCTGGAACGTGCGCATCGACGGCTCCGACGTCGACCCCCGCTCGTCGCAGATGATCAGCCTCGCGCGGGAGCGGGTCGGGGTCGTGCAGCGCGCCGGCTCGTCCGAGCTGCTGACCCAGCGCCGGGTCGTCAACGAGGGCGTCTACATCAACACCGAGCGCTGGACCACCGCCGTGGTCGCCGGCGGCGAGCCCACCAAGCTCGTCTGCCGCCAGCTCGTGTGCGGCGACGGCGCCGACACCACGATCCTCAACATCCCCTCGGACGTCGACCCGGATCCCCGCTACGACGGGTGGTTCACGATCTTCGACATCAGCAAGCCGATCGCCTACGACCTGTGGCGCGCGCGGCGCGAGGACGACGGCACGATCTCCTACCAGTTCATGCGCAAGTGGGACCTCGACGGCTCCGGCTTCCAGGCTCCGCAGACGGTGAGCGCGCGTGGCTCGGGGCTGCCGCTCTTCGCCGGTCTGCTCCGCCCCAAGGAGCTCCAGGCGGGCCTGATCACCCACGCGCTCGCCATCAGCGTGCCCGGTCCGGCGCAGGGCGTCTTCGTGAAGCCGGCGTCGTCGACCGACGGCAACGGCCGGCTGAGCTCGCTGCCCGAGGGTGCCCGGATCCGGCTCAAGGCCAACGTCACGGTCCCCCTCCCGACCGACCCGAAGACCGGCAAGCCGATCAGGCTGACCGCCCAGCAGCGGCGGATGGCGGACGCGATCGTGGCCGCCCTGCGCACGTACGGCGGCATCGTGGTCGACCGCGCCGCCGTCCCCACGCTCTACGCCCAGCGCGACGTCACCTCCGACATGATCGCCGGCAACGAGCTGGCCGCGCTGCACCTCGACGACTTCGAGGTCGTCAAGCTCAGTCCGCGCATCCGACTGACCCCCGGGGTGACGGCCGCGCCGTCGGCAGCGGCGACGGCGTCGGCGTCGGCGTCGGCGTCCGCCTCCCCGTCCGCCTCGGCATCAACGAAGGACCAGTGATGGCTACCCGTCGCACGATCGGCCGCGTGACCCTCGGCGCCGTCGCGCTCGCCGGCATGCTGCTGCTCGCAGCCTGCTCGCAGGACGTGGACCCCGACGCGGGCGACCTCGTCGCCGATGCCCAGGCGCAGGACTACGCCGCGCAGGCCGCCGCGCAGCACCAGGTCAAGCAGGCGAACGACGCGCTGCCCGAGCGCCCCGTCGGCACGCTGGCCATCGACGGGACGACGACGTTCTCCCTGACCCCCGACGAGGTCGATCGCTACAACGCGACGGGCAGCGCCACGGAGATCACCCTGGGCAAGAACACCCAGGACCAGGCGTTCCAGGAGCTGTGCGCGGGCAAGATCGACCTGGTCGACTCCGAGCGTCGGATCACCCGCAGCGAGTGGGAGGCGTGCCAGGCCGTCGGGCTCGACGTCGTCCAGTTCCAGATCGCCTCCGACGGCATCGTCGTCGCCATCAAGTCGGAGTCCGACGTGGGCGGCGACTGCCTGAGCACCGACCAGGTCCAGGAGACGTGGCGCGCCGGCTCCCCGATCACCAACTGGAGCCAGCTCGGCCTCGACGACGTCCCGGTGGCGGTCGGCGGCCCGTCGCAGTCCAGCTTCCCGGTCGGCTTCGAGACCTTCGGCAAGACCGTGCTCGGCTCCCCGGCCCCCGGCCCGACCGACCTGCGCTCCGACTACTTCAGCTACGACCGGTTCGGGCAGGCCCGCACGTTCCTCAACGGCGGCGCCCGCAACGCCAGGATCGCCCAGACGTACGCCGACAGCGCCCGCCAGCTCGGGCTGCGCAAGTCCGAGCTGGTGTCCTCCCGCCAGGTCCGCATCGATGCCCACAACGAGCTCGACAAGGCCACGGCCGAGCGCGCCAAGGGCATCCGCGACAAGCGCAGCCCCGCCGCCCAGGCCAAGGACGAGGCACGGGTGGTCGCCGCCCGGGCAGCGGTCACGAAGGCCGACGAGGCCGCGCGCAAGGCCCGGGTGGGCTTCGACCGGGCCAAGGCGCGTGCGGCCAGGGCCGCGACCGCCCGTCGCACGGTCGAGCGCAGCACCGGGCACGTCGTCTACGCCCGCTTCAGCTCCTACGAGCTCTTCGAGGAGGAGCTGCGGCCCTTCGAGATCACCACCCCCGACGGCCACCGCAACTGCGTCTTCCCGAGCCAGACCACCATCGCGAGCGGTGACTACCCGCTGTCGACGCAGGTCCTGATCACGACGACCACCCGGTCGCTGAAGCGCAAGGAGGTCACCGGCTTCCTGAAGGACTACCTCGAGTCGGCCCAGGAGGCCGCCACCGCGGCCGCGATGATCGGCCTGACGGACCGGGCTGTCGCCGAGGAGCTCCAGTGGCTCGACGGCGTCCACCGGCCGGTCCTGGTGGTCCCGGCCGAGGACGAGCCCGCGACCGACCCGGAGGCGATCGACACGCCGGCCGCCCCCGCACGATGAAGCCGGTGCGCCGCCTCCTCGCCGGAGGCACCGGCCTCCTGGTCCTCATGGCCGGGCTGGTCGCCGTGCAGCCGACGTCGTACGCCGGGGCCGGCCCGGCCCGCGTCGCCGTGAGGTCGGACCATCGGATCGTCGTCAGCTGGAAGGGCGAGCACAAGCGGCGCGTCTACCAGAAGAGCGTCAACGTCCCGGGCATCGGGACGGTCGACCTGACCTGCCGTCCCAGGAGCACCCAGATCCAGATCCGGCCCGCCAGCCGGGCGCCGGAGACCCAGATGTGGCTGGCGAAGTTCGAGGACAAGCAGGGCCGCGACGTCGTCTCGGTGAAGAACGTCCGGGTCTACACCTACGCCACGGCCGCCGACGACGGCCGCGGCGGCACCGGCCCCCGCGCCCACGAGGGCCTCAACCAGCAGTCCCGGATCGAGGACTTCCAGAAGGGCTACGCCTACGGCCTGGTCAGCCAGCGGCCCAGCCGCAGCCAGCCCGGCCGTGGCGCCCTGACCACGCCGGCGACGTCGTTCGAGCTGACCTGGTGGTGGGAGCGGTTCCGCCACCCCGGCCACCAGTACTGCCGGATGGCGCTCACGCTGCACACCGACACCGCCCGTCAGTTCGGGCTGAGCTGGCACGGCACCGCCGAGGGCGACGTGCGGAGCACCAGCACCACCACGATCCCCGGCCTCGGCGACGCGGTCGTGACCTGCGAGCCCGGGGCGGTCGGCGACCAGACGGTCGCGTTCCGACCGCGCGGCGCCAACCAGGCCGCCGCGCGCCTCTACTACCGGGTGATCGAGGGCGAGGGCGACGTCGACGACCAGGTGACGACGGCGAGCCTCGGGCGGGACCCGGACACCGGTCTGCTCGGCCCGGTCGAGCTGCCCCGCAACGGCATGATGATGCTGTGGGCGACCGTCAACGGCGTGAAGCGCGGCTACGTGCTCTCGTCGTACTACATCGTCAACAACAAGCTGCGCCCCGAGCTCAACTCGTGCGAGGTGGCGGCGACCCCGCTGCCCTGAGGGTCTCGCGCACCAGGTCGAGCACCGGGAGAGCGCCGGACTCGACGTCGGCGACCGGCACCCACGCGACGGCGTCGGTGGTGCCGTCGACCTCGGCCAGCACCGGCTCGGCCGCGTCGTCGACGGTGACCTCGAAGGCCAGCGCCACGGCGTGGAAGTCCTCGTAGCGCCCGGACGGCGCCGTACCGCTGAAGTGGTCGTCGTGCACCGCGACCAGGGCGCCGACCGCGCCGTCGACCCCGCACTCCTCGCGCAGCTCACGGCGTACGGCGTCACGCGGCTGCTCGCCGTGGCCGACCCCGCCGCCCGGCAGCGTCCAGGAGCCGGTGTGGAAGCCGAGCGCCGAGATCCGGGTGAGCAGCACCAGGTCGTCGCGCCGGACCAGGGCGTAGGCGCCGAGCCGCTGGTGCCGGAAGGGCTGGTGGTCGGCGAGCGCCTCCAGCACCATCGGGCCGACCGGCACCGTGCCGTCGAGCACCTCCTCGACCGACTTCCAGGCGGCCTCCATCGTGGAGCCACCGACCTCGACGACGTGCGGCTCCGGGGCGTCGGGAGCGACCCAGCCCTCGTAGACGATGCGCAGGGCGTGCGCGTCGACCCGTCGACCCTCGCGCCACACCCCGGGCAGGTGCGCGGAGTAGAGCCGGGCGGTCTCGCCGACGACCGCGTCGAGGCCGGTCTCCTCGTGGATCTCGCGCACCACCGCGTCGCGCGGGTCCTCACCGTGGTCGAGGCCCCCACCCGGCAGCGTCCACAGCTCCTCGGCCGTGACGCTCGGCGCCAGGCGGCTGAGCAGGATGGCGCCGTCGCGCAGGATGACGGCGTACGCCGCCACCCGCTGTCGCTTGGGCAGCCCGGTCATGCGAAGGGCGGTCGGTGGTCGCGGGCGAGCGAGCGGCGGCCGGCCCAGCGCCAGACCCGGGCCGCACGGTCGCGGTCCTCGTCGGTGATCAGGTTGCCCATCCACCGCAGGGCGAGCGTCATCAGCCAGTCCGAGCGCATGCCGGCCGGCCCGAGGGCCGGCAGCAGCCGCGGCACGGTGACCAGGCCGGCGAGCCGGCGCGCGATCGAGAACGACTCGCCGTAGTGGTCGCGCAGCAGCGCGGGCCAGGTCTCGGAGAGGTCGTCGTGCTCGGCCATCAACTCCACCAGCAGCCGTCCGGACTCGAGGCCGTAGTCGATGCCCTCGCCGTTGAGCGGGTTCACGCAGGCAGCGGCGTCACCGATGAGCGCCCAGTTGCGGCCCGCGACGTGAGACACCGCGCCACCCATCGGCAGCAGCGCCGAGGTGGACATCCGCAGGTCGCCGCTGAGCTGGAACTCCTCGCGGCGCTGGTCCGCGTAGTGCGCCATCAGCGGCTTGACCGCGAGGTCCGTCGGCCGCTTGGAGGTCGCGAGCGTGCCGACGCCGAGGTTCACCTCACCGTTGCCGAGCGGGAAGATCCAGCCGTAGCCGGAGATGATCGTGTCGTGCTCGTCGCGCAGCTCCAGGTGCGAGCTGATCCACGGGTCGTCGGAGCGCCCCGAGGTGAGGTACGACCGGCCGGCGACGCCGTACACGGTCTCGCGGTGCCACTCGCGCCCGAGCACCTTGCCGAGCGGGGACCGGACGCCGTCGGCGACGACCAGACGTCGACAGCGGACCTCCCGGAGCTCGGTGGTCGAGCCGGTCGCGACCCGGAAGACGACCGCGGTGACCCGGTCACCCTCGCGGCGTACGTCGACGGCGCGGTGCGCGTCGAGCGCGGTCGCCCCCGACTTGATGGCGGTGGTGCGGAGGTGGTCGTCGAGCTCGGTGCGGGCCACGGCCGAGCCCCAGTCGGGCAGGGTCCCCCCGGGCCAGGGCAGCAGCAGCGTCTGGCCGAAGCCGTGGGCGCGCAGGCCCTGGTTGACGGCGTGCGCACGCAGCCAGTCCTCGAGCCCGAGCCGCTGCAGCTCGCCGATCGCGCGGGGCGTCAGCCCGTCGCCGCAGGTCTTGTCCCGGGGGAAGACCGCAGCGTCCGCGAGCATCACCTCGGCGCCCGAGCGCGCCGCCCAGGCGGCGGCCGCCGACCCGGCCGGGCCGGCGCCCACGACGAGGACGTCGGTCTCCGCAGGGATGCTCACCCTCCGATTGTCTCAGCGCACGACCGACGCGGTCACGGTGGGTCGCCGCGCGCCGAGGAAGAAGATGCCCGGCTGGGTCTCGAAGCGCCTGCTCGGGTTGCGCTCCAGGGTCGAGTGCCGGATCCGCATCGTCCCCGTGCGGTCGTTGCTCACGAAGAAGACCGCTCCGCCGCCCTCGTTGGCCACGTTGCGGCGGACCAGCGTGCCGCCCAGGTCGAGCGTGAACCGGTTGCCGTCGAGGTAGATCGCCCCGCCGCTGCCGCCTCCGGCGGTGCCGCTGCGAGCGGGGTTGGCGCCCCGGCCGATCGCGCGGTTGTCGACGAACGTGCTGTTGAGCACCCGCCACGACACCCCGATGCTGCTCAGCGCTCCCCCGTTGGCGCACCGGCCGCGGCGGAAGTCGCTGCCCACCACGTGGACCGGGCGGTCACGATACTGGTCGAGCACCCGGACGGCGGCGCCGCCGAGGTCGGCTCCGCGCCGGTCGCAGCGGTTGGCCACGAAGCGGGCGTCGACGATCTTCAGCCGGCCGCCCCGCACGAAGATCGCGCCACCTCCGCCACCGTCGTACCGCTGGCCGGTGGAGTTGCCGTGCGCGAGGGTGAGGTGCTGGACGACCAGCCGCGGCGTGGCCTGGTTGTCGCAGTGCGACGTGGTCCAGCGCTGCCGCCGGTCGCACGTGTCCTGGTAGAGGATCCGGCGCTTGCCGCCGCCGTCCAGGGTCACCAGGCCGCCGCCGTCGAGCACCACCCGACGCGAGGTGTTGAGGACCTTGGCGGTGTGTCGCATCGTGATCGTCACCGGCCGCGGACCGCAGTCGAACGTGATGACGCCACCGCGGCGCACCGCGCGCACGACCGCGGCCGACGTGCAGCTCGCCCGCGTCCCGTGCCCGACCACCCGGTCCGGGTGCGCCGTGCTGACCGCTCGCGCCTCCCGCGGGACGGGCACCGGTCGCACGCCACGCTCGCCGGCGTAGGACGGCGGCGCGGTCGCGAGGGTGGTGAGCACGAGCGCGAGGACGAGGAGGAGCCGGGTCACCGCTCGACCGTAACCCGAAATGCGAGAGGCCCCACCACCCGGAGGTGATGGGGCCTCTCGACGACCGGATCAGTTCTGGTAGGAACCGAAGTCGAAGTCGTCCAGGGCGACGGCCTGGCCGCCACTGCCGAACTCGTAGTCGTAGGAGTCGTAGCCGGTGACGGAGTACGCCGCGGCGCGGGCCTCCTCGGTGGGCTCCACCCGGATGTTGCGGTACCGCTCGAGGCCGGTGCCCGCCGGGATCAGCTTGCCGATGATCACGTTCTCCTTCAGACCGCGCAGCGAGTCCGAGCGGCCGTGGATCGCTGCGTCGGTGAGGACGCGGGTGGTCTCCTGGAAGGAGGCCGCCGAGAGCCACGACTCGGTCGCCAGCGAGGCCTTGGTGATGCCCATGAGCACCGGGCGACCCGAGGCCGGCTTGCCGCCCTCGGAGACGACCCGACGGTTCTCCTCCTCGAACCGACCCCGGTCGACGAGGTCGGACGGGAGCAGCACGGTCTCGCCCGACTCGATCACCGTGACCCGGCGCAGCATCTGCCGGACGATGATCTCGATGTGCTTGTCGTGGATCGCCACGCCCTGGCTGCGGTAGACAGCCTGGACCTCGTCCACCAGGTGCTCCTGCGCCCGACGCACACCCAGGATCCGCAGGACGTCCTGCGGGTCCGGCGTACCGACGGTGAGCATCTGGCCGACCTCGACGTGGTCACCGTCGGCGACGAGCAGACGCGACCGCTTCGAGACGGGGTACTCCTGGACCTCGGAGCCGTCGTCCGGGGTGATCAGGATCTTGCGGGTCTTGTCGGTCTCGTCGATCTCGACGCGGCCGGCGGCCTCGCCGATCGGCGAACGACCCTTGGGCGAACGCGCCTCGAAGAGCTCGACCACGCGGGGCAGACCCTGCGTGATGTCGTCCGCCGAGGCCACACCACCGGTGTGGAACGTACGCATGGTCAGCTGCGTGCCGGGCTCACCGATCGACTGGGCCGCGATGATGCCGACGGCCTCGCCGATGTCGACGAGCTTGCCGGTGGCCAGCGAGCGGCCGTAGCACTTCGCGCAGGTGCCGGTCTTGGCGTCACAGGTCAGCACGGAGCGGACCTTGACCTCCTCGATGCCGGCCGCGACCAGCTCACCGATCTTGACGTCGCCGAGGTCCTCACCGGCACCGGCGAGGACCTCGCCGGTGGTCGGGTGGGTGACCTCGGTGGCCGCCGAGCGGGCGTACGCCGCGGTCTCGGCGTTCTCCGCCTTGACCACGGTGCCGTCCTCGAGCCGCTCACCGATCCGCTTGGGCAGACCGCGCTCGGTGCCGCAGTCGTCCTCGCGGATGATGACGTCCTGCGAGACGTCCACCAGACGACGGGTCAGGTAGCCCGAGTCGGCGGTCCGCAGTGCGGTGTCCGCCAGACCCTTGCGGGCACCGTGCGTCGCGATGAAGTACTCGAGGACGGTCAGGCCCTCCCGGAAGTTGGACTTGATCGGGCGCGGGATGATCTCGCCCTTCGGGTTGGCCACGAGACCACGCATGGCCGCGACCTGCCGGATCTGGTTCATGTTTCCGGAGGCACCGGACTCGACCATCATGTAGATCGGGTTGGCCCGGTCGAAGGTCAGCTCCATCGCCTTGCCGACGTCGGCAGCTGCCTGGGTCCAGATCTCGATGAGCTCCTGACGGCGCTCCTCGTCGGTGACCAGGCCGCGCTCGAACTGCGTCTGGACCTTCGCTGCCTGAGCCTCGAAGGCCGACAGGATCTGGATCTTGTCCGGCGGCGTCGTGACGTCGTCGATCGAGACCGTGACACCCGAGAAGGTGGCCCAGCGGAAGCCGGTGTCCTTCAGGGCGTCGAGCGAGGCGGCGACCTCGACCTTGGTGTAGCGCTCGGCCAGGTCGTTGACGATCGCGCCGAGGGCCTTCTTGCCGACCTCGTAGTTCACGTACGGGTAGTTGGCCGGCAGCGCCTCGTTGAAGATCGCCCGTCCCAGGGTGGTCTCCAGCGTGATCTGCTGGCCGAGGGCACCCTCGTCGCCGCCCAGCTCGAGCGGCGGGACGATGTCGTCGAAGCGGATCTTGACGTTGCTCTGCAGCGCGATCTCGCCACGGTCGAAGGCCATGATGGCCTCGGCCTGGGACGAGAACGCACGACCGTCGCCCGGGGTGTTGTCCCGGTCCGTGGTGAGGAAGAACAGGCCGATGATCATGTCCTGGGTAGGCATGGTCACCGGTCGGCCGTCCGACGGCTTCAGGATGTTGTTGGTCGAGAGCATCAGGATCCGCGCCTCGGCCTGGGCCTCGGCCGACAGCGGCAGGTGCACCGCCATCTGGTCGCCGTCGAAGTCGGCGTTGAACGCCGAGCAGACGAGCGGGTGGATCTGGATGGCCTTGCCCTCGATCAGCTGGGGCTCGAAGGCCTGGATGCCGAGGCGGTGCAGGGTGGGTGCGCGGTTGAGCAGCACCGGGTGCTCGGTGATGACCTCTTCGAGGACGTCCCACACCACGGCGTACCGAGCACCGGACGTCGCCCGCTCGACCATCCGCTTGGCGGACTTGATGTTCTGCGCGTGCGACAGGTCGACGAGGCGCTTCATCACGAACGGCTTGAAGAGCTCGAGCGCCATCTGCTTGGGCAGACCGCACTGGTGCAGCTTCAGCTGCGGGCCCGACACGATCACCGAACGGCCCGAGTAGTCCACGCGCTTGCCGAGCAGGTTCTGCCGGAAGCGACCCTGCTTGCCCTTGAGCATGTCGGAGAGCGACTTCAGCGGGCGGTTGCCCGGCCCGGTGACCGGGCGGCCACGACGGCCGTTGTCGAACAGCGAGTCGACGGCCTCCTGCAGCATCCGCTTCTCGTTGTTGACGATGATCTCGGGCGCGCCGAGGTCGAGCAGACGCTTGAGCCGGTTGTTGCGGTTGATCACGCGGCGGTACAGGTCGTTGAGGTCGGAGGTCGCGAAGCGGCCACCGTCCAGCTGCACCATCGGACGCAGGTCCGGCGGGATGACCGGCACGGCGTCGAGGACCATGCCCTGGGGCTTGTTGCCGGTCTTGCGGAAGGCGTCGACGACCTTGAGGCGCTTGAGGGCGCGGACCTTGCGCTGGCCCTTGCCGGTGGCGATGGTCTCGCGCAGCGACTCGACCTCGGCCTCGGTGTCGAAGTCCTGGAGGCGCTTCTGGATCGCCGCGGCGCCCATGTAGCCCTCGAAGTACTTGCCGAACCAGTTCTTCATCTCGCGGTAGAGCATCTCGTCGCCCATGAGGTCCTGGACCTTGAGCGCCTTGAAGGTGTTCCACACCTCGTCGAGGCGGTCGATCTCGCGCTGGGCGCGGTCACGGAGCTGCTTCATCTCGCGCTCGGCGCCGTCCTTGACCTTGCGGCGCTGGTCGGCCTTGGCACCCTCCGCCTCCAGGGCGGCCAGGTCCTCCTCGAGCTTCTTCGCCCGGTCCTCGACGGCCGAGTCGCGGCGCTTCTCGAGGCGCTCGCGCTCGAGACCGACCTTGCCCTCGAGCGAGGACAGGTCCCGGTGACGGGCGTCCTCGTCGACGGAGGTGATCATGTAGGCGGCGAAGTAGATGACCTTCTCGAGGTCCTTCGGCGCCAGGTCGAGCAGGTAGCCCAGACGGCTCGGGACACCCTTGAAGTACCAGATGTGGGTGACCGGGGCGGCGAGCTCGATGTGGCCCATCCGCTCACGGCGCACCTTGGAGCGCGTGACCTCGACGCCACACCGCTCGCAGATGATGCCCTTGAAGCGCACCCGCTTGTACTTGCCGCAGTAGCACTCCCAGTCCCGGGTGGGACCGAAGATCTTCTCGCAGAAGAGGCCGTCACGCTCAGGCTTGAGCGTGCGGTAGTTGATCGTCTCCGGCTTCTTGACCTCGCCGTGGCTCCACGTGCGGATGTCATCCGCGGTGGCCAGGCCGATCCGAAGCTGGTCGAAGAAGTTCACATCAAGCACGATGGCTGTTGTCCTTCGTTAGTACTGGTGGATCAAGCTGTGGACTGAGGTGGGGCGGCCCGCCGTCGCCGGCGGGCCGCCGTCACTGCTCAGACTTCTTCGACGGAGCTGGGCTCGCGGCGGGAGAGGTCGATGCCGAGCTCCTCGGCGGCGCGGAAGACGTCCTCCTCCGCGTCGCGCATCTCGATGGCCGTGCCGTCCTGCGACAGCACCTCCACGTTGAGGCAGAGCGACTGCATCTCCTTCACGAGAACCTTGAACGACTCGGGGATGCCGGAGTCGGGGATGTTCTCGCCCTTCACGATCGCCTCGTAGACCTTGACGCGACCGGGCACGTCGTCGGACTTGATCGTCAGCAGCTCCTGCAGGGCGTAGGCGGCGCCGTACGCCTCCATCGCCCAGACCTCCATCTCGCCGAACCGCTGGCCGCCGAACTGGGCCTTACCGCCCAGGGGCTGCTGCGTGATCATCGAGTAGGGGCCGGTGCTGCGCGCGTGGATCTTGTCGTCCACGAGGTGGTGGAGCTTGAGGATGTACATGTAACCGACGGAGACCGGCTCGGGGAACGGCTCGCCGGAGCGACCGTCGAAGAGGCTGGCCTTGCCGGTCGCGTTGATCATCCGCACGCCGTCCCGGTTGGGGTTCGTGGCGTCGAGCAGACCGGTGATCTCGTCCTCGCGGGCACCGTCGAACACCGGCGTCGCGAGCCGGGAGTTCGGCTCGGCCTTGTCCGCGTGGATCTTGATCAGGCGCTTCTTCCAGTCCTCGTCCTTCGGACCGTCGTGCAGGTCGAGGTCCCATCCCTGCTTCGCCAGCCAGCCGAGGTGGAGCTCGAGGATCTGACCGATGTTCATCCGTCGCGGGACGCCCAGCGGGTTGAGGACCACGTCGACCGGGGTGCCGTCCTCCATGAACGGCATGTCCTCGATCGGCAGGATCTTCGCGATGACGCCCTTGTTGCCGTGACGGCCTGCGAGCTTGTCACCCACGGAGATCTTGCGCTTCTGCGCGACGTACACGCGCACCAGCTGGTTGACGCCCGGGGGCAGCTCGTCGCCCTCCTCGCGGTCGAAGACGCGGACGCCGATGACCGTGCCGGACTCACCGTGCGGGACCTTCATCGAGGTGTCGCGGACCTCGCGCGCCTTCTCACCGAAGATCGCGCGGAGCAGCCGCTCCTCCGGGGTCAGCTCGGTCTCGCCCTTGGGCGTGACCTTGCCGACCAGGACGTCACCGGTCGTGACCTCGGCGCCGATGCGGATGATGCCGCGCTCGTCGAGGTCGGCCAGCATCTCCTCGGAGACGTTCGGGATGTCCCGGGTGATCTCCTCCGGCCCGAGCTTGGTGTCGCGGGCGTCGACCTCGTGCTCCTCGATGTGGATCGAGGTGAGGACGTCCTCCTGCACCAGGCGCTGGCTGAGGATGATCGCGTCCTCGTAGTTGTGACCCTGCCAGGGCATGAAGGCGACGAGCAGGTTGGTGCCCAGCGCCATCTCCGCCTGGTCGGTGCACGGACCGTCGGCGATCGGCGTACCGACCTCGAGCCGGTCGCCCTCGGAGACGAGCGGGCGCTGGTTGATGCAGGTGCCCTGGTTGGAGCGCTTGAACTTGGCCAGCTTGTACGTCGTGTAGGTGCCGTCGTCGTTCATCGTCTCGACGAGCTCCGCGGACACCTCCTTGACGACACCGGCGTCCGTCGCCACGACCACGTCGCCGGCGTCGACCGCGGCGCGGTACTCGATGCCGGTGCCGACCAGGGGCGAGTCGCTCGTGATGAGCGGCACGGCCTGGCGCTGCATGTTGGCACCCATGAGCGCGCGGTTGGCGTCGTCGTGCTCGAGGAACGGGATCAGCGCGGTCGCGACCGACACCATCTGGCGCGGCGAGACGTCCATGTAGTCGACCTCGGCCGCGAGGACCTCGGAGACCTCACCGTCGCGCTGGCGGACCAGCACCCGCTCCTCGGTGAAGCGACCCTTGTCGTCGATGACGGCGTTGGCCTGGGCGATGACGAAGCGGTCCTCGTCGTCGGCGGTCAGGTAGTCGATCTTGTCGCTGACGCGACCCTTCTCGACCTTGCGGTACGGCGTCTCGACGAAGCCGAACGGGTTGATCCGTCCGTACGACGCGAGCGAGCCGATCAGACCGATGTTCGGGCCTTCCGGCGTCTCGATCGGGCACATGCGGCCGTAGTGCGACGGGTGGACGTCGCGGACCTCCATGCCGGCGCGGTCGCGGGACAGACCACCGGGCCCGAGGGCCGACAGGCGACGCTTGTGCGTCAGGCCGGCGATCGGGTTGGTCTGGTCCATGAACTGCGAGAGCTGCGAGGTGCCGAAGAACTCCTTCAGCGCCGCCACGACGGGACGGATGTTGATCAGGGACTGGGGCGTGATGGCCTCGACGTCCTGGGTCGTCATCCGCTCGCGGACCACGCGCTCCATGCGGGCCAGGCCCGTGCGGAGCTGGTTCTGGATCAGCTCGCCGACCGTGCGCATGCGCCGGTTGCCGAAGTGGTCGATGTCGTCCGCGGCAATCTCGAGCGCGCCCTGGGGCGACTCGACCTCGGTCTGGCCGTCGTGGAGCGCGACGATGTAGCGGATGGCCGCCACGATGTCGCTGACGGTCAGCGTCTGCTGGTCGAACGCCTCGACGAGGCCCAGCTTCTTGTTGACCTTGTAGCGGCCGACCTTCGCGAGGTCGTAGCGCTTCGGGTTGAAGTAGTAGTTGTTCAGCAGCGTCTGCGCAGCCTCACGCGTCGGCGGCTCGCCGGGACGCAGCTTGCGGTAGATGTCGAGCAGCGCGTCGTCCTCGCCCTGGGTGTTGTCCTTCTCCAGGGTCAGCTCGATCGACTCGTACGCACGGCCGTCGGTGCTGTTGGGGTCCGCGAACTCACGACGGATGTCCTCGATGGTCAGGCCGAGGGCCTTGAGGAGCACCGTGACGTTCTGCTTGCGCTTGCGGTCGAGACGGACGCCGACCAGGTCGCGCTTGTCGATCTCGAACTCGAGCCAGGCGCCCCGGGACGGGATCAGCTTGGCGGTGTAGATGTCCTTGTCGGACGTCTTGTCGGCGGTGCGCTCGAAGTACACGCCCGGGGACCGGACGAGCTGCGAGACGACGACCCGCTCGGTGCCGTTGATGACGAAGGTGCCCTTGGGCGTCATGAGCGGGAAGTCGCCCATGAAGACCGTCTGGCCCTTGATCTCACCGGTGTCGTTGTTGGTGAACTCCGCAGACACGTAGAGCGGTGCGGAGTAGGTGAAGTCCTTCTCCTTGCACTCGTCGACCGTGTACTTCGGGTCGTAGAAGACCGGGTTCTCGAACGAGAGCGACATCGTCTCGGAGAAGTCCTCGATCGGAGAGATCTCCTCGAAGATCTCAGTCAGCCCAGACTTCCGCGACACGTCCTCGCCAGCCTCGAGACGACGCTCCACGACAGCCTGCCAGGCGTCGTTCCCGACCAGCCAGTCGAAACTGTCGGTCTGGAGAGAGAGAAGCTGAGGGACTTCGAGTGGTTCGGAGATCTTTGCGAAAGAGATGCGGCGGGAGTTACCAGAGGTAGTACGCGCGGCCAAGAGGTGTCCTTCGACGGAAACGCTATGAGATCAGCGTCGACCCACCACAAAACCAGCCACCGGGCAGGCTGGAGAGCATTTGAGAGCGGACGCAAAGGAACAGACTAGCGCACGCAGGCAGCCGCCACAAACCCCGGTTTCAGATCACCGTGCGGCGTTGGCGTCGATCATGAACGCCCGAGGCGGTCAGGTCAAGCGCATCCGGCCGGGTCACGTGTCGAGCTTGGCGACGAGCCAGTCGCCGTCCACCTTCTCCATCGTCACCGTCACCCAGTTCTGGTAGACCACCGGCTGCTTCTCGGCCTTGTTGGTGCGCGTCATGTCGATCAGCAGGAAGACCTGGACGCGCTCGTCGTCGGCACGCACCAGGCCGGAGTCCACCAGCTTGGTCGCCACGACGGTGCCGGTCGACGGGGCGTTCTCCTTGATCACCCCGTCGAAGAGCTCGTCGTAGTCCTTGCGGTAGTCACTGGTGAGGTAGGGCAGGGCGGCCGCCCGCGACTTGTCCAGCGACGTGGCGTCGTACGACAGGATCGGCACGATCGCCCGCTCCGCCGCCGCCCGGGCCGCCCCGGAGGCGTCCTCGACCGAGCGGTCGGAGGGCACGGTCGCGGCGACGACCGCGGCCGCTCCCGCGACCAGCAGGGTCACCACGGCGACGCCCACGAGCAGCCACCCGGGCACGACCCGGCGCTCGCGGGCGGGCGCTGCGGCCGGCTCGGCGGCCTCGGATGACTCAGGTGACCCGGCGGACGCGGTGGTCGGCTCCGGCTCCGGCTCCGGCTCGGGCTCGGGCGGCGGGGCCAGCTCGGCGTCGTACGCCGCGCGGCGGTCCGGGTCGAGCAGCACCTCGGCGGCCCGGTTGAGCGAGGCGAAGCGTCGGTCGGTCGGGTCGAGGTCGGCGATGGCGGCGCGCCACGCGGCGCGCACGTCGTCGGCGGAGGCGTCGGGGGCGACCCCGAGGAGGTCGTACCAGCTCGGGCTCGGCGTGCTCGCGCTCGTGGTCACCGGCCCGCCTCCGTCGTCACCGCGGCGTAGTCGTCGACCAGCCACTTCCCGTCCGAGAGGACCAGGTCGACCTTCCACCGGAGCACGTCCGGGTCGGACTCGATCCGCTTCGCGGCGTCCTGGGGGTGCTTCGGGTCGGGGTAGCTGCCGGTGAAGCCGGCGGCGACCAGGACGGTCGCGGAGTCCGAGTCGATCGACTGGACCCCGGAGCCGAAGATCTTCGCGGTGCGGGCGTAGCCGGCCTGGGCGACGGTCTGCTCCGCGATCGGCAGACCGGTCTTCTCGAAGTCCGTGTCGAACTTCGGGGTGATCACCGCGGCCACCTGCTTCTGGTACGTCGCCAGGTGGCCCTTGCTGTCGAGCTGGTCGGGGCCGTAGGTGTTGAGGCGCAGCACGAACTGCTCGGTCTGCCGCAGCGCCGCGTCCCGGTCGGACTGGACGTCGTCGGCCGCGCCGCGTCGCTCGGCGAGCAGCCATACCAGGCAGCCGGCCGCGGCGAGCAGGGCGATCACCAGGACGCCGAGCAGCGCCAGCCGGAAGCGGCCGTTCTGCGGGGCGGCGAGCTCCTCGGGGGTCGGGCTCGGTCCGGTCACGGCCGGCTCTCGGTCAAGGGCTGGAGATACAGCCATTTCCACGTGTCCTCTCCAAAGCTCGCCGGCGCGGGGGTGCCGGGCCGGGCGCTGTCGCGGGGGACGTCGCCGCCCCAGCGGAGCCTGCCCGTGTCGGGGTCGTACGACGCCACCACCGGCGCACGGTAGTCGGCCGGGGCGCGCTTGAGGTTCTGCGGGCCGCGGGGGTTGCTCTTCGAGGGCGGCTCGGTGCAGCCCGCCTTGGTGTTCAGCGGTCGGTTGCTGCCGTCCTGCGGAGGACGGGTGTCGGTGCTCTCGTAGCCCTGGTGGCAGACCGGGTTGGTCGTCAGGATCAGGCCGAAGTGCGCGTCGTAACGCTGGGTGTCGGGAGACTTGGACACGACGCTGAAGCCGCCCTCGACGACGTACGGGTAGATCACCAGGATCTGCTCGATGCCCGGGAGGTGCTTCACGACGACCTCGCCGGTCGTGACGAGGTTGTTGATCAGCTCGGCGAGGTCGACCCGGTTCTGCTCCAGGAAGGTCCGCAGCTGGGTGGCGGTCGCCGAGCCCTCGTCGATGACCTGCCGCAGCGCCCTGTCGGAGCCGGCGAGGGAGTCGGTGAAGAGGCTGAGCTGCTGGGCGAAGGTGCGCACGGCGCTCGCCTTGTCGGCCTGGGTCCGCAGGACCGTGTTGCTGTCGCGGATCAGCGCGGTGGTGACGTCGAAGTTGGCGTCCGCCTCGTTGATGAACGAGTTGCCCGTGTCGATGATCCGCTGGAGGTCCTGGCCGGTGCCGGCGAAGGCCTGGCCGAGCTCGTCGATCGTCGTGGCCAGCGCCTGCTTGTTGACGGACTCCACGGTGGTCGAGATGTCGGCCAGGAACTTCTCGGTGGGGATCGGCGTCCGGGTGTCGGCCATCGCGATCTCCGAGTCGTTCGAGAGGTACGGCGCGTCGTCGCTGCGTGGCTGGAGCTCGACGTACTGCTCCCCCACCGCCGAGCGGTTGCCGACGACGGCGAGCGTGTCGGCCGGGATGTCGTCGTACGCGTTGTCGACGTCGAGGTAGGCGTCCACGCCGTCGTCGGTGAGCACGAGCTTCGCGACCCGGCCGACCTGGACGCCGCGGTAGGACACCTCGCCGCCCTCGTAGATGCCGCCGGAGCGCTCGAGGTGGGCGACGACGGTGTAGCTGTCGTCGACGAAGACCCGGTCGAGACGGGCGTAGCGGGCCCCGACATAGCTCACCCCGACGAGGGTGATCACCACGAAGACGAGCAGCTGGAGCCGGGTGCGTCGGGTGATCATCGGGTGCTCACCATCGTCGGGACGAGCAGCTGCACCAGCGCCGGGTCGAAGACCGCGCTCAGCTCGCCCATCGTCGGTCCCCGGGAGGAGCCCCCTGGGTCACTGGTCGTGCTGCCGGCCGGGTGGCTGGTCGGCCCCGCGGGCGCCCGGCCGAGCCCGAGCAGGTCGCCGAGCACCGGCACCGAGGGCAGGTCCGACGCCCCCGGCAGCTGCGGGAGCCCGGGCAGCTGCGCCAGCGCCCGGCAGACGACGCTGTCGCGGTTGGCCGGCTTGAGGCAGGCCTGGCGGAGCTTCGTCAGGCCCTCGAGCGTGCTCGTCAGCTTGCGGCACGGGGCGCTCGTGAGGCTCCCGCTGGCCAGGCAGCGGGTCAGCAGGTCGAGCACCACGGTCGGGTCGAGCTCGGTGGGCAGCAGCGTCGGCAGCTTGGTCGGGAGGCCGCTGATGCCGCCGGACAGGTCGAGGTCGAGCTCGATCGACAGGTTCGTGTAGTCGCCCATGTGGAGGTTGCGTGCGACCTGCGGGTCGCGCCCGACGACCTCGTCGACGAAGGGGTAGGTCAGGAAGACGTTGAACGACTTCACCAGGGCGTCGCCGGAGTCGGCGAGCTCGGTGAGCACCGGGTCGAGCTGCTGGAGCGTCTCGACCGTGCCCGCCTTGGACGCGTCGATCACCCGCACCCCGACCGCGCTGAGGTGGTCCAGGGAGCGCAGCATCTTGATCAGGTCCCCGCGCTGCTGGTCCAGCGACGTGAGCGCGCTGGGCAGCTCCTCGAGGGCGGCGTCGATCGAGCCCTGCTGCTTGCGCACCGACTTCGCGAGCCGGTTGACCGACTCGATCGCGTCGACGATGTCGGCCTTGTTGGCGTCGAGCTGGGTCATGAACTGGCGGATCTGGTCGAGCACCGACCGGGTCGCGCCCTCGCGACCGTCGAGGGCCTTGTTGACCTCGGTGGCGATGGTCTTGAGCTGCGCGACGCCGCCGCCGTTGAGGATCAGGCTGAGCGCGCCGAGCACCTCCTCGACCTCCGGGTTGCGGCCGGTCTGCTCGAGCGTGAGCTCGGCACCGTCGGCGAGCCTCCCGGTGGGCGACTCGGTGGTGGGCGGTCCGAGCGAGACGAACTTCTCGCCGAGCAGGCTGGTCTGGCGGATCGAGGCGAAGGCGTTGGCCGGCAGGTCGACGTCCTTGCGCAGCTCCATGCTGACCACGGCGTGACCGTCGACCAGGTCGATGTCGGTGACCTGCCCGACGCTGACGTCGTTGACCTTCACGGTCGACTTGGGGACCAGGTCGAGCACGTCGCGGAAGTCGGCCTTCACCGAGATCGCGCCGTCGCCGACGTCCGTGCCGCCCGGAAGCGGCAGCTTGTAGACGTCGAAGTCGCACCCGGTCAGCAGCAGTACGCCGACCAGCCCGGCGACCAGCGCCCGCAGGGCCGCGCCCGGCCGGCTCATCGCTCCGCCTTGACGAGTCCGCCGAGGGTCGGGTCGAAGTGGTCGGCGGAGGTCTTCCCGTTGGGGGCCGAGCGGCCGAGACCCTGCTTGACCAGGTTGCACAGGGCACCCGAGCTGTCGGCCTGGCCGACGATGCCGCACAGCAGCGTCGACGGGTCGCCCGTGACCTGGTTGACGAGCTCGCCCAGGTTGGCGTTGGTGTCGAGCGTCCCGGCCTCGGGGTTGTAGGTCAGCGCCAGGTTGTTGAGCGCGAGCGGTGCCGAGTCGAGGATCTGGTTGAGCTCGGAGCGGCGCTTGACCAGGACCTTCGAGACCCGGTTGAGGCCCTTGATGTTGCGGCCGAGCACGTCGCGGTTGTCCTTGACGAACGTGGAGACCTGGCCGAGCGCCGTCGCGAGGTTCCTCAGCGCGGCCGACAGCTCCTCGCGCTCCCCGGAGAGCATCGTCGACACGTCGGCGAGCGAGTCGTTGAAGCGGCGTACCGTCGTGTCGTTCGTCGCCAGGGTGTTGATGAACCCCTCGAGCTTGCGGGCGGAGCCGAAGAGCTCGTCCTTGTTGTTGTCGAGCGTGGCGCTGAGCCTGCTGAAGTTCTTGATGGTCTGGTTGAGCTTCGCGCCCTGCCCGCCGAAGTTGGCTGCGGTCGTCTCGAGCAGGTCGGTCAGGGCGCCCTCCTTGTTGGCGCCCGTCGGCCCCAGGGCCACCGTGAGGTCGTCGATGCTGCTGTAGATCTGGTCGAGCTCGAGCGGGACGGCGGTGCGGTCGGTCTGGAGGGTGGCACCGTCGGCGAGCACCGCGCCGCCCGTGAAGACCGGGGTGAGCTGGACGAACCGGTCGCCGACCACCGACGGCGCGACGATCACGGCCTTCACGTCGTCGGGCACCCGGACGTCCGCGTCGTAGTGCATCGTGACGACGACGTCGGTGCCCGAGGGCGTGACCTTGTCGACGGTCCCCACCGGCACGCCCAGGACGCGCACGTCGCTGCCCTCGTAGATCGAGATCGTGCGGGGGAAGTGGGCCGTCAGCGTCTTGGTGTCGTCGCTGCGGAACATCGTGAGGGCGGCCGCGACCAGCAGCAGCACCAGCACCGCCGGCACGGCGACCCGCTTGAGCGTCGGCATGTCAGCCACCCACCTTCGGGACCGGAGGGAGGTTCTGGATGTAGGTGTCGAACCACGGGCCGTTGCCCAGCGTGCTGGCGAACACCCGGTAGAAGGGGGCCATCAGGCGCAGGCTGTTGTCGAGGTTGTCCTCGTTCTTGTTCAGCACCGCCACGACGTTCTCGAGGTGGTTGAGCGCCGGCTTGAGGTCCTGGCGGCTCTGCCGGATCAGCGTCGTCAGCTCCTTCGAGAGCCCGCTCGTCGACACCAGCAGGTTGTGGACCGCCTCCCGCCGGGCGACCAGGGCCCGGAAGAGCACGTCGGAGTCCTTCATCAGCCCGACGATGTCCTCGTCGCGGTCGTCGAGGACGGTCGAGACCCGGTTGAGGTTCTTGAGCAGCGTGTTGATCTGACCGTCGCGGGCCGCGATGTTGGCCGACAGCTGGGAGACGCCGTCGAGAGCGTTGCGGAACTCCTCGGGCGTGTTGCGGGTCAGGTCGGCGAGCGTGCCGAGGGACGTGGCCAGCTGGTCGGTGTCGATCTTGTCCGACGTCTCCGCCAGGCCGGAGAACGCGTCGATGACGTCGTACGGCGAGCTCGTCCGCTCGACCGGGATCTCCGCACCCTCCGCGAGCTGGCCGGAGCCGGCCGGGTCGAGCGACAGGTACATCGCGCCCAGCAGGGTCTTCACCTTGATGGCGGCACTGGTCTTCTTGCCGAAGCCCGTGTCGTCGTTGATCCGGAACGCCACCTTCACGTGGTCGCCGTCGAGCTCGACCGCGTCGACCTTGCCGACCCGGACGCCGGCGATGCGGACCTCGTCGTCGGCCTTGAGACCGCCCGACTCGGCGAAGGCGGCGTAGTAGGTGTCACCGCCGCCGATGACCGGCAGGTCCTGGGCACGGAAGGCGGCCAGCATCAGCAGGCCGACGGCGGCCAGGCTCACCGCCCCGACGATCACGGGGTTGCGCTCACGAAAGGGAATCATCCGAGGTCACACCTGTCGGCCAGCTTGACGCCCTTCGGCGGGTAGTCCACGGGCACCGACGTGCCGCCCGGCAGCCGCACCCGGCCCTGGAAGTGGCAGAGGTAGAAGTTGAACCAGGAGCCGTACGTCGCCGTCCGGCCGACCTTGTTGAGCTTGATCGGGAGCACCTGGAGCGAGCGGTCGATCTCGCCCTTGCCCCGGTCGAGGTTGCCGGCCAGCCGGCGCAGCTGCTTGACGTCGCCGACGAACGGCTCGCGGATCCCCGAGACCAGGTCGGCGGTCTGCACGGACAGCGCGGAGATGTCGTCGAGCGAGCCGAGGATCGCCTTCCGGTCGTCCTTGAGCCCGCCGACGAAGGTGCGGAACGTGGTGATCAGCCGGCTCAGCTGGTCGTCCCGGTCCCCGAGGTGGTCGAGCACCTCGTTGAGGTTGTCGATCAGCTCGCCGATCACCTGGTCGCGAGCGGCCAGCGTGGAGGTGACGGAGGCCGTGTGGGACAGCAGCCCCTCGAGCGTGCCGCCCTCGCCCTGGAAGACCTGGATGATCTCGTACGACAGCTGGTTGATGTCGGTCGGCGAGAGCGCCTGGAAGAGCGGCTTGAAGCCGTTGAAGAGCACGGTCAGGTCGAGTGCCGGCGTCGTCTGGCTGACCGGGATCGTGCCGCCCGGCTCGAGCTCGCCGGTGTCCCCGATCTCGTCGGACAGCGAGAGGTAGCGCTGGCCGACGAGGTTGCGGTAGCGGATGGTGGCGTGGGTCGCCCTGCTGAGCGTCTCGGACTCCTCCACGCTGAAGGTGACCCGGGCGCGGGTGCGGTCGACGACCTCGATCTTCTTCACCGTGCCGACCTTCACGCCGGCGATGCGGACGTCGTCGCCCTTGACCACCCCGGTGGCGTCGACGAAGACCGCCCGGTAGTCGTGCTTGGGCGCGAACGAGATGTTGCCGATCAGCACGACGAGGACCGACGTGGCCATCGTCGTGACGACGATGAACACGACCAGCTTGACCAGGTCGGACGTCGTACGGCGGTCGAGGAGCTTCATCGCAGCGACACCTCCGCTCCCCGGGCCATCGGGCCGACCAGCAGCACGCCGAGATCGGGGACGTCGGCCGCACTGACCCCCAGCGCGGGCCCGAGCAGCGAGCGCAGCAGAGCGGTCTCCTGGGTGCTCCCCGGAGCGCTGGTGCGGAAGCTGGCGTTGGGCGCCACCCGCTTGGTGCCCTTGCCGGTCGGCTCGTCGACGCCGTCGTCGAAGTTCGGCTGGTGCCGCAGCGGGTTGCTGGCGTTCCACGGCGGGTTCGGCAGGTGCAGGCAGCTCGGTCCGCGGGTCTCGCCGAAGCGCGGGGTGTCGCCGGCGTCGTACGCACGGGGCTGGTGGGGCAGCGTCTCCAGCACGATGTGGAGGGTGAAGTTGCGGAACGCCTCGGCCTGGAGCTTGCCGGCGTTGACGATGCCGCGGGTCAGGCAGGAGTACTCCGGGGCGTACTTCGCGAAGACGCGCAGCTGCTCGGGGCCCACCTCGCTGAGCCGGATCAGGTTGTCGCCGTTCTCGTCGAGGAAGTCGGTGGCGGTGTCGGAGAGCGCCGACACGTCGCCGAAGAGGGCGTGCAGCTTGGCCTCGCGACCCTCGAGGGTGCCCGTCGTCAGGACGGTGTCGTCGAGGATCTGGGCGATCTGCGGCAGCACCTCGGCGTAGTTGTCGGAGACCTTCGCTGTCAGCCGGAGGTCGTCGACGAGCTGGGGGATCTGCGGGTTGATGCGCTTGAGGTAGCTGTCGAGCGTCTCGATGTTGTCGCCGAGCTGGTCACCACGCCCGTCGAGCGCGGTCGACAGCGCGTTGAGGGTCTGGTTGAGCTCCGCCGGCTGGACGGTCCGCAGCAGCGGGTAGAGGTCCGACAGCACCTGCTCGACCTCGGTGGCGACGACCGTGCGCCCGATCGTCGCGCCCGCGTCGATGTGGTCGCTGGCGGGCTTGTCGGGGATCACCAGCGAGACGTACTTCTCGCCGAAGAGCGTCTTGGGCACGATCGAGCCGGTGACGTTGGCCGGGATCGAGTCGATCTCGCTGGGGTAGATCCCGAGGGTCACCTCGGCGCCGTCACCCTGCGAGCTGAAGTCGAGCACCTCGCCCACGATGACGCCGCGGATCTTCACGTCGGCGCGCTCGGGCAGCTGCAGGCCGATGGTCGAGGTCTGCAGCGTGACCTCGTCGTACGCCGTGAACTTCTTGGAGAAGATCGCGTAGGTCAGGTAGACCCCGGCCAGGAGCAGGCACAGGAAGACCACGCCGGCGACCTTGGGGAGTGCAGCGGTGCGCAGCATCGGCTCACCCACCGATCCGCACGGTCGTGGACGCGCCCCAGATCGCCATCGAGAGGAAGAGGTCGATGACGTTGATCGCGACGATGCTGGTGCGCACGGCCCGGCCGACGGCGACCCCGACCCCGGCGGGCCCGCCCTTGGCGTTGTAGCCGTGGTAGCAGTGGATCAGGATCACGGTGACGGCGAAGACGAGCACCTTGCCGAACGACCACAGCACGTCGCCGGGCGGCAGGAACTGGTTGAAGTAGTGGTCGTACGTGCCGGTGCTCTGGCCGAAGAACTGGGTCACGGTCAGCCGGGTCGCGAAGTACGACGACAGCAGCCCCACCACGTAGAGCGGGACGATCGCGATCAGGCCACCGATGATGCGGGTGGTCACCAGGAACGGCAGCGACGGGATCGCCATCACCTCGAGGGCGTCGATCTCCTCCGAGATCCGCATCGCCCCGAGCTGCGCGGTGAACCCGCAGCCGACCGTGGCGGCCAGGGCGATGCCGGCCACCAGCGGGGCGATCTCGCGGGTGTTGAAGTACGCCGACACGAAGCCGGAGAAGGCCGAGGTGCCGAGCTGGTTGAGCGCGGCGTACCCCTGCAGCCCGACCTCGGTGCCGGTGAAGAAGCACATCGCCGTGATGACGCCGACGGTGCCACCGATGACGGCCAGCGCCCCCGACCCGAGGGTGACCTCGGCGAGGATCCGCAGGATCTCCTTCTTGTACCGGCGGATCGTGCGCGGCGTCCACGCGAGGGCGCGCAGGAAGAAGAGCAGCTCGGCGCCGAGGTCGTCGAGGGCCCGGGCCGGTCGCTCGTAGACCGCCTTGATGCTCGCCACCGCCGTCACCCGGTCTTCGGTGGGACGAGCTGGATGTAGATCGCGCTCATCACGAAGTTGACGATGAAGAGCAGCATGAAGGTGACCACGACCGACTCGTTGACGGCGTCGCCGACGCCCTTCGGGCCGCCGGCGGCGTTCATGCCCTTGTAGCAGGCGACGACCGCGGCGATCAGGCCGAACACGAGGGCCTTGGCCATGCCCTGCCAGAGGTCCGGCAGCTGCGCGAGCGCGGTGAAGCTGGCGATGTAGGAGCCGGGCGTGCCGTCCTGCAGCACGACGTTGAAGACGTAGCCGCCCGCCACGCCGACGACGCTGACCAGGCCGTTGAGGAAGACCGCGACGAGCATGCAGGCCAGCACGCGGGGCACGACCAGGCGCTGGATCGGGTCGATGCCCAGCACCATCATCGCGTCGAGCTCCTCGCGGATCTTGCGCGCGCCGAGGTCGGCAGCGATGGCGGATCCGGCGGCGCCGGCGATCAGCAGCGACGTGGCGATCGGTCCGGCTTCGCGGACCACCGCCAGCACCGCGGCCGACCCGGTGAAGGACTGCGCTCCGAACTGCTTGATCAGCCCGCCGACCTGCAGCGCGATCACGGCGCCGAAGGGGATGGCGACCAGCGCCGTCGGGATGATGGTGACCGACGCGATGAACCAGGCCTGCTGGATGAACTCGCGGGTCTGGAACGGGCGCCGGAAGAGGCTCCGGGCCACGTCGAGACCGAAGGCGAACAGCTTGCCGGCCGTGCCGATCGGCGCGAGCGCACGCTGTGAGGTGAGCGATGACATCAGGCCACGTCCGTCAGCCGCCGGTGACCATCGACATGTTGGCCTGGAACGAGCCAGGGGGCGCGGTGACGCCGTTGTCGCGGCACCAGGCGCCGGGCTCACGCTGGCTGCGACGGGGTACGCCGTTGGACGGCTCGAGCTGCAGCGGGATCGGCGGGAGCGGCGGCATCGCGAAGCCCTTCTCCGCCGCGAGCTCGTCGGCGTCCTTCTCCTCGGACATGCCGATGGGGCCCACCGTCTGCGCGTTCAGGAACTGGCGGACGACCGGCTCCTCGGACGACAGGAGCATCTCGCGCGGGCCGAACATCGCGAGGTGCTTGTGGTAGAGCAGCCCGATGTTGTCCGGGACCGTGCGGGCCGTGTTGATGTCGTGGGTGACGATCAGGAACGTCGCGTCGATCTGGGCGTTCAGGTCGATGAAGAGCTGGTTGATGAACGACGTGCGCACCGGGTCGAGGCCCGAGTCGGGCTCGTCGATGAGCAGGATCTCCGGGTCGAGGACCAGCGCCCGGGCCAGGCCCGCGCGCTTGCGCATGCCGCCGGAGATCTCGCCGGGCAGCTTGTCCTCGGCACCGATGAGACCGACCAGGTCCATCTTCTCCATGACGACGTCGCGGACCTCGGACTCCGACTTCTTGGTGTGCTCCCGGAGGGGGAAGGCGACGTTGTCGAAGAGGTTCATCGAGCCGAACATGGCGCCGTCCTGGAAGAGCACGCCGAAGAGCTTGCGGATCTCGTAGAGGTCCTTCTCCGAGCAGCTCGCGATGTCGGTGCCCTCGATCAGGATCGAGCCCTGGTCGGGCTTGAGCAGGCCGATCAGGGCCTTGAGGAAGACCGACTTGCCGGTGCCGGAGGGGCCGAGCATGACGGAGACCTCGCCCGCGGGGATGGTCAGCGAGACATTGCCCCAGATCAGCTGCCTGCCGAACGACTTGCTGAGGTTGTCGACCTTGATCTCCACGCCCATGAGCGCCTGCCCTCCTCCATCGCTGCACGCGCCACGGCGCGTCCGGACCGATCCCCCAAGCTCCCTGACAGATACCAACGGGCTGCGGCCCGCGAAGTTACGCGCGGGTTTCCTTCCCCGCCGCCTCGCCGCTACACCTGGGTCCGGGATCGGTCCGGGCGACCGCCGTACGACGTCGCGACGCGGGCGTGGGGCCGGCGCTGGGAGCGCGCTGGGAGACCGGCCCCAGCCACGGCCCAGCGGGTCCGGCGAGCCTGCGTCCATGAACCCCGACACCCGACCCGAGACGACCCTGGAGTCGTCGGTCCTCGTCCACCGCCCGGCCGGCGTGGTGGCGGCCTTCGTCCTCGACTGGGGGCACGACCACCGCTGGCGCTCGCACGTCCAGCGGTTCACCTGCACCCCGCCGGGCCAGGCGGCCGTCGGCCAGCGACTCGTGGAGGAGCTCCGCTTCGCCGGTCTCGTCTTCGTCACCCCGACGGTCGTGGAGACGGCCGACGAGCTGAGCGCGTCGTACGCCGGCGGCAGCTCCGCCATCCAGGTGAGCGGGCGCCGCGTCGTCGTGCGCCTCGGCGCTGAGCGGTGCGAGGTCCGCGTCACGACCCGGCTGCGGGTCGGTGGACTGCTGCGCCCCTTCACCCCCCTGCTGGCGCCCTCCTACCGGCGGGCCGACGCCGCCGACCTGCGCGGTCTGCCGGGCGTGCTGGACACCATCCTCGGCACCGCGCCGGCGGGCAGGTCGGAGCGATGAGGGCGCCGCCGCCGGCGCCCCGGTGCTGTCGCTCGTCGGCGCGCGACCCAAGCGGGTCGTCCGCGACCTGCTGCTCGGCCTGGTCGATCCTCAGCGCGCGTAGCGCGCGGCGACCACCGCCAGGTCCTCGACCATCCGTGGCAGGCCCCACCGGCGGGCGAGGGCGACAGCCGCGGCGGCGTGCGCCGTCGCGGCCTCGTCGTCACCCATGGCCGCCGCTCCGCGGGCCAGGAAGCCGTCGACCGGCCCCAGCGGCACCGCCGTCCCCGCCGAGCACATCCGGCCGGCGTACGGCAGGACGAGCGGGTACGCCGCGCGGGCGAGGTCGGGGTCGTCCAGGCCGAGCGCGATCTCGAGCGCCATGCACGGGTAGAGCAGTGCCATGAACGAGTGCCCGGCCAGGTCGACCCCGAGCCGCTCGTGCAGCCGCGCGGCCAGGTCGGCGTCGCCGGCCCGCAGCGCGATCACGGTGGCCACGGGGCCGGCCGGGATGTCGCTGGACTCGACGAAGGAGCCGAGGAAGCCCGCGAGCTCGTCGTACTCCCCCGACAGCATGGCGCGCACGACGGTGGTCGCCGTGACCGCGTCGAGGATGTTCGGCATCCGCAGGTCGCGCGCCAGCTCACCCAGGCGCTCCATCGGGACGTCGGCCTCGTCGCCCCGCCCGGACATCGCCAGCCACGGCACCTCCACGACGCGGAGCAGGGCCTCCGCGGACCCGAGGCCGTGCGCCCGGGTCAGCTCGACCAGCCTCGGCAGGTCCCGACGCACGGTGGCCGCGTCACCCACCTCCGACGCCACGCTCACCGCCAGCGTCTCGGCGACCAGCCGGGTGCGGGTGTCGTCCAGCTGCCGGGCCGCCTCGACGGCCTCGCGGGCGTAGCGGACCCGCTCGTCCATCGTGTCCGGCCGGGACCGCGCGGAGAACGCTCCCAGGTAGGCGAGCGCCCGGAGGCGCAGGTCGTCCGACGCCTCCGCGACCGCCAGCGCCTCGGCCACCAGAGCGTCGATGCGGACGACGTCGTCGCTGTAGTAGAGCTCCATGGCGAGGGCCAGCTGGGCCCGCGCCCGGAGCGCGGAGTCGCCCGCACCCAGCCGGCGCAGCGCCCGCTCCAGCGCCTCGACGATCGGGGCGTGCACGTAGCCGAAGGGCCGCACCTGCCACAGCGCGCCCTCCATCGTGGAGATGGCGGCCCGGGTGGCGAGCTCGACGTCGTCGAGCCGCTCGGCCGTCAGCACCGCCTCGTCGACGGCGTCGGACACGCCCTGCCAGTCGCCGGCCCAGCGGCAGGCGTCGGCGAGCATCATCAGCAGCTCGAACCGCTCCCGGTCGCCGGCGGCGAGGTCGTCCTCCTGCCAGACGGCGGCCCGCCGCAGGTGGCGTGCCTCCTCGCCGTACGCCGTCTGCTGCCGCGCGGTGGCCGCCACCCGCAGGGCGGAGCGCCAGGCGTCCGGGCGGGACCCGCGTCCGGCGCGGGCCCAGTGGTGCATGAGGGAGGCGCGCTGCTCGGGGCGGGCCAGGCGCGAGCGCCGCTCGAGCACGCGCGCGAGCACCCGGTGCCACGTGGCCCGCTGGGCCTGCGACTGGGCGTCGTGGACCACCTCCCGGACCACGCCGTGGGAGAAGCGGTACGTCGCGGTCTCCTGCCCCGCGTCCACCACCAGCCCGGCGTCGAGCGCCGGCTGCAGGAGCTCGGCGGTCTCCTCCGGCTCGCGCTCGAGCGCGAACGCCAGCAGGTCGAGGTCGAAGTGGACGTCGACGACGGCCGCGGCCTCGAGCGCGGTCACGGTCTCGGCCGGCAGGGCGTGCACGCGGTGCAGCACGACACCGGACAACGAGCTGCTCAGCGCTCCCCCGCTCTGCGCCAGCTCGGAGAGGTAGAAGGGGTTGCCGGCGGTCAGCTCCCACCACCGGTCGCGCTCCGCCGGCGAGTCCGGGTCGGTGCGCCCGGACACGATCGCCACCAGGTCTGCGGCCGCGGCCGGCGAGAGCCCGCGCAGGTCGAGTCGCACCCCTCCCTGACGGGCGAAGGTCGCCGCGAACTCGTCGAGCTCGGCCGACGACTCGCCGGCGCGGACGGTGGCCACGAGCAGGAGCGGCTCGTGCCGGGCGAGCTGCTGGATGCGCAGCAGCAGCCGCAACGTGGCCGCGTCGGCCCACTGGAGATCCTCGACGATGCCGAGCAGCGGTCCCTGGGACGCCGCCTCGCAGGCGTGCCGGGCCAGCGCGTCGATGGTCTCGACGTCGTCGGACGGCTCGGTGGGACGCTGGCCGACCCGGTCCTCGAACATGCCCCGCTGACGGAACAGCGAGGAGACGACCGCCCGGAACGGCCACAGCAGCGGGGCGCCCTCGGCCGAGCACTGACCGGTCGCCACGGTGAAGTCCCGCTCGAACGCGTCCGCGGCCAGCTCCTGGACCAGGCGCGACTTGCCGACTCCGGGCTCGCCGGACACCAGCACCATCGCCGGGCGTCCGGTCGTCACCGCCGCGAGCACCTCGCGCAGCCGGGCCAGCTCCTCCTCGCGACCCGCCAGCGGCCAGCGCGCCAGCGGCGGCGACTCGCGGAACCTGACCCGCCGCAGCCCGGGCCGGTGGTCGAGCTCGGCCGTCGGGAGGGCGGCGGGCCGCTCGTCCCACCCCACCGACGGGTCCTGGCGCAGCAGCGCGGTCTGGAGGTCGCGCACCGGCGGGCTGGGATCGACGCCCAGCTCGTCGGCGAGCACCGAGCGCAACGACTGGAGGGCGGCCAGCGAGTCCGCCTGACGACCGTTGCGGGCCAGAGCGACGGCGTACAGCGCCCACCACCGCTCGTGCAGCGGGTGCTCGGCCGTGAGGGTGGCGAGCGCGGGCAGCACCTCGCCGTGCCGGCCGACCGCCAGCAACGCGATCGTCCGCAGCTCCTGGGCGGCGGTGCGCAGACCGACCAGCCGCACCCGCTCCGCCGACGCGCCGGGGTCGTCGCCCAGATCGGCGTACGGCTCGCCCCGCCACCGCGCGAGCGCCTGGTCGAGCGATCCGACCACGGCCGCCACCTCGGCGCGGTCGGCCGGCTCGGCGCGCGGGCGCAGGTGGTCGGGTACGACGCTCAGCACCGAGCGGGCCGCCGCGACGGCCGACTCGAGCTCGACCACGTCGGCGGCGACGACGCAGCCGCGCAGCGCGTAGCCCTCGTTGTCGGTGACCAGCATCCGGGGCTCGGCCCGAGGGGCCCGGTCCGGCTCCAGCACCCGCCGGAGGGCGGCGACGTACCCGTGCAGGGTGGCCAGCGCCCCGGCCGGCGGTCGGTCGGCCCAGACGCGCGCGATCACCGTGTCGACGGGGACGGCGCGCCCCCCGGAGAGTGCGAGAGCGGCGACGATCGCCCGTTGCCGCGGCGTGCCGAGATCCACCTGCTCCCCGTCTCGTCGCGCCTCGACAGGACCGAGCACGGCGATCTCCACACCACCACCCTACGGAAATGACACGAGGGGCGGCCACCGAATCGGTGACCGCCCCTCGTGGGTGCAGCTAGGCGGAGATCGTCACTTGACGGTGACGGTGGCTCCGGCGCCCTCGAGCGCCTCCTTGGCCTTGTCGGCAGCAGCCTTGTCGACCTTCTCGAGGATCGCCTTGGGGGCGGACTCGACCAGGTCCTTGGCCTCCTTGAGACCGAGGGACGTGAGCGCGCGCACCTCCTTGATGACGTTGATCTTCTTCTCGCCCGCGGACTCGAGGACGACGTCGAACTCGTCCTGCTCGGCAGCGGCCTCGGCGCCAGCGGCACCGCCGGCGGCGGGAGCAGCGGCAACGGCGACGGGAGCAGCAGCGGTGACGCCGAAGGTCTCCTCGAACTGCTTCACGAACTCGCTGAGCTCGATGAGGGTCATTTCCTTGAACGCGTCGAGCAGCTCGTCGGTGGTGAGCTTCGCCATGGTGGCGTTTCCTTCCATTCGGTGGTCCGTGCGGCGCGGTGGCCGTCCGGACCGGGATTCAGGTGGTGTGTACCGGGCTGATCCGAAGATCAGGCCTCGGTGGCTTCGCCCTCGTCGGAGGCCTCGGCGGCGGGGGCGTCAGCCTCCACCGCAGCGGTCTCGTCGGCGGGGGTCTCGGTCTCGGCGGCCGCCTCGGGGGCGGTCTCCTCGGCCGGGGCCTCCTCGGCGGCGACCGGCGTACCGGCACCACCTGCGAGGATCGAGGGGTCCTGCTCGGCCTTCGCCTGCAGCGCACCCGCGAGACGGGCGGCCTGGGCGAGAGGAGCGTTGAGCAGGTAGACGGCCTGGCTGAGCGACGCGAGCATCGCGCCGGCCAGCTTGCCCATCAGCACCTCACGCGACTCGAGGTCCGCCAGCTTGGCGATCTCGGAGGCGTCGAGGGGCTTGCCGTCCAGGACGCCACCCTTGATGACAAGGGTGGGGTTGGCCTTGGCAAAGTCACGCAGACCCTTTGCTGCCTCGACCACGTCGCCGTTGATGAAGGCGATGGCGGTCGGGCCGTGCAACAGGTCGTCCACGCCTTCGATCCCAGCCTCAGCGGCGGCGATCTTGGCGAGCGTGTTCTTGACCACGGCGTAGCTGGCGTTCTCGCCGAGGGAGCGCCGCAGGTCCTGCAGCTGCTTCACGGTGAGACCGCGGTACTCGGTCAGCACAGCACCGGCGGAGTCGTTGAACGAGTCAACGATCTCCGCGACGGCTGCCTGCTTGTCTGCCCGCGCCATGGGTCTCCTTCCGGTGGTCGACCACCAGCGTCTCGGCCCCGGAAAGACGAACGCCCCGAGCGCAAGGCTCAGGGCGTGGAATTCGCGGATCTCTCCGCGGTTCTGCTCTGTCCCCTGCGCAGGTCGTCCGCTTCGCGAACCCTTCGGTCGAGCTGCAGTGCACAGCCCGACAACCGGCGGTCTTTGGTTTCGTGGAGAACCTTACGGGCGTGGTCGGCTGAGCGCCAATTCGGGGCGGTGTCGGCTGCGGTGGGTTTCACCGCCTACCCGGTGAAACTGCGGGTTCCGGTGCAGAACTTCGTCCGAGAACCCCGAGTTTCGTACCGGAAGCCGCCCCGGTCAGGTCAGCTCACGCACCGGCTCCCCGGCCTGCCAGGCCGCGATGTCCTCGACCGCCTCGGTGAAGAACGTCCGGTAGTTGCCCTCGGTGACGTAGCCCAGGTGCGGGACCGCGAGCAGGTTCGTCAGCTCCAGGAGCGGGTGCCCCGCCGGCAGCGGCTCCTCGTCGTACACGTCGAGTCCGGCGCCGGCGATCCGGCCCGCCCGCAGCGCCGCGACCAGCGCGTCGGTGTCGACGAGGCCGGCGCGGGAGGTGTTGACCAGGTACGACGTCGGGCGCATCGCGGCGAGCTCGGTCGCCCCGACGGTGCCGCGGGTGCTCTCCGAGAGCACCAGGTGCAGCGAGACGAAGTCGGAGCCGGCGAGCAGCTCCGACTTCTCGACCCGTCGGGCGCCCTCGGCGGCGGCCCGCTCCTCGGTCAGGTGCGGGCTCCACGCCAGCACGTCCATCTCGAAGGCTCGCGCGACCCGGGCGACCCGCGCGCCGATCCGGCCCAGGCCGACCAGTCCGAGGGTGGCTCCGGCCAGGTCGGTCCCGACCGTCGACTGCCACGGGCTGTCGGGCGAGGCCAGCAGCTCCGACTCGGCGACGAGGTGCCGCGCCAGGCCGAGGATCAGCGCCCAGGTGAGCTCGGCGGGCGCGGTCGGCGATGACCCGGTGCCGCACACGGTCACCCCGTGCTCCCGGCAGGCCTCGAGGTCGATCGAGGCGTTGCGCCGGCCCGTCGTGACGACCAGCCGGAGGTCGGGCAGCCGGCCGACCAGCGTCCGCGTCAGCGGGGTCCGCTCGCGCATCACCACGAGGATCTGCGCGCCGGCCAGGATCTCGGCGAGCGTGTCCTCGTCGCCCACGTGGTCACGCACGGACGCGACGCTGACCCCGTCGAGGACCGACCAGTCGGCGTACGACGTCGCGACGCCCTGGTAGTCGTCGAGGATCACGCAGTGCACGCCGACCACCCTCTCAAATGCACGTCGACCCGCCCACAGGGTGGACGGGTCGACGGGTGGAGCATGCGGATCAGGCGGTGGCCTCGTCCTCAGCCGCGACGTTCTTGGTGCGGTTGGGGTCGACCTGGACGCCGGGGCCCATGGTCGTGGAGACGGTCACCTTGCGGATGTAGCGGCCCTTGGAGCTGGCCGGCTTCAGACGCAGCACCTCTTCGAGGGCCGAGGCGTAGTTCTCCGCGAGCTGGAGCTCCGAGAACGAGGCCTTGCCGATGATGAAGTGCAGGTTGGCGTGGCGGTCGACGCGGAACTCGATCTTGCCGCCCTTGATGTCGGACACGGCCTTGGCCACGTCCGGCGTCACGGTGCCGGTCTTCGGGTTCGGCATCAGGCCGCGCGGGCCGAGCACGCGGCCGAGGCGGCCGACCTTGCCCATCATGTCGGGGGTCGCGACGACGGCGTCGAAGTCGAGCCACCCGCCGGCCACCTTGTCGATGAGCTCGTCGCCACCGACGACGTCGGCGCCGGCCTCACGGGCGGCGTCGGCCTTGTCACCGTTCGCGAACACGAGGACCTTGGCGGTCTTGCCCGTGCCGTGCGGCAGGTTGACGGTGCCGCGCACCATCTGGTCGGCCTTGCGGGGGTCGACGCCGAGACGCATCACGACGTCCACGGTCTCGTCGAACTTCTTCTTGCTGGTGGTCTTCGCGATCTTGATCGCGGCCAACGGGGCGTGGAGCTCGTCCTTGTCGAACGTCTCGGACGCCGCGCGGTAGGTCTTGCTGCGCTGCATAGCTGGTTCTCTCTTCTTCCAGGTCGTGGTCTAGGTGGGCCAGCGCGGCCCTGCCACTGTGTCAGTCGGTGGTGACGCCCATGGAGCGGGCGGTTCCTTCGACGATCTTCATTGCTGCGTCGATGTCGTTCGCGTTGAGGTCGGGCAGCTTGGTCTGCGCGATCTCACGCACCTGGTCCTTGGTCAGCTTGCCGACCTTGACCGAGTGCGGCGTGCCGGAGCCCGACTTGAGGCCGGCGGCCTTCTTGATGAGCTCGGCGGCCGGCGGGGTCTTGGTGATGAACGAGAACGAGCGGTCCTCGTAGATCGTGATCTCGACCGGCACCACGTTGCCGCGCATGGACTCGGTCTGCGCGTTGTAGGCCTTGCAGAACTCCATGATGTTCACGCCGTGCGGACCGAGAGCGGTACCGACGGGCGGAGCCGGAGTAGCGGCACCGGCCTGCAGCTGCACCTTGACGAGTGCGGCGATCTTCTTCTTGGGAGGCATCGTGCTTCTCTTTCTGATCTCGTGGTCATGACGAGACGTACGCCGTACGTCTCTGCCACCTTCTGGTGCCCGGTGCTTGCGGAACGGGCAACCGGACTAGTGTGCTCCGCCCGCGAGCGGGCGTGAAATCCTCAGACCCGCTGGATCTGGCTGAAGCTGAGCTCGACCGGGGTCTCCCGGCCGAAGATCTCGACGAGGGCCTTGACCCGCTGGGACTCCGCATTGATCTCGGTGATCGTCGCGTGCAGCGTGGCGAACGGGCCGTCGACCACCATGACCGAGTCGGACACGTCGAAGTCGGCGACCTCGACGGGCTTCTTGGCGGCGGCACCGGACGACGAGCTCGGCGTGCCGGCGGCGGCGGCCTCGGCCTCGGCGCGCGCGACGACGGCCGGGGCCAGCATGCTCTCGACCTCGGACATCGACAGCGGCACCGGCTGGTGGCTGTGACCGACGAAGCCGGTCACGGACGGCGTGTGGCGGACCGCGGCCCACGACTCGTCGGTCAGGTCCATGCGGACCAGGACGTAGCCGGGGAGAACGGTGCGCTTGACCATCTTGCGCTGGCCGTTCTTGATCTCCGCGACCTCCTCGGTGGGGACCACGATCTCGTGGATGTAGTCCTCCATGTTCAGGGAGATGATGCGGTTCTCGAGGTTCGACTTCACCCTGTTCTCCATGCCGGAGTAGGTGTGCACCACGAACCAGTCACCGGGCTTGGCCCACAGATCGCGCCGGAAGACCTCGAGCGGGTCGTCGTCATCGGCGTCGCCGGCGTCGTCGCCCTCGGCGTCCGGGCCCTCGTCACCCTCGGCCGCGGAGAGCTCGGCGCTGGAGCCGGCCGCCTCGTGGTCGTCGAGGCCGAGCGCGGCGTCGCTGTCCTCGCCGGTGACCTCAGCGTCCAGGCGCTGGTCCTCGAGGACGTCCGGGCCGTCGTTGGGCTCGCCGTACTGGTCCTCGAGCGTCGGCGTCGTCTCCTCAGCCTCGACCGAGTCGTACTCCTGCTCAGACACGTCCTGCTCCATCACGTTGGGTGCTGCTGTTGTCGAACCGCCGGTCGGTCAGGTTCACGAGCCGCCGGAGAAGATCTCGAAGGCGAGCTTGCCGAAGCCGAGGTCGAGCAACGAGACCAGCGTCATCATGAAGACCACGAACACCATCACCACGATGAAGTAGGTGATCAGCTGTTCCTGCGTCGGGTAGACGACCTTGCGAAGCTCCGCCACGACCTGGCGGTAGAACGTCGGGATGCTGGTGCGCTTGGGGGCGCTGCCGCCCCGCTCACCGTGGACTGCCTTGCTGTCCGGCACTCCGTCACCCTCTCATTGTCCGACCGTGGTCGGTCGGTATCACCTGATTGACCTTGCAGGGCACGAGGGACTTGAACCCCCAACCTTCGGTTTTGGAGACCGATGCTCTGCCAGTTGAGCTAGTGCCCTTCGCAAACTTCTGCGGAGGTGGGACCCGCGGACCGAGCCTGCCGAGGGCAGGACGAAGCCTGTGGGAATCCACCAGTCGTGGAGTCTACGTGCTGAGGTGATCCGGAGTCCAAACCGGCTGGCGGACCGCCCCGGCCCCCACCCTACGATGGTGACCATGACCTCTCCTCGCTCCCGCCGCGTCTCCCAACGGGTCGGCGCCATCGCTGAGTCCGCCACGCTGAAGGTCGATGCGAAGGCGAAGGCGCTCAAGGCCGAGGGCCGTCCGGTGATCGGCTTCGGCGCCGGCGAGCCGGACTTCCCCACCCCGGACTACATCGTCGAGGCCGCCGTCGAGGCGTGCCGGGACCCCCGCAACCACCGCTACACCCCGGCCGGCGGACTGCCCGAGCTGAAGAGGGCGATCGTCGCCAAGACCGCGCGCGACAGCGGCCTGGTCGTCGAGCCGGCCCAGGTGCTGGTGACCAACGGCGGCAAGCAGGCCATCTACGAGGCTTTCGCCGCGATGCTCGACCCCGGCGACGAGGTCATCGTGCCCGCGCCGTACTGGACCACCTACCCCGAGGCGATCCAGCTGGCCGGGGGCGTCCCCGTCGAGGTGCTGGCCGACGAGACCCAGGACTACAAGGTCTCGGTCGAGCAGCTCGAGGCGGCTCGCACCGAGCGCACCAAGGTGCTGCTCTTCGTCTCCCCCTCGAACCCGACCGGCTCCGTCTACTCCGCCGACGAGATCCGCGCGATCGGCGCCTGGGTCGAGGCCAACGACCTCTGGGTGCTGACCGACGAGATCTACGAGCACCTCGTGTACGACGACCTGGAGACCGGTTCGCTCCCGGTCCTCTGCCCCGAGCTCGCCGACCACACGGTCGTTGTCAACGGGGTGGCGAAGACCTACGCGATGACCGGCTGGCGGGTCGGTTGGGTGATCGGGCCCAAGGACATCGTCAAGGCCGCGACCAACCTGCAGTCGCACGCGACCTCCAACGTCGCCAACGTCTCGCAGCGCGCCGCCCTGGCGGCGCTCGAGGGCGATCTGACGGCCGTCGACGCGATGAAGGTCGCCTTCGACCGCCGCCGCCGGACGATCGTGTCGATGCTGAACGAGATCGACGGCGTCTACTGCCCCACGCCGGGAGGCGCCTTCTACGTCTACCCGTCGGTCAAGGGCCTCCTCGGCAAGGAGTACGACGGGCAGGTGCTCGCCACCTCCGCCGAGTTGTCCGAGTACATCCTCGACAAGGCCGAGGTCGCGATCGTGCCCGGCGAGGCCTTCGGCTCCCCCGGCTACCTCCGGCTGTCCTACGCGCTCGGCGACGACGACATCGTCGAGGGGATCACCCGGCTCCAGAAGCTGTTCGCCTGAGTTGCGAGATCTGCTGGCACTGCCGAAGGCGCACCTCCACCTCCACTTCACCGGGTCGATGCGGCACTCGACGCTGCTCGAGCTCGCGGCCAGGGACGGGATCTCGCTGCCCGACCAGCTCGTCGAGGAGTGGCCACCCACGCTGTCGGCGGCCGACGAGAAGGGCTGGTTCCGCTTCCAGCGGCTCTACGACGTCGCCCGCTCGGTGCTGCGGACCGAGGACGACGTACGCCGTCTGGTGCGCGAGGCCGCCGAGGACGACGTGCGAGACGGTGGCCGCTGGCTGGAGATCCAGGTCGACCCCAGCGGGTACGGCGCGCTCTTCGGCGGCATCACCGCCTTCACCGACCTGGTGCTGGACGCGGTCCGCGATGCCTCGGCGGCCACCGGCCTGGGAATGGCGGTGGTGATCGCCGCCAACCGCACCCGACACCCGCTCGACGCCCGCATCCTGGCACGGCTCGCCAGCCAGTACGCCGGCCGCGGCGTGGTCGGCTTCGGGCTGTCGAACGACGAGCGTCGCGGCACGACGGCCGACTTCGCCTCAGCCTTCCGGATCGCCGACCGGGCCGGCCTGCTGCTCGCGCCGCACGGCGGGGAGCTGCGCGGCCCGGAGCACATCCGCCTCTGCCTCGACGAGCTCGGGGCCGACCGGCTCGGGCACGGCGTCCGCGCCGCCGAGGACCCGGCGCTGCTCGACCGGATCGTCGAGGCGGGCGTGGCGCTCGAGGTCTGCCCGGTCTCCAACGTCGCGCTCGGGGTCTACTCCGACCTGACGTCGGTGCCGCTGCCGACGCTGCTGGAGGCGGGCGCGACGGTCGCGCTCGGCGCGGACGACCCGTTGCTCTTCGGGTCGCAGCTGGCGGGTCAGTACGCCACGATGCGCGCCGCCCACGAGCTCAGCGACGAGCAGCTGGCCGAGCTGGCGCGGATGTCGGTCCGCGCGTCGCGCGCGCCGGAGGACGTCCGGACCGCGACTCTCGCGGACATCGACGGGTGGCTGGCCGGCGCCTGACAGGATGGCGCCCATGACGACCGGCCCCGAGAACCCGTACGGCGCACCCGACCCCGGCGTGCCGCCGACGCACCAGCCGTACGGCGAGACCCCGCCGACGCCCCCGCCGTACGGCGCGCCGCAGCATCAGCCCTACCAGGAGCAGCCGTACCCACAGCCGTACCAGCAGCAGCCCTACCAGCAGCCCTACCAGCAGCAGGGCTACCCGCAGCCGGCGTACGGACAGCCGCCCTACCCGTACGCGGCGGCACCGCCGAACGACGGGCTCGCCCTCGGCGCGATGATCACCGGCATCGCGTCGATCGTGCTCTCGTGCGCGTACGGCGTCGGGCTGCTGGCGGCGCCGGTCGCCCTGGTCCTGGGCAGGGTCTCGATGAACCGCATCAAGCGGTCCGACGGCCAGCTCGGCGGTCGGGGGTTCGCCCTCACCGGCTTCATCCTCGGCATCATCGGCACGATCCTGCTGGTGCTGGCGATCATCGCGGTCGTGGTCATCGTCGTGGTGGCGATCAACAACCCCGGCGCGTTCGACGACACCGGCACCGGCACCGGCTCGGGAAGCCTGTCAGGCTGAGTCCATGACGACCGGCCCCGAGAACCCGTACGGCGAGCCCCAGCAGCCGCCGCACCAGCCGCCGTACCCGCAGCCGGCCCAGCCCTACCAGCAGCAGCCGCAGCCGCCGTACGGGTACGGCTACCCGCAGCCCTACCGGCAGCCGGCGCCCAAGCACCCGTCGTCGACGACGGCGATGGTCCTCGGTCTGATCGCCGTCGTCGGCGTGCTCAGCTGCGGTGGCGTGACGCTGGTGCTGGCGCCCTTCGCGTGGGCGATCGGGGGCCGGGCGGTGAAGGAGATCGACGCCGCGCCGCCGGGCACCTACTCGGGTCGCGACGAGGCCACCATCGGGCGGGTCACGGGCATCATCGGCACCGTGCTGCTGATCCTGGGCATCATCGCGGTGATCGCGATCATCGGCCTCGTCGTCGCGAGCGACTCCAGCTCCTCGACGACGTACGGCGACTACTAGAGCTCGACGCCCACCAGCACGGGCTCGTTGACGAGCACGATCCCGAACCGCTCGGCGACCCCGTCGCGCACCTCGCGCGCCAGCGCGAGCAGCTCGTCGGTCGTCCCGGCCCCGCGGTTGGTCAGCGCCAGGGTGTGCTTGCCCGAGATCGCGACGGCACCGGCGCCGTAGCCCTTGGCGAAGCCGGCGTGCTCGATCAGCCACGCGGCGCTGGTCTTGAACCGCCCGTCGGCCTGCGCCCAGGCGGGCGCTCCGTCGGGGACGGCGTCGGCGTCGACCACCGGGTTGGTGAAGAACGACCCGGCGCTCCACGTGTCGTGGTCGGCCGCGTCGAGCACCATGCCCTTCCCGGCGCGCAGCGCCAGCACGGCGGCGCGCACGTCGACCAGGGGCGCCCGCTCGCCGGGCTCGATGCCGAGGGCACGGGCCAGCTCGGCGTACGCCACGGGCGCGCCGAGGTCGCCCTGCCGGAGCTGGAAGGTCACCGAGAGCACGACGTGACGACCGGGGTCGGCCTTGAACCGGGAGGTCCGGTAGCCGAACTGGCAGTCGGCACTCGCGAAGGTGCGCACGCCGCGCAGGGTGCGGTCCCAGACCCGCACTCGGGCGATGGTCTGGGAGACCTCCTGGCCGTAGGCGCCGACGTTCTGGATCGGGGTCGCTCCCACCGAGCCGGGGATCCCCGAGAGCGCCTCGATGCCGATCCACTCACGCTCGACGGCCAGCGCGACGACGTCGTCCCAGCTCTCGCCGGCGGCGACGGTGACCATCGCTCCCCCGCAGGACGGTCCGTCCTCGGCGTCGATCTCGACCCCGCTGGTGGCGACCTCGATCACCGTGCCGTCGAAGCCGGGGTCGGCCACGACCAGGTTGCTGCCGCCGCCCAGGACGAGCACCGGCTCGCCGGCGGTGTCGGCGTCGACCAGCGCGGCGGTCAGCTCCGCCTCGGTCGTCGCCCGCACCCACCGCTCGGCGGGGCCGCCGAGGCGGAGGGTGGTGTGGTCGGCGAGCCGCTCAGTCATCGGCCGGGACGCGCAGGACGGCCTTCGGCATGCCGAGCACCTTCTGCCCGCCGCAGGTGACGGTGAGGGCGACCGTGGTCAGCCCGTCCTCGACCGACCTGGTCTCGCCGGCGACCTCGATCTCGACGCCACCCTCGGCGGGTACGACGACCGGGTGGGTGAACTTGCAGCCGAAGGAGACCACCTCCGCGCCGGGGAACCACGCCGCCACCGCGCTCGCGGCGAGCGCCATCGTGTACATGCCGTGGGCGATCACCCCGGGCAGCCCGACGCTGGTGGCCACGGCGTCGTCCTGGTGGATCGGGTTGTGGTCGCCGCTGGCCTCGGCGTAGCGGACCAGGTCGGCGCGCGTGATCGTGAAGGTCTGCGTCTCGAGGGTCACGATCCGGCTCCTCGGTGGACGAGGGTGGCGCTGGTCGTGCAGACCAGGGCACCGCTGTCGTCGGTGATCTCGCTGGTGGTGCCGATGATGTCGTTGCCGGCGATCTGGCGCAGGGACGTCACGGTGAGGGTCGCGGTCAGCACGTCGCCGGGCACGACGGGGCGCTCGTAGCTGAACCTCTGCTCGCCGTGCACGATCCGGAAGAGGTCGACGGACTCGGCCTCGAGGAAGGCGTTCATGGCGTCGAAGGCCAGCACGATCGGGTACGTCGCCGGCGCTGCGCCGCCGTCGTACGCACCGGCCGTGGCGGCGACGAACTCGCGGACCGCGGCCTCGGTGACCTCGTGGGGCTGCGTCGGCGGGAACGCCCGCCCGACGAGGGACTGGTCGACTGGCATGGGTCTAAACATAGACGTCGACCCGCCCGAGAGACTCGGACGGGTCGACGTGGAGGACGCTGGTGGAGACCGTGGTCAGCGGGTCTCGCGGTGCATCGTGTGCTTGCGGTCCCGCGGGCAGAACTTCATGAGCTCCATGCGGTCGGGATCGTTGCGACGGTTCTTCTTGGTGATGTAGTTGCGGTCCTTGCAGTCCACGCACGCGAGCGTGATCTTGGGACGAACATCGCTGCTCTTGCTGGCCACGGGAAATCCTTTGTCGATTCGGGTGATGCTGATCGCTGGTGCGAGTAGCGGGAGCGGGACTCGAACCCGCGACACCACGATTATGAGTCGTGTGCTCTAACCACCTGAGCTACCCCGCCAGGGGGACAGGGAGCCCACCGGCCATGCTACTGGCCGGCGGGCTCCCGCACCCAGAGCCCCTTTACGGAATCGAACCGTAGACCTTCTCCTTACCATGGAGACGCTCTACCGACTGAGCTAAAGGGGCAACGACGGAGAACGATACACAGACCCGAGCGGGAACGAGAAATCGGCTCGGACCGCCGGTCGGGCGGCGAGGCCTCACCCCCTGATCGAGGCCCACGGAGCGGCCTCCTCGAGCTCGAAGGCGAGCTCCAGGAGGGTGCCCTCGGCACCCGCTCCGGCCGAGAACATCATCCCCTGGGGCAGCCCCGCGGCGGTCGTCGCGAGCGGCAGCGAGACGGCCGGGTCGCCGGTCGCGTTGTGCCACGGGGTGAAGGCCACCCAGTCGAGGATCCGGTCCATCACGACCTCGTACGACGCGCTCGGGTCGAGGTGGCCGACGAGCGGCGTCTCGTGCGCGAGGGTGGGCGTGAGCGCGACGTCGTACGTGCGGTGGAAGTCGGCGGTGAGCGCGGGCAGCCGGCGCAGCCGGCGGATCGCGCCGGGCAGGCGGTGCAGGTTGCGCCGGCAGTGCCGGTCGAGCCCGAGGGTCAGGTTGTCGAGCCGGTCGCGGTCCCACGTCGGGCCGGTCGAGCGGCGACCGGTGCGCACGATGACCATCGCGAGCATCGACCAGTACAGGAGGAAGTCGTCGGGCAAGGTCGTCGGCGCCGGCGCCGGGAGGTGTTCGACCTGGTGGCCCAGCTCCTCCAGGAGGCGCGCGGTCTTCAGGGTCAGCTCGGCGACCTCGGGCGAGGCCGAGCGGCCGACGCCGTCGGTGTGCACGGCGATCCGGAGCCGCTTGCGGCCCGCCCGGGTGACGTCGCCGATGGGCGGCAGGCTCAGCTCGCGGTAGACCCGCTCGGCCTCCCGCATGAACGCGGCCGTGTCGCGCACCGAGCGGGTCAGGACGCCGTCGGCGACGATCCGCACCGGCATCTGCCGGCTCAGCCGGTCCTGGGCGACCCGGTCCCGGGTCGGCTTGAGCCCGACGAGCCCGGTGACCGCCGCCGGGATCCGGATGGAGCCACCGCCGTCGTTGCCGTGCGCCAGGGGTACGGCGCCCGCGGCGACCAGGGCCGCCGTACCGGCCGACGAAGCGCCGGCGGTGCGGTCGGTGTCCCACGGGTTGCGCACCGGACCGAGCCGGGGGTGCTCGGCGGACGGGCTGAACCCGAACTCCGAGAGCTGGGTCTTGCCCAGGGGCACCAGGCCGGTGGCGAGGTACATCCGGGCGAAGTCGCCGTCGGCGGGCAGCGGCCGACCGCGGTAGGCGTCGCAGCCCTGCTGGGTGGGCATGGTGGCGACGTCGACGTTGTCCTTGACGAAGGTCGGCACGCCGGCGAAGAAGCCACCGCGCGGGTCGCGCGCCTCGGCACGCGCGCGGTCGTAGGCGACGTAGGCGACCGCGTTGAGCTCCGGCTGCAGCCGCTCGGTGCGGCTGATGGCGGCCTCCACCACCTCGGGGATCGAGACGTCCCCGTCCTGGATCGCGGCGACCAGCCCGACCGCGTCGAGGTCACCGAGGGCATCGTCTCCGAAGGCATGGATCCGGCTCACGAGCCGAGGCTAGCCCTCGGCGGGCGCGGGGACGGTCAGAACGCCTCGGGTCCGAAGCGCCAGTAGGCGAGCACCACGCACATCACGATCAGGGCGATGGTGCGCAGCGCGTCGGGGAGGAACTCCCGGCGTCGCACGTGGACGACGAAGGCACCGACGCTCAGCAGGGCGAGGCACACCGCGGCGATCGGCGCGATGATCCCGACCCCGAGAAGCGGGGGCACCACCAGGGCGACCGCTCCGAGCACCTCGGCCCAGCCGAGGGCCAGCAGCTGGCGCGGGGAGTAGTCCTCCGCCCAGGTCAGGCCCTCGGCGATGATCTCGTCCTTGGACCGGGTCAGCTTGAGCACCCCGGTGCCGAGGAAGAGCGCGGCGAGGAAGCCGGCGAGGATCCAGAGCCAGGTGTTGGGTTCCACGCCTCGAACCCTAGGGCGTGGCTCAGAGCGAGGCCGCCGCCAGCCGCGCGTCGACGGCGACCGGGGCGAGCACGTGGTCGAGCGCGAGAGCGGCACAGCCGACCAGGCCGGCCCGGTCGCCGTGCGTGGCCGGCAAGAACTGCAGGTCGCGGGTGGCCAGCGGCGCGGCCAGGGCGTAGACGCTCTCGCGGATGCCGGCGACGTGGAAGTCGAAGGCCGACGCCATGTCTCCGCCGATCACCACGGCGGCCGGGTTGAGCAGGTTGATGGCGATCGCCAGCACCTCACCGAGCTCGCGTCCGCTGTCACGCAGCAGCCCGCGGGCGGTGGGGTCACCCTGCAGGGCCAGCGCGACCAGGTCGCGCAGGTGGCCGACCTCGTGGCCGGACTCGCGGGCGCGGGCCACCAGGGCCCAGCCGCCGGCCAGCGTCTCGAGGCAGCCGGTGGCGCCGCAGCGGCAGGCCAGCCCGGCGGCCGCGTCGACCTTGGTGTGGCCGATCTCGCCGGCGGCGCCGAGATGACCGCTGAGCACCCGGCCGTCGGCGATGATGCCGAGGCCCAGGCCGGTCGAGGCCTTGACGACCAGGACGTCGTCGAGGGTGGCCGAGCGGCCGAGGAGCTCGGAGCGGGCGAGCACGTCGGCGTCGTTGCCGACGAAGAGCGGAGCGTTCGTGACGATGCCGAGGTACGGCGCCAGCTCGACGCCGTCCCAGCCCGACATCACCGGCGAGCCGATGCTGATGCCGCGCTGGGCGTCGAGGGTGCCGGGCAGGCTCAGGCCGACGCCCAGCACGGGCGGCTCGACGCCGTCGAGCAGCGTGGCGAGCCGGTCGGCGATCTGCGGCATCAGGGTGTCGGGTCCGACCCCGACCTCGTGGTCCTCGGAGTCCGAGCCGATCTCCTCGCCGTCGAGGTCCATCACAGCGAGCTGGCTGCGGGAGCGGCCGATCGCGATGGCCACCACGACGCCGGCGTCCTGGTTGAAGACCAGCGCGCCCGGCGGTCGGCCGCCGGTCGACGCGAGCTCCTCGCCCAGCAGCAACAGCCCGGCCGAGGTCAGCGAGCTGACGCGGGTGGTGATGGCCGTGCGGGAGAGCCCGGTGAGGGCCCGGAGCTGGGAGCGGGTGCTCGCCCGTCCGCTGCGGACCAGGTCGAGCAGCTCACCGGCGGTCGCCGGAGCGGCGCTCTCGCGCGGTTCGGTCCGCTGCACGGCGGCACGGGTCTGGGTCTGCGTCACGGCGAGAGCATAACGCCCCCGACTTTGATCCTAAAAAAACCTTAGATGTGTTTGCATAAGTTCGAACTAGTTCCTACCGTAGAGCGCATGGACCAGAACCCCAGCCCGCACGTGCTGCCCGCAGCGTGTGACTTCACCGTCTTCGGCGGGACGGGCGACCTGGCACTGCGCAAGCTGCTGCCGGCCCTGTACCACCGCGACCTCGAGGGTCAGCTGCCCGCCGACTACCGGATCCTGGGCGTCTCCCGCTCCGACCTCGACGACGCCGGCTGGCGCGCCGAGGTCCGCGACGCGCTCGGCCTCCACGTCGACGCCGCCGACCTGTACGACGGCGCGGTCGACCGTTTCCTGGCCCGGCTCTTCCACCTGAACCTCGACGCCGAGGTGCCCGAGGACTGGGACCGCTTCCACGCGCTCCTCAAGGACCGGCCGCACCCCGAGGAGGCGGTCCGGGTCTTCTACCTCGCCGTCGCCCCCAAGCTCTTCGGCTCGATCTGCCAGCGCCTCGACGAGATCGGCGTCGTCGACGAGCACGCCCGCGTCGTGCTCGAGAAGCCGATCGGGCACGACCTGGAGTCGGCCCGCGAGGTCAACGACGCCGTCGGCCGGGTCTTCCAGGAGTCGCAGATCTTCCGGATCGACCACTACCTCGGCAAGGAGAGCGTCCAGAACCTCCTGGTCACCCGCTTCGCCAACACCTTCCTCGAGCCGCTGTGGAACTCGCGCTGGGTCGACCACGTCGAGATCACCGTCTCCGAGACCGTCGGGGTCGGTGGCCGTGGCGAGTACTACGACAACGCCGGCGCGCTGCGCGACATGGTGCAGAACCACCTGCTGCAGCTGCTCTGCCTGGTGGCGATGGAGCCCCCGACGTACGTCGGGCGCGAGACCGTGCGTGACGAGAAGGTCAAGGTCCTCCAGGCGCTGCGGCCGATGGGGCCGAGCGAGGTCGACCACGACACCGTCCGCGGCCGGTACGACGCCGGCCTCGTCGACGGCGTCGCCGTGCCGTCGTACGCCGACGACCTCGGCCACGGAGGGTCTCGGACCGAGACCTTCGTGGCCCTCAAGACCGAGGTGCAGAACTGGCGATGGGCCGGGGTGCCGTTCTACCTGCGCACCGGCAAGAGGATGGACCGACGGGCGTCCGAGATCGTGGTGGTCTTCAAGGAGCCGCCGCACTCGATGTTCCCCGGGGCCGAGGGCACCACCGCGCCCAACCGGCTGCACATCCTGGTCCAGCCCGACGAGGGCATGCGCCTGCACCTCACCGCCAAGGAGCCCGGCCCAGGGGGCTACCGCCTCCGGCCGGTCTCCTTGGACCTCAGCTACGCCACGGCGTTCGACGCCCGGCTCCCCGACGCCTACGAGCGCCTGCTCATGGACGTGATCAAGGGCAACCCGACGCTCTTCATGCGCCGCGACGAGGTCGAGGCGGCCTGGACCTGGACCGAGCCGATCCTGCGCCGGTGGACGGCCACGCGCGAGCGCCCCAAGCGGTACCCGGCCGGGACGACCGGACCGATCGCCGCCGCCATGCTCCTCGAGCGTGACGGCCGGACCTGGCAGGAGCCCGACCAGTGACCCCACCCGCGCACCAGAGCCTGCATCCCACGCTCGCGGCCGTCACGGCCCGCATCGTCGAGCGCAGCACCGCGAGCCGCGCCGAGTACGTCCGCCGGCTCGAGGCCGCCCAGCACGCCGGTCCCGCCCGCGAGGCCCTGGCCTGCGCCAACCTTGCGCACGGCTTCGCCGCGGCCGAGCCCACCGACAAGCTGGCTCTGCGCGGGCGGGTCAAGCCCAACATCGCGATCGTGTCGTCGTACAACGACATGCTGTCGGCCCACCAGCCCTACCGCGACTACCCCGAGACGCTCAAGCACGCGATCATCCGGGCCGGGGGCATCGCCCAGTTCGCCGGCGGCGTGCCCGCCATGTGCGACGGCATCACCCAGGGCCGTGACGGCATGCAGCTCTCGCTGTACAGCCGCGACGTGATCGCGATGTCGGCCGCGATCGCCCTGTCCCACGACATGTTCGACGGCGTGCTGATGCTCGGCGTCTGCGACAAGATCACCCCTGGCCTCCTGATCGGCGCGCTGGCGTTCGGCCACCTGCCGACGGTCTTCGTGCCGGCCGGGCCGATGACCTCCGGGCTGCCGAACTCGGAGAAGGCGCGGGTGCGCCAGCTGTACGCCGAGGGGAAGATCGGCCGCGACGAGCTGCTCGAGGCCGAGGCGGCGTCGTACCACTCCGCCGGCACCTGCACCTTCTACGGCACCGCCAACTCCAACCAGCTGCTGATGGAGGTGCTCGGCCTGCACCTGCCGGGCTCCTCCTTCGTCAACCCCGGCACGCCGCTGCGCGAGGCGCTGACCCGCGCGGCCGGCCGCAGGGTCACCGAGATGACGCCGCAGGGCGGTGAGCCCACCCCGATCGGCGAGATCGTCGACGAGAAGGCGATCGTCAACGCCTGCGTGGCGCTGCTCGCCAGCGGCGGCTCGACGAACCACACGATGCACCTGGTCGCGATCGCCCGCGCGGCCGGCATCAGCCTCACCTGGGACGACCTGTCCGACCTGTCGGCCGTCGTGCCGCTGCTCAGCCGGATGTACCCCAACGGCGAGGCGGACGTGAACCACTTCCACGCCGCGGGCGGGATCGGCTTCCTGGTGCGGACCCTCCTCGAGGCAGGTCTGCTGCACGACGACGTCCAGACGATCGTGGGTCGCGGCCTGTGGCGCTACACGCAGGAGCCGGTGCTGCGCGGCGACGAGCTCACGTGGGAGGACGGCCCGACCGAGTCGCTCGACCACGGGGTGCTGCGTCCGGCCTCCGACCCGTTCTCGGTCGACGGCGGGCTGCGGATGCTGACGGGTCCGCTGGGCCGTGCGGTGATCAAGACCTCCGCGGTCAAGCCGGAGCACCGGCTGGTGAGCGCGCCGGCCGTCGTCTTCGACGACCAGCACGACTTCCTGACGGCCTTCGGCCACGGCGAGCTCGACGGCCGCGACTTCGTCGCCGTCATCCGCTACCAGGGCCCCGCCGCCAACGGCATGCCGGAGCTGCACAAGCTCACCCCCGCGCTCGGCGTGCTGCAGGACCGTGGCCAGAAGGTCGCGATCGTGACCGACGGCCGGATGTCCGGTGCGTCGGGCAAGGTCCCGGCCGCCATCCACGTCACGCCCGAGGCCGCCCTCGGCGGCCCGCTGTCCCGGATCCAGGACGGCGACGTCATCACCGTCGACGCGGACGGCGGTCTGCTCGGCCTGGACGTCGACCACGAGTCCTTCTCGCGCCGCCCGGCCACGGGGCGCGCACCGCAGGGCTCGGAGTGGGCCGGCACCGGCCGCGAGCTCTTCGCCGCCTTCCGCGCCACCGTCGGGACCGCCGACACCGGCGCCAGCGTCTTCCCGGGCATCACCGCCCCCGGCCAGGAGGTCCGCCTTGTCCAGCCAGTCTGAGATCGCTCCGTCCGTGCTCGACGTCGTGCCGGTGATGCCGGTGGTGGTGCTCGACTCGCTCGCGCACGCCGTCCCGGTCGCTCGCGCCCTGGTCGCCGGCGGCCTGCCGGCCATCGAGCTGACGCTGCGTACGCCGGTCGCGCTCGACGCCATCCGCGCGATCGCGTCGGAGGTGCCGGAGATCCTGATCGGCGCCGGGACCATCACGACGCCCGGACAGGCCAAGGAGGCGCTCGACGCCGGCGCACAGTTCCTGGTGTCGCCCGGCACGACCCGCCAGCTGCTGCACGCGATGCAGGACACCGGCCTGCCCTTCCTCCCGGGCACGGCCACCGTGTCGGAGGTGCTGGCCGCGCTCGAGGCGGGCATCACCGACATGAAGTTCTTCCCTGCGGCGGCCTCCGGCGGGACGGCGTACCTCAAGGCGATCGCCTCCCCCGTGCCCGCCGCCCGCTTCTGCCCGACCGGCGGCATCACGCCGGCCTCGGCGGCGTCGTACCTCGCGCTGCCGAACGTCGGCTGCATCGGCGGCTCCTGGATCACTCCCGCCGACGCGCTCGCGGCCGGCGACTGGGACACGGTCACCCGGCTGGCTGCGGAGGCTGCTGCGCTGGGCGCGTGAATCTGGTTCGCTGAGCGTCGTGACCCTCCACCCGGACCCGACGGAGTACGACGTCCAGCTGCCCGGTCACTCCGCGCACGTCCTGGAGTGGGGTCCGGCCGACGGGCGGCTGGTGGTCGCGCTGCACGGCTTCCCCGACACCGCCTGGACCTGGCGACGGGTCGCGCCGCTGCTGGCCGACACCGGTTTGCGCGTCGCGGCGCCGTTCCTGCGCGGCTACGCCCCGTCGGGCATCCCCGACGACGGTGACTACTCGGTGCGGGCGCTGGTCGCCGACGCGGTGGCACTGCATGACGTGCTCGGCGGGGGCGCCGACAGCGTGCTGCTCGGCCACGACTGGGGTGCCATCACGACCAACGCGGTCGTCGGCGACCCGGCGTCGCCGTACGCCCGGCACGTGTCGCTGGCGGTGCCGCCCTTCGCCGCGATGAACCCGACCCGCGCCACCATCGGCGCGTGGGCGTCCGGGATGGTGCGGCAGCCCTTCCACTCCTGGTACATCGCGGCCAACCAGGTGCCGGGCCTGTCGGAGCGGCACCTCCACCGGCTGGCAGCACGGCTGTGGCGGTCGTGGTCCCCGGGGTACGACGCGTCGGAGGACCTCGAGCTGCTGCGGAGCGCCGTACCCGACCTCGCGCACGCGCGTGCGGCGGTGTCGTACTACCGGGCGATGCTCGGCCGCGGGATCGGGCCGGCGCTCGCGGAGCCGGTCGCACCGCTGCTCTACCTGCACGGCGACCAGGACGGCGCGATGGACCCGCGCTTCTTCCCGGTCGTGGCGCAGTGGATGCCGGCGACCTCGCGCGCCGTGCTCGTGGGCGGCGCCGGGCACTTCCTGCAGCTCGAGCGGCCGGCCGAGGTGGCCGCGGAGATCCTGGCCTTCGTCAGCTGAGCCCGCGCCGGTGGCAGCCCACCAGGTGCGGGTCGAAGATGCCGATCGCCTCCATCAGGGCGTACATCGTCGTCGGACCGACGAACGCGAAGCCCCGCTTCTTCAGCTCCTTCGACAGCGCCCTCGACCCCTCCGACGTGGTCGCCATCTCGGAGGTGTCCTGCCACGCGGGCGGCTCGTCGGGTGCGAACGACAGCACGAACCCCTCCAGGCCCTCCTGCTCCCGGAGAGCCACCGTCGCGCGTGCGTTGGTGATGGTGGCCTCGATCTTCATGCGGTTGCGGACGATGCGCGCGTCCGCCATCAGCCGCGCGAGGTCCGCGTCGTCGAACGCCGCGATCGCCTCCGCGTCGAACTCGTGGAAGACCTCGCGGAAGGCCGGCCGCTTGTTGAGGATCGTCGACCACGACAGCCCGGACTGGAACGCCTCGAGTGTGAGTCTTTCGAGGTACGACGCCTCCCCGTGGACACGCCGGCCCCACTCCTCGTCGTGGTAGTCGCGCATGACGCCCGCGCCGCCCGCCCACGGGCAGCGCGCCACCCCGTCCTCACCGATCAGCGGTCCCATGGGGACATCCTGACGGAGAGCGCCGACACCGGTGCGGGCAGCCGGCGACGCCTACGGGCGGGCGTCCCGCTTGGCCTGGCGCCGGGCACCGGCCGACTGCGACGAGGCGTCCTTCTTGAGCCCACCGGTGGTCTTACGCGTCTGCCGTCCCCGACCGGTGGGAGCGGCACCGGCGGGCGTGCTCGCCGTGGAGTCGGGTCCGGTCGAGCCCTGGCGGGCTGCCGCCAGGCGCTCGTCCTTGAGTTCGCGAGCCGCCTCGTTGGCGCGGACGGCGACCTGTCGGCTCACCCGGGCCAGCGCCAGCTCGAACACCTCGGCCTTGTCGCGATCACGCGAGTTCTGGGCGAAGCCCTTGCCGCGACCGCCCGCTTGCTTGACGTTGGAGCTGGCGGCGCGGCGGTAGTTCTTCGCGTACTTGCTCCGGGTCCGCCGGATCCGGGTGTGGAGCTCGAGCAGCTCGTCCTCGGTGAGGTCGGCGATGGCGTCACGCTCGGTGTCGGCGACGAGGCCGCGCTCTGCGTCGGACATGGAGTGGAGGACTGCTTTGTTCATGGTGCCTCGCTTCTGCCGAGCGCGGACCGGGTGCTGCCGCGGTCCTGTGATCATGCACCCGTCGACGCCCACTCGGCCAGGTCCGCCGGCGGTGGGCAGCACGGTGAGCGCCCCGACGTCGTACCGAACGGGGCGGAGCGGCAGACGACGTGGTCGACCTGGTGGGCGATCAGTACTTGAAGCCCGCGACCAGCGTGGTGAGGCGGTCCGTCAGCGCGACGAGCTCGCCGGTCACCTGCTGGGCCTGGACCACCTGAGCAGTGGTGGCCTCGGCGGCCTCGGCGACGGCGCCGATGTTGCTGGCGATCTCGGTGGCGCCGGTGGCCGCGTCGCTCACGTTGCGGGTGGTCTCGTTGTTGGTCGCGAGCTGCTCCTCGACCGCGGCGGCGATGGTGGCCTGGTGCTCGTTGATCCGGCCCACCACCTCGGTGATCTCGGTGATCGAGTGCGCGGCGTTGATGGTGTTGGTCTGGATCTGGTCGATGCGGTTGCCGATGTCCTCGGTGGCGCGCGCCGTCTCCTGGGCGAGCTCCTTGACCTCGGTGGCCACGACCGCGAAGCCCTTGCCCGCCGCACCGGCCCGGGCCGCCTCGATGGTCGCGTTGAGGGCCAGCAGGTTCGTCTGCCCGGCGATCTTGGTGATCAGCTGGAGCACGTCGCCGATCTCGCGTGAGGACTCGCTGAGGCGTCCCATGTCGGTCGACGTCGCCGCGGCGGTGGCGACGGCCTCGGCAGCGACCATCGACGCCTGTGCAGCCGACTGCGCGATCTCCTCGATCGCCGAGCTCATCTCCTCCGAGCCGGCGGCGACCGTGCTGACGCTCGCCGAGACCTGAGCCGCGGCGGCGGCGACGACACCGGCCTGCGCGGCCGCCTCGGCGGCCGCGTCGGAGATCCCTTCGGAGCTGCGGGCCAGTCCGTTCGAGGAGGTCGAGATGGTCGCGACCGACGAGGCGAGGGTGGCCACGGCGTCCTGGACCCGGCCGACGAAGACGTTGAAGGAGCCGGCGATCGAGCCGAGCTCGTCCGTGCCGTCGACGTCGAGCCGACGGGTGAGGTCGGCGCGCTCGTCGTCGGCGAGCGCGCGCATGCGCTGGCGCAGCTGCCCCAGTGGGCGACGGATGGTGGCGGAGACGGCCAGGGCGAGCAGCACGCTGATCACCAGCCCTGCTGCTCCCGCCAGCAGCATCGTGCGTCGGCCGCCGGCCGCGTCGGCGCGGGCCTGTCGGGCGGCCGCGGACCCGGCCGTCTGGGCCTCCTGGTCGACCGTGGCGACGGCGGCTCCGAGCTTCTGGAAGTTCTCGATCTCCTCACCGATCACCAGGTCGTTGGCTCGTCGCACGGCTGCCGGCGTGCCGGCCTGGTAGTCGGCTGCGACCTCCACGTCGAGGTCCATGAAGGCGGTGAAGGCCTGACGGGCCAGCTCGACCTGCTGGCGACCGTCCCGGCTCAGGGCGGGGTTGTCCGCGAGGCGGTCGAGATGGGACTCCAGACGGTCGGCCGCGTCGAGGAACGCCCGGCGACTCTCCCCGCTGTCGGTAGCGGCGTCCGGGACACCTCGGACAGCATCGAAGGCGTAGGCGGTCTGCCACCCGTTCCAGTCCGCGGTGTCGAAGCGGACGTCCGCCAGGTCACCGGAGAGCGCCAGGTAGCGCTCCACCGTGGTCGACGCGTCCTGCTGCCGGGAGAAGCCGTGCACGCCGATTGCCACCACGATCGCCAGGACGATCGGGCCGACCAAGGCGAGGAACATCAGGCGAGAGGTGATGGACGTCCGTCGTGCCCACGAGGTGTGACCCGGGGAGGGCGCGCGACGCGGAGTCGCCGGCAGGAGGTCGTTCACGGCACATTCATCGGCACCTGCGCCTCAGATCTGAGGCGCGACGCAGGCACGCGGCGTGGTGGCGCTGTGATCGCTTTGGGTCGCGCCAACCCGGACGGGCCCTCGGTCAGGACGTGACGATCCGGAACTCGTGCGCCTGCGCCAGGAGGTGCTCGTCGTACGGACGCACGTCAACGCTCGTCACGCGTGCATCGAGGCCGGCACCCACCGGCGCGAAGGAGAGCGCTCGCTCGACAGCCTCTGCCACACCGGCACGCCCGACCATCAGGTCCTCCGACGACACCTCTTCAGCCATCAGACGCAGCACCGTGACGCAGACGGCGTGCATCGCTCGCTCATCTGCGGGGTCGTACCCGAGCGGGACATCCCTCTCGTCCGTGGGGTGCCGCACGGTCAGGCGCACGGTGACGTCGACCAGCACAACGCGGTCGTCGTGAGCGACCAGTGGGCATCCGGTGAGCACGTAGTCGCGGTCGCGGAGATCGCGGGACACCGATGCGTGACGAGAGAACAGACCCATGTCGAGCAGCGTTCCCGCGCAGCGGGGACTCCAGCCGTCGAATCCGAGTGAGTCTTCGGGCGTCGGCGTCACCGCGCAGGTCATGCCCTCCCTGCTGGTGTGGAAGGACGGCGTACATCAGAACCGGCGGGCGCCCGAGCGGACAGCCAATCGGTGTTCAGCGGACTTCACCCCGGCGAGCACAGCGCAGCTCGCCGAGAAGACGCCGGCGATCGTCCCGATGAGCAGCCGGATCAGCGACGCGGCTGCCGCCGAATCCACCCATCGGCGGACCCGGGCGGTCCCCGATGCGCAACGACCCTGCTTGAGTGGGCGGCCTATTGGCGTCGGGTGAAGGTGACCTCGCCGCTGTGGTGCTGCTCCATTGCGTACGCCGGGTCGTGGGCGCGGGCGTGGTGTCTTGGGCAGAGGAGTCCGGCGTTGCCGAGGTCGGAAGGGCCACCGTCGGCCCATCTGGTCCAATGGTGGGCGTGGCACATCCAGGGCGGCCAGTCGCAGCCCTCGGTCACGCAGCCGCCGTCGCGCAGGGTCATGGCGGTGAGCTGGGCCTTGGTGAAGAACCGTCGTGCTCTCCCGACGTCGAGGACCTCGGAGTCCGCGCCGAGGACGACGGGGATGATCCTCGCGGTGCACGCCAATCGGCGGGCGGCGGCTGCGCTGATGCGCTCTCCGGTGTCGATGACCCCGGCCTTGTCCAGCCGGCCGAGGAAGGTGTCGTGGTCGATGGTGACCACGATGGTCGCGTCCCGTCCTCCGAGCTGGGGGAGGTCTTTCGCGCTGATGCGGTCGATGAGCTCGCAGAAGGCTCGGCCCATCCGCTCGGGTCCGGGCCGTCTCTCCATCCCGGGGCCGTGGGTGGCGGCGAGGTGCTTGGGGGCGGCGAGCGCGAGGAGCATCTTCTTCAGCTCGGCTGCCTGCAACGCGGGCAACGTGAAGCGTCCGTGGACCTTGCCGTGGCCGTCGTCGCTCATCGTGAGCCGGCACGCTTGTGCTGCTTTGGCTTCTTCACGTTCGAGGAGGTCGGACTCGTGCTGGTCGGCGAGGTCGGGTGCGATGACCTCCAGGAGCCGGCGCCCGAGGATGGTGAGGCGCTTCGCGTCGTGCTCCTCCGCGGCTGTGACGAGGTGCTCCTCGGCCTTGATCAGCAGGTCCGGGTCGAGACCGTCCGGGAGTGCCTTGATCGACCGGATGATCACGTCGGCCTGCTCCAGGCGCAGGTCGCCGCGGGCGAGCCCTGATCGGACCCGGTCGTAGATGCCGAGGTCGTACCCGCGGCGCACGGTCCGGTATGCCGCCGACCTGGTCTCGCGGGTCTGGTGGGCGTACCAGTTCGACGTGCTCGTGGCGCCGACATCGGTGCCGACCTGGACCTCGTCGGCGTGCGCGGCGACGCGGGTCTTGAGCTCGACCACCTGAGCCTTCAGGCGGCCCAGTTCCAGAAGCGTTGTGGCGGCTTCCGGAGCGCTCATCGACCACACCGACGCCCCCACCAGAGCGTCGGCAGCAGTACGCATCTGCGCGGTCACCAATGCCACCTGGTGGTGGGGTGTGGTCATCGTGGTCATGGTTCTAGCCAAGCACTGACCACCGACAGTCAGAGGCTCAGAACCCCTGTTTTCACAGGGTTCTGGGTCACGAAGGAGTCACGATCCGAGGAGTTCATCCACACCTGCATTGACGGCCTGTGGAGGGGCATCCATCAGCGTTCGAACTGCAGGAACCGGGTGTCGTCCAGGGTGGTTTCGAGGCTCGGGCCTGGCGGCCCTCGCACCTCAACCAGCGGGGACCCGGCAGGCGGCCGCAACCACTGCGCGCCGTACCCGCGTAGTCGCCCTGTCGGCGAACGACCCCAATGCACCCGAAGGCCGAGCCCATCGCCCTGCCTTCGCTGCAGGGGTTTCGAGGCTCGGCGCTAGCGCGCCTCGCACCTCAACCACCGAGAAGCCGGCCGCCGTACCCGGCGTAGCCAGCCTGTCGGCGAACGAGCCGAGCCCACCCGAAGGTCACGCTCATTGCCCTGCCTTCGCTGCGGGGTTTCGAGGCTCGGGCCTGGCGGCCCTCGCACCTCAACCACCGGATGGCCGCAACCCACTGCGCGCCGTACCCGCGTACCCGGCCTGTCGGCGGCCGACCCGAGCGGAGCTGGATGCTCCGCACATTGCCTTGGTTTTCCTGCGGGGGTTTCGAGGCTCGGCGCTAGCGCGCCTCGCACCTCAACCACCGGGGCGACGTACCGCGTCTTCCCAGCCACCGGGACGGCGTACCGCTCCTCCTCAACCACCGCGGACGGCGTGCCAGGACACCTTGATCACCGATGGCCGACGCGTCCTCTTGCTAGCGGCGTTCCTTCAGGCGGACGTTGGGGAGCGGGGGCGCTGGGATGGGGGGGCGGTGGTCGCCGACCGGGATGCCGAAGGGGCCGTCGGCGAGTCGGCCGTCGACGATCTGGGCCTGCCACTCGTCGCGCCAGGCGACGACCTCCTCGTGGGTGCGGGCGACGATGTTCCACCACATCACGATGGCCTCGCCGAAGGGCGGCCCACCGAGGAGCAGCAGCCGGACCGGTTCGTCGGTCGACGTGAGCTCGATCGTCGAGGACCCGGGCGGCACGTAGGCGAGGTCGTGCTGCGCGGCCTCGACCCCGGCGACCGACAGCGCGCCGGAGTCGACGAGGACACCGTGCTCGAAGGTCGGGTCGACGTCGAGGACGACCGACGTGCGGGGAGAGAGCACCACCTCGGCGCCGAGCAGCGGGGTGTACGTCGACACCGGCGAGGTGTCGCCGAGCAGCGAGCCCAGGAACACCCGCGCCTCGAAGCCCTCGCCGCGCACCGGCTCCGGCGCGTGGTGGGCGAAGGTCGGGTCGACGAACCTGTCGGCGTCGGGCAGCGCGACCCACAGCTGGGCGCCGTGCAGGGTCGTCGTCGACGACGGCGAGACCTCGGAGTGGCTGATGCCGCGACCGGCGGTCATCAGGTTGACCTCGCCGGGTCGCACCATCGCGTGGTGCCCGGCGCTGTCGCGGTGCTCGACCTCGCCGGTGAAGAGCCAGCTCACCGTCTGCAGCCCGGTGTGCGGGTGCGGCGGGACGACCATGCCGCCGCTCTCGGCGACCTCGTCCGGCCCGTAGTGGTCGACGAAGCACCAGGCGCCGATCAGCGAGCGCTCGCGCTGCGGGAGCGTACGGCGTACGCGCATCGCGCGCGGCCCGCCGAGCGGGACGTCGCGCGGGGTCATGATCTCGACGCCCGACCCGGTGGCGGTGTGGCAGTCGAGCTCGGCCGGCCTGTCCTCGAGGTTGCTCACACCGCCATTGTGACGCGCCTCAGGACAGGTGGTGCGGCTGGACCGCTCGCTTGGTCTCGTCACCGCGACTGGAGGAGCTCGGCACCACCTTGTTGGCGTCGCTCGCCTGGGTCACGCCGGTCCGTCCACCCGTGGACCGCTCCAGCCGCACGATCACCGACTTGTACGCCGGCTGGTTGCTGCCCTCCGCGGTGTGGCCGAGCGGCACCAGCGGGTTGGTCTCCGGGTAGTACGCCGCCGCGCACCCGCGGGGCTGGTCGTACGCCACGATCCGGAAGGTCGGCACCTGACGCTCCGAGCCGTCCTTCCACTCGCTGATGATGTCGACGTAGTCACCCTCCGCGAAGCCCAGGGCCGCGATGTCGTCCTGGTGCAGGAAGATCACCCGCCGACCGCCCTCGATCCCGCGGTAGCGGTCGCTGAGCCCGTAGATCGTGGTGTTGAACTGGTCGTGGGACCGGATCGTCTGCAGCACCAGGCGGCCCTCCGGGATCTGCAGCACCTCCATCGGGCTGACGGTGAAGATGGCGCGGTCCTTCTCGGTCTCGAAGGTCCGGGTGTCCCGCGGCGGGTGCGGCAGCGTGAAGCCGCCCGGCTGGTCGACCTTCTCCTCGTACGCCGCGCACCCGGGCACGATCCGCGAGATCCGTCGCCGGATGTTGGAGTAGTCCGCCCGGAACTCCGACCACGGGATGCCCCGGCCGTCGTCGAGCGTCGCCTCGGCCAGCGTGCAGATGATGTCGACCTCGGAGCGCAGGTGCTTCGAGGCCGGTGCCAGCGGGCCCTTGGAGGAGTGCACCGCCGACATCGAGTCCTCGACCGTCACGCGCTGGCGGATCCCGCCGGTCAGGTCCTTCTCGCTGCGGCCGAGCACCGGCAGCATCAGCGCCTCGCGACCGTGGACGACGTGCGACCGGTTCAGCTTGGTGGAGACGTGCACGGTCAGGTCGGCCGAGCGGAGCGCGTCCTCGGTCACGGACGTGTCCGGGGCGGCGGAGACGAAGTTGCCGCCGAGGCCCACGAAGACCTTCGCCTTGCCGTCGCGCAGCGCCTTGATGGATGCCACGGTGTCGTACCCGTGCTCGCGCGGGGGGTCGAAGCCGAACTCGGCCTGCAGGGAGTCGAGGAAGTGGTCCGGCACACGCTCCCAGATGCCCATGGTGCGGTCGCCCTGCACGTTGGAGTGGCCGCGCACCGGGCACAGCCCGGCGCCGGGCTTGCCGATGTTGCCCTGCAGGAAGGCGACGTTGGCGATCTCCTTAACCGTGGCCACCGCGTTGTGGTGCTGGGTGATCCCCATCGCCCAGCAGAAGACCGTCTTGGAGGAGGCCTGCAGCATCCGTGCGGCCTCCTCGATCTCGGCGCGGCTCAGGCCGCTCGAGGCGAGGACGTCGTCCCAGTCCAGGTGGCGCGAGGCCTCGGCGTACTCCTCGAAGCCGACGGTGTGCTCCTCGATGAAGTCGCGGTCGATCGCGCCCCACTGCAGCAGCAGGTGCCCGAGCGCCTGGAGCAGCGCGAGGTCGCCGTTGGTGCGCACCTGGAGGTAGAGGTCGGCGAGCCCGGTGCCCGGTCCGACGATGCCCCGGGGGGTCTGCGGGTTCTTGAACCGCAGGAGTCCCGCCTCCTTGAGCGGGTTGACCGCGATGATCTTCGCGCCGTGCTGCTTGGCGATCTCGAGGGCGCTGAGCATCCGGGGGTGGTTGGTGCCGGGGTTCTGCCCCATGATCACGATGAGGTCGGCGTCGTGGACGTCGTCGAGCGTGACCGATCCCTTGCCGATGCCGATCACCTCGGCCAGACCCACCGACGTCGACTCGTGGCACATGTTCGAGCAGTCGGGCAGGTTGTTGGTGCCGTAGGCGCGGGCGAAGAGCTGGTAGAGGAACGCCGCCTCGTTCGAGACCTTGCCGGAGGTGTAGAACACGGCCTGGTCCGGCTCGATCGCCCGCAGGTGTCGCCCCATCATCGCGAAGGCGTCGTCCCAGCTGATCGGCTCGTAGTGGGTCGCGCCGTCGCGCACCACCATCGGCTCGGTGATCCGGCCCTGCTGGTTGAGCCAGTAGTCGGTGTGCTCCGCCAGGTCGGCCAACGAGTGCCGGGCGAAGAACTCCCGGTCGAGGTGGTTGCGGGTCGCCTCGTCCACGACGGCCTTGGCGCCGTTCTCGCAGAACTCCGCGGTGTGACGGTGCTCGGCGTCCGGATCCGGCCAACCGCATCCCTGGCAGTCGAAGCCGTCGACCTGGTTGAGACGGAGCAGGGTGCGCGCCGTGCGGACGACGCCCATCTGCTCGAGCGAGCGCCTCATCGCGACCGTGACCGCGGGCACGCCCGCGGCGTAGTGCTTGGGCTTGCCGACCGTGACGTCGGCCTCGTCGATCTCGTGCTCACGCGCTCGTCGTCCCATGGCTCCATCCTGTCCCTCGAGGCAAGTACCGGGAGCGGTACCCGCACTCGCATCCGGGGACTCCCGTGGAAATAGCCCATTGGTGCCTGTCTGGATGACCACGCTCACCGCTACCTTCAGGCGACCGCCTCACCGACGGACCAACGCAGGAGCATCTCGATGTCAACGAACGTACCCCCGCCCGAGGACCCGCAGCCTGAGGGCGAGGCAGTTCCCCCCCAGCCGCCGGTCGGCGAGGAAGCCGCACCGCCGCCGCCGCCACCGCCGCCGTCGTACGGCGCGCCCGCGGGCGGGTACGGCGAGGCGCCTCCGCCCCCTCCGGGACTCGCCACGAAGAAGTGGGACCTGGGCGCTGCCCTCTCCTACGGCTGGGCGAAGTTCCAGGACAACCTCGGGCAGATCCTGCTCGCGGCCCTGGTCCTCTTCGTCGTGTACGCCGCGGCGGTCGCGATCGCCTTCGGCTTCATCGCGCTGCTGACGAGCAGCCCGAGCTGCGAGCTCAACGACTCCGCGACCAACCTGGTGTGCGACGACGGCTCGGGCTTCCTCTGGCGGATGATCGTCAGCGGACTGGCGTTCGGATTCGTCTTCGTCGTCGCGCAGATCGTCGGCGCCGGCATCATCCGCGGCGCACTCGGCATCACCGAGGGACGGCGATTCCAGGTGTCGGAGCTGTTCAAGACCGAGGGCATCGGCGCGGTCGTGCTCGCGAGCCTGCTGGTCGGCGTCCTCACCGGCGTCGGCTACATCCTCTGCTACCTGCCCGGCATCGTGGTGGCGTTCCTGACGTCGTACACGCTGTTCTTCGTCATCGACAAGGGCCTCTCGCCGGTCGAGGCGGTGAAGGCCAGCTTCGAGCTGATCAAGGACAACCTCGGCGACACGCTCATCTGGTACATCGTCGGCGGCCTGGTCGCCGCCGCCGGTGCCATCGCGTGCGGCGTCGGCCTCCTGGTGACCGTGCCGCTGGTCATCATCGGCACGGCGTACACCTTCAAGAAGCTGACGGACCAGCCGGTCGCTCCCTGACCCTGGTCCCTCCACCGTCGACCCGCCCGAGAACCTTCGGGCGGGTCGACGTCGTTCTCGGAGCGGTGGCTGGGTCAGGGCTGACGTGCCCACGTCCACGCGTACGCCGGGTCCTCGGCCGCGAGCCCGCCCTCGCCGAGGTCGAGCGGCGCGAAGGTGTCGACCATGACGGCAGACTCGTCGAAGTAGTCGACGCCCAGCGAGGCCTCGATCGCGGACGGCTGCGGGCCGTGGGCGTAGCCACCGGGGTGCAACGAGATCGAGCCGAGCCCGATGCCCGACCCCTTCCGCGCCTCGTAGTCGCCGGCGACGTAGAACATCACCTCGTCGCTGTCGACGTTGGAGTGGTAGTACGGCACCGGGATCGACAGCGGGTGGTAGTCGACCTTGCGCGGCAGGAAGTTGCAGATCACGAAGTTGTGTCCCTCGAAGACCTGGTGCACCGGTGGCGGCTGGTGCACCTTGCCGGTGATCGGCATGTAGTCCTCGATGTTGAAGGTGTAGGGGTAGAGACAGCCGTCCCACCCGACCACGTCGAAGGGATGCGTCGCGTACGTCAGCCGGGTGCCGACGACCCCGGCGCTGGTGCGGTGCTTCACCAGCACGTCGACGTCCGTGCCGTCGACCAGGAACGGCTCGGTGGGGCCGTAGAGGTCGCGCTCGCAGTACGGCGCGTGCTCGAGCAGCTGGCCGTAGCGCGAGAGGTAGCGCTTCGGCGGGGCGATGTGGCTGTTGGCCTCGATCGCGTAGAGCCGGCTCGGCTCGGCCGGCACCCAGCAGTGCGTGGTCGCCCGCGGCACGATCACGTAGTCGCCGGCGCGGTAGTCGACGACGCCGAAGACCGTCACGACCACGCCGCTCCCGGACTCGACGTACACGCACTCGTCCCCGATCGCGTTGCGGTAGTACGGCGACGGGTCGGTCCCGGTCACGACGTACGAGATCCGGACGTCGTTGTTGCCAAGCACCAGCCGGCGCCCCTCGACGGCATCCAGGCCGGTCTCGAGCTCGTGGAGCTTGAGGTGCCGCGGCTTGAGGGGGTGGTTGGGCGTGCGGCCCTGGTCGGGCAGCTCCCAGACCTCGGAGGCGACGATCGCCGACGGCACGCCCCGGTGGTAGAGCAGGGAGGAGTCGGAGGAGAAGCCCTCCTCCCCCATCAGCTCCTCGTAGTAGAGCCGACCCTCGGGGTCGCGGTGCTGGGTGTGTCGGGTCGGCGGGATCTCGCCCACCGCGCGGTAGTACGCCATGTCTGGTTACGTTAGTCCCGTGGTGACCGACGGCACATGGACCTCCTTCGTCGACGACGCCGCGATCTTCCCGCCCGGGGACGCGCCGATCCACGAGGCCGCGGCCGCGCACCAGGCCCGCCGGCACGCGGCGTACGCCGACCTGGTCGGCACGTTCGTGGTCCGCGACACCGACATCCCGCTCCTGCGCGGCACCCCGCTCGCGCTGTCGGTGGTCGTCACCGGCGGCGCCGGTCAGGTCGCGGGAGCCGCCGGCCTCGGCCGCAAGCTGCACGTCGCCGTCGAGGGCCTCGAGATCGCGCTGCGGGACCCCGCGGACCCGGTCGGCGCCGCCCGCCGGGTGGTCGCCGCCGTCGACGCCGCCCGCGCGGAGGGCGTCCTGGACGACCACGTGCCGATCTACATCGAGATCCCCGGCTCCTGTCCCGAGACGACCTGGCTCCGAGCGGCCGACGAGGTCGCCGCGGCCGAGCACCGCCTCAAGCTCCGGACCGGCGGCCTGGAGGCGCACGCCTTCCCCACGGCCACCACCCTCGCCGGCTGGATCGACGCGGCACTGGATCGCGAGACGCCGTACAAGTGCACGGCCGGGCTGCATCGCGCGGTGCGCCACACGGGCGCGGAGGGGTTCGAGCACCACGGCTTCCTCAACCTGCTCGTCGCGACCCGGCTCGCGTTCGACGGCAGCCCACCGACGGACGTGGTGGAACTGCTCGAGCAGCGGGAGCCCGCCGCGCTCGTGGCGACCGCGCGCGGCCTCGACCTGGCCGGCGCGCGGCGGTGGTTCACGTCCTTCGGCTCCTGCGCGGTCGACGAGGCGCTCGAGGACCTGCTGGAGCTGGGCCTCTTGGATGCGGGTCGCGCAGATGACTGACGGCTTCGGGCTCGACCACCTGCCGTACGGCGTCTTCTCGCCGGTCGGGGGCACGCGACGGGTCGGGGTCAGGATCGGCGACGACGTCCTGGACCTGGCCGCGGCGACCGGTCGACCGGAGCTGGCGACGCCGTCCCTCAACGCCTTCATGGCGCTCGGCCCCGACGTCTGGGCCGAGACCCGGGCCGAGGCGCGCCGCCTGCTCGAGGCCGGCGCCGCGACGGTCCCGCTGCGCGACGTCGAGCTGCACCTGCCGATCGAGGTCGCCGACTACGTCGACTTCTACGCCTCGATCCACCACGCCACCAACGTCGGGCGGATCTTCCGCCCCGACGGCGCCGCCCTGCTGCCCAACTGGCGCCACCTGCCCGTCGGCTACCACGGCCGCGCGGGCACGGTGGTCCCCTCGGGCACGCCGATCGTGCGACCACGCGGCCAGCGGCCCGCGGCCGACGGCCCGACGTACGGCGCCTCGCGACGCCTCGACATCGAGGCGGAGCTGGGCTTCGTGGTCGGCGTCGGCTCCCAGCTCGGGACGCCCGTCCCGTACGGCGCGTTCGCCGACCACGTCTTCGGCGTGGTCGGGCTCAACGACTGGTCGGCGCGCGACATCCAGGCGTGGGAGTACGTGCCGCTCGGGCCGTTCCTCGGCAAGTCGTTCGCGACGTCGGTGTCGCACTGGGTCACGCCGGTCGCCGCCCTCGCGGCAGCGTGGGTGGAGCTGCCCGGTCAGGACCCGGAGCCCTTGCCCTACCTGGGCCCTGATCTCACCCGCGGCCTCGACATCGACGTCGAGGTGGTGCTCAACGGCGAGGTCGTGAGCCGTCCGCCGTACCGCACGATGTACTGGTCGCCGGCCCAGATGCTGGCGCACCTGACCGTCAACGGCGCCTCGCTGCGCACGGGGGACCTCTACGGCTCCGGCACCATCAGCGGGCCGGAGCCGGAGCAGCGGGGCTCCCTGCTCGAGATCGGCTGGGGCGACGAGTCGGCGTACCTCGCCGACGGCGACGAGGTCGTGCTCCGCTACAGCGCCCCCGGCACCGGCGGCGGCCGGATCGCCCTCGGCGAGGTGCGCGGTCGGGTCCAGCCCCCCGGGTCCTGACCTGGTCTACGCTCCCCCCATGGCGAACGATCGGGCGGACGCAGGGAACACCGTGGCAGCACTCGCGCTCTTCGGCGCCGTGGCGGCCGTCGTCGGCACCGCCTGGGCCTTCGGCGCGTGGCCCGACGGCGACTACGACGAGAGTCCCGTGCCCGCGGCCCTCGCGCTGATCGTCGCGGTGCTCGGATGGATCAGCGTGCTGGCGGCGGTCACGGCGGGGGCCGTGCGGCTGGGCATCCGGTGGTCCGGTCTGCGCGACGAGATCGTCCACGAGCTGCGCCGGTCACCGACCGAGTCCGAGCCCGCCCACCTGGACCAGGACGGCCTGTAATCGGGTTGTGGTCGCACCACCGCACCGCTTGGGTGGTGGGATGAGCACCTCGCAGATCCGAGTAGGGCTGGCGACCGACGCCGACCGCTACCTCGCCACCGACCAGACCGTGTGGTTCGCCGAGGTGGCGTCCGCCGACACCGAGGTGCAGCTGACCGGGCTGCGTCCGGACCAGCGCTTCGCGGCCGAGCAGGACGGTGCCGACCCGGCGACGTACCCCGGCGTGTACGGCACGTTCCCGCTCACCCTGGCGATCCCCGGCCCCGACGGCGGCACCCGTCCGGTCGCGTGCTCCGGACTGACCTGGGTCGGCGTGCATCCCGACCACCGACGTCAGGGCGTGCTCACGGCGATGCTGCGCCACCACTTCGAGCAGGTGCACGCCGAGCCCGGCATGCACGTCTCCGCGCTGCACGCCAGCGAGCCGGCGATCTACGGCCGCCACGGCTACGGGCTGGCCTCCCTGGAGCTCGAGGTCCGCCTCTCGCGGGGTGCGACGCTGACCGCTCCGGGCCTGGACGAGGCCGCGGCGGGCATCACCACCCGGATGACCACGGTCTCCGAGCCCGACATGCCTGCACGGCTGCGGGCCTGCCACCTGGCGACCGCCGAGCTGGGCACCGTGGTCGGCGCGCTGGAGTACTACCAGCGGATCTGCCTGCAGCTGCCCGAGGACTTGCGGGGCAAGGAGCCGTGGCGGGTGCTCTTCGCCCGACGCGACGGCGTCGACGTCGGGTTCGCGATGTTCCGCCGCAACGAGAAGTGGGAGCACGCGCGTCCCGCCAGCGCGCTGCAGGTCTGGACGGTCGTGGGTGAGCCCGCGACCCGGCTGGCGCTGCTGAGACGACTCGTCGACTTCGACCTGGTCACCGAGGTCAAGCTGGGCGCCGTCGGCGCGGACGACCCGGTCCTGCTGTGGGCCGGCGGCCCGCGGGCGACCTCCGGGATCGAGACGTACGACAGCCTCTGGATCCGCCTCGTCGACCTCCCCGAGGCACTCATGGACCGCGCCTGGACCGCGCCGTGCGACGTCGTGGTCGACGTCGCCGACCGCGCCGCGCCGTGGAACGAGGGCCGCTGGCGCATCCACGCCGACGACTCGGGCGCCGCCACCGTCGAGCGGACGACCGCCGAGGCGGACCTCCGCCTCCCGGTCGAGGTCCTCGGCGCGACGTACCTCGGCGGAGTCAGCCTGCTCGGCCTGGCCGAGGCGGGGCTGGTCACCGAGCAGCGCGCCGGTGCCGCCCGCGAGCTGTGGCACGCGCTGCGCTCCGACGGCCGGCCCACCGCCGCCGTGGAGTTCTAGCGAGCCCTCCGCCGCCGCGACCGCACGGCCCACGGGATCGACACGGCGGCCGCGAGGGCGACCAGTCCGAGCAGCCACCACAGCCACGAGGACGAGTCGGATGGCTCCTCTGCTGACGCATCGGCGGCTGCCGGGCTGCTGGTCGCCGGCGGCTGGGTGGGACTCGCACTGGGCGTGGCGCTGAGCGCGGAGGGCTTGAGGACGGCGTCCGCGGTCGCGGTCACCGTGACCGTGGCCACGGCGCTCGCCGTGAGCAGCGGCGCGCTGCTCGCGGTCGGGGCCGGTCGGCTCGACGGCGCAATCGTCGGCGTCGGTGTGGGAGACGGCGTCGGTGTGGGAGTCGGGGTGGGTGTGGGAGTCGGGGTGGGCGTCGGGGTCGACGTCGGTGCTGGTGAGGGCGTCGGCGACGACTCGACGCTCGCCGAGGTCGAGGGACCCGCCGGTCGGGACGGGCTCCGGGTCGGCGTCGGCAGGTCGGCGCTCACGGAGGGCAGTGCGGTCCGGGTCGGCTCGGCGACCGGCCGGTCTGCACTGCCGCCCTCACACGCTGTCAGCAGCACGAGCGCGAGCACGGCACCGAGGACACGGGCACGGACGACCCGTCCGCTCGGGGTGTTCGCCATGGATCGCTCGCTCTCGTCGGTGGTGTCGGCCATGCCGTGGCTGCTCGGTCCGCGGGTCCGACCGGCCGTCGGTCCTCGTCAGCCCTGGGTCCGGGCCAGCTGGTCCTGCACCGCCTCCCGGAGCAGCTCGGGAGCGTTGTCGGGGAGCCGTGCGTGCATGAGGATGACGTCGCCGTGGGCCAGCCCGCGCTCGATGACGGGTCGGACCTGGTCGAGGTCGACATCGCTGGAGAGCACCAGCAGGGCCGAGGACTCGGGGTGCAGCTGCCGCTTCACGTCGTCCAGGAAGATCTGGTCGATGCCCGTCCCGCGCAGGCGCTGTGCGAGCGCCGTGACCACGGCATCGGGAGGCGCTCCGGCGACGGGCGGTCGCAGGAGCAGGTCGACCAGTCCGCCGAGCAGCGAGTTGCGAGCCGCTGCCGCCGACGTCTCCCGCCGGAGGTGGCCGATGCGAGGCACGTGCGCCCCGGGCAGCCAGGACACCGTGATGGCGTCGTGGACCCGGAGCGCGTCGCGCTGCCGGAGGTCCTTCAGCCGGACCTCGCCGGCGACGGCTCCCATCGCCGAGTCGTAGATCCAGACTGTCAGCGTCGGAGCTGCGAGGTACCGCGTCGACCCGTTGTCGTCTCCGGGCGGCGCTGGTTGGTCAGGCATGATGCCGGCCTCCCCTCTGCACCCACTCCTCCGCCGTGACGTCCGACCCCAGGAACGCCCGGCACCCGGCGCCCTTGATCCCTGCCGCCAGCGGTCGCACCCGGGCATGACGCCGCTCTGGCGGGGTGCAGGCCGTTCGTCATGTCCCCGATCGTGCCGACCTCACGGGTGGTCGCACCACACCCGCGGTGGGGTGGGGCCACGTCCGAGGCCGGGTGGGTCCGGTCGGGCGCGCTGCACCCGACCGGTGCTCGAGCAGCTCCGCTCAGCCGCCGCCGCCGGGTTCGGGGTCGGGGTGCGCGCCAGGCTCGTCGGTGTCCTGGTCCGGCACGGTCGGCTCCTCGCCGAAGGGCGTCGGCGGGTCGGAGTCCTGGTCGTGGTCGTCGTCGCCGCGGTGCTCGCGGCCGTCGGGTCCCGTCGTGGTCATGTCCGGCTGGTACCCCGACACGGGGACCGCATGAGCGCCGGCGAGCCGTGGGGCTCAGCCCGGGGTCGTCTTCGGCTCGGTCGAGACCAGGTGGCCGAAGGCCACGAGCCGGTTGTCGGTGTGGAACAGCTCGGCGCAGGTCACCAGCGTCAGCAGTCGCGTCGACCCGGCCTGCTCCGAGATCGGCGATCCGGTCGCCGGGTCGACCGGGTCGGGCCCGGTCACCCACCCGGCGTCGATGTCGACGGTCAGGGCGTCGCCGGCGGTGTCGAGCACGTAGGTGGAGACGGCGTCCGGGGTCTCGACCACGACCTCGTCGCCGGCGTCGAGGTCGGGCATCTGTCGCAGCGGCTCGCCGTGGGTGATCCGGTGACCGGCGAGCGCGAGGTTGCCGACCCCTCCCGGCTCCGGTGACCCCTCGAGGATCCCGAAGCCGCGCGCGAGGGTGTCGTCGTCGGTGCCGACACGAGCAGGTACGACGTACTGCTCCCCGAGCCTCGGGATACGAATCAGGGCCGCGACGTCCGCGACGTCCTCGAGATCCTGGCGCTCCCCGGCCGAGACCGTGCCCTGCCCGTCCTGGGACCAGGCCCGTTCGGTGGTCGCGACCGTCGCGCGCTGGTCGCGCTTGGACAGGTACGTCGTGCCGTACAGCTGCCAGCCGACGTAGCCGAGCACGCACAGGCCACCGAGGATCAGCGCGACCCCGAGCCAGACCACCGCCCGCCTCCGCCGTCCAGGGCGGTGCTCGCCACGCCGGATGCCTGCCACGCGCCCAGTCTGCACGCTGCGGGCCGACCGCCCGGTAGCGTGACGACGTGCAGTTCGGCCAGTACCCCGCGCCGGGGCACGTCATCGCCCACCTCAGCGACCCGCACCTGCTCGCCGACGGGGCCAAGCAGTACGGCGTCGTCGACACCGAGGTCGGGCTGGCCCTCGCGCTGGCCCGGATCGCCCGCCTCGACCCGCTGCCCCAGGCCCTGGTCTTCACCGGCGACCTCGCGGACCGGGCCGAGCCGGCGGCGTACGCCCGCCTGCGTGCGTTCGTCGAGCCGGTCGCCGCGGCGATGGGTGCGCAGGTCGTCTGGGTGATGGGCAACCACGACGAGCGGGCGACGTACGCCGCGCAGCTCTTCGACGAGACGCTCGCCGACGGTGACGACGCGACCCAGGACCGGGTCCACGACGTCGACGGGCTGCGGATCGTCTCCCTCGACACCAGCGTCCCTGGCTACCACCACGGCGAGATCAGCGACGCCCAGCTCGCGTGGCTCGCCGAGGTGCTCGCGACCCCGGCGCCGCACGGCACCCTGCTGGCGCTGCACCACCCGCCGATCCCGATCCCGATGATGCCCGCCGCTGAGGTGATCGAGCTGCTCGAGCAGGACCGGCTCGCGGCCGTGCTCGAGGGCACCGACGTGCGCTGCATCCTGGGCGGTCACTTCCACTACTCGACGTACTCGACCTTCGCCGGCATCCCGGTCTCGGTCGCCTCCGCGACCTGCTACACCTCCGACCCGGCCCCGCTCGAGCGGTTCGTGTCCGGCGTCGACGGCCACCAGGCGATGACCATGGTGCACCTGTACGACGACCGGATCGTGCACACGATCGTGCCGGTCGACGAGGCGGCCGAGGTGAGCGGCTTCCCCTCGGACGTACGCGCCCAGGTCGAGGCCCTCTCCGTCGAGGAACGGCGCGAGCTGCTCTCCCGCAAGGACTCCCCCATCTACACCGGCGAGATCCAGGTCCCCGGGATCATCTGAGGCCATGTCCCCCGGATCCGTCGGTCGCGCAGCGGGCACCGCGACGAGAGCCGTGGCCTAGATGGCGGCGGCGCTCCTCTGGGGACTCTTCTCCTCCGCGGCGCTCTTCCTCGGCCAGCTGCTGGCCAAGCCGCTCGGGAGGTCGGAGCGTGCGGTCGGCCTGATGATGGGCTTCGGTGGCGGCACCCTGCTCGCCGCGGTCGCCTACGAGCTGATCCCCGAGGCGAACATCGACGACGGCTGGCAGATCATCGTCGCCGCCCTGGTCGGCGCGCTCACCTACTACGTCGGCGACCGGCTGGTCGACAAGGGCGGCGGCGAGGCCCGGGTGGCGGTCGGCACGGGCCGGGCCGAGGGCGGCTCCGGGATGGCGATGTTCCTGGGCGCGCTGCTCGACGGCATTCCCGAGGCGTTCATCCTCGGTCTCGGCCTGGCCCTGGGCGGCTCGATCAGCCTGGCGTTCCTGGCCGCGATCTTCGTGTCCAACATCCCTCAGGGCCTGGCCGGCACGACGAGCCTGCAGGAGGCCGGCACCTCAGGACGCCGGATCACGGTGATGTGGACGCTGCTGACGATCGCCTGCGGCGTCGCGTCGCTGCTGGGCTACCTGATGGCCCACCACCTCGACCACGTCGGCACCTACGCGAGCGCGTTCGGCGGCGGCGCCGTGCTGATGATGCTGGCGGACTCGATGATCCCGGAGTCCTACCAGCACGGTGGGCGCCTGGTCGGGCTCCTGACCGTGATCGGCTTCCTGGTCGCCGGGGTGCTGACCGTCCTGCAGTAGCCGATGGTGAGGGACGAGCGGCTACGCGGTCGCCTCGTCCGCGGCGACCACCGCGGCCGCCGCCAGCCCGAACGGCCCGTGCAGCACCGGTCGTACGTCGCCCCGCGTGCCGACCCACCCGACGCCCGGCTCGAGCCGGCGCAGCACCCGGGCGGGCGCGCCGCCGACGACCGTGTGGTCCTCGACCACGCCGCGCACCACCGAGCCGGCGGCGACCACGACGTTGCGTCCGATCCGCGCGCCCGGCAGGATGATCGCGCCGTGCCCGATCCAGGTGCCGTCGCCGATCTCGACCGGGTCGTGGGTGCCGAACTGCTCACCGATCGGCAGCTCGGGGTCCTGGTAGCCGTGGCTCGCGTCGGACACGAAGATGTCCTGGCCGAACCAGACACCGTCGCCGATCACGATCGACTCGTGCGCGACGATCGTGCACCGGGCGCCGATCACGCTGCGGTCACCGATCACCAGCGCCCGCTCCGGAGCGCGGGTGTCGAGGACGCCGTACCCGACGGAGAGACTGACGTTGCGGCCGATCAGCGTGTCCTCGCCGATGTGGATCGAGCGCTGACCCATCAGCGTCGCCATCGGGAAGCCGATGCTGGTCCCCCGGCCGAGGCTGCCGAACTGGTCGGCCGCGTGTGTGCCCGGGACGATCTGGCCGACCCGGTCCAACCATCGCCAGCCGGCCTGCACGCCGCGGCTGAGCACGCGGTTCAACGGGTTCACGAGCGTGAGGCTAGCGGCCCGGTGTGGCGCGCACCACGAGAACGCCGCGGCCGGGCACCGATCCCCGCGTAGCGCATCGCCGCGGGGCTAGGCGGCCTGCGGCCCACGCCGGCGCAGCAGCAGGAGCAGGAACCCGAGCACGAGCGCGGCCACGCCGGCGGCGTACCCGACGACGGGCACGACGGTCTCGATCAGTCGCAGGCTCGAGATGTTGGACCCGGCGTCGTCGACGTTGGTCTGGACCTGGTCATCAGTGAACCCGAGGTCGAGGTCGAGGATCTTGCCGACTCCGTCGGCGACGCGCTCCTGGTGCACGACCTGCTTGATGATGGCGCCGGTCCGCGGCTCGATGTTGTAGTCGGTGGTCTGGAGGTAGCTGCCGGTCGTGCCGGTGATCACCTCGACGCCGTCGGCGCTCGCGTCGGTCCGGTAGCGGTAGGTCTCGAGCCCGTCGATCTTCTCGGTGCCCTCGTACGTCGCGTCGACCGTGGCCCCGACCATGCCGTCCCACACGGGGTAGGTCTTCTTCTCGGCGCCGAAGGGCCACTTGTTCTGCAGGCCCTTCTGCTGCGGCGTGCCTGCCGGGACGTAGTCGCCGTTGGGGACGGTCAGGCCGGTGCGCCGGTCGGTCGCGAACGCCTCGGTCTCGGCGCTGATCAGACGGCCCTGGGCGTCGTCGGCGTCGACGCAGCCGTCGATGCCGCCCTGGTCCCGCACGACGCACAGCGAGGTGTTCCAGGCGACGACGTCGTCGTCGGAGGCGTCGGGGTCGACGCGGCTGACGCTGAACGCGAGGGCCGGGGACTCCTGGAGGCTCAGGTCCTCACCGCCGGCCACGCTGGCGGTGCCGGAGAGGTACGTCGTGTTGTCGGTGTCGAGCGGCGTCCGCTCGAGCTGGCCCGGGGCCCAGGTCTGGGCGAGGACGGCGGCGACGACGAGGAAGGCGCCGAGGCCGACGAGGACCGGGGCGAGGATCTTGCGCATGGTGGTGGTGTGTTCCGTTCGACGTGGGCGCGACGCCGGTCGGCCGCTGCTCGCCCGTAGCGTAGGGCGACCGAAGCCCTAAAGGACCCAATGCGTCCGAAATCACACCGGGCGTCGGATGCGGGGCGGCAGCGCCCCCGAAAATGCACCGAGCCCCCACACGGTGGTGGGGGCCGGACGCCTGGAATGTCTTCCAGTGGCAGGTGAAGGATTCGAACCTTCGTAGGTATACACCGACGGATTTACAGTCCGTTCCCATTGGCCGCTCGGGCAACCTGCCGGGTGGTTCTCGCTGGCCGTTTGGCTCGGCGACAACAAGGCGAAACAATAGCGCAGCCCCCGCGGCAGACGAAAACCCACGCACCCCCTTCTCAGGGTGCCGCAGACGAAGGAGTGGAGATGGCCGACTCGTCGTTCGACATCGTCAGCAAGATCGACCGCCAGGAGGTCGACAACGCGCTCGGCCAGACGGCTCGCGAGATCGCGACGCGGTTCGACTTCAAGGGCACCGGCGCCACCATCGAGTGGCAGGGCGACGAGGCGATCGAGATCTCGGCGTCCGCCGACGACCGCGCCACCGCCGTGCTCGACGTCTTCAAGGACAAGCTCATCAAGCGTCAGCAGAGCCTGAAGATCCTCGACGCCTCGGAGCCGCGCCAGTCGGGGCAGCTCTCGAAGATCTCGATCGCGCTCAAGGAGGGCATCTCCTCGGAGGACGCCAAGAAGATCTCCAAGCTGATCCGGGACGAGGGCCCCAAGGGCGTCAAGGCGCAGATCCAGGGCGACGAGCTGCGGATCTCCTCGAAGAAGCGCGACGACCTGCAGGCCGTGCAGGCCCTGGTCCGGGCGCAGGACTACGACTTCGCGGTGCAGTTCACCAACCGCCGCTGACGTCGGTGCGGACCGCGACCGACGACGCCCGACGGCTCGTCGGTCTCGGTCCGCCCCCGATCAGCGTGCGGCGACGACCTTCGTCGACGGCATCGTCAGCGCCCCGGGCGCCGCGGTGATCCACACCCGCGTGCCCGTCTCCAGGGACAGCTGGCGGGCGTGCGTGCGGGTGAGCACCACGGTCACCTCGTCGCCGTCGTCGGTCAGCACCGTGGCCCGGACCTCGAAGCCCACCCGGAGCAGGCGCGAGACGGTGCCCTCGGCGGCGTCGGACTCCTGCGGGGTCAGCGACAGGAGCACGTCGTGGGGGCGCAGCATCACCCCGTTGAGCGTGGTGATCTCGCCGAGGAAGCCCATCACGAAGTCGTTGGCCGGCTCGTCGTACAGCTGGTCGGGGGTCCCGACCTGCTCGACCCGGCCCTCGTTGATGACCACGATCTCGTCGGCGACCTCGAGGGCCTCCTCCTGGTCGTGGGTGACGAACACCGTCGTCACGTGCACCTCGTCGTGGAGGCGGCGCAGCCAGTCGCGCAGCTCCTTGCGGACCTTCGCGTCGAGCGCACCGAAGGGCTCGTCGAGCAGCAGCACCGTCGGCTCGACGGCGAGCGCTCGCGCGAGCGCCATCCGCTGGCGCTGACCACCCGAGAGCTGCGAGGGCAGCCGGTGCGCGAACTGCGAGAGGTGCACGAGCTTGAGCAGCTCGTCGACCCGCTCGGCGATCTCCGCCTTGGGGCGCTTGCGGATCTCGAGCCCGAAGGCGACGTTCTTGGCCACCGTCATGTGCTTGAAGACCGCGTAGTGCTGGAAGACGAAGCCCACGTTGCGCTTCTGCGGCGGCAGATCGGTCGCGTTGGTCCCCTCGATGCTGATCGAGCCGGAGTCGGCCGCGTCGAGACCCGCGATGATCCGCAGGAGGGTCGACTTGCCGCCGCCGGACGGCCCGAGGAGGGCGGTCAGCTGGCCGGTGGGCAGGGACACGTTGACGTCGTCGAGTGCAACGAAGTCACCGAACCTCTTGTTGACGCCCTTGATCTCGATGCTCACTTTGACTCCTTGGGACGCAACAGGGCGACGACGACCAGGCACAACACTGCCGCGAAGACCAGCATGAAGGCCACGGAGTACGCCGTCTCCTGCTCGAAGTTCTGGTACTTCTGCTGGACCAGCACGGTGGCCACCTGGGTCTCGCCGCCGACGTTGCCGGCGACGACCTTGACGGCCCCGAACTCGCCGAGGGCGCGCGCGAGGCTCAGCACGACGCCGTACACGACGGCCCACTTGATGCCGGGCAGCGTGATCCGGCGGAAGGTCTGCCAGCTGTTGGCGCCCAGGCTGCGCGCGGCCTGCTCCTGGTCGTCGCCGAGCTCCTCGAGCACCGGGACGACCTCGCGGATCACGAGCGGCAGGATCACGAAGCAGGTCGCCATGACCATGCCGGGCTTGGCGAAGATGACCTGGAGACCCTGGTCCTCGAGCCACGGCCCGAACCACCCGAAGCGGCCGTTGTAGACGAGGACCAGCGCCAGGCCCACGACGACCGGCGACACCGACAGGGGCAGGTCGATCAGGACCGAGAGCGCCCGCTTGCCCCAGAAGGTGTAGCGGACCAGCAGCAGCGACATGCCCACGCCGAAGACCAGGTTGATCAGGACGGCGGTGACGGCGACCTGGGCCGTCAGCTTGAGCGAGTGCACGACGTCGGGGTCGGACAGCGCGTCCCGGATGCCGCCGAGGCCGTCGGCGAACGTGTGCTTGACGATGTACGCCGTCGGCCAGGCCACCAGCATCACCAGGTAGCCGATCACCAGCAGGCGCAGCACCCACTTCACGACCGGGGAGCCGTTGCCCACGGCGGCGCTCGGCCTAGCCACGGCGAGCCACCCGTCGCTGGATCACGTCGAGGGCGACGATCGCCAGCAGCGCGATGAGCAGCATGATCGTGGCGACCGCGGCGGCCGCCTCGGTGTTGCCACCCTCGAGGAACGAGAAGAGCCGCACCGACACGACCTCGGTCTTGCGCGGCAGGTTGCCGGAGATGAGCACCAGCGCGCCGTACTCGCTGATGCCGCGGGCGAAGGACAGCGCGGCACCGGCGAAGATGGCCGGCACCAGCGACGGCAGGATCACGCGGCGGAAGGTCGTGAACCGGGTGGCGCCCAGGGACGCCGCGGCGTCCTCGACGTCGGTCTCGAGCTCCTCGAGCACCGGCTGCACCGTGCGGACGACGAACGGCAGCGTCACGAACGCGATCGCCAGCAGCACCGCCCAGCGGGTGCTGTTGACCTCGACCCCGATGGGGCTCTCCGGGCCGTAGAGCGAGAGCAGCACCAGACCGGCCACGATCGTCGGCATCGCGAACGGGATGTCGATGACCAGGTCGAGCAGACCCTTGCCGGGGAACCGGTCGCGGACCAGGACCCAGGCGATGATCGTGCCCATCACCATGTTGATGAGGGTGATGATCAGCGACGAGACCACCGTGAGGATCAGGGCGGACCGGGTGTTGGGGTTGGTCAGGACGTCCGCGAACGTCGACAGACCACCACCGGCGGCCTTGACGATGATCGCGGAGAGCGGGATCAGGACCAGCAGGCTGAACCAGATCATGGAGACGCCGAGCCCGAAGGCCGACGCCGGCGACAGGGAACGGGCGGAGGTCGACCGGCGCCTGCGCGCCGGCCGGCCGCCCACGGCTACCGCGGAGGCCACCTACTGGCCTGCTTCGGCCTGAACCTTGGTGAGGATGCCGTCCTTCTCGTCGAAGAACTTCGTGTTCGCCTCGGCCCAGCCGCCGAAGTCGCCGTCGATGGTCAGCTGCTTGGCCGGAGCCGGGAACGGGTCGCTCTCGTCGTTCGCGCCCTTGACCTCGAGGTCGCCGACGTCCACGAGCGGCCGGTAGCCCGTCTCGGCGTAGTGCTCCTGGCCGTCCTTGCTCTTCTGGAAGTCCAGGAGCGCCTGCGCGGCCTTCGGGGCGCCGTCGGTCAGGGCGCACGGGTTCTCGATCAGCAGGGTCGAGTCCGGGATGACGTAGTCGAAGTCCTGGCCCTTCTGCCGGGCGAGGATCGCCTCGTTCTCGTAGGAGAGGAGGACGTCACCGGTGCCGCTGGTGAAGGCGGTCGTCGCGTCACGGCCCGAGTCGGGCAGCGCGACGACGTTGTCGAAGAAGGTCTTCATGTACGCCGCCGCGTCGGCGTCGCTGCCGCCGCCGGCGGTCACGGAGCCGTACGCCGCGAGCAGATTCCACTTCGCGGATCCGGAGGATGCGGGGTTCGGGGTCACGATGCCGACGCCCGGCTTGGCCAGGTCGGCCCAGGTCTTGATGCCCTTGGGGTTCCCCTTCTTCACGACGATGACCACGATCGACGTCGTGCAGATGCCCTTGGTGTCGTTGTCCTTCCAGTCCTTCGCGACGATGCCCTCGTCGACCAGGCGGGTCACGTCGGGCTCCAGCGAGAGGTGGACCTCGTCAGCCTTCTGGCCGGCCACGACCGCGCGGCTCTGGTCGCCGGAGGCGCCGTACGAGCCCTTGATGTCGACGTCCTTGCCGGCGTCGGTGTCGTTGAAGGCCTTGATGACACCTTCGTTCGCCTGCTCCAGGACGGAGTAGCCGACGATGTTGACGGTCTCGCTGCTGCCACCCGACGAGTCGCTCGAGCAGCCCGCGAGCGCCAGCACCCCGGCGACCGACAGGGCCACTGCAGCCTTGATCGTGTTCGTCATGTCCATCTCTTTCGTCACCCGTGAATCGGAGCACCCCTCCGACTAATGCCATGAGACTAGTGGACTTACTCAACGTGGCCATCCCCATGTCAAGGGATAGGAAAATATACGATGTGCCGCTGATCACGGATCCACCAGGGGAGATGCGCCGGGTGGCCGCGACCGGCCGACTATCGTGGGAAGCCGGGCGAGGCGGCATCCGCGCGCGAAACTGGAACGTGTTCCAGTTTCCTACGTACCCTGAGTACGATCGAGGGGTCGCCCGCCGCCATGGGGCCGCAGGCGCGACCACAAGCACGCAACAGAGGGATGTGGGCGCACAGTGTCCAAGCAGGTCAAGCAGCTCGACCGGGTGATCATCCGGTTCGCGGGCGACTCCGGTGACGGCATGCAGCTGACCGGTGACCGGTTCACGCAGGAATCGGCCGTCTTCGGCAACGACCTGGTGACGCTGCCGAACTTCCCCGCCGAGATCCGAGCCCCCCAGGGCACCCTGCCGGGCGTCTCGTCGTTCCAGGTGCACTTCGCCGACCACGACATCCTGACCGCGGGCGACGCCCCGGACGTGCTCGTCGCGATGAACCCGGCTGCCCTGAAGGCCAACCTCGGCGACCTCCCGAAGGGCGCGGCGATCATCGTCGACACCCACGACTTCACCGGCCGCAACCTGACCAAGGCGGGCTACGACGCCAACCCCCTCGACGGGCTGGGCGACGCCGGCTCACCGCTGGGCGAGTTCTCCGTGCACCCGGTCGACCTGACCGGCATGACGGTCGAGGCGGTCAAGGAGTTCGGCCTGTCGCGCAAGGACGCGGCCCGCGCGAAGAACATGTTCGCGCTCGGTCTGCTGTCGTGGATGTACGGACGCCCGATCGAGTCCACCATCAGCTTCCTGCAGAAGCGGTTCGCGAAGGTCGCCGACATCCGCGACGCCAACATCACCGCGTTCAAGGCCGGCTGGAACTTCGGCGAGACCACCGAGACCTTCGTGGTGCAGTACGAGATCAAGCCCGCCCCGATGTCGGCCGGCACCTACCGCAACATCACCGGCAACCTGGCCCTGTCGTACGGCCTGGTCGCCGCGGGCGTGCAGTCCGGGCTCCCGGTCTTCCTGGGCTCCTACCCGATCACGCCGGCCTCCGACATCCTCCACGAGCTGAGCAAGCACAAGGCGTTCGGCGTCACGACGCTGCAGGCCGAGGACGAGATCGCCGGCGTGGGTGCCGCGATCGGCGCCTCCTTCGCCGGCTCGCTCGGCGTGACGACCACGTCCGGTCCGGGCATCGCCCTCAAGTCCGAGGCCATCGGCCTGGCCGTGATGACCGAGCTCCCGCTGCTGGTCATCGACGTCCAGCGCGGCGGTCCCTCGACCGGCCTGCCGACCAAGACCGAGCAGGCCGACCTCCTCCAGGCGATGTTCGGGCGCAACGGCGAGGCCCCCGTCCCGATCGTCGCCCCGCAGTCGCCCGGCGACTGCTTCGACGCCGCCATCGAGGCGGCCCGGATCGCGATCACCTACCGCACGCCGGTGATGCTGCTCTCCGACGGCTACCTCGCCAACGGCTCCGAGCCGTGGCGCATCCCCGAGATCGACGACCTGCCGGTCATCGATCCCAAGTTCGCGACCGAGCGCAACCAGACGGTCACGGCGAAGGACGGCTCCGACGTCGAGGAGTACTGGCCCTACCTGCGTGACGAGGAGACCCTCGCCCGCCCCTGGGCCATCCCCGGCACGCCCGGCCTCGAGCACCGCATCGGTGGTCTCGAGAAGGGCGACGGCCACGGCAACATCTCCTACGACCCGGCCAACCACGACCTCATGGTCCGCACCCGGCAGGCCAAGGTCGACCGGATCGCCGAGTCGCTCCCGCCGCTGGTCGTCGACGACCCGTCCGGTGAGGCCAAGGTCCTGGTGATCGGCTGGGGCTCGACGTACGGCCCGATCGGCGCCGGCTGCCGTCGCGTCCGCAAGGCCGGATACCAGGTCGCCCAGGTGCACCTGCGCCACCTCAACCCGTTCCCGAAGGACCTCGGCGAGATCCTCAAGCGCTACGACAAGGTCCTGTGCCCCGAGATGAACCTCGGCCAGCTCAGCCTGCTGCTGCGCGGCAAGTACCTCGTCGACGCCATCGGCTACAACCAGGTCAACGGCATGCCCATCAAGGCCGCCTCGCTCGCCGAGGCCATCGGCGGCCTGGTCGCCGAGGCCGAGGGCATCACCGTCGACCTCACGTCCTCTCCCATCGCCGAGGAGGCGAGCAAGTGACCACCACGTCCACCAGCAGCACCGAGAACCTGCCCTTCCCCGGCCTGCGATCCGGCGTCGAGCTGGTCCCGACCAACGACCAGCCCCAGACCAGCAAGGAGTACACCTCCGACCAGGAGGTCCGATGGTGCCCCGGGTGCGGCGACTACGCCGTGCTCAAGGCCGTCCAGGGCTTCCTGCCGGAGCTCGGGCTGCGCCGCGAGAACATCGTCTTCGTCTCCGGCATCGGCTGCTCCTCGCGGTTCCCGTACTACCTCGACACCTACGGCATGCACTCGATCCACGGTCGCGCGCCGTCGATCGCCACCGGCATCGCCACCGCCCGCGAGGACCTGTCGGTGTGGGTCGTCACCGGTGACGGCGACGCTCTCTCGATCGGCGGCAACCACCTGATCCACGCGCTGCGCCGCAACGTGAACATGACGATCCTGCTCTTCAACAACCGGATCTACGGGCTCACCAAGGGTCAGTACTCCCCCACCTCCGAGGCCGGCAAGATCACCAAGTCGACCCCGATGGGCTCCCTGGACCACCCGTTCAACCCGGTGTCGCTCGCACTCGGCGCCGAGGGCTCGTTCGTGGCTCGCACCATCGACTCGGACCGCAAGCACCTCACCTCGGTGCTCTCGGCGGCCGCCGCGCACCGGGGCACCTCCATCGTCGAGATCTACCAGAACTGCCCGATCTTCAACGACGGCGCCTTCGACGCGATCAAGAACAACGACACCAAGGCCGACGCGATCATCCCGCTGGTCCACGGCGAGCCGATCCGCTTCGGCGTCGGGGGCGGCAAGGGACTGGTCCGCGACAGCGAGACCGGTGGCGTCAAGATCGTCGAGGTGGGCGCCGAGCCCGGCCAGGTCGGCGAGGACCAGGTCCTGGTCCACGACGCGCACAACCCCGACCCGACCATGGCGTTCGCGATCTCGCGGCTGACCGACTCCGGCTACCTCAACCAGTCGCCGATCGGCATCTTCCGCCAGGTCGAGCGGCCGACGTACGACGACGGCGCCCGCGCCCAGATCGCCTCCTCCCGGGAGGCGGCGCCCGGCACGCCGAGCGAGCGGCTCGCGAACCTCATCGGCGGCGGCGACACCTGGACCGTCGTCTAGCCGTCCCGAGTCCGTCCAGTCGCGGCCGGGCGCCTGCCCGCCCGGCCGTCCGACTGACCGCCCACCTATCCTGAGCCCGTGCCTGACGCCCGCCGTGGATTGCTCTTCGGCGTCGCGGCGTACGCGATGTGGGGCCTCTTCCCGCTCTACTGGCCACTGCTCGAGCCGGCCGGCGCCTTCGAGATCCTGGCCCACCGGGTGCTCTGGTCGTGCCTCACCATGGGCGTGCTCCTGCTGGTGCTCCGGCGGGGGCCGCAGCTGCTCGCGATCTGGCGCGACCGGCGGGTCCGCCTGCTGCTGACGGTGGCCGCGGTCGTGATCAGCGTGAACTGGGCGACCTACATCTGGGGCGTCAACAACGGCCGGGTCGTCGAGACCTCGCTCGGCTACTTCATCAACCCGCTGGTCACGGTCCTGATGGGCGTGCTGATCCTGCACGAGCGGCTGCGCCCGCTGCAGTGGGCCGCGATGGGCATCGCGACGGCGGCGGTCGTCGTGCTCAGCCTCGACTACGGACGGCTCCCGTACGTCGCTCTCGTGCTGGCCTTCTCGTTCGGCAGCTACGGGCTGTGCAAGAAGACGGCCAACGTCGGCGCCACCGATAGCCTCACCTACGAGACGGCCGTGATCGCGCCGTTCGCCCTGGCGTACGTCGCCTGGCTCGGCGCGACAGGTGGCTCGAACTTCGCCAACCACGGCGTCGGCCACTCGCTGCTCTTCGTGACCACCGGGATCGTGACGGCGGTCCCGCTGATCTGCTTCGGCGCCGCCGCGACGAGGGTCTCGATGGTCTCGCTCGGACTGTTGCAGTACCTCGCGCCGGTCCTGCAGTTCGCCCTCGGGGTGCTGTGGTTCCACGAGGACATGCCGGCCGGTCGCTGGGCCGGCTTCGCGCTGGTCTGGATCGCACTGCTGATCTTCACCGTCGAGGCGGTCAACCACCGGCGCCTGCAGCTGCGGCTCACCGTCGAGGCCACGACCGCGGCGTAGGGCCGTCCCCCAGCACCGCGCGGGACCATCTCGGCCGTCGATCGGACGCCGCGAGCCGGCACGCCAGCCCTAGGCTCGGCGCATGAGCGAACAGACGATGGCGGGCCGCACGGTCCTGGTGACCGGCGCGAGCGACGGGATCGGCGCCGAGACGGCCCGGGTGCTGGCCGACCGAGGCGCCACCGTGCACGTCACCGGCCGCTCGGCCGACAAGCTGCGCCCGGTCGCCGAGGCGGTGGGCACTGAGCCGCTGGTCGCGGACTTCTCGCGGCTCGACGACGTACGCCGTCTCGCCGCGCAGGTCGGCGAGCGGGTGGAGGGTCTCGACCTGCTGATGAACAACGCCGGTGGCACCTTCGCCCCGGCAGCGACGACCCACGACGGGCACGAGCCGAACTTCCAGGTCAACCACCTGGCGCCGTACCTGCTCACCCACCTGCTGCGCCCGCAGCTCGCCGCGGCCGGCTCGTCGCTGGTCGTCAACACCTCCAGCGTCGGCAACCTGATGGGCAAGATCGTGCTCGACGACCTCGACTACGAGCACCGACGCGCGTGGGAGTTCCCGGCCTACGGCACCGGCAAGCTGATGAACATCGTCTTCACCCGCGGCATCGCCCAGCGCTGGGCCGCGGACGGCGTCGTCTCGGTCGCCGTGCACCCGGGTCCGGTGGGCAGCTCGTTCGGGCGCGACTCGTGGCTCGTCGGGCTCGCCTACCGCTCACCGCTCAAGCGCTTCGCGACGATCAGCGTCCCCGACGGCGCCGCGCCCCTGATCGCGCTCGCCGAGCGCGGCCCGGACCCGGAGATCAACGGCCGCTACTTCGACCGCTTCAAGGCCGACGGCCGCGAGAGGAAGCAGGCCAGCGACCAGGCGACCATCGACGGGCTGTGGGAGCGGTCCGCGGCACTGGTGGGGTTGAGCGCGGACTAGCGGCTCGCGTTGTGCCGGATCGGCGCGCTGCCGAAGGACGTCTGAGCGCCCGGCGGGCTCAGGCGGTCCGGCCGGCGACGACGTCGGCGAAGGCCTCGAGCGCGGCGCGCACCGGACCCTCGGGCACGGCGACGAGCTGCTGCTTGGCCTCGGCCGCCCGGGCGACGACGTATGCGCGTGCCTGGTCGAGGGCGGGGTGCTTGCGCAGCAGGTCGAGGGCCTCGGCGTGGAGCGCGTCATCGGTGAGCTCACCGGCGAGGAGCTCGAGGAGCCGCGCGTCGGCAGGGTCGGTCGACGCCTGGGCCATCAGCACCGGCAGGGTCGGGACGCCCTCGCGCAGGTCGGTGCCCGGGGTCTTGCCGGACTCACCGGACTCGGAGGCGATGTCGATGATGTCGTCGGAGAGCTGGAAGGCCGAGCCGACGATCTCGCCGTACGCCGTCAGGGCGTCCTCGACCTCGCGGGAGGCGCCGCCGAAGCGGGCGCCGTACCGGGCCGAGGTGGCGATCAGCGAGCCGGTCTTGCCGGCGACGACCTCGAGGTAGTGCTCGAGCGGGTCCTCGCCGGGCTGCGGCGCGACGGTCTCGAGGATCTGGCCCTCGACCAGCCGGGTGAAGGTCCGGGCCTGGATCCGGACCGCGTCGGCGCCGAGCTCGGCGGTCAGCTCCGAGGACTTCGAGAAGAGGAAGTCGCCGGTGAGGATCGCGACGTGGTTGCCCCACCGGGTGTGGGCGGCGTCCGCGCCGCGACGCAGGTCGGCCTCGTCCATCACGTCGTCGTGGTAGAGCGACGCCAGGTGGGTCAGCTCGACGACGCAGGCCGCGGTGATGACCTCGTCGGAGGCGGGGTGGTCACCGAGCTCGGCCGCCAGCAGCACCAGCAGCGGGCGGAACCTCTTGCCGCCGGCCGCCATCAGGTGACTGGCCGTCTCCGTCACGAACGCGGCACGGCTGCGGACGTGTCCGGCCAGCGCCACCTCCACCAGCTCCAGGCGCTCGCGCAGCCGCGCGGCGAGCCCGTCGTCACCGACGGGGAGTGCGAGAGCGGCAGGTCCGGACATCACCTGAGGAATTGTCCAGCATGGCCCGCCAGCGTGAGCACCGGGCCGGGTACGACGCCCAGCACGACCGTGGCGGCCAGCCCGACGGCGATGGTCGCCGAGGTCAGCAGCGACGGACGCGTGACGCTCGCGACCTCACCGTCCGGGAGACCCTCGACGAAGAACATCAGCACGATCACGCGGACGTAGAAGAAGACCGCGATGATGCTGCACAGGATCGCGGCGATCACGACCGGCCACGCACCCGCGGACAGCGCGACCGTGAAGACCGCCCACTTGCCCACGAACCCGGCGGTCAGCGGGATGCCGGCCATCGAGAGCAGGAAGAACGCGAACAGTCCGGCGACCAACGGCGAGCGGCGACCCAGGCCCTGCCAGCGGGCGAAGGTCGTGGCCTCGCCGGACGAGTCGCGCACCAGGGTGACGACGGCGAAGGCGCCGAGCATCGCGAAGCCGTACGTCGTCAGGTAGAAGAGCACGGCCTGCATGGAGGTGACCTCGCCGTCGGACAGGTCCGACGCCTGCTGGACACCGAGGACGCCGGTGAGCAGGAAGCCGGTGTGCGCGATCGAGGAGTAGGCGAGCATCCGCTTCATGTCGGTCTGCACGACCGCCAGCACGGCGCCCACGACCATCGTCAGGATCGCCACCACCCACAGCATCGGCTGCCAGGTCCAGCGCTCCGAGCCGAAGGCCACGTAGAACAGCCGCAGGATCGCACCGAACGCCGCGATCTTGGTGCCGGCCGCCATGAACGCCGTGACCGGGGTGGGCGCGCCCTGGTAGACGTCGGGCGTCCACGAGTGGAACGGCGCGGCACCGACCTTGAAGAGCAGCCCGACGGTCAGCATGCCGATGCCGATGAGCAGCAGCGACTGGTTGCTGAGGTCGTTGCGGACCGCCTCGTTGATGTCGGCGTACTGCATCGACCCGGCGAACCCGTAGGTCAGCGCGACGCCGTACAGGAAGAAGCCGGAGGAGAAGGCACCGAGCAGGAAGTACTTGAGCGCCGCCTCCTGGCTGAGCAGCCGCCGGCGACGCGCGAGACCGCAGAGCAGGTAGAGCGGCAGCGACAGCACCTCGAGCGCCACGAAGAGCGTCAGCAGGTCGTTGGCCGTCGGGAAGAGCATCATCCCGAAGACGGCGAACATCAGCAGCGGGTAGATCTCGGTGTGCTCGAGGCCGATCTTGGAGGCTTGGCGCTCCGCCTCCGTCCCGGGCAGCGCTGCTGCCTGGCCGGCGAACGCGGACACCCCGCCCTCCAGGCGGCGCTCGGCGAAGAGCAGCACGCCACCGAGCGCGACGATCAGGATCAGTCCCCAGAAGAAGACCGCCGGACCGTCGACGGCGATCGTGCCCTCGACGTCGATCGCACCCCGGGCGGCGCCGTCGGCGTGGACGGTCAGGTCGCGGGCGACCACGACGGTCCCGACCAGGGCGGCCACCAGGCCGGCCCCGGCGAGCACGGTCTGCACGATGAAGCGGCGCTCCCGCGGGACGAACGCCTCGATGACGACCCCGATGCAGGCGACCGCGAAGACGAGGACGAGCGGCCAGATGTCGGCGTACTCGATGGTGGGCTTGGTGAAGACGGCGTCCATCAGTGAGCACCTTCCTCTGCCGCGGGGACGGTGGGCGGGTCATCGGAGACCCCGACGTGCTGGAGCAACGAGTCGACGGTCGGGTTGACTGCGTCGAGCATGGGCTGCGGGAAGAAGCCGAAGACGACGAGGGCGGCGAGCAGGGGTACGACGGCGACCAGCTCGCGCCGGCCGAGGTCGAGGATCCCCTCGTCACCGGGCACGGACGGGCCGGTCATGGTGCGCTGGTAGAGCCAGAGCACGTAGACGGCGGCCAGCACGATCCCGGTCACCGCGACCGCACCGACCCACCAGTGGTAGTCGAACGCGGCGATCATCACCAGGATCTCGGACACGAACTGGCTCAGACCGGGGAGGCCGAGCGTGGCCAGGCCGGCGACGAGGAAGAGCCCGGCGAGCACCGGGGTGCGCTTCTCCATCCCGGTGATCTCGCTGATCAGCGAGGTGCCCTTGCGCTTGATCAGGTAGCCCGCGAGCAGGAACAGGGCGGCCGTGCCGACACCGTGGTTGACCATGTAGAGGATCGAGCCGGAGCCGCCCTGGCTGGTGAGCGCGAAGATGCCGAGGGTGATGAAGCCGAAGTGGCTCAGCGAGGTCAGGCCGATCAGGCGCAGGATGTCGTCCTGCCCGATGGCGAGGAACGCGCCGTACACGATCGAGATCAGCGCCAGGGTGATGACGACCGGCGTCGCCCACTGCGAGGCGTTCGGGAAGATCCCCAGGCAGAAGCGCAGCATCCCGAAGGTGCCGATCTTGTCGAGGATGCAGACCAGCAGCACGCTCGTGCCGGGGGTCGCCTTCTCGGTGGTGTCGGCCAGCCAGGTGTGCAGCGGGAAGAGCGGCGCCTTGACGATGAAGGCGATCATGAAGCCGACGAAGAGCCAGCGCTCCCAGGCCGTGCTCATGTCGAGCTGCTGCAGGTCGGAGAGCAGGTACGACGGCGTGCCCGCGTCGGCGGAGACGACGTAGAGACCGATGACCGCGGCGAGCAGCACCAGGCCGCCACCGAGCTGGTACATCAGGAACTTCAGTGCCGCGAAGCCGCGGCCCTCCCTGCCGAAGCCACCGATCAGGAAGTACGCCGGGATCAGCGTCGCCTCGAAGACCACGTAGAAGAGGAAGACGTCGGTCGCGGCGAAGACGCAGAGCGCGAAGCCCTGCAGGGCCAGCGCCCACGCGAAGAACGCCGCCGGGTTGCGGCCGTCGGCCTCGTGCCAGGAGGCCAGGAAGACGACCGGGACCAGCCCGACGGTCAGCAGGATCATCAGCAGGCCGAGCCCGTCGACGCCGAGGGCGTAGTGCACCCCGAACGCCTCGATCCAGGTGTGCGTCTCGGTCAGCTGCATGCCGTCGCCGGCGTGGAACTGCGTGGCGATCACGATGCCGAGCACCGCGGTGACCAGGGAGAAGCCGAGCGCGACCTGCTTGGGCAGCGCGGTCTCCCGACGCGGCTCGGGCACGACGGCGGTGACCAGGGCGCCCACGAGCGGCACCACGATCAGCGCGGTGAGCCAGGGGAAGTCGCTCATCGGAGGTTCACCGCCAGGAGGACAGCGGCGACGAGGATCGCGCCGAGGAGGATGGACAGGGCGTAGGAGCGCACGTAGCCGTTCTGCACGCGGCGGGCGACCCCGGCCAGGGCACCGACCGCGACGGGACCGCCGGTGAGCACGCCGTCGACGGCGTACTTGTCCGTGGCGAGCAGCGCGGTCGTGAGGTGCTTGCCCGGGTTGACCACGAGGGTGTCGTTGATCAGGTTGCCGTAGAGCTCGTTGCGACCGGCGCGGGTCGCGAACGACACGTCCTGCGGAGCCTCGCGCGGTACGTCGCGCCTGCCGACCAGCAGCCAGGCGACCGCGACCCCGACGGCCACGACGAGCACGGCCAGGACGGTCACGGCGAGTGCCGGGATCGGCGGGTCCTCGTGCTCCGGGGTGCCGACGACGGGGGCCAGGAAGTCGACGATCCAGTCGCCGATCAGGAAGACGCCGCCCAGGACGGACAGCGCGGCCAGCACCATCAGCGGGACGGTCATCACCGACGGCGACTCGTGCGGGTGGACGCCCTTCTCCCAGCGCTTGTCGGTGAAGAACGTCATCAGCATCAGTCGCGTCATGTAGAAGCCGGTGACGCCGGCACCGAGCAGCGCGCAGAGGCCGACCAGCCAGTTGTCGGCGAGCGCGGTCTCGATGATCTTGTCCTTGGACCAGAAGCCGGAGAAGCCGGGGAACCCGATGATCGCGAGGTAGCCCATCCCGAACGTCAGGTAGGTCACCGGCATCGCCTTGCGGACCATGCCGTAGTGGCGCATGTCGACGTCGTCGTCCATCCCGTGCATGACCGAGCCGGCGCCGAGGAACATGTTGGCCTTGAAGAAGCCGTGGGTGAGCAGGTGGAAGATCGCGAAGGCGTAGCCGGCGACGCCGAGCCCGGCGGCCAGCATCATGTAGCCGATCTGGCTCATCGTGGAGCCGGCCAGGGCCTTCTTGATGTCGTCCTTGGAGCTACCGATCCAGGCACCCCAGAAGATCGAGATGACCGCGACGACGACCACCGCCGTCTGGGCGTGCGGCGCCAGGTCGAAGATGAAGTTGGAGCGGACGATCAGGTAGACGCCTGCGGTCACCATGGTCGCCGCGTGGATGAGGGCCGACACCGGGGTCGGGCCCTCCATCGCGTCCAGGAGCCAGGCCTGCAGCGGGAACTGGGCCGACTTGCCGCAGGCGCCGAGCAGGAGCAGGAGACCGAGGATCGTCACCGTCGTCGACGACGCCTCACCGGCACCGGCGCTGATCACCGTGAAGCTGGTCGAGCCGAACGTGATGAAGAAGAGCATGATCGCGAGCGAGAGGCCCATGTCGCCGACGCGGTTGATCACGAAGGCCTTCTTGGCCGCCGCGGCAGCGGTGGGCTTGTGCTGCCAGAAGCCGATCAGCAGGTACGACGCCAGGCCGACGCCCTCCCAGCCGAGGAAGAGCCCGAGGTAGTTCTCGGACAGCACGAGCATCAGCATCGCGGCGACGAAGAGGTTGAGGTAGCCGAAGAACCGGCGCCGGCGCGGGTCGTGCGCCATGTAGCCGATCGAGTACACGTGGATCAGCGATCCGACGCCGGTGATCAGCAGCAGGAAGAGCGCCGACAGCGGGTCGTAGAGCAGGTCCATGCCGACGTCGAGGTGGCCGGTCTCGAACCAGGTGTAGAGGTGCTGGCCGATCTGGCGCTTGTCGTCGTCGCGGCCGAGCAGCGAGACGAAGAGCGCCACCGAGATCGCGAAGGAGCCGATCGGGAGCGCGGTGCCGAGCAGGTGACCCCACCGGTCGGTGAACCGGCCACCGATGAGCAGGACCGCGGCACCGGCCAGCGGCAGGGCGATCACCAGCCAGAGCAGGCCGAAGACACCGTCCGCAGCGCTGGGGTCGACGACCGGGATGCCCCCGGCTTCGTGGAATGCGTACATCAGTCAGAACCCCTAGTACTTCAGCAGGCTGGCGTCGTCGACCGAGGCCGAGCGTCGGGTCCGGAAGATCGTCATGATGATCGCGAGCCCGACCACGACCTCGGCCGCAGCCACCACCATCACGAAGAAGGCGGCGATCTGACCGTCGAGGTTGCCGTGCTGCTTGGCGAAGGCGACCAGCGCGAGGTTGGAGGCGTTGAGCATCAGCTCGACGCACATGAAGACCACGATCGCGTTGCGCCGGGTGAGCACCCCGACACAGCCGATGGTGAAGAGGATCGCCGACAGCACGACGTACGCCTGGATGTTCATGCGCCGTCACCCGCCGCCGGTGCTTCCTCGTCGGTCGTGGCCGGCGGGGTGGCCGCGCCGCTGCCCCCGGAGTGCGGGGCCCAGCCGATCTGCTTCTCGATCTCGTCGATGGCGTCGGCCGTCGCCGGGGCCGACCGGATGGTGCCGCGGGCGATGAGCACCCGGGAGACCGAGGTCGGGGCGGCGGTGCCGTCGGGCAGCAGGGCGGGGGTGTCGACCGCGTTGTGGCGGGCGTAGACGCCCGGAGGAGGCAGCGGCCCGATGTGGGTGCCCTTCTCCGCGTAGTCCTTGACCCGCTGGGCGGCGAGCTCGGGCTGGCGCGCCTTCGGCGTGAGGCGCTCGCGGTGGGCGAGCACCATCGCACCGACGGCCGCGGTGATGAGCAGGGCGCTGGTGGTCTCGAACGCGAACACGTAGCGGGAGAAGAGGATGTCGGCGAGCGCCTGGATGTTGCCGGGCGCGTTGGCGTCGTCGAGACCGACCGCCGTGCCGAGCGAGATCTGGCCGAGGCCGACCACCAGCCCGGTGCCGAGCAGGACGCCGGCGCCGATGGCGAGGATCCGCTGGCCACGGATCGTCTCGACGACCGAGTCGGACGCGTCCACGCCGACGAGCATCAGCACGAAGAGGAAGAGCATCAGGATGGCGCCGGTGTAGACGATGATCTGCACCGCGAAGAGGAACGGCGCGTCCAGGGAGGCGTACAGCACCGCCAGCGAGATCATCACGACCGCGAGCAGCAGCGCGGCGTGCACCGCCTTGCGCACGAACAGGATGCCGAGCGCGGCCAGCACCATGATCGGCGCCAGGATCCAGAAGGCGATCATCAGGCGTCACCGGCCGTGGTGGGCGCGGGCGCCGGAGCGCTGAACTCGCCGCGGTAGTAGGCGGCGTCGTCGTCGGCGAGCAGCATCGCGTGCGGCGGCTGCTCCATGCCGGGCAGCAGCGGGGCCAGCAGGTCGGACTTCTCGTAGATCAGGTCGGTCCGGTTGTTGTCGGCCAGCTCGTACTCGTTCGTCATCGTCAGCGCCCGGGTGGGGCAGGCCTCGATGCACAGGCCGCACAGGATGCAGCGCAGGTAGTTGATCTGGTAGACGCGGCCGTAGCGCTCGCCGGGGCTGAAGCGGCCCTCACCGTTGGCGCTCTCGTCGTTGGACGCACCCTCGACGTAGATCGCGTCGGCCGGGCAGGCCCAGGCGCAGAGCTCGCACCCGATGCACTTCTCGAGGCCGTCGGGCCACCGGTTGAGCTGGTGCCGGCCGTGGAACCGGGGCGCGGTCGGCATCTTCTCGAACGGGTACTGCTCCGTCACGACCTTCTTGAACATGGTCCGGAAGGTCACCCCGAAGCCCGCGACCGGGTCCCAGAGCTGCTCCTTCAACGACTTCGACTGATCGTTCGGCTGGGCCATCAGGATTCCCCTCCGGGGACGGTGGAGCTCGAGGAGCTGAAGGTGAGCGGCTGCGCCGGACCGCGTACGGCGCCGCCGGCCGGCATCGGCGGCACGGGGAACCCGCCCGCCCGAGCCTCGGCGGGCGCCGCGGCCTCCTCATCGTCGGAGGCGTCGCTGAAGAAGAAGAGCACCACGAAGAGCGCCGCGAGGACGCCGATGCCGATCATCAGCCAGCGGCGGTCGAGCCCGCCGTCGAGCGAGACCGCGCGGATGGTCGCGACCGCGACGATCCACACCAGTGCGATCGGGATCAGCCGCTTCCAGCCGAACGCCATGAACTGGTCGTAGCGCAGCCGGGGCAGCGAGCCCCGCAGCCAGATGAAGATGAAGACGAAGAAGAGCACCTTGCCGAAGAACCAGATCAGCGGGACGTAGCCCTCGTTGGCTCCGGCCCACACGTGGTCGATCCAGAACGGCGCGTGCCAGCCGCCGAGGAAGAGCGTGGTCGCGAGCGCCGAGACCGTCGCCATGTTGATGTACTCGGCGAGGAAGAACAGCGCGAACTTGAGCGAGCTGTACTCGGTGTGGAACCCACCGACGAGCTCGCCCTCGGCCTCGGGCAGGTCGAACGGCGCGCGGTTGGTCTCACCGATCATGGCGATCACGTAGATGACGAACGACGGCGCGAGGATCAGCCCGAACCACAGGTCGTCCTGGGCCCTCACGATCTCGGAGGTCGACATCGAGCCGGCGTACAGGAAGACCGCGACCAGGGCGAGGCCCATCGCGACCTCGTAGGAGATCATCTGCGCGCTCGAGCGCAGGCCGCCGAGGAGCGAGTACGTCGACCCGCTGGACCAGCCGCCGAGCACGATGCCGTAGATGCCGATGGACGCGATCGCCATCACGAAGAGCACGGCCACGGGCATGTCGGTGAGCTGCAGCGGGGTGCGCTCGCCGAAGAAGTCCACGGTCGGTCCGAACGGGATCACGCTGAAGGTCACGAACGCCGGCACCGTGGCGAGGACGGGCGCGATGATGAAGACCAGCTTGTCGGCCGCCTTGGGCGTGAGGTCCTCCTTGAGCGCGAGCTTCACGCCGTCGGCCAACGACTGCAGCAGGCCGAAGGGTCCGTGCACGTTGGGGCCGATGCGGTGCTGCATCCGCGCGACGACCCGGCGCTCCCACCAGATGTTGAAGAGGGTGAGCAGCACCAGGACCACGAAGATCAGCAGCGTCTTGACGAGGATGACCCACCAGACGTCGTGACCGAAGTCCGACAGGTCATCGGCCGCGAGCGGCAGGACCGGCGCGATCATGCGTTGCCTCCCGTCACGGTGATGCGGCTGCCGGGGGAGGCCAGGTCGGCGAGCACGCCCCTGCCGCCGGAGTTGGCCGGCACCCACACGACGTCGTCGGCGAGGTCGGCGACCTCGGCCGGGAGGGTCACCGAGCCCCGGTCACCGGTGAGGGTGAGCGTCGCGCCGTGGGCGTCGTACGTCGCTGCCGAGACCCGGGCGACCGGGAAGCGGCCGGTGGCGCGGTAGGCCTTGTCGCCGTCCTGCATCGTGCCGTTGTCGACCAGGAGCTTCCACGCCGCGAGGGCGTGACCGGTGGTTGAGGGCGTATGAGGTGCTGTCTCGAGACCGTCGAGGGAGGCGCGCTCGCCGTCCCACGGCCCGATCTGCTCCATCTCCGCGCGCGCCTCGACGACGGTGCGGAAGCCCAGGGGGCTGCCGTGGCCGAGCGCGGCGAGCTCCTCGGCGATGCCGGCCAGGATCCGCAGGTCGGGCAGTGAGCTCGGGCTGGAGAAGACGGCGTCGAACGGACGCGGACGACCCTCCCAGGTGACGAAGGTGCCGGCCTTGTCGGCCACGGGGGCGACCGGGAAGACGACGTCCGCGGCGCGGGTCACGTCGGTCTCGCGGAGCTCGAGCGCGACCACGAACGACGCGGCGGCGATCGCGGCTCGCGTCGCGGCCGGGTCGCTGGTGTCGTCGGGGTCGACGCCACCGACGACCAGTCCCCCGAGCTCGCCGGAGACCAGGGCGGCGACGATCTGGTCCGCGTCGCGGCCGACCGCGTCGGGCAGGTGGTCGACTCCCCACTCGGCGGCGGCGTCCACGCGCGCGGCCGGGTCGGCGACGGGTCGACCGCCGGGCAGCAGGTTGGGCAGGCAGCCGGTCTCGACCGCGCCGCGGTCGCCCGCACGTCGCGGGACCCAGGCCAGTCGGGCGCCGGTACGGCGAGCCAGCGTCACGGCTGCGCTCAGCGCCCCCGGCGCGGTCGCGAGCCGCTCGCCCACGAGGATCACGGCGGTGCTGTCGACGCCGTGCTCGGCGTGCTCGACCAGCGCCTCCAGGGCGGCGGCCTCGTCACCCGGAGCGGTGCGGAGCAGGTGGCCGCTCATCTTCGTGAGCCCGCGGGTGGCGTACGGCGCGATCGCGACGACGCGGGTGGTGCCGTGCATGGTGGCCTTGCGCAGCCGCAGGAAGATCGTCGCGGCCTCGTCCTCGGGCTCGAGCCCGGCGAGGACCACGGTCCCGGCGGACTCGAGGTCGGCGTACGTGACCTCGCTGCGGAGCACGACCTCGGCCGCGAGGAAGGCGGCCTCCTCGGCCGAGAGCGGGCGGGAGCGGAAGTCGACGTCGTTGGTGCCGAGCGAGACGCGCGCGAACTTGCTGTAGGCGTAGGCGTCCTCGGCCGTCACCCGGCCGCCGGTCAGCACGCCGGTGGCTCCGGCCGCCTGCAGTCCGCGGGCCGCGACCGCGAAGGCCTCGGGCCAGGACGCGGGCCGCAGCTCGCCGTCCTCGCGGATCTGCGGGTAGCCGAGCCGGTCGGGCTCGGTCGCGTAGTGGAACGCGAAGCGGTCCTTGTCGCTGATCCACTCCTCGTTGACCTCGGGGTCGTTGCCGGCCAGGCGACGCATCACCCTGCCGCGACGGTGGTCGATCCGGATGGCGGCGCCGCACGAGTCGTGCTCGGCCACACCGGGCGTCGAGACCAGGTCGAACGGGCGGGAGCGGAACCGGTAGTCGGCACTGGTCAGGGCGCCCACGGGGCAGATCTGGATGGTGTTGCCCGAGAAGTACGAGTCGAAGGGCTCGCGCTCGTAGATGCCGACCTGCTGCAGCGCACCCCGCTCGATCAGCGCGATGAACGGGTCTCCGGCGATCTGCTCGGAGAAGCGGGTGCACCGGGCACACAGGACGCACCGCTCGCGGTCGAGCAGCACCTGGGCGGAGATGTTGATCGGCTTGGGGTAGGTCCGCTTCAGGCCGCCACCGGCAGAGAAGCGCGACTCGCCCCGGCCGTTCGACATGGCCTGGTTCTGCAGGGGGCACTCGCCGCCCTTGTCGCAGACCGGGCAGTCCAGCGGGTGGTTGATCAGCAGGAACTCCATGATCCCCTGCTGCGCCTTGTCGGCGACCTCGCTGGTGGCCTGGGTGTTGACGACCATGCCCTCGGCGACCGGGAGGGTGCAGGAGGCCTGCGGCTTCGGGAACCCGCGACCGTTGCCGGCGTCGGGGATGTCGACCAGGCACTGGCGGCACGCTCCGACGGGCGCGAGCAGCGGGTGGTCGCAGAACCGCGGGATCTGGACGCCGACCTGCTCGGCGGCGCGGATCACCAGGGTGTCCTTGGCGACGCTGACCTGGACGCCGTCGATGGTGAGCGTGACCAGGTCGGTCCGGTCCATCTCTGCGCTGCCACCGGTCGAGCCGGTCGATGGGGTCGAGACCGTCATGCGGTCACCTCCTGTCCTGCCCAGGCGGTCGAGCGGGCCGGGTCGAAGGGGCACCCGCCCTCGGTGAGGTGCGCAACGTACTCGTCGCGGAAGTACTTGATCGAGCTCATGATGGGGCTGACCGCACCATCGGCCAGGGCGCAGAACGAGCGGCCCAGGATGTTGTCGCACTGGTCGAGCAGCAGGTCGAGGTCGGCCTCGGTGCCCTGCCCCTTCTCCAGCGCCGTCAGGGTCTGCACCAGCCACCACGTGCCCTCGCGGCACGGGGTGCACTTGCCGCACGACTCGTGCTTGTAGAACTCAGTCCAGCGCAGGGTGGCGCGCACGACGCAGGTGGTGTCGTCGAAGATCTGCAGCGCGCGGGTCCCCAGCATCGAGCCGGCCGCACCGACGCCCTCGAAGTCCAGCGGCATGTCGAGGTGCTCGGCGGTGAGCAGCGGGGTGCTGGAGCCACCGGGCGTCCAGAACTTCAGCTCGTGGCCCTCGCGGACACCGCCCGCGAGGTCGATCAGGGTGCGCAGCGTGATGCCGAGCGGGGCCTCGTACTGCCCCGGCGTCTGCACGTGCCCCGAGAGCGAGAAGATGCCGAAGCCCTTGGACTTCTCGGTGCCCATCGAGGCGAACCACTGCTGGCCGTGGCCGATGATGCTCGGCACCGAGGCGATCGACTCGACGTTGTTGATGACGGTCGGGCTCGCGTAGAGGCCGGCGACGGCGGGGAACGGCGGGCGCAGGCGCGGCTGGCCGCGCCGGCCCTCGAGTCCCTCGAGCAGCGCTGTCTCCTCGCCACAGATGTAGGCGCCGGCGCCGGCGTGCACCACGATGTCGAGGTCGAAGCCCGAGCCGTGGATGTCGGTGCCGAGGTGGCCGGCGGCGTACGCCTCCTCGACCGCGCGCTGCACGCGGCGGATGACGTGCAGCACCTCGCCGCGGATGTAGATGAACGCCTTGTTGGCGCGGATGGCGTAGGAGCTGATGATGACGCCCTCGACCAGCGTGTGCGGGCTGGCCATCATCAGCGGGATGTCCTTGCAGGTCCCGGGCTCGGACTCGTCGGCGTTGACGACGAGGTACTTCGGCTTGGGGTTGTCCTGCGGGATGAAGCCCCACTTCATGCCGGTGGGGAAGCCCGCGCCGCCGCGACCGCGCAGGCCGGAGTCCTTGACCTCGGCGATGACCGCGTCCGGGGTCATGGAGAGCGCCTTGTCGAGCGCGGTGTAGCCGCCACGGGCGGCGTACGACGCGAGCGTCCACGCGCGCTCGTCGCCCCAGTTGTCGGTGAGGACGGGCGTCAGCACATCAGTCATCGCTGGCCTCTTCCTGCTTCGTCTCGGTCTCCGCGCGGGAGGTGTCGGCCTGGGCGACCGCCTCGGCCTTGGTGTCGGCGACACCCTCGCTCGAACCGCTCGCGTCGCTCGGCGGTGCGGTCCAGCCGCGCTCCCGCGCGATGCCGAGACCGACCAGGGACGCCGGGCCGGCCGCGGGGCCGTCGTCGGCGAGGTCGTCGGGGAAGCCGGCGAGGACCCGCTCGGCCTCGCGCCAGGTGACGATGCGCGGGCCGCGCGTCGACTGCACCTCGGTGCCGGAGCGCAGCTCGTCGACCAGGGTGACCGCCGACTCGGGGGTCATGTTGTCCATGAACTCCCAGTTGACCGTCATCACCGGCGCGTAGTCGCAGGCGGCGTTGCACTCGATGTGCTCGAGCGTCACCTTGCCGTCGTCGGTCGTCTCGTCGTTGCCCACGTCGAGGTGGTCCTTGAGCCGCTGGAAGATCTGGTCGCCGCCCATCACCGCGCACAGCGTGTTGGTGCAGACCCCGACGTGGTAGTCGCCGACCGGGCGGCGCTTGTACATCGTGTAGAACGTCGCGACCCCGCTGACGTCGGCGGCGGTGATGCCGAGGACGTCCGCGCAGGCCTCGATGCCCTCGGGGGTGATCCGACCCTCGACCGACTGCACCAGGTGGAGCATGGGCAGCAGGCCCGAGCGCGGCTCCGGGTAGCGGGCGCCGATCGCACGCAGCTCGTCGTACGTCTCCGGGGTCAACGTCATCGGTCGACACCTCCCATCACGGGGTCGATGGACGCGATCGCGACGATGACGTCGGCGACCATGCCGCCCTCGCTCATCACGCTCGTGGCCTGGAGGTTCGTGAACGACGGGTCGCGGAAGTGCGCCCGGAAGGGCCGGGTGCCACCGTCGGAGACGACGTGGGCGCCGAGCTCGCCGCGCGGCGACTCGATCGGCACGTACGCCTGGCCGGCCGGGACCCGGAAGCCCTCGGTGACCAGCTTGAAGTGGTGGATCAGGGCCTCCATCGACTCACCCATGATGTGCCGGATGTGGTCGAGGCTGTTGCCCATGCCGTCACTGCCGATCGCGAGCTGGCTGGGCCAGGCGATCTTCTTGTCGGCGACCATCACCGGCGCCCCGTCGAGCCTGGCCAGCCGGTCGGCGGCCTGCTCGATGATCTTGAGCGACTCCCACATCTCGGCGAGCCGCACGCGGAACCGGCCGTAGGAGTCGGCGGTGTCCCAGGTCTGGACGTCGAAGTCGTAGGTCTCGTAGCCGCTGTAGGGCTGGGTCTTGCGCAGGTCCCACGGGTAGCCGGTGCTGCGGAGCACCGGGCCGGTGAGGCCGAGCGCGAGGCAGCCCTCGAGGTCGAGCACGCCCACGCCCTCGAGCCGGGCCTTGAAGATGGGGTTGGCGTTGCAGAGGTCGGCGTACTCGGGCAGGCGCTTCTTCATCAGGGCGACGAAGCTGCGGATCTCGTCGAGCGCGCCCGGCGGCAGGTCCTGGGCGACGCCACCGGGGCGGATGAACGCGTGGTTCATGCGCAGGCCCGTGATCAGCTCGAAGAGGTCGAGCACGAGCTCCCGCTCGCGGAAGCCGATCGTCATCACGGTCAGCGCGCCGATCTCCATGCCGCCGGTGGCGATGCAGACCAGGTGGGAGGAGATGCGGTTGAGCTCCATGAGCAGGACCCGCATGACCTGGGCCTTCTCGGGGATCTGGTCCTCGATGTCGAGGAGCCGCTCGACGCCGAGCACGTAGGTCATCTCGTTGTAGAACGGCGAGAGGTAGTCCATCCGGGTGCAGAACGTGACGCCCTGGACCCAGGAGCGGTACTCCATGTTCTTCTCGATGCCGGTGTGCAGGTAGCCGATGCCGCAGCGGGCCTCGGTCACCGTCTCGCCCTCGAGCTCGAGGATCAGCCGGAGCACGCCGTGCGTGGATGGGTGCTGCGGGCCCATGTTGACGACGATGCGCTCGTCGGCGCTCTCGTCGTCCATGGCCCCGAGGCCGTCGACGATGGAGTCCCAGTCCTGACCGGTGACGGTGAAGACCTTGCCCTCGGTGGTGTCGCTGCTGCCTGCGTACAGGTCGTCTGTGGTGCTCATCAGCTGTAGGACCTCCGCTCGTCGGGCGGCGGGACCGTCGCGCCCTTGTACTCCACGGGAATGCCGCCCAGCGGGTAGTCCTTGCGCTGGGGGTGGCCCGGCCAGTCGTCGGGCATCAGGATGCGGGTGAGCGCCGGGTGGCCGTCGAAGACGATCCCGAACATGTCGAACGTCTCGCGCTCGTGCCAGTCGTTGGTCGGGTACGTCGCCACGATCGACGGGATGTGCGGGTCGGCGTCGGGCGCGGTGACCTCGAGCCGGATCCGGCGGTTGTGGGTCATCGAGAGCAGGTGGTAGACCGCGTGCAGCTCGGCCCCGGTGTCGGCCGGGTAGTGGACGCCGCTGACGCCCGAGCAGAGCTCGAAGCGCAGCCGCGGCTCATCGCGCAGCACCTTCGCGACGACCGGCAGGTCCTCGCGGCGCACGTGGAAGGTGATCTCGCCGCGGTGGATGACGACCCGCGGGGTCGACGCCTCGAGGCCGGCCTCGGTGGCGGACTGCTCCAGAGCGTCCGCGACCTCGTCGAACCAGCCGCCGTACGGCCGCTGGGCCTCCCCGGGGTAGGTGATGGCCTGGGTGAGGCCGCCGTACCCGCTGGTGTCGCCGGTGCCGCGGCCGCCGAACATGCCCTGGCGTACGCCGACCTGCCGGACCTCGCCGACCGGAGCCGGCACGTTCTCGGGTGACTGCTCGACGGCCGGCTGCTCGGGCGTCTTGTCGCTCATCGGAGCTGGCCCCGCATCTCGGAGGTCGGCAGGGCGCGCAGCGCCTCGGTCTCGAGCGTCTCGATCTCCGCGAGCCGGTTGGCGCCGAGCTTGGTGTGCTGGACCTGGTCGTGCAGCTTGAGGATCGCGTCGATGAGCATCTCGGGCCGCGGCGGGCAGCCGGGGAGGTACATGTCGACGGGCACGACGTGGTCGACACCCTGGACGATCGCGTAGTTGTTGAACATGCCGCCGCTGCTGGCGCACACGCCCATCGCCAGCACGTACTTCGGGTTGGGCATCTGGTCGTAGATCTGACGCAGGACCGGCGCCATCTTCTGGCTCACCCGACCGGCGACGATCATCAGGTCGGCCTGACGCGGGCTGGCCCGGAAGACCTCCATGCCGAAGCGGGCGAGGTCGTACTTCGGGCCGCCGCTGGTCATCATCTCGATCGCGCAGCACGCGAGGCCGAAGGTGGCCGGCCAGAACGACGCCTTGCGCATGTAGCCGGCGACACCCTCGACCGTGGTCAGCAGGACGCCGCTCGGGAGCTTCTCCTCGATGCCCATCAGATGGTCCCTTCCACACCGTCAGGTGCTGCGAGTTGCGAGGCGCCGCGCGGGCGCAGGCAGGTGGAGTGCATCGCAGCCCTCAGTCCCACTCGAGGCCGCCGCGCCGCCACACGTACGCGAAGGCGACGAAGACGGTGGCGATGAAGATGACCATCTCGACCAGCCCGAAGAGCTTCAGGGCGTCGAAGCGCACGGCCCAGGGGTAGAGGAAGATGATCTCGATGTCGAAGACGATGAAGAGCATCGCGGTGATGTAGTACTTCACCGGGAAGCGGCCACCGCCGACCGGCTGGGGTGTCGGCTCGATGCCGCACTCGTAGGAGTCGGCCTTCGCGCGGTTGTAGCGCGAGGGACCCACGAGCGAGCTCATCGCGACGGATCCCACCGCGAACAACGCGGCGAGCAGGGTCAGCGCCAGGACCGGCGTGTAGAGCTCCATGCCTCGCGTTCCCTCCTGCTGTCCACCGCGCCGGACTCGGCCCGGAAGGGCCGATTTGTGACTTTGTGAATTGAATCACTAGTGGCGCGGGACACAGTTAACCACTCCCGTTCTGGCCGCGCACGCGAGGGAGGGCACGACGCGCAGATTGAGGTCGAAGGTCCCGAAAATCCGCGCTGACCTGGGCATTTAGTAAAGGGCGCCATGCCCTAAATCGGCTTGGGCGCCCCGGCGATCGAGCACCGAACGTGCCGCCCGCCGATCGAGCAGCGAAGGCCGCCAGGCCTGAGCGTCGACGAGATCCCCCACGCCAAGGCAGGAGGCGCGCGGGTGCGGGGGTCTCGACGACGCTCGC
>NZ_KK211166.1:607116-873691 GCF_000620705.1 Nocardioides sp. URHA0020
CCGCTGATCGAGCAGCGAAGGCCGCCAGGCCTGAGCGTCGACGAGATCCCACCAACGTAGGCAGGCGCTCGGCTGCGGGGGTCTCGACGACGCTCGCTAGCGCTCGCTGCTCGACCACCGACGACGACGCTCGCTGGCGCTCGCTGGTTCAGCGGGTGGCGCGGTGCAGGGCGACGATGCCGCCCGAGAGGTCGCGCCACTGGGGAGCGTCCCAGCCGGCGCCGGCGATCAGGGCGGCGAGGCCGCGCTGGTCGGGCCAGGCCCGGATCGACTCGGCGAGGTAGACGTAGGCGTCCGGGGCCGAGGAGACCGCGCGGGCGATCGGAGGCAGCGCCTTCATCAGGTACTCGAGGTAGACGGTCCGGAACGGCGACCACGTCGGGTGGCTGAACTCGCACACGACCAGACGGCCGCCGGGGCGCGTGACCCGGCGCAGCTCACGCAGGCCGGCCTCGGGATCGACGATGTTGCGCAGCCCGAAGGAGATCGTGACCGCGTCGAACGTCTCGTCGGCGAACGGCAGCTGGGTGCCGTCGCCGGCGGTGAACGGCAGGTGCGGCTTCGCCTTCTTGCCCACCTGCAGCATCCCGAGCGAGAAGTCGCACGGGACCACGGCCGCGCCACGGTCGGCGAAGGGCTGGCTCGACGTGCCGGTGCCGGCGGCCAGGTCGAGGACCCGCTCCCCCGGCTGCGGGTCGACCGCGGCGATGACGGCCTTGCGCCAGTTGCGGTCCTGGCCGAGCGACAGCACGTCGTTGGTGACGTCGTAGCGGCGCGCGACGGAGTCGAACATGCGACGGACGTCGGACGGCTGCTTGTCGAGCTCTGCGCGGACCACGGGCAGAGACTACTGAGCACGTCGTACGCCGTAGGAATCGACGTGTCGCCCGTCCGGCTCAGCGCGCGACGCAGCGAGCGCCGGCTGGGCCGACGCGCACGCGCTGCTCGGCGTCGAGGACCCCGGGCTCAGTCCTGCTTGAAGGTCTTGAGCAGGTTGTCGGCCACGACCACGAGATCCTTGGCCGCCACCGCGGACGAGCCGACCTGGACGGTCGCGCCGCCGTGGGTCACCTGGCACTGGCTGAAGGCCACCGGCGCCGGTTGTCCCTGCGCCTGCGCCTGGCCGTAGCTGAGGATGCACGCCCCCGCGCCGACCTTGACCAGCTCGGTGCCGGCCTGGCCGCCGGTGCTGGCGGGGTCCGGGATGCTGTTGGGGGCGAACGCGCCCCCGGTCGACTGGAACGCCTGCACGAAGACGGCCTCGGTGCCGTTGGCGACGTAGGTCCGGGTCGTCGCGGCGGTGCCGAGGACGTCGGGGAGGACCTTGTTGCCGTAGACCAGGGCGGCCTTCTCCTGCTTGACGATGTCGGCGGCCTGGGCGGCCAGCTGGCCACCCTCGAACGCCGCCGGGTCGTCGGATGCGACGTAGCCGCCGGGGAGCTTGTCGGGCAGCGTCAGGTCGAGCTCCTGGACCGCAGTCTCCGAGGCCTCGCCGCCGTTCGCCTTCGGCAGGCCGATCGCGAACGCGGCCATCAGACCGAGGACCACGAGTCCGAGCAGGATTCCGACCCAGGTGGACGTGCGGCCGGCGGCTGTGGGGGTGCTCACGCCCTCCGACGCTACCGGTCCTCCCGAGGCGGCGCCGCGCCGGGTCCGTGGGTAGTCTCGGCGCGTGACGCTGACCGTGCGCACCTCCCGGCTCGACCTCGCGGAGGCCACCCGACTCCTGGACCTGGTCCCCACCGACCGTCCGGTGACCTGGCTGCGGCGCGGCGACGGTCTGGTCGGCTGGGGCGTCGCCGCCGAGGTCCGCACGCACGGCGCGACCCGGTTCGCCGACGCGGACAAGTGGTGGCGCGAGACGACCGCGCACGCCGACGTGCGCGACGAGGTCAACGAGCCGGGCACCGGACCGGTGGCCTTCGGCACCTTCACCTTCGCCGACGAGCCCGGTGAGTCCGTGCTCGTCGTGCCCCGGGTCGTCGTGGGTCGCCGCGGCGAGGTCGCCTGGCTGACGGTCGTCGGCGACGGACCCGCGCCCGCTCTGGAGCCGGCCGAGCCGCCCGCGGCGCCGGTCGGCGTGAGCTTCGCGGACGGGGCCCTGAACGGCGAGCAGTGGATGTCCGTCGTCGCGGACGCCGTCGCCCGGATCAGCCGGGCCGACCTCGAGAAGGTCGTGCTGGCCCGGGACCTGGTCGCGACCGCCGACGCACCGATCGACGTCCGCTGGCCGCTGCGCCGGCTGACCGACACCTACCCCATGTGCTGGACCTTCCACGTCGACGGCATGTTCGGTGCGACGCCCGAGATGCTGGTACGCCGCGAGCGCGGCCTGGTCACCTCCAGGGTGCTGGCCGGCACCATCCGGCGGACCGGCGACGACGAGCGCGACCTGGCGCTCGCCGCCACGCTGGCGCGGTCGTCGAAGGACCTCGAGGAGCACGAGTACGCCGTACGCTCCGTCGCCGACGCCCTCGAGCCGCACTGCTCGTCGATGAACGTGCCCGAGGCGCCGTTCGTGCTGCACCTGCCCAACGTCATGCACCTCGCCACCGACGTCGCCGGCGTCGTCCACGACGCCGCGACGGTGTCCTCGCTGCAGCTCGCCGAGGCCCTCCACCCGTCTGCGGCCGTCGGTGGCACGCCCACCCCCGTCGCCACCGCCCTGATCGCGGCGATCGAGGGCATGGACCGCGACCGGTACGCCGGTCCGGTGGGCTGGATCGACTCCAGCGGCGACGGCGAGTGGGGCATCGCGCTGCGCTCGGCCCGCCTCTCCGGCGCCACCGTCCGCCTCTTCGCCGGCTGCGGGATCGTGGCCGACTCCGACCCGGAGGCGGAGCTCGCGGAGGCGCAGGCGAAGTTCGTGCCGGTGCGGGACGCTCTCACCTCGGACTGAGCTCCGCGGCACGAGGGAACCGAACACGCGCGCGGCCCGTCCCTCTGGTGTGAGACTCCAGAGCGTGATCGCGCGGACCCGCATCCTCATCGCCGTCGGCCTGGTCGCCGGCTCCGGGGCGCTGGTCGGCTGCGGCTCGTCCACGGAGGGCGGCGGCGGGGCGTCGGCCTCGTGCGCCGCGATCGTGGAGTACGACGGGGCCCGCTACCTCGGCACGGGCGAGGTCCACCGGACGCCGGTGACGACGGGACGCGTGATGCCGGCTGTCGCTCCCGGCTGCGATGACACCGGCGGCCAGGACGACCAGACCGTGCAGGACACGAAGGTGCAGGTGGAGGAGCTCGCCGCCGTCGACCCGCGCGTCGCGGTGCTCCTCAACGGCGGGATCTACGTCCGGGAGGGAGCCTCGGTCCCGGCCGTCGTCCGCAGCTGGCTCCGCGCGCCACGCTGCTCGACCCCCGGGGTCTTCGAGATCACCGCGGACTGGCTCGGCCTGACCGGGCCGCACGAGCCGCGCACGGACGGAGACGTCCGGCTGCCGTACCAGCTGGAGGTGCGCGTGACGGACGGCCCGGAGCGGTACGTCGGCGGCACCATCACCCTGGACGCCACCACGGCGACCGACCCGGAGCTGTCGTCCGACGACGTCGAGCAGTCCCTGTGGGAGGGCGGCCAGCTCACCGCGAGGGTGCGCTGCCTCCATCACGGGTTCGACGTCGTCGGCGTGCGCGCCGTCCGTTAGCTCAGCGCCAGAACGCGTCGATGCTGGCCACGGTCGCGACGACCAGGCCCGCCTCGATCAGCATCGTCAGCACGATCCCGAGCCACGCCCGCGCGCGGAGGCGACCGACCAGCTCGCCGCCGGCGTCCGGCTTCACGGCGTACGGGAAGGAGCTCACGCACAGCGCGACCGACGGCTTGCGGGAGTCGGCGAGCACCACGCCGTCGTCGTACGGCAGGCCCCTCAGCCTGAGCGTGCCGGGCACCCCGGCGAGCGAGTAGGAGATCTGCGTCGTGGTCGCGGGGCCGGAGTAGAAGTCTCGGGTGACGTCCCAGCCGCGTGCCTGCGGCACGATCATGTTGCTGTAGGTCACGCCCGAGTAGTAGGTGCCTTGGGAGAGCTCCTGCGCGCCGGTCACCGAGGCGACCTGGCCCCACTTCAGCAACCGCAGGCGGACCCAGCTCCTGCGGCCTCGGAGGACGACGATCGTGACCAGCGCGGCGATCAGACCCAGGGGGATGGTCCAGGGGAAGAAGCCCCAGAGGGCGATCGGTCCGGTGAAGCCGATCACGAGCCCGAACTGCTCCCACCAGCTCCACGAGAAGACCGCGAGCCGGAAGGCGATCGGCACCGACCGCGGCGGCGGAGCCAGCGGCGCGACGTCGGGTGTGCGCGGTGGGCCGGCGAAGCGGGCGGCGAGCCGGTCCACGAGCTGCGCTCCCGAGCCGCGACCGGCACCGGCGAGCTCGGCGTGCACCCGGGCGACCTGCTCGGTCGCCTCCGCCAGCTGTCGCTGGAGCTCGGCGATCCGCTCGGCGTCCAGGTCAGCCGGATCCGTCATGCCGCTCCCACCGCCGCTGGTCGCGGGTGCGACCGCCCCGATCATGGCGACGTGCGACGCCGGGCGGAATAGCCCAACCGGACCGGTCTGCGCGTGAGCGGGGTGGGCGACCTGGAGGCCCCACCAGCCCCGGGAATCACCGGTGCACCGGGGATCCCCGCACTTCTCGGGCGTTGCAAAGGCCGAGAAGTGACAGCAGTGCCCGAGAAGTACGGCGGGCCGGGCCCGGGAACCGCTACAGGTCCTCGCCGTCCGCCCGCCGCAGGTACTCCTGGCCGGCCTTCGACAGGAAGAGGTTCATCTGGCTCTCGAGGATGCCGTGCCCGGCATCGGTGTAGATCCGGTCGTGGATCGCCAGGTTGCGAGGCGCCTTCACCGCGCGGGCGAACTCGATCGCCTCGGAGGCCTTCAGCCACGGTGCCGAGGACGGCACCAGCAGCACGTCGATCTCCTGGCCGGGCTCGATCAGCGAGTCACCGGGGTGGTAGATCGTGGTGTCACCGGCGGTGATCACGTAGCCGCTGTTGAAGATCCGCGGGATCTCCGGGTGGATGACGGCGTGCAGCTCGCCCACGGCGCGCACGGACAGCCCGGCGTCGAACGTCTCGTCGGGGGCGACCACGGTGATCCGCTCGGCGAGGGCGGGGGCGTCCTCGCGGATCTTCGCCGCGACCGCCTCGACGGTGAAGACCGGTGCGTCGGCGGCGAGCAGGTTGGCCGGCAGGTAGTGGTCGGGGTGCTCGTGGGTGATCAGCACCGCGTCCGCGCCGTCGACGGCCTCCGGGTCGGTGAAGACACCGGGGTCCAGGACGATGGTGGTGCCGTCGTGCTCGATACGGACGCAGGCATGCCCGAACTTCGTGATTCGCATGGCACCCACGGTAATCGCGTTCCCTACGATGATCGGGTGACCCCCACGCTGCGGGCCGCCGTACCCGCCGACGCCGAGGCCGGTGCCGCCCTCCACGTCGCCTGCTGGCGCGAGGCGTACACGCCGTACGCCGATCCCGCGCTGCTCGCCGAGCGGCTGGCGACGCCCGACCGCTTCGAGTCGGCGTGGCGGCGCCAGCTCGTCGACGGGCCGCCGCGGGTGCTGGCCGAGGCGGACGGCGAGCTGGTCGGCTTCGCGGTGGTCGGCGACGGCCGGGATCCCGATGCGCCGACGCCGCGCGAGCTCTACGCGATCTACCTCCGGGCCGCGTGGTGGGGCACCGGACTCGGCCAGCAGCTCTGGGACGCCGTACGCCCGGAGCAGGCGTGCTCGCTCTGGGTCCTCGAGGACAACGCCCGCGCCCGCCGCTTCTACGCCCGCAACGGGTTCGTCGCCGACGGCAGCCGCGAGCTGTACGAGGGCCTCGGCACCTGGGAGATCAGGATGGTCCGACCATGAGCACCCCGCGCGCGCCGTACTTCGACCTCGCCGACCCGACCTTCGACGTCACCTCGCCCACGGTGCACGCCGCCCGTGACGAGAGCTGGTACGTCGAGACCAACTGGGGCTGGGCGGTGCTGCGGCACGCCGAGGTCAGCGCGCTGCTGCGCGACCGTCGGTTCCGGCAGGGCAACGCCCGCTGGCCGGCGCAGAACGGCATCCACTCCGGGCTCTTCTCGGACTGGTGGCAGGAGACGCTGCTCAGCCTCGAGGGCGACGACCACGCGCGGATCCGGCGACTACTGATGCCGGCCTTCCGCAACAAGACGATCGCCGCCATGCGCCCGCGCTTCCAGGCGCTCGCCGACGAGCTGATCGACGGCTTCGCGGAGCGCGGCTCGGTCGAGCTCATCAGCGAGTTCGCGGAGCCGTACGCCGCCCGCATCATCTGCGTGCTGCTCGGCCTGCCGGAGGACAACTGGCACCAGGTCGCGCAGTGGGCCGACGACCTCGGGGCGTCGTTCTCCATCGACGTCGGCAACCAGGTCCCGAAGATCGAGGTGGCGCTGTCCGGGCTCTACGCGTACGTCGAGGAGGTGGTCGCCGACCGGCGTGCGCACCCGCAGGACGACCTGGTGACGACCCTCGTCCAGGCCACCGACGACGGCGACCGGCTCACCGAGCACGAGCTCGCCGTCGCCCTGGTGTTCCTCGCCTTCGCCGGCATGGAGACCACGCGCAACCAGCTCGGCCTCGCCCTGCAGACCCTGCTGGAGCACCCCGACCAGTGGCGGCTGCTCGGCGAGCGTCCCGAGCTGGGCGACAACGCCGTGGAGGAGGTGATGCGGGTCAACCCGACCGTCACCTGGGTGACCCGGGAGGCGCTCGAGGACGTGGAGTTCCAGGGCCTGCACATCCCGCGGGGCGGCATCGTGCAGACGCTGTCGCACAGCGCCGGCACGGACCCGGCCGCGATGCCGGACCCCGCCTTCGACATCACCCAGCAGCGGCCGCCGCACCACGGCTTCGGAGCCGGCGTGCACCACTGCCTCGGGCACTTCGTGGCCCGCACCGACATGGCCGTGGCGCTGCCCCTGCTCGCTCGCCGGATGCCCGACGCCGTCCCGGACGGCCCCGGTCGCTGGCTGCCCGTCTCCGGCAACACCGGGGCCCTCAGCTTCCCCATCCGCTTCACCCCAGGAGGCACGTCATGATCGCGATCACCGGCGCCACCGGAGCCGTCGGAGGCCTGGTCGCCCGGGCCCTCGCCGAGGACCTCCGCACCGACCTGCGGCTCGTCGTGCGAGACCTCTCCCGAGCCCCCGACTACGACACCGACGTGCGTGCCTGCACGTACGGCGACGAGGAGGCCTCGATCGCCGCCCTGCGGGGCGTCGACACCCTCTTCATGGTCTCGGCCGCCGAGGCCGAGGACCGCCGCGAGCAGCACCGCACGTTCATCCGCGCGGCTGCCGCCGCCGGTGTCGGCCACGTCGTCTACACGTCCTTCGCCGGGGCCGCCGCCGATGCGACCTTCGTGCTCGCTCGCGACCACCACGACGCGGAGGCCGCGATCCGGGAGACCGGGATGGCCCACACGTTCCTGCGCGACAACTTCTACAGCGACCTGCTGCCCCACTTCGCGGACGAGGCCGGGGTGATCCGCGGCCCGGCGGGGGCCGGACGGTTCGCCGCGGTCGCCCGGGCCGACGTCGCCGACGCCGCGGTCGCGGTGCTGCGCTCGCCGGCCGAGCACGCGGGCGCGACGTACACCCTCACCGGTCCGGAGGCCCTGACGATGACCGAGGCGGCCGCCCGCGCGGGAGCCGCGATCGGCCGCCCGCTGCGCTTCGAGGACGAGACCGTCGAGGAGGCCTACGCCTCACGCCGGGCGGCGTACGACGCCGAGCAGTGGCAGCTCGACGCCTGGGTGAGCACCTACACCGCGATCGCGGAGGGCTCGCTGGCCGAGGTCACCGACGACGTGCCGCGCCTCACCGGTCACCCGGCGCGCAGCATCGAGGACGCGCTCACGCGGTGAGGTGGTGGACGTAGCACCAACGCCAGTCCTCGTCGGGCTCGACGGACTGCATGACCGGGTGGGTCGTGTCGTGGAAGTGCGCGGTGGCGTGCTGCAGCGGTGAGGAGTCGCAGCACGCGACGTTGCCGCACTCCAGGCAGCGGCGCAGCGCCACCCACTGGGTCCCGTCGTCCAGACAGCCCTGGCAGAACTCGCCCCGCGGCACGTCCGCGACCGGGTAGGCCAGCAGGTCGTCGCACTCGTCGCCGAGGTGGAAGCGCAGGGCGCTGTCCCGCTTGATCTGCTCGCGCTCCTGGGTGGCGATGTCGATCATCGACTCCTCGACGTCGAGGGACGCGAGGACCTCGGCGATCACCTCGGACGCGACCGTGCCCGACTTGCGGATCTCCAGGACCCGGCGGCGCTCCGCCCCGATCATCGCGATCCGGACGCGCGAGTAGAGGTCGCTCGGCGACTCCTGGTCAGCGGTGGTGCCCAGCCGCTCCCAGGCCGCGAAGTTGCGCTGGTCGGACCGCTGCCGGATCAGGTCGATCACGCCGTGCGGGTCGTCGTACTCCAGCTGCTCCAGCGCCTGGAAGCCGGCCTTCGAGGCCTGCTGCAGCAGGGTGGCCCGGGCCAGCGCGTCGTCCATCGGATCCGGCGGCGGCACCTCGAGCCTGCGCGCCAGCCAGGGCAGGGTGAGTCCCTGGATGAAGAGCGTGCCGGCCACCACCGTGAAGGCGATCAGCAGCAGGATCTCACGGTGGTCGAAGTCCTGGGGGATGATGAACGCCGCCGCCAGGGTGACCACTCCGCGCATGCCGGCCCAGCCGAGGATGAAGGTGTACTGCCACGGCGGACGCCGCCGGGTGACCGGGTCGGGACCGGGCCGCACCAGCGCGTAGCGCGCGATGAACACCCAGACCATCCGCAGCGCGATCACGCCGACCAGCGACGCGGTGCACACCAGCACGATCCGGCCCACGGACAGGTCGCTCTTGCCGACGTCGGCGAAGAGCCACGACGCCTGGAGCCCGATCAGCAGGAAGACGGTGTTCTCCAGCAGGAAGGCGATCGAGCGCCAGTTGATGCGCTCGGCGATCCGCGACTGTGCGGTCTGCAGGATCGGCGCCTTGTGGCCGAGCAGCAGACCCGCGACGACCACGGCGATCACACCCGAGGCGTGCGCCTCCTCCGCCAGGATGTAGGCCGCGAACGGCACCACGAACGAGATCGCGGTGTCGAGCAGCGGATCGTTGATCCGGCGGCGCACCCACGCCACGACCAGGAAGATCGCGAAGCCGATCAGCGCACCACCGGCGGCCGCCCACACGAAGTTCAGGCCGACGCGCCAGGCGGCGATGCTGCCGGCGAGCAGGGCGGTCCGCAGCGCCACCAGGGCGGTGGCGTCGTTGAGCAGCGACTCGCCCTCGAGGATCGTGACGATCCGTCGCGGCAGCCCGATCCGGCGCGCGATCGCGGTCGCGGCCACCGCGTCGGGCGGCGCGACGACGGCCCCGATCGCGAACGCCGCCGGCCACGAGACGTCGGGGATGCACTCGTGCACCAGCAGAGCGATCCCGACGGTCGTGAAGACGACCAGCCCGATGGACAGCAGCAGGATCGAGCGCCGGTTGGCGTTGAAGTCGACCAGCGAGGTCTGGATCGCGGTCGCGTAGAGCAGCGGCGGCAGCAGCCCGAGCAGGACCACCTCGGGCTCGAGGTGGACCTCCGGCATCCCCGGCGCGTAGGACACGGCCACCCCGGCCGCGATCAGGACCAGGGGCGGCGGCAGGTCGGCCCGGTCCGCGAGCGCCGTGACGGCGAGGACCCCGACCACGAGCGCGACCAGGAAGAAGGCGATTTCCACGGGCCCATCCTCGCCGACGATTGCGTCAGCGGCATGTCGCGTTCGCGCAGAGCGTCAGGCGGGCTGCGCGATCCACCGCATCGGGTCGCCCCAGCCGAGCTCGTCGACGCCGTGACGAGCGAGCGCGAGGGTCACGAGCGTGCGCCGGTGGGCGGCGAAGGTGAGCACGTGCGCGATCATCCCGCCGTACGTGAAGACCTCGGCCGGCTCGCACAGCGCATCGACGAACGTGTCGTCCAGGCGGCCGGCGTCGACCACCTCCCGCACGTGGGAGAGGTACGTCGACCCCTCCACCGCGAGCCGCTCGCGCATCGAGGGCAGCGACTCGTGGTCCTCGACCGACCAGTCGTAGTCACGGGTGGCGAGGGCGGCGTTCCACATCCCCATCTGCCCGACCAGCCGGGACAGCAGGGAGCGGATCGTCTGGTGGTCGTCGTCGACGTCGAGCTCGATGACCTGGTCGAGCTGGTCGTCCGTGAGCCGGGCGGCGACGCGGACCATCTCGCCGGTGAGCCAGACGTGGTGCTCGATCATCTTCGTGAGCAGCTCCATGGCAGTGACCTCATCTCGTGCGGGCAGCCGCAGGCTGCCGGGTGGGTGGAAGTGGACGCCGCTCGGCGCCTCGATCTGGAGATGTCCGGGCTTGCGACGCCACGCGGACGGCGCGGCGCCGTACGCCCGGGTGAAGGCGCGGGTGAACGCCTCGTGGGACCCGTAGCCCGCCTCGACGGCGACGTCGATCAGCGGGGCCGAGGTCGTGATCATCCGGTACGCCGCCCGCTCCAGCAGGATGCGCCGGCGGAAGGCCTCGGGCGGCTCGCCCGCGATCGACCGGATCATCCGGTCGAGGTGGTAGCGGGAGAAGTGCAGCCGCTCGGCCCGCTCGTCGGCGCTCAGGTCGTGGTCGTCGAGCGCCCCGGCGAGGTGGTCGACGAAGTCCGCGAAGGTGTCGGCAGCGGTCATGGCTCCATCATCGGCCGCGGATGGTCCGGGCCGCTTGATCGAAGTTGCGGACAGCCGCCAACCGATGCCATATCGTTTGTCGATACTAACGAAAAACGATATGGAGTGGCCATGAGCAAGACCTCGCGCGACCCGCTTGCCCCGATCGACATCGCGGTGACCGCGCTGCTCGCGCTCCTGGCTGGGGGTCTCGCGCTGCTCGCGGTCATCGCCATCGTCGATCTGGCGGTCCATGGCTCGACGGACGTGCGGGTGCTCGGCATCGGGCAACCGACCTGCGTGACGGCGGAGTCCGGTGACGTCCCCTGGGGAGGTAGCGGCGCCCAGGAGCCGCCGGCCGAGGGGGTCGTGGGGCTGCACACCGACGTCGCGAGGCAACGCGCGACCCAGGCCGAGGTCTGCCTGAAGGACCCCACGCCGATGCAGCAGGCAGCCGGCTCCCTGGCCACGCTCGGCGACATCGTCTTCGCGGTCGGCGGGCTGCTGCTCGTCCAGCGCGTGGTGCGCACCGCCCGCCGTCGAGGCCTCTTCACCGAGGAGACGGCCGACCGGACCCGTCAGCTCGGCTGGTTCCTGCTGGTGATGACCCTCCTGTGGCCGGTGCTGGCCGGTGCCGGCACGGGGGTCGTGCTGTCTGCTGCCGTCCGCGACGTCTCGTGGCGCCGCGGCCTGCTCAGCGCCGACCTCTCCTACACCCTGCTCGTCGTCGCGATCGGCGTGCTGACCTTCGCCCGGATCCTGCGCCAGGCCGTGCCGTTGCAGGAGGAGGTGGACTCGACCGTATGAGCGCGGCTCCGGAGGACCACCGCGTCGTCGTCCGTCTCGACGCCCTGCTGGAGGCACGCGGCATGACCCTCACCGAGCTCGCCGACCGGGTCGGGGTCACGGTCGTGAACCTGTCGATCCTCAAGAACGGTCGCGCTCGGGCGGTCCGGTTCAGCACGTTGACCGCCCTCTGCGACGCCCTCGACTGCCAGCCCGGCGACCTCCTGGGCGTCGACCGAGCCGGCGGGGACACGGCGCCCTGATCCCGGCATCCGCCTACGGTGAGGGCGTGACCTACCTGCTCCTGCCGAGCCCCCTCCTGGGCCCGACCTCGTGGGCGCGGGTCGCCGAGCTGCTCGACGCGCGGGTGGCCGATCCCCGCGGCGCGACGACGTCGGCCGACGTGCTGGCGGCGTACGTCGCTGCCGCCGAGGGCCTGAGCGACGTCGTGCTCGTCCCGCACAGCAACGCCGGCCTCTACGCGCCGCTGCTGGGCGCCCGGATCGGCGCCGACGCGGTCGTCTACGTCGATGCCGCGCTGGCCGGCGACGGTCCCGACACCGGGCTCGCGCCGGAGGGGTTCCTGTCGTTCCTGCGCGGGCTCGCCGACGCCGAGGGACTGCTGCCGCCGTGGTCGCAGTGGTGGGACGACCCGGTCGTCGACCTCGTCCCCGCCGACGGTCCACGGCTGCCGCTGACGTACTTCACCTCACGGATCGAGGTGCCTCCCGGCTGGGCGGACCGGCCGAGCGGCTACCTGGCCTTCGGCGACACCTACGCCGAGGAGATCGCCTTCGCGCGCACGCACGGGTGGCCGCTCGCCGCGCTGCCGGGGCGTCACCTGCACCAGCTGGTGGCGCCCGCCGACGTCGCGGCCGCCGTCAGCGACCTGGCTGCTCGGGCCGCAGCGCCCTGATCCGGGCGTCCAGCTCACGACGGTTGTCACGGCGTACGACGGCCTCGACGACCTCGATCCCGCCGTTGGGGCTGGCGAGCGCCTGCTCGAGCTCGGCCAGCGAGCCGACCTTCCAGTGGGGGGTCCGCGTCGCGGCGCAGAGCGCGGCGAGGTCGACGCCGTGCGGGGTGCCGAAGAGCTTGTCGAAGCGGTCGTCGTACGCCGGGTCGCCCTGCTCGAGCATCGTGAAGATCGAGCCGCCGTCGTCGTTGACCACCACGATCGTCAGGTCGGGCACGGGCTCACCGGGGCCGATCACCAGGCCGTTGGCGTCGTGCAGGAAGGTCACGTCGCCCATCAGCGCGAAGGCCCGGGTGGTGTCCGGTCGCGCGAGCGTGGCGCCCACGGCGGTGGAGATGGTGCCGTCGATGCCGGCGAGCCCGCGGTTGGCCACCACCTTGCGGCGGGCGCCGACCTCGTAGCGCGGCACCATCAGGTCGAGGTCGCGGATCGGGCTCGAGGCGCCCACGACGAGCAGCCCGCCGTGCGGGAGCGCACGGGCCACCGCACCGGCCACCTCGTACGGCGTGAGCTCCGCCTCGGCGGCGAGCAGCGCGTCGAGCCGGCGACCCACGCCGGCGTCGGCCGCGTGCCACTCCTCGAGCCAGGCGGGGTCGTCGGGCCGCTCGGCGTACGGCACGGCGACCAGCCGCTCGTCGACGGCAAAGGGTCGCTCGGTCCACACGCCCTGCGTCGGGGTGTCGACGACCTGCACGTCGGCGCGGGCGAGCAGCCGGCTGACCGGACGGGACAGGGTCGGGTGACCGCAGACGACGACCCTCTCGATCCGGTCGGCGAGCTCGCCGGCGAGCAGCAGGCGGTAGGTGCGCAGCGCGTTGGCGCCGGTGCGCGAGCCGCTGCTGGGCTCGGCGAGCAGGGGCCAGCCCCCGCCCTCGGCGAGCTGGCGGGCCTGCGGTCCGGCGTCGTCACCGGCCACCACGACGGTGCGTGGGCCGGAGGGGATCGTGATCCGCACCAGCGGCCGGGCGAGCTTCGGCGCCGGGCCGGGGGTGACCTCCGGCTCCCAGCGCGAGTCCGGCAGCAGCGGCTCGTCGAGCGGCACGTTGAGGTGGACCGGCCCGACCTGCTGCAGGTCGATCCCCGCGCTGGCGTCCTGGGTGGGGACCAGCGGCCCGAAGACGCCGAGCTGGTCGGTGGTCTGGTTGGCGTTGGTGCCGCGCAGCCGCGGCGGCCGGTCGGCGGTGACCACGACCAGCGGCAGCCCGACGTGCGCCGCCTCCAGGAGGGCCGGGTGCAGGTTGGCGACGCCGGTCCCGGACGTGCAGACGACCGCGGCCCGGTTGCCGTTCTTGGTCAGGCCGAGGGCCAGGAAGCCGGCGGTGCGCTCGTCGATGCGCGTGTGCAGCCGCACCAGGCCCGCGGCGGCGGCGTCGTACGCCGCGAAGCTGAGCGGCGCGTTGCGCGAGCCCGGAGCGATCACGACCTCGGTGACGCCGGCCTCGACCAGCGCGGTGACGACGGCGCGCGCGAGGTCGGTGGCGGTCACGGTCGACGATCCTGCCGCACGCGGTCGCTCCTGAGCGCACGCACCTCGGCCAGCCGGGCCTCCCAGTGCGCGACCCGGTCGGGCCCGGCGTGCACCAGCGACTCGTCCACGACCGGCAGCCGGACCGGCAGCGCACCGTCGACCGGCAGCAGCGACTCCGTCACGACGTCGGCCCCGAGGAGCTGCACGGTCGCCAGCCCGCAGGCGTACGGCAGCTCCGGCAGCGCCGCCGCCAGGGCCACCCCGGCCGCGATCCCGATCGACGTCTCCAGCGCCGACGACACCACCACCGGCAGCCCGATGTCCTCGGCGATCCGCAGGCAGGCGCGCACCCCGCCCAGGGGCTGCACCTTGAGGACCGCGACGTCGGCGGCCTCGAGCTCGCGCACCCGGTAGGGGTCGGCGGCCCGGCGGATCGACTCGTCGGCGGCGATGGGCACGCCGACCGCCCGGCGCACCCGCGCCAGGTCCTCGACGCTCGCGACCGGCTGCTCGACGTACTCCAGCCCGCCCGCGGAGCGCTCGAGCACCGGGATGCTCGCGATCGCGGTGTCGAGGTCCCAGAGCCCGTTGACGTCGATGCGGACCCTGCCGTCGCGCCCGATCGCGTCACGGACGGCCTCGAGCCGGGCCTGGTCGTCGGCGAGGGTCTGGCCGGGCTCGGCGACCTTGACCTTCGCGGTCCGGCAGCCACCGCGCAGCACGATCGCGTGCGCCTGGTCGGGCCCGACGGCAGGGACGGTCACGTTGACCGGCACCGAGTCCCGCACCGGCGCCGGCCAGTCACCGGCGGCGGCCTCCTCGGCGCAGCGCAGCCAGGGCTCGGCGACGGCCGCGTCGTACTCCAGGAACGGGCTCCACTCCCCCCAGCCGGCCGTGCCCCGGACCAGCACGCCCTCGCGGACGGTGATGCCGCGGAACCTCGTGCGCATCGGCACCGACCAGACCCTCATGCCAGCTCCCGGAGGGCGAGCCGGTCGGGCTTGCCGTTGCTGAGCAGCGGCATGTCGTCGAGCTCGACCAGCTGCCGGGGAGCCCAGGACCGCGGGTGCGCCTGGCCCACCCAGGTCCGGGCCGCGTCGAGCGACAGGTCACCGACGATGAAGGCGACGAGCCGGCCGCCCCACTCCTCGTCGGGCACGCCGAGCACCTCGGCCGCCCGCACGTCCGGGTGCTCGCGCAGCCGCGCGGCGACGGCCGGGGCCGGCACGTTGACGCCGCCGCTGACCACCACGTCGTCGACCCGGCCGAGCACGTGCAGGCGGCCGTCCTCGTCGAGCCGGCCCGCGTCGGAGGTCACGAACCAGCCGTCCACGAGCACCTCCGCGGTGAGGGCTGGGTCGCCGTCGTACCTCTCGAAGAGCGTCGGGCCGGCGATCCGGATCCGCCCGCCGGCGTCGAGCGCGACCGCGACGCCGTCGAGGGCGTAGCCGTCGTAGACACAGCCGCCGGCGGTCTCGGCCGAGCCGTACGTCGCGACCACCCGCACCCCGGCTTCCTCGGCCCGGCCGCGCAGCGCGGCATCGATCGGTCCGCCGCCGAGCAGCACCGTGTGGAAGCGTCGCAGCGCGTCGGCGTCGGTCTCGAGGAGGCGGTGCAGCTGGGTGGGCACCAGCGACACGAACGCGTCGGTGGTCGAGCTCGTCGGGCTCGTGGCGTCGGCCGCGTCGGCGAAGTTCGCGTGCTCGTCGAGCACCACCGGGTCGTGGCCGGCGACCAGCGACCGGCAGATGACCTGCACGCCGGCGACGTACGACGCCGGCAGCGCGAGCAGCCACCGGCCCGAGCCACCGAGGCGTCGGGCACTGGCCGAGACCGAGGCCAGGACCGCGTCACGGGACAGCACGACCCGCTTCGGGCGGCCGGTCGACCCGGACGTCTCGACCACCCACGGTGGCGGTGCGGGAGCCTCCAGCCAGTCCCGGAGCGCGTCGATCGTGGCGCGCGCGGAGCCGGCGGAATTCACGCGACCGACAGTAGTCGTGCGTGATGGGATGCCGGGGTGCCCACCCGCCTCGACCGCTTCCTGCCGCCCACCCCGCTGGCCCGACGGCTGTCGATGCAGTCGATCCTCTTCGCGTTCGGCGAGGGCGCCTTCCTCACCGGCAGCGCCGTCTTCTTCACCGAGGTGGTCGGGCTCAGCGCAGCGCAGGTGGGCCTCGGCCTGACCGCCTCCGGGATCGCCTCGTTCCTCCTCGCCGTGCCCCTCGGCAGGCTGACCGACCGGATCGGGGCGAAGCGGATGTGGGCGCTGGCGGCCGGCTGCGAGGCCGCGCTGTACGCCGTCTGGCCCTTCATCGGGGGCTTCGCGACCTTCACCGTGATGATGGTCCTGCTCGGCCTCGCCGACACGGGCGGGCGGGCGGGACGAGGGGCCTACACGATCGACGTCTTCCCCCGGGAGGAACGGGTCCAGTCGCTGGCGTTCATGCGGGCCGCGCTCAACATCGGCTTCACGTTCGGTGCCCTGCTCGGCGGCCTCGCCCTGGCCTTCGACAGCGACGCGGTGATCCGGGCGGTGCCGTGGCTGACCGCGGTGGTCCTCGCGTGCAACGCGGTGCTGATCTCGCGGCTGCCGTCGGCCGAGCACGACGTGGAGGTCCAGACGCCGGCCGAGAGGGCGCTCAGCCCGGCGGCCCTGCGCAACAGGGGCTTCCTGGCCCTGTGCACCTTCAACGGGGTGCTCGGCACCAACCAGGTGCTGCTCAACGTCGTCATCCCGCTCTGGCTGGTGCAGGAGACCGATGCCCCGCGGGTGCTGCTGGCGTGGCTGTTCGGGACCAACACGGTGATGGCCGTGCTGCTGCAGGTCCCGGCCGCGCGGGGCGTGAACTCGGTCGGCACCTCGTTGCGAGCGGCCCGGATCAGCGCCGGCTTCTTCGTGCTGTCGTGCCTGATCGTGCTGCTCACCCACGACACCCTCGGCTGGACGACGATCGCCCTGGTCTGGCTGGGCCACGTGACGGTGACCGGGGCCGAGCTCTTCCAGTCGGCCGCCCAGTGGGGCTTCCTGTCCGAGCTCTCCGACCCCGAGCGCCGGGGTGAGTACCAGGGCGCCGCGCAGCTCGGCGGCACGCTCGGCGGCGTGTGGGCTCCGGCGGCGTTCACCTTCCTCGCGATCCACTGGGGCACCCCGGGCTGGCTGCTGATCGCGGCGATCATCGGGGCGGCCGTCGCGGGGATGGGACCGGCTGCGCGGTCGGCCGAGCGCTACCTGACGCGCGCGCAGCAGCCGTCGGCTGCTTGAATCCTCCGTTGTGGCAACTTCCGCACAGTGGCTCGCCGGCGCGCGACCGCGCACCCTCCCCGCTGCCGTCTCCCCCGTGCTCGCCGGCACCGGGGTGGCGGCGTACGCCGACGGCGTCGTGTGGTGGAAGGCGCTGCTCGCGCTCGTGGTCGCACTCGCGCTCCAGGTGGCGGTCAACTACGCCAACGACTACTCCGACGGCATCCGCGGCACCGACGCCGACCGGGTCGGTCCGCTGCGGCTGGTCGGATCCGGTGCGGCGCCGGCCGCGGCGGTGAGGCGGGCGGCGTTCATGGCCTTCGGCGTGGCAGCGGTCGCCGGCCTGGCCCTGGCGGCGACGACCGCCTGGTGGCTGCTCGCCGTGGGTGCGGTCTGCGTGCTCGCCGCATGGTTCTACACCGGCGGCTCGAAGCCCTACGGCTACCTCGGCCTCGGCGAGGTGATGGTGTTCGTCTTCTTCGGGCTCGTCGCGGTCGTCGGCACGACGTACGTCCAGACCGAGACCTGGGAGTGGGCCGCGCTCTGGGCTGCGGTCGGCATCGGCGCGCTCGCCTGCGCGATCCTGGTGGCCAACAATCTGCGTGACATCCCGACCGACACCGTCGCCGGCAAGCGCACCCTCGCCGTCGTGCTGGGTGACCGCAGGACCCGACTGCTGTACGCCGTCCTGGTCGTGCTCGCCGCCGCGGCCGTGGTCGCCGTCGCTGCCGTCACCTCGTGGTGGGTGCTGGTCGGCCTCGGCTTCCTGGTGCTCGCGGTCCCCGCGACCCGCACCGTCCTCGGCGGGGCCGTCGGCCCGGGCCTGATCCCGGTGCTGCAGCGGACCGGGCTCGCCGAGCTGCTCTGGGCGGTCCTGGTGACTGCCGCGCTGGTCGTCTGCGGCTAGTCACGCGCGGCCGCCGGTGGGGGGTGGGCGGTGGGCTGTCCACCGATCCGGGCCGGGCGACCGGTGGAGGAGCCACCGCCAGCGCGGGCGGGGTGCCGCCGGCAAGGGGTAGCGGTGGGATATCCACCGATCCGAGCCGCACGACCGGTGGAGGACCCACCGCCAGCGCGGGCCGGGTGCCGCCGGCAAGGGGTGGCGGTGGGCTATCCACCGATCCGGGCCGCGCGATCGGTGGAGGACCCACCGCCAGCGCGGGCCGGGTGCCGCCGGCAAGGGGTTGCGGTGGACTATCCACCGATCCGGGCCGCACGATCGGTGGAGGACCCACCGCCGGCGCGGGCGGCCGGGCGGCGTGACCCACCGCCGGCGTACGCTCGGAGCATGTTCTGGGTGATCGTGCTGATCGTGGTGGCCGCAGTGCTCGCCTACCGCTTCCGGGTGCCACTGCTGGCCAAGCTGCTGGGCCAGGACAGGTCGCGCGTCGAGCGCCGGCTCAACCAGCGCAAGGACTGAGCGCGCAGCTCAGTCGGCGTCCTCCTTGGACCGCATCTCGTCCATCTTGGTCGTCATCGCCTCGGCACGGGTCTGCACCCGCCGGGCGAGGGCCTCGCGCTGGCGGTTGAGCAGGAAGTACGACCCCAGGCCGCTCATCAGGAACGCGATGATGATGGCCCACACCACGGGCACCTGGTCGTCGACCAGGAGCCAGATGCCGATGACGATCCCGAGCGACGCCAGGAACAGCACGACGCGCAGCAGGGTGTAGATCCAGAACTCCTTCACGGGTTCAGGGTAGGCCGTGACCAGGCGGCGCCTAGGCTGGAGGGGTGCTGAAGTTCCTCCTGGTGGTGATCCTGGTCGCGGTCGCGGTCTACCTGACGACGCGCGCGATCCAGCGCCGGGGCATCGCGCCGACGCCCAAGCCGCGCCCGCGGCGAGCCCAGCCGCCGCGGTTCATCGGTCCCGACGACGACCCCGACTTCCTGCGCGACCTCGACCGCAAGCGCAAGCACCCCGAGGATCCCGACTCCCCCTGAGGCTGAGGGTCGGACGTCAGAGGCCTCGACCCGGCGCGTGGGTCTCCGGGACGACCTGCACCTGCTTCGCCCCACCGGCGTACGAGTGCTGGGACGTCGAGGAGAAGTAGTTGATCCCGATGAAGTTGAACCACAGCGTCGCGACCCCGACCAGGGCCAGGATCGCCGCGTTGCGGCCCTTCCAGCCGGCGGTGGTGCGCGCGTGCAGGTACGCCGCGTAGACGACCCAGGTGATGAACGCCCAGACCTCCTTCGGGTCCCAGTTCCAGTACGACGACCAGGCCTGGTGCGCCCAGATCGGGCCGGTGATCAGCACCGCGAAGGTCCACACCGGGAAGCCGAAGGCGTGCAGGCGGTAGGCGGTCCGGTCGAGCACCTCGGGCTGCGGCAGGCGCGCGACGTACCCGGTCTCCTGCTGCCCGTGCTTCGCCAACCCGCGCGCCTTGACCAGGTAGAGCGCGGAGGTGATGCCGCCGAGGGTGAACGCGCCGGTCGCGATGATCGCGGACACGACGTGGATCACCAGCCAGTACGACGTGAGCGCCTCGGTCAGCGGCGCGACCGGCGAGTAGAGCCAGATCGCGGCGACCATCAGGATGGTGAGCACGAAGGTCAGCACGATCGGCGCCATCCAGGCCAGCCGGAACTTGCGGTAGAGCGCGACGTAGAGCGCGGCGACAACGAACGTGCCGGTCACCGTGAACTCGTACATGTTGCCCCACGGGACCCGGTTGGGATCCGCGGCCATGCCTCGGGCGGCCAGTCCGACGAAGTGCACGGCCACCGCGCAGCAGGTCAGCAGGAAGCCCAGCCGTCCGAAGAGCGCCGTACGCCGGGCGCGGTCCTCCGTCTGCTCGCTGTCCGGGCCGGTGGCGAGGGCCACCCCGCCCGGGATGTCGATCGAGGCGCGCGCCGCGGCCCCGGTCGCGACGGGCACCTTGCGCAACGACGCCCACTCGACGAGGTGGGACAGCAGAGCGAGGAAGTAGAGCAGTCCCGCGGCCGCGACCGCCTGGTTGCTGAGGGTCTCCCACGCTGCGTCGCTCACGACTCGTCCTCTCGTTGATGCTGCTTGCCCTGCAGGGTGTCCACGAGCTCGTCGACCACGACCGAGACGTCCCCGCCTCCGGACCGGTCGAGCGCGGCCACCTCCACCAGTGTGCCGTCACCCTGGCGACGCACCCGAACCCAGACCCGTCGCGGCCGGATGAAGAGCGAGCCGAGCAGGCCGATGAGCGCCATCACGACGCCCGTCAGCGCGATCCACTTGCCGGGGGTCTGGCTGATCTGGATCTTGTTCCAGCGCTCGAGGCCCTCGAAGGTGACCGTGCCCAGACCGTTGGGGAGCTTGGTGCTCTCACCCTCGCGGAGGTCGATGCGGAACGGCGTGCCGTCCTTCTTGGTCAGCATCGTGGTCCTCGACTTGTCCAGCGCGTAGACCGACTGCGACGCACCGTCGTCCATGCCCAGGTCGCCGGTGTAGACGAGCATCGAGATGGCCGGGTCCAGCGGCTTGCCCAGCTGCGAGAAGTAGCTGCCGGTCTGCGAGGAGAACGCGATCGTCGGGTAGAACTCGCCCTCGAGCCCGATCTGGGTCGGCTCCGCGTCGGGCGCCTTGACGACGCCGATCGACTGGAAGCTCTGGCTGGTCGGCAGGAAGATCGTCGGGCCTCCGCCGACGACGTTGCCGTCGTTGTCCTTGATGGTGATCACGGGCGCGTACCCGTGGCCGATCAGGAAGACGTCGGTGTTGCCGATCGTGAGCGGGTGGTTGACCCGGAGGTCGTACTGCTTCTCCGCCCCGTCCGGGGAGTCCTGGTAGGTGATGTGCGACTGGAAGCCGCGCGCCATGCCGGCACGCGGGCCCGTCAGCAGCCAGTCGACGTCGAAGTCGTCGATCCGGAAGGAGAACGGCTCCATGTCGTCGGCGCGGAAGAGGCTGCCGGGCTTGAACTCGTCGTACTGCGTGAGGTTGTTGGAGAAGCCGTAGTCATCGCCGACGAGCAGGATGACGCCGCCCTTGTAGCCGAACATGCCCCCCAGCGCGAAGCCGACCAGCACGACCAGCACGGACAGGTGGAAGACGAGGTTGCCGACCTCGCGCAGGTAGCCACGCTCGGCCGACACCGCGTCGGCACCGGCGTCGGTGGACCCCGTCGAGACGGACAGCCGGTAGCGGCGGCGCTTGAGCAGCGCCCGCGCGCGCTCGATGACGACCTCGGGAGCCTCGCTCGTCTCGTACGACGCGTGGTCGGGCAGCCGGTCGAGGTTGCGTGGTGCCGCCGGCGGCTTGGCGCGGATCCCGCGCCAGTAGTGGAACGTGCGCGGGACGATGCAGCCGACCAGCGAGATCATCAGCAGGATGTAGATCGCCGAGAACCACGGGGAGTCGTAGACCGAGAAGAGCCCGAGCCGGTCGTAGACCGGCGTCAGCTTCGGGTGGTCGGACTGCCAGTTGGAGGTCTTGAGGGAGTCGACACCCTCCTGCGGGATGACCGAGCCGGGGATCGCCGCGAGCGCGAGCAGCAGGAGCAGGATCAGCGCGGTCCGCATCGACGTGACCTGGCGCCAGACCCAGCGCAGCAGCTCGCGGAAGTTCAGCTCGCCCGGGCGGCGGTCGTCCTCCGGGGGGCGGGTGCTCAGCGACGTGCTCATACCGGCGTCTCCGTCGTGCCGACGAGGTGGACCTGCACCCAGGTGACCGACTCCGCCCACCAGCCGGTGAGGAGCAGCACGCCGACCACGATCAGCATCACGCCGCCCGCGCGCATCACCCACACCTGGTGCCGGCGCACGAACCCGATCGCGGAGAGCGCCTTCTCGTACGCGAGCCCGGCGAGGATGAACGGCACCCCCAGCCCCAGGGCGTAGAAGACCGAGAGGAACGCGCCGCGCCCGGCCGTGCCCTCGGTGACGGCCAGGGAGTTGATCACGGCCAGGGTCGGTCCGAGGCAGGGGGTCCAGCCGAGGCCGAAGAGGAAGCCGAGCAGCGGCGCTGCGGCCAGTCCGACGGCGGGCACCTGGTGGACGCGCCACTCACGGCTCAGGAAGGGCAGCCAGCCGGCGAAGGCCAGCCCGAGCACGATGCTGACGGCGCCCAGGACGATCGCGAGCTGCCGGTCCCACTCGACCAGCCAGGCGCCGAGCGCACCGCTGAGCGTCCCCAGGATCACGAACACGGTGGTGAAGCCGAGCACGAAGAGCACCGAGCCGAGGAACATCCGGCCCCGGCGGGTGCCGGCGACGCCGTTGGCGAGGTCGGCGCCCGAGAGACCGGTGGCGTACGACAGGTAGCCGGGCAGCAACGGGATCACGCACGGGGAGAAGAAGGAGACCAGGCCGGCGACCAGGGCCACCGGGATCGCGAGGGCGAGCGACCCCGAGAGCGCCGTCTGCTCGAACCAGTCAGCCATCGGCGGACTGCTCCGCGTCGCCCTCGACATCGGTGACCAGGTCGACGAGCGTCTGCGTGGAGGGCAGCTTGCCGATGATGCTCGCGGCGATCCGGCCGTCGCCGTCGAGCACCACGAACGCCGGGATGGTGCGCGGACCCAGGGTGCCGGGGAACTGCAGCATCGCCTTGCCGTCGGGCGAGTAGATCGACGGGTACGGCACGTCGAAGCTCCGCACGTAGGCCTGGGCGGACGTCGTCGAGGAGTCGCGCAGGTTGATGCCCACGAACTGCGCACCGTCGCCGAGCTCCTTCGCCGCGGCCACCACGTCGGGCGCCTCGCCGCGACACGGCCCGCACCACGAGCCCCAGACGACGACCACCACCGGCTTGCCGTGGAGGTCGGCGACGTCGAGCGGCTTGCCGTCGAGGTCCGTGCCGGCCAGCTCCACCGGGTCCGTGCGGTCGGCGGCGTCGATCGTGCGGATCGCGCCGTCGCCGGTCACGAAGCCCTTGTCACCGGTGCCCTGCAGCGACGTGCAGGCGCTGAGCGCGAGCAGCAATGGCACGGCCACTCCGAGGAGGGTCCGCCGCAACGTCACGGGCGCTGCTCCTCGGGCGCGCCACCGGCCGAGAACGGCGCCGACTTGTCCTTGACCGGGATCAGGTCGCCGGCGGGCTCGGAGTAGCTCACCTGGGTGATCCGGTCGCCGACGAAGTGCAGCGACGTCAGTGAGCACAGGGTGCACTGACGGTTGCGCGGGTCGTGCAGCTGACGGCGCTTCTCGACGTGCAGCCGCGTCGTCCAGATCGGCAGCTGGTGCGAGACGATCACGGCCTCGTGGCCGACCGCGGCCGCGCGGGCGTCCTCGACGGCGGCCATCATGCGGGCGACGATCTGCTGGTGCGGCTCGCCCCAGGAGGGCGTGAACGGGTTGTAGAGGTAGCGCCACAGCCGCGGCCGCTTGAGGATGGTCTTCGCCCCGTCGGCGAAGTTCAGGCCCTCGAACTTGTTCTCCGACTCGATCACCCGATCGTCGGTGACGATCTCCAGACCGCGCGCGGCCGCGAGCGGGCGCGCCGTCTCCTGCGCGCGCTCCAGCGGCGAGACCCGCAGGTGCACGATGTCGCGGTCGCCGATGCTGTCGGCGATCCGCTGGGCCATCGTGTTGCCGAGTGCCGAGAGGTGGAAGCCGTCGCGGCGCCCGTAGAGGATGCCGTCCGGGTTGTACACCTCACCGTGACGCAGCAGGTGGACGATCGTGTCGGGAGTCTGGCTCATGCGTGGGTCTCCTGGGCGCGGGCGGCGGCCCGGGCAGCGTCGGGCAGGGCGTCGAGCACGGTCTGCACGGCGCGGTCGTCGTGGGCCGAGGACAGGAACCACGCCTCGTACGCCGACGGGGGGAGGTAGACACCCGCGTCGAGCATGGCGTGGAAGAAGGCGCCGTACGCCGTCGCGTCGGTGCTGGAGGCCTCGCTGAAGTCGCGGACCCGACCGTCGACGCCGGGGCTGAGGAAGATCGAGAACATCGTGCCGGTCGACTGCACGACGTGGGTGACGCCGGCGGCGCTCAGCGCCTCGGACGCCGCGGCCTTGATGGTCTCGGCGGCGCCCCCGATGTGCGCGTAGACCTCGTCGGTCGCGAGGCGGAGCGTGGTGAGGCCGGCGGTGGTCGCGATCGGGTTCCCGGACAGGGTGCCGGCCTGGTAGACCGGGCCCTCCGGGGCCAGCCGTGACATCACGTCGGCGCGGCCGCCGAAGGCCGCGGCCGGGAAGCCGCCGCCCATCACCTTGCCGAAGGTCATCAGGTCGGGCCGCCAGCCCTCGACGGCGCCGTCGAGGCCCCACTGGCCGAGCCTGCTGGCGCGGAAGCCGGTCATCACCTCGTCGCTGACGAAGAGCGCGCCGTGCCGCGCGCAGGTCTCGGCGAGGAAGGCGTTGAAGCCCGGCTCCGGCGGGACCACACCCATGTTGCCGGGGGCGGCCTCGGTGATGAGGCAGGCGATCCGGTCCGGGTGCTCCGCGAAGACCTTCTCGACCGCGGCCCGGTCGTTGTACGGCAGCACCACGGTCAGCTCGGTCGACGACACGGGGACGCCGGGGGTGCCGGGCACCGCGAAGGTCGCAAGGCCCGAGCCGGCCGAGGCCAGCAGCGAGTCGACGTGACCGTGGTAGCAGCCGGCGAACTTCACGATGACGTCGCGACCGGTGAAGCCACGCGCCAGCCGGATCGCGGACATGGTCGCCTCGGTGCCGGAGGAGACGAAGCGGACCCGCTCGACCGGCGTACGCGCCACGATCTCCTCGGCCAGCTCGACCTCGGGCTCGGTGGGGGTGCCGTACGACGTACCGCGGGTCACCGCCTCCGCGACCCGTGCCTGCACCTCGGGGTGGGCGTGGCCGAGCAGCATCGGGCCCCACGAGCAGATGAGGTCGACGTACTCGTTGCCGTCGACGTCGGTCAGCCACGCACCGGCCGCGGAGCGGATGAAGCGCGGCGTGCCGCCGACGGCGTTGAAGGCCCGCACGGGAGAGTTCACACCACCCGGGGTCACTGCCAAGGCCCGGTCGAACAGGGCTGCGCTGGCGTCGGTCCGTCGGCTCACCGGCCCATTGTCCCCGAGTCCTCCAACCGGGCCCAGTCGAGGGCCGACCGGCGCCCTCGCGGGGTGGGCCAGGCCACGTCGCGCCTCGCGGGCGATCAGCCGGACGAGAACGGGTTTCACCGTCATGACCTGCGGGAATGGTCGTCACACCACTGAAGGGCTGCACACCGCGGACAACCGACGTACCGTAACTGGTGGAGGACTCGGTCGTTTGACGTCCGTCACAATGTGCTGTGGGAGCACCGGGTCCGAGGGAGCAGGAGCAGAGGGATGACCAGCACCAGATCACCAGCGCGCTTCGGCCGCAGCCACAAGATCATGGCCCTGGTCCCGCTCGCCATCCTCTCCGCCGCGTGGACCGCGAGCATCGCGACCACCGGCGCCGGTACGGCGCTCGCCGACTCCTCCAGCACCGAGCAGCAGCAACTCCCCGACGGCACCAGCCTGCCGACCGAGGCGATCGAGGCTCCCGCCAGCGTCTCCGCGGCGGGCGGCCTCGCGCCCGGCATCACCGGTGACGCCCAGCGGGCCGTCGCCACCGCCTCCACCTCCGGCATCCCTGCCGCCGCGCTCGCGGCCTACCAGCGTGCCGAGACGGTCATCAACTCCGCCGACTCGAGCTGCCACCTCTCCTGGCAGCTGATCGCCGCGATCGGCCGGGTCGAGTCCGACCACGGTCGCTCCAGCGGCAACACCCTCGACGCCCACGGCGTCGAGCGTCCCGGCCTCTTCGGCAAGCCGCTCAACGGCGGCAACGGCACCAGCCGGATCGCGGACACCGACGCCGGCCAGTACGACGCCGACGCCAGCTGGGACCGCGCGGTCGGCCCGATGCAGTTCATCCCCTCGACCTGGTCGGTCGTCGGGGTCGACGCCGACGGCGACGGCCAGCGCAACCCGCAGGACATCGACGACGCCGCCCTCGCGACGGCCGTCTACCTCTGCTCCGGCGGCGACGACCTGGCCAAGGCCCCCGGCCAGCAGGCCGCCGTCTTCCGCTACAACCACAGCCAGCCGTACGTCGACCTGGTCCTCTCCATCATGAACGCCTACCTCGACGGCGAGTTCACCTCCGTGCCCAACGGCGTCACGTCCGCCGGCTACGTCATCCCGCCGCTCCCCCAGCCGGTCCCCGGCACGAAGTCGCACTCGACCAAGGGTCACGGCAAGGGCCACGGCACCGGCGGCGGCTCCGGCGGCACCCCCAGCGGCAGCGCCCCGACCGCGAAGCCCACCTCGAAGCCGAGCGCGAAGCCCACGAAGGCACCGAGCAGCCCCTCCGTGCCGACCAAGGGCCCGTCGGCGCCAGTGCCCACGGTCGTCCTCCCGACCCTCCCCTCCACCTCGATCGAGCCCGTCGACAAGCTCCTCACCGAGGTCCAGGCCCGGGCCCAGTGCCTCCTCGACGGCTACGTCGACAACGTGCTCAAGAGCAACGACCCCTACGACCAGTGCGTGTACGCCTACACCCACTGACCACCGCGCCCCGGTGGTTGAGGCGCGAAGGCCGCCAGGCCTGAGCCTCGAGACCACGCGTCCCGGTGGTTGAGGTGCGAGGCGCGCTAGCGCCGAGCCTCGAAACCACCACGACTGCGAGCAGGCCACAGGTCCGCTCGGCTAGGGCGCCGAGAGGCTGACGCCGGCGTACGGCCAGCTCGGGTCGACGCCGTCTCACCGGTGGTCGAGCAGCGAGCGCCAGCGAGCGTCGTCGAGACCCCCGCACCCGCCGTACTGCCTCGCCTGCGGGGGTTTCGAGACGGGCCTGGCGGCCCTCCTCAACCACCGGGTGGGCAGCGTCCTCCTCAACCACCGGCGCCCCCGGTGGTCGAGCAGCGAGCGCCAGCGAGCGTCGTCGAGACCCCCGCACCCGAGATCGCACCTACGCTGCGGGGGTTTCGAGACGGGCCTAGCGGCCCTCCTCAACCACCGGTGGGCCGCCCTCGGTGGTTCGCGGAGCCCGAACGGCGCCCGACGGCGCCCTTGAAGCTCAGCGAGCAAGCAGCCGGGCGACTTCGCTCGCCCAGTAGGTGAGCACCACGTCGGCGCCGGCACGCCGGATCGAGATCAGGGTCTCCAGGATCGCGGCCTCGCGGTCGATCCAGCCGTTGGCGGCAGCGGCCTCGACCATGGCGTACTCACCGGAGATGTTGTACGCCGCGACCGGCACGTCGACCGCGTCGCGCACCTGACGGAGCACGTCGAGGTAGGCGAGCGCGGGCTTCACCATCACGATGTCGGCGCCCTCGGCGACGTCGAGCAGCGCCTCGCGCACGCCCTCGCGGCCGTTGGCGGGGTCCTGCTGGTAGGTGCGTCGGTCGCCCTGGAGCGAGGAGTCGACGGCCTCGCGGAAGGGGCCGAAGAAGGCGGACGCGTACTTCGCCGAGTACGCCAGGATCGAGACGTCGGTGTGCTCGGCGGCGTCGAGAGCCGCGCGGATCACGGCGACCTGGCCGTCCATCATCCCGCTCGGGCCGACCATGTCGACGCCGGCGTGGGCCTGGGCGCGAGCCATCTCGGCGTACGCCGCAAGGGTGCGGTCGTTGTCCACCTTGCCGTCGGGCGTGAGGACGCCGCAGTGGCCGTGGTCGGTGAACTCGTCGAGGCAGAGGTCGCTCATCACCGTGAGGGCGTCGCCGACCTCGGCGACGACGTCGGTGATCGCGAGGTTGAGCACACCGGCGGGATCGATGGCGCCGGAGCCGGTGGCGTCCTTGCTCTCGGGGATGCCGAAGAGCATCACGCCACCCAGGCCCAGCTCGGCGGCCTCGGCCACCGCCGCGAGGAGCGAGTCGCGGGTGTGCTGGACCACGCCGGGCATCGACGAGATGGGCTTCGGCTCGGCGAGACCCTCGCGGACGAAGAGCGGCAGCACCAGCTGACGCGCCTCGAGCGACGTCTCCCCGACCATCCGGCGCAGCGCCGGCGTGGTGCGCAGCCGGCGTGGCCGGACCAGCGGTCCGGTCACCGGGGCGACGTCGCGCTCGGTCACTCCGCGCGCACCCGACGACGGGCCGACGGCTTGCGCTCGGACGGCTTGGTCACCGGCTGGCCGGACTCGACGAGCGAGGCGCGACGGGCGGCACCGAAGTCGGCGAGCGCGTCGACGAGCTCCTCGACGTCCGGGCGGCTGGCGAGGACGTCGACGCGCAGGCCGTGCTCCTCGGCCGTCTTGGCCGTGGCCGGCCCGATCACCGCGATGATCGTCGAGGTGTGCGGCTTGCCGGCGATGCCGACCAGGTTGCGCACCGTCGAGGACGAGGTGAAGACGACCGCGTCGAACTTGCCGGTCTTGATCGCGTCGCGGGTCTCGGGCGGCGGCGGGGCGGCCCGGACGGTGCGGTACGCCGTGACGTCGTCGCACTCCCAGCCCAGGTCGATCAGGCCGGCGACGAGGTTCTCGGTGGCGATGTCGGCGCGGGGCAGGAAGACCCGGTTGATCGGGTCGAGCGCCTCGTCGTACTCCGGCCAGTCGGCCAGCAGGCCGGCAGCGGACTGCTCGCCCGAGGGCACCAGGTCGGCCCGGAGGCCCCACTGACCGATCGCCTCGGCGGTCTTGTCACCGACGGCGGCGATCTTGAGCCCGGAGAAGGCGCGGGCGTCGAGGCCGTACTCCTCGAACTTCTCGCGCACGGCCTTGACCGCGTTGACCGAGGTGAAGGCGATCCACTCGTAGCGGCCCTCGACGAGGCCGCGGACGGCCTTGTCCATCTGCTGGGGGTTGCGCGGCGGCTCGACCGAGATCGTGGGGACCTCGTCCGGGACGGCGCCGTACCCGCGCAGGCGCTCGGAGAGCGAGCCCGCCTGCTCCTTGGTGCGCGGCACCAGGACGCGCCAGCCGAAGAGCGGCTTGGTCTCGAACCACGACAGCGACTCGCGCAGGTCGACGACGTCGCCGACGACGGTGACGGCCGGCGGGGACATCCGCGCGGCCCGCGCGTCGACGGCGATCCGCTCGAGGGTCGAGGTGACGGTGGCCTGCTCGGTGGTGGTGCCGACCCGCGTCATCGCGACCGCGGTCTGCGGGCTGCGCCCGGCGGCGATCAGCGCCTTGGCGATGTCGCCGATCTGGCCGACGGCCGAGAGCAGCACGAGCGTGCGCTTGGTGGAGTACTGGCTCCAGTCGACCTTGTCGCCACACGTGACGACGGCGACCTCGCGGTGGTCCTTGGTCGTCAGCGGGATGCCGGCGTACGCCGGGACCGCGTTGACCGACGAGACGCCGGGGACGATCTCGAAGGCGAGACCGGCCTTGACGCAGGCCTGCGCCTCCTCCGGGCCCGAGGCGTAGAGGAAGGGGTCACCCGACATCAGCCGGACGACGCGCAGCCCCCTCTTGGCCTGCTTGACGACGACCTTGCCGCGCGCGGCGTGGGTCAGCGGCTGGCCGTCCTCGCCGAAGCCGCCGTCGACGATCTCGGGGCCGACCGGCTCCGAGGCGTCCTCGGAGGGCACCGGCAGGCCGAGGACCTGCCGGATCAGCTCGGCGTGGTCGGGCACCTCGGTCACCACGACGTCGGCGCGTCGCAGCAGCTCGGCGGCGCGCACCGTCAGCAGGCCCGGATCACCGGGGCCGCTGCCGACGAACGACACCCAACCACGCGGCTGGCTCTGGTTCGGGCTGGTCTGCGCTCGGGTCATGCGTTCTGCACCTTGTCTAGCGAATCGTTCGTTGGTAGCGCCAGGTCTGCTGCGCCGTCGGCGAGCATCTCCGTCGCGAGCCGGTCACCGACGCCCGCGGCGTCGGCGGGATCCCCGGTGGCGGACATCCGCACCGAGAGCCCCCCGTCGGGTGACAGGGCGATCGCCCGCACCCACAGCTCCTCGCCGTCCTCGCCCTCGACCACGTCGGCCAGGGCTCCGATCGGCGCGGAGCAACCTCCCTCCAGCGTCGCGAGCACCGCTCGCTCCGCCTCGACCGCGGCGCGGGTCCGCGGGTCGTCCAGCACCTCGCGCAGCTGCGCTGCGAGGTCGTCGTCGGTGCGGCACTCGACCGCCAGCGCGCCCTGCCCGGGGGCGGGCAGCATCTGCAGCGGGTCGAGCACCTCGGTCACCTCGTCGAGGCGGCCGATGCGGGCCAGGCCGGCCCGGGCGAGCACGACGGCGTCGTACTCGCCGGAGCGGACCTTGGCGATCCGGGTGTCCACGTTGCCGCGTACGCCGGACACCTCGACCCCGAGGCCGAGCGCGTGCAGCTGGGCCGCCCGGCGGGGCGAGCCGGTGCCGACGCGGCTGCCCACCGGCAGCTCGCCGAGGGTCAGCCCGTTGCGGGCGACGACCGCGTCACGCGGGTCCTCGCGCGGCGGGATCGCCGCCAGGGTGATGCCGTCGGCGGGGTAGGTCGGCAGGTCCTTGAGCGAGTGCACGGCGACGTCGACGCGACCGTCGAGGAGCGCGTCGCGCAGGGCGTTGACGAAGATGCCGGTGGACGACGCGCTGGCGACCGGCGTGCCGGCGGCCTGGCTGCGATCGCCCTCGGTGCTGATCTCGACCAGCTCCACCTCGCGCCCGAGCGACTCGGCGATCCGGTCGGCGACGAGCTGGGACTGGGTGGTGGCGAGGACCGAGGCGCGGGTCCCGACGCGGATGGCGCTCATGCCAGGCCTCCCGGACGGGTGACGGCGTCGACGGCCTCGGGGTCGAGCGCGAAGAGCTCGGCGAGGGCGGCGGCGTACGAGACGGCGCCGGACTCGTTGGCCAGCTCCTTGACCCGCACAGTTGGCTCGTGGAGCAGCTTGTCGGCGACGCGTCGTACGGCGTGCAGCACCTCGGCGCGAGTGGCCTCGTCGAGGTCGGGGAGGCGACCCTCGAGGCGCTCCATCTCGGCGTCGACGACCGCGGTCGCCATCGAGCGGAGGGCGACGACGGTCGGGGTGACGTTGGCCTGGCGGCGGGCGGCCAGGAAGGCGGCCACCTCCTGGGTGACGATGCCCCGGACGGCGGTGACCTCCTTGCCGGCATCGCTGTCGCGCAGCTCCTCCGCCAGCTCCGCCAGGTTGACCAGCGAGACGCCGGGGAGGTCCGCGACGGCGGGGTCGACGTCGTGCGGCAGGGCGAGGTCGATGATCGTGAGCCGGCGACCGTCGGTCGTCGCGGCGGCCACCGCGGCCGCGGGGACGATCACGCCGGTGGCGCCGGTGCAGGAGATGACGACGTCGGCGACGGCCAGCTCGGCGTCGAGGTCGGCCAGCGAGACGGCGCGCGCGCCGTACTCGGTGGCCAGCCGGTCGGCGTTGCCGGCGCTCCGGTTGGCGACGGCGATGCTGCCCGCGCCGCGACGGGCGACCGTGGCGGTGGCGAGGCCGGCCATCGCGCCGGCACCCAGGACGAGCACCCGCTTGTCCGACAGGTCGCCGCCGGCCGCGTGGCTGCGGTCGAGCGCTGCGCTGACGAGGGTCGGCGCGGCCTGGTCGATGTCGGTCTCGGCGCGGGCGCGCTTGCCCACGCGCAGCGCCTGCTGGAAGAGCACGTTGAGGGCGGGACCGGCGGTGCCGAGCTCCTGACCCAGGGCCAGCGCGTCGCGGGCCTGGCCGAGGATCTGGCCCTCGCCGATCGCCATCGAGTCGAGCCCGGCGACGACGCGGAAGAGGTGGGAGACGGCACCGTCGTCGTAGTGCACGTAGAGGTGCGGCAGCATCGCCTCGGCGGTCTCACCGGCCCGGTCAACCAGCAGCCGGGAGACGTCCTCGACGCTGCCGTGGAAGCGGTCGACGTCGGCGTAGATCTCGAGGCGGTTGCAGGTCGAGATGACGGTGGCCTCGGTGACGTGCTCGCACCGGGAGACCTCGTCGATGAGCTTGCGGACGCCCCCGGCGTCGGCCGCGACCTGCTCGAGCAGCCAGACCGGCGCGGACCGGTGGGAGATCCCGACAACCAGGACGCTCACGCCGTCGCCGCCTTCCGCTGCTCGTGGTACGCCAGGATCTGCAGCTCGATGGAGAGGTCGACCTTGCGCACGTCGACCTGCGCGGGCACCGCGAGCACGATCGGCGCGAAGTTCAGGATGCTGGTGACCCCGCAGGCGACCATCCGGTCCGCGACGTCCTGGGCGGCGACGGCCGGAGTCGCGATCACCCCGATGGCGACGTCGTGGTCGGTGACGATCTGCTCGAGGTGGTCGAAGGGGCGCACCTCGATGCCGGCGACGACCTCGTCGCGGCGGGCGGGATCGGCGTCGAGCAGCGCCACGACGCGGAAGCCGCGGCTGCGGAAGCCGGAGTAGTTGGCGAGCGCCTGGCCGAGGTTGCCGATGCCCACGATGACCACGGGCCAGTCCTGCGTCACGCCGATCTCGCGGGCGATCTGGTAGCGGAGGTACTCCACGTCGTACCCGACCCCGCGGGTGCCATAGCTGCCGAGGTAGGAGAGGTCCTTGCGCAGCTTGGCGCTGTTGACGCCGGCCGCGCCGGCGAGCTCCTCGCTGGAGCAGGTGCTGGTGCCCTGCTCGGACAGCGTCGTGAGCGCTCGGAGGTAGATGGGCAGCCGCGCGACCGTCGCTTCGGGAATGTCCCGGGAGCTGTCGGGTGAAGTCCGTGCCGTCACTGCGTTGCCTTCTCCATAGCCAGGGGGCTGCTGGGCCGTCGTCGGGCGCCCTGGAACGACTCGTTCCGGGTGCCCGGCGGCTCGATCACTGTAGGAGTTTGTGAACGGGAGAACAAAACGAGAGGCGGTCCCCGGGCCCGTGGGACTAGCACATGTGACATGACCCACGCCCGCCGGGTCGGTCAGGCGGTGAGAGCGGTGCGCAGGCGCTGCTCGTCGACGCGCCAGAAGTCGTGCTGCCGACCGTCCACGAAGGTCACCGGCACCTCGTCGGTGAAGCGCTCGCGCAGCGCCGGGTCGTCGTCGATCGACACCTCGGCGTACGACGCCCCGAGATCGGCACACACCTGCTCGATGACCGCGCGGGCCGCGTCGCACAGGTGGCAGCCCGGGCGGGAGTAGAGCGTGACCCGGGGCTCGCTCACTCGAGCAGCCCCAGGGCGCGGCGGCGCTCGATGCCCCGGAGCCGGCCCTTCTGGACCTTGCCGGTGACGGTGCGCGGCAGCTGGTCCACGATCTCGATCCGCGAGGGCTGCTTGAACCGCGCCAGCCGCTCGCCGCAGTGCGCGCGCACGGCGGCCTCGACGGCGGCGGCGTCGGCTCCCGGGGCGCGGACGTAGGCGACGACGGCCTCGCCGGTCTGCTCGTCGGCTACGCCGATCACGGCGACCTCCACGACCCCGGCCACCTCCTCGATGACGTCCTCGACCTCGACCGGGTAGACGTTGAAGCCCGAGACGATCACCAGCTCCTTGAGCCGGTCGACCAGGAAGAGGTCACCGCTGACGTCGAGGAAGCCGACGTCGCCGGTCGACCACCACCCCTGAGCGTCGGGGCCGCCGGCGCCGTCGGGCCAGTAGCCGCTGAAGAGGTTGTCGCCGCGGACCTGGATCTCGCCGGGATCGTCACCCTCCGGCGGTCGCCCGTCCTCGTCGACGAGCCGGATGTCGATGCCCGGCAGCGCGGCGCCGACCGAGCCGACCTGGAAGGCCTCGCTGCACAGCGTGCTGGTCACGACCGGCGACGCCTCGGTGAGGCCGTAGCCCTGGTGGACCGGTACGCCGGTCCGCTCGCTGAACTCCCGCACGACCTCGGGGCTCAGCGGCGCCGAGCCCGACAGCATCAGGCGGACCGGACCGAGCCGCTCCTCGAGGTCGGGCTCGCCGCGCCAGTAGGCGAACACCGGCGGGGCGACCGGCACCACGCTGCACGCCTCGTCGTCGATGATCGCGAGCGTCTCCTGCGGGTCGAACCGCTCGACCAGCACCAGCTTGGCCCGGTGTCGCAGCACCCCGCCGAGGACGGCGTTCAGGCCGTAGACGTGGAAGAGCGGGAGCACGCCGAGGACGACGTCGTCGCCGTGCATCATCGGCGGCTCGACCCGGGCGACCTGCTCGATGTTGGCCAGCAGCGCCCGGTGCGTCAGCATCGCGGCCCGCGGCAGGCCCGACGTGCCGCTGGTGTAGAGCAGCGCCGCGAGCTTGTCCGGGTCCTGCAGCAGCGGGGCCGGCCGCGCGGTGTCGGCACGCAGGTGGTCGTACGAGCGCTCCCCCGGCAGCAGCGTGGCGCCGACGACCACGACCCGGGGCACGACCGCGCGAGCAGCGAGCTCCGGATCCAGCCCGCCAGCACCGTCGGCGGCGCTGCGCACCAGGTCGACCGCAGCGCGCATCGTGACGACGGTGTCCGCGTCGACCACCACCATCCGCGAGCCCGAGTCGGCGATCATCCGCGCCAGCTCGCCCGGCCTGGCCAGCGGGTTCACCGGCACGGCCACGGCCTGGGCCCGCAGGACGCCGAGGTACGTCGTCACGAACTCCAGCCGGTTGCCGATCGCGATCAGCACCCGGTGCCCGCCGATGATCCCGGAGGCGGCGAGCCCGGTGGCGATCCGGCCGACCTCGTCGTCCAGCTCGGCCCAGGTCAGGCTGCGCCCGCCGGCCTCGACGACCGCCAGGCGGTCGGGGCTCTCTGCGGCCGCCAGCGTGGCGAGCTCAGCGACGTCGCGGGTCCCGGACATGGGTGGATACTTCCACACCCCGCGGGGCCACTGGGTTGGGTCTACCCTGCCGGTGTGACGCCCGCTGACCGGAGACCGCGACCGCGCAACCTGCAGCAGCGGTCGACCCTGGCCGGCGAGGCCGCGGCGGCCGCGACCGAGGTGGAGTCGGCTCTCACGCCGCCTTCCGACCCCGGCGCGGCGGCGTTCTTCGACGTCGACAACACCGTCATGCAGGGCGCGAGCATCTTCCACCTGGCCCGCGGGCTCCACCGGCGCAACTTCTTCACCACCCGCGACATCCTCGGAGCCGCCTGGAAGCAGGCCTACTTCCGCGTCGTCGGGGTGGAGGACCCCGAGCACGTCGCCGAGGCACGCTCGTCGGCGCTGAGCTTCATCGCCGGCCACACCGTCGCCGAGCTGGAGGAGCTGGGCGAGGAGATCTTCGACGAGGGCATGGCGCACCGGATCTGGCCGGGGACCCGCGCGCTCGCGCAGCTGCACCTCGACGAGGGCCAGCGCGTCTGGTTGGTGACGGCGGCACCCATCGAGATCGCCCAGATCATCGCCCGCCGCCTCGGCCTGACCGGTGCCATGGGCACCGTCTCGGAGCACGTCGACGGCGTCTACACGGGTCAGCTGGTCGGCGACATGCTCCACGGCCCGGCCAAGGGCGAGGCCGTCAAGGCGCTGGCCGCCCGCGAGGGCCTCGACCTGCGCCGCTGCTCGGCGTACTCCGACTCCTACAACGACCTGCCGATGCTCTCCCTGGTCGGCGACCCCTGCGCGATCAACCCGGATGCCCGGCTGCGCGCCCATGCTCGCGAGCAGGGCTGGCGGATCCGGGACTACCGGACCGGCCGCAAGGCGCTGCGGGCCGGCCTGGTCGCCGGCGGCATCGCCGGCGCCGCGACGGGCACCGTCGCAGCCGGTCTCGCGCTGCGGGGCCGACGACGCTGAGCAGGGCTTTACCCACCCGGTCTGGTCCAGGAGGAGTAGCTCCCGTTTACTGGGGAATGGCTCGGTGGAAGCATTCGGGAGGGTCCGTCACATGCCAGAGGTTGGTTCCGACGTCGCGCGCGGGCTTGAGTCGCTCCGCCGCCTCGTCGCCGAGGTACTCCTCGCCGAGCGCCCCGCGCTCGCGGGTGCTCCCTCGCTGCCGCCCTCCTGGCTGTGCTCCGAGGCGACCACGAGCCGACCCGACGACGGCCTGCGGGCCGGAGCCACGGGCGGCGGAGGCAGCGGTGGGTACGACGACTCCGACCTGGCCGCCTCCTCGGAGGACGACGAGGCCGAGCGGGGGCGGCTGATCGCGCTGGTCGAGCTCGCGCGAGGCGGCGACGCGGAGGCGTTCGGCCTGCTCTACGACCACTACCAGGGCTCGGTCTACCGCTTCCTCTTCTACCGCACCCGGTCGAGCACGCTCGCCGAGGACCTCACCTCGGAGACCTTCTTCCGCGCGCTGCGGAGCATGAACGGCTTCCGGTGGCAGGGCAAGGACTTCGGTGCCTGGTTGATGACGATCGCGCGCAACCTGGCCACCGACCACTTCAAGGCCGGCCGGACCCGGCTCGAGATGACCACGGAGGACATGGGCCTCCACGACGACGCCACGGACGGGCCGGAGGGCACCGTGCTCGCCGGCCTGACCAACGAGGTCCTGATGCGCGCGCTCACCGAGCTGCCCGCCGAGCAGCGCGACTGCCTGGTGATGCGCTTCCTCCAGGGCATGAGCATCGCCGAGACGTCCGCCGTGCTCGGCCGCAGCGACGGCGCCGTCAAGCAGCTCCAGCTCCGCGGGGTGCGCAACCTCGCGAAGCTGATGCCGGAAGGGATCCGGGACTGATGGCACGACTGCCCGGGACCGTCTGCCTTCTCGATGGGACCGCCGTAACTCCGCCGCCCGACACGTCGTTGAGCACGACATGACGTGGGGGATCCGGGCGCAGCGCCGCGCCGACGACTTCGACAGCCTGGTCGGGCGGTCCTCGTCCGACGGTCTGCCCGAGGCACCCAGCCCCCGCGACGCCGAGCTCCTCGAGCTCGTCGGCGCCCTGCGCGCCATCCCCGACGTCCAGCCGCGACCCGAGTTCGTCGCCGACCTGCGCGGTCGCCTGCTCGCCGAGGCCGACACCGCGCTCGTCCCGACCGACGTCTCCAAGCTCCGTCTCCCCGCACGGCGTACGAAGCGCGAGCGCCGGATCGCCGCCGTCGTCGGCGCCGTCGCGATCGTGGGGGCGTCCACCTCGGTCGCCCTGGCCTCCCAGTCGGCGCTGCCCGGCGAGTCGCTCTACCCGATCAAGCGCGTCATCGAGTCCGCCCACACCGGCCTCTCGCTCGGCGAGGCACGCAAGGGCAGCACGGAGCTCGCCAACGCCAGCAGCCGGCTCGACGAGGTCACGGCGCTCACCGAGAGCGACGGCCTCGGCGACGACCAGCGGGTGGCCCGCACGCTCGGCACGTTCACCGAGCAGGCCACCTCCGGCGCCGACCTGCTGCTCTCCGACTACGCGCAGACCGGCCGCAAGGAGTCGGTCGTGGAGCTGCGTGACTTCGCCTCGAGCAGCATGGAGCAGCTCACCGCGCTGGAGCCGCGGATCCCGTACGTCGCCCGCGACGAGCTGATCGCCGCGGCCGGCACGATCGCCCAGATCGACACCGAGGCGGCTCAGCAGTGCCCGTCGTGCGGCGGCGCCCCCATCGGCTCGATCCCGCCGGCGCTGCTCTCGGCCGAGCAGGTCGACCTGCCCTCCGCCTCGCCCGCCGCCTCGCCGGGCGCGAAGGCCAAGCAGCCGAAGGGCTCGTCCGGCACGAAGTCGGGCTCCGGGGCCCCGGGCACCGTCGACGACCCGACGCTGCCCGACCTCGACGGCGCCGTGCCTCCCGGCAGCGTCAGCAACCCCGACGTGCCCGCGCCGTCGACCTCCGCCAACCCCCTCCAGGGCCTGACCGACGGACTCACCGGGATCCTGACCGGCGGCAAGGGCACGCCCGCGCCGTCCGGCTCGGCCACGTCGGGCAGCAGCGCGTCGCCCGGGGCGGTCAACGAGGTGCTCGGGGGCGTCGGGGCGATCCTGAACGGCGTGCTCGACCCGATCACCGGCCAGCTGGTGCCGCGGAGCCCGTCGACCCCGTGACCGCTCGCGCTGCTAGCGGAAGACGGACTGCCGCTTCATCAGCAGCGAGTAGAGCGTCTGCTGGATCGTCTCGCGGACCTGGTCGGTGACGTTGAAGACCAGCATCGGGTCGTCGGCGGCGCCCGCGTCGAACTCGTCGGTGCGGATCGGCTCGCCGAACTCCAGCAGCCACTTCGACGGCAGCGGCACCAGGCCGAGCGGGCCGAGCAGCGGGAAGAACGGCGTGATCGGGATGTAGGGCACGCCCAGCAGCCGCGCCAGCGACGGCACGTTGCCGACCAGGGGGTAGATCTCCTCCGCGCCGACGACCGAGAGCGGGATGATCGGGACCCCGGTGCGCACGGCGGCGGAGACGAACCCGCCGCGGCCGAAGCGCTGGAGCTTGTAGCGCTCGGCGTACGGCTTGCCGATGCCCTTGAAGCCCTCGGGCCAGACGCCGACGAGCTCGCCGCCGCTGAGCATCCGCTCGGCGTCCTCGGTGCATGCCAGGGTGGCCCCGCTGCGCCGGGCCATCGAGCCGACGAACGGCATCTTGAACACCAGGTCGGCGCCGAGCGGTCGCAGGAAGCGGCCGATCTCGTCGTGGATCGAGACCATCGTCATCAGGCCGTCGACCGGGATCGTGCCGGAGTGGTTGGAGACGACCAGGGCGCCACCGTCGAGGGGGATGTTCTCGATCCCGCGCACCTCGATGCGGAACCACTTCTGGGCGATCGGGCGCAGCGCGGCCATCAGGAACCGCTCGGTGATCTCCTGGTCGAAGCCGTACTCGTCGATCCGGTAGCTGCCGGCGACCCGGCGCCGCAGGAACGCCAGGAACCGTGCCAGCTGCGGCTCCCAGTCCTGTCCGAAGACCTCCGCAGCTGCGCCCTGGATCGCCGCGAGCCAGTCCGCGGCCGGGATGCCGTCGGCCGTGGGTACGTCGGTAGTGGTCGGCGCCCGGGACGGCTCGACCACCGGGGGCGCCGGCGCCGCCTTCGCGGCGGGCTTCTGCTTCGGCTTCGGCTTCGGCTGGGGAGCGGCCTTCGCCGCGGGTCGGGGCTGGCCGCTCGGCGTGGCAGCCGTCTTCGACGGGGTGGACCGGGGCGCGAGGCTGCGCGCGGCGGACGACGGCTGGGTGCCGGTGCCGCGGCCGGGTCGGCCCCGGGTGCCGATCGGGATGATCTCGGCGTCAGCCATGGTCGACCCCTTCGACGGCGGGCACGGCGTCCGGGTCCGGAAGCCGCTCGGCGAGGCGGGCCAGCACCCGGTCGGTGCGACCGCCGGTCGCCGCGAGCGGAGCGGCGAAGTCGGCGAACGCCTCGGCGGTGGAGTACGACGGCTCGAACCCGAGGTGCGTCCGCATCCGCGTCGTGTCGACGCCGCGACCGTAGGTCAGGAAGGCGGTCTGCTCGGGGGAGAAGTCGGCCATCCGGGCCGAGCGCAGCACGGAGCCGACGTTGCCGACCGCGAACGACGGCAGCCCGATGCTCGGCCGCTGCAGCCGGCGGACCGCCTGCGAGAGCATCAGCAGGCCGTCGCCGGCGACGTTGAAGGTGCCGGAGACGTCGGTGTGCGTCGCGTGCCGCAGCACGTCGAGCAGGTCGCGCTCGTGCAGGAACTGCAGCCGGGCGTCGTGACCGAGGACCGTCGGGATCACCGGGAGCCGGAAGTACGACGTGAGCGGGCTGGTGACGCCCGGCCCGATCACGTTGGCCGCCCGCAGCATCGCGACCCGGACGTCGGGCCGGCGACGGGCGAACCCGCGCACGTAGCCCTCGACCTCCGCGACGTCCTTGGCGTAGCCCGAGCGGGCCGAGCGCCGCGGCTCCATGTCCTCGGTGAACATGGCAGGGTCGCGGCTGCTCGCGCCGTACACGGTCGTCGTCGACTTCACGATCAGCGCGCGCAGCCCGGGGGCCTTCTGACACGCGGCCAGGAGCTGCATCGTCCCGATGACGTTGAGCTCTTTCATCGTGTTGCGACCCCCGGCGCTGCCGGGGGTCGAGATCACGCTCATGTGGACGACGGTGTCGACGTCCTCCTTGACGATGACCTTCGCGATGACCGGGTTGCGGATGTCGGCGCGCACGAACGACACGTCGCCCATGTCGCCCCGAGGCGGCACGGCATCCACGCCGATGACCCGCGAGACATCCGGGTCGGCGGCGGCAGCGCGCGCGAACTTCCGACCGAGGTCACGTGAGACCCCGGTGACGAGGACGACCCTGCCGGCGCTGGCCATACGGCGAAGGAGCCGCTCAGCCCTACTTGCCGAGCTTGCGACGCTGGACGCGCGTCTTCTTCAGCAGCTTGCGGTGCTTCTTCTTGGCCATGCGCTTGCGCCGCTTCTTGATGACAGAACCCACAGGGAAACCTTTCAACAGCCGTCCAGCCGCCCCGGATGAGCCCGGAGGACCGGCCCAGCCTATCCGGGGTCGGTGCCCCGGCAGAATCGGCCGGTCCGTCCGGACCCGGTGAGCCCTGCCTCAGCCCCTCCCGGGGCGGTCAGCCGGCGTTGTAGAAGCTCTTGCGCAGGTACTCGTCCACGTCGGACTCGAGCACGCGGAAGGAACGGCCGACGCGGACGGCAGGCAGGTCGCCGCCGTGGACGAGCCTGTAGACGGTCATCTTCGACACCCGCATCATCGCCGCCACCTCGGCGACGGTGAGGAACTTGGAGTCAGAGATGTCCCCGGAACTGGTAGCCATCGTGCACCGATCTTTCTGTCCGACGCGCCACCGGCTTCCCCGCCGGTGTCACACGCGCCGCGCTCCGTGAGAATAGAGCCTGATGTGACTCGTGGGGAAGGGGTTGCAGAAAGAAGCGTATGGGACGCGGCGTGTCCGCTTGCGCAGGTCGCGGATCGATGATCCTGGTCGAGCGGGGCCGCGACGCCCGGATCCCCGTCAGGGCAGCGGATCGAGGCCGTGCAGCGGGAATGCCTCCATGCGCGTCGCGTGGATCGACCGGTCTAGCCAGGTGTCGGGGTCGTAGCCCTCGCGCCAGTCGCGGTACGCCGGCGTGCGGCCGTCCGTCAGGCGCATCGGCGCGACCCGACCCAGCCGGTGCAGGATGTGCTCGCGCCAGCCGTCGGGCGTCTCCCGCGCGGGGTCGAGCGGCACCCCGGACACGATCGCGAGCAGGTGCGACCAGGCTCGCGGGACGACGTCGACGATCGCGTAGCCGCCGCCGCCCGTGGCGACCCAGCGTCCCTCGCAGAGCTCGTGGGCGAGGTCGTGCACGGCGAGGTAGGCGGCGCGCTGCCCGTCGACCGTGAGCATCATGTGCGCGAGCGGGTCCTCGGCGTGGGAGTCGCAGCCGTGCTGGCTGACGAGGACCTGCGGCTTGAACTCCCGCAGCAGCGGCGGCACGACGGCGTGGAAGGCACGCAGCCAGCCGGCGTCCCCGGTGCCGGGTGGCAGCGCGACGTTGACGGCCGAGCCGAGGGCGTCCGGCCCGCCGAGGTCCTGCGGGAAGCCGGTGCCGGGGAAGAGCATCTGGCCGGTCTCGTGCAGGGAGACGGTCAGCACCCGCGGGTCGTCCCAGAACATCCGCTCGACGCCGTCGCCGTGGTGCACGTCGAGGTCGACGTACGCGACCCGCTCCGCGCCCTGGTCGAGCAGGCTCTGGATGCCCACGGCGATGTCGTTGTAGATGCAGAAGCCGCTCGCACGCCCGGGCATCGCGTGGTGCAGGCCACCGGTGATGTTGGCGGAGTGCAGGGACTCCCCGCTCCACACCTGCCGGCACGCCTCCACCGTCGCGCCGACGATGTGCGCGGTGGCGTGGTGCATGTCGCGGAAGACCGGGTTGTCGTCGGAGCCGAGACCGTGCACCCCGTCGATCGTGCGCGGGTCCTGACCGGCCCGGATCACGGCCTCGATGAGCTCGGGGCGGTGCACGGTGGCGATCAGGTCGTCGCTGGCCATCGGCGGGCGTACGACGCGCAGCCGGTCGCCCACGACTCCCAGCTCGGTCGCGAGCCGCATCGTCAGGTCGACGCGCATCGGCGACATCGGGTGCTCGGGGCCGAAGTCGTACTCGGTCAGGCTCTGGTCGAAGACGACCGTCGCCGGCCCTGGACACCCGAGCGACGACTGCGACATGTGACGGACGCTACCGCTATCGTGGATGAGTGCTCGTGACCCGTACCACCCAGTGGTGGCCCGCCTGAGCGGCGGCCCACCCTCGAAGCACACCTTCCATCGGCCGCCCGCGGGCGGCCGATCTGCATGTCCGGGCGACCCGTGGGCTCCTCACCCCCAGGAGACACCATGTCGTCCCGACCGCACCGCAACCTCTCGCTCCTCAAGCCCACCGGGCAGCTGACGCTCGGCAACCTGCTCGGCGCGCTGCGACCGATGGCGGCCGCCCAGACCGAGGCGGACTGCTTCTACGGCATCGCCGACCTGCACTCGCTCACCGTCCCGCACGACCCGCCCCGGCTGCGCGAGCTGGTGCGGGAGACCGCGACGCTGCTGCTCGCGGCCGGCCTCGACGAGTCGACCCTCTTCGTGCAGAGCCGGGTCCCGGCGCACGCCCAGCTCGCCTACCTGCTGGAGTGCACCGCCCACACCGGCGAGCTCAACCGGATGATCCAGTTCAAGGAGAAGGGGCGCGGGGTCGACTCCACGCGCGCCTCGCTCTACACCTACCCGGTGCTGATGGCGGCCGACATCCTGCTCTACCGGCCGCACCGGGTGCCGGTCGGCGACGACCAGCGCCAGCACGTCGAGCTGACCCGCGACCTGGCCCTGCGCTTCAACCATGCCTACGGGCCGGTGTTCACCGTCCCGGAGATCACCACGCCGCCGGTGGGCGCCCGGGTCATGGACCTGGCCGAGCCGACCTCGAAGATGGGCAAGTCCGGGCTCGACGACTCCGCCGGCATCGTCCGGCTGCTCGACCCGCCCGACGTCGTACGCCGCAAGATCGCGCGAGCGGTGACCGACTCCGAGACGGGCCCGGACGCCGTGCGCGCGGACCCGGCGAAGCCCGGCGTCACCAACCTCCTCGAGATCCTGGTCGCGTGCGGCGGATCGGCCGCGGGCCTCACGACGTACGGCGCCCTGAAGCGCAGCGTCGCCGACGCGGTCGTCGCGGAGCTGGAGCCGCTGCAGAAGCGGTACGCCGAGCTGGCCGCCGACCCGGCGTACGTCGACGGCGTCCTCCGCACGGGTGCCGCGCGCTGCCGTGAGGTGACCGCGCCCGTCCTGGCCGCCGCGGAGTCGGCGATGGGCCTCTGACCAGATCTTGAACATGTTCAAAACCTGCCCTATGCTGCAGTCACCACTAATTGAACATGTTCAAGAAACGGAGTCACCATGACCTGGACCGTCGGCACCTACGTCGTCTACCTGCTCGTCACCGTCCCGCTGACCATCTGGGTGGCGACCACGCTGTCGCGCAACGGACGCGTCTTCCTCGAGGACGTCTTCGCCGGCAACGACGCGCTCGCGCACGCGGTCAACAAGCTGCTCGTCGTGGGCTTCTACCTGCTCAACCTCGGGTTGGTGATGCTCTTCCTGCGCGTCTCGACACCCGTGCTCGACCTGCGCGACCTCGTCGAGACGCTCAGCATCAAGGTCGGCGTCGTCCTGCTCACGCTGGGTGTCCTGCACTTCCTCAACGTCTACGTCTTCAACGCGATGCGCCGCCGCAGCCGGTTCGAGCGGGCACGCGTCGCGCCGGTGCCTCCGCAGGGCTTCGTCCCGCCGACCCAGCCCGCCTACCCCCGGTGATGCCCACCGACCTGAGGCTCACGGTCCTCAACGACCCGGCGTGCCCGCTGTGCCGCCGGTTCGCGGACTGGCTGGCCCGGCAGCCGCTGCTGGTGCCGCTGGACCTGGTGCCCGCCGGCTCCGCCGAGGCGCGCACCCGGTTCCCCACCCTCGACCACGCGCGGACCGCCGAGGAGATCACCGTGATCGGCAGCGACGGGTCCGTGTGGACCCGCGAGCACGCCTGGGTGATGTGCCTGTGGGCGACCCGGTCGCACCGCGGCGCCGCACTGCGGCTGAGCCGTCCCAGTCTCCTCCCGCTCGCCCGCGGCGCGGCGTACAGCGCTGCCGGCGTGCGTCACCTGCTCTCCCGCACGCAGGTCGGGGACCGGCTCCAGGTCGAGGTGCACGGAGGTGACTACGCTGATGGCTGTGCCGGATGCCGCCCGCTCCCCCAAGGCTGAGCAGACCCGCCAGACGATCGTCGCCTCGGCGATGCGGCTCTTCCGCGTCAGCGGCTACGACCGCACCACGATGCGGGCGATCGCGCAGGAGGCGGGCGTCTCGGTCGGCAACGCCTACTACTACTTCGGCTCCAAGGAGCACCTGGTCCAGGCGTTCTACGACCAACTGCAGGCCGAGCACGCCGAGGCCGCGGCCGGTGTCCTCGACGAGGAGAAGGGGTTCGCCGCGCGTCTCGAGGGAGTGCTGCTCGCGTGGCTGGACGTGGCCGCGCCGCACCACGCGTTCGCCGGACAGTTCTTCCGCAACGCCGCCGACCCCACCAGCCCGCTGTCGCCGTTCAGCGAGGACTCCGCGCCGGCGCGCGACACGAGCATCGCGCTCTTCGGCACCCTCCTGGACGGCTCGGACGCCAAGGTCGCGCCGGCGCTGCGCGCGGAGCTGCCCGAGCTCCTGTGGCTGCTGCAGATGGGCATGGTGCTCTTCTGGGTCTACGACCAGAGCCCCGACCAGGCGCGCAGCAGGACCGTCGTACGCCGGGTCGTGCCGATCGTCGACCGCCTCGTGCGGCTCTCCCGGATGCCCGTCGTCCGCGGCATCGTCGACGACGTCGTCGCGCTCATGCGCGAGCTGCGCGGACCGTCGTGATCCCCACGACGCGGGGCGGCCGGTTCGTCGCCCTGGCGTACGTCGTGGCCGTCGCGGCACTGACCGCCCGCGCGTTCTCGGACGGCCACCAGGACCACTGGGGCGCAGAGATCGCCGCGGCCGTCCTCACCCTGCCGCTGATCGTGCCCGCGCTGCCCGTGATCTACGTCGTCGGCGCCTTCGCCTGGGCCGTCACCGACGCTCGTGACGACGGGTCGGTGTGGCCGGTCACCGTCACCTTCACGCTGATGATGGTCGTGGTCGCCGGCGCCGACGTGGTGCTCGCCCGGACGGTGTGGCGCAGCCTCAGAGGAAGCGCTTCAGCTTCAGCCCGGACTCGGTCGGGAGCGTGACCGCGATCCCCTCGGCGACCGCCCGCAGCCGCCAGCCGTCACCGTCGCGCGAGACCCGGGCCATCACGACGCCGGTCTCCGGCACGCCGAGCGTCAGCGTGATCCGGGCCAGCTCGACGTCGTGCTCGTCGACCACGCGGCAGTAGGCGTTGGCGACCCACTCCAGGGAGTGGCCCTGGTAGCTGGTGACCAGCAGGAAGATCGTGTCGATCTGGCGGTGCACCCGGGCGAGGTCGACGGTGATCGTCTCGTCGTCACCCTCCCCGCTGCCGGTCGTGTTGTCCCCGAGGTGCACGACGGAGCCGTCGCGGGTCGTGCGGTTGTTGTAGAAGGCGAGGTCGAAGAGCTGGCCACCGCCGAACTCCACCGCCGACGCGTCCAGGTCGACGTCGCGGACGCCGCTGCTGAACGGTCCGGCGCTCGGGTTCTTGTCCCAGCCCAGCCCCATCCGGAGCACTCCGCCCTCGGTGGGCAGCACCATCTCCTGGCCCGCACTCAGCTCGATCACGGAGTCGACGCTACCGGGCACCCGGGCGGCCGGCAGCGTCACCTTCGGCGAGCCGTTTGAGGGTGCGCAGCTGCTGGCGCATCATCACCAGGTCGCCCCAGGCGAGCAGCCGGGACCGCGTCCAGCCCACGGCACCGCCCTGGTCGACGGCGAAGCGGCACACGATCCGGGACCCGGCGCCGTCGGGCTCCGCGGCGTACGTCACCGCGACTGGGCCGAAGAGCCGCTGCCCCCGGGGGGTGGTCAGCGCGGTCCAGTGGCGCGGGGCGTCGTACGAGACGAGCTCGAAGACGACCGCCATCCGCTGGCCGAGGACCAGGCGGTCAGCGCCCGGCGTCAGGGTCCGCGGGCTGCGGCGGCCGCGGTTGTCGATCCAGTCGTAGGAGTACGGGGCGACCGCGATCTGGCACAGCCACCGCCAGGTGAGCTCGGGCGGCGCCGCGACGGAGATCGCGCGGGTCAGCCTCAGCACCGATCCCTCGACGAGGTCGTCGGCGGCGTACGGTCGGCGCGCCTCTGCCGGGGTCGCACCCCAGGTCAGCGGCAGCGCCATCGTCAGCTGCCCTCGGCGAGCTCCCGGGACCGGTCGCGGGCAGCCTCCATGGCGGCCAGGAAGGCGGCGCGGACCTTGTGGATCTCGAGCTCGCGGAGCGCGGCCGCGGTCGTGCCGGCCGGGGAGGTGACCTGCTCGCGCAGCACGGTCGGGTGGGTGCCGGTCTCGCGGAGCATCTTGGCCGAGCCGACGAGGGTCTGGACGACCAGGTCGGTGGCGGTCGAGCGCGGCAGCCCGAGGTGGACGCCCGCCTCGATCATCGACTCCACGACGAAGAAGATGTACGCCGGACCGCTCCCGGAGATCGCCGTGACGGCGTCCTGCTGCCTCTCGGGGATGCGCAGCACCTTGCCCACCGAGGCCATCAGCGCCTCGGCCTCGGCGAGGTCCTCTTCGCTGCAGTGGCTGCCGGGCGAGATCGCGGCCATGCCCTCGTCGACCAGCGCCGGGGTGTTGGGCATGACCCGGACGACGGCGACCCCCTCGGGCACCCGCGCCTCGATGAAGGCCGTGGTGATCCCAGCGGCCAGCGACACGAGCAGCTGACCCGGGCGGAGCACCGGGGCGATCTCGTCGAGCACGTCGCCCATGTCCTGCGGCTTCACGACCAGCGCGATCGTGTCGGACTTCCCCGCCGCCTCGACGTTGGAGACCACCGCGACGCCGTACCGGTCCTCGAGCTCCTTCGCCCGGTCGGCGCGCTTCTCGCCGACGAGCAGGTTGTCGACGCGGCGGCCGGCGCGGACCAGGCCGGAGAGCAGGGTCTCGCCCATGACTCCGGCGCCGAGGATCGCGGTCTGGGACATGGGACCTACTTCTTCGAGATCAGGGACCGGACGAAGAATGACAGGTTCTGCGGACGCTCGGCGAGCCTTCTCATCAGGTAGCCGTACCACTCGGTGCCGTAGGGCACGTAGACGCGGACCCGCTCTCCGCGGTCCGCCAGCCGGCGCTGCTCGTCGGGGCGGATGCCGTAGAGCATCTGGTACTCGTACGTGCCCGGGGTGCGGCCGTAGCGGCTCGCCAGCGACCCGGCGATCTCGACCATGCGCGGGTCGTGCGTCGCGATCATCGGGTAGCCCTCGCCGGCCAGCAGCACCTTGAGGCACCGGACGTAGGACTTGTCGATCTCGAGACGGTCCTGGAAGGCCACCTCCTCGGGCTCGAGGTAGGCGCCCTTGCAGAGCCGGACGCGCGAGCCCTCGTAGGCGAGCGCGCGGCAGTCGGCCTCGGTGCGGTGCAGCATCGCCTGGACGACGGCGCCGGTCTCCGGGAAGTCCTTGCGCAGCTCGCGCAGGATGCCCAGCGTCGAGTCGGTCGTGGTGTGGTCCTCCATGTCGAGGGTCACCGTGGTGCCGGCGTTGCGCGCGGCGCGGCAGATGGTGCGCGCGTTCTCGAGCGCCGTCTTGTGCCCGACCTCGGGCAGGAACTGGCCGATGGCGCTGAGCTTGACCGACACCTCGGCGCCTCGGGTCAGCCCGCGCGCGGAGAGCTGCTTGAGGAGGTCGACGTACGCCGCCACCGTGGCCTCGGCCTGCTCGGCGTCGAGGGTGTCCTCGCCGAGGAAGTCGAGGGTCACCAGGAGGCTGTCCTCGGCGAGCGCGGCGGTGGCGTCGGCGGCGGACTCGTTGGTCTCGCCGGGGACGTAGCTGCGGACGATGCCGGCCGAGACCGGCATGGTGCTGACGAGCTTCTTGACCTGGCCGCTGCGGGCGAGCAGGAGCAGCGGCTGACGGAGGAGCGACATGTCTCTCAGGCTACGACGGACCCCCGCGGATGCCCGATTTCAGGCCGTACGCCGCCGCGCTCACGGCCGGCCACGGGCTGACCACGGCCTGCTCAGGGCGTGCCCACGGCCAGGTGCTCGCGGGCGAACTCCAGCGACTCCACCAGGTCGCGCTCGCGCTCGGCCCGGTCGACGCACTTGCGGGTGTTGATCTCGAGGACCACCTCACCCGAGAAGCCCGTGGTGGCCAGGTGGCGCAGGAAGGTGTCGGCACCCATGCCGCCGCGGCCGGGCACCAGGTGCTCGTCCTTGGCCGAGCCGCTGCCGTCGGTCAGGTGGATGTGGCGCAGCCGGTCGCCGAGGCGGGTCGCCATCGCCACCACGTCGGAGTGCGCGATCGCCGCGTGGGACAGGTCGATCGTGGTGTTGGCGTAGGGCTCGGCCGAGGGGTCCCAGCCCGGCAGGTACATCTCCGCCTTGCGGCCGGACGCGCGCCAGGGATACATGTTCTCGACCGCGAAGGCCAGGCCGGTGGACGCCTCCAGCGCCGCGATCCCGTCGACGAAGTCGCGCGCGTAGGTCTTCTGCCAGCGGAACGGCGGATGCACCACGACGACCTCGGCACCCACCGCGTGCGCCATCTCGGCGGACCGCTCCAGCTTGCCCCACGGCTCGGTGCCCCAGACCCGCTGGGTGAAGAGCAGGCACGGCGCGTGCACGGCTGAGATCGGCATCGCGTGGTGGTCGGAGAGCTGCTTGATCGCCGACGTCTGCTGGCTCAGCGCGTCGATGCCGACCATCACCTCGACGGTGTCGTAGCCGAGTGCCGACGCGTACGCGAAGGCGTGGGCGGACGACTCGGGGTAGACCGAGACCGTGGACAGCCCGATCCGGGGGACGCCGGTCATATCAGGCCACCGATCTGGTCGAGGCGTTCGAGGATCACACCCTCGCGCAGGGCCCACGGACAGATCTCGAGCGCGGTCAGCTCGAAGATGTCCATCACCGCCTCGGCGACCAGCGCGCCCGGCACGATCTGGTGGGCGCGGCTCGGCGAGACCCCGGGCAGGTCGGAGAGCTCCGCTCGGGTCATCGCCGTCAGCTTCGGGATCCACTCGACCAGGGAGCCCAGCGGCAGCGAGCGCTGCGCCAGCGGGCCCTCGGCGGAGGGTGCGGCGCCGCAGATCCGGGCCAGGGAGCGGAAGGTCTTCGAGGTCGCCGCAGCCTGGTCGGGAGCGCCGTGGCGCAGCAGCCGGCCGGCATCGCGGGCGACGTCGGCCCGGATCTGCTTGCGCAGGAGGCGGAGGGCGTCGTCGTCGAGCCGCTCGGTGGTGAAGTGCTGGCGCGCCAGCCGAGCCGCGCCGAGCGGCAGCGACCAGGCGACCTCCGGCTCCTCGTCGGCCCCGCCCGCCATCTCCAGCGAGCCACCGCCGATGTCGAAGACCCACAGGCGGCCGGCGGACCAGCCGAGCCAGCGGCGTACGGCGAGGAAGGTCAGCCGCGCCTCGTCCTCACCGGAGAGCACCGTGATCGAGAGCCCCGTCCGGTCGCGCACCTCACCGAGCACCGCGTCGCTGTTGTCGGCGTCGCGGACCGCCGACGTCGCGAACGCCAGCATGTCCTCGCAGCCCTTCTCCTCCGCGACCCGCTGGGCCTGTGCGGTGAAGGCGGCGAGCGCGTCGATCCCCTGCTGGGTCACGGCTCCGGCGTCGAGGTGCTCGGCCAGGCGCAGCGGCTCCTTGTAGGAGAACGCCGGCAGCGGCGCCGCACCACGGTGGGCGTCGACCACCAGGAGGTGCCCGGTGTTGGACCCGATGTCGAGGACGCCCAGACGCATGTGTCCAACGTACTAGGGCATTCAGCGCTGGGCCGTAGGGTTGGCGCGTGCCCGAAGTCGACCTGGTCTTTCCCCGCGCGTACGTCGAGTTCGTGAACCCCGCCGACGAGTCGGAGGTGATGCGCTGCGACCTGACCTGGCTGACCTCCAGCTACAAGTGCATCTTCGGCGAGGGGTGCTGCGGCATCTACGCCGACGCGCCCGACGTGGGCTGCTGCACCCTGGGCGCCCACTTCGCCGACAAGGCCGACGAGAAGCGGGTCGAGGCGTACGTCGAGATGCTCGACGACAAGCTGTGGCAGCAGAAGCCGCGGGGTCGCGCCGTGAAGAAGAAGGACTGGATCGAGGTCGACGAGGACGGGGAGCGCAAGACCCGCACCACGGTCGTCGACGGCCAGCAGGCCTGCGTCTTCCACAACCGCACCGACTTCGCGATCGGAGCGGGCTGCGCCCTGCACGCACTGGCGTTCGTGATCGACAAGAACCCCGTCGAGACCAAGCCCGACGTGTGCTGGCAGCTGCCGATCCGACGCACGTTCCGCAACGTCGAGCGGCAGGACGGCACGACGTACACGGAGGTCTCGATCGGCGAGTACGACCGCCGCGGCTGGGGGCCGGGTGGCCACGACCTCGACTGGTACTGCTCGGGCAACACCGAGGCCCACGTCGCCCGCGAGGCCGTCTACGTCACCCACGAGGCCGAGCTGACCGCACTCATGGGCCGGCCGGCGTACGACGAGCTCGTGCGCCACTGCGACGCCCACGTCCGCTCCCGCTCGGCTCTCGCCCTGCATCCCGCCGACCCTCGCTGACCTATCTCGACGTCGAGAAACACCGACCCCGGTGTCCGTCGGCCCCGTCACGGCGCACAGAATCTCCATATGCGCTTGGACCATCTCTCTTTCGCCGCAGGACCTGATGGCCTCGCCAGCACCGCCCAGCGACTCGGGGGACTGCTCGGCAAGGAATTCGTGGACGGCGGCGTGCACCCACGCTTCGGCACCCGCAACATGATTCTGCCGCTCGCCGGCGACACCTACCTCGAGATCGTCGAGGTGCTCGACCACCCCGCCTCCGACAAGGCCCCGTTCGGCCAGGCCGTCCGCGCCCGCTCCGCCCTCGGCGGCGGCTGGCTCGGCTGGGTCGTGGCGGTCAAGGACATCTCGGTCGTCGAGTCACGCCTCGGCCGAGAGGCCGCCATCGGCAGCCGGCACCGGCCCGACGGCGAGGCCCTGCGCTGGAAGCAGATCGGCGTCAGCGGCCTGATGGCCGACCCGCAGCTCCCCTTCTTCATCGAGTGGGAGAGCCCGGCGGAGATGCACCCCAGCACGGGTGCCGACGACAGCTTCTCCCTTGCCTGCCTGGAGATCGCGGGCGACCCGCAGCGCGTCAGCGAGTGGCTCGGCGAGTCCGTCGAGTCGCCGCTGGAGGACGTCAAGGTCGAGTGGGTCGCCCCCAACGGCACCCCCGGCATCCTGGCCGCGCAGTTCCAGACGCCGAACGGCCTCGTCCGGCTCTGACGGAGATCGAGCAGGCTCCGCGGCCCGGGACCGAGGTCGTCATGGGCGCATCGGGATCGAGGGTCTCCCCGGGGGCCCGCCCGAGTCCCAACATCTGGCACCACCCGGCGACGTACGAGACCGAGAACCGCGCGGTCGACCCCGACGGCGCCATCGAGACCGCCATGCGGTCGGTCGCGTCGTGGTCGGACCGGGCGGTGCTCGACATCGGCTGCGGCACCGGCTTCCACCTGCCGCGCTTCGCGGAGACCGCGGCGTCGGTCGTGGGTGTCGAGCCGCACGGCGACCTGGTCGCGCTGGCCCGCCGGCGTACCCGCCGCCTCCCCCACGTCAGCGTCCTCGCCGGCACCGCGCAGTCGCTCCCGGTGCCCGACGCGTCGGTGGACGTCGTGCACGCACGGTGGGCCTACTTCTTCGGTCCCGGCTGCGAGCCGGGACTGGCCGAGCTGGACCGCGTCGTGCGTCGCGGCGGGACGGCGTACGTCATCGACAACGACCCGACCCGCTCCACCTTCGGCGGCTGGTTCCGGCGCGGCTACCCCGAGGTCGACCCCGTGGCGGTCGAGCGCTTCTGGTCCACGAGGGGCTGGACCCGGATCCCGGTCGACATGCGGTGGTCCTTCACCTCCCGCGCGGATCTCGAGTCGGTGGTGCGCATCGAGCTCGCTCCTGCCGTCGCGGAGGCCGTGCTCAGCGAGCACGCCGGCACGGAGGTCGACTACGCCGTGAACCTCTGGTGGCGAGGCTTCTAGGCCCGATCCGCTCGGTTACGCTGAAGTTACTATGACCAACGTCTTCGTTCGCTCCTACCTCAGCGCGACCCAGCACCCCGACGCGCGGCGGGTCTTCGACGAGAACCTGATCGGCAACAACCTCGGGAACCTCCTCTACGCCTACGCCGCCGAGCGCCAGCTCTCCGCCAGCGGCAACACGATCATCGCACGGGCGACCCGCGGCAAGGCCCTGCAGCCGGAGTGGATGCAGGCGAAGGCCGACCACCTCGTGATCCCGCTGGCCAACGCCTTCCGGTGGAGCTTCCTCAAGCGCCTGGACGGACTCAGCGAGCTGATCGAGGGGCTCGACATCCCGGTCACGGTCCTCGGCGTGGGAGCCCAGGCCGGCGTGGACGGCGCGATCAAGCACGAGCACGGCGACGAGGTCGACGCCTCGGTGAAGCGGTTCGTCGCCGCCGTCCTGGAGCGCGGACCGTCCATCGGCGTGCGTGGCGAGTTCACGCGTGACTACCTGGTCTCACTGGGCTTCCCCGACGCCGCGGTCGACGTCATCGGGTGCCCGTCCCTCTTCCTGCGCGGCGACGACCTGACGCTGCACCCGCTGCCCGACCTCACGCCGGAGTCGCGGATCGCCCTCAACCTCTCGCCGTACGTCGCCGAGATGGGCCCGGTCATCCAGCACAACGCCGAGCGCTACCCGCGGCTCGACTACGTCGCACAGGACATCGACACCCTAGGGATGCTCCTCGGCGAGGAGTACACGGGCTCGCGCCGCAACGACCCGCTGCTGCCCACCGGGCCCCAGCACCCCCTGATCCAGGGCGGCCGCACCTGGATGGCCGTGAACCCGCCCACCTGGATGGAGGAGCTCGGCCGCTACGACTTCAGCTTCGGGACCCGGATCCACGGCAACATCGCCGCGCTCCTCGGGGGCACGCCGGCCTTCGTGCTGGCCCACGACTCCCGCACGCTGGAGCTCGCGCGCTACCACGAGATCCCGCACCTGGACCTCCGCTCCGTCGACGGCGCGGTCGTCGACGCGGCCACAATCGCCGCCGAGGCCGACTACGGGCCGGCCACGGCCAACCACGCGGAGCGGTTCCGCCGCTACGTGGCCTACCTCGACCGGCACCACCTGAAGCACGTCTTCGCCCCCGGCGAGAGCGGGGCGGACTTCGACGCAGCGGTCGCGGCCACGTCGTACCCGCCGGTCGTGCGCGCCGGACAGCCGCTGCCCCCGGCCCCGGCCGCCGAGTCGCCGTCCGCGTGGCGCCGGCTGCGCTCCAAGGTCGGCGCCTCGCTGCGCCGCTAGCCAGGCCGCTAGTCGGGCCGCTAGCTGGAGCCGCGGACGGCGAGCGTCGGCGCCAGCATCACGCCGGTGCCCCTGACCGGCGGGTGGGCGAGCAGACCCTCGAGCGCGGCGACGACCTCCACGGCCACCTCCTCCAGGGGCTGACGCACCGAGGTCAGCCCCGGCGACACCACCTGGGCGACCTGGGAGTCGTCGAAGCCGACCACGGCGACGTGCTCACCGGCGCGCAGGCCGCGGTCGCGCAGGGTGTGCAGGACCCCCATGGCCAGGGTGTCGGAGGCACAGACGAACGCGGACGGCTGCGCGCTGTCGAGCAGGTGGGCGCTGGCCTCGCGTCCCGAGGCGACGGTGTCCTCCACCCGTGAGGCGAGGCCGGTCGTGGGCAGCCCGCGCTCGTGCATGGCGCGGGTCCAGCCCGACCGGCGGTCCTCGCCGATGCGCGAGTCCTTGCGCCACCCGATCCAGGCGATCCGGTGGTGCCCCTTGTCCAGCAGGTGCCGGGTGCCGAGCTCGGTGCCGGCGGCCCCGTCCACGTCGACCCAGGAGTGCCGCGACCCGAGGCTCTCCCACGGCCGGCCGAAGGCGACGAACGGCGCCCGGCGCTCCTCCAGCCAGGCGGCCTGGGGGTTGCCGAGGTAGGTGTCGGTCACGACGAAGGCGTCGACCGCGGTGGAGCGCAGCAGGTCGTCGTACCCCGCCACCGGGTCGCGGCTGTCGCCGGAGAAGAGCAGCACGTGGTAGCCGGCCTCGCGGGAGGTCTCGACCAGGGAGTGCACGAAGCGGTCCATCGTCGCGTTGGCCGTGCCCTCCTGCGCCGCGCCGATCCGCATCCCGATGAGGTTCGACGACCGGGTGCGCAGGTTGCGCGCGGCGCGGTTGGGCGAGTAGCCGAGGGCGTCGATCGACTCCAGCACACGGGTGAGCGTGTCGGGTCGGAGCAGGTCGGGGTTGTTGACGGCGTTGGACACCGTCTGCCGCGAGACGCCCGCCCGCTCGGCCACGTCCGCGAGCGTCGGTGGGGTCGCGGACAGCGCCGGCCGGGCGTAGACGCGCCCGCCCTCGTGCTCGTCGCTCCGGGGCACCCACACCTCCTCGACCTGAAGGGGGCCGCTTGATCGATCCAATGACACCACACCCGACCGCCGTCCGACACGCGTCCTGCGCCGTACGGCGAGTGTCGGCGGCGCCGCCTAGCGTGTGCGCATGTCGAAAACCGCCCGCCCTGCCTATCGCTGCTCCGAGTGCGGATGGGAGACCGGCAAGTGGGTCGGCCGGTGCGGCGAGTGCCAGGCGTGGGGCTCAGTGGCCGAGGCGGCCGTGGTGCCGACGGGCCGCACGACGGCCGCCCCGGTGACCACGCCGGCGGTCCCGATCGGCCAGGTCTCGGTGAAGGAGTCGGCGTTCCGCTCCAGCGGGGTGCCGGAGCTCGACCGCGTGCTCGGCGGCGGCCTGGTGCCGGGCGCGGCGATCCTGCTGGCGGGCGAGCCCGGGGTCGGCAAGAGCACCCTGCTGCTCGAGGTGGCGGCCCAGACCGCCCGCTACCAGCGCCGCACGCTCTACGTCACCGGCGAGGAGTCCGCCTCGCAGGTGCGGCTGCGCGCCGACCGCACCGGTGGCGTCCACGACGAGCTCTTCCTGGCCGCCGAGACCGACCTGGGCGCGGTGCTCACGCACATCGAGCAGGTGCGGCCGGCGCTGCTGGTCGTCGACTCCGTCCAGACCATCGGCGCGTCCGGGATCGACGGCGTGCCGGGCGGCGTCACCCAGGTCAAGGAGGTCGCGGCCGCGCTCATCCGGGTGGCCAAGACCCGCAACATCACCACGGTCCTGGTCGGCCACGTCACCAAGGACGGCTCGATCGCCGGACCGCGGGTCCTGGAGCACCTCGTCGACGTGGTGCTCAACTTCGAGGGCGACCGCAACTCCCGCTTCCGGATGGTCCGCGCGATGAAGAACCGCTTCGGCCCGATCGACGAGGTCGGCTGCTTCGACCTCGGGGCCGACGGCATCAGCGCCGTCACCGACCCGACCGGGCTGTTCGTGGAGAACCACCACAGCCAGGTGCCGGGCACCTGCGTCGCGGTCTCGATGGAGGGCCGGCGGCCGATGCTGGCCGAGGTGCAGGCCCTGGTGACCCACAGCGCCGCGGAGCGGCCACGTCGTACGACGTCGGGGCTGGACTCCTCGCGGGTCGCGATGGTGATGGCGGTCCTCCACCAGCACTGCCAGATCCGGCTGCAGACGATGGACGTCTTCGCCTCGACGGTCGGCGGCGCGAAGATCGTCGAGCCGGCGAGCGACCTGGCGGTGGCCGTCGCGCTGGCGTCCGCGAGCCGCAACCTGCCCGCACCCCGCGGGATGGTCGCGATGGGCGAGATCGGGCTCGCCGGCGAGCTGCGCCGGGTGCGCGACCTCCCGCAGCGGCTGGCGGAGGCCGCCCGACTGGGCTTCCAGCTCGCCGTGGTGCCCAGCGAGCCGGGTCGCACGGGCCCGCGCTCGCCCGAGTCGTGGACGGTCGACGGGATGCGGGTGGTCGACGTCCCGGACGTCAAGGGGGCCCTGCGGCTGATCGACCTGGCGGCCGAGACGCGTGGCGACCGGCCGCGATCGGTCTGAGCGCGCGGCTGTGAGCATTCTGTGACCTCCGAGACGACGCGCACGCCCTAGACTGGGCGCGCGGGGTCGACGGATGCCGCCCGAGTCAGTCCAGGGGAGGAACGTCGCAGTGGCCATCGACCGCTCTGACGAGCAGCTGCGGCTGCGCGCGACACTGGCCACGATCGCTCCCGGCACGGCCCTGCGCGACGGCCTCGAGCGCATCCTGCGCGGCCGTACCGGCGCCCTGATCGTGATGGGCCACGACAAGGTCGTGGAGTCGATCGCCACCGGTGGCTTCCTGCTCGACGTGCCCTTCACCGCCACCGGGCTGCGCGAGCTGGCCAAGATGGACGGCGCGATCATCGTCGACAAGGACGTCACCCGGATCCTGCGGGCCGCGGTGCACCTGATGCCCGACCACACGATCCCCTCCGAGGAGACCGGCACCCGGCACCGCACCGCCGACCGCGTCGCCCGGCAGACCGGCTTCCCGGTGATCTCGGTGTCGCAGTCGATGCAGATCATCGCGGCGTACGTCGGCGAGACCCGCCACGTCCTCGAGGACGTCGGCCAGATCCTGTCGCGGGCCAACCAGGCGCTGGCCACCCTCGAGCGCTACAAGCTGCGACTCGACGAGGTCTCCAGCACGCTGTCGGCGCTGGAGATCGAGGACCTGGTGACGGTGCGTGACGTCGCCGTCGTCGCCCAGCGGCTCGAGATGGTCACCCGCATCGCCCGCGAGATCGAGGACTACGTGCTCGAGCTCGGCACCGACGGCCGGCTGTTGTCGCTGCAGCTCGAGGAGCTGATCACCGGCGTCGACATCGAGCGCGAGCTGGTCATCCGCGACTACCTGCCGGTCGGTCGCCGCTCCCGCACTCCCGAGTCCGTGCTCGCCCGGCTCGAGTCGCTCTCCTCGATCGAGCTGGTCGACCCGGCCGCCGCCGCCCGCGCGCTCAGCCTCGGCACGGGCGAGCACCTCGACGGCGCGGTCGCCCCGCGCGGCTACCGGCTGCTGGCCAAGGTGCCGCGGCTGCCGAGCACGGTCGTGGACCGCCTGGTCGAGCACTTCGGCACGCTGCAGAAGCTGCTCTCCGCCGGCATCGACGACCTGCAGGCCGTCGACGGGGTCGGCGAGCTGCGCGCCCGGAGCGTGCGCGAGGGACTCTCCCGCCTCGCCGAGTCGACGATCCTGGAGCGGTACGTCTGACGACGTGAGACCTGCCGGTCGACAGTGGTCGAGCCGGCGGCACGACGCCGGGACCAGGCAGTGACCGTCGCGACCTGCGTGTCGAGACCGGGTGCGCCGAGCAGCGAGCTCAGTGCGACGACGCCGTGCTCGACGGCTTCTTCGTCGCCTTCTTCGTGGCCTTCTTGGTCGCCTTCGCGGTCGGCTGCTGCCGGGGCGTCGCCGTCACGGTGACGGTCGCGGCGGTCGGCGTCCTCAGCTCGAACTGCAGGTCCGACGGCTCGCCCCCCAGCGCCGCCGCGGTCACGTGGTACCACCCCGGCAGCGCCCACTCCGTGCGCGGCGAGCAGTCCGCGTCCGAGCGCTTCGCCTGCTTCCAGACGACCTTGACGTTGGTGGTCGCGGCCTTGCGGACCACGACGTCGCCCTTCGGGATCGCCCGCTGGCAGGAGCGGGTGTTCCAGATCGCGTCCTTGCCGGAGGTGATCGAGACGGCCAGCGCGCTCGACGAGACCCGCCAGGTGCAGGCCTCCGCGGTCATCGTCCGCAGCTGGAGCACGAGCGTCACGTCGCGACCGGCGACGCCGTTGTCGACCTTGGGGGTGACCGCGATGTCCGAGCCGACGCACCTGCCCACCGGAGCGGCCAGGACCGGCGCCGCGCTGGTCGTCGGCGCGGTCGGCGTGACCTCCTTCGTGGGGCTGGCCGACGGCGACGCCGCGGCAGTCCCGAACGACCCGGACGACGCGGACGACGAGGGGGTGTCGGCGGAGAGTCGAGCGGCTGCGTCACCGTCGCCGGACGAGGCGTCGCTGCCGTCACCCAGCATCCGCGCGATGGCGAGGACGAGCAGGGCGGCGGTGCCGAGGACCATCAGCCGGCGGAACCAGTAGACCCGGGCCGGGTGCGGTCCGTGGGTCAGCGCAGGCATGCGGCCACGCTAGTCAGGGGGGAGCCGCCGATCGTGGTGCCACACCGACGACAATGGTCGCGATGAGTGCTCTGCATGCACCAGTGCTCCGCTGGTACGACGACCACGCGCGCGAGCTGCCCTGGCGTGGGCCCGAGGCCTCGGCGTGGTCGGTGATGGTCTCGGAGTTCATGCTCCAGCAGACCCCCGTCGCCCGGGTGCTCCCCGTTCACGAGGCGTGGCTCCGGCGGTGGCCGACCCCCGCGGACCTGGCCGCAGAGAGCACCGGCGAGGCCGTGCGCGCCTGGGGCCGGCTCGGCTACCCCCGGCGGGCGCTGCGCCTGCACGCAGCCGCCACCGTGATCGCCGAGCAGCACGACAACCAGGTGCCCTCGGCGTACGCCGACCTGATCGCACTGCCGGGGGTCGGCGACTACACCGCGGCGGCGATCGCGACCTTCGCCCACGGTCGGCGCCACGTCGTGCTCGACACCAACGTGCGGCGGGTCCTCGGCCGCGCCATCGGCGGCGTGGAGCTCCCGCCCGCCTCGATCACCAAGGCGGAGCGGGAGGAGGCGCTGGCGGTGCTGCCCGCCGACGAGCCGACCGCGGCGACCTGGTCCGTGGCGGTCATGGAGCTCGGCGCGCTGGTCTGCACGGCCAGCAGCCCGCGGTGCGGCGACTGCCCGGTCGCCGATCTCTGCGCCTGGCGGGCCGCCGGCCACCCGGCGTACGACGGCCCACCCCGCAAGGTGCAGACCTGGGCCGGCACCGACCGGCAGTGCCGCGGCCGGCTGCTGGCCGTCCTGCGCGACAGTGACGGGCCGGTGCACCGCTCCCGGCTGGACGCGGCCTGGTCCGACGAGGCGCAGCGCGCGCGGTGCGTGGCGAGCCTCATCGCGGACCGGCTGCTCGTCGTCGCCGGCCCGGACACCTACGCGCTCCCCTGAAATCGCCGAGTCGGCGCCAGCTTCCGTGAAGCTGGCGCCGACCCGGGTTGCTCAGATCTCGCGGGGCAGGTCCGTCCCGCTGTCGGAGTCGTCCGGACCCTCGAGCGGTGCCGCGCCCTCGCCCGCCACGATCTCGGCGGTCTCGAACGGCGGCAGGTCCGGCAGCTCGCCCATCTTCTGGCCGACGAAGGTGAAGGCGGCCGCGGGGCCCTCCCCCTCCACGTCGACCAGCACGATCTGGCCGGGGCCGACCTCACCGAAGAGCATCTTCTCGGCGAGCACGTCCTCGATCTCGCGCTGGATGGTGCGGCGCAGCGGCCGGGCACCCAGGACCGGGTCGAAGCCCCGCTCGGCGAGCAGGTTCTTCGCGGGCTGCGTCAGCTCGATCCGCATGTCGCGGTCGCGCATCCGCAGCTCGACCGAGGCGACCATGTTGTCGACCATGTGGACGATCTGCTCCTGCGTCAGCGGCGGGAACACGATGATCTCGTCGACGCGGTTGAGGAACTCCGGGCGGAAGTGCTGCTTGAGCTCCTCCGACACCTTCGCCTTCATCCGGTCGTAGGAGCCCGCGTCGCCACCCTGCTGGAAGCCGAGGTTGACGCCCTTGGAGATGTCCCGGGTGCCAAGGTTGGTCGTCATGATGATGACGGTGTTCTTGAAGTCGACGACCCGACCCTGCGAGTCGGTCAGGCGACCTTCCTCGAGGATCTGCAGCAGGCTGTTGAAGATGTCCGGGTGGGCCTTCTCGACCTCGTCGAAGAGCACCACGGAGAACGGCTTGCGGCGCACCTTCTCGGTGAGCTGGCCGCCCTCCTCGTAGCCGACGTAGCCGGGAGGCGAGCCGAAGAGCCGCGAGACGGTGTGCTTCTCGCCGAACTCCGACATGTCGAGCTGGATGAGGGAGTCCTCGTCGCCGAAGAGGAACTCGGCGAGCGTCTTGGACAGCCACGTCTTACCGACACCGGACGGACCGGCGAAGATGAACGAGCCGCCGGGGCGCTTGGGGTCCTTCATGCCGGCACGCGTACGACGGATCGCGCGGGAGATCGCCTTGACGGCCTCGTCCTGCCCGATGACCCGCTTGTGCAGCTCGTCCTCCATGTTGAGCAGTCGGGTCGACTCCTCCTCGGAGAGCTTCACGATCGGGATGCCGGTCGCCACGGCGAGGACCTCGGCGATGAGCTCCTCGTCGACCTCGGCCACCTCGTCCATGTCGCCCGCGCGCCACTGCTTCTCGCGCTCGGACTTCTTCAGGATGAGCTGCTTCTCCTCGTCGCGCAGACGAGCGGCGGCCTCGAAGTCCTGGCCGTCGATCGCGGCCTCCTTGCGCTGGCGGACCTCGCCGATCTTGTCGTCGTACTCGCGCAGGTCGGCGGGCGCCGTCATCCGGCGGATCCGCAGCCGCGAGCCGGCCTCGTCGATCAGGTCGATCGCCTTGTCCGGGAGGAACCGGTCGGAGATGTAGCGGTCGGCCAGCGTCGCGGCCGAGACCAGCGCCTCGTCGGTGATCGTGACGCGGTGGTGCGCCTCGTAGCGGTCCCGCAGACCCTTGAGCATCTCGATCGTGTGAGCGATCGACGGCTCGGCGACCTGGATCGGCTGGAAGCGACGCTCCAGCGCGGCGTCCTTCTCGAGGTACTTGCGGTACTCGTCGAGGGTGGTCGCACCGATGGTCTGCAGCTCGCCGCGGGCCAGCATCGGCTTGAGGATGCTGGCGGCGTCGATCGCGCCCTCAGCCGCACCGGCGCCGACGAGGGTGTGGATCTCGTCGATGAAGAGCACGATGTCGCCGCGGGTGCGGATCTCCTTGAGCACCTTCTTCAGGCGCTCCTCGAAGTCACCGCGGTAGCGGGAGCCCGCCACCAGCGCACCCAGGTCGAGGGTGTAGATCTGCTTGTCCTTCAGCGTCTCCGGGACGTTGCCCTTGACGATGTCCTGGGCCAGGCCCTCGACGATCGTCGTCTTGCCGACGCCGGGCTCACCGATCAGGACCGGGTTGTTCTTCGTGCGCCGAGACAGGATCTGCATGACCCGCTCGATCTCCTGCTCGCGACCGATGACCGGGTCGAGCTTGCCCTCGCGGGCGTCCTGGGTCAGGTTGCGGCCGAACTGGTCGAGGACCAGCGAGGACGACGGTGCGTCGCTCGTGGAGCCACCGGGCGCGGCGCCGGCACCGGACGCCTCCTTGCCCTGGAAGCCCGAGAGCAGCTGGATGACCTGCTGGCGGACCCGGTTGAGGTCGGCGCCGAGCTTCTGCAGCACCTGGGCGGCTACGCCCTCGCCCTCGCGGATCAGGCCGAGCAGGATGTGCTCCGTGCCGATGTAGGAGTGACCGAGCTGCAGCGCCTCGCGCAGGGACAGCTCGAGCACCTTCTTGGCACGCGGCGTGAAGGGAATGTGGCCACTGGGCGCCTGCTGGCCCTGGCCGATGATCTCCTCGACCTGGGCACGCACGGCCTCCAGCGAGATGTCGAGGCTCTCGAGCGCCTTCGCCGCGACCCCCTCGCCCTCGTGGATGAGGCCGAGCAGGATGTGCTCGGTGCCGATGTAGTTGTGGGAGAGCATGCGGGCCTCTTCCTGGGCCAGCACGACAACTCGTCGGGCTCGGTCTGTGAACCGCTCGAACATGCGCATCGCTCCTGATACTTCGTGGGGCCCTCCCGCGCCTGAGCGGAGGGGAGGGTACGAGACAACTAACCCCGCTGACAGCCTACGCGTTCCCGCACAGGCGCCAATGAAGTCCGCTGAGAGCGAACACGTCCAGACCAGCCCGGCCAGGTGGCGCCGCAGTAGCCCGTCTGCGTCACGCGGCGTCGGCCCGCGCGCCGCTACGTTGCGACCACGGACGGGTTCGTCCCGAGAGCCCGTCACTCCGGGCAGGGGTCCGCTCATGCTGAAACGCTCGTCCAACCACCTGGCGCTGGTCATCGCGCTGTGCGCGCTCTTCTTCGCGATGGGCGGCCCCGCCTGGGCCGCCGAGAAGATCAACGGCGGCGACATCAAGGCCTCGACGGTCACCGGCAAGCAGGTCAAGAACTCCTCGCTCGCCGGCGTCGACGTCAAGGACGGCTCGCTGGCCGCCGCCGACGTCAAGAACAGCTCGCTCACCGGCGCCGACGTCAAGGACTCCTCCCTGAGCGGCGCCGACCTCAAGAACGGGTCCGTCGGCAGGTCGGACCTGGCCCCGGGATCCGTCACGACGGGGAGCTTCGCCGGGTCTGCGGTCGCACCGGCGGCCGTGTCCGCCCAGTCCGCCGCGTCGGCGCAGGCGCTCCCGGGGGTGCAGCCCGGCGACTTCAGCGCCGCCGGCGGCACCGGCAGCACGGCGGGTGCCTTCAGCCTCGCGGTCGGCCGGCGCGCCCAGGCCGTCAACTCGGGCTCCTTCGTCTGGGCCGACGGCACCGACGCCGACTTCGCCTCGACCGCGGACAACCAGTTCGCGGTCCGCGCCGCCAACGGCTTCCTGATCGCCAACGACGCGGGCAACGGCGCGACCGTGCCGGTGGGCACCCGCTACCGCGACAACGCGGTGGTCGCCTGGGCCCGGGTGACGGCCAACGGGACGCTCGACAGCAACTTCAACGTCGGCTCGATCACCAGGCTCGGCACCGGGCACTACCACGTCCTGCTCAGCTCCTCGCTGCAGAGCGGCTTCAGCCTGATCCCGACGGTGACGCCCGAGGTCGACGAGGCCGTCGGCAACGTGCCGCCCACGGGTGCCGCCAACGTGCGGCTCGCGGCGACCAACCAGTTCGCGAGCGGCTCCACCTTCGACGTCTACCTCTACAACGGCAGCTTCGCCTCGGTCGACAACGACTTCCAGCTCGTCGTCACCGGCCGCTAGACGAGTCGCGCAGGGTCATCCTCGCGAGGGTGGCCCTGCGCCCCGTCAGCACTCTGAAAGGCCCTTGCAAGCGCACCACGCGACGCTCCTCCCGACCGCACCCCCGATCGAGGAGCCTCCTGTGCACCGAACCATCCGCGCCACCGCCGTCGCGGCCCTGATCACCGGCCTCACCACGGCCGCCGGCCTGACCTCCTCGGCGGGCGTCGCGTCCGCGGACCCGGTGGGGACCACCTGCTCCGGGGTGATCGAGGTCCACCAGTCCTCCGACCAGGCCCTGCTCGGCTACGTCCGCGCGCAGCTCAGCCAGTTCGGCACCTACGTGGTGATCGGCGACCACAACCAGGCCGCCACCGTGACGGCCACGCCGGCGTACGGCGCCGGCATCGACCTCGTGGTCGACGGTGCGCCCCAGGACACGCCCAACCTCGGCGCCGCGGTCGGCTTCACCATGGACGGGGACGGCCTGGCCGTCGGCAGCGAGAACTACGACTTCCTGGTCCAGACGGCGAGCACCCCGAAGGACGCGCCACCGCAGTCGGGCACCAACAGCAACACGAAGGCGACGAACGGCGCGACCAAGATCGAGTCGGCGATCTGGAGCATCGCACCCGACGGGGTGCTGACCGCCCAGTGGACCAACAGCGACGCGTCGCAGCCTGCGACCTCGATCGCCGTCGTGGACCACACCCTGGCACTGACCGGAGACCTCGCGGCCTTCACCTCGACGTACGGCGGCCAGGGCGTGTCCCTCGTCCTGGCACCCTCCGCCGGGGCCGATGCCTGCGGCAAGCAGACCCAGGCCGTCGGATTCACCTCGAGTCCGCTGGCACACCAGGTGGTCGGCTCGACGTACGCCGTCTCCGCGACCGGCGGCGGCTCCGGCAGCCCGGTCGTCTTCTCGTCGCTGACCGGCGGAGTCTGCACCGTCGCCGGCAGCGTCGTCAGCCTCACCGGCGCTGGGACGTGCACGGTCGCGGCCGACCAGGTCGGCAACGACGCCTACTTCGCCGCGCCCCGGGTCACCCGGTCGTTCACGGCGGTCATCGACCCGCAGATCGCGGCCAGGCTCACCAGCACGAAGCCCAGGTCGGCGGCCGGCTGGTATCGCGCCCCCGTCAGGGTGACCTTCCGCTGCACCATCGGATCGGCTGCCCTCACCGGGTCCTGCCCCGCCCACCTCACGCTGGCGAGGAGCAGCGGCGGCCGGGTCGTCACCGGGACCGTGACGGCCGGCGACGGCGGGAGCGCCACCACGAGCGTCGTGGTGCGCATCGACCGGATCAAGCCACGGCTGCGCATCGCCGGCGGCCACCGGGTGCGCTGCGTCGCGAGCGACGCGCTCTCGGGCGTCCGCGGGCACTGCACGCTGAAGCACCGCGACCTTTCCCACCACCGCGTCCGCTACACCGCGACCGTGACCGACCGCGCCGGCAACACCGCCCGCGTCGTCCGGACGCTCCGCTAGAGACGACGAGTCGGCGCCGTCCCACCCTGTCAGGGGCGCGACGACGCCGACTCGGCGATCGGGTCGCTCAATTCGCGGCGTCGTACGCCGAGCGCACCTCGGCGGAGACGCGACCGCGCTCGGGGACGTCGTAGCCGTTGCTCCGGGCCCAGTCGCGGATCTCCTTGGCGCTGGGGCCGTCGGTGGCGGCGCTGCCGGCGCTGGTCTTGCGGCCGCGACGCGGAGCCGCGCCGAGCTTGCGTGCGTGGCCGACGTAGCCGGACAGCGCGTCGCGCAGCTCGGCGGCGTTCTTGTCGTTCAGGTCGATCTCGTACGACGTGCCGTCGAGGCCGAACGTGACGGTCTCGGTGGCTTCACTGCCGTCGAGGTCGTCGACGAGAACAATGCTGACCTTCTGGGCCATTTCGAATTACCTCGTTCACGAAAGCGGAATTGTCACAATGATCATGCCACGCACTATCTGATTCTCGAACTCCAGCGGTTTTCAGCGATTGCGCGAAAAGACCAGCTCGAGCCCGCGCAGCGTCAACCACGGGTCGTGGTCGGTGAAGCTGCGGCATTCCTCGAGCACCAGGGGCGCGAGATAGCCGGTGGCGACGACGTGCACGTCCTGCGTCTCCACACCGAGCTCCTCGATCATCCGGGAGACGATTCCCTCGACCTGGCTGGCGACTCCGAAGACCATTCCCGCCTGCAGCGCCTCGACGGTGTTCTTGGCGATCACCGAGCGCGGCCGGAGCAATTCGACTTTGCGCAGCTGGGCGCCGCGCCGCCCGAGCGCCTCGAGCGAGATCTCGATACCGGGGGCGATAGCGCCGCCGACGTACTGGCCTTTTCCGGAGACCACGTCGAACGTCGTGGCGGTGCCGCCGAAATCGACGACAATCGCCGGCCCGCCGTAATCGTGCACGGCGGCGAGGGCATTGATGATGCGGTCCGTGCCGACCTCGCGCGGGTTGTCCATCAGCACCGGGATGCCGGTGCGCACGCCCGGCTCGACCACCAGGTGCGGCACGTCGGGGAACGCCTGGGGGAGCATGTCGCGCCACTCGTGCAGCACCGCCGGGACCGTCGAGCAGACCGCGACCCCGGTGACGTCGTCGAGGTCGTCGCCCAGCAGCCCGCGCAGCAGCACCGCCCACTCGTCGGAGGTGCGTCGCTCGTCGGTCGCCACCCGCCAGTCGGCGACCACCCGCCCGTCGGTGACGAGCCCCAGCACGGTGTGGCTGTTGCCGATGTCGGCCGCGAGCAGCGCCATCGCTCAGCCCTCGGTGAGGTCGAGACCGAGGTCGAAGACCTTGACGGAGTGGGTCAGCGCACCCACGGAGATGAAGTCGACACCGGTCCGGGCCACCTCGCGGGCGCGCTCCAGCGTGAGCCCGCCCGAGGCCTCCAGCGTCGCCCGTCCGTCGGTGATCGAGACCGCCTCGGCCATGGTCGCGGCGTCCATGTTATCGAGCAGGATCTCGGTGCAGCCGACCGCCAGCAGCTCACGCAGCTGGTCGAGGTCGGTCACCTCGACCTCCACGCGCAGGTCGGGGTACGCCGTACGCACGGCCCGGTAGGCCGGCACCACGCCGCCGGCGGCCACCACGTGGTTGTCCTTGACCATCGCCCGGTCGCTGAGGCTGAAGCGGTGGTTGACGCCGCCGCCACAGCGCACGGCGTACTTCTGCAGCGCCCGGTAGGTCGGCAGCGTCTTGCGGGTGTCGAGGACCCGGGCGCGGGTCCCGGCGAGGGCCGCGACCCAGTGCGACGTGGCGGTGGCGACGCCCGAGAGGTGGCTGGCGTAGTTGAGGGCGGTCCGCTCGGCGGTGAGCAGGCCGCGGGTCGGGCCGGACACGCGCATCACGACGGTGCCCGCCTCGACGTGGGTGCCGTCGGGCACCCGGTCGGAGACCGTGACGGTGTCGCCCATGACGTAGTGGAAGACGAGCGCGGCGACGCCGAGCCCGGCGACGACCCCGGGCTCGCGGGCGGCGAAGACCCCGCTGCCCCGGGCGTCTGCGGCGATCGTGGCGACGCTGGTGACGTCATCGCCCGGCAGGTCCTCTGCGAGTGCGGCGACGACCTGGTCGTAGACGGCGCGCGCGTCGAGGCCGGCGGCGCCGAGCTCGGCCAGCAGCTCGCCGGGGAGGGCGTCCAGGGGACGGTGGGGGATCACGGGCGGTGGCCTTCCTGCTCGGGTGGGGGCCGGCGCAGCAGCCTGCGTCCGACGATGCGCATCAGCTCGCGGCTGCGGAGCTCGTCCACCGGGACCGACCCGGCGGCGACCGCCTCCTCAGCAGCCAGCCGACGACCCTCCTGCACGCCCGTGGACCGGGCCCGCCGGGTCGCCTCGTAGAGCGCCTCCTGGTCCAGCAGGGCGGCGTCGGCGACGAGCCAGCGGTAGTCCTCGGCGAGCTCGTCGAGCCGGGCCTCCGACCCCGGGTCGGAGGCGCCGCGGCCGACCAGGGCCGAGCAGCTCTCCCAGACCTGCTCGGCCGTCGCCCGCAGGAGGTGCGGGACCGGCACGTCCGCCCAGGAGGCGTCGTGGCGCCGCAGCCCGGGGTCGATGAAGTCGTCGACGGGGTGCGGGCTGACCTCGACCGGCGGGTCGTAGCGCAGGCCGAGCTCGACGCCCACCCGCGACAGGGCCGGACGCCACTCCTGCAGCAGGTCGGCGTAGTCGACGAAGGACCGGACCGCGCCCCGCGTCTCCCGCTCGCTCACCAGCGTGGTGTTGATCCAGCGCATCAGGTTGAGGCTCGCCTGCTCGCGCGGCCCCTCCGCGCCGGCGGCGCGCGCATAGTGGGCGTAGTACGTCGTGCGGCTGCTCACCACCTCGGCCGGGTGCCGCAGCATCGACAGGTAGCGGATCTCCCGGCCGGCCGCGTGCGCGGCGTCGGCCCACAGGTGCTGGGTCCAGACGCTGCGGGGATCCTTCACCACGAGCTGCGGAAGGTCCTCGTGCCGGGCGAGGTAGCGGCCGAGCTTGGCGCGCGCCTGGTCGTCGATCACGGCGTGGACCCGCTCGAGGGCGTCGGGTCGGCCGTCCACGGCGTTGATGCCGGCCCGGCGGATGAGCTGGTTGTGGAAGCGCACGGACCAGCGGGACTCGTAGAAGCCCTTGGGGTTGGACTCGTTGGCGTCCATGAAGGGTCCGGGGACGTCCAGGCCGAGGTGGTGCAGGGTGCCCGCGGCGGTGCTGGTGCCGCTGCGGGCGGCACCGGTCACCAGCACCAGGACGCGTGGGCCGCTCGGGGGCATCACGCCCCCACGTCGCTGGCGGGGGCGCGGGCGAACTCGAGCGTGCTCGCACCGTCGTCCATGACGACGTCGACGTGGCCGGCGAAGTCGGCGTCGTCGCGCTCGGGGAAGTCCTCGCGCCAGTGCGAGCCGCGGGTCTCCTCGCGCAGCGAGGCGGCGGCCGCGAGCGCGGCGCTGATGGTGATCAGGTTGGTCGTCTCCCACGACTCCTGGTCCCCCGCGCCCGCCGACTGGCCGGCGAGCTTGTCCAGCCGGAGGCCCGCCTCATCGAGTCCCTCGGCGTTGCGGAGCACGCCGACGCGCGCGGTCATCACCTCCTGCATCTCACGTCGTACGCCGCCGGCGACCAGGCCGGGGGTCCGCGGGTCGGCCACCGGCGGCAGGAGCGGGCGGAGCTCCGCGGGCAGCACGGTCGCGATCCGACGCGAGAAGACGAGGCCCTCGAGCAGGGAGTTGGAGGCCAGCCGGTTGGCGCCGTGGACACCGGAGCAGGCGACCTCGCCGGTGGCGTAGAGGCCCGGGACGTTGCTGCGCCCCCACAGGTCGGTGCGGACTCCGCCGGAGGCGTAGTGGCAGGCCGGCGCGACCGGGATCAGATCGGTCACCGGGTCGACGCCGTGGCTGCGAGCGGTCGCCAGGATGGTCGGGAAGCGGCGTTCCCAGAAGGCGGCACCCAGGTGCCGGGCGTCCAGCCACATGTGCGGGTGGTCGCTGTCGATCATCCGGCGCATGATCGCCTTGGCCACGACGTCGCGGGGCGCGAGGTCGGCCAGCTCGTGCACGCCCTGCATGAAGCGGTTGCCCTCGAAGTCGACGAGGAAGGCGCCCTCGCCGCGGACGGCCTCGGAGATCAGCGGCTGCTGGCCACGGGAGTCGGGGCCGAGGTACATCACCGTGGGGTGGAACTGGACGAACTCGAGGTCGCGCAGCACCGCTCCGGCGCGGAGCGCGACCGCCATCCCGTCGCCGGTCGAGACCGACGGGTTGGTGGTCTGGGCGAAGACCTGGCCGAGCCCACCGCTGGCGAGCACGACCGCGCGGCACAGCACCGCTCCGACGCCGTCGCGCTGCCCCTCGCCCATGACGTGGAGGGTGAGGCCGGCGACCCCGCCGTCCTCGGCGAGCATCAGGTCGACGGCGAGGGCGTGCTGGATGACCTCGATCTCCGGAGCCTGCTCGACCGCGGCGATCAGCGCCCGCTGGATCTCGGCGCCGGTGGCGTCGCCGCCCGCGTGCGCGATCCGGTCGCGGTGGTGGCCGCCCTCACGGGTCAGCGAGAGCTCGCCGTGGTGGTCGTGGTCGAAGTTGGTGCCCAGCGCGATCAGCTCGCGCACGGCTTCGGGCCCCTCGGTCACCAGCACCTCGACGGCGGCCCGGTCGCACGCGCCGGCACCGGCGACGAGGGTGTCGACCTCGTGCTCGTGCGGGGTGTCCCCCGGGCCGAGGGCGGCGGCGATGCCGCCCTGCGCCCACTGCGTCGAGCCCGCGGCGAGGACGTCCTTGGTGACCACGAGGACCTTGTCGACCTCGTTGCGCAGCCGCAGGGCGGCGGTCAGTCCGGCGATGCCGGAGCCGATCACGACGACGTCAGCGGTCGTGGTCCACCCGGGTTCAGGAGCGAGGAGGCGGCCGGGCACGCGTCGTACGGGGACCGTGTCGGCTGAGTTGAGGACCACCGAGGCAGGCTAGCGCTACCGACCAGCGACCCGGTCGCCGCGGACCAGGCCCGAGCCGTCGGGCGCCTCGGCCGGGTCGAACCCGGTCGCGAGGATGGCGTTGTCGGCGTCGACGAAGACCACGCTGGGCTGGAACTCACGCGCCTGCGCGGTGTCCATCTGGCCGTACGCGATCAGGATCACCAGGTCGCCCGGGTGCACGAGTCGGGCCGCGGCCCCGTTGATCCCGATCACGCCGGAGCCGCGCTCGCCCGCGATCGTGTAGGTCTCGAGCCGTGCTCCGTTGGTGATGTCGACGATGTGCACGAGCTCGCCGGAGAGCAGGTCGGCGGCGTCGAGCAGGTCCTCGTCGACGGTCACCGAGCCGACGTAGTGCAGGTCCGCCTGGGTGACGGTGGCCCGGTGGATCTTGCTCTTCATCATGGTCCGCAGCATCAGGACGTCCCTTCCCGCGACGCCACGGGTGCCCCCAGGACGAGCGGCATGTTGTCGATCAGGCGCGTGGAGCCGACGCGGGCGGCGATCAGGATCCGGGCCTCCGTGCCGGGAGGTACGACGGCGGGCAGGACGCCGAGGTCGGCGTCCGTGACGACGAGGTAGTCGAGGTCCACGCCGTCGGCGGCGCGCAGCTCCGCACGGGCCGAGTCGAGAGCGACGTCGGGGCCGTAGCGCTCGACCTCCTGCGCCGCCCGCAGGGTCCGGTTCAGGGCCGCAGCCTGCTGTCGCTGCTCCTCGTCGAGATAGCGGTTGCGGCTCGACAGCGCGAGGCCGTCCTGCTCGCGGACGGTCTCGGCCCCGACGACGTCGACGGCCAGGTTGAGGTCGAGCACCATCCGCCGGATCAGCGCGAGCTGCTGGTAGTCCTTCTGGCCGAAGACCGCGACGTCCGGGCGGACCAGCCCGAAGAGCTTGGCGACGACGGTCAGCACGCCGCGGAAGTGGCCGGGCCGGGTCCTGCCCTCGAGGACCTTGCCGAGCGGCCCCGGCTTCACCGTGACCTGCGGGTCGCCGCCCGGGTAGACCTCGTCGACCGACGGCGCGAAGACGATGTCGACGCCCTCCCGCTCGCAGATCTTGAGGTCGTCCTCCAGCGTGCGCGGGTAGCGGTCCAGGTCCTCGCCGGCGCCGAACTGCAGCGGGTTCACGAAGATCGACACGACCACCTGGCCGTCGCCCACGCGCTCGCGAGCCGTCTGGATCAGGCTGGCGTGGCCGTCGTGCAGCGCACCCATCGTGGGCACCAGCCCGACCGTCCTGCCCGCGGCGCGGGCAGGGGCGAGCAGCGCCGCCAGCTCCGCGCGGGTGGCGGCGACGGTCGGCGTACCGCTCATCGCCGGCGGAGGGGCGAGCGCGTGCCGGCGGTCGCCCGCTCGGCTCCGTCCAGGGCCCGCAGGATCGCGGCCGCTCGGATCGGCAGCACCCGGCCGTCGGTCACCGCGCGGCTGAGGGTGTCGCGCGCGAGGGCGACGTACGACGGCAGCGTCTGCGGGGCGTTGTCGCGGAGGTCGGCGAGGTGGGCGCGGACGGTGTTGACGTCGCCGCGGACGATCGGGCCGGTCAACGCGGCGTCACCGTGGTCGAGCGCGTTGTCGAGGGCCGCGGTCAGCAGCGGGCGGAGGGTGCCGGCCGGGTCGTCGGCACCGGCGGCGGCGAGCATCTCCATGGCCTGGGTCACCAGGGTGACCAGGTGGTTGGCCCCGTGCGCGAGACCCGCGTGGTAGAGCGTCCGCATCTCCTCGGGCACCCACATCGCGCGGCCGTCGAGGTCGGCGACCAGCGACTCGGCGAGCGCGTGCTCGGCGGGCTCCGCGGTGAGGCCGAAGACGCACCCGGCGAGCCGGTCGAGGTCGAGCGCGGTGCCGGTGAAGGTGAGGGCGGGGTGCATCGCGACGACGCGTGCGCCGACCGCGACGGCCGGGGCCAGGACCTCGAGACCGTGGCGGCCCGACGTGTGCACGACGTACTGCCCGGGACGGATGGCACCGGCGTCGGTCAGCGTCGTGACGACGTTGCGCAGCATGTCGTCGGGGACGGTGAGCAGCAGCAGGTCGCAGCCCCGCGCCACCGCGGTGGGCTTGAGCGTCGGGACGCCCGGCAGCAGGTCCGCGATGCGGGTTCGCGATGCGTCGGACTCGCCCGCGGCAGCGACGACCTCGTGGCCGGCCTCGCGCAGGGCGGCGGCCAGGACGGCTCCGACGCGACCCGCGCCGACGACCCCCACCCGCAGACCGGTCTCCCGGGAGTGCAGCGTCATGAAAGGACCTCTCGTTCCAGTCCCTCCGACCACTCGCTCCCAGGACTGCGGGGCCGAGCCGGGTGGGGTACCGGACTATGGATGCTGACGTCCTGAGCGTACGCCGCGCGTCACCGGGCAGAAACAGACGCTCCTCGTGCGATGGGTCACACGCCCGCGGCCGGGGCACGGCGGAGTGCTGTGGGAAACTACGGCGGTTGTCGTGCTGAGAAGGAGTGCCGTGTCGGGATCGCGCAAGAACGTGGCCGTGCTGCTCGCGGGAGGCGTGGGCGTCAGGGTCGGCCTCGGCGTCCCCAAGCAGCTCATCAAGATCGCCGGGCACTCGATCATGGAGCACACCCTGGCGATCCTCGACCGGCACCCGGACGTGGACCAGATCGTCGTGATGATGGCGCCCGGGCACCTCGACGCCGTGCACGCGATGGTCCGCGACGGCGGCTACAGCAAGGTCACGGCGATCCTCGAGGGCGCCGGCACCCGCAACGACACCACGCTCGCCGCCCTGGCCGCGCTGGGCGAGGACGACTGCAAGGTCCTGCTGCACGACGCCGTACGCCCGCTGGTGAGCGCCCGCATCATCAGCGACTGCTTCAGCGCCCTGGACACCCACGACGCCGTGGACGTCGCGATCCCCTCGGCCGACACGATCATCGAGGTCGGACCGGACAACACGATCCGTGACATCCCCCCGCGCGCCAACCTGCGCCGCGGCCAGACCCCGCAGGCCTTCCGGCTGTCGACCATCCGCGCGGCGTACCGCCTCGCCGGCGAGGACCCGAACTTCGAGGCGACCGACGACTGCACCGTCGTGCTGCGCTACCTGCCCGACGTCCCGATCTGGGTCGTGCCCGGCGACGAGCGCAACATGAAGGTCACCGAGCCGATCGACATCTACCTGGCCGACAAGCTCTTCCAGCTCACCGGCAACGACGCGCCGGCGATGCGCAGCGACGAGGCGATGCGGGCAGCGCTCGAGGGCAAGACGGTCGTCATCTTCGGGGGCAGCTACGGCATCGGCTCCGACATCGCCGACCTCGCGGCGTCGTACGGCGCCAACGTCGCCTCCTACAGCCGCTCGACCACCCAGACGCACGTGCAGCGCCGCGAGGACATCGCGAGCGCGGCCCGCGACGCCGTGGAGCGGTTCGGGTCGGTGGACTTCGTCGTCAACACCGCCGGCGTGCTGCCGCGCGGGACGCTGGTGGAGGCCTCCGACGAGACGATCTACGCCGCGACGGACATCAACTACATCGCGCCGATCCTGATCGCCCAGGAGTTCCACCCGCTGCTGCGCGCCACCGGCGGCAGCCTGCTGCTCTTCACCTCGAGCTCCTACACCCGCGGTCGCAGCGGCTACAGCCTCTACTCCTCCGCGAAGGCCGCGACGGTCAACCTGACGCAGGCGATCGCCGACGAGTGGGCCGCCGACCGGATCCGGGTCAACTGCATCAACCCCGAGCGCACCGGCACCCCGATGCGCACCAAGGCCTTCGGCGAGGAGCCCGCGGGCTCGCTGCTGGAGTCCACCGCCGTGGCGAAGGCGTCCCTCGAGACCCTGATCTCGGCCGGCACCGGCCACGTCATCGACCTGCGCCGCCTCGACCCCCTCGAGTCCCTCCGCATCGCCGAGACCGAGGCCCTCCAGCCCTAGCGGTGCCCCGCGCGTGAGGCGGCGACGTACGACGGCGCTTCCGGTGGTCGAGCAGCGAGCGCCAGCGAGCGTCGTCGAGACCCCCGCACCCGACCTTGCGCGTGGGCTGCGGGGGTTTCGAGACGGGCCTAGCGGCCCTCCTCAACCACCGGAGGGCCGCCGTTCGGTGGTTGAGGTGCGAAGGCCGCCAGGCCTGAGCCTCGAAACCACCCCGCACCCGAGCCTCCGGTGGTCGAGCAGCGAGCGCCAGCGAGCGTCGTCGAGACCCCCGCATCCCGACGTACTGCCTCGGCTGCGAGGGCTTCGAGACGGGCCTAGCGGCCCTCCTCAACCACCGGAGGGGCCGCGGTCCCCGGTGGTCGAGCAGCGAGCGCCAGCGAGCGTCGTCGAGACCCCCGCATCCCGACGTACTGCCTCGGCTGCGAGGGTTTCGAGACGGGCCTGGCGGCCCTCCTCAACCACCGGAGGGGCCGCCGTTCGGTGGTTGAGGTGCGAAGGCCGCCAGGCCTGAGCCTCGAAACCACCCCGCACCCGACCTCGCGCGTGGGCTGCGGGGGTTTCGAGACGGGCCTGGCGGCCCTCCTCAACCACCGGGTGGGCCGCGGCCCTCCTTAACCACCGGTGGGCCGGGACCTCCTCAACCACCGGTGGGGCCGTCCTCGACCACCGGTCGTCGCTAGACGAAGAAGGTCTTCACGACCTTCTCGGCCGACCGCCCGTCCTGCAGGTAGTTGTACTTCTCGTGGAAGGCGGCCAGCGGGGCGGCGGAGCGCTGCCGCAGCCCGTCGAGGTCGCGCAGGAGGGTGATGACCTCGTCGGGGGTGTTGACCAGCGGTCCGGGCGCGGACTCCTCGAAGGGGTAGAGGAAGCCGCGGACGCCGCCGACGTACGACGCGAGGTCGGGGACCAGGAAGATCATCGGCCGGCCCGTGAGCGCGAAGTCGAAGCGCAGCGACGAGTAGTCGAGGACGGCGACGTCGGAGGCCAGGATCAGGTCGTTGATCTCCGGGTAGTGCGTGACGTCGATGAGCTGAGCGCCGAACTCGCCACCGGTCGCCTCGGCGTGGAACCGGTGCCCGCGCATCAGCAGGACGTAGTCGCGACCGAGCTTGCGGCTGGCGACCTCGACGTCCAGGTGGTGCACCACGTCGGCCGAGCGCCAGTTGGTCGCCATGTCGTCGCGCCAGGTCGGGGCATAGAGGACGACGCGCTGGCCAGGGGCGATGCCGAGGCGGGCGCGGGTCTCCTCGCGGATCCGGTCGGCGTCCGACGAGACGAGCACGTCGTCGCGGGGATAGCCCTCGTGATGGATCGGGCCGTCGTAGCGGTACTCGCGCCGGTAGTGCTCGTCCATCTCGGGCGCGGGAGTCAGGATCGTCGTCCAGTCGCCGGAGGTGCGGGCGAGCTCGAGGTCGATCCGGCGGGGGGTGTAGCCCTTGCTCTCCCACATCCGGATGCCCATCGACTTCGCGGGGTAGCCGTGGAAGGTCTGCAGGAAATGCTGCCCCGGTCGCACGGAGAACCAGCGCTCGGGGTCGATGTTGAGGCAGAGGTAGCGCGCGGTCGCCAGCACGCGGTACCACTCCCGCGAGCGCATCAGGACCGGTACGCCGCCCTCCGGCACCACCGAGGAGCCGCTGGCGACCCCCCAGTAGATCGTCAGGTCGGGTCGCGTACGACGCAGCTCGTGGTGGATCGCGAGCTGGCTGTCGGTGGCGGTCAGCCCGGTGTACGACTGCAGGTAGACGGCCGTGTCATCGAGGGGCAGGTCGCAGGTGCGGTACCGCTCCTGCAGCCGCGCCTGGGCGAGCGGGCCGGAGTCGGTCTCCGCGATCGGGGGCTGCAGGACGAGGCACGCAGCCGCGTCGTCGCGCGCCGGGCGCATCCGGAAGTCGTCGTTGGCCGTGACGTCGAAGAGCCGGCCGATCAGGTCCTCGCCGAGCAGGGCCAGGCCCTGGTGCTGAGCCGCCTTCGGACCGTGGTGCACGCGGAGCTCGTAGCGACCGGTCGGGATCAGCGACGCCCCCAGCGTCCACTCGTCCCAGCGGGTCGGGAGGTGCACGCGCAGCCGACCGGCGGCCTCGGTCGGCGTACCGCTGACCGTGACGCGGCCGCCCGTGAGGGTGACGGCGTACTGCGCAGGCGCGACGCCCAGCCACCGCGCCGTGACGTCGATGCCGCCGTCGACCAGCGCCAGGTCGTCCACGACCAGGGTGCCGATCGCGTCGACCACCTCGGCGTTGCCGTCCTCGGTGCGGCTGAGCACCACCTCGCCGACACCGGTTGCGAGCCACTGCGGAGCCGCTGCGGGCCAGGCGACCGGCACCTCGCTGCCGTCGTGGCCGATCGCGACCAGCCGGAGCCGGCGCGAGGGGTCCCCCGGCCTCGGCCGGGGCAGCTCGAGGGTGGCGACGACCCGCCCGCCGTCGACGCCGCAGCGCGCGGACGCGACGACGCCGACGTCGTCCACGGCCCGCAGCTCGGCGACCCCGACGGGACCGGGAGTGATGGTGGCCGTGACCACGGACCCGACGACGGCCGCGTCGACCAGCTGGGGGGCCGACGACGGTCGGGCGACCAGCCGGAACCTGGCCGCGGTCCGGCCGCGGATGCCCACCCGGGCATCGGCCAGCACGCGGTCGCCGAGGTGGCCGGTCTCGATCAGCCCGGTGGAGAACCGCTCCTCGATCCGCGTGATCGCGCCGGTGCGGACCAGCCCCCGCGCCCGCATCTCCAGCTCGACGGTCCACGTGACCAGGCGGCCAGCTTCGCGGGCCCGCTCGGCCAGCGCCGTGGTCGGGACCGCGAGCGTGAAGCCGCCGTTCGCGTAGTCCTGGTAGCGCGACCCGTCGAGGAGGTTGGCCCTCGAGGTGGCGTACCGCGAGACCTCGAGCGGCCGACGCTCGCCGCTGCCGCCCTCGACCAGCCAGGCGCGGAGCTCGGTGTCGTCGCCGAGGTCGACGTGCTCGATCCGGGCGGCCCCGCGCAGCTCCAGCCGCTCCGGGTCGACCCAGGTGATCGCGTAGAGGGCGGCCGACAACGGAGTCTCCGCCTCGCGCATCTCGTACGCGCCGCGCGGCACCCCGACCGCCGGGTCGTCGAAGAACGGCAGCCGGGCCAGCACGACCCCGTCGCTCACCTCGGTCGGGCGGTGGGAGTTCTCGAAGAGCCGCGACGTGACGTAGTCCTCGAGCTCGGCGCGCCTGCCCTCGCGGACCAGCCACAGCTTGACCCGCGAGTCGGCGCGCAGGGCCGCCCAGGCGCTCTCGCCGCCGGAGGTGACGAGCTCGTCGACCACGACCCGCAGCCGCTCCCACTGGTACGGCGTCGCTCGCTCGATGTCGCCGAGGAACGGCTGGATCGCCGCGTCGAGCGTGCCCCACAGCCACCAGTCCAGCACGTCGGGGAGCCCGAGGGCCGCGACCTCGGTCTGCGTCGCCTCCCGCTCGTCGAGCCACCGGTCGAGCTCGGAGAGGACGTCGCGCACCGCACCGACGCTGACACCCTCCCGGCGTCCGGTCGGGGTGTAGCTGGGGTCGGTCAGGAGGTCGAACTCCGGAGCCCGCGTGTACGTCGACAGCGCGAAGCTGGTGCCCAGCCGGTCCTCGGCGTCGAACTGCAGGCCGGCGTCGACCCAGAACGAGCGCCGGATCATCCGGTTGCCGACGGCGAGGTCGGTGATCGCCACAGGGGTGGCAGCGAGCGTCGTACGCCGGATCTCGGTGTGGTGCGCGGCCTCCAGCGGCGACTCCACCGAGGCGTTGAGGTTGAACGGCGGCTGGATCCGACCGACGGCCATCGCCGACCCGGTCTCCTCGAGCGCCGCGACCATCCGGGCGATCGCGTTGGGCGCGAAGTCGTCGCCGCCGCGACCGAACATCAGGTAGCCGTCCTGCGCCCGCTTGGCGCCGGCGTTCCAGGCGGCCGCCAGGTCGCTCTCGGGCGGCGCCACCCGGATCCGCCAGTCCTCGGCAGCCTCCGGCCGCACGGAGGCGAGCGCACCGGTCGCGGGGCCGTACGGCACCACCAGGACGTCGAGGTTGGGGTAGGCCTGGCCGCGGATCGACTTCATGCAGGACGCGACGCGGCTGGTCTCGGTGTCGCTGACCGCCACCACGATCGTGACCCGGGGACCCTTCCACCGCCCGCGCAGCGTGCGCGTCGCCCGACCGAGCGGACCGCGGATCGCCACCGGGGTGGACTTGCCGACCTTGACGAGAGCACGCTCGACGCGCTGACGTGAACGCAAGAAACAGGCCCCTCTTCAGTCGGCTGAACGACTGATCGTATCCCGCGTGGACTGGGCTACGCTGCGCCCGTACTCCGCCGGACGCGAAGACAGGCAGATGTCAGACCGAGAGCTGCGCCACCGATCCACCGCGGTCGCCCGTCGCGTGCTCCGCTCGGCGCGACGCCACCGGCCCGCGAGCCCCGCCGAGCCGGTGCTGACCGTGGTGATCCCGGTCTACAACGTCGAGGCCTACCTCGCCGAGTGCCTCGACAGCGTGCTGGCGCAGTCGTTGGCCGAGCTCGAGGTGATCGCCGTCGACGACGGGTCGACCGACGGCTCGCCGCAGGTCCTTGCGGCGTACGCCGCCCGCGACCCTCGCCTGCGCGTCCTGACCCAGCCGAACTCCGGGCAGGGCATCGCCCGCAACGCGGCCGTCGCGCTGGCACGTGGCGAGTTCCTCACCTTCTGCGACTCCGACGACGTCGTGCCGCGTACGGCGTACGCCCACATGGTCGACACCCTGCGCCGAAGCGGCTCCGACCTGTGCGTGGGAGCCGTGCGGCGCTTCACGCACCGCAAGGTCTTCGGCACCTCGTGGGCGACCGTCCACGACCACGACCGGCTGGGCACGACGCTCGACGAGTCGCCGGACGCGATGCAGGACATCATCGCCTGCAACCGGATGTTCCGGACGGCCTTCTGGCGCGACCGGGTGCCGCCCTTCCGCGGCCACATCGCCTACGAGGACCACGTGCCGATGCTGGCCGCCTACGTGCGCGCCGAGCGCTTCGACCTCCTCGCCCGGGTGACCTACCGCTGGCGGATGCGGGAGGACAACACCTCGACCGGCCAGCAGAAGGCCGACATCGAGAACCTCCTCGACCGGATCGCGGTCAAGGAGGAGGCCCACGACCTGCTGCGCGCCGAGGCGTCGGCGACGGCGTACGACGCCTGGGTCGCGCGCACCCTCGACATCGACTTCCAGCCGTTCATCGAGCCGGCGCTGGCGGCGGGCGAGATGTACCGCAACGTCCTGGCGGCCGCCTTCGCCACCATGCTGGAGCGCGCCACCGAGGCGGCCCTCGGCGAGGTCCGCTTCGTCTCGAAGGTGCGGTCGTGGCTGTGCGCCCACGGCGAGTGGGACACGATCGTCGACACCGACGAGTACTTCCGCACCCATGGCCGCCACCCGGCGGTGTCCGCGGAGGGACAGCGCCTGATGGCGCGGCTCGACGACGAGGCGCCGTTCGTCGACCTGGTCCCACGCGCGCTGTGGGGTCTCGCCCGCCACGAGTCGAGGCTGGACGCCGGGCTGCGCTCCGCGACGTGGACCGACCGGACCCTCGACCTCAGCGGGTACGTCGTGGTGCGCGGACTCAGCAGCGTCGGCAACCCGCCCGCGATCGAGGCCTGGCTGCACGACGACGCCACGGGCACCCGGCTCGACCTCCAGCCCCGGGCCGTCTCGGGGCCGGGTGTCACCGCGCTCGTCCGCGCCGCCACCGCCGACTACGACGAGTCCGGGTTCGAGGTCTCCGTCGACCTGGCCCGGCTGGTCACGACCACTCCGACCACCCCGACGACGTGGTCGCTCCGCCTGCGGGTCCGCCAGGGCGAGGTGGTCCGCGAGGGCGGTCTGCACTCCGCCGTCGAGGGCTCCCCCGCCGCCCGGCTGCGCGCGCGGGTCGTCGACGGCTCCGTCCTGGTGCGGCCGGTGCTGGCGGACCACGGCCTGGAGATCGTCGTCGCCCCGGTGCCGGTGTCCGCGGAGCCCGGTCGCTCCGGGCCGGGGACCGTGTCCGGACGGCTCGTCGGAGACGTCCGGGGCGTCGCGCTGGCGCTGCGCCCCGGCGACCGCCGGGTCGCGGGCGACCTGACGACGGACGGCCGGTTCGAGATCGCCCTGCCGGGCGATGCCCCCTGGGTGCGCGGCGAGCTGCTCGCCCGGGTGGCGGACGGTCAGGAGGTGCCGGTGCCGCCGGCCGCCGTGGAGCCGGACGGGCGCCCCGGCCCCGACCGGTCAGGGTGGACCACGAGCCCCCGGGGCCACCTGGAGGTCCTCGCCGACGCTCGGCGCGCGGCCGTGCGCGAGGTGCGGGTCGACGCCGCCACCGTGACCTACGAGCTCGACGCGGCCGCGCTCGGCCCCGCCGAGGTGCGCGCGGGCGCCCTCGTCTCCGACCACGCCCGCCACGACACCGCCGAGGTCGAGCAGCTGGGCGACGGGGTCCTGCTGGTCTTCCCGCGCCGCGTCGACCGGTGGGGCACCGGCACCGCCACCGTGGTGCCGACCGGCAACTACCGGCTCGAGGTCACGCTGGCCGACGGCACCGTGCTGGTCGCCCAGCCGACCGACGAGCTGGGCGCACGGCTGCCGGCCGCCGAGGTCGACGGCGACCTGCGCCTCAACCTGCGCGTGCGGCGCACCGGCCACCTCGGCACGGTCGTCGCACCGCCGCTCAGCCAGCGCGACGGCACCACGCGCGGGCAGCAGCTGCTGCGCACGGCGTACCGCCACGCCAGCGGCCCCGCCGACGGCGTGCCGACCGACTCGGTGCTCCTCGTCTCCGCCGACGGCTGGCAGGTCGACGGGCACCCGTTCGCCCTGGACCGGGAGCTCGCCCGCAAGCGTCCCGAGCTGGTGCGCTTCTGGGGCGTGCGCAGCCACGAGCTCGCCGCCCCGCAGGGATCGGTCCCGGTCGTGATCGGCTCACCGGCCTGGTACGACGTGCTGCGCACCAGCCGCTACCTCTGCGTCGACGGCGACCTCGACACCTACGTCGAGAAGCGGCCGCACCAGCGGCTCCTGCAGACCTTCCGCGGTCGCCCGTTCAAGGCGATGGGGCGGTCGCTGTGGGAGCACCAGGGCCTCTCCGAGGCGCGGATCGAGCGCGAGACCGCCCGCCGACAGCGCGAGTGGGACGCGGTCCTGGCGCCCGACGAGGCGGCCGCCGAGCTCTACCGGCGCGAGTTCGCGTACGCCGGGCCGACGATCACCACCGGCTCACCGCGCTGCGACCTGGTCCTCGGCCGCGACCGCGAGAGCACCCGCCGCGACGTCCTCGCCGGTCTCGGCCTGCCGGAGGACGCCACCGTCGTCCTCTACGCACCCACCTACCGCGACACCCTCAGTCCGCGGGTGCCCAGCGCCGGCCTCTTCGCCGAGCTCGACCTCGACCGGCTGACCCGCGGCCTCGGCCCGGACCACGTCGTCCTGCTGCGGGCGCACCCGCTGGATCGTCGCGAGTCGCTGCGCGCCGTCCGCGGCACCTCCGTCGTCGACGTCACCGACCACCCCGACCTCGCCGGCCTGCTCCTCACGGCCGACGCAGCGATCCTGGACTACTCGAGCCTGCGCTTCGACTGGGCGCTGACCGGCCGGCCGGCCGTCTGCTTCGTCCCCGACCGGGAGCACTACCTGCGCGTCCGGCCGTCCCTCTTCGCGTACGACGACACCGTCGCGGGCCCGCAGCTGAGCACCACCGAGGAGGTCGTCGACCGGCTGCGCGACCTCCCGCGACTGGCCGCGGAGCAGCACGACGCGATCGCCGAGATCAACCGCCGGTTCAACGGTGCGGAGGACGGCGCGGCCTCGGCGCGCGCCGTGGCCGCCTTCTTCACCGACTGAGGTCGGCGATCATCCGGCGCAGCTGGGCGGTCGCGCCCGCGACGTCGCCGAGCTCGGAGCGGTACGCCGTGCTCATCGAGTCGAGCATGCTGCCCGGCTCGACCACCGCCCAGACGTCGGTGCCGCTGCCTGCGTAGTCCGACCACTTGGACGGCAGGTAGGGGTTGACCGGGTAGTGCGGCTTGGTCCGGGCGTCGTTGACGAGCAGCACGTCCATCTTCGTCGTGAGGTTGAGGAACTCCAGGTAGGGCACGTACGGACCGGCCTCGACGACGTCGGCCAGCCCCTTGGCCGCGACCTCGGCCGTGAGCTCCTCGGGGTCGGCGGTGAAGACGCGCAGCACGATCCGGGCCCGCTCGTCGGGCTCGAGGGCACCGAGCGCGTCGACGATCTCGGTGAGCCCGCGCGTGGTGTAGAAGGCGCCGAAGTAGGCGAGGTTGACCCGGCCCGGCGTGCGCTCCACCGGCGTGACGACGCGGTGGTAGAAGTCCGGCGGCAACGTCGGGTGGTGGTCGACGACCGCCCGGCTGCGGATGCTCTCGACCAGCTCCTGCTCGGGCAGATAGCCCAGCATGAACTCCATCTGGAGCTCGTTGGTGAAGTGGATCTCGTCGGCCAGCGCGTAGGTGACCAGCTCGACGAGGTGCGGGACGTCGAGGTCGTCCGGCACCCGCACGCCGTGCGCGACCAGGCCCTCGGTCAGCTCGGTCAGCAGCGCGCCCCGGCGTACGCCCGTGGTCCGACGCTCGCCGCGCGAGTCCCACAGCATCGGGTCGGAGAACTCCGCGATCCACCGCGTCCCGGGCCAGCGCAGCTTCACCTGGGCGGCCAGCAGGTGCGAGGCGGGGAACATGGCCCGGCTGTAGACCGAGCGGTAGGTGCCTTTCTCCTCCACCCACCGGGTCACCGTCGCCAGCCCCTCGCGGCAGAAGGCCGCGACCGGGCGCCAGCGGAAGGCGACCGCGTCGGTGGCGACCCGGTGGTGCCGCCCGACGTACCGGTCGACGATGACGTCCGCCCCCGGATCGGTGCCCCGGAGCCGGTCCAGCGTGTTGGACACGACGTCGACCATCACGCCCCGCGCGCGGACCCGGCGGGCGGCGACGCCGGCGCTGGTGTCGGCGTACGGCGTGAAGGCGTAGAGGATCGCCAGGTCGTGGGCCATCTCGCCCTGGAGCACCCGCCGGTCCACCGCCGTGTCCAGACCTCGGCGGTCGATCTCGTCGAGCACCCGCTGCTGGTCGCCGGGATGACGGTCGAGGTACGCCGCCAGCCGCTTCGTGACCGAGACGACCAGGTCCTGCCGGAGCCGCTGGGCGTCGGGCGCCGCCGGCGTCCGCGACGCCAGTCGCTCGATGATGTCGAGGAGCGGCTCGACCGCCTCCTCGAAGCCGGGCTCGCTCACCGGCGTCGTGACCGTCCGGTGGTACGCCGCGTCCTCGTCCACCGCGCCGACGTGCAGGCCGAAGGGCACCCGCGCGTAAAGGTCCGCCCAGAAGACGAGGTCGTCCCCGCTGCGCAGGTCCTCGTCGAAGCCCACGCGTCGGGCGTACGCCGTGGGCACCAGCGTGCCCGCGAGCGATCGCAGGACCGCGCTGTCCCCGTCGACCGGGCCGGTCGTCCCCACCCGCGGCCGCAGGCGGCGAGCGAGGTCGGTGTCGAGGTCGGGGTCTGCCCCCGGCACCACCTCGGCGACGGGGGCGACCGGCACCACCCCCGGCTCCGCCGCTCCGAGCAGCGCCTGCAGGTAGCCGGGCCCGACCCGGTCGTCGGGGTCGACGAAGGTGACCAGCCGGCCGACGGCCGCTGCGATGCCGAGGTTGCGGGCGCGCGCCCCTCTCGGGTCGGCGCTGCGCACGGTCCGCAGCCGCAGGGCGGGGTGCCGCTCCCGGGCCGCGGCCGCGCCGGCCGGCGTCCCCTCGCGACCGTGCAGCACGACGACCACCTCGTACTGCTCGCCGGGGAGCGTCTGGGCGGCGAGCGAGTCCAGGCAGCGCCCGATCTGGTCGACCTCGCGGAGGCTGGGCACGACGACCGACACCTGTGGCCGGACCGTGGCGCCGTCGCTCGCATGCGCCATGGCGCAGTCCTCCAGTGATCTACGATGACCCGGGCCGTTTCCACCGGGCCGCGCGCAGTTTAACGACGACCCGGCGCCACCCCCAGGGGCGACGCCCCCCGAGGTGATGATCCGTGGCGACGCCGTACCGAGTGATCGTGGTGACCGAGGACCCGGCGCCGGTGCTGGAGCGGCTGGGTGACGTGGCCCCCGACGTCGTGGTCGTCCCCGACCTCACCGACGCCGGCCCGCTCGGGGATGCGCTGGTCCTGCTGCCCGGGGCGAGCGGCCCGGACCTGCTGGTCCGTGCCGCAGATGCGCTCGCCGCCGCGCCCGAGGCCGTGCTGGCCCTGGACCTCGCGAGCCGGCCGGACGCCGCCGCGGTCACCGGAGCCGGGCTGGGCGTCGTCGAGACCCGGTGGGTCGGTGGCGTCCCGGTGCTGGTCGTCGCGGCGGGTGGTCCGGCGCTCGACCCGCGCACCGTCGAGCTGATCGGCGGTGTCACGCCGCCACCCGAGCGGGCCGACGCCGACGACGAGGTCGAGCTGCTGCGGTCGGAGCTGGCACGCGCCGCGGCGACCACCGCGGAGCTGCGGCAGGCCCTCCTCGCCGCCGAGCAGGAGCGTGACGGGGCGCGCGCCGACCAGCAGCGCGCGAGCGACGAGCTCGAAGCCGTCCGGTCCAGCCCCGTCTTCCGGGTGTCGAGGCTCGTCTCGCCCGTCCGGCGGCGGCTGGGACGCCTCGGCCGACGGGCCCCGGACTAGCCGGCGAGCTCGGCGGCGACGATCCGGGCGATCCGCTCGCCCGCGGACCCGTCCCACAGCGGCGGCACCGGCCAGGTCGTGCCGCGCTCGGTGGCGAGCGACGCGGCGACCGCGCCGCCGACCGACGCGGGCGTCACCAGCATGTTGGTGCCGTCGGTGATCGTGACCGGGCGCTCGGTGTTGGGGCGCAGCGTGAAGCACGGCACGCCGAGGACGGTGGTCTCCTCCTGGATGCCGCCGGAGTCGGTGACGACCAGCGCGGATCCGGCCACGAGGCCGAGGAACTCCAGGTAGCCCAGCGGGTCGGTGGCGTGGACGTTCGGGTGCTCGAAGAGCCCCGACTCCTCCAGCCGGGCGCGACCGCGCGGGTGCACGGGCAGCACGAGCGGCACCTGGTCGGCGACGCCCCGGACGGCGGCGACGAGCTCGGCCAGGACGCCGGGCTCGTCGACGTTGCCGGGGCGGTGCAGCGTGACGACGCCGTACGCGCCGTCGAGGCCGAACTCCTGCACCACGCGGGACCCGTCGAAGCGGTGCCGGTGGGCCAGCAGGGTGTCGATCATCGGGTTGCCGACGAAGTGGATGCGGTCGGGGTCGACGCCCTCGCGGGCCAGGTGCGCGACCGCGTCGACGCTGGTCGCGAAGAGCAGGTCGGAGAGCCGGTCGGTGACGACCCGGTTGATCTCCTCGGGCATCGTCCAGTCGAAGCTGCGCAGGCCGGCCTCGACGTGCGCGAAGCGCACCCCGAGCTTGGCCGCGACCAGGGCGGCGGCGACGGTCGAGTTCACGTCGCCGTAGACCATGACCAGGGCCGGACGCTCCTGCTCGAAGGTCTCCTCGAGCGCGGTCATCATCTTGGCCGTCTGCACCGCATGGGAGCCCGAGCCGATGCCGAGGTTGATGTCGGGGTAGGGCAGCTCGAGGTCGCGGAAGAAGACCGCCGACATGTTGTCGTCGTAGTGCTGACCGGTGTGCACGATCTTCTGGGCCAGGCCGTGCCGGGCGAGGGCCTTGACGACCGGGGCCGCCTTCGGGAAGTTCGGACGGGCGCCGGTGACGTGCAGGACCAGGTCGGACATCTGCTCTCTCAGGGTGTGATGTGGGACGTGCGGCCGGTCCGTGAGACGGTTAGCCGTCGGAATGGCAAGACGGAAGGGCAATTTCAGTGGTGACACTAGTCGTCGGGCTCGGTTATGTCGGACTTCCCCTCGCGCAGGTGGCTGTCCGGCGTGGGCACACGGTCGTTGGCTTCGACACCTCCAAGCGAGTGGTGGACAACCTCAACGCCGGGATCTCACACGTGGATGACATCTCCGACGAGGAGGTCGCCACGATGACCGCCGCCGGTTTCGTCGCCACCTCGGACGCGACCGCGATCGCCCAGGCGACGACCGTGGTCATCTGCGTCCCGACGCCGCTGAGCTCGGCCGGTGGACCGGACCTGTCGATGGTCGAGTCCGCCACGCGCACCATCGCGGCCAACCTGAGCCCCGGCACCCTGGTCATCCTGGAGTCGACGACGTACCCCGGCACCACCGAGGAGGTCGTCCGGCCGATCCTCGAGGAGGGCTCCGGCCTCGTGGCCGGCACCGACTTCTGCCTGGCCTTCTCCCCCGAGCGCGTCGACCCGGGCAACGAGACCTACACGATCGAGAACACCCCCAAGGTCGTCGGCGGGCTCACCCCGGCCTGCTCGAAGAAGGCCGAGACCTTCTACTCGGGCCTCACCGAGACCGTCGTGGTGGCCAAGGGCACCCGCGAGGCCGAGATGGCCAAGCTGCTCGAGAACACCTACCGCCACGTCAACATCGCGCTGGTCAACGAGATGGTGCAGTTCTCCCACGAGCTCGGCATCGACTTCTGGGACGTCATCAACCTCGCCGCCACCAAGCCCTTCGGCTTCCAGGCCTTCTACCCCGGCCCCGGCGTCGGCGGTCACTGCATCCCGATCGACCCGAACTACCTCTCGCACCGCGTGCAGGAGCAGCTCGGCTACCCGTTCCGCTTCGTGGAGCTGGCGCAGGAGATCAACACCGGGATGCCCGGCTACGTCGTACGCCGGATCCAGGACCTGCTCAACCAGAGCTCCCAGGCCGTGAACGGCGCCAAGATCCTGCTTCTCGGCATCACCTACAAGGCCGACATCTCCGACCAGCGCGAGACCCCGGCCGAGCCCCTGGCCGAGCGGCTCCTCGAGCTGGGCGCCGAGGTCAGCTACTTCGACCCGCACGTCGAGTCGTGGGCCGTCGAGGGGGTGCGCAAGGAGACCGACGCGCTGGCCGCAGCGGCCGCCGCGGACGTCACGGTGCTCGTGCAGCGCCACAAGGCGCTCGACCTCGAGGGCGTCACCCGCTCCGCCCGGCGCCTGCTCGACCTGCGTGGCGTCGTCGAGGGCGACAACGTCCACCGCCTCTGACCCGGCTCAGGGCACCGGCACGTCGCGGTGCCAGGACTCGGTGACGTACTTCGTCGCCCAGCCCATCGAGGTGTAGAGGCCGGCGGCCCCGGTCGGGGAGTCGGCGTCGACCTCGAGCCCGACGCGGTCGCGCCCCCGCGCGGCGGCGTCCGCGATGATGGTGCGCAGCAGTCCCTTGGCGACCCCGCGGCCGCGCGCGGCCTCCAGGACCCCCAGGTAGGACACGTACGAGCCGTCCGGAGCGGTGCCGGACTCCGAGACGGTGCCGACCAGGGCGCCGACCGGCTGGGGCACCTCTCCGTCGACCAGCTCGGCCAGCCACCAGTGGTCCCAGCGGTGGCCGGGGTCCTCCCGGAGCCGGAAGAGGAACTCCTCGAAGGTCTCCTCGCTGGAGTTGAAGTGGTCGACGAAGGCGCTCTCCAGCACCTCGTGGACCCCGCGCAGGTCGTCGCGGTCGGGCAGGCCGTCACCGGTGCGGCGGACCAGGCGTACGACGACGCCGTCCTGCTCCCAGTGCTCCGGTGAGGGGACCAGACCCGCCTCGGCCGGCTGGACCGGCCTGCTCATCTGCCACCAGGTCCGGACCCGCTCGAACCCGGCCGCGGTCAGCCACCGGGCCTGCCGCTCGTCGTCGGGGAAGGCGCCGGTGTCGATCTGCTGGATGTCCAGGCCCCGGGCCGCGCCGACCGTGCGCGCCTGCGCCTGGGCCCACTCGAGCAGCAGGTCCGAGCAGCGGTCGGCGACGTCGTCGGGCAGCTCCCGCTCCACCACGTGCACGAAGAGCATCCGGCCGACCGACCGGTCGTGCACGCTGCCCCAGGCCCGGATCTCGCCGGCCTCGTCGCGGACGACCACGTTCTCCCGCATCTTCAGGCCGCGCTCCGAGACCTCGACGAGCACGTCGTCGACGCCGGCGCCGGCCCATCCGCGGCCGTGCCGCTCATGGGCCCGGAGCAGTCGGGTCAGGCGAGCCACGTCGAAGCGGTCGGCGGGGTCAGGGGTGCCGACCGTCCACCCCTCCGGCAGACCGGAGACGCCCCCCAGGGCTGCGTCAGGATTGCTCTCGAACCGGTTCTCGTCGGGGATCACAGTCGTCCATTGTGCCCGCAGCCGGGCAGCACGAACCCGGCGTACGGGCTCGCGGACGTGACCTTCGGCTCAGGCGTGGCGGCGCTGGGCGGCCTGAGCCGCGCGCCAGGCCTGCGTGACCGTGACGAGCTCGGCCCGCGCGACGTCGAGCTCCGCCTCGAGCTCGGTGACAAGTCCGACGGCCTCGGCCGCCAGCTCCTCACCCTCGGCGAGCCGCTGCCCGAGGCGCTCCTCGAGGTCTCGGCCGTGGCGCTCGGCCGCGTCGGCCCGCCGAGCCTCGGCGTTGAGCTTGCGGGTCGCGTCGGCGGCCCGCTGCTGGGCGGCGGTGAGCGCACCCTCGAGCTCGGCGACCGCGACCTCGTGGCGCGACAGCTTGTCGTGCATGGCGGCGACGAACGTGGCGTTCTCCGCGGCCCGCTCGTCGGCGAGGCGCCGGTAGGCCTGCGCCTGCTCCGCACGGTCGCGCGCGGCGTCGTGGCGGGCGGTGACCAGCTCGGTGTGGGTGATCTTGGTGGAGGCGGCGCCGAGGAGCACGCCGAGGGCGGCGGCCAGGGTGACCAGGAGCCACGAGCCGCTCACGATGGCGCCCAGGACCGCGACGGCGGCGAGCGCGAGCAGGGCGACAGCGACGGTCAGCCGGGTGCTGCGCTGACGGCGCCGGGTGGAGCGCGGGGAAGCCATAGGGGCAGGCTAGAGGTGATCGGGGTCCGATCGGATGCGACACGCGCGCTCGAGGAGCAGCGCTGTGACGACGATCGCGACGCCGGCGAGACCCGCCGCGGCCGAGCGCCACACCCGCTGGTCGGCCAGCTCGGTGTCGATGCCGAGCCAGCTGACGGCGTACCCGAGGTAGCCGCCGGCCACCAGCGCACCCACCAGGGCGCACGCGCGGGCGAGCACGAGGCGGTTGACGGCGCGGTGCGGGTCGAGGCGCCGGTGGTGCACGTGGACCTCGCGCCAGGTGAGGTACGCCGTCGCTCCCAGGATCGCCGCCACCAGCAGCAGCGCCAGCGGCTGCGCCCAGGTGACGATCGGGGCGGTGTCGCGCACCCGCTCGGCGATCGGCCGCAGCAGCCAGCCGCCGACCAGTCCCGCGATCGCCCACGCGGCGATCGCCCCGGCTGACGTCGGCCGCAGCTGCCCGGGGTGGGCCCGGTCCGGCTCGTCGTCCTCGGGGCCGGGCGGCCCGTCGATCACCGCAGGATCACTGGAACTCGAGGACCAGGTCGTCCCGCACCGCGATGCCGCTCTGGTCGGCCTGCTCGAGCAGGTCCGCGACCGGGCCACGGTCCGGCACCTCGGCCGTCGGGTCCACGTCGAGCCACGGGCGCAGCACGAAGGCACGCTCGTGCGCCCGCGGGTGCGGGAGTCGCAGCGACTCCTCGTCGCTGCGGCGGTCGCCCACCACGATCAGGTCGACGTCGAGGGTGCGCGGGGCGTTGTGCACCTCGCTGCGCTCACGCTCGAAGGCGTCCTCGATGGCCAGCGCACGGTCCATCAGCCGGGTCGCCGCCAGCGTCGTGTCGATCAGGACCACCGCGTTGAGGTACTTCTTCGCCTCCGTCGGGGAGTCGACCGGCTCGGTCTCGTAGACCGGCGACACTCCGGTCACCCACACGTCGGGCGTGTCCGCGATGGCGTTGACCGCGCCCTGGAGGCTGGCCATCCGCTCCCCGAGGTTGGACCCGAGGGCCAGCACGGCCCGTCGGATCGGTCGCATCTCACCGGTCAGGGTGTCGGTGTCGACGATGTGGGGGTTCGGGGTCTCAGTCACGGGCGGCCCTTCGGGTGATCGTCAGCGCCACGTCCGAGAACGTGGCGTCGATGGGTGCGTCCGGCTTGTGGACCGTCACCCTCGCCCATTCAACACGGTCGTCCAAGAGGCAGACGCCCGCGATCCGCTGGGCCAGGGTCTCGATCAGGTCGACCGGATCCGTCTCCACGGCGGCTTTCACCGAGGCCACGAGACTCCCGTAGTCGACGGTGTCACGCAAGTCGTCGCTGGTCGCCGCGGGGGCGGTGTCGATGCCTAGGACGAGGTCGATCACGAAGATCTGGCCCTCGCGCCGCTCGAACTCGAAGACTCCGTGGTGGCCGTAGCACTCGATGCCAAGCACGGCGAGCTCGTCAGTCATGGGCGGCCTCCTCCTGGTCGATCCGCTCGAGCACCCGGAGGGCGTCCTTGGCGGCGCGTACGTCGTGCACCCGCAGGCCCCACACACCCTGCTGCGCGAGCAGCACGGTGAGCGCGGTGTTGGCGTGCTCGCGATCCCCGACCGGACGCGGTGTCCCGCCGGAGGCGAGGAGCGTACCGAGGAACGACTTGCGGCTCGCACCCACCAGGAGCGGGTGCCCGAGGTCCTGCAGCGGGGCGAGGTCGCGGACCAGCTGCCAGTTGTGCTCCGGGCGCTTGGCGAAGCCGAGGCCGGGGTCGAGCACGATCCGGTCCGGAGCGATGCCGGCCGCGAGCATCGCGTCGACCCGGGCCGCCAGCTCGTCGCGGACCGCCGCGACCACGCCGCCCGGCCCGTCGTACACCGCGAAGTCACGCATGTGGTCGGCGTGCGCACGCCAGTGCATGGCGACGTACGTCGCCCCGGCGGCCGCGACCGTCGCGAGCATCTGCGGGTCGGCGAGCCCGCCGGAGACGTCGTTGACGATCGTGGCCCCGGCCGCGAGCGCCGCGGCGGCGACCTCGGCGCGCATCGTGTCGACCGAGACGGTGGCGCCCTCGGCCGCCAGCGCCGTGATGACGGGGACCACCCGGTCGAGCTCCTCGGTCACCACGGGCCGGGTGGCGCCCGGACGGGTCGACTCACCGCCGATGTCGATGATGTCGGCGCCCTCGGCGAGCAGGTCGCGCCCGTGCGCGATGGCGGTGTCCGGGCTGAACCAGCGGCCACCGTCGGAGAAGGAGTCGGGGGTGACGTTGACGACGCCCATCAGCACCGGGGTCGACACGCTGCCCGTCGTCATGCCCCCGAGGCTAGTGGTCCGGGCCGAGGACCGGTCCGGCCGCCCCTGGGCGCGGGCCGCGCCGGCCACCTCGACGGCGGGTCGGTGGAGCGGGGTCGGTGGAGCGGGTCGGTGGAGCCGGGTTGGTGAAGCCGGGTTGGTGAAGCCGGGTCGACGGGCCCCGGCCGCGTCGTACGCCCCACTGGTCGGGCACTCCCGGCACTTCTCGGGCGTTGCAACGGCTGAGAAGTGCGGGGATCCCCGGTGCACCGGTGATTCCCGGGACGGACGGGACAGCGGCGACCACCGCCAGCCGCCGGTGATCAGGCCGCGTCGTACGCCCCACTGGTCAGGCACTCCCTGCACTTCTCGGGCGTTGCAACGGCTGAGAAGTGCGGGGATCCCCGGTGCACCGGTGATTCCCGGGACGGACGGGACAGCCGCGACTACCGCCGGCCGCTGTTGATCAGCGCGAAGGCCTCGGCGCGGGTGGTGGCGCTGGAGAGCATCGCGCCGCGCACGGCCGAGGTGATCGTGCGGGCACCGGCCTTCTTGACCCCGCGCATCGTCATGCACAGGTGCTCGGCCTCGATCACGACGATCACGCCGCGGGCGTCGAGGATGCGCATCAGGGCGTCGGCGACCTGGGTCGTCAGCCGCTCCTGGACCTGCGGTCGCTTCGCGTAGACGTCGACGAGCCGCGCGAGCTTGGAGATGCCGGTGATCTTGCCGGACTCGGCCGGGATGTAGCCGACGTGAGCGACGCCGGTGAACGGCACCAGGTGGTGCTCGCACATCGACCACAGCTCGATGTCACGCACCAGCACCATCTCGCTGTGCCCGATGTCGAACGTCGTGGTGAGGACGTCCTCGGGGACCATCCGGATGCCGGCCGTGACCTCGGCGTACGCCCGCGCGACGCGCGCCGGCGTCTCGAGCAGGCCCTCGCGGTCGGGGTCCTCGCCGATGGCGAACAGCAGCTCGCGTACGGCGGCCTCGGCCCGCGCCTGGTCGAAGGCGGGGATGTCCTCGGGTGCCCGGTCGTCCGGACGGATCGAGTCGGCCATCAGCGAGGCGGCAACGTCGGGCCCGACCCGGAGACACCGGGATCGCCGTGGACGTCGCCACCGGAGCCCGGAGGCGTGAGGATCACGCCGGCGCCCTCGTCGTCGTCCGACTTCGGCGCGTCGCCGTTCGAGGCGGCGAACGCGGCCGCGTTGGCCGTGGTCCGGTCCTTGATCCACTGCGGGATCTCGACCGGCGGGATCGCGGACGGCACGCGCCGGTCCGAGCCCGTCCAGGCCGGACGCTCCGGGCGTCGGCGCAGCGGCTCGAAGATCCGGGCGACCTGCTCCTTGTCGAGGGTCTCCTTGTCGAAGAGCTCGAGCACCAGGGTGTCCAGCACGTCGCGGTTCTCCTCGAGGATCTCGAAGGCCTCCTGGTGGGCGACCGCGAGGAACTTCTTCGTCTCCTCGTCGATCTTGGCCGCCACGTCCTCGGAGTAGTTGCGCTGGTGGCCCATGTCGCGACCCAGGAACGGCTCGGAGGTGGAGTCGCCGAGCTTGATCGCGCCGAGCGACTCCGTCATGCCGTACTGCGTCACCATCGCGCGGGCCAGGCCGGTGGCCTTCTCGATGTCGTTGCCGGCGCCGGTGGTCGGGTCGTGGAAGACCATCTCCTCCGCCGCGCGGCCGCCGAGCATGTAGGCCAGCGTGTCCAGCATCTGCGAGCGGGTCTGGGAGTACTTGTCCTCGTCCGGCAGCACCATCGTGTAGCCGAGGGCGCGACCGCGCGGCAGGATCGTGATCTTGTGCACCGGGTCGGTGCCGGGCAGCGCCGCCGCGACGAGCGCGTGGCCGCCCTCGTGGTAGGCCGTGATCAGCTTCTCCTTCTCGCTCATCAGGCGAGTACGGCGCTGCGGGCCGGCGATCACGCGGTCGATGGCCTCGTCGAGGCTGAGGTTGGTGATCAGCTTCTGGTTGGCCCGCGCGGTCAGCAGGGCGGCCTCGTTGAGCACGTTGGCGAGGTCGGCGCCGGTGAAGCCCGGCGTACGACGCGCCACCGACAGCAGGTCGATGTCGGACGACATCGGCTTGCCACGCGAGTGGACCTTGAGGATCTGGTGGCGACCGGACAGGTCGGGTGCGTCGACGGCGATCTGGCGGTCGAAGCGACCGGGGCGCAGCAGCGCCGGGTCGAGGACGTCGGGCCGGTTGGTCGCAGCGATCAGGATGACGCCGCCACGGACGTCGAAGCCGTCCATCTCGACGAGGAGCTGGTTGAGGGTCTGCTCGCGCTCGTCGTGTCCGCCGCCCATGCCGGCGCCGCGGTGGCGACCGACAGCGTCGATCTCGTCGATGAAGACGATCGCGGGGGCGTTCTCCTTCGCCTGCTCGAAGAGGTCACGGACGCGGGAGGCACCCACGCCGACGAACATCTCGACGAAGTCGGAGCCGGAGATCGAGTAGAAGGGGACGCCCGCCTCGCCGGCGACGGCGCGCGCGAGCAGGGTCTTGCCGGTGCCGGGAGGCCCGTAGAGCAGCACGCCCTTGGGGATCTTGGCGCCGACGGCCTGGAACTTGGCGGGCTCCTGGAGGAACTCCTTGATCTCGCCGAGCTCCTCGATGGCCTCCTCGCAGCCGGCGACGTCGGTGAACGTCGTCTTCGGCATGTCCTTGGAGATCAGCTTGGCCTTGGACTTGGCGAACTGCATGACGCCCCGACCACCGCCGCCCTGCACCTGGTTCATGAGGAAGAGGAAGAGGAAGATGATGAGCGCGAAGGGCAGCAGCGTCGCGAGGATGGAGCCCAGCAGGCTCGGCTTCGGGACGTCGACGGTGAACTTCTCGGTCTGGCCGGCGTCGACCTGCTTCTGCACCTCGGCCTGGATGGACTCCTGGGTGCCGTCCAGCCAGTACGCCGTGACCTTGTCGCCGTTGTCGAGCGTCGCCTTGATCTGCTGCTCGCCGCCGTCGACGAAGGTGATCTCCTTGACCTCGCCGCCGGAGATGTACTTCTCCATCTTGGACGACTCGATCTCGTTGTAGCCGCCGCTGGGCGCCAGGAACTGGAGCGCGACGAGCACGCCGACCACCGCGAGGACGATCCACAGCCATGGACCCTTGAATATGCGCTTCACAGACTTCTCTCGGACGAGCTCATATGAACAGCCGACGGTACAGGCACGTCCCTCGACCCTCCCAGTGTCTCAGGCTGCACCAGCGCCGTGTCCCGCGCCCGCGCCTGCGCGGTCCCGACCCGTGGGCCGGTCACGAGTAGACGTGCGGGGCCAGGGTGCCGATGTCGCGCAGGTTGCGGTAGCGCTCGCGGTAGTCGAGGCCGTAGCCGACCACGAACTCGTTGGGGATGTCCCAGCCGACGTACTTGACGTCGACCTGCATCGTCAGGGCCTCGGGCTTGCGCAGCAGCGTGCAGATCTCCACGCTGGCGGGGTCGCGCGAGGCGAGGTTGGCGGTCAGCCACGACAGCGTCAGGCCGGTGTCGATGATCTCGTCGACGATGACCACGTGGCGCCCGGAGATGTCGGTGTCGAGGTCCTTGAGGATGCGGACGACGCCGCTGGACTTCGTCCCCGAGCCGTACGACGAGACCGCCATCCAGTCCATCTCGAGGTGACGGGTGAAGCTGCGGGCGAGGTCGGCCATCACCATCACCGCGCCGCGGAGGATGCCGACGATCAGCAGCTCCTTGCCGGCGTAGTCGGCCTCGATCTCGGCGGCGAGCTCGCGCAGCCGCCCCTGGATCTGCTCCTCGGTGAAGAGAACGTTGACCAAGTCGTCCGGCACGTCGGATGCGTCCATGGACGAGAGCCTAGGAGATCGACCGCGCCGCGTCTGCGCCCGGGCGGATCACCGACCGTTGCGCGTGACCTTGAACGTGACCACGACGGGCTTGCTGGACGCGGCCACGGCGCTGTTGCCGGCGAAGGTCACCGCGACCTCGTGGCGGCCGAGCGCCTGGCGGGGCAGGGTCACCGTCAACCGGCCCTGGTGGCTGGCCTTGAGGGTCGCGAGGCGGACCCGCTGGCGGTCGACCCGGACCCGGACGGACCCGGTGATCGCCCGTACGTCGGCGCTGCTGAGCCGCAGCTTGAGCCGCGGGGACTGGCCGGTCTTGACGCGGGCGTCGACGACCTGGACGGTCAGCTTCGCGGGGACTCGGTTGACCAGCGTGATCGCCGTCGGACCGAGCCGGACGATCGAGCCCTTGCCGACCTTGACCGGCTTCGTCCACAGCGTGCGGTAGCGCTCCTTCTTCGGGGTGCCGGAGGGGCTGGTGATCTTCACCTTGTAGGTGCCGGGAGCCAGGTCGTAGAGGCGGAACCAGCCGTGCTCCGGCCCACCCTGGGGGTGCTCGTAGGTCTGCCAGTTGGCGACCGGGTCGGCGTCCGGGTCCTCGCGCAGGTCGCGGACGTCGTACGCCTCCACGTCGACGCCGTCGAGCAGCCGGCCGGCGCGGTCGACGACCGTGCCCTGGATCCAGCCCGTGCCGGGCTCCGGCTTGGTGGGGACCAGGCGGAGGCTCGAGGTCGGCTCGGCGTCCGCGGAGGCGGCAGGCGAGGTGTGCGCGGCCGCGCCCGGTACGCCGTGGGCGACGATGCCCACGGCGAGGAGCAGGACGAGGCTGGCGACGACGCGACGGTGTGGCATGACCGGACTATCGGCAGCCGGCCGCCGTAGCGGAGGGAAACCGGCTAGCCGACGCGGGCGACCAGCAGCCGGCCGTCGACCCGGGAGCACCGCACCGGACCCGGCAGGTCGACCCAGCGCTGCCCGTGCCAGTCGGTGAGCAGCGCGTCCATGGCGAGGACGTGCTCGTGGAAGAGCTCGGACGCGGGGGCGCCGGCAGCGAGAGCGGCCAGCCGGAGCACCCGTCTGCGGATGGCGTCCGGTCGCTCCAGGAGCGCGGCGACCGGCAGGGTGCCGTCATCGGCGCGCAGGTCGCCGTACGCCGTGCCCGCGAGGTCGTCGAGCAGGTCCATGTCGCTGCGCAGCTGGTCGGCCGTGCGCGCCAGGGTGGCCGCAACGCCGGGACCGAGCTGCTCCTCGAGCATCGGCAGCACCTTGGCCCGCACCCGCACCCGGGTGTACGCCGGGTCCGCGTTGTGGGGGTCGTCCCAGGTCTCGTGCCCCTCGACTAGGCAGGCGGTGACGGTGTCGGAGCGCGCCACGTCGAGCAGCGGCCGGACGAACCGGTCGTACGCCCGGCGCATCCCCGCCAGCGAGCGCCCTCCCGAGCCCCGGGCCAGCCCGAGCAGGACGGTCTCGGCCTGGTCGTCGCGGGTGTGGCCGAGCAGCACGGCGGCGGCATCGAAGCGCTCGCCGACCTCCTCGAGCACGGCGTACCTCGCCTGCCGGGCGGCCGCCTCCGGTCCCAGCCCGGCGCCCTCCACGTGCACGCGGGCGCTCAGCGTCTCGTCGGCCCCCATCGCCGCCATCCGGGCGACCAGGGCCGCGGCGTGGTCGGCCGACCCGTCCTGCAGCCCGTGGTCGATGGTGGCACCGACCACGTGCCACCCGGCCCGTCGGGACTCGAAGACGGTGGCCGCGAGCAGCGCGGTCGAGTCGGGGCCGCCGGAGCAGGCGACGACGACGGTGCGGCCGGGCTCGACGTGCGCCAGCGCCCGGCGTACGCCGAGCCGGACCGCGGCGACGGCCGGGTGGAGACTCACGCCGGCCTCAGAGGACCCGGGAGATCCAGGCGCTCGGGTCGGCGATCTCGGCCTTGCTCGGCAGGTTGTCGGGGCGCTCCCACACGGCGTTGAACTCGGCCATGCCGGCCTTGTCCACCACGGCGCGCACGAAGATCGCGCCGTCGCGGTACTGCGCCATCTTGGCGTCGAGCCCGAGCACCCGGCGCAGGGTCCGATCGAGGACGCCCACCCCCTTGCGGCGCTGGGTGAAGCGCTTGCGGATGTCGTCGACGGTCGGGATGACGCTCGGCCCGACACCGTCCATGACGACGTCGGCGTGGCCCTCGAGCAGCGACATGACGCCGGTGATGCGGTCGACGATCTCCTTCTGCTCCGGCGTGCTGACCGCGTCGAGGAGGTTGCCGCCCTCGGGGCCGCCGCGCAGGGCCTTGGTGAGCCGGCCCAGGCCGTCGTCGAGGAGGCGGGTGGGCTCGATGCTGTCGGCGATGCCGTGCATCTCGCCGAGCAGGTGCTCGGTCAGCCACGGCGTCGCCGTGAACTGCACCCGGTGGGTCTCCTCGTGCAGGCATACCCACAGCCGGAAGTCCTGGGGGTCGACCTCGAGCTCGCGCTCGACGTGGACGATGTTGGGCGCGACCAGCAGCAGCCGCCCCGAGGGGGCGAAGAACGGGTCGAACTGGCCGAGGACCTTGCCCGCCAGGAAGCCGAGCAGGCCACCGACCTCGGCGCCGGCGACGCGGGAGCCGACGGCGTGGGTGAGCCGCGAGGGCTCCTTGCCGCCGGAGAGCTTGTCGACGATCGGGGCGAGGACGGTCGCGAACCCGTCGGCGTTGGCCTGCACCCAGCCGGCCCGGTCGACGACCACGATCGGCGCCGTGTCGGACGCCGCCTCGAGCCCGGTGAAGTCCCGGACGAGGCCGGTGGAGCGGTTGGCGTCGGCCCGGAGCTCGGTCACCACGGCCGCGGCTTCCTCCCAGGTCACGGCCGGCCCGTCACCGGCCAGTCGGGAGCCGATCGAGACCGCGAGGTCCCAGTCGACCATGCCGGCGCGGGAGTTCGTCATGCGCCGACGGTACCCGTGCCCGCCAACGCTCAAGCCGCGCACCGGCAGGCGGCGAGGGCGGACGCGACGGCGTCCAGCGCCGCTCGCGCATCGAGGGTGTCGGCCAGCGCGATGTGGTCGGCCATGACCGCGAAGACCATCGGGGTGCCGGTCCGGTCGGTCACGGTGCCGGCCAGGCCGCTGACGCCGGTCAGGGTGCCGGTCTTGGCGCGCACGCTGCCCCGACCCGCCCGGTCGACCGTCTCGGTGAAGCGCTCCGACAGCGACCCGTTGAAGCCGGCGACCGGCAGCCCGGTCAGCACCGGGCGCAGGTCGGGGTGCTCCTCGGAGCCGACCACGTGGAGCAGCGCGGTCAGCAGCGTGGGGTCGAGCCGGTTGTCGCGGGAGAGCCCGCTGCCGTCGTACGTCGTCGCGCCGCTGGTCGGCACCCCGAGGCCGGTGACGACCTTGAGGACCGCCCCGGCGCCGCCGGCGAACGTGGCGGGCACCCCCGTCGTGACCGCCACCTGCCGGGCGAGCACCTCGGCCGCCTCGTTGTCGCTGACCAGCAGCGTGTGCTCGACCAGCTGCGACAGGGGCGGGCTGGTCACGCGGGCGACCTCGGTGGCGGCCGGATCGGCGGGGCGGGGCGTCGGTGCCCCGACGACCCTCACGCCGGCCCGGGTGAGCGCGTCGGCGAAGGCGTTCGCGGCCGCAAGAGCGGGGTCCGCGACGCGCTCGTCGCGGTCGCCGTCGACCGGGCGGCCCTCGTCGACCCACAAGGACTGGATGGGGGCGACCACCGCGTCGGGGATGTAGGACTCGGGCCAGTGCGGGCTGACGTCGGGACCGGTGAAGAGGGTGGCGTCGTACCCGAGACGGACCCGGGAGGTGCCGCCGGCCAGCAGCTCGGTGGCGGTCGCCCGGGCGAGCGTGACGACGTCGGCCGGCCGCGGGTAGGCGTCGCGGGCGGGTCGGGTCGCGGAGAGCAGGGGGTCGCCGCCGCCGACGAGGACGATCCGGCGCGGCCCGGTCGTGACGACCGTGGTGGCGAACGTGTGGTCCGGGCCCATCGTCTCGAGCGCGGCCGTGCTGGTGAGCAGCTTGAGCGTGGAGGCCGGGACGACCTCGCCGCCGCCCCGGGTGAAGACCGGCGTGCCGTCCAGCCCGGCCACCGCGGCGAGCACGTGCGGGCCGAGGTCCGGGTCGGCGAGCAGCGGGGCGAGCGCGCGCCGTACCTTCACGGGGTCGGCGGTCCCGGCTGCCGCGGCGGCGACCGGTGCGGGCGCGGTCAGCGGCGGGAGCTCGAGGCCCGCCGGCGGCGCGACCTGCTCGGGGTCCGTGTCGGGGTCGGGCTGGTCGCGGTCGAGCCAGTACGTCGTGCCGGCGCCGGCGAGCAGCGCCAGGACGAGCACCACCGGGAGCCAGAACGCCAGGCGCGAGCCGTGGCGTGCGTCACGTCGACCCACGTCCTGCTCCTTCCCGACTCCACGTTTGGCGTCATTGTGCGCGAGACTGGTCGAGGCCCGCCGCGCGGGCCACCCCGACACTTTGATGGTGGCCTGACGATGGCCTGAGATCGCGGAGGATGACGTGCTCGAGTTCGACGTGCTGGTGGAGATCCCCAAGGGTGAGCGCAACAAGTACGAGGTCGACCACGAGTCCGGCCGGCTCCGCTTGGACCGCACCCTCTTCACCTCGACCGCCTACCCGGCCGACTACGGCTTCATCGAGGACACCCTCGGCCAGGACGGCGACCCGCTCGACGCGCTGGTGATCCTCCAGCAGCCGACCTTCCCCGGCTGCCTGATCCGCTGCCGCGCGATCGGCATGTTCCGGATGACCGACGAGGCCGGCGGCGACGACAAGGTCCTCTGCGTCCCCGCCCAGGACCCGCGCCTGGAGCACCTGCGCGACATCTCCCACGTCTCGAAGTTCGACCGCCTCGAGATCCAGCACTTCTTCGAGGTCTACAAGGACCTCGAGCCCGGCAAGTCCGTCGAGGGTGCGGAGTGGGTGGGTCGCACCGAGGCCGAGGCCGAGGTGCACGCCTCCTTCGAGCGGGCCAAGACCGAGGGCTACACCGCCCACTGAGCTCGTGGGCGTCGCTGCTGTCGCTGCTGCTGCCCCTTGCGTCCCGGGAATCCCCGGTTCACCGGTGATTGCCGCACTTCTGGGCCGTTGCAACGCCTGAGAAGTGCGGGAAGCGCCCGAGAAGTGCGGGAAGCCGGGCCGGTTGTCCACAGGCGTCCGATCCCCGGGTGTCGGCCGTCGAGGTCAGGGCAGACGTGGTGGCATGACGCTGCCACCGCCTCGCCCGCCCGACGATCCCCGCAACACGCCGGTACTCCTGCGCAGGACGCTGCTCGGCCAGGGACACGATGACCGGTCCATCGCACGCCTGATGGCCGATGGCGTGCTGGTCCGGGTCCGGCGCGGCGCCTACGCGAGCAAGCCGGCGTACGACGTCCTCGATGCGGCTGGTCGCCATGGCCTCCGGGCCAGGGCGGTCGTCCAGCAGGCGAGCACGCGGGTCGTGCTGTCGCACGTCTCCGGGCTTCCTGAGTACGACGCGCCGACCTGGGGACTCGACCTCTCCGACGTCCACGTGACCAGGCCCGACGGCCGGGCCGGCCGTCACGAGGCAGGCGTCCACCAGCACTGCGGCACGATCATCGACGGCGACGTCGTCGTGCGCAACGGCCTCGAGGTGATGAGCCCGACCCGGCTCGTGCTCGAGGTCACGACGGTCGGCACCCTAGAGTCGAGCCTCGTCGTCGCCAACCACTTCCTCCACTGCGGGGCGACGACCCGGCAGGCGTTGAGCACGCGAGCCGCACTGATGGACAAGTGGCCGCACACGCTCCGCACCGGTCTCGTGCTGCGGCTGGCCGACGATCGCATCGAGTCCGTCGGTGAGACCCGGAGCTTCGTGCTGCTCTTCAACCACGGCCTTCCGCTTCCCGTGCCGCAGTACCCGATCCTCGACCGCGACGGCCGTGCGATCGCCCGGGTCGACTTCGCCTGGCCGGAGCTCGGCGTCTTCCTGGAGTTCGACGGCAAGGTGAAGTACGAGAAGCTGCTGCGCCCCGGTCAGCGGGCCTCCGACGTCGTACTGGCCGAGAAGGAGCGGGAGAGGCTGATCTGCCGGACGACGGGATGGCGCTGCATCCGCATCACCTGGGCCGATCTCGGACGCCCAGCGGCGACCGCCGCCATGATCCGCGACGAGCTCTTCCCGACCTTGGCCGTCGCCTGACGGCTCACTTCTCAGGCTCTTCCTGCACTTCTCGGGTGTTGCAACGCCTGAGATGTGCGGCAATCACCGGTGAACCGGTGATCGCCGCAGGGCCCAGCGCACGACAAGACCGCAGCCACCCCACGCTCAGACCAGGTCGGGCGACCGCAGCATCTCGACCGGCACACCCCAGGCGTCGACCAGGTCGACGGCGAGCGGGCGGATCTTGCGGCACAGGGCGTTGACCTCGCGGCTGATCGACTTGGAGCGCTGGACGGTGAGCCGGCCGTGCTCCATGAACCACGCGCGGTCCGCCTCGATGGTGGACAGCGCGAAGAGGTCGCACAGGAGCGCGAGCGCCACCCGGTTGCCCTCGGGCGCGTCGGCGGGCAGGTCGCGCAGCCGGTCGACGAACGCCTCCAGCACGAGCCGCTCGACGTGCGCGTTGGCCGCGCCGATGACGTGGTCCTGGACCTCCGAGAAGACGACGCCGGGGTTGCGGCCCTGGTCGACGCCGCGCTTGAGCCGGCGCGCGACGCCGGACAGCATGTGCTCCTCGCGGAAGCGCAGCATGGCCAGCTGGTACTCCGAGTCGAGCAGCCCCGCCTCCTGGTCCCACTCGTCGCCGCCGGGCAGCAGGTCCTTGACCCGCTCGAGCAGCTTGTGGGCCGATGTCCTCTCGATGACGGTCCCCACGGCGAGGTTGGTGACGAAGCGGACCATCCCGAGCTGGTCCATGTCCTCGAACTCGCTGGCGTAGTCGGTCAGCAGCCCCTTGGCCACGAGCTGGAGCAGCACGTGGTTGTCGCCCTCGAAGGTCGTGAAGACGTCGGTGTCGGCCTTGAGCGCGGCGAACCGGTTGACCGCGAGGTAGCCGGCACCACCGCAGGCCTCGCGGCACTCCTGGATCGTGCGGGTCGCGTGCCACGTCCCGAGCGCCTTGGTGCCGGCCGCGCGGCCCTCGAGCTCGCGCCGGGTCGCCTCCAGGGCCGCGTCGGGGGTGCTGGAGAAGACGTCGTGCAGCTGGGTGCGTACGACGTCCTGCGCGAAGTGCAGCGCGTAGGTCCGGGCGATCAGCGGCAGCAGCCGCCGCTGGTGCATCCCGTAGTCGAGCAGCACCTGCTCCTCGGTGTCCGACGCGGCCTCGAACTGACGACGGCGTACGGCGTACCTGGTCGCGATCGTCAGCGCCACCTTGCTGGCGTTGATGCCCGCACCCCCGACGCAGACCCGGCCCTGCACCAGCGTGCCGAGCATCGTGAAGAACCGCCGGTTCGGGTTCTCGATGGAGCTCTCGTAGACCCCCGCCGGCGACACGTCAGCGAAGCGGTTGAGCAGGGCCTCGCGCGGCACCCGCACGCCGTCGAACCACAGCCGCCCGTTGTCGACGCCGTTCAGGCCCATCTTGAGGCCGTCGTCCTCGACCCGCACGCCGTCGAGGACCGCGCCGCCCTCCCGGATCGGGACGACGAACGCGTGCACGCCCTCGGACCGCCCGCCGACCTCGAGCTGGGCGAAGACGACCGCGACCTCGGCGTGCTTCGCGGCGTTGCCGATGTAGTCCTTGCGCGCCGCGTCGCCGTGGGTCGTGATCACGAACTCCCGGGTGGCGACGTCGTACGTCGCCACCGTGCCGAGGGCCTGCACGTTGGAGCCGTGGCCGGTCTCGGTCATCGCGAAGCAGCCCATCAGCCTCCCGGTCACCAGGTCCTGGAGGTACGCGTCGTGGTGGCGCTTCGTGCCGAGCTGGAGGATCGCACCGCCGAACAGCCCGAACTGCACCCCGACCTTGACCAGCACCGACAGGTCGCCGAAGGCCAGCGTCTCGAAGGCCGCGATCGAGGCACCGATGTCCCCGCCGCCGCCGTACTCCTCCGGGAAGCCCATGCCGGTCTGCCCGGTCGCGGCCATCTCGACGACGACGTCGCGGACCCGCTCGCGGAAGGCGTCGACGTCCAGGTCCTCGGCGTCGTCGAGCACGGAGGCGTACGTCGCGAGGTTGGTCCGGACCAGCTGCCGGACCTCGGCGTACCGGCCGTCGAGCAGGGCGGTCAGCGCAGGTACGTCGACCTCGGGCTCCGCGTAGCCGGGCGCGCTGGCAGGGGCGGCGGTGTCGGTGGACATGCCCGACGATTACCCACCCGGTGGCGCCCTCAAGCGGTGATCTGGACCTCGTCCGGGGTCAGGGGCGGGCGTAGAAGTTCGGGGTGATCCAGCCGTACATCGAGACCTCCTGGACCGGCACCCCCGTGCGCGGCGCCTCGATGATCCGGCCGTCGCCGACGTAGAGCGCGACGTGGTAGATCGAGCCCGGGTCGTTGCTGGAGCCCCAGAAGACCAGGTCGCCGGGCCGGAGCTGGCTCGCGGAGATCGAGGTCGACTGCTCGTACTGCGCCACCGAGTAGTGCGGCAGGTACGTGCCGCCAGCCGCCCAGGCACCGGCCGTCAGGCCGGAGCAGTCCCACGCGTCGGGCCCGGCAGCGCCCCAGCGGTAGGGCTCACCGATCTGCGCGCGAGCGAAGGCGATCGCGGCCTGCGCACCGGACCTCGGAGACGGCGCGGAGGCGACCGGGGCCGGCGCGGCCGGCGCGGGCTCGGGGGCCAGCTCCGGCTCCGGCGCCGGCTGCGGGGCCGGCTCGCCGCCGGCCTCGGCGGACGGCGCGGACTGCGGCTCGGGTGCCGGCGCGGGCTTCGCCTCGGCGGCAGCCGCCGCCGTCGCGGCGGCCTGGGCTGCCTGCTCGCGCGCGGCCGCGGCCGCGGCCGCCCGAGCAGCGCGTGCCTCCAGCGCCGACTGGCGCCGCTGGGCCAGGTCGACGCTGACGTGCTCGAGGTCGGCGAGGCGGGCGATCAGGGTGGCCTTCTGCGCGGCGATGGCCTGGGCGTCGGCGGCAGCGGCGTCGGCCGCCTGCTGGGCCGCGGTCTTGGCCTTCAGCGCGCTGCGCTCGGCCTTCTCGGCGCCGGCCCGGGCCCGCTCGGCGCGGTCGCGGGCGACGTCCGCGACGACCGCCGCGGCCCGGAGCTCGTCGTAGTTGCCGTCGAGCGCGTCGTTGGCGTTCGCCATCGTCACCGAGCGCTGCAGGACCGAGTCGATCCCGTCGGAGTGGACGACGGCCGACAGGGCGGTGAGCTGCGGGGCGAGCTCGTACGACGTGACGAGGGAGTCGGTGTAGGCCTGCCGCTGACGGCGTACGTCGGCCTCGGCGGCCTCGAGCGCGGTCGTCGCCCGCGCCGCCGCCCGACGCGCCCGGTCGGCGTGCCAGCGCGCACCGTTGTAGGCCTCGGCCGCCTGAGCGGCGGCGACGGCGGACGTCTGGAGGTCCTGGTTGGCGACCGCCAGACGGGCGCGGACCGAGGCGACGTCGTCGACCTGGGCGCGGACCGCCGTACGAGCGTCCGCGACGTCCTGCCGGCTCGGCACGGTGTCGTCGTCGGCGACGGCGATGCCGCTCGCCAGGCCCGCTGCCACCACAGCGAGGACAGTGGTCGCTGCTACGCCGAGCGCTCGCACCGGACTGCCTCCTCTGGGTCACCACCTCCAACAGGCGGCACTCGGAGCACGCTAGACAACTTTCGTCCCATTGGGAACAACTTTCACAATTTTAACTTCCGTCACCGGCGTGTCCCCTTGACGAACTACAAGGTTGTAATTCTCGAACGCTCGCCCGGCCGCGCACGTGGTGGCGCGCCGGGAGCGCGCGGAGGCGACACCTCGTCGGTGGCCGTCCGTGCGGAGATGGGTGGCGAGCGGGCGACCGCTCAGCGGTCGACGGGCACCTTCGAGGTGGTGGTCGTCGGGTGCGACGTCAGCCCGAGGTGGTCGAACTTCTGGCCGCTGGCGATGCCGCCGAGGTAGAAGGAGACCAGCGCGATGCAGACGCCCGCGATGTCGTCCGCGATGTAGTGCCAGCCGAAGTACAGGGTGGCCACGAGGATCAGGGCGAAGTTCACCCAGAACGCGACCCGGATGATCCGGTTGCGCACCGTGAACTGGACCATCAGCGCCCACAGCAGGGCGATCCCCGTGTGCAGGCTGGCGAAGCCGGCGACGGTCTGCGCCTGCCCGTCGCTCCACAGGACTCCCTGGCGCGCGTTGACCAACGACGCCATCAGGTCACTGGTGCCCGTGTGCGCCAGGCTCTGGTAGAGGTAGGTGTACTCGAGGCCCGGCCCGATCGTCGGGAGGGCGTAGTACGAGATCGTCCCGAGGGTCCAGGCGATCCCCTGGGAGGTGACGAACCACCAGCCGTACGACAGGTTGCGCGACCACACCAGCCAGACCGTCACCATGATGGCGACCATCGGGATGAAGAACAGGTACGAGGTCGACAGGACGTGGGCCACCACGGTCTTGCCGAGGATCTCGTGGAGCACCGTGGCGGGGTTGGACCCGAAGAACAGGATCCGGTCGAGCGAGTGCAGCTCGCGGTCGTACATCCGGTCGGTGACGAGCGGCAGGAACGACTTGAGGTTGCGGTAGCAGACGTAGATCACGTAGAAGCAGACGATCCCGAGCAGCACCAGGACGATGCGCTCCCGGGTCCAGTGGGTGCGCCAGCGCTCGCGGACCAGCTCCGGCCACCGGCTCGGCCGACCACGCGATATCCAGAGCGCCCGCGGCACCAGGTCCAGGAAGAGGGCGCCGACGCAAAGGATCGGCAGCCGCACCATGGCAGGACCGAGGAAGCTGCCGTCGGGGTCGATCAGCGGTCGGTCGACCGACCATGCCGTGATCGCCGCCCAGACGCCCATCAGGGCGGCGTTGACCACGAGCAGGGTCCAGGCGCGGCGATACACGGAGGTCAGTCTAGAGATCCCGTCCAGTCATGAGGTGGTCGGCGTCACGGCCAGCCGTGAGGCGTCGACCACCATCGAGACGCGGTCGCCCGCCGCCGGGTGGGTGTCCAGGCGGGCCACGGCGTCGACCGCGCCGATCCCGTCGACCTCGACGACGAGCCGGATGAGCTCGGGCGTGACCCGCGCCGAGACCACGACCCCGGCGAGCGGCCCGGCGTCGGCCACCACCAGCGCGGAGCGGCGTACGGCGACCGCGGCGTCGTCGTCCGGCAGCCCGGCGGCGCGCAGCAGCGTGCCGGCCGACTCCCCCTCGAGCACCCGCGCGTAGCCCAGGAAGAGCGCGGTCTCCGGGTCCGCCGGCGCCCGCCACACCGCCGCGATGTCGCCCTGCTGGACGATCCGGCCCGCCCGCATCACCGCGAGCCGATCGGCGACCGTGAAGGCCTCCTCCTGGTCGTGCGTGACCATCAACGCCGTGGTGCCCGCCGCCCGCAGGATGTCGCGCAGGTCGTTGGCCAGGCGCTCGCGCAGCCCGGCGTCGAGGGCCGACAGCGGCTCGTCGAGGAGCAGCAGCCGCGGCTGCACCGCCAGCGAGCGGGCCAGCGCGACCCGCTGGCGCTCGCCGCCGGACAGGGTGGCCGGCAGGCGGTCGCCGTACCCCTCCAGCCCGACGAGCTCGAGCAGCTCGCGCACCCGCGCGGCGGCGTTCGGCGTACGGCGCAGCCGCAGCGCGTAGCCGACGTTGCGGGCGACCGTGAGGTGCCCGAAGAGCTGTCCGTCCTGGAACATCAGCGCGAAGCCGCGCTTGTGCGTGGGTACGCCGGCCAGGTCGCCGTCGTCCCAGGCGATCCGCCCGGTCGTGACGGGCTCCAGGCCGGCGACGGCGCGCAGCAGCGTCGACTTGCCCGAGCCGCTGGGACCGAGGACGGCGAGCACCTCCCCGTCCTCGAGCCGCAGGGAGGCATCGATGACGGCGGGCACGCCGTCGTACGCGATCGAGACGCCGTCGAGCGTGAGCATCAGAAGGCTCCCAGCGACGGCACCCGCAGCCGCTCCACGGCGAGCATCACGACCGCGGTGGTGGCGGCGAGGACGACGGACGCGGCGAGGGCCATGCCGTAGTTCATCGCACCCGGGTGCCCGATGAGGTGGAAGATCACGATCGGCATCGTCGGGCTCTCGTCGCGCGCCAGGAAGGACGTGGCGCCGAACTCCCCCAGCGACACCGCGAACGCGAAGCCGGCGGCCGCCAGCAGCGGCTTCCACATGACGGGCAGGTCGACCGTCGCGAAGGTGCGCAGCGGTCCGGCGCCCAGCGACGCCGCGGCCTGACGCTGCCGGTCGTCGACGCCTCCGAGCGCCGGCGCGAGCGTGCGTACGACGAGCGGGAGCGCCACCAGCGCCTGGGCGATCGGCACCAGCAGCAGGGAGTCGCGGAGGTCCAGCGGCGGCTCGTCGAGGGTGATCAGGAAGCCGAAGCCGAGCGTCACCGCGGACACGCCCAGCGGGAGCATGAAGAGCCCGTCGAGCAGGCCACGGACGCGGCGCTCGGCGCGGGTGTGCGAGCGCCGCGTCACGACCACGGCGACCAGCAGCCCCAGGGAGAGGGCCATCCAGGTGGCGTCGACGGCGGTGCGCAGCGAGGTGACCAGTGCGTCGGTCACCGGCACCAGCAGCGCGTCTCGGGACCCCCCGGTCGTCAGCGCCCGGTAGTTGCCCAGACCCCAGCCGTCGCCCACCTGCAGCGAGCCGACCACGAGCGCGGCGATCGGCAGGCCGACGAGCACGCCCACGAGCACCGTCGCCAGCACGCCCGGCCAGTCGCCGACCGAGACCCGCGGCGGGCGGGCCGTCGTGCGCGCGAGGCGCGGATCGGCGACTGCTCGCAGGCGGCTGGTGACCACGAGCAGGGCCGTGATCGCCACGAGCTGCACGATCGAGAGGGCCGCGGCCGCCTGCAGGTCGAGCAGGTTGGTGGTGAGCAGGTAGATCTCGGTCTCGATCGAGGAGTAGCGCAGGCCACCGAGCGTCAGCACCACCCCGAACGCCGTGGCGCAAAAGAGGAAGACCACGCTCGCGGCCGACACGATCGCGGGCCGCAGGGCCGGCAGGGTGACGGTGCGGAAGACCTGCGCCGGGCTCGCCCCGAGCGCGGCCGCGGCCTCGGCCGGCCGCGGGTCGAGCGACTCCCAGGCCGCACCGACCGCGCGGATCACGACCGCGACGTTGAAGAACGCCAGGCCCGCGACGATCGCCCCCGCCGAGCCGTCGAAGCCCAGGAAGCCGAGCGGTCCCGCCTCCCCGATCAGCTCGCGGAAGGCGACGCCGACCACGACGGTCGGGAGCACGAACGGCACCAGCAGCAGCGCCCGCAGCACGCCGCGCCCGTGGAAGCGCCGCCGGTGCAGCAGGTGCGCGGCCGGCACGCCGAGCAGCACCGACACCGTCGTACCGGCCAGGGCGGACCAGAGCGTGAACCAGATGACGCGCAGCGTGCGCGGACGGGTCAGCACGTCGGCGACCGCCCCCGGGTCGAAGCGACCGTCGACCCAGAAGCCCTCCGAGAGCATCCCGCTGACCGGCAGCACGAAGAACACGCCGAGCACGGCCAGCGGCACCGCCGCCAGCCCGACCAGCGCGAGGATGCGCCTCATCGCCCGATCATCGCCCGATCAACGCCCGCTCATCGGGAGGTGACGTCGCTCCACTCGCGCAGCCACTCGTCGCGGTGCTCCGCGATGTCGGCGGGGTCGACCTGCCACGGGTCGGTCGGCTGCTTCGCGAACGCCGACCAGTCGGCCGGCAGCTCCACCGAGGAGTCCACCGGGAAGACGTACATGCTGTCCGGGAGCGCGGCCTGCACCTCGGGACTGAGCAGGAAGTCGACCAGGGCCTTGGCGCCCTGGGGGTTATCGGCGCCGGCGAGCACGCCGGCGTACTCCACCTGGCGGAAGCAGGTGTCGAGCAGCGCGCTGGTGGTGGACGTCCCGTCGTCGCCGACGGTGAACGCGGGCGAGGAGTCGTAGGACAGCACGATCGGCCGCTTCCCCTTGCCGCCGCCCTGGGTGAAGTCGACCTGGTAGGCGTCGGACCAGCCGTCGGTGAGCTGCGTGCCGTTGGCCATCAGCCTGGTCCAGTACGCCGGCCAGTCGTCGCCGTACCGGGCGATCGTCGCGAGCAGGAACGCCATGCCCGGAGAGCTGGTCGCCGCGCCGGAGGTGACGAAGAGGCCGCGGTAGGCCGGCTTCACCAGGTCGTCCAGGGTCGTCGGCGGCGCCACGCCCTTGTCGGCGAACCAGGCGTCGTCGACGTTGACGCACACGCTGGCGCTGTCCACCGGGGCGAGCGTCTTGCCGTCGTCGCCGGCCAGCACGAACCGGTCGGCACCGTCGGGCAGCGCCGCGGCGTACGGCGCGAAGACCCCCTCGTCGAGCGCCCGCGACGCGAACGTGTTGTCGACGCCGAAGGACACGTCACCGAGCGGGTCGTCCTTGGTGAGGACCAGCTTGTTCGTCAGCGCGCCGGCGTCGCCGGAGGCCCGGACCACCAGGTCGTAGCCCGACTCCTTCTCGAACTTGCGCGTCAGCTCCTTCGGCAGGGCGAACGACTCGTGGGTCACCAGGACGACCCGGTCCGAGGCGGGCTTCTCGGACGACGAGTCCCCGCCGATGACCGAGCAGGCGGTGGTGCTGAGGGCCAGTGCCATCAGGGGCACGAGCACGCGAACAGATCTCATTCCGACTCCCTTCGCCGGTGCTAACCGGAGCAGGTTCTTAGGGTCTGCGGCTGTTCCGCACTCTCAGCACGTTGTTGAGGCGTGCTCCCCTGTCATGTGGGAAAGACTCTAGCGTCCGGCTCGGCACCGGCGGTGGGTGACCTCTCTACTGTGGGCACATGCCGCAGAGCCGTCGTCACCAGCTGCTCGCCTGGGCCGTGCCCCGGATGCGCCGCTCGCAGGAGCAGCTCTCCCCCGACGCCGAGCGCGAGCGGATCGAGCAGCTGCACGCCGGCCAGGAGCCGTCGCTGCCGACCAACGCCGTGCGCGGCTTCGACAAGCGCTACTCGGTCGTGACGGAGATGGTCCCGAGCGACGCCGGCGCGTTCGCGTCGTACGTCGTCACCCCGCGGCACCGCGACCCGCGCCGGACGGTCCTCTACCTGCACGGCGGCGCCTACGTCGCGGGCATCGACGCGTTCCACGTGCGCTACCTGGCGCGCCTCGCGACCGAGCTCGACGCCCGCGTCGTCGTGCCCGCCTACCCGCTCGCTCCCGAGCACACCTGGCGCGACTCGCACGACGCAGTCGCCGACCTGGCCGCCCGGTGGGCGACGGAGTCCGACGAGCTGGTCCTGGCCGGCGACTCCGCCGGTGGCGGCTACGCGCTCGCGGTCGCCCTGACGCTCCGGGACCGCGGCGGGCCGCAGGCCGGCCGCCTGCTGCTGATCTCGCCGTGGGTCGACCTGACGTCGAGCGCCCCGGAGACCGCGGAGTTCGCCGCCCGCGACCCGTGGCTGCACCTGGGCAAGCTCGAGACGTACGCCGCCTGGTGGGCGGGCTCCCCGGACGACCTGGGCCGGCCCGAGGTGAGCCCCGCGCTCGGCGACCTCTCCGGCCTGCCGCCGACGCTGATGTTCTGCGGGACCCGCGACGTCCTCGCGCCGGGCTGCCGGCTGCTGGAGCGCCGAGCCGCCAGCACCGACTGGGACCTGACGTACGTCGAGGTGGCCGACCTCATCCACGTCTACCCGCTGCTGCCGCTCGTCCCCGAGGCGGAGGACGCCTGGGCACGCACGAGGGAGTTCCTGGCTTGATCACCATCACGGCCGGCCCCTTCACGGCCCTCGACGGACCCACGGCGTACGCCGTGTGGCGGCTGCGCCAGGACGTCTTCGTGGTCGAGCAGGACTGCCCCTACCCCGACCTCGACGGCCGCGACGCCGAGCCGGGCACCCGGCACGTCCTGCTGCGCGACGACGACGTGCTGCTGGGCTACGCGCGGGTGCTCGACGACAGGCGGTGCTGGCGGATCGGCCGGGTGGTGCTCGCGCGGGCCGCCCGCGGCAAGGGACTGGCCGACCTGGTGATGTCGACGGCCCTGCAGGTCGCGCAGGACCGCGACGTGGTGCTGGACGCCCAGTCGCCGCTGGCCGGCTGGTACGCGACGTTCGGCTTCGAGGTCTCCGGCGAGGAGTTCCTGGAGGACGGCATCCCACACCTCCCGATGCGCCTCAGTCGCTGACGCTCACCACGGTCGGCTCGTGCGCGCGCGGCATCCAGTCGTAGACGACGGAGGTGCGCAGCACGATGTCCTGGATGCTGCGCGACCTCGGGTTGACCACGCACCAGAAAAGGCCGATCGGGAAGAGGACGCAGAAGGCTCCCCGGGCCAGGGCGACGAGCACCCGGAGGCGGTGTCCGCGGCGGCCGACGACCCGGAGCCCCATGACGTGGCAGCCGTAGGTGCGGGCGACCAGCGCCCAGGAGACGCCGAGGTAGAGCCCGGCGACGACGAACGCCGACGTCAGCGTCAGGAGCGGGACCGGCTCGTGGAAGTGGAAGCTGCGCGGGTCGAGGAAGAACAGCAGGCCGTTGATCCCCAGGTAGCCGGCCAGCAGCAGCGCACCGACCACGGCCGCGTCGACAGCGTTCGCGATCATCCGGCTCACCAGCCCGGCGGGCCGGCCCTGGAAGGCACGCGCTTCGCGCGGGATGTGGCTCAGGTCGGGCTCGCTCACGGCACCACCGCCGGCGGCGGGTCGAGCGGGCGGCGGCGGCTGCGCCGCAGCCGGAAGCGGTCCACCGCCCGGCCGAGCGCCTCGTCGGCCGTGATGCCCTGCATCCGCACGCCGCGCACGGTCTCGGAGGCCATCGACCCGGTGGACTCGCGGATGATCTCGGGCAGGTCGACCTCGGCGATGACGTCCTCCGCGAGTCCGACCAGGTCGATGCGCGCGATGACGGCCTCGATGTCGATGCGCGCCGCGATGGCGTCGATGTCGACGGTCGCCACGAGTCCGTCCAGGTCCACCCGCTCCCGGACGATGCGGTCGAGGTCGAGGCGGCCCACGACCGCGTCCAGGTCCAGCCGCGCGGCCACGCCGTCGAGGTCGACGGTGGCGACCAGCTCGTCGAGGTCGACGTGGCGACGTACGACGTCGGTCAGGTCCATCCGGCGCAGGAGCGCCTGGGCGATCGCCGGCACGAGCACGTCGAGCAGCGCCCTCAGCTCGACCTCCAGCCACGAGCGCCGCTCGGCACCGCGCCGGGCGGCGTGGAGGAGCCAGGTGCCCGGCTGGTGGCGCGCGGGCACGACCGGTGGACGCAGCACCACGCCCGCGATCGGCCCGGTGATCGTGACCACCCGCCTGCCGACCAGCGCGGCGACGCCGATCGCCGACGCGGTGACCCCGATCGCGGCGTCGAGCGCCGTGATCCGGTCCCGCCCCGAGATCGGCTCCAGCTCGACCGACCCAGCCATCGCTCCTCCTGACACCCTTCCTGAGGAGCCAGCGTGGACCCGAACGCGCCGGTTGGCTTCACCCGGTACGGACGAAAGTCAGCTCCGGATCGCGAACAGCACGCCGTCGACCGTGTCCTCGCGGGTGGCCCGCCCCTGGGCGACCAGGAGCTCGAGGTGGGCCTTGGTCTCCATCGCGGCCATGCCCTGGCTGAACTCATCGAGCTCGTCGTAGGCCCGCTCGTGCCGGGTCCAGCCGAGCTGGTGCGCGACGGTGAAGCCGGTCGCCGGAGCGTCGGCGATCGCGGCCAGGCTGAGGTCGAGCCGCTGCTCGTGGAAGGCCAGCAGCTCGTCGACGCGCTCGTGCGAGGACGGCGCGACCGGCCCGTGGGCCGGCAGGATCCGCAGGTCCGGCAGCGAGCGGACCTTGGTCAGCGACGCCATGAAGTCGCCGAGCGGATCGGGCGTCGGCGGCACCGTGAACCCGATCGACGGCGTGATCGTCGGCAGCACGTGGTCGCCCGCGAAGAGCAGCCCGGCCGCCCGGTCGGCGTACACGTAGTGGCCGGGCGTGTGCCCCGGGGTGTGGACGGCGTCGATGGTGCGCGCACCGACCGCGATCTCGTGGTCGCCCTCGAGCCAGGTGTCGGGGTACCTCCAGATCGAGGTGTCCGGGCCCTCGCCGTCCCCGGCTGCCCACAGCTCGGCCAGCTCGCGCGCGCCGGCGGTGCGGAGCACGTCGAGGAACGGGTTCTGGTCGAGGTCGGGGTCGTTGAGCAGGTCGAGCGCCGGCTTCTCCCCGAGGCCGAGCGCGACGTCGGCGCCGTACTCGTGGCCCAGGACCGTCGCGAGCGTGAAGTGGTCGCGGTGGACGTGGGTGACCAGGAACCGCTTGATGTCGCCGAAGCCGTAGCCGACGTCGCGCAGGCAGCGCTCGAGCAGCTCGCGGGCCTCGGTGATCGCCCAGCCGCCGTCGATCAGGGTCAGGCCGTCGTCGGTCTCGATGACGTAGACGTTGATCGCCTTGAGCCCGTCCAGGGGTAGTGGCAGCGGGATCCGGTGGATGCCCTCGGTGACCCTCCAGGCCCCCTCCTTGCTCCAGTGCTCGCCGGAGTCGGGCGAGACGGCGTACGCAGTGGGGACGGAGGTGCTCACGGTGCGCGACCCTACGGTGAGACGTCGGGGAAGCCGAGGTCGAGGGTGGGCTGCTGGATGCCCCCGTCGATCTCGATCAGCTTGCCGGTGACGTACTGCCCGGCCCGCGAGGACAGGTAGAGGACACCGGCCGCGATGTCCTCCGGCTCGCCGACCCGGCCGAGCGGGGTCTTGCCCTCGAGCTGGCCCATCAGCTCGGGCTGACCCGCGACGAACTCCAGCGCGCTGGTCAGGATCGAGCCGACGTAGATGCCGTTGACCCGGATCCGGGGCGAGAGGTCCTGCGCCGCCATCCTGGTCCAGTGCGCGAGCGCGGCCTTGGCGGTGCCGTAGGCGACGAACCCGCGGTCCGCCGTGCGCCCCATCATCGAGCTGATCGTGACGACGCTCTTCTGCCGGCCGTCGTCGTCGGCCAGCATCAGCGGGACGGCGGCCCGGGTCAGCGCGTGCGCGGTGGTCACGTTGAAGCTGAACGACTCGTTGAGGAAGCGGGCACTCGTCTTCATGAACTCCCGCGGGAAGGTGCCGCCCACGTTGTTGACGACGGTGTCCAGGCGGCCGAGCTCGTCGTACGCCGTCTGCGCCAGCCCGGCGACGGCGTCGAGGTCGCTGAGGTCGGCGGGCACGACGACGCAGCGGCGACCGGTCGCGCGGACCTGCTCGGCGACGACGTCGAGCTGCTCGGCGGTGCGGGCGGAGATCAGCACGTCGGCGCCGGCCTCGGCCAGCGCGACGGCGGTGGCGGCCCCGAGGCCGCGGCCCGCGCCGGTGACGATGGCGACCTGGCCGTCGACGGAGAAGCGGTCGAGGATGCTCACGTGGTGCTCACCAGCCCCCGGCCGGTGACCAGCGGGAGGTCCAGCGCGGTGATCAGGCCGCCCCTCGCCTCGACCACCGCGGGCAGCGCGTTGACCAGCCGCTGCGCGGTGGTGATCATGCCGGAGACGTTGTGGTCGCCGTGCTCGCCGTGGTGGGTGAGGTCGAGCCGCATCATCGGCTCGCCGGTGACGATGACCCGGTAGCCACCACCGCCCTCGGCGGGCTGCGGCCACTCCGGCGCCTGGTCCTCGGCGGTGCGGGTGACGTGCTCGAGCACGACGCGCGCGATGCCGTCGACGTTGCCGATCAGCTCGAAGCGGACGGCGCCCATGGTCCCGGCCGCGACATCGCCCGAGACGCTCGGTGTGTCGACCTCCGCGGCGCGCCGCTCGACCCTCTCGACCAGCGGCTCGTCGAGCACGATGTCGAGGCCAGCCGCGATCTGGCGCACGACGCTGCCCCAGGCCATGGTCAGGATGCCCGGCTGCCAGAGCAGCGGCTCGAACTCCATCGGCCGGCCGAAGCCGAACATGTCGCCCATCACCACGGGCTGGTAGTACGTCGAGTAGTCCGCGATCTCCATCACCCGGACCTCGTCGATGCGCTGGCTCAGGCTGGTGAGGGCCAGCGGCAGCAGGTCGTTGGCGTAGCCGGGGTCGATGCCGTTGACGTGCAGGCTGGCACCCGTGCGCCGTCCCGCCTCGGCGAGCCGCTCGAGCATCTCGTCGGGGAGGATCCGCTCCGGCCACTGCAGGAGGACGGGGCCGCTCGAGACCACGTTGATGCCGGCCTCGACGAAGCCGAAGAGGTCCTCGATGCACTCGAACACCCGGTCGTCGGCCATCGCGGTGTGCAGGATCGCGTCGGGCTTCAGCGCCACGAGCGCGTCGCGGTCGGTGGTGGCCCGGATGCCCAGCTCGCGACCCAGGTCGGCCAGGATCCCGGCGTCCTTGCCGTCCTTCTCGGGGTTCGACACCCACACCCCCACCAGCTCCATGCGGGGGTGCGCGTCGATCCCGGCGATGGCGTGCCGCCCGATGGTGCCCGTGGACCAGACGACGACCTTCAGCTTGTCTCCCATGCGCGCCAACCTAGAACACGTTCTAGTTGTTGGGAAGGGTCAGGCCGGCGCGATCACCGGGCACCGCGTGCCCGAGTAGATGGTGGGCACGCACCGGTTGCAGTGGACGCACACGCCCTCGGTCGCGCGGCCGGCCGCGAGCCTGTCGACCAGGTCCGGCTCGCGCAGCAGCGCACGGCCCATCGCGACGAGCTCGAACCCGTCCGCCATCGCCTGCTCCATCGTGTCGACCCGGTTGATCCCGCCGAGCAGCATCAGCGGCATCGTCAGCGCCGCCCGGAAGCGCAGCGCCTTCTCGCGGAAGTAGGCCTCCTCGAAGGGGTACGTCTTCAGGAAGCCCTTGCCCACCGGCGTCTTCATCCCGAGGCGTACGACGAGGGGCATCGTCGCGGCGAACTCCGTCAGCGGCGCCTCGCCCCGGAAGAGGTACATGGGGTTCATCAGCGACGAGCCGCCGCTGAGCTGCAGGGCGTCCAGGGTGCCGTCGGACTCGAGCAGCTGGGCGTACTCGAGCCCCGCGTCCGTCGTCACGCCGCCCTTGAACCCGTCGGAGAGCGACACCTTGGCGGTCACCGCCACCGCGTCGCCGACCTCGTCGCGCACGGCGCGCGCCACCTGGCGCCCGAGCCTGGCCCGGTTGGCCAGCGAGCCGCCGTACTCGTCCTTGCGGCGGTTGAGGCCCGGCGCCAGGAACGACGAGATCAGGTAGCTGTGCGCCATGTGCAGCTCGAGGACGTCGAAGCCCGCGTCGACCAGCGTGCGTGCGGCGGCGACGTACGCCCGGGTGACGCGGGTCAGGTCGGCCTCGGTGGCCGAGCGGATCATCTGCATCGACAGCGGGCTCGGCATCCGCGAGGCGCTGATCGCCCGCACGCCGTTGGAGCGGCCGTTGGCGACCGGTCCCGCGTGGCCGACCTGGCCGGCGATCGCGGCCCCGGTCGCGTGGATGGCCTCGGCCATCCGCGCCAGCCCGGCGCGGGTGTCGGGTCCGACGACGATCTGCTCACGATGCGTCCGTCCCTCCGGCGCGACGGCGAGGTAGGCGACCGTCGTGAGTCCGACGCCGCCGCGCGCCACGGCCAGGTGGTAGTCGATCAACGCGTCGGTCACCTGGCCGTCGGGCGCGCGACCCTCGAAGGTCGCCGCCTTCACCGTCCGGTTGCGGAGCCGGACGGGGCCGAGCTGGGTCGGGGCGAAGACGTCGGGGGGCACGTCCCGCAATCTAGAACACGTTCCAGATCGGCGACAGGCCTAGGCGGCCAGCTCGAACAGCTCCGGGGTGCTGAGCCGGGCCAGCAGCCGGGCCTCGCGCTCGTCGTACGTCGTCTGGTCGCGCAGGATCCGCAGCACGCCGGCGTAGCCCTGGCCCGAGGCCAGCGCGAGCACCAGGGCGTCGGCCCCGAACCGGTCCAGCCACGCCCACAGGGTCCGGGCGTCGATCCCGTGCTGGGCGACCCGGGCCAGGACGAAGTCGACCTGCCGACCGGGCAGCTCCCGGTCGAGGCGGAGCCGGACGTCGCCGAGGTTGGCCAGCGCCGGGTGGCGGCTGACCCGGTGCGCGCGGCGGGCGGCCTCCCCGGCGGGCGAGGCGGGCCGGGTGGCCAGGTAGGCCAGCAGGGCGGCGACGGGGACTCCGAGTGCGATCAGGGTGTTCACGATGGTTCCTCAGGTGGGGGGTCCGGACCGCGTTGTCCGGTGGGACCACCCTGCTGGTCACCACTTGAAGATGACTGGGAGAATGCTTGAATCGCGCTTGCAAGCGCGATCCGACGACTGATTCAGTCGTCAGCCGGCATTCCCGCGGCGCTTTCGCGGCGCTTCCAGCGGTGCAGCCAGAGGAGCCCGGCGATCGGTAGGACGGCCGGCACGAAGCCGTAGCCGATGCCGAAGTCGGACCAGACCGAGGCGTCCGGGAACCAGTGCCGCTCGACCAGGCTGAGCGTGCCGACGGTGAGGACCCCGGCCAGCTCGATCCAGAGCATCACGCTCGCGAACCCGGTCCGGCCCGCCGAGGCCTCCCGGATCGCGTACCACCCCAGCGCGTAGGTCACCGCCGCGGCCAGCGAGAGCCAGTAGGCGACGGGCGCCTCGTCGTACTGCGTCGTCAGCTGCACCAGGGCACGCGCGCCGGCGGCCAGGGCGAAGAGCGCGTAGAAGGCGAGCAGCACCTTGTGCGGCCCGCTGCGCGGAGCGTCGGCGGGCTCGGTGACGTCGGTGGGGCGAGTAGGGCCAGTGCTCATGCCGTCATCTCCAGTCGTACGGCGACCACGGCGATCGCCAGCGCGGCGACCGCGACCACCCCCGACGACCAGACCGCGCGGTCGTCCCTGATCGACTGCATCGCGATCGGCAGCACGCACACCGACGCGATCAGGTAGCCGACGTACGTCGACGTCGAGTCGGGGCCGTCGCCGCTGAAGGCCCCGAGCCCCGCCAGGGCGCGGACCACGAGCAGCGCCTCCAGCATCCAGACCATCTGGTCCAGCCAGCCCGGCCGCTCCCCGTGGCGCAGCGCCACGACCAGGGCCAGGACGACGACCAGCACGGCGTACCCGACCACGATGACGGTGATCTGGGTGGAGACGCTCGGCATGGGAGCATCATCGACCATGCCGTACGCCGAGCTCGTCGCCACCCTCCGCTCGGCCGGGTGCGTCTTCGCCGAGGACGAGGCCCGCGTGCTGACCGAGGCGGCTCGTGACGACGCCGAGCTGGCGGCGATGCTCGCGAGACGGGTCGCGGGCGAGCCGCTGGAGCTGGTGGTCGGGTTCGCGGCGTTCTGCGGGCTCCGGATCGCGGTCGCGCCGGGGGTCTTCGTGCCGCGACAGCGCTCGGCGGCCCTGGTCCGAGCGGCCGCTGCCGGGCTCTCCTCCGGCGAGGTCGCCGTCGACCTGTGCTGCGGCACCGGCGCTCTGGGCGCGGCGCTGCTGGCCGCCGTACCCGGGCTCGAGGTGTACGCCGCGGACGTCGACCCGGACGCGGTCGCCTGCGCGCGGCGCAACCTGCCCGCGGAGCGGGTCTTCCTGGGGGACCTCTACTCGGCCCTGCCCGACGGGCTGCGCGGACGCGTCTGCGTGCTGGTGGTCAACGCGCCGTACGTGCCGACCGACGACATCGCCCTGATGCCGCCGGAGGCTCGCGACCACGAGCACCGCGTCGCGCTCGACGGTGGGACTGACGGGCTCGACGTGCAGCGCGGGGTCGTTGCCGGAGCGACCGACTGGCTGGCACCGGGCGGGCGGCTGCTCATCGAGACCAGCGCCGCGCAGTCGTCCCGGACCGCCGGGCTGATGACCGCCGCCGGCCTGGCCGCCGAGGTCGTGCGCGACGAGGACGTCGACGGCACCGTGGTGGTCGGGACGCTGCGCTGAGGGTCGACCGAGGGTGGTTTCGAGGCTCGCTCCGCTCGCACCTCAACCACCGTGGTCGGGACGCTGCGCTGAGGGTCGACCGAGGGTGGTTTCGAGGCTCGCTCCGCTCGCACCTCAACCACCGTGGTCGGGACGCTGCGCTGAGGGTGGTTCCGAGGCTCGCTCCGCTCGCACCTCAACCACCGTGGTCGGTGGTTGAGGTGCGAAGGCGCCCTGGCGCCTGAGCCTCGAAACCACCCGCACGGACTCAGCTCCAGGAGCCGACGGTCTCCGCGAGCGGGACGGTGGGGCGACCGATCAGCTGGGAGAGGTGACCGGTGGTCACGCCGAGCACGCCCTCGGCCGCGTTCTGGTCGAGCGCCACGACGAAGCCGGCGGTCCCCTCGTCGAGGCCCGCACCGACCAGCGCCGCGTGGTGCTCCGCCGGCGTGAGCCGCTGGTAGGCGACCTCGCGGCCGAGCACGTCGGTGAGCACTGCGGCGAGCTCGTCGAAGCTCCACGCCACGTCGCCGGAGAGCTCGTAGACCGCGTTGTCGTGGCCGTCGGTGCTGAGCACGACCGCTGCCGCGTCGGCGAAGTCCGCTCGCGGCGCACTCGCGATCCGGCCGTCCCCGGCGCTGCCCGCGACCACGCCCGTGGCGCGCGCCTGGTCGACGGTCGGGACGTAGTTCTCGGTGTACCAGCCGTTGCGCAGGAACGTGAACGGCAGGCCGCTGTCGCGGATCACCCGCTCGGTCGCGGCGTGCTCGGGCGCGAGCACCAGCGTGGTGTCGTCGGCGGCCGGCGCACTCGTGTAGACGATGCGCGCGGCACCGGAGCGCTTGGCCAGCTCCACCACCGCGGTGTGCTGCGGCACGCGCTGGCCGACCTCGCTGCCGGACACGAGCAGGACGACGTCGCCGGCGGCGAGCCACGGCGCCGACTCGGGGACGTCGTCGAAGTCGAGCGTCTCGACCCGGACGCCGCGCTCGGCGAGGTCCGACAGCCTCTCCACCGAGCGACCGGTCGCGACGATCTCGGCCGGGTCGACCCCGCGCTCCAGCAACGACTCGACGACGAGACGGCCCAGCTGGCCGGTGGCTCCGGTGACGACGTACGACATGACAACCTCACAGTTCAGGGGTGGTGCGGACGTCCACTGGAACGACCCCACCGGGCCACGCCTTCCCGATCGGGGGTACCCACTTCAAAGTGGGGTACCCACCTCCAGGTGAGTACCCTGGCCCCATGAGTGCCGCCCGCGAGCTCCAGCTCGACACCGCCTGTCCGGACACCCGCGCGCTGGTCGAGCACGTCACCAGCAAGTGGGGCGTGCTGGTGCTGCTCGCGCTCGACGGTCGGACGCTGCGCTGGAGCGAGCTCAAGCGCGAGATCGCCGGGGTCAGCGAGAAGATGCTGATCCAGAGCCTGCAGACCCTCGAGGCCGATGGGCTGGTGCGGCGCGAGGCGCTGCCCGTCGTACCCCCTCATGTCGAGTACTCGCTCACGCCCGCCGGTGACGACGCGGTCGCGCTGCTCGCCCCCCTGGTGCACTGGGCGTCCCAGCGGGTGCGCGCTTGACCAGCGACCTCGCCCTCACCTGGTGGGGCCACGCATCGGCGACCGTCACGCTCGGCGGGGCCCGGGTCGCGGTCGACCCGCTGCTCAGCGACCGGCTCTTCCACCTGCGCCGCTACGCCGCCCACCCGACGGACGAGGCGACCGAGGCGGACGTCGTCCTGATCTCGCACCTGCACCACGACCACCTGCACCTGCCCTCGCTGCGACGGTTCGGCCGCGACGTCCCGATCGTGGTGCCACGCGGCGGCGAGTCGCTGCTCCGGCGCCTGGGCGCCGAGCGGGTGCTGCCGGCGGATCCGAGTGACGTGCTCGAGGTCGGCGGTACGACGATCCGCGTGCTCGCCGCCACCCACGACGGCGGTCGTGGCCCGCACACGAAGGTCACCGGCCCGCCCCTCGGCTTCCGGGTGGACGCCGCCGGCCGCTCCCTCTGGTTCCCCGGCGACACCGAGCTGCGCGAGGACATGTACGACGTGGGCCGGGTCGACCTGGCCCTCATCCCCGTGGGCGGCTGGGGGCCGACGCTCGAGGACGGGCACATGGACCCGGTGGCCGGCGCAGCCGCGGTCGCGCGGGTCGGCGCCGACGTCGCGGTGCCCGTCCACTGGGGCACGTTCTGGCCGATCGGGCTGCGCCGGCTCGCCCGGGCCAACCACCAGCGGCTCTTCGTCACGCCCGGGGACCGGTTCGTCTCGGCGCTCGCGGACCTCGCCCCCGGCGTACGCCCGGTCCTGGCGACGCCCGGCGTGACCCTCACCTGCTGACGCGCGAGTGCCGGACCCGGCCGCGCTCTGTCACGGCGCCCCGGGTCGTGGGCCGACGTCCGGGCGGATGCCGCGGGCCAGTACCGTCGCGGTTGTGACCACTGCTTACCCGTCGTACGACGAGCTCGTCGCCCTGCCCTCCTACGCACCGCAGGCCGTGCCGACGGCGTTCGAGGACATCAACGGCCACCTCAACATCCGGCACTACGTCGGCATCGCGAGCGAGGGCCTCGACGAGTCGCTGCTCGAGGTCGGCATCGCCCAGAACTGGCCGACGGTCGCCGGGCACGGCGTCTTCACCGCCGAGCACCACATGACGTACCTCTCCGAGCTGCGCACCGGCGACCGCATCTCGGTGCGGGTCCGGCTGGTGGGCCGCTCGGCGCGCGCCGCCCACGTCGTCGCCTACCTCCTCGACGACAGCCACCAGAAGGTCAGCTACGTGATGGAGGAGATCTTCCTCCACATCGACATGGCCAGCCGGCGCACCGCGGACTGGCCCGACGACGTCGCCGCCGCCCTCGACAAGCGCGCTGCCGCCGACGCCGAGCTCGCCTGGCAGCCGACGTTGTCCGGCTCGATGGCCCTGCGCTGAGTCGTTGCTCCCGACCGACCTGCTCGGCACCTGGGCCCTGACCCGGGTGGTCGACGACCACAGAGCGGGCGAGCGACACGACGTGGTCGGCACCGCCGAGCTCACCGCGGTGTCGCCCGACCGGGTGCGCTGGACCGAGAGCGGCACGATGACCTGGCCCGGCCACGCGGTGCCGGTCAGCCGCACCCTGTACGTCGTACGCGAGGACGACTGGTGGGTGCAGTTCGAGGACGGCCGGCCCTTCCACCCCTGGACGGTCGGTCGGCAGGTCGACCACCCGTGCGCGCCGGACCACTACCGCGGCCTCATCGAGGTCGACGCGGGGCCGGCGCTGACGTGGACGGCGACCTGGGACGCGATCGGGCCCGAGAAGGACTACCGGATGGTCACCGTGCACTCCGGGCGCTGTTGAACGCCGTTCAACGCCAGCCGGTGCCGTGCCGGTGCCACCACACGGCCGCCTGGGCGCGGCTGGTGACGCCGATCTTGCGGTACGCCGAGCGCACGTAGGTCTTCACCGAGTTGATGCTGACGTAGACCCGGTCGGCGATCTCCTGGTTGGTCAGGCCCTGCCCGATCAGGACCAGCATCTGCACCTCGCGGGAGCTCAGCCCGAGGGGGTGGCCGGGACCCGCCTGCCGACCCGCGGCCGCCGACTCGACCAGCGACACGAGCTGCTCGACGCCGAGCCGGAGCGGCACCCACCCGACGGCGCCGGTACGACGCAGCACCGTCTCGGCGTCCTCGCTCTCCCCGTCGGCGTCGTACAGCACGACGTCGACCGCCTTGGCCGTCTCGTCGACCACGACGACCCGGTGCGCCTGCTCCGAGAGCATCCGGCGGAGCCCCTGCGTGACGGCGTTGTCGGGACTGGCGATGGCCAGCCGCACAGGGGCCCCGGGCATGGTCCGATCCTCCCGAGGAGCCCCGGGTGTCAGCCACCGGGACTCACCACCCAAAGGGGTGAAAATTCAGCCACCGTGCACGAGAGCCCCTCCTCCGCGGTCGCGGAGAGGGGCTCTCGAGGTGGTACTTCTCGGCCTCTCCCGTCACTTCTCGGCCGTTGCAACGCCCGAGAAGTGCGGCAATCCCCGGTGAACCGGGGATTCCCGCACTCGGGATCCCCGGCTGGAGATGCCCGGCACCGGCGGTCCCCGCACGGGGGCCCGATCACGCCGCGCGACTGAGCTCGCGCTCGGCCGGGCCGGCGACGGTGACGAGGTCGTGGGCGGTCGTCGTGCGCCCGGAGTCGCGCAGGGCGACGACGACGGCGGCGACCGCCGCGCTGGCGACGAGGGCCGCGAACACGACGAAGGCGTATCCGAAGGCGACGAGGGTGGTGTCGATCATGGCTGTTCTCCTGGGTCGGCGGGCCGGGGGTGGTGGCCCGTGGTGGGTGGTGCCGGGGTGTTCCCGGCAGGCACCACCGTGCCGCGGTGTCCTTGGGGCCGACTGGGAGCCGACTGGGAAGCCGACCGCAGCCGACCGGGCCCCTGACCGCGCAGCCGACCGCGAAGCCGACCGGACCGAGGCATCGAGCCTCTATGCTCTGGCGCACGACGACGGACGGAGGCGTCGTACCGCCTCGCCGAGGTGGGCACCGGCTCCACCGCCTGGGGGCGCTCCTCTCCCCGGCCGGCCCGACCTCGGCGACCTGATGTTCGCGGCGCTGCGCGGCCTCGCGCTCGACCAGATGATCCTGGTCCGCGAGATCGACAGCCGCCGCGAGCGGGCGCTGCTGGTCGACGTCCTCACCCACCACCTCACCGACAGGAGCACCCCGTGAGCGACTTCGGCGGGTTCGTGCACGACGAGATCCCCAACCACGAGGTGGACCGCATCGAGGCGGCGTACGCGCCGCTGACGGCCGCGGTGCGCGAGCTCGTCGACGCCACGATCCGGACCACGGTCTCGCCCGAGGAGGCCGGCCTGGCGCTCGCCGAGGTCGAGGCGGTGGTGGCGCGGCTGCGCAAGGAGCAGCTGCCCGGACCGGCCGGGGTGCGGTTCAACTCCGAGGGTCGCGGGTGGAACTGGGGCAACGCCGCGGTCGGCCTGCGCAACGCCATCGCGCCGCCGCTGGAGATCACCCACGTGCGCTCCGGGCTCTCCCACGCCTCGGCCGACCTCGGCGCGGCCTACGAAGGACCCCCGGGACTCGTCCACGGCGGCGTGACCGCACTGCTGCTCGACCACCTGATGGGCGAGACCGCCGCGGCCGCCTTCACCCGGATCACCTTCACCGGGACGCTCACGCTGGTCTACCGCCGGGGCACTCCCCTCGGCCCGGTGCGCCTCGACGCGCGCATCGACCGCGAGGAGGGTCGCAAGGTCTGGGTGGTGGCCTCGATCGGCGACGCCGAGGGCCCCACCGTCGAGGCCGAGGGCCTCTTCATCATCCCGAGGTGGGCGGTCCCGGAGGAGCAGTCATGACCGACCCAGCCAGCCGGCGAGGTGATCCACCACCTCACGGGCGTCGTCCTCGATGCCGTGGATGAAGGTCGACTTGCGGCGCCGCAGCACCGGCAGTCCCAGCGCGTAGAGCCCCGGGCTGTCCACGACTCCGCCGTCGTGGCGCAGCTGGCCCTTGCCGTCGACGACGGGCACGTCGAGCCAGGAGTAGTCGGGTCGGTAGCCGGTCGCCCAGACGACGGTGCCGATCTCCCCGCTGGTGAGGTCGAGCTGCAGGCGGCTGGTGGCCGGGGCCCGGGTCGGCTCCGGCCGCTCGCCCGTGGCGCCGTCCGCCGCCCACGCGTCGAAGCCGTCGAGCAGGCGCTGCTGCTTGAGGTCCGCGAGCGCGAAGACGTTGCGCAGCCCGCCGGAGAAGAGTGCGGTGCCGTCGCGGAGCGCCGACCAGCGACCGACGAGGTCGACGCCCAGGTCGGTGAGCGCGTTGAGGTCGAGGGTCGCGCGCTCGGGGGTGCCGACGAGCTGGGGCGAGGGCAGCCTGCGGGCCCGGACGAGGTCGTCGACCTCGTCGTACCTCTGGCCCCAGATGCCCGACTCCTCCATCCACCAGAGCACGTCGCGGCCTTGGTAGGTGCGCGGCATCCGGGTGTGCTCGCCCACCGACAAGGTGACCGGCCGCCCCGAGCGCCGGATCTCGGAGGCGAGCTGGACGCCGGTCGCGGACGCGCCCACGACCAGCACGCCGCCCTCGGCGAGCCGGTCGGGGCTGCGGTAGTCGAACGCCGTGACCTGCTCGACCGAGGCGGGCAGGCCGGCCGCCAGGCCGGGCACCGACGGTCGGTTGCAGGCACCGGTCGCGAGCACCACGGATCCCGCGCGGATCGCGCCCTGGTCCGTGGCGACGTCGTAGCCGGCCTCGGTACGGCGTACCGAGGTCACCGTGACGCCGGTGCGGACCGGGGCCTGTGACCCGACCGCGAAGTCCGCGATGAAGTCGCCCACCTCGGTGGCCGACATGTAGCCGTCGGGGTCGGCTCCGGAGTACGCGTGCCCCGGCAGTCGGCTCAGCCAGTTCGGGGTGAGCAGCCGCAGGGACTCCCACCGCTCGCGGCGCCACGAGTTCGCGACCTCGCCGCGCTCGACGACGACGTGGTCGATCGAGCGCTCGGTGAGGAAGTGGCTCGCCGCCAGCCCCGCATGGCCGGCGCCGATGACGACGGTGCTGGTGACCTCAGACAACCTCGACGGTCACATCAGTCGGGTTGGTGAGCGCGTCGAAGACCGCCGAGCGCTTCTGCGACTGCGCCACCAGCGCCTCGATCTCCTGCTGCGACGCGTCCGCGTCAATCTTGAAGGTCACCTTGATGTCGTTGAAGCCGTTGCGGACGTCGCTGTCGGCGCCGAGGATGCCGCGGATGTCGTGGTTGCCCTCGACCGACGCCTCGACCGAGCGCAGCTGGATGCCGCGGTTCTGCGCGACCGACGCGACGCCGGCGCTCAGGCAGCTGGACAGCCCGACCAGGAGGTACTCGATCGGGGTGATGCCGTTGTCCTCCGCGGCGAAGACCGCCGGGTGGTCGGCGTCGAAGACGTGCTCGGCCGCGTGGCTCTGCTCCTCCCCGAGGCCGAAGAAGGGCTGGACCTTGACCTGGGTGTGCACGCCGTTCTGCCACTGCGACGTCGCGCGCCAGGTGAACTGCGCGGCCTCGGGGGCGCCCTTGAGCACCTCGCGCGCGTCGAGCAGTGCCTGGACGTTGACGCCGTTGTCGGCGACGGGGCTCTCGGTGGTGGTCATGTCGCCACACCTCTCTGCAGTCGATTTTGTCTAGCGGACTTATGGACAATGAAAGCAGGTACAGGTCTAGCATCGCCAGCATGTCAACGGTCGAGACGCGTGCGGGATCCGTGGGGGTGGTCCGGACCCGGCACCTCGACCTCCCGGGGCCGGTCCAGCTCGACTGCGGTCGCACCCTCGAGGGGGTGCGCGTCGCCTACGAGACGTACGGCGAGCTCTCGGCGGCGCGCGACAACGTGATCCTCGTCTGCCACGCGCTCAGCGGCGACGCCCACGCCGCCGGGACCAGCGCCACCCGGGTCGAGGCGAGCACCCGCGACGGCTTCGTCGCCGAGGACCGTGACGGGTCGGCGCCGTCCGGCTTGGGCTGGTGGGACGGGATGATCGGTCCCGGCAAGGCCTTCGACACCGACCACTACTACGTGGTCTCGACCAACCTGCTCGGCGGCTGCAGCGGCACCACCGGGCCCTCGTCGACCGACCCGGCCACCGGCGCGGCGTACGGCGCGGACTTCCCGGTCATCACCGTGGCCGACATGGTGCGCGTCGAGCGGGCCTTCCTCGACGTCCTCGGGATCGAGCGGCTGGCCGCCGTCGCCGGCGGGTCGCTCGGCGGGATGCAGGCGCTCGAGTGGGCGGTGTCCCATCCCGACCAGGTCGACTCGATCGTCGTCATCGCCAGCACCCACGCCCTGCACCCGCAGGGCGTCGCCTGGAACGCGATCGCGCGCGAGGCGATCCGGGCCGACCCCGACTGGCAGGGCGGCCGCTACTACGGCACCGGTCGCCGGCCCGACGCCGGGATGGGCGTCGCCCGCATGGTCGGGCACATCACCTATCTCTCGGCGCCGGCGCTCGAGGAGAAGTTCCACCGGCGCCTGCAGTTCTCCGACGACCTGCGCTACACGATCACCGAGCCGGAGTTCGAGGTCGAGAACTACCTGCGCCACCAGGCGGACTCGTTCGTACGCCGCTTCGACGCCAACACCTACCTCTACCTCTCCCGGGCCCTGTCGTACTTCGACCTGGCCCGCCAGTACGGCGAGGGCTCGCTCGAGCGGGCCCTCTCCGAGGTGACCGCGCGGACGCTGCTGATCGCCTTCAGCTCCGACTGGCTCTACCCGCCGGCCGGGTCGCACGAGATCCACGACGCCCTGCAGGCCCTGGGCAAGCCCGTCGACCTGCAGGTCATCGACGCGCCGTACGGTCATGACTGCTTCCTGCTCGAGGAAGCCCGACAGACTCCCCTGATCCGCGACTTCCTGAGAGTTGGCACATGAGCGAGCCCCGGGTCGAGGACGACCACGACTTCGGCTTCGAGACCCGGCAGCTGCACGCCGGGCAGCGTCCGGACCCCAACACCGGCGCCCGCGCGGTGCCGATCTTCCAGACGACGAGCTACGTCTTCGAGGACCCCGAGTCGGCGGCGGCGTACTTCAACCTCCAGGAGTACGGCAACACCTACTCCCGGATCATGAACCCCACGGTCGCGGTGCTCGAGGAGCGGGTGGCCAACCTCGAGGGCGGCGCCGGTGCGGTGGCCTTCGCCAGCGGCATCGCGGCCCAGGCGGCCGCGCTCTTCACGCTGCTCGAGCCCGGCGACCACCTCGTCTCGTCGCAGGCGCTGTACGGCGGGACGGTCAACCAGCTCAAGCACCTGCTGCGCAAGATGAACGTCGAGCTCACCTGGGTCGACCCCGACGACCCGGAGGGATGGCGGGCCGCCGTGCGCCCGACGACGAAGGCGTTCTTCGCCGAGACGATCGGCAACCCCGCCGGCAACGTGCTCGACATCGAGGTCGTCGCCACCATCGCGCACGAGCACGACCTGCCGCTCATCGTCGACAACACGTTCGCGACGCCGTACCTCTGCCGGCCGATCGAGTGGGGCGCCGACATCGTCGTCCACTCGGCGACGAAGTTCATCGGCGGCCACGGCACGAGCATCGGTGGCGTCGTGGTCGAGGCGGGCACCTTCGACTGGTCCAACGGCCGCTACCCGGTGATCGCCGAGCCGTCGCCGGCCTACCACGGGCTGAAGTTCCACGAGACCTTCGGCACCTACGGCTACCTGATGAAGCTGCGCGCCGAGACGCTGCGCGACCTCGGCGCTGCGCTCTCGCCGTTCAACGCGTTCCTGCTGCTGCAGGGACTCGAGACGCTGTCGCTGCGGATGGACCGCCACGTCAGCAACGCGCTCGAGGTCGCGACGTTCCTCGAGTCGCACGAGCTGGCGTCGAGGGTCACGTACGCCGGCCTGCCGAGCAGCCGCTACCGGACGCTGGTCGAGAAGTACCTGCCGGCCGGGCCGGGCGCGGTCTTCTCCTTTGACTGTGCCGGCGGGAGGGCGGGCGGCACCGGCCTGATCACCGGGCTCACGCTGTGGTCGCACCTGGCCAACGTCGGCGACGCGAAGAGCCTCGTCATCCATCCGGCCAGCACGACGCACCGCCAGCTCAGCGACGAGGAACTCAGCGCCGCCGGTGTCGGGCCCGGCACGGTGCGGCTCTCCGTCGGCACCGAGTCGGTCGCGGACCTGATCTGGGACCTCGACACCGCCCTCGCCCGCGTCGGGAAGGTGATCGCGTGACGACCGACCTCGCCCGCTACCAGGACCCCCTGACGATCCAGCGGGTGCTGCACGGCGCCAGGACCATCGCCGTGGTCGGACTCTCCGGCAACGAGCTCCGCGCCAGCTACTTCGTCGCCTACTACCTCAAGCGGCACGGCTACCGGGTGATCCCGGTCAACCCGCGCGAGACCGAGATCCTCGGCGAGACGTCGTACCCGACCCTGCGCGACGTGCCGGAGCCGATCGACATCGTCAACGTCTTCCGCGCGCCGGACGCCCTGCCGGAGATCGCCCGCGACACCGTCGCGATCGGCGCCTCGGCCCTGTGGTGCCAGTTCGGCGTCATCAACGACGAGGGCAACCGGATCGCCGAGGACGGCGGCGTCACGGTGGTCGTCGACCGGTGCCTGAAGATCGAGCACGCGCGGTACGTCGGCCGGATGCACTGGCTCGGCTTCAACACCCAGCGGATCACCTCGGTGCGCACCGGGCTGCAGTAGGCCGCTCCCGGTCGGAGGGTCAGCCGGACGGGGGTACGACGAGCCCGACCTTGCCGACGTGACCGGCGGCGGCGACCAGCGCGATGGCGTCCTCGGCCTCGCGCCAGTCAAAGGTGTGGCTCAGGTGCGGGTGGATCCGCGCGTCGGCGACGGCCGCAGCCATCGCCCGGTGGTCGGCGACGCTGCCGACGGTCACCCCCGCGACCCGGATGTTGCGCAGCATCACGTGCGTGATCGGCAGCTCCGCCGAGCCCATGCCGCTGACGACACCGACGACCGCCACGGTCCCGCCGTACCGCACGGCGCGGATCGATGTCGGGAGCGTCTGCTCGCCGGCGACGTCGACCACGAGGTCGGCGCCGACGTCCCCGGTCAGCTCGCGGACGCTCAGGTGCCAGTCGGGGTGGGTGTTGTAGTTGACCATCTCGTCGGCGCCGAGTCTCCCGGCGATCGCGAGCTTGTCGTCCGACGAGCTCAGCACGATGACCCGAGCGCCGCGGGCCTTGGCGAGCTGCAGCACGAAGAGCGACACACCGCCGGTACCCATCGCCACCACCACGCTGCCCGGCCCGATGCCGGCGAGCTCGAGCGCGCTCCACGCCGTCGTTCCCGCGCAGGGCAGGCTCGCGGCCTCGACGTCGTCCAGGTGCGGCGGCGTGGGCACCAGCTCGTCGGCCCGGCAGATCCGCTGCTCCTGCAACCACCCGTCGCCGGTGTCGCCCGGCACCTCGGTGACGAGGTCCTCGTCGATGGGGCCGGCCTGCCAGCGGGGGTAGAAGCTGCCGATCACCCGGTCCCCGACCGCCCAACCCTCGACGCCGGGCCCGGTCTCGGTGATGACGCCGGCGCCGTCGGTCATGGGCACCCGAGGCAGCGGACCGGGGATGAACCCGAGCGCGTTGGCGTAGTCGTGGTAGTTCACCCCGACCCCACGCACCTCGACCCGCACCTCCCCCGACCCGAGCGGCGCGGCCTCGCGCGAGACCTCCACCCACGGCTCGCCGGGCTGGACCATCGTGAGTGCGCGGTGTCGTACGGCGGTCATGGACGTCCTCCGGAGCCGATCGGTGAGCGGGCGACCCGCGTCGCGGCGCTCGTTGTCCTGGTCCCGGTATTAGAACAGGTTCCACTTTCGGCGGCAGGCCCCTACAGTCCCTGGACATGAGCGCTTACTCCCGCGAGGAGCTCGAGTCCGCCTTCCGGGACTACCAGGCCGAGGTCGACCGGATCGCCGGGTCCGGCGACTGGGCGAGGTTCGCGGACCTCTTCACCGCGGACGCGACGTACGTCGAGCACGCCTACGGCAGCTTCAGCGGGCGCGAGGCGATCCGCGACTGGATCACCAGCACCATGACGGCCTTCCCGGGTCGCGAGATGCCGCACTTCCCGATCACGTGGCACCTGGTCGACGAGGAGCGCGGCCGCATCGTCTGCGACGTCTACAACCAGCTGCACGACCCCGGCGACGGGCAGGACCACGGCGCCAGCAACATCACGATCCTGACGTACGCCGGCGACGGTCTCTGGTCGTGCGAGGAGGACATCTACAACCCGGCGACGTTCCTCCGTGCGGTCACGAGGTGGTGCCGGGTCGCGCAGCAGCACGACCGGATGACCCCGGAGGCCGACGCCTGGATGGAGATGTTCGGGGGCCGCTGAGCTCCGCCCGCGCCGTCAGCGCACGCGCAGGGTAACCCGAGCGCTGGCATAGCCGGAGCGGACCGCCGTCGCCACCAGGCGCCCGGCGTGGACCGACCTGCGGAACGTGATGACGCACTTCCCGCGGGACCCGGTCGTGCAGTGCCGGGCACCGACCCGGACCCGGGCCCCGGACACGGCCTCGCCGGCGTCGCGGACCGTGAAGGTCACCGTCCTGCGCACGCCGTGACGCCACCTCGCCGGGCTGGCCGCCAGCGTCAGGCCGGCGAGCACCTGGCTGTGCCAGAAGCCGTTGCCGACCTGGATGACGACGTCACCGCGCCCGGTGCTGCCCTCGAGCGACAGGTCGTGGACGGCGGCGCTCCCGCGCGGCATCCCCAGGGTGCGCCACGGACCCTGCAGCAGCGCGCTGCGGCTGGTGCGCATGGCCCGGACCCGCGGGATGTTGTCGGCCCAGGCCGTCCACAGCCGGCCGGCGGGACCGGCGCTCAGCGCGATGGCGGTGGCGTACCGGCTGGCCGTCACGTTGAGGACCCGGCTCGTGCCCACCTTCCACAGCCGGACGTAGCTGCACGTGGGGTAGCCGACGCAGTACGCCGCGTAGACGCCGCCACCGACGCGAGCCGCGAGCGCGACGCGGCCGGTCGCGAGCGAGTCGGCGCCGCGACTCGACGCAGGAGCCTTGCGGATCGGACCGAGCGACGGATGGATCTGCCGCACGAAGGTCCCGTTGGTGCTGGCCGAGCCGCCGTTGGCGTACCAGCCCAGCCACACCTTGCTGCCGTCACGCACCATCGCCAGGTTGTAGACGCAGCAGCCCGCGACCTCGAAGGACTGGTCGGGATCGCCCTCACCCGTGCCGACGTGCCAGGTGATCGTCGAGTTGAGCGGGTACGCCGCGATCGGCGTGCCGTCCGCCAGCGTGGTCGCCGCGGTGCCGTAGCTGCCGTACGCCTCGTGGCTCTGCCCCACCGCTGCCGTCGGCAGCGCCCACGAGGCCCCGGTCGCGGACGAGGTCGCGGTGTACATCCGCCCATCGGACCAGTAGCCCGCACCGGTGGTGCGCTGTCCACCGAACACCACGCGCAGCCCACCGCCGGGTCCCCCGATCACGGCCGGGGTGGAGTCCACGACCGACCACGGCCCCGCGAGCACGTCCTGCCTGCTGGCCACCGTGCCGTTGGCCCGGATCGCGGTGTGCCCGAGCTGCTGGGCGCTGCCCACGCCCTTCGGGTAGACGACGTGCAGGACGCCGTTGGGCGTGCGGTAGAGGCTCGAGTGGTACGTCGTACCGCTGCCGCCGGTCGAGATCTTGGTCCAGGTCCCGGGACCACCGCGGTCACGGTCCGGTGGTGCCGCGGAGGCCGCGCTCCCGGCGGCACTCAGGCCGCCGGTGAGCACGAGCGACGCCACCGCGACGCCGTAGAGAGCACTCCGCTGCAACCGCATGACGAGACCTCCGGGATCGATGGATCAACCGGTCCCACGATGCGCTCGACCCCCGCCGGGCGCATGACCCACGCGGGTCACTCGTCCTGGCGGGTGCGACGCCTCAGCGTGAGGCGCTCAGGCGGAGGGACGCTCCGACCTCGGGATCGTCAGGGCGACCGCGGCACCGAGGAACGCTGCGAACGTGGCCACCAGGAAGCAGATCTTGAACGCGCCCTCGGTCGGGATCTCGAAGCCGCCGATCAGGGACGTCTGGCCGGTCAGGATCACCGCCATCACCGCCGCCGCGACCGTCGTGCCGATCGAGCGCATCAGCGAGTTGATGCCGACCGCGGACCCGGCCTCGGTCATCGGCACGGCGTCCATGATCAGGGTCGGCATCGCGGCGTACCCGATGCCGACTCCCGCGGAGCAGACCAGCGACGCGACCAGGACCTGCCAGGGGGCGCTCATCAGGAAGAAGGAGAGCAGGTAGCCGGAGCCGAGGACCGCGGCGCCGAGTGCGAGGGCGTACTTCGCGCCGAACGTGCGCATCAGCCAGCTCGCGACCGGCGCGAACGCCAGCATCATCAGGCCACCGGGCGCCATCCAGAGCCCGGCCGCCAGCAGGGTCTGGTCTAGCCCGAAGCCGGTCTCCGCGGGCAGCTGGAGCAGCTGCGGGAAGACGATCGCCTGGGCCATCATCCCGAACCCGATGGCGATGGCGGCGATGTTGGTGAGCAGCACCGGCCTGCGGGCGGTCACCCGCAGGTCGCACAGCGGCTCGCTGCGGCGCAGCTCGAACCAGCCCCACGCCAGCAGCACGACGATGCCGAGGGCGATGCTGGCGATCGTGCGCCCGGAGGTCCAGCCCCAGGTGTTGCCCTTCGTGATGCCGACGAGCAGGGCGACCAGGCCGACCGCGAGACCGACCGCGCCGCCGAAGTCGAAGGTGCCCTCGTGGCCGTCGTGCACGTGCGGCACGATGAAGACGGAGCCGAGCCCGACCAGGACGGCGAGTCCGGTGGCCACCCAGAAGAGCGCGTGCCAGTCGCCGGTCTGGACGATCCACGCCGACAGCGGCAGCCCGATCGCGCCGCCCACACCGAGCGTCGCGCTCATCGCGGCGACCGCGGTCGTGGCCATGGCCGGCGGGACGACCTCGCGCATCAGGCTGATGCCGACGGGGATGAAACCCATCGCCAGGCCCTGCAGCCCGCGGCCCGCGAGGACCGGGACCAGCGAGTCGGACAGCGCGCAGACGAGCGAGCCGGCCAGCATCAGCAGCGAGCTGCCGACGAGCACCCGCTGCTTGCCGAAGAGGTCGCCCAGGCGTCCGGCGATCGGCATCGCGACCGCGGCGCCGAGCAGCGTGATCGTGACGACCCAGGACGCGTTGGCGGCGGAGGTGTTCAGGAGCTGGGGCAGCTCGGTCTGGATCGGGATGACGAGCGTCTGCATCAGCGCGACGCTCATGCCGCTGAAGCACAGGAAGATCACCGTCAACAGCGCCGAGGAGCGCTCCTGGACGACGAGCGGCTCCACGTCGTTCGCGGTCTTCACGGTGTCGGTCACAGATCCTCCAGCTTCGAGCGGCTCCGGTCCTCCGGAGACCCGTGCATCTTACATATGTAACTTGCACATCGCGGGTATCGTCGGTCACACCGAGAGGTACGGCGGCGAGGAGCGACATGGCTGGCAAGGTCGGGACAACCACGGTGGAGCCCACCCTGCTGTCGGCGCTCGCCGACGAGCTGATGCGCCTCGGCCGCCGGCGGCACGTGAACGTCGACGGGACCGAGCTCGACATGTCGGCGTTCAAGCTGCTGTGGATCCTGTCCGACGACTCGCCGCGGACGCTCCGCGAGCTCGCGGACGAGCTCGACCTCGAACTGTCGACGATCAACCGGCAGGTCAACGCCGCCGTACGCGCCGGTCTGCTCGAGCGGTTCTCGGTGCCCGACGGCCCCAGCAAGCCGGTGCGTCCCACCGACGAGGGGCGACGCCTCTACCAGCACGACTCCGCCATCCACGCCGACCTGCTGCGGTCGGTGCTCGCCGAGATGGGGGCCGACCCGGCGCGCGAGCTGATCCAGGGCATGCGCTCCTTCAACGACGCCTACGAGCGCCGGGCCCCCCGGCGGACTCGGGCCTGAAACACGCGTGCCTTAGGCTCGGGCTGCCATGAACGACACCTCGCCGGTCACCACGCCGACCATCGCCAGCCTCGACCAGGACCTGGGCGCCGACGCCGCTTCGGTCATCCGCTCGCTCGCCGCACTGCTGCACGACGACGGCCGCGTCAGTGACGTCGACGTCTTCGTCGACGCGGCGCTCGCCCGCGAGGCGCTCGGCTCGACCGTGCTCCCCGGCGGCATCGCGATGCCGCACGCCCGCAGCCACGCGGTCGCCACCCAGTCGGTCGCCGTCGCCCGCCTGCCCGAGCCGGTGGCCTTCTCGGCCGGCGCGGAGCCGGTCCGCCTGGTCCTGCTGCTCGCCTCCCCCGGCGGCGACTCCGCGGGCTACCTCGCGCTGCTGCAGAAGATCGCGACCGCCTGCGTGAAGTACTCGTTCGTCGCCGACCTCCTCGACGCCCGCTCGCCGGAGGCCCTCTCCGAGCTCGTCGCCAAGGCCGTCTCCGGCCGCTGACGGCGTCCGGCGTACGCCGGTCCCCGAGGGGGTACCCCCTCCACATGGCCGACCCCACCCCGACTCCGACCGACCCGACGCCGATCGATCCGACGCCGGTGGACCCGACGCCACCCACCACGCCGGGACCGCCTCCGCGTGAGACGAAGGACCCGCTCCGGCGATCGCGCACCAGCGGCGCCTTCGTCGGCGTCGTCCTGCTGGGTCTGCTGCTCCTGCTGCTGATCGTTTTCATCGCGCAGAACACCCAGACCGTGCGGGTCTCCTTCCTCGCCTGGGAGGGCACCACCCCGCTCGCGGTCGCCCTGCTCATCGCGACCGTCTCCGGCATCCTGCTCACCGCCGCCGCCGGCCTGCTCCGGATCTGGCAGCTCCGCCGACGGGTCAAGCACTCCTAGCCGTCCGCGCCCGCGCGTCCGGCGCCCCGGGGCTCGGGCTGGACCTGCGCCGGGGTGCCCGGCCTCCTGAAGGTGGACGGCCCACCGCCGCCTCAGTGGTTGAGGAGGCGCGCCAACGCCGCCTCGAGGGCGGTCGCGTCCGGTGGTTGAGGAGGCGCGCCAGCGCCGTCTCGTGGACGGTCACCCCCCGATGGTTGAGGAGGCGCACCAGCGCCGTCTCGAGGGCGGTCGGCCCCGGTGGTTGAGGAGGCGCGCCAGCGCCGTCTCGCGGGCGGTCGGCCCCGGTGGTTGAGGAGGCGCGCCAGCACCGCCTCCAAACCCCGGCACGCCCGGTGGTTGAGGAGGCGCGCCAGCACCGCCTCCAAACCCCCGCATCCCCGATGGTTGAGGAGGCGCGCCAGCGCCGTCTCGAAACCCCGCGCCCCGGTGGTTGAGGAGGCGCGCCAGCGCCGTCTCGAAACCCCCGCAGCGTAGGCAGGGCAACGTGCGCGCACGTTGTCGGCCTTGTCGGCCTATTGGCGTCGGGTGAAGGTGACCTTGCCGTTGTGGTGCTTTGCCATCTCGTAGGTCGGGTCGTGTGCTCGGGCGTGGTGTCTCGGGCAGAGGAGTCCGGCGTTGTGGAGGTCGGAAGGGCCGCCGTCGGTCCATCTGGTCCAGTGGTGGGCGTGGCACATCCACGGTGGCCAGTCGCAGCCCTCGGTGACGCAGCCACTGTCGCGGAGGCTGATGGCTGTGAGCTGGGCCTTGGTGAAGAACCGTCTGGCTCTGCCGACGTCGAGGACTTGCGAGTCGGCGCCGAGGACGACGGGGATGATCTTGGCTGTGCACGCGAGCCGGCGGGCTGCGGCTGGGCTGATGCGTTCTCCGGTGTCGAGCACTCCGGCGTTCTCGAGCCGGCCGAGGAGGGTGTCAAGGCCGATGGTGACCACGATGGTCGCGTCCCTGCCGCCAACCTGGGGCAGGTCCTTGGCGCTGATCCTTTCGATGAGCTCGGCGAACGCTCGGCCCATCCGCTCGGGTCCGGGTCTGCGTTCGACGCCGGGTCCGTGGGTGGCGGCGAGGTGTTTGGGTGCGGCGAGCGCGAGGAGCATCTTCTTCAGCTCTGCTGCCTGCAGGGCCGGGAGGGTGAAGCGTCCGTGGACCTTGCCGTGCCCGTCGTCGCTCATCGTGAGCCGGCAGGCTTGTGTTGCTTTGGCTTCTTCTCGTTCGAGGAGGTCGGACTCGTGCTGGTCGGCGAGGTCGGGTGCGATGACCTCGAGGAGTCGGCGTCCGAGGATGGTGAGGCGCTTCGCGTCGTGCTCTTCCGCGGCGGTGACGAGGTGCTCCTCGGCCTTGATCAGCAGCCCCGGGTCCAGACCGTCAGGGAGCGCCGTGATCGACCGGATGATCACGTCCGCCTGCTCAAGACGCAGGTCACCGCATGCGAGCGCTGACCGGACCCGGTCGTAGATGGCGAGGTCATGGCCGAGCTGGACCGTGCGTGCCGCTGCCGGACGAGTCTGCCTGGTCTGGTGCGCCAGCCAGTTCGCGGTGCTCGTGGCTCCCACGTCGGTGCCGACCTCCACCTCGTCGGCGTGCGCAGCGACCCGGGTCTTCAGCTCGACGACGCGGGCTTCGAGCCGGGTGATGTCGATGAGCGCAGTGGCCGTCTCGGAAGTGTCCATGGACCACATCGCAGCGTCGACGACCTGGTCGAGATCATGGTGGGCGTGCGCGATCGCCTTGGCCACCTGGTGTCGTGGGGTGGCGATCGTGGTCATGGTTCTAGCCAAGCACTGACCACCGACAGTGAGAGGCTCAGAACCCCTGTTTCCACAGGGTTCTGGGTCACGAAGAGGTCACGATCCGAGGGGCTCATCCACACCGGGATCGAGCGTCTGTGGAGGGTCATCCATCAGCGTTCTAACCACGCGGACGAGGTGTCTCTGGGTGGTGGTTTCGAGGCTCGGCGCTGGCGCGCCTCGCACCTCAACCACCGGTAGGTCGGCGGGCGACCGCAACCACCGCTCGCCGTACCCGCGTAGTCAGCCTGTCGGCGAACGACCCGAGCGGACCTGGATGCCATGCTCGTTGCCCTGTCTTCGCTGCGGGGGTTTCGAGGCTCGGGCCTGGCGGCCCTCGCACCTCAACCACCGGGGTTGAAAGCGCGCTCATCGCCCTGCCTTCGCTGCGGGGGTTTCGAGGCTCGGCGCTAGCGCGCCTCGCACCTCAACCACCGGCACCTCAACCACCGGGCTCCAACACCCGAGCGATCAACCCGCAGGGGCGAGCACGGAGGACAGGACGAAGTCGGTCGCGGCTCGCTCGAAGCTGCCGCCGTGGCTGAGCATCGCGTGCTTGCCGCCCTCGATCGGCAGGAAGGTGACGTCGGTGGTCTCCGCGAGGGCGGAGACGACGGCCTTGGCGCGATCCGGGGAGGCGACCCGGTCCTCGGTGCCGTGCACCACGAGCACCGCGCGACCGGAGAGGTCGGCACGGTCCGTCGGGTAGACCCACGGGTTGAGCGCGACGACGGCGCGTACGCCGTCGAGCCCGCCGGCGAGCAGCGCCGCGCGGCCGCCGAGCGAGTGCCCGACCAGGCCGACGGGGACGTCGCCGTACCGCTCCCGCACCTCGCCCAGCGCCCAGGCGACATCGGCGACCGGCGTCGTCGTGGTGTCCCAGCCGCGGTGGGAGTTCAGCAACCGCAGCACAGCCACCCGTCCACGTCCGGCCCGCGCGATCCGACGTGCCACCGGCACCATCCGCAGCACCGACAGCTGGGCCGGGCTCACCGTCGTGCGGCCCGCCCGGGAGGCACCGCCGTGCAGCACGAGGATCACGGCCTCGGGCCGGGAGGGTGCATACGTCGTGATGAGGTGGGCTGCGGGCACAGACCCAGTCTGGCCGGGCGCCCCAAGCCGCGGCCCGACGATCGTGATCCCCCGACCGACCTCACGACCAACCTCACGGCCGACCTCAGGACGGCCGCTGCAGCCCGAACTTGCTGCGGTGGAAGACCAGGGGCAGCGAGTGGTCCACGTGCTGCACGGCGTGCAGCCGCAGCAGCACGATGGTGTGGTCGCCCGCCTCGAGCTCGCGGTAGATCGTCGTGTCGAAGGTCGCCAACCCCTCGTCCAGGGTGACCGCGCCCTCCGAGGTCACGGTCAGGTCGAGGCCGTCGAAGCGCTGGTCGACCCGGCCCGCCAGCTGCCGGGCGACCGATCCGTGGTGGTCGGCCAGCACGGTGACGCCCAGGTGCGACGCCCGCCTGAGGTCCGGCCAGGTCTTCGAGGTGTTGGCCACGGAGAAGGAGACCAGCGGCGGGTCGAGGCTCACCGAGGTGAACGAGCTCGCCGCGAGGCCGACGTACGAGCCGGCCACCTCCGCGGCGACCGCGACGACGCCGCTCGGGAAGATCCCGAAGGCCTGGCGCAGCTGGGCCGGGTCGAGGTCCTGGTTGGTGGCGAACGTGGTCGGGAGCTGGGTGGGGACGTCGGCAGGATAGGTCGTCACCAGGCACTCGATTCGACAGCGATCACGGGCACGAGCTCCTGGCGCAGTGCCTCCAGGAAGGTGACGACCTCCGCGGCCACCGACCGGTGCTGCTGGTCGTTGAGGACGTCGTGGTGGGCTCCGCGCACCACGGACAGGCGAGCCTGCGACAGCGCGGCGGCCGTCCGGGCGAGCGCCGGGCGGTCCGCCAGCGGGTCGGCGTCGCCGACGAGGATCAGCTGCGGCAGGTCGAGCGAGCCGGCGTACGCCGCGTCGAGCAGCGCGTCGGGCAGCGGGGTGCTGAGCGCGCCCCGCTCGGCGTGCTCGGACAGCACTCCTCGGTGCACCGCGCACGACGTGCGCACCTCGAGCTCGTCGTCCCAGGCCGAGCCGGCGGCGACCGCGGCGCGGCCGGGCAGGCCGGCGAGCACCACGGCGTCGGGCCACCACGACGAGAGCCGGTCGCCCCGGGCGAGCAGGGCGGCCACGGCGGCGGCGCCCGAGTCGGAGGCCACGACGACGAGCGGTCGCGCCAGCCCGTCGAGGGACGCGGCCGACTCCACCGCGTCGCCGAGGGCGCTCGCCAGGGCGGCCAGCGTCGCGGCGAGGTCGTCGGGGTCGATGGACGGCGGGTCCACGACCTGCACCCGGTAGGCGTCGGCGGCGACGCGGGTCGCGAACCGGCGGTACGCCGCGCGGGCCTCTCCTCGTCCCGGCACCACGACGACGGTGCCGCGGGTGCGCAGCCCGGCGGGCGGGTGGTAGTCGGTGTCGGCCTGCTCGATGCGTTCGGTGGTCTGGGTCATCGCTTCACACTCCTGCGAGCTGACGCTCGGTCGCGGGCTGCCAGCCCAGGGCGGGTGCCACCTCGGTCGCGATCAGCTCGAGGGCCCGGATCGCGGCGTCGTGGTCGGGGACGGCGGGGTTGAACTGGGTGATCAGGTCGGTCGCGACCGGCAGCACCTGCTCGCGCTGCAGGGCGGCCACGATCTCGTCGGGGTGTCCGTAGAACGCGTGGAAGCGGCGCAGCGCGTCCTCGACGTCGACGACACCGGGCAGCCCGCGGGCGGCGGCCATCCGGGTCGCAGCGGCACTGACGTCGTCAGCGATCTGCGCGAGCGCCGTCCGTCGGTCCGCGGCCGGGAACACGAACCTGGAGAGCCCCACCCGGGGCCGACGCGGTCGCTGCCAGGCCCCGAGGAACTCGTCGGCCCACGGCCGCTGCACCTCGTCGGTGGGCGCGTCGTAGCCGTAGGCGGCGCGGTTGAGCAGCAGGTTGGAGCCCTCGCCGGCCGCGTACGCCGCACCCGGGCCGCTGAAGACCCCCTGCCAGATCCGGTCGCCGAAGCCGGCGGGCTCGGGCTGGATCCGGAAGCCGGGCGTGCCGACCTCCTCGGCGGCCAGTGCCTGGCGCAGCACGGCGAGGTTCTCGCTCGTCAGCTCCCGCTTGCGACCGAGGTCGCGACCGAAGGCGGCGTACTCGAGATCGCTGTAACCGCTGCCGACGCCGATCTCGACACGACCACCGCTGAGGGTGTCGACCACGGCGACGTCCTCCGCCAGCCGGACCGGGTCCTCGAGCGGCAGGATCGTGATCGCGGTGCCGAGCCGGATGCGGGTCGTCCGCGCCGCCGCGTGGGCGAGGAAGGTCCACGGTGACGAGAGGCCGCCGCCGCCGTCGGGCACGTGGTGCTGGGCGACCCACCCGACGTCGAAGCCGAGCTCCTCGGCGACGACGAAGAGCTCCTGGGCGTTGCGGTACGTCGTGGTCAGGTCGCTGCCGCGTCCCTGGACGTGGGTCAGGAAGCCCAGGCGGAAGCGGGGCTCCTCGGTGCTCTCGTTGCTCATCACGCCCTCCTCAGGCGCCCACGGCGCCGACGTACTCGCGCTCCTGGGTGTGGCGGTTGACCGGGATCGGCAGGCCGAGGTTGCCGCGCAGCGTGTCGGCCTCGTACTCGGTGCGGAAGAGACCGCGCTGCTGCAGGATCGGCACGACCGAGTCGACGAAGTAGTCGAGCTCCTCGTTGGTGCGGAAGGCCAGGTTGATGCCGTCGAACGTGCCGGCGTCGAACCAGGCCTGGATGCGGTCGGCCACCGTCGTCGGCGAGCCGACGAACGGGGACTGGCGGACCTCGGCCGCCGACTCCGCGACCTGGCGCAGCGTCAGGTTGCCCTCGCGGGCCCGCTCGATGATCTTCGTCGCGGCGGTCCGGCCGCCGCGCTGGGCCAGGGAGGCGACGTCCGGGAACGGCGCGTCGAGGTCGTGCTGGCTGAAGTCGTAGGCGCCGAAGGAGCGACCGAGCAGCGCCAGGTGCCGGTCGAGGTCGTTGTCCTCGGCGGCGATCTCGCGCTCGCGTCGCTGGGCCGCCTCGTCCGTCGGCGCGACGACCGGTCCACCATGGATGAAGACCTTGATGTGGTCGGGGTTGCGACCGTACGACGCCGTACGCCGCTTGATGTCCGCGTAGTACTCCTGCGCCGCCGCCAACGAGCCGCCGGGCGCGTAGATCCCCTCCGCCACCCGGGCAGCGAGGTCGCGACCCTCCTCCGAGACGCCCGCCTGGAAGATCACCGGCTGGCCCTGCGGGGAGCGCGAGACGTTGAGCGGACCCGCGACCTTGAAGTGCTCGCCGACGTGGTTGAGCTCGTGCAGCTTCGTCGGGTCGAGGAAGGTGTTGGCGGCCACGTCGGCCGGGAAGGCGTCGTCCTCGTAGGAGTCCCACAGCCCACGCGCGACCTCGACGAACTCCAGCGCCCGCCCGTAGCGGGTCGCGTAGTCGGCGTGCTCGTCCAGCCCGTAGTTGCGCGAGGTGCCGGTGTCGAAGCTGGTGACGACGTTCCACCCGGCCCGCCCGCCGCTGATCAGGTCGAGCGAGGCGAAGCGGCGGGCCAGGTTGAAGGGCGAGTTGTACGTCGAGCTCGCCGTGCCCACCAGTCCGACGTGGCGGGTGTGCGTGGCCACCGCCGAGAGCAGGGTCAGCGGCTCCAGGCGGTTGAGGTAGTGCGCGGGGTAGGTCGAGTTGATGAACTGGCTGTCGACGATGAAGAGCGCGTCGAAGAGGGCGTGCTCGGCAGCCTGCGCCTGCTGGATGTAGTAGTTGATGTCGATGCTCGCGTCCTTGGCGACACGCGGGTCCTTCCACAGGCCGTGCTGGCCGGGGCCGCCGACGCCGTACGGGTGGAGAGCGAGGTGGAGCTTGCGGGACATGCGGGGTCCTCTCGATCGGAAGTGGGTCAGACGCTGAGCAGCGCCCGGAGCTCCTCGCGCTCGGCGCGGGTGGCCGACGCTGCGCGGAGGGTGGGAGCAGAGCTGACGAGCAGGCGCGTGTAGGGGTGGTCGGGCTCGTTGATGACGGCGGCAGCGGCGCCCACCTCGACCAGCTCGCCCTGGTAGAGCACGGCGATCCGGTCGGCGATCCCGGCGACGGATCCGAGGTCGTGGGAGATGAAGACCAGCGCGACCCCCGAGCCGCGGAGCTCCTTGAGGATCTCGAGGACCTGCACCCGGTTGGCCGAGTCCAGCGCGCTGACCGGCTCGTCGAGGACGATCAGCCGCGGCTCGGTCACCAGCGCCCGGGCGACGGCGACCCGCTGCCGCTGGCCGCCGGAGATCTCGCCCGGCACCTTGGGGAGCAGGTCGGCCGAGAGGTGCACCCGGTCCAGGAAGGTCCGGGCCCGGGCCACCGCCTCGCGGCGCGACACGCCCTGGATCAGCAGCGGCTCGACCAAGGAGTCCTCGATCGTGAGGTCGGGGTCCAGGCTGCGCAACGGGTCCTGGAAGACGTACTGCACGACGCCACGGCGACGCAGCCGGCGCCACTGGCGCTCGCGGTAGCCGCTGACGTCCTCGCCGTCGATGACGATCCGGCCGCCCGAGCTCGGCACCAGGCCGAGCACCGCGCGCGCCAGGGTCGACTTGCCCGACCCGGTCTCGCCGATCAGCCCGACCGTCTCGCCGGCCGACACGTCGAGCGAGACGCCCTGGAGCGCCTGCCGACGCCGGCGACGCAGGCCGTAGTGGACGTCGAGGTCGCTGACCTGCAGGACGGGCGCGGTCATGACGCCTGCTCCTCGGGCACGTTCTTCCCCTTCACGAACCGGTGGAGGCCGTACTGCTCGTGCTCGTCGATGAGCAGACGGGTGTAGTCGTGCTCGGGGCGGTAGAGCACCTGCGAGGTGGGCCCGTGCTCGACGACCGCGCCGTCGCGCATCACCAGGACCTCCTCGCACAGCTGGGCGACGACCGCGAGGTCGTGGGAGACCACGACCAGTGCCAGCCCGGTGCTGTCGCGCAGGTCGGCGAGCAGGTCGAGGATCTCGGCCTGCACGGTCACGTCGAGGGCGGTGGTCGCCTCGTCCGCGATCAGCACCTGGGGGTCGGCCGCGCAGGCCGCGGCGATCAGGATCCTCTGCAGCATGCCGCCGGAGAGCTCGTGGGGGTACTGGCTGTAGACGAGCTCGGGCTGGCGCAGGTGCACCGCCTGGAGGAGCTCGATCGCACGGTGGCGGGCCTCACGCCGCTTGAGCCCCTTCTTCACCCGCAGCACCTCGGCGACCTGGGGGCCGACCTGGATCGACGGGTTCAGGTACGACGCGGGGTCCTGGAAGACGGCGCTGATCGTGCTGCCCCGCAGGGCCGTCCACTCACGGCTGCCGAGCGTCGAGATGTCGGCCCCGGCGATCTCGATGCTGCCGGAGGTGACGGCGAGGTTGGCCGGCAGGATGCCCAGCGCCGCCCGGCAGGTGAGGGTCTTGCCGCTCCCGGACTCCCCCACGACGCCCACGACCTTGCCGGGGGTCAGCTCGAGGCTGACGCCGTGCACGATCTCGGCGCCGGTGTGCGGGTTGCCGATGCGTACGTCGCGCAGACTCAGCACCGGGTCGACGGTGGGCGCCGGTCGTACGGCGGCGGGCTTCTCGGACAACAGGGTCATCGGGCACCTCCGGAGTGGGCGGTCGCGTTCTGGTCGGACGCGTCGTGCGCGGACCGCACGTCGCGCCGGTGGGTCACGAACGCCCGGCCGGCCTCGCCGGAGACGTCGCGGATCGTGTCGGCGAGCAGGTTGCTCGCCCAGACGGTGAGCATGATCAGGATCGCCGGGGCGAGCGGCGCCCACGGCTGGTAGTCGAGGTAGCCGAGGTCCGAGGCGAGCAGGCCACCCCAGGTCGGCGCCGGTGGCTGCACACCGATCCCGAGGAAGGTGAGGCTCGAGACGATGATGAAGCCGACGCCGATGGTCTGCGCCAGCGCGATCGCGATCGGCGGCAGCACCTTGGCCCACACGTGCCGGCGCACGACCCAGCCGACGGAGGCGCCGGAGATGATCGCGGCCTCGACGTACTGCGACCGCGCGACGGCGAGCGTCGCCGCCCGCGAGACGCGGTAGAAGAGCGGCGAGACCAGCACGCCGGTCACGAGCATCGCCTGGGTCAGGCCGTTGCCCAGCAGGGCCGTGACCGCGACCGCGAAGAGCAGGAACGGCAGCGCGACCAGGGTGTCGGCCAGGCGCAGCGTGCCCCACTCGAAGACCCGGCCGAGGTAGACGGACAGGATGCCCGGGACCGCGCCGACCCCGAGCGCCACGAGCGCCACCTCGAGCGAGGCCAGCACGCTGACCCGGGACCCGTCGAGCAGGCGGCTGAACGTGTCGCGGCCCAGGTAGTCGGTGCCCAGCCAGTGCGACCAGGACACGCTGGCCAGGGTGTTGTCGCTGGTGGCCAGCGGGTCCTGCGGCGCGAGCACCGGGCCCAGTGCGGCCAGCAGTGCGATCAGGACCAGCAGCCCGACCGCGATCCGGCCGGACGGCAGGGAGAGGACTCGGCGGACCACGTCACACCCCCCGCTGCGAGGCCGGCGTGACGCGGGCCAGCACGAGGTTCACGAGCAGGTTGAAGGAGACGACCATCAAGATCGAGACCACGAGCACTCCTTGGACGGCAGGGACGTCACCGGCCTGGGCCGAGTCGTTGGCGAAGCGGCCGAAGCCCTGGAGCCCGAAGATCCACTCCGTGACCACCGAGGCGCCGACCAGCGACGGGAACTTCAGGCCGAGCGTCGCCACCGCCGGCCCCATGGCGTTGCGGAGCACGTGGACGAAGAAGATCCGGCGCGCGCCGAGCCCCCGCACGAGCGCGCCGGAGACGTAGTTCTCGCGGTAGGCTGCGATCAGGCCGCTGCGCAGCTGGCGCGCGACGTCGGCGACCACGTCGAAGCTCAGGGCGACCGCGGGCAGCAGGATGTGCGAGAGCCACGGCGACACCCCGTCCGCGAGCGGGACGTAGCCCGCCGACGGGAACCAGCCCAGGCCGACCGCGAAGATCGTCACCAGCACGATGCCGACCACGAACGCCGGCATCACCGACACGATCGTCACGAAGCCGGTGATCGCCCGGTCGACCCACGTCGTACGCCGCAGGGCAGCCACCGTGCCGAGCACGAAGCCCGCCACGATGCCGATCCCCATCGCCAGCAGGGCGATGGAGAGGCTGACCCCGAGACCCAGCCCGATCAGGGTCGACACGTCGGCGCCGTTGACCCAGCTGGTGCCGAGGTCGCCGTGCAGCACGCCGGTGAACCAGGTCCAGTACTGCTCGAGGAACGGCTGGTCCAGCCCCCACTGGCTCTCGACGCGCGCGACCGCCTCGGGCGTCGCGTCCTCGCCGAGCTGGATGTGGGCCGGGCTGAGGCCGCTCAGCGAGCGCAGGGCGAAGGTCACGAACGTCGCCAGCAGGAAGACCGGGACGACGATCGCGACCGACTTCGTCACCGTCACCAGGGTGCGGACGGCGCCGTGCCGCACCCTGGCGACGGTGACCAAGGTGGCGACCGCCATCAGTCGTCCCCGATGGTCACGCCGGTCCAGTCGACGTGGCCGGGGATGGGAGTGAGGTCGGAGATCTTCTTGGTCTTGGTGAAGAGGTTCGGCGAGGAGTAGGTGAAGACGAGCGCGCCGCTCTTCAGGCCGGCCCGGGTCGCCGCCTGCAGGACCTGGGGGTAGTCGGCCGCGTCCAGCGGCGTCTGCCGCACCTTGGCGACGGCTGCCTCGAAACCGGCGGGCTCGTACGGCGTGCTCAGGTTCAGCGGGCCGTCCGGGCCGAAGTGGGCCGTGAGCGTCTGGACCGCAGAGTCACGACCGGTGGTGCCGTAGAGCGAGAGCGTCAGGTCCTTGGCGAAGAACGGGGTGGCCCAGTTCTTGTCGACCTTGATGTTCACCTTGATGCCGACGGCACCGAGCTGGGACTGGACGATCTCCGCCTCGGGCGTGGCCGCGGGGATCACCAGGTCGAGCTTGACCTGACCTTGCTTGTAGCCCGCCTCGGTGAGCAGCTGCTTGGCCTTCTCCGGGTCGTAGGGGTAGGGGTCCTCCGACTGCGGGTCGTAGGCGACGTACTCCTTCGGGAAGGGCTGGTCGGTGACCGCGCCGTACCCGAAGGTCAGCTTGTCGACGAACTCCTGGCGGTCGACCGCGTAGCGCACGGCGTCGACGACCTTCGGGTCGGTGAAGGGCTTCTTGTTCACGTTGATGCTGATGTTGGAGGCGTTGAAGCCGGGCTGGACGAAGACGTCGAGCCCGGCCTTCTTGGCCGCCCCCGCCTGGCTCGGGTCGAGGTCGGCGAAGTTGTAGACCCCCGTCTTCAGGCCGTTGACGACCGTCGAGGCGTCGGGGGCCGAGACCAGCTCCACCTTGTCGATGTGGATGTTCTTCGCGTCCCAGTAGTCGGGGTTCTTCTCGAGCACGGCCTTGGTGCCGGGCACCAGCTGGGTGATGGTGAAGGGACCCGCGCCGATCGGCGCCTGGTCGAGCTTCTCCGGGTCGGCGGCGGCCCGGGGACTGGCCACCTGCAGCACGCGCTCGCCGAGGAGCTGCGGGATCTGGTAGTCGACCTGGCTCAGGTCGAGGACCACGTCGAGACCGTCGGCGGTGACCGTCTTGATGGACGTCAGGTCACCGAAGAGCGCCGAGTTCTTCTGCTTCTGCGCCCGCTCGATCGCGTCCTTGATCGCGGTGCCGTCGACCGGCGTCCCGTCGGTGAACTTCAGGCCCTTGCGGAGGTGGAAGGTGACCTGGTCCCCGGCCGCGTTGTAGTCCCAGCTCTCGGCCAGGTCCGGGACGGCCTTGCCGTCCTTGTCGGTGCGCGTCAGCGAGGCGTAGACGAGGGCGAGCTGGCGGAACTGGGCGCCGCTGCCCGAGACCACCGGGTCCCAGTGGGTGGGGAAGTAGGACGAGGCCCACTTCAGGGTGGCGTCGCCACCGCTGGCCCCCGAGGCGCTGCTGTCACCGCCGCACGCGGCGAGGGTGGTCGAGAGCGAGAGGGCGAGCACGGCGCCGAGTGCTGCGCCGCGGAGACGGTGGGTGGTGTGTCGCAGGGACATGATGAGTCTTTCTGTGGAAGCCGAGATGGAGGTGGGTGCGGAGGGAGCTCAGGAGACGAGCACGGGCTCGTCCTGGGGTGCGGCCGCGCGCGCCGCGGTGTAGCGGTTCTCGGGCTCGGGGAGGCCGAGGTTGCCGCGCAGGGTGGTCGACTCGTACTCGCTGCGCACGACACCGCGCTCGCGCAGGATCGGGAGCACCCGGTCGGTGAAGAGCGCGAACTCGCTCGCGGCGTTGACCGAGATGCTGATGCCGTCGAACGCGCCGGCGTCGTACCAGGTCTGGATGGCGTCGGCGACCGTCGCGGGCGAGCCGACGAACGGCGAGCTCCACGACTGGCTGAACCGCTCGACGACCTGGCGCAGCGTCAGGCCCTCGTCGCGGGCCAGCTTGGTGATCGCGTTGGCCTGGGTGCGGAAGCTGCGCTCGCCCGCGTCACCGACGTCGGGGAAGGCGGCGTCCAGGTCGTACTGGCTGAAGTCGTGCCAGCCGAACGGCCGGCCCAGCTCCTTGAGGCCGCGCTCGAAGCTCTTGCTGCCCAGGATCGCGTCCTGCTTGGCCCGAGCCTCCTCGTCGGTCTCGCCGATGATCGGGAAGATGCCCGGCATGATCAGGACGTGGTCGGGGTTGCGGCCCTTGGCCGCGGCCCGCTCTCGCAGCTCGGTGCGGAAGGCCTGCGCCTGCTCCAGGGTGGCGGCGTGGGTGAAGATCGCGTCGGCGATCTCGGCGCCCAGGTCCCGGCCTTCCTCGGAGTCACCGGCCTGGAAGATCACCGGGTGCGCCTGCGGTGAGCGCTCCAGGTTGAGCGGCCCGACGACCGAGAAGTGCTCGCCCCGGTGGTCGAGCGTGTGCAGCTTGGTCGGGTCCAGGAAGACCCCGGTCTCCTTGTCGCGCGGGAGGGCGTCGGCCTCGTAGGAGTCCCACAGGCCCTGCGACACCCGCACGTGCTCGAGCGCCCGGCCGTACCTCGTCGGGTAGTCGAAGTGCTCGTCGCGGCTGTAGTTGCCGGCCGTGCCCGCGTCACCGCTGGTGACGACGTTCCAGCCGGCCCGCCCCCGGCTGATGTGGTCGAGCGAGGCGAACCGCCGCGCCAGGTTGAAGGGCGAGTTGTACGACGTGGTCGCGGTGCCCACCAGCCCGATGTGGTGGGTCTGCAGGGCGAGGGCCGAGAGCAGCGTGAGCGGCTCCAGCCGGCTGAGGTAGTGGTGCGGGGAGTCGGGGGTGATGAACTGGCTGTCGACGATGAAGACCAGGTCGAACTTGGCCGCCTCGGCCTCCTGGGCCCGGGCGACGTACCAGTCGACGTCGACGCTCGCGTCGGCCGGGATCTCGGGGTCGAGCCAGGTGCGGTGCTGGCCGGGCCCTCCGACGCCGAGCAGGATCGCGCCGAGCTTGAGGGTGCGACGGGACATGGGGATACCTCTCTGGGTATGACGGCTGGGCGCCGCGGCAGGGTGCCGGGCGCGGGCGACGGACGGGCGACGGACTCGAAGCGAGAGGTCCGGCGTCGGGAGCGGGAGAAGGTCAGGCGGTCGTCAGGTGCGAGTGCTCAGCAGCCGCGACAGCCGGTGGCTCCGTGACGCGCGAGGTCGAGCCACCGACGACAGACCAGCATCAGGCGCTGGTGCGTGGTGTGCTGGTCCATGGTCACAAGCATGATGGCGGCTTCCCGGGAGTGTCCAACGATGTTTCATGATGGCGATCGATCATCAACTGTGATGCTTAGTCTAGTAGCCTACTAGACATGAACCACATACTGGACATCGCGCCGCTGCGCAGCCTGGTCGCGGTCGCCGATCGCGGCGGCTTCCAGCGGGCCGCGACGTCCCTCCACCTCAGCCAGGGCGCCGTGAGCCAGCACGTACGGCGACTGGAGGCCGCGGTCGGCCGGCCCCTGGTGGAGCGGGTCGGTCGGGGCTCGCAGTTCACCCCCGACGGCGAGCAGCTGCTCAGCCATGCCCGCCGCATCCTGGCGACCCACGACGAGGCGCTGCGCAGCTTCGGCGTCGAGACCGAGGAGACGCTGGTCATCGGCTCGACCGAGCACGCCGCCGCGCAGCTGCTGCCCTACCTGGCGGCGGCGCTGGAGGAGACGCTGCCCGACCACAACGTGCGCTTCCGCATCGACCGCGGCACGGCGCTGCGCGAAGGCGTCGCGGCGGGTCGGCTCGACCTCGCCCTGCTGCTCGGTCCCGCGGAGGACCCGCGCGCCACCCCGGTCGGTGAGCTGGAGCTCACCTGGTACGCCGCCCCGGGATGGAGCCGGCCGCCCGATCCCCTGCCCCTGGTGGCCTTTGACGCACCCTGCGCCCTGAGGAGCCGAGCGCTCGAGACGCTCTCGGAGGCCGGCGTCGCGGCCGTGGTGGGGGCCGAGGCCAACCAGCTGGCCGGCGTGCACGCCGCCGTCAGCGCCGGTCTCGGCGTCGCCCTGATGGCGACGCTCGGCCAGACTCCCTCGGGCGTCGAGTCCCGTGCCGACCTCCCGCGAGCGCACCCGCTGCCGCTGGCGGTCTGGGCGCGCGAGGGGCTCGGCGCCGACATCGCGTCACTGGCCGCCGCAGCCCTGCAACGCCTGCTCACCGACCCGCAGATCACCGACCTCACGTACGCCGAAGGAGCCTGATGTCCACCTCACCCCAGCCGAAGCACGTGCCTGCCGGCTCCACCGACTCCGAGCTGGTCCGTACGCCGAGCGGCGTGCTGGTGCCGGCGGTGATCGACCCCTTCCACCGGGCCCTGCACCGGGTCGCGCCCAGCGGCCTGATCGGCCAGACCACCCAGACCGCCGGCATGAGGCGGCTGGAGGCGATCAGCGGCAAGACGGTGGGCGCTCACCATCTCTGGATGGGCCAGACCCACGTGCCGGCGTCGACCGCGTCGGCCAACCACCACCACGGCGCCTCGGAGACCGCGATCTACGTGGTCTCGGGCAACCCGGCGTTCGTCTTCCTCGACGTCGACGGCGAGGAGCCGACGGAGACCCGGATCGAGGCGGGGCCCGGCGACTACATCTTCGTGCCGCCGTACGTGCCGCACCGCGAGGAGAACCCGGACCCGGACGTCGAGGCCGTCGTGGTCATCGCCCGCACGACCCAGGAGGCGATCGTGGTCAACCTCGACGGCCTCGACTGGTCGGGCGTGGACCTCGGCACGACCTGACCGGTCAGTCGACGCGGTGCCAGCCGGCGGGGACGTGGAGGTTGTCGTTGAGGCAGTCCTCCTCGTCGCCGCTGCCGTGCCGGATCAGGGTCCAGCCGCGCTTGTCGCAGTTGTAGGCCATCGGCCGGTTGCCGAGCGGGTCCCAGGTCACACCGGTCGGCAGGGTGGCGTCGACGGGGTAGCACGCGCTGCCGGCCGGCGCCTCACCGTGCGAGCACACCCACTCGTCGCCCATCGGGTCGACGACGTAGAGGAACGCCAGCCCGAGGAGGGGTGCGGCGACGACTCCGGCGACGACCAGCGCGGCCACGAGGATCCAGCGGTTGCGCGTCACGTCAGCCGACCTCCTTGAACGGGTTGTGGTCGGCGAGGATCCGGTCGACACGCGCCTGGTCGAGGCGGGACACGACGTACTGGCTCTCCTGGGCGTCGCGGACGCACTTGGCCAGCGCGAAGGACGAGGTCGTCAGGAAGAGGGTGCCGAGGGCGAGGAAGGCCTTGGGCCAGGGGTCGGCGGGGAGGTAGAAGATGGCGACCATCATGGTCAGCAGCGCGATGCCGAAGGCGAGCGCCGACTGGGCGAAGAAGGCGGTGGTGTTCTTGGCGGCGGGGGTCGGGGTGTCCATGACCGGGAGTCTGGTCGCGGCGCCCACCGCCTGACATCAGCACGGATACTCAGCTTGCTGCGAGACTGCGCCGTGTGAGCTCGTGGACGTCCTCTGCCTCGATCGCCGTCAAGGACCGGATGTTCCGGGCGCTCGCGGCCCTGCGCATCGTCGTCCTCGTCAACTCCGTCGCCCTGAACCTCTACCGCATCGACGAGTTCACCCGACCGGTCGCCGCCGTGGTCTGCCTGTCGGTGATGGTCGCGTGGACCGCCTTCACCACGTGGGCGTACGCCGACCAGGCCCGCCGCGGCTTCCCGCTCCTGGCCGCCGACCTGGCGGTGGCGCTGGCGCTCCTGCTGCTCACGCCCTGGGTCAAGGGTCCGGACTTCAGCACCAGCCTGCCGGGCTTCTGGGTGATGGGCGCCCTCTTCGCGTGGGCGGTGCAGTACCGGCTGGTGGGCGGGCTGGTGGCCGGCGTCCTGCTCGCCGCGGCCGACCTCCTGCGCCAGGACATCATCGACTCCTCCGACTACGGCAACACCTTCCTGCTGGTGATCGGCGGGACGATCGTCGGCTTCATGTGCGACTCCCTGCAGCAGATGGCCACCGAGCGCGACGTGGCCGAGCGCTCCGCGGCGATGGCGGCCGAACGTGCTCGGCTGGCTCGCGCCGTCCACGACGGCGTGCTCCAGGTCCTGGCCCTCGTGCAGCGCCGCGGCCGGGAGCTGGGCGGCGCGGCCGCCGAGCTGGGCCGGCTGGCAGGGGAGCAGGAGCGTGAGCTGCGGGGCCTGATCCACGCGCAGGAGGCCGTGGAGACCGTTGGCGGCGGCGAGACCGTGGACCTGGTCGCGGAGCTGGCCCGGCTCGAGCGACAGTCGGTCACGGTGGCGACGCCGGGCTCCCCGGTCGAGGTCCCGGCCGGTACGGCGTACGAGCTCGCGGCCGTGACGCGGGCCTGCCTCGACAACGTGCGGGTGCACGTGGGCGAGGACGCGGGGGCCTGGGTGCTGCTGCAGGCCTTCCCGGACCGGCTCGAGCTGTCGGTGCGCGACGACGGGCCCGGCATCGCGGACGGTCGGCTCGAGGAGGCGGCGGCGCAGGGCCGGCTCGGGGTCAGCGAGTCGATCCGTGGGCGGATCGCGGACCTCGGCGGCACCGCCGAGCTGGTGACGGGATCGTTCGGGACCGAGTGGGAGTTCGTCGTACCGCGCACGGAGAGGTCTTAGGGTCGTCGCCATGAGCGACTCCGAGGCGCCGATCCGGGTGATGGTCGTCGACGACCACCCGCTGTGGCGCGACGCCGTCGAGCGCGACCTGGCCGCGGCCGGCCTAGACGTGGTCGCCGTGGCCTCCGACGGACGCTCCGCGCTGGCCCGCTTCCCGGCCGCCCGGCCGCAGGTGGTCGTGCTCGACCTGCAGATCCCGGAGCCTGACGGCGTCGCGGTCACCGCCGAGATGGTGCAGGTGGACCCGTCGGTGCGGGTGCTCATCCTGTCCGCGTCCGGCGAGCACGCCGACGTCCTCGCGGCGGTGAAGGCAGGTGCCACGGGCTACCTGGTGAAGTCGGCGTCCCGCGAGGAGCTGCTGAGCGCCGTCCGACGCGTGGCGCACGGCGACCCGGTCTTCACGCCGGGCCTGGCGGGGCTGGTGCTCGGCGAGTTCCAGCGGATGTCGGACGCCCCCGAGCCCGGGCCGCCGGACACCGGGCTGACCGAGCGCGAGACCGAGGTGCTGAAGATGGTCGCCAAGGGCCTGTCCTACCGGCAGATCGCCGAGCGCCTCGTGCTCTCCCACCGCACCGTGCAGAACCACGTCCAGAACACGCTGCGCAAGCTGCAGCTGCACAACCGCGTCGAGCTCACCCGCTTCGCCATCGAGCACGGACTCGACGCCGAGTAGGTGGCGGTGACCCGGGGAGGCGACGTCCCCGACGCCTCGCGCCAGTGAGTCCGGGCAGGAAGACCCCACCCTGTCGCGGGTGAGGTGGAGCAACCCCTCGGCCTGCCACACTCCAGCCACATCCCGGGCGCGACACGCCCCATCTGCGGAAGAGGTACGCCATGGACTCCATGACCAACGACTTCGGAGAGGTTCTCCTCTGGTCGTTCTGGTTCTTCATCTGGATCGCCGCACTCATGGTGTGGTTCCGGTGCCTGTTCGACCTGTTCGGCGACCACACGCTGAGCGGGTGGGGCAAGGCCGGATGGGCGATCCTGCTCATCTTCGTCCCCTGGGTCGGCGCGCTGATCTACCTGATCGCGCGGGGTCGCAGCATGACCGAGCGGCAGATGGCGAAGGCGGCAGAGCTGCAGGCCGCGCAGGCGGACTACGTCCGGGAGGTGGCCGGCACCTCGAACTCCGCCGCCGACCAGATCGCCACCGCCAAGGCCCTGCTCGACTCGGGAGCCATCGACCAGTCCGAGTTCGACACCCTGAAGGCCAAGGCGCTGGTCTGAGGGCCTGCCACGCCGCCCACCCCTACCCGGTGGAGCTGCCCCACCACACGCTCGCCGAGCGTGGGTACCACCCTGGCGAAGGAGCCGCACCATCATGTCTGACGAGTCCACCACCTCCGACCTCGAGGTCACCGCTGCCGCCGTCTCGGACGGCGCCTACTCCCTGATTGTCGCCGACTTCAGCGACACCGACATGGCTTGGGAGGCGTACGAGGCACTCAAGTCCGTCGAGGACGGCCGCACCGTCGAGATCGAGGGCGTCGTGGTCGTGAAGCGGTCCGCCGAGGGCACGCTCGAGATCCTCAAGGCGACCGACCACAGCACGAAGTCGGGTCTCACGTGGGGCCTGGTCGGAGGGATCGCGCTCGGCGTCGTCTTCCCGCCCTCGATCCTCGGCAGCGCCGCTGTCGTGGGCTCCGCCGGCGCCCTTGCCGGCAAGCTGCGCCAGCGCCACCACCACGCCGAGCTCGAGCAGCAGCTCGAGCTCGCGATCCCGCCCGGGCACTCCGGCCTGCTCGCCCTGGTCTCCGACCCCGGCGCGGTCCGGATCCGCCAGGCGCTCGAGCGTGCGGATGCGATCGTCGAGTCCGCCATCGACAAGGTCGAGGCCGACGACATCAAGGCCGCCGCCAAGGAGGCCGAGCGGACCGAGGCGAGCTCCGGCAGCTGACCGGGGCCCCCCGCAGCCGAGGTGCGCGCGGCTGCGGGGTCGCCTCATCCGGCGACGGCCGAGATCTGGTGAGGGGGCCCGGGTCGGCAGGATCAGCCGAGATCGTGCGACAACGAGTCCACCACGACGGCGATCGCCAGCATCAGGGCCGGGTTCTCGCCGGGGCTGATCTCCACACCGTACGTGTCGGCGATCCGGAACCACTTCTTCGAGACCTCGGCGATCTTGTCACCGCCCCGGCTGATCTTGTACTCGTGGTCGACGATGTTGCCCTGGACATCGAGGTCCTCGCCGTTGACCACATCGACCTTGTAGCGGTCCCGCAGGGGCGAGATCATCGCCTTCTTCACGGTGGCGAGGGTCTCGCCGGCGGCGTCCTCGATCGACATCGTGTCGCGGATCGAGAGCTTGCGCTCCTGGATCTTCATCAGCTCGTGACCGGAGGCGTCCTCGATGAGCAGCGTCTTGCGGATCCGCAGCGCCTTGCCGTTGACCTTGAACGCCCGCTCGCCGTGCTCGTCCTCGATCCAGTAGTCATCTCCGATCGAGACGAGCTTCTCCCGCATCCGGTACGTCGTGCTCCCGCGGCCGCCGCGGTCGTCTCGGCGGTCCTGTCGTCGATCCCTGAGTCCCATAGGGACAACCTCGTGCACCTGAGCCCTGCTGTGATCGCCTGATCCGGGTGAGCAGCACGCAGGATGCGCTCCGCGGTCGATGTTGCAGGAATCGAATGGGCCAGATCGGTGACCGAGGACCGTCGCTAACCGATTCGGGTAACCCTCAACAGCGGGAAACTTACTCGCCCCGGCTGACGACGGCGCCTCGTCCTCTCAAAGGGGGGAGGGCGGGGCGTCCCCCACGTCCGGACCTCGCCATCACGCGGTCGTGAGCGCACCCGACGACAGCCGCGGCGCTGCGCAACGGAAGTCGCCCATGTGGAGGATGAGCCACCGGGCCTCCGGCGGTACGTTGGGAGCCGGCGCGCCTCCGTCCTCATTCCCCCGTGGGAGACGGAGGCGCGTCCTGTGAGCTCGGTGTCAATAGTCGAAAGACGTCGTGTTCGAATCCCGCAGCGAGGCGTAGCGTTCCGCGCACGGCCCCTCGCGGGCCGGACGATGGACGCCGGTCGACGAGCTCCTGGTGGGGGAACCAGGTTCGTTCGGGGGACGACGGACGTGGGTTGGTCCGACCGAGACGCTGCCGGCCCGAGATGGCGGCGAGGACGTCGGCACCTGGAGAACGGCCCCTGGCCTGCAGTGCTGCAGGTCAGGGGCCGTTCGACGGAGCCGCCTGTCAGAATCGAACTGACGACCTTCTCATTACGAGTGAGATGCTCTACCGACTGAGCTAAGGCGGCGTGCTGCCCCGGGCGACTGCGAGCGGTCCCCGGGCAACGCCGGGAAGTATACGGAGCGCCGACCTCGGTCGCGAAACCGGCGTCGCCCCCGCCGCTCGGACCCGAAATGCACGATGCCCGGATCGCACAGATCCGGGCATTGCGGGCCCCGTCCGGACGACGAACGCGACGACGTCGTACGGCGGGCAGCGTGGGTGAGCCGGGGCTCAGGCGGCGAGCGCGACCTTCGAGGTCGACACGCTCTTCTTGCCGGTCACCAGGCTCTGGTCGGCGCCGCACCAGCAGGTGAAGGCGACGACGATGCCGTGGTCGGTGTTGGTCATCGCGGTGACCATGCTCGGGAAGATGAGCTGGCGCTTCTCGCACGCGGTGCACTGGTGGTCGAACATGGGGGGACCTCCCTCTCGATGGCCTTGGACGCTTCGTCCGAGCGTCTCCGAGTTCCATGGTTCAACATCTGTATCCATAGGGGTAGCCTTTCTTTCCTTCGGAAACCACAGGCCTCCCCTATGGTTGTGACCGTGCTCTCCCTCCACCAGCTGACCTGCTTCCTCGCGACGTACGAACAGGGCTCGCTGACCGCGGCCGCCGAGGAGCTGGGCTACGCGCAGCCGTCGGTCTCCGAGCAGATCCGGTCCCTGGAGAAGTCCCTCGGCGTCCAGCTCTTCCGCCGGGTCGGGCGCGGCGTCGTGCCCACCACGGTCGCCGACACCCTGCGACCGCACGCCGAGCGGGTGCTCGCCGCGGTGGAGGAGGCGCAGCAGTCGGTGCAGCGGGTGAAGAGCCTCGAGACCGGCACGATCCGGTTCGGCATGTTCGGCACGGCTCGGCTGTACGCCGGCGCGGGGCTCGTCGCCGACGTGCTGTCGCGCTATCCCGGCGTGCGCGTGGAGCTGATCGGGCAGAACTCGATGGACGTGCAGGAGGACCTGCGCCGGGGCCGGCTGGAGGCGGCCATGATCGCCGTGCCGTCGGTCAACAGCGAGGGGCTCGAGGTCACGCCGATCGCGCGCGACGAGCTCGTCTACATCAGCCGCGACCCGGCGCGGCTGGAGACACCGGTGACCGCGCACCGGCTCGCGCTCGCGTCGCTGGTGATGCCGGAGACGACCTGGCGCGCCGACGACTCGACCCGCAAGGTGCTGCGCCAGATGCTGCACGAGACCGGCCGCAACCCGCAGACCCGGATCGAGGTCGAGGACGTCGAGACCGCGGTGGAGCTGGTCGGCATGGGCTACGCCGACTCGGTGGTCCCGAAGGGCGCGGCCCTGCAGCTCCTCCCCCGGCTCGCGCCGGGCGCCGGGTGGGCCTCACTGCGACCGCGGCAGTACGACACGTTCGCGATCGTGCACCGCGCCGGCGCCACGCTGTCCATCGCCGCGCAGCTGATGATCGAGCTCGCGACCGCCCGGATCCGCGCCATCGCCGACCCGCTGTGAGCCGTCAGCAGGAGAGCCCGTCGTCGGGCACGGTGCCGGCCAGGTAGTAGGCGTCGACGGCCCGGTCGACGCACTTGTTGCCCTCCGTGTAGCCGGTGTGACCGTCACCGTCGCGACTGACCAGGACGCCCGAGTCGAGCTCCGCGGCGAGGCTCTTGGCCCAGACGTACGGCGTCGCCGGGTCGCGCGTCGTCCCGATCACCACGATCGGGGCCGCGCCCGTGGCGGTGATCGTGCGGGCCGGCTCGGTCGACCTCGCCTGCATGCCGCCGCAGCTGGTCTGCCCCCAGGCGAAGACGGTGCCGAAGGTCGGGGACGCCTGCTCGAAGTCCGAGAGGCTGGCCGGGACCTTCGCGGCCGGGATCGCCCACGGGTCGTCGAGGCAGCTGATGGCGTAGAAGGCCTCGCTGCCGTTGTCGGTGTAGCCGTTGCGGCCGCGTCCCGAGTAGATGTCGGAGAAGGACAGCAGGGTCGACCCGTCGCCGTCGAACGCCTGCTGCAGCCCCATCGTCAGCGCCGACCAGGAGTCGCGGCTGTAGAGCGGCAGCACCGTGCCGTAGAAGGCGTTGCCGACCTCGAGCCGGCGGTCGCCGGCGGGGATCGGCTGCTCGTCGACGTCCTCGAAGAACCGCTGCATCCGCGCGAGCCCGGCGTCGAGGCTGTCGCCGAGGAAGCAGTCCCCGCCGTCCACGCAGTCCTGGACGTAGGCGCGCAGCGCCGTCTCGAAGCCGCCGGCCTGCCCGAGGCTGAGGTCGCGCGAGCTCAGGGCGACGTCGATGGCACCGTCGAGGACCATCCGGCCGACCCGGTCGGGGAAGAGGTCGGCGTACGTCGCGCCGAGCTTGGTGCCGTAGGAGGCGCCGTAGTACGTCATCTCCGACTCGCCGAGAGCGGCCCGCAGCACGTCCATGTCACGGGCGGCCTCGACGGTGGTGATGTGGGAGGCGAGCTCACCGGACCTCTCGACGCAGCCCCGCCCGAGCTCGTCGGCGAAGCCCACGTAGGTGGCCACCTCGGCCGGGGTGTCCGGGTCGGGGTCCTGCGCGATGTAGGCGTCGAGGTCGCTGTCGGAGAGGCAGTCGACCGGGTCGCTGTCGCCGGTGCCGCGCGGGTCGAAGCCCACCACGTCGTAGGCATCGCTGACCTCGGGCGAGAAGACGAGTCCGGAGCGCGCGTAGTCGGTGCCGGCCGCCCCGGGCCCGCCCGGGTTGACCACGACGGACCCGATCCGCTTGTCGGGGTCGCCGGCCGGGACCTTGAGCACCTCGAGCGCGATCCGGCGACCGGCCGGCTTGCGGTAGTCGAGCGGCACCTCGAGGCGGCTGCACAGCGCGCCGGAGCGGCACGGCTCCCAGGCCAGGCGCTGCGAGTAGTAGGCGGCGAGCGCCGGGGTGGGGGCGTCGGTCGCCCCGGGACCGGGCGTGGTCGTGGGGACCGGCGGCGGCGCGGGCGAGGTGGCGTCACTGCCCCCGAGCACCGCGAGCGCGGCGACCCCGATGCCGGTGATCGCGAGCATGACCACGAGGACGAGCGCGACGATGCGGGTCATCCGGTCCGCACCTCCGGCGCGACCAGCGCCAGCATCATCGACTCCAGGGCGAGCGCGGGTTGCACGTTGAACTCCAGCATCTGCTCGCGGGCCTCGAAGACGGCGGCGATCCGACGCAGCTGGGCCTCCGGCGTGCCGGTGCGGGCCAGCAGCTCGATGTCGCCCCGGATCTCCTCGTTGACCAGTGTGCCGGGTGCCCCCGCGGAGACCGCGATCGCGTCGCGGTAGACCGAGACCAGGTCCATCAGGCCGCGGTCGACGACGTCGAGGTGCCGACGCTTCGCGCGGGTCTTCTGGTCCTTCTCCATGTCGCGCAGGACCGGGGCGTACTCCCGGGGCCGACGGCCGCGCTCCACCACGCCGTACGCCGCGTCGAGGTCGGCCTTGTCGCGCGCGTCGAGCTCGGAGGTGATCGCGTCGGCCTCCTGCTTCGCGACGTCGTTGAGCGTGGTCGCGCGGGTCATGCAGGCGCCGAGCGAGGTGAGCTGGGCGGGGATCGCCACCACCTCGCGGCGCCGGTTGCGGGTGTCCTCGTCGCGCGCGAGCGCCCGGGCGCGGCCGATGTGACCCTGGCTGGCCCGGGCGGCGTACGAGGCCAGCGCCTCGTTGACGCCGGCGGTGCGGACCAGGAAGTCGGCGACCGCCTCGGCGGTCGGGGTCGTGAGCGTGATCAGCCGGCAGCGCGAGCGGATCGTGGGGAGCACGTCGTCGACGGTGGGCGTGCAGAGCATCCACACGGTGCGCTCGGCCGGCTCCTCGATCGCCTTGAGCAGCGCGTTGCAGGCGCCCTCGGTCAGCCGGTCGGCGTCCTCGATGATCACGATCTGCCAGCGCGGGCCGACCGGGCTGAGCGCGGAGCGCCGGACGAGGTCGCGCACCTCCTTGATGCCGATCGAGAGCCGTTCGGTGCGGATCACGGAGACGTCGGCGTGCGAGCCGGCGAGCACGGTGTGGCAGGCGTGGCAGGTGCCGCAGCCGGCGGGGTCCTCCGCGCACTGCAGCGCCGCGGCGAATGCGACCGCGGCGTTGGACCGCCCCGATCCGGGCGGCCCGGTGAAGAGGAAGGCATGGCTCATGCCGTGCCCGGCAGCCGCCGCCTGCAGCGCCTCGACGGCCCTGCGCTGGCCCACCAGGTCGTCCCAGACGCTCATCGGCGCACCGCCTGCGCGAGGAGCGGGCCGACCCGGTCGCGGACCTGCGCGGCGATCTCGTCGATGTCGGCGCGGGCGTCGAGGACCAGGTAGTGCTCCGGGTCGGCCTGCGCCATCGCGACGAACGCCGCACGCACGCGCTCGTGGAACTCCACCGACTCGCCCTCGATGCGGTCGCGCCCGGCGAACCGGCTCAAGCCGTGCCGCGGGTCGAGGTCGAGCACGACGGTGAGGTGGGGACGCAGGTCGTGGGTGGCCCACCGCGCGACGTGCTCCACCTCCTCGACCAGCAGGGACCGGCCGGCGCCCTGGTAGGCCAGCGTGGAGTCGACGTAGCGGTCGGTGATCACGACGTCACCGCGACCGAGGGCGGGCACCACGACGGTGTCGACGTGCTCGGCCTTGTCGGCGGCGTAGAGCAGGGTCTCGGTGCGGTCGGCGAGCTGACCGGTCTCGGGGCTGAGCACGATCCGGCGCAGCTCGCGGCCGACGATCGTGTCACCGGGCTCGAAGGTGAGGAGCACGGCGTACCCCTGCTCCTGGAGCCAGTCGCGCAGGATCCCGGACTGGGTCGACTTGCCCGACCCCTCGCCACCCTCGAAGCACACGAAGACCCCGGTGTCGGCGTACGTGCCGGGCCAGGTGCTCATCTCGGGGTCCCCGCGGAGGCGTGGGCGAAGCGAGCGGCTTCGAGGGGTGGGGTCACGGCGTACAGAGTAGGCGGCGCTGCCGACCTCGCCCCGCCGACGCCCGCTCCCGGGCCGACGCGACGTCAGGCCTTCTTGGCGGCAGCCTTCTTGGTGGTCTTCTTCGCGGCCGTCTTCTTCGCCGTCGTCTTCGTGGCAGCAGCCTTCTTGGCGGGCGCCTTCTTCGCGCCCTTCTTGGCCGCCTTCTTGGCGGGACCCTTGGCCCGGCGCTCGGCGAGCAGCTCGGCGGCCCGCTCGAGGGTGAGCGCCTCGATCGAGTCGTCCTTGCGGAGCGTGGCGTTGTACTCCCCGTCGGTGACGTACTCGCCGAAGCGACCCGCCTTGACCACGACCGGCTGGCCGGAGACGGGGTCGTTGCCGAGCTCCTTGAGCGGCGGGGCCGCGGCGGCGCGGCCGCGCTGCTTGGGCTGGGCGTAGATCCGCAGCGCCTCGTCGAGGGTGATCGTCAGCAGCTGGTCCTCGGAGGTCAGCGACCGGGAGTCGGTGCCCTTCTTGAGGTACGGGCCGTAGCGGCCGTTCTGCGCGGTGATCTCCTCGCCGGACTCGGGGTCGGCGCCGACGACGCGCGGGAGCGACAGCAGCTTGAGCGCGTCCTCGAGGGTGATCGTGTCGAGCGACATCGACTTGAAGAGCGAGCCCGTGCGCGGTCGGTCGTTCTTCTTCGCGTCCTCGGGCAGCACCTCGGTGACGTAGGCGCCGTACCGACCGTTCTTCGCCACGATCTGGAGGCCGGAGTCCGGGTGCACCCCGAGCTCGATCTCCTCGCCCGCCGGGTTGGCCAGCAGCTCCTTGGCCTTCTCGAGCGTGAGCTCGTCCGGCGGCAGGTCGTCGGGCACGTTGGCACGCACGGCGAACGGCGTGCCCTCGTCGTCGGGACCCTCGAGGTAGGGGCCGTAGCGGCCGACGCGGAGGTTGATGCCGTTCTCCGGCACGCCGACCGGGAAGGTCGCCAGCTCGCGCGCGTCGATGTCGCCGAGCCCGTCGACGAGCGGCTTGAGACCGGTCACGGTGTCGGAGCCGTAGTAGAACTCCGAGAGCTCGGTGCTGCGGTCCTTACGACCGCCCGCGATCTCGTCGAGGATGTCCTCCATCCCGGCGGTGAACTCGTAGGACACCTGCCGCGGGAAGTGCTCCTCGAGGAGCCGGATGACCGAGAAGGCCAGCCAGGCGGGCACCAGCGCGGTGCCCTTCTTGTAGACGTAGCCGCGGTTGATGATCGTGCCGATGATCGAGGCGTACGTCGAGGGACGCCCGATCTCGCGGTCCTCGAGCTCCTTGATGAGCGAGGCCTCGGTGTAGCGGGCCGGCGGCTTCGTCTCGTGGCCGTTGGCGCCGAGCGAGGCGGCCGAGACCGGGTCGCCCTCGTGCAGGTCGGGCAGCGGCACCTGGTCGTCGTCGCTGCGCTTGCCGCCCTCGGTCCCCTCGACGTACGCCTTGAGGAACCCGTGGAAGGTGATCACGCGACCGGACGCACCGAAGACCACGTCGCGCCCGTCGGCGGCGGCGCCACCGAGGCGCACCGTGACCGACTGGCCGACCGCGTCCTTCATCTGCGAGGCGACGGTGCGCATCCAGATCAGCTCGTAGAGCCGGAACTGCTCGCCGGTCAGGCCCGTCTGCGCCGGCGTGCGGAAGGTCTCGCCGGCCGGACGGATCGCCTCGTGCGCCTCCTGGGCGTTCTTGACCTTGCTGGCGTACGTGCGGGGGGCGTCGGTCAGGTACTCCGCGCCGTACAGCTCGCGCACCTGCGCCCGGGCCGCGCCGACGGCGCCACCGGACAGCGTGGTCGAGTCGGTGCGCATGTAGGTGATGAAGCCGTTCTCGTACAGCCGCTGCGCGACCGACATCGCCGCCGACGTGGTCATCCCGAGCTTGCGGCTGGCCTCCTGCTGGAGCGTGGTCGTGCGGAACGGCGCGTACGGCGAGCGCCGGTAGGGCTTGGCCTCCACCGAGCGGACGTCGAACGTCGTGTCGCCGAGCGCCGCGACCAGCGCCTCGGCGCCGGTGCGGTCGAGGTGGACCCGCTCGCCCTTCTTGCTCTTGAGCAGCCCGTCGGGGCCGAAGTCCGAGCCGCCGGCGACCCGGCCGCCGTCGATGGAGTAGAGCTTGGCCGGGAACATCCGGGGCTCCTTGGAGGCGCCGGCGTCGAAGGTGCCCTCGAGGTCCCAGTACGACGCCGCCCGGAACGCCATCCGCTCGCGCTCCTTGGCGACCACCAGGCGGGTGGCCACGGACTGCACGCGTCCGGCGGAGAGGCCGGACATGACCTTCTTCCACAGGACGGGGCTGACCTCGTAGCCGTAGAGGCGGTCGAGGATGCGCCGCGCCTCCTGCGCCTCGACCAGGTCCATGTCGAGCTCGCGCGGGTTGTCGGCGGCCTCGAGGATGGCGGCCTTGGTGATCTCGTGGAAGACCATCCGCTTGACCGGGATGCCCGCCTTGGGCTTCAGCTCGTCGAGGAGGTGCCAGGCGATCGCCTCGCCCTCGCGGTCCTCATCGGTGGCGAGGTAGAGCTCGTCGGCGTCCTTGAGCAGGCCCTTGAGCTTGGAGATGTGGGCCTTCTTGTCGCGCGGCACCACGTAGTAGGGCTCGAAGCCGTTGTCGACGTCGACCGCGAGGCGACCCCACGGCTTGTCCTTGATCTTCGCCGGGGTGTCCGCCGCGTTGTTCGGGAGGTCGCGGATGTGGCCGATGGAGGACTCGACGACGTACCCCGAGCCGAGGTACCCGCCGATCGTGCGGGCCTTCGCCGGAGACTCGACGATCACCAACTTGTGTGCCACGTGTGACTTCTCTCTGCTCCCTGCCGGCTTGCGGAGCGCCCATGAGGGCTCCCGGCCGAACACGGTAGCGCGTGCCGCGCCATCCCCATTCCCGGCCGTTCTCCCGAAAGACGCCCCACGACCTTCCGATCAGTGGTCTAGTCGCTCCTGCCAAGACTGTCAGGACGCCGCGCCGATGCGTTCCGCCAGCGAGAATTGCGCCTGACATCAATGCCCCTGGAGGCACCGCATGCCCTCGTCATCCGCCGGCTCGCGCCTGCGCCGTCTCGTCGCGCTCCTCGGTGCCCTCGTGCTCCTGCCGCTGGCGGTGGTCGTGGCCGCCGCGCCCGCGCAGGCCACGCCGAACACCGCGTCCGGGTCGGTGTACGACGCACTCGGCGACCCGCTGACCGGCGTCACCGTGACGGCCCGGCCGGCGCCGGCGTACACCACGAAGGCGGCGACGACCACGACGATCGCCGGCGGTGGCTACTCGCTCCCGCTCTCGGCGGGCACGTACCGGCTCGAGTTCGTGAAGGCCGGCTACCAGACGGCGTTCTACGGCGGGGAGGCCCCCGTCGACGTCGTCGTCGACGGCTCCGGGGACATCGCCGTCGACGGGGAGCCGGTCGAGGACAACGTGCTCGACGACGTGACCCTGACGAGCCAGCTCGAGCACACCCTGACCGGCACCGTCACCAACGGGAGCACCGGGCTGTCCGGCATCGCGGTCGAGATCTTCGCCTTCGGCGACGACGAGACGCCGCTCGACTCAGCCACCACCAACGGCTCCGGCAGCTACAGCCTCACCGTGCCCAGCGGCCGCTACGAGCTCCACTACACCGATCCCACGAGCACCTACCTACCCACGTCGTACGGCGGCGCCACCCCGACCGAGGTCATCGTGGCCGCGAACGGCGGTCTCTCCACCAGCGGGGGCCCGATCGCCTGCACGAGCCTGTGCGCGGTCACGCTGACCAAGCCGGCCGTGGATCAGGAGTTCCCCATCGCGGGCCAGGTCGTCGACGCGGGCGGCGACCCCGTCGGCGCGGTCCACGTCGCCGTGACCCCCGTCGGCGCGAGCAGCGACTCGGGTGCCGACGACACGACGACCGCCGGCGAGCAGCTCGGCGTCTACAGCGCCTCGGTCCTGCCCGGCACCTACCGGGTCAGCTTCTCCAAGACCGGCTGGGTCTCCACCAGGTACGGCGGTCAGGCCAGCCCGTCGACCGTCACCGTGTCCGCGACCGGCATCCTCTCCGTCGCGCCGACCGAGGACCTGTCGGGCAACCGGCTCAACGACGTCGCGCTCGCGAGCCAGCCCTTCGCCGTGTCCGGCGACGTCCACGCGGCCGGCACCGGCAACCCGATCGAGGGGATCACGGTGCGCGCGCTGCCCCGCGACTCCACCGACCCGGCAACGGTCGTCGACACCGACACGACCAGCGCCGCCGGCACCTTCACGCTGGCCCTCCCGGTCGGCGCCTACGACCTCGAGTACACCGACAACGACACCGACGCCCCGACCTACACGTCGACCACGGTGCCGGACGTCCGGGTCGCCCAGGGAGGCACGCTGTACGTCGCCGGGGACGAGGTCGCCGGTCTCGCGGTCGTCACCCTCGACGTCTCCAGCGCGGACACGCCGCACCCGGTGTCCGGGTCGGTCGTCGACGCCAACGGCGCCGACATCGACGGCCTGTCCGTCGCTGCCGTGCCCGTCGGTGCCGGCACGGGCGACGAGGACGAGACCGGGGCCGACGGCGTGCTCGGCGACCATGGCCGCTACCGCCTGCTGCTGAAGCCCGGCGCGTACAACATCACCATCGAGGGCGGCTCGGCCTGGCAGGACACGACGTACCCCGGCGGCGACGCCCCGACGGCGCTGGTCAGCGTCCAGCTGAACGGCAGCGTGCTCGTGAACGGCGCCGAGATGGTCACCGGCGACCTCGGCGAGACGGTGGCCGCAGGCAAGGTCGAGTACCCGCTCAGTGGCACCGTGACCGACGGGACCACCGGCCTTCCGGGGATCACCGTCACGGCGTACGCACCCGACGACCTCGTGACCCCCCTCGCCACCACGACGAGCAGCGGCGCCGCTGGCGCCTGGTCGCTGGCCAGCCCCGAGGGCCTGGTGGTCGGCTCGTACGTCGTCCAGCTCTCCGGGACCTCCGGCGGCACGACGTACGACAGGACCTACGTCGGCGGCAGCACCCCGAGCTCGATCGAGATGGCCCAGGGCGGCGTCGCGAAGGTGAACGGGTCGCCGGTCACGGACAACGCTCTGCTCCCCGTCGTCCTCGTCCCGTCGTCCGCCGACCAGCCGCATCCGGTCCTCGGCGAGGTCGTCGACGCCAACGGCGACCCGATCGACGGAGTGATGGTGACCGGCCTCCCGCAGGGCGGTCACGGCGCCCAGGCCACGAGCCACACCGGCGCGGACGGCGAGCTCGGCGACCACGGCCGCTACCGGCTGCCGCTGAAGGCGGGCACCTACCGCATCGCCTTCTCGCTCACCGGCTTCAGCGCGACCACCTACCCGGGAGGGGACCTGACCCCGGTCGACGTCGTCGTCGAGCTGGACGGCACGGTCCGGGTGGCCGGCGCCGCCGTGCCGGGCGGCGAGCTCGGTGACGTCGAGCTCTCCGACTCCAGCGGCACCACCACCATCTCGGGTCGGGTCACCAGCGAGGGCAGCGGCGTCGGCGGGATCGTGGTCGAGGTCTTCCCCGAGGGTGGACAGCTCACCGACGCGACCCGTGTCGGGCAGGCCACCACGCCGGCCGACGGCACGTGGTCGGTCGGCAGTCTCACGATCGGCGAGTACACGGTCCGCTTCACCGACAACGGCGTCAGCGACCCGGTCTACAACCAGACCTTCTACGGCGGCAGCGACCTGGCGTCGTCGACCCCGGTCAAGGTGGGGCAGGGCGACCAGGTGTCGGTGAGCGAGGTCCCGAAGCCCGGCGGCGCACTGGGCGACACCGCGACGACGGTGGCGACCAGCGACACCACGTACGCCGTCGTCGGCGAGCTGGACGACGAAGCCGGTGACCCCATCGACGGCGCCACCGTGACCGCCGTCCCGCAGAGCCCGACGCCGCTCGCCAACCAGGCCACCGACACGAGCGGCGCCGACGGTGAGCTGGGCGACCACGGCCGCTACCGGCTGGCCCTGAAGCCCGGGACGTACCACCTCACGTACACGGCTCCCGGCTTCACCGGCGCCACCTACCCGGGCGCGGGCGAGACGGTCGTCCCGGTGACGGTCGCGATCGGCGGCGCCATCACGCCCGACGCGCTCGAGCCGATGACGCTCGCGCAGGCCACGGGGACCACGGCACTGTCCGGCCGGGTCACCTCCGCGGGAGCCGGCGTCAACGGGATCACCGTCGACGTCCTCCCCGAGGACGACACGACCGCGGCTCCGGTCAAGACGGTCACGACGAGCACGGTGTCCGGCGCGGCCGGCAGCTGGTCCGCGAGCGGGCTCAAGATCGGCGTCTACACGATCCGCTTCACCGACAACGTGCCGGCACTCCCGAACTACATCCAGACCTTCCTCGGCGGCGCCGACCTCGCGTCGTCCACGCCCGTCAAGGTCGGTCAGGGCAGCAGCGTCACGATCGACGGCGTGCCGCAGCCGGGCGGCGCGCTGGGCAGCACCGTCATCGCCGCGGAGACCGTCGAGACGACGTACCCGTTGCTGGGTGACGTGACCGACCCCAATGGCGACCCCCTCCCGGAGGTCACGGTGACGGCGGTGCCGAAGGCCGGCGGTGCCCTCACCGACACCGCCTCCACCGACACCGACGGGGCCTACGCCCTGCACCTGCGGGCCGGGACCTACGAGATCGAGTTCAGCAGGACGGGGTACACGACCGGCTACTACCTGAACGCCGACGACGCGCGCGCCCAGGTCGTCGTCACCTCGAGCGGCGCGACCATCAGCGAGGACCCGGTCCCCGACCGCACCCTGGACTCCTTCACGCTGCGCAGCCCGGCGAAGCACCCGCTGACCGGCCGCGTGCTGGGCGCCGGATCCCCGCTGACCGGCATCACCGTGCGAGCGGTCCCGGAGGACACGACGCTCGCGACCGTGACCACCACGTCCGCGGGCGGCGGCACGTTCACGCTGCAGCTCCCGGTCGGCACCTACCGGATCGAGTACGTCGGCCGCACCATCGGCAGCGCCACCTGGGACGGCACGTTCTACGGCGGCAGCGAGAGCCCCTCGTCCGTCAAGGTCGCGACGGGCGGCAGCATCACCGTCGTCGACGGTGCCGACGTCACCTCCGGCCTGGCCGACGTGACCCTGCAGAAGTCGACCGGGACGTACCTGATCCGGGGGTCCGTCAGCGACGAGGCCGGCGACCCGCTCGCCGGCGCGACGGTGAGGGCGTTCAAGGCCGGCACCACCACCCTGGCCGGCACCGCCACGACCGAGGTCGACGGCGAGTACGCGGTCGAGGTGCCGGTCGGCAAGTATTCCCTGCGCTTCGAGAAGGCCGGCAAGGCCACGACCTGGCTCACCAACGCCAGCTCCGACACCGGGGCCCACGCGATCGTCACGGTGGCACCCGGCGGCGCGCTCACGGCCCCCGGGGTCGAGGTCGAGGCAGGCGTCCTGGAGGACGTCCAGCTGCTGCTGAGCGCGGCGACCTTCAAGACGCTGCCCCGGCTGACCGGCGCGGCCGTCGTGGGCAGGACGGTCACGGCGAAGTTCGGGGCCTTCAACGGACCCACGCTCGACCAGGACCTGGTGACGGTGGAGTGGTTCCTCGACGGGAGGCCGGCCGACGACTTCTCCGACGGCGACTACTTCCAGAAGTTCCTGGTGACCGCCGCGGCGGCGACCAAGAGGCTCAGCTTCCGACTCACCATCGAGTACCCGAACGACCCGGGCGGCCTGCACGCCGCGACCGTCTTCACCAGCAAGGCGGTGACGGTGCCCAAGGCCACCGCGACGGTGAAGGGCACCTACCAGCGGAAGAAGCTCACCGTCACCGTCAAGGTGCCGACCCTGAAGGGGCCCACCGGCACCGTGGTCGTCAAGGACGGCAAGAGGAAGGTCGCCACGATCAAGCTCAAGGCCAAGAACAAGGGCAAGGTGGTCGTGAGGCTCAAGCTCAAGCGCGGCAAGCACAAGCTCACGCTGACCTACTCGGGCACCACGACCGTCAAGGCCGCGAAGGCGACCGTCAAGGTCAAGGTCCGGTAGTCAGGAACCCCTCGGCGACGAGCTCACGCACGGCCGGGAGGTAGGTCGTCTCGGTCTGCGCGGGGTCGAGGTCGAGCAGGTCGGCCAGCGCACCGAGGATCTGGCCGACCGAGAGCTCGCCGTCGCAGGCGCCGACCAGGGCCGCCTCGACGGTGTCGGCCTGCCGCGCGCGGCGCAGCCCGCGCTGCTGGCGCAGCACGACGGCCTCGGGGTCGGCCGCGCCGGGCGCACCGACGGTCTCCTGCTGGATGTCGGTGCGCACGACGAGGCGGGAGTCCAGGCCGACCGTGACGTCACCGGCGCTCGCCCAGGCGTGCAGCGCGGGCGCGATCGGCTGCTCGACGTCGTACGGCCACTCGAGCAGCTCGCGCCTCGGCTGCGCGGCGCCCGAGCGGCGCAGGTTGATCCAGCCGAAGCCCACCGCCTCGATGCCCTGCTGCTCGAACCAGGAGACCCAGGTGTCGTAGCGGGTCGCGTAGTCGGGACCACCGTGCTGGCCGGCGTCCTTGAGCCAGAGCTCGACGTACGACGCCGGGTCGACGACCTCGCGCTGGACGACGTAGAGGTCGCACTCGGGATCGGCCCAGGAGGCCAGCCGGTCCTGCCAGTCCTGGCCGGTCGGGATCACCCAGTTGGCCAGGACCTGGCACCAGCCACCCTCGGTGAGGTGGTCCGGGGCCGTCCGGACGATGTGCTCGACCACCCGGTCCCCGGGTAGGCCGGAGTCGCGGTAGACCAGGCGCTCGCCGGTCGCCGGGGAGATGACGAACGGCGGGTTGGTGGAGATCAGGTCGAAGCGCTCGCCCGCCACCGGCTCGAAGAACGAGCCGGCGCGTACGTCGACCGGCGTGCGGACGTCGTTGAGCGTCACGTTGAAGCGGGCCAGCCGCAGCGCGCGCTCGTTGACGTCGGTGGCCACCACGGCCGTGCTGTGGCCCGCGAGGTGCAGGGCCTGGACGCCGCAGCCGGTGCCGAGGTCGAGCGAGCGGCCGACGGGCTCGCGGATCGTGAGCTGGGCCAGGGACGTCGAGGCGGAGCTGATCCCGAGGACATGGTCGGGCCCGACCAGGTTGGGCCCGCCGTCGAGGCCCGGCGTGAGGTCGCTGACGACCCACAGGCTGTCGCCGTCGGCGGCGTACGGGCGCACGTCGAGGCGGGCCGCGACCTCGCCGACGGACCGCTCGACGAAGCCCTCGACGGCGAGCCGGTCGACCAGGCCGGGCAGCGCCCGCTCGGCCGCGTCGAGGTCGACCACGCTCTGCAGCAGGAAGAGCCGGGTCAGGGTCTCCAGGGGGCTGCCACCCGTCGTACGCCGCAGCGCGGGCGTCGTCTCGTTGCGCGCCAGCGCGTCATGGGCGGCGGGACCGAGCAGGTCGGCCACCCGGTCGTAGGTGAAGTCGGCGGCGACCAGGGCCGCACGCAGCCGGTGCGGGAGGGACACGGGCAGGTCGTCAGTCACACCGCGAAGCCTAGGGCCCCGGCAGACAGCGACCCGCCCGCTCCCGGCGATCGTGCTGTCGGGAGCGGGCGGGTCGACGCGTGGTGCTACGGCTGGTTCGGCGTCCCGAACTGCTGGGTCGGAGCCGGGTAGTCCGGCGGCGGGGGCGGAGCGTCCGCCGCGGGCGGAGGAGGCGGCGGCGCCGGTGTCCCGGAGTCGTCGTCGCCGAGCGTGACCTCGCGCTGCTTGGAGACGTAGACCGCGACCGCGATGATCGCGACCGCCACCAGGGCGATGGCGATCCGGGCGGCGTCGTGCTGGTCGTCGCCGACGCTCATCGAGACGACGGCGCTGGCGATCAGCAGCGAGACCAGGTTCATCACCTTGATCAGCGGGTTGATCGCCGGACCGGCGGTGTCCTTGAACGGGTCGCCGACGGTGTCGCCGATGATCGTCGCCTCGTGGGCGGGCGAGCCCTTGCCACCGTGGTTGCCGTCCTCGACGAGCTTCTTGGCGTTGTCCCACGCGCCACCGGAGTTGGCCAGGAAGACGGCCATCAGGGTCCCGGTGCCGATCGCGCCGGCCAGGAAGCCGGCGAGGGCCGTCGCGCCGAGGCCGAAGCCGACGGCGATCGGGGCCAGGACCGCCAGGATGCCGGGCGTCACGAGCTCGCGCAGCGAGTCCTTGGTGACGATGTCGACGACCTTGCCGTACTCCGGACGACCGGTGCCCTCCATGATCCCGGGGATCTCGCGGAACTGGCGGCGGACCTCGTAGACCACCGCGCCGGCGGCGCGGGCGACGGCGTTGATCGCCAGGCCGGAGAAGAGGAAGACCACGGCCGCACCGAGGAGCACGCCGACCAGGACCGCCGGGTTGAACACCTGGAAGTCGAGCAGGTTCCTCTCGTCGACGGTGGGGTTGGCGTCACGCATGGAGTCGAAGACCGACGTCGCGTAGGAGCCGAAGAGCGCCGTGGCGGCGAGCACGGCCGTCGCGATGGCGATGCCCTTGGTGATGGCCTTGGTGGTGTTGCCGACGGCGTCGAGCTCGGTGAGGATCTGGGCCCCCTCAGGGCTCACGTCGCCCGACATCTCGGCGATGCCCTGCGCGTTGTCGGAGACCGGTCCGAAGGTGTCCATCGCGACGATCACGCCGACGGTCGTCAGCAGGCCACAGCCCGCGAGCGCCACCGCGAAGAGCGACACCGTCAGCGCGGCACCACCGAGCAGGTAGGCGCCGAACACGGCGGCCCCGATGACGAAGGTCGTGTAGACGGCCGACTCGAAGCCGACCGAGAGCCCCGAGAGGATCACGGTGGCCGCGCCGGTCAACGACGTCTTGCCGACGTCCTTGACCGGGCGGTACTCGGTGCCGGTGTAGTAGCCGGTGAGCGCCAGGATGCCGGCCGACATCACGATGCCGATCACCACGGCGGTGGCCGCGATGAAGCGGGGGTCGCCGTCGTAGCCGGCGTAGCGGAGGCCGAAGTCGCTGAAGCTGCTCGGCAGGTAGACGAAGGACAGGACCACGCAGGCCACGGCCGCGATGCCCGAGGACAGGTAGAACGACCGGTTGATGGTCGTGAGCCCGTTCTCGCCGGCCTTCGGGTTGGTCAGGTAGACGCCCGCGACGGCGGTCAGGGCGCCGATGGCCGGGATCAGCAGCGGGAAGACGAGTCCCTTGTCGCCGAAGACCTGCGAGCCCAGGATCAGGGCCGCGACCAGGGTGACGGCGTACGACTCGAAGAGGTCGGCGGCCATGCCGGCGCAGTCACCCACGTTGTCGCCGACGTTGTCGGCGATGGTCGCCGCGTTGCGCGGGTCGTCCTCGGGGATGCCCTGCTCGACCTTGCCGACCAGGTCGGCGCCGACGTCGGCGGCCTTGGTGAAGATGCCGCCGCCCACCCGCATGAACATGGCGAGCAGCGCGGCTCCGAAGCCGAAGCCCTCGAGGACGTTGGGAGCCTTGTCCTGGAAGACCAGCACCACGATGCTCGCGCCCAGCAGGCCGAGGCCGACCGTGAGCATGCCGACCATCGCACCGGTCCGCAGACCGATCCGCATGGCGGGCTCACGGCCCTCGGTGTTGGCGGCGGCCGCGACGCGCAGGTTGGCGCGCACGGCGAGGTTCATGCCGAGGTAGCCCACCGTGGCCGAGAACCCGGCGCCGACCAGGAAGAAGACGGATCTGAAGACCCGGACCGTGGCGTCGTCGGCCGGGAGGGCCAGCAGCGCGAAGAAGGCGACCGCCGCGAAGATCGCGAGCGTCCGGAACTGTCGCGTCAGGTAGGCGTTCGCACCTTCCTGGACGGCCTGGGCGATGGTCTTCATGTTGTCGGTGCCTTCACGGGCGGCAAGCACTTCCTGGCGGAACATCGCTGCCATCGCGAGCGCGCCCAGCGCGATCAGTGCGACGACGATGACCAGGACGAGATTGCCCCCGGAGACTTCCACGACAGCGGGACTGATCCCCGTCATGCGGTTCCTCCTGAACGTGGTGCTGGAGTGATGCAGATCTCACAGGACGCGCCGGAGTCTACGCAGGGTGGTGCCCGGAATCGCACCGGGATGTGATGTGGAACACACGGCGAGTCGCGCACGTCCCGAAATGACGACCACCCCGTCGTCCGAGGACGACGGGGTGGGAGGTCGGTGCGGCCGGTCAGCTCCCGGCGAGCGCCGCCTCGGCGGAGTCGTGGATGACGAAGACCTTCGCCAGGCCGGTGATCCGGAAGATCTTGAGCAGCCGGTCCTGGTTGCAGACCAGCTCGAGCGAGCCGTCGTTGGCGCGGACCTTCTTCAGGCCGCCGACCAGGACACCGAGCCCGGTGGAGTCGAGGAACTCGACCTCCTCCATGTCGATCACGATGTCGTACGTGCCGGCAGCGACGAGCTCGGTGATCTTGTCGCGCAGCTTGGGAGCCGTGTAGACGTCGATCTCGCCACCGACGGCAACGATGGTCTTCCCACCGGCGTCGCGCGTCGTCAGGGTCAGGTCCACCACTAGTCTCCCGGTGCAGTTCGTTCGGTTGGCCGGTCCGCTGCGAATCATCCCCCGGCGTCCGGCCTGGACAATGAAACCACGCTCCAGCGTTCCCGCGCACAAACTAGGCCACAACCCCGAGACGAGCACCACCCGGGAGGGTGGGGCGGCGCGTGACGCGGCCGGTGCGAGCGTGCGGTGGTGGGCGGTGGCCGGCGGTGGCGATCACCGGTTGTCGGCGGCCTCGGCGAGAATGGGGGCGTGACCACGACCTCGCGATCGCCGTCGGTCGACCTGGGGCACCTGGTCGAGCGGCTGGCCTCGGTGCCCGGGCGCGACGGTCGGCTGCGGCACCTCGAGATGCTGCCGCCGCGGGCCGCGCGCGAGGCCGACTGGCCGACCTGGGCGGCACCCGAGGTCGTCGCGGCCTTCCGGGCTCGCGGGGTGGGACAGCTCTGGCAGCACCAGGCGACGGCCGCCGCGGCGGCGTACGAGGGTCGGCACGTCGTGCTCGCGACCGGGACCGCCTCGGGCAAGAGCCTCGGCTACCAGCTGCCGGCACTCACGACCATCCGCGAGTCGCGGGGCTCCCGGGGGCAGCGTGGCGCGGGGGTCCTCTACCTCGCCCCGACCAAGGCGCTCGCCCAGGACCAGCTCGCCAGCATCACCGCGCTCGGGCTCGACGTGCGCGCCACGACCCATGACGGCGACAGCAGCTGGGAGCAGCGCGACTGGGCCCGGGACCACGGCGAGTACCTCCTCACCAACCCCGACATGCTGCACCGGTCGCTGCTGCCGGGGCACCAGCGGTGGTCGGACTTCCTCGGCTCCGTGCGCTACGTCGTGGTCGACGAGTGCCACCACTACCGCGGTGTCTTCGGCGCCCACGTCGCGCAGGTGCTGCGCCGCCTGCGCCGGGTCTGCGCGTCGTACGGCGCGACGCCGACGTTCGTGCTCGCCTCGGCGACGGTGGCGGAGCCGGAGGTCGCCGCCGCGCGGCTGACCGGGCTCGACGTCCTCGCCGTCACCGACGACGCCTCACCCCGCGGACGGGTCGCGCTCGCGCTGTGGGAGCCGCCGTTCACGTCGTACGCCGGGGAGAACGGCGCACCCGTGCGCCGCGCCGCCTCCTCGGAGACCGCCGACCTCCTGGCCGACCTGGTGAGCTCGGACGTCCGCACCCTCGCCTTCGTGCGCTCGCGGCGCGGCGCCGAGCAGGTCGCCGTCACCGCCGCAGAGCTGCTCGCCGACGTCGACCCCTCGCTACCGGGACGGGTCGCCGCCTACCGGGGCGGCTACCTGCCGGAGGAGCGTCGAGCGCTCGAGGACGCGCTGCGCAGCGGCGAGCTGATCGGGCTCGCCGCGACCAACGCGCTGGAGCTGGGCATCGACATCAGCGGGCTCGACGCGGTCCTGATGGCCGGCTTCCCCGGCACCCGCGCTGCCCTGTGGCAGCAGCTCGGCCGGGCGGGGCGCGGGTCCCGGGACGCCCTCGGCGTGCTCGTCGCCCGGGACGACCCGCTCGACACCTACCTGGTCACCCACCCGGAGGCGCTGCTCGGCCGGCCGGTGGAGGCGAACGTCTTCGACCCGGCCAACCCCTACGTGCTGGGCCCGCAGCTGTGCGCTGCTGCGCAGGAGCTGCCGCTGACCGAGGCCGACCTGGCGCTCTTCGGGCCGACCGCCCGCGAGGTGGTCGACGCGCTGACCGAGGGCGGCCTGCTGCGCCGTCGACCCCGCGGCTGGTTCTGGACCGACCGGCGGCGGGCGAGCGACCTGGCCGACATCCGCTCGACCGGCGGCGACCCGGTGCAGCTCGTGGAGGCCGAGACCGGGCGCGTGGTGGGGACGGTCGACTCCTCGAGCTCCCACTCGACCGCCCACCCCGGCGCCGTCTACGTGCACCGGGGCGAGACCTGGCTGGTGCACTCGCTGGACCTCGAGGAGCACGTCGCGGTGATCGGCCGCGCCGAGCCCGCCTACTCGACCACCGCCCGCGAGCGCACCGACATCGCGATCGTCGACGAGCGGGAGCACGAGCGCTGGGGCGCGTGCCGGCTGTCCTTCGGGACGGTCGACGTGACCCACCAGGTCGTCGCCTTCCTGCGCCGCCGCCAGCCGGGTGGCGAGGTGCTCGGCGAGGAGCCGCTCGACCTCCCCGAGCGCTCGCTGCGGACCGCAGCGGTGTGGTGGACCGTGCCCCAGCACGCCCTGGCCGAGTCGGGGATCGACGTGCGCGACCTCCCCGGAGCGGCGCACGCCGCCGAGCACTGCTCGATCGGGCTGCTGCCGTTGTTCGCGACCTGCGACCGCTGGGACATCGGCGGCGTCTCGACCGCCCTGCACCCGGACACCGGTCAGCTGACGGTCTTCGTCTACGACGGGCATCCCGGCGGCGCCGGCTTCGCCGAGCGCGGCTACCGCTCGGCGCGCGCCTGGCTCGGCGCGACCCGCGACGCCATCCTCGCCTGCACCTGCGAGGAGGGCTGCCCCTCCTGCATCCAGTCGCCCAAGTGCGGCAACCAGAACAACCCGCTGGACAAGACCGGCGCCGCCGCGCTGCTCGACCTGCTGCTTCACGACGGATAGCCTCCGCGCATGATCATCGGTCTTGCGCTCATCGTGCTCGGTGCCCTCGCAGTGGTGGCGGCGGTGTTCACGGCCGACGGCACCAACGTCGAGCTGCTCGGCGTCGACGTCACCGCCCTCGGGCTGTACCTCGCCGGGCTCGGCAGCGGGCTCGCCATCCTGTGGGGCTTCGGCCTCACCAAGTGGGGCACCAAGCGGAGCCTGCGCCAGCGCCGGGAGAACAAGCAGCTCAACGAGCTGTCCGAGAAGCTGGACGAGCGTGACGCCGAGCGGCGCAGTGACGACGACACGAGCAACGACCGCAGCTACTGACCCGGCGGTGCCCCGCGCACCGGCCCGGCCCGCGCCTCGGCGGCGAGGTCCCCGGTCTGGCCCAGCCATCGCGGTCCGCTCACCTCGACCCGGAGCCGCACCTCGCGTCCGGACATCGCGCAGCTGATGACCGCGGCGCCGTTGGCGTCGGCGATCCGGGCGCCCGCGACGCAGCCCTGCTGACCGCGCGCCAGGGCCTGGGCAGCGGCGAGCGCGGCCAGGTCGGCCGCTGACTGCGCCCGACGCTGGGCGTGGACCATCGCCGTCACGACGCCCAGTGCGGCCGCGAGCAGCACCAGGAGGCCCAGGCAGGCGATCGCGAACGGCGTCGCCGAGCCGCGCTGGTCGCGGGTCATCGGCTGTCACCGTCCTCGGTCGCGGCCACCGCCTCGGCGGAGAACCGGGCGAACGGCAGGTCGAACAGCCCTCCTGGTCCGGCCACGCGTCCGACGACGACCGCCCGGACCTCACCGCCGGTGTCCTGCACGCTCACCTCGCTGCCCGGTGGGGCGACCCGCTCGCCGCGTGCGACCGCAGCACCGGTGGCATCACCTCGGGCCACGGCGCGCGCGGTCTCGCGGGCCGCATCCACCGCACGCACCTGGGCCAGTCCGACGGCCAGCAGCCAGACCAGCCCGATCGTCACCGCGATCAGCAGCGGCAGCGTCATCGCCAGCTCGGCCGTCGCCGCACCGCGCTGGTCGCCGCCGCGAGCGGGTCGACGCCTCATCCGATGCCCAGGAGCCCGAGGACGTGGTCGAAGAGCGTCTTGAGCAGCTGGTCACCGAAGCCGCCGGTAAGCAGCTTGTAGAGCAGGCCCGCGAGGCCGGCACCGGCCGCCGTGCCGACGGCGTACTCGGCCGTGGTGATGCCGCGCTCGCCGCGGGCGGTCCGCCGGGGTCGGCGAGCGTGGGTGCGGAGCTGGACGGGACGTGAGTGCGACATGGAATCTCCTGGTGGTGCTGGGATCTGGTGGTCTGCGGCCCGCCCGGTGCGGCCCGCCGGATCCGACGATGCGGGACCGGGGGGACATCGCGCAGGCGCCGGTGCTCCGACTGTGGACGGACCGGTCGGAGACCCGCCGGTGGACGATTGGTGGCCCGGAGCCGGTCGCCGTCACAGGTCCAGAGAGGTGAGCAGCGCGACGACCAGCGGCACGATGCCGATCAGCACGAACGCCGGGAGCAGGCACAGGCCGAGCGGTACGGCGGCCTGCACCCCGACGGCACGCGCGCGCTCCTCGCTCTCGGCCCGACCGGCCCGGGCCAGCTCGTCGGCGAGCCGCTCCACCGCGGTCACGACCGGCGCACCCGTCGCGTGCGCCCGGGCCAGGGTGCGGCCGAGACCGACGAGCCCGGGCTCGTCGGCCAAGGACGACCACACCTCGGCCGGATCGAGCCCCAGCGAGAGTCGGGCGGCGATGCCGGCCAGGCGGTCGGTCGCCGGACCGGGCAGCGCGCGGCACACCTGGTCGATGGCCTCGGCCGGCGCCGCCCCGGCGCGCAGGGCGGCGGCGAGGAGCGCGACGACGTGCGGCAGGTCCCTGGCCACGGCTCGTCGACGGGCCCGGACGGCGGCCGGCTCGGCCCGGCCGATCACGACCCAGGCCACGACCGCTCCCACCACACCTACCGGGAGCCCCATCGGGCCGGACACGAACAGCAGGGCCGCGAGCCCGGCCAGCCCGGACCACACCATCCGGTGCCGGTGCAGCCAGCCGGGCCCGGCGTCGGCATCGGGGGCCGCGGTCGTCGGCGCGGACGCGGTGGGCAGGTGGGCCGAGGGGCGCACCAGCAGCGCGGTGGCGGCGGCCGCCAGCAGCACCACCAGCACCGCCGACGACGAGGTCACGCGACGTCCTCGGCACCGCGGGCGATCGCCTCGATCCACCACAGGCCGGCGAGCCCGAAGGCCAGGCCGAGGGCCAGGCAGGCCAGCCCCGACGCAGTGCCGAGCAGGAAGCCCCACGGGTCGCCGCCGGCGCCCGAGCCCATCACCAGGGAGAGCACCGGGAGGCCGGCGACCAACCGTGCCGTGGCCCGGGCCGACGCCAGCTCGCCGGCGACGACGCGGCGGGTGCCGGCGGCGGCGCGCAGGGACTCGGCGACCCGGTCGATCGTGGACGCGAGGCCCTGACCGGTGCGGTGGGCCACCTGCCAGGCGGCAGCCACGACGCGGAGGTCGGAGGCCCCGTCGAGCTCTGCCGCCAGCTCGCGCATCGCGGTCGGGACGTCCGAGCCGACCCGGAAGGCGGCCGCCACCGGAGCCAACGGCGACCAGGCCGCGGCGGCGTGGTCGAGGCAGGCCCCCGGCGCCTGGCCGGAGGCGAGCTCGCTGGCCATCACCTCACAGGTCTCCAGGACCCGGACCGAGACCGCCGCCGCCGCCCTGCGCCGGCGTTGCTTGCGCACCAGCGCCACGCCGGCCGCCGAGGCACCGGCCACCACCAGGAGCAGCACGCCGGCGCCCGGCGCGACCACGGCCGCGACAACCCCGGGGGCGACCACCACCGACCACCATGACCCGGGTGCCGGGCCGCTGCGGCCCGGGGGTCGTGGTGGCGGCCGCACCAAGAGCGCCATCGCCGCCGCAGCCGCCGCGGCGGCCAGCACCACGGCGCTCATGCCGTCGCTCGGATCCGCTCCGCCAACCGGCCGGCAGCGGGCCCTGCGCTCGGCCGACCCTCGCGGTCCACCTCCAGGGCGGGGGTCATGGTGACCAGGCCGTCGGCACCACGGGTCGGGACCGCGACCTGGCGCAGGCGGCGTACGCCGTCGGCGTCGCGGGTCAGGTGGAGGACCACGTCGACGGCCGAGGCGAGCTGGCTGTGAGCGGCCTCGCGGCCGAGGCCTGCGGCGAGGGACAGCGCCTCGACCCGAGCGGGCACGTCGACGGCGGAGTTGGCGTGCAGCGTGCCGCACCCGCCTGTGGCCTACGGCCGAGGACTTCACTTCGGAGCGCGACTACAGGCGCAAATGAAACTTCGCTCGTCGGGTCGCAGCCAGCTACTGACGAGTGAACTTTTCATTCCGCCTACCCACCGGGTCGTCCTAGCTCGCGGACTGGTCGGGCTCCCTTGTCCTCGGCGGGTCGTCCCGACAGTCGGCCGCAGGGTCACGCCTGATGTCGGCGCCGTCCCGTAGCATCCGGGACGGAGAGGTGGCGAGTGGACTTTCGAGTGGTTGAGCGCGGGACGGATGTCGACGCGTCGCTGCGTAGCACGGTGTTCCTGTGGAACACCGGTTGGGACGACTGGTTCAAGTTCGCGACTTTGCACTCGGTGCTCTACGTCGACCACGAGGGCACACGTCACCCGCTGGGCGACGTCAAGATCGGTCAGGTTGGCCTGCGCGGCGCCAAGGCTGGCGAGGCGGGTCCTGGCGAGCGAGCCCCGGCCATCCCTACGTCGTTCACACAACTGCCGGATTCGTTCTTTTCGCTGGGCCAGGACGATTCGTTCTACGAGGACCTGGGCGAGTTCGGCGGGCAGTTCCGAGAGGACCTTCTGCGTGGCCTGCGGGACATCGCCTTCGACGAGGAAGCCCGGCGGATCGCGCTAGGGGAGCGTGTCACGACCACCTCGCTCCTGCGGTCAGTGACCCTGAAGACCGTCGAAGACCAGTTCGCCAGGATGGCGCACGGTGGGGCGCGGTTGACCGAGTACTCGTTCACATTCCTACCCGGCGGCCAGGACCCGCCGCCGCGGCTGTCGTTCTCCGTCGAGCCGGGGTCGCGCCCGCCCACGAACATCCACGTGCTCATCGGCCGGAACGGGGTCGGCAAGAGCAGCTTGCTGAACAAGCTCGCACGGACCATGGTCAACAAGTCACGCGAGGAGGATGCGCCACCTGGCCCTTGGGATCAGCTGTCGAACATCGTGTCCGTCTCCTTCAGCGCGTTCGACGAGTTCACGCCGATGCGGCAGACCCATGAGCGACAGCGCGGTCTGACCCACCAGTACGTCGGGCTGAAGAAGGTCGCTCCTCGCGAGGGCGAGGCGACGACGAAGGACGACCGCGCGATCAGCGCGGAGATGACGAAATCGCTCAAACTTTGCCTTGTCGGAGCCCGTCGAGCGAGGCTGCGGAAAGCACTCGGCCTCCTCGAGAGTGACCCGATCTTTGCAGAGGCGGGTTTGGCTGAGATTCTGGAGATCCCGCTTTCGGGCGAGTACTCGTCAGCTCCAGGGGAGCCCGGGACAGGGGACGAGCGCGTTGACGAGGCGATCACTGCCTTTGGCGCACAGTTCCGCAGGCTTTCCTCAGGTCACAAGATCGTGCTTCTCAGCATCTCGAAGCTCGTTGAGACCGTCGAAGAGAAGAGCCTAGTTCTGCTGGACGAACCCGAGGCCCACCTACACCCGCCACTCCTGTCGGCCTTCATCCGAGCGTTGAGCGACTTGCTTACGAACCGCAACGGCATGGCGATCATCGCGACCCACTCGCCGGTCGTTTTGCAGGAGGTGCCGCGCGGCTGCGTGTGGAAGTTGAACCGCTCCGGGAACGACCTCCGTGTGGAGCGGCCCCGGATCGAGACGTTCGGCGAGAACGTCGGCATCCTGACCGACGAGGTCTTCGGCTTGGAGGTCACCGCCACCGGCTTTCATCGGATGCTTGCCGACGCCGCTATGTCGTCGTCGACGTATGAAGAAGCGGTCGCCTCGTTCAACGGCCAACTCGGCTCGGAAGGCCGGGCGATCCTGCGCGCCATGATGCTCACAAGCAGCCCGATGTCTGGCCATGTGGGCAGTTAAGACGCCGACATTCACCGCATCCGAAAGTGCCAGCGCGTGTGCGAAGGGTGTGCGTGACAAGGATCTTCGAGCGCGCGCCACCAAAAGCGTCGATCAGTTTCAGGCGAACAGCGTGACGCTCCAAACGGCCATCCACACTCAGGCCCTGCACGGGGTGACGTCGGCGCAGTACAAGGTCGCCGGTCTCAGCGACGACGAGTTGAAGGCGCTGTACAAGGGGCAGTTGTCCCGCCAGAACAGCAAGGCCAGGCACCTGTACGACCACGTCATGAGCAACGCGCTGCACAGCCTGTGCAGCTACTGCCAGTACGGGGTAGCCAACACGTTGGACCACTTCATTCCGATCACGGTGGTGCCCGGTCTCGCGATCGACCTGTGGAACCTGGTGCCCGCGTGCGACCGATGTAACAAACACTTGCTCGACGCCTTCGACTACGCGGCTGAGCACCAGATGCTGCACCCGTACGCGATGCCGGCCTCGGTCCCACCCAGTGCCAGGTGGCTTCGAGCAGCGGTGCATCCTGGCCCGGTGGCGGCCGTGTCGTTCCACGCGGACCCGGACTCGAGCCTCGATGACCTGACTCGCGCACGCATCATCCACCAGTTCACGCGACTCGATCTCGGCGTCCTCTTCCAGGTGGTCGCGGCGCGCGAACTCTCCGGAACGTGTCGAAACCTCGCCGAGAGGTTCCCGGGCGGCAAGCCCCAGCCCGTGGCGGCTCATCTGCGGGAGTTGAGCGACGACGCCTTGGCGGCCGACCCCAACGACAGGCGTGGCGTGATGTACGAGGCCCTGGCGACCGACGAGTGGTTCACGACTGTCGGCTACGAAGTCGGTATCGAGCCTGCCACCGGGTAGCCCGGACCGGCGGCCGCTACGCCTTTGGCGGTCGCTCTTGCCAGGTTCACGCCAGCGCGTCACCGGGTGCAGCGGGCGACGATCCGTGGGGTGCGGGCGGCCGAGCCCGCCGGTCGGGGCTCGGGCGCTCGAACTCGGTCGATCGGGCCCCGCAAGATCCGTACGGAGTCGGCGCCGGCACCGGCGCACGGGTCGGGGTCCGCGCTGGGCGCGTCACCGTTGCTGAGCGAGTTTGGCAAGGAGCTCGGTTACGGCGGCTGCGAATGCGGTGCGGCTCATCCAGGACTTTCCTAGTGCGTAGTCGGACATGGTTCGCCTGCTGAGGCCGGCACGGCGGGCCACGTCCGTGGCGGCTCCCCGGCCGCAGCGGTCGCGGATGAGCCACGCAACCTCGTGCTGCGCTCGCGCAACTGCCAGGTCGGCCTCGTTGCCGTGTGTTGGTACGGCACAGCCGATGTGGCGACCTGTCCGAAAAGGTCAGGGTCGGCGACGTAGTCGCGCGGCGGAGGCCGCCTGATGGGCGGTCGCGGACTGATCTCGTGTGCCGTCCGCGACTGAGTCACTGGGCGCTCAGCGGCGCGGTGCGATTCGCTGCCGCCGTCGAGGTGGCCGACGTCGCCTTGCATGTGTCTGCTCAGTCTTGGAGGCCCTCGGCGCGGCCGCGGGTACGCCGTGGTGAGCGTTGTTCGCGTCGCGTCGCGTCGCGTCGCGCTCGCCGTAGCCGCTGGAGGCGGTGGACGGTTAGGGCGTCGAATGCTGCGGCCTCGGGTCTGTCGATCAGTGCGTTGAGGACCTGGTAGTAGCCGGTTGGTGACAGATCGAACTGGTCACGAATCGCCGTCTCTTTGGCACCGGGGTACTTCCACCAGCTGCGTTCGAATACGAGCACTCCTTCCTCCAGCGCCGTGAGGACACGGACGGTGCAGCCGTTGCCGTCGTGCGCTGCGCCGGCCTCTTGCTCCGGCGCTTGGGTTTCGCTCGCGCCAGCATCTTGCTGGTTCGGTTGCGCCTCGCCGGCTAGGTCGACTGCCGCGGAATCTCGGTCGGTCACGCGGCGAGTGTAGAGATCTATACCCACTCTCGGAAGCCCCCCAGAAACCGAACTGAAGCGATGTCCTGGCAGGCAGCGGTCGGCTGACGAATGCCGGCACGCGGCTGTCCAGACCGCTTGTCCGGCACTACGGCGCTGCAGCCGGACACTAGGCGGCCGATCTGGCGTGATGGTGGACCGCGTGGTTACTTAATCGAACAACCTTTCGATCTTGAGGATGGTGCGGAGGATGGACGGTAGGGCGCTCAACGTGGGCAACGACGCCGCAGAGAGAACAATGCAGGGGGGTCGGGCTGGGGGTGTCCGACTTTCACACGGCCGGCTCTGGCTGCGACGCGGTCGACGCGAGTACCTGGGAGCGGCCGACCAGCCGAAGGGTGCGCGCCGTGCGCCGTGCGCAGGGCCTGGGTCGGCGTCTCGTGACGGGGCGTCGCCGGCGTTGCGAGCTGACCGTGACCGACGGTCTACGGATGCGCGGCTCAGGTGGAACGAGCGGGCGCGAGCTCTCGGCTTTCAGGGACTAGCCGAGTACCTAAGCGCTCGGCTCCACGAGGGTGCGTCGTCGCATCGCGTGCGGACGGAGCTTGGCTGTGGCGGCACGGTTGCCGAACGACTCCTCACTGAACACCTCGACGTCGAGGCACTCGAAACGTGAGTGTCAGACAACGATGAGCAGCTGCACCCCGAGGGCGGGGTGGCGTCGGCGTCCCGGCGTTCCCTAGCGCGCTCAATGGCGCGGCGGGTCAGTCCGGTTCGGGGAGGTAGGCGTGGAGTTCGTCGACGCTTTCGCCGATGTCGTCGCGTAGGCACGTCCCTAGTGCCCAGCGGAGTCCTTGTGTGCGCATGGCGGTGAGGCGGTGTCCGCCGTTGGTGATCTGGTGGGGTGTGGCGAAGATCGGTTCGGCGTAGAGCGTGTAGAGGCCGGCGGTGTCTTTCTTGTTCAGGCGGACGCGTTCGGCGCTGGTCAGCGCCTGGTCGAGGTTGCGTGCGGGGAAGTCGGCGACGTTGTTGCGAACGAGGTCGTTGACGCGTGCCCAGTTCACCTTCTTTGCCCACTTGAGGGTGGCGGGCTTCCAGATGTCGTACGGCTCGATCTGTTCGAGGTCGATGTCGTACCAGACGAACTCGAGCTCGTCGGACGGGTCAGCTGCCATGAGGGCAAGGCTGGCATAGGTGCCTGGGCGCGGCCGTTCGTTCTCCACAGGTCCCCGCACGTGTATGTAGTCCTCTGTACGTGGACGACACAGTGGTGTGCCAGGTGGGTCAGCTCGACTGCGACCTGTTGTCAGTCGACTCGTTCCGCAACATGCTCAACGGTCACGACCAGCTGGCGTGGATGGCTGGGATGTGTGCGGTTGTGGTGCCAGGCGCCGGTGACGACTAGGTCGACTGCTGCGCCGGTGGTGTGGTGTTGCTCAGCGACTTCTGCGAATAGGTCGAGGGATTTCTGCAACGTGGGGAGCCCGATGATGACGGTCGGCAGTGTGGAGGCGGCCGCCGTCAGGGTCTGGTTCGCACGGTGGGCCGGGAGCACGAGGGCGCCGCCGGCGAGGTTGGCGAGCTCTCCGGCGAGGCCGACCCGGAAGTCCAGGTTGGCGCCGATGACCAGGACAGTGCCGCCGTCCGCGAGTACCCCTGTCAGCTGGTCGCGCTGCGACGATTCGAGCGTTGAGGCCGGGTGGGGCGCCAGGCCGTGGGTCGGGCGGTGTGCGGGGGCGGGCATGTACGCAGTGTCGGACCGGTCGTGGTGCGGTCTGGGTGAGGGGCGGCGCCCGACCGGGGCCCGCGGGTCGGGTCCGGGTCAGGCGCGGAAGACAATGTCTTGGACGGCTCTTGCGGTGGCTCGGGGCCGGTCGAGGAGTTGGTTTTCCTGGGCCAGGGTTATTTCGGTGTGGCCGTCGGGGACGTTCAACGCGGATGCATAGTCGCGCGCTTCGCTCCAAGCCTCGATCGCGTCCTGCACGATGTCGATGTCCTCGCTCGACATCTGCGGTCGTGGCGCATCGGAGCCTGTCGCGTTCCGCAGTTCCTTGGCTTCGCCTTCGAGGAGGTCCGGGAAGCCGCGTGTGCCGCGTGTAGCGACCCGGTTCGGGTCGGAGGCGAGACGCATTTCGAGGTGTACGGAGGCGTCGATGACCTCGATGAGGACGCGGTCGAGTTTCGCTAGCGGATCGTTGGTCACCCGCAGACCCTAGACGCGTCGTACGTTCCCAACACGGTGGGCCAAGCCGGCGTGGGAGCCCGGCTCGCACACAGGCCGTTTAGACCTCTGCTCAAATGCGGGGCGCCTTGCGCGATCGGTATCGCCTCCTTGAAAGGGCGGGTGGGCGTCGGCGGTCGCCACTACTCTGTCGCCGCCGCGTCTATGCGAGTCGAGGCCTCGCGGTCACTGCCCGGCGGCTTACGCGAGGCACGGTGCGGCTCGCAAACGAACGCGCGCTTGAAGGGGACACAGTGACCAACGGCTCTGAGCAGGAACATGAACCTGCCGACACTTCCGAGAATGCCGCGCGGTCGGATCAGAGGTCAGACTCAGGCGCGCGCGTCGCCGCTCCTGCGGGCCTCTCCGTCGAACATGTTGAGGAGGGCGATGCTGACGGCGAGAAGGGCCGGTCTGCCGGCGTCCCGCTGCGTTCCCTGACGCCTGAGTACGAGGCGGAGCGTCACGAGACGTACCTGCGTCGTCTCGAGGAGGCGTTGAAGGACCCTCGCAACCACAACATCGCGCTCACGGGCCGGTACGGCGCCGGAAAGTCGAGCGTGCTCGACAAGTTCGAGGAGAACCACCGCGACGCGACCCAGCGGCTGGCGATCTCGACGCTGGCTCCGGGTGAGCAGGGCGAGTCGACTACCAACCGCATCCAGAAGGAGGTCGTCAAGCAGCTCCTCTACGGTGCTTCTCGCAAGGTCGGCAAGAACTCGCGCTTCAGTCGTATCGCCGTCTTGTCGAAGCGGCGAGTGTTGGCCGAGGCGGTCGCGGTCGTCGGCGCCGTTGGTCTGGTGCTCGTCATCTTCGGGTGGTTGCCGGAGCTCGAATGGCCGAACGCGGGCGCTGAGACGTGGAAGCGGGCGACCGCGTGGTGTGTCGCTGCTGCCGTGGGGGTAGCTGTGGTCGCGGTCGTCAGGGTGCTGACGTACGGGTGGTTCATCTCGGACGTGGGGGCCGGCGGCGCAACGGTGACGTTGACCTCGAAGGAGTCGTCATCGACGTTCTTCGACAAGTACCTCGACGAGATCGTTCACTACTTCGACCGGGAGTCGAAGGACATCGTGATCTTTGAGGACCTGGACAGGTTCGAGGACCCCGGCATCTTCGAGGCCGTTCGCGAGCTCAACATCTTGCTCAACGACACACCCCGTCGGCGGGCGCGACGCCGTGGAAACGTGCCCGGCCGGGCGCTCCACTGGGTGTTGAAGAAGCTGCCCGGGGACCTGCCCGGCCGGCTGACGAACAAGCTGTCCGCGAAGTGGTCGAGGCGGCTGCTGGGGCTCGGTGTGCCGTTGCGGTTCGTGTACGCCGTGAAGGACAGCATGTTCGAGAAACTCGGCGCGGACACGAAGAACCTTGCCGCGGCCGGCGAGGCCGCGGCGGCGGAGACGCTGCGGGCCAACCGTACGAAGTTCTTCGACATCGTCATCCCCATCGTTCCGTTCATCTCCCACCGCAACGCCCGCGAACTGCTCTCGGACCTGCTCGCCGAGTCCGGCATCACCGGCATCGACCGTCCTCTGGTCGGGCTGGTTTCTCAGAACTCGACGGACATGCGGCTGCTGCGCAACATGTGCAACGAGTACCTGGTGTTCGCCGAGCGGCTCTTGGAGTCGAAGGAGACCGCACCGGGGTTGGAGCCGAGCAAACTGTTCGCGCTGGTGGCGTACAAGAACTTCCATCTCGAGGACTTCGAGAACATCTCGCGTCGCGACAGTGACCTGGACCGGCTCTACGACTTCCACCAGCAGTTGGTCCGCAATTCGGTCGCCGCGAACGAGAAGCTGGTGCGAGACCTGAAGGGAGGACGGGTTCTTCGCCGTACGAGGGAGGACGTGGCGAAGCGGATCGGGGACAGACTCACTCGGTACGTCCAGGCCGAACATCGTGCCTCGCAATACTCCAACTGGACCTACGTCCTGCTCACGGTCGGGTCGGCAACCTATTCGCTCGAAGACGCGACCAGCTACAAGTTCTGGGCCGCAGTCGCTGAGGCGGGGGCAATTTCGGTCTCGGTGTCGCCGAACTCTCAGCGCAGCCAGACGATGAACGTGGTGTCCTGGGCTCGCGCCGACCTAGAGGTCATAGTCCCCGAGGGTTTGGACGCGAACCAGTGGAGTGCGCTCGACGAGCGCTCGACCCGTGTCGAGTTGGCCCAGCTCGGGGTCGACATTGGGGCTCTGCGTAGCGCCGACTTCAAGCAGCTCGCCGCGTTGCCGGCCTACAAGCTCAACGCCCCGATGCCCCTGCTGCCCCCCATGGGGTCGAAGGCCAAGGCCCCAGCCGAGGTGACGTACGCCGACCAGACGTTCGCGCAGCTCGTGAGGGGGACGATGAAGTCGCAGCTGGCGCGCGACCTCGTACTGCGCGGCTACCTTGACCGGAACTTCTCCCTGTACGCCGCGCAGTTCTACGGACACTTCTCCGGCACCGACGTCGCGAACTTCATGGTTCACCACGTCCAGACGAACACGATGAACATTGACTACAACCTCCGACGCCCCGGCGCGGTCGAGAACCTCCTCACCGAGACCGAAGAGGCCGGCGAGGAGTTCACGACCACCGTCGCCGCGTACAACATCGACCTCGTCAACTACCTCCTAGTCACCGACCACCCCGGCGCGACCGGCGTGGTCAAACGGCTCGTCACCGACCACGACGACGACGCACGCACGTTCCTCACCGCCTACTTCACCTCGGGAGCCCGTCGCGAGGCCCTGGCGGCCCGACTGACCGCACAGCCCTGGCGGGCCGTGTTCGAGTACCTCACCACGGACACCGACGTGCCTGACGACGCACGGCCCGACCTAGTCGGGGCTGCACTCGCTGCCGCGCACCCCGGTGTTGCTTACGACCTTCCACCTGTGGTCGGTGACTTCATCACCGCGAACTACGCCAAGATGACTGCCTTCACCGAGCCGCTGCTCGAGAAGTCCATCGGCGCGGTCGTGACTATGTTGGAAGACACCGGCGTTCGCCTCCCCGACCTGTCCGGCATCGACGACGGCCTGTGCGACCTCGTCATCGAGCGCGATCGGTACCTGCTGACGGGTACGAACCTGCGCATCGCGCTCGGTGTCGATGGTGAGGTCCCACTCGACCGGGTCGTGTCCGACGAAATTGTCTACTCCTACTGCCTGGCCAACCCAAGCGAGTACCTGGCCGCAGTAAAGGGCGACTCGGAGACCAAGTACACGGTCCGACGACCGGAGACGCTGGTCAAGGTCTTGACCGACGCGGTCGAGCGGTGGAGCGAGACTCAGCTCGAGGACTACCTCCTCGATCTGGTCGGCGGCGCCGCCGAGCAGGCACGGATCAGTCAATTGCGGACCGTGCCGAAGCCCACCTGGGGAGCACTCGCGACTGCAGGGCTCTTCGACGCCACTCTGCCCAACGTCGAGCGGTACCGCGAACTTGCCGGCGGCGACATCCACCCAGCCCTCGCGGCGCTCCTAGAAGCCGCCGGGGCCATCAGCGACGTCAACGATGGAAGCGGCGACGAGTTCGACTCGAATGCTGCCGCGGTCGCCATCCTCAACGCGGCCACGTTCTCCTCGACCAAGGCTCGCGTCGACCTCGCGTCGACCCTCAGCGCCGACTTCCCGCTGGCGGCCACGGACATCGTCGTCGAACCCAGTGACCTGTTCGCCCGCATGCTGACCGCGAACTTGGTCGCCGACAGTCCGGCCTCGTTCGAGCACTTCCACAGCGCCGGATGGGACGCCATCAAGCCCGCCATCAAGGTGTCGACAGGCATTGAGACGTTCCTCAGCCCAGACCTGGTACTCGGCATGGTCGACAAGGTCCTTGCCGACCCCACCAGCCGGGAGAAGCTTGGCGACCAGATCGTCTCCAACGCTGAGGCGTTCGTGCCGGAGTCTGATGTGCCCGCCCTGAGGGCCGTGGCGCAGTACGCAGGCGAGCACGGCATCGCACTTCGCCCGGAGACCGTCAGACGCATCGCGGCCTTTCAGGCTGTCCCACCGGACCAGGTCCTTGGCCTCCTTGCTGCCGCCGTACCGATTCCGAGCGCTGCCCAGATCGTTGATGTGTTCACCGTCCTCGGCGGTCAGTACGCCAAGGTCGCCTCCTCTGGGGCGAAGTTCCACGTCGCCAAGGACGAGATTCACACCGCCCTGCTGACAACGCTGCGGCAAGCCGGTGTCATCAGCCCGCCCCGGAAGAAGCCTGGCAAGGACATCTACGACGTGAAAGTGACCTGACCCTGACGCGCACGCTAGGACCGCGACCTGTCCTCCCGTCAGGGCGCGGGGCAGCCGACCTGAACTGACGCCGAACCTCCACATCTGCGCGTACGGTTCACGACTGTGAGCGTGGAATGGCGAGCAGACGCGGCAAAGAACCTGGTCAAACTGGCCGTCGGCAAGGCTCTTCAGGCCCAAATGGTGGATGAGGGGAAGTGGCTCGAACTGGGGATGCTGACCGGCACCACCGAGGTCATCAACAACCACCCACGCCTACTGAGGTCGCTCAGGTTCGGTGACCCCGACTATGACGGGTGCGTCCTCGGCATCGTGCCGGCGATCCTCGGGGAACCACCTGCGCCCCCGGTCCCCCGGTGGCCTACGCCTCCAGAACCATCGCTTCGAGAGGCGTTCCCCAACCTTCAGACCGTGTCGGACTTCCTCGACCTACCCACCTGGTTGGTGCAAGAGAACCCGCAACTGTTCGACCGGGTCTTCTGCGAGGCAGCCGAGATCGTGCAGGGTGACGCGACGATGCCGGACGGGACGGTGCTGTCGGCCGCGGAGGCCATGGCTGCCAGGCTCGAAGTGGGTGAGATGCGGCGCCAGGTCGAACGGATCCGCCGCGACTTCACTGACGACCCAGAAGCGGCGGTCGGTCAGGCGAAGGAGCTCATCGAGTCGGTGTGTAAGACGATCCTGGGGCTGACGGGAGAAGCCGCTCAGGGGCACGAGAACCTGCCGAAATTGGTGAGCCGCACGCTCGCGCACCTCGGTCTCGACCCGGCCCTACTAGTCGGTGACGACCCCGTAGAGGTGCGCGCCGCGCAGCGGATGCTCGGAGGGGTCAGCAGCGTCCTCAATGGCGCCGGCGAGCTCCGCAATGCCCGCGGAACCGGACATGGGAGGTCAGGGACGCCCGTTGTCGATGCTGCGCTGGCGCGTCTGACGGTCGGCGTGGTTCTACCGTCGGTGGTGTACCTGATCGAGGTGTTTGAGTCACAGACCGAGCAAGTCGGCACTGAGGCTCCCGACCTTGTGAAGGTCCCGTCGTCGCCTCCCGTCGAAGCGAGCAGCACACCGTCCGCCGGTGAGACTGCCCGGGCCGTACCCGCCGCACCCACCGCATCCGGCCCTGAACCCCTGCCTGAGGTCGCCGTCGGCGACCTCGTGGTTCACGGGACGTTCGGCGAAGGCCAGGTCGTAGCAGTTGAGGGCGCGGAGCCGGCCAAGCAGATCGTGACGGTGGAGTTCGGTGACGATGTCGGCCAGAAGCGGCTACTGCTCCGGTACACCGAACTGCGGGTCCGCCCAGGCACGGGCTGAGACTGGCTCGAGAAGCCGATACTCGATGTGAGTCTTACGCCTGCTGCCACCTGGTTGCGTACAGACCTCTGCCCGGTACGGCGCGCCTCTGATCGTGTAGACGTCTACACGCGATCGGGTATGCGAGTGCCTCCCCGTCAACGCCGCGCCGGCTACGAACCCGGCCGTCAGCTTTCACCTCCGTTGGAGGCGGCGATCGCCGCGGAGGCAGCGCGCCTGGCCGCGATCGAGGACCCGGCGGAGGCGGTGCGTGCGGTGACAGAGGCGTTCATGGCGCTCGACGACGCGTTGGAGGCGGTCGCGGAGCCACGGTTGAGAGCCATCGCGCAGCTGTACCGGACGTCGCGGTCGTACCAGACGGTCGCCATAGCGACGGGGCTGTCGAAGGCTCGGGTCGCGCAGCTTGTCCGCGCAGCTAAACAGCAAGGCTTCTGAAGCACCTCGGCCCGCGGACATTGAGCGACGAGCGGTACGGATAGAGGTCTACACGGTGGCTGACCTCGTTTACTGACACTCAGTGCGCCGTCGTGCCAAGGTGGCGGTCGGGTCCAGTCCATTTACGGTCGGCGAGCTGACCTGAACCCGGTATCGGGCTGGGCGTCGGAGAGAAGAGGGCGACGTGAGCACACCTGCGGGCTGGTACCCCGACAACCAGAAGCAAGGACAGCTGCGCTGGTGGGACGGCAACACCTGGACCGAGCACGTCCACGACTCCACCACAGCAGCGTCGCCTGGCGACACCGCGCAACCGTCCGCCCAGCAGCCGGGGGCGCAACCCACCCAGCCAGCGGAACCCGCGGGTACGAAGAAGAAAGTGCCGCTCTTCGGTGCCCGCCAGGTTGCACGCGACCAGGCAGACGAACTGGAACGACTTCGCGGGGAGCTCGCCCGCCTCGGAGCCCTCGACATCGCCGACATGGAAGCCGAACGCGCCCGCGTCACCGCCGACCTCGCCGCTACACGGGAGCAGTACGCCCGGGAACGTGCTGACCTCGAAGCGCAGCTGGCCGGACTCCGCACCCGAGTGGTTGCAACCCAGGAGCAGGAAATCCTCCAAGAGGTCGGCCTGTACGAGTACCGCCACCCGCTCGCCGACTCGCTCGCGTACAAGGACCGGCTTGCGGACATCTCGAAGCAGTACAAGAAGATGGCAACCGCGTCCGGCGGTGCCATCGAAGCCAGCTCGACCTGGCAGGTAAACGGGTCCGCCGCCGAGGGCAAGAAGATGGTCTCCGACATCTCCAAGCTCATGTTGCGCGCCTACAACGCCGAAGCGGACAACCTCGTCCGCGGCATGAAGCCGTACAAGCTCGACACCGCGAAAGAACGCCTCGAGAAGGTCGCGTTCACGATCGAGCGGCTCGGAAAGTCGATGTCGATCCGGGTCTCCCCGGCCTACCACCGGCTGCGCATCGTCGAGCTCGAGCTCGCCGCGGACTACCAGGAGATGCTCGCTAGGGAGAAGGAAGCCGAACGCGCCGAACGCGAACGGCTCCGCGAAGAGAAACGCGTCCAGGCGGAGATTGAACGCGAACGTCAACGGCTCGAGAAGGAACGTCAGCACTACCGCAACGCGCTCGCTGCTCTCGAAGCGTCCGCGGACGCCGACGCTGAGGCGCTCGCTCGGCTCCGTGACCAGCTCGCCGAAGTGGACCGCGGCATCGCTGATGTCGACTATCGGGCCGCGAACCAGCGCGCCGGGTACGTGTACGTCATCTCCAACCTCGGGGCGTTCGGGCAGCGAATGATCAAGGTCGGGATGACACGCCGGCTCGAACCGATGGACCGCATCAAGGAGCTCGGCGACGCATCAGTGCCGTTCGGGTTCGACGTCCACGCCCTGTTCTTCGCCGAAGACGCCGTCGGCATAGAGACCCAGATGCACCAGCAGCTCGCGCAACGCCGCGTGAACCGGGTGAACCTGCGCCGCGAGTTCTTCTACGCCACCCCCACCGAAGCTCGCGACCTGCTCGCCGAGCTCGCCGGCGACCTCCTGTCATTCAACGAAGAACCCGAAGCGTTGGAGTTCCACCAGTCCCAGAACACCGCCACCGAGTCTCACGCCGGCGAGACGACGCCCCAACCGGCACAAGCCCCGGCGTAGGCACCCGGGTGCGATGGTTCCGTCGACGCCAGCGCGTCGAACCCGAACGGACCCCGACTCCGCCCCCAGCGACGGGGTCGCCCCCGCCGGCAGCCGACGACCAGGCCGCGCTCCTTGCAGCCCTCACAACCGACGTCGTTGCGCAGATCGACGCCGAAGCGGCCCGCTTGCTCGCTGACCTCGAACGGGAACACCCGCCCACGGCGCCCAGGCAGAACACCGCTGACCGGTCTACGAAACCCGTGCAGCCGGGTCCCACCGCCGACGAAACCGCACGCGCCGAGGGCTTCCACGACGCAGCCCACAAAGCAGCATCCGCAAGAGGGAAAGCCGCCCGAGCCGCACGCACACCCGCCGACAAGATCGCCCGCGCACAAGAAGTCGGCATGGTCGCCCGCGCCGAGTACCTCACCCCCGAAGCTGAAGCTGACGCACTGCGACCAGGCCCCGACGGACTCCTCAACGCCCGCCTCGAACGTGTCCGCGACCGCCTCCTCGTCGTCACCCCTGCCGGATGGGTCAACCCGAAGAGCCGCAGCGCCCACCGAGCTGGCCTGGACTCCTTCACAGTACGTGGCACCGGGTACCACCCGGGCGCCGTCAAAGCCGGAAAGTTCACGCCCGGAACACCCGTGCGGCTCGTCCGCGAACCCGACAACCCCCACGACCCCAACGCCATTGCCATCTACGCGGACACCGGCCGCAACAAGGCCGGGTACGTGCCCGCAGCACGCGCGAAACGACTCGCCAAGCTCCTCGACGCCGGCGTCGACCTCGTCGCCATCAGCGTCCGCGGCACCGGACGAGGAACCGACGGACCCGCCCCACACATCCTGATCTGCGAACGAGCGCTCTACGAACACCTCACCCGACCCTGAGTTCGGCAGCAAGGTGTGGTGGATGAGTAAAAGTCGTGCGCTCAGGTGGTCCGCGCGATGTCCCGCATGGGGTCGAGACCCGCGGCCTCGCCCGCCGCCGCCGCATCGATCCATTGATCAACTTGGGCCTGATCGGTCTGGTCGTATGAGCGGACGACTTCGAGCGCTTGCTGAAGCTGTCGGTCAGAGGGCTTCGCCATGCCTGCCATTGTCCGTCTCCCTGTCCTTCCGTCCGTAGCCGTTGACCTTCGATGTGTTCCTAGGGACTTCTACTCATGAGAACACAGCTTGCTGCCGAACTGGCCCGACCCTGAGCTTCGCCGCAAAATGTGGCTCTACGCACAAGCCAACCGACCTTGAAGTCGATCGAAAAGAGGTCCACACGGCAGCGCACACACGTCCGGCTGTCGGTGTTTCTCGGCACAGTGAGCGCCATGAACGACGACAACGACCCATCGGGGTCCGCTCGACCGCACAGCCACGACCCGACACCGCCGGCGCCTCCCGGGCCGTGGCGTTGGCAGAAGGTCATCCCCGACAGCCCGCCTGGGTTCGACCCGAACACAGCACCCATGGGGACCGCGCTGGTCGCAGCCGACGGCACATGGGTCATCTCCTCCGAGACCGGCTACGGCACCCCCGAAATCGACCCGGCCGCCAGGGAGCTCATCGCGAAAGCGCACATCCTGGAACGGTTGCCTGGACTGATCGAGTCCTGGGAGCAGTTCCGTGACGCGTCCACCCCAGTGCACCAAGCGGACTGCCTGCTCACGTTCGCGAACGACATGACCCACCTCATCTGGGACTTCACCGGCCAGCTCGACAATCCCGATCCGACCCAGGCATAGGGAAGACCCCTCGGGGTAAGTGCGTGTTCGTGCCCTACCCGTCCAGGCCGACGAAGGACCCGTTGCCGCAGTTCGCGGGAACGGCGAGCTCTCGCCCGACTCCGCAGCAACGTGCCGAGCTCATAGCGTTCGTGACGGCCGGCTACCTGGACGGGCTGTCGTTGCGGGAACTCGCCGAGCTCACCGACCGGACGCAGACAGCTGTGCGCCGAGCCCTCGACCAAGCCGGTGTGCGACGTCGGGAAGCGGGCGCACCCGTGGCCACTGAGAACCCGGAAACGCATTCGTACCCGTATCCGACCTGAACGTCGATGCCGATGCCGGAGCCGTCGCCGCGAGACTCGTTGACCATCGAACGCAGCCTCGTGCACCTGACCGACGCCGGCACCGCCATCCGCTGGCTACCTCGTGCGACTGACCGAGCGGCACTCGAGCGAGATCTGGGGCCGCGGCCTGTGTCGGTGCCCGGTGCGACTATCGAACACCAGAACGCCTGGCCGCCAGCCGCACTACGGAAGATGAAACCGATGAGCCAACTGTGGACCGACCTCGAGCAGATGTGCGGACTCATCAAGCACGCTCCCGAACACGTCGAACTCTCCCAGGTCCGGGCGCTGCTGCGCCGCTGTCAGCACTTCGTCGACACGGTGACAGACACGCTCGCCGAAGCCACCGTGACACTCCCCGGCGAACGAGTCACCAAGCTCATCGACGAATCCGTGTCCGGCGACTAACGGTCCCGAAAGGGCCGTTCCGGGGTCGCCACCGCCGCACAAACGCCACACCTCGAGCCAACAACTTCCCGAGCCGCGGTCAGGTACGGGACTGGAACTGCCGGTGAACGTTCCAGATCTCGGCCGCAACATCGACGTACCCCTCGACCGGGCCCGCGGTCTCCGGGACGAACCACGCAACGAACATCTCGTGCGTCAACGCCGCCCCCTCAGCCGGCCCGCTCACACCCGGCAGACCGATGACGATGGTCTCCGCCTCGGCGTCGTACTCGTCCGTGTTGAACCGAAGTTGATACCGACCGGGTCCGCCCGGAATAGAACAGCGGACACCGCCTCGACCAGGTCGCGTTGCGTTGCTGTGTGCTCGCGACGCCACTCCTTCGCAGCGAGAACCTCGGCTTCCTTGCGTGCCCAGTCCGCGTCGCGCATCGGCTGCCGGCCCCGGGCGGTGAACCACTTCTCAGCGAGATCATGCCCGTCCAGAGGAGCTCTCGACGCCTCGACAGAACACAGAAACTCCAACCTCCTGAGCACCGCCTCCGCAACCGCGACGCCACATCCCGGTCTCGCCAACTTCAGCCGTCGCCGGCAGGACGCCCACACGGTCCCCGGAGCGGTGTGGACATCGCGGCCCGCGGGTACGCGGAAGGCAACGACGAGGAGGAGAGATGGCGCGAGCAATTTGGACCGGGTCGGTGTCGTTCGGACTGGTCAACGTGCCTGTGGGCCTGTTCTCGGCGACCCGCGACCACAACGTCCACTTCCACCAGTTCGAGAAGGGGACGGCCTCGCGTATCCGCAACGAGCGGGTCAATGAGGACACCGGTGACGAGGTCTCCTACGACGACATCGTCAAGGGCGCCGACATCGGCGACGGCGAGTACGTGATGCTCACCCAGGAAGAGCTCGAGTCGATCGAACCCGGCCGCAGCCGCAGCATCGACATCTCCGACTTCGTCGAAGCCTCCGAGATCGACCCCATCTACTACCAGAAGTCGTACTACCTCGCTCCGTCGGACGACTCGGCGAAGAAGCCGTACGCGCTGTTGGTGAAGGCGATGGCGAAGGCGGACCGCATCGGGGTCGCGACGTTCGTGATGCGGGGCAAGCAGTACCTGGCCGCCATCCGGCCCAGCAGCGACGAGAAGGTCCTTGTCCTGGAGACGATGCACTTCGCCGACGAGGTCCGTGACCCCGCCAAGGAGCTCGACGGACTGCCGCAGCGCACGAAGGTCGAGAAGAAGGACCTCGACATGGCGGTCAACCTGGTCACGGCCCTGACGACCAAGTGGAACCCGAAGAACTACCAGGACACCTACACCGAACGCGTCGAGAAGCTGATCGATGCGAAGAAGAAGGACCGCGTGGTCGTCACCGCGGAACGTGACGAGGAGGCCTCTGGCAAGGTCGTCGACCTGCTCGCAGCCCTGCAGGCCTCCGTCGACGCGTCGAAGGGCCACAAGCCAGGCAACACCCGGAACCTCGCGAAGCTCGAGACCCGAAAGCCCGACCAGGACTCCGGTACCAAGACCCGGCCCGCGAAGAAGACGAGCAAGAAGAGGGCCACGAAGAAGACAGCGACGAAGAACACCGATGCCAAGAAGGCCCCGGCAAAGAAGACGGCGGCGAAGAAGACGGCGGCGAAGAAGGCGGCGGCCAAGAAGACGGCGGCCAAGAAGAGGGCGGCCAAGAAGTCGACGACGAGTCGGCGGAGCAGCAGCTCTACCCGCAAGGCGTCCTGATGACCGAGTCGCTCTACGGGGTCACCCTGGTGGGGCGACCTCGTCTGGGGTCAGGTCCGGACGTGCGCGTACGAACTTCGTGATGTGCCGCCACTTTCCTTGCTCGACCGCCGAGTCAGCGGCTATCTCGACCACACCGGTCGGCTCGACCAACGTCACGTCCTTAGGGGTGCGGCCCCAGCGCCCGGGGCGACCGGGCACGAACTCGTCGGCCCACGGATGTCCACCGTCCACCGCCGACAGAAGCGGGCGGACGTCGTCAGCCTGGCGCCGTGACAGCGGACCGGTCGTCCCGGCGAGGACGAGGTCGCCGACCTGGTCGACGTATCCGACGACGAGCCGGTCCGGTGCGGCCAGGGTGCCGGTGACGGCACCGACGACCACCTCGAAGGTGTCGCGGAACCGTAGTTTGGCCCAGCCGCGCCGCCCCGGCTCGTACACGCCGTTGATGTTCTTGATGACGAGCCCCTCGATACCGACACGAGCCTGCTCGTACTGCTCCATCCACGCACGCGCCTGGTCCGCGTCGGTCGTGTACGGGGTCACCTGAAACTGCGGCCCCGCGCCGCGAAGGACGTCCTCCAGAGCCGCACGGCGGGTCCCGAGTGGCTCTGAGCGCAGGTCAGCGTCCGGACTGGTGAGCAGGTCGAAAGCCATGAAGTTCGCCGGATGCGACCTGGCTAACCCGGCGGCGTTCTTCCCCGCAGCGAGCCGGCGCTGCAGCGCCCCGAAGTCGAGGCGGCCCTCGCCCCAGATGAGGAGCTCCCCGTCGATGACGCACCCGGCCGGAAGCAGTTCCGCGGCCGCCTCGGCGACCTCGGGAAACGCGCGGCTGATGTCGTGCCCACGCCGGGACCACACCTGCGCGACCACCCCGCCCCCTCGATCGCCCCCTCGCCCGTCGACCCGGCCGCCGTCACCGCCGACACCTGTCGCGGTCGTGGAGACCATCGCGCGGTAGCCGTCCCACTTCGGCTCGAACCACGCACCACGGAGCGCCCTTCCGGCCGGAAAGACCTCGGCCGGCGCCGCGAGCATCGGCTCGACCGGCAGTGCTACCACGTGCGGCACGCGTCGCCGCACCTCACGGGGCGGTCAGCAATGTCAGCACGACTGACCGGGCCAGGCACACCCCTGCCAAACGACAACGTCACTGGTCCCGCACCTGCGGCCCACGCCGCCGAGCCCGGCGCAGCACCACACCCATCGTGCGGCCCAGATGGTCCAGGTCCAGGTCGGCGGTGGCACTCGGAGCGTCAGCCGGGGATGTTGCGCGGGTCGTGGCCATACGAGTTCCGTTCGCCGATGGTCCCGTCGAGGTTTCGGATGATGTGCTCAACCTTCGCCGCACGTGCAAGGTCGCGGCCCGCGTCCACCGCATCTGCCTTCTTCTCGAACCTGTCCGGGTACGTCTCGCCGGCCTCGGCCCGGTTGTGCCAGGCGCCGTCGACGTGGAACGTCTCGATGTCTCCTGCGGGCATGTCGTCCTCCTCGTGTCCTGGGTCGCGATGTGTCAGAACCCATACCCCGTCCGGACCGTGGTAACGCCACCGACCCACTGGACGTCAGTTTCGTCGTTCGCGCTCCTCGAGCTCGCGGTGTCGACTCTGACCGACGGGGTCGGCGGCGTCCGTGTTCAGGGCCGGTTGCAACTCCTGCACGCCGCGCAGCGGCCGCACCGCCCGTCCGAGGTCACGCAGAAGTTCGGCAGGTCTGCACCGGACGCTAGTGAGGGCAGCCGACAGCCGCCGCGCGGGGGGACTGCCGGCCGAAAAGCGGAGAGCACGATGCGGCGCATGGACGAACCGACAACGCCTGGCGCCTCCGCCGACGTCGGAGACCAGGACGACGCGACGGCCGTCGAGCTCACCGACACCGAAACTGCCGTGCTCGAACTCGAGAAGTCCTGGTGGAAGCATCCAGCGCGGAAGGAGGCCGTCGTGTACGACAAGTTCGGCTGGTCAATGACCCGCTACTACCAGGTTCTGACCGCGCTCATGGACAACCCGGCGGCGCTTGCGGCGGACCCCGTCACCGTGAACCGGCTCCGACGACTGCGTCAGGAACGGCAGCGCGCACGCTACGGCCGATAGGCGGCCCAGGTCGTCAGGGTTGTTATACCTCGCCGGAAGTATAACGACGTATACCGCTGAGTCCTGGGTCTGCGGACGGCCGCCCGAACCCAGGATCCCGACACCGGTGTCGACGGGTCACCGCCAAGCGTCCGGTCCGCGGCCGCGTGGCTCCGAGGTTCCCTGAAGAGCACGCTCGCTGATCCCGGGGAGGGTACGCGGACCCGACCCGGCGAAGTTGCGAGACACGATCCAGAGCCGGCGGGTGCCGACATCCACGATCGTCAGCTGGACTCACGACAGTCGCTCAGATGTCGTACTGGAATCTGACCTCAAACCGACAAGGTTGGGTGCGTTGTCACCCCTCACTGACAGCGGGGCGTTTGTTCCATCCGTAGAACGGCGCCCGGTCGCCGGCCTCCCAACGCTCCCGAAGGCCGGGTGTGCTGAGGTCCCAGTCCGGCCGGATCTCGCGTGTGACCTCACGCAGGTCGTGCCAGAGGTCGGTCGCTGAGGGGCGTCCCCAAAACCAGTAACCGTTGTAGACGGAGTGGATGACGAGCCCGGGCTTGAGTACCAAGGTGTGCGGGACCATCGGGTCGTCGGCAGGGTCCGTGTACTCCTCGATGTCCAGGTCCTTCTCCACGGTCCGGCCCGGGTGGGAAAGGAAAGGCCACTGCGCTCCGAGGCGTCACAGAACTCCTGGGCGCCTCGCGGCTTGTCCGGGGTGATCGTGGCGGCCCGAACGTTGACCACCACGATCTTCGGCTGGAACGCGGCAAGATCGAGGTACTGCTCCGTGGGACTCAGCGATCTGCCCTAGCCTCGGTCCATGGGAGCGCGCAGGTCTGAGGGGTGGTCGGGCGAGCGCGACGGTCTCATTGGCCGCAACCTAGCCGTGTCGTCCTTGCAGGACATGCTGGACCAGGGTGGACGCGCTGCTGTGGTCGACGGCATCCCGGGAGCGGGTAAGACCTCCCTCCTGAGCGTTGTCGCACGGAACGCGCGCGCAGATGGATGGCAGGTGCTGTCGCTGACCTGTCACACCAGCGACGAGCACTTGGCATTTGGTGCTCTGATGGAACTGTTGAGCTCTGCGCCCGGCGCCGAGGCGGCCCTAGAGCGGGTGATCAGAGGGGTCGACGATCAGCCGCCTTCGGACCCGCTGCGCCTGCGACTCGAAGTTCTGGACTGGGTCGAGAGCCTCAGCGAACAGGGCCCTGTGCTGTTGCTCGTTGACGACGCTCATTGGTGCGACCCCAGCTCTCTGTCCGTCCTGAGCTTCGTCGCCCGTCGGCTGGCTGGCTCCCGCGTCAGCCTGCTGGCGTCCACCCGAGTCGACGTTGCGCCAGCCTCGCTCGCAGGCTTACCGCGGGTCTCTCTTTCCCCATTGGGTGACCACCAGGCCAAGCTGTTGCTGCGCCAGGCCGGACTGGAACTGGGTGCAGTACTGCTGCCCTCGGTACTGGAACGTGCGGAGGGAAACCCCCTAGCGCTTCTGGAACTCGCGCGGTCGGCGACGGTCGGGTCTGATACGAGGCGCGTTCCCTCCAGTGTGGAGGCAGCGTTCATCCAGGAGGTGTCTGCGCTGCGGTCGGGGACTCGCCGGGTGTTGCTGCTCGCGGCGGCTTGCAACGGTGACCTGGCCGCTATGGGACGGGTAGTCGAACCCGCGGAGCTCGTAAACGACCTGGCACCCGCGGAGGAGACGCGCTTCGTCGCCGTTGCCGGCGGCTCCGTCCGGTTCCGTCACCCCTTGGCCCGCTCTGCCGCGTACTCGGCATCCACGACCGCTGAACGGACGCAGGCGCACGCGCTGTTGGCCAGGGCGTACGTCGAGGACCCCGCCCGGCAGATCTGGCACCGTGCCGAGGCAGCCGTTGTGCCGGACGAGGAGGTCGCGTCGGCGCTCGCACAGATGGCGGCGCAAGCGCACCACCGCAGCGCCATCCTGGAGGCAGCGCGTCTGCTGACCCGCGCCGCCGAGCTGAGCCCAGCACGCGCGGACAGTGAAGAGCGGATGCTGCAGGCGGCCGTCATGAACGTAGGCGCCGGAAACTTCGACTGGACTGTGCAGGCCTGTGCGCAGTTGCGCGACCGGAGCGACAACCCGGTCGTGCAGCTAGGGGCGAGCCACCTGATGGCGTACGCCCTGGCCCAGACCGGCAACCAGAGTTTGGCTCGAGTTGCCCTGGTCGACGTGCTGGAGCAGCTAGTCGACGTGGACCCAGCTCTGGGGTGGGCGTCGCTGACGACCCTGGCGGTGCTGGTGTACCGCGGAGGCGGCGATGTTCAGGTGGTCGCCGACTGGCTCGAACGGTACGAAGGCGCCCACGTGGAGCCGTCACCGCACACGGACATGATCCCGGCCGCCCGAGCGTGGGTCCGAGTCCAGATCTCACCTCTGGAGCGACCCTCCGACGTGCTCGAACTGATCCGTGAAGCTCCGGTGCCCGACTCCCCGCACGCCTTTGCGGCGAGCCACGAGATGCTCCTCGGAGCCGCGGCATGGCTCCTGGACGAGCCGGAGATCGCGTTAACCAGGTTGCAACGTTCCGTTGAGTTCATGCGGCGGGCAGATGCACCCGGGGCGATGACGCAGACGCTGCTCGCCCTGGCCCTCGTTCAGTTCGCCGTCAGCGACTACGACGCCGCTGACGACACCGGGCGCCTAGTCCTCGACATCGCTGAGGCCCGCGGCGACGCATACGCATCGAACGACGCACGCGAAGTACGAGGGCGTGTGGCGGGCATCCGAGGCGACGTAGCCACGGCCCGAGCCTTGTGCGACCAGGTGCTGCTGAATCTAAGGCCAGGAGACTCACTCTCGCTCGAAGCGAACGTGCGCGTCACCATGTCGTGGGTGAGGCTCGCGGAGGATGACGCGGCCGGTGCTTGGGACCAGATGCGTTGGCTCTTCCGTGAAGACGGCGAGCCACGGCACACCCATGTCTCGTACCGCGAGCTCGGTCACTACGTAGCGTCCGCGGTCCGCGCCGGCGCCGGCGCCGATGTCGGCCCAGCGCTTGCGTTGGCTACTGAACGGTTGGCCGAGAGCGGGAAGCGTCATCAACTTGAGCTGGCGCGAGCTCGCGCACTGATGGCGGGTGAGGATGCTGAGCCTTTGCACCGTCAGGCCGCGACCGACCCGGAGGCGGCACGGTGGCCCTTCCAGCTGGCCAACGCGCAGCTGGAGTACGGCGGATGGCTGCGTCGTCGGCACCGGCAGGGTGAGGCCCGGGCCCAACTTCAGTCCGCGCTCGAGGTCTTCGAGCGGCTCGGCACCCAGGTCTGCGCCGAGACGGCTCGATCTGAGCTTCGCGCGGCCGGGGTGGCCACGACTGAGCCTGCGGCGTCCGCGTGGGCTCAACTGACCGGGCAGGAGCGTCAGGTGGTTCGTCTTGCAGCCAACGGGTTGACGAACCCGGAGATCGCGGCCGCCATGTACCTGTCTCCGCGGACCGTGTCGTCGCACCTGTACAAGGCGTTTCCCAAGCTTGGGGTGACGTCGCGGGCTCAGTTGCGCGACGTTGTGACGGAGCGTTGACGTAGGTCGTATCAGTCAGTCGTCCGATACCGGGAACGCTCCCAACTTCGTAGCGTTCCCGGTATGGACTTGCAGCGGACGACGGGGCTGTCAGCGGGTGGCGGCCTGCCGGATCAGGTTGGTGACCACCTTCGGGTGGCTCATCATCGCGACGTGCGAGCTGTTGATGACGACGGTCTTCGCGCCCGCCCTCTTGGCCATCGCACGCTCGGCCTGCGGCGGGATGATCCGGTCCTGCTTCGCGACCAGGAACCAGCTCTTGATGGTCTTCCACGCCGCCGGACCGGACGGCAACCCGAGCGCGGCCAGGGCACCGGGACGCTGAGAAACGGCCATCGGGGCCGTGACGGAGCGCTTCAGGTCCTGGGCGAACAGCTGGTGGAACCACTTGGGGTCGATGAACGCGTCGGCGTCACCTTCGGCCGCTCCGGGGAAGGGGCGGATGACGAGGTGCTTGGTGACGTCGGTGTGCCCACCGCCCAGCTCGTTGGCGGCAGCGACGCTCTCACCCTCCTCGGGTGCGTACGCGGCGACGTAGACGAGCGCCTTCACGTTCGGGTTGCCGGCGGCAGCGTTGGTGATGACGGCGCCGCCGTAGGAGTGCCCGACGAGAACGATGTTGCCGGGGATCGTGGACAGGAACTGGCGCAGGTACTCACCGTCCGAGACCGGGCCGCGCAGCGGGTTGGAGAACGCCAGCACCGGGAAGCCCTGCTTCGTGAGCCGGGCGATGACGTCGTTCCAGCCGCTGGAGTCGGCGAAGGCGCCGTGCACGAGCACGATCGTGGGCTTCGCGGCAAGCTTGTCGACCGTCTTGCTCTTCACGACGGTCGTGGTCTTCGGCGCCGAACGCTCCGGGGCAGCCTGAGCTGTGGAACCGGCGCCAGTGGCGATGAGGACGCCGGCGAGCACCGCCGCCGAGGCGGTCGCCGTGAGCGCCGCGAGGCGAGATCGAGAGTTGCGCATGAGTTGCTCCTCTGGCTGTGGGTTGGTCCTTCGATGCTCAGCCACTCCCAGTGGTCAACGAACCACGCGCCGCACGTAGTCCACCTCGTAGTCACGCGCGAGCCATGACGTCGACGGCTGCGCTACTGGGCCGCGACGAGGAACTGCGCCAGATAGGTGTGGTCCTCGGCGACGCCCGCAACGGACGCGGCGGGTCGGTATCCATCGTCGGCGACCCCGGTATCGGGAAAACGTCCCTGTTGGCTGCCGCTACCGCTGGACTAGCCGGTGCGCAGGTCATCAGTGTCGACGGCTACGAGACCGAGTCGACCATGCCGTTCGCGGCCATCCAACGCCTCGTGTTGCCGTTGCAACCGCAACTTTCGGAGCTGCCTGAGCGGTTCCAGCGAGCTCTGCGCATTGCATCTGGAACCGAGGCCGGCTCCCCTCCGGACCGGTTCCTGGTCGGCCTGAGCGTCCTTGGTCTGCTCGGCGTGGTCGGTCGGTCCATGCCGGTGGTGGCGGTCATCGACGACGCGCACCTGCTCGACCGTGAGTCTCTAGACGCTTTGGCATTCGTCGGACGTCGGCTCGAGGCGGAGTCCGCTGCGCTGCTCTTTGCCGGACGCGAGATCCCCGAGTACACGGCCCAGATGGCCGGTGTCCGCGAGCTACGTCTCAACGGACTGGCTCCCGACGCTGCGGTCCGGTTGCTGAGCCAGTCCCTGTCCGAGGACATCGACCCGGCTGTCGCCGTACAGATCGTGACCGCAACCGGGGGGAACCCCCTGGCACTGGTCGACCTGGCCCATGACCTCACGGTCACCCAGCTGACTGAGTCCAGCTTCGGTGACGAACCGGTGCCGGTGGGGCGGCACCTGGAGTCGTTCTACCTTCGTCAGGTCCAGTTCCTCGGAGACGACACACGGCTCTGGCTGCTGGTGGCTGCCGCGGACTCCACCGGCGACCTCGACCTCATCGCCTCGGCCGCCCGCGAACTCGCTATCCCAGCCACAGCTGGTGAGAGCGCCGAAGCTGCGGGTCTGGTTGAGCTGAGCCGTACCCTGCGGTTCCGGCACCCGTTGGTCCGCTCCGCCGCCTACAACGCCGCTCCGGGCAAGGACCGTCGCCGAGTGCACCGTGCCCTCGCGGCGATCGCCGAGAAGACCGGGCTTCTAGAGCTCGAGGCCTGGCACGAAGCGAAAGCCACCCTGGGAACCGACGAGGACGTTGCGCAGCGCCTCGAGGACGTTGCGGACCTCGCCGCCGAACGAGGAGGGTTCGCGTCACGGGCGCGGGTGCTCATCCAAGCCTCCGCGCTGACCCCTCCGGGGTCGCGCAAGTACGCCCGTCTAGTCAGCGCTGCCGAGGCCGCGCTCGCATCAGGAACAGCGCAACTCGCAAAGAACCTGTTCGACGAGATCGACGAGGACGCCTTGGACCCGGTCTCCCATGGGCGGCTCCTCATGCTCGGCGCCGAGCACTCCCTGTTCACCGCCGCGCCTACGGTGACACGCGCAAGCGCTGACCTACTCACCGCCGCCGCCCTCTTCCACGGGGAGGACGACCACCTAGAACAACTGGCACTCATCAAGGCCTGGGAGTGCGCACTACCTTCGGAGCGCCTCACGATCGGGGTTGACTGGACCGACCTTGGCCAACGACTTCGCGCGGGCGCCGACATCCACGAGGGGCACGCCGCGACCATCCTGCGCGCCATCAGCGCACTCATCCTGCTGCCGTACGCGGACGCGGTGCCAGCCATGCGGGAGGCGCTGGTCGCTTACGACTCGATGAACGCCGAGGAGATCTTGACCTACGGGCACAGCAGCGTCGCCCTCGCCACGGCGTTGTGGGACCTCGAGGCGCGAAGCCGTTGCCTGGAGCGGTGCGCTGCCGCGGCCCGCGACGCCGGCTCGTTGCAACAGCTCGACAACGCTCTGTGGGTGTTGTCGCTGAGCGAGGCGATGGGCGGGACCCCGAGAAGAGCGGTCCGCTACATGGAGCAGGTCCGTGAGTTGCGCCGAGCCATCGGCTACGACGCCGAGCATGTCATCAACGTGGCGGTGCTGGCCTGGTCGTCAGCGACTCGCGATCAGGTCGTCGGCCTGACCGAGATGATCCACGCCATGGGGTTCGGCGGTGTGCACGCCAGCGCTATGTCGGCGCTGGCAACAGTGGACCTCGCGGAAGGGCGGTACCAGGATGCCTACGACAAGCTCAAGCCGCTGGTCGATGACCCCTTCTTCCACGTCACGCAGCTGATGTGGCCGGACTTCGCGGAGGCCGCCGCGCGCTGCGGTCATCGCGAAGAGGCCGACAGCTTCGCCGATCAGCTCGAAGCGCGTGCGCAGGCGTGCGGGTCGGCGTGGGCGCAGGGCGTGGCGGCGCGCACCCGCGCGGTCGTGGCGGCTGATGCTGTGGCAGAGCAGAGCTTCCAGGCAGCACTCGCTTTGCTGGAGGGAACGACGTCGGGTGTCGACCTGGGCCGGACCCACCTGACGTACGGCGAGTGGCTTCGCCGCCAGAGGAGGCGTGGCGAAGCCCGGGTCCAGCTGTACGCGGCCGCCGAGGTCTTCGCAAGCATCGGCGCCGAGCCGTTCCTCCACCGGACGAACCGCGAGCTCGAAGCCGCGGGCGAGACCGTTCGGGCAGGTGACGGCCAACATCTGCCTGTCCTCACACCGCAGGAGCAGACGGTCGCTGAGCTAGCGGCAGCAGGAAGGACGAACGCGGAGATCGGCGCGACCATGTTCCTCAGCGCCAACACCGTCGACTACCACCTCCGCAAGGTCTTCCAGAAGCTCGCCATCTCCTCGCGACGGCAGCTCGCCGATCGACTCGACCGCGCGTAGGCGGGTCCGAGCCAGTCACGACTACGTACGACACGTGGTCCGCGACTCCAAGGGCGGCACCAACCTGGGTGGACCACAACCAAGGAGGCACCCATGCCGCACGTGACCGCCGACGACGGCGCGCAGATCTTCTACAAGGACTGGGGAACCGACGGCCCCGTCGTCATCCTCAGCCACGGCTGGCCGCTCAACTCCGACGCCTGGGAGGCCACCGCACTCGTGCTCGCCGAGCACGGCTACCGGGCCCTCGCCCACGACCGGCGCGGGCACGGCCGGTCCAGCCAGACCTGGCACGGCAACGAGATGGACACCTACGCCGACGACCTCGCGTGCCTCATCCAGGGACTGGGCCTGAGCGACGTCACCCTCGTCGGCCACTCCACCGGGGGCGGCGAGATCGTTCACTACATCGGGCGTCACGGCACCGACAAGGTAGCCAAGCTCGTGCTCGTGGGCGCCGTGCCGCCGCTGATGCTGCAGACCGACGACAACCCCGAAGGCCTGCCCATCGACGTCTTCGACGGCATCCGGGCCGGCGAGCGGGCCAACCGCTCCCAGCTCTACCGCGACCTCGCCGACGGGCCGTTCTTCGGCCACAACCGCAACGGGGCCGTCGCCCAGGGGTCCCGCGACGCGTTCTGGTTGCAGTCCATGGCGTGCGGACACCGCGGCGCCTACGAGTGCATCGCCGCGTTCTCGGCCACCGATTTCCGCCCGGACCTGGCCAAGATCGACGTCCCCACGCTGGTCATCCACGGCGACGACGACCAGATCGTGCCGTTCGAGGTCGGCGGCAAGCGCTCCGCCGAGCTCATCGACGGTGCCGTCCTGAAGGTCTACGAGGGCGGCGCCCACGCCCTGCCCGACACCGACCGGGACCGGCTGCACGCCGACCTGCTCGAGTTCCTCGGTTCTTGACCACCCACACAACGAGCAGCACAACGAAACGGAGCTAATCCCATGAGTGAGCAGACGACCGACTTCGTACCCGACACCATCGTCCTGGTCCACGGCCTCTGGATGACCCCGCGCAGCTGGGAGGGCTGGGTCGCCCACTTCGAGGCGAAGGGCTACACGGTCCTGACCCCGGCGTACCCCGGCTTCGAGATCGAGGTCGAGGCGCTGCGCGAGAACCCCGACGTCATCGCCAACCAGACGGTGCCCGGAATCATCGACCACATCAGCGAGATCATCAACGGGCTCGACAAGCCGCCCATCATCATGGGCCACTCCTTCGGCGGCACCATCACCCAGCTACTCATGGACCGGGGCCTCGGCTGCTCCGGGGTCGTGGTCGACTCCGCGCCGACCGAGGGAGTCCGGGTCAACCCGGTCTCCCAGGCCAGGTCGCTCTTCCCGGTGCTCAAGAACCCGGCCAACCGGCACCGCGCCGCCGGGTTCACCCCTGAGGAGTTCCACTACGCCTTCACCAACACGCTCAGCAAGGAGGAGTCCGACAAGGTCTACGACCGCTACCACATCGCCGCCCCGGGCTTCTTCGTGTGGGAGTTCGGCCTGTTCGCGAACTTCAAGCCCGGCAAGCAGGACACCTGGGTCAACTACGGCAACGACGACCGCGCACCGCTGCTCTTCATCGCCGGTGGGTCCGACCACATCATGCCGCCGGCGGTGAACAAGTCGAACTACAAGCACTGGAAGAAGAAGTCGAAGGCGATCACCGAGTTCCACGAGTTCCCCGGCCGCTCGCACTGGACGTGCGCGGAGCCGGGCTGGGAGGAGATCGCAGACACGGCGCTCGCCTGGGCCGTCGTTCACGCCACGGCCCACGCCTCCGCGAAGGCGTGACGCCATGACCGTGCGCCTCACCCACATCGGTGGCCCGACCGTGTTGGTCGAGGCGCACGGGTGGCGGATCCTCAGCGACCCGACCTTCGACCCGCCAGGCCGGCGATACTCCTTCGGCTGGGGCACGTCCTCGACGAAGACCGCCGGCCCAGCGGTCGCGGTCGCCGACCTCCCGCCGTTGGACCTGGTTCTCCTCAGCCATGACCACCACGCCGACAACCTCGACGACGCCGGTCGGGCGCTGCTCCCCGGCGCCCGGTCGGTGGTGACTACGCCCTCAGGCGCCCGCCGGTTGACGGCGTCGAACGTGCAGGGCGTCGCCGCATGGGAGACGACTGCGGTGAGCGCTCCCGGGCTGCCCGACCTCACCATCACGGCAACCCCGTGCCGGCACGGGCCGCCACTGAGCCGGCCGATTGCCGGCGAGGTCGTCGGTTTCGCGCTGCAGTGGGTCGACGACCCCGCCGTCGTCTGGATCTCCGGCGACACGGTCCTCTACGACGGAGTCCGCGAGGTCGCGGAGCGGCTTGACGTCGATGTCGCCGTGTTGCACCTCGGGTCAGTGAGGTTCGGGCTCACCGGGCCGCTGCGGTACTCGATGTCGGGACGTGACGCGATCGAACTAGCTGACCTCATCCGACCGCGCATCGCCGTACCGGTCCACTTTGAGGGCTGGAGCCACTTCTCCGAACAGGAGAACGCGCTTCACGACGTCCTCGACCCGGTCTCCGGCGATGTCCCTTCTCACTTTCGGTGGTTGACGAGGGGCGTGCCTCTCGAGGTGTGAGCGAAGAACTACGAGCCGGGTGGCAGTCATCAGGGGTTCGACGGTTGTTGTCCCCAGGCTTGCCTTCCGTCAGCCGGTCAGCCGGTCCGCCAGCTGACGGCGCGAGGAGATGCCGAACTTCTTGAACACCTTCCGCAAGTGGTAGTCGACAGTGTTGGCGCTCACGAACATGACGGCACCGATCTCTGCGTTCGTATGTCCGGCGGCAGCCAGCCGCGCCGCGGTGCTCTCCTGGGCGGTCAACCCTCGCTCGCGGCCCGCATCGGGTGGGCCCGAGTCCTCGCCCGAGGCTCGCAGCTCGCGGCGTGCCCGCTCGGCGAACGCTGGAGCTTCGGCACGGTCGAACGATTCGGCGGCTGTTCGGAGCTGCTCGGTTGCTTCACGCCGCCGTCGTGCGCGCCGCAGCCACTCCCCGTACACGAGGTGAGTGCGAGCGAGCTCCATCTCCATGCCCGCAGAACTCAGGGAAGCAAGCGCCGCCCGATAGCACTCCTCGGCAACCTCAGCGTCCTCCTGGACCATTGCTCGACAGCGCGCGGCAACGCCGAGCGTCCAGTCTGACCCGTTCACCGCAGCGAGGTACTCAAGCCGTTCCACCACCGGGTGCGCCGTCGCGTGCCGGTCGCTGCGCACGGCGGCTTCGACGAAGTCTCCGTACTCAAGAGGCGTCACATGCAGAAACGGTGTGTCGATGAGCGGCTGTAGACGTGCGAAGGCCTTCTCGTAGGCGCCGTCTGCGATGTCGCGGACAGCAAGGGCGTGCATGCCGGCCGCATACACACTCTCCACTCCGCTGCCAGCGGCAGCGGCCGCCACCTGCTCGACGTGCTCCTGAGAGGACCCGGTCCATGCGAGTAGTGCGGCGTTCTGCACGCTGGTTGGGTCGTAGCCGATGGCGCGGCGCAGCTCGCGAATCTGCTCGATGCACTGGGCCGACCGCTGTGGTGTGCCCCCGCGTAGCTCGGCCATGGATGTCGCCCACAGCACCTGGTCAAGCAGGCGCAGCGAGCCCACGTTGCGTGCTGCGGCAGCGGTTCGCTCCAAGCACTGTTGCCGGCTACGTGCATCCCACAGTGCGCTGGTCAACACCACGCTGACGACGCCGTACCGCAACAGGTCCTCGTCGCTGAGTTCGGCGATAGTGCCAACTGCGGCCTGCATGACGGGCACGGCCTGGTCGTACGGAAGCAGGATGTGGGCACTCAGCCCACGCAAGATGGTTGCTGCCACGCCGTCTCGTAGACCAGCGCCTTCTTCCAGTCGCCTGCCGAGCTCAGCGAGGCTCACCCCGGTGGCGGCGCGCTCAGCGGGCAGCGTCAGATAGAAGGCCTGGATCAGTGCGCCCTGAGCCAGGTCCGGCTCGTGACGCATGGCCTCAGCCGCGGTGAGCATGTCCGCCCCGGAGTGCCGCAACGCCGGGTCGGCGGTGAACAGCGCGATGCTGGCTCGCACAGCCACTGCTCTGCCTCGGGCAAGCGGGTCCAGAAGCGCTTCGTCGACCTCATCCAGCATGGACTTGGCGACCTGCGCCGCCCCGGTGGCCAAAGCGGCTTCCGAGGCCGCGACGAGACGAGAAAACTTCAGCGGTAGCTCGGGGGTCAGCGCCGAGGCTTGGGCCAGCACACTGGCCCTGGAGGCGTATCCGCCGCGGCTGCCTGCCATGTCGGCGACTCGCTCGAGTCGGTCGGCCACCTGCGCGTCGGTCCCCAGAGTCGCCTTGGCGGCGTGCCACGCCTCCAGTTCCACGAGGTGGAGGTCGGCGGCCGCAACGGCCAAGGCCCGATGAACCCGACGTCGCGTGGCGCCCGTCGCTGCGTTGTAGGCCGCTGCTTTGACCAGTGGATGTCGAAAGCGTACCGAAGCGTCTAGCTCGACCAGTCCAGCTGCCTCAGCCGCATGAGCCGCGTCGCCAGGCACGCCAAGCTGCCCGGTGGCCGACTCGATCAGCGACAGGTTCCCGGTGGAGTCCGCGGCCGCGGCAAGGACCCAGAGCTGCGTCTCCGACCCCAACTCCCGGACCCGACGCAGGTAGAAGTTCTCCAGGCGGGGCCCGATGGGGAACGGCTCCTCGGCGAACGCCGATCCCGTGAGCTGCCTGGCATCGAGCTCACGGGCCAAGTCAATGAGAGCCAGCGGGTTGCCCCGGGTGGCAAGAGCCGCCCGGACCGCAGACGCAGGATCGATCTCCTCAGGAGACGAGGCCATCAACAGGGCGGCGGCCGGCTCCGAAGCCAGACCGCCGAGACGCAACCTGGGGACACCGGTCAGGTGTTCCTCGATGTAAGCGGTGTCGCGGCTGGCGAGCAACAGGGCCACAGACTCCGCCTGGAGCCTGCGCGCGACGAACGCGAGAGCGTCCAAGGACTCGACATCGAGGTGCAACGCGTCGTCGATGACGCAGAGGATCGAGGTGTCCTCGCTGGCTGCGGCCAGCAGGCCCAAGGCGCCGAGCCCCACCATGAACCGGTCCGGTGCGGTTCCTTCCGTGACCCCGGCGGCGACACGCAACGCCCGTTGTTGGCGTTCTGGCAAGACCGACAGGTACTCGCGGAGCGGGATCATCAGTCGCTGAAGCGCGGCGTACGGCATCGTCGACTCCGCCTCGTAGCCGTCAGCGGATAGCACCTGTAGACCGGTGGCGCGATGCGACGCGGCGTCCAGCAGGGCCGTCTTGCCGATGCCCGGTTCGCCAGACAACAGAAGCGCTCCAGCCCGCCCGTTTCGTGCATGACCGACGAGCGCATCGAGTTGGCGCAACTCCGCATCTCGGCCCAGGAGCTCAGCAACCTCGGCCATGAACCGCGACTCTATGAGGCCAAACACCTGTGGCGCTAGGCACCAACCCCTAGTTCAGCGCAACGAAGGAACCTCACGCGAGGTTCGCGTCAATGCCTCGCAGGACTGCATCCGCGTCTCGCCGATGACCCCGCCACGATTCGGCCGTGCTCAGCCGTCCTGCGCTGGCAGCACCCGCCAGACGGCGGGGGACTCATCACCGCGGGAGACCAGGCCGCGATCAGCAAGTCCTTTGAGGGCGCGGGACGCGTTGTTGGGGTGCATATCCGCCTTCTCGGCCGCTTCGCGCGTGGTCAGTCCGACGTCACCTGAGCCGCGGACAGCTTCGAGAAGCTCGAGCTGGGTACCCCCGACACGACTCGTGGAGCGTCCTGGCGGCGTAGGGGATTCAGCAGCCGCAGCCTCGTCCTCGGCGCGCAGCCGGTCGGCGAAGAGCAGGAGCGCCTTACCGACGTCTTCGGCCAAGCCAGCAACCGCACGGGTTCGAAGCGTCACATCACCATGATAGCCAACATGATGTTGATGGTGTTTGTCAGCCACGCAACGCTCGGTGACAACTCGACGCAACTGTGCACTGAAGCTTCGAATGTCGGCGCTCAGTCCTAGCGTCGCTACATGGACGAGGCGACCCCTGAGCCAACGCTGTGGGATGACGACGACGCGCCCGAGACGGTGTAGCTGAACCGCTCGCCGTTGCAGACATCGGATGACGGATGGCTCGTCTCCAGCCTCGACGCTGGATGGATGACGTACCAAAGGGTAGGGCTTGAGCCTTGCTCATCGGCCCGGTACGGCGCAGACCGGTCACGCTTCGGACGAGACGACACCTCAGCACAGTAATCGAGCGCTGTTCGATCGACTTTTCTGTCGACGCCCTGCGGTGCGACTGATCGAGACATCTGCGGGCCCCAGCCATTTACCCCTGCATCTCGAGCAGTCGGTCCCCCAAGTTGCGCTCCATGTCGCCGTCGGTTTGGCCGCCGAGCTCGAAGAGCCGTTGGCCGTGACCCGCGACCAGGGGCCCGGCCGAGACCTGGAAGAACTTCGCCTGGGTCGCCTCCAGGTCGGCCGGCTCAGCCATCCGGACCCGTTTGTTGAGTAGTTCCTTCGTTGCGGCGAGCGCTGGCTTGTCGAAGGCGGCCACCCGCTCGGCGAAGCGCGAAACGAACGCGTCGAGGTCGGCATCCGCGACGGAGCGGTTGACCCATCCGTACCGTTCAGCGGTGTCCGCGTCGAAGTCCTCACCACCGGCGATGATTTCGAGCGCTCGGGCGCGGCCCACAGCAAGCGGAAGGCGCTCCATGCCTCCGCCGCCCGGGAAGAACCCGAAGCCGATCTCGGGTTGGCTCAGGATGCCGAGCTCCTGGGACGCGAACCGGACGTCGAGTGCGAGCAGGAACTCGCTGCCGACGCCACGGGCACGCCCGCGCAACACCCCCACCGTCAACACTGGTGCCTGCTCTAGGCGCACCAAGACGTCCGGCCAGGGCGGCAGACCTGTCGGTCCCGGTGCGGTCGAGCTCGCCGGGTCGTCGGTGGCCGCAGCACCGCCTACCTGGGTGAGATCGATGTGGGCCATGAAGAACGACGGGTTCGCCGTCTCGAAGGTGACGACCTTCAGGTTCGGGTCGGTCTCGATCTTCGCGACCAGGTCCTGGAAGTCGCGCAGGACGCCGGGGTCATACATGTTGATCGGCGGGTTCTCGAACAGGACCTTCCACCAACCGGCGGAGGCTGCGGTTACGGACAGCGTGCTCACGCGGGTCTCAGTCATGGCGTCCGCCTACTTCACAAACCGGGCGATGAAGTCGAGGGAGGTCTGGGCGACCTCCTCCCAACCGTCGTCGATGGTCAACGAGTGACCGCGGCCCGCGATGAGGGTGTACTCGGTGAGGTGGTCCTTGTTCTTCTTCTGGCGCTTGTAGATGGCCTTCGACGTGGCGTCAGGGGCCTGGTGGTCGAGCTCGCCGGAGATCACGAGCATCGGGCCGCGGTCGGGGTTCTTGTTGTCGGTCTTCGCCTCGCTGCCGGGGTTGATGTTCGAGAACGCGGCCTGGAACAGCGGGACGCCGGAGCCGGCGACGTGGAACTGGTCGTAGAGGCGGTGGGCCTCCTCCTCGCTGACCGCGTTCGCGAACCCGTAGCGGAACTGCTCGAACGTGAGCGCGACGGCCTTGTGCCGGTTGCTCGGGTGGGCGAGGACCGGCGCCGCGGCCTTGAGGGCGGATGCGGGAAGCGGCAGGACGCCGCGGCCGCCGGCGGCGTCAATCGCGACGGTCGCCGCCGAGACACCTCGGCCGGCGAGCATCATCGCGAGCAGGCCGCCGAAGGAGTGTCCGATGACAGCGGGCTTGCGGTCGAGCATCTCGATGATCTGCTGCTGGTAGGCGGCGACGTCCCCGACGCTCTTGTTCGCGAAGACGTCGGGGTTCTCCCGTGCCTCCTCCACCGTGGTCGGGTCATCGGGCCAGCCGGGGGTCACTGCGGCGTAGCCGGCGTCCTCGAAGAACTTGGCCCACCGGTCCCAGCTGCTGTCGAGGAGCCAGAGACCGTGGACGAACACGACCGGCTGCTTGCCCGACTCGTTGGCCTTCTTGACCTCGTCGAGCTCGGACTGGGTGGGGGCGGGGGTGACGTCGTTCATTTCGGCTCCTCGGGTTTGGGCTCAATGGAGGACCCGATCGTCGAACGCGGCGAAGGTCGTCGGAATCGTGCGTTTCCGTGAAGATCCGAACCGGCCGACCGACCCGCCGCCTCACATCTTGGCCATGACCTGATCTGTTCGGGTTAGGTGCGTGCACCCCTCGCCCGAACACGTGAGGCCCGGGACGGCAGCCACCCCCCGGCGCTTACCGTCGCCCGGTTCGATCCCGTTCGACACCACGATGTGCGGGACACGTCGGCGGTCGTTGACTCCGGAGACCATCCGAAAGAAGTCTCTGGAGGAGTCATGAAGATGAGAAACAACCGAACCACCGTGCTGCGGACAACACTCGCCGCAACCTGTCTGCTCGCGCTTGGCGCCGGCGGCGTCTCGACTGCACAGGCACACAACTCGCCGGCCACCACCAAGTCGACCACCACGGTCACCAGCGCGACGGCTCTGGAGAAGGCGGTCCGTGCCCAGAAGCAGAAGCCGACCATCGTGCTGGTCCACGGGGCGTTCGCCGACGCCTCTGGATGGCAGGCGGTCGCCACGAAACTGATGGCCGACGGCTACCCGGTCTACGCGCCGCCGAACCCGTTGCGCTCGCTCGACTACGACGCCGCGTACCTGAGGTCGTTCCTCGCCACCATCGAGGGACCGGTCGTCCTGGTCGGCCACTCCTACGGTGGCGCCGTCATCACCAACGCCTCCACGGGCAACCCGAACGTCAAGGGGTTGGTCTACATCGCTGCCTACGCACTCCAGAAGGGCGAGACCGTCGCAGACGCCAACCAGCTCGGCGGCCACCCGGAGGAGTCCCTCCTCCTGGCAAACGTCCGGACCAGGGCGTACCCGAAGCCGTTCCCGGACTACCCGGACGGTGACGCGGACGTCTACATCAAGGACGCCCCGTTCCGGAAGGTGTTCGCCGCCGACCTACCGCGCAAGACGACCCAGTTCATGGCGGCCTCGCAGCGGCCGGGGTCCTACTTCTCCCTCGGCACCCCGTCCGGCGAGCCGGGCTGGAAGACAATCCCGTCGTGGTACCTCGTCGCCCTCGACGACAAGGCCATCCCGCCGACCGCAGAGAAGACGATGGCGAAGCGCGCTCACGCGCACACGCGGATGATCCACAGCTCGCACGTCGCCATGATGAGCCACCCGAAGGTCGTCACGAACATGATCGAGCAGGCTGCGACCAGCTGATCCGCCAACCAGGGTGCCCGGACGCGGTTCGCCGCTTCCGGGCACTCGCGTCAGCTAGGGCCGGTCCATGACCAGCCGGGCGAGCTGGATCCGCTTGCCGACCCCGAGCTTGGTGTACACGGCACGCAGGTGGGTCGCGACGGTGTTCGGTGAAACCAGTAGCGCCTCAGCGACCTCGCGGTTGCTCAGCCCGTCCGCGACCAGTAGCGCGACGCGGACCTCGGATTCGGTCAACGCGTCCCAGCCGTCCGTTGCGCGCTGCGCCTGCGGCCCGGACCGCTTCCGCCGTACGCCGACCTGGCGCAGGGACCTGCGCAGCATGTCGGCTGCCCCCGTTGCGTCGGCGGACGAGTACAGCTCCCAGGCGCGGTCCAGTGCGGCAACGCCTTCGTCGCGCTTCCCATCTCGAATGAGGAGGCGGCCCAGATCGCCGGCGATCAACGCCCGAAGAAGGACCCGAGGTGAGGACGCCAGTGCCTGGTCTGCGGTAGTGACCGCACCCGGGTCGTTGGCCTCCAACCCAGCCAGATACGTGGCGACGGCTGCTGCTGTCCTGGTGCCCTTGGCGTGCTGGACCGCGATCCCGGAGAGTGTTGCGGTCAGGCGATGGTCGCCGGCGCTGAGGGCGATTCGGTGGGCAACGACCAGGTTTTCAACGGTCGCGAGCGTAAAGGGTCGGTCGGTCAGAACTGCCTGTACCCGTTGCGCAGCCGCGGTGGTGTCCCCGCGGAGGAAGAGCACCATGGCGGGGACGAGCCCGGTCCAGGCGGCGGCTGGCGCCCGGCCCGCGACGTCGTCGGACGTTGCCGCCAGTGCGGCCGCGGCCCGAACATCGCCGCGCAGGAGCGCGATTCGCGCCTGGACGTCACGGGCCCCGAGCACCACGTCCGCCTGGCCGAGCCGTGCCGCCCCTGCGGCGCAACGCTCGGCGTGGCTGGAGGCTTCTGCCAGAGATCCGGTCGAGAGGCGCAGCATCGAGCGTCCTAGCTCGAGCTGCATGTCGAGGGGCCCGCCCGGGTGTGCGTCGAGGGCCTGTTGGTCCAGCCAGTGCTCGGCACCTTCCTGGTCGTCGAGCTCGAGCAGCGCATGAAGCTCCTCTATGACGACAGCACCCAGACCCCGGGCGGCGCGGTGGAAGTGTGATGCCGCCTCAGCCGGCGAGCCCTGGAGCAGCGCTCCTGTCCCGGCCGCTCGACTGGTCCAGGCTTGCGTCACGGTGTCTGCGCTGGTGGAGGCCACGTGCGGTTCTCGCTGGCCGGTGCGGGCAAGTCCAGCTCGCTCGATAGCGCTCAGCCGGGCGTTCGTGCGGCTGTCGAGTCCGGCGTTGACCCCCTGGCGGGCTTCGGCGACGAGCTCGTCGTAGCGGCCGAACATCCACCACGCCGGCGCGACCGCGACCAGCGCGGTTGGGCTGTTCACGACGTTCTCGGCGTACTCCTCGACTGCCTGTTGGAACATCGAGGCGCCGCAATGGCCGTCGATGATCTCAGCGGTCAGCTCGCCGTGGAGCGGGTCCGCCGGGTCGACGAGTCCGCGGGCTCGGCGAAGCAGCGTCAGCGACTGGCCGACGTGTCGTTCCTCGGCAGCCGCCAGTTGCAGGACGGCAACGGCCTCTCGATCGCCAGGCAGAGCTGTGGCGCAGACGTGCGGCGCGACTTCGCCGAGCGGCCGGTGGTGCTCGGTCAGGTGGCGAATCGCATCGCGGTGCGTCAACTGCCGCAACGACTCCGGTACGGATGCGTAGGCGCCTGCTCGGACTAGGTCGAGGCCGAAAGACAGTTGACGCCCGTCGTCTTTCAGGTAGCCGTGCGAGACCAGCGCCTCCACGGCCGTCACCAGGCGTCGAGGCGGCAGCTCCACGACCGCGGAGAGGTCATCCAGGCTGAAACGACCCAGGACTGCGCCGGTGAGGAGTACCTCGACGGTCATCGGGTCGAGGTCGGCAGAGATTCTTGCCCGAAGGCATGACACGAACCCGTCCGGGAGGACCTCATGTCCCGTCTCGGTCGGCAGGGCGTGGACTGGCGCATCCTCGACGACGTGGTCGAGGAGGTGAACGAGGAGTCCGGCGTACCCGCCAGCTCCGCGGATCATCCGGGTCAACGTCGGCGAAGGTTGAAAGCGCAGTCGCTCCTCGGCAAGATCTGCGACGGCCTGGTTGCTCAGTGGCCCAACCGCCAGGTGAAGTAGCGGAACGTCATGACCCGCGGCTGAGGCGATCTCGTCGAGTTGGGGCGAGCCTGCGCGGCCGGTGATGAGCCAGCTCACCGGCACCGCGCGAAGTTGGCCCGGCAGGGTCTTGAGCGCGAACAGGCTCGCTTGGTCTGCCCACTGAACGTCGTCGACTGCGATCAGCACGGGCTGGTGGGTGGCCCGCCTTCCGATGGCTGACGCCAGTCGGTCCAGCAGCCAGACGGGGCGGTCGTGGGAGTGTTCGAGGTCGGCGAACTCCTCGTGCGTCAGCAGCGGTCCCGACGGTGACCACAGCGCAGCGGCCAAGGTGGCGTACGGCGGTGCGGAATAGCTCTGGCGCTCATCGTTGCCGTCCGCCGACCGAGGGTCGACTGACGACCCGGCAGCGACATGGCTGCCGCGGCGACGACTCTGCTCGACGATCTCGTCGTGCAGCGCGGACAGGCCGACCCCACCGTGCCCGCTGACGCAGAGCACTCGGCCCTCACCGGCATCGACCCCGGCCCGCAGGTGGCGCAGGCCGGTCGCGATCTCGACCCCGCGCCCGTGAAGGGTGCGAAGGGCTGGCTGCGCGGGGGCGTCCATCGTGCCAACCTACGAACGTCTCTCGGGCGAGGTGTACGTCATGCTACGTACCCGTGTGACGGTCGTCGTTGATCTCGCTCAGCGCCGCGGCCAGCTGGCCCCGGCCGCTGATGCCGAGCTTGGGGTAGATCTTGTACAGGTGGGTGCTCACCGTCCGGTGCGAGAGCAACATCTGGTCACCGATCTGCCGGTTGCTGAGTCCCTTCGCCGCCAACTGGGCGATTCGGAGCTCGTGTGCGGTCAGCGACACCCAAGCCGAGCTACCGAGGGTTGTCGGCGACTCACCTGCTGCCCGGAGCTCTTCGCGCGCCGACGCTGCCAGGACGATGGCTCCGAGCGACGGCAGCGAGCCAGCCGCAATGCGGAGTCGGTGGCGAGCCTCGGCGAGACGCCTATGCCGGCGCAACCACATGCCGTAAGAGAGCTGGGTCCTGGCCGACAGAAAGGGCCAGGCACGAAGCGAATCGAGCGCCTCGATGTAGTGCTCCTCGGGATCCTCTTCGTGGAGGAACGGCGCGGCGTACACCAGCTGCGCGGTGAGGATCTTCGAGGCCGTGCGGCGCTGGTGCTCCTCGAGGGTCGCGAGCTGCTCCTTGATGTCATCGAGCCGACCCGCGTGAACGGCGGCCTCGATCAGGTCGGCGGCCACCAGGCTGCGGTAGTAGAGGTGGAAGCATTCGTCGCTCGGATCGAAGATCCGGAGCAGGTGGTCGACCGCCTCCCCGTACCGACCGCCCGTAATGCTGATGCTTCCCCGGGCGTACTGGGCCATTGCGAGCATCGGGGCTGCACCCCGTTCGCGCAGTACGCGTTCTGCCGAAGCCACCAGGACCTCGGCTGACTCAAGATCTCCGCGACGTGCGAGGGCCGTGGCTGATGCGAGCTGACACGTGACATAGAAGAGTGCCTGACCTTGGTCAGGGGCGAGCCGGATTGCCTCCTCCGCGCTGGCCTGCGCCCGGAGGAAGATACCGGTATGGATGTCGGCCCATGTGCTCGCGGTCAACGCCTGCACGAGCACACCGAACTGACCCTGCCGACGAAAGTCCTCGACCGCGCTCAGGATCCGAGGCAGCGCCGCCGGATAGTCTCCGACGGCCATAGCGACCAGGGCGACCCAGAAGTCAGTGACCGACTGGTCCTGCGTGACCTGCGGTCGCAACCGGTCGAGATGCTCCGCAACCGCGCCGGCCCGCTCCATAGGCGTTGCGAGCGCGCGGACCATAAGGAGGCCGACATCGTCGTGCGGGTCCGGCGTCACGGCTTCGGCAGCCTCGGTCACCGCCAATCGCTCCTCCAACGTCGGGTTCGACCACCACATGCGCAAGGAATGCTCTCGAAGTGCACCGACCGCACGCTCCGGTTCACCGGACATGCCGATCTTGCGAGCGATAGGCGCCAGAGCCATCACGTGCGCCGCGCCGCTGTAGATCCCGTTCCGGGTGACATCACGAACCCAGCCGAGGCGGTTGTTCTCCAAGTCGTCGAGGAGCGCCACATCGATCGTTGCCAGGATCTCCTCGACCAGGTCCGGGCGACCAAGGTCGACGGCTTGGTGCATAGCATCGACAGATAGCGCCGCGCGTCGTCGAGGGTCCCGGGCAGTCCGTGCGGCCCGCCTCAGAGCGGCGACAGCAGTTTCCTGGTCACCGGCCACACTGAGCTGACGTGCAGTGTCGACCAGCGCGGTGGCCAGGTCGTCGTCGAGGTCCGTCGTCGACGATGCGCGGTGCCAGATCTGCCGAGCGGGCTCGTGGTCGAGAACCGTGCTGAGAGCTCGGTGCGCGGCCTGTCGTTCCGCCACGGTGGCGCTCTGGTAGATCGCTGAGCGGATCAACGGGTGTTCGAAGGTGACGCGTTGCTCCCCGACGTGCACGAGACCAGCGTCCCGCGCCAAGTCGAGGGCCAGGCTGGGTTCGGTGTCTCCCCAATCCGGGATACGGGTGACTGCTGTCAGGATCTCGTCTCGGTTGTCTCGGTCACTGCTCGCGGCCACCAGGAGCAGGTCGCGCGCCAGCTTCGGGAGCAATATATGACGCTCCGAAAAGGCGTTCTCTAGACGTGCGGTCAGGGGAACGAGCTGACCCGGGGGGGGCATCTGGCCGGTCGAGCGCATGAGTGCTCGGGGCAGCTCGACCAGCGCGAGCGGGTTGCCGGCTGCCTGGTCGAGAACGGTGTCCGCGTCTCTTGGACCCAACCACGACGCGTTCCGAGTCAGTACCTCCCGGGCCTCGGCGTGCTCCAACACTGGGATCGGCAGGTCCTCGAAGCCAGCGCGAAGAAGAAGTTCTCGCCGTGCCGACGCGTCTCGAACCCCAAGAACGCAAGCGACGGGGCTGTCGACGAGGCGCCGCACGGCGAAGACGATCGCATCGAAGGACGGCTGGTCCAGCCACTGCACATCGTCGACGCGAAGTAGCACAGGCGCTGTCTCCGCGAGGTCCTCGAGAAGGTGAATGAGTGCCATGGCGATCGCACCGACCCCAGACTGCCCCGCGTCCATCACGCAGCGCTCGAGGACGTCAGCTGCGTCAGGCTGAGCAACTCGTAGGCCGGCGAGATGATGCTGGACGAGCAGGTGCAGGCCGGCGTACGCGATTGTCACCTCCGTCTCCGACGGTGTGGTCGTCACGACCTGGATCGAACGTTCCGCGGCGCGCCTCTCGACCTCGTCTAGGAAGGTGGTCTTTCCGATGCCTGGCGGCCCGCTGACCACGACAGATGCTCCTTGTGACGGAAGGCCGCGAAGAAGGTTGCCGATCACCTCCAACTCTGCCGCCCTGCCGACGAAGGTCGCGCTGCTCATACCGGCCCTCTGTTCCCAGGAAGACGGCGGCCCGAAGCCGCCCTGACGTCGTACCTGACGCTAAGGGCCGAGAATGAGTCGATGTCGGCTGTTCGTGCAGACCTGTGTTCTGGATCTGCACGGACAGCACAGACCCGTGCGCAACCAGACGGCACAGCGACCTCGGCAACTCCTAGCGTGGATCTACCCGAACCACCCGCGTGAGGAGGACTCGGTGCTCCTACGGGCACAACCCGATGACGGGCGCGGCCTGGTCGTTTTCGTGCACGGCTCGACCCTGCATCAGTCCTCGTGGCTGCCTTGGGCGCAGCTCTTCAACGACAACGGGTACGAGTCCGTCGCGGTCACTTGGACCGGAGAGCCTCTCGGGGAGGGACCTGCTCGCTGGAGCGACATGTTGAGGCCGGGCCCGGTGCGGCTCAGCCGGGTCATCGCACGCGTTCACGAGACCGTGTCCTCGCTGTCTCGCCCGTCGATTGTGATCGGGCACGGCACGGGTGCCCTTCTGGTCGAGGCTTCGCTCGGCCACCCACTTGTGGCTGCCGGGATCGCCATCGCGCCCACGCTGCGCGGGCCGTTGCCCACTGTACGAACCGCGCTGGAGGCGTACAGAGACCTGCGGTCCAGGAGTTTTGCCGACGAGCAGCCGTCCTCGCGTGCGAGCTTCCACCGGTGGTACGCGAACGAGGTGTCCCGCGAAGCCTCCGACCTCCTCTACGACACCTACGTGGCGCCCGTCCAGGTCCGGCGGCTTGGTCGAGGGACTGCCACGAGCGGCCGCCTGGACGCCCGAGATCCTCACCGGCCGCTGTTGTTGTTGAGCGCCGGTCGAGACCGGATCGTCGCGGAGGCGTCCGTCGCCTCCCGCGCCCGGCGGTGGCGCTCGGCGTACCCGGACGAGACCACGGACCACTACGTGTTCCCTCGGCGTTGCCACGCCCTCGTCATCGACGAGGGTTGGTCTGACGTCGCCAACCACTGTCTCGACTGGCTGACGACCCAGGGCCTCTGACCGGTCGTGGACCGCCAGGACCATCCCTACTCGATGCTGCGCCGCAACTGCCGCCAGTCGCGTGGGGAGACGCCGTAGGCAGTGCGGAACCTGCGGGCGAAGTGCGCGGCGTCTACGAACCCGCAGCCGTGCGCGATCGCCGCGATCGTCCGGGACTCGCCCCCGGGTCGGGCGAGCTCGCGTCGGGCCTGCTCCAGACGTTCACTCATGATCCACTCAGCCAGGCTCAGCTCCTCGGCCGCCCACAAGCTGTACAACCGGCGAACCGAGATGTTGTGGACCTTGGCGATCTGCCCTGGGGACAACCCGGGGTCACCTAGTTCCTGCATCACGTACAACGAGATGCGGCGCTGCAACGAGTCCTCCAACGCTCCCCGAGCAACGGAGGAAGATCCCGCTACCGACCAAATTAAGGCCCGGGCCAGTTCGGCCGTGGCCGTCCCCAGCATGGCCGAGGCCGAACTGCCCTCCACCTGGTCGAGGTCGCGGACAAGGTGAACGATGTGCTGCCGCACTAGGCCGTAAAGCGGGCTTGATTCGAGGCGCTCGATGGCCACCCTGACCATCTCCATCGGGAGCCCCAGGGTCTCGCGGTCCATGTTGATCGCGCGGGTAAGGCCAGTGTCTGTCCGGGCGAACTGGTAGGTCGACGTGTGGTCGGTTAGGACCATCCCCAAGCCGGCTGCCCCCGAGACGTCGCTGCCGCGCTGAATGAAGCGCCACTGTCCAGGGGTCATCACGCTCAACGAGACGCGCTCCGCGGTTACGCCTGCCCGTCCGGGACCTTGCGTCAGACGGATGCCAGTGCTGGCGCGGCTCAAGATGTCCACGCCGCCCCCGAGCGACCACACGCTCATCGTCGCTTCGACGCCACGGTCGGCCGCCTGGTGGGTGATCTCGGCCGAGACGCCCGCGCTTCGCATCACCTTCAGGAGCGCATCCCGGCGCTCATCTGGAGGAACCGTGCTGGTATCCAACACAAGAACCACGGCGGCCTCTTCTCGTTCAACGAGTGCTCGGACCTGTCCCCAGCGACCGACCACGTTGAGTCAGGTAGCCAGCCGCGCACGGCCAGCCCAGCCTGGACCATCCCTACCTCGTCAACGTGTCCGAAACTCGGTCGTAGCGCCCACAAGACTAGTCGATATTCGTGCGAACGAGTCGGGCCCGGGCGCCGATGGCCACGATGACGATCGTACGGCGCCCCCTCCCACCCGGGTTCATGACAGCCTGGGAAAGCGAGACCCCGGACGTAGGTTCGACTCCGGCCCGGAGAGCTCAGGGCCTTTGTGCCCTCGGACGGCGCGGTCGACCCGCGCGCAGGCCGGGCGACAACACACACGATGAAGGGGATGAAGGCGGTCGCGCCGTGTGTCCACCAGCGAGGACACTTGCGAGCAAGTGTCCCGTCGGAAGTTCGAGTGTCGCGTCGAGAGCACTGAGTGTCCCGCCCGGATGCCAGTGTCCCGGCCGGATCACCGGACACTTCGACCAGACTCCGCAGGGCGCGGACCTGACCTCACTCGCCGCATCCCTGCCGGGCATGGCGAACACGCCCGAGGTCATCACCGCCGCCGCCCAGCTCGCGAGCCTCGACTCCGCCGAACGCACTACCGCGTTCGACACCGCGGCACTCGCGCTCGCCGCCGCCATCGTGGCAACGACGTCCCCCGTCCTGTTCGCCGACGCCGCTCAGCAGTTCCTCGCCTCAACCGCCCTACTTGAGGCCGCTGGTGAGCGCCTGGCTAAGGACGTCCTCGACCAGGCCACCGCCCCGGCCACCTCGACCGGCCCGGGGGTGGTCCGTGCGGCCGACGCGCTAGAGGTGGCCACCCAACTGCGCCTCGGAGGCTGGACGGCCCGCTGGGACCTGTTCGCGCTGCTCATCGAGTACGACGGCACCGGACCCACCTCGTACACGCGCGCTGCCCTGCGCGCGGTCCAGGCGTGCTTCGAGCAGTGGCCAGAGGCCGGCGACCTTCTCGCTGTCGCGCATCGCATCGCAGACCTCAGCGACGACACCGGCACGGACCAGGGCGATGACCAGTCCGGGTCGCCCTCCGACGTCGGCGTGATGCTCGCCCGCACCGAGCTCCTTCAGGCCCTCCGCGCTGACGGCCCCGACGCCGCCGTACGCCACATCGACGACGCCCTCGCCGCCCTCGCCGCCGCGCTCACCCACGACGACCGCCCCGACGCACACGTCACCGCGAACATCGCCCGACTCCTGCGAGGACTCATCGAGACCCAGAGCGTCGACCCGGCCGTCGCCGCCGACCTCGGCGACGGCGTCCGCGAGCTCCGGCACCTGTGCTACTCCCGCGGGCACTGGACCGGGGATGTCGCCGCGACCACGTGGGCGGCCTGGTCGCTCCTCGCCGACCGGCTGACCACCGCACGACAGAACCTCGACGAACCGTCCTGGCTGCACGCCGTGCCCGTCATCAACAACCTTGTCGACCTGTACCGCGTCAGCGGCTCCTACACCGGGTTGCGCTGCGACGACGACGGTCGCGCCGTCCAGGTCCTGGTCGCCCCCGTCATCGAGAACGGGTTCGCCGACGAGGTCGGACTCATGAACGTCCTGAGACAGCGTGTCGCTGAGATGGAAGCCGCCGCCGAAGACGGAACGGCGTCCGAGACCGAGCTCGCCGACCTCCCGGCCGCGATCGAGATCCGCGACGCGGCCGCACGGCGCCTGGCCGCGGGGATGCCCGTCCACGACCCAAAAGAGAGCGCCGGCGCCGAGCCGCCGGCTGACCACAGCACCGACACCCCACCGAGAAGGACGCCGAGGACCGTCTCTGGGAGGTCGCACGCCGCCGGCACCGCACCAAGCTCGCCAGCGCGTCACTGCCCGTGAACCAGGCCCTCCAGCAGATCTGGACCGACCTGGACGCCTCCACGCCTCCACCGACTACCGCACCCTCGACGGCCTGGCTGACGCCGTAGACCTGGGGTCACCGCACTCCTCATGGCGTTCCTGTTCGACCGGTCCTCGGTCGGTCCCAGCGAAGCGCCGTCCCTGTACAACCCCGCCGCCAGCGAAGAAGACCTCGCTCGCGACCTGCGCACCTTCGTCCGAGGCAGTGGCTACCTCAACGGCGTCGACACCGAAGTCCGCCACGTCGGCGGCGGCCGCGTCGACATGTGGTTCGCGTTCCCCGGGTTAAACCTGTACGTCGAGCTCAAGCAGGATTCGACCGAGGAGCCCGTGCCGGACAAGTCGTCGTACCTGAATCAAGCCGCCGCGTACGAGCCGAGCCCCGCATCGGGTTCCTGCTCGTGCTGAAGAAGACCCCGAAGAAGACGCCCGCGGTGTCGGTGAACGACTGGGCCCAGGTGGTCGAGGTCAGCGACGCCGAAGGCGCACCACGCCACGTGATCGCGATGACGCTCGCCGGAGCCCGCACCGTCCCCTCCGACATGTGACCGGCGCAGAAGGGCGAGGCTTCCCGGCGGCGCTGCTCGGACGCCACCGGACCACTACGACGACCATGCCCATCTGAGGTGCTACCTGCAGTCCCCCCAAAGCGCCTGAAGTCCGAGGACCCCCAGGTCCAGCCGGGACACTGCGGATTCCGATGGGGTCACTCCGGCCGGCAGGGGCCGCGACGGCAACCCCTGGACCCATGGGCTCCGTCGGGTATCGTTGATGCCGAGGCGGGCTGGACTGCCTCTCTCCAAGTCTGAGTCCCCACGCGACGACGACGCCGAGGACAACGGGTGCCGATCCAGTAAGGCAGGACCAGTCGAGACGCTCTCTCATGTCAGGGCTGGCAAGCGTGGGTTGCGAGCCCGGAACAGAGATTGAGATGTCCTCGAACAACCACGCCTACAACCGCGAGCTCCAGCAGGACGCGCGGTCCTGGGCAGCATTCACAGGATCGAAGTACACCGCCGCGCTGCGGCAGATGACGTCGCCCTTCACCCAGGGGCTCCTCGGGGACCGGCCGAGCGCGCGCCACCTGATTTCTGTCTTGGACCAGCACCCGCTGGTCGGGACGGACGACGATGGGCCTTCCCTCAGTGACAACGGCTTCTACGCGGATGACCCGTGGCGCTTCAACGGCCAGACCGACTTCGTCGAGCTCGTCCTCGTCGTCGAGATGCTCCGCATGTTCACCCCGACGGTCGCCGGCCAGGAACCCGAGCTCAGCAGCTACAAGCTGAAGCACACCGCCGAGCAGTTCCTACGCCCTCACTGCGACTACGTGTCGAACGGACGCCTGATCTGGGCCGCCGCCGCGCTGGGGCTGGACCTCGTTGACCGCGGTGGCAGCTTGAACCTCTCGGTCGGGGTGTCCGAACGCGAGCACCACTACCTGCGGCGCCTGACGGGGTCGGGGCAGGAGCGACCGCGTGGCCACCAGTTCCGCCCTCCCGGGCTGCTCCACCTGCAGGATGCGCTGGCCCGGTGTGCTGCCGGCGGACCGCTGACGGGGGCCTGGGTTCGACCGGCGTCCGCGCAGGTCGGGGCTCCGTTCCACGACTGGCTGACTGCGCAGGTTGGCCGTCCGGACCCGGTCGGTGACATCGCGAACGACTACACGGCCGGCGTGCGCGACAGCGACCACCCCATCGCCAGCACGCCCGGTGAGCTGCTGTCGCTCCTGTACGACGTCGAGCCGTCGCCGTCGTTCTACGACGCGGCCGTCGCCGCGATCGCCGAATGGATGGCCACCTCGCCCGAAGCGGCACCCATCCGTACAGACCTCGTCACCCGCGACGCGCACGAAGTCGCCGGCTGGGGGGCGGGGCCCGGTGACATCGAGGTCTACCGATACCGGTGCCCATGCGGCTTCGGCGAGATCGTCGAGGAGCACGACAACACTCCTGGGTTCCGCGAGCACGACGTACACATCAGGTGCGACAGGTGCCGGGAGGAGTGGCTCTTCGCAGCGGGTTTGCCCGTCCGCGGGTGGGGGCTGGTGCCCGCTATCGGGGCCGGGCGGGCACAGGCCGGGTAACGCCTGGCCGTTCACGGTGAGCGCTGGACGCGGCGGGATGGCAGTCACACCGGGGAGCCCGCCGCGTCCATCCACGACCAGATCGCATACACGCAACGGTCCGCGGACCCGGTGAGGTACAGACCACCCCCCATTGGTGCTTCCCGGTTCTGTATAGAGGTCTATACGTTGCGTTCTCGTGCCAACTTCCCCCTCTGGCGCAGCGTCCTCGACGCCGCCTCCTCGACCGTTCCTCCCACCCCCGGGGCAGCCCGGACCCGGCCGCCATCCGCTGCCCGCAGTTGTGCGTCTCCCGTTGGTGACCACACCGGTCGCCGGCGAGTCGATGTGGTCATGGCTCCACCGCTACAGCACCGACATCGACTGCCCGACCGGCGTCCTTGCTGATCGCCTTGGACTCCCCCTCCGTCCCGACGGCACTGTCACTCGCGTCCGCCTGTTCGGCATCCACCTCCCACGCGCCTCGACCACGCACCTCACCGAAGCGACCGGACTGCCTTCCGAATCGGTCGATGGTTTGCAGCTGTCGAGGTTCCACGGCACCGGACTCGACCTCAGCAGGCTTGACCCGTCGAACGAGAGGTCTCTGACCCAGGTCGTGAAGCACCAATGGCTCTTACCGCACGCCTCCCGAGTGTGCGCACGCTGCCTTGCGGAGGACCCGACGGTGTGGCCGTTGTGGTGGAAGCTCGGATACGCAGCCGCTTGTCCGCGACACGCGGTGCTGCTTCTCGATGAGTGCCCGACCTGCCGCATACCGTTCACTCGTGGGTATCGCCGCCACCCGCGCGCACTCAGCCGGGACTATCTGGTCGATGTCGCGGTGTGCGGAAGCGGCTCCTTCCATGACCCGTGCGACCAGCTGTTGTGCCAGCTGCCGCAACACCGGATCAGTGCCGGCCTCGTTGCCGCACAGCTCGCCGTGCTCGACGCGTTGGGCGTCACCCACGAGCCAGGGACTCGGGCGATGCCGCCGACACGATCGGCGAAGCGTCCAGCCGGAAGAGCCCGGGACGCGCTGACGATGACAGGCCGCGTCCCCCCTCCCCAGGAGCTCGCCAACGGCGAGATGGACGCAGCCACCAGGTTCGCCGCCCTGCGCGACCTGGCTGCCATGACGCTGGCGTGCGGCGCGGCCACCGACCCGAACTCCCTGTTTGCGCTGCCCCGGGCTACCCACGACGCTCCACCGGCCCGGACACGGACCGCACAGGTCAACGACGACGCTCTGGCTGCCGCTCTGGAGACCGTGTGGCACCGAGACCGTGACGACCTGGCGCCCAGGGTCCTCTACCGCAGCAGCCCAGCGACTGCCGCTCTAGCGGGCGCGTTGCTGCTCGCCACCCGTTCAGCGATGAGCGCGGCCAGTCACGACGAACTGGCCGAAGCCGCAGCACCGGTCACCCTCGCCTACCTCGCGAGCCGGGACTGGAACAAGCACGACCCGCTCCGCTGGTCTGGATCCTGCGAACCGATCGCGAGAATCGTGAGGCAGCTCAACCGTCCGCGTCGTGGGCGCATCGTGGACGCCCGGCGACCATCGCCAGGTCTCGCGACCGGTGCCGGAACCCGGAGCGACGCAACCGCGCTGCGCGTCACAGGCGACTCAGCCCGGTTCGTGCCGCAGCTGATGCCAACCGACCTGTACCGAGCTCACGTCGCCGACCACCTGGACGAGGTTGCCGACGCCACGGGCCGCTGCCTGGCATCCATCGCGGCCGCACGACTCCTCGGCGCAAGCAGCTGGCGCGCCGCCGCCACGCTTCTCGGCATCCCGGAACCTCGCGGTCGCCGCGCCATCGAACGAGTGCGGAAAGTCGCTGACGCCGACCAGTTCTGGGCCGGAGTCGCCGCGTGCCTCGACGCGCTCGGTGCTGCCGGCGACGACTACCGCGCCGCCGAGCGTCGCCTGAGCACGCTCGCGGCAGTGCCGTACCGAGAGTGGCAGCGGCTCTGCCGGCCGCATAATGTCGTCGCGACTCAGCAGCGCGCCCAGCACGCCGCCGTGTACCTCTGGGAGCGGGTCGCCGGAGCCGACTGGCGTGACTCTCCTGCCCTTGAGGACGGCTGGTGGCCGAGAACAACCCGGGAGTCTCGGCATGAGGGGCAACGTAGGTTCGCCCTCCAGATTCCGTCCGGGCTCCGCGCGGACCTCGAGAAGTGGGCATCCACCGATACCCCGCGACGCAGCGCTGGTCGGGCCGCCGCATGAGTTCGACTCGTGGTGCCACCACCGACACCACGACCCTTGGCGATCCGGAGCGACGGCGCGTCGTTGACCACGTCCGCGTGATGTCGCTGACGTGGTGCGGAGAGGACGCCCGTCTCGTCACGGCCGCACCCTCACCGGCCGTGGCTGAACAGATTCGGCCGTTCCTGCCTGCGCGGGAGGTCATGGACTACGCGGGTTCAAGACACACGCCCGGCGACTACTACTCCCACACCGACGACGAACTCCTGCGCTACGAGTCCTGGAACGAATGCCGGTGGCTGCGCATCCTCGACTTCGACCCTCACATCACCTACCTGGTGGCGCAGCCGCTCACCATCGAAGGTTTCGACATCGAAGGCACCCTCACCGCGACGCCTGACATCTACGCAGAGACTCGCGACGGCGAACGGCTCGTCATCGACCCCCACGTCTCCGAACTCGACATGCTCGACCCGAAGGACGCCATCAGGGCTGCCCGAAGAGCACGTCTGGTCGGGGCCACGTGCGAGTACCTCGGATGGACGTACTACCCAGTCGAAACGCCGCCGCAACCCCTCGCCGCGAACACCGACTTCCTCGCCGACTTCGCCCGCGACATCGGCTACGACCCCGTCCGGCCGACCATCCTCCAGGCCGCACACCGAGCCACAACCCTCAGCGACCTGTGGAAGCAGCTCGGCATGACCCTGGGCAACCACCCCCTCGTGCCGTCCTGCACCTACCACCTCCTGTGGACGCACGAGCTCACCTTCGACCGGAACGAACGGCTGAGCACTCAGACCATCGTGAGGAGTACCAGTGACCACTGACCAGCGGCACCCGTCATCGGAAGACGTGGCAGACCACCCCGACAGCTCTCACGACTCCGCGCCTCTGTACGGCGGAGACCCGTCCCTAGACAGGGCGAGGCACGGCGACCCGCAGTGGCCGCGGATCGGCATCGGCGACAACGTTCGGCTGTGGAACCGCGACTTCAAGGTCGTCGGGATGCACGAGATGCCGGAATGCAAGAACGCTCTCGCGTTCCGCCTGCGCTGCACCCAGACCGGCGCACACGACCTCGCCCTGGTTTCCGACGTGCACGCCGACATCATCGCCAACCGGTCGGCCGAGGCACGCCTGACCAACATCCCCGAGTACCTGACGGGAACCGCCGGGTTCGCGGCGGCAGCTCACTCAAGCTCGAAGCTGGACTACCTGGGTGCGCCCTACGATCGGGCCACCGCGGGCTCCGTCTGGCAGAGCGCGCTGACCGGTCCCGCGAAGGACGAAACGTGGACCCTCGCACCCGACCACACTGTTGACGGGGTGGACGTCGCCGACGCAGCCAAACCCTCCGAGACCGGGCTCCCCAACAGGGTCGTGAAACGGCGCGGCGAAGGCAGAAGCAGCTTCGGCCTGGACCGGCAGGCAGTCCTCGAAGGTCTGGCACCCAAGGCTGCGGCAGCTGCGTTGGAGAAGGAGCAGCATGTTCTCGAGGTAACGACCGGGTTCCGCAGCGGAGACCCTGATGATCCGCTGCCCGGCGAGCCGCTTCCCGAGTACACGACCCCCCTCCTCAAGGACCGGTTGAAGGCAAAGGCAGCCGAGCTCGGACTCACCGACCGAACTGTGCGGAACTGGGTCGACTGGTACGAGGCCGATGAACTGTTCGGCCTTCTCGACCAGCGCTCGGCACGCAGACTCAACCCGCTCGCCGGCATCGACCCTCGCATCATCAGCGCCGCCATCGAACAGCGCGTCGTCGTCGAAGGAAACGAAGCGACTGGCGAGAAGGGCAGGTTCTACAAGCGGCTCAAGCGGAGACTCGATCATCAGTATGGAGAGGGCGCAGTCCCTCTGCCACCGCGAACGACCCTCATGCCGAAGCTGAAGACGATCCTCGGACCCTCCGGAACGTTCGGCCCGTCGCCCGGGCGCCGAAGTAAGGACCGCACCCCAACACACTCGTTCAACCCGCTGCGCGCTTCGCGCCCCGGCCAGAGCGTGCTCATGGACGCGACCCCGCTCGACATCCGCGCCTACGACCCCATCAACGACGTGGACGTGACCGTCAGCCTCTCGATGACCCTCGACGTCGCGACACACACGATCTGCTCGTGGCGCCTGGTCATCGGCACCGAGAACAGGGCCGACGCCATCCTCCTCATCGCCGACGCCCTACGCCCTGAAGCCGTTCGGCCCGGGTGGAAGAAGCACCTCGCGGCGCGCCTGCTCGCACTCCCCGAGGAACTCACCATCCACCACGACGACAGGTTCGAAGGGGCCGCGGCACACCCCGTCATCTACATGACGAACCTCTCCGCCGACCACGGCAAGATCAACGTGTCCAAAGACTGCGAACGCGCCTGCCGAGTACTGCGCATCTCCAAGCGTGACGCCCGCAAGTTCCAACCCACCGACAAGGCCGCCGTAGAGCGGCTGTTTCGCACCATCGGGAGCGGCTTCGCCCAGCACGTCGCCGGCTACACCGGCGGAAGCGTCGCGCGTCGCGGCCTCAACACCGATGGCCAAGCCCGGTGGACCGTCGACGAGCTCGAAGAGTTCCTCGCCTACTGGGTCGTCCACATCTACCAGAACACCCGCACCCGGGCGCTTCCCGCGCCGGGCGCCCCGAACCGGTTCATGACCCCGAACCAGGCGTACGCGATGCTCGTGTCCTGCTTCGGGTGGGTCCCGGCACCCGTCGATGACGACCTGTACTTCCGGCTCCTGCCCGTCCACTGGGTCGAGTTCTCCAGGGCCGGCGCCAAGGTCAACTACCGCACCTACGACGCCGACGTCCTCCGGCTTTACGACACGGGCACACCTTCCGACTACCTCGCGCCTCTGACTGCCAAGGGCCGTCGACCTGGTCGCGAAGAAGGACGCCGGCTGCAAGGCGAGAAGTGGCCCATCCGGATCGACCCGAACGACATCACGATCGCGTGGTTCTACTCACCGCAGCACGAGGCATGGTTCCCCCTCCAGTGGGTCGCCGCACCTGACCCGGACCTCCCGATGACAGATCTGATGTTTCGCCAGACAAGAGCGTGGATGGAGGAACACGGCCTCGACAGCACCCTCGAAGCCGAGGTCGCAGCGGCGGCCGAGGAGTTCTACCTCCGGGTTGGCGCACCCGAGACCTGGACAGCAAAGTCCGCTCGAGAGGTCTCAAGGGAGATGGCTCGCGCCCGAACGCTCGCACGCGACAAGGCAAACCACTCGACCCCCGCTGCCGTAGCAACAACGCCGGGGCAGCATCTGACGGCCGTGCCCGACATCACCACGCATTCCTCTGACACGGCCGCCGATGCCGATGACGACTACTTCGACCCGCTGGCCGTCGCACCCCGCGCTGTCGCCAGCTTCGACAACCCGACCGGAGCGTGACTGTCTTGCTCACCACACCGTCATCCTTGTTCGGCAACTGGCCCGACATCCTCGTCAATGACCACGACCCTCTCATCCATCCGGCGCTGACCGAGCCGCGGTCGAAGGAGGCTTGGCGCCGCTACGTGCTCCAGTGCGACCCGGTCGTGCCAGCACGCCTGCTACGGCAACAGTACGAGCGGCTCTCGATCGTCGACCTCGACCAGTACAACCGCGCCCGACACCAGCACCACTCCAAGCTCGTCATCGTCGAGACCGACGAGCTCGTCGAGTTCCGCAACAACCTCATGGAGGTCATCGGACTCAACATGAACGCCCAGGCAGGTGCCCGGTCCGGCCTGGTTGTCAGCGGCCCCGCCGGGGTTGGGAAGTCGACAACGCTCAAGACCGTCCTGCGTTCCTACGAGTTGTTCCTCAGGGCAGAGCACCCGGAGTACTTCGCCCGAGTTGGAGACGACTTCGTCCCAGTCGCCTACCTCCTCATGCCCCACAAGGTCTTCCCGAAGGCGATGCTCGCGAAGCTCATCGAGTACTACGGGCTCCCACACCGTTCCAGCCACGACACCGTCACCCTCCGCCGGCTCGCGGTCCAGCTCGTCGAAAGGTGCGGCACCCAGGTTCTCGTGATCGACGACTTGCACTTCCTCAACGTCAACGGGAACGACGGCGCCGACGCGAACAACCTGATGAAGGAGATCCTGAACGAGACGGGCGTCACTGTGGTCGCTGCCGGCATCGACCTCGACCACAGCAAGCTGTTCCCCGCCACCGCGAAGCCGACTTCGGTCCAACGACAGAACGGTTCCCGCTTCGCGCTGCAGCGACTGGCACCCGCTCCGTGCAAGACCAAGGCCGACAAGCAGGCATGGGTCTCAACCATCGCTGCGTTCGAGTCCTCCCTGTGCCTACTCGACCACGAGCAGGGGACGTTGCCGGGACTGTACGAGTACCTCCACCACCGCACCGGCGGCATGATGGCCGGCTTGTCGCAGTTGATCCGCAAGGGCGCTCACCAGGCCATCCGAACGGGCCGAGAGTGCATCGACGAGGCCATGCTCAAGGACGTGCGCGTCGACATCACCAACGAGGCGCGCGTGGAGGCGGCTCGAAAGTCCACCCGAAACCCCGCGAAGCCGAGCCGGGGGCAGGTCGCGTGACCGTCAAGGCACTCTCGTTCACCGGGCCGGCCGGGACTGTCGCACCCTCAGCACGGGTCGAGTCGCTGCTGGCCGGGGAACCACGTCGCCTTGCGTTGTGCCCGGCACCAGTTGAAGACGAGTCATTCAGCAGCTGGATCGACCGGATCGCACTTGGTGTCGAGGCGCAACGGCGCGACTTGTGGCGGTGGTTCGGTCTTATCCCGGAAGCAGCGCCACGATCGCCCAACCAGCCGCTCGCGTACGGCGTCGACCTCCCGCCCGCAGAACGGTCCGCGATTCACGAGGGGACCGGCCTCACCGAAGAACTTCTCGACCCGATGCTGCTGAGTCGCTACCGCGGCATCGCGCTGGACCCGTCGAACTTGGACCGGCAGCGTCCGGCCACGGTCACCGCGTGGGCGCGCCGCTCGTGGGCCTTCATCTTCCCCTCCCTCGCGTGCCCCGCCTGTCTCCTCGATCGACCCGGCGTGTGGCACGTTCAGTGGAAGCTCCCGTGGACCTTCGCCTGCACCCCACACGGCCTGTACCTCTCCGCACGCTGCCATGAGTGCGGAGCACGGTGGCAGTCCAGCGCGCTCGACGCACGACAGTCGACCCAGTGCTGCGCAAGTCCGCCGCCAGAGGAAGAACTCACTGCATCCGGCACCCGTCGCCGCCGACGCACCGTTGACGGCATCTGTGGCGCGTCCCCAACCGACGCACCCAAGCTTGTCGCCAGCAAGGCGGCGCTGGTCCTCCAGACCCAGATCGACGCCCATCTTGCCGCGATCACCGACACAGACCGGCGTGCCGCCCACGAAGAACTCGCCGCCCTGCGCGCACTAGCCCCGATGGTGCTCTACATGGGCGGCGTGCACCTCGCAGCAGACTTTGACGACGCTGCCCGAACCGCATGGGAGACCCACATCCGCGACCGGGAGGCCGCCGTGCCGCGACGCGGGCCTGCCGCCGCAGGTCAGTACCGGTCGTACTCGCTGCCGCCAACGAACCCCCTGGTGACCGCCGTCGCCCTCGACGCCGCCGCTCGCCTTCAGCTCCACCGTGACCCTGCGGCCTGGCGAAGGTTCGCCGCCGCCCCGAGCGGGGAGCCAGTCAACACGACAGCGCAGTGGACCCAGCTGCTCAAGTTCTGGAAACCCCCAACCGGACACGCCTACGCGATGAACGCAGTACGGGACGAACAGAAGTTCACCGTGTCGGCCGCACTCGACGGCCGCTCCACTCACGCCGAGCCGCCCCACTCCGGCATCGGTACCGACCAGGTGCCCGCCCTGTTGTCCGCGACCCTCACCCGCGACTCCCTTCCCGTCCCACTCAAGGACGTCACGGCAAGTCGCCGGTACGCGGCCATGGCGCTCGCTCGAACACTCGAGCCCAGCCTGAAGAACTGGCATGAGGCCGCACAGGCGGTGGGCATCCACGCCAGGCACGCCTCGTACTGCGAACGCATGCAGTCCAAGGTTCGCCAGGCCGGCGTCGGCAGTCGCTGGCACGAACAGCTCACCTCGGTAGCGCAAGCACTCGCCGAGACCGAGAACCCGACCAACTTCGGTGCCCGACGACGAGCGTTCCGCACATGGGACGACTTCGAGGACGAGGACTGGCAGGCCGTGTGCCGCACCTCGTCTATCGATCCCACAGACCCTCGCTGGTCGCAGCGTCGACATCTCGCCGCTGCCTGGGTGTGGGAGTCGATCACGGGAGGCGACTGGCACGGCGCACCGTCCCTGAGGCTGGATGAGCTCAGCGCACACGACCGTGAGATGCAGGCCCAGCGTTACGTCGTGTACTTCACGCGCAAGCAACTCCACCGCGTGGAGATCGCGTTGCAGGAGTGCGTCAACACGCTCCTATCTCGGGAGTGCCTGGACGTGACATCGGACTGCTGGCTCGCCAACGGCGGGGCACCCGAAGGCACGCACAACATCGCCTAGGGCGCCGCGTTCCGCGACCGCTAGCTGGCTCCGCATCAACGCAGCTCGACACGAACTCTAAGGGCTGGACCGCCAAGGCAAGGGCTCGTCACACCCATGGCCTCGCGCCGGCCGCGCCGAGCAATGGAACGGCCAAGTAGTTGATTCGCAAACCATGCCCGTCAACGAGCCCGACGACGGCTCGACTCATCAGGAATGACGGGTTACTCGTCGGTACGGCCTCGAAATGAAGCGTTCGCTCGTCCAACTGAAAAGATTTCCCGTCAACTGAAACGTTCGGCCGTCAACTACACCGCCCTCGTGGCCCGTGTTGAGGGCCGCCAGCAGGTCCACGACCTCGGCGCCCCGGACCTCCCCCACGACGAGCCGGTCGGGGCGCATCCGGAGCGCCTGCCGCACCAGCGTGCGCACGTCGACGGCGCCGGCGCCCTCGAGGTTGGCCGGACGACCCTCGAGGGCGACGACGTGGGGGTGGTCGGGCCGGAGCTCGCTGGCGTCCTCGACCACCACGAGCCGCTCGCCCGCACCGACGCGAGCCAGCAGCGCCGAGAGCAGGGTGGTCTTGCCCGAGCCGGTGCCACCGCTGACCAGGAACGCCAGCCGGGCACCGATGACCGCGTCCAGGAGCTCGGCCGTCTCCTCGTCGACCGTGCCGTGGCCGACCAGCTCCTCCAGCGTGAAGCCCTGCCGCCGCGGCACGCGCAGCGAGATCACCGTCCCGGGGCGCGCCAGCGGGGCCAGCACGGCGTGGAAGCGGGTGCCGTCGGGCAGCCGGAGGTCGACGTACGGCGCCGCGTCGTCCAGCCGTCGCCCGCCGAGCGCCGCCAGGCGCTGTGCGAGCCGGCGGACCGACTCCTCACCGGGGAAGGTGACGCTCGTGAGCTCGAGGCCCTGCCCGCGGTCGAGGTAGACGTGCTCCGCTCCGTTGACCAGCACGTCGGTGACGTACGGCGTGCGCAGCAGCGGCTCGAGAGGCCCCGCACCGACCACGTCGCGCCGCAGCGTCTCGTAGACGGCGAGCACCTCGGCGTCGCCGACCGGCCGTCCGGCCTCGCGCAGCGCCTCGGCGACCCGGTGGGGCGTGAGCTCGCCAGGCGTGCGCGCCAGCCGGTCGCGCACCGCCTCCAGCTGGGGCGTGCTCATGCCGCGACCGCGTGCAGGAGCGCGAGCTGGTCGAGCACCTCGCCCGCGGCCCGACCGAGCGCTCCCCGGCGAGAGCGCACCGGCCCCAGGCCGAGGTCGATGGCCTCGGCGAGCCACGCTGGTCGGGCATCGCGGCGAGCACCGGGACGTGCGTGGCCCGAGCGATCGAACGGGGGTCGATGCCAGCGCCGCGCACCACCAGCCGCACCCGGCTCGGGTCGGGATGCCGGGCGCAGATCCGGGCCGCGGAGGCGACGCCGGCCACGGTGGGGACGACCACCACGAGCAGCCGGTCGCACCGCGACGCCAGCTCGTCGACCAGCGAGTCCGCCGAGCGCGGGAGGTCCACGACCACGAAGTCGTGCCCGCGCTGCGCCGCCGAGAGCACCTCACGCACGGCGAACGCCTGGAGGGTGCCGGGCGCACCGGCGTGCCAGGTCAGCGCCGCCAGGTCCTCACGACGGGGCAGCGCCTCGCGCAGCGACCGCGCGCTCAGGCGGCCGGTCGTGTGGCACAGGCCGTCCCACCGCACCCCGTCGCGGTCCTCCAGGCCGAGCACCCGGTCGACGCCGGGGCCGAGCGGGTCCGCGTCGATGACCACCGCCCGGCCACGTCGGGCCGCCAGCTGGCCGAGAGCGCAGGCGAAGGTGGTCGCACCGGCGCCGCCGCTGCCACCGGTCACGCCGATCACCGTGCCGGCGACGCGCTGCGGGTCGCCCAGGTCGGTGAGCGCCTCGACGAGCCAGGCCTCGGAGGACGGGAGCTGGGCGACGCTCTCCCCGCCCAGCGCCACCGTCGCTCGGAAGGTCTCGTCGGGCACCTGGCCCCAGGCGACGACGTGCACCCCGGGCCGGCGGGCGGGCGCGATCGCGGCCATCTCGGCAGCGACGTCGGCACCGACGAGGACCAACGGGGCGGCCGGCCACCGGGTGAGCGCCGCCCCGAGGTCGTCGGCGACATCGGGGGTGATCCCGGCCGCAGCGGACAGGCGCAGCAGCTGGTCCAGGAGCGACTGGTCACGGGTGAAGCACAGCGGAGCGGTCATGCCAGCCAGGGTCTCCGACACCCCGACCGACCACCACCGACCGGATTCCCCTTGTGGACAAGGGGGTTCGACAACCGCACGGTGGACGAAACCTGGCCCGTCGCCGCCTACCATGGGCCCATGGCGCGAACCGCAGCCTTCTTCGACCTCGACAAGACGATCATCGCCAAGTCGAGCACGCTTGCGTTCAGCAAGCCCTTCCAGGCCGGTGGCCTGATCTCCCGCCGCGCGGTCCTGCGCTCGGCGTACGCCCAGTTCGTCTACCTCGTCGGCGGTGCGGACCACGACCAGATGGAGAAGATGCGGCAGTTCATGTCGCAGCTCTGCACCGGCTGGGACGTCGCCACGGTGCGCGAGATCGTCGCCGACACCCTCTACAACGTCGTCGAGCCCCTGGTGTACGACGAGGCCGTGTCGCTGATCGAGGAGCACCGGCTCGCCGGGCGCGACGTCATCATCGTCTCGGCCTCCGGCACCGAGGTGGTCGAGCCGATCGCCGCGATGCTGGGCGCCGACCGGGTGATCGCGACCCGGATGGAGATCGTCGACGGCCGCTACAGCGGTGAGATCGAGTACTACGCCTACGCCGAGGAGAAGGCGCGGGCCATCCGCGAGGTGGCCGAGCAGGTCGGCTACGACCTCGCCGACAGCTACGCCTACAGCGACTCCGTGACCGACGTGCCCATGCTCGAGGCCGTCGGCCACTCGTACGCCGTGAACCCCGATCGCGAGCTGCGCAAGGCCGCAGCAGCGCACGACTGGCCCGTGCTGGTCTTCACCAAGCCGGTCGCGCTGCGCTCGCGGGTGCCGCTGCCGCCCGCGGGGCCGACCCTCGCCGCCCTCGCCGTGGGTGGCGTCGTGGCGGTCGGCGGGGTGCTGTGGGCCAACGCCCGACGCCGCCGACTGGGAGCCTGAGCGACCCACTCCACGGGCGCCGTGTCAACCCCTTGCGGACTGCCCGGGACCGGCGTACACAGGTAGTCAGAACTCCACATCCTGCACGTGAGCCGGGTACCCACGCGGCGATCTACCCTTCCTACAGGGCGCTGGTCATCGGGACACACCCGAGGCCGCAGTTAGAGCATGCACGCCTGGTAGCCACGGTCCTCACGTGTCAGCGACGGCACCCGGCCCACCATTCGAGAAACCGGGTGCCGTTCGCATGCTCAGTCCGCCGTACGACGCAGCGGGCTGGCCTCGGCCCCCGCGGAGTAGGCCTCGGCGGCGTAGAGCAGCCACGCGTGGACCCCGGCGGTGCCGCCGTCGCGGTAGCCGCGCAGGTTGGACTCGTACGCCGCCCGCAGGGCCAGGTGGCCGGCCTCCGGGACCACCAGCGACTTCTCGTCGACCCCGCGCGCGACCAGGACGAGCCGTTCGGCGGCGCGCGCGACCAGCCCGTTGTGGGACGCGAAGGGCGCCGCCGTCGCGAGCTCCGCGTGCACGACGGCCGCCACCAGCAGCGCGGGCGCGGCGGTCGACGCGGTGAGCAGGTCGCCCAGGCCCCGCAGGCGATCGGCCGCCTCGCCGTCGCGCGGGCGGCCCCGCGACTCGGCCGGCAGCCCGGCCGCGGCCAGGGCATGGATGCGCGCCAGCGCCTGCAGCGGGGAGCGGGCCAGCGCCGGCGCGAGCCCCAGCAGCTCGGTGGAGATCCGCACCGCGTCGGCGGAGATCTCGTCACCCGTGCCGACCCGCACCTCGGGCAGCGTGGCCGCCGAGCCCTCCAGCACGGCGCTCGCGTGGGCACCGCGCAGCAGGCTCTCCGTGGTCGTCTCCGGAGAGGTACGACGCAGGCCGCGGTCGCGCAGCATCACGTCGATGCCGTCCCGGGCGGCGGCGTACGCCGAGGGGACTCCCTCGAGGGACACCAGCGGCGACAACGGGTCGGCGTTCTTCGGGGCGGAGCTCACGGGCGAGAGGCTACCCAGCGGGTACGGTGAGCCCGATGAGTGACCAGCCCTCCCCCGCCCGCTCCTTCGGCTCGGTGGCCGACGCCTACGACCGAGGTCGGCCCGGCTACCCCGCGGAGGCGGCCGCCTGGCTGGTCGGCGACGACGCGGTCACCGTGCTCGAGGTCGGGGCCGGCACGGGCAAGCTGACCGAGGCCCTGGTGGCGCTCGGCCACGACGTGCACGCCACCGATCCCGACGACGCGATGCTGGCCCGGCTGCGCGCCCGGCTGCCCGACGTACCCACCTCGGTGGCGTCCGCCGAGGGGCTGCCCGCCGCCGACGCGTCGTACGACGTCGTGGTGGCCGGGCAGGCCTTCCACTGGTTCGACCACGAGGTAGCGCTGCGTGAGATCGCCCGCGTGCTGCGCCCCGGCGGCCACCTCGCCCTGGTCTGGAACGAGCGCGACGAGCAGATCCCGTGGGTCCGCCGGCTCGGCGGGATCATCGGCTCCCCGCGGCAGCCGCGCAACGCGGAGCCGCTGCTGGCCTCGCCGTACTTCGGCGACGTCGCGGAGACGAGGTTCCGGCACTGGCAGACGATCGACCGCACGTCGATCCAGGACCTCGCCGTCTCCCGCTCGAGCCTCGCGGTCCTCGACGAGGACCGACGCCGGGCCAAGGTCGCGGAGGTCCTCGCGCTCTACGACGACTACGGCCGGGGCATGGACGGCATGCAGCTGCCCTACCTCGCCTCCTGCTTCCGCGCCACGGTCGTCGACCGCCCGGCGACGGCCGACGCCGAGCGCTCCGACGAGACGTCCGCCGACGCCGACGCCGGACCCGCCACCGCCACGGCACCCGCCGACGACGACGTCCTGCTCATCGACTTCAGCTGACCCGGCGACGATGCCCCGACCGTGGCGCCGCCGGCACCTGGGCACCGAGGCCGACCGCGCCACCTTCCGCACGCTCCACAACGCCTCCCTCGCGGCGCCGGCGCTGCGTGCGGGTCTCACCGCCGACAGCGCCGAGCGCAGCATCCGGCACCTGCACGACCTGCTCGGCAGCCCGGCCCTCGCACTGACCGACACGGCCGGCCTGCTCGCCTGGCACGGCTCCGGCCAGCACCACCGGGAGCAGTCCGCCGGGCTCGCGGCGGTGACGGTGGAGGCCGGCCGGACCCGGGTCTTCGACCGCAGTGACCTGCGGTGCACGGTCGCCGGGTGTGAGATCCGGGCGGCCGTCGTCAGCCCCCTGGTCACCGAGCAGCGGGTGGTCGGCACGCTCCAGGTCTTCGCCGCCCAGCCCACGGCCGGGCTGGCGCGAGCCGCCGACGAGGTGGCGCTGTGGGTCAGCGCCCAGCTCGAGCTCGCCGAGCTCGACGCGTCGCGCACCCGGCTGATGGAGGCCGAGGTGCGGGCGATGCGGGCCCAGATCAGCCCGCACTTCATCTACAACTCCCTCGGCGCGATCGCCAGCTTCGTGCGCACCGACCCCGACCGGGCCCGCGACCTGCTGACGGAGTTCGCCGACTTCACCCGCTACTCCTTCCGCACCCACGGTGAGTACACGACGCTGGCCGAGGAGCTCCGCTCGGTCGAGCGCTACCTGCTGCTCGAGCAGGCGCGCTTCGGCGACCGGCTGCGGGTGACGCTCCGCATCGCCCCCGAGGTGCTGCCCGTCGCCGTCCCCTTCCTGTGCATCCAGCCGCTGGTCGAGAACGCCGTGCGCCACGGCCTCGAGTCCGCGGAGGGGGGCGGCTCGATCAGCATCGTCGCCCGCGACCACGACCAGGAGTGCGTCATCGAGGTGGAGGACGACGGCGTCGGCGAGGACCCCGACGTCGTACGGCGAGCGCTGGCCGGCGACGCGTCCCTCGACTCGGTCGGGCTGGGCAACGTCGACGGCCGGCTGCGGACCACGTTCGGCGACGGCTACGGGCTGGTGGTGGAAACGGCGCCCGGAGCGGGTACGAGGGTGACTGTCCGGGTCCCCAAGTTCGCACCGGGGGTGCACGCATGAAGGTCCTCGTGGTCGACGACGAGCGTCCCGCCCTCGACGAGCTCGCCTACCTGCTCGCCGCCGAGCAGCGCGTGGGCGAGGTGGTCACCAGCTCGTCGGCGACCGACGCCCTGCGGATCCTGCGGGAGGGCACCATCGACGCCGTCTTCCTCGACGTCCAGATGCCCGGCCTCACCGGCCTGGAGCTGGCGCAGGTCCTCGGGCGCTTCCGCGCCCCGCCCCCGGTCGTCTTCGTCACCGCCCACGAGCGACACGCGGTCGAGGCCTTCGACCTGCACGCGGTCGACTATGTGCTCAAGCCGGTGCGCGCGGACCGGCTGGCCGAGGCCGTACGACGGGTGGTCGCTGCCGTCGGCGGCACGACCGAGGCGGCGCCGGCACGCGACGACGCGCAGGTGGCGGTCGAGCGTGGCGGCGTCACCCGCTTCATCAACCGCTGCGACATCACCCACGTCGAGGCCCAGGGCGACTACGCCCGGCTGCACACCGCGAGCGAGTCCCACCTCCTGCGCAGCCCGCTGACGACGCTCGAGGAGGAGTGGGCGGCCGCCGGGTTCGTGCGGATCCACCGCTCGTTGCTGGTGTCGCTCTCGCACGTCAGCGAGGTGCGGATGGACGGCGGCCGCTGCACGGTCGTGGTCGGACCGCGCGGAGGACAGCACGGGGTGGAGCTCGGCGTCAGCCGGCGGCACACCCGCGAGCTGCGCGAGCTGCTGCTGGCGTCGCGGACCGTCGGTCCGTGACCGACCCGCCGGAGAGGGTCCGGGTCACCGGACCGCCACGTCGGCAGCCTCCGGTCCGCCGCGCCTCCGACATCGACGCCGGCACCAACCTCGGCGGCGTCTACATGCGGTCGCTGCTGCGCGAGCAGCTCCGGCTGGCGATCGGGGTGCTCGCGGTGATGGGGCTGACGATCGGGCTGCTGCCGCTCGCCTTCCACCTGGCGCCCGGCCTCTCCGGCGTACGCGTGCTCGGGATGCCGCTGGGCTGGCTGCTGCTCGGCGTCCTGGTCTACCCGGCGCTGGTCGGCCTGGGGTGGGCCTACGTGCGCCGGGCCGAGCGCAACGAGCGCGACTTCGCCGAGCTGCTGTCGGAGACCGAGCGGTGAGCCCCGGCCTCGATGCCGCCCCCGGCATCGTCGCGATCGCCTTCGTGACGGTCGCGACGCTGGCGATCGGCACCTGGGGCCTGCGGTTCTCGCGCACGACGAGCGACTTCTTCGTCGCCTCGCGGTCCGTCCACCCGCGGCTCAACGCGAGCGCCATCGGCGGGGAGTACCTCTCGGCCGCGTCCTTCCTCGGCGTCGCCGGGCTGGTGCTGCTCAACGGCGCCGACATGCTGTGGTACCCCGTCGGCTGGACCGCCGGCTACCTCGTGCTGCTGGTCCTGGTGGCCGCCCCGCTGCGGCGGTCGGGCGCCTACACGCTGCCCGACTTCGCCGAGGCCCGGCTGGGCTCCCGCGGCGTACGCGCCGCCTGCTCGGTGCTCGTCGTCGCCATCGGCTGGCTCTACCTGCTGCCGCAGTTCCAGGGCGCCGGGCTCACCCTGCGCTCCGCGGTCGGCGCGCCGACCTGGCTCGGGCCCGTGATCGTCGGGGTCGTCGTGCTCGCCAACGTCACCTCCGGCGGGATGCGCAGCATCACCTTCGTGCAGGCCTTCCAGTACTGGCTCAAGCTCACCGCCCTGCTCGTCCCGGCAGCCGTGCTGCTGGTGGTGTGGGCGGGCGACTCCTCGCCTCCGGCGTCCGGTGCCGGCGGCTGGTCGGTGCCGCTCGCCTCGGGCGGGCCGTCCGGGCTGTACGTCACCTACTCGCTGATCATCGCCACGTTCCTCGGCACCATGGGGCTGCCCCACGTGGTCGTGCGGTTCTACACGAACCCCGACGGCCGGGCCGCTCGGCGTACGACGCTCGTGGTGCTCGTGCTGCTCGGGCTCTTCTACCTGCTGCCGCCGGTCTACGGCGCCCTCGGCCGGATCTACGCGCCCGAGCTCGCGGTGTCGGGACGGTCCGACGCCCTGGTGCTCGAGCTGCCGCGGATCATGGTCGACGGGCTGCTCGGCGAGGTGCTCACCGGCCTCGTCACGGCCGGCGCGTTCGCGGCCTTCCTCTCCACGTCGTCGGGCCTCTCGATCGCGGTCGCGGGCGTGCTGAGCCAGGACGTCACCGGTCGCTCCCGCCGCCTCGGCGGGGTCGCCGCCTTCCGGCTCGCGGCGGTGGTGGCCGTGACGGTCCCGTGCGTCGTCGCCCTGCTGGCGCCGAACCTCGGGGTCGCCCGCGCGGTCGGGCTGGCCTTCGCGATGGCGGCCGCGACCTTCTGCCCGCTGCTCCTGCTCGGCATCTGGTGGCGCGGCCTCACGCCGTACGGCGCGGTCGCGGGGCTGGTCGTCGGCGGCCTGACCTCCGCGGTCGCGATCGCGTGGACCGTCGGCGTCGCGGACCCCGACGGCTGGGTGGACGCGCTGATGGGGCAGCCCGCGGCCTGGACGGTCCCGCTCGCGCTGGCGACGATGGTGTCGGTGTCGCTGCTCACCCGCGACAGCGTGCCGGCCCACGCCGACCGGTTCCTGGTGCGGCTGCACACGCCCGAGACGCTGGAGCTGGACCGGGGCTGAGCCGTCGAGACACCCGGAGTGGCTGTCACCGAGGCCGCCCGACAGCCAGTTCGGGTGTCTCGACGCGGGCTCCGTAGGCTCGACCACGTGCGCCTCATCCTGATCCGGCACGGGGAGACCCCGTCCAACGTCGCCGGCGCCCTCGACACCGCGGCCCCCGGCGCGCCCCTGACCCCGCTCGGGCACCGGCAGGCAGCGGCGGTCGCGCCCGTGCTGACCGTCGAGCGGATCAGCGCCGTCCACGCCTCGCCGCTCGTCCGCACCCAGCTCACGGCGGCGCCGCTCGCCACCGCCCGCGGGCTCGACGTCGTCGTGACAGCGGGGCTGGAGGAGATCGCCGCCGGCGGGCTGGAGATGCGCGCCGACGAGGAGGCGATCGCGGCGTACGCCGACACCGTCGCCGCCTGGATCGGCGGCGACCTGGGCGTCGAGATGCCGGGCGGCCCGGACGGGCACGCGTTCTTCGAGCGGTACGACGCCGCGGTGGCCGCCATCGCGGCGGCGCACGCCGACGACGCCACCGTGGCGGCGTTCAGCCACGGCGCCGCGATCCGGACGTTCGCCGCCCGCCACGGCGGACCGGCCGACGCCCGCCTGCTCAACACCGGCGCGGTCGTGCTCGAGGGCTCGCCGCGTGCCGGCTGGGCCGTCACCCGCTGGTCGCGCGACCCGCTGGGCGGCGCCCACCTGGCCGACACCGCGGCCGTCGACCCGACCGGGGACCCGGACCCGGTCTGAGACCCGGCTCGGACCAGGCTGGGACCAGGCTGCGTCAGACGGGCTGCGGTGCCGGGTAGCCGGCCAGCATGAGCCCGGCCACGACGCCGAGCGCCTCGGACCACGCGGCCGTCATCTCCGGGGTCCAGGCGGCGCCCCCACGCTCCGCCATGGCCGCGACCAGGCACTCGGCGACCGCGTCGAACATCTCCGGGGTCGCGCCGTACGTCGCGTGCTTGGCCCCGAGCGCCCCGAGCGTGGAGGTGAGCCACGCGGGGTCGTCGAGGTGGTCCAGGACGGCGATCACGGCCACCCGCAGCATGGCCGCCTGCGGGCGCACGTCGGCGGAGAACATCGGGCGGACCGCCGGGTGGCGCTCGAAGAGGATCTCGTAGAAGCGGGTGATGAGGCCTTCGTCGGTGTCGGCGAGCGCGAGGCCGGCCATCAGGAGTTCTTTGTTCATGGCCAGACCCTGACCCGCGCGGCTTGCAAGATCCCTGCGGGCTGGTTGCACTACGCGCTGCGACGGTCGGCGAGGACCGCCAGGGCCCGCTCCACGACCAGGTCGACGACCGCCGGATGGGCACCGATCACGTCGGCGACGACGCCCGCACGGGCCGACGCAGCGCGGCAGCGGTCGGCGAAGAACCCCGGAGCCAGCAGGTACGGCGACACGGCGTCGTCCGGGTTGACCAGGTCGGCCGGCCGACGACCGAGACCCGAGAGGGTGGCGACGCGCACCGGGCCGCCCCACCGCTCGGCGAGGTACGCCGCGGCCAGCGCCTGGTCGCGGGTGGCCAGCGGGTCGCTGGAGCCTGCCGCCACCAGCACCACGGGCTGCCCCGGGGTGGCGCCCGCCGACACCAGCCGACCCGCCTGGGCGGTCGCCAGCAGCGGGTCCGGCCCGAGCGCCCGGTCGGCGGCGAGGTCGTGGCGGATGTGGTGACCGGTCGAGAGCAGCAGCGGCACGACCACCGACGGCCGGCCCGACTCCATCACGGAGGCGAAGGACGGCTCCGCCAGCTCGACGTACGACGCCACCGCCGGCATCGCGAGCCGCGACCCGGCGAGCCGGGTGAGCTCGCGGGCCACCTCGTTGCCGGGGGCGTGCCGGGTGCCGTGCGCGACGGTGACGAGCCGGGTGCCCGGGGAGGTCACGGCGCCACCGCCAGCCGGTAGCCGCGCTTGACGACGGTCTGCACCGTCCGCGTCCCGAGCGCCGCCCGGAGCCGGGCGACCGCCATCTCGACGGCGTGCTCCGAGCCGGCCGTGCCCGAGGGCAGCATCGCCAGCAGCGCCGGCCGGGCGACGACGTTGCCGGGGTTGGCGACCAGCGCGTGCAGCACCGCGGCCGGTGCGGGTGACAGCCTCACCTCGTGGCCGTCGAGCAGCACGTCGTCGCCGTGCAGGAGCAGCTGGTGCCCGCCGACCAGCTCCAGCGTGAGTCCGGAGCGCCGCGACGGCAGCTCCACCTCGAGCTGCTTGACCATCGCGGTCAGCCGCGACCGCTCGGGGTAGATCGTGGGCACGCCCCACATCTCGAACGCCGCGGCCGTCACCGGCCCCACGCACGACGCGACCACGTCGGCCTGGAAGGCGCCGACCAGCTCCTCGCGACGCCCCGTCGGACCGGCGGCGTCCATCAGCGCGGCCACCGCCGGCGCCGAGGTGAAGGTCACCGCGTCGAGCGAGCGGTCGGCGACCAGGTCGATCAGCGCGAACATCGGCTCGAGGTCGGAGGCCGCCTCGACCCGGTAGACGGTCACCGTCGTGACGTCGGCACCCTGCCGGCGCAGGGCGTGCGCCACCATCGACAACGATTGCCCGTGCTCCTGCACGACGATGCGCAGGCCGGTCAGGTCCCGGCCGCGCAGGTGCTCCAGCACGTCCTCGAAGCACTCCGACTCGGGCGCCCAGAGCTCCCGCAGACCCTGCCGCCGCAGCGCGCCGACGCTCTTCGGTCCGCGGGCCAGGATCTCCGCGGAGCCCAGCGCCGTCAGCAGGTCCGGCAGCAGGCCCCAGCGCTCCGCCGCCGAGAACCACGACTTCATGCCGATGCCGGTCGTCGCCAGGAACATGTCGACCGGCCGGCCCAGCACCTCCTCGGTCGAGGCCCGCAGCTGTCCGTCGTCGATCTGGTTGGGGTCCAGCGAGAGCGCCGGCGCCCACTCGACCGCGGCACCGCGCCGCTCCAGCAGCACGATCTGCTCGTCCACCTTCCGGGCAGCGGTCACGCCGACCCGGAAGCCGCTCAGCGGAAGGGCTTCACTCATGGACTCTCCTGCCGGGCACCGACGAGGACGAGACCGTCGTCGACCCGGACGTCGTACGTCGGGACCCGGATCGCCGCATCGTCGAGGCACTGTCCGGTGCGCAGGTCGAAGGCCTGCTTGTGCATCGGTGAGGCGACGTACGGGACGTCACCGCGTGTGCCGACGATGCCCCGAGCCAAGACCGATGCCTGGGCACAAGGGTCGTAGTTGGACATCGCGTAGACGTTGCCGTCGTGTGTCCGGAAGATTGCGACCGCGGCGCCGTCGACCAGCGCGGCGACGCCGCCCTCGACCTCGATCTGGTCGAGGCGGCACACCGCGATCACGGCGCACCGACCGGGATCGTCGACCCGAGGGAGACCGGGCCGGTCGGCTCGGCCGGCGCGATCTGGCCGCGCTCGGTGCGGAAGGTGATGTGCGGGTCGGGGGTGCCCGGGGCGTTCACGAACGAGACGAAGCGCGCCAGCTTGTCGGGGTCCTCGAGCGTCGCCTGCCACTCGTCGAAGTAGGTGTCGACGTGCCGCGCCATCGCCGCCTCCAGCTCCGAGCCGAGACCGAGCGCGTCGTCGACGACGACCTCCCGCACCCGGTCGAGCCCGCCCTCGAGCGAGTCGATCCACGGCGCCGTGCGCTGCAGCCGGTCGGCGGTGCGGATGTAGTACATGAGGTAGCGGTCGAGGTAGCGCAGCAACGTCTCCCGGTCGAGGTCCCCGGCCAGCAGCTGGGCGTGGGCCGGGGTGGCGCCGCCGTTGCCGCCGACGTACAGGTTCCAGCCCCTCTCGGTCGCGATCACCCCGAAGTCCTTGCCCCGGGCCTCGGCGCACTCCCGGGCGCAGCCGCTCACGCCGCCCTTGAGCTTGTGCGGCGAGCGCAGCCCCCGGTAGCGCAGCTCCAGGTCGATCGCGAGCTGCACCGAGTCCTGCACGCCGTACCGGCACCAGGTCGAGCCGACGCAGGACTTCACGGTGCGCAGCGACTTGCCGTACGCGTGCCCCGACTCGAAGCCGGCGTCGACGAGCCGTCTCCAGATCGCCGGCAGCTGCTCCATCCGGGCGCCGAGCAGGTCGATCCGCTGGCCGCCGGTGATCTTGGTGTAGAGCTCGAAGTCGCGCGCCACCTCCCCGATGACGATCAGCCTCTCCGGGGTGATCTCCCCGCCGGGGATGCGCGGGACGACGGAGTAGGTGCCGTTGCGCTGGATGTTGGCGAGGTAGGCGTCGTTGGTGTCCTGGAGCGTCCGGGTCTGGCCCTCGAGCACGTGGCCGTTGAGCTGACTGGCCAGGATCGAGGCGATGGCCGGCTTGCAGATCTCGCAGCCGCGGCCGGTGCCGTGGGCCGCGACGACCTGGTCGAAGCTGCGGAGCTCGTGCACCGCGACCACGTCGAAGAGCTCCTGCCGGGTCAGCGGGAAGTGCTCGCAGATGCTGCGGTCGACCGTCCGGCCCTGAGTCGCGTAGAAGTCCTCGACGATCCTCTTCACCAGTGGCTTGCAGGAGCCGCAGGTGCTGCCGGCCCTGGTGCACCGGGTGACGCAGGCCGGTCCGTCGCAGGTGCCGTCCTCCGCGACGGCCGCCTCGATCTGAGCCCGGGTCACGTCGTTGCACGAGCACACCTGCGCCTCGGCGGGGAGGCTGGTCTCGGGCACGCCGCGACCGGCGGGCAGGATCAGGTCCTCGGGGTTGTCGGGGAGCGGGATGCCGGAGGCAACCATCGGCCGCAGGACGCCGTACGCCGTCGCGTCGCCGACCAGCACGCCGCCGAGCAGCCGGGTGCCGTCGCCGGAGACCACCAGCTTCTTGTACACGCCGGCGACGGCGTCGGAGTAGACGAGCTCGAGGGCCCCGTCGGTGGTCGCGAAGGCGTCGCCGAAGCTCGCCACGTCGACGCCCATCAGCTTGAGCTTGGTGGACATGTCGGCGCCGGTGAACGTGCCGGGCCCGCCGAGCAGCGCGTCGGCCACGACCTCGGCCATCGAGTAGCCGGGCGCCACCAGCCCGTACATCCGGCCACCCGGCGCGGCGCACTCGCCGATCGCCCACACGTGCGGGTCGGAGGAGCGGCACCGCTCGTCGACGAGCACGCCGCCGCGCTCGGCCGTCGCGAGGCCGGCGGCCCGGGCGAGCGCGTCGCGCGGGCGGATGCCGGCAGAGAAGACGACGATCTCGGCGGCGATCGCCGGCGCGTCCTTCAGCGCCAGGCCGGTCACCCGGTGCTCGCCCAGCACCCGCTCGGTCATCGCACCGGTGTGGACGCTCAGCCCGAGCCGCTCGACGTGCCGGGTCAGCGTCGCGCCGCCGGCGTCGTCGACCTGCACCGCCATCAGCCGCGGCGCCATCTCGACGACGTGGGTCTCCAGGCCCAGCTGGGACAGGGCGTTGGCTGCCTCGAGCCCGAGCAGGCCGCCGCCGATCACCGCGCCGACGGTGGCCGTGCCGGCGGCCGCCCGGATCGCCTCGAGGTCCTCGATCGTGCGGTAGACGAAGCAGCCCTCCAGGTCGTGGCCGGGGATCGGCGGCACGAACGGGGCCGCGCCGGTGGCGAGCACCAGCTCGTCGTAGGTGATCACCTCACCGTCGGCGAGCAGCACCGACCGGGTCTCGGGGTCGAAGGCCTCGACCGGGACGCCGAGCACCAGGCGCACCCGTGGGTCGTCGTACGCCCCGTCGGGCAGCAGGCTCAGCGCCTCGGCGCCGACCTCGAAGAAGGAGGTGAGCGCGACCCGGTCGTACGCCGCGCGCGGCTCCTCGCCGACGACCACGATGTCGTGGGTCTCGGTGAGGCCACGCTCGACGGCAGCCTGCACGAAGCGGTGGCTGACCATCCCGTGACCGACGACGACGATGGTGCGGCGGTGGTGAGGGCTCATGACGGGGTTCCTTCCAGGGAGCGAGCGGCGAGCAGGGAGCGGACGGCGTCGGCGCAGCCGCCGCAGCCGGTGGTGGCGCGGGTGGAGGACCGCACGTCCTCGAGGGAGGAGCAGGCGCGGATCCGGCCGGCCGTGACACCGGCGCAGGCGCAGACCTCGGCGTCGTCGGGCAGGGAGACGGTGCCGGCCGCTGCCGGCCGGTCGCCCATCAGCAGGTCACCGGGCTCGTGCGGGCCGAGGACGGTGGCGCGGTCGTAGTGCTGGGTGATCAACCCGATCCGGGACAGGTCGCCGACCAGGGTGGCGGCGACGATGACACCGTCGCGGACGACGAGCTTGCGGTGGCTGCCCGCGATCGGGTTCGAGACCTCGACGACCTGGCCCTCGGCCCGCTCGGGGTCGCCGAGAACGGCGACGTCGAGGTCGGTGGCGCGGAGCCGGGCGACGGTGCGCGCCCCGTCGTAGGCGATGTCCTCACCGCCCAGGTGCCGGGCGAGCAGGCCGGCCTGCTCCCAGGCGGGTGGCACGAAGCCGGTGACCTGGGCGCCGCGCTGGGCGCAGTCGCCGATCGCGTGGATGTGCGCGTCGCTGGTGCGCAGGTGGTGGTCGACCACGATCCCGCGGCGTACGTCGAGGCCCGCGCGGCGCGCCAGGGCGGTCGACGGACGCCCGCCGGCGGTGAGCACGACGAGGTCGGTCTCGAGGGTGTAGCCGTTGTCGAGCCGCAGCCCCCGGTCGTCGAGCCGGACGGCGCGGGCGCCGGTGTAGATCGTGGTCCCGAGCCGCTCCAGGTCGCGGGCCAGGATCGCGCCGGCGCGGGGACCGACCTGGCTGCGCAGCAGGTGCTCCCCGCCCTCGACGACCTCGGTCGCGAGCCCGCGGACGCTGAGCGCGCGGGCGACCTGGAGCCCGAGCAGCCCGCCGCCGACCACGACCGCGTTGCGCGCATGGGGGACGGCCGCCGAGAGCCGCCGGCAGTCGTCGAGCGTCCGGAAGGCGTGCACCTTCTCGTGCAGCCGGCCGTCCATCCGCACCAGCCCGCGGATCGGCGGCAGCGTCGGGATGCTGCCGGTGGCCAGCACGAGCCGGTCGTAGGGCACCCGGCTCCGGTCCGCCAGCTCGACCTCGCGCTCCTCGCAGTGGATCTCGACGACGCGGGCGCCGAGCCGCAGGTCGGCGCGGTCGGGCGTCGCGAGCGCCAGCGCCTCCGGGCTGTGCGTCCCCTCCAGCACCGCGGAGAGCAGGATCCGGTTGTACGGCGGGTGCCACTCGTCCCCGAGGAGGGTCACCCCCGGCAGCTCCTGGGCGAGCCGGCCGGCCGCCATCCCGGCGCCGACCACCACGATGCGCTCGCTCATGCCGGGGTCCCGGTGCGCTCGGCGGCGCGCGCAGCCACGGCGACCGCGCACGCGCAGACCTTGAACTCCGGCATCCGGCTGGCCGGGTCGAGCGCGTCGTTGGTCAGCCGGTTGGCGCCCACCCAGTGGAAGGGCACGAAGACGGTGTCGGGGCGGATCGTGTCGACGACCCGTGCGGGGGCCCTGAGCTCGCCGCGCCGGGTGGTGATGACGACCGGCTCCCCGTCGTACGCCCCGATCCGCTGGGCGAGCATCGGGTGCAGCTCCACGAACGGCCCGTCGTCCACCAGCTCCCGCACCCGGCGGGTCTGGGCACCGGACTGGTACTGCCCGAGCACGCGGCCCGTGGTCAGGTGCAGCGGGTACGCCGCGTCGACCGGCTCGGCCGGGCCCCGGTGCTGGACCGCCACGAACCGGGCGCGCCCGTCGTCGTGGGCGAAGGACGAGCCGAAGAGCCGCGGCGTGCCGGGGTGGTCGGCGCTCGGGCAGGGCCAGAAGACGCCGTGCTCGTCGCGGATCCGGTCGTAGGTGATGCCGGCGTAGTCGGCGCGGCCGCCCGACGAGGCCCGCCCGAGCTCGGCGAAGACCTCCTCGGGGTCGGTCGAGAAGGCCACCGGCGAGCCGACGCGGGCGGCCAGCCCGGCGATCACGTCCAGGTCGGACCGCACTCCCGCGGGCGGCGCCACGGCCTGCTGGCGCAGGATCACCCGGCCCTCGAGGTTGGTCATCGTGCCGCTCTCCTCGGCCCACTGGGTGACCGGCAGGACGACGTCGGCGAGGGCCGCGGTCTCGCTCATGACGATGTCGGCGACGACGAGCAGGTCGAGGTCGGCGAGCCGCGACGCGACGTGCGTGGCGTTGGGGGCGGACACCACGATGTTGCTGCCGAAGACGAGCAGCGCTTTCGGCCCGCCGTCGGTCCCGAGGGCGTCGAGCAGCTCGTACGCCGAGCGCCCCCTCCCGGGCAGCGACTCCGGCGGCACCCCCCACACCGCGGCCACGTGCTCCCGCGCCGCCGGGTCGTCGATCATCCGGTAGCCGGGCAGCTGGTCCGCCTTCTGCCCGTGCTCACGACCGCCCTGGCCGTTGCCCTGGCCGGTGAGGCAGCCGTAGCCGGCGTGCTCCTTGCCCGGCATCCCCAGCGCCAGCGCGACGTCGATCCAGGCGAGCACCGTGTCGGTGCCCTGCGCGTGCTGCTCGGCCCCGCGGGCGGTCAGCACCATCACCCGGTCGGCCCCGGCGAGCAGGGTGGCGAGCGCCCGCACGGAGGTGGCCGGCACCCCGGTCACGCGCTCGACCCGCTCCGGCCACCAGGCGGCCGCGGAGCGCCGTACGTCGTCCCAGCCGGTGGTTCGCGCCTCGACGTACTCCTCGTCGACCGCGCCCATCGCATCGAGCAGGTGCAGCACCCCGAGGGCCAGCGGGAGGTCGGTGCCGGGCACCGGCTGGAGGAAGGTGTCGGCGCGGTCGGCGGTCGGCGTCCGCCGCGGGTCGATGACCACGACGTGCCCGCCGTTGGCGCGCAGCCGGTCGAGGTGACGGGCGGCGGGCGGCATCGTCTCGGCGAGGTTGGAGCCGACCAGCACGAGCACGTCGGTGTGCTCGACGTCGACGAGGGGGAAAGGCAGCCCCCGGTCGATCCCGAGGGCGCGGTTGGCCGCCGACGCCGCCGACGACATGCACCACCGGCCGTTGTAGTCGACCTGGCTGGTGCCGAGTGCGACCCTCGCGAGCTTCCCCAGCTGGTAGGCCTTCTCGTTGGTCAGCCCACCACCCCCGAAGACCCCGACCGCGTCCGCGCCGTACGCCGTCCGCAGCTCGCGCAGCCGTCCGGCGACGAGGTCGAGCGCCTCGTCCCAGCCGGCCGCCCGGAGCTCGCCGGTCCCCCGGTCGCGCACCAGCGGCGTGGTCAGCCGCTCGCGGTGACCGCGCAGCCCGGTCGCGGTCCAGCCCTTGCGGCACAGGGTCCCCTCGTTGACGGGGAACTCCGCCCAGGGCTGGACCTCGAGGACGCGACCGCGCCGCTCGAGGGTCATGCCGCACTGCAGCGAGCAGTAGGGGCAGTGGGTGTCGGTCACTCAGACCCCAGTGACGACGAGGCTCTTCGCCTTCGTCGAGCTGCGGATGTAGACGCCGTAGGTGACGAGCGCGCACACCACGTAGTAGGCGGTGAACACCATGAACGCGCCCTTGGTCGCCGACAGCGGGTTGTCGACCCACGGCGAGCTGAACGCGATCGGGATCAGGAAGCCGCCCATCGCGCCGATCGCGCCGATGACGCCGAGGGCGGCGCTCGCCTGCTTGGTCGAGGCCGTGATCGCCGCCGTCCGCTCGGGCGTCCCGGCGGCTGTCGTGCTCTCGGCCTCGCGCCGCCAGATCGCGGGGATCATCTTGTACGTCGAGCCGTTGCCGATGCCGGTCGAGGCGAAGATCAGCAGGAAGAACCCGAGGAACCACGGGAAGAGCGACTGGTTGTCGCTGGCGATCGACGGGTCGGCGGTCGGGTTGGCGCTCAGCCGGGTGAGCGTCGCGAGCACCGCGAGCGTGAAGACCACCATGCCGGTGAAGGCGCCGAGGGTGACCCGCGCGCCGCCGTACCGGTCCGCGAGCCAGCCACCGAAGGGCCGGGTGACGGAGCCGATGCCGGCGCCGAGGAAGGCGAAGTAGGCGAAGTAGATGCCGGTGCCCAGGGGTGCCGGCTCGGGGACCCAGAAGTTGAGCTTGATCAGCAGCGGCATCGCGGCGGAGTAGCCGATGAACGAGCCGAAGGTGCCGATGTAGAGGAAGGCCATGATCCAGGTGTGCGGCTTGCGCACCACCTGCAGCTGCTCACGCGGCCTGGACGTCGCGCCGGTGAGGTTGTCCATCCAGAGGTACGCCGCGACGGTGGCGACGACCGCGAGGCCGGCGTACACGTAGCCGGCCGTCTGCAGGTGCAGGCCGCCCTCGCTGGCCTTGACCAGCCCGAAGATCCCGGCCCCGCCGATGATCACCGGCAGCAGCAGCTGGATGACCGCGACGCCCGCGTTGCCCCCGGCGGCGTTGAGGCCCAGGGCGGCGCCCTTCTTGGCGGCCGGGTAGAAGAAGTTGATGTTCGCCATCGAGCTGGCGAAGTTGCCGCCGCCGAAGCCCGCGGTCGCGGCGATCAGGCAGAAGGCCCAGTACGGCGTGCCGGGGTGCTGCACCGCCACCGCGAAGAGCAGTGTCGGGACCAGCAGCAGCCCCGCGCTGACCATCGTCCAGTTGCGGCCGCCGAACCTCGGCACGGCGAACGTGTACGGCAGCCGCAGCAGCGACCCGACCAGGTTGGGCAGCGCGACCAGCACGAAGAGCTGCTGGGGGGTGAAGGAGAAGCCCATCTGGAGCAGGAACGCCGAGCTCACGCTCCAGATCAGCCACACCGAGAAGCCCAGGTGCTCGGCGAAGATCGACCAGACCAGGTTGCGGCGTGCGACCTGCCTGCCGCCGCCCTCCCAGAAGTCGGGGTCCTCGGGCCGCCAGTCGTCGATCCAGTGTCCGTCGCGTCGCGCGCCCGGGGTGCCGGTCGTCGCGGCGGTCGCGTCGTGCGGTCCAGCGTCGGTGAGGGTCATGAGGGAGCTCCTGAAGGGGTTCGGGTGCTCCCACGCTCGGCGCCGGACGTTTCGCCCGCCTCAGGACGCCGTACCGGAACGGTCAACTTGTCCTCACGACCTCACGCCCCGCACGACCTCACGGCGGCGTACGGCGGGACCGCTCGTCGTACGGGACGGACCACTCGTCGTTCCGAAGGCGCCACTGGTCGCGGATCTCGCTCGCACCCCTGCCCCACCGCGTCGCGGGTGGGCAGGGTGACGGCGATCACACCCGACTCGGAGGCAGGCACCGTGACCGATCTCGACCCACCGTCGCACCAGCGCGCAGAGCGCCACGACCCGATCTACGACACCCTCCACCGGGAGCCGGACTTCGTCGAGCTGCGCCGGGCCTACCGGTCGTTCGTCTTCCCGGCGACGGTCGCGTTCCTGTCCTGGTACCTGCTCTACATCGTCCTGAGCAACTGGGCGCACGACTTCATGAGCCACCAGCTCTGGGGCAACATCAACGTCGCCCTGGTCTTCGGCCTCCTGCAGTTCGTGACGACCTTCCTGCTGGCCTGGCTCTACAGCCGCTACTCGAACGCCCGGCTGGACCCGCTGGCGCGCCGGCTCGACGAGCAGTACGTCGCCGAGCTCGGGGGGAGGAGCTGACATGGATGGCGACCAGATCCTCACCACCGGCCTCTTCCTCGCCGTCGTCGCGGTCACCATCGGCATCACCTTCTGGGCGAGCCGGCAGACCTCCGGCGCGGCCGACTTCTACGCCGGCGGCCGCGGCTTCTCGCCGGTCCAGAACGGGCTCGCGATCGGCGGCGACTACATGTCGGCCGCGTCGTTCCTCGGCATCTCCGGCATCATCGCGCTGAGCGGGTACGACGGGTTCCTCTACTCGATCGGCTTCCTGGTCGCGTGGCTGGTGGCCCTGCTGCTCGTCGCCGAGATGCTGCGCAACTCCGGTCGCTACACGATGGCCGACCAGTTGGCGTTCCGGATGCGCCAGCGACCGGTCCGCACGGCGGCCGCCACCTCGACCGTCGTGGTCTCGATCTTCTACCTGCTCGCCCAGATGGTCGGCGCCGGCGCGCTCGTGGCGCTGCTGCTCGACGTCAGCAGCGACACCGCCAAGAACATCACCATCTTCGGCGTCGGCGCCCTGATGATCTTCTACGTCACGGTCGGCGGGATGAAGGGCACGACCTGGGTGCAGATCGTCAAGGCGGTGCTGCTGATGGCGGGCTCGGCCCTGATCGTCGTGCTGGTGCTGGCCAAGTTCGGCTTCAACCTCTCCGACCTGCTCGGCACCGCCGCCTCCAACACCGGCAAGGGCCAGGCGTTCCTGGAGCCCGGCTTGAAGTACGGCGTGAGCGACACCAGCAAGATCGACTTCCTCTCGCTCGGGATCGCGCTGGTGCTCGGCACGGCGGGCCTGCCGCACATCCTGATCCGCTTCTACACCGTGCCGACCTCGCGGGACGCACGGAAGTCGGTGCTGTGGGCGATCGGGCTGATCGGCGTCTTCTACCTCTTCACGCTGGTCCTCGGCTTCGGAGCCGCGGCGCTGCTGAACAAGACCGACTACGCCAAGGTGGTCGCGTCCGGCGGCAACCTGGCCTCGCCGCTGCTCGCCCAGACCGTGGGCGGCGGCGACGGGTCGACCGGGGGCGCCGTCCTGCTGGCCCTGATCTCCGCCGTCGCGTTCGCCACCATCCTCGCCGTGGTCGCCGGGCTCACCCTGACCTCCTCCGTCAGCGTCGCGCACGACATCTACAACGGCGTGATCCGACGGGGCGAGGCCTCGGAGGGCGAGGAGCTCAAGGTCGCCCGGTGGGCGGCCCTCGCGATCGGCCTGGTCGCGATCCTGCTGGCGATCCCCGCACAGCGGCTCAACGTCGCCTTCCTGGTGGCGCTGGCGTTCGCGGTCGCGGCCTCGGCCAACCTGCCGGCGATCGTCTACAACATGTTCTGGAAGGGCTTCAACACCCGCGGCGCCGTCTGGAGCATCTACGGCGGCCTGATCTCGTCGGTCGGCCTGGTGATCTTCTCCCCGATCATGTCGGGCAAGGGCACCGACCCGGTCAGCGGCAAGAACCTGTCACTGCTGCCGACCAGCATCGACATCTCCTGGTTCCCGTTGGAGAACCCCGGCATCGTGTCGATCCCGCTCGGCTTCTTCCTGGGCTGGCTGGGCTCGGTCACCTCCCGGGAGCCGGCCGCCGAGGAGCGCTACACCGAGCTCGAGGTCCGGGCCCTCACGGGCGCCGGCTCCGAGAAGGCCGTCCAGCACTGACCCGCCCGCCACCGGTACCCGCCACGTCCTAATGTGGCGGGTACCACTACTTCCGACCCGGACAGTCCAGGAGAGATCGTGAGCGCTGAATCCCCCGAGAGTGGGACCCTGTCGAACCTCCTCAAGGAGGACCGTCGCTTCGAGCCGCCGGCCGCCATCGCCGAGCACGCCAACCTCCAGGCGGAGGCGTACGACCGGGCCGCGTCGGATCGCGACGCGTTCTGGGCCGAGCAGGCCGAGCGCCTCGACTGGAGCCAGAGGTGGGACCGGGTGCTGGACTGGGACGATGCCCCCTTCGCGAAGTGGTTCGTGGGCGGCAGGCTCAACGCGTCGTACAACTGCGTCGACCGGCACGTCGAGGCAGGTCGCGGCGACAAGGTCGCGATCCACTGGGTCGGCGAGCCGCTGGACGACACCCGCGACCTGACCTACGCGCAGCTCAAGGACGAGGTCAGCAAGGCGGCCAACGCGCTGATCGACCTCGGCGTGCAGACCGGCGACCGGGTCGCGATCTACCTGCCGATGATCCCCGAGGCCGTCATCGCGATGCTGGCCTGCGCGCGGATCGGCGCCCCGCACACCGTGGTCTTCGGCGGCTTCTCGGCCGACGCCCTGGCCTCGAGGCTCGACGACTGCCAGGCGAAGGTCGTCATCACCGCCGACGGTGGCTACCGGCGCGGTGCGCCCTCGGCGCTGAAGCCGGCGGTCGACGAGGCGCGCACCAAGACCGGCCGAGAGAGTGGGCACCGCGTCGAGAAGGTGCTCGTCGTACGCCGCACCGGCCAGGACCTGGGCGAGGACGGGTGGGACGACAGCGTCGACGTGTGGTGGCACGACGTGGTCGACACCGCCTCCCCGGAGCACACCCCCGAGGCCTTCGACGCCGAGCACCCCCTCTACGTCATGTACACCTCCGGCACGACGGGTAAGCCGAAGGGCATCCTGCACACGACCGGCGGCTACCTGGTCGGCACGTCGTACACGCACTGGGCGGTCTTCGACCTCAAGGCCGACACGGACGTCTACTGGTGCTCGGCCGACATCGGCTGGGTGACCGGGCACTCGTACCTCGTCTACGGGCCGCTCGCGAACGGCGCCACCCAGGTGATGTACGAGGGCACCCCGGACGCGCCCGAGCGGGGCCGCTGGTGGCAGATCATCCAGGACTACAAGGTCACGATCTTCTACACCGCCCCGACCGCGATCCGGTCCTTCATGAAGCAGGGCCGCGAGATCCCGGACCGCTTCGACATGTCGTCCCTGCGGATCCTGGGCTCGGTCGGCGAGCCGATCAACCCCGAGGCCTACGTCTGGTACCGCCACGTCATCGGTGGCGACCGCACCCCCGTGGTCGACACCTGGTGGCAGACCGAGACCGGCATGATCATGATCAGCCCGCTGCCCGGGGTCACGCACGGCAAGCCCGGGTCGGCGATGATCCCGATCCCGGGCGTCGCGGCCGACGTCGTGACCGAGGAGGGCGCCTCGGTGCCCAACGGGTCCGGTGGGTACCTCGTGCTCACGGAGCCGTGGCCCTCGATGCTGCGCACGATCTGGGGCGACGACCAGCGCTACCGCGACACCTACTGGTCCCGGTACGCCGACCAGGGCTGGTACTTCGCCGGCGACGGCGCGAAGAAGGACTCCGACGGGGACCTGTGGGTCCTCGGCCGGGTCGACGACGTCATGAACGTCTCCGGTCACCGGCTCTCCACCACCGAGATCGAGTCGGCGCTGGTCTCCCACCCCAAGGTTGCCGAGGCCGCGGTGGTCGGCGCCAAGGACGAGGACACCGGCCAGGCGGTCTGCGCGTTCGTGATCCTGCGCGACGAGGCCGGCGACGGCGGTGCCGACATCGTCGAGGAGCTGCGCAACCACGTGCGCAAGGAGATCGGCGCGATCGCCAAGCCCCGCCAGATCATGATCGTCCCGGAGCTCCCGAAGACCCGCTCGGGCAAGATCATGCGGCGCCTGCTGCGCGACGTGGCCGAGCACCGCGAGGTCGGAGACGTGACCACGCTCGCCGACTCCACGGTCATGGACCTGATCTCGGCCCAGGAGAACGCCGGCTCCTCCGACGAGTAGCCGGGCCGGTGCCTCGTGCGCGAGGGTTGACGCGCACGGGCACCGGCTCGACATCTGTAGGGTGGGCGCAGGTGCGCCGGGAAGTCTGGTCGGCATGATGACGTCGACCCCTGAGGACCATCGTGACCACTTCTCCACCACCCGCACCGCACCGCTCCCGGCTGTTCGCCCGCGGCTCGTTCCTCGAGAGCTCGCGGACCGCGCAGATCCTGCGCGCGGAGACGACGGGAGGCATCCTGCTGCTGGTGGCCGCGACCGTCGCGCTGGTGTGGGCCAACAGCCCGGTCCGCGACTCCTACTTCTCGCTGCGCGACACGGTCGTCGGTCCGCACGCGCTGCACCTGGACCTGTCCCTCGGTGGCTGGGCGTCTGACGGCCTGCTGGCCATCTTCTTCTTCGTCGCCGGCCTCGAGCTCAAGCGCGAGTTCGTCGCGGGCGACCTGCGCGACCCGCGGCGGGCCGCGCTGCCCGTGGTCGCCGCCGTCGGCGGCATGGTCACCCCGGCCGTCGTCTACGTGCTCTGGAACCTCGGCTCCGACGGCGAGCTCGTCGGGTGGGCGATCCCGACCGCGACCGACATCGCCTTCGCGGTCGCGATCCTGGCCGTCATCAGCACCCACCTGCCCACCGGGCTGCGCACCTTTCTGCTGACCCTGGCGGTCGTGGACGACCTCCTCGCGATCACGATCATCGCGCTCTTCTACACCGACCACCTCAGCCCGGCGTACCTCCTGCTCGCCCTGGTGCCGATCGCGGCCTTCGGCGCCCTCGCCCAGCGGCGGATCTACCGCGGCTGGCTGCTGCTGCCGCTCGCGCTGGTCGCGTGGGCCCTGGTCCACGCGTCGGGCGTGCACGCCACGGTCGCCGGCGTGCTGCTGGCCTTCACGGTGCCGGTCGTCCGGTCCGACGGGGCCCCCGGACGCGGCCTCGCCGAGCACCTCGAGCACCTGGTCCGGCCGATCTCGGCAGGTGTCGCCGTACCAGTCTTCGCCTTCTTCGCCGCCGGCGTGTACGTCGGCGGGCTGTCGGGGCTGACCGACTCGCTCACCGACCCGATCGCGCTGGGGGTCATCTGCGGCCTCGTCGTCGGCAAGAGCGTCGGCATCGCGGGCTCGACCTGGCTGCTCGCGAGGTTCACCCGCGCCACGCTCGACGACGAGCTCACCTGGGTCGACGTCATCGGGATGGCGATGCTCGCCGGTGTCGGCTTCACGGTCTCGCTGCTGATCGGCGAGCTCGCCTTCGGCAACGGCACGACCGCCGACGACCACGCCAAGGTGGGCGTGCTGGTCGGGTCCCTCGTCGCGACCGCGCTCGCGGCCGTCGTGCTCCGCGGCCGCAACCGCACCTACCGCAGGCTCTGCGAGCTCGAGGAGCGTGACTCCGACCGGGACGGGGTACCCGACGTCTACCAGCACGACGACGAGACACACTGAGGGTTCTGTAGGGTGACGCGCATGGCGAGCAACCAGGTCCACGAGCCCGAGCCCACCATCGGTCGGCTGGTCCACGACGCCACCCGCGACGTCTCCACGCTGGTGCAGAAGGAGATCCAGCTCGCGAAGTCGGAGCTGAAGGTCAGCGTCAAGGCCGGCGGGATCGGCATCGGCCTCTTCGCGGCGGCCGGGTTCATCCTGGTGCTCGCGGTGATCATGCTGTCTGTCGCCTTCGCCTACTTCATCAACTGGAACGGCGAGGGCCTCGCGCTGCACTGGGCGTTCCTGATCGTCTTCGGCGCCTACGCCCTGATCGCCGCGCTGCTCGGCTTCCTCGGCGTCCGCAGCGTCAAGAAGGTGCGCGCGCCCGAGCGCGCGATCGAGCAGGGCAAGGGCATCCCGAACGCGCTCAAGGGCAAGCACACCGTCTGAGGCTCGCGGCTCTCGCCACGGTGCCGGCGCGTCGCGCTCTCAGCCGGCGCAGTCACCCGTGCTGACCTGGTCGGAGCTCGTCCGGCCGGCAGCGGCAGCCCGCGAGACCTGGTCGGCCGTCAACGCGTAGCCGGTGTCGTGGTCGTTGACCGACGCGGCGAAGACCACGCCCGCGACGTTGCCCCGCGAGGTCACGATCGGCCCGCCGGAGTTGCCCGGACGGATCAGTCCGCGCAGGGAGAAGACCTCGCGGATGACGGTCCCGTTGCCGTAGATGTCCGGGGAGCGCAGCCGCTGCTGGGAGCGGATCCGCCCCGGCTGGACGTCGTACGGACCGTCCTCGGGGTAGCCGAGGATCGCCACGTCGGCGCCGGGCTTGGCGGTGAGGTCGAACTTGAGCGCCTTGGTGTCGCCGCTGTCGAAGGCGAGCACGGCGACGTCGACGTCGGGGTTGTAGTAGACGACGTCGGCCGAGACCGTCGTGTCGCCGATCATGACCTCGGGGTCGTCGACGCCCGCGACGACGTGGGCGTTGGTCATCAGCCGGTTCTGGGCGTAGACGAAGCCGGAGCCCTCGACGCCGCGCCCGCAGTCGTTGCTGCCGCGGATCTTGACGACGCTCGCCGCGGCCCGCTGGACGTCGGGATCGCGCAGCAGGCGCTTGTCGCCCGGTCCCACCTCGACGATCCGCTCGGGTGCGAAAGGCTCGAGGTAGCGCGGGAAGAAGGTGGTGCCGACCACGTTGTTGAAGGCCTGGAGCGCCCCGTCGGCGGTGTCGGGCAGTGCCTCGTCGACGTGGGCGAGGACCGTGGAGCTGCGCACCAGCGGGGTGACGCCACCGATCCGGGAGCCCGAGATCGCGACGCCGAGCGCCCACGCGACCACCAGCACGGCGAGCGCGCTGAGCAGCGCACCGCCGACCGCGTCGACCGCGCGCACCGGCTGCCACGTGATCCGGTCCCGGATCCGCGATCCGACGAACTGGAGCACCGCCTGGCCCAGCGACGCGGAGATGATCACGATAAAGAGCGCACCGAGGGAGACCCACATCGAGGGGTTCGCGTCGCCCAGCGCCGTCGGGGCGAGCCACACCCCGAACAGCCCACCGATCAGCAGCCCGGTCGTGGCGAAGACGCCGGTGATGAAGCCCTGCCAGTAGCCGGAGAGCGCGTAGGCGAGCACCAGCACGACGAGCAGCCAGTCGAGCATGTTCATCGGGCACCCCCTCTGCGCTGGTCGTCGTCGATGTCGAGCAGATCGGTGCCGCGCCGCTCGCGCCCAGTGAACATGTACGACGGGAGGTCGCGCACCTGCGACTCGTCCCATGGGACGGACCAGCCGAGGAAGTCCAGCAGGCGAGCGATGATCCCGCCGGTGAATCCCCAGAGGATGACGTCGTGGTCTGGACCGATCAGGAACCCCGGGCTGCGGTAGTCCCCGGTCGGCAGCTGCACGGTGATGCGGTGGGCGGGGTCGACCAGCTCGGCGAGCGGCACGTGGTGGATCGCGTGCACCTCGGCGCGGCTGACCACCGAGGCCTGGGCCTGCCCGGTCCACCAGCCGAGGACGGGCGTGACCGCGAAGTTGCTCGGCGGCAGCCAGAGCTCGGGCAGCTGCCCGAAGACCGTGACGGAGCTCGGGGGGACCCCGACCTCCTCCTCCGCCTCCCTCAGCGCGGCCTGGACGACGTCCTCCCCCGGGTCCAGCGACCCACCGGGGAACGACACCTGGCCCGGGTGCGAGCGCATGTCGTGCGCCCGCTCGGTGAGCAGCAGCTCACCGCCCTGCGGGCCCTCGCCGAAGAGCATCAGGACGGCGCCGCGCCGGGCGTCGCCGCCCGGTGGCGGCACGAACCGGGTGAGGTCGGAGGCCTCGATGTCGCGGGCCGCCTGCTCGACCGGCCGCAGCCAGTCCGGGAGCCCCGCCCCGGGCTCCGATCCGCTCACAGGCGGACCCCGAGGTGCTTCTCGACCAGGCCGACCAGGTCGTCGACGCTCTTGACCCGGCCGAGCTCGAGGGTGACGGTGCCGTCCTCGGCGACGAACGCGAACGACGGCACCGCGATCCGTGCCGCGAACGGCGGCTTCGCCTGCAGGTCGCCCTGGGTGTCGGCGAGCAGCGGGTAGGTCACGCCGGACCGCTTCGCGAGGTCGAACGCCGCCGCCGTCTGGTTGTCCTGGTAGTCGATGCCGATGACGGGGACCTGGTCGCCGTACCTCTCGTAGAAGGCGGCGATCTCCGGCATCTCCTTGACGCAGGGGCCGCACCACGACGCCCACAGGTTGACCACGAGCGGACCCCGCAGGCCGGCCAGGTCGACGTCCTCGCCGCCACCGAGGCACGGCAGCGTGACGTCCGGGAGGCCGTGGTCGACCGGCGCGCCGGTGCCCGGCTCACAGGCCTCGATGCCGGCCTCGGTCCTGAGGGTGCGCAGCTGCGGGGTGTCGACGTCGATCCGCGCCGCGCCCGGCGAGGGGATGTCGTCGCTGCTGCAGCCCGCGACCAGGCCGGAGCAGACCAGCAGCGCCGCGACCAGCGCGGCGGTGGCGGACCACCTCATGCGCGGCCTTCGGTCTTCACCAGCTTGGCTGCGACGTCGGGTTCGGTCGGACCCTCGCCGTACGACGGGCACCACCGGGCGATCGGGCAGGCGCCGCAGGCCGGCTTCTTGGAGTGGCAGATGCGCCGGCCGTGCCAGATCACGTGGTGGCTGAGCATCGTCCAGTCCTTCGGCGCGAAGAGCGCGCCGACGGCGTGCTCGACCTTGACCGGGTCGGTCTCCTCAGTCCAGCCGAACCGGCGGGCCAGCCGGCCGAAGTGCGTGTCGACGGTGATGCCCGGGATGTCGAAGGCGTTGCCCAGGACGACGTTGGCGGTCTTGCGACCCACGCCCGGGAGCTTCACCAGGTCGTCGAGCCGGGCGGGCACCTGACCGCCGTGGTCCTCCACGAGCGCGGCGCTGAGCTTGAGCAGCGACTCGGTCTTGGCGCGGAAGAACCCGAGCGGTCCGATGATCGCCTCGAGGGTGGCGCGGTCGCCGGCGGCCATCGACGGGGCGTCGGGGTAGGCGGCGAACAGGGTCGGGCGGACGGCGTTGACGCGCTTGTCGGTGGTCTGCGCGGAGAGGACCGTGACGACGAGCAGCTGGAAGGGATCGTCGAAGTCCAGCTCGCTCCTCGCATCCGGGTAGGTCTCGGCCAGGACGCGGTCGATGCGCCGCGCACGGCGTACGAGACCGGTGCGGGTCTCGGCGACGGGGGCAGGCACGGCGCAAGCGTACGGCGCCGCACGGACAGGGCCCGATTCGACCGGCCCCGGCGGCCCGCGCGATCCGCGCCCGACTTGCGGACACCGGTGCAGCCTGTGAGGTTTGCCACTGGCTAGGATCAACGCGGAACCCGTCTGTTTGCGGGTCATCGGTCACAAGGAGGATCCGTGGACAACGACGTACTGCGTCAGGCTCCGCTCTTCAGCGCACTCGACGACGAGGCCGCCACCGCCCTGCGCGGCTCGATGGCCGACAGCCGGCTGCGGCGCGGCGACGTGCTGTTCCACGAGGGCGACTCGGGCGACAAGCTGTACGTCGTGCTCGACGGCAAGGTCAAGCTCGGCCGCACGTCCTCGGACGGGCGCGAGAACCTGCTGGCGATCCTCGGCCCCGGCCAGATGTTCGGCGAGCTGTCGCTCTTCGACCCGGGCCCGCGCTCGGCGACGGTGACCGCGGTGACCGACGCGACCTTCGCCTCGCTCTCGCACGAGGACCTGCTGCGCTGGCTCGAGGGCCGCCCGGTCGTCGCCCGGGGGCTGCTCGCCCAGCTCGCCGGCCGCCTGCGCAAGGCCAACGACGTCGTCGCCGACCTCGTCTTCTCCGACGTCCCTGGCCGGGTCGCCAAGGCGCTGCTCGACCTCGCCGACCGCTTCGGCCGCACCGCCGACGACGGCGTGCACGTCCACCACGACCTCACGCAGGAGGAGCTCGCCCAGCTGGTCGGCGCCTCCCGCGAGACCGTCAACAAGGCGCTGGCCGACTTCGCCTCCCGCGGGTGGCTGCGCCTCGAGCCCCGCTCGGTGGTCATCATGGACGTCGAGCGCCTCGGTCGTCGCGCGCGCTGATCGCTGGGTCGCTGGGTCGTTGCGACGGTTTGTCGTTGCGTCGGTTTCACCGGTGCACCGGTGAAACCGTCACTTCTCGGCCGAAGCATCGCCCCAGAAGTGACGGGATTGCCTGAGGAGTCGACGGTCCCCGAGCGCCGGGACGCCGGGCGAGGCAGGCGGGAGCGCGGCTACCGCGCCGCCAGGTAGGCGAGCTGCGCACGCACCGAGAGCTCGGCCGCGCCCCACAGCGACTCGTCGACGTCGGCGTACACGACCTCGACCATCCGCCGCGGCAGCGTCTCGTCCTCGGCGGAGTCGGCGGCGAGGACGAGGCCGAGCTCGGAGACGGCCCGCTCGACCTGAGCAAGCCGCTCGCGCCGATGGGCCAGGTAGAGGTCCAGGACGCCGAGGGCGTCGTCGAGCACCGGGCCGTGCGCCGGCCACAGCGTGCGCACCTCGCCGGAGACGACGAGCGAGCGCATCCGCTCGATGGACGAGAAGTACGCACCGAGCTGGCCGTCGGGGTGCGCCACCACCGTCGTGCCGCGTCCCAGCACCATGTCGCCGGTCAGCAGCGCGCCGTCGGCGGGCAGCACGAACGACACCGAGTCGGCGGTGTGCCCCGGGGTGGTCACCACCCGCACCGACAGCCCGTCGACGCTGAGGTCCTCGCCGTCGCGCAACGGGTCGCCGTCCAGGCAGTACGCCGGGTCGACGGCTCGGACCGCACAGCCCTTGGCCCGCGCGAACTCGTGCGCCACCTCGGCGTGGTCGTAGTGGTGGTGGGTGAGCAGCACCAGCCCGACGTCGCCGAGCTCGCTCACCAGCCGGTCGAGGTGGCCGTCCTGGATCGGACCGGGGTCGACGACGACGACCTGGCTCGCTCCCGGCTCCCGCAGCACCCAGGTGTTGGTGCCGTCGAGGGTCATCAGGTTCGGGTTCGGGGCCAGCAGGCACTCGCCGCGCTCGCCGTACGACCCGCCGCTCCAGCCGGTCACGGACGCCGCCGGGCCGCCACCAGTGGCCGCAGCCGGTCGGGCATCGACAGGGTCCAGCCCTCGCCGAGCGGCTCCACCGACGGCGTGAACATCTCGACCGAGCGCGACGCGGCGACCGCCAGCACCTCCTCGGGCGACGAGTGCTCGCCGACCTCCATCGAGGTGAGGTACGTCGGCGGCATCAGCGCCAGGTCCCCGGCGTCGGCCTGCTCCGCGGCCACCCGGGCCGGGATCCACTCCACCGACGACGACTCGCTCGACACGTCGCGGGTGACCTGGCCGGTCGGCAGCGAGGCGACGAAGAACCACGTGCGGTAGCGCTTCGGCTCGAAGACCGGGGTCAGCCAGGCGTCCCAGACGCCGAGCAGGTCGGTGCGCAGCACCAGACCGCGACGGTTGAGGAAGTCGGTCAGCGACAGCTCGCGCGACTCGAGCGCGACCCGGTCCGCCTCCCAGTCGTCACCGGTCGTGTCGGCCACGACGTTGGTCTCCGACGTGCCGGCCAGCAGCACGCCCGACTCCTCGAAGGTCTCGCGCACGGCGGCGCACACCAGCGCCCGCGCGGTCTCCTCGTCGCAGCCGAGGCGGGCCGCCCACTCGAGCGGGGTCGGGCCCGCCCATGCCACGGCCGCGTCGAAGTCGCGCCTGTCGACGCCACCTCCCGGGTAGACGCACATGCCACCGGCGAAGTCCATCGACACCTGGCGTCGCAGGAAGTAGAGTTCCGGGCCCTGGTCCGAGGCGCGCATCAGGAGCACGGTCGCCGCGTTGCGCGGCTCGGCCGGCGCCTGCCGGCCCTCCTCGAACTCGCGCGCGACCTCGACCAGCCGGTCCGGCAGCGGGACCGGCGGGAGGGGGATCCTCACTGCGAGACCCGTACGACGATCTCCACCTCGACCGGCGCGTCCAGGGGCAGCACGGGCACGCCCACGGCGGAGCGCGCATGGATGCCGGCGTCGCCGAAGACCTTGCCCAGCAGCTCGGAGGCGCCGTTGGCGACCTGCGGCTGGCCGGTGAAGTCGGGCGTCGAGGCCACGAACGCGACGACCTTCACGACCTGCGCGACCCGGTCGAGGTCACCGATCACGGACTTCACGGCCGCGATGGCGTTGAGGGCGCACTGCTGCGCGGCCTCCTTCGCCTCCTCGGGGCCGATGTCGCCACCGACCTTGCCGGTGTACATCAGCTCGCCGTTCTTCATCGGCAGCTGGCCGGAGGTGAAGACCAGGTCGCCGGAGGTGACCGCCGGGACGTACACCGCCACCGGCGTCGGCACCTCGGGCACGGACAGGCCGAGCTCGGCCAGCCGGTCCTCGGGGGCGCTCATGCGACCGGCCGCTTGAAGTAGCCGACCAGGTTCTCGGGGTTCATCCCGGGTGCGACCTGGACCAGCTCCCACCCGTCGGCCCCGAAGTTGTCCAGGATCTGCTTCGCCGCGTGCGTGAGGATCGGCGCGGTCAGGTACTCCCACTTCGTCATGCCCGGCACCCTACTCGGGGCGCCGGCGCACGGTGGGTCAGGCGGAGCGTACGGCGGCGGGGGTGCCTCGGCGGGAGGCGTGGCGAGCGGCGACGGAGGCGGCGTAGGTGGCGCGGCGGCGGGCCACGATGCCGGCCTGGTCGGTGGTGGTGGTGTCGAGGAGGTCGGGCTCGAGGGCGGCGGCGAGGGCGCCGCGCAGCAGCACGAGGGCTTCGGCGCGCAGCTGGGAGATCCGGGACTCGGTGACGCCGAGCTCGGCGGCGATCTCGGCCATGGGGCGCTCTTCGAGGAAGTAGCCGCGTACGACGGCGCGCAGGCGCTCGGGGAGCTCCTCGATGGCGTCGGTGAGGTACTCGACCTGCTCGGTGCGCTCGAGGACCTCGGCGGGCCCGGGG
>NZ_KK211167.1:0-297357 GCF_000620705.1 Nocardioides sp. URHA0020
CGCGGAAGAGCACGACGCGAAGCGCCTCACCATCCTCGGGCGCAGACTCCTCGAGGTCATCGCACCCGACCTCGCCGACCAGCACGAGTCCGACCTCCTCGAGAGAGAAGAAGTCAAAGCCGCACAAGCGTGCCGGCTCACGATGAGCGATGACGGGCACGGCAAGGTCCACGGACGGTTCACGTTGCCCGCCCTGCAGGCAGCCGAGCTGAAGAAGATGCTCCTCGCGCTCGCCGCACCCAAGCACCTCGCCGCCACCCACGGCCCCGGCGTCGAACGCAGACCCGGACCCGAGCGGATGGGCCGAGCGTTCTGCGAGCTCATCGACCACATCAGCGCGAAAGACCTCCCGCAGGTCGGAGGGCGGGACGCGACGATCGTGGTCACCATCAGCCTCGACACCCTCCTCGGCCGGCTCGAGAAGGCCGGGGTCCTCGACACCGGCGAGCGGATCAGCCCAGCCGCAGCCCGCCGGCTGGCGTGCACCGCGAAGATCATCCCCGTCGTCCTCGGCGCGGACTCCGAGGTCCTCGACGTCGGCCGAGCCAGACGGTTCTTCACCAAGGCGCAGCTCACCGCTATCAGTCTGCGCGACGGCGGCTGTGTGGCCGAGGGCTGCGACTGGCCGCCCTGGATGTGCCACGCCCACCACTGGACCAGATGGACCGACGGCGGCCCTTCCGACCTCCACAACGCCGGCCTCCTCTGCCCCCACCACCACGCCCGAGCCCACGACCCGACGTACGAGATGACCCGACATCCCCACGGCAGAGTCGCCTTCCACCGGCGGACCTAGAGTCTGCTCGTGCCGTTCACCCTGAGCCATCCCGCCGCGGTGCTGCCGCTGCGCCGACTCGGCTTGCCCATGACCGCTCTGGCGATCGGCTCGATGGTTCCCGACGTGCCGCTCTTCCTGGGGTGGAGCCGGGGCTACCAGGTGACGCACGGCCTGGTGGGCGTCGTCACGGTGGACCCCCTGCTGGCGGTGTTGGTGATCGCGTTCTGGTTCGGCTTGGTCCGCGACGTGCTGGTCGAGCTGTCGCCCGACGTCGTTCGCTCCCGACTGGCGCCGCACGTGCGATGGACGACGCGGCTGTGGCTGCTGGCGCCGGTCGCGGCCGCCCTCGGCGCGCTGACGCACGTCGTCTGGGACACCTTCACGCACCCGGGCCGCTGGGGAGCCGACCAGATCGGCTGGCTGCACACCGAGCACGCCGGTCTGGGGGGCGCGAAGTGGGCGCAGTACGCCTCCGGCATCGTCGGGCTGGCGATCGTGACCTGGTCGGTGGTCGCCCACCTGCGGGCGTCGGTGCCGATCAGCTCTCCCGCGCCGAGGTCGCGCTGGGCGTCGTTGGTTGTGGCGACGATCGTCGCGAGCGGCGCCGTCGCCGGACTGGTGACCGCGCTCGCGCACGCGCCCGGCCTCCACGCGATGGCGTTCAACGCCGCCGTGAACGGCATCATCGCGGTCGTCGTGAGCACCACCGCGGTGTGCGTCGTCTGGCGCGCCGTGCGGCCTAGCCCCGGGTGAGCCGCACGTCCAGCCGGCTGGCGAGCTCGTCGTACGACGTCCCGAACGTCTCGACGACCACGACGTCCGCGTGGTCCGGGCGGCCACCGACCTCGAAGACGGCGACGTCGGTGTAGACCCGGGAGACGCACCCCACGCCGGTGAGCGGGTAGGTGCACTCCGGCACGAGCTTGGGCGTGCCGTCCTTGGCGAAGAGGGTCATCAGCACGTAGACGCTCTTCGCGCCGATGGCGAGGTCCATCGCGCCGCCGACGGCCGGGATCGCGTCGGGGGCACCGGTGTGCCAGTTCGCCAGGTCACCGCCCGCGGAGACCTGGAAGGCACCCAGGACGCACACGTCCAGGTGACCGCCGCGCATCATCGCGAACGAGTCGGCCTGGTGGAAGTACGCCGCTCCCGGCGGCTCGATCACGGGGATCTTGCCGGCGTTGACCAGGTCGGGGTCGATCTCGTCACCGCGCGCCGCGCGGCCCATGTTGAGCATCCCGTTCTCGGTGTGCAGCACCACCCCGGCATCGGCGTCCAGGTGGTCGGCCACCAGCGTGGGCTGGCCGATCCCGAGGTTGACGTAGGCGCCGTAGGGGATGTCGCGGGCGACGCGGGCCGCCATCTCGTCCTTGGTCAGACTCACACCTGCACCACCCTGTCGACGTAGATCGACGGCGTCACGACCGCCTCGGGGTCGAGCTCGCCGGTCTCCACGATCGAGGTGACCTGCACGACCGTCGTCCTCGCCGCGGTCGCCATCACCGGACCGAAGTTGCGCGCGGTCTTGCGGTAGACCAGGTTGCCCATCCGGTCGGCGCGGTAGGCGCCGACCAGGGCGACGTCACCGCGGATCGGGTACTCCAGGACGTAGGTCCGCCCGTCGATCTCACGGGTCTCCTTGGGCCCCTCGGGGCCCTGGGCCAGCGGGGTGCCGACACCGGTCGGGCAGAAGAAGGCGCCGATCCCGGCCCCCGCGGCGCGCATCCGCTCAGCGAGGTTGCCCTGCGGCACCACCTCGAGCTCGATCGCGCCGGAGCGGTAGAGAGCGTCGAACACGTACGAGTCCGCCTGGCGCGGGAAGGAGCAGATCACCTTGCGCACCCGGCCCTGGGCCAGCAGGGCCGCGAGGCCGGTGTCGCCGTTGCCCGCGTTGTTGGAGACGATCGTCAGGTCCGTGGCGCCCTGCTCGATCAGCGCGTCGATCAGCTGCACCGGCATCCCGGCCAGCCCGAACCCGCCGACCAGCACCGTCGACCCGTCCGCGACCCCGGCGACCGCCTCGGCCGCGGTGTCGCAGAAGACAGCCGTCATGACACGTTCTCCAGCACGAGGGCCAGTGCCTGCCCCACCCCGATGCAGATCGCGGCGACGCCGTAGCGTCCGCCGGACTCGACCAGGCGCGCGGCGAGCGTGGCGATGACCCGGCCGCCGGACGCGCCGAGCGGGTGGCCGATCGCGATCGCACCGCCCTTGGCGTTCACGATCTCCGGATCGACCTTCCATGCGTCCACGCACGCCAGCGACTGCACCGCGAACGCCTCGTTGAGCTCCACCGCCGAGACGTCCGCCCACGTGATCCCGGCCCGGGCCAGCGCCCGCTCAGCCGCCTCGACCGGCGCGTAGCCGAACATCGGCGGCTCCACGGCCGAGACCCCGCGCCCGGCGATCCGAGCGATCGGCGCCCGACCGATCGCCGCGGCGGCACCCTCCGACCCGAGCAGCACGGCAGACGCCCCGTCGTTCAGCGGCGAGGCGTTGCCCGCGGTGATGGACCCGTCGGGGCGGAACGACGGCTTCAGACCGGCCAGCCTCTCCACGGTCGACCCCGGCCGGATGCTCTCGTCGCGGGTCAGCTCGACGCCGTCGACCGGCACGACCAGGTCGTCGTAGAACCCGGCACGCCACGCCGCGTCGGCCCGCTCGTGCGAGCGCGCCGCGAACTCGTCCTGGCGCTCCCGCGAGATCGAGAACCTCTCCCCCAGCAGCTCGTTGGCCTCGCCCAGCGACACCGTCCACTCCACCGGCATCCGGTCGTTGACCAACCGCCAGCCCAACGTCGTGGAGACCGCCGTGACGTTGCCGGCGGGGAAGGCACGTGACGGCTTCGGCAGCACCCACGGCGCCCGCGTCATCGACTCCACCCCACCGGTCAGCACCACCTCCGCATCACCCGACTCGATGGTCCGCGAGCCGATGATCGCGGCATCCAACGACGAGCCGCAGAGCCGGTTGACGGTCGTGGCCGGCACCGAGACCGGCAACCCGGCCAGCAGCACCCCCATCCGGCCCACGTTGCGGTTGTCCTCGCCGGCCTGGTTCGCACACCCCCAGACCACGTCGCCGATCACGGCCGGGTCGAGGCCCGGCGCCTGCGCCAGCACCCCGCTGATCGCCGTCGCGGCCAGGTCGTCCGGCCGCACCTCGGCCAGGGCGCCGCCGAAGCGACCGAACGGCGTACGCACGGCGGCGTACACGAATGCGGAGCTCATAGGAGTCCTTCCTCGACGAGCACTCCGGACGCGATCCGGAAGGCGGTGTTGGCGTCCGGGACGCCGCAGTAGACGGCGGACTGGAGGATGACCTCCTTGATCTCGTCCACCTCCAGCCCGTTGCGGAGCGCGGCACGCACGTGCATCGCCAGCTCCTCGTGGTGGCCCCGCGCGATCAGCGCGGTGAGCGTGATCATCGAGCGCGAGCGACGGTCCAGGCCGGGGCGGGTCCAGATCTCACCCCAGGCGTACGCGGTGATCAGCTCCTGGAAGTCGCGCGTGAAGTCGGTGGTGCCGGCGATCGCCCGGTCGACGTGCGCGTCGCCGAGCACCTCGCGGCGCACGAGCATCCCGGCGGAGTCGTCGCCCCGGGGCCTCTCGCCCAGGAGGTGCTCCCGCAGCAGCCCGACCACCGCCGACGGCGCCTCGGCCGGCGCCAGGTGGGCGACGCCGGGGAGCTCGACGTACCGGCCGTCCGCGACGCCGTCGACGATCTCGCGCAGCCGCTCGGGCGGCGTGGCGACGTCGGCGCTGCCGGCGATCGCGAGCACCGGCGCCGCGATCTCGCCCAGCCGCCCGCGGACGTCGTACGACGCGAGCGCCGCGCAGACCTGGGCGTAGCCCTCGTCGACCGCGTCCGACAGCGCGTGCAGCAGGGCCGCACCACGCTCCGGCTCGCGCTCGAGGAAGCCGGGCCCGAACCAGCGCTCGGCCGAGGCACCGACCAGCACCGGCGTGCCGGAGGCCCGGACCTGGCCGATCCGCTCGGCCCACGACTCCGGCGAGCCGATCTGCGCGCCGGTGCAGAGGAGCACGGCGGCGTCGACCCGGGCGGGCGAGTCCAGCAGGAGCTGCAGCCCGACGGCGCCGCCGACGGAGTCGCCGGCGTAGCAGAAGGACCCGCCGAGGTCGCCGCGCTGCTCGAGGATGTCGTCGACGACGCGGAGCACGCCGGCCGCCAGCTCGGCCATCGTGAAGGGCTCCTCCGGGACCGACCGGTTGTGCCCGTGCCCCGGCAGGTCCCACGCGAGCACGTCGAAGGCGTCGGTCAGGCCCTCCGCGCAGGCGGTCCACAGGGTGGCCGCGGACGTGCCGAGGGAGGGTCCGAGGACGAGCAGCGGGAGCTCGGCGCGGTGGCGCGCTCCGGTCATCCGGACGGCGGTGATGCTCGGGATCACGGGGTCTCCTCCAGGGTCTGCCGGGCGCGGGCCACGACCGCGTCGACGTGGGCGGCCGCGTCGCCGAGGTAGGCCGTCGCGGGCTCGTGGCCGGCGGCCGCCGCCATCGCGCGCTGCTCGCTGAGGACGGTGTCACCGGCCGCGGCCAGCGTGGCCGCCATCCGGTCGGTGTCCACGACCAGGTCGGCGACCAGGTCGTGGGTCTGCGAGGCCGCGACCAGCGTGCGCCGCACCAGGTCGCGCAGCGTCGCCCACTCGGCGTGCCAGCCGCCGTCGGCCCGGTCGTCGACCTGCTGCGCAGCGGCCAGGTGCAGGGTCGCGGCGAGCTGAGGGGTGGTCAGCGCCGCGCGCCGGACCAGGACCGACAGGGTCGGGTTCGCCTTGCCGGGCATCGTCGACGACCCGCCGCCGGTGCCCTCGGCCAGCTCGCCGATCTCGGGCCGCGACATCACGACGACGTCGTTGGCGATCCGCGCGCAGGCGTCGGTGACACCCGCCAGCGCGTCGCCGATCCGGGTGACCGGCGCCCGCGTCGTGTGCCAGCGAGGTACGCCGAGCGGCACCTCACGACCGAGCTCGACGAGTGCGGCCCGGGTGCCGGCGGCTCCGCCCAGCTGCTGCGGGAAGGCCAGCCGGGCCAGGTCGTCGTCGGCGTCGAGGACCGCCGTGAGCCAGGCTGAGACCCGGAAGCCGAACGTCGTCGGCACGGCGTGCTGGGTCAGCGTCCGGGCCACCATCGCGGTGTCGCGGTGGAGCTCGGCCAGCTCGGCGAGCCGCCCGGCGACCGCGTGCACGTCGCGCCGCAGCGTCACCGCCGCGGCCGCGGCCATCCGCATGAGTGCGGAGTCCACGACGTCCTGGCTGGTCAGGCCGCGGTGCACGTCCGGCTCCTGCTCGCGCAGCAGCCGCACCAGCGGGATCACCGGGTTGCCACCGGACTCGGCGGCGAGCGCCAGCTGGTCGGGGTCGACCGGCGTCGAGATCTCGCGACCGAGCCAGTCCTCCTCCACGGCGAGCAGGGCGCCCACGAAGTCCGGTGTGGAGAAGTGCGAGCCGGCGCGCTCGTCCCCCGGCCAGAACAGGTCCGTCATGGGGTCAGTCTTGCGCGTAGGCGAGGAAGACGGTCTCGTCCTCGCCCTGCAGCCGGATGTCGAACACGAAGCCCCGGTCGTCGGCGCGCGCGGTGGCGCCCGGCCAGTGCTCGGGCGCGGCACCCGGCAGGTAGGCCCGGGTCAGGAGCCGGTCGAGCAGGCCGCGGGCGAACACCGTGATGGCGAAGTACGGCGTCGCGCCGCCCGGACGCAGCGTCGTGAACTGGAAGTGCCCGGTGCGGTCGGTCGCCGCCCGGCCCCAGCCGGTGAACGTGTAGCCGTCGCGGTGCAGCGAGCCCGCGGCGCGCGGGACCGCGCCGTCCGGCCCGGTCTGCCACACCTCGATCAGCGCGTCGGGCACCGGGTCACCCGCCCCGTCGTACACACGGCCGTGCAGCCGGATGGCGTCCGGACGCGTGGGCGGCACCAGGTGGCTGTCGCCGTCGTACGGCAGCGCGTAGCCGAAGAACGGCCCGACGGTCTGGCCGGGGGTGGGTGCGAGCGTCACTGGTCGTCCTCGGTGTCGGCGTCGGTCGGCGTGCGGTGCGAGCCGGTGAGCACGATGTCCCACCGGTAGCCGGTGGCCCACTCGTGCGTCGTGACGTCGTGGTCGTACGTCGCGACCAGCCGGGCGCGCGCCGCCGGGTCCACGATCGACTGGTAGATCGGGTCGAGCGCGAACAGCGGGTCGCCCGGGAAGTACATCTGGGTGATCAGCCGCTGGGTGAACTCCGTGCCGAAGAGCGAGAAGTGGATGTGCGCCGGGCGCCACGCGTTGTGGTGGTTGCGCCACGGGTAGGGCCCGGGCCTGATCGTGGTGAAGCGGTAGGTGCCGTCGCCGTCGGTGAGGCAGCGACCCGTGCCGGTGAAGTTCGGGTCGATCGCGGCCGGGTGCTGGTCGCGCTGGTGGAGGTAGCGGCCGCCGGCGTTGGCCTGCCACACCTCGACCAGCTGGTGCCGGACCGGACGGCCCGCGCCGTCGGTGACGCGACCCGTCACGACCATCCGCTCGCCGACCGGCTCGCCGCGGTGCTGGATGGTCAGGTCGGACTCGAGGGGGTCGACGTCACGCTGCCCGAAGACCGGCGCCCACAGCTCGATGCCCTCGGGGTCCACCTGGTGCGGCGCCTTGGTCGGGTGCCGCAGGATGCTGGAGCGGTACGGCGGGTAGTCGAGCCGGGCGTCGGTCTCGACGACCTGCGCGGCGTCGTACTCCTGCGCGATCGCGTCGATCTCGGCGCTGATCTCGGCCTGGGAGGTGGAGGCGGCGTCGGAGGACGCGCTCGACGCGGCGGCGGCGGCAAGCTCGGTCACGTCGAGGACGGTAGGGGGGACCGGCCGCGCTGACGACGCCCGGCTTCCGGCCAGTGGAACAATCGATCCCATGGCCGGCAACAGCTCCACCCCCGGCGCCACCGTCACGTCGCGGGCGCTGGCCCTGCTCGGCGCGTTCGACGCGCAGCACCGCAGGCTGTCGCTGACCGACCTGGCGGCGCGCGCAGCGCTGCCGGTGCCGACGGCCCACCGCCTCGTCGGCGAGCTCGTGGCCTGGGGGGCGCTGACCCGCACCTCGACGGGCGAGTACGCCGTCGGGCGGCGGCTCTGGGACCTCGGCCTGCTCGCCCCGGTGCAGACCGGCCTGCGCGAGCTGGCCTCGCCGTACCTCCACGACCTGTACGGCGCCACGCTCGCCACCGTGCACCTCTCGGTGCGTGACGGCGTCGACGTGCTGTACGTCGACCGCCTCGCCGGGCACGCGTCCGTCCCGGTCGTCAGCAGCATCGGGTCCCGGCTGCCGCTGCACTCGACCGGCGTCGGCAAGGTGCTGCTCGCGCACGCTCCCGCCGAGGTGCAGCGGGCCGCGCTCGGCAGCCTGACCCGGATCACGCCGTACACGATCACCCAGCCGGGGCTGCTGCGGCGCCAGCTCGCCCGCGTGCTCCGCGACGGCTACGCCACCACCACCGAGGAGATGAGCCTCGGTGCCTGCTCGATCGCGGTGCCGATCCGGCGGGGAGCCGACGTCGTGGCGGCCCTCGGCATCGTCGTGCCGACCCTCAAGGACCGGGCCAAGCTCGTCGGCGCGATGCAGGTCGCCGCCCGCGGCATCGGGCGCTCCCTGGGTTGACGCTGGGTTGACGCGGGGTTGACGCGGGGTTGACGCTGGTTCCACCCAGCGGAAGCACGGGGTGAGCCCACCCACCGCCCCCGACCAGACTGCCGCCATGCGCACCCAGGTCGCCATCATCGGCGCGGGCCCGTCCGGCCTGCTCCTCTCCCACCTCCTCGCCGCCGACGGCATCGAGTCCGTCGTCCTCGAGACCCGGTCGGAGGAGTACGTCGCCGGGCGGATCCGCGCCGGCATCCTCGAGCAGTCCACGGTCGACCTGCTGCGCGAGGTCGGTCTCGGCGACCGGCTGGACCGCGAGGGCGACCCGCACCGCGGCATCTACCTCCAGTGGCCCGGCGAGCGCCACCACCTGGACTTCGTGGACCTCGCCGGCCGGTCGGTCTTCGTCTACGGCCAGACCGAGGTGCAGAAGGACCTGGTCGCGGCTCGCACCGCGGCCGGGCAGGAGATCCACTACGAGATCAGCGAGACCGCGCTGCACGACACCGCGTCCTCGGGCTCGGGGACGGACCGGCCCTCGGTGACCTTCACCGATCGCGCCGGGGTCGCCCAGCGGCTGGAGGCCGACGTGGTGGTCGGCTGCGACGGCTCCTTCGGCCCGTCGCGCCAGACCGTCCCGCAGGCGGTACGGCGCACCTGGGAGAAGACCTATCCCTACTCCTGGCTGGGCATCCTCGCCGATGTCGCCCCGTCGACCGACGAGCTGATCTATGCCCGGCACCCCGACGGGTTCGCCATGCACTCGATGCGGTCGGCGACGGTGTCGCGGCTCTACCTGCAGGTGCCCAACGACACCCGGATCGACGACTGGTCCGACGACCGGATCTGGGACGCGCTCGCGACCCGGCTCGGCCACGGGCAGGACGGCTGGCACCTCACGCCCGGTCCGGTGACCGACAAGAGCGTGCTGCCGATGCGCTCGTTCGTCCAGCAGCCGATGCGGCACGGCCGCCTCTTCCTCGCCGGCGACGCGGCGCACATCGTGCCGCCGACCGGCGCCAAGGGACTCAACCTCGCGGTCGCCGACGTCGCCCTCCTGGCACCGGCCCTGGTGGCCCTGCTGCAGAAGGACCACCCCGGCCTCGCCGACGCGTACTCCGACGCCGCGCTGCGCCGGGTCTGGAGGTGCACCCACTTCTCGTGGTGGATGACGACGATGCTGCACACCAGCGGCGACCCGTTCGACGAGCAGCTCCAGCTCGCGCAGCTGCGCTGGGTCACGTCGAGCGAGGCCGGCGCGACCGGGCTCGCCGAGAACTACGCCGGCCTGCCCATCGGCTACTGAGCTTCCACAGCGTTCGTACAGGAAGTTCCGGGTCCTACTCCCAGGATCGTCGGGTCGACTGAGGACCATGAGCGACCACGAATCCTTTGACGAGACGCGCCCGATCGAGCGCAGCCCCCAGCCCCCGGCGTACGACCCCTACGGCAACCCCTACCAGGACCCGTACGCCGCCCCGTTCCACCAGGCCGCAGCGCAGCCCGCGCCGCAGGCAGCCCGCCGCGCCGCCTGGAGCTGGCGCTCCACCCTCGCCGGTGCCGTCGCCGGTGGCGTCATCGCGGCCTCGGTCGCGGTCCCGGTCAGCTGGGCCTTCGCCCACGGCGGCGGGTCCAGCGTCGCCGACAGCCCGGCCGCCGCCGCGCCCCAGACCCCCCAGACCCCCCAGACCCCGCAGCAGACCCAGCCCGAGACCGGCGACGGCTCCGGTGGCGCGTTCGGGTACGGCGGCCCGGGCCAGCAGGACCAGCAGCAGGACCAGCAGCAGGGCGGCAGCACCAGCAGCCAGGCCGGCAACCAGACCGACGCGACCGCCGACCAGTCCCAGGGCGTCGTCCTGATCGACACCACGACGACCGCCGGCGAGGCCGCGGGCACCGGCCTGGTCCTGGACTCCTCCGGCCTGGTCCTCACCAACTACCACGTCGTCGAGGGCTCGACCTCCGTCAAGGTCACCATCGCGTCGAGCGGCGACACCTACGACGCCACGGTCGTCGGCCACGACCAGACCGCCGACGTCGCGCTGCTCCAGCTCGACGACGCGAGCGGGCTCGCCACGATCGACCTGGACGAGAGCGACGACCCCGCGGTCTCCGACGCCGTCACCGCCGTCGGCAACGCGCAGGGCCAGGGCTTCCTCTCGGCCTCGACCGGCTCGGTCGTCGCGCTCGACCAGTCGATCGACACCCAGTCCGAGGGCACCGTCGCCGGCGAGCACCTCACCGGCCTGATCGAGACCGACGCCTACGTCGTGGGCGGCTACTCCGGTGGCGCCCTGCTCGACGGCGACGGCGAGGTCGTCGGCATCACCACCGCCGCCTCCAGCGGCGGGCAGACCCAGAGCTACGCGGTGCCGATCGAGGACGCGCTCGGCGTCGTCCAGCAGATCGAGGACGGCAACGGCTCCGACGAGGTGCAGGTCGGCCCGTCGGCGTACCTGGGCGTCTCCATCAGCCAGCAGGCCGCCCAGTCGGCCTCGTCCGGCGTCCAGGTCGGCCAGGTCGAGAGCGGCGGCGCGGCCGCCGGGGCCGGCATCGAGGCGGGTGCCACCATCACCGGCATCGACGACACCACCATCACGTCGTACGACGTGCTCAAGTCGGCGCTCGCGACCCGCGAGCCCGGTGACTCGGTGACGCTGAGCTGGACCGACGCGTCCGGCGGCACCCACAGCGCGAAGGTGACGCTCGGAGAGTCGCCGGTCAACTGACCCGGCTTCCGCCGGGTGGCCCCTAGGGTCGGCCCGTGGACGCTCTCCTGGCGGCGGTCGTGGTCGTCACGCTCTGCGTGGCGACCGCGGCCGCCGTTCGTGCGAGACGGCTCGGGCACCCGCTCGGCGCCGGCATCCGCGGCGTCGGTGCGGCGCGCAGCATCGCGACCGGCCTGGCGATCGCCGCCGCCGGCATGCTGGTCACCACCGGCCTGATGGCGGTCGCCGGCGTCGCGCACGTCGACGGGGTCGAGCTGCACGTCGGCGTGCTCCTCCTCGGCGCGCTGGTCTTCACGCTCTCCGCGTACGTCGAGGAGCTGCTCTTCCGCGTCCTCATGCTCGGCGGGCTGGTGCGCCTCACCGGACGCCCGTGGCTCGCGCTCGCCGTCATGGCCGCCATGGTGGGCGCCTTCCACCTCGCGACCACCGCGCACACGACCGCACTGTCAGTGCTCAGCAGCACCCTCGGCGGCGTGATGTACGGCGTCGCCTTCCTCCGCACCGGCAGCCTCTGGCTGGGCGTGGGGGTGCACCTCGGCTGGAACTGGTGGCAGGGCACCGTCCTCGGCTTCACCGTCAGCGGCACCGACGACTACAGCGGGGCGCTGCTGCAGGTGCACCCGGCGGGCGCCGACTGGCTCGGCGGAGGCGACTACGGCCCGGAGGGCAGCGTGCTGTCGCTCGTCGGTCGCCTGGTGATCATCGGGCTGGTCCTGGCCGTCACGGCGGGACCGGGTCGCCCTTCACCCGGTACTTCCAGTAGCTGTAGCCCAGCAGCCCGAGGGCGATGAACCCGGACAGCACCAGGGTGACCCCGGTCGCGGGGCCGCCCACCAGCCACCACGACTCGCGCACCGGCCACCAGCCGGGAGCGGACGGGCTGATGATCCACAGCACCCCGACGGCGAGGATGGCCAGTGCGCCCAGCGCCGAGAGGACGATGCGCAGCCACGTCTCGACCCCCTCGGCGGCGGTCCGCTTGGCGACCCGCTCGACCGGTGCCAGCCGGCGCTCGGCCCACTCGTACTGCTGCGACAGCACGACCAGGCCGGCGAAGAGCATCAGCAGCCCGGGACCGGGCAGCACCAGGGCGGCGATGCCGGCGACCACCAGCGTCCAGCCGACCACCTCCAGCAGGATGCGCCTGAGGGCGGCGCGACCGGAGATAGCCATGCCCCGAGCCTGCCAGACCCGGTCAACCGGGCGGCGGCGCAGGACCGGTGGGTCAGGCCGCCAGGCTCAGGTCGTCGCGAGCGACGTCGGGGTCGATGCCGTCGGGCACCCGCACGAGGCGGGCGTGCACGTGCGGGGGCACGGCGAGCCGGGTCAGGATCAGCACGGCGCCGCTGGTCGCGACGAGGGCGTAGATCAGGTTGGCGTCGATGTCGGCGATCAGTCCGTAGGCACCCGCGAGGGCGGCATCGACGATCAGCATCGCCCAGGCCGAGGCCGCGATCGCGGACACGTCGTGCGAGCGCCACGCGGTGACCGCGGCGGGGCCCACCATCAAGGTGATGGAGCAGCCGAGCGCCACGATGATCGGCCGGGAGCCGAGGACCGGCACCAGAGCCGTCAGGACCGCGATCGCGGCCGCCCAGACGAGCGGCATCCACAGGCGGTCCCGGTCGCCGCCGCGACGCCAGGCGAGGACCATCGCGCCGGCCGTGCCGGGCAGGGCGAGCAGTGCCGGGAGGACCACCCAGACCTCGTGCTCGACGACGCCGAAGGTCGTCCAAGCGATGCCACTGACCGTCGAGTTCGCGAGCGCGGCGACGCTGACCCCGGCGGCGCTGCCGGAGCGCGCGAGCTTGCGCATCTGGGGGACGGTGTAGGCGAACGCCAGGAGCGTGCCGGCCAGGCCGACGACGGTCGCGAGCGAGAGGTTCACGGGCTTCTTCTTCTGGACACAGACGACGGCCGCCGGGAGCCGGTGGGCAACCGGGCTCCCGACGACCGTCGTCGAGGCTGACTAGGGAGGGCGGTCGACGGCGCGCACGCCGGGCGACACGCTCCATCGTACGGTTCTTACGGACCATATTCGACCAAAAGCATGGTGCGTCAGGGTGATGTCACCCACAGATCGTCCCGTGCTACGACGTCCAGACAGGAAGATATCCCGTTTCTCAGTGACCCCGGTACTGCGGCGAGCGCTTCTCGGCGAACGCGGTCGCACCCTCCTGGGCGTCGGCGGAGACGAAGACCGGCAGGATGATGTCGAGCTGCTTGGCCCAGGCCTCGGCGGCGGTCCAGTCCCGAGCCGCCCGGGCGACCTGCTTGGTGACCGCGACGGCCAGCGGGCCGTTGGCCGCGATCACGGCGGCGAGCCCGAGGGCACCCTCGAGCGCCCCGCCGGCGGGGGTCACCCGGTTGACCAGGCCGAGGTCGGCCGCTCGCTGGGCGGTGATCGGATCACCGGTCAGCAGCAGCTCCAGGGCGATCGCCTGCGGGATCCGCTGCGGCAGCAACATCGCGGCCCCACCACCGGCCACCAGCGCCCGCTTCACCTCCGGTACGCCGAGGTGGGCGTCCTCGGCGGCGACGACCAGGTCGCAGGCGAGCAGCAGCTCGAAGCCACCCGCGACGGCCCAGCCCTCGACCGCGGCGATCAGCGGCTTGCGCGGCGGCGCCTCGGTCAGGCCACCGAGACCGCGCCCCTCGATGGTCGGCGACTCACCGCGCAGGAAGGCCTTGAGGTCCATGCCCGCGCTGAACGTGCCGCCGGCGCCGGTCAGCACCCCGGCCCGCAGCTCGTCGTCCGCGTCCAGCTGGTCGAGCGCCGCGGCCAGACCGGCCGCCACCGCCCCGTTGATCGCGTTCCTCGCCTCGGGCCGGTTGATCGTGATGACCAGGACGCTCTCGCGCCGCTCGACCAGTACCTCGTCCGCCATGGCTGCTCTCCTCGCTCGTCCGGGTGACGCTCAGATGTCGGTGACCCGGATCCCGGCGTGGGCCTTGTAGCGGCGGTTCACGCTGATCAGGTTGGCCGTCAGGGCCTCGACCTGGTGGGCGTTGCGGAGACGGCCGCCGTAGACGCCGCGGACACCGGGGATGGTGGCGGCGAGGTCCTGGACCAGGTCGGTGGCCTCGCGGACGTCACCCAGCACCAGGACGTCGGTGTCGACCGAGGCGACCTCGGGGTCCTCGAGCAGCACGGCGCTGACGTTGTGGAAGGCGCCGACCACGGTGCTCTCGGCGAGGATGCCCTGCGCCTGCTGGGCCGCCGAGCCCTCCTCGACCGGCAGCGCGTAGGCGCCCTGCTTGTCGAAGCCCAGCGGGTTGACGCAGTCGACGACGATCTTGCCCGCCAGCACGTCGGCGAGCGACGTCAGCAGCTCGGGGTGGCCGTCCCACGGGACCGCGACGACGACGATGTCGCCGGCCGCGGCGGCGCCGGCGTTGTCGGCGCCAGTCACCGTGCCCCCGACCGCCTCGGCCAGCGTGGCTGCGGCCTCGGCGGCGCGCTCGGCGCTGCGACTGCCGATCACGACGGGCAGCCCGGCGGCCGCGAAGCGCCGGGCCAGACCACGGCCCTGCGGTCCGGTGCCACCCAGCACGGCGACGGTCCTGCCAGCGAGGGACTCGGGAAGGTTGCTCATGCCGGCCACTCTGTCAGCCGCTCGCCGGGTCGTCGCGGTCGAGTCAGGTTGTGGACGTCGTTCCCCTTGCGGGTTCCCGGCCTTTCCGGTCTGATCGACCCATGGCATCGGTCGCCGCTGAGGCGGCACCCTCGGAGCCGGCCGTCGGCGGTCCGATCACCCTCGAGGGACGGGCGCGGATCCTCGCCTTCGCGACGATCGGCCTCGGCATGCTGCTGGCAGCGCTCGACGGCACGATCGTGTCGACGGCGTTGCCGACGATCGTCGGCGACCTCGGCGGCAGCGCCCACGTGTCGTGGGTGGTGACGTCGTACCTGCTGGCGCAGACGGCGGTCACCGTGGTCATCGGCAAGGTCGGTGACCAGTTCGGCCGCAAGAACGTCTTCCAGATCAGCGTGACGGTCTTCATCGTCGGCTCGATGCTCTGCGGTCTGTCCCAGGGCATGACCTGGCTGATCGCCTCGCGCGCGATCCAGGGTCTCGGCGCCGGTGGTCTGACGGTCACCGCGACCGCGCTGATCGCCGACATCATCCCGCTGCGCGAGCGCGGCAAGTTCCAGGGTGCGCTCGGCGCCGTCTTCGGCGTCGCGACCGTGATCGGTCCGCTGCTGGGCGGGCTGCTGACCGACCACGCCAGCTGGCGCTGGTGCTTCTACATCAACGTGCCGCTCGCAGCGATCGTGATCGTGGCCGCGCGCTACACCATCCCCAAGGTCCCCGTCGGCGCCAAGCCGCGCATCGACTACCTCGGGATGGCCACCGTCGCGGTCGGCGCGTCCATGCTGGTGCTGGCGACCAGCTTCGGCGGCACGACCTACCCGTGGGGCTCCTGGCAGATCATCGGTCTGCTCGTCGGCGGGGTCGCCGTGCTGGCGCTCTTCGTGCTCGTCGAGTCCCGGGCGGCCGAGCCCATCCTGCCGTTGCGCCTCTTCAGGTCCACGGTGTTCTCGAACTGCTGCGGCCTGGCCTTCATCGTCGGCTTCACGATGCTGGGCGCGATGACGTTCCTGCCGTCCTTCTTCCAGTACGTCGAGGGCGTGACCGCGACGCAGTCCGGCCTCCGGATGCTGCCGCTGGTGCTCGGACTGCTGATCACGGCGATCGTGAGCGGCAACATCGTCAGCAAGACCGGCCGCTACAAGGTCTTCCCGGTCGCCGGCGGCCTGGTGATGGCGCTCGGCCTCTTCCTGCTCTCGACGATGGACCCCTCGACGTCGACCTGGCTGTCGGCCCTCTACCTCTTCGTCCTCGGCATGGGCATCGGCCTGTCCATGCAGGTGCTCACGATCATCGTGCAGAGCTCGGTGCCGTACGGCGACCTGGGCGTGGCCACGTCCGGGGTCACCTTCTTCCGCACCATGGGCAGCGCCTTCGGCGCCGCCATCTTCGGGACCCTCTACGCCAACTTCCTCGGCGACCGGCTGCCGGAGGCCATCGCCCAGAGCCCCGGCGTCACCCCGCCCGACCTGGCGACCCCGAGCGCCCTGCACGCCCTCGACGACGCCCTGATCGCGCCCATCGTCAATGCGTACTCCGAGGCCCTGACGCAGGTCTTCCTGTGGGCGGTCCCGGTCGCGCTCGCGGCGTTCGTCCTCGCGCTCTTCCTGCCGCAGGTCAAGCTCGGCAACAGCCTCGCGCCGTCGGCCAACGACCTCGGCGGCGGCTTCGGTGCGCCCGAGTCGCTGTCCAACGACGAGGTCCTCGGCCGCAGGATCGCCAACCTGCTCTACGGCCAGCGCCGCGACGTGGTCCTCGACGTCCTCGGTGACCAGACCGACTCGCTCGACGCCGCCCGGATCTGGGCGCTGGTCCAGGTGCACGGCCTGACCGTCGCGGACCGCCACGCGGACGTCGCCCAGATCGCGCACGCCCGGGCGCTCCCGGCCGCCATCCTCGAGCCGGTCTTCGCCGACCTGATCGTCGACGGCTTCGCGGAGGGATCACTCCACGACCTCAGCCTGACCCCGGCGGGACACGCCGCGATCGCCGCGCTGCGGGTGAGGCTGCGGGACTGGATCATCGAGCACCTCGACGGCGTCGAGACCGACCCCGAGGCCGTGTCGGCGGCGATCACCCGCGTCGTGCGCCGCTTGGTCATCGAGCAGGCGGACAGCAAGGACCGGGCGCCCGCGCTGCTGCCGTCGGGTCAGGGCTAGCGCGTACGACGCCCGGTGATCCGGGGCACCAGCACCCGCGCCGACCCGGCGCGCACGGCGCCCCACCACAGCCCGGCGCCGTACGCCAGGTCGTCGGCCCGTCGCGCGACGAACGCCTCCGCCGCCTGCGCAGGACGCACCTCGCGATGGTCGAGCAGGTCCCAGAGCATCGCCGCCGCGACGGCCCGGCGGGCCCGGCGGGAGACGAGCGAGGCAGCGGCCGCCCCCGGCCACCAGTGCCGCAGCAGCAGGTGCGAGCCCTGCCGCAGCGTCGAGACCGTGACCTCGGCCGTGAGCGACGTGGCCAGCGGGCCGCGGTCGCGGGTGTCCGGCAGGGTCCGGCCGAGCCGCACGCGCACCAGCGCCACGCAGACGAGCGCCACCGGCAACGACGCACGGCGCTGCGCCGCCAGGGCCAGCACGCCGACCGCGGGCACGGGCGAGAGCACCGCCGGCGCCATCCAGTCGCCGTGCCGCTGGGCCAGCCACGCCCCTCCGGTGCCGTAGAAGGCCTTGCGGCCCAGCCAGGTCGACCAGGTGCCGCGGCTGTCGTGACCGGCGACGTGCGCCGGGTCGTAGCGGACGTGGCGGCCCGCCTGGATCAGTCGCCAGACCAGGTCGACGTCCTCGCCCACGCGACGGCCCTCGTCGAAGGCACCGTCCTCGAGGTCGGCGACCCGCACCAGCAGGCAGGCGCTCGGCAGCCAGCCGACCTTCGACCACGGGCGCACCAGCGCCGGCGCGTCGCCCAGGTCGAGCGAGAGCCCGTCGACGTCCCAGCGCTCGAACCGCTGCGGATCGTCGCTGCGGGCGACCCCCTGCACACGTGGACCGACAGCCGCCACGCGCGGATCCGCGAAGTGGCCGGCGAGACCGCGCAGGCTCTCGACGTCGACGACGACGTCGGAGTCCACGAACGCGACGTACGGCGTCCGCACCTCCCCCAGTCCGGCGTTGCGGGCTCCGGCCGGCCCGAGGTTGGAGGGCAGCGCCACCAGCCGGGCGCCATGTCGTCCCACGACGCCCGCCACCGCCGCCGGGTCGTGCGAGGCGTCGTCGACCACGACGACCGACAGGCCGGCGAGCCCGTGCAGCAGCCGGTCGAGACGATCGGCGCGGTCGCGGACCGGGACGACGACCGTGATCTCGGTGGCAGCAACCGCGGTGTCGATCACCGGCGTCGCCAGGTTGGCCGCCAGCAGCCGCTCGGCGACGGCACCCGTGGTGGGGTCGCGCACCGCGAGCACCTCCCCGCGCTGCAGCGACGGTGCGGGCTCCTTCAGCCGCAGCACCCGCAGCGGCGAGCCGCCGACCAGGGTGCGGCCCCCGTCGTGGACGCGTACGTCGTCGCCGACCCGCACCCGGAAGCCGGTGGGCAGCGTCATCCCGTGAAGCCGCCGTCGGCCTGCACGACGCCGCCGTTGAGGACGGCGCCCTCGACCGAGCAGCAGAACGCGATCGTGGCGGCGACCTCCGCGGGGTCGAGGATCCGCCGGAGGAGCTGGTGGGCGGCGAAGTCCTCCACGTCCGGCAGGCCGTAGAGGTCGGCGGTGGCCTCCAGCATCGGGGTCCGGGTCGAGCCCGGCGACACCGCCACCGCTGTCACCCCGGTCCCGACGAGGTCGGCGGCGAGTCCCCTCACCAGGCCCACCACGGCGTGCTTGACGGTGGTGTAGGCCGCGAGGTGGAAGAGGCCGTGCGCACCGGCCGCGGAGGCGACCGCGACGAACCGGCAGCCGCTCGGGTCCGGCTGGGCGAGCAGGTGCGGCACGACGACCGCGGCGGTGTTCCACACCCCGACCACGTCGTGCTGCCACAGGTCGTCGAGGTCGGCGGGCGGGGTCTGCCACAGCGGTTGCCCGCCTCGGATCACGGCTGCGGCGGCCACGGCGGCGTCGAGCCGACCCCAGCGCTCCAGGGCCAGGTCGACGGCGGCCTCCAGCACCGCCCGGTCGCGCACGTCACCGACGACATGAGCGACGGCCTCCGACTCCTCAGCCGGGTCGAGGTCGACCCCGACCACGGCGTACCCCTGCGTCACGAGGCGCGCGACCGTCGCCGAGCCGATGCCGCCGGCGGCTCCGGTGACCAGCGCGACCCTCATCCGAGCCGCCCAACGACGTCCGCGACCATCGCCTCGAGCACGCGCTCGCCCTCGGCCGCGGAGGCTCCCGCCGGGTCGCCGAGCACCCCGTTGGGGGACACCGCGCCGACGCCGCCGGCCATCATGGCGGGGAGGATCTCCCTCAACGGCCGGGTGTTGCCGACCTCGGCACGGTCGAGCCGCACCGACGCGGGCCGCAGGTGCAGCATCAGCGAGGTCTCGGTGAAGCCGGCGTGCAGGTCGACGTCCTCCGTCGCGCAGGGCACCCACTCGATCTCGTCGGAGGCGCGCAGCGCGGTCAGGTTCCCGCCGTGGGCGTTGACGAAGACGACCCGGTCGGCCCAGGTGCGCAGGGAGCGGGCCAGCTCGACCGCGACGTGCGTGAGCGCGTCGGTGCCGATCGACGCCGTGCCGGCGAAGGACTGGTGCTCACCGCTCGAGCCGTAGGACAGGGGTGGCGCGACCCAGGTCCCGGGCAGCTCGGCCGCCACGGCCCGCGCGACCGCCACCGCGATGGTGGTGTCGGTGTCGAGCGGCAGGTGGGGCCCGTGCTGCTCGATCGACCCGACCGGCACCAGCACCAGAGCGGCGCCGGCCGTCTCGGACGACGTCGCGTCCGGCAGGTGACTCATGACCGGTGGAAGCCGTCGGGGATCAGCAGGTGCTCGGGGGTCAGCTCGTCGACCGAGGAGACGCCGAGTCCCAGGAGCGCAGAGTCGATGCCACCGTGCAGGACGTCGAGGACGTTCTCCACGCCGGCCTGGCCGTTGGCCGCGAGACCCCACAGGTAGGCCCGCCCGATGAGCACGGCGCGGGCGCCCAGGGCGAGGGCCTTCACGACGTCCGAGCCGCGTCGTACGCCGCCGTCCATCAGCACCTCGACCTGGTCTCCGACGGCCGTGGCGATCGGGTGGAGCAGGCGGATCGCGGCCGGGGTGCCGTCGAGGTTGTTGCCGCCGTGGTTGGACACCGAGATCGCCGAGACCCCAGCATCCACGGCCTTCTGGGCGTCGTCGACGCGGCCGACGCCCTTGAGCACGAACGGCGTGCCACTGAGCTGCGACCACTGCTCGCGCATCCAGGCGACGTCCTCCCACGACGGCGGCGGGGTGGTCATCCACTCGTAGTAGGCACCGAAGAACGTCGGGCCCTTGTCCGCACCGGGCGCAGCGAGGTTGGGGGCGGTCAGGTCCGGGATCTGGCCGGTCCTGCCGAACTGGTAGAGCCAGCGCGGCCTGGTCGCGACCTTCGGCGCCATCCGCACCATCGTCTTGAGGTCGACCTTCTCGGGGATCTCCGGGCTGCCCCAGTCGCGGCCCATCGAGAACGACCAGTCCAGCGTGGCGATCAGGCCGATGGCGCCGGCCTGGTGGGCGCGCTCCATGCGCTGGACCATCACGTCGCGGTCGCCGGTCCAGTACATCTGGAAGAGCGTCCTGGGGCAGGCCTCGACGACCTCCTCGACCGACTTGGAGGCGAAGTTGGACAGCCCCATCAGGGTGCCGCGCGCGGCGGCGGCCCGAGCCACGGCGACCTCACCGTCGGGGTGCACCGCCTGGACCCCGGTCGGGCTGATCAGCACCGGCAGCGAGACCTCCTGGCCCAGCACCGTGCGGGACATCGACCGCTCCGCGTGGTGACCGGCGACGTGCGGCAGCACCCCGAGCTCCATGAACGCGGCCTGGTTGTCCGACACCGTCTGCCCGCGCTCCGAGCCCGCGACCAGCGCGGCGTACACCGGCTGGGGCAGGCGCTTCCGGGCGCGCCGCTGGGCGACCGCCACGGACTCGAACCAGGGGTTCTGCCGCCACGGGTTCTCGACCTTCACCTCAACCACCGGCCGGGACGAAGCCGGCGAGCGGGCTCTCGGCGCAGTCGCTGACGGGCGGGCGGGTCATGAGCTTGAGCATGACCGGCTGGTTGCGCGTCGGGTTGGCCTTGGAGTGGTCCTGGCTCGCGGCCGGCAGCACCCGACCGCCCGCAGCAGCCAGGTCGTCGAGCGCGGACTCGCCGTAGCCCTGCACGCACTCGGGGTCCGGGCCGTCGAGGGGCAGGCCGGTGAAGAACTTGGCAGCCATGCAGCCGCCGCGGCAGGAGTCGTAGAAGTCGCACTTCGCGCACGCCCCACCGGTCTGCGGCGAGCGGAGCTCCTCGAAGAGCGCAGAGGTCTGCCAGACCTGCTGGAAGCCGCCGTCGGCGAGCAGGTTGCCGGCCAGGAAGTTGTCGTGGATCGCGAACGGGCACGCGTACACGTCCCCGATCGGGTCGATCAGGCACACCACGCGACCCGCTCCGCAGAGGTTGAGGCCCGGCAGGGCCTCCCCGAACGCGGCCAGGTGGAAGAACGAGTCACCGGTCAGCACGTTGTCACCGGAGGCCATCAGCCAGTCGTAGAGCACCTTCTGCTGCTCCGGCAGCGGGTGCAACTCGTCCCACACGTCCGCGCCGCGACCCGAGGGACGCAGCCGCGTCAGGCGCAGCGTCGCGCCGTACCTGTCGGCGAGGGCCTTGAACTCGTCGAGCTGCCCGATGTTCTGCCGGGTGCAGACCACACTGATCTTGGCGTCGGCGAAGCCCGCGGCCTGCAGGTTCTCCAGCGCGGTGATCGCCATGTCGTAGGACCCCGGCCCACGCACGTAGTCGTTGACCTCCGCGGTCGCGCCGTCGAGCGAGATCTGCACGTCGACGTAGCCGGCACACGCCGGACCCGCCAGGAACGCCGCGCGCTCCGGATCCAGACGCACCCCGTTGGTGGAGAACTTCACGCCCACCTGGTGGTTGACCGCGTACTCCAGCAGGTGCCAGAAGTCCGGGCGGATCGTCGGCTCGCCGCCACCGATGTTGACGTAGAACACCTGCATCCGCTGCAGCTCGTCGATCACCGCCTCGGCCTGCTCGGTGCTCAGCTCGCGCGGGTCACGCCGACCCGACGACGACAGGCAGTGCGCACACTCCAGGTTGCACGCGTAGGTCAGCTCCCACGTCAGGCAGATCGGGGCGTCCAGCCCGAGCTCGAAGTGCTCGATGAGTCTCATGCGCTCTCCTCCACGGATCCGGTCGGTACGTCGGGACGGGGCCGGATCATGTCCGCCTCGGCCAGGCCCTCCAGCGCGGCGGCGTACGCCGCGTGCTGCCCCTCGGGCACCCCCACCGCGACCAGCGCGGACCGCACGTCGGGGTGCTGGGCCAAGCCCTCCACCACCCGCACCAGCTCGGGGCGCTTGAGGAAGGTCAGCTTGCGGTTGCCGAAGTGGTAGGCCAGCGCCCCGAACGGCTCGGGGCGCAGCGCCACCGACGGCGACAGCCGCCACGGCTCATCGAGGATCATCGGGTCAGCGGCTCAGTAGACGCCGCACATGCCGTCGATCGAGACCTCTTCGATCAGGTCCTCACTGGTGAGCGCGGCGGTGACGTCCTGCTCGACGGGCTCGTTCTGCTCCGGGTTCATCGCAGCCTCCTGGTGGATGTGCTCTGGTTGGATGTGGTGCGGGCCACACTAATGGCACCCAGCGCCACAAAGATAGGGTCGAGGAATGAGCAGTCGGGGCCGTCCGGGTGCGACCAGCCACGCGCGGATCGAGGAGTCCGCGTTCCGGCTGTTCGCCGAGCGCGGGTTCGACGACGTGACGATGGCCGACATCGCCGCCGAGGTCGGCGTAGGACGGCGCACGCTCTTCCGCTACTTCGAGTCCAAGAACGACATCCCCTGGGGCCAGTTCGCCAGCACCCTCGAGCACTTCCGCCAGATCCTCGCCTCGATGCCGGTGGACCTGCCGCTCTGGGAGGCCGTGCACCGCGGCGTGCTCGCGTTCAACGACGTGCCCGACAGCGCAGTCCCGCCCCACCGGGACCGGATGCGGCTCATCCTCGGCACCCCCGCGCTCCAGGCCCACTCGGTGCACCAGTACGCCGAGTGGCGCGACGTCATCGCCGACTACGTCGCCCGGCGGCGCGGCCTGGAGCCCACCGACATCCTGCCCCGCACGGTCGGCAGCGTCTCCCTGGCGCTCGCCATCTCGGCGTACGAGGGCTGGCTGGCCGACCCGAACGCGGACCTCGCGACGCTGCTGGACCAGACGATGACCAGCCTGCGCGGCTACCTCAGCTGATCGGCTTCACCCCCGTCAGGTGATGCAGGGCGCGAGCCATCAGCGCGTTGCGCTCCGCGTCGGTGGAGACGCCCTCCAACCCGAAGCCCACCAGCAGCGAGCGCGGTGTGGCGATCGTGTTGCCGACCGGGAAGCCCGAGGCGTCGGTCTGGATGAAGCTGTTGGCGTTGGCGCCGCTGCCGTCGGGAGGTCCGGTGATCTGCCAGCCGCCCAGGTCGCTCTCGAACGACGTGGCGGTGCCGTCGGGGAGGACGATGTCGTCGAGGAAGACGCCGATCCCCTGGGTGGCCCAGTCGCTGGCGTACGCGATCGAGACCTCGACGCTCTGCCCGGCGTACGCCGACAGGTCCACGCTCCACTGCTGCCAGCCGCCGGAGTTCCCGCTCGCCGCGTTCCAGGCCCCGGTGGTGCCGGTGGGATCGCACGTCGAGGGACCGGTCTGGGTCTGGTAGTGGTCGAGCTGCGGGTGGAGGGTCCGCCAGCCATCGGAGTTCTCCTGGTGGCAGCTGTCGCCGGTGGCCTGCGTGGTGTGGCCGCCGGCGTCCGGCAGCGTCGTCCAGTCGTCGGCCCCCGGGGTGCGCGCCTCCACGAAGAGGTGGTCCCAGGCGGCCTCGGTGTCGTACGACGTCCAGAACGTCATCGATCCGCCGCCGGCCGGGACGGCGATCTCCCGGGTGACCCGCTTGTAGGAGGCGTCGGCGATCTGCGAGTACAGGTACTTGTCCCCGCTGTGCGGGTCGAAGGGCCCGCCGGGCTTGTCGTAGCGTGCCGCCGCCCAGCTCTCGAACTGCTTGAACTCATCGACCGGCAGGATGCCGCTGGTCGCGATGAACGAGGACCTGCGCAGCGTGTTGGCGGCGAGGACGGGGTCGTCGAGGCCCCAGGACAGACCCGTGAACGGGTCGTCCACCCCGACCGAGTCGAACGCCGTCCCGTCGGCGTGACCGTCGTTGGCCACGGCCAGGTAGCCACCGAGGTAGTACTGCAGCACGTCGTTGGTCGTGTCGCCGCCGAAGAACGAGCCGTACGTCGGCAGGCAGCGGCGCGGATCGACGTCGGCCGGTGCGGGGTTGCAGTCGATGACGCCCTGGGGGTCGTAGAGCTGGGCGCCCACGTTGGTCGTGTACTGCTGGCCCGCCGAGTCGCCGGCGAGCATCGCCCGGCCGCCCTCGTTGAGGTAGGAGCGCAGCTCGAGCAGCTCGTCGATCGCGAGCCGGTCGGCGTTGCCGCCCGCGCGTCCCGCGGTCCGGGTCACGAGGTCGTCACCGGTCTCCCAGACCACGGCGTCGTAGTGGCTGAGCACGCCGAGCGCGTCGGGTGCGACCCGGCCGGCCGCGTCGATGTCGTAGAGGTCCGCGTCCTCGCCGTTGGCGGCGAGGGCGTCGGTGTAGGCGTCGGCGTGGTGCGGCCCCGCCGTCGACTGCACCGGCGAGGCGCCCGTGTAGTCCTCGGCGGCGACCACCAGCACGTCGCGCCCGGAGTCGGAGACGGCGTCGTAGGTGAACGACTCGCTGCGGTGGTGGCGCGCCTCGAACCAGACCTTGACCGAGTCCCCGGGGTCCGTGCCGCGGACGACGCCGCGGACCTGGTGGTAGTAGACCGACGCCGGGTCGTAGGTGGATCCGCCACCCCACTCGTGGGTGGGTGCCGAGCGGACGCGCCCGTGGTTGATCCGGTACTTCAGCGTGACCCTGCCCAGGCTGCGCTTGGCGAGCACCGCGACCGGCTGCGGGTCGCCGTACGACTTCGTGAAGCTCAGCTGCACTCCCGGGTTGCCGCTCTTGTAGGGGTCGTCGCTGTCCAGGTAGAAGGGCTTGGTCCTGATGCCGGTGACCGTCTTCGGGTCGTCGGGGTCACCCGCCGACCGCGCGACGGAGTCGGCGAAGGGCAGGTTGCGCTCGAACTCGGCCTGCACCAGCGCGTCGTCGTCGGGGAAGACGAAGCCGCATCCCTCGCAGCCCTCGGACAGCTCCGGCGTCCAGGCGAGCGCGCCCGTGCTCACGTGCGCGTAGTCCGTCGTCTCGCCGTTGGTGACGTAGAGGACGTCGGAGCTCAGGCCCGGGTGGAAGTCGGGGATCGCCGGGGCGTCCAGGTTGCCGGACAGGGCGTAGTAGATCGGGTCGTCGGCGGTCGGCGTGCCGGTCTGCCAGCCCTCGGCGTACAGCAGCCACTGGCCCGCCGAGTGGTAGTTGACCTGGAACGCGAACCCGATCCGGTCCAGCAGGCCGACCATGGCCCGGGTCTCGGGCTCCGACGCCGGCGCCGGGCCGCGGTAGGTCTCGCTGGACTGGATGGACGACGAGCCCTCCTCGTCGTACCCCCAGTGGTTGGGGAAGTTGCGGTTGGGATCGACGCCGTCGCCCACCTGGATCTGCCCGTCGCCGTTGTTGTCGCGGAGGTTCTTGCGCCACAGCCGCTCGTGGTCGAACGTGTACTGGTAGCCGTCGGGGTTGGCCACCAGCACGAACCACAGCTCGGTGGACCTCAGCAGCTTGCGGACCGACTTGTCGTGGGCGCGCCAGCGGTCGATGTAGTGGTTCATGAGGCGGCGGTTGACCTCGGTCGAGATCCACTCGCGGGCGTGCTGGGTCGAGCTGTAGAGCACGGCCGGCCGACTGCCGTCCCGCTTGCTGCGGGCGTTCTGCGTCACCTTGACCGCCAGGATCGGCCGGCCCTGCCCGGTGTGGCCGATGACCTCGACCTTGACGAGGCGGGGGTTCTTGCGGGCCGCCGCGTAGATCTGGTCCCGGATGCCGCCGCGCTCGTCGTACGAGCGCCAGACGTCGAACCCGCCGGCCGCCTGCTTGGCCGCGAGCTGACGGACCGTGAGCCCGCCCTCGACCCGGGTGAGCTCGACGCCGACGCCCTGCCTCTCGAGCTTGTTGGCTTGCGCACCGTCGAGCACGACGTCGAGCTCGAGGCCGGCCGCGACCGATCGCTGGCCGCTGACCTCGACGCCCAGGTCGGAGACCGCGGAGAGCTCGGACGGCGTGACCGTCAGGGTGTACGCGTCCAGCCGGTCGGGATCGCGTCCCGCAGCCGTGGGTGCCGCGGTCGCGGGGGTCAGTCCCGCGCACAGGGCGGTCACCACCACGAGGACCAGTGATCCGATGAGCCAGTTCCGCATGTGCCGCACCTCCGAGGAAGCCCCCCGGTCAGTCTCTGAGTCTGGCACCGGCGCCGCCGTCCGGCGTCCCCCAATTTGACGACGCCGGAGCCCGTGGACGTGCGTGCTGGTCCGCGGGTCCGCGGGTCTGCTGGTCTGCTGGTCTGCTGGTCTGGGGAGCGTGGGAAGGACTCCGCCGCGCGGTCACGTGGGGCGTCGGGGTTAGGGTCCGAAGATGCCCGCGTCCCGCCTGCTGCCCTCCGACGAAGCCGTCGACCTGATCGGCCTGGTCCGTGACCTGGCGACCCGCGAGCTGGCCCCGCTGGTGGCGCGTGCGGAGCGCGAGGAGCAGTTCCCGCGTGAGGTCTTCCGGGTGCTCGGCCGGGCCGGGCTGCTCGGCCTGCCCTATCCCGAGGAGTACGGCGGGGGCGGGCTCGCCTACGAGGTCTACCTGCAGGTGCTGGAGGAGATCGGAGCCGTCTGGGCGAGCGTCGGCGTCGGGACCTCGGTGCACGCGCTGAGCTGCTTCGGACTGGTCACCGCCGGGACCGAGGAGCAGCGGCAGCGCTGGCTGCCCGACATGCTCGGTGGCGAGCTGCTCGGTGCGTACTGCCTCTCCGAGCCGCACGCCGGCTCGGACCCGGCCGCCATGACGACCCGCGCCCGGCTCGACGGCGACGAGTACGTCATCACCGGCGCCAAGGCCTGGACCACCCACGGCGGGCACGCCGACTACTACAAGGTGATGGCCCGCACCGGCGACGGGCGCAACGACATCTCGTGCTTCCTCGTGCCGGCCGACACCGACGGGCTGGTCGCCGACCCGCCGGAGCAGAAGATGGGTCTCACCGGGTCCGCGACCGCGACGATGCGCTTCGACGGCGTCCGGATCCCCGTCGAGCGCCGCCTGGGCGCTGAGGGGCAGGGACTCAAGATCGCGCTGGCCGGTCTCGACGCCGGCCGGCTCGGGATCGCCGCCGTCGCCACCGGGCTCGCCCAGGGTGCGCTCGACCACGCGGTCGCCTACGCGCAGAGCCGCGAGACCTTCGGCGAGCGGATCATCGACCACCAGGGCCTGAGCTTCGTGCTGGCCGACATGGAGGCCGCGGTCCAGAGCGCCCGGGCCACCATGCTGCACGCGGCCCGGCTCAAGGACCAGGGCCTGCCGTACGGCCGCGAGGCGTCGGTCGCCAAGCTCGTCGCCACCGACAACGCGATGCGGGTGACCACCGACGCCGTCCAGGTGCTCGGCGGCTACGGCTACACCCGCGACTTCCCGGTCGAGCGCTACATGCGCGAGGCCAAGGTGATGCAGATCTTCGAGGGCACCAACCAGATCCAGCGGCTGGTCATCGGCCGCTCGCTCGACCGCGGCGACTCCGGACGCCTCCACCGCTCGACCTGAGGAGCCTCCCCGGGTTGTGGACCGTCGGTGCCGCCGGTTAGGTTGCAGGTCTCGTCACCAAGGTGTGACCTGGATCACTCGGGAGTTCCAGATGCGTCTGCTGCTGCGCACCCTGTCCGTCGTCGTCGTGCTCGCGGTGCTGGCGCCCCTCGCGCCGGCCGCCGCCCACCCGCCGCGGCACGGCCATCCGTCGGGCTCGGGCGGCCGGTACGCCGGCCACGCCCTGCGCACCGGGCTGACCGACCAGGACTTCTACTTCGTCATGGGCGACCGGTTCGAGAACGGCGACACCGCCAACGACGAGGGCGGCCTCGGCGACGACCCGCTGGTCAGCGGCTTCGACCCGACCAGCAAGGGCTTCTACAACGGCGGCGACCTGGCCGGGCTGCAGTCGAGGCTCGACTACATCAAGGGGCTCGGCACCGACGCGATCTGGCTGACCCCGATCTTCCAGAACAAGGCGGTGCAGCTCGAGGACGGCCCCTCCGCGGGCTACCACGGCTACTGGATCACCGACTTCACCAAGGTCGACCCGCACCTGGGGACGAACGCCGACCTCGCGGAGCTGGTCGACGCCGCGCACGCCAAGGGGATGAAGGTCTTCTTCGACATCATCACCAACCACACCGCCGACGTGATCGGCTACGAGCAGGGCGACCGGACGGCGTACGTCTCGAAGGACGTCTCGCCCTACCGCACCGCGAGCGGTCGGGTCTTCGACGACCGCGACTACGCCGGCACCTCGCGCTTCCCCGACCTGGACCCCGCGACGTCCTTCCCCTACACGCCCGTGCTCGACCCGGCGGAGCGGGACCTGAAGGTCCCGGCCTGGCTCAACGACCCGACGATGTACCACAACCGCGGCAACACGACCTTCACCGGCGAGGACAGCCAGTACGGCGACTTCTTCGGCCTCGACGACCTCTTCACCGAGCGGCCGGAGGTGGTCGACGGGATGACGGACATCTACCGGAGCTGGATCGGCGAGTTCGGGATCGACGGCTACCGCATCGACACCATGAAGCACGTCAACGACGAGTTCTGGCAGGCGTTCGGCCCGGGGATCCTCGACTACGCCCACCGGCACGGGAAGCGCGACTTCTTCATGTTCGGCGAGGTCGCGCTCGACGGCAGCGACGCCGCCGCGAAGAGCTTCACGTCGCACTACACGACCCACGACGGCATGCAGGCGATCCTCGACTTCCCGTTCCAGGACGCCGCGCGCGGCTTCGCCTCCAAGCGGCTGCCGACCCAGCGGCTGGCGGACTTCTTCGCCAACGACGACTGGTACACCGACGCCGACTCCAACGCCTACTCGCTGCCCACCTTCCTCGGCAACCACGACATGGGCCGGTTCGGCTCCTTCGTCACCGCCGACAACACCACCAACGGCGAGAGCGCCGACGACACCGAGCTCCTCGCGCGCGACCGGCTGGGTCACGAGCTGATGTACCTCTCGCGCGGCAACCCCGTCGTCTACTACGGCGACGAGCAGGGCTTCACCGGAGCCGGGGGCGACCAGCTCGCGCGGCAGACCATGTTCGCCAGCCAGGTGCCGGAGTACCGGGCCGACACCCAGATCGGCACCGACCGCACGGGCGCCGACGACAACTTCGCGACCGACCACCCGCTCTACCGCTCGATCGCCGACCTCGCCGCCCTCACCGACCGCTACCCGGCGCTGCGCAACGGCGCCCAGCAGGTGCGCCTCGCCTCCGACTCGACCGGGCTGCTCGCCTTCTCGAGGATCGACCGGCGCCGGCAGCGCGAGTACGTCGTGGTGCTCAACAACAGCGAGCAGCCGGCCTCCGGCGCGGTGCCGACGTACGCCCGCAACGGTGGCTTCTCGCGGGTCTACGGCACCGGCCCGGCGCACCTGCGCACCGACCGCAGCCGCAACCTCGCGGTGACGGTGCCCGGGCTGTCGACGACCGTCTACGCCTCGGACGCCCGGATCCCCCGGTCCCACCGGGCGCCCGACCTCAGGCTGCGCGCTCCCCGGCCGAGCGAGGTCTCCCGCGGCCGGATGCACGTGGCCGCGGACGTGGCGGGCTCCTCGTTCTACGAGGTCACCTTCCAGCGCCGGACCGGCCGCGGCCCGTGGCGCACGATCGGCACCGACGACTCCGCGCCGTACCAGGTCTTCGACGACGTCAGCACGCTGCGGCCCGGCACCGGGGTGGAGTACCGCGCGGCGGTGCTCGACAACGCCGGTCACACCCGGGGGACCGCGCCCCGATCGGCGCGCGTCCCGTCGCCGACGATCCGGCTCGCGTCGCCGGCCGGCCCGACGGTCACCGCCATCGACCCGGTCCGGCTCGACGCCGCCGTGGACCCCGAGCGGGCCACCCAGTCGGTCACCTTCCAGCGACGGCTCGGCTCCGGCGCCTGGACCACTCTGGGCACGGACACCTCCTCGCCGGCCTACACGCTCAGTGACGACGTCTCGGACCTGCCGATCGGCACGGCGGTGACCTACCGCGCGGTCCTCCACGAGCGCTCCCTGCCGGCCGTGACCAGTGCACCGGTCACGGTGACGACCGCCGATCCGGTGCCGCTGCGCGACAGCGTGACCGTGGCGGGCAGCCTGCAGTCCGAGCTCGGCTGCCCCGGCGACTGGCAGCCCGACTGCGCCGCCGCCCACCTGGCGTTCGACACCTCGGACGGGCGGTGGCACCGGACCTTCACGCTGCCGAAGGGCGACTACGAGTGGAAGGTGGCGATCAACGACTCCTGGACCGAAAACTACGGCGCCGGTGGTGCCGCGGGCGGCGGCAACCTCGTGCTCAGCGTCCCGGTCGGCGGCGGCACCTACGTCTTCACCTGGGACCAGGTGACCCACGAGCCGAGCCTGGCGCCGGCGGGCTAGACGTCTCCTCCCGGACTACTTGACCGGTAAAGTGCGGCAGGCGTACTGTACCGGTACAGCGTCATTCCACAGAGCCCGAGGAGGAGCCATGACGTTCGACCCCACCACCGCCAACCTGGCCGTCCGGGCCACCCTCGCGACGGTCGGCAGCGCCCGACCGGACGCCCCGGTGGTCGCGGAGCGACCCGCCCGCACCCGTCGTACCGTCGCCGCCCGCAGCCAGGTGGCCGCCCGGCTGCACGGCCTGGCCCGCTGGGTGGAGCCGGCCCAGCGGCACAGCTGCCAGCCCGGCTGAGCGTCACCTGGTGAGCGCCGTGCCGGCCGTTGGGCCGACCCGCGATACTGGGTCGGCCATGGCCAAGGTGACCCTGCAATCGATCGCGGACCGCGTCGGCGTCAGCCGGATGACGGTGTCCAACGCGTTCTCGCGCCCCGACCAGCTCTCCGCCGAGCTGCGGACCCGGATCCTGGCGGCCGCCGAGGACCTCGGGTACGTCGGACCGGACCCCGCGGCCCGCGCGCTGGCGCGGGGGCGCAGCGGCGCCGTCGGCATCATCCTCAACGACCGGCTCAGCGACGCCTTCGAGGACGCCATCGCCTCGGAGTTCTTCGCCTCGGTCGCCGACACGCTCGCCGACAACGGGCTGGCGCTCACCCTGCTGGCGTCGAGCCGGGACGACTACGTCCCGTCGCGCGACGTCGCGATGGACGGCGCGCTGCTCTACATCTGCGAGCCCGAGTCGGTGGACCTCGCGTGGCTGGACCGACGAGGCCTGCCGCAGGTCGCGATCGACCAGGACAAGCGCGAGCACGTCGCCAGCGTCAACGTCGACGACCGCGGGGGCGCGCGCTCGGCGGCCCAGCACCTCGTCGACCTCGGCCACACCCGCATCGGCATCCTCACGCTCGCGAGCAACGCGGGCGGTCCGTCGCCCAGCTTCCCGGCCACGCAGCGGATGCTCGGCTGGGACGACGTCCTCGCCACCGCCGGCATCGAGCCGCAGGTGGCCACAGCGCCCTACCGGCCGACGAGCGCCGCCCAGGAGGCCGCTCGCGCCCTGCTCGACCGACCCGACCGGCCGACCGCCGTCGTCTGCTTCTCCGACTCCTTCGCCCTCGGGGTCGTCCGGGCCGCGGAGTCTCTGGGACTCTCGGTGCCCGGCGACGTCTCGGTGATCGGCTTCGACGACAGCCCGCTGGCCGAGGTCTCCCGACCGCCGCTGACGACCGTGCGGCAGGACGTCGCCCGCAAGGGCGGACTGGCCGTGGCCTCGCTGCTGTCGGTGATGGGCGGGCAGCAGCCGGTCGACGACGTGCTGCTCCCGACCGAGCTGGTCGTGCGGGAGAGCGCCGGACCGCCACCGCGCTGAGGCGTCACCCCAGCAGCGGCCGCGTCACGTCGCGATGAAGAGGATCTCGTCGCGGCCGTAGGACATGCCCGGATGTGCGGCCGCGAGGTGCTGCTGGGTCAGCTCGACCAGCTCGTCCTCGTCCTGGGCCTTGATCACGTCACCGCACGGGCAGCTCAGTCGCGTCTTCATGGCTCCAGGGTAGGGCGCAGCAAGAACGTGTTACAGGTCGGTCGGACCCAGCACCCGTGCGGACAGCGCGACGAGGCTGGCGGCCAGGTCGTCGGCGCTCGGCCGGTCCGGGCCGTCGTCCTGCAGCAGCCACGCCCGGACGACCCCGAGGAACCCGGCGGCGGCGTACCGCAGCACCGCCGGTCCGGCCGCGGGCGTGCGCTCGGCGAGCCGGTCGACCAGCCAGCTCTCGACGGCGTCGCGGGAGGCGGAGAACGCCGTACCGCTGCCGATGGTGCGCTGCCAGGACGCGCGCTCGGCGCCCAGCTCACCGAGGAATCCGACCAGCAGGCGGTAGGACGCCTCCGGCCCGTCGCACGGCGACTCCCCGCTCGCGCGCTGCTCGGCGTGCAGCCGGACGAAGCGCTCCTCGATGCCGGCGGCCGCGACCTCGTCGAGGCTGGAGAAGTGCTGGTAGAAGGTCGGTCGGCTCACGCCGGCCTCGGCGCACAGGGCCGAGATCGAGATGTCGCGCGGGTCCCGGGTCCGCATCAGGGCACGCAGCGCCTCGGCGAGCTGGGTGCGGCTGCGCTCGACGCGCAGGTCGGCGCGAGTATCTGACGTCACGCTCGCCCCTCCTCCCGATGAGTCTGCCGTGCGGTGCGGGTCGGACCCAGTGTGGAGCGGATCGCCCGCGCACGCTAACTTACACTTGTAAGAGTTGTCGGAAGGACGGGTACGACGCGATGTCGGTGAGCACGGCGGGGCGCATCTCCGCTCGCCGTACCCTTAACCTCGACGTGGCCCGGGAGTTCGCCCAGGTGCTGCTGGCCTTCCTCGCCTACAACGTCGGCCGGATGCTGGCCACCCACGACCTCGGTCGCGCGAACGCCAACGCCCACGGGGTCGTCGACGTCGAGCGGTGGCTGCACCTGCCCGCCGAGGCCGCCCTGCAGGACTGGGCTCTCGGCCACGAGTGGCTGATCGAGCTGGCGAACCGCTACTACGTCTCGGTGCACTTCCCGCTCACGGTCGGCGTCCTGGTCTGGCTCTACCGCTACCGGCGCCCGACGTACCGCTGGGCGAAGCGCGCGATCTTCACCGCGACCGCCGTCGCCCTGGTGTTCACGGTGCTGCTGCCGGTGACCCCGCCGCGGCTGCTCGGCTCTCTCGGGATGGTCGACACCGGTCACGCCGGTGGCATCTCGATCTACCAGGCGCCCGTGCTGGGGAGCATGTCGAACGAGTACGCCGCGATGCCGAGCCTCCACGTCGGCTGGGCGCTCCTGGTCGCGGTCGTGCTCGTCTCCGCGTGCCGGACCCGCTGGCGCTGGCTGTGGCTGCTGCACCCGGTGACCACGGTCCTCGTGGTCGTCAGCACCGCGAACCACTACTGGATCGACGGCATCGCCGGCTCGGCCCTGGTGCTCGCAGCGCTGTGCCTGACCCGGCCGGGCACGACGCTCCGGGCATGGCCCCGGGCGACCGGCGTCGCTCAGGCCTCCGCGTCGAGCGCGGCCGAGACCCGGCGGTGGGCCTCCCAGATCTCCTCGGGCAGCCGGTCGAAGGCCTTGAGGTGCGCCTCGCGGAAGCCCATCTCCTGACGCCACCGCTCGTTGTCGATCGTCAGGATGATCTCGAGGTCCTCGGGCGTGATCTCGACACCCTCGAGCTCGAGCTCCTCGACCGTCGGCAGCACGCCGACCGGGGTCTGGCGCCCGGTGACGTCGCCGTCCTTGAAGCGAGCGAGCCAGAGCAGCGCCCGCAGGTTCTCGCGGTAGCCGGGCCAGCGGAAGTGGCCGTCCTCGCCCCGCTGGAACCAGTTGACGTGCGCGAAGATCGGGCGGTCGGTCGCCGCACCGATGATCTTCAGCCAGTGCGCGGCGTAGTCGCCCTCGCCGTACGCCATGAACGGCCGCATCGACATCGGGTCGTAGCGCAGCTGGCCGTCCACGCCCTCGGCGGCGAAGGTCGCCTCGGCGCCGAGCGTCAGGCCGTCGTAGACGCCCTCGGCCAGGTCGGTGATCGCGCGGACGAGCGGCTCGCGGTCGCTGGTGCGGCCACCGAAGATGATCGCGTCGATCGGGACGCCGGCGGGGTCCTCGAAGTCGGCGGCGACGTTGGGCACGTTGTCGAGCGTCGTGGTGAAGCGGCTGTTGGGGTGCGCCCACGGTGACGTGTCGTCCGCCGCGCGCTCCGAGATCAGCTCGCCCTTCCAGTCCTGCCACCCGGTGACGTCCGCGGGCGGGCTCTTCGTCATGCCCTCCCACCAGACCTCGTGGGTCTGCTCGTTGTAGGCGACGTTGGTGAAGATGACGCCGGACCCGTCGCCGATCGACTCGAGCGCCGTCGGGTTGGTCTTCTCGTTGGTGTCCTTGGCGACGCCGAAGACGCCGAACTCGGGGTTCATGCCGTAGACCCGGCCGTCGTCGGGGTTGACCCACAGCCAGGCGATGTCGTCGCCGTAGAACTCGACGTGGTAGCGGTCGCCGAGGGCGTCCGGCGCGAGCGTCATCGCGAGGTTGGTCTTGCCCGAGGCGCTCGGGAAGCCGCCGCAGATGTGCCAGCGCTTGCCGGTCTCCTTGTCGGTGATGCCGAGGAGCATGAACTGCTCGGCCAGGAAGACCCCGGACGCGCGGCCGTCGTAGCAGGCCTGCCGCAGCCCGTGGGCGATCTTGCCGAGGAGCGCGTTGCCGCCGTACGACGAGCCGAAGTGCAGGATCGTGCGCTCGTCGGCGACCGTCGCGAAGTAGCGCTGGTCGTCGGGCGTGCCCTGGCCGAGGTTCTCCAGGTCACCGGTCACGTGCACCGCACGCACGAAGCTGTTGGGGTCCTCGAGCTCGTTGACGTACGACGCACCGACGCGCGACATCCGGATCATGTGCAGCACGACCGGGCGGCTGTCGGTGAGCTCCACGCCCGCGGCGTACGGCGTCAGCGGCGATCCCGGGGGTGCCATCAGGTACGGGATGACGTACATGGTCTTGCCGGCCGAGGCCCCGCGCATCCGGTCGGTGAGCAGCTCGGTCATCTCGGCCGCGGGCTTCCAGTTGTTGTAGACGCCCTTGTCGTCCTCGGTGCTGGTGGCCACGACCGTGCGCTCCTCGGAGCGTGCGGTGTCCTTGAAGTAGCTGCGCGAGTAGTAGCGGCCCTCGCCCGCCGGGAGCAGCTCACCCGCGTCGAGCGCCTCCTGGACCAGTCGCGCGTCGTCGGCCGCGTCAACCACCTCGACCCGGTCGGGCTGCGTGATGGCGGCCCACTCGGCCACGTACTCACGCACTCGGGGGTTGGTGAGTCCTGCCTCGTCCAGCGCACTGTTCACATCGACCATGTCCGTCGCAGCCTCTCGATCCATCCGGCGGGTGCTGGGCACGGTACCCAACATCCGCACCGCCGGGTCCATCGGCGTGCGTTAGAAGCGCCACATCCCAACCCACACTGGGCTTTCGTCTTCGGAGGGCCTAAGTGGGAGGGTCGAAAACGGTCGTTCAGCGGACCCTTCCGGACGCCGCCGAGGACCGGGCGGCGGACCGGTAGCCGGCCGCGGAGCCGACCACCCGGACCGTGATCCGCTGGCCCCGCAGAGCCGCCGTGAGCCGCAGCCGCGCGGTGCCCTGGCCTCGGATCACCGTGCCGTTGGCCAGCCACCGGTACGACAGGTGGACGGCCGAGCCGCCGGCGCTCCATCGGCCGGGCCTGACGACGAGCGTGCGCCCCACCCTGGCGGTGCCCCGGATCGTGGGCCGCGCCGTGGTGATGGTGCCGGACCGGACCGCAGCCGTCGCTCGCGAGGTGGCGGTCCGGGTCGCGTAGCCGACCCGCGCGCCGGTGACCCGGACGGCGATGGCGGCTCCGCGCTGGGCCGCGGTGAGCCGCAGGGAGCGGCCCGTGGCGCCGGCGATCGCACGGCCGTCGGCGAGCCAGGTGTAGCGGAGCTGCACGGGGCCCGGACCCCAGCCACCGGCGGCGGCGGTGAGGGTCCGACCGACCGTCGGCGTACCGCTGACGGTGGGGGTGCCGGCGGTGAGCGCGCCCGCGACGACCGTGGTGGTCGCCGTCGTGGTGACCGGGCCGAACCCGGAGCGGGTGCCGGTGACGCGGAGCTCGACCGTCGCGCCGACCAGCGTCGGGTCGCTCAGGGTCAGCGGCGCATCGGTCGCGAGGACGGTGTCGCCGACCTGCCAGCCGTAGTGCGTGCTGACGCCGTCGTCCCACGTGCCGAGGTCCGCGGTCAGCCGGCTGCCGATCGTCGGTGTCCCGCCGATCTGCGGGTCCGGGGTGAGCGACTGGGTCAGCCCGAGGTCGAGGTCGAGCGTGCCGCTCCACAGCGAGTGGCCGAAGCGGTTGCCGTCATCGGCCCAGAGCACCTGCCGGGCGCCGCCGGTGGCCGTCGAGGCCGGGGCGACGACGAAGCCCTCGAGGTTGTAGTTGGGCAGGCCCGTGGGGGCGCTGTAGTCGCGCTCGACGGCGAAGTGGCCGTCGCTGCCGACCTTCAGCAGCGCGGTGGCGTTGCCGCAGGTGTTGTCGCAGTGTGCCCAGATCCGGCCGAGGTCCGCGTCGTACGACGCCTCCATGACGCCGACCATCCCGGTGGCGATGTCGGCGACGCGGACGAAGGTGTGGTCGGTGTTGAGCACGTAGGCACGCAGGTGGCCCGTCTTCTCCACGGCGCCCAGGAAGAGCCCGGGGGCCGCTTTGCCCGGGTACGCCGCCGGGTCGTAGCGCGTCCCGGCGTCGGTGCGGAACCCGGCGCGGGTCAGGAAGGCGTCGGGCACGTAGGCGACGCCCTCGAAGCCCAGGTTGGCGTCCGCGTTCGTGAGGCCGAGGTCGGGCGTCAGGACCCACTGGTCGCTGGCGACCAGCGTCGTGCCGCTCGCGGTCGGGTCCAGCTTGAGCACCGAGTCCAACGGGACGCCGGAGGCGGCGTTGTCGCGCTCGGTCGTGACGTAGAGCGAGCCGTCGGGGCCGACGGTGAGTCCTTCGCTGTCCGGCAGGCCGGAGCCTCCGGGGAAGCGGAGGTCCTTGCCGGCCGACCAGTCGTTGGCGGTGTCCTTGACCCAGCCCGCGCCCGATCGCAGCAGCCGGTAGACGTGGCTCTTGTTCTTGACGGCGTACAGCACGTCGGCGTCGTTCGGGTCGAAGGCGAGGCCGCTGAGGTCCTGCCCCGACAGGCTGGTCACCCAGGCGCACTGGTCGTCGGCCGTCACCGGCGTCTGCGAGCCGGGCCAGGCGACGACGCCGGCGGGGACGGTGCCGGGCGCGGTGCCGCCGTCCTCGGTCTGGCACGGCGCCTCGGGACCTCCGCCGCCACCGGCCCCGCCACCGTCTCCGGTGCGGACGTCGGTGGGCGTCAGGGTCCCGTGGGTCGAGGCGCCCGGCGAGCCGATCGAGCCGGTCGCGCTGGTCCAGGAGGCCTCCGCGTCGGCGGCCGTCGCGATGCTCCACCCGGTGGTGGTCGCCTTCGCACCCAGGTGGGCGGCGTCCACCCACGCCGACCGGCCCTTGCCGGGGAAGAAGCCGCTCACGTACGACACCGAGTCGACCTCGGCGCCGCTGCCGTCGTAGAGGTGGACCGCGTTCGGGCCCTTGTTCAGGGTCTCCGTGCCGTCGTTGACGATCGCGACGGAGGCCTTGAGTCCCCAGTCCGTGCGGAACGCCGTCGCGTCGGCGTCGGTGATGATGGCCGACGCTCCCGGGGCCAGCGTGCCGAGCGACGTCAGCGACACGGCTCCTGCCGTCGCCTTCACGTTGTCGTAGGACCAGCCGGTCAGGTCCTGGGCAGCGTCGCCGATGTTGGTCAGCTCGACGTACTCGCCGTCACCGCCGGACGCGATCAGCCCGCCGTACGCGATCTCGGTGATCCGGATGACGGCCCCGGTGTCCGCGTGCGCGGGTGGGACGACGACGCCCAGGGTGAGCACGCCGAGCGACGTGGCCAGTGCGGCAGACAGGGAGCGGCGCGCGTGCGGCAAGACAGTTCCTTCGTCCGGGGTGGCTCGAGATCCGACTCCGCAGGCTGGACATCGCGTCGCAACGAGCCGCCAACCCGGACGGAACGGCGCGAGAACGTCAGGTGACCACTCGCGGCCGGCCCGTGGCCCGGCCATGATGGCTCCGTCCGGACGAGGGGAGACAGTGGTGCGACGGAGCCTGGCGAACGATCCCGACGACCTGGTCGCCGAGGCGCTGGAGGGCCTCGCGCTGGCGCACCCCACGCTGCTCCGGTACGACGCCGAGCACGGGTTCGTCGCCCGGGCGGCGCCGGCACCCGACAAGGTCGCCCTGGTGTCAGGGGGTGGCTCGGGGCACGAGCCGCTGCACGCGTCCTTCGTCGGCACCGGCATGCTCGACGTGGCCGTGCCGGGTGCCGTCTTCGCGAGCCCGACCGCCCTGCAGCTCTACGAGGCGACGCGCGCCGCGGACGCCGGACGGGGCGTCCTGCACATCGTGAAGAACTACACCGGCGACGTCATCAACTTCACCATCGCCCGCGAGCTGGCCGACGAGGACGACGCCGTCGCGACCGAGGTGGTGCTGGTCGACGACGACCTCGCGACCGACCCAGCGACCGACCCAGCGACCGACCCAGCCGAGACCGACGACGGTGGGCCGGGGCGACGCGGTACGGCGGCCGTGGTCGCGGTCGAGAAGATCTGCGGCGCCGCGGCCGAGGCCGGGGCGGACCTGGCGACGGTGGCGGCGCTCGGCCGGCGGGTCGCCGGCCGGGCCCGCAGCATGGCGCTCGCGCTGACGGCGGGGACGCACCCCGGCGAGTCGCGGCCGGCCTTCGAGCTCGACGGGGACGAGGTCGAGCTGGGCGTCGGCATCCACGGCGAGCGGGGTCGCTCGCGGGTCCCGATGGCGAGCGCCGACGAGCTCACCTCGCTGCTGGTCGAGCCGCTCCTGGCGAGCCTCGAGCTGGCCCGTGGTGGCGGCGTCGTCGCGATCGTCAACGGGCTCGGCTCGACGTACCCGCTCGAGCTGCACGTCGCCGCCCGGGCCGTCCACCGGCTGGTGACCGCCCAGGGCCTGCGCGTGGATCGCTTCCTGGTCGGCTCCTACGTCACGTCCCTGGACATGCACGGGGTGTCCGTCACCCTGCTCCCCGTCGACGAGGAGCTCCTCCGCCTGTGGGACGCCCCCGTCCGAACTCCCGCCCTGACCTGGTGAGGCACCCGTGAACGCATCCGACACCACCGCCGGCGACGAGCTGGCCCCCGGCTTCGGCCGGACCTGGACCGAGTCGATGATCGCCACCTTCGCGGTCGAGGCCGCCCGCCTGGGCGAGCTGGACCGGCTCTCCGGCGACGGCGACTTCGGGCGCAACCTGACCTCGGCGTACGCCCGGGTGGAGCAGGAGGTCGCGACCGCTCGGCCCCGGACCTACCGGGAGTGGCTGACGTGCGTCTCGCGCGGCTTCCTGGGCACCGGCGGCACCAGCGGTCCGCTCTTCGGGATGTTCTTCCGCGAGCTGGCCCGCTGCGCACAGGGCGACGAGCCGACGCCGGCCGAGCTCGGTGCCGGGTTGGCGGCCGGCCTGGCCGTGGTGCAGCGCTACGGCCAGGCCGAGGTCGGCCACAAGACGATGGTCGACGCCCTGTCCCCGGCGGCCGACGCCCTCGCCGTACCGGGGGCGACCCTGCGTGACGCCGCGGCTGCGGCCGCACGCGGCGCCGAGTCGACGTCGTCGATCATCGCCCGGCGTGGCCGCGCCAGCTACGTCGGCGAGGCCTCCCGCGGCGTCCTCGACCCGGGCGCCGTCGCGGTGGCGCTCATCGTGCAGCTGGCGGCCGACGCCGCCGGCTGAGGGACCGCGGGCCACGACTCCCGATCGCTCCACCGGAGCGGGGGGCCGTGGCCCGGGCTCTCGTCATCGTGCAGGCGGTCCGCGTTCGCGTGCCACCGTGGCTGCGGGTCGCCGAGCGCCACCGCCGCGGCGGAAGGTCCGACCGGCGCCCCAGCACGGCGGCCCGGACGGGTCGTGCGCCCCACGACGGACGGGTGGGCGGGTGGGCGGTGCTCCGCCCCAGGCCGCCTCGATCAGCTCGTCGAACTCGCGCCGGAGCCATGCGACGTCACCGGCGACCATCGCGATGAAGGCCTCGTCGATCTCGTCCGTAACGGATCGTGGGGCCGTCGCGGCGACGTCGCGAGAAGCGTGGCCGGACATCGCAGGTCCACCGCAGGCTCAGGCGCTGATGGCGGTGCGCTCGGCGTTGGCGCCGCCGGTGCTGATCTGGATCTTGCGCGGCTTGGCCTTCTCCGCGACGGGCACGCGGAGGCGCAGGGTGCCGTCCTCGTACCGCGCGTCGATGGCGTCCAGATCCAGGTTGTCGCCCAGCACCAGCTGGCGGCTGAAGATGCCCCGGGGACGCTCGGAGGCGAGCATCTCCCAGTCACCGTTGCGGGCGACCCGCTCGGCCCGCACCGTGAGCACGTTGCGCTCGACGTCCAGGTCGATGGACTCCGGGGAGACGCCCGGCAGGTCGAACTCGATCACGAACGTGTCGGCCTCCCGCCACGCGTCCATGGCCATCACGGCCGGCCGGTTGGTCGTGCCCAGCACCTGGTGGGTCAGGCGGTCAAGATCGCGGAATGGGTCGGTGGTGCGCAACAACATGAGTCGTCCTTTCCCTCGAGGTCGTCAGACCGGTGGTGTGTCCCAGGATCTGTATCACTGGGTATAGGTTTTATATACCCACGATCACGGCAAGGATCAAGTGGTCGGCATCGGGAAATCTGGAGGGTCGTCATGTCGGACGCACGCGGGGTCTTCGCCATCTCGGTGGCGGCCGACCTGGTGTCGATGCAGATCCAGAACCTCCGGGTCTACGAGCGCCATGGACTCGTCACGCCCAGCCGGACACCGGGCGGCACCCGCCTCTACAGCCCCGACGACATCCGGCGGCTCCACCGCATCCGCACGCTCCTCGCGGAGGGACTCAACCTGGCGGGGATCGCGCGCGTGCTGCTCCTCGAGGACGAGGTCGCGCGACTGAGGGCCCGGGTTACGTCGACGCCCCGGACGGGTACGGCGCCGTCAACATCCCATCGTTACTGAGGAGTCATCGTGTCGGACGACAAGCACGTCGCCAAGGAACTGGTCGAGACGCTCAAGGACGGTGACCGCGGCTTCGCCAGCGCGGCGGACAAGCTGCGGGACAGCGACCGCCCGGAGTGGGCCGCGACGCTGCAGCGTCTGTCCGAGCAGCGTGCCGAGTTCCACCGCGAGATCGTCGCCATGGGCGAGGACTACGGCGACGACGTCGACGAGAGCGGGACGGTCGCCGCGACGGTGCACCGCGGGTGGATCTCGCTGAAGGACGCCCTGACCGGCGACGACCCCGACGGCGTCCTCAAGGCGGTCCTGACCGGCGAGGACCACGCCGTGTCGGAGTACGAGAAGGCGCTCCAGCAGGACCTCACCGCGGGATTCCGGACCGTTGTGACCCGGCAGCACGCCGCGGTCGTCGCTGCCCGCGACGAGGTCAAGGCGCTCCAGGCCGTCTCCTGACCTTCGCGCGCCGGTCGGCAGCAACGCCGGCTCCGACCGGCGTGCTGCGAGAACGACAGAAGCCGCAGACCCAGCATCGCTGGTCTGCGGCTTCTTCGTTCGGTGCGCCTGTAGGGATTCGAACCCCAAACCTTCTGATCCGTAGTCAGATGCTCTATCCGTTGAGCTACAGGCGCATGTCGCCACTCGCGTGAGCGACTGGACGAGGATAGCCGAACGCAGCAGGGTTGCCGAAATCAGGGGAGGATCGCGCCATGCTCCCTCGGGTCGCCGTCGCACTCGTCCTCGCGCTCGCCACCGGCGCCGGACTCGTGCTGACGGGCTGCCAGGGCGGGAGCGAGCAGCCCGGGCCCGCGCCGAGCAGCGTCGAGGCGTTCCCGGAGGCGCCGCGGATGTCCGAGCCGCTCACGGTCCGGCTGCGTCCCTCGCTGCGCCGCCTGGGCGAGTCGGGCGCCTACCGCTTCGTCGGTGACTCCGGCCCGGTCGTGGTCGCCCGAGTGACGACCGCGCCCTCGGCCGACCACACCTCGTGGGGCACGACCGTCGTGTTCGCCGCCGGGTCCGCCGACGCCGTACGGCGGGCTCGGGACCAGGCGGCCGGCTTCGGCGGCGTGGTCGTGGTGACGGTGGGCGACGACGTCGTCGCGAGCATCCCACCGGCGGACCTGACCCCTCGTCGAGCGGTCCGCTTTGGACTTGAGAAGTCCGAAGCATGGGCGGTTGTGGACGCATATCGCGATGCTCAGACCCGCTCAAAACAAGGGATGTGACGCTCCCCACGGAGCATTGATCGATCCAATGTGTGGCTGCCGGACAGCCCGGTACTGTCGCTGCAATCCCGAGCCAGACCGCCCGGTCTCCGGCCCCCGGGACGCTCCACCACTCGCCGACAACGACGCCGAGCGATCCGCCACTACTCCACGACACACCGTCGATGCGCTCGACGGCCGGCGACGCCCCTCCCGTGGGCAGCACCGTGCATCGCGAGAGGGACCAGCATGACCGCCACGCAGACCGCCATCACCCACCCCACCACCCACCAGGGGATCCTCGAGTTCGTCACCGAGGTCGCCGAGCTGACCCGGCCCGACCGGATCCACTGGTGCACCGGCTCCGACGAGGAGTGGACGGAGCTCACCCAGCAGCTGGTGGCCACGGGCACCTTCACCCGGCTGAACCCCGCCATCAAGCCGAACTCCTTCCACGCCGCGTCCGACCCGATCGACGTCGCCCGCGTCGAGGACCGCACCTACATCTGCTCGGTCGACGAGCGCGACGCCGGCCCCACCAACAACTGGATGCAGCCGGAGGAGATGAAGGACCGCATGCGCGGGCTCTACGCCGGCTGCATGCGGGGACGCACCATGTACGTCATCCCGTTCGTGATGGGTCACCTCGACGCCGAGAAGCCGATGTTCGGCATCGAGGTCACGGACTCGGCGTACGTCACCGCCTCGATGCGGGTGATGTCGCGCATGGGCAGCGACGTGCTGGCGCGGATGGAGCAGCTCGACGCGTCGTTCGTCCGGGCCGTGCACTCCGTCGGGCACCCGCTCGCCGAGGGCGAGGCCGACGTGACGTGGCCGTGCAACGACACCAAGTACATCGTGCAGTTCCCCGAGGAGCGGACCATCTGGTCCTACGGCTCGGGGTACGGCGGCAACGCCCTGCTCGGCAAGAAGTGCTACGCCCTGCGCATCGCCAGCGTGATGGCCCGCGACGAGGGCTGGCTGGCCGAGCACATGCTCATCCTCAAGCTCACCTCGCCCGAGGGCACGGTCAAGTACATCGCCGCCGCCTTCCCGAGCGCCTGCGGCAAGACCAACCTCGCCATGCTCGAGCCGACGATCCCGGGCTGGACGGTCGAGACCCTCGGCGACGACATCGCCTGGATGCGCGTCGGCGCCGACGGCCGGCTGTGGGCGGTCAACCCGGAGTTCGGCCTCTTCGGGGTCGCACCCGGCACCAACGAGCACACCAACCCCAACGCCATGCGCACCATCAACAAGGGCAACTCGGTCTTCACCAACGTCGCCCTCACCGAGGACGGCGACATCTGGTGGGAGGGCCTCGAGAACCCGCCCGCACGCGCCACCTCGTGGAAGGGCGAGCCCTGGACCCCCGAGTCCGACGAGCTCTCGAGCCACGCCAACAGCCGCTACTGCACCCCGATCAAGCAGTGCGACATCCTGGCGGCGGAGTACGACGACCCGCGCGGCGTGCCGATCGACGCGATCCTCTTCGGCGGCCGGCGCAAGACCACCGTGCCGCTGGTCTTCGAGGCCCGTGACTGGACGCACGGCACGTTCCTCGGCGCGACGCTCTCCTCCGAGACGACCGCGGCGGCGGTCGGTGCGGTCGGCGTCGTCCGCCGTGACCCGATGGCGATGCTGCCCTTCATCGGCTACAACGCCGGCGACTACTTCGGCCACTGGATCAACATCGGCAAGGACAACGACGCCACCAGGCTGCCGAAGATCTTCTACGTCAACTGGTTCCGCCGCGCCCGGCTCGACGACGGCAGCGAGGGCGGCTTCCTGTGGCCCGGCTTCGGCGAGAACAGCCGGGTGCTCAAGTGGGTCGTGGAGCGGATGGACGGCCGGGCCGAGGGGGTCGAGACCCCGATCGGCTACGTCCCGACCCCGGACGCGCTCGACACCGACGGCCTGGACATGTCCGACGCCGACCTGGCGGCCGCGCTGTCGGTCGACACCGACGAGTGGGCCGCCGAGCTCCCCCAGATCCAGGAGTGGTTCGAGAAGTTCGGCGACGACCTGCCGGCCGTGCTCTGGACGGAGCTCGACGCGCTGCGCGCCCGGCTCGGGCGCTGACCGACCAGGACGCCGTACGACGTCGCGACGGCCCCGTCTTCTCGGACGGGGCCGTCGCCGTTGGTCCGCTGTGGAATCATCGGGGCACGAGCGGTCTCGGGAGGACTGGCGGGAGGGGACGTGGGGACACCTGGCGCGGACGAGCGCGGGCTGTTCGAGCTGGCTGCGACACCCCTGTACGAGGAGATCGTCGGCACCGGCGGCCTCGTCGCCGGAGACCCGCGGATCGAGCCCGGCGGCGAGCTGCAGGCTGCGTTCGAGCAGCTGCGCGACCTGGGGCTGGTCCGCCTCGAACCCGCCAGCGACCGGTGGGTGGCCGAGGATCCCGGCCTGGTGCACGGCCGCATCGTCGCGCCGCTGAGCCAGCAGGGGGCCCAGCTCCTCGAGGAGTCGTCGCGCTGGGCCGAGGCCATCAACGTCGTCGCCCAGGTCTGGCGCAAGGCACCCGAGGCCTCCGAGCGCGGGCCCTTCCGCTACCTGCACGGCAGGGACGCCATCAACTCGTTCCTGCACACGGTGGTGCCCGACGCCGAGGAGGAGGTCCTCACCGCCCAGCCGCAGAGCGGCCGGGACACAGGCGAGGGATTGGTCAACGTGCTCGCCAAGGAGAAGGCGATGCTCGAGCGGGGCGTCCGGATCCTCACGCTCTACCAGCACAGCGCCCGGCGCAGCACCGCCACCCGCGAGTACGTCGCGGCGCTCAGTCCGCTGGGGGCGGAGGTGCGCACCCAGGACGAGTTCTTCAACCGGATGATCGTCGTCGATCGCCGTACGGCCGTCATCCCTGCCCCAGACGACCTGGGCACGGCACTGGCGATCCATGAGCCCACGATCGTGGCCTATCTCGTCGACGTGTTCACCCGGTCCTGGGAGCGGGCGAGGCCCTTCACCAGCCAGGAGGCCTCGGTCGTCAAGCACATCGCGGGCGAGCAGCGCGCGATGACGATGCGGATGCTGGTCGAGGGCCACTCCGACCCGGTCTCCGCCAAGCGTCTCGGGGTCAGCCCGCGGACCTTCGCGGGCTACATCGCCGACCTCAAGGACGAGTTCGACGCGGAGACCCGCTTCCAGCTCGGCTACACGATCGGCCGGCTGGGCGCCGTCGAGAGCGAGACGAGCACCCCCGAGAACGACTGAGGGCAGTGGTCCGATGGACCACTGCCCTCAATCTCGTGAGGCGGCTCCCAGGGAGCCATGGAGCACGGGAACGTGGGGGGACGTCCGGCTCCAGCCTCAAGTCTGTCGATCAGCGGCGGTGCGAGTTACCCCACGTGAAGTCGGCGTGGGCGGGGGCGGAGATCCCCAGCAGGCCGACACTGAGCATGGCGGTCGCGATGACAACAGCGGCCTTTCGCACAATCTTCATTCTCTTCACCTCTGCTTGGATCGGACCCCACGGTTGGCCCGTTGCTTCAAGTGTGGGCGATCCGTGAGGGGCTCGGAACCAAACCGTGCCTCACTTATCTGCAATGCAACATCCTGCAATTTGGGGCAAAGTGCACAGATGTGCGAACCCCCGGAAGTGCGCCAGCCCCCCTCCGCGACGAGCGCGCGAGGGGGGCTGGGCCACTGGCGGAGGCGGAGGGATTTGAACCCTCGATGGGGTTGTAGCCCCAAACCCGCTTAGCAGGCGGGCGCCATAGACCGGACTAGGCGACGCCTCCCCGACAGCGAGCACACATTACAAGCACGCGGCGCGGCGCGCCGAATCAGGGCCGAGATCCGGCCGGGGATCACGAGAGCGGGCGCAGCCCCTGGCCGCGGCGCAGGTGGCCCTGGAGGTCGCGCACGAACTGCTCCCGGTCGACGTCGAGCAGGGTGACCGGGATCGTGGTCGTGCGGCCGTCGACCAGCTTGAGCACCAGCACCGGCAGCCCCCGGGGCGTCGCCGTGACCGCCTCGCCCACCTCGGTCCACGCCGCGGCGGTGACCCCGGCACCGCGCACCAGGCGCACCCGGTAGCCCGTCGTACCCAGGTGGACCACGACGATCCGGCGAGTCAGCAGGTGCCCCGCCGCCAGGACGCCGAGCACGCCGAGCACCGCGACGCCGACCAGCACCAGGATCGACAGCCCGGAGACGGCGACGACCAGCGTGACGACGGAGAGCAGCACCGCGAGCACGACCAGGAGGCCGCCGACGATCCGGCCCGAGACCGCCGGCGCGAACCGGTAGTCGGACACCTCCGGGGACACCTCAGGCATGCACTGATTGAACAAGACACCGGATTGGTGCCCGACAGCGGGTTGTCGTCGGGCCGACCGCGGGGTGACACTCGAGGTCCCACTCCTCCGGGCCCGGGAGGCAGCCATGCCCGTCACCGACACGGGGCTGCCCGCCGCGATGCGAAGCCTGGCCGTGGCGCTCGACTCCCGACACCGGACCGGGGTGTCGACGGGTCAGTGGCGCTGGCGCGTCCGCCAGCAGATGGCGGCACTGCGCGACGCGCTGGTCGCGGAGGCGGGCAACGGCGACGAGGGGTGGACAGCCGCCCGCGAGGGCGGGATGCTGCGCGAGCGCAACGCCCTGCTCGTCCGGATGGGGACACTCGGGCCCCGGGTGCTGGAGCACCCGGACCCCGACGCCGTGCACCTCGACCTCCAGCGGCTCCTGGCCGACGTCGGCCACCACGCCCAGCGGCTCCGCAACCTCGCGTACGACGAGGTCGAGCTCGAGCTGGGCGGATCCGAGTGATCGCGCCGGTCGGCGCCTTCTACACTTCTCGGGTGCCCGGTCCTCGGACCGACACGAGGAGGGGTGCCGGAGCGGCCGATCGGAACCGCCTTGAAAGCGGTCGTAGGGAGACCTACCGCGGGTTCGAATCCCGCCCCCTCTGCTCAGCCGGCTCTGCTCGCCCGGCCCTGCTCAACCGGTGACGATCTCCACGAGCACGTCGCCCTCCTGGACCACGTCGCCCGGGGCGACCTTGATCGCGCGGACGGTGCCCGGCGCCTCGACGAGGACCGGGATCTCCATCTTCATCGACTCCAGCAGCACGACGGTGTCGCCGGCCTCGACCCGGTCGCCCGGCTCGACCGCCAGGCTCAGCACGTTGGCCACCATCTCGGCCACGATCTCGGTCACCTGTTCGCGCGCCATGCTGCGAACCTAGTCGTTACCGCCCCGTACCCCGGTATCAGGGCGGCCGGACGCCGCTCCTCGTCGGCATGACCACACTCCGGATCCGCCTGGCGGTGGCCACCGTCGGGGGCGAGGACCTCCCCCAGCCCTTCGTGTGCGAGGACCTGGACGCGATGATCGGCCTCGATGCCGACGTGTACGTCGGCTCCGGGGTGCGCACCGATCGGCACCGGCAGGCGTGGTGGCGCAAGCTGCGCGAGGCCGGCCTGGAGACCTACCACCGTCACGAGGGGGCCCCGATCTCGACCCGGCTCCCGGTCCTGCACCCCTGGTCGGCCGCGATCCGGCTGGATGCCGCGCCCACGACGCAGGTCCTGGGGCCGTGCTTCTCGAGCAGGCGCCTCGAGCGGTGCCGGAGCAGAGGGGTCACCAGCATCATCGCGGGCGAGCTGGGCGCCCAGCCGCCGGCGTACCACCCCGACCAGGTGGTGGTGGCCCGGGTCGGCTCCGTCGGCATCGTCGTGGTGCCCGCGGCCGGCGTCGAGGTGACGCTGAGCGGCGAGCTCGCCGTACCGGCCAGCCAACTGCACGCCGAGCGGCCGGTCTTCGCCGCCGACCTGACCCTGAGGGCGACGGTGGCGGCGGTCAGAGCAGGGCGCGCGTACGGCGCGGCTCCGGTCGCAGCGCGCCGGCTTCCTCGGCTCGACGACCTCGCCGCCCGCGCGGCCCGGTGACCGCCAGGTCGACCCGGATCACGACGAACCCGACGACCAGGCCGACCACGGCCCCGTACGTCACCGAGAGCACGCTCTCGGTGAGCGTGACGCCCGGGTTGACCAGGCCGCAGGCGACCGGCGCGGTGGCGGCGACACCGAAGGCGCACACCCACCAGCCCTGACGGCGCCGGGCGCGCATGTGCACGCCCCAGGCCAGGGCGGGGATCCCGAGCGCCGTCTCGAGGGGGCGCGGGAAGGCACCGAGGTGGTCGCGCGACCAGACCACGACGTCGAGCAGGCTGGTGACCAGGCCGGGGGTGCCGTAGCGCCGGAGCAGCTCGGCGTACGCGAGGGTGATCGCGAGCACGACGGTGCCGATCAGCACGATCACCACGCCGCGCCGGCCGAGGCCGTGCAGACCGGCCCCGAGGCGGTAGACCAGCGCGAACGCGCCGAGCAGGGCGAGGCCCAGCACGGCGTACTCGAAGCGGACGACCTGGACGACCGGCTCGAAGCCGACGGTCGCCAGCGCTCCGATCGCGGCCAGCAGCACCGCGATCGCGACCTCACGCACCGTCGCCACGAACCGGACCGCCGGGACGGTGGCCATCACCGCGAACACCGCCGAGACCACGGCGGTCAGCACCGCGGCCCCGGTGCGCAGCGCGTCGTCGCCGCTGATGGCGGCGATCAGGCCGAGCGCGAGGGCCACCCCGCCGGACACCAGGGGGCGGCCGCCGGTGCGGACGGCGAGCGCCCACGCGTACGCCGTCGTGACCGCCACGGCGCCGCCCGCGCAGGATCCGGCGGGACCGACGTCGAGGAGGCAGCCGACCAGGGCGACCAGGCCCGCCAGGACGACGACCGCCCAGAGCACGAGCGGCCAGCGCGAGCGGGCGAACCGCTGGCTCCGGCTGAGCGCGCGATCCGGCGCGCGATCGACGTCGGGAGCGGGCACCGCCGGCCGGACCGCCGGGGAGTCCGGCGGCGTCTCGACGGGTGTCGCCGGGGGCACGGCGGCACTGCGGGTGGCCCGGGTGGCCCGGCGCGTCCGCCGGGGCACCGGCTCGGCGCGACGACGGGGGGCGGACCTGGACACGGGGAGGAACGTTACAGACGCCGGTTGGTCAGCGAGGGATTGGTCCTGCGGGCCCGTTCGAGCACCGGGTGCTCCAGCACGGCCGTGAGGACGGCAGCGTCCTCGTCGGCCTCGACGAGCACCTCGCCCAGCGGGTCGACGACCAGCGAGTGCCCGGAGTAGCGCGGCCCGGGCTGGCCGACGGCCACCACGAAGGCGGTGTTCTCGATCGCCCGCGCCCGCACCAGCGTGCGCCAGTGGTCGACCTTGTGCGGCCCGGCGACCCAGGCCGACGGGACGACGAGCACCTCCGCGCCGGCGTCGACCAGCGCGCGGGCCAGCTCCGGGAAGCGGAGGTCGTAGCAGGTCATCAGCCCGACGCCGAAGCCGTGGAGGTCGAAGACCACCGGTGCGATCGGCCCGGCCGACAGCCGGTCGGACTCGCGGTAGCCGAAGGAGTCGTAGAGGTGGATCTTGCGGTACGACGCCGTGGCGCCGCCCCGCACCACCAGGGTGTTGAAGGGCCGCGCCGGCTCGTCGCCCGGCTCGAACATCCCCGCGACCACGGTGGCGCCGCGGTCCTGCGCGACCCGACCGACCTCGGTCGCGAACGGGCCGTCCAGCGGCTCGGCGTACGCACTGATGTCGGAGCCGGCCTCGCCGAAGTCGCGGGCGAACGCCTCGGGGAAGACGACCAGGTCGGACCCGCTCGGCGCGAGCCGGTCCAGGGACGCCCGGTTGGCCTCCGGCTCGAGGCCGGATGCCTCCTGGACGAGAGCGACGCGCAGACTCACCACGGTGCGAGACTGCCACACGTGACCTTCTCCGCCATCGTGCTCGCCGGCGGTCGGGCCGTGCGGCTGGGCGGGGCCGACAAGGCGTCGGTCGAGCACCGGGGCCGCACCCTGCTCGAGCACGCGCTCGAGGCCCTGGCCGACGCGGCCGAGGTGGTGGTCGTGGGGGACCCGGTGCCGACGACGCGGCCGGTGAGCTTCGTGCGCGAGAGCCCGGCGTACGGCGGGCCGGTGGCGGCGCTGCTCACCGGGCGGGACGCGCTGCGCGACACCCCGGGCACCCTCGGCGTCCTGGCCGTCGACATGCCGCTGGTCACGGCCTCGACCTTCCGTCGCCTGGTGGCCGCGGCGGCCGGTCACGACGGCGCGTTCCTCACCGACGCCGACGGCCGGCGCCAGCTCGCCGGCGTGCTGCAGGTCGAGCGCCTCGACGCCGTACGCCCGGGTGCGGAGGCGCAGCACGGGATGGCCCTGCGCGCGCTGCTCGCCGACCTCGACCTGGCGCTGGTCGCACCGATCGGTGCCGAGGGCCACGACATCGACAGCTGGGCGGACCTGCGGGAGCTCTGAGCGGCGCCACGAAGGGGGTTGCGGCACCGCGAGGATGCGACGACTGTGGTGTCGTGAACCTGCACGACTGGATCGATGAGCTGATCGACGTGCTCGACCTCGACACCGAGGTCGACGAGGCGCTGGTGCTCGACCTGGCCAGGGTCGCGGCCCACAACGTGGTCCGGCCGGCCGCCCCCATCTCGACGTACCTGCTGGGCTACGCCGCCGGCTCCCAGGGCGCGGACCCCGAGCAGATCGAGGCGCTGGCGGCCCGCGCGCAGCGGCTCGCCGAGAGCTGGGACCGGCCCGCGGACGCGCCCGACCCCGACGACGTCAACGACCCCATCCCCGACGATGCCGGGGTCGACCACACCGGCGAGGAGTTCGAGGACGCCTGATCCCTAGGGTGGGTCCATGCGCGCCGTCATCGCCACCACGCCCGGTGGACCCGAGGTCCTGTCCGTCACCGAGCTCCCGGACCCGGAGATCGGTCCGGACGAGGTCCTGCTCGACGTCGCCGCGGCCGGCCTCAACCGCGCCGACCTCCTGCAGCGCCAGGGCTTCTACCCGCCGCCGCCCGGTGCGTCGGAGGTCATCGGGATGGAGTGCAGCGGCACGGTCGCGGCGGTCGGCGCGGGCGTGACCGGCTGGTCCGTCGGCGACCGGGCGTGCGCCCTGCTGGCCGGGGGCGGGTACGCCGAGCGGGTCGCCGTACCGGCCGGACAGCTGATGCCGGTCCCGGACGGTGTCGACCTCGTGACGGCCGCGGCGATCCCGGAGGTGGCGGCCACCGTGTGGTCGAACGTCTTCATGGTCGCCGGCCTGCAGCCCCGGGAGACCCTCCTGGTGCACGGCGGGGCCGGCGGCATCGGGTCGTTCGCGATCCAGCTCGCCCACCGCCTCGGGTCGCGGGTGATCACGACGGGCGGGACCGCGGAGAAGCTCGCCGCCTGCGCGGCCCTGGGCGCGGACGTGACGATCGACTACCGCGAGCAGGACTTCGTGTCGGTCGTGGCCGAGCAGACCGACGGGGGGGTCGACGTCATCCTCGACAACATGGGCGCGAAGTACCTCGACCGCAACATCGACGCCCTCGGCATCGAGGGCCGGCTGGTGATCATCGGGATGCAGGGCGGGTCCAAGGCCGAGCTCGACATCAACAAGCTGCTCCGCAAGCGTGGCGCGGTCATCGCGACCAACCTGCGCGGCCGGTCGGTCGCGGAGAAGTCGGCGATCTGCGCGTCCGTCGTCGAGCACGTCTGGCCGCTGGTCTCCGACGGACTGGTGCAGCCGATCGTCCACGGCACCTTCCCGCTCGCCGAGGCCGGCGCGGCGCACGCCCTGATGGAGTCGGGCGAGCACAGCGGCAAGATCCTGCTCACCGTCTGAGTGCCTTCGGTGCCCCGGTTACGGTTGCGGGCATGAGCGAGCCCAGCGAGCCCGAGCAGCACGTCGTCGTCATCGGCCCGGACGGCCAGCCCGTCGCCGTACCCGCGTCGGCGCTGCTCCCCACCCCCGACGACGGTGACGAGCACACCGGGGCCGGCGACCTGGTGGAGCAGCCGGCCAAGGTGATGCGGATCGGCAGCATGATCCGCCAGCTGCTCGAGGAGGTGCGCTCCGCGCCGCTCGACGAGGCGAGCCGGATCCGGCTCAAGGAGATCCACGCGGTGTCGATCAAGGAGCTCGAGAGCGGGCTCGCTCCCGAGCTGGTCGACGAGCTCGAGCGCCTCTCGCTGCCCTTCACCGAGGACGCCGTCCCGTCCGACGCCGAGCTGCGGATCGCGCAGGCGCAGCTGGTCGGCTGGCTCGAGGGGCTCTTCCACGGCATCCAGGCCACGATGTACGCCCAGCAGATGGCGGCGCGGGCGCAGTTCGAGCAGATGCGGCGGGGGCTGCCGGCGGGCGCGGCGCGTCCCGAGGGTGGCGAGGGGCCCCAGGCGCCGGCCACGCCGGGCGACTCCGGCGGCATGTACCTCTGACTTCTCAGGCACTTCCTGGACTTCTCGGGCACTGCAAGGCCTGAGAAGTTCAGGAATCCCCGGTTTACCGGGTATCCCTGGCACGGCCGGCCCCGAGCGATCCGGCGGCAGGGACTAGGCCCGACGCCGACCGCGCCAGGCCACGAACACCAGCCCGAGGACGCCGACGAGCACCAGGGCGGCGCCGGGTGCGGCCACGCGCAGGGCGTCGGCCGGGGCGTCGGCGACGGTGGTGAAGGTGGCCTTGACCGGAGCCGGCGGCGCGGCCGCGCGGCCCTGACCGAGCAGCCGCTCGACCTGGGCGACGTACGCCGCCGTGGCGGGCGCGGTGCCGCCGCGCCGGTCGATGACCAGGTCGCTGCCCTGCACCTCGGTGAAGAAGACGTACGCCGTGTCGACCTGGAGACCCGGTCGCCCGCACGCACGCGGCCGGCTGTCGGTCGTGACGGTCACCTGCTGGCCCGTCACCTGGCCCTTGTAGATCCGGTCGACGTCGACGGTGAAGGTCGTGGTGTTGCCCGCGACCGTGCGCTCGGCGACGGTCCCGGTGAAGACGTCGGCCGCCGCGATGGTGCGCTGCTGCAGGTCGGCGTTGCTCGCCGGGCAGGCGGCCAGCGCCGGCGCGCTCCCCAGCGCCACGATCGCGGAGCACGCGAGGAGGAGGGCGGTGAGGAGACGGCGGACCACGGCGCCCATCTAACAGATCACAGCCCGAAGACACCAGCCAGGACCTGCGCGACGCCGTCCTCGTCGTGGCCGGGCGCGACGTGGTCGGCCGCCGCCACGACGCTGGGGTGGGCGTCGGCCATGGCGTACGACGTGCCGGCCCAGGTCAGCATCGGCAGGTCGTTGGGCATGTCGCCGAACGCGATCACGTCGGCCGCGTCGACACCCAGTCCGGCCGCCACCACGGCGAGCGTCGACGCCTTCGTGACGCCGGGCGCGCTGATCTCGAGCAGCGCGGTCGACGACGACCAGGTGATCACCAGCCGGCCCTGCACGACGTCCTCGGCCAGCGCCCAGAACTCCTCCGGGTCGAGCTCCTCGTGGCGCGCGAGCAGCTTGAGCGCGGGGCGGTCGAAGAGCTCCGCCAGGGGCGCGCGTCGTACGCCGTCGGGCAGGTCGCCGCGCTCCATGAAGCCGGGCTCGAGGTCGATGCCGTCGAGGGACTCGACGGCGAACGTGGTGCCCGGGACGGCGGCGCGCAGGTCCGCCGCGACGGCGATGGCGGTCGCCGCCTCGATCGGGCGCACCGTGCGCGGCTCGTCGCGGGCGACGTCCCACACCAGGGCACCGTTGGAGACGATGGCGATGCCGTGCGACCCGACGTACTCGAAGACGACCTCGGTCCAGCGCAGCGGCCGGCCGGTGACGAACACGACGGGGACGCCGAGCTCCTCGACCGCGAGCAGCACGTCCCGGGTGCGGTCCGACACCGAGCCGTCGGAGCGGACCAGCGTGCCGTCGAGGTCGGTGGCGACCAGCCGGGGCTTCACCTCAGCCACCGGCCGCCGCCGGCAGCGGTCGGGCCATCACGAGCTCGCCGTCCTCGCTGGCACCGCGCAGCTCGGTGAAGCCGCACTTCGCCAGCACCCGGATGCTGGCCTTGTTGGTCGGCTCGACGCTGGCCCGCACGCGTACGCCGGCGGCGTCGGTCTCGGCCAGCAGCGCGGTCAGCGCCTCGGTCGCGAAGCCCCAGCCGCGGGCCTCCTCGACCAGCCCGTAGCCGACCTCGGCCTCGGGCACCCCGTCGGTCGCGGGCTCCGGCGGGCCGAAGAAGCCGATCGAGCCGAGGGCGGTGGTGCCGCGGACGATGTGCCGCGGCGCCCACGGATCGCCGGGCCGGTAGATCGTCGCCGCGTCCCGGTCGTCCTGGCGCGGGTAGTCGCGGTGCCACCCCTGGCGGCCCCGGCCGGCCCGGATGTCGGCGGCCTCCTCGGGGGTCCACACCGGCAGCGTCAGCCGCTCGCTGGCCACGGTCGGCGGCAGGCTCACGCGAACCACCGGTCGAGCTCGGTGGCCAGTCCGTCGTCGTACACGCTGCCGGTCACGTCGTCGGCGGCGTCGAGGACCACCTGGATCGCCTGACCCATGGCCACGCCCCGGCGCGCCCACGCGAACATCTCCAGGTCGTTGCGGCCGTCGCCGACCGCGAGCGCGTCGTCGGCGGTGAGGCCCAGCTCGCGGGCGACGTACGCGAGCCCGGAGGCCTTGGAGACGCCGACCGGCGCGAGGTCGAGCCAGGCCGTCCACCCGACGACGTAGCTGGTGCCGTGCAGGCCGAGGTCCGCCGCGAGCGCGACGAAGTCGTCGGCGGTGGCGTCCGGGTCGCGGATGATCACCCGGCTCACCTCGGCGGCCAGCAGGTCGGCGACGTCGGTGATGATCATGTCGCCGGAGAGCTCGCCCTCCGGGAAGTGCGAGTTGACCCGGTAGCCGACGCCACGCTCCTCGACCGCGACCAGCGCGGAGGGGTGCCGCTCGAGGATCGCCTCGACCGCGGGGCGGGCGTCGAACTTCTCCTCGTGCACGACGTCGAGCGGCGGGTAGCGGAACACGACCGCGCCGTTGGACGCGACGATCCAGAGCCGCTCGCGCTGCTCGTCGTACAGGTCGAGCAGGTCGGCGACGTCGGTCATGCCGTGCGGGGAGCGTCCGCTGGCCAGCACGACGTGGGCGCCGGCGTCGAGCGCCCGGTGGACGGCGGCGTGGACGGCGGGCGAGATCTCCTCGTGCGTCGTGCCGGCACCGTCGATCCACTTCAGGATCGTGCCGTCGATGTCGAGGGCGACCAGGGCGGGCCGCCAGCCGTCGGGAGTGCTCACAGCGCGACGGGCTCCAGGACCTCGCGCCCGAGCCACTTCTGCAGCGCCTTCGGGACCTTCACGGAGCCGTCGGCCTGCTGGTGCGTCTCCAGGATCGCGACGATCGTGCGGGTCGAGGCGCACAGCGTGCCGTTGAGGGTCGCGACCGGCTTCACCCCGTCCTCGAACCGCCCGCGGATGTCGAGGCGGCGGGCCTGGAACTCGGTGCAGTTGGAGGTGGAGGTGAGCTCGCGGTACTTGCCCTGGGTCGGGATCCAGGCCTCGCAGTCGAACTTGCGGATCGCCGACGTGCCGAGGTCGCCGGCGGCGGTGTCGATGACCTGGTAGGCGAGCTCGAGCTTGTCGAGGAAGGCCTTCTCGATGCCGAGCAGCCGCTGGTGCTCGGCGTACGAGTCCTCGAGGGTCGTGTAGACGAACATCTCGACCTTGTCGAACCAGTGCACGCGGATGATGCCCTTGGTGTCCTTGCCGTGAGAGCCGGCCTCCTTGCGGAAGCAGGGGCTGAACGCCGCGTAGCGCAGCGGGAGCGTGGCGCCCTCGAGGATCTCGTCGGAGTGGTACGCCGCCATCGGGACCTCGGAGGTCCCGACGAGGTACATGTCCTGGCCCTCGATCCGGTAGACGTCGTCGGCGGCCTGGCCGAGGAAGCCGGTGCCCTCCATCGCGCGGGGCTTGACCATCGACGGCGCGATCACCTGGGTGAAGCCGTGCTCGCGAGCCGTCTCGTTGGCCAGGTTGATCAGGGCGAACTCGAGCTCCGCGCCGACACCGGTCAGGAAGTAGAACCGCGAGCCCGACACCTTGGCGCCGCGCTCGATGTCGATCGCGCCGAGGAGGCGCCCGAGCTCGATGTGGTCGCGCGGCTCGAAGTCGAACTCCACCGGCGTGCCGACCCGCTCGATCAGCGTGAAGTCGTCCTCGCCGCCCGCCGGCGCCTCGTCGGCGGCCAGGTTGGGGATGCTCAGCACCGCCTCCTGCCACTCGGCCTCGGCGGCGTTCTGCGCGGCCTCGGCCGCCTTGACGTCGGCCGCCAGCGTCTTGGTCCTGGCCAGGAGGTCCTGCTTCTCGGCGCCCTGCGCCTGCGGGATCAGCTTGCCGAGCTGCTTCTGCTCGCCACGCTTCGCCTCGAACTCCACGATCGCCTGTCGACGGGCCGTGTCGGCGGCCAGCGCGCGGTCGACGACGTCGTCGGACAGGCCGCGCTTGGCTTGGGCGGCACGGACGCGGTCGGGGTCGTCTCGGAGGATGCGCGGGTCGATCATGCCGTCAGGCTATCCGGGGTCGCCTCGGGGGCGCGCAGGAGATGTCCTCGGTGGGGGACGGCATACTTCGGGGCGTGCTCGACCGTCCCCGCGCCATCGTCCTGAGCTGGGCCACGCTCTGCTTCGTCCTCCTCGGCCTGCTCACCCTCGCGGTCGTCGACAACGCCGAGTGGCTGTGGGACATCGACAACCGCGGGGAGTCGTCCCAGGAGTGGGCGACCGACGTCTCGTGGCTGCACGACGTGCTCCGGTGGGTGGAGATCGCCTTCGGCACGGTCGCGATGACGGCGTACACGGTGGTGCTCGTGGTGGTGCTGCTGCGCCGCTACCAGCGCGCCGCGATCTTCACCGCGGGCGTGATGATCGTGACCTCACTCGCGACGACCGTGCTCAAGGCCGTGGTCGCGCGTGACCGGCCCTCGTGGCAGAACCCGGACGCGCTACTGCACAACGGCGCCTTCCCGTCGGGTCACGCGTCGGCGGTCACCGCCCTGGGCGGCGTCGTCGTCGTCCTGGTCTCCATGCTGGTGCGCCGCAAGAGCGTGCGCCGCCTGACGTACGTCGCGGTCGCGCTGGCGATCGTCGTCGTCGGCCTCGACCGGGTGCTGCTGGGCCGCCACTACCCCTCCGACGTCGTCGGTGGCGTGCTGCTGGGCCTGGGTGTCCTGCTGCTGGGGATCGCGCTCTACAACCCGCTGCCGCGCAGCCACGCGGCCAGCGTCGAGCCGCTGCCCGAGGTCTTCGTGTCCGACCGCCGGCTCGCGGTCGTGCTCAACCCGATCAAGGTGGAGGACGTCGGCCAGTTCGAGTCGATCGTGACCGCGATGGCGGCGGAGACCGGCTGGTCGACGCCGTCGTGGCACTACACGACCATCGAGGACCCCGGGACCGGGATGGCCGCCGCCGCGTCCGTCGCCGGCGCCGACCTGGTGCTGGTGTGCGGGGGTGACGGCACGGTCCGCGAGGTGTGCGCCGAGCTCGCCGGCACCGGCATCCCGGTCGGGATCATCCCCGCGGGCACCGGCAACCTGCTGGCCCGCAACCTCGGCATCCCGCTCTACCTGCGCGCCGCGATCGACGTCGCCCTCACCGGTCAGGACCGCGCGATCGACCTGGCGAGGGTCTCCGGAGACGGCTTCGACGCCACCCACTTCATGGTGATGGCCGGGATGGGCTTCGACGCCGCGATCATGGAGGGCGTCAACGAGGACATCAAGAAGCGCGTGGGGTGGCTCGCCTACGTGCTCTCGGCCCTGAAGTCGCTGATGTTCCCCGCCGTCCGGGTCGAGGTCTCGGTCGACGGCGGCGAGTTCACCAAGCACCGGGCCCGCACGATCGTGGTCGGCAACGTCGGCTTCCTCCAGGCGGGCATGCCGCTGCTGCCCGATGCGGCGATCGACGACGGCGTGCTGGACGTGGTGATCCTGCACCCGCGGAAGTTCCTGTCCTGGATCCCGCTCGCCTACCGGGTGCTCGCCCGCCGGCCCCGCACCGACGAGCTGGTGAACCGGATGACCGGGCGCACGATCGTCATCCGCACCGGCTCCGACACGCCCCGTCAGCTCGACGGAGACGCCATCGGCCCCGGTCGCGAGCTGCGCATGGAGTGCATCCACGGCCGGCTGCTGGTCCGCGTCCCGAGGTAGCGGAGACGCGCCAGCGGATCCGCTGAGGGTGATCGAGCGAGCCGCGCGGCTGAGGGACGAAGCCGCGACCGGCGTGTCGAGATCCGGAGACGCGCCAGCGGATCCGCTGAGGGTGATCGAGCGAGCCGCGCGGCTGAGGGACGAAGCCGCGACCGGCGTAGGACCGGCGCCTAGCGCGGGGTCAGCCAGAAGAGCGGCAGCTCGCGGTCGGTGCGCTCGGCGTACTTCCCGTAGTTCGGCCAGCCGGCGACGGCGACCGCCCACTTCTCGTCGCGCTCGGGCCCGGAGAGCTCGCGCGCGTCGACCGCCATCGTCCGGCCCCGGTAGGTGATCAGCGGCTCGTCGGCGACCCGCAGGTTGCCGGCCCAGGCGGGCGGCGTGGCCGCGCCCCAGTTGGAGCCGACGACCAGCCACCCGTCCCCGTGCGGCACCGTCAGCAGCGGCGTCGAGCGCAGGATCCCGCTCTTGCGGCCGGGCACCTGCAGCACCAGCTCCTGCAGACCGGTCGCCATCATGATCGTGACGCGTCCCCGGCTGACCCGCTGCAGGAGCTTGTCGGTGCCGACGATCAGCCCTGAGTAGCGAGGCAGCCAGGGCTGGGCGCCGAGCTTGACCGCCATCCACCGCATCGGGTTCATGGCCGGACGATAGCGCTCGGATCAGGCCGTGGCGACGCCCTCGGACAGCGAGGCGTCCGGCTCGTCGCCCGCGGGCGCCGGCGGCCCACCGTGGACCACGAAGTCCTGCTGCCGGATCAGCACCAGGCACAGCACACCGACGACGAACGCCGTGCCGGCGCCGATCAGCACGATGTGGTTGAGCGCCTCGACGAAGGCGGAGGTCGCGGCGTTCGCGAGCACCGGGCGTACGGCCGCGGGCGCCTGCTGGATGACGGCGTCCACCTGGCCGCCGGTGACGGCGCCGGCGATCTGGTCGGAGCGCCCCGCGGCCGGCGTGCCCGCGAGCTTGTCCTGGAGGCCGGCGGCGACCTGGTGGCTGAAGATCGACCCGAGGGCCGCGATGCCGGTGGCGATGCCGACCTGGCGGAAGGTCGAGTTCACCCCGGAGGCCATGCCCGCCCGGGCCGGGGCGACCACGCCGACGGCGGTCGAGACCAGCGGCGGGTTGATCATGCCGACGCCGATGCCGGAGACGACCAGGCCGGGGATCAGGTGCGTCCAGCCCGAGCCGGTGTCGATGCCGGTCACCAGCAGCAGGCCGACGCCGAGCACCAGGAAGCCCGGCCCGATCAGCCACTTGGTGGGCAGGTGGTCCATGAAGCGACCGGTGACGGCCGAGGCGACGAAGGTGGCCGCCGAGAGGAAGAGCAGGCGGACGCCGGTCTCGACCGCGGAGTAGCCGAGGACGTTCTGCAGGTAGATCACGATGTAGGTCAGCAGCGAGAAGATCGACGCCGAGACGCCGAAGGCGGCGAGCAGGCCGGCGGTGAACGTGGGCTTCCGCAGCAGCGCCAGGTCGAACATCGGGTCCTGCTGACGCAGCTGGGTGACCACGAAGATCGCCAGCAGCGCCGCCGAGACGACCAGGCTGGTCACCACGGTGCCGTCGTCCCAGCCGTCCTTGCCGGCCTCGATCAGGCCGAAGACGAGCAGGCCGAGGGCCGAGCTGAAGGTGACGAAGCCGATCCAGTCGGGGCGGCCGGCGTACGGGTTGCGAGACTCCTGGACCCGCGTCATCGAGATGAACATGGCGACCAGGCAGATCGGCAGGTTGACGAAGAAGATCCAGCGCCACGACAGGCCGCTGGTCAGGATGCCGCCGAGCACCGGGCCGATCGCCACGGCCACGCCGGTGGTCGCGCCGAAGGCACCGAAGGCGACCCCGCGGTCCTTGCCGGTGTACGTCGTGCCGAGGATCGCCAGCGACGTCGCGAACATCGCCGCGCCGCCGATGCCCTGGGCGGCCCGGGCGATCGCGAGGAACTCGATGCTCGGCGCGAGCCCGCAGAGCAGCGAGCCGATGGTGAAGAGCGCGGTGCCGATCACGAAGACCTTGCGGCGGCCGTAGATGTCGGCGAGCGAGCCGGCGGTCAGCAGGAGCGCGGCGAGGCTGAGCGCGTAGGCGTCGATCACCCACTGCAGGCCTGACAGCGAGGCGCCGAACTGCCCCTGGATGTCGGGCAGCGCGACGTTCACGATCGTGACGTCGAGCAGGAGCATGAAGACCCCGGTGCACACCGCGACCAGCGTCCACCACCTGCCCCGGTCGGTCCCGTGCTCCGCCTGCACTGTCGAGTCAGCCATTTTCATCAACCACCAAATCATCATCTGCTTAACGATTACCTGCAGTACGATACGCTGGATCGGAAATTCGTCAAGTGGCTAACGATCAGGGGCTTGATCGCATGGTGATTCCCGAGGTGACCGAGAGCCGGGTGCTGCTGCCCTCGCTCGCGCAGAACGACGGTCATCTCTTCTGGCGCGCCGCGGCGCGGGTGCACGCCGCTCTCGCCGAGACGCTCCCGCCGGGCGTCGACGTGCACGAGTACGCCGCCCTGCTGTCCCTCGCCGGCGGCGTGACCCGGACCCAGCAGTCGATCGCGTCGGCGATCAGCACCAGCCGCACCACGGTCGTGAAGGTCGCCGCCGACCTCGCCGCCCAGGGGCTGGTCACCCGGGTCCGCAACCCCGACGACCGCCGCTCGTACGCCTTGACCCGCACGGCCGAGGGCGCGGCCGCCGCCCGGCGCTGGCGCCGGCACGTCGAGGACCTCGACGAGGCCCTGACCTCGGTCTTCACGATCGACGAGCACGAGGAGCTCCGCCAGCTGCTGGTCCGGATCTCGGAGGGGGAGCTCGCGCAGGACACGCCCCCGCCCCTGCTCGAGAGCGTGGGCTTCCTGATCACCCGCGTGCACTTCCGGATGCACCGGGAGTTCTCCGCGGTGCTCGCCCCGCTCGGGATCGAGCCCCGGCACAAGGGCTGCCTGGCGGCGCTGCACGAGTCCGGGCCGATCTCGCAGGCCGAGCTGGCCCGGATCCTCGGGGTGAGTGCCGCGAGCGTCGTGCAGATGGTCGACGACATGGAGCGGCGCGGGCTGGTCGAGCGGCGCCGGCCGGACACGGACCGGCGTACGCAGCTCCTCCACCTGCTGCCCGCCGCCGAGACGGTGGCCGCCGAGGCCGGGGTGCTGAGCGACGGGCTGACCTCGGCGCTGCTCGCCGTGCTGACCCCCGCGGAGCGCACGCGGCTGACCGGCTACCTGGTGCGGTTCGTCACCGCTCCGTAGGTCAGGGCCGCGACACCAGGAACGACAGCACGGCCGCCATGAGGGCGGCCGAGACGGCGGCGCCGTTCGTCGTCGGCGCGACCAGCAGCGGCACCGTCCCGAGCAGGAGCACGTCGAAGCCGCGCAGCACGCTGAAGTAGAGCGAGGTCGGCACCGCACCCATCGGCGAGGTGATCAGGGGAAGCCGGTAGTCCGGCGGCCGGCTGGTCATCCAGCGCACGGCGGACGTCGCGACCACCAGGCCGCACGCCAGCGCCGTCGCCACGCTGTCGGCCCAGGCACCACCGACCGCGTCGTGGACCGCGGGCGTCGCGGCCGCCCCCCACAGGACGAGGACCCCGCCGGGCACACCGAGACAGGCCCAGCGCACGGCGGAGGCCGGGAGCGGGAAGCAGCGCAGGAGGCTCGCCGTGCGCGAGAGGACGCGGAGAGAGGTGAGCAGACCGACCCCGGCCACGAACCCCGTCAGGGTCACGACCAGCAGCATCGCGTGGCCGAGCCCGAGCGTGGCCGCGAGGTAGGGCAGGACCAGCGACCCGGCGAGCGCGACCAGCACCTGCGGGGACCGGCGCAGCCGGACCACCTCGCGCCAGACGAGCGCGCTCGTCCCGGTGCCGCGACCGCGGACCACGCGCACCGAGCTGCGCGCGCGCCAGTGCCGGGAGACCAGGATGTCGTAGAGGAGCGTGAGGTCGAGGCTGGCCAGCGCGCCGGAGAGCCCCGGGAGCAGCGCACCACCGGAGACGAGGCGGTCGCGCCCGATCAGCCGCAGGTCGCGGTAGGCGGCGACGAGGGCGAGCACGGCCAGCGACCCGACCACCACCAGGGCGAGCACGAGGCGCGGGGCCGTCGGGGCCCGGAGGGTCGAGGGGACGGCGTCGACCGCGACCAGGACCAGCCCGACCCACAGGGCGCCGCCGAGCAGCCAGGACAGCACGCGTACGGCGGGGTGGCGGCGCGCCTGGGCGACGGTGGCGACCCCGACCAGCAGCACGCCCCCGGCCGCGAAGACGCCGGTGAACCACCCCACGACCGGCGCGGGGTAGCCGCTCAGCGTGGCGCCGACAGCAGCGACGGTCGCGGCGGCCACGGCGCCGGCCACGGCGGAGAGGGCCAGGCGTCCGCGCACCAGGGTGGTCCGGTCGAGCGGGGTCGTCAGCAGCCAGGTGCCGACCGCCGGGGAGACCAGCATCGGCCCGAGCAGCCGGGCGACCGCGAGGACGAGGGCGGCCGCGCCCAGCCCGAAGAGCCAGCCGAGGGCGTCCCGGGCGTCGAGGCACGACAGCGCGGTGCAGGAGCCCGTGGCCCCGACGCGCAGGTTGACGATCACGCTGACGGCCATCGCCCCCAGCACGATCGCGGAGAAGATGACGACGTACGCGTCGGTGAACGCCTCCACGAGGCTGGTGTCGACGCGACCGCGGCGCCAGTGCCGGATCTGTCCGCGGAGCTCGCGCACGTCCCTGCCGGCGGTGCTCACTCGGGTCGGTCCAGGTCGTGCACCCGGTCGGCGACCGCGGCGACCAGGTCCGGGTCGTGGCTGGCGAGCAGGATCCCCAGGCCGGCCGCCTTCTCCCGGAGCAGCCGCTCGGTGAGCCAGACCAGCCCGGCCTGGTCGAGCCGCGCCTCGGGCTCGTCGAGCACCAGGAGCCGCCGCGGCCGGACGAACGCGCTGGCCAGGGCAAGGCGGCGCCGCTGCCCCGATGACAGGGTGCCGGGCAGCTGGGCGGCCTGCGGCGTCAGCCGGACCTCCTCGAGCACCTCGTCGACGACGCGGTCCGCGTCCTCCACGCCGTGGGCCCGGGCGAAGAGGTCGAGGTGCTCGATGACGCTCAGGTCCGGGAAGAAGTCCATGTCGTCGAGGACGATCGCCAGGTCGCGGCGGACGCTCACCGAGCGCTCGTCCACCGGTTCCCCGTCCAGCTCCACCGACCCGGACGTCGGGGCGTCCACCCCCGTCACGCAGCGCAGCAGCGTCGACTTGCCCGCGCCGTTGCGCCCCCGCAGGGCCAGCGCCTTGCCCGCCGTGACGGTGAGGTCGACCCCGGAGAGGACCTCGACGTCACCGAACCTCTTCGTGAGCGCGCGGACCCGCAGCAGTGGCGGCGTCCGGCTGGGCCTGCCCGACCTGCTCACGGACGCGCGTGCTCGATCGCCTCGAGCTCCTCGGGCGAGAGCTGCTGCTCGCAGGTCCAGCCCGTGATGCTCTTGGCGTAGGTGCGCGCGTCGCTGCGCCCGTGGATCGAGGTGAGCACGACGCCGCTCCCGCTGGTGTCGAGCAGCGCCACCGACCACGAGAGGTGACCACCCATGTCGCCGAACGCGTCGTACCGCACCACCGCGAGGTGGCGCAGCGCGTCCACCGCCTCGCTCTGCAGGGCCGCCACCTCCTGGCGCAGGCCCTGGACGTCCTCGGGGAGCGCGTCGACGCCGGTGCCTCGCCGCGGTCGACTCCCCCGGCGCAGCGTCACCAGCGCGACGACCAGGGCGAGGACGGCGACGATCAGGGCGAGGAGGTCCACGCGTCCGAGAGTAGGTCGGCGCGGGTGGACACCTGGCCGGACCCGCCGAGCCGGTCGGTCCGGACCGCGCGGACGCCGCTCCCCGGGCGGCCCGCCTCGACACCCGGCCTGCGTGGGACCATGACCGGCGTGACCCGACGCATCGCCTACCAGGGCGAACCCGGCGCCAACTCCCACCTGGTGTGCAAGCAGCACTACCCCGACTGGGAGGCGCTGGCGTGCGCGTCGTTCGAGGACGTCTTCGCCGCCGTCGAGGCCGGCGACGCCGACCTGGCGATGATCCCGATCGACAACTCGATCGCGGGCCGGGTGGCCGACATCCACCACTTCCTGCCCGACTCCGGGCTGCACATCATCGCCGAGCACTTCCTGCGGATCCGCTTCAGCCTGATGGCCATCCCAGGCGCGCGGATCGACGACATCCGCACCGTGCACAGCCACGTCCACGCGCTCGGCCAGTGCCGCAAGGTGATCCGCCAGCACGGGCTGACGCCGGTCATCTCGGGCGACACCGCCGGGGCCGCCCGAGAGATCGCCGAGCTCCGCGACCCGACCCAGGCCGCGATCTCCCCGCCGCTCGCGGCCGAGATCTACGGGCTGGAGATCCTGGCCGACGACGTCGAGGACGAGGACCACAACACGACCCGCTTCGTGGTGCTGTCGCGCGATCTCGTCGAGGCCCCGGCCGGCAACGGTCCGGTGGTCACCAGCTTCATCTTCAACGTGCGCAACCTGCCGGCCGCGCTCTACAAGGCCCTCGGCGGCTTCGCGACCAACGGCGTCAACATGACCAAGCTGGAGAGCTACATGGTGGGCGGCGAGTTCACCGCGACCCAGTTCCTCGCCGAGGTGGACGGGCATCCCCAGGACACCGGACTCCGCAACGCGCTCGAGGAGCTCGCCTTCTTCACCACCGAGGTGAAGATCCTCGGGGTGTACCCCGCCGATCCGTTCCGCGCGCGGGTCTCGCAGTAGGTTCGCCTACGTGGACCAGCACGACCCCCGCACCGCAGACCTCGGTTTCGCCCGCGTCGACGTCGATCGCGCTGCGCGCACCGGCGACCCCGAGGTCGTCTACGGCGCCGGCAAGACCCCCGACCAGGTGGTGGCGATCCTGCGCGCGCTCCACGACAAGCACCCCGAGCGCGCCGTGCTCGCGACCCGGCTGACCCCGGAGGCGCTGGACCTGGTGGCCGCCGCCCTGCCGGACGCCACGATCGACCTGGTGGCGCGCGCGGTCACGCTCGGTCCCCTGCCCGAGCCGCACGGCACCGTCGCGGTCGTCGCCGCCGGCACCTCGGACGCGCCCGTCGCGGCCGAGGCCGCGCTGACGATCCGCGTCCACGGCGCGGCGGTCGACCGGGTCGACGACGTCGGTGTCGCCGGCCTGCACCGCGTGCTCGGCGTGCGCGAGCGGCTCGCCGCCGCCGACTGCCTCGTCGTGATCGCCGGCATGGAGGGCGCGCTGCCCTCGGTCGTCGGCGGCCTCACCGGGGTGCCGCTCGTCGCGGTGCCCACCAGCGTGGGGTACGGCGCCTCCCTCGGCGGCGTGGCCGCCCTGCTCGGGATGCTCAACTCCTGCGCGCCCGGCGTCACGGTCGTCAACATCGACAACGGGTACGGCGCCGGGGTGCACGCCGCCCGGGTCGCCCGGCAGAGCGCGCCCCGATGACGCACCTCTGGGTCGACGCGTCCTCGGGCGCGAGCGGCGACATGCTGCTCGGCGCCCTGGTCGGGGCCGGCGTGCCGCTCGAGGTGGTGCAGTCGGCCGTCGACGAGGTGTCGCCCGAGCCGGTCGCGCTCCGCGTCGAGGAGGTACGCCGCGCCGGGCTGGCCGCCACCCGCGTGCACGTCGACGTCGCCGACTCCCAGCACCACCGCACGTGGCGCGACGTCCGGGGGCTGCTCGCCGGCCACGACCTCGCGCGGTCGGTCTTCGAGCGGCTCGCGGTCGCCGAGGCCGCGGTGCACGGCACCACCCCGGAGGAGGTGCACTTCCACGAGGTCGGCGCCCTCGACGCGATCGCGGACATCGTCGGGGCCTGCGCCGGCTTCGCCCACCTGGGTGCGACGTCGGTGACGGTGTCGCCGGTCGCGGTCGGATCCGGCACCATCGAGAGCGCGCACGGCACCCTGCCGGTGCCGCCCCCGGCCGTGGCCGAGCTGCTCCGTGGCGTCCCCACCTTCGCCGGCCCCGGCCGCACCGAGCTCTGCACGCCGACCGGTGCCGCCCTGCTGACCACGCTCGCCACGGCCTGGGGACCGCAGCCGGCGATGTCCGTGGACGCCATCGGGGTCGGTGCCGGCGGGCGTGACCCCGAGGGGCACGCCAACGTGGTGCGCCTCTTCGTGGGCCTCGCGGCCCGTGCCTCGACCGGCGGGGGCCCGCTGCTGCTGGAGTGCAACATCGACGACCTGGACCCGCGCGTCTGGCCGGCGGTGATCGCGGCGCTGCTCGAGGCGGGTGCCTCGGACGCCTGGCTGACCCCGATCCTGATGAAGAAGGGCCGCCCGGCCCACACCCTCAGCGCGCTGGTCGACAGCGGGTCGGCGGACGCCGTACGCGCCGCGATCTTCCGCCAGACCACGACCATCGGGCTGCGCGAGCAGCCGCTGACCAAGCACGCGCTCGACCGCGAGATCGTCGTCGTCGAGATCGGCGGACAGCGGGTGGACGTCAAGCTCGCCCGCCACGAGGGCGTCGTGGTCAACGCACAGCCCGAGTACGACCACGTGGTCCGGGCCGCGGCCACGCTCGGCTGCCCGGTCAACGACGTGCTCACGGAGGCCTCGGCACTCAGCCGGGCCTATCTCGGAGAGGCCCCCTGATGGACCCGGTCGTCATCGGCCTCACGTTCCTCGCGATCTTCGTCGTCGAGCTGCCCGACAAGACCTTCCTCGCGACGCTGGTGCTCGCGACGAAGTACCGCCCGATCCTGGTCTGGATCGGCGTCGGCCTCGCCTTCCTCGTGCAGACCCTGGTCGCGGTGCTGCTCGGCCACGCGGTGTCGTTCCTGCCCGAGGAGGTCGTGCAGGCCGCCGCCGGGGTGATGTTCCTCGTCGGCGCGGTGATCCTCATCCGGGAGGGTCGCGGCCACCAGGAGGCGGCCGCCAGCGACGAGGAGATCGAGACCAGGCCGGTGCACGGCTGGCGCGCGGTGCTGGCCAGCTTCCTCGTGCTCTTCGCGGCCGAGTGGGGCGACCTGTCGCAGCTGCTCACGATCTCGCTCGTGGCGAAGTACGAGGAGCCCGTCGCGGTCTTCATCGGCGCGCTCAGTGCGCTGCTGATCGTCAGCGGGCTGGCCGTCGTCGCCGGGCGCCAGCTCCAGCGCTTCGTCAAGCTGCACGTGCTGCACTACGTCGGGGCCGGGGTCTGTCTGGTGCTGGCCGCGATCACGGCGTACGAGCTGCTGACCTAAGGTCGGGCCCATGCCCACACATGGCGCCGACAGCGAGGTCGGCCGGCTCCAGACCGTCCTGCTCCACCGTCCCGGCAACGAGCTCAAGCGGCTGACGCCGCGCAACAACGACCGCCTGCTCTTCGACGGGATCCCGTGGGTGGCCCGCGCGCAGGAGGAGCACGACGCCTTCGCCGAGGCGCTGCGCAGCCGGGGCGCCGAGGTGCTCTACCTGACCGACCTGCTGACCGAGACGCTGGCCGACCCGGCAGCGCGGCTGCACGCGATCACCACCGCGCTGGCTGCGCTGCACCTCGGCGACACCCTGCGCGACTACCTCGCGCGGTTCCTCGGCGAGGCCTCCCCCGAGGAGCTCACCGACTACCTGACCGCCGGCATCCGCAACGACGAGGTGCGCGGCGGCTTCGGCCTCGTGACGTCGCTGCTGGCCAACGACGACTTCCTGATCGACCCCCTGCCCAACCTGCTCTTCACCCGCGACTCGTCGGTGTGGGTGCGCGACCGGGTCGCGGTCACCTCACTGGCGATGCCGGCCCGCTCCCGCGAGACCCAGCTGACCGAGCTCATCTACACCGAGCACCCGCGCTTCCGCGGCACGCGCAAGCTCCACGGCTGGCACCACGAGCACGTGGAGGGTGGCGACGTGCTGCTGCTCGCCCCCGGCGTCATCGCGGTCGGCGTCGGCGAGCGGACCACGCCGGCGGGCGTCGAGCGGTTCGCCCGCCAGGTCTTCCACGCCGACCTGGCGCACACCGTGCTCGCCGTGCCGATCGCGCAGGAGCGCGCGACCATGCACCTCGACACCGTCTGCACGATGGTCGACGTCGACAAGATCGTGATGTACCCCAACGTCGCCGACTCGCTCACGGCGTACGCCGTCACGCCCGCCGGCAGCGCCCAGGACGAGCACGACCTGGCGCTGACGGTGGCCGACGCCGAGCCGTTCCTGGTCGCCGCCGCGAAGGCGATGGAGATCGACACGCTGCACCAGATCGACACCGGGCTCGACCCGGTCACGGCCGAGCGGGAGCAGTGGGACGACGGCAACAACACCCTGGCGATTGCGCCCCGCGTCGCGGTCGCGTACGAGCGCAACCACGAGACCAACGCCCGCCTCGAGGAGGCCGGCATCGAGGTGGTCCGGATCGCCGGCTCCGAGCTCGGCTCGGGCCGCGGAGGGCCGCGCTGCATGAGCTGTCCGGTGTCCCGGACGCCGGTCCCCGTCGGCTGAGGGGTCGCGAAGACCCGGCCGCTGTCGACGGGGGAGGCGACAACGACCGGGCGTGGTGACACTACGACGCCGAAGCGCGGTCCTACAAACTTCAACCCGCCATTTCGACGTGACGAACGTCTAGCGCAGCGTGACCTGACGGTTGGCGAGGCCCGAGCGCGCGGACCGCTCCTCCGTGGTCAGGTCGGAGTCGTCGACGAGCGCCGCGGCCAGGTCCTTCGCGAACCGTGCCGCGGGATCCTCGAGCGCCTCCGGGCCGGTGCCGACCGGCAGGTCCCAGACCGGCGCCAGCAGCCCGTGGGCGCGGAACATCCCCACGAAGCGCGAGCCCTCGACCAGCACGTCCTGGCCGGCGGCGTGCAGCCGCGCGAGGGCGTCGAGCAGGTCGTCCTCCGGCTCGGGCATGACCCAGCGCAGGTGCTCCTTGGTGCCGACGTTGGTCCAGTACGCCGCCTCGACGCTGGTCAGCCGCGCGGTCGGGTTGGACGCGGCGTTGGCCTGCTCGAGCGCGGCCTCGGCGGCGGGACGGTCCGCCTCGGGCACGTCGGCCACCCAGAAGCCGAAGCCGTCGTGGACGGTGACCGTGAGCGGGTCGCTGCCGACCAGGTCCTGCAGGCGCGGGCCGGCGCCGGGGTCGTCGGTCAGCCCGACGACGCCGGGCTCGGCGACCAGCGCGGCCTCGAGCACCGCACCCAGGTCGCGGGCGGGGTCGCCGAAGTTGTGCTGCACCTGGAGGCCGAGCCAGATCTCGCCGTTGTCGCGCACCATCGCCGGGGACGCCATCGGCAGCAGCGTGCAGAGCCGCACGACGCGGTCAGGGTCGGCCTGGAGGACCAACGGGGCGGTGGCGGCCGGCACGAGCTCGCGCAGGGCCACCACGTCGCACTCCGACGGGAGCCCCTCGAACGGGCGGCCGACGTACACCGCGGCGGCGCCGCCGGGCGCACCGTGGCAGGCCTTGTAGCGCTTGCCCGATCCGCACGGACAGGGCTGGCGTGGGCCGACCTCGCCCTCGGTCGGGGCGGGACGGGACTTGGTGCGGGACTTCTTGGCCATGGCGGCGAGGCTATCCGGCGCTGCGCCCGGCGGCACTCTCGCGGTCGTCGAGGAGGTCGAGCAGGTACGCCGGCCGGTCGGTGATGACGGCCTTGACGCCGAGCTCGAGGCAGAGGTCGAGCTGGCTCTCGGTGTTGACCGTCCATACGTGCAGGTCGTGGCCGGCGCGGAGGATCCGGGGGCCGAGCCGGGGGTGCTCGGTGAGCTCCTTGATGCCCGGCCCGACCAGCCAGTCACGGCCGATGGTGCGCCGCAGCATCGGCCAGGTGCGGGCGTGCTCCAGCAGCATCACCACCGGGACGTGCGGCGCCAGCCGCTCGACGCGCTGCAGCGCCGTGAAGGAGAAGCTCATCACCCGGGCCGGTCCGCCCGGGCGGTCCCAGCCGAGGTGGCGGAGCTGGTCGACGAGGCGGCGCTCGACGAGCCCGCCGTACCGCGTCGGGTGCTTGGTCTCGATCGCCACCTCGACCCGACGGTCGTAGTCGGCGACCACCTCGAGGAGCGTGCGCAGGGTGAGCACCTTGTCGAGCTGGTCGTCCGGGTCGGGCGCCTCGTCGTCGAGGTCGGCCCAGGGGTGCTTCCAGGAGTGGAAGTCCAGCTGGTCGAGCTCGGCGAGCTCGGTGTTGGAGACCACGGTGCGGGTGCTCGTCGTACGCCGGAGGTCGCGGTCGTGCACGCAGACCAGGTGCCCGTCGGCGGTGAGCCGGACGTCGCACTCGAGACCCTCGGCCCCGGCGTCGAGCGCGGCGACGTACGCCCGGAGCGTGTGCTCGGCGTTGTCGTGGCTGGCGCCGCGATGCGCGACGACCTGGGGTCTCACGAGGACCATGGTGCCGCCTCAGGACTCCTGGACGACGGAACCGTCCGCGACACGCCAGCGCCGGTCCAGGCTGACGTTGTCCAGGAGCCGGCGGTCGTGGGAGACGAGCACCAGGGCCCCGTCGTACGACGCGAGCGCCTCCTCGAGCTGCTCGATCGCGGGCAGGTCGAGGTGGTTGGTCGGCTCGTCGAGCACGAGCAGGTTGACCCCACGGCCTTGGAGCAGCGCGAGCGCGGCCCGGGTGCGCTCCCCCGGCGAGAGCCGGCCGACCTCGCTGGCGACCTGGTCGGCCTTGAGACCGAACTTCGCGAGCAGCGTCCGGACGTCGGCCGGCGACAGCTCCGGGAGCTGGGCCTCGACCGCGTCCCCGAGCGGCCGGTCCTCGGCGAGGCCGGTGCGGGCCTGGTCGATCTCCCCGATCTCGACCGAGGCGCCGAGGCTGGCGCTGCCGGTGTCGGGCGCGATCCGCCCGAGCAGGAGGCTGATCAAGGTCGTCTTGCCGGCGCCGTTGGGTCCGGTGATGCCGATCCGGTCGCGCGCGTTGACCTGGAGCGAGGCCGGGCCGAACCGGAAGTCGCCGCGTCGCAGGACCGCCTCGTTGAGGGTCGCGACCACGGCGCTCGAGCGGGGTGCCGCGCCGATGCTGAACTGCAGCACCCACTCCTTGCGGGGCTCCTCGACCTCCTCCATCCGGGCGATCCGCGACTCCATCTGCCGCACCTTCTGGGCCTGCTTCTCCGACGACTCGCTCGAGGCCTTGCGACGCATCTTGTCGTTGTCGGGGTTCTTCTTCATCGCGTTGCGCACGCCCTGCGAGCTCCACTCGCGCTGGGTCCGCGCCCGCGAGACCAGGTCGGCCTTCTTGTCCGCGAACTCGTCGTACGCCTCGCGCGCGTGCCGCCGCGCCACCGCCCGCTCCTCGAGGAACGACTCGTAGCCGCCGTCGTACACGCTCACCTGGTGCTGGGCCAGGTCGAGCTCGACGATCCGCGTGACGCAGCGGGCGAGGAACTCGCGGTCGTGGGAGACCAGCACGACGCCGGCGCGCAGCCCGCGGACGAAGGTCTCCAGGCGCTCGAGGCCGGCGAGATCGAGGTCGTTGGTGGGCTCGTCGAGCAGGACGACGTCGAAGCGGCTCAGCAGCAGCGCCGCCAGCGCGGCGCGGGCGGCCTGGCCGCCGGAGAGGCTCGTCATCAGGGCGTCCGGGCCCACGTCGAGGCCGAGGTCGGCGAGCATCGGCGCGATCCGGTCCTCGAGGTCGGCCGCACCGCTGGCCATCCACCGGTCGAAGGCGGCGGCGTACTCGTCGTCGGCGCCGGCCGCGCCCGTGCCCAGGGCCTCCGCGGCCGCCTCCATCGCGGCGGTCGCCCCGGTCGCGCCGGTGCGGCGCCCGACGTACGCCGCCACGCTCTCGCCGGGGACCCGCTCGTGCTCCTGGGGCAGCCACCCGACGAACGCGTCGGAGGGCGCCGTCGACACGGTGCCGCCGTGCGCCTCGAGGTCGCCGGCCAGGATCCGCAGCAGCGTGGTCTTGCCCGCGCCGTTGGAGCCCACGACACCGACGACGTCACCGGGCGCGACGGTGAGGTCGAGGCCCTCGAAGAGGGTGCGGTGCCCGTGCCCGCCGGCGAGGTCCTTGGCGACGAGGGTGGCGCTCACGGGCTCATTGTGGCGGGTCGGGCCTGCGTCGGTTTCACCGGTGCACCGGTGAAACCGTCACTTCTCGGGTGATGCAACGGCCCAGAAGTGACGGAACTGCCCGAGAAGTACGCCGGCCGGGGCGCTCACCGGCTGCGCAGGAACTTGCCGAAGTGCGGGACCGTGAAGGCCACGCTGCCGCGCTCGCCGGAGTAGACCAGGCCCTTCTTGATCAGCCCGTCGCGCGCGGGCGACAGCGACTGGGGCTTGCGGCTCAGGTGGGCGGCCACGTCGGCGGTGGCGATCGGGCCGTCCACGCTCCCGTCGCCGCGGTCGACGCCGAGGTCGGCCATCGCGCTCATGTAGTCGCGCTCGGCCGGGGTGGCCCGGTCGTAGCGGGCGCCGAAGAACCCGACCGCGAGCTCCGCCTCGGCCTCCGGCGCAGCGGCGCGTACGTCGGCGGCGCGGATCGGCGTCCCGACGGCGGCGTCCCAGGTGACCTTGCCGTAGGCCTGCACGAAGTAGGGGTAGCCGTCGGTGAGCCGGTAGAGCTCGTCGAGCGCCTCGTCGTCGAAGTCGACGTCCTCCTCGGCGGCCGGGAGCCGCCAGGCCCGGTCGGCCATCTCCCGCGGGAGCCGGTCGACGGAGGCGTAGCGGAAGAGCCGCTCGGCGTACGACTTGGACGCGGCGAGCGCGACCGGCAGGTGCGGGAGTCCGGCACCCACGACGATCAGGGGCGCGCTCTGCTGGCTGATCTCGTGGCAGGCGCCGCAGAGCGCGGCGAGCTCGGCGGTCGAGATGTCCTGCATCTCGTCGATGAAGAGCGCGATGCCGACACCGAGGTCGCCGGCGAGCGTGGCGACGTCGGTGAAGAGCTCGACCAGGTCCAGCTCGAGGTCGCCGGAGTCGGCCCGACCGCGCGCCGCGACGACGTCGGTGGGCGGCGTCCAGCGGAAGCCCCTGCGGTGGTCGACGTCGGTACGCAGCGCGAAGCTCTTGAGCACCCCGGCGACCGCGTCGACCCGGTCGGGGTCGCGGTGGCGGTGGGCGACCTCGCGCACGGCGGCGTGCACCGCCTGCGCCACCGGGATCCGGATGCTCTGGTCGGGACGGGCCTCGATCTTGCCGGTGCCCCACGCGCGGCGCACGGCCTGCCCGCGCAGCGCGTTGAGCAGCACCGTCTTGCCCACGCCGCGCAGGCCGCTGAGCACCATGCTGCGCTCGGGGCGGCCGGCCGCCACCCGCTCGAGCGTGACCTCGAACTGCTGCAGCTCGCGGTCGCGACCCGCGAGCTCGGGCGGTCGCTGGCCCGCCCCGGGGGCGTACGGGTTGCGGATCGGGTCCATGCCAGGAAGGTATCGGGCCGTCTAGCGGATCTCCTAGACTCCCGACGGCGCGGCGCGCGGGTCAGGCGGACTCGGACTCGACCACGCCGAGCCGGTCGCGGGCGTCCTCGTAGGAGCGCACCAGCCCCGCGCGGAGCGTGTCGATCAGCCCGGGCACCTCGTCGATCGCCAGGCGGAAGGACCCGGCGCACACGTTGTCGCGCCACAGCGACAGCACGACCATGCCGGCCTCGTCGTGCCAGGTGACGCGCAGCGCACGGTCGCCCCCACGGGGGTCGAGGTAGATCGACCCCGTCTGCGGCAGCGGGCGGACGGCGGGCACACCTCCATGATGCTCCCGACCAGCAACTGTTGTCACCGGTTCTGCCTAGGATGACGGGGTGCCCGAGCTGCCCGAGGTGGAAGCCCTGGCCCTCGACCTGAGGAGCCGGCTGGACGGCCACGCCATCGCGAAGATCCACCTGGCGGCGTTCAGCGCCCTCAAGACCTTCGACCCGCCGCTGTCCGCGCTCGAGGGCACGATGGTCGACGACGTGACGCGGCACGGCAAGTTCCTCGACATCGAGGCCTCGGGGATCCACCTGTGCCTCCACCTCGCGCGGGCCGGCTGGGTGCGCTGGCGCGACGAGGTGCCGACGATCCCGCCCAAGCCCAGCACGAAGTCCACCCTCGCGCTGCGCGTGGTGCTCGACGACCAGTCCGGCCTCGACATCACCGAGGCCGGCACCCGCAAGAGCCTGGCGGTGTACGTCGTCCGCGACCCGCAGGACGTGCCCGGCATCGCCCGGCTCGGCCCGGACCCGCTCACCGACGACTTCACCCTGGAGCGGTTCGCCGGGATCCTCCGGGCCGAGGGCCGCAAGCAGCTCAAGGGCGTGCTCCGCTACCAGAGCACCATCGCCGGGATCGGCAACGCCTACTCCGACGAGATCCTGCACGCCGCGAAGATGTCGCCGTTCAAGCCGGCCAGCGGCCTCAGCGACGACGAGGTCGCCGCGTTGTACGCCGCCCTGCGCACCACCCTCGGCGACGCGGTCGAGCGCTCGCGCGGCCTGCACGCGAGCGAGCTCAAGGGCGAGAAGAAGTCCAACCTCGCGGTGCACGGCCAGACCGGCAAGCCCTGCCCGGTCTGCGGCGACACGGTGCTCGAGGTGTCCTTCGCCGACTCCAGCCTGCAGTACTGCCCGACCTGCCAGACCGGCGGCAAGCCGCTCGCCGACCGCCGGATGAGCCGCCTGCTGAAGTGACCCCCCGGCGCCGGCCGGCGAGCCGGGCGCGCTCGTGCGCCGGGCTCCTCAGCGGCCGGCAGCGGCGTGGCTCCGGTCGCCGTCGAGCTCGTCGGCGATCGACACCACGAGACCGCCGAGCATGAACGCGACCAGCACGGCCACCAGCGACGACGTCGGCAAGGACGGGATGAGCCGCCGTGCTCCGACCACCTCGCCACCACCGTGGTGGTGCTCGTGCAGCAACGCGTGTCCCTTGCCGCGCTGCAGCAGGTGGCGGTTGACCGGGTACGCCGCGAAGAACGCCGCCGTCAGCGAGATCATCATCCCCACCCAGAACACGACGTTGACCAGCCCCGCGTCCATCGCGCCGGGGATGATCGCCATGACGAGGTTGTCGACGAGCTCCATGGTCGCTATTGACAGAGTGTCAGCAGCGACGACGACGCTCAGCGCGGCGCCGACGGACAGCCCGGCCCGGACCAGCGGGAGCGAGGAGAGCGTGAAGCCGAAGACGAAGGCGAGCGCCACCGACAGGGCGATGGTCCAGCCGTTCGCGAGCCCGGCGGCGGTGCCGACGATCAGCCCCACGATCTCGCCGATCGCGCAGCCGGTCAGGCAGTGCAGCGTCGCGCTCGCGGCCATCGAGTTCACGCCCTGCACGGCGTCAGCCTAGTCTCGGACCATGAGCCAGATCCCGACCGTCTCCGTCGACGCCGTGCCCGACCCGCTCCCCGAGGAGCTCTCGGTCCTCGACGTCCGCGAGGACGTCGAGTGGGAGCACGGGCACATCGAGGGCGCCGTCCACATCCCGATGAACGACCTGCCCGAGCGGCTCGACGAGGTCGGCGGCGGGCAGACCCTGGTGGTCTGCAAGGTCGGCGGCCGCTCCGGTCAGGTCACCGCCTGGCTGGCCGAGCAGGGCTACAACGTGGTCAACCTCGACGGCGGCATGCTCGACTGGGCCTCCGCCGGCCGGCCGATGGTCAGCGAGACCGGCCAGCCGCCCCGGGTGGTCTGACCGGTCAGGAGCCGGACGACGGCAGCGACAGGTCCGGGGTCGGGCAGCTGTCCGCCGTCCACGTGGCGAACGCATCGGCCGCCTTCTTGTCCGCCTTCGACAGCTGGTCGTCGAGGTTCTGGAAGTCCGTGAGCCCGGCCTTCGAGCTCAGGTCCTGGATCTTCGCGATCACGACCTCGAAGCCGTCGCGGGCCTCGTCGCTCATCGTGGCCGGCGTCCCGTAGTCGGCCATGCCGTCCGCCCACTTCTTGATGCCCGCGAGGGCGCGCGTGGGGTTGGTGCGGTCCCCGGCGAGCAGGCTGTCGTACAGCCCGTTGAACTTCGCGCAGAAGCCGCTCTCGGAGGCGTCCGTCGGCGCACTCCCGGCATCGGCGCCACCACCGTCGCTGTCGGACCCGCCGCACCCGGCGAGGCCACCGAGCAGCAGCACGACCCCGGCGATCCTGAGAGCGGTCGTCCCTGCGGTCGTCCCCGTGGTCGTCCCTGTGGTCGCCATGCGTGCCCCTCGGTCGTCGATGGTTGCGGCTCACCCTGCGGTGAGGAAGGCCGGCTCGCTCTCCCGAAGAGCCCGGGACAGCCGGCGCAGATACGTCTCGCGGCTCACCTCGACCACCCCGAGCGACGCCAGGTGCGGCGTCGACCACTGCACGTCGAGCAGACGCTGACCCGGCCCACTCTGCCGCAGCCCTTCGACGAGCGCGACCAGGGCGACCTTCGAGGCGTCCCGCTCGCGGTGGAACATCGACTCGCCCGCGAAGAGGCCGCCGATGGCGACGCCGTACAGCCCCCCGGCCAGACGTCCGTCGCGCCACGCCTCGACGGAGTGCCCCCAGCCCAGCTCGTGCAGGCGGAGGTACGCCGCGCGGATGTCGCTGTCGATCCAGCCCTGGGGCCGCGAGGGGTCGGCGCACGCGTCCGCGACCTCGGCGAAGGCCGTGTCGACCCGGATCTCGAAGTCGCGGCAGGAGCGCCGCAGCGACTTGGTGACCCGCAGCCCGTCGAGCGGCAGCACGCCGCGGCGCACCGGGCAGAACCAGTACATGGGGTCCCCCGGCGTGCCCGACGGCATCGGGAAGAGCCCGCGTCGGTACGCCGCCAGGAGCGTCCCGGGCGCGAGGTCGGCGCCGATGCCGACCAGGTCGTCATCGGGGTCGTAGCCCGCCGGGTCGCCGAACGTCCAGTGCGACGGCGGGGGCTCGACGGGAGGCACGCACCGACCGTAGCGGGCACCGGTCCGTACGATCGAGGCGTGGGCGCGAAGAGCAACATCACCGCAGCGGCCGGCAAGTACGTCGCGCCGCGGCTGCCCGCGCTCGCCCCGGAGCTGAACGCCTCCTTCGTGCGCGAGGCCCTCGACCGCGCGATCCACGGGGTCGGCCCGCTGCCGTCGGCCGCGAAGACGGCCGAGAAGGCGCTGCGCGAGGCCGACGGCCGCGACCGGCGCGCGGTCCGCTCGGTGGTCGACGACCACGTCCGCTACGCGGGGGCCCAGGGGATGCTGACCAGCGTCGGTGGCGCCTTCACCGCGATGGTCACGATCCCGACGAACATCACCGGCCTCGCGCTGATCCAGGCCCGGATGGTCGCCGTCATCGCCCACGTGCGCGGTTACGACCTCGAGGACCCGCGGGTCCGCAACGCGGTGCTGGCCTGCATGCTCGGCGAGGACCGGGTCGACGCGCTGGTCGCCGCCCGCAAGATCCCGGCTCCGCCGATGGCGCTGGCCACCGCGCCGGCGCACGACCCGGCGACCGACCGGGTGCTCTGTGCCGAGGTCACCTCGGAGCTGGTGACGAAGGTCGCCGGCAAGCACGCTGCCATCGCGGTCGCCCGCCGGGTCCCGGTCGTCGGAGGCATCGTCGGCATGAGCGTCGACGGCTTCGCGACCTACCAGATCGGGCGCTACTCCGGCGCGGAGCTGCGCCCGCGCGCGCGCCGGTAGGCGCCGAGCGCCGTGCGACCGAACCCGCTGTCCTGCAGCCGGCGTACGGTCCGCTCGCGCCAGCGGTACGTCGGGCGCAGGTAGGAGCGCTCGAGGGCGCGGTAGGCCTCGTCGAGCTCGGCCTGCACCTCGCCCTCGCGCCGGCGCAGCCGGGCGCCCTCCAGCAGCAGCGCCTTGATGGCATCGAGGGCGGCGGCGCCGACCTCGGTCTCGTCGGGCTGGTCGGGGTCGACGTACGACGCGGAGGGTGCGGCCCCGACGAGGTCGTCCAGGTCGCCGATCACGTCGTACCCCTGCCGCCGGAGCTCCTCGGTCCACGTCGTGGTGAGCTCGGAGACCCACGGGTGCAGGTCCGGCGGGAGCGCGAGCCGAGCGGAGCCGGTGCGCCGCGACAGCATCTGGTGGGCGACCACCTCGGTGACCAGCGGCCGGTAGTCGCCGGGCTCCAGCTCCGCGCTGGAGATCGCGTTGATCCGCCGCATCAGGGTGGTCTCAGGCACGCCCAGGGACACGTTGGAGCGCTCGCCCTCGAGGTCGAGCTCGAGGCCGTCGAGGCCGAAGGCGGTGCTGAACCGCTCCCACAGCAGCTGTCGCGGGCCGCCCGCCGGCGGCACCGTGATGATGTGGACCTGCTCGGGCGGCAGGTCGTGACCCCACCGGTCCAGGATGTCGGGCAGCTCCTGCGCCGCCCAGAACCAGCTGCCGATCCGGGAGTCGCGGTCGGGGTCCTGGATGGTGTCGAGGAACTCGCGGTAGGACAGCTCCTCGCGGTGCTTGAGGTTCTCCTGCCACTCCGCGGGGATCTGGCGGACCAGGTCGCGCGCGGAGATGACCAGGTGGACCTCGGTCCCGGCACCGTGACCGAGGGAGCGGATCGCCCGGTCCGCCTCGGCGCGCGTCGCGGTCGCCAGGATCTCGTGGCTGACGATCGCGGTGCCGGGGTGGCGGCGTACCGCCTCGGCCAGCCGGTCCCACCCACCGACGCCCTGCCGCTCCAGGCCACCCCACTGGGTGCGGGTCAGCTCGAGCGCCGCGAGGAAGTGGGCGTCGAAGCGGTCGGCGGGGTAGAGGATGCCGGCGGCTTCGAGGACGGTGCGGTTGCGGAAGAGGACGTCCTGGAGGTACGACGTGCCGGTCTTCGGGGTGCCGACGTGCAGCAGGACTCGAGTGCTCACTTCTTCTCCAACAGCAGGCGCAGGGCGAGCGCCAGGACCCCGGGGTCCGAGGGCTCGGTGACGCCGGGACGGTCGATCGGCAGCAGGCTCCCCAGACGGCCGTGGACAGCGTAGCCACCCTCCAGCAGGTCGTCGGTCGTACGACGGGCGTGCGCGCGCACCCACCCGGTGTGCCGCGCCGGCAGCACCAGCGGCTCGCCCGGGGCGTCGAGGAGGCGCGGCACGAGGGACTGGCGGAGGAGGGCCCGACGCTCCTCGGGCACCACGAGCACCCCGAGCACCTGCCCGACCCGGCGGGCCAGGTCGACGGCGTCGGCGGTGAGCGGTGGGCTCCCGGGCAGCGGTCCGCGGCCCCGGGTCAGGCGAGGGACGGCGTCGAGGTCCAGCACGACGTGGACCCGCGCGGTGCCGACCTCCCGGCCCCAGTGGTCGGCGGTACGCGCCAGGTCGATCCTGGCCGGCAGCCGGTCGGCTCGGGAGGCCCGGTCGAGCCAGGCGCGCCACGACTGCACGCCCTGCGACAGGCTGCGCGCGGTCCACAGGTCGACCAGCATCTGGCCCACGTCGGTGCCGAGCACCAGCGTGCGCGCATCGCGGCCCCCCGGCGGCCGGCCCTGCGCCGCGAGGGCGGCCCGGCGCGGGTCGGTGAGCATCGGGTCGCCGACGAGCCGGTAGCGCCGGCGCCACGGCCGGGGACGCGGCAGGCGCGTCGGGCTCGCCAGCCCGGCAGCGACGACGTCCTCCGCGAGCAGGGCGGACGCGACCCGCAGGAGCTCGCGCTCGGGCAGGTCCGCCGGATCGACCGGCGCGGACCCGAAGCCACGGGGTCGCGCGGCTCCGGCGAGCTCCAGGTCGAGACGCCCCCGGCCGGCCGGGCTCGCCTCGAGCACCCGTCGGGCGAGCACGGCGTCGACCGGGCCCGCGGCGTTCAACCGCCGCAGCAGCTCGAGCTGCTGGGCGCCCGGGAGGTAGCGCCCGGCCGCGGCACCGTCGTCGCTCCAGCGGTCCCAGGGCGTCGTACCGCCGTCTCGGAGGTGGGCCACCCACCCCCACCCACGACGCAGGCCCGGGAAGTCGTCGTCGAGGGCCATGGCGAGGATTGTGCCGCAGGCACGGGGTTCGCTACGACGCGTCTTGAGCCAGTGCTCGCACGACGGCCGACGGGCTGGGCCGCCCGAGGTGCCCGGCCATCCAGACGCTGGTGTCGACGACCTGCTGCAGGTCGACGCCGTGCTCGATGCCGAGCCCGGTCAGCATCCAGACCAGGTCCTCGGTGGCGAGGTTGCCGGTGGCGCTCTTGGCGTACGGGCAGCCGCCGAGGCCACCCGCGCTCGCGTCGTACGTCGTGATGCCGGCCTGCAGGGCGCTGTAGGTGTTGGCGAGGGCCTGGCCGTAGGTGTCGTGGAAGTGCATCGCGAGCTGGTCGACGCCCATGCCGGCGCCCACGAAGGCGTCGACGAGCGCCGTCACGTGCCCGGGTGTGCCGACCCCGATGGTGTCGCCGAGGCTGAGCTGGCTGGCGCCGAGGTCGAAGAGCCGCCGGCCCACCTCGACGACCTGGTCGACCGGCACGCCGCCCTCCCACGGGTCGCCGAAGCACATGGAGACGTAGGCCCGGACGTCGAGCCCGGCGTCGCGGGCGCGGCGCACGGTCGGCTCGAACATCGCGAGCTGCTCGTCCAGGCTGCGGTTGAGGTTGCGCTGCGCGAAGGTCTCGGTGGCCGAGCCGAAGACCGCGATGTGCCGCGCGCCGAGCTCGAGCGCGCGGTCCAGGCCGCGCTCGTTGGGGACCAGGACGGGGCAGTCCCGCCCGGCCTCGCCGAGCAGCCCCATCAGCTCGGCCGCGTCGGCCAGCTGCGGCACCCACCTCGGGTGGACGAAGCTGGTGGCCTCGACGATCGGCAGACCGGCGCCGAGGAGGCGGCGTACGAACTCGGCCTTGACGTCGGTCGGGACCAGCGCCTGCTCGTTCTGCAGGCCGTCGCGGGGTCCGACCTCGTAGATCGTGACGTGCGTCGGGAGCCCGTCCGGTCGTACGACGGTGGGGAGCTCACTCATCGGGCTGCACCTCCTGCTCGACCTGCACCAGCGTGGCTCCGAGCGCGACCTGCGCACCGGTGGTCGCGGCGAGCCCGACCACGGTGCCGGCGAAGGGCGCCTTGAGCGACAGCTCCATCTTCATCGCCTCCAGCACGACCAGCACCTGACCGGCCTCGACGCGGTCGCCGTCGGTGACGCGCACGTCGAGCACGGTGCCCGGCATCGGCGCCGTGATCGCGCCGTCGCCGGCAGCGACCGCGTGGTCGCCGAAGACGTCCGGCGCCTCGAAGACGAACCGCTGGCCGCGGAACGACACCTCGGCGACGTGCGGCTGGACGTTGACGACGGCCGTGTGGCGCTGCCCGTCGACCGCGACGGTCAGGGTGTGGTCGGCCGCGGCGACCTGCCGGACGGTCCTGCCGTCGACGGTGCCCCGGTGCCGGTCCACCACGACCGGGCGGTCGAGCTCCACGACGGTCGGCGCCGGATCGGCGCCCGCGCGCCAGCCGTCGGACTGGAACGGGTGACCCGCGTCGACCACCGCGGTGAGCATCGCGCTCACCCACGCCGCGAAGATCCGCGGCAGCGCGTCGTCGGGACGCTCGATCTCGGCGGTGTCGAGCCAGGCGGTGTCGATGGTGGCGTCGCGGAAGTCGTCGCCCGCGACCAGCGTCCGCAGGAAGCCGGCGTTGGTCGTGAGGCCGAGGATCGCGGTGTCGTCGAGCGCCGCGACCAGCGCCTGTCGCGCGGTCTCGCGGTCGGGCCCGTGCACGACGACCTTGCCGAGCATCGGGTCGTACGACGTGCTCACGACCTGGCCGGGCTCGAGCGCGTGGTCGACCCGCACGGTGGCGCCGGTCGTCGAGGTGCGAGCGGAGCGAGCCTCGGAACCACCCGGCCACCTGACGATCGACGTCCGGCCCGCCTGCGGCAGGAAGCCGCCGAACGAGTCCTCGGCGTACACCCGGGCCTCGATGGCGTGCCCGGTGGCGGTGACGTCGTCCTGGGTGATCGGGAGCGGCTCGCCGGCGGCGACGCGGAGCTGGAGCTCGACCAGGTCGAGCCCGGTGATCGCCTCGGTGACGGGGTGCTCGACCTGGAGGCGGGTGTTCATCTCCAGGAAGTAGGCCTCGCCGGTGTCGGAGTCGAGGAGGAACTCGACGGTGCCCGCGTTCTCGTAGCCCACGTGGCGGGCCAGGGCGACCGCGCTGCTCGTGACGAGCTCGCGGACCTCGGGGGTGATGGTCGGAGCGGGCGCCTCCTCCAGCACCTTCTGGTGGCGGCGCTGGGTGGAGCAGTCGCGCTCGAAGAGGTGGACGACGTTGCCGTGGCTGTCGCCGAGCACCTGGACCTCGATGTGGCGGCCGCGCTCGACGTACTTCTCGACGAGCATCGTGTCGTCGCCGAAGGAGGACAGCGCCTCCCGCCTGGCGCCGGCCAGCGCCTCGTCGTACTCCGCGGCGGACCGGACGATCCGCATGCCCTTGCCGCCGCCGCCGGCGGCGGCCTTGACGAGCACCGGGTAGGCGGCGTCGTCACCGGTCGGGACGACGGGTACGCCGGCGGCGATGGCGATCTCGCGGGCGGCGTCCTTGCGGCCCATCCGGTCCATCACGTCGGCGGAGGGGCCGACCAGCGTGATGCCGGCAGCCTCGACCGCGCGGGCGAAGGCCGCGCGCTCGGAGAGGAAGCCGTAGCCGGGGTGGATCGCGTCGGCCCCGGAGGACTGCGCGGCTGCGACGACGGCGTCGATGTCGAGGTAGCCCTCGACCCGGACCGCGTCGTCGGCGGCGCGGACGTGCGGCGCGTCGGCGTCGAGGTCGGTGAAGAGCGCGATCGTGCGGAGGCCCATGGTGCGGGCGGTGCGCATCACCCGCAGCGCGATCTCGCCGCGGTTGGCGATCAGGAGGGTCTGCATCACATCCTCCAGACGCCGTACGACGGCGCAGGGATCGGGGCGTTGGCGGCGGCCGCCAGGCCGAGGCCGAGGACGCGGCGGGTGTCGGCGGGGTCGATGACGCCGTCGTCCCAGAGCCGGGCGGTCGAGTAGTACGGCGAGCCCTGGGTCTCGTACTGCTCGCGGATCGGCGCCTTGAACGCCTCCTCCTCGACCGGGTCGTCGAAGCCGCGGACGGTGGCGAGCACCGAGGCCGCCTGCTCGCCACCCATCACGGAGATCCGGGCGTTGGGCCACATCCAGAGGAAGCGCGGGTCGTAGGCGCGCCCGCACATGCCGTAGTTGCCGGCGCCGAAGGAGCCGCCGATGACGACGGTGAACTTGGGGACGACGCTGCAGGCGACCGCGGTGACGAGCTTGGCGCCGTCCCGGGCGATGCCGCGGTTCTCGTACTCCTTGCCGACCATGAAGCCGGAGATGTTCTGCAGGAAGACCAGCGGGATGCCGCGCTGGTTGCACAGCTCGATGAAGTGCGCGCCCTTGAGGGCCGACTCGCTGAAGAGGATGCCGTTGTTGGCGACGATGCCGACGGGGTGGCCCCAGACGTGCGCGAAGCCGGTGACCAGCGTCTCGCCGTACAGCTTCTTGAACTCGTGGAAGCGGCTGCCGTCGACGATCCGGCGGATCACCTCGCGGACGTCGTACGGCGTGCGCGTGTCGGCGGGCACCACGTCGTACAGGGTGCTCGGGTCCTCGTGCGGCTCCTCGACGGGCAGCACCTCCCACGGCGTCCCGGTGGTCGAGGTGCGAGCGGAGCGAGCGTCGAGACCACCTCGCGGGAGGGTGCCGACGATGCTTCGGACGATCGCCAGCGCGTGCGCGTCGTCCTCGGCGAGGTGGTCGACGACGCCGGAGGTGCGCGCGTGGACGTCGCCGCCCCCGAGCTCCTCGGCGGTCACGACCTCACCGGTCGCGGCCTTCACCAGCGGCGGACCGCCGAGGAAGATCGTGCCCTGGTTGCGCACGATCACGGTCTCGTCCGACATCGCCGGGACGTAGGCGCCGCCGGCGGTGCAGGAGCCCATCACGCTGGCGATCTGCGGGATGCCGCGGGCGGAGAGGTTGGCCTGGTTGAAGAAGATCCGGCCGAAGTGCTCCCGGTCGGGGAAGACGTCGTCCTGCATCGGCAGGAACGCGCCGCCGGAGTCGACGAGGTAGACGCACGGCAGCCGGTTGTCGGCGGCGACGGTCTGCGCGCGGAGGTGCTTCTTGACGGTCAGGGGGTAGTAGGTGCCGCCCTTGACGGTCGCGTCGTTCGCGACGACCACGACCTCTCGGCCGCTGACCCGGCCGATGCCGGTGACGATGCCGGCGGACGGCACGGCGTCGCCGTACATCCCGGTCGCGGCCAACGGGCTCAGCTCGAGGAAGGGGCTGCCCGGGTCGAGCAGCCGGTCCACCCGGTCGCGCACCAGCAGCTTGCCGCGGTCGGTGTGCTTGGTCCGCGCCGCCTCGCTGCCGCCGGTCCGGGCGACCGCCAGCCGCTCGCGCAGGTCGTCGACGAGGTCCTTCATGTGGCTCACCCCGCCAGGTTAGCGATCATTAACCTGGTGGTCCACCGTGAGGAGGATCCCGTCGCAGCCGGAATGACCGGGCCGCCCGAGCCGTTGAGGAGAGCATGGCCACCACCGAGCTGACCTCTGACATCTTCGAGCGGACCGTCGTCGACAACGGCATCGTGCTGGTCGACTTCTGGGCATCCTGGTGCGGCCCGTGCGTGCAGTTCGCACCGATCTTCGAGGCCGCTGCCGAGCGCCACGAGGACGTGGTCTTCGGCAAGGTCGACACCGAGGCCGAGCAGTCATTGGCGGCCGCAGCGCAGATCACGTCGATCCCCACGCTGATGGCGTTCCGTGACGGCATCCTGGTCTTCAGCCAGCCCGGCGCCCTCCCGGCGCCCGCGCTGGAGCAGGTGATCACGGCGGTCAAGGGCCTCGACATGGACGACGTACGCCGTCAGATCGAGGCGCAGCAGAACGGTGAGACCGGCACCGCCCAGGGTTAACAGCCCCTAACCTGGGGCCATGAGCCGGCGCGACCAGATCCTCGCCACGGCGGCGGAGCTCTTCGCGCAGCGCGGCTATCACGGGGTCTCCGTGGCCGACCTGGGAGCGGCCTGCGGCATCTCCGGACCGGCGCTCTACAAGCACTTCCCCTCGAAGCAGGCGATGCTCGCCGAGATGCTGGTCTCGATCAGCGAGGAGCTGCTCAGCGAGGGCCGGCGCCGGGTCACCGAGACGCCCGAGCCCCGGGCCGCGCTCGGGGCGCTGGTCGACTGGCACGTCGACTTCGCGCTGCGGCACCGCCCGCTGATCGTCGTCCAGGACCGCGACTGGGAGTCGCTGCCCGAGGACGCCCGCGAGCGGGTCCGGGCGCTGCAGCGGGAGTACGTCGACCTCTGGGCCGCCGAGCTGCAGCTGCTCCACGCCCGGCTCGAGCTCGCGACCGCGCGGTCGATGGCGCACGCGGCCTTCGGGCTGATCAACTCCACCCCGCACAGCGCTCTGCTGCCGGACGCCGCCATGCGCGACCTGCTGACGCGGATGGCCCTCGGCGCGCTCACCTGACCGGGTCGTCCGCCTGAGGCTGGTGGATATCCATGCCGGAGGCGGACGACTCGGCTTCGTCGACGATCCGGGCGGCGTACAGCGCGGCCTCGACGGCCTGGTCGAGATCGACGTCGGCCTCGACGTCTGCTGCGACGACGGCGCGCGCGTGCAGGCGGGCGAGCAGCTCGTCGCGGGACAGTCCCCGCAGCTGGAAGAGCACGAACGGGTCCGCGTCGACCAGCCAGGCCAGCTGGTAGAGCACCGCCAGGGCGTGCACGCACGGGTCGGTCCAGTGGTCGCACCCGCAGACCGAGCCGAGCTCGTAGCCGCTCGGCAGCAGCTCGGCACCCGACTCGTCGGCCTGCTCGACCAGGTCGTGCGGCAGCTCGCCGGCGACCAGGGCGGCGACCCGGCCGGCCACGGCGGCGACGGTCTCGACCAGGGCCGTCAGCCCGGAGTGGTCGAGCACCGGCAGCGTGCCCTCGACGGTCCAGAGCCCGCGCGCGTCGTCGACCGACGCGACGTACCGGCCCGGCTCGGTCGCGATCTGCCCGACGTGGCCGCCGCGGGCCAGCGCCCGAGCGGCGCGCAGGTCGGCCTCGGCGTACGACGCCTCCTCGACGGCCCGGACCCACGCCTTGCCCCACCACGTCGACGCCCGGGCGCCGCCGCGACGCGGCCCGACCCGCGGGTGCAGCACGGCGCCCGTCATGAGTCGAAGGCGTCCGGGCGCAGCGTCACCAGGTCGCGCAGCTCGTCGTTGCTGAGCTCCGTCAGCGCGGCCTCGCCGCGACCGAGCACCGCGTCGGCCAGCGCCCGCTTGCGCACCAGCATCTCGGCGATCTTCTCCTCGATGGTGCCGCGGGTGATCATCCGGTGCACCTGCACCGGCCGGGTCTGCCCGATCCGGTAGGCACGGTCGGTCGCCTGCTCCTCCACCGCGGGGTTCCACCACCGGTCGACGTGCAGGACGTGATCGGCGCGGGTCAGGTTCAGCCCGGTGCCGCCGGCCTTGAGCGACAGCAGGAAGACCGGCGACTCACCGGCCTGGAACCGCCGCACCATCGCCTCCCGCTCCCGCACCGGCGTGCCGCCGTGCAGGAACTGGTGCGGTACGCCGGCGCGGGCCAGGTGCCCCTCGAGCAGCCGGCCCATCGCGACGTACTGCGTGAAGACCAGGGCGGCGCCATCCTCGGCCAGCACCGTGCCGAGCAGCTCGTCGAGGAGGTCGATCTTCTGCGAGCGTCCCGAGAGCGTCACCGCGGACTGCTTGAGGAACTGCGCCGGGTGGTTGCAGATCTGCTTGAGCCCGGTGAGGAGCTTGAGCACCAGCCCCCGACGGGTGTCCTCGTCCGCACGCTCGATGCGGTCCATGATGTCGCGCACGAACGACTCGTAGAGCACCACCTGCTCGCGGGTCAGCCCGATCCGGTGGTCGGTCTCGGTCTTCGCCGGCAGCTCGGGCGCGATGCCGGGGTCGGACTTGCGCCGGCGCAGCAGGAAGGGGCCGATCAGGTCCGCGAACCGGGCCGCCTTGGTCGGCTCCCTGCCGGACTCGATCGGCGCGGCCCAGGCCTTGCGGAAGGCGTTGCGGCTGCCGAGCAGTCCGGGGATCGCCCAGTCGAGGATGGCCCAGAGCTCGGTCAGGTTGTTCTCGACCGGGGTGCCGGTCAGCGCCACCCGGGCGCGGCTCGGGATCGTGCGCAGCGCGCGGGCGGTCGACGTACGAGGGTTCTTCACATGTTGGGCCTCGTCGGCGACGACCAGGTCCCAGTCGGCGGCGCCCAGCCGCTCGGCATCACGCTGCATGGTGCCGTACGTCGTCAGCACGAACCCGTCGCCGGCACCGGCGAGGTCGCGTGCGCTGCCGTGGAAGCGGACGACGGGCGTGCCGGGGGCGAACCGGTGCACCTCGTCCTCCCAGTTGCCCAGCAGGCTCGCGGGGCAGACGACCAGGGTCGGCCCGGTAGCGCCGCGCTCGTGGCGGTGCAGGTGCAGCGCGATCAGCGTGATCGTCTTGCCGAGGCCCATGTCGTCGGCCAGGCAGGCGCCGAGGCCCAGCGAGGTGAGCTCCGCCAGCCAGGTCAGCCCGTGGCGCTGGTAGTCGCGCAGCGTTGCGGTCAGGGCGGCCGGCGGCTCGACCGGCTCGCGGGTCGCGGCGCTCAGCAGCCGGTCGCGCACCTGCAGCAGGCTGGCCCCGACGATCACCTGCTCCTGCCGGCCCTCGCCCGTCGCCGAGTCGGTGCCGACCTGCACGGTCCCGGTCAGCGCGGCCGCGACCGCCTCGGCCGGCTTCACCGTGCGCAGCAGCCGCTTGCGGGCCTTGCGGACGATGGAGGGGTCGACCACGGTCCAGTTGCCGCGCAGCCGCATCAGCGGCGTGGCCGACGACGCCAGCAGGTCCATCTCGTCGTCGGTCAGCGGGTCGCCGTGCAGCGCCACCTGCCACTTGAAGGCGAAGAGCGCCTCGGTCCCGAGCAGCGGCTCGTTGAGCGGCTCCTCGCGCGAGGCCCCCGGCGAGGCGCGGTCGAGCGTCGCGGTCGCGCTCAGGTCACGCCCGAGGCTGCGCGGCCAGAGCACGTCGACGCCGCCGTCGCGCAGCGCGCCGACGCCCTCGTCGAGCAGGCTGACCAGCTCGTCGGTGTCGAGCACGAGCTGGTCGGGCACCCGCAGCTCCAGCAGCCGGTCGAGCACCGGCCACGCGTCGGCGGCCGCCCGCAGCGCGATCGCGGCGTGCGTGCGCGCCCGGCCCCCGAACCCGTGCTCGTCGGCGTCGTGCGTCCACAGCATCGCCAGGTCGCAGAGGTGCAGCGGGTTCTGCTCGTCGTGCACCTGCGGCACCAGGCGTACCGCGCCGGCGACCAGCTCCTCCTCGTCGGCCTCCACCCGGATCGAGAGCCGCACCAGCTGGGGCAGGTCGGTCGGGTCGACGCGCCGGTGCTTCGCGAGCCGGGCCTGCAGGCGCTCCTCGAACGTCGGCCCGCGCGGCGTCGCGGGCCGGCGTACCGGCGCCTCGGTCGGAGGCTGCCGCGGCATCGCGTCGGCCACCGCGTCGATCAGGTCGCGCACCACCCGCTCGTCGTCGCGCTGGGCGCGCGCGAGCATCTCGATGCGCTCCTCGTCCTCCTCGTCGAGCCCGCTGATCCGCCAGCTCGGCGTACCGGTCCCCGACGCCGCGGCGCTCGGCGCGAACTTGCCCGCCGCCACCAGCCGCATGCCCAGCAGGGCCGCACCGGCGAGCAGCCCGACGCTGGGGTGCAGGTCGTCGCGGTTGCGGGCCTTCGTCAGGACCGGCAGCGCCGCGCGGATGGGGAGCGCGACCGTGCGACGCGCGTCGCTGAACTCGACGACCCCCTCCCGCGGCGGCTCGGCGGCGCGGAAGGTCGCCGGGCCGGTGAGCGGGACGAAGGACACGGGCAGACGCTAGCCCGAGACACCGACACGGCGGCTTCGGCGAGGTCCTACGCTCGTCGTCATGACGATCCTCGACTCCCCGATCGCCCGGCTCGACGGCTCCGCCGCGACCCTCGGCGACATCACCGGCGGCAAGCCTGCCCTGCTGGTCAACGTGGCGAGCAGGTGCGGCCTGACGCCGCAGTACACCGGGCTCGAGCAGCTCCAGGAGACGTACGCCGACCGCGGCTTCACCGTCGTCGGGATCCCCTGCAACCAGTTCCTGGGCCAGGAGCCCGGGACCGCCGAGGAGATCCAGGAGTTCTGCTCCGCGACGTACGGCGTGACCTTCCCGATGACCGAGAAGATCGAGGTCAACGGCGACGAGCGTCACGAGATCTACCGGTCGCTCGTGGAGACCCCGAACGAGAGCGGCGAGGCCGGCGACGTGACGTGGAACTTCGAGAAGTTCCTCGTCGACGGCTCCGGCGCGGTCGTGGCCCGCTTCAGCCCGGGCGTCGTTCCCGAGGACCCGGCTCTCGTCGGTGCGATCGAGGCCCAGCTCGCCTGAGGCGTCGCCGGTCGGGTGGGTTTCACCGCCTACCCGGTGAAACTCACCGTTCTTCGACAGAACTTCGTCGAGGAACTCCGAGTTCTGTCCAGGAACCCCTACGCGGCGGCTCGCAGGATCGAGCGCAGGCGAGCTGCCGTCCGGTCGGGGGCCAACAGGTCGGCCCACACGAAGCGGACCATGCGGTAACCCGTCAGCTCCCGCATCTCGTCCTCGCGCCGCTTCTCGCGCAGCACGGCTTCCTCGATGGACTCCCCCGGCCTGCGAAGCCGGAGGTACTTCGCCTTCCCGTCGAACTCGCCCATAGTCGCCGCGTCGTGCCACACGAAGTCGGAGCGGCCGACGAGCCGACCGCTGGGCGCGCGGACCTCCCACTGGAGCTCCGGCCGGGGCAGGTTCATCCGGCGACACAGCAGGCGGAACAGCGTCTCGCCCACTGACTCTGAATCGCCGTCGATCAGGTCGAGCATGATGCGGTGGGTCAGGGTGCTCGGCCAGAACTCCATGGGCCGCACGAGCAGCTTCATCTCAGGCACGGAGGTCAGTCCGCGGTGCACGAAGTCGTCGCCCAGGACCACACCCGCCTCCACGCCGTGCAGGGCGGTGACGTCGAGCACCGTCCGACCGGGCGAGGTGAGCCAGTGCCCGTTGCGCCGGCTGATGTCTCCGACGAGGCAGCCTCCGGTGTGGTGCACCAGACCGGCGCTCTTGCGGCCGCCGCCGTCGAAGTGCGTCAGGTGGACGCGACTGAGGTCGAGCCCGTACGCCGGCCCGCCCCACAACTGCGCAGCGCTCACGTGTGACAGGGCGACGCCGTCGTCGTACTGGAGCATCACAGCCTTGGCCAGCAGCAGCTGCTTCCCCTGGGCATCAAGGCTCCTCCACGTCGCTGCGAGGGCGTACGCGCCCTGCCGGATGCGCACGATGTGTCCCGCCTTCATCAGCTGGGACAAGTGGCTGTCGCGATAGCCGCAGCGAATGACGTCGCGTCGCAGCAGCAGACCGTCGGGAGTGATCAGCTCGAGCACCATGACCTGCTGATGCCCCCTCCGCCGCGACCCCCACCACGCGACCTCCTCACCTGTGGACAACCACGGATTCCTCGGTTGTGCGGGACTTGGTCACCCGACGAAACTCGGGGTTCTTGGCCGAAACTTCGTGCGAGAACCCGGAGTTTCACCGGGTAGCCGGTGAAACTGCTCCCGACGAGGCCGTTGCACTCAACGCGGTGACGAAGACCACGGGACGGGGAGACCAAAGTCGGGTGACCGGCTCCGGGGAGCCCGCCTAGCCTGGTCAGGTGAGCACCGAGACCCCCACCCAGCCGTCCCCGGCCGCATCCGACAAGCTCGACCGCGGAGTCCTCGTGATCGCCGGCGTGGTCGTGCTCGGCGCGATCATGTCGATCCTGGACATCACCATCGTCTCGGTCGCGCTGCAGACCTTCACGGAGGTCTTCGACGCCACCGCGGCTCAGGTCGCGTGGACGATGACCGGCTACACGCTGGCGCTGGCCGCGGTGATCCCGCTGACCGGCTGGGCGGCCGACCGGTTCGGCACGAAGCGGCTCTACCTGATCGCGATCGTGCTCTTCGCCCTCGGCTCCGCGCTGTGCGCGCTCGCCACGTCGCTGCCAATGCTGGTCACCTTCCGGGTGCTCCAGGGTCTCGGCGGCGGCATGCTGATGCCGCTCGGCATGACGATCCTCACCCGGGCCGCGGGACCGGAGCGGATCGGCCGGGTGATGGCCGTGATGGGCATCCCGATGCTGCTCGGCCCGATCTTCGGCCCGATCCTCGGCGGCTACCTGATCGACGTCGCGAGCTGGCACTGGATCTTCCTGATCAACGTCCCGATCGGCGTCGCCGCGCTCGTGTACGCCGCGATCGCGCTGCCGAAGGACCACGTCCACCCCTCGGAGAGCTTCGACTGGCTCGGCATGGTGCTGCTCTCGCCCGGGCTCGCGCTCTTCCTGTACGGCATCTCGACGATCCCCGAGACCGGCACCTTCTTCGCCACCAAGGTCGTCGTGCCGGTGGTCATCGGGACCGTGCTGATCGTGGCCTTCGTGCCGTGGGCGCTCGCCCGGCGCAACATCCACCCGCTCATCGACCTGCGGCTCTTCCAGAACCGCAACATGACCGTCGCGGTGATCGCGATGTCGCTCTTCGCGATCTCGTTCTTCGGCGCCGGCCTGCTCTTCCCGCTCTACTTCCAGCAGGTCCGCGGCGAGGACGCGCTGCACGCCGGACTGCTGCTTGCACCCCAGGGCTTCGGCGCGATGATCACGATGCCGATCGCCGGGATCCTGGCCGACCGGATGGGGCCCGGCAAGATCGTGATCGTCGGCATCACCGTGACCACGATCGGCCTGGCGATGTTCTCGACGCTGACCGACACGACGTCATACGGCTTCCTGATGCTGTCGCTCTTCGTGATGGGCCTCGGCATGGGCGGCACGATGATGCCGATCATGTCCTCGGCGCTGGCCACGCTCCGCGACCACACCATCGCCCGTGGCTCGACGCTGATGAACATCGTCCAGCAGGTCGCCGCCTCGATCGGCACCGCGGTCTTCACCGTGCTGCTCACCAACGGGCTCCTGGACAACGTCACCGCGGCCACGCCACCCGAGGAGGTCCCGGCGGCGACGGCCGAGGTGTTCGGCAACGTCTTCCTGGTCGGCGCAGCGCTGGTCGCCCTGGTGCTGATCCCCGCCTTCTTCCTGCCTCGCAAGAAGATCGAGCACCAGGTCGACCCGGCCGTGCTCATCGGCCACTGATCGCGCGACTCGCCGGTCAGCCGGCGGCCGCGACCCGTCCGGTCACCGGTGGCAGGTCCGCCAGGGTGACGATCCCGGGCTCGGCGGCCACGACGTACGGGACCGCGTTGGTGACCGGCATCGCGGTGTAGCTCATCCCGAGGTCCATGAATCCCTCGCTCCAGTCCTTCGGGGGCAGGCAGTGCAGGACGGTGCGCATGTTGGGCACCCCGAAGACCTGGATCACGTGGCCGTGCTGGAGCGGCTTCGGCGGCACCGTGTGCTCGCCCATGGTCCAGTTGAAGCCGACGCTGACGACGTTGCGGTCACCCACCCAGCCGCGGTGGTAGCCCATCACCCCGCCGACGGTCCCGGCCGGGATGGTCATGAACCCCAGGTCACTGTCGCCGGTCGCCGCGGTGAACTCGACGTCGAAGCTCATCCGGTCGAGCGTCACCCCGATCGCGTCGGCCATCATCGCGGCTGACTCCGCGAAGACCTCGCTCTCCCGCCGCACCGACTCCGCCAGACCGGGCGTCTCCGGGTCGAGCGAGAACCCCATCGCCCGCTGGGTCTCCGCGCTCTCGTACGTCGAGCAGTCGACCGACTCGGTGATCCGGAGCTCGTCCACGCGCTCGCACGAGCCGCTGAGCACCATGGCGACCATGTTGGTCATGCCGGGGTGCGCCCCGCTGCCGAAGATCGAGGTGCGGCCGGTCTCGCACGCCTGCTCGATCCGCGCCCGGTCCTCGGGCGTCTGCTTGCCGCCGGTGATCCAGGCGGCCGACGTACAGACGTTGACGCCCGACCCGAGCAGCGCGCAGAGCTCGTCGACGCTCGGCCACAGCGGGTTGTAGCAGCACGCGTCGGCGCCGAGGGCCAGCAGCGCCTCGACGTCGTCGGTGGCCAGGATGCCGGTCGGGGCCGGCCACCCGCCGAGGTCCGCGGCGTCCTTGCCGACCTTGTCGGCACCGTGGGCGTAGACCCCGACGAGCTCCATGTCCGGGCGGCCGAGGATCGCGTGCAGGGAGCGGCGGCCGATGTTGCCGGTGGTCCACTGGATCACGCGGAGAGGTCTGTCCATGGCCGCAGACTAGAACCTGTTCTACTCCCGGTCCAGGGCCGGACGGGGATCCCTCAGTCGGTCCAGGCCCAGCTGGCGAGGACCGAGTCCGTCACCTTCGCGCGCTCGCTCCCCGCCAGGTCCGCGCTGAAGGAGAACGTCACGACGAAGGTCTGGCCGTCGTTCGTCGGGTAGAACTGCTCGACGGCGTAGTCGGTCCCGTTCGTCGAGGCGGACGCCGACAGGTGCGCGGTCTCGCTCCCGGACACGTCGACGCGGTCCTGGACGACGATGTCCTCGAAGCTCCCCGCCGCCAGCTCGCGGCGGGCGAGGGTCTCCGCCTGCGCGGGCGTCAGGTCACCGGCCGGCGACAGGATGACGTTGACGTTGTCGGTGAACCCGTCGCGGTCGGCCGGATCCACCGCGAAGCTGTCCAGGTCGAAGCCGGAGGGGCTCCGCGACGGCTGCCGCCATCCCCGAGGTGCGTGGAAGACGTAACCGGTCCCGCTGATCTCCCGGCCCTGCGCGACGGGCGTCGGCGAGGGCGAGGTCGATCCCGTGGACGTGGACGTGGACGGCGCTGCCGTCGGCTCGTCGGACGAGCCCGAGCAGCCGGCGCACGCGAGCACGGCGGCCAGGGTGACGAGCGCGCGGATCATGCGGTGATCGCCTGGTCGAGCCCGGGGCCGCCCACGAGGCGGTCGCGGAGCGCGATCAGCTCGGCCACCGACTCCAGGAAGCGCGTGGTGCTCTCCCCGACCTGGAGGTCGTCGAAGTAGTGGTGCCGCATGGCCGCCCGGGCCAGGTGGTGCTCGTCGTGCTCGAGGCGCGCGGCGACCAGCGCGGTGAGGTCGGCCACCTCGAACTCGTCCAGCACGTCCGCGCACCGGCTGACCGGCACCTCCTGGCGGAGCCGCTCGGCGTCGTGGTGCCGGTCGGTGAGGAAGATCGGCTTGTCGGTGCGCAGGTAGAGCCAGTCCAGGCCGACGGAGGAGACGTCGGTGATGATCGCGTCGCAGTCCGGCATCACCGCGAGGATGTCGCCGGCCGTGACGGCGACGTGACCGGCCTCGGGCTCCTCGACGTCGGCCGCCGTGACCAGCGCGAGGATCCGGGCGTGCGCGTCCCGGATGGCCTCGACCTGGCTCGTGGTGACCTTCGGGTGCGGCTTGTAGACCACCCGCACGTCGGGGACGTCGAGCACGGCCCGCACGATGTCGACGCCGAGGGTGTCCACCGAGGTGTAGTCGTTGTACTCCGCGTCGCCCTCCCAGGTGGGCGCGTAGAGCACGGTACGGCGCGCGCTCGGCTCGAGCAGCGCCGGCGGGCGCAGGTCGAGCTGGGGCCGCCCGGTGCGCACCAGGCGGGACACGTCGAACTCGAGCAGTCCGGCCTCGTGCCGCTGCACGGCGGCCTCGCCGGCGACGAAGACGCGGTCGTACGCCTTGGCGTTGTTGCTCGCCATGCTCTGCTTGTCGCTCTCACCGTGGTTGATGTGGACGTGCAGCTTGCGCCCGTCCAGGAGCGACTGGAAGTTGAGCATCGAGTTGTTGCAGTAGAGGACGACCTTGGCGTCCGAGTGCGCGTACCGGTCGGTCAGCTCGGCGAAGCCCGGGACCAGCGTGATCGGCAGCCGGGTGCGTCCCGCGAGCAGCTCGGCGGTGTCCTCCTCGCGCGCGACGATCTCGACCGGATGCTGGTGGTCGAGCTGCTCCAGCACGGGCAGCCACTGGATCAGCTGGTAGCTGCGCGTGGGGTCGTCGGCGAAGTAGGCGAGGACATGAGCGTGGTTCACCGACGCACTCTAGATCCCGGTTGTGTCATTCGTGCAACCGGCCTACGAGGTGGTGGCGAGCACCAGCGGTCGCACCTCGGCGGCGCCCGCCGACCGGATTGCCCGGGCGGCCAGGGTGAGCGTCCAGCCGGTGCCGACCCGGTCGTCCACCAGCAGGATCCGGCTGCCCGCCGCGACCTCGGCCTGGAGGTCGAACCGGCGACCCACCGCCGCGATCCGCTGGGCGGAGTTGGCGGCACCCTGACCGGGGACCACGTCGGGGTCGACGATCGCGTAGCGGCCGACGACCGGGACGCCGAGGTAGCGCGACAGCCCGTCGGCCAGGTCGGCGGTGAGCGTCGGGTGGGTCTCGGACTCGACCACGACGATGGCGTCGACGGGCGGTCGCCAGTCGCCGAGCACCTCCACCACGGCCTTGACCAGCGGCACCGGCACCGGGCCGTCGGGGGTGGCCGGGGCGAAGAGCTCGCGCAGCGCGTTGCCGTAGCCGAGGTCCGTGAGCCGGGCGACCGCACGCCCCTCGAGCGCGGCCTCCGCGATCTTGCCGCGCAGCTCGACCCCGAGGTTGGCCAGGGCGGTCGGCCACATCTTGCGCGGCTCGACGACGACACCGGGTCGCGACAGCCGCGCCTCCGCCTCCTCGACGGCGCCGGCCGAGATCTCGGCGGCGAGCGTGAGCCCGCCGCAGTTGTCGCAGCGTCCGCAGTCGGTGGCGCCCGGGTCGTCGAGCTGCTCGCGCAGGAACCTCATCCGGCATTCGTCGGTCGCGATGTAGTCGAGCATCGCGCGCTGCTCCCGCTCGCGGGCCTCGGTCACCCGGCGGTAGCGGTCCTCGTCGTAGGTCCACGGCTGCCCGGTGGACTCCCAGCCGCCGCGGACCCGGCGTACGGCGCCGTCGACGTCGAGCACCTTGAGCATCGTCTCGAGGCGGTTGCGGTTGAGCTCGACGTAGGTCTCCAGCGCGGCGGTGCTCAGCGTGCGGCCCTCCTCGCCGAGCACCTCCAGCGTCCGGCGGACCTGCTCCTCGCGGGGGAACGCCAGCGAGGCGAAGTAGGCCCAGATGTCGCGGTCCTCGATCGCGGGCAGCAGCACGACCGTGGCCTCGGCGGTGCCGCGGCCGGCACGACCGACCTGCTGGTAGTAGGCGACCGGCGACGGGGGCGCCCCGAGGTTGACCACGAACCCGAGTGTCGCGTCGAAGCCCATGCCCAGGGCGCTGGTCGCGATCAGCGCCTTGACCCGGCCGTGGACCAGGTCCTGCTCGAGGGCGTGCCGCTCGGTGGGCTCGGTCTGGCCGGAGTACGCCGCCACCTCGTGACCGCGCGAGCGCAGGTAGTCGGCCACCTCCTGGGTGGCGGCCACGGTCAGGCAGTAGACGATGCCGGACCCGGGCTGCTCGGCGAGGTGGTCGGCGAGCCACGCCAGCCGCTGCTCCGGCGTCGTGAGACGGACGACGCCCAGTCGCAGCGACTCCCGGTCGAGGGTGCCGCGCAGCACCAGCACGTCGCCGAGCGTGCCGGCGCTGCCGAGCTGCTCGGCCACGTCGTCGGTGACCCGGGCGTTGGCGGTGGCGGTCGTGGCGAGCACCGGGATGCCCTCGGGGAGGTCGCGGAGCAGCGTGCGGATGCGGCGGTAGTCGGGACGGAAGTCGTGGCCCCAGTCGGAGATGCAGTGCGCCTCGTCGACCACCAGCAGACCGCAGGTGGCCGCCAACCGCGGCAGCACCTCGTCGCGGAAGCCCGGGTTGTTGAGCCGCTCCGGGCTCACCAGCAGCACGTCGACCTCGCCGGCCCGGATGGCGTCCTGGATCGGCTGCCAGTCCTCCATGTTGGTGGAGTTGATGGTGACCGCGCGGATGCCGGCCCGCTCGGCGGCGGCGATCTGGTTGCGCATCAGGGCCAGCAGCGGCGAGACGATCACCGTGGGACCCGCGCCCTGGTCGCGCAGCAGCAGGGTCGCCACGAAGTAGACGGCCGACTTGCCCCAGCCGGTGCGCTGGACGACGAGTGCCCGGCGCCGGTCGACCGCGAGGGCCTCGATCGCCGCCCACTGGTCCTCGCGCAGCCGGGCGTCGTCGCTGCCGACCAGGGCTCGCAGGTGGGCCTCGGCGCTGGCGCGGGCGTCGGTGGTCGGCGCGGATGTCATGGCTCGTGTCTACCAGCGAGCAGCGACACCGGCCGCGCCCCCTCCACAGGACCTCCACGAGAAATGTCCGGGGCGAGGTATCTGGCGCCCGGTGGCCGCCTCCTGACGACTGCCGGCGCGCAACACGGGGTGCGTGCCAGTGCACACAGGTCGTGTGCCCCAGGACGTCCCATGGCGCGTGCTGGGGCACACGACCGCCGCACTACCTCGCGGCCACCACCTCGCGCGCGATCGCGGTGCGCCCGGAGAGCCCCCAGCACAGCAGGATCGACGTGACGTGCTTGTCGACCGTCCGCGCGCTGATGCCGAGCCGCTGCGCGATCTTGGCGTTGCCGAGTCCCTCGGCGACCAGCTCGGCCACCTCCCGCTGCCGCGGCGTGAGGGCGTCGAGCGAGCACGAGGGCGCGGCGTACGACGTGCCGTCGGCCATCGCGCGCGGCAGCTCGGCTCGGGTCGCGACGCCGAAGGCGGCCAGCACCCGGGAGACGTGCGCGCGCACGGTGTTCTCGCTGAGCCGCAGGCGGCGCGCGACCTGGCGGTTGCTGGCGCCGTCGGCGACCAGCCGGGCGACCTCGCGCTCGCGCCCCGTCAGCCCGGACCACGCGCTGCCTGTCACCGGCACCATCCGCAGTCCGACCGAGCGCAGCTCACGAGCGGCCGCACGGCGTACGACGAGGTGCCCCCGGGCCTCGGCCGCCGCCACGACGTCCGCGAGGTTGCGCGCCACGGCCGGGCGCCCCGACGGCAGGTGCATCCGCGCCCGCGCCAGCACGATCTCGGCCTCCGCCTGCTCGATCCCCCGGCCCGAGCGGGCCGCACGGGCGGTCGCGACCTCGCCCCACGCGACCGCGTCCTCGACGGCACCCCGGGCCAGCTCCACCCGGCTCAACGCCCGCGCCGCCGTCGAGTCACCGGCCGAGGAGCCCAGCAGCGGCTCGAGCCACGCCGACCAGGCCTCCGCGGCGTCGGTGTCGCCCTGGTCGATCGCCAGGGCCACCAGCATCTCCAGGCCCAGCGCCCGGTCGACGACGGTCAGGTCACGCAGGTCCGGGTGGAGGCCTCCCGCCACCAGCACCTGCCGGGCCGCGTCGGCGAGCTCGGCCACCGCGACGAGCCCGAACGCGGCCAGCAGGTGGCTGCCCCGACTCAGGTGGTCCGACGGCTGCGGCGCCAGCTCGTCCACCGCAGCCGCACGACGGCGTACGTCGGCGCGCTCGGCCCGGTTGCCGGCCAGGAAGCAGGCGGTGCCGTGGTGCACGGCGGCCAGGGCCGGCGGCAGCGGGGTGACGTCGACCGAGCCCAGGACCGCCAGAGCCGCGTCGAGGTCACCGCTGAAGGCGAGCATCCGCGCCCGGCACGCGACCATGACAGCGCCGAACGGGTGGGCCCGGCCGCCCAGCACCAGCGGCTCGACGGGCCGCTGCCCTGCCAGCCGGGTGGCCTCCTCGATCCGCGCCTGCGCCAGCAGCGCCTCGGCGGCGACGTAGCGCACGAACTCGCCGGCGGCGCCTGCAGGCACCGCGTCGAGGACCGGGGGCGCGGGGTCGTCGTGGCACCAGGCCGCGGCCCAGCCGGTCACCGATGCGGCCAGCGCCGCCGCGTCGGGGTCGGGCTCGCTGACCTCGGCGAGCGCGGCCGCCCAGTCGCCCGTCAGCGTCTGCGCGAGACGCCGCAGCTGACCCGCCCAGGTGCCCGACGCGGCCGTGCCCTGGACGTACTCGGTCAGGTCCCCGGCCGCGACGGCGTCGAGCAGCGTCTCGAGCTCGCGCTCGCGGACCTCGTCCCCCACGTCGGCAGCGTAGGTCGCGCCGGGCGTCGTGTCGCCCGACATCGCGGTGTCGGGGGGCAGGCGGCCCACCCCGGCTCCACGCGTCAACGCGTCAGCGCGTCCCGGCGCCGGTCACCTCGGCGGCCACGAAGGCGTCGCCGACGAGCACCGGCACCCGGTCGCTCGTGTCGGCCTCGGCCGCGATGGTCACGTCCTCGGCGAACCCCATCGCCACCAGCTCCTGCCCGCTGGTGCAGGCGTGCAGCTCCTCCGCGAGCCGGCCGGCCACGGCCCGGTGTGCCTGCTCGGCCATCCGCGCCTCCGGGCTCAGGCGGGCCGCTCGCAGGTCGACCAGTCCGGCGATCACGGCGCCGGCACCCCACAGGTCCTCGACGGCCGGGCGCAGTGACCCGTCGGGCCAGCGCTCACCGGCGGCGATCACCACGATCGGCGTACGGCGTCCCGCCAGCCACCGCGCGACGGCCGCGGCGTTGCGCAGGCTCGCACCCACGACCGTCGAGCCGCCCCCGGCCAGGGCGGAGCAGATCGCAGACCCGTTCGGCGAGGGCAGCACCAGCCGGCGCACGCCGGTCGCCGCGCGGACCGACGCGGGCGACAGGCTGACGCCGGCGCGCCGCGAGCGACCCCGGGCCAGCACGGCGTCCCGCTCGACGGCGTACGCCTCCGCCCGCTCGTCCTTCCAGCCGAAGGGGTAGACCGTCACCCCGTCGTCGATCGCGACCGACAGCGTCGTGGTGAAGGACAGCACGTCGACCACGACCGCGACGCCGCCGCGCTCGGCCGTGGCCGCGGCGCCGGTCGGTCCCCACTCGAACCCGATGTCCCCCACGGGTCCAGGCTAGGAGGCCGTCACCAGATCCGCACGCGGTCCTCGGGCTCGAGCCACAGACCGTCACCGGCGGTGGTCTCGAAGACCTCGTGGTACTCGTCCAGGTTGCGCACGATGTTGGCGCGGAACTCCGGCGGGCTGTGCGGGTCGATCGTGAGGAACTGCTGCTCCTGCTCGGTGCGGCGCTTGGTGCGCCAGCAGTAGGCCCAGTTCATGAAGAGCTTCTGCCGGTCCTCGGCGGGAGCCGAGCCACCACGGGCGATCAGGTACGCCGTGTGCCCGATCGTCAGGCCGCCGAGGTCGCCGATGTTCTCGCCGACGGTGAGCGCGCCGTTGACGTGCTCGCCGGGCAGCGCGCGCGGCTCGAAGGCGTCGTACTGCTCGATCAGCGCCTTGGACTTCACCTCGAAGGCGGCCTTGTCGTCGGGGGTCCACCAGTCGTTGAGGTTGCCGTCCCCGTCGTACTGCGCACCCTGGTCGTCGAAGCCGTGACCGATCTCGTGCCCGATCACCGACCCGATGCCGCCGTAGTTCTCGGCCTCCTCGGCGTCGGGCGAGAAGAACGGCGGCTGCAGGATGCCGGCCGGGAAGCAGATCTCGTTGGTGCCGGGGTTGTAGTAGGCGTTCACCGTCTGCGGCAGCATGAACCACTCGTCGCGGTCGACCGGGGAGCCGATCTTCGCCAGCTCGCGGTCGGTGTCGAAGGCGGAGGCCGCGGCGACGTTGCCGAGCAGGTCGTCACGCGAGACCTGCAGCGCGGAGTAGTCCCGGAACTTCTCGGGGTAGCCGATCTTGGGCCGGAAGCGGTCGAGCTTGTCGTAGGCCCGCTGCTTGGTCTCCTCGGTCATCCAGTCGAGCGCCTCGATGGAGACCCGGTACGCCGCGAGCAGGTTGGCGACCAGCTCGTCCATCATCGCCTTCGCGCGGGGCGGGAAGTGCCGCTCGACGTACACCTTGCCGACCGCCTCGCCCATCGCCCCCTCGACGAAGGCGACGCCACGCTTCCAGCGCGCCCGCAGCTCGGGCGTGCCGTTGAGGGTGCGGCCGTAGAAGTCGAAGTTGGTCTCGACGAAGTCGTCGGTGAGGTAGCCCGCCGACGCCCGCAGGACGTGGGAGAGCAGCCACTCGCGCCACTCCTCGATGGGGACCTCGTCGAGGACGGACGACAGGTGGGAGAAGTACGACGGCTGCCGCACGCACACCTCGGCCAGCGTCTCGTCGCTGCCACCGAGGTTGGTGACGTAGGCGTCCCAGTCGAAGCTCGGGCAGAGCTCGACCAGCTCGGCCTTCGTCATCAGGTTGTAGGTCTTCTGCACGTCGCGGGTCTCCGCGCGCTCCCAGTGACCGGCGGCGATCCGGGTGTCGATCGCCAGCACCGTCGCGGCGGCCCGGCCGGCGTCGGCGTGACCTGCGAGGTCGAGGAGGCGCGTCAGGTAGCCCACGTACTTCTCGCGGATCTCGGCGAACTTCTCGTCGCGGTAGTAGGACTCGTCGGGCAGCCCAAGGCCGCCCTGGCCCAGGTTGAAGAGGTAGCGGTCCGAGTCCTTGCTGTCGGTGGCGACGTAGGAGCCGAAGAGCCCGTGGCCACCGATCCGCTCGAACTCGCCCAGGAACGCCGCCAGGTCGCGGACGTCGCGCAGCCCGGCCACTGCGTCGATCATCGGGCGTGCGGGCTCGATGCCCTTCGCGTTGATCGTGTCGGTGTCCATGAAGGAGTGGAAGAGGTCACCGATCTTGCGGGCATCCTCGTCGACGCCGCCGCCCTCGGAGACCGTCCGCGCGAGGTCCTCGATGATCGTGCGGACCTGGTCCTCCGCGGCGTCGGCGAGCTGGACGAAGGGCCCCCAGCTGGAGCGGTCGGACGGGATCTCGACCTCGTCGAGCCAGCGCCCGTTGACGTGGCCGAACAGGTCGTCCTGCGGCCGGATGGTGGTGTCCATGCCCTCGCGGGCCTCCTCGAGAATGCTCACCTCACGACCCTAGCCGCCCCGGGTGGGCAGAGCGGAATAGGCCGTACGGGCAGCGTCGAGACGGTTCGGCGCGCTACGGTCCACGTCATGACCGACCTGCCTGCGGACGCCCTGCGCGTCGTTGCCACGATCCCGATCGACCCGGCGAAGTCGGCCGAGGCCGCCGCCGCCCTCGCGACGCTCGCCGCCGCCACCCTCGAGCAGGAGGACGGCTGCTACGCCTACGACGTCTACGAGTCCGCCGCCGCTCCCGGGGTGTTCGTCACCGTCGAGGCCTGGCGCGCCCAGGCCGACCTGGACGCGCACATGGGCACGCCCCACATCGCTGCGGCCTTCGAGGTGCTCGGCGGCGCGATCGCGGGCGACATCGCGATCCACCCGCTCAAGGCGATCTGACCCCGGCTCAGCCGTTGAGCGACTCGCGCGCGTTGGCGATGACGTCCTCGCGCGAGCTCCCCTCGAGGCGCGCGAGCCGGTCGACGAGGTGCCCCACGACCAGGGTGATCCCGCTGAGGAGCGGCGCGATGTCGACCTCGAGCTCGGCCTCCTCGTCGTCGGACTCCTCGACCGTGATCTCGATCGCCCCGATCTCGAGGAGCCGCCCGAACGCCAGCTGCATCGCGTCGTTGATGACGGCGTCACCGATGCCCGGGTCGGCCGCGGTCACCCCGTCGAGGATGACCTGGGCGGTCTGCAGGGCACGGGCGCGGTCTTCTTCGGTCTCGTCCATGCACCCATTCTCCTACGTCGTCAGCCGCGCACGTGCACGACGGACTTGCCGAGCGTCCTGCGCTGCTCCATGTCGACCAGCGCCTGGCCGAAGCTCTCCAGGTCGTACGTCGCCCCGATCGGCGGCCTGATCACGCCCGACTCCATCATCGGCAGCAGCTCGGCCCACTGGTGCTGCATGTAGCCGGGCCGCATCATCGCGAAGGCGCCCCAGCCGACGCCGCGCACGTCGACGTTGTTGAGCAGCAGGCGGTTGACCTTGACCTCGGGGATGCCCTGGCCGGCGGCGAAGCCGACCACGAGCAGCCGACCCTGGGTGGCCAGCGAGCGCAGCGAGTCGGTGAAGACGTCACCGCCGACGACGTCGACGACGACGTCCACCCCGCGACCGCCGGTGAGATCCTTGACGGACTCCCGGAAGCCGTCGAGCAGGACGGTCTCGTCGGCTCCCGCCGTGCGCGCGATGGCCGCCTTCTCCTCGGTGCTCACGACGGCGATGGTGCGCGCGCCGTACCCCTTCGCCACCTGGAGGGTCGCCGTGCCCACGCCGCCCGCGGCGCCGTGCACGAGCACCGTCTCGCCCTCGCGGAGGTGGCCGCGCTCGGCCAGCGCGAAGTGCGCGGTCAGGTAGTTCATCGGCAGCGCGGCGCCCTCGTCGAAGGTCAGGCGGTCGGGCAGCGCGAAGGTCGTGTCGGCCGGGCTGGCGACCAGGTCGGCGGCGTTGCCGTAGCCCGCCACGCCCGCGACGCGCTGGCCCGGGGTGAAGCCCTCCGGACCGGAGACGACGACGCCTGCGAAGTCGACGCCCAGCGTGAACGGCGGCTCCGGCTTCAGCTGGTACTCACCCTTGCTCAGCAGCAGGTCCGGGAAGGAGATCCCGACGCTGTGCACCTCCACCAGCACCTCGTCGGCCTGGGGCGTGGGCTCGAGGACGTCGTTGACGACGAGATCGGCCGGACCGGTGGGAGTGACGACCTGGACAGCGCGCATGCGCCCGAGGCTAGCGGGGCGCATGCGCGCCCCGGATCACGGTGCGGTGTAGACCCAGACGTACGGCAGCCTCATGGTCCCGGCGTTGGACGCCGTCGCGGTGACGTAGAACCCGTTGTTGCCGGCCGCGTCGGTGCCGCTCGTGGCTCCCGAGTACACGACCGAGGCGCCGTTGGCCACGTTGGTCGTCGTGCTCCCGAGGTAGACGCAGAGCGCCCCCGGCACCGCCGTCGGCGCGGCGAACGTGCCGGGGCACGACGCCGCGTCGGTCTCGCTGACCTCGGCGAGCGCCGACGTGCCGAAGAAGAGGTTGCGGCCGGTGGTGAAGTCGTCGAGCACCACGGCCGTCGTGAAGGGCAGCGGGGTGTAGGCGTTGAGCACGATGCCGCCCGCGCTGACCTCGCCGTCGACCCGTCCGCCTCCCTTGATCACCGTGCCGGACGGCGGCGGGGCGAACGCACTCGCGCCGGCGGTGCCGTTCTTGCCGTTCTTGCCCCGGAGCTTGGCGATCTCCGACTTCTTGACGTCCCTGAGCAGCAGCGTGCCGTTCTTGATGTCCTTGCTGGTGATCGTGTTGTCCTTGATCTGCTTGCTGGTCACGAGAGCGCCGGCCGTTGCGGCGCCGCCCATCGCGACCACCAGGACGAGGACGCCCAGCAGGAAGATCGGCAGGCTGGACAAGCGGCGGGGACTTCGGGGCATGCTGGCTCCTGGGACGTCACGAGATCGGATGGTCCCTCGACCGTAGGGTGACGGGTCGTCCACCGATATGGCCCGATCGGAGCATTGCCAGCGGCTCAGCGCGGTGCGATGAGCCGGTTCATCTCGAAGTGCATCGGGTCGGTGTAGTGCCAGTCGCCGCCCCAGGCGAAGCCCCAGCGCTTGAAGATGGCCACGACGCCCCGGTCCATCTGCCCGACGGTGCCGCGCTGGTTGCCGGGCACGTTGAGGTCGAGCGCGAGCCCGAACGCGTGGTTGGAGAGGCTGGTCGACCCCGCGATGAAGCGCGGGTAGTAGCAGCCGGCGTACTCGCCGGGATGGATCTTGTCGGCCAGGCCCTGCGCCTGCACGTCCTTCAGTGCCGCGATCAGCTGCGGGAAGATCGCCTTGTTGCAGGTGATGCTGCCCAGGATCGGCACCGTCGCCGTCGCGATGTGCGCGGCCGCCCAGGCCGGGTCGGGCGCGATCCGGCCGCCGCCGAGCACGGTGTAGCGGTAGGTGCCGACGGCATCCGCCGCGGAGCCCACGACGACGGCCGTCTGCACGACGTCGGGGTCGAGGCCGTAGCGGGCGATCGAGTCGGTCATCTGCACCGACGAGCCGGTGCCTCGCAGCAGCTGGGTGATCGGCGTGCGCAGGGTGATCGGTGCGGTGCCCCCCGAGCGGATCAGCAGGGCGTTGCCCGGCGTCAGGTCGAGGTCCTTGATCCAGGTCGCGTTGACCACGGCGTCGACCTCGAGCGCCTGCGGGGCGTAGGCGCCGATGTGGACGGCGGTGGCGTCCTCGGCGCTGCCGAGCGCGAGGAAGCCGTCGGCGCCGACGGGCAGCTTCTTCGCCGTCGAGCGGGCCAGGGCGAGCTCACCGGCCGCGACCCGGCCCCAGATCTCGTCGGTCTGCGCGCTGCCGGTGGGCGTGTAGTTGCGGTACGTCGCCGGGTCGACGGCGGCGATGGTCAGCGCGCGGTTCTCGATGACCGCCTGGCCCAGGGAGATCTGCTCGACGTCGGTCACCCCGGGCAGGCGGCGGATCGCCGTCACGACGCCGTCGTCGAGGGTCTTCGAGCCGGTGACGATGATGTCCGAGGGGGCGATCTGGCCGGTGCGCCGACCCGGCGCGTCGACGGCGTGCGCCGGGTCCAGGGTGGGGCCGCTCGACGGCGACGGCGACGGCGTACCGCTCGGACTGCCGGAGGCCGTCGCGGGGCTGCTGGAGACCGGACCCGACGGCGGGTCGTCGGCGCGCGAGCCGGACGCGTCGCAGCCCGCGGCCACGGAGACGGCCAGCAGCCCGGCGACGGCCGTGCCGACGCGTGCCCTGACCCGCGCTCCCCCCGATCTCACCGGTCCAGGGTAGGCGGGCCTGCGCAGCGCGTCAGGCGGTCACCGGTTCACACGCACCAGAGCACGGCCTCGGTGGCCAGGTCGGCCGGGGAGTAGACCCCCGCCAGGTCGGGGCGTCGGCCGAAGAGGTCGTTCAGCGCGCGGACGTGGTCGAGCGCTCGGCTCTCCGCGACCGCCGCTGCGTCCTCGGCCGGTTCGACGGGGCGGACCGACTCTCGTTGCAGTGTCGCTGCGTGGGTCATGCCCAAAGTCTACTGGATCTATTGAGTTAATCAGTCAGGCGGTGCTGCGGTCAGGCGGACCAGCGCAGGGCCTCGTCGGTGACGTCGGCCGGTCGGTAGACGCCGGTGAGCTCCGGTCGCCGGGCCAACAGGTCTGCCAGGGCACGCACGCGGGCGACCGCCCGCGGCTCCCAGACCGGTGCCTGCTGCTCGTCGGTCATGTCGTCTTCCCCTCGTTCGGTGGCGGTCGTGGGCCTTCCCTCCTATCGGCAGCGGTTCCCTCGATCGCACCGACGACACCCGACGGGAGCCACCCGGTCTGGACCTTCTGCGGCGCACGACGAGATGGTGGGATGGCTCCATGGACCGACTGCACCGCTTCCCCGAGCAGGGCGTCGCCGACCGGGCCGCGCTCGATGGCCTGCTGGACTCCCAGTGGGTGGGCGTCCTGGCGTGCGTCGTCGACGGGTGCCCACTGGCGGTCCCGATGCTCTACGCCCGCGACGGCGACCGGCTGCTGCTGCACGGCTCGACCGGCGCCGGGGCGCTGCGCGAGGTCGCTGCGGGCGCTCCCGCGGTGCTGACCGTCATCGCGCTGGACGCGCTGGTGGTCGCACCGACGACCTTCGAGTCGTCGGTCAACTACCGCTCGGCGACGGTGCGCGGACCGCTGGAGACGCTCGACGACGAGGCCCGGGCGGTGGCGCTGGACACCTTCTCGGAGGTGCTGGTCCCGGGTCGTACGGCGGAGGTCCGGCCCTCCAACCGCAAGGAGCTGGCGGCCACCCTCGCCCTGTCCCTGCCGATCCGGCCCGGCGGCTGGCTGCTCAAGGTCGCCGCCGACTGGCCGGCGACCCCGGCGGAGGCCGACGCCGCGGAGGACGTGTGGAGCGGCCTGGTGCCGGTGCGCACGGTGCTGGACCCACCCGTCCCGGCCCCGTGGGCGACCGGACTGCCCGTGCCGGAGTCCGTCCGGCGACTCACCGGCCCCGACGACGCCTGACGACGGCACGAGGGAACCGGAGCCCGCCGGTGCGCGTCCCAGGCACATGCGTCTGATCCTGGCGACCCTCGTGCCCGTGCTGCTCCTCGCCGCGTGCGGCGGGCGGACGACCACGCTGCTGGCCGACCCGGCGGCCACGCCGTACGCCGGCCCGATGCACGTCGAGCGGGACCTCGACGACGACGCGACCGTGCTGGCCGCCACGGGGGCGGCCGGTCTCGCCCTCGAGTGCACCGGTGCGCCGCGGCGCGGGGGTGGCGGCGACTACGTCGACGGCGGCCTGGAGACCGTGCAGGACTCGCCCCGGGCCGCCCTTGCCGACCTGATCGACGAGGAGGGCGTCCCGGTGCCGGACGACGGCTACCGGGTCGAGCGGGTCGAGGACGGACGCGCACTGCTGTCCTACGACGTCGACGACCGGACGAAGGTGGCGGTGATCGCGCGCGACGACATCACCGACTTCGACCACGACACCGGCTGGGGCGTGGAGGTGTGGGCGATGTGCGATCCCGCGGAGCTCGGCGCGGAGGTCGCGGAGCGGCTCGGTCTCCAGCTCTGGGCGGACGCCGACGGGCGGCCCGTGGCGACGACCGAGGTGATGTCCTACGCCGGCGCCGCGCACTGCGACTGGCAGGACCTGACCTGGTTGGAGATCGGCGCCGCCACCGACGCCGACCAGGACGTCGACACCTACCTGAGCGGTGACGAGGACGGCGCCCTGGCCGACTTCCTCAGCACCACGCCGGACGCGTCGGCCACCCTGCCGCCCGACGCGACCGACACCGGGTGGCAGCGCGCCGGCCGCGAGCTGTGGCTCGGCGAGCATCCCCGGGCGGCGTACCTGGTCAGCGTCGACGACCGGACGGACGTGCAGCGCTGGCCGGCCGTCACGGATCCGATCGGCTGCGCCTGATGGTCAGCCAGGACAGGACGCCGGCACACACCAGCAGGACCGCGCAGATCCCGAGGGCCGAGCGGTACGCCGCGTCGAACGCCGCCGGGTCGGCGTACTCCTCCCCACCGAGGCCGACCACCAGCGGCAGCGCGGCCACGGCGAGCAGGGAGCCGGCACGGGCGACCGCGTTGTTGACGCCGCTCGCGATGCCCGCGTGCTCGTCGGAGGCCGCCGCGAGCACCGTCGCGGTCAGCGGCGCGACGAGCAGCGCCAGGCCCAGTCCGAAGAGCGTCATGCCGGGCAGGACGTCGCGCCAGTAGCTGACGTCCTCGCCGACCGAGCGCAGCAGCAGCGCGCCGACGGCCATCACCAGGGGACCCACGGTCAGCGGGATCCGCGGACCGATCCGGGTGGCGAGCGCACCACCCCTCGAGGCCAGCAGCAGCATGCACACGGTGAGCGGCAAGGTGGCGATGCCGGCCCCGAGCGCGCCGTACCCGCTCACGGTCTGGAGCTGCAGCACCAGGAAGAAGAGCACGGCGCCGAGGGCGGCGTAGACGATCAGCGTCATCGCGTTGGCGGCCGTGAACGTGCGGTCGCTGAAGATGCCGAGCGGCAGCATCGGGTGGTCGCTGCGGCGCTCGTTGACGACGTAGCCGACGGCGGCGAGGCCGGCGATCGCGACGGCCCAGGGCGCGACCGGACCGCCCCACTCGATCAGCGCGTAGGTCAGTCCGCCGAGGAAGACGGTGGCGAGCAGCGCTCCGACGAAGTCCAGACGGCGCGGCGCGTGGGGGTCCAGCGTCTCGGGGACCGACCTCACCGCGACCACGACGGTGACCACCGCGATCGGGAGGTTGATCAGGAAGATCCAGCGCCAGCTGGCGTACTGCACGAGCGCGCCGCCGAGGAACGGCCCGATCGCGGAGGCGACGCCGCCGAGCCCGACCCAGGAGCCGATCGCCCGGGCCCGGTCCTGACGGACGAACGCGCCCTGGATCATCGCCAGGCTGCCGGGCGTGAGGAGGGCGGCGCCCGCGCCCTGGAGGACCCGCGCCGCGATCAGGACCGTCGGGTTCGGCGCCAGTCCGCACAGCAGCGACGCGGCGGCGAACCACACCGTGCCAATCACGAAGACCCGCCGGCGGCCGTACCGGTCGCCCAGGGCGCCGCCCAGCAGGATCAGGCTGGCCAGCGAGAGCAGGTAGCCGTTGGTGATCCACTGCAGCTGGGCGAGCGACGCGTCGAGGTCCTCGCCGATGGTGGCCAGGGCGACGTTGACGACCGTGCCGTCGAGCATCGTCATGCCCGAGCCGAGGACGGCGGCGGCCACGACCGCACGACCGGTCGCCGTCCCGAGTCGTACGCCGTCCAATCCGGGAGCGTCGGTCACGACGAACACGCTATCGGTGACATCCCCGATGTCGCCGCCCCGCACTCCACCCTAGGATCCAGCAATGTCGCCTGTCTCGCTCAACGAGGCGAGGCTGGTCGACCACGTCGATCGGCTCGGTCTCGAGCACCCGCCGATCGACCTCGCGTCGGTCGACTACTCGGTACGCCGCCCCGACGTCTTTAACGAGCGCTTCGGCCGCGTCCTGGACTACATGGCCCGCGTCGAGCTCGAGGTCGATCGCAACGTCATCGAGCTGACGACCCTGCTGCCGGACCCTCCCGAGATCGACCGGCGCTTCTACGCCGACGTGTGGCAGCCGCAGGAGATCCAGCACGGGCTGATCCTCGACGAGCTCCAGATCCGGCTCGGTCGTCCCGGCGCCGAGCCCGACCTGACGTCGCTGGGCGTCAAGATGCGGATCCTCGGCGCGGTGGCCCACCTCGACGCCTTCCAGGACGTCTGCCGGATGCTCTACTACCTCACCGGCATGGCCACCGAGCGGTCCGCGGTGCTCGCCTACAACCTCCTGCACGCCGGGGTCGTGGAGATGGGCGAGACGGCCGTCGCGGAGACGATCGTCGCACCGATCCGGCGTCAGGAGCCCGGCCACTATGCCTTCTACCAGCTCTCCGCCCGCGGCCTCTGGTCGCAGCTCGCGGCCTGGCAGAAGTGGATGGTCCGCCGGATGCGCAGCCTCTCCTTCGCCCCGGTCGGCGCCAACAACGCCCAGCAGACCGCCGACTTCGGCGACATGCTCGCGACCCTGCGGATCGACCAGGACGTCGAGGGCTTCGCGGGCCAGATCTCCCGGGTCGAGCGGGAGCTGCTCTGGGCCCACCGCCGTGGTCTCAAGGTCCCGCCGTACGTCGCGCGCGCCTTCCGCGACGCCGTCGACCTCGCGCACCTGCGGCGCGCCGCCTGATCAGCCCTCGCCGCGGATGAACGCCTGGAGCGCGATCGTGGCGGCGCCGTGCGCCCAGGCCTCGAAGGTCAGCGGCCGGATGATCAGCTCGCAGTGGATCGCCTGGCCGTAGGCCTGCTCCACGAAGCCCGCCCGCATCGGCTCCCGGATCAGGTCGAGCGCCGCCAGACCCTCCCCGGTGAGCACCACGCACTGCGGCCCGAACAGGTTGACCACCGAGGCGATCCCCAGCCCCAGCGCGTGGCCGGCGACGCGGAACACCTCCGCCGCGCCCTCGTCGCGACGACCCCGCTCGACCGCTGCCTCGAGGTCCAGCACCTCGGAGCCGACAGCGGCCGAGACGTCGCGCAGGATCGAGGGCGTCGTGGCCACGGTGTCCAGGCAGCCCGTGCCGCCGCAGTGGCAGAGCCGGTCACCGGCGATCGGCAGGTGCCCGAGCTCGCCCGAGACCCCGTGCACCCCCGCCAGCACCTGGCCCTGGAAGGACAGCGCGCACCCGATCCCGGCGCCCACGGTCACGACCGCGAACGACGGCCGCCCGGCGCCGGCGCCGAACCACCACTCACCGGCGGTCAGCGCGCGTACGTCGTTCTCGACGATCACCGGCAGCCCGATCCGCGCGTGCACCATCGGCGCGAGCCGGACGCCGTGCCACCCCAGGAAGTGGGAGTAGGACACCAGGCCGGACTCGTCGACGCCGCCGGAGATGCCGATCGCGACGTGCCGCAGCCTCTCGCCGTGCTGTGGCTCGGTGCACAGCTCCTCGATCACCTCGACGATCGTGTCGACCACCGGGTCGACCTCGTGGGTGGCGAGGTCGCGCCGCACGGTGGCACAGGTCTGTCCGGACAGGTCGACCAGCACGCCGAGCACCTCGGAGCCGGTCACCTTCAGGCCCACGACGTACGCCACGTCGCCGCAGATCTCGACCCGGCTCGCCGGCCGTCCGAGCCCGCCGCTGATCGACGGCCCGACCTCGCGCAGGTAGCCGGCCTCGGCGAGCGGGTTCACGACCTTGGTGACGGCGGCCGAGGTGAGTCCGGTCCGCCGCGTCAGGTCGGCTCGCGACATCGGCCCCTCGATGACCAGGGCGGACATCACGGCCACGGCGCCGGGGCTCGAGGAGGGCAGTCCTCCGGGGCGCCTGCTGCTCACGCGCACACGGTACCGGCCCGTCTCATCCCTTCGTGGAGCCCAGCGTCAGGCCGGCGACGAAGTGCTTCTGGAGCACGAAGAACACCAGCAGGACCGGCAGCGCGATCAGCACCGACCCCGCCGAGAGCAGGTTGTAGTCGGTGAAGAACTGGCCGCGCAGGTTGTTGAGCGCGCTGGTGATCGGGAACTTGTCGCCCTGGCCCCCGAGCAGCACGGTCGCCCAGAAGAACTCGTTGTAGATCCAGGTGGTCTGCAGGGTCGCCAGCGCCGCGAGCGCCGGACGCACCAGCGGCATCGTGAGCTGCCAGTACTGCCGCCACACGCTGGCCCCGTCGACCTCGGCAGACTCGTAGATCTCGATCGGCAGCGTCTTCATGTAGTTGCTGAGCACGAATGTGCAGAACCCGATCTGGAACGCGACGTTGATGCCGATCAGGCCCCAGTAGCTGCCGAGCAGGTGCCCCGTGTCGCTCATCGCCATCGGCAGCGGCACCTCCCGGTACATCCGGAAGACCGGCACCAGCAGCGCCTGCGGCGGCAGCAGGTTGGCGGCCAGGAAGATCCCGAGCAGGGCCAGGTTGAAGCGGTAGCTGAAGCGGGCCAGGACGAACGCCGCGAGCGAGGACAGGAAGAGCGTGAGCACGACGGCAGGCACGGTGATGATCACCGAGTTCACGAAGTACTTGCCCAGCTCGGCGTTCTGCCAGACGTCCACGTAGTTCTGGAGGGTCCAGCCGCCGAACGACGCGTAGCCGTGTGCCTGCGTGTAGGCGTAGTCACGGAAGGAGTTCAGCACCGCCCACAGCAGCGGGAAGAGCCAGATCAGTGCCAGCACCCCCATGCAGACCGTCGCGATCGCGCCGCGGTTCTTGTTCATCGCTCGCGCTCCTGACGGAAGACCACCCGAAGGTAGAGGGTGATGAAGACCGACGAGATCACCATCATGATCACGGCCAGCGCCGAGCCGAAGCCGTAGCGGCTGGCCTCGCCGACCACGTTCTGCGCGACGAGAGCGCCGATCAGCTCGAGCCCGTTGGTGCCGCGGTTGATCACCCAGACCAGGTCGAAGGCCCGGATCGACTCGATCACCACGATGACGACGACGATCATGTTGATCGGGCGCATCACCGGGAAGATCACCTGGAAGAACGTCTTGGCCTCACTGGCCCCGTCGACCGCCGCGGCCTCCCGGAGGGACGAGTCGACGCCCTTCAGCCCGGCCAGGTAGATCAGCATGATGTAGCCGGTGTGCCGCCACGCGGTCGCGACCAGGGCGGCCCACAGGTTGACCGAGGGGTCGCCGTACCAGTCGGTGTCGGTGCCGAAGACCTGGTTGATCAGGCCCTGGTCCCGGGAGTACATCAGCTGCCAGATGAAGCCGGTGAGGGCCAGGGACAGCACGACCGGGAGGTAGAACGCGGTCTGGTAGAAGCGGCTGAACCGCATGTTGCGGTCGAGCACGACGGCCAGGAACATGCCCAGCAGGGTCGGTCCGAGGAAGAGGAAGGCCAGCCAGATCAGGTTGTGCCGGATGGCGGGCCAGAACGGCGGGTAGATCTCGACGATGTCCCGGTAGTTCTGGGTGCCGATCCACTGGATCGTGCTGACGTCGCCGATCCCGTTCCAGGCGCCGAAGGACAGGATCACCGACAGCACCGCCGGCACCCAGACGAGCGCGATCACGAAGACCGCCGGCAGCGCCACCATCACCAGGACGACGACGCGGTCGCGCCAGGGCAGCCGTCGTGACGGGCGACGGCCACCCCGCGGTGCCGCCTCGGGGACGGGGAGCTCAGGGACGGACATCAGCCACCGAAGATCGAGACCTTCTGCTGCTGCAGGCTCTTCGTGACGCCGTCGATGTCGGACGGGTCCTTGAGGAACTGCTGCAGCGACGGGATGACCACCGTGGAGGCGAAGTCGGAGCGGGTGTCGCGGTCGAGGAACTGCGCGATGTCGGTCGCCTGCCCGACCACCTCCGCCGACTTCTTCTGCAGTGCGGAGTAGACACTGGTGTCCGCGCCGGAGTTGGCGGCGATCAGCGGCGTGTTGCCCTTGTTGGCCGCGTCCGCGGCCGCCGCGGTGCCGAGGTACTTCATCATGTCCTTGGCACCGGCCTGGTTGCCACCGCCCTTGGCCACGCAGAAGCCGTCGATCGGGGCGTCCAGCGCGGTGGCGCCGATGGAGGCGTCGAGCTCGGGGAAGGTGAAGAAGTCGAGGTCGTCCTCCTGGTCCGGGATCCCGTCGACCACGAACGTGCCGAGCAGGTACATCCCGCACTCGCCCTTCCCGAGCGAGGTGGCCGCCTCCTGCCAGGTCCGTCCGAGCGGGTCCTCCTGGTGGTAGGGCAGCAGGCCCTTCCAGGCGTCGAAGACCTGCTTGACCTCGGCCGAGTCCCAGTCCTTCTCGCCGGCCATCAGGTCCATGTGGAAGTCGTAGCCGTTGATCCGCATGTTGAGGATGTCGAAGGTGCCCATCGCCGGCCAGCCGTCCTTGTCCGCGAACGCGAACGGGGTGACGTCGTCCTTCTGCATCTTCTTCATCAGGGTCGTCAGGTCGTCGAGCGTCGTGGGCGGCTCGTAGCCCTTCTTCTCGAACGTGGACTTGAGGTAGAACACCGCCCACGGGTAGTAGCCGACCGGCACGAAGTACTGCTTCCCGTCGCTGGCGGTCGACGCCTGCTTGAAGCTGTCCCCCAGGCCGTCGATCGGCCAGACGTCGTTCACGTCGGAGATCAGGCCGGACTCGGCGAACTGGTTCATCCGGAAGCCGGCGAACCACGTGAAGACGTCGTCCGGGCTGCCCTGGAGGTAGGTGTTGATGTTCTCCTGGAACGTGTTGTGGTCGACGGCGTTGAGGTCGACCTTGCCGCCGGACTTCTGGGCGTACGCGTCGGCGACGGACTTGAGCCGGTCGTACGCCGGCCCGGAGCCTTTGGCCTCGTTGATGCCGAACTTCACGGTGCTGCCGGCACCGGAGCTGCCGCCGCTGTCAGAGCCCCCGCAGGCGGTGAGCAGCGAGGGTGCGCCGAGCAGGCCCGCACCCAGCAACGCCCCTTGGAGGAACCTGCGCCGCGAGGCGGCCGCGGTCACGGCCACGGACGGCGGGAGCGGCTGCCCGAACGGCGAGCGAGCTGGTGACATGACGACGACCTCCCATTTGACAACACTTTCTTATAATGAGACGAATAGTCGGCGTGACCACGGTCACATGTCAACCCCGGCGTCGAGAAGGACGGTGTGAACGGCGTGCCAGCAATCGCGTTCGGCGGTGACTACAACCCGGAGCAGTGGCCCGAGGAGGTCCAGGACGAGGACGTCCGCCTGATGCTGGAGGCCGGCGTCGACCTGGTCACGGTCGGGGTCTTCTCCTGGGCGCTGCTCGAGCCGGAGCCCGGGCGCTACGAGCTCGAGTGGCTCGACCGGGTGCTCGACCGGCTCGGTGCGGCCGGCATCGGCGTGGACCTCGCGACCGCGACCGCGTCGCCGCCGCCCTGGCTCGCCCACCGCCATCCGGAGACGCTGCCGGCGACCGCCGACGGGACCCGGTTGTGGCCCGGCGGGCGGCAGGCCTTCTGCCCGAGCTCGCCGGTCTACCGCGAGCACGCCGTACGCCTGTGCCGCACGCTCGCGGAGCGGTACGGCGCCCACCCGGCCCTCCGGCTGTGGCACGTCGGCAACGAGCTCGGGTGCCACAACCCGCTGTGCTACTGCGACGTGAGCGCGGCGGCCTTCCGCCTCTGGCTGGCCGAGAGGTACGGCGACGTCGCCGAGCTCAACCGGGCCTGGGGCACCGCCTTCTGGTCCCAGCGCTACGGCTCCTTCGACGAGGTCGTGCCGCCGCGGACCGTGACGGCCACGGCCAACCCGACGCAGCAGCTGGACTTCCGGCGCTTCTCCTCCGACCAGCACCTGGCCAACTTCATCGCCGAGCGCGACGTGCTGCACGAGGTCTCCCCCGGCGTCCCCGTCACCACGAACTTCATGGTCACCAGCCACATCCGCGAGCTCGACTACCACCGGTGGGCGTCCGAGATGGACGTCATCTCCAACGACTTCTACGTGACGGCGGCGGACCCGGAGGGCTACCGGGAGCTGGCCTACTGCGCCGACCAGACCCGCGGGCTCGCCGGCGGCGGGCCATGGCTGCTGATGGAGCAGTCGACCAGCGCGGTGAACTGGCAGCCCCGCAACGTGGCGAAGCAGCCCGGCGAGCTGCTGCGCAACAGCCTGCAGCACGTCGCCCGCGGCGCGGACGGCATCCTCTTCTTCCAGTGGCGCGCGTCCCAGGCGGGCTCGGAGAAGTTCCACTCCGCCCTGGTGCCGCACGCCGGCACCGACACCCGGGTCTGGCGCGAGACCGTCGAGCTCAGCCGGACCCTGGACCGGCTCGACGAGGTGGTCGGCTCCCGCACCGACAACGACGTGGCGATCCTCGTCGACTACCAGGCGTGGTGGGCCTGCGAGCTCGACTCGCACCCGAGCACCGACGTCACCTACCTCGACCGGGCGCACGCCGTGCACGCCGCGCTGACCGACCTCGGCATCGGGGTCGACGTCGTCCACCCCGACACCGATCTCGGGCACTACCGCCTGCTGGTCGTGCCGACGCTCTATTCGCTCACCGACGCCTCGGCCGCGCGGATCGAGGCCGCCGTCAGCGCCGGCGCTACCGCGCTGGTCACCTACTTCAGCGGGATCGTCGACGAGCACGACCACGTGCGGCTCGGTGGCTACCCCGGCGCCTTCCGCGACCTGCTCGGCATCCGGGTCGAGGAGTTCTACCCGTTGCGCTCCGGAGACCGGGTCGCCCTCAGCGACGGCTCCGCCGGCGACGTCTGGACCGAGCTGCTGCACCTCGCGGGCGCGACCGCCGAGGCGTCGTACGTCGACGGGCCGCTCCCGGGCGTGCCCGCGATCACGCGCCACCAGCACGGCGAGGGGGTCGGCTGGTATGCCGCGACCCGCCTCGACCGGCCCTCGCTGGCGGCGCTGGTGGCCCGGCTCGTCGAGGAGGCCGGGGTCCGGCCGATCGCCCCGGGGCGCCCGGGGCTCGAGCTCACCGAGCGGACCGACGGCGAGCGTCGCTGGGTCTTCGTGGTCAACCACACCGACACCGAGGCGGTGGTGGACGTGGCCGGTCACGACCTGGTGCGCGACGAGGCCTTCGGCGGTCGGGTGCCGGCCGGCGGGGTAGCGGTGGTCCGTCGATGAGCGACCTGGTCCACCTGCGCCGCGGCGGCACCAGCGTCGTGCTGCGGCTTGACGACGACCGGCTGCCGGTGGTGCTGCACTGGGGCCCCGACCTCGGTGACGGCCCCCTGGACGACCTGCTGGCGGCGATCGCGACGCCGTACGTCGACTCGGTCGTGATGATGCCGCCGTCGGTCTCCGTGGTGCCGCAGCACTCCGCCGGGTGGCTCGGTCGCCCCGGTCTGCTCGGCAGCCGGGACGGGCAGGCGTGGTCGACGACCTTCGCCACCGTCGCGCACGCGGTCACCGACGGTGCCGTCCGCAGCGTCGGCCACGACCCCGAGAACGCGCTCGACGTGTCGGTCGAGCTGGAGCTCACCGTGGACGGGCTCGTGCGGGTGCGCGCCGGCGTCCGCAACCGGGGCGCGACGGCGTACGGCGTCGACCGGCTCGAGCCGACCCTGCCGGTGCCCGACGAGGCCGCCGAGCTGCTCGACCTGACCGGTCGCCACAACCACGAGCGGGTGCCGCAGCGCCGGCCCTTCGACGTCGGGCACTGGGTGCGCGAGGCGTGGGGCGGCCGGCCCGGGCACGAGTCGGCCACGCTGATGTGCGCCGGCCGACCGGGCTTCGGCTTCCGGTCCGGACGCGTGTGGGGCGTCCACCTGGCCCACAGCGGCAACCAGTCGCTGAGCGCCGAGCGCTCCTTCACGGGCTGGCGGCTGCTGCGCGGCGGCGAGCTGCTGCTGCCGGGCGAGGTGCGTCTCGAGCGGGACGAGGAGTACTGGTCGCCGTACCTGCTCGGCTCCTGGGGGGAGGGCCTCGACGAGCTCTCCGGGCGCGTGCACCGCCACCTGCGGCGGCGCCCGCAGCACCCGCGCACGCCCCGCAAGGCCCTGCTGAACACCTGGGAGGCCGTGCACTTCGACCACGACCACGACAAGCTGCTCGCGCTCGCGGACCAGGCGGCGGCGGTCGGGATCGAGCGGTTCGTCCTCGACGACGGCTGGTTCCGCGCGCGGACGGCGGACCGGGCCGGGCTGGGCGACTGGTACGTCGACGAGGTCCGCTGGCCCGACGGGCTGCACCCGCTGGTCGACCACGTGCACGGGCTCGGCATGGACTTCGGGCTGTGGTTCGAGCCCGAGATGGTCAACCGCGACTCCGACCTCGCGCGCGCCCACCCGGAGTGGCTGCTGCAGACGGAGCACGGGCCGGGCCCGGACTCGCGGCAGCAGCAGGTGCTCGACCTCGGCCACCCGGAGGTCTTCGACCACCTGCTGGCGCGGATCTCGGCGCTGGTGTCGGAGTACCGCATCGCCTACCTCAAGTGGGACCACAACCGACCCCTCGTCGACGCCGGCCACACCCCGACCGGTCGCGCCGGCGTGCGCGCGCAGACCGCGGCGGTCTACCGGCTGATGGACGAGCTGAGGCTCCGACACCCGGGCCTGGAGATCGAGTCGTGCAGCGCCGGTGGCGCCCGGCTCGACCTCGGCGTCCTCGACCGCGCCGACCGGGTCTGGGTGTCGGACTGCATCGACGCGCACGAGCGGCACCGGATGGTGCGCTGGACCGGCGTGCTGCTGCCGCCGGAGGTGATGGGCACGCACGTCGGCGCCACCGTCGACCTGACGACCCGGCGCGCCCACACCCTCGACTTCCGCGCCGCCACGGCGATCTGGGGGCACTTCGGCGTGGAGTGGGACCTCACCTCCGTCTCGGCCGAGGAGCTGGCCCGTCTGGCCCTCTGGGTCGCGTTCTACCAGGAGGTGCGGGGCCTGCTGCACCACGGCGACGTCGTCCGGGCCGACCTCGCGAACCCGGCCCTGCAGCTGGACGGGGTCGTGGCCGCCGACCGCCGCGACGCGCTCTTCCGGCTCTCCGCGCTCGACCACAGCGCCACCTGGCCCCCCGGGGTCGTGGCGCTGCCCGGGCTCGACCCGGACACGACGTACGTCGTGCGCGCGCAGGCTCCCGGGGACGCCGCGGTCAACGGCCGGGACGTCGGGCGGGTGGGGTGGGCCGGCGACGGCGTCCGCCTCACCGGGCGGGTCCTCGGCACCGTGGGCCTCCAGACCCCGCTGCTGCAGGTGGACGAGTCGGTCCTGATCCGGGTGTCGGCGGAGTAGGCCGAGCGACCGGGAGCGACCGCTAGCCGCGCAGCGCCCGACCCGCGAGCCAGGCGATCCCGTCGGCGGTCTCGGCGGGCGGACCGGTCGGCTGCATGACGTGGCTGAGCACCACCCGCACGACCACGTCGATGGCGATGTCGAGGTGCGGGCCGTCCAGGCCCAGGTCGTACGGCGTGACCCGGTCCGTGACCACCTGCTTGGCCACCGCCAGCAGCGAGTGCGAGTGCGTCGTGAGCAGCGGGAGCAGCTCGGTGTCGGCGCCGTGGGTCGCGGAGACCACGGCGTGCAGCAGGTGGTTGTCCTCGGCCAGCTCGAGGACGCCGTACGTCGCCGCGCGGATCGCGCCCACCAGGTCGTCGGGGTGCTGGTCGAAGGCCGTCGACACCACGGCGAGGAAGCGGGTCAGCTCGCGCAGGATGACCGCCTCCGCGAGGCCCGTCTTGGAGCCGACCTCGTTGTAGACCGTCTGCCGGCTGACGCCGACGCGCTCGGCCAGCGAGCCCATGGTGACCCCCGACCAGCCCGCCTCGGTCGTCATCGCGACCGCGGCGTCGACGATCCGCTCGCGAGTCGTCGGGGCCGCGGTCATGGTGCTCAGGCTACGACCTCCGGGAGCGGCACGAAGTCGACCTTGTCGCGGACGCCGCAGTCCGGGCAGCACCAGGAGTCGGGCACGTCCGCCCACGCCGTACCGGCCGCGAAGCCCTCGTGCTCGTCGCCCTGCTCGACCCGGTAGGTGTAGTCGCAGCCGGGGCAGCGCGCCGCGAGCACCTCGACCGGCCCGGTGCTCGAGGTGCGAGCGGAGCGCGCGTCGGACCCGCCGGCGACCGGGGTCGGGGCGGGCGGGTACGTCGCGAGGATCCGGTCCCGCTTGCGCGGCGAGAGGTTGGCCCGCGACAGGTCCCCGTCGAAGTGCGCCAGGACGCGCGGGTCCATCACCCGCCGCCACACCGCCGGGACGGCGGCGAGCACGATCATCCCGGCGTACCCGGTCGGCAGCACCGGCGACTCCTCGAAGTCGCGCAGCGACTGGTAGCGCCGCGTCGGGTTCGCGTGGTGGTCGCTGTGGCGCTGCAGGTGGTAGAGCAGCACGTTGGTCGCGATGTTGTTGGAGTTCCACGAGTGCGACGGGTCGACCCGCTCGTAGCGCTGCCGCTCGCCGACGCCGACCTTCTGGCGCAGCATCCCGTAGTGCTCCATGTAGTTCACGACCTCGAGCAGCGAGAAGCCCACCACCGCCTGGATCACGAGGTACGGCAGGATCCCGATCCCCAGCCACGCGACCAGCGCGCCCCACAGCACGAGCGACATCAGCCAGGCGTTCAGGACGTCGTTGCCGAGCCGGAAGGGGTGCTGCTTCCTGCGGGCGTAGCGGCGCCTCTCCAGGCGCCAGGCCGACCGCACCGAGCCCACCACCGTGCGCGGCCAGAACTGGTAGAAGCTCTCACCCACCCGCGAGCTCGCCGGGTCCTCGGGGGTCGCCACCCGCACGTGGTGCCCGCGGTTGTGCTCGATGTAGAAGTGGCCGTAGAAGCTCTGCGCCAGGGCGATCTTGGAGAGCCAGCGCTCGTTCTCCTCGCGCTTGTGGCCGAGCTCGTGCGCGGTGTTGATGCCGATGCCGCCGATGCAGCCGATCGACACCGCGAGGCCGACCTTGTCGACCACCGCGAGGTCCGCTCCGCCGGCGACCAGCCACATGCTGCCGACGAAGCCGACGTACTGGATGGGCAGGAAGAGGTAGGTGATCCATCGGTAGTAGCGGTCCTGCTCGAGCGCCTCGATCACGTCGTCGGGCGGGTTGGACCGGTCGAGCCCGGCGACCAGGTCGATCGCCGGCACGACGACCAGGATCACGATCGGGCCGATCCAGAACCAGACGCCCCAGCCGGTCAGCGCCCACAGGCCGTAGCCGATGAACGCCAGCGAGGGGACGACGAGCCCGATCAGCCAGAGGTAGCGCTTCCGGTCCCGCCAGCCGTCGGTCGAGCCGGCCGAGACGGTGCTGTTGGCGATCGCAGACATCCGAGGTGCCTCCTGTCGGTGGTTGACAGAACCCTAGGAAATGTCAATCAGTTTGACAAGACCGATCCGAATGTAAAGTTCGGCTGGAGCGGTCCGTCCGGCCCGGCAGGGAGCACCGGCGCGCCGACGCCGGCGCGGCATCTCGGTGACGACAGTGGTAGGAGTGGGGCGTGACCGAGTCCCCGACCGTCCGCCTCGCCGTCCTGATCGACGCCGACAACGTCTCCTCCTCCCACTCCTCCGCCCTGCTCGCCGAGCTCGCGCGCTACGGGATCCCGACGGTCAAGCGGGCGTACGGCGACTGGACCACCCAGCAGCTCACCGGCTGGAAGTCCGAGCTGGCGCGGCACGCGATCCAGCCGATCCAGCAGTTCGCCAACACCGTCGGCAAGAACTCCACGGACTCGGCGCTGATCATCGACGCGATGGACCTGCTCTACTCGGCCAACCTCGACGCCTTCGCCCTCGTGTCCAGCGACAGCGACTTCACCCGCCTCGCGACCCGGCTGCGCGAGTCCGGCAAGACCGTCTACGGGCTCGGGCAGCGCAAGACCCCCGCCTCCCTGCAGGCCGCGTGCGACAAGTTCATCTTCCTGGAGGTGCTGCGCGACCAGGACGACGCCGAGGACGTGCCCCCGAGCCAGGACGCGGACGCCGAGGGCGACTCGCTGCCGGACCTGCGCACGATCCTCGAGGCCGCCGTGCGCAGCACCGCCCAGGAGGACGGCTGGTCGCCCCTCGGCGCGGTCGGCACCTACCTGGGCAAGGCGCACGCGTCCTTCGACCCGCGGCACTACGGCTACTCGCGCCTCAGCGTGCTGGTCGGCAAGCAGGACTACCTCGACCTCGACCACCCCGACGGCGGGCAGCCGCGCGTGCGGGTCACGCCGAAGCGAGCGCCCCGCAAGCGGACCGCCGCCAAGAAGACCACGGCCGCCAAGCCGTAGGTTGGTCCCATGTCCAGCGCACAGCCCTTCGGCATCGACTTCGGCGGCACCGGCATCAAGGGCGCCCCGGTAGACCTCGACACCGGCGACTTCGCCGCCGAGCGGGAGCGGATCCGGACCCCGGAGAGGTCCACGCCCGAGGCGATCGCGGAGATCTTCGTCGACCTTCTCGCCAAGTTCCCCGACTGCACCGGGGCCGTCGGCGTGACCGTGCCCGGCGTCGTACGCCACGGCGTGGTCCACTCGGCGGCCAACATCGACAAGGCCTGGATCGGCACCGACGCCGACGCGCTCTTCACCCGGGCCACCGGGCGCGACGTGCACGTCGTCAACGACGCCGACGCGGCCGGGCTGGCCGAGGTGCGGTACGGCGCCGCGAAGGGCCGCTCCGGCGTCGTCATCGTGACCACGCTGGGCACCGGCATCGGGTCTGCGCTCGTGAGCGACGGCATCCTGGTGCCGAACTCCGAGCTCGGCCACCTCGAGATCGACGGCCACGACGCCGAGTCGCGGGCGGCCAACAGCGCCCGCACCCGCGAGGACCTCTCGTGGGAGCACTGGGCCAAGCGGCTCACGAAGTACTACCGCACGCTCGAGAAGCTCTTCTCCCCCGACCTCTTCGTGGTCGGCGGCGGGGTGAGCAAGGAGGCCGACAGCTTCCTGCCGCTGCTCGACATCAGCACCGAGATCATCCCCGCCCAGCTGCGCAACAAGGCCGGCGTCGTCGGAGCCGCGCTCTACGCCAGCGAAGGCGGCGGCTGAGCGACCAGCCCCTCCTGGTCGACGACCACGTCGAACGCCTGGAGCGTGCGCGTCAGGTAGCGCGCCACCACGGCGCGCTCGTCCTCGTCGAACTCCGCGTCCAGCCGCGCCAGCTCGACGAACATCGGCAGCAGCAGCCCGAGGACCTCCTCGCGCCCGGAGTCGGTGACGTGGACGTCGGTGCGCCGCCGGTCCTCGGGGTGCGGACGCCGCTCGACGTGCCCGTGGGCGACCAGCCGGTCGACGATGCCGGTCGAGGCGGCCGTGCTGACCTCGAGCAGGCGAGCGACCTCCCCGGGCCCGCGGGCCCCGAGGATCAGGTGCTGCAGCGCAGCGAGCTCGGACTCGCCGAGCCCGGCGCGGCGCGCGACGACCCGGCGGACCTTGCTGCCGGCCTCGATGACGGCGCGCAGCGCCTGCAGCGACGGCGTCTGCACGAAGCGCTCGGCGTACTCGGTGGCGGGACCGGGTGCGGGTACCTCCCCGTCGGCTGGGGTCACTTGGTATCTCACCTGCTTAGTTGCTAATTTGATGAAGTATATCCCCCACGTCCCCCGGGAGTGAACCGCCGTGTCGCGTGACCGTGTCCATCCTTCCAGCCCGCCCGACGCGACCGGCCCCGACGGCACCCGCAGTCCTGGAGATCCTGGCGATCCTGGCAGCCCGGACGGCACTGCACGCCCGTCGCGCCTGGTCGGGCTGGTCACCGGACGGCGTACGGCGTGGGCGGTCACCCTGGTCGCCTTCGTGCTCGCCGGGCTCGCCATCGGCGTCCTCGGCGAGGGCACGCACGAGCAGGGCCCGACCGACGGCCTGCCGCGCGGTGCCGACAGCACGCTGGCCACCGAGCTGCGCGACCGGCTGCCGGCCGAGAGCTCGTCGGTGGCGATCGTGCTCTACACCGCCGACCGGGGCGAGCTCTCGGCACGCCAGCTCTCCGAGCTCGAGGCCCAGGGCTCCGAGCTCGGCGACGGGGACGGGCCGGCGCTGGTCCCGGCCGAGGACGGTACGGCGGCCATCGTGGTGGTCCCGGTCCGCGCGAGCGACGACGCGGCGGTCGCCGACGCCGTCACCGACCTCCGCGAGCGGGCATCGGCGGGGGCGCCCGACGGCGTGACCGCGCAGGTCACCGGCCCGGCCGCGGTCAAGGCGGACCTCTCCGCGGTCTTCGACGGCGCGGACGTGCGGCTCCTGCTGGCCACCGCCGGCGTGGTCGCCCTGCTCCTGCTCCTCACCTACCGCAGTCCCATTCTGTGGCTGATCCCGCTGACGGTGGTCGCCGTCGCGGACCGCCTCGCCACCGTGGTCGCGACCCAGATCATGGGGGTCCTCGACGTCGCGTGGGACGCCTCGACGACGGGCATCCTCTCGGTCCTCGTCTTCGGCGCCGGCACCGACTACGCCCTGCTGCTCATCTCGCGCTACCGCGACGAGCTCAAGAGCGAGGAGTCGCGCAACGTGGCGATGGCGCACGCGCTGCGGCGTACGGCCGAGGCGGTGCTGTCCAGCGCCACGACCGTCTTCCTCGCCCTGCTCACGCTGCTGCTGTCGCTGATCCCCACGACCCGCGGGCTCGGGCTGGCGTGCGCGATCGGCATCGTGGTCGCCGCGACGTTCGCGCTGCTCGTGCTGCCGGCGTTCCTGGTGCTCTTCGGCCGCTGGGTCTTCTGGCCGCGGGTGCCGCACGTGGGCGACGTGGCCCTGGTCGACGGGCACGGCCTGTGGCGTCGGGTCGGCGACCGCGTGGCGGCCCGGCCGGCGGCATTCATCACCGGCGCGCTGCTGCTGCTGGCCCTCCTGGCCGCCGGCACCACCCAGATCGAGGTCGGGCTCGACGACTCCGACCAGTTCCTCGACAAGCCCGAGGCGATCGCCGCGGCGGACCGTCTCGGCGAGTCCTTCCCGGCCGGCACCACGAACCCGACCCAGGTCCTCACCCGTGCCGACCCGGCCCGGGTGCTGCGCACGGTCGAGGACACGCCGGGGGTGGAGTCGGCGATGCCGGGAGCCCGCGGGGGCGGGATCGCCGAGATCGACGTCATCCTCTCGGGCGAGCCGGGCAGCGCCGAGGCGCAGCAGGCGGTCGACACGCTGCGCGACCGGCTGGCGGCGTACGACGACACGCACGTCGGGGGTTCGGAGGCGGAGTCGATGGACGAGCGGTCCGCGTCGCAGCGCGACCGGCTGGTGATCCTCCCCCTGATCCTCCTGCTGGTGCTCGGCGCGCTGGGGCTCCTGCTCCGCTCGGTCGTCGCGCCGCTGCTGCTCGTCGGGACGGTGCTGGCGACCTTCGCCGCGGCCCTCGGCGCGTCCTGGTGGATCTTCACCCAGCTGCTCGGCTTCGAGGCGATCGACGTCAGCGTGCCGCTCTTCTCGTTCCTGTTCCTGGTGGCGCTCGGTGTCGACTACAACATCTTCCTGGTCACCCGGGCCCGGGAGGAGGCGCTCGCGCACGGCCACCACGAGGGCATGCTGCGCGCGCTCACCGCGACCGGCGGCGTCATCACCAGCGCCGGCATCCTGCTGGCCGCGGTCTTCGCCGTGCTCGGCGTGCTGCCGCTGGTCGTCCTCGCCCAGATCGGCACGGTCATCTGCGTCGGCGTCCTGCTCGACACCCTGGTGGTGCGCACCGTCCTGGTCCCGGCGCTCGCGCTCCGCCTCGGCGACCGGTTCTGGTGGCCCCGGCAGGTGGGGGTGGGGGCGCGGACCCGGTCGGTTTCACCGGTGCACCGGTGAATCCGTCACTTCTCGGGCAATGCATCGCCCGGGAAGTGACGGTTCTGCCCGGGGAGTGACGGGTCGGCGTACGACGCCATCCCGGTTGTCCACAGGCGGCGAGGTCGTCGGCTTCGTCCACAGGGACCGCGGGCAGGGCCCCAGCATGATGATCCCCGCCGAGCGGGCGGCCGACGACCCGCGCAATGCTCCGGTCTACCTGCGCAAGACACTGCTCGCCAACGGTCACAACGACCGGACGATCAGGCAGCTGGTCGCGGAGGGCGTCCTCGTCCGGGTTCGCCACGGGGCGTACGTCGACCGGAGCAACCACGACCACCTCGACGCCGGAGGCCGCCACGGGCTGAGGGCGCGTGCCGCCTACCACCAGGCCCGGACCGGGGTGGTGCTGTCGCACGTGTCCGGTGTGCCGGAGTACGACGCACCGACCTGGGGCCTCGACCTCACCGACGTCCACCTCACGCGTTCCGACGGGAGTGCCGGCCGGCACGAGGCCGGCGTACGTCAGCATTGCGGCCGGCTGAGCGACGGGGACGTCGTCGAGCGGCACGGGATGCTGGTGATGACGCCGACCCGCCTCGCGCTCGAGGTGACCACGGTCAGCTCTGCCGAGGCCGGCCTCGTCGTCGTCAACCACTTCCTGCACTGCGGCATGACGACGAAGGAGGAGCTGCTGGACCGGTACGCCGTCATGGAGCACTGGCCGAACTCGCTGCGCACCGGCTTGGTGCTCCATCGCGCGGATGCTCGCGTCGAGACGGTGGGAGAGAGCCGGACCCTGCACCTCGTCCTCAGCGCCGGCCTGCCCCCACCGAGCCCTCAATACGAGATCCGCGACGGCGCTGGTCGCGTCATCCACCGGGTCGACTTCGCGTGGCCGGACCTCGGCGTCTTCCTGGAGTTCGACGGCAGGGTGAAGTACGAGAAGCTCCTGAGGCCGGGGCAGCGCGCCTCTGACGTGGTCATTGCCGAGAAGAAGCGCGAGCGCCTCATCTGCGACCTGACCGGCTGGCGGTGCGTCCGGCTCGACTGGTCCGACCTCGGGAGGCCGGCGCTGACCGCGGCTCTTCTGCGCGCCGAGCTCTTCCGGAGCTGACCGACCGACGGCTGACCCAACGACTTCTCGGGCAGGACCGTCACTTCTCAGGCGTTGCATCGGCCGAGAAGTGACGGTTTCACCGGTGCACCGGTGAAACCGCCGAAGCCCCGAACGAGACCGTCAGCTGCCGCGGACCGCGGCAGCGACCGCCTTCGGCACGTCGGGGTGGAAGACCGAGGGGATGATGAAGTTCGGGTTGAGCTCGTCGTCCTTGACCACGTGGGCGATCGCGTCGGCCGCACGCAGCAGCATGTCGATGCTCACCTGCGAGGCGCGCGCGTCGAGGAGGCCGCGGAAGACCCCGGGGAAGGCCAGCACGTTGTTGATCTGGTTGGGGTAGTCCGAGCGGCCGCTCGCGACGACCGCGGCGTACTTGTCCGCCTCGGCCGGGTCGACCTCCGGGTCGGGGTTGGCCAGCGCGAAGACGACGGCGTCCGGCGCCATGTCCTGGATCCACTCCGGCTTGAGCACGCCCGGGGCGCTGACGCCGATGAAGACGTCGGCGCCGGAGAGGACGGTGTGCAGGTCACCGGTCACGCGGCGCGGGTTCGTGGCCGCCGCCAGCTCGACGTGCACCGGCGAGAGGGTGTCGTCGTCGGCCGAGAGCGCCCCGGCGCGGTCGACGACCACGACGTCGGTGACCCCGGCGGCCAGCAGGAGGGTCACGATCGCGGTGCCGGCGGCACCGCCGCCCGACACGACGACGCGCACGGCGGAGAGCTCCTTCTTGACCACCCGCAGCGCGTTGGTCAGAGCCGCCAGGACGACGATGGCGGTGCCGTGCTGGTCGTCGTGGAAGACCGGGATGTCGAGCGAGGCCCGCAGCCGGCGCTCGATCTCGAAGCAGCGCGGCGCGGCGATGTCCTCGAGGTTGATGCCGCCGAAGCCCGGCGCGATCAGCTCGACCGCCCGCACGATCTCGTCGGTGTCCTGGGTGTCCAGGCAGATCGGCCAGGCGTCGATGTTGGCGAACCGCTTGAAGAGCGCCGCCTTGCCCTCCATCACCGGCATCGCCGCACCCGGGCCGATGTTGCCCAGCCCGAGCACCGCCGAGCCGTCGGTCACGACGGCCACCGTGTTGCCCTTGGTCGTCAGGCGCCACACGTCCTCGGGGTGCTCGGCGATCGCCATGCTGACCCGGCCGACGCCGGGCGTGTACGCCATCGACAGGTCGTCGCGGTTGCGGAGCGGGACCTTCGACGCGACCTCGATCTTGCCGCCGAGGTGGAGCAGGAACGTGCGGTCGCTGGTCTTGTAGACCTTCACGCCGTCCACCGCGTCGACGGCGGCCTCGACCACCGTGGCGTGGTCGGCGTCGCTGGCCGAGCAGGTCACGTCGACCACGAGACGCTCGTGGCTCGACTCCGCGACGTCGATCGCGGTGACGATGCCACCGGCGTGCGCGATCGCCGTCGCGACCGCCCCCACGATGCCGTGGTCGGGCGCGGTGTGCAGACGCATGGTGATCGAGTACGACGAGGGGGTGGCGGCCATGCCCCGACCTTCCTCCCGCCTCGCGGTTACCGGCAAGTCGGCGCCGCCGATCCCAGGCATCACCCGTGCGACGAGCCCTGCGACAAACACCGCGACGAGCACTGCGGCGCACACCGGCGGACCACCCGACCGCCGGTGTGACGACCGCCACATTTTTGCACTTCGTCTCCGATAGTGCAAGAATGCACTTAATGACCGAGAGTGCAATCAGCCTGCGTGAGCAGAAGCGGTGGGAGACCAGCCACCGCATCTCCATGTGCGCCCAGCGCCTCACCGACGCGCACGGGCTCGACGGCTTCACGATGGACGAGCTGGCCGACGCCGCCGAGGTCTCGCGCCGCACGCTGTTCAACTACTTCCCGAGCAAGCTCGACGCGGTGCTCGGCACGATCCCCGAGCTGCCGGCGGAGGCGCTCGCCACCTTCCAGGCCGGCGGACCGCACGGATCCCTCATCGAGGACCTCGGCGCGCTCGCCAAGGCGCTGCTGGCGGCGAAGGAGCCGGACCGCGAGGCCATGCTCCTCACCCGGCGGGTGCTCTCCAGCAGCGCCCGGGTGCTCGCCGCGGCGCACCAGCGCTTCGAGCAGATCACCGACGACTTCACGGCGCTGATCCTCGAGCGCGAGGGCGACGACTTCGGCATCGACCGGGCCCGACTGGCGATCCGCATCATCGGCGCCCTCTTCGACTCCGCCCTCACGACCTTCCTCGAGGGAGGCGAGCGCCCGGTCGACGAGCTGTTCGACCGCTACCTCACCGAAGCCCGCTCCCTCTTCGCCTGACGCCCACCCCGACCCCGACCCAGACCCCGACCCAGACCAGGAGCCCACCCATGGCCACCCTGCTTCACCGCCTCGGCAAGACCGCCTACCGGCGCTGGCCGTTCTTCATCGCCGGCTGGCTGGTGCTGCTCATCGCAGTCATCACCGTGGCCGCGGGCTTCTCGAAGCCGATGAGCGACGCGTTCACGATCCCCGGCATCCCGTCGGAGAAGGCGGCGGACCTCCAGTCCGAGCTCTTCCCCGGCTCCGCCGACGCCCTCGACGAGGCCTCGGTCACGGTCGTGGTGGCCGCTCCGAAGGGTCACACCCTCCAGGAGCCGACCTACTCGAAGGCCGTCGACACCCTGGTCACCGGGCTGGGCGACCTGCCGCAGATGGCCAAGGACGCGCCGGTCGCCAACCCGGTCGAGGCGGCCAAGACGCAGACGCAGCAGATCCTCGACGCCGCCGAGCAGAGCGGTACGCCGCCGGACGAGGCGCAGGCCAACGCCGACGCCCTCTCGCCGCTGTCCGCTGACAAGCGGGTCGGCACGATCAGCTTCACCTTCGACGTCGACACCGTGGCTGACGTGAAGGCCACGACCATCGACGACCTGACCGAGGTCATGGACCAGGGCCGCGACGCCGGCCTCACCGTCGAGGCCAACGGCTCCGGCTCCCAGACCCAGGAGATCGGTGGCGGCGCCTCCGAGCTCATCGGCATCGGCATCGCGCTGATGGTGCTGCTGCTCACCTTCGGCTCGTTCGTCGCGGCCGGGCTGCCCATCCTGAGCGCCGTCTTCGGCCTCGGCGTCGGCCTCACCGGCATCACCGCCCTGACGGCCTTCATGGACGTCAGCTCCAGCACCACGATCCTCGCGACGATGATCGGCCTCGCGGTCGGCATCGACTACACGCTCTTCATCCTGGCGCGCTACCGCAACGAGCTGCACCACACCGACGACCGCGAGGAAGCCGTCGGCATCGCCGTCGGTACGGCGGGCTCGGCCGTCGTCTTCGCCGGCCTCACCGTGCTCATCGCGCTCTCGGCCCTCTCCGTGGTCGGCATCCCGTTCCTGACCGCGATGGGCCTCGCGGCCGCGGCGACGGTGCTCATCGCCGTCCTCGTGGCGCTGACCCTGCTGCCGGCGATCCTCGGCGTGCTCAAGTCCAAGGCCTTCGGCGGCGGCTTCCGTCGCTACGAGCCCAAGCGTGACGAGGACGGCCGGGTGCTCAACAATGGCGTGCGCTGGGCCCGCTTCGTGGGCAAGCGCCCGGTGGCGCTCGCGCTCCTGGTTGTCGTGGTCCTCGGCGCCCTCGCGATCCCGCTCAAGGACCTGCACCTGGCGTTCCCGACCGACAGCACCGCGTCGACCGACACGACGCAGCGCAAGGCCTCAGACCTGATGTCCGAGGCCTTCGGCCCCGGCCGCGAGGGCCCGCTGCTCGCCGTCGTCGACGGCCGGGCCATCGATGACGCCGACTCCCGGGACACCGCGTTCCAGGACGTCGCGACCTGGGCGGCCGGTGAGGACGACGTCGCCAACGCGCAGGTGGTCGCCACCAACGCCGTGCGCGACGCCGACGGCAACGTGACCACCCCGGCCACGGGCGCGCTCGTGCAGATCACCCCGTCCTCGGGCCCCGACGACACCGCCACCGAGGACCTGCTCCAGGCCCTGCGCGACGGTCAGGGCGGCATCCAGGAGTCCACCGGCACCGACATCGGGATCACCGGCCAGACCGCGATCCAGACCGACGTCTCGGAGCGGCTCAGCAATGCGCTGCCGATCTACCTCGCGATCGTGATCGGGCTGGCGTTCCTGCTGCTGATGATCGTCTTCCGCTCGATCCTGGTGCCGCTCACGGCGACGGTCGGCTTCCTGTTCAGCGTGCTCGCGACCCTGGGCGCCACGGTGCTGATCTTCCAGGAGGGCACCTTCGGCCTGATGCAGGGCCAGCCGATCGTCAGCTTCATGCCGATCTTCCTGATCGGCGTGGTGTTCGGGCTCGCGATGGACTACCAGGTCTTCCTGGTGTCGCGGATGCGCGAGGCCCACGTCCACGGCATGTCGACCCGCGAGGCCGTGGTCGACGGGTTCCGCAACAGCGCCCGCGTGGTCACCGCGGCCGCCACGATCATGACCGCGGTCTTCGCCGCGTTCATGCTCCAGGACGACGCGATCGCCAAGTCGATGGGCTTCGCGCTCGCCGCGGCGGTCGTCTTCGACGCCTTCATCGTGCGGATGGTGCTGATCCCGGCGCTGCTCTACCTGCTGGGCGAGAAGGCCTGGTGGCTGCCGACGTGGCTCGACCGGATCCTGCCGAACGTCGACGTCGAGGGCGAGAAGCTGCAGCGCGCCCACCTCGTCGGTCGCCCGCTCGAGGCCGACCTGGCCGAGCTGGACGAGGTCGACGACGAGGCCTCGGCCCGGGTCTGACCGCAGCACCACGGACGAGCTGGTCCGGTCCCGGGACCGGACCAGCTCGGCACGGTCACGCGCGCACCCGCCGACTGCGGCTGTCGACTGCGGTGCTGACCCGCGAGTGGTCCGAGGATCAGGAGCCGAGGGTCTTCTCGAGGTCGCCGGCGATCTTCTCCGGCTTGGTCGTGGGCGCGTAGCGGCCCACCACCTCACCGTCGCGGTTGACGAGGAACTTCGTGAAGTTCCACTTCACCTTGTCGCCGAGGACGCCGCCCTTCTCGGAGGTCAGCCACCGGAAGAGCGGGTGCGCTCCCTCGCCCTTGACGTCGATCTTGGCGAAGAGCGGGAAGGTGACCCCGAAGTTGCGCTCGCAGAAGCCCTGGATCTCGGCCTCGTCGCCCGGCTCCTGGTTGCCGAACTGGTCGCACGGGAAGCCGAGGACCGTGAAGCCGCGGTCGGCGTACTCGTCCTGCAACTTCTGCAGGCCCTGGTACTGCGGGGTGAAGCCGCACTGCGATGCGGTGTTGACCACGAGGACCACGTCGCCGTCGTACGTCGAGAGGTCGATCTCGGAGCCGTTGATGCCGATGGCCGAGAAGTCGGAGAGGGAGGTCATGGACGAAGCGTCTCCGACGAGGCGCCCCCGCGGCCACCAGGTGTGGGCTGCGCCACGTTTTGGCCCCGACCGGTACGGACACCGTGCAGCCATGTCGATCGAGTCTGAGGTCATGATGGGTCTGATGACCTTCGTGCTGCTGGTGCCGGCGCTGATGGTGACGGTGCTCGTCACCGGGCTGTCGCCCCGCGACCGCGACGCGGTCCGAGGACGCGAGCTCGTGCCGGCACGACACGCGGCTGGACGCTCCGACCGCCGCGGGGGGGCCTGACCCTTCTCCGGCGGAAGCGCCGGCGCGGCTCACTGGATCGTCGCCGTGAGCCGCATCAGGTTGTCGAGGTAGGTGTCCTTGCGACTGCGCCCGAGCCAGTCGTCGAGCGTCAGCTCGGTGGACAGCTCCCGGTAGTGGTCCTGGACCTGGGACAGGCGGGCGACGACGTCCGCGCCGGTCATCATCATCACCACCTCGTAGTTGAGGGCGAACGAGCGCATGTCCATGTTGCTCGACCCGATGACCACGACCTCGTCGTCGACGGAGAAGTGCTTGGCGTGCAGCACGAACGGCTCGGGGTAGAGCCAGATCCGCACCCCTGCCCGCAGCAGCGACTCGTAGTACGAGCGCTGGGCGTGGGCCACCATGAACTGGTCGGCCGTGGCACCGACGAAGAGCTCGACCTCGACACCTCGCTGCGCGGCCGTCGTCACGGCGTACAGCAGCGAGTCGTCCGGCACGAAGTACGGGCTCGTCAGCGACAGCCGCTTGGTCGCCGAGTAGAGCATGCTGTTGAAGAGGCGCAGGTTGTTCTCAGTCACGAAGCCCGGACCGCTCGGCACCACCTGGACGCCAACCCCGGTGAGGGCACCGGGACGCGGCGACGGCTCCGGGGCCACGACGGCCACCACGTGCTGGAGGTTCTCGCCGGTCTCGGTGAACCAGTCGGTCGCGAAGACGACGTTGAGCTCCTGGACCACCGGCCCCTCGACCCGGGCCATCAGCTCGACCCAGGCGCGGCCGAGCTTCTGGTTCTTGGGCTTGTCGTAGTGCGGCTCGATCAGGTTCTGCGAGCCGCTGAACGCCACCCGGCCGTCGACCACGAGGATCTTGCGGTGGTTGCGCAGGTCCGGCCGGCGCACCTCGCCCTTCAGCGGCCTGATCGGCAGCATCGCGGCCCACTGGATCCCGGTGCCCTCCAGCTTGGCCAGCATCTCCTTGTAGACCGGGATGCCACGGGAGCCGATGTGGTCGAAGAGGAACCGGACCGTCACGCCCCGCTGTGTCGCGCGCACCAGCTCCTCGAAGAACGGGGTGGTCATCTCGTCCCAGGCCGAGATGTAGAACTGCACGTGCACGTAGTCGGTGGCCGCGGCGACCTCGCGGGTCATCGCCTCGATGCCGCCCTGGTAGTCCTCGATCAGCTCGACGGTGTTGCCGAAGCTGAGCGGGAGCACCCCGAGCTCGCTGTTGAGCCGGGCGAACGACTGGACCAGGGGCGGCAGGGCGGCGCGGAGCTCGTGGTTCTCGATGTCCTCGAGGTGGGCGGCGGCCAGGATGGCGGCGTTGACCTCCGCCTGCAGGGCACGCCGCTTCTTGCCGACCGTGGTGCGCCCGAAGAGCAGGAACAGCACGAAGCCCAGCAACGGGATCGCGATGATCAGCAGCAGCCACGCCATCGCGGTCTGCGGCCGGCGCCCGCCGGGCAGCACCAGGAGAGCGCACAGGATGATCGCGATGTCGACGGCGACCAGGATCGCGCTGACCGCAGCGCCGGGTGACGAGAACAGCGCTGTCATCGGAGGTCGGCGCTCAGCCGATCAGGCGCTGCTTGGCCGCGGAGAACTCGTCGTCGCTCAGGATCCCCTGCTGGTGCAGATCGGCGAGCTGCTGGATCTTGGCGATCAGGTCGTCGCCGGCGCTCGGCGCTGCCGGGGGAGGCGGTGGGGGCGGTGGCGGCGCGGACTGCTGCTGGTACGCCGCGGCGTCGGCCTGCTGCTGGGCCTGCTCCTGCTGGCGCCGGTTCACGGCGTTCGAGGTGGCGGTGGCGGTGCCGGCGATGACCGCCGTGCGAGCCATCGTGCCGACGAGTCCGGGCCGTCCCATCCGACGCCTCATGCGCGAGCCTCCTGTGCTGCGAACGCCGCGTCGACGTCCTCGGGTGTGATCCGGGCGAAGAGCGCGACCTCGGCACCCAGCGCCTCGAGCTCGTTCACCGCCTCGCGTGCCCAGACCTCCTCGAACACCAGGGCCAGGCCCTGCTGGTCGTCGCCGAGCGAATCGGTCAGCACGGCGAGGTCGTCGTCGCTGAGCAGGTCGTTGTCGTCGATGTCGAGCCCGGACAGCGCCGCCGGCAGGCCGTCCTCGAGGTCGAGGAGCCCGAGCCGGCCGCTGTCGTCGCGCAGGGCGACGACGCAGTCGATGAGCCGGATGACGCCGGCCTGGACCGGCTTGCGCACCACTGCCACCATCTCGGCGAGCCCGACGTCGTTCGGGAACGCCAGGAACAAGACCTCGACCGGTCCTCGCTTCATCGACGTCTCCTGATGCCGTGGGCGCACAACTGAGCCGGGAACCCGGCTCCGTGCCTGAACCCTAGGCTCGCCGTGTCGGTGCAGCGTCACCCGAGATGGGTGAGCCGCCGGCACCCATCGGTTACCACGATAGGCACGATGGGGAGGCCTCCCCGACCGAGGACGGAGAACACAGGTGTCGATGCCCAGCATGCCGGCCCCGACGGCTCTACCGCGCGGCGTGCTCGTGATGGCCGGGCTCGCCGCCACCGTGATCGTGGTCGGCGGGCTGAAGGCGTCCGCCGACATCTTCGCGCCGGCGTTCCTCGCCCTGGTCCTGACCGTGCTCGCCCACCCGCTCCGCAAGTGGCTGGACCGGTGGATGCCGTCCTGGGCCGCCTCCCTCATGTGCACGGTCGCGATCTACCTCCTGGTCGTCGCGCTGGCGCTGGCGGTCGTGGTGTCGGTGGCCAGGTTCGCCACCCTGCTGCCGCAGTACACCGAGGAGTTCCAGCAGCGGATCGACGACCTGACCGGCTGGCTGAACGACGCCGGCGTCAGCACCAAGCAGATCGACGAGGTCGAGTCCTCCTTCGACCTCGGACAGCTCGGCGGCTTCATCGGCGACCTGCTCTCGGAGCTGATGGGCCTGGTGTCCAACCTCTTCTTCATCCTCACGCTGGTGCTCTTCATGACGATGGACGGCGGGACCTTCCCGCGTCAGCTCGAGCGCGCCCGGGCCGTGCGGCCCCACGTCGTCGACGCCATCTCCGAGTTCGCCAGCGGCACCCGCCGCTACCTCGCGGTGGCCACCGTGTTCGGCCTGATCGTCGCGGTGCTCGACACCATCGCGCTCTACATCCTCGACGTGCCCGCGCCGCTGCTCTGGGGCCTGTTGGCGTTCATCACCAACTACATCCCCAACGTCGGGTTCGTCATCGGCCTGATCCCCCCGGCCATCCTGGCGCTGCTCTCGAGCGGGCCGGGACTGATGCTGGCCGTGATCGCCGTCTACTGCGTGCTCAACGTGGTGATCCAGACGGTGATCCAGCCGAAGGTGGTCGGCGACGCCGTCGGACTGTCGACGACGCTGTCGTTCGTGTCCCTGGTCTTCTGGGCGTGGGTCGTCGGGCCGCTGGGCGCGCTGCTCGCGATCCCGCTGACCCTCTTCGCCAAGGCCCTGCTGGTCGACATCGACCCGAGCCTGGGCTGGGTGCGGCCGCTGATCTCCAACCACGACGAGCCCGAGGACGTGGGCGCCACCAGCGGCACGGGACCGCCGCCGGAGCTCAGTCCGGGATCGTGACGACCTCGACGACGCCGATGCCCAGGGACGTCAGCAGGTTGAGCACTCCCTGCAGCTCCTCCTGATCGGTCATCTCCCCGGTCAGCGTGGTGCTCGCGGGCTGGGTGCGTGCCGTCAGGTGCGGGAACGCGCCGCTGAGCTCGTCGCTCAGCTCGGCATCGACGCGGATCAACATCCTGGTCATCGTCGCCGTTCCCCTGCCCGTGTACGCCGGCCGCTGCACCGACGGTAGGTCCAGCGGCCGGTGACCGCCTCACCGGAAACGGGCGATGCCTCCCGACGACCCGGGGCGGTTGAGTGGTCCGGGTGACCACCACCGGTACGGAGTCCTCGAGCACGCTCCGGCGTACCCGCGGGGCGTGCTCCTCCCGGGTCCCACGACCGTGACGTCGACCCTGGCGGCGTGGCGGTTCGCCAGCGCCGACGGCGCGAGCGGTGCCGCCGGCCTGCTCGAGGCGATCGCCCACGACGACCCGGTCGTCCTCGGATCCGCGCTCGTCGAGTGGGCACCGGGCGACCGTCGGCCCACCACCCGACGACTGGCGCTGGGTCGTGCCCGGGCCGACGGGCGAGGAGAGGGACTGGGCGACGGGTTCTGGGGGCTGCTGTTCGGCATCGTCTTCTTCGTGCCGCTGCTCGGGGCGGCGATGGGTGCCACGACCGGTGCGCTCACGGACGCACTGGCCGACGTCGGCATCGACGACCACTTCATCAACCGGGTCCGTGACAGCGTCATCCCCGGGACGTCGGCGTTGTTCGTCCTCGCCCCGAGCGAGGTCGTCGAGCGGCTCCGCGCCGCGTCTCGCGATCGCGGCCGGGCAGCACCGATCACCACCGACATCGACGACGAGCAGGCAGCCGCGCTGCGCTCGGTCTTCGGCTGAGGTCGGCACGCGCCGTCCCACGTTGTGCACAATGTCGGCCGGCGTGCGCCGGACCGGGTTGAATGAGGGGCGCACGGCGCCGACCGCCGTCGGGAGGGCGAGGACCGATGGCTTCCGGGCAGCACGCGCGCTCGGGCGGCGCTGCACGCACGCTTCCCGTCCCAGCGGCTCCTCGACCGCCGGAGCCGTTCGTGCCGCGATCCCGGCTCGACGACTTCCTCGACGCGGTGCCCACGACTCCGGTCACCCTGGTGATCGCGCCGGCCGGCTCCGGCAAGACGGCCGCCGCCGCGGCCTGGACCGAGCGGGTGCGCGGGTCGGGGCAGCCGACGTCGGTCGCCTGGACCCGCGGCGACCAGGCCACCCTGATCGCCGCCCAGGTGGAGGCGATGCGCTGCCCGGAGCAGCCGGACGGACCCACCGTGGTGGTGATCGACGACGTCGAGCTGCTCTCGGAGGCGTCGCGCGACTCGCTGGCCGGCATCCTGACCGCGGACCCCGACTCGGTCCGGCTCCTGCTGATCGGCCGGCACGAGCCCGACCTGGTGCCGGTCTCAGCCGCCCTGGCCGGCGCCGTACGCGCCCTGCGGGTCGACGACCTGCGCTTCACCGACGACGAGGCCGCCGACCTGGTGCGCTCGCACCACCCGGCGGCCGGGCCGGACGACGTCGCGGCCGTGCTCGAGCAGGCAGCGGGCTGGGCGGCCGCCCTGGTGCTCGGCTCGCAGGCCCTGGCCGGCTCCGCGGACGTCGCCGACGCCCGTGCCTGCCTGGCGGCGACCCGGCAGCCGGTGCTCGACTACGTCCTCCACGAGGTGTTCGAGGAGCTGACGCCCGAGCTCGCCCGGGTGCTGCTGGTCACCTGCCGGCTGAGTCCGGTCGGGGCGGCCGACGCGGTGCTGCTGTCCGGGCTGCCGGAGGCGCCGGCGCTCCTCGACCGAGCAGCCGCCACCGGCCCCTTCGTCACCAGCCATCGCGACCGTCCCGACCTCGACTCGGCGGTCTGGACCTACCACCCGCTGCTGCTCGACCTCCTGCGCCGTCGCACGGCCCCCACCGGGCCCGACCGGCCCGTCGCGGTCTCGGCGCACCGCCGTGCCACCGCGGCGTACGCCGAGCGGCGCGACGCCGAGGGGGCGGTCCGGCACGCCGGGCTGACCGGCGACCTCGACCTCCAGGTCCGGGTGCTGCGCGAGTTCGGGCCGGAGCTCGTCGGCACACGCCGGTCCCACGTGCTCCAGACGGTGCTGGCCTCGATCCCGCTCGACGTCCGCTCGCGCAACGCCGACCTGCTGGTGGTGCACGCGATGCTGCTGCGGGCCCAGGGTCGGATCGACGCCGCGAAGACGGCCACGGACCAGGTGCTCGCGATGGACGGCGCCGGCCTGCGGGACCCGGTCTCCCGGCCCACCGAGGCGCAGCTCGCGCTCCTCGAGGTGTGGCAGGCGCGGTTCGGCTGGCGGGAGGCCCAGCCGGCCCTCGACCGCGGCGCCCGGGTCCTGCGGTGCCGTCACCACGAGGAGGTCAGTGCCCACGACCTCAGCGGCCTCTCACCGGTCTCGGCCGCCTGGCTCACCCTGGAGATGACGTACTTCCAGATCTGGCTGGGCGATCTGGAGATCGCGGCGATCCATGTCCAGGACGTGGCGATGTACGCCCGGCAGGTGGACCTGCCGCTGCTGTCCCGTGCCAACCTCGCCGCTCGGGCCATGCTCGAGACGACCGCCGGCGCGCACCAGTGCGCGCTCGCCACGGCCGAGGCCGGGCTGCTGATCGAGGCCGGTGCTCCGGCGGACGCCGCCAGTGCCCGGCTGCACCTGGCCCGTGGCTGGGCCATGCTGCACTCCCTGCGTCTCGGCGACGCGAAGGCCGCGGTCGCTCGGATCGAGGAGACACCGAGCGGGGTGATGGACCCGCTGCTCCTGACGTCCGGCCGGCTGCTCCGAGCCTGCCTGCTGACGGCCCTCGGTGACGCCGCGGAGGCACAGCGTGTCCTGGACACCCGTGGCGACGTGCCCGAGCGGCTGCCGCGCCACCTCGCCCAGCTGGACCGGCAGGTCCGGCTGCTGATCGCGGTGGCGACGGGTGACGTCGCGACGCTCGACGCTCTGCCACCCGCGATGCGCGCCATCGGGTCCGAGGTCGACGCCCGGCTCGCCGAGGCCCTCAGCCTCGGGCTCGCCGGTGACGAGCCGCGCGCCGTACGCCTGCTCTCCGCCCTGCTGCCCGACACCGCCGACATGCCGGTGACGGGGCTGAGCACCGCGGTCGCCCGGGCGGCCATGCTCCAACGCATCGGCACGCCGGGGTCGGTGCAGGCCGCTCGCGACCTGGTCCCCGACCTGCTGAGCCGGGCCGCGCCCCAACGGCTGCTGTGGCTGCTCGCCTTCGGCACCCCGATCAGCCCGACCTTCGTGGAGCTGGTGGCAGCCCACGCCGACGGCGCCGACCCCCACCCCTTCGCGGCGCCCGCCGCCTCAGCACTGAGTGGGCTCCGCCGTGCCTACCCCGGGGCCGGCCGGCACCGCGCGGGAGGCCTCGTCCCCGACGACCCTCGGGCGCCCCTGACCGCGCGCGAGCTCGACGTCCTGGAGCAGCTCTCGCTCGGTGGCGGCAACGCCGACCTGGCCCGGGCGCTCTTCGTCAGCGAGAACACGGTGAAGACCCATCTGGCGTCGATCTACCGCAAGCTCGAGGTCGACCGCCGCGTCGACGCGCTGCGGGTCGCGCGGACCCACGGCCTGCTCTGAGCGGGACTGGCCCCTTCCGGGTGAGCCGAGCCGCGCCCACGTCTCCTACCGTCGGACACCCCAGGCGTCGCCGGTGGGCCGACCACCGGACGCCGATCTCACCCTGCCCTCATCCCTCGCGGGTGAGGCCCCCGGCTCGAACGCGCCATACTGTCCTGAGTCCAACGACCGGCCACGCCGCACAGCGGGCCGATCAGCGAACCGAGACGAGACGTCGCCATGACCCGGTCAATGTCGAAGCGGGAGCAGCAGGGGTCGATCGCGCTCATCGGACACCTCCCCGCCCTGCCGCGGGCGTACGTCCCGCGGCTGCGCCTGTGGAGCCGGCTCGACGCCGCCACCGAGACCGCCGTGACCCTGCTGGTCGGGCCGGGCGGATCCGGCAAGACGCTCGGCATCGCCGGCTGGCTGCGCCGCTCCGGCCGCGCTGCCGACACCACGTGGGTCTCAGCTGATGCCACCTGGGACCCCGAGCGGCTGCTGACCCACCTCGCCCGCCGCGACGACGAGGAGCGGCCGGCACTCGTGGTGGTCGACGACGCGCACCTGCTTCCCCTCGCGACCATCCAGGCCCTCGACAGCCTCCTGGACACCGACCCCGAGGCGTTCCGGGTGCTGCTCGCCTCGCGCTGGGACCTGCCCTTCACCCGCCTCGCCCCCGAGCTGCTCGGCGACCTGACCATGCTGCGCGGCGACCTGCTCCGGCTCGACGAGACGGAGTCCAGGGCCCTGGTCGCGGCCCACGCCCGCACCGGTTCGCCGGAGGTGGCTCAGGCGATCGCCCTGCGCGCCCAGGGCTGGTGCGCCGCCGTCGTGCTCACCGCCCGCGCCGTGGGTGCCGCTCCGGACCCCCTCGAGGTCGCCCGTCGGTACGCCGAGGTCGGACCATCGGCCGCCGACCGGGTGGCGACCGAGGTCTTCGCGACCCTCCGACCGCGCGAGCGGCACCTCCTCCTGTGCGTCGCGAGCGAGCCGGTCGTGACGCCCGCGCTCGCGGTGCACCTGTCGCACGACTCCGGTGCGGGCGAGGTCCTGGCCGACCTGGAGGCGACCGGCCTGCTGGTGACGCGGGTGGCCTCCCACGAGCAGGACGGGGACGCCGCGGCCGGCGAGCGCTACTCGATCCATCCGCTGCTGGCCGAGGTCGTGCGCCGGCGGATCTCCTCCGGCGGCGTCGACGTGATGCGCGCCGCCGCCACGGTGCAGCGAGCCGTCCTGCTCGACGTCGGTCGCGGCAGCACGGCCGACGCCCTCCACCGGCTCGAGGCCGTCGGACAGCACGCCGTGGCGGCCTCCGTGCTCGCCGACGAGGGCCCGAGCCTGCTGCTGCGCGGCCACGGTGCACCGGTCCGCGCGTTCGCCGAGTCCCACCCGTCCTCGATCGAGGTCAACCCCGGCTCCTGGTTCACGGTGGCCCTGGAGCGCTGGTTCAGCGGTGACGCCAACACTGCGGCGCAGTGGCTCGAGCGGCTGCTCCACGAGCCGCAGCCCGACACGGCCGCGGCGGTGCTGCAGCAGGCGTGTGCCCGGGTGATGCGCGCCCGGATGGGTCTGGAGCCGGTCGGACCCGCGATCGACCACGGTCAGCGGATCGTCACCGACCCGGAGCTGACCACGGCCGCACCGTCGGTGGTCCCCATCCTGCTGAGCGAGCTGGCCATCACCCAGAACTGGACCGGTGACCTGTCCCAGGCCGAGGAGAACCTCGGGGCGGTGATCCGGCTGAGCCGCACGCACGACCTGCCCCTGCTCACCGTCATCGCCCTGTCGCACCTGGCCCTCACCGAGTACATGCGCGGACGCGAGAGTGCCGCCCTCGAGCTCGCCGACCAGGCACTCGCCCTGGTGGCCGAGCGTGAGCTCGACACGCCGTTCTCCGTGGGACGCGCTCGGCTGGCGCGTGAGCTCGCCCAGCTCAGCGGGCTGCCGCTGCGACCCGACGGTGAGGTGCTCGACCTCGCGCCGGCCGCCGAGCACGCCGCCGACCTGACCACCCGATTCTGGATGCGGACCCGACGCTCCCGCGTGCAGCTGGCGCACGGGATGGTCGCGGCCGCGGAGCTGGCCCTGGAGGTGCCCCTCGAGACGCCGCCGCTCCCGGCACACCTGGCCGTGTCGCTCCTGCTGGAGCGCGCCTTCCTCGCCAGCCTGTCCGGGGACGGTGCGCTGCTGACGCAGCTCCAGTCGCAGCTGAGCGAGCTCGGTGCGAGCGCCGAGTCGTCCTTGGTCGCCGGACTGCGTGCCGACTTCTCCGGTGACCGCCGCGCCGCCGTCCGCCACCTCGACGACGCGACCCACGAGAAGGCCACCGCCCAGCCCGCGGTGCGCGGGGTGGCCCTGGTCGCGCAGGCGCAGCTGGTCGACGCCCTCGGCGACAAGGAGCGGGCGCTCCAGCTGCTGCGCGACGCGGTGCGCGAGACCCAGGTGCGCAGGAACGCCGTGCCGTTCCTGGGCTGGAGCCGGCACGGCACGCCGGTCTCGGCGCTGGTCCAGGGCCTCGCCGACACCGACGCGGATCCCTGGCTGCGCGAGGTCGAGGCCGGGACCGCCGGCCTGGCAGGCATCGCCAGCTACTTCGGGCCGCAGACCTCACGGCCGCGCGAGCGCGAGGACTTCTCGTCCGGCTCCCTGCGACCCACGCTGAGCCCCCGTGAGCACGACGTGCTCTACGAGCTCGCCCGAGGCTCGACGTACGCCGACATCGCGGCCAACCTCTTCGTCTCGGAGAACACCGTGAAGACCCACGTCTCGAGCCTGTACGCCAAGCTCGCGGTCAACCGGCGCAGCGCCGCGCTCGCGACCGCTCGCTCCCTGCATCTGCTGTAGCCGGGCCACCCGATTCGGGTGACGGCAGCGGAGCCTGCGGCGCGGGATGGTGAGAACCATGACCGACACCACGACGAGCGACCGCTCCCGCCCCAGGTCGCCGGCCGCGTCCGCGCTCGCCGACCACTGGGGCCTGGTGCTCACCTACGGCGTCATCACCCTCGGCCTCGGCATCGCCCTGGTGGTCTGGCCGGACGCGTCGGTCACGGTCTTCACGGTCCTGCTCGCGATCCAGCTGATCGTCGCGGGGATCTTCCGGATCAGCGCCGCACTGTCGGTCAGCCGCAGCGACGGCGGCGTCCGGGCGCTGATCGGGCTGAGCGGCGGCCTCGCCCTGATCGTCGGGCTGCTCATCCTGCGCGACCCGCTGCAGAGCGTCCTGGTCCTCGGCATCATCCTCGGCGTCTTCTGGGTGCTCGCCGGGATCATCGACATCGTCGGCGCCATCATCGCGCCGCCGGCGACCGGTCGCGGCTGGGAGTTCCTCACCGGCGTGGTCACCGTGCTGGCCGGGGCGTTCCTGCTCGAGTACACCGACCTGTCACTGAAGCTCTTGGTGGTCTTCGTCGGGATCTGGCTGATCGTGGCCGGCATCCTGGCGGTGCTGGCCGCGTGGCGGCTGCGCTCCCTGCGCGCCGCATCCTAGGAAGAGGAAGTCCGATGACGACCGCAGGCGACCAGCCGAGCAACGACGACGTGGCCGAGCTCCGGCGGGAGGTCGCGCGCCTCAAGCAACAGCTCGGGGAGACCGGCACCGTCGCCCTGCCGACAGACGCCCCCGCGCGCCGAGGCTGGTGGCGACCCGTCGTCGCCACCGCCCTGATCGTCATCATGGCGGTCCTGGTGCCGCTCTCGGTGGTCGCCCGCTGGGCGCACGACACCGTCTCGGACACCGACCGCTACATCGAGACGGTCGCGCCGCTGGCCAACGACCCGGCGGTCCAGACCGCCGTGATCGAGCGGGTCACCACCGAGATCGTCACCCGCCTCCAGGTCGACGACGTCACCGACCAGGCCGTCGACGCCCTGGCCGAGCGCGGCCTGCCGCCGCTGGCAGCGGGCAGCCTCAAGGCACTCTCGACACCGCTGGCCGACGCGATCGAGGGCTTCGTCAAGAAGCAGGTCACCGCGATCGTGAAGTCCGACGAGTTCGAGACCGCCTGGATCGAGGCGAACCGTCAGGCGCACACCCAGATGGTCGCCCTGCTCACCGGCAAGGACACCGACCTCGTCGACATCAGCGATCGCGCCGTCAGCGTCAACCTCGCCACGATCATCGAGACGGTCAAGCAGCGCCTGGTCGCCCGCGGCTTCGCCCTCGCGGAGCGACTGCCGACGATCAACGCGCAGTTCACGATCTTCGAGTCCGACGACATCACCAAGGCGCAGACCGGGTTCCGGCTGCTCAGTGCCGCCAACACCGCGCTGCCGATCGTCGCGCTGCTCTGCCTCTTCGGCGCCGTCGCCGTGGGCCGCAACCGCCGGCGGACCCTGGTCGCGGGCTCGCTCGCGGTCGTCGCGGCCGTGATCCTGCTCGGCGTGGCTCTCAACGCGGCCCGGGTCGTCTACCTCGACGCCGTGCCCACCGACCAGCTGCCCACGGACGCCGCCGCGGCCATCTACGACACCCTCGTCTACTTCATCCGGCTCAACATCCGCGCCCTGCTGGTGCTCTTCCTCGCGATCGCCTTCATCGCCTGGGTGACCGGTCCAGTAGGGGCTCCCGTCGCCCTGCGCGGGGCCACGACCCGCGCCATCGGCGCCACCCGGTCCCGGGGGGAGCGGGTCGGCATCAACACCGGACGCTTCGGCACGACGCTCGGCACCTACCAGACGCCCATCCGGGTCGGCCTGCTCGGGATCGCCCTGCTGCTGTACGTGCTGCGCGACCACCCGACGGGGGAGTTCACGCTGTGGCTCGTCGTCGTCGTCGGCGTGCTGCTGCTCATCGTGGAGCTGCTGGCTCGTCCGCCCGTCCCCGCAGTCGAGCCCAGCCCGACCGCAGGAGCTCCAGGACCGAGCTGACGATCCGGAGGACCGTCGGGTCCTCCGAGACGATCCGACCAACCAGGGCCGAGGCGACCATGATGCCGGCGAAGCCGATCAGCCAGGTCGAGATCGCCAGGATGAGGCCGAGCGTGCCGAACTGCTCGGTGTTGGCCGCGACGTACGGCGGCATCACCAGCGCCGAACCCCGGGTGTAGGCGACACCGATGCCGCCGGTGAGGAGCGCACCCACCACCAGCCGCCGCCAGCCGACCCGCCCGAAGAGCAGCAACCACGAGGTCACCCACCAGATGCCACTGAGCGCCAGCACCTGGAAGACCAGCCTCGCGGCGCTGGTGCCCAGCCCGTCGGCCCCGAGGAGCAGCGCCCGCAGGCCGGCGGCCAGCTGCAGCGTCACGAGCCAGCCGAGCAGCCAGCTGAGACACCGGCGCAGCCCGACGACCCCGCCGACGTGGTGCTGCTCCCACACCCGCTCGTACATCCGCTGGATCGCCCGGGCGAAGCTGGTGGCGGAGAACAGGGTGATCAGGAGCCCGACGATGCCGGTCTGCGCGCGCACCTGGTCGGCGCTGACCTCGCCGCGCAGGGTCTCGGTGCCCGTCGAGCCGACGCCGGTGGCGTGGGAGAAGGTCGACACCGCATCCCCGGTGAGGCCGGGGAAGAGCGACGCCAGCACCACCAGCATCGGCACCAGCGCCAGCAGGCCCTGCGCCGCGATCAGCATGCAGCGGTCGATGAACTCGATCCGGACGAAGTCGCGGATCAGGCGGCCCAGGATCGGGACCTCGTCGGCCAGTGCCTGTGCCTGCGCGCGGCGCGCGTGGTACGTCGAGGTGAGCCGCTCACGCATTCCGGCGACGTCCAACGCCACTACCTCCCGTACGGTCGCCGACGGATCCGGCAGGATGAGCCCAAGCGTGGGCGTACTCGTCGCGTGGTCGATCACCCGTAGCGGGTGAAAGCAGCAGCCGGAGGAGTCCGTGTGACGGGATGGAAGCGTTGGGCCCGGCTGGCAGGCGTCCTGGTCGTGGTGCTCGTCCTCTACTTCACCGTCCCGGTGCAGGTGGAGATCTCGCGCAGCTCGGTCCTCCAGCTCCTCGTGAGCCTGGTCGCCCTGACGCTGCTCGCGCTCACGGTCCTGGTCGAGGTGCGCCACCAGCTCCTGGAGAGCGACCGTCGCATCGACGGCCTGCTCATCGCGGTGATGATCGCGGTCCTCGGGTTCGCGCTCGGCTTCTACGTCCTCGCTCAGCGCAACCCCGACCAGATCTTCGACCTCGAGACCCGGGTCGACGCGCTCTACTTCACGATGGCCACGCTGCTGACGATCGGGTACGGCGACGTCCACGCCACCGGCCAGGCGGCCCGGGTCCTGGTGCTGATCCAGATGGTCTTCAACGTCGTCATCATCGCGACCGCCGCCTCCACGATCTCCACGCGGGTGCGGACCCAGGCCGAGAAGCGGGCCGAGGAGCGCCGCCTGGCCGAGGCCGACGGACCGCTACCGGCGCGCCGCCGTCACGATCGGCGGACGCATCGGAACCCGACGTGAGACGTGGTGTCGTTGACGCCGTGTCCCTGCCGGGCGGCCGGGCGGTAGCGCTGGCAGTAGTGCGGCGAGCAGAGGTGTGACCCGCCCTTCGTGACGAAGCGGTCGGTCTCCGCCAGCCGGACGCTGCCGCCGCAGCACGGGCTGGCCGTGCTCGCGGCCGGGACCGACTCCCCCTCGCTGTGGTGCGACTCCGTCCACCGCGACGCCGTCCACTCCCAGACGTTGCCGATCATGTCCTGCAGGCCGTGGTCGTTGGCCGGGTAGCTGCCGACGGGGGCGGTGCGGTGGTGGCCGTCAGGGTCCTCGCTGCGCCACGGGAACGGGCCCTGCCAGGTGTCGGCCAGCACGACACCCCCGGGTGACAGCTCGTCGGCGTACGACGCGCCCCAGCCGTAGTCGCGCCCGACCAGGCCACCGCGGGCGGCGTGCTCCCACTCCGCCTCGGTGGGGAGGTCCTTGCCGGCCCACCGGGCGTACACCGTGGCGTCCTCCCAGCCGACGTGCACGACCGGGTGGTCCGCGGACTGCTGCCACGCGCTCCCCGGCCCCTGCGGCGCCCGCCACGAGGCGCCGGGCTGCCAGCGCCACCACTGCGTCCAGTCACCGAGGTGCACGGGTCCACCGGTCTGCGTGAAGACCTGCGAGCCGGGCACGAGCAGGGCCGGGTCGGCGCCCGGGAAGTCGGCGGCGTCGGGCGCGACCTCGGCGACCGTGACGTGGCCGGTCTCCTCGACGAACCGGGCGAACTCCGCGTTGGTGACCGGCCACCGGTCGAACCACACATCCCCGACGACCACCTCCCGCAGCGGCCGCTCCTCCGCGTAGAAGTGATCGCTGCCGATCGTCGTGGTCCCGCCCGGGACCAGGACCATGCCCTGCGTCATGCGCCCTTTCTACAGGCCGGCGCGCCGGGCTGGTCCGTCGCTAGGCCATCCGCAGGGCCAGGACCGTGGTGTCGTCGCCACCGCCGTCGTCGTGCACCTCGATCAGCCGGTCGACCCAGGCCTGCAGGTCGGAGTCCGCGTAGGTGTCCGCGGCGAGCGCGCGCAGCCGCTCGGTGCGCTCGTCGAGGTCGGCGCTGCGGCGCTCGACGAGTCCGTCGGTGTAGAGGAGCAGGGCCGCACCCGGCGGCAGGTCGAGCTCGACGGACTCGGCGGCGCCCGTGCCGACGCCGAGCAGCGGACGGACCGGCAGGTCCACGTCGTACGCCGTGCCGCGGGTCAGCAGCATCGGCGGCGGGTGCCCGGCGCTGGCGAGCTCGACTCGCCCGGCGCGGGGGTCGAGGACCGCGAGCACAGCGGTCGCGACCCGCTCGTCGAGGAGGCCGGCCATCAGCAGGTCGAGCTTGTCGAGGCAGGTGGCCGGGCTGTGACCCTCGAAGAGGTAGGCGCGCAGCGCCGTGCGCACCTGCGTCATGGCGGAGGCCGCGGAGACGCCGTGCCCGGCGACGTCGCCGACGACGAAGACGATGCGGCCGTCGGCGAGCGCGAAGCTGTCCCACCAGTCGCCACCCAGCTTGAAGGTGGACGCGGGCTGGTAGCGCGCCGCGAGCTCGATGCCGTCGAAGGTCGGCGGCTCGTCGGACACGACACTGCGCTGGATCGACTCGGCCATCGCGATCGTGTCGCGGGAGCGGGCCAGCAGCAGCCCGATCAGGTGCTTGCCGAGGGCATCGGCGACCTCGAGCTTCCACGGCGCCCAGGGGGTGCTGCGACCGCGGACCACCTGCCGCCACTTGTCGAACGACCGTCGCGGGCTCAGCCGGACGTGCGCGCCCTCAGCCGCCGCGAGCTCCTTGTTGGTGGGGTCGCCTCCCCAGTCGACGACCCGCTCCTGCTCCGGGCGGAACCACAGGAGCCACCGGTCGGAGTCGGACCCGACCCGGAGCACCCCCGCGACGGACGACGCGTCACCCAGCCCGGGCACCAGCTCGGTGACCCGGTCGGTCGAGGTCGCGTAGCTGAGCGGGTCGCGCAGGGCCGTCGCGATGGCCTGGAGCTGGTCCGGGGCGAGATCGACGTTGCCGCGCACGGTGACCACGCCGTCGTACGACAGGACCGCGCCGGTGGCATCGACCAGGGAGAGCAGCTCCGGGTCCTCCATCACGCTGACCAGCGGTGACTCCAGGCTCGCCGCGGTGCGCGCGGCCATCCTGCCGAGCACGGTCTGGGCGGCCAGGGTGCGCTCGCGCTTGTCGGCGCGCTCCCGGTCGCCGGCGAGCTGGGAGGCGACCTGGCCCAGGAACTCGGCGGCCGAGCGCGCGTCCTGGCTCGGCCGGTGCGCCCCTGAGTAGTGGTGGCAGGCGACCAGGCCCCACAGCTGACCGTCGACCATCAGCGAGATCGACATCGAGGCGGTCACGGACATGTGCGACAGGTACTCGAGGTGGATCGGCGAGACGCTGCGCAGCGAGGCGTGCGACAGGTCGAGCGGTGCGCCGGTGCCCGGGTCCAGGACCGGGTGCAGCGGCACTGGGACGTAGTCGACGTCGGCGATCAGCCGGGTCCAGTTGACCGAGTAGAGGCGCCGCGCCTGGGCCGGGATGTCGGTCGCCGGGTAGTGCAGGCCGAGGAACGAGTTGAGGTCGTCGCGCTTCTCCTCGGCGATCACCTCACCGTTCCAGTCCTGGTCGAAGCGGTAGACCATCACCCGGTCGAAGCCGAGCAGCGTGCGCACCTCCAGCGCCAGCCGCGCGGCCAGGTCGCCCACCGACGAGGCCTGGGCGAGGCGGGCCATCGCCCCCCGGGTGGACCGGTAGGTCAGCCGCACCTGGTCGACCGTGCTCACCGGCTCGATCTCGACGACCAGCCGGTCGCCCGAGCGGTGCTGACGCACCTCGACGTCCACGTCGCCCAGCGTCGTGGTCTCGACGCCGTCGACGATCGCGATCGCCAGGTCCGCGCCCACCAGCTCGGCGAGCGTCCGTCCGATGGCGTCCTCGGGCGCGACCCCGAGCAGGCCGTCGACGTTGGTGGAGACCGTCACCGCACGCTGCTCGGCATCGAGGGCCAGCAGCAGGCCGTGCGGCTGGATGGCGCCCGGGATGTGGATGGGCTCGCGGTCGCAGGTGGTCAGGTCGACCTCGCCGTACGCCGGGGTGTGCGCCGGGGTGTGCGTCGGAGGTGGGCTCAGGACGGGTCCTTCCGATGAGCTGCTCTGTGGAGCCATGATGTGGTCCATCCGGGATTTCTACCCACTCCACCCGGGGTGAACGCCCACGTGGGCGTGAGGTCCACCTCAGTCGGGCTCAGTCGAGCTCGAGGCAGCGCGCCAGGAAGTCGTTGCGGAACTTGCCCTGCGGGTCGACGCGCACCGCCAGGTCGCGGAAGTCCTCGAACCGCTTGTACAGCGGAGCCAGCGCGGCCGTCTCGGCGGCGAAGCACTTGCCCCAGTGCGGGCGGCCGCCGAGCGGGAGCAGGGCCTCCTCGATGGCGGGCAGCACGGCGTACACGGCCGGCACGTCCCGCACCCAGGTGAAGTGGAAGCCGACGACGTCGCGGTCGTAGGCCCCGCTGAGCCACAGCCGGTCGGCGGCGATGGTGCGGATCTCACCGACCTGGAGCAGGTGGGCGTACGACGGAGCCAGCGCCCGCAGCCGCTCGACCGCGACCCGCGCCTCGGTGCGCGGCACGAGGTACTCGCTCTGCAGCTCCTCGCCGCGGCTCGGGGTGAACTCCAGGCGGAAGTGCGGCAGCCGCTCGTGCCACGCCCCGGTGATGCCGCCCTGCTGGGTCACCGCCTCGACGTCGGCGCCCGCGAGCATGTGCAGCGTCTCCACGGCAGGTGCGGCGCCCCACAGGTCCGCGGGCGGTACGCCGTCGCGGCTCTTCAGCCACACCTGCTTGATGCCGCCGCTGACCCAGTCGGTGAAGAGGCTGACGCTGTAGGCGGTCGACGTGAGCTCGTCGAGGTGCTCGACCGCCACGTCCCACGGGAGGTCGGCGTAGAGGTCCTGGCGCACCTCGTAGGTGGGCTCGAGGTCGAGGATCACGTGGGTCACGACGCCGAGCGCGCCGAGGGAGACGACGGAGCCGTCGAAGTCGGGCTCGCCCCGGGACACGACCCGCAGAGCGCCGTCGGCCCCGACGATCTCGAGGCCGGCGACGGCCGCGGCCAGGGAGCCGGTTGCGTCACCGGAGCCGTGCGTGCCGGTCGCGATCGCCCCGGCGACGGAGATGTGCGGGAGCGAGGCCATCGTGGCCAGGGCCCAGCCGCCGCGCGCCAGCTGCTCGGCGAGCACGCCGTAGCTGACCCCGCCGGACACGCGTACGACGCGCCGCTCGGCGTCGACCTCGATGTCCTGCCCGAGCTCCTGGGTCGAGACCAGGTCGCCCGTGGTGTCGGCGAGGTCGGTGAACGCGTGCCGGGTGCCGAGGGCCCGGACCCGGGTCGCGGAGCCGACGAGGTCGCGCAGCTCCTCGACGCTGCGTGGGTGCCGGACCCGTGACGCGCCGTACGTGTGGTTGCCCGCCCAGTTCTGCAGCATCCCGCAATCCTGCCTGACGCCACCTACTCTCACCCGCTCCGGGTGATCCGAGGAGGTCGGGACCGGCCCGACACTGGGTGCATGTCTACGTCACACCAAGAGAGCGCCTGGGCCGACGGCATCAGCATCTTCGCGGGTGCGGTGCTCCTGACCGCCGGGCTCTTCCAGTTCCTGGAGGGCATCGCCGCCGTCGCGAAGGACGACGTCTTCGTGCGCACCACGAACTACGTCTTCGAGTTCGACCTCACGACCTGGGGCTGGCTCCACCTGGTCCTCGGTCTCGTCATCGTCGGGATCGGCGCCGCGATCCTCGCCGGCCAGCGGTGGGCGCTCGTCGCGGGAGTCGTGATCGCCATCGTGTCGGCCCTGATGAACTTCGTCTGGCTGCCCTACTACCCCGTCTGGGCGGTCGTGCTCATCGCGCTCGACATCGCCGTCGTCTGGGCCCTCAGCACCGTGCTGGGCAACAGCCGCCGCTGAGCGTTCCTCACCCCCGCAGGCGCGCCGCCTGGCGGGTGAGGTGGTCGCGCTCGGCGACCGAGGTCGCCCGGGCGGCCGCCGCGACGTACAGGTCGTGCGCCAGCGCCCGGTCGCCGGCCCGGTCGTGCAGGTAGGCGCGCAACGCGGTGTGCCGGGGCACGTCGGCGGGCACCTGCGCCACGGCCCCCAGCCCGGCGAGCGGGCCGTCGACCTCACCCACCGCCACCGCCCGGTTGAGCGCCACCACCGGGCTGTCGGTGAGCCGGGCCAGCTCGTCGTACCACTCCAGCACCTGCGGCCAGTCGGTCTCCTCCGCCGTCGCCGCGTCCGCGTGCAGGGCGGCGATCGCGGCCTGCGCCTGGTACTCCCCCAACCGGTCGCGCGCCAGCGCCGCCTGGATGACCACGACGCCCTCCGCGATCATGTCGGCGTCCCACCGCGACCGGTCCTGCTCGGCCAGGGGGACCAGCGAGCCGTCGGCCGCGAAGCGCGCCGTACGCCGCGCGTGGTGGAGCAGCATCAGCGCCAGCAGCCCGCCGACCTCCGGGTCCTCGCCGGCCCCCGCGAGCTGACGGGTCAGCCGGATCGCCTCCGCGGCCAGGTCGACCTCGCCGGTGTAGCCCTCGTTGAAGATCAGGTACAGCACCTTGAGGACGGTCGCCAGGTCACCCGGCTCCCCGAGCTGGACGGCCGCCACCGTCCGCTTGGCCCGGCTGATCCGCTGCGCCATCGTCGCCTCGGGCACCAGGTGGGCCCGGGCGACCTGCCGGGTGGTCAGCCCGCCGACGGCCCGCAGGGTCAGCGCCACCGCCGAGGCCGGGCTCAGCGTCGGGTGGCAGCACAGGAAGAGCAGCTGCAGCGTGTCGTCGCGGGACTCGGCGGCGCCCGGCGGTGGCTCCTCCACCTGGGCGACCTCGCGCCGCAGCCGGGCCGCGTCGGAGCGGCGCGCATCGAGGAACTTGCGCCACGCGACCGTGACCAGCCAGCCCTTGGGCTCGGCCGGCAGCTCGTCGGCCCACCGACGCACGGCCTCGACCAGCGCCTCCTGGACGGCGTCCTCGGCCGCCGCGAAGTCGGCTCCGCGGCGGACGAGGATGCCGAGGACCTGCGGGCCCAGGTCGCGGAGCAGCTCCTCCACCGACGACCTCAGTCCGTGACGGTCGGCGGGTGCTCGAGGAAGGGGCGGACCTCGATCCACTCGTGCAGCGGCACGCCGCCCTTGCCGGGCGCCGAGGAGAGGTACGCCGCCGCCTCGTGCGCGCGCTCCACCGACTCGACGTCGATCATCATCCAGCCGGCGATCAAATCCTTGGTCTCCGCGAACGGCCCGTCGGTGACCGGCGGCCTCCCGGGCCCGTCGTACCGCACGAACGCGCCCTCGGGCGACAGCGCCTGGGCGTCCACGAACTCCCCGCGCTCGCGCAGCTCGTCGGCGACCCGCTGCATGAACGCGATGTGGTCGGACACCTCCTCGGGCGTCCAGTCGCTCATCGGGGCGTTGCCGTAGTCGGTCCGCTCAGGTCCGCCGCGGTAGTGCTTGAGCAGCAGGTACTTGGCCATCGTGGTGCTCCTTCGTCGTCCGAGGCAACCATGATGGCTGCCTTCGGACCGAGGACGGAGCCGTCGGGCGTTTCTCGACACCGGCGTCGGTCCGGGCCGGAAATGACAGCAGGCCCCGGATCTCTCCGGGGCCTGCTGCTCACGTGCGCGAGGGGGGATTTGAACCCCCACGCCCTTTCGGACACTGGCACCTGAAGCCAGCGCGTCTGCCGTTCCGCCACTCGCGCGTGAAGCGGCCCAAGGTTATCCCAGCGCTCGGGTTTGCCCCAAACCGGGGCGAGGGCATCCCTCAACCGTCGTCACGACCCCGTTACGATCGGGTCGCAGCCCGGCCGCGGCCGGACGCAGGACCCGAGGACACCAGAGGAAGGGGGGCGGACGTGGGCGGACTCCAACGACTGGAGAACAAGCTCGAGCAGATGATCTCCGGCGCGTTCGCGCGGGCCTTCCGCTCGGCGGTGCAGCCCGTCGAGATCGCGGCGGCGCTCCAGCGCGAGTGCGACAACAACGCGCAGATCCTCTCGCGTGACCGGCGGCTGGTGCCCAACGACTTCCACGTGGAGCTCTCGGGCACCGACCTGGAGCGGCTGGCGCCGTACGACAGCGCCCTGGCCGACGACCTCGTCGGGCAGCTCCGCGACCACGCCGACGAGCAGAGCTACGTCTTCCCCGGCCCGGTGAGCATCGTCTTCGACCCGGCCGAGGACCTGACGACGGGCCGGTTCCGGATCCGCAGCCGCGCCCAGGCGAAGGTCACCAGCGACGCGACCGCGACGCAGGTGGGCCGGGCCAAGGCCTACCTCGAGGTCAACGGCACCCGCCACCCGCTGCAGCCGCCCGGGTTGGTCGTGGGTCGCGGCACCGAGGCCGACCTGCGCATCAACGACCCCGGCGTCAGCCGGCGCCACATCGAGTTCCTGGTGACCGGTGGCGGCGCGCGCGGCATCGCGGTGGAGGTCCACGACCTCGGCTCGACCAACGGGATGCTCGTCGACGGCCACCGGATCACCAACACCGGGCTGCAGGACGGGTCCGAGGTGCGCATCGGCAACACCACGCTCGTCGTACGCGTGCTCGAGGAGCGATGAGGATGGTCGTGCATGTCTGAGCTGACGCTCTTCCTCATCCGGGTGGCCTACCTCGCGATCCTGTGGATCTTCGTGCTGTCGGCGATCTCGGTGATCCGCTCCGACATGTTCGGCGCCCGGGTGCCGGAGGCCGCACGCACCGGTGGCGGCAAGGCTCCGAAGCCGCCCAAGCAGCCCAAGCCCGGCAAGCGCCGCAGCGCGCCGACGCACGTGCTGGTCACCGAGGGCTCCAACGTCGGCGAGCGCGCCGAGCTCGCCGCCGGCCCGGTGCTGATCGGCCGCGGCAGTGACGCGGCGATCCGCCTCGATGACGACTACGTCTCCACCCGCCACGCCCGGATCGCCGCGTCGGGCGACCAGTGGTTCGTGGAGGACCTCGGCTCCACCAACGGCACCTTCGTCGGCACCGTGCGGATCACCCAGCCGACGACGATCACCATGGGCACCCAGGTCCGCGTGGGCAAGACCATCCTCGAGCTCCGGAAGTAGCCGGCGATGTCCGACCAGCCGACCGAGGCACCCGCCACGCAGCTGCGCCTCCGGCTCGACTACGGCGCCGTCTCCGACGTGGGGCGGGTGCGACGCGACAACCAGGACTCCGGGTACGCCGGCCCCTGGCTGCTCGCGGTCTGCGACGGCGTCGGCGGCGCGGCCCGGGGCGACATCGCCTCCTCGACCGCGATCGGCCAGCTGCGCCGGCTCGACCAGCCGCCGACCAGCGACTCGGCCGAGGAGCTCCTCGCCCGGACCGCGGGCGCCATCCACCGCGCCCACGACCGCCTGGTCGAGCTCGTCGACGAGGACCCGGCGCTCAACGGCACCAGCACGACGGCGACCGTGCTCACCTTCGACGGCACCCGCGTCGGCGTCGGCCACGTCGGCGACAGCCGCGCCTACCTCTACCGCGCCGGCGCGATCCGGCAGCTGACCCTCGACCACACGTTCGTGCAGACCCTGATCGACGAGGGCCGGATCACCGAGGCCGAGGCCCGCGTCCACCCGCACCGCAACCTGATCATGCGGGCCATCGACGCGGTCAGCGACAGCGACCCCGACCTCTTCGTCGTCGACCTCGAGCCGGGCGACCGCCTCCTGGTCTGCAGCGACGGCGCCTGCGGCGTGCTCGAGGACGGCCGGATGGCCGACATCCTCTCGAGCGGCAGCCCGGAGTACGCCGCCGTCGAGCTGGTCCGCGCGAGCCTCGAGGCCGGCAGCACCGACAACGTCACCTGCATCGTCGCCGACCTCCGCGAGGCCGCGCAGGACTCCACCGAGGGCGGCCCGGAGGCCCTGGTCGTCGGAGCCGCCGCCGAGCGCCGCCAGCAGCGCGGGCGCAGCGGGGGGCTCTTCCGCGGCCACCGCTCCGGCGACACCGGTGAGCTCGACCCGGTGCCGTCCGACCTGCCCGACGACGCGCCGTACGACGCCATCGACGCCGACCCCGAGGCGGTCCGCTACGCCCCGCGTCCGCCGCGCCGCTACGCCTGGGCCAAGCGTCTCTTCGCGCTCGCCGTCGTGGTCGGCCTCGGCTGGCTCGCGGTCGCCGCGATCTGGTCGTGGTCGCAGCACCAGTACTACGTGGGCCAGCAGGACGGCACGGTCGTGATCTTCCGCGGCCTCAACGGCTCCATCGGCGGCCTGGACCTCTCCGAGGCCTACCAGACCACCGACGTGCAGCTGGACCGGCTGTCCGACTTCGACGCCGGCAAGGTCGAGGACGGCATCGAGGCCGACGACCTCGACGACGCCCAGCGCACCGTGCAGAACCTGGCGGAGAACCAGGAGCCCGAGGTCGCCGACTCCGGGGCGAGCGGCTGATGGCCGCCCCGTCCTCCACGATCATGGGGTTCGTGCACCGCCGCCGGCGGGGCGCGGAGCTCTTCCTGCTCGTCCTCGCGCTCATCGTCGGCATCGGCGCGTACGCCGCGGTCGGGGTCGGCGTCCAGGGTGAGGTGCCGCCCGACATCCTCGGATACGGCGGCTGGCTGGTCGGGCTCATCATCGGCGCCCACGTCGTGATCCGCCTCGTCGCGCCGTACGCCGACCCGGTGCTGCTCCCGGTCGTCGCGGCCCTCAACGGGCTCGGCCTCGCGGTGATCCACCGCATCGACCTCGCCAAGGAGGCGGCCGGGGACGCGGACGGCTTCGCCCAGCAGCAGCTGATCTGGATGACCCTCGGCGTGGGGCTCTTCCTGGTCACCCTGCTGGCGATCCGCGACCACCGCCTGCTCCAGCGCTTCACCTACACCAGCGGCCTGGCCGCCATCGTGCTGCTGCTGCTCCCGATGCTGCCGGGCATCGGACGCACCATCAACGGCGCGCGCATCTGGATCCACCTCGGCCCGTTCAGCTTCCAACCCGGCGAGCTCGCCAAGCTGCTGCTCGTCATCGCGTTCGCCGGCTACCTGGTGCTGCACCGCGACGCGCTCGCGCTCGCCGGTCGTCGGGTGCTCTTCGTCGACCTGCCCCGCGGCCGCGACCTCGGCCCGATCCTGGCGATGTGGCTGGTCAGCCTGGGCATCCTGGTCTTCCAGCACGACCTCGGCTCCAGCCTGCTCTTCTTCGGGCTCTTCCTGATCATGCTCTACGTCGCCACCGAGCGACCCGGGTGGCTGGTCGTCGGCGGCCTGATGTTCGTCGGCGGCGCGACCCTGGCCTACGTCCTCTTCGGCCACGTGCGGATCCGCTTCGACATCTGGCAGCACCCGTTCGACTTCTACACCGCCGAGCAGGGCGGCAAGAGCTTCCAGCCCGTCGAGGCCAAGTTCGGCATGGGCTGGGGCGGTCTGATCGGTCGCGGCTTCGGCGACGGCGACCCGAACCGGGTGCCGTACGCCAACTCCGACTTCATCCTCTCCTCCATCGGCGAGGAGCTCGGGCTGACCGCGGTGATGGCGGTGCTGATGATGTACGGCCTGATCGTCGAGCGCGCGCTGCGCACCGCCCTGATCTGCCGCGACGCCTTCGGCAAGCTGGTCGCCACCGGCCTCGGCACCGCCATCGCGCTGCAGGTCTTCGTCGTCGTCGGCGGCGTCACCGGGCTGATCCCGCTCACCGGTCTGACCACGCCGTTCCTGTCGTACGGCGGCTCCTCCCTCGTCGCGAACTGGGTGATCATCGCGCTGCTGCTCCGCATCTCCGACCAGGCCCGGCGCCCGCTGCCGTCGATCTCCGACGACACGACCGCCATCAGCTCCGACGACACCCAGGTGGTCCGGCTGGGGGCGTCGAGCTGATGAACAAGCCGATCCGCACCGTCTCGATCTTCTGCCTGGTGCTCTTCCTGGCGCTGATGATCAACGCGACCTACCTGCAGTACTGGAAGGCGGGGGCGCTCAACGACAACCCGCTCAACCGGCGGGTGCAGGTGGCGGCGTACTCCCAGGAGCGCGGCGCGATCCTGGTCGGGCGCAACCCGGTCGCCGAGAGCGTGAAGTCCGACGACCAGTACAAGTTCCAGCGCACCTACCCCAAGCCGAGGGAGTTCGCGCCGATCACCGGCTACTTCTCCTACTATGGCGCGACCGCCATCGAGCGCTCCCGCAACTCCGTGCTCTCCGGCGACGACCCGCGGCTCTTCGTCAAGAACTTCGTCGACCTGCTCAGCAGCGAGCCGCCGCAGGGCGGCAACGTCACCCTGACCATCGACGCCAAGGCGCAGCGGGCGGCGTACGACGGGCTCAAGGGACTGGGCAAGGACGTGCAGGGCTCCGTCGTGGCGATCGAGCCGGCCACCGGCAAGGTGCTGGCGATGGTGTCGCTGCCGACGTACGACCCCAACGACCTGGCCTCGCACGACCTGGCGTCGGTGGCCAGGAAGGCCCAGCAGCTCAACGAGGACCCCACCGAGCCGCTGCTCAACCGTGCCATCCAGACCCGGCTGCCCCCGGGCTCGACGTTCAAGGTCGTGACCTCGGCCGCCGCGATCGAGAAGGGCCTCTACGACGCCGACTCGAAGGTGCCCGGTGGCGTCACCTACCAGCTGCCGCTGACCAGCGGGCCGACCGGCGAGATCGACAACGAGGGCCGCAACTGCGGCGCCAACGGGTCCAAGATCCCGTTCCGCCAGGCGATGGAGCAGTCCTGCAACACCGCCTACGCCCAGATCGCAGAGCAGGTCGGCGCCGAGGACATGGCCAAGACCGCCGAGGCCTTCGGCTTCAACCAGCACTACTTCGACGACCTGTCGCCGCAGGCGCTCTCGGTCTTCCCCGAGGAGCTCGACAAGGCGCAGCTGGGCCAGACCGGCTTCGGCCAGTTCGACGTGTCGGCGACCCCGCTGCAGATGGCGATGGTCTCCGCCGGGATCGCCAACGCCGGCTCGGTGATGAAGCCCTACCTCGTCGACGAGGAGCAGTCGGCCGACCTCAACGTGCTCAGCAAGACCGACCCGGAGAAGTTCTCCCAGGCGATCTCGGCGAAGACGGCCAGCGAGGTGACCAAGCTGATGGTCTCCACCGTCGACGAGGGCACCGCCTCGCCGGCCGCCATCCCGGGCATCTCGGTCGCGGGCAAGACCGGGACGGCGCAGACCGGCACCGACGACACCTCGCCGTACGCGTGGTTCATCTCGTTCGCGCCGGCGGACAACCCCGAGGTCGCCGTGGCCGTGATGATCCAGAACGCCGACATCCCGCGCGACGAGGTCGCCGGCGGCCTGCTCGGCGGCCCCATTGCCAAGTCCGTCATGGAAGCGGTGATCAAGTGAGCCAGACACCCCACGGGTTCGCGGACGACTCCCGGCGCTACCGCCTCGATGCACGGATCGCCACCGGCGGCATGGGCGAGGTCTGGCGTGCGACCGACACGCTCCTGGACCGCGCGGTGGCCGTGAAGCTGCTCAAGGCCGAGTACGCCGACAACGCGACCTTCCGGGTGCGCTTCGAGTCCGAGGCCCAGCACGCCGCGTCGCTGCACCACCCCAACATCGCCACGGTCTTCGACGTCGGCGAGGCGATGATGACCGACGGGTCGCGCTCGCGCCGGCCCTACCTGGTCATGGAGCTCGTCGACGGCCAGCCGCTGTCGGCGCTGCTGCGGCCCGACGTGCCCCTGGACCCGCTGGCCACCCGCGAGCTGCTCGCCCAGGCCGCCGACGGGCTCGGCGCCGCCCACGAGGCCGGCATCGTGCACCGTGACGTGAAGCCGGCCAACCTGCTGGTCACGCCCAACCGCCAGATCAAGGTCACCGACTTCGGCATCGCCCGCGCGGTCGAGGGCATCGGCCTGACCGGCACCGGCGAGGTGATGGGCACCCCGCAGTACCTCTCCCCCGAGCAGGCGCAGGGCCTCACCGCGACCCCGGCCTCCGACGTCTACTCCCTCGCCGTCGTGGCCTACGAGTGCCTGGTCGGCCGACGCCCGTTCGTCGCCGAGACCGCCGTCGCGACCGCGCTGGCGCACCTGCGCGAGCCGGTGCCCGCGCTGCCCGCGTCGGTGCCCGCCGACCTCGCGGCCGTCGTACGACGGGGCCTGGCCAAGGACCCGGCCGAGCGGTTCGTCGACGGTGACGCCTTCGCCGCCGCCCTGCGCAGCCCGGCGACCGCGGCCACCCAGGTGGTGGCCCCGCCCGTCGCCTCGACGCAGGTGATCGCGCCAGTCCCACCACCGGCCGCCCCCACCCCGGTCGCCTACGACGAGCCCGAGGGCAACCGCTGGCTCTGGCCGGTGCTCGGCGTGCTGGCCGTGGTGGCGATCGTGGTGCTCGTCGTGCTGCTGATGACCCGGGGCGACGGTGACGACGCCCCCAGCGACGACACCAGCCAGACCCCGACCCGGTCGTCCTCGGCGCCCTCGTCGCCCAGCGAGCCGACGACGAGCGCCACCGAGGAGGACACCACCGTCCGCCTCGACGAGTCCGACTACCTCGACCGCCCGTTGCGCGACGTCCAGCGCGAGCTGGCCGACCTCGGACTGCGGGTGGAGACCCGGCAGGTCGACAACCCGGGCGACGAGATCGAGGGCGACGTCACCAGCGTCAACCCGACCGGTGCCCTGCAGCAGGGCGACACGGTCACGGTCTCGTTCTGGGGGCCGCTGCCGCCGGAGACGCCGACCGCGGACCCGACGGAGGACCCCACGCCGTCGGAGACCCCGAGCGAGACCCCGAGCGAGACGACGGCCGACACCCCCTCCGACAGCACCTCCCCGAGCAGCTAAGGCATGGTCACCCCGTGAACAACCAACAGCCGACCGTCGGCGGTCGCTACGAGCTCGGCGAGCTGCTCGGCCGTGGCGGCATGGCCGAGGTCCGCAAGGGCATCGACACCCGGCTCGGGCGGGTCGTCGCGGTCAAGCGGCTCCGCACGGACCTGGCCAGCGACGCCACGTTCCAGGCGCGCTTCCGGCGCGAGGCGCAGTCGGCCGCGTCGCTCAACCACCCCGCGATCGTGGCGGTCTACGACACCGGCGAGGAGCCGGCCGACGACGGCTCGGGGATCTCGCAGCCCTACATCGTGATGGAGTTCGTCGCCGGGCAGACCCTGCGCGACATCCTGCGCCAGGGTCGCAAGATCCTGCCCGAGCGCGCCCTCGAGATCACCAGCGGTGTGCTCTCCGCCCTCGACTACAGCCACCGCGCGGGGATCATCCACCGCGACATCAAGCCCGGCAACGTGATGCTGACGCCCAGCGGCGACGTGAAGGTGATGGACTTCGGCATCGCCCGCGCCATCAGCGACGCCTCCTCCACGATGACGCAGACCGCGGCCGTGGTCGGCACGGCGCAGTACCTCTCCCCCGAGCAGGCGCGCGGCGAGACCGTCGACTCCCGCTCCGACGTCTACTCGGCCGGCTGCCTGCTCTACGAGCTGCTGACCGGCCGGCCGCCCTTCGTCGGGGACAGCCCGGTCGCGGTCGCCTACCAGCACGTCCGCGAGCCCGCCGTGCCTCCCTCCGACCACGACACCGAGCTCCCGCCCGAGATCGACGCGATCGTGCTGAAGGCGCTGGCCAAGCGCCTCGACGAGCGCTACCAGTCCGCCGCGGCCATGCGCAGCGACATCGAGCGCTACCTCGCCGGGCGACCGGTGCAGGCGCCGCTCGTGCAGCCCAGCCCCGTCGTCCCGGTCGCCGCACCCGCGACCGCGGTGACGGCTGCGGTGCCGGCGTACGACGACGAGCCGCGCAGCCGGACCGGTCTGATCGTGGCCCTCGGGCTGCTGCTCGTGGTGCTGATCGCCGGCGGGGCGTTCCTGCTCCCCCGTCTCTTCGAGAAGGCGCCCGAGCAGGTGCCGGCGCCCAACGTCATCAACAAGACCGAGAAGCAGGCGCGGACGCTCATCGGCGACGCCGGGCTCGCTGTCGGCACGATCGACCGGGAGGCCAGCAGCGAGGTCGCCTCCGGCAAGGTGATCCGCCAGGACCCGCAGCCCGACCAGTACCTCGACCCCGACACCGCGGTGAACCTCGTCGTCTCGCTGGGCAAGCCCCAGGTGGAGGTGCCGTTCGTGATCGGGCAGGACAAGAAGGACGCCGAGGCGGCGCTGGTCTCCCAGGGCTTCGACGTCCAGCTCAAGAAGGAGGAGTCCGACGAGGACAAGGACACCGTGACCCGGACGGAGCCGTCGCAGGGCACCACCGTGGCCGAGGGCACCCGGATCGTCGTCTACTTCTCCGACGGGCGCGAGAAGGTCCCCAACCTCGTCGGCAAGCAGCAGGCGGAGGCGGAGAACGCCGTACGCAACGCCGGCTTCGAGCCGCGGGTGATCCAGTCGTCCGACACCACCAAGCCGGCCGGCACCGTGATCGACCAGAGCCCTCGTGCGGGTGACACGCCCTCGCAGGGCTCGACGGTCACGATCGTGGTGTCCAGCTTCGTGCCGCCGTCGAACACCCCGAGCCCGACGCCGGACCCGTCGGCCACCCCGAGCCCGGACCCCTCGGAGACTCCGGTGGTCCCACCGCCCGCGGGTCGGCGCCGGCCCTAGGGGTTCAGCGGGGTCGCGTAGTTGAGGTCGAGGAGTCCGTCGTACCCCGGGGCCTTGACCAGGCTCTGGAGCTCGAGGTCCCAGCCGACCGAGATGTCCGGGTCGACGGCGTCCTCGCGGTAGGCCCCGATGTAGGCGTCGCCGTCGACGGCAGCGAGCAGGGCGCTCTGGTCGCCGACGGCCTCGATGACGTAGGGCTGCGGGTAGGGCACGCCCTGGAGCTGCACCGAGTTGCCCTCGCACTTGATGCCGGTGGTGGACACGATGCGCTGGCCCTGGATCGTGACCGCGGTGGCGCCGCCCTTCCACAGGGCGTTGACGACGGCCTGGATGTCCTGCTGGTGCACCAGCAGCGGGTTCACGTTGCCGGTCGTCGAGTTGATGACGTCCTCGGGAGCGTCGGAGAGCACGATCTTCACGCCCTGCCCGGTGCGCGGCCTGAGCCCGGCCGGGTCCTCGAGCCGCGCGATCCGGCGCTGGTAGCGGCGTACGTCGTCGTCGCCGACCCGGGTGCTGAGCATGTCGACCTCGGCGTTGAGCGAGGCAACCCGGTCGCGCAGCTCGTCGTAACCGTCCGCCTCGTCGTCGACCAGCGACGCCAGGTCGGTGTAGCGCCCGGGCCGCAGGTCGGTGCCCTGGCTGTTGTTGGCGCTGACCACGAAGAGGCCGCCGCAGGCGAGCACGACGAGCGGCGTGCCGAGGCGCCACCACAGGCGTCGGCGGCTGCCCGGACCGCTCGGCCCGGTGGGCCTCGCGTGGGATCCGGCGCTCACGTTGACTAAGGTATCCCGGAGTCCGTCCCAGCCGGGAACGGACGACCGCATGGCCCGCGTCACGAGTCCGCCCCGACCGGGCCCCGCACGACCTCACGAACCACCCAGGAGCACCCGTGTCCAAGCTGAAGGCCAAGGACCCCCTCGCCCCCGAGCGGGGACCCGTCGCGTCGCCGCGATTCATCGTCGCGCTGGTCCTGATGGTGCTCGGCATCGCCTGGATCGCGTACTACTACATCGCCTTCGACCCGATGGCCGTCCCGGCGAAGACCGGTGGCTCGCCGGCGTTCCTGCGCGACCTGGGCGACTGGAACTACCTGATCGGCTTCGGGCTGCTGATGGTGGGTCTGATCGTCTCGGCCCACCCCTCCACCCCGCTCGGTCGCGGCCGCGGCGTCGTGGTCGGCATGCTCGGCTGCTTCCTGGTCGGCCTGCTGTGGATCTGCACGTACTACGTCTTCAGCAACGACCTCAGCAGCATCCCGGTCTTCGATGACCTGGGCCAGAAGAACCTCTTCGTCGGCATCGCCTTCATGGCCGTCGGCTTCACCTTCGCCACCCGCTGGGAGTAGCGCGCACGCGCCACTGCGCCCGCCACTGCACACCCGACGCCGGTCGGTCCGCGAGGACCGGCCGGCGTCGCTGATTTGTCCACACCTGTGCACACAGTTGTGGAGGAACTACACGGGTGTAGTTCTCCACAGGTGAGTGCACAGGTGTGGAGAACTCGGGCTCGGCCGCGCGAGGTCGTCGAGACCCCCGAAGTGGCTGCTCGGACGCGGGTCCGACCGCCCATTCGGGTGTCTCGACGGCTCAGGCCAGCGCGGCGGTGCGGACGGCGACCGCCAGCAGCGTCAGCACGGTGACGGCGACCAGGCCGGCGGACTGGTACGCCGTCCGGTGCTGGCGCGGGGCGTAGACGAGGATGCCGGCGACCAGGACGCCGCCGACGAAGCCGCCGAGGTGGCCCTGCCAGGAGATGTTCGGCACCGCGAAGGTGATCAGCACGTTGACGGCGATCAAGCCCCACAGCGCCCGCAGGTCGCCGCCGACCTTGTGCGCCACGACGAGCAGCGCCCCGAAGAGGCCGTAGATCGCGCCGGAGGCGCCGATCGTGAGCTGGTACTCGCCCGCCGCCCACATCACGACGGCCGAGCCGACCAGCAGCGAGACCAGGTAGAGCGCGAGGAAGCGCACCCGGCCCAGCACCACCTCCAGCTGCGGACCGATCATCCACAGCGCGAGCATGTTGAACGCGATGTGCGTGATGGTGACGTGGGTGAAGCCGCCGGTGACGAGCTGCCACCAGGCGCCGTCCGAGACGCCGGGCATCCACTGCCCGGTGCAGCTGGCCGCGTCGCCTTGGAGCTGCACGAAGCCGTTCTGCAGGTCGCAGACGCCGTTCGGCCGCAGGCCCAGGAGGTCGAGCAACCGGCTGCCAGCACCGCCTGACGCCAGGAGGGCGACCCAGACCGCGACGTTGATCCCGATCAGGACCCCCGAGGTGATCGAGGCGTTGGTGGGCCGCAGCCCGCCGTACGCCGTCCGCCCGGCCCGGGTCGACTTCGCGCCCTCGGCGACGCACTGGGGGCACTGGAAGCCCACGGCCGCGTCGCGCATGCAGTCCGGGCAGATCGGCCGGTCGCAGCGCTGGCACCGGATGTGCGACTCGCGGCCGGGGTGCCGATAGCAGGTCGGCACCCCGGCCGGGGCCGGATGATCGGTCATCGGTGGTGGTGGATCAGGCGCCGACGATCTCGACGGTCTCGATGACGACCGGGTCCTTCGGCTTGTCGCCGGGGCCGGTCGGGGTGGCGCCGATCGCGTCCACGACGTCGCGCGAGGCCTGGTCGGCCACCTCGCCGAAGATCGTGTGCTTGAAGTTCAGCCACGTCGTCGGCGCGACCGTGATGAAGAACTGCGAGCCGTTGGTGCCCGGGCCGGCGTTGGCCATCGCGAGCAGGTAGGGCTTGTCGAAGGTGAGCTCGGGGTGCGGCTCGTCCTTGAAGGTGTAGCCCGGGCCGCCGGTGCCGGTGCCGGTCGGGCAGCCGCCCTGGAGCATGAAGCCCTCGATGACGCGGTGGAAGACCAGGCCGTCGTAGAACGGGCCCGTCTTGCCGTTGCCCGCGTCGTACTCCTTGGTGCCCTGGGCGAGCCCGACGAAGTTGTCGACCGTCAGGGGGGCGTGGTTCGGGAACAGGTTGATCGTGATGTCGCCCCGGTTGGTCTTCAAGATGGCCTGCTGGTCCGCCATGACTGCCTCTCACGTTTGGTGGGTACACCACGGACGTACGCGGTGCTGTTGCGGTCCGATCCTCGCACGGTCGACAAGCAGCCCGCCCGCTGGCCGGCCCCCTGGTTCGGTCACCGGTGACATGATCGAACCAGCCAGGGACACGACGAGAGGAAGCCCCATGGGTCTGCGGAAGAACAAGTCGATCCTCGACCAGGCCGGTGACACGGTGAGCGAGTACTACGACCAGGTCGGGTCCGTCGTCGCGACGGCGATCGAGAAGGCCGGCCCGGCGCTGGCCGACGCGAAGACCAAGGCGGCGCCGTACGTCGCCGACGCCAAGACCAAGGCGGCCCCGTACGTCGCCGACGCCCGCGCCAAGGCCGCACCGGCCATCGCCGCAGGAGCAGCCGTGGCGGCGGACAAGATCGCCTCCGGCGCGGCCATCGCCGCCGAGAAGGCCGCCGTGGCCTCCCAGGCCGCGGCCGTCAAGGTCGCCGAGGTCGCCGAGCCGACGAAGAAGAAGAAGGGCGGCAAGCTCAAGAAGCTGCTCCTCCTCACCGGGCTCGCGGCCGCAGCGGCGTTCGTCGTCACCCGCCTCAAGGGTGGCAAGGAGAGCGACAACTGGCAGTCGTCGTACACGCCGACCCCGGCGCCCGCGCCGACCCACGCGGCCGCTCCGGTGACCGAGGACGACGGGGCCGGCGCCACCGCCGGCGAGGCGATCGCCGACCAGGTCGAGACCCCGCACGCCGTGACCACGCCGGACGAGCCGGCCGACGTCATCACGCTGGACGACACCACCAAGTAGGACCGCTCGAGCAGCCGCGCGGCTCAGCGGGCACCGGCGCGCCAGTCGCGCCACCGTCCCTGCGCCGCGCGGCCCGCTCCGCCCGCTCGAGCACCCTCAGCGGGTCCGCTGGCGCAGCCGCGCCCGACCGGTCGGCATCTCCACCGGTCGGTTCTCCGCGATCCAGGCGTCGATCGTCTCCCACCAGCCGAAGAGCCACTCGATCCGCTCCTCGCGCCCGCTCGGGATGTCGGCCCGCGGGATCTGCCACCACCGCATGATGATCCGCTTGTCCATCGGCAGCTCGCGCCAGATGTCGGCCGCGGAGACCAGGTGGTCCAGGCCGGTGTGGGCGACCAGGACGACGTCGGCCTCGGGCGCGGCGTCCAGCGCCGCCAGGAAGCCGCCGGGTCGGGGCGCGAGCACGTGGATCATCTGCTCCGCGCGCTGCGCCATCCGCTCCATCCCGAGCCTGCGCAGCCGGTCGATCGCCTTCTGCCGGCGCCGCGGGGTGAAGTTGCCCCCCTCGGGGAAGATCACGAACGCGTCGTTGCCGTCGAGCCCGCTCGCGAGGTCCGCGATCTGCGACTCGAGGTCCTCGTCCGGTCCCGGGTTCGGGGTGATGAAGCGCGCCGGGATGCGGTTGAGCACCACCGAGATCGCGGGGTCCCAGGCCAGGGTGTCCTTGAGGACGACCCGTGGCTCGCGGTGGTACCACGCCATCAGCGTGTGGATGAGCACGAACGAGTCGCCCGGACCGGCGTGCCGGCAGCACACCAGGATCGGCCGGCCGTGGTGCTCGAGCGGGCCGGGTCCCTCGGACTCGATCTCCAGGCGCAGCACCCGGCGGGCCTCGCGGAAGAAGATCCACATGGTGCCCTGCACCAGGTCGTAATGGATGCCCTCGAAGTACGCCGTGCGCAGCCGCCACCCGAAGCCGGACGCCATCCACAGCCCCAGCATCACCACCAGCAGCAGCGCCTCGCAGGTGAGGTAGACGACCATCACCCAGAAGAGGCGCAGCGGCCGCAGCCACCCGGGCACGATCGGCGAGATCACGGCCGCGCCGAGCAGCCACAGCGGGAGCGTGAACCAGGCGAGCCCCGCCAGGGCCACCACCAGCGGCGCGATCACGCAGCGCCGCAGGACCCAGGTCACGGGTCGCTCGCTGGCACCGGCCCGAGATGCTCATCGAGGTACGCCACAGTCGCCTCGTAGGTCAGGTCGATGCGCTCCTGCACGCCGGAGAAGTCGCGGGTGCCGAGCACGCTGTCGTCCTTGCCCGACGTGCCCCGCGCCGGCAGGACGTGCGCCTCCACGCTGGCGGGCAGCTCGGCGAGCTCCCGGTTGAAGCGGTGCCGCCGCGCGATCTCGAAGGACACCCGGGCCACCTCCCACGGACGCCGGGGGACCGTCAGCGGTCGGTCGATCCGACCCACCTGCAGGACGAACACCCGCGACGCCCCGAGCTGGACGGCTCGCCCCAGCGGGATCGAGTTCACGATGCCGCCGTCGAGGTAGTGCTCGTCGCCCACCTTCGCCGGAGGCAGCAGGCCGGGCACGGCGGCGCTCGCGACCACCGCGTCGACGACCGGGCCGGAGTCGAACCAGTGCTCGGCGGCCCGCTCGATGCTGGCGGCGCAGACCTGGAACCGGACCGGGAGCTCCTCGAAGGTCAGGTCGCCGAACTCGTCGACCAGTGCCTGCTTCAGCGGCGCCGACGACCAGAGGTGGGTGCCCGTCGAGACGGCCCGGCGTACGGTGCGCAGCGGGCTGTCGCCGTACACCTCGGCGCCGGAGCCGGCGCTCTGCCAGAGCGCGGTCAGCTTCGGGATGACCGAGGCGTCCGGGTCCCGGGCGACCATCGCGCCGTTGAGCGCGCCGATGCTGGTGCCGAGCACCAGGTCGGGGGTGATGCCGCGCTCGAAGAGCGCCCGCAGCATCCCGACCTCGACCGCGCCGAGCACGCCGCCGCCACCGAGGACGAAGGCGGTGGTCGCGGTGGTCGCGGGCTGGCTCACACCGTCGAGGGTGCCACGAGCTCGGGGTTCTCGGCGCGCACCTTCTGCGTCACGCGGTGCTCGACCCAGAAGATCAGCAGCGGCACCAGGCCGGCGATCAGCATCAGCAGGGTGAACGGGATCGACCAGCGGGCCCGACGGGCCAGGAGGAACGCCACCACGACGTACACCATGAAGAGCCAGCCGTGGAAGAGCCACATGATGCTCGCCGTCTCGCCGAACTGCTGGAGGCTGCTGCCCTCCGCGGCGAGGTACTTCAGGGGCATGGCCACCAGGGCGCAGAAGGCGAGCAGCACGCCCACGACGAGGGCCAGCACGCGGTAGGCGTTGAACAGCTTCACGGGCACAGCCTACGGATCGCGCGGGGGCGAGCCGGCGGCGTCCTCGACGACCGGCCGCTCGGCTGCGGTGTCGGTCACCCAGCGCCACCAGATGAAGGCGGCGAAGAGGCCGAAGAACCACCACTCGATCGCGTAGAGCAGGTTGCGGATGCCCGTGAACGTGCCGACGTCGGGCAGCTGGTCGACGCTCGCGCGCTCGAGCCCCGGCTCAGGCTCCGTGGCGACGCCGTACGCGCCGTAGAGGTCCTGGTCGACGTGCTGGATGAGGTCCGCGATCCGGAGCTGAGGAAGTACGTCGTCGGTGGGGTCCCGGTCGACCTCGCCGGTGCCCTCGGGGGGCTGCAGCCACGCGTCGAGGCTGGTCGGGCCGCTGGGGGCCGCCGGCGCCTGGGCCGGGTCGGCGACCCAGCCGCGCACGATCGGCAGGGCCGAGCCGTCCGCGTCGTCGACGGTCAGCGGGGTGACGACCCAGTAGCCCTTCGCGCCGTCCTGGACCCGGCCCGACACGTAGACCGTGCCGCCCGGCACCCACGTCCCGCTGACGGTGACCGGCTGCCCGACCTTGGTGCCCGGGAAGGGGTCGTCCGGGCCGATCACGTCGGTGAGCGGGACCGGCCGGGCGTGCGTCAGGTCGTCCGCCTCGGCGTCGCGGTGCGCCTGCCACGCGTCGTACTGCCAGACCCCGAGCCCGACGGCGGCCGCGACGAGCACGACGGCCAGCAGGTGCGCGCCCCAGTAGCGAGGGGCGAGCGGGCTGGGCACGCGCTCCAGCGTACGGAGCGGGCGTCGTGGCCGACGAGCAGGGCCGCCCACCTCGGCCGGCATCGGCGTGGTGGGCGGCCCGCGTGGCTCAGCTGCGGCTCTTCTTGGGCTTCTTGACCTTGACGACGGTCGAGGCCTTGGAGCCGGAGAGCTCGCCGTTGCCCTGGTAGGCGACGCTCACCTTGCGCTTGCCGGGCTTGAGGGCCGGGAGCCTGACCGGGACGAAGCCGTCCTCGACGCGTGCCCAGACCGAGCCCTGACCGGAGACCGACACCTGCGCCCATCCGGTGACCTCGTCGACGGGACCCTTGACCCGCACCAGGGCCAGCCCGCCGCTCACCTTGACCGAGGTCGTCGACTTGTTCTTGGCGACCGTGGCGCTGGTCTTGGTGACCGGTCCGGGTGCGAGGTCGGCACCGCCGGCGAGAGCCGCCGTCAGCAACTTGAGGATGCCGGGGTAGCTGATGGTCGCGCTGATCTTGGCGCCCACGTCACGACGGCCCAGCGTGTACTGCGTGCCCTTCGCGGTGGCGATGACGGTGCCGCCGCGCTTCCAGACCACCTTGGGGGCGATGAAGTCCCCGACCAGGTCGCCGAGCACCTCGCCGAACGTCGCCGCCGAGGTGACGACCAGCGTCTCGCCGACGCGGGCAGCGCCCGCGAGCTTCGGGGTCGCCGTGACGACCGTGTACGTCGCGGCCGGGCCCTCGTCGGTGACCGTGATCGCCTTCGTGAAGGTCGGCACCACCGGACCGCCGAGCCCCCCGATGGCGTCCAGGCCGCACGGCGTGACGCCCACGCACGTGAAGAGCGGCCACCCGCCGAAGACCATCAGCGCGTAGTCGCCGACCGGGACGTCGGTCGCGGTGTACGACGACTGGAGCGTGCCCCCGACATCCGGGACCATCGAGATCGGGGCGTCGCCGTTGACGGGGACGAGCTGCACCATTCCCTTCACCGGGGTGCCGAGGTCGTCCGAGATGTCGATGGTGGCCGTGCCGAGGCCGTCGGGGTCGGCGTGGGCCGGTCCGGTGACGACGAGCGGGGCGGCGATCAGAGTGGCGGCGGCAGCGAGGCCGATCAGTCGGGACAGGGGGGTACGCACATGTGCTCCTAGGGTGCAGACACGAATCTGGCGCACCGATTGAACCGAACTCCCGCCACCCGCGGAGCGGATTGCGCGGGGCCGTGGCGCTGGACTAGTCCTGTGATCGCCGACCGCGAGCACCAGCGGGCCCCACGCGGACGAACGTCGCGGCCCGTCACATGAGAAAAGACCGCAGGATCTCCTGCGGTCTCAGGTGGTGGAGCCTAGGGGACTCGAACCCCTAACCCCCTGCTTGCAAAGCAGGTGCGCTACCAATTGCGCCAAGGCCCCCGGTGGAGCTGATCGAGCAGCAGATCAGGAGCGGGTGACGCTGTCCGTCGCCTCGGCCCAGAGAGCCTGCTCGTGCTTGCCCTCGTCGAGCTTCTTCTTGACCACGACGGCTGCGCCGGCAGCGATCGCGAGGAGCAGGATCTTCTTCATGGTGACTCCCGCGGAGCTGGGTGGTGTGACCGGGATGGTGGGCCTAAGAGGACTTGAACCTCTGACCTCTTCCTTATCAGGGAAGCGCTCTAACCGTCTGAGCTATAGGCCCCGGACCGAGAGGGGACATTACCCCACCCTCGGAGCCCCCGACAAAACGGCGGGGGAGCTGGGGGTACTCCGTCAGCGCTGGTCCTCGGCGAGGGTGAGCTCCACCCCGCCCAGAAGTGCCGCCGCCATGTTGTAGAGGAAGGCGCCGAGGGTCGCGATGGCGGTGATCAGGATGACGTCGACGACCGCGACCAGCATCGTGAATCCCATGACGCGGGAGATCCCGACGTACTTCTCGACGTCGAAGTCGGCGGCGTCCTGGCCTCCGACGACGTCCTGCACGGTCTGGTTGATCGAGGTCCACACGCCGGCCGCGGAGAGCACCGACCAGATGATGAAGACCGACACGACCGTGACCACGCCGAAGGCGATCGCCAGCAGGAACGACGTCTTCATGACCGACCACGGGTCGATCCGCGTCAGCCGCAGTCGGGCGCGCCGCGGCGGCTTCCGGTTGGGGGAGGCCTTCTTGGCGGCCGCCTTGGAGCGCGGGTCCGCGTTGGCGCGGTGCTCGTCGGTGGCCTTGCCGACCGTGGACGTGATCCGCTCACCGAGCCCGGGCCGGGTGGCGGTGTCGGTCACGGAGTCCTGGGCCGGCCGCTCGGTGGCGGGACGGCCGGTGGGCTTGCGCGTGGCCGTGCGCTCGGCGGTGCGCTCGGCGGAACGGTCGGTCATCAGACCTCACTCTCCCCGTCAGTGTCGGGTCCGGATGCGTCAGCGGAGTCGGACGCGGTCTCGTCCACTGTTCCCCCGATTGTTGCACCCACGCCGGCATCGGACGATTCACCAGCGCCCTGCCCGCCGTCGACCAGGTCCTCGGACTCGGCCTCCTCGTCCTCGCGGGACTCCACGGAGCGGGCCACCACGGCCACCGAGTCACCGGACTTCGGCCCGACGAACTTGACGCCCATCGTCGAGCGTCCGGTCGGCCGGAAGTCGGCGTTGATCGGGCTGCGCACGACCTGGCCGTTCTGGGTGATCGACATGACCTCGTCACCCTCCTCGACGATGAAGGCGCCGACCAGCTGACCGCGGTCCTCGTTGGCAAGCGCCATCGCCTTGATGCCGAGGCCACCGCGGTTGGTGGTGCGGTACTCCGAGATCCGGCTGCGCTTGGCGAAGCCGCCGTCGGTGATCGTGAAGACGTACTGCTCCTTGACGTCCGCGACCTCGCCGGCCTCGGTCGCCTCCTGGGCGGCTTCCTCCGCGGCGACCTGCTCGGCGCGGATCACCGACATCGACAGCACCGAGTCGGCCGCCGTGCGGAACTTCATGCCGGTCACGCCGGAGGTGGCGCGACCCATGGGTCGCAGCTGGCTGTCGTCGGCGCCGAAGCGGATCGCCTGGCCCTTGCGGGAGACGAGCAGGATGTCGTCCTCGGCGTTGACCAGCTCGGCGCCGATCAGCTCGTCGTCGTCCTCGCGGAAGTTGATCGCGATGACGCCGGCCTGACGCGGGCTGTTGTAGTCGCCGAGGCGGGTCTTCTTGACCAGCCCGTTGCGCGTGGCGAGCACCAGGTACGGCGCCTGCTCGTAGTCGCGGATCGCCAGCACCTGAGCGATGTTCTCGTCCGGCTGGAAGCTCAGCAGACCCGCTACGTGGCCGCCCTTCGCGTCGCGCGACGCCTCGGGCAGGTTGTAGGCCTTGGTGCGGTAGACCCGGCCGGCTGTGGTGAAGAAGAGCAGCCAGTGGTGGTTGGTGGTGGCGATGAAGTGCTCGACGACGTCGTCGCCGCGCAGCGTCGCGCCGCGCACGCCCTTGCCGCCGCGCTTCTGGATCCGGTACGCGTGCCGCTGGGTGCGCTTGGCGTAGCCGCCGCGGGTGATCGAGACGACCAGCTCCTCGTCGGGGATCAGGTCCTCCATCGAGAGGTCGCCGTCGGCTGCGATGATCTGGGTACGCCGCTCGTTGCCGTACTTGTCCACGATCTCGCCGAGCTCGTCGACGACGATCTGTCGCTGCCGCGAGACGTTGGCCAGGATGTCGAGGAAGTCCGCGATGACCAGCTCGATCTCGGCGAGCTCGTCGATGATCTTCTGACGCTGCAGGGCCGCCAGCTGGCGCAGCTGCATGTCGAGGATCGCGGTCGCCTGGATCTCGTCGATGTCGAGCAGCCCGATCAGGCCCTCGCGGGCCTCGGCCACGTCGGGCGACCGACGGATCAGGGCGATCACCTCGTCGAGCTGGTCGAGGGCCTTGGCGAGGCCGCGCAGGATGTGGGCGCGCTCCTCGGCCTTGCGCAGCCGGTACTCCGTACGCCGGCGGATGACCTCGATCTGGTGCGTGACCCAGTTGCTGATGAACTGGTCGATCGACAGCGTGCGCGGCACGCCGTCGACCAGCGCGAGCATGTTGGCGCTGAAGTTGGTCTGCAGCTCGGTGTGCTTGAGCAGGTTGTTGAGCACCACCCGCGCGACGGCGTCGCGCTTGAGCACGATCACCAGGCGCTGACCGGTGCGGTCGGAGGTGTCGTCGCGGACGTCGGCGATGCCCTGCACCTTGCCGCTGTCGGCGAGCTCGGCGATCTTCAGCGCGAGGTTGTCCGGGTTGACCATGTACGGCAGCTCGGTGATCACCAGGCAGGTGCGACCGCGCGCGTCCTCGTCGACCTCGATCACCGCACGCTGGGTGATGGACCCGCGCCCGGTGCGGTAGGCCTGCTCGATGCCCTGGTGGCCGACGATCAGCGCACCGTTGGGGAAGTCGGGACCCTTGATCCGCTCGAGCAGCGCCTCCTGGAGCTCCTCGCGGGTCGCGTCGGGGTGCTCGAGCGCCCAGGTGGCACCGGCCGCGACCTCGACCAGGTTGTGCGGCGGGATGCTGGTGGCCATGCCGACCGCGATGCCGGCCGAGCCGTTGACCAGCAGGTTGGGGAACCGCGCCGGCAGCACGACGGGCTCCTCGGAGCGACCGTCGTAGTTGGGCTGGAAGTCGACGGTCTCCTCGTTGATGTCGCGGACCATCTCCATGGCCAGCGGCGCCATCCGGCACTCGGTGTACCGCATGGCGGCGGCGGAGTCGTTGCCCGGCGAGCCGAAGTTGCCCTGGCCGTTGATCAGCGGCGCGCGCATCACCCACGGCTGCGCGAGGCGCACCAGGGTGTCGTAGATCGCGGTGTCGCCGTGCGGGTGGTACTGACCCATGACGTCGCCGACGACGCGCGAGCACTTCGAGAAGCCGCGGTCGGGGCGGTAGCCGCCGTCGTACATCGCGTAGAGCACCCGGCGGTGCACCGGCTTCAGACCGTCGCGCACGTCGGGCAGCGCGCGCCCGACGATGACGGCCATCGCGTAGTCGATGTAGGCGCGCTGCATGGAGGTCTGCAGCTCGACCGGCTCGATCCGGCCGCCCGGGCCCAGAGGGGGAGTGCCGCCGTCGGTGGGGGTCTCAGTCACAGGTCTTGTTCTCTCTCGTCGGCTCTACTGGAATCTAGTGATCTCGCTAGAGATCTAGATATCCAGGAATCGGACGTCCTTGGCGTTGCGCTGGATGAAGGAGCGGCGCTGCTCGACGTCCTCGCCCATCAGGATCGAGAAGATCTCGTCCGCGTGGGCCGCGTCGTCCAGGGTCACCTGGAGCATCAGGCGCTGGTCGGGATCCATGGTGGTCTCCCACAGCTCCTTGGCGTTCATCTCGCCCAGACCCTTGTAGCGCTGGACCGGGTTCTCCTTGGGCAGCTTCTTGCCGGCCGCCTGGCCCTCGCGGAGCAGGGCGTCCCGCTCGGCGTCGGAGTAGACGAACTCGTGCTCCTGCGGCTTGTTCCACCGCAGCCGGTAGAGCGGCGGCTGGGCCATGTAGACGAACCCGCCCTCGATCAGGGGGCGCATGAAGCGGAAGAGCAGCGTCAGCAGCAGGGTGTTGATGTGGTGGCCGTCGACGTCGGCGTCCGCCATCAGCACGACCTTGTGGTAGCGCAGCTTGTCGATGTTGAACTCTTCCTGGATGCCGGTGCCCAGGGCGGAGATGATCGACTGCACCTCGGTGTTGGCGAGCACCTTGTCGATGCGGGCCTTCTCGACGTTCAGGATCTTGCCGCGGATCGGCAGGATGGCCTGGATCCGCGGGTCGCGGCCCTGGCGGGCCGAGCCGCCGGCGGAGTCACCCTCGACGATGAAGACCTCGCACTCGGCCGGGTTGGTCGACTGGCAGTCCGAGAGCTTGCCGGGGAGGCTGCCGCCGCCGAGCAGTCCCTTGCGGGAGCGGGCCAGGTCGCGCGCCTTGCGCGCGGCGATGCGCGCCTGGGCGGCGGCCTGCGACCGACGGACGATGTCGCGGCCCTCGGCCGGGTTCTGCTCGAGCCAGGCGCCGAGCTGGTCGTTCATGATGCGCTGGACGAAGCCCTTGGCCTCGGTGTTGCCGAGCTTGGTCTTGGTCTGGCCCTCGAACTGCGGCTCGCCCATCTTGATCGAGATGATCGCGGTCAGGCCCTCGCGGATGTCGTCACCCGAGACCCGGTCCTCGGGCTTCTTCATCAGGCCCCACTCGAAGCCCCAGTTGTTGACGAGGGAGGTGAGCGCCGCGCGGAAGCCCTCCTCGTGGGTGCCGCCCTCGTGGGTGTTGATCGTGTTGGCGAAGGTGTGGACCGACTCGGAGTACGTCGTGTTCCACTGCATCGCGACTTCGAGGCTCATGTGGTTCTCGGTCGACTCCGGGGTCTCGGCGTCGAAGGAGATGATGGTCGGGTTGGCGACCTGCTTGCGGCGGTTGAGGTGCTCGACGTAGTCGACCAGGCCGCGGTCGTACTTGAAGACCTGCTCGATGCCGCCGCTCTCGGCGCGCTTGAGCGCGTCGGCGCGCTGGGCGTCGGTCTCCTCGGCGACGATCTCGTCCTCGACGGCGTCGGCGATCTCGTCGGCCGCGGGACGCTCGTCACGCACGACGATCTCGAGACCCTTGTTGAGGAAGGCGTACTCCCGGATCCGCGACGTGATCGTCTCCAGGGAGTGGGTCGTGGTCTCGAAGACGTCGGGGGAGGCCCAGTAGGTGATCGTCGTACCGGTGCGCTCGCCGGGCTCCATCGCCCGGACTTCCTCGAGCGGGCCGTCGGGCACGCCGATGGTGAAGCTCTGGCGCCAGACGTGTCCGCGGTTGCGGACCTCCGCGATCAGGTGGCTCGACAGCGCGTTGACCACAGAGACGCCGACGCCGTGCAGACCGCCGGACACCTTGTAGCCGCCGCCGCCGAACTTGCCGCCGGCGTGCAGGACCGTCAGCGCGAGCGTCAGCGCCGGGATCTCCTGGCCGGGGGCGGTGTCGGTCGGGATGCCGCGACCGTTGTCCTCGACGCGGACCCCGCCGTCGGCCTGGAGGGTGAGGACGATGCGGTCGCAGTGACCGGCCAGCGCCTCGTCGACCGCGTTGTCGACGATCTCCCAGATCAGGTGGTGGAGTCCGCGCTCACCGGTCGAGCCGATGTACATGCCCGGGCGCTTGCGGACGGCCTCCAGGCCCTCGAGGACCTGGATCGCGGACGCGTCGTACTCCGTCTCGATGCGGCCCGGGGCCACGGTCGTGGTCGAAGGGGCGGTGGGGGCCTCGTCGGCCTGGACGGGGTTGACGTCGCTCACGCGTACCTCTTCTGACGGCAGTCCTGACATGGAGACGGCCGCGGGAGTCGATGCCCTGCGGCCGATGTCCATGATAGCCCTCAGAAGGCCGTATTCCACGCGTGGCCCTCGGAGCAGGGGGGATCTGTGGAGGAAAAGTGGCCCGTCCCGCCCCGTGAGCGCCGATCGGAGGGCCTCGCAGGGGGTCGGACAGGTCCCGGTACGGCGACGGGGCGCTCAGATCGTCTCTGTCGCTCCCGTGCCCGGCTCAGCCGTAGGTGTCGCGGGGACCCCGGCCGTCCCGGGCCGAGCGGGGGCCCTTCTTCCAGGTCGGGCCGTGCGGGCCCAGCACCTCGATCACGGTCACGGTGCCGTGGCCGAGCTCCTCGTTGAGGCGGCGTACGACGGTCGGGGCGAGCAGCCGGAGCTGGGTGGCCCAGGCCGTGGAGTCGGTGCGCACCACCAGCCGGCCATCGTCGAACGTCTCCGGCGTGCAGTGCTGCGCGACCTCGGTGCCGACCAGCTCGGCCCACCGGCCGAAGACGCCCTGGACGCGCAGGTCGAGCGCCCAGCCGTGGTCGGCGACCAACCGGCCGAGGGTGTCGTCGAGCAGCTGGGGGTCGCGGTCGTCGGGGTGCGCGCCGGTGACCCGGCCGCGGGTCGTGCGCTGGTCGAAGCGCTTGGGCTTGCGCGCCTTCGGGGTCGACCTGGCCGTCGACCGCGTCAGCGCCCGGGCCAGGTCGAGACCCTCGGCCTGGTGGCTCGCCTCCACCGGCTCCGCCGGTCCGGACGACTCCGGGTCCGACGGAGCTTCGTCGGGGGGCTCAGTGCTCACGGACCACCTCGCCGCCGCCGACGGCGTACCGCACCCCGGCCAGCGCCTCGGGCACGTCGGCGCCGACCGCTGCGGTCACGAGCACCTGCTCGGCGCCGGCGACCAGCTCCGCGAGCTGGGCCCGGCGCTCGGTGTCGAGCTCGGCGAAGACGTCGTCGAGGATCAGGATCGGGTCGTCGCCGTCGGAGCGGAGCAGGTCGTACGACGCCAGCCGCATCGCCAGCGCGAACGACCACGTCTCGCCGTGCGAGGCGTAGCCCTTGACCGGCAGCCGGTCCTGGTCCGGGCCGTGGCCGATGCTGAGCAGCAGCTCGTCGCGGTGCGGGCCGACCAGGGAGATCCCGCGGTCGAGCTCGTCCTTGCGGCGCCGCTCGACCTCGGCCAGCAGTGCCTCGGCGAGATCCTCGCGGCCGGTGCGGCCCTCGAGGTCGAACGACGGTCGGTACTCGACGTCGGCGTCGTCGCGGCTCGCGCCCCGGGCGACCGTCTCGTACGCCTTGCCGATGTAGGGCCGCAGCGCCTCCACCAGGGTCAGGCGCTCGGCGAGCAGCTCGGCGCCGGTGCGCGCGAGGTGGTCGTCCCAGACCCCCAAAGTCGAGAGGGCGCCCTCCTGGCTCGAGGAGCCGCGGCGCGCGGCACCGGCGGTCTTCAGCAGCGAGTTGCGCTGCTTGAGGATCCGGTCGTAGTCGGCACGGACCCCGGCCAGGCGCGGGGTGCGCAGCACCAGCAGGTCGTCGAGGAACCGGCGCCGGTCCGACGGGTCGCCCTTCACGAGGGTGAGGTCCTCGGGTGAGAAGACCACCGTGCGCACCAGGCCGACCAGCTCGCGCGCCCGGGGGAGCGGAGACCGGTTCACCCGGGCCCGGTTGGACCGACCCGGGTTGATCTCGACCTCGAGCACCGCGGTGCGACCGTCGCGCACGACGGCCGCGCGCACGACGGCCTGGTCGGTCCCGGCGCGGACGAGCGGCGCGTCACCGGACACCCGGTGCGAGGCCAGGCGCGACAGGTAGTCGATCGCCTCGACCAGGTTGGTCTTGCCCTGCCCGTTGCGTCCGATGAACGCCGTCACCCCGGGCCCCAGCTCGACGTCCGCCGTCGCGTAGGAGCGGAAGTCGTGGAGCGAGAGGTGCGCGACGTACACGGAGGTCGGCTAGGTCGGCTGGATCAGCCGGCGTCGCCGCCGGCCGGCGGCTCCGTGTGCACCGCGTGACCGCCGAACTGGTTGCGCATGGCCGCGATCGCCTTCATCGCGGGGCTGTCCTCCTGGCGCGAGGTGAAGCGCGCGAAGAGCGAGGCCGCGATGACGTTCATCGGTACGGCGTTCTCGATCGCGGCCTCGACGGTCCACCGGCCCTCGCCGGAGTCCTCGGCGTAGCCGGAGATCTTGTCGAGGTGCGGGTCCTCCTCGACCGCGGCGACCAGCAGGTCGAGCAGCCAGGACCGGATCACGGTGCCGGAACGCCAGGAGTCGAAGACGTCGGTGACGTTGTCGACGAGGTCGACCTTCTCGAGCAGCTCCCAGCCCTCGGCGTAGCTCTGCATCATCGCGTACTCGATGCCGTTGTGGACCATCTTGGCGAAGTGGCCGGCGCCGGGCTTCTTGCCCGCGTGGACGAAGCCGCCCTCCTCGGGCTTGAGCGCGTCGAGCGCGGGCTGCACCTTCGCGACGTCCTCGTCGGTGCCGCCGACCATCAGCGCGTAGCCGTTCTGCAGACCCCAGACCCCGCCGGAGACTCCGCAGTCGACGAAGCCGATGCCCTTCTGGGCCAGCTTCTCGGCGTTGATCTGGTCGTCGGTCCACTTGGAGTTGCCGCCGTCGACGACCAGGTCGCCGTCGCTCAGCAGCTCGCCGAGCTCCTGGATCGTGCCGCGGGTCGGGTCCCCTGCGGGCACCATGACCCAGACGACCTTGGGTGACGGCAGCTGTTCGACCATCGCGGCCAGGCTGTCTGCGTCTGCCAGGTCGGGGTTGCGGTCGTAGCCGATGACGGTGTGGCCGGCGTCGCGCAGACGGGTGCGCATGTTGCCACCCATCTTGCCGAGCCCGACGAGTCCGATGTCCATGACGACAGCCTAGAACGTGGTGGTCAGGACAGCAGTCGGCGAGGCATCAACAAGTAGCGGAACGCGGTCTCCGCCTCGCCCTCGGTCGACCCGCTGAGGACCACCGGCTTGGAGGCCTGGGTGAACGCGAGCTCGATGACCTGCTGGTCGATGACGGTCAGTCCGTCGAGGAGGAACTGCGGGTTGAAGCCCGTGGTGATGTCGTCGCCCTGGATGCTCGCCTCGATCGACTCGGAGGCCTGGGCCTCGTCACCGGAGCCGGCGTCGAGGGTCAGGACGCCGTCGCTGAAGGCGAGCTGCACCGCGGTGTTGCGCTCGGCGACCAGCGACACGCGTCGGACCGACTCGATCAGCGCGGTCTTGTCGACGAGCGCGGTCGTCAGGTGCTCACCGGGGAAGAGGCTGCGGACCTTGGGGAACTCGCCGTCGAGCAGGCGGGTGGTCGTACGACGTCGACCGCCGGGTGCGTCACCCTCGAAGCCGATGATGCCCTCACCGGTGCCGGTGGTGGACAACGCGATCGTCACCTCGCTGCCGGCGGTCAGCGCCTTGGCGGTGTCGCCGAGCACCCGGGCGGGGACCAGCGCGGCCGCCGAGACGTCCGGGGCGTGCGGGCTCCAGGTCAGCTCGCGGTGGGAGAGCCGGAAGCGGTCGGTGGCGAGCAGCGAGATGGTCGAGCCGTCGATCTCGATCCGCACGCCGGTGAGCACGGGCAGCATGTCGTCGCGGCCGGCGGCGGTCACGGCCTGGGCGACGGCGTGGGCGAAGCCCTCGCTGTCGACGGTGCCGGTCGCCGCGGGCATGTCGGGCAGGGCGGGATAGTCCTCGACCGGCATCGTCTGGAGGCTGAACCGCGCCGATCCGCAGGTGAGCGAGACACGGGCACCGTCGAGGACCATGTCGACCGGCTTGGCCGGCAGGCTGCGGCAGATGTCGGCGAGCAGGCGGCCGCTGACCAGGGCGCGGCCCTCGTCGCTGACCTGGGCGCTGAGGGTGGCCCGGGCCGAGGTCTCGTAGTCGAAGGTGGAGAGCACCAGACCGTCGTCGGTCGCCTCGATGAGCAGTCCGGCGAGGACCGGGACGCTGGGACGGACCGGGAGGCTGCGCGCAGCCCAGGCGACAGCATCGGCGAGCACGTCGCGCTCGACGCGGAACTTCACGATGGGTCCTTCTGGTCGGTCGTCACGGACGGTGGGATTGCAGATCCTGCCATGCAGGCACCGCGAGCGGGAGGTTCGGTGTCGTTTCGGGCCCCGGGGACGGGGCGACCCGGCACGGCGTTCGGGTGGTTGTCCCCAGGTTGGGACCCGGTTGGACGTTTTCGGGGGATCGATCTGTCTAGAGGTACGGAGGAGTCATAGCAACGGTGGAAACTGTGGACAACTTCCGTACCTGCAGGTCAGGACGGCGATTCGACGTGCACAGGGGCTGTGGAGAGAAGCGGTGCCACCCGGGTCCCGGTGTGCACTCGGCCCGGCGCTGCACACCCCGGTGGCCGCGAGTGCACAGGGCCTCGGTCCGGATGTCACGCGGGACCACACCTCATCCACAGGCCGGAGAACCACACGTCGTCGTGTGGTTCGAGCCGGCGATCAGGACTGGCGCGCCTGGAGCTTGACCCGGTTGGTGAGCTCGCTGACCTGGTTGAAGACGGCGCGGCGCTCGGCGAGCAGCTGGTTGATCTTGCGGTCGGCGTACATCACCGTGGTGTGGTCGCGGTTGCCGAACTGGGCGCCGATCTTGGGCAGCGAGAGCGCGGTGAGCTCGCGGCACAGGTACATGGCGATCTGCCGGGCCATCACCAGGTGCCGGCCGCGGCTGGGGCCGGTGAGCTCCTCGATGGACAGCCCGAAGTACGCCGCGGTCTGCGCGATGATCAGCGCGGCGGTGATCTCGGGCTCGCCGCCCTCGGGGATCAGGTCCTTGAGCACGATCTCGGCCAGGGTCATGTCGACCTCCTGGCGGTTGAGGTTCGCGAATGCCGTCACCCGGATCAACGCTCCCTCGAGCTCACGGATGTTGGTCTGGATCTTGGAGGCGATGAACTCCAGGACGTCCGGCGGCGCCGTGAGCCGGTCCATCGCGGCCTTCTTGCGCAGGATGGCGATGCGGGTCTCGAGGTCGGGCGGCTGCACGTCGGTGATCAGGCCCCACTCGAACCGGTTGCGCAGTCGGTCCTCGAGCGCCTCGAGCCGCTTGGGCGCGCGGTCGGAGGTGAGCACGATCTGCTTGTTGGCGTTGTGGAGGGTGTTGAAGGTGTGGAAGAACTCCTCCTGGGTCTGGGTCTTGCCCTCCAGGAACTGGATGTCGTCGATCAGCAGCACGTCGACGTCGCGGTAGCGGCGCTTGAAGCGGTCCTGCCGGTCGTCGCGGATCGCGTTGATGAACTCGTTCGTGAACTCCTCGCTCGACACGTAGCGCACTCGCGCGGAGGTGTAGAGGGAGCGGACGTAGTGACCGATCGCGTGCAGCAGGTGCGTCTTGCCGAGACCGGAGTCGCCGTAGACCAGGAGCGGGTTGTACGCCTTGCCCGGGGCCTCGGCGACGGCGACGGCGGCCGCGTGGGGGAACCGGTTCGACGAGCCGATGACGAAGGTCTCGAAGGTGTACTTCGGGTTCAGGCGGGTCTCGAGCGAGGACGACGGCCGGGTGCCGCCGTCCGCACCGTGGGCGACCGGCTCGGGAGTCGGCGGCTGCGGTGCGGGGATCGCGGGATGCGTGTTGACTTGGTGATTAGTCGACAAGTCGATCTGTGGATGGAGTGGCTCGTCCGACGGCGGGGACGTGGCCTCGGTCTCCAGGGCCGGGTTCACCGTCACCGCGATCCGGATCTCCCGACCGAAGCGCAGGCTCAGGGCGTCCTCGAGCTGGGCGCGCAGCCGGCCCTCGAGCTGGTTGCGCGTGAAGTCGTTGGGCACCGCGACGATGGCGGTGCTCTCGTGCAGGGTCACCGGCTCGCTCGCGCTGAGCCAGGCCCGCTGGTTGGGCTGGAGGTCGTCGACCACGCCCCGCCAGGCGACGTCGAGGTCCGAGGTCTGCTGCTCCACCGCTCCCGCTTTCTTTCCTACTGGTCGTGCTCACCGGTTGGGACGACGAGTTGGTCCACAACTTTGTCCACAGGCTGTGAACCCGACGCTCACACTGTGGAGAGAGTCGGTCCGAGACACGTCCGAGACCCGGCATTTGCATCGTTCGTGCAGGTCAGGTGCTTGTGGATACCGTTGTGTCTGGCGTCACACGACCCGCAGATGCGGTCCGGATCGGGGTCGGCGGGGAACCTCGGTCGGCTGGAACGTAACAAGGTTGGGACGCCAGCGGCAACCCGTCATCCACAGGCAGGACGGTGTCGGGGCCGTGTGGGTTTGACCCTGTGGAATCCCAGCGCGTACCGTTGCTCGGTCACCCGGTGTCGACCGGTGCCGCATGTCCACGAAGAGCAGCCGACCATCTGGTCAACTCGTGGATGGGCGGTGCCAGCCGAAAGGCGTCAGGTACTGCCGTCCCGGCCCGATGTGGCTGCCCTGAGCCAGTCATGGCCTCAACCAGTTGGAGAAGAGCTCGTGAGCAAGCGTACGTACCAGCCGAACAACCGTCGCCGTCACAAGGTGCACGGCTTCCGCCTCCGGATGCGCACCCGCGCCGGTCGCACGATCCTGTCGTCGCGTCGCCGCAAGGGCCGCAAGAACCTGGCGGTCTGACGGCGCGGTCCGCCGCCCCAGGCCGGCACGTGCTGCCCCCGGAACTCCGTCTCACCGACGGCGCGTCCTTCCAGCAGACCGTGCGCGCCGGCAGACGGGCCGGCAGCCGGACGCTGGTGGTGCATCTCGCGCGCGAGGTGGGCTCCCCGACCGGCTCCTCCGGTCCCCGGGTCGGCTTCGTGGTCAGCAAGGCGGTGGGCAACGCCGTGGTGCGCAACCGCGTGAAACGCCGGCTCAGACACCTGGCCCGGGAGCACGTCTCGTCGCTCCCGGGCTCTGCTGCGCTCGTGGTCCGGGCGCTCCCGGCCGCGGCGTCTGCCTCGAGCGGGGAACTCTCGGCCGATCTGGTCCGTTGCCTCGCTCGGGTGCGGGAAGAGGTGACGCGATGAGGTACGACCCCGTCCGCTGGCTGCTCATCGGCCTGCTGCGGCTCTATCGCTGGGCGGTCAGCCCCCTCTACGGTCAGGTCTGCCGCTACCACCCCTCCTGCTCGGCGTACGCCCTCGGAGCCGTCACCACGCACGGCAGCCTGCGCGGCAGCTGGCTGACGCTGCGGCGACTGCTGCGCTGTCACCCCTGGGCGGCCGGCGGGTACGACCCGGTGCCACCTCGTACGTCCCGCGGTCACGCGGGCCCCTGTCCCTCACCCCAGCAAGGAGCCTGATCCGTGGGAGCCCTCGGCGATCTCGGCGGCCTGATCATGACGCCGCTCTATTACGCGATCTCGGCCGTGCTGGTCGCGTGGCACTGGATGTTGACGCAGATCGGGCTCGACCCGGACAGCGGCCTGACCTGGGTGCTCTCGGTCATCGGCCTCACCCTGACGGTGCGCGCGGCGCTGATCCCGCTCTTCGTGAAGCAGATCAAGTCGAGCCGCAACATGCAGCTGATCCAGCCCAAGGTCAAGGAGCTGCAGAAGAAGTACGGCCACGACCGGGAGCGGCTGGCCCAGGAGACGATGAAGCTCTACAAGGAGAGCGGGACCAACCCGTTCGCCTCGTGCCTGCCGATCCTGATCCAGATGCCGATCTTCCTGGCGCTCTTCCGGCTGCTCGACCACCACGCGGCCAAGGGCGACGGCAAGGCCTTCATCACCACCGAGCTGGCCCACAGCTTCCAGAACGCCGAGCTCTTCGGGGTCATCCCGCTGAAGGCGACCTTCCTCAAGGCGGACGGATCCACGGCCGTCATGGTTGTCGCGGCGCTGCTCGTGATCGCGATGACGGCCACGACCTTCACCACCCAGCGGCAGCTGATGAGCAAGAACATGCCGGCCGACGCGCTGAGCGGCCCGTACGCCCAGCAGCAGAAGCTGCTCCTCTACGTCCTGCCCGTCGTCTTCGCGGTCGGTGGCATCGCCTTCCCGATCGCCGTGCTCTTCTACTGGACCACCTCGAACCTGTGGACCATGGGCCAGCAGTTCTACGTGATCCGCAACAACCCCGCGCCGGGCACCGCCGCCGAGACGGCCAAGAAGGAACGTGACCGGCTCAAGGCGGAGAAGCACGGCAGGAAGGTCGAGCCGGAGGCCGAGGCCCTGCCCGTCGTCGAGGAGCCGCGGCCGCAGGCCCGCCAGCAGCCGAAGAAGCAGTCCAAGAAGCAGCGGAAGCAGACCCCAGGTCAGCGACCCAGCCCCACCCCCAAGCCGAAGACCGAAGGAGGCACCGATGCCTGACGAGACCCTGACCGACGACGCAGTGGTGGACGAGACCGTGGTGGACGAGACGGCGGACGAGACGTCTGACGACACGGCCGATGACACGGCCGATGACACGACCGCCGACGAGGAGCAGGTCGACGACGGCGAGGAGCCCTCGGCGAGCACCTCGCGGCTCGAGGAGCTCGAGGCCGAGGGCGACATCGCCGCGGACTACCTCGAGGAGCTCCTCGACATCGCCGACCTGGACGGCGACCTGGACATGGACGTCGACGGGGACCGCGCCGCCGTCTCGATCGTGGGTGCGGACCTGTCGCAGCTCGTCGGTGACAACGGTGAGGTGCTCGAAGCCCTGCAGGAGCTGACTCGGCTCGCCGTCTACCGCGAGACCGGCGAGCGCACCCGGCTGATGCTGGACATCTCCGGCTTCCGGGCCCGCAAGCGCGAGGAGCTGCTGGCGGTGGCCGAGGCGTCGGTGGCTCGGGTCCGCGAGTCCGGCGACCCGGAGTCGCTCCCCGCGATGACGCCGTTCGAGCGCAAGGTCGTGCACGATGCGGTCGCCGCCGCCGGCCTGACGTCCGAGTCCGAGGGCGTCGAACCGCGTCGCTTCGTGGTGGTCCTCCCGGGGTGACGATGGACCCCGATGTTTCACGTGAAACGCCCTCTACGCCCGACGTGGCGCGGAGGGCGTTCGCGTCTGAGCGCCTGCCGCTGGCAGAGGAGTTCGCCCACCTGCTGGCGACCGATGGGGTGTTCCGGGGGCTGATCGGCCCCCGCGAGGCGCCCCGCCTCTGGGACCGGCACCTGGTCAACTGCGCCCTGCTGGCGCAGGCGATCCCGCACGACGTGACGGTGTGCGATGTCGGGTCGGGTGCCGGGCTGCCCGGGCTCGTCCTCGCGATCGCCCGGGCCGACCTGCGCATCACGCTGGTGGAGCCGCTGCTGCGCCGCACCACGTTCCTCGACGAGGTCGTCAGCACGCTCGGGCTGACGAACGTCGAGGTGGTGCGCGGCAAGGCCGACGCTCTGCACGGTCGGGTGACGTACGACGTGGTGACGTCGCGGGCAGTCGCGCCGCTCGAGCGGCTGCTGGGGTGGTCGATGCCCCTGGTGGCTCCCACCGGTGCGTTGCTGGCGATGAAGGGCAGCTCGGTGGGCGAGGAGATCACGGCGGCCGCCGCGGCCTTGCACCAGTGGGGGTGTGCAGAGCCGGAGGTGCTCATGCTCGGGGAGGGCTGGCCGGTGTCCCCGACCATCGCGGTGCGGGTGGCCTGGGCCGATCCGGCACGGGTATCTTGGCCGCTGGCCACCAGCCCGGTCCAGGAGCAGCGACCGCCGCGCGGTGGCGGACGCACCTCGGGGCGCGAGCGATCGACAGCGAAGGGGAGGCGGCAGAAGTGACGGATGGCGCCGGGTCCGGCGAAGAGTTTTCCACCGGACAGAATCCCCCCGTTGAGCGTGGCTATCCACAGATCGACGACAGTTCTCCACAGGAGAGACCCATGCAGTCCGGTCCCGATGTTTCACGTGAAACCGGCGGCTTCCGCGTGCGTACCGCCGCGGACATCGCCGTCGCCGCTGCGTCCTTCGACGACGACCACGCCACCCCGCTGGCGCGCGCGGCGGAGCACATTGTGCTGGCCCGTCAGGGGGCTCGGATGCGACCGCCGATGACGCGACCGAGCAAGACCCGGATCTTCGTGGTCGCGAACCAGAAGGGCGGCGTCGGCAAGACGACCTCGACGGTCAACATCGCCGCAGGGCTGGCGCAGCTCGGGCAGCGCGTGCTGGTGATCGACCTGGACCCCCAGGGCAACGCGTCGACCGCCCTCGGGGTGGAGCACCGGCGCGGGGTGCCCTCGACGTACGACGCGCTCGTCGACGGCGAGCCCCTGGTCGACGTGATGTCCGAGTCGCCCGAGGTCGCGAACCTCTGGGCCGTGCCGGCGACCATCGACCTGGCCGGTGCGGAGATCGAGCTGGTCTCCGTCGTCGCCCGTGAGAGCCGCCTGCGCAAGGCGGTCCACGGCCACCCGTGGGTCGGCACCGAGGCGGACGCGGGCGAGGATCGCTTCGACTACGTGCTCATCGACTGCCCGCCCTCCCTCGGCCTGCTGACCCTGAACGCGCTCGTGGCCGGTGACGAGATGCTGATCCCGATCCAGGCCGAGTACTACGCGCTCGAGGGGCTCGGCCAACTGCTCGAGACCGTCGACATGGTCCGGGCGCACCTCAACCAGGCGCTGGAGGTCTCCACCATCCTGGTCACCATGTTCGACGCCCGCACCCGACTGGCCGCCGGCGTCGCGGAGGAGGTGCGCGATCACTTCGGCGACCAGGTCCTCAAGACCTCGATCCCCCGGTCTGTCCGCGTCTCGGAGGCGCCGTCGTACGGGCAGACCGTGATGACCTACGATCCGGGTTCGCCGGGTGCGCTGTCCTACCTCGAGGCCGCACGCGAGATCGCCGTCCAGGGAGCCAGCCGATGAACGCCAACCGCCAGCCCCAGCGTCGTGGTCTCGGCCGGGGTCTCGGCTCGCTGATCCCGACCGGTCCGCCCAGCGAGGAGACCCCCGTCGACGGAGGCACGCCGGACGCCGGCTCGATCGGTCAGCTCGACGTCGCCGGGCTGGCCCCCGTCTCGGGCGCCTACTTCGCCGAGATCCCGGTCGGGCAGATCCAGCCCAACAAGGTGCAGCCCCGCCAGGTCTTCGACGAGGAGGCGATGGCCGAGCTCGTGCACTCGATCAAGGAGATCGGCGTCCTGCAGCCGGTCGTGGTGCGCCGCCGCGGGCCGGAGGAGTACGAGCTGGTCATGGGGGAGCGTCGCTGGCGCGCCTCACAGGCCGCCGGCCTGGACCTGGTCCCCGCGATCGTCCGGGAGACCGACGACGTCGACATGCTCCGCGACGCGCTGCTGGAGAACCTGCACCGGTCCCAGCTCAACCCGCTGGAGGAGGCCGCGGCCTACGCGCAGATGCTGGACGACTTCGGGTGCACGCACGAGGAGCTCGCCAGCCGCATCGGTCGCTCGCGGCCCCAGATCAGCAACACCCTGCGGCTCCTCAAGCTCACACCCGCCGTCCAGCGCCGGGTCGCGGCCGGCGTGCTCTCGGCCGGCCACGCCCGGTCGCTGCTCGCGATCGAAAACCCGGAGATCCAGGACCGGCTGGCCGCCAAGGTGATCGCCGAGGGCATCAGCGTGCGCGCCCTGGAGGAGATCGTCGCCCTTCGCGACGTCGACTCGCCGGCACCGCGGGCCACCCGCAGCAAGCCGCACGCTCCCGGCCTGGTCGACCTGGCCGACCGGCTCTCCGACCGCTTCGAGACCCGGGTCAAGGTGGACCTCGGCCGGGCCAAGGGCAAGATCACGGTGGAGTTCGGCTCGCTGGACGACCTGCAGCGCATTGTCGACATCATGGACCCGCGCAACCGCAACGACCGCCCGGTCTGAGCGGGAAGCGCAGCCGACAAAGCAATGAATTGGTAAGTCAGCAAGTCACTTTGTCGACTTGTTGGCTCGTCGCTCGGCCCGGATCCGTCGCTCCTCGGCGTCCAGGCGCAGCGCCTCGTCGGGGGTCGGGGCGGAGCCGCCGTACGCCGCGGGGAGCCACCAGGACCCGGTCGGCTGCTCCTCGCTCGGGTAGCTGCGGATCGTCTCGTCGAGCAGCCCCGCCATCACCGAGCGCAGCTCCTCGGTCTCGGCGACCGGGTCCGCGCCCGTGGGGTGCAGCGGCGCGCCCACGGTCAGCGCGATGGTCTTGCCCCGGGAGAAGTCGCGCGGGTGGTCCTTCGTCATCATCCGCTGCGTGCCCCACATGACGACCGGCACCACCGGCACGCCGGCCTCGGCCGCGATCCGCACCGCACCGGTCTTGAACTCCTTGAGCTCCATCGACCGCGAGATCGTGGCCTCCGGGAAGATGCCGACCGCCTCCCCGCGGCGCAGGTAGTCGATCGCCGTACGCGCCGAGGACTCCCCGGCCCCGCGGTCCACCTCGATGTGGTGCAGCGAGCGCATCAGCGGCCCGACCAGGGAGTGGTCGAACAGCTCGCGCTTGGCCATGAACCGGACCAGCCGGCCCGAGGGGTTGGCGGCGAGGCCGCCGTAGACGAAGTCGACGTAGCCGATGTGGTTGCAGGCCAGCAGCACGCCGCCGGTCCGCGGCACGTGCTCGGTGCCGGTCATCACGAAGCGCTGGCCCAGCAGCCGGAAGCCGGTCTTGGCAGCCAGGATGACCGGGGGGTAGGTGATGTCGCGCATGGTGCTCCTCGGGTCAGCGGCGGGTCTCGAGGAAGTCGGCGATGCGGCCGATCGCCTCCTCGAGGACGGTGGCGTCGGGCAGGGTCACCAGCCGGAAGTGGTCGGGCCGCGGCCAGTTGAAGCCGGTGCCGTGGGTGACGAGCAGCTTCTTGGCGCGCAGGAGGTCGATCACGAACGCCTCGTCGTCCTCGATCGGGTAGACCTCGGGATCGAGCCGGGGGAAGCAGTAGAGGGCGCCCATCGGCTCCACGTTGCTGACGCCCGGGATCTCGTTCAGCAGGCGGCTGGCGAGCTTGCTCTGCTCGTAGAACCGACCACCGGGCACGACCAGCTCCTCGACCGACTGGTAGCCGCCCAGCGCGGTCTGGATCGCGTGCTGCGCGGGGACGTTGGCGCACATCCGCATGTTGGCGACCAGGGTGAGGCCCTCCAGGAAGTCCTGGGCGATCTCCTGCGGCCCGGAGATCATCAGCCAGCCCGCCCGGTAGCCACAGACGCGGTAGGCCTTGGACAGGCCGCCGAAGGTCAGGCAGAGCACGTCGCTGCCGGCGTACGTCGCCGCGTGGTGGTGCTCGGCGTCGTCGAAGATGATCTTCTCGTAGATCTCGTCGGCGAAGACGACCAGCTCGTGGCGGCGGGCGATGTCGATCAGGCCCGTGACGACCGCCTCGCTGTAGACGGCGCCGGTGGGGTTGTTGGGGTTGATGATCACCAGGCCCTGGGTGTGCTCGGTGATCTTGGCCTCGATGTCGGCGAGGTCGGGATTCCAGCCGTTGGCCTCGTCGCACTCGTAGTGCACGGCCGTCCCTCCGGACAAGGTGACGGCGCCGGTCCAGAGCGGGTAGTCGGGCGCCGGCACGAGGATCTCGTTGCCGTCGTCGAGGAACGCCTGCAGCACCATGGTGATCAGCTCGGAGACGCCGTTGCCGATGAAGACGTCGTCGACGCCGACGTCGCGCAGCCCGTGGCTCTGGTAGTACTGCGCGACAGCGGTCCGGGCCGGGTAGATGCCCTGGCTGTCGCTGTAGCCCTGCGAGTAGGGCAGGTGGTGCACGATGTCGGCCACGATGGCCTCCGGCGCCTCGAAGCCGAACGGCGCGGTGTTGCCGATGTTCAGCTTGAGGATGTGGTGACCCTCGGCCTCCAGCCGCTGAGCCTCGAGCAGGATCGGTCCGCGGACGTCGTACCGGACGTTCTGCAGCTTGCGGCTCTGTCGGATCTTGCGCACCCGGTCATCCTGACAGGCCGGTGCCTACCATGGGTCGGGGGAGCACGGCGGAGGGAGTGTGATGTCGCGCAAGGTGGTCCGGCTGACCCTCGACCATCTCGAGGACCTCGCCGCGCCCTGCCGCTCCTGCCTCTTCTGGGAGCTGGACCCGGTACGCCGCGGCCGGGTGACGGATCCCTGCGCGGAGAAGGACGCCTGGGTGTCGGAGGTGCTGCGCGAGTGGGGCTCGTGCGGTCGGGTGGCGCTGGTCGACGACGTGCCCGTCGGGTTCGCGCTCTACGCGCCGGAGGCGTTCGTGCCGGGCGCGGCGGCCTTCGCGACGGCACCGGTGTCGTCGGACGCGGTGCTGCTGACCACGATCCACGTGGATCCGGCGCACCGCGGCGGTGGACTGGGCCGGATGCTGGTGCAGGGACTGGCCAACGACCTGGTGCAGCGCGGGGGGATCGGCGCGGTCGAGGCCTTCGGCGACCCGCTGGGTCGCGGTGGACGCTGCCTGCTGCCGGTCGAGTTCCTCGGCAGCGTGGGATTCAAGACCCACCGGACGCACCCGAGCACGCCGCGGATGCGGATGGACCTGCGGGCGGCGCTCAGCTGGAAGGACGAGGTGGAGAGCGTCCTGGGCCGCCTCGTGGGCGCGATGCGCCCGAAATCGGCGCGAGGCCCGGCGCCGAAAGCGACACGGGCCTCGCGGGACACCCTTGCGGGTGGTTGATCAGGCGATGTACTCGGCCAGCTCGTCGAGCAGCTTGGCCTTGGGGCGGGCGCCGACGATGCTCTTCACGACCTCGCCGCCCTGGTAGACGTTGATCGTCGGGATGCCGGTGACCCGGTACGACGACGGGGTGACCGGGTTCTCGTCCACGTTCATCTTGAGGAAGGTGACCTTGTCACCGTGGGCGGTCGCGATCTCGTCGAGGATCGGGGCGACCTGGCGGCACGGGCCGCACCACTCTGCCCAGAAGTCCACGAGGACCGGCTTGTCGGACTTGAGGACCTGCGCCTCGAACTCGGCGTCGGTCACTGCACTGATGTTGCCCACGGATGGTTCCTTTCGACGGTGAACTCGGAGGTCTGATCACTCAACACCAGGCCGCGGCCCGATGTTCCCTGAACGACGCGGGTCAGAGGCCCGCGGTCGTCACGCGCTCGTCGAGCGCCTCGGCCGCCACGTCGTCCTGCGCCTGCGCGGGGGTGACGGCGCCGAAGTCCAGGTCTGCCAGGTAGCGCTCGGCGTCCAGGGCCGCCGCGCAGCCCGTGCCCGCCGCGGTGATGGCCTGGCGGTAGTGGTGGTCGACCAGGTCGCCGGCAGCGAACACGCCGGGGACGTTGGTGGCCGTCGACGGGTGCCGCACCAGGACGTAGCCGTTGTCGTCGAGGTCGACCTGGCCCGGGAGCAGCTCCGAGCGCGGGTCGTGGCCGATCGCGATGAAGAGGCCGGTCGCCGGCAGGTTGCTGGTCTCCCCGGTGACGGTGTCCTCGAGGGTGAGGGACTCGAGGCGGTCGGCGCCGTTGATCTCGGCGACCTTGGAGTTCCAGATGATCTCGAGCTTGGGGTCGGCGAACGCCCGGTCCTGCATGATCTTGGAGGCACGCAGCTCGTCGCGGCGCACGATGAGGGAGACCTTGGACCCGAAGCGGGTGAGGAAGGTCGCCTCCTCGATCGCGGAGTCACCGCCGCCGACGACCGCGATGTGCTGGTCGCGGAAGAAGAAGCCGTCGCAGGTCGCGCACCACGACACGCCGCGACCGGACAGCTCGTCCTCGCGGGGCAGCTCGAGCTTGCGGTAGCCCGAGCCCATCGACAGGATCACCGAGCGCGCCCGGAAGGTGGCGTCGGCGGTCTGCACGACCTTGATGTCGCCGCTCAGGTCGACCTCGACCACGTCGTCGGAGATCAGCTCGGCGCCGAAGCGCTCGGCCTGGGCACGCATCTCGTCCATCAGGGCGGGACCCATGATGCCGTCGCGGAAGCCGGGGAAGTTCTCGACCTCGGTCGTGTTCATCAGCGCACCACCAGCCGTCACCGACCCCTCGAAGACCAGCGGCTGGAGGCTCGCGCGGGCGGCGTACACCGCAGCGGTGTAGCCGGACGGGCCGGAGCCGATGATGATGACGTTGCGGACGTCGGTGTCGGACATGGAGCGCGACTCTCCTCTTGCTGGGTGGAGCGGGTGCCGCTGTCGGTGTCGAGCGGCACGGGTAGAACCGATCGTAGGTGAGGAAACTTCCCCGGAGTGGCTCAGCCCACCGCGACCGTGCTGGACCGGACCACCGCGGTCTCGCCGCACAGGTAGAGGTCGACCCGCTGCCGGTCGCCGGACGGCGGCCGCAGGACGAGCACGCCGGGCTCCCCGTCGTACTGGACGGCCAGGCGCTCACCGGGCCCCACCGCCAGGTCGGCGCAGGCGGGCGGCAGCGACGGGACGATCGGGCGCGCGCTGGCGGAGCCCTGCTTGGCGGCGAGGAGGGCTCTGACCTCGGTGCCGAAGCCGGCCGAGCTCAGCACGACCGGGGGGCCGGTCGCGAGCTGGCTGCGATCGCCCGCACTGTCGCCGTCGACGTCGGACTGCGGCGCGGAGGCGCCCCCGGCCTCGGACCGCTGGGCGGACCCGGCGTCACCGCCCCCGCCGCCCAGGTCGAGCTGGGTGAAGCCCACAGCGAGGACGACCACGGCGGAGGCGGCGACCAGGAGGGTGCGTGCTGTACGCCGTCGCCGGCGTGCGGCGAGGTCGACGGGAGGGGTCGGCCGACCTAGGTCGAGCCCGGCGAGCACCCGGTCGAGACGGTCGACGACCTCGGCGGGCATCGGCTCGTCGTGACGGGCGTCGGCCAGGAGCCGGCGTACCTGCTCCTCGGCGGGGGTCGGCTCGGGATCGGACACGGGTGTTCACCTCCTCGTGGTGGTCGGCCTGGTGGTGGCACTGGTGGGTGACGGGGACTCAGCCGGTGGCCGGTGGACCACGCGGGGCGTCGGTGGGTTCGACGGGCGTCGAGGCCACCGGGTTCCGCGCCGGGGTGTCGTGCGGGTCACCCTCGGCGGCGTCGAGCAGGGGCGCGAGCAGCTCGGCGAGGCGGGCCCGGCCGCGGGAGCACCGTGACTTCACGGTCCCGACCGCGCAGTCGAGGATCGCGGCCGCCTCGGCGACCGGGTAGCCCTCCATGTCGACGAGCACCAGCGCGGCTCGCTGCTCCTCCGGCAGGGTGCGCAGCGCGTCGAGGACCATGGCGCGCTGCTCGGTGCGGCTCGCGTGGTCGGCCGGGTCGGCGACCTCGTCGGTCGCCGAGCGCAGCGACCCGCGGTCCCCGCGCTCGTCGAGGTCGTCGGGCAGCGGCTCGGCGCGGCGTACCTTGGCCGCGCGCAGGCGGTCGAGGCAGGCGTTCACGACGACGCGGTGCAGCCAGGTGGTCACCGCGGAGTCACCGCGGAACGTGCCGGCCCGGCGGTACGCCGCCACCAGGCCGTCCTGGAGGCCGTCGGCCGCGTCGTCGCGGTTGCCCATCGTGCGCAGCGCCACCGCCCAGAGCCGGTCGCGGTGCCGGGCGAAGAGCCGGCCGAACGCGTCCGGGTCACCCCCGACGTGAGCGGCCAGCAACTCGGCGTCCGTGGGCTCGTGCTGCGCCTCGCTCATCCGCGCGCCGTCACCTCGGCGACCTCACCGCGGAAGCCGTCGGCGGTGGCGGGCACGGAGGTGAGGAACACGACGAGGTAGCGGCCTCGGACCGGCTGGTCGAGGGTGATCCGGTCGGTCTTGTCGACCGTGGCCCGGGCGACGGCCTTGAGGCCGTCGGTCGTGGTCGGGCGGGTGTCGGTGAGGTAGAGCGACAGGCCGGTCGACCCGCCCAGCACCGTCACGTCGACGGCCGTGACCGAGCGCTCGGCGCCGAGGTCGAGGACCAGGCCGACCCCCGCCTTGAGCCCGCCGGGGCCGAAGTTCTGCTTGTAGTTGAGGCTGCGCCAGGCTGTCGCCTTGTCGCCGTCGACGGCGAGCGGCGCCAGCTCGGGGTTCTCCTGCGGCGGCGTGCCCTGCGGGTCGAAGTCGGTGGCGGTGACCCCGGTGATCGGGTCGGTCGCCGGCGAGACCGGCGCCTGGCTCGACGGGGTCGCGGACGGACGGTCGTCGTCGTCCGGCACGGCGCCCAGAGGGGTGCGGCCGCGGCCGAGGTTGTAGGCGACGGCGACGGCGAGCAGCAGGAGCACGGCGGCCGCGATGACAGCGGCCAGGCGCAGCCAGTTGCGACCCGGCATCTCCTCCTCGGGCTCGTCGGCCGCGGCGATCAGGCCGGTGCCGGTGTCCCAGGGCCAGAAGCCGCGGCCACCGGGAGCCGGGGCGGGCGCCGGGACCGGTGCCGGGACCGGCGGCGTGCTGGGCCGCGCTCCGGGACGCGGCCTGCGGGTGGGCGTGCCCTCGGCCGGGGTAGGGGCGAAGAGCGGGCGCTCCGGTGGCTCCTCGAACGGCGGGGGTGGCGCGGCGGGCTCGCCCGGCGCGACCAGCCAGGAGACGTCGTCGGTCTCGTCGTCGAAGATCGGCAGCCCGGCCTGGGTCGGCAGCTCGGCCGCCGGCTCGGGCGTGTCAGCGGGCTGGGCCGGCTGGGCGGGCTGGGCGGGCTGGGTCGTCTCGACGGTGTCCACGGGTACGGCGGGCTGCGCCGGGTCGGTCGCCGCCTCCGGCTCCGGGTCGGGCTCCGGCTCCGGCTCGGGCGTCGGGGGCGGGACCTGGCGGGCCGGCCGGTCGGCGATCGCGGGCAGGGCCGCGATCTCGTTGGTGTCGCGGTGACCGGCGGCGGCCTCCGCCTCCGCCAGGCCGGTGCTGTCGCCGACGAACGCGCACAGGTAGTCGGCGATGCCCTGGGCGGAGGCGACGTCGTGGGTCTCGCGCAGGCGGGCGCCGGCCGGCCCGGAGTAGGGGTTGACGACCTCGTCGCACAGCGTGTCCAGCGGCCGCGGGATGCCGGCGCGGACCTGGCGGGGGCGGAGCACCCGGCCCTGCTCGAGGGGCGCCTCGGCGATGGCCGACGAGGAGACTCCGGGCCACTTGCCGGTGAGCGCGCAGTAGAGGATGCCGCCGAGGTCGGCGACGTCGGTCGACACCCGGCCGGCCGGGAGCCCGTGCATGGCCGCGTCCACGGCGTACCCGATCAGGCGGACGCCGCCGGTGTGGTCGACGAGCACGTTCTCTGGGATCAGCCGGCCGTGGGCGACCCCGACCTCGTGGCCGGCGGCGACGGCGGCGGCCACCTCGGACACGAGCCAGGCCGCTCGACGCGGACCGAGCGGTCCGGCAGCGAGCATGATGTCGAGGGAGTCGCCCGAGCCCCACTCGTTGATGACGTAGCAGAGCCCGTTGGCCCGGTCGGCGTCCAGGACCCGCAGCAGGCGCCGGTCGTGGACGGTCGCGGAGCGCCGTGCCGCCTCGAGCAGGTCGGTGGCGCGCTCGTCGTCCTCGGCGATGACGTGCAGGGCGACGTGCCGGTCCAGCACCCGGTCGTGGGCACGCCAGAACCGGCCGCCCCCGCTCTCCGTGAGCAGGTCGACCAGGCGGTACCGGTCGGCGAGCACGTCGCCGGGCCGGATCGAGCTCGGCACTCAGCTCCCCTCGTCGGACTCGGACCAGACCGTCGTCGCGGTGGTCCAGGCCCATCGTAGGGCGATGTCAACGCCGACGAGGGAGGGGCAGCCGACGTGCGATCGTGTCGACGATCGACGTCAGCTCGCTCAGCCGCAGCGCGCGCGCCGCGCCGACCAGCACCAGGCCGCCGGCGGCGCCGGCGAGGACGAGCGTCACTGCGGCCGCCCACCAGCTGTCGTCACCCACGATCTGGTGCAGCAGGTACGCCGAGCCGCCGGCCGCGGCCACCGCCGCGGCCGTCGCGACGGCCAGGCGGAGCAGGAACCGGAGCAGCGCCGCGGCCTCCAGGCCACCGACACGACGCGAGAGCATCAGGTAGGACAGCGTCGCGCCGACGAGGTACGCCGCGGCGTACGCGAGCACCAGCGCGGACGCGGTGCCGAGCTCGTCGACGCCGTGGACCAGGGTCACGGCGACCGCGATGTTGACGACCCCGACGACGCACTGGATCCAGAACACCTGGGCGTTGCGCTCGAGGGCATAGAAGCCGCGCAGCATCAGGTAGTGGACGGTGAAGAAGACCAGCCCGATGCCGAAGAGCGAGAGCGGCGGGGCGAAGAGGTCGTAGTCGTCGCGCCCGGCGCCGTACCCCCAGAGCAGGTGCGCGGCGTCGGTGGCGACGACCGGCAGCAGCGCGGCGAACGGGACGACCAGGGCGAGGGCGCTGCGCAGGGTCGACGACAGGGACCGGGCGACCGCCGCGAGGTCGCCGTCGGCCGCGCGCGCGGCGAGCCGCGGCAGGATGGCGGTGGCCAGCGACACGGTGATGATCGAGTGCGGGACCATGATGATCAGGAACGTGTTGGAGTAGACCGTGTAGCCGGTGGCCCCGGAGGCGTGCACGCCGTCGCAGGCGATCGCCGCGGTGCCGCCCGAGGCGAGCCGCACCACGACGGTGTACGCGATCTGGTTGACGATCACGAACAGCACGGTCCAGACCCCGAGCTGCAGGGTCCGGCCCAGCCCGGTGCCGACGAAGTCGAAGCGCGGGCGGTAGTGGAAGCCGGTCGCGCGCAGGTAGGGCACCAGGATCGCGAACTGGGCGGCGATGCCGACGGTGGCGCCCAGGCCCAGCAGCAGCTCCTGCCCGGAGGTGAAGGAGCCGAACACCTCGGCGCCGCGCGCGGGGCCGAAGACGAAGAGGTAGACCACCAGCACCGCGATCGAGATGGCGTTGTTGGCGATCGGCGCCCACATCATCGGCCCGAAGCGGCCGCGCGCGTTGAGCACCTGGCCGATGAGGACGTACATCCCGTAGAAGAAGACCTGGGGCAGGCAGAGCCGGGCGAAGTCGATGATCGAGTCGCGCTGGGCGCTCAGGCAGGGTCGACCGAACGCCGAGTCCAGGAACACCGACATCACCCACGGGGCGGCGACCACCAGCAGCACGGTGACGACGCCCAGGAACAGCCCGGCCAGCGTGATGATCCGGTTGGCGTACGCCTCGCCGCCGTCGGCGTCCTGCTTCATCGTGCGCACCAGCTGCGGGACCAGCACGGCGTTGACGACGCCGCCCGCGAGCAGGATGTAGAGCATGTTCGGGATCGTGTTGGCGATGTTGAAGAGGTCCGCGTGCAACGACGCGCCCAGCGCCGCCACCAGCAGGGCGGACCGGATGAAACCGCTCGCCCGGGAGAAGACGGTCCCGACCGCCATCACCGCGCTGTTGGCGAGGACGCGCTCGCGCTCCTCCTCGGGCCGCTCGTCGTCGAAGGCGCTCATCGGCTGCTCACGCTGACGTTGCAGCCGCTCGGATCCGGCGGAAGAGCCGGATCACGATGGTGGCGAAGAGCAGGGCGAGCCCAGTCCCGAGGATCAGCCAGATGACGCTGCTGACCCGGCTGGAGCGGAAGGGAAGGGAGTCCGACGTGCCGAGCGGCGCACCCTCGGAGTCGGTGAGCACCAGCCGGGCGTTGCGGACGCCGGTGGCCTCCGACGACGCGTGGAGCAGGATCGTGGTCCGGCTGCCGGGGCCGATCTCGACGTCCTTGTCCGGCACCGTGACCGTCAGCAACGGGTCCGTCTCGGCTTCCAGGCGCACGGTCACGGGCTGGTCCAGACCGTTGGTGACGGTGGCCGAGAACCGGCCGCTGCCGCTCGCCAGGATCACCGACGGCGGTGCCGCCACGTCGACCATGCGCAGGCGCTCCTCGATCCACTCCCGCGAGCGCGACGCGGAGGCCTGGCTGATCGTGGGGTCGCGCCGGTCGGCGAAGGACACGTCGGTCATCGCCTCGTCCCGGACGACGCCGCCGACCCGGTCGTTGCGGGTCAGCAGGTTCTGCAGGGTGTCACCGGCGTGGGCCAGCGCCGTCGCGGCGGCGAAGTCGGTCGCGTCGAGCTCGGCGGCCTGCTGCGCCTTCGGGTAGCTCAGGGTGTCGGCGTCGACCTCGCGCCCGGTGTGCGCCGCGACCGTGTCCACCGTCGTGAGGTGCAGCCAGTCGACGTCCAGGCCCTCGAAGAACCCGGTGCTCGAGCCCGCGTCCCAGCTGCTCGGGACCGTCACGACCAGCGGGGGCTGACCCGTCGTCGCCAGGCGCAGCGCGGCCTCGCTGAGGATGCGCTGCCGTACGGCGACCGGCGCCAGCGACTCGTCCGGACCCGGCCCGCCGGTCGCGGCCTCGGACGACGTCACGACGACGGTGTGCCCTCCGGTCGTGGCGACCGCGGGCGCCCGGCCCCGGAACATCCGGTCCGTCAGGAGCACCTGGGAGTCGGCGGCGGCCAGCTCGACCGCGGCCGGCGAGAGGTAGCCGGACGGCGACGAGACGGCGGGGGAGAGGGGGAGCCCCCAGGGCGCGAGCTCGGTGCCGGTGCGCTTGTGGGCCCGGGCGTAGGCCTTCGGGTTGTGCGCGGCGGCGCCCGAGACGTCCACGTCGCCGTACGGCAGGCCGAGGATCTCGCTGCCCTCCAGCCCGGTGTGCAGCCGCTCGAGCCACTGGGTGGCGGCCGCGGAGGCGGCAGCCAGGTCGGGGTCCTCCGGGGTGTCGGCGTCCGCGGCGTCGGACCCGTCGTCGGTGGGCTCCGGCGACGCGTCCGGCGACGGGCTCGCGGACTCCGTGCTGTCCGGCTCGCCCGGCTCGAGCGTGGGGGCCAGCGACCGCGCCGGGTTGCCCTCGGTGAGCCGGGTGGCGGCGTCGGTGATCGCCGGATCCACGAGCCAGGTGATCGGCCGGTCCCCCGCGGCGAGGCCGAAGTCGGTGAGGCCCCGCAGCCGGCCACCGGTCGACAGGGTGCGCGTCCAGTCGCTGAGGCCGGCGATCCGGCCGTCGCTCTCGTGGCGCACGGCGCCGCGGATCGGCACGACCAGCGCGGTGTCGACGACCTTCGTGGTCGCCGCCGGGACGAGCGGGAGGAAGGTGCGGGCGCGGCCGTCGGCGGTGTTGTCCCGGGTGCCGTCCGGGCCGGCGCCGAGGGCGTGGACCCCGAACCAGTAGACCCCGGGCGCCGTGACGAGCAGGCGCACGCGCGGCACCGAGATGGAGTACTGCATGGTCTCGCCGGGAGCCAGCTCGTCGATGGTGAAGTAGGGCCCGGGGTCGACGATCCGCTTGCCGACGTCGTCCTCGGCGTCGGTCTCGGAAGCCTCGGCCAGCTCGGCGGTGCTCGAGATCGGGGTGTCCGAGATGAACGGGTAGAGGTTGACAGTGGACCACGTCTCGGTGTCGAGGTTGGTCACCGAGCCGGTGACCCGGATGGGTCCCTTCCGCGGGATGGTCGAGGGCGCGAGGCTGTCGATGCTCACCGACAGGGGTGCGTCCGCCGCGTCTCGGGCGGGCACCGCGGCTGCGGCCGGGGCGGTGAGAGGTACGGCGAGGGTGCCGGCAAATGCCGCCGCCGCCAAGGCAGACAGCAGCGACACCAGGCGTAGCACGCAGCGACTCTACTGGCCGGGCCTGCGCGGATCGGGCCCCCGCCCCGCTCACGCCCTAGACTCGCCTGCCGTGCCAGAAGCTCCGCCGCCGTTGCCGCAGATCGCCGACGTCCAGCGTTCGGTCACCGCCGAGCTGGACCGGATCGCGCCGGTCATCGACGAGCTCGGCCACCGGTTCGCCGCGGCCGGGCACGAGCTCGCGCTGGTCGGGGGCCCGGTCCGCGACGCCATGCTCGGGCGGCGCCACCACGACCTGGACTTCACCACCTCGGCCCGCCCGGACGAGACCGAGCGGCTGCTCAAGGGCTGGGGGGACGCGATCTGGGACATGGGCCGCGCGTTCGGGACGATCGGCTGCCGCAAGGACGACTGGCAGGTCGAGGTCACGACGTACCGCTCGGAGTCCTACGACCCCACCTCCCGCAAGCCGGACGTCGACTTCGGCGACAACCTCGTCGGCGACCTCGGCCGACGGGACTTCACCGTCAACGCGATGGCCGTGCGGGTGCCCGGCCGCGAGATCGTGGACCCGTACGCCGGCGTCGTCGACCTCGCCCACGGGCTGCTGCGGACGCCGGGCCGGCCCGAGGACTCCTTCTCCGACGACCCGCTGCGGATGATGCGCGCCGCCAGGTTCGCCGCGCAGCTCGGCTTCACGGTGGCGCCGGAGGTCGTCGAGGCGATGCGGGCGATGGCCGGGCGGATCGAGATCATCTCCGCCGAGCGGGTCCGCGACGAGCTGGTCAAGCTGGTGTGCGCGCCGTACCCGCGACTCGGGCTGACCCTCCTGGTGGAGACCGGGCTGGCCGACATCGTGCTCCCCGAGCTCCCGGCGCTCGCCCTCGAGCGTGACGAGCACCACCGGCACAAGGACGTCTACCAGCACACGCTCACGGTCCTGGAGCAGGCGATCGACCTCGAGCCGCGCCTGCCCGGCGGCGGCCCCGACTTCGTCTCGCGGTTCGCCGCGCTGATGCACGACGTCGGCAAGCCGCGGACCCGGCGCTTCGTCGACGACGGCACCGTCACCTTCCACCACCACGACGTCGTCGGCGCCAAGCTGACCCGCAAGCGGATGAAGGCGCTGCGCTTCTCCAACGACCAGATCGACGCCGTGAGCGAGCTCGTCGAGCTGCACCTGCGCTTCCACGGCTACGGCTCGGGCGAGTGGACGGACTCCGCCGTACGCCGCTACGTGCGCGACGCCGGCGACCAGCTCGAGCGGCTGCACATCCTGACCCGTGCCGACTGCACCACGCGCAACAAGCGCAAGGCCGAGCGGCTGAGCCGGACCTACGACGAGCTCGAGGTCCGGATCGCGCGGCTGTCCGAGGAGGAGGAGCTGGCGTCGCTGCGCCCGGCGCTCGACGGCAACCAGATCATGCAGCTGCTGGGGGTCGGTCCCGGCCGCGACGTCGGCGCGGCGTACAAGTTCCTGATGGAGCTGCGCCTCGACCAGGGCGTGGTCGAGCCCGCCGCCGCCGAGGCCGCGCTGCTCGCCTGGTGGGCCGAGCGTCCCCGGCAGTGACCGCCTCGCCGAGCCGGCGACGTCGCAGCGGCAGTCGCTGGTGGAGCGTGGTCGCCGTTGACGGGCGATCTACAGTCGCCCCATGGGAGCCACGGACGACGCCGCCGACCAGGAGCTGACCGAGGCCGTGCGGGCCGGCTACGCCTTCGACGGAGCGGCGCTCGAGCTCGGGGGGCTGATGCTGGCGCCCGACCGGCTGGCCGACGTGCCCGTCCGGATCCCCACCGCGATGCTGAACCGGCACGGCCTCGTCGCCGGCGCGACCGGCACCGGCAAGACGCGGACGCTGCAGCTGATGGTCGAGCAGCTCAGCGCCCAGGGCGTCCCGGTGTTCGCCGCCGACATCAAGGGCGACCTGTCGGGGCTGGCCCAGGCCGGGCAGCCGAGCGAGAAGCTCAGCGCCCGGGCCGCGACGGTCGGACAGGAGTGGACGGCGACCGGCTTCCCGGTCGAGTTCTATGCCATCGGCGCGATGGGCTCGGGCATCCCTCTCCGGGTCACGATGAGCGCGTTCGGGCCGACCCTGCTGAGCAAGGTGCTCGGGCTCAACGACACCCAGGAGTCCAGCCTCGGGCTGGTCTTCCACTACGCGGACCGGGCCGGGCTGCCGCTGCTCGACCTCGCCGACCTGCGCGCCGTGGTCGCCCACCTCCTCAGCGACGAGGGCAAGGTCGAGCTCAAGGAGCTGGGCGGGCTCTCGTCGGCGACGGCCGGGGTGATCCTGCGCGAGCTGATCGGGCTCGAGGACCAGGGCGGTGACGTCTTCTTCGGTGAGCCGGAGTTCGAGTCCGCGGACCTGGTCCAGCTCGCCCCCGACGGCCGCGGCCTGATCTCGCTGGTCGAGCTGCCCCAGCTCCAGGACCGGCCGGCGATCTTCTCGACCTTCTTGATGTGGCTGCTCGCCGACCTCTTCCACGACCTGCCCGAGGTCGGCGACGTCGACAAGCCCAAGCTGGTCTTCTTCTTCGACGAGGCCCACCTGCTCTTCGCCGACGCCTCCAAGGCCTTCCTCGACCAGGTCGCCCAGACCGTCCGGCTGATCCGGTCGAAGGGCGTGGGGGTCTTCTTCGTCACCCAGAGTCCGACCGACGTGCCCGACGACGTGCTCGCCCAGCTCGGCTCGAGGGTGCAGCACCAGCTGCGCGCCCACACGCCGAACGACGCGAAGGCGCTCAAGGCCACCGTGGCGACGTACCCCACCAGCGGCTACGCCGACCTCGGCGCCGTCATCACCGGCCTCGGCATCGGCGAGGCGATCGTGACCGTGATGGACGAGCGCGGCGCACCGACCCCCGTCGCCTGGACCCGGCTGCGGGCACCGGAGTCGCGGATGGACCCGTGCGACCCGGACCTGCTGACAGCCGCGGTCGCGGCCAGCCCGCGGGCGACCAAGTACGGCGCGGCCATCGACCGCGAGTCGGCGCGCGAGCTGCTCGCGACCCGCCTCGAGCAGGGCGCCGCCAAGCAGGCGCAGGAGAGCACCCAGGTGCAGGTGCCGGTGCCGAAGCCGGCGAAGCGGGCCGCGCCGAAGAAGGCGTCGCCCCGCGACGACGGGATCGTCGACCAGGTGGTGGGCTCCGCGGCCTTCAAGGACTTCATGCGGACCGCGGCCCGCGAGATCGCCCGGGGGATGTTCAAGACCGGTCGCCGCTGAGGGGTTCGTCGCCGACAGGTCGTCGAGACACCCGAACGGGCTGTCAGTCCGGCGATTCGTCAGCCATTCCTGGTGTCTCGACGACCCGGTGACGGTCGCGCCGGTCCAGGACCTCGTCCAGGGTCGGCACCGTCCGCGGGGCCAGCTGCCACCGGCGCTCGAGGTGTACGGCGCGCGCCGCCGCCTGCTCCATCCGGGCGACCACCCGAGCCGGGTCCCGGAGGGTGCGGCCGACCATCTCGACGTACTCCAGGCCGACCGCGCGGACGGCGGCCTCGCGATCGACGTCCGCCTCGTGCTGGTCGAGGTCGCGGTGACCGGCGCCGGCGTACTCACCGACGACGCCGCGTCCCGGGTCGAGGAGGTCCGGGTTGGCGACGAACCGGCCGCGGGCGTCGAGGATCGTCGGGTTCAGCAGCGGGCGCCCCCACTGCGCGTCGAGCTCCCAGACCTGGCGGAAGCGGTCCTCCTGCGGCGACCGGCACCCCTCCACCGAGATCTCGACGGCGGCCTTGACGAGCCGGACGTCGCGGTACCAGCGCCGGGTCGCGGCGTAGAGCCGCATCCGCTTGACCGAGGTGAGCTGAGCCGCGCACGCAGCACCGACGGCGACGGCCATCTCGCGGACCTCACCGATCCGCTGCATCTCGTCGTACAGCGCCCGCTCGGCGCGCGCGCACCGGATGCCGTGGAGGACGACGACCTCGTCCTCGGGGACCCGGTCCTCCGCGACCGCCGTGCCGAGGTCGCCGCGGTGGCGCGTGCCGTTCGCGGCTACCGGGACCCGCACTCGGGTCCGTCCGTCCGGGGCGAGGCCGTCGAAGAACCCTCCGCCCTGGAGGCGCAGGGCCGCCCAGCCGGTGACCACGGCGGGCGCACCGCTCCGGGCGTACGACTCGAGGATCCGTTGCTCCACCACGTCGTCGCTGATGCCGGCAGGCACCACGAGCCCCGGCGCGGTGAACCGCCAGGACGGCCCGCGGGCCTGCGCCCGCGTCGGTCCCCGTCGACCGGTCGGGTCGAGGCGCACCGGAGCCACCAGCCCGGTGACGGGCGGCGCGATCGGGTCCCAGCGGTGCGGCACCCCACGGGCCTGCCCGCCGTACCTGGGGACGAATCAGCCGACCCGGCGGCCTGTGGAAACACGTCGAGACACCACAAGTGGCTGCCAGAACCAGGTTCTGACAGCCACTACGGGTGTCTCGACGATCTCAGCGGGCTGAGGTCACTCCTCGCCGGCGATGAAGGCCTCGACGCGGCGGCGACCCTCGTCGTCGGGGAGCTGCACCGGCGGGGACTTCATCAGGTACGACGAGGCGGAGATGATCGGGCCGCCGATGCCGCGGTCCTTGGCGATCTTCGCGGCCCGGATCGCGTCGATGATGATGCCGGCGGAGTTCGGGGAGTCCCAGACCTCGAGCTTGTACTCGAGGTTGAGCGGGACGTCGCCGAACGCGCGACCCTCGAGGCGGACGTAGGCCCACTTGCGGTCGTCGAGCCACGCGACGTAGTCCGACGGCCCGATGTGGACGTTCTTGCTGTCGACCAGGCCGGCCAGCGGGCCGGTCAGGTTGGAGGTGACGGCCTGGGTCTTGGAGACCTTCTTGGACTCCAGGCGCTCGCGCTCGAGCATGTTCTTGAAGTCCATGTTGCCGCCGACGTTGAGCTGGTACGTGCGGTCGAGCACGACGCCGCGGTCCTCGAACAGCTTCGCCATCACGCGGTGGGTGATGGTGGCACCGACCTGCGACTTGATGTCGTCACCGACGATCGGGACGCCGGCGTCCTCGAACTTCTTGGCCCAGACCGGGTCGGAGGCGATGAAGACGGGCAGGGCGTTGACGAAGGCCACGCCGGCGTCGATCGCGCACTGGGCGTAGAACTTGTCAGCCTGCTCGGAGCCGACGGGGAGGTAGGACACGAGCACGTCGGCGCCCGTCTCCTTGAGCACCTGGACGACGTCGACCGGCTCGGCGGCGGACTCCTCGATGGTCAGGCGGTAGTACTTGCCCAGACCGTCGAGCGTCGGGCCGCGCTGGACGTCGATGCCGAGCGTGGGGACGTCGGCGATCTTGATGGTGTTGTTCTCGGAGGCGTTGATGGCCTCGGAGAGGTCCTTGCCGACCTTCTTGTCGTCGACGTCGAACGCCGCGACGAACTCCACGTCGGACACGTGGTAGTCACCGAACATCACGTGCATGAGGCCGGGGACCGTGCCTGAGGGGTCGGCGTCCTTGTAGTACTCGACACCTTGGATGAGGGAGGTGGCGCAGTTGCCCACTCCCACGATTGCTACTCGTACCGAACCCATCGGGTTTCCTTTCGTGTTCACAACTTCTGGTCAGCCGCGGGGGTCGCGGGTGGCCTGATCGGAGGCGCCACCGGCGCCGTGGTCTGCGACTGGTGGTGCGGGGTGCCGTTGCGCTCGGCGTTGATCAGCTCGGAGAGCCACTCCACCTCGCGCTCCACCGACTCGACGCCGTGCCGCTGGAGCTCGGCCGCGTAGCGGTCGACCTCCTTCTGCGTGATGGAGAGCTGGGTCTGCACCCGGTCGAGGCGCTCCTGGAGCCGGGTACGCCGGCCCTCGAGCACCCGCAGCCGGATCTCCATGTCGGTGGAGGAGAAGAACGCGAACCGGATGTCGAAGTTGTCGTCCTCCCACGCGGTGGGACCGACCTCCGACATCAGCCGCTCGAACTCGCGCGTGCCCGCCTCGGTGACCTGGTAGGTGATCCGCGGCCGCTTCGACACCGGGGTGCCCGGCGTCTTGGTGGCCAACGACTCCTCGATCAACGAGGCACGCAGCATCTTCTTCAAGGTCGGGTAGAGCGACCCGTAGGAGAGCACCCGGCCCCACCCCAGCATCAGGTTGAGGCGCTTGCGGAGCTCGTAGCCGTGCATGGGTCCCTCGTGCAGCAGTCCGAGGACTGCGAGCTCGATGGTCTCTGCGCGACGTGCCATGAGACGTATCGTAGCGATATATCCGCGCGTTGCGAACCACCGACCTGTCACGAGGTTGTGTCAGGGCTTCCGATTGAGACGTCGGTCACCGGCAGACGACCGCTGCCGCCTGCGCGGAGCACCCGGTCGGAGCGCCGCCGTGCGGCGTCTTGGGGCTCTGCGGGCGGCCCCCGTACCCTGACCAACGGTCTTCGACCGAGATTTCGTCCCTGATCCCCGACCCGCGGAGCCGTCGACGTGAGTGGCAAGCGCCGGGCCGCCGAGCCCACGCAGAACAGCAAGTCGGCGTCCAAGCGACCCCGCACCCGCAAGCAGAAGGTGTGGCGGTTCTTCCGCTGGGTCCTGATCGCGGGCCTGGTCGGCATGCTCCTGCTCACCGGCGGGGTGGTCTACCTCTACCGGTCCACGGACATCCCGGACCCCAACAAGGACTTCCAGACCCAGACGTCCTTCGTCTACTACTCCGACAGCAAGGCTGAGGTCGGGTCCTTCGCGACCCAGAACCGCGAGTCGATCTCCCTCGACACGATGCCCGACGACCTGCAGAACGCCGTGGTCGCGGCCGAGAACCGCTCCTTCTGGAGCGACAACGGCATCGACCCGCGCGGCATCGTGCGCGCGGCCTTCAGCAACGCGAAGGGCAACGCGACCCAGGGCGCGTCCACGATCACGCAGCAGTACGTCAAGATCCTCTACCTCAGCCAGGAGCGCTCCTACCAGCGCAAGGCCAAGGAGGCCGTGCTCTCGCTGAAGCTGCAGCGCACCAAGTCGAAGTCGGAGATCCTCGAGGGCTACCTCAACACCATCTACTTCGGGCGCGGGGCGTACGGCGTGCAGGCGGCCGCCCAGGCGTACTTCAACCAGGACGCCGCGGACCTCAACCTGCGTCAGTCGGCCGTGCTGGCGAGCGTGCTCAACAACCCCTCCTTCTTCGACCCGGCCAAGGGCCCGGCCTCGCGCGAGGCGCTCAAGGAGCGCTACGACTACGTCCTCAACGGGATGGTCTCGGCGGACAACATCACCGCCGAGCAGGCTGAGCACGCCAAGCGGCGGCTCCCGACCTTCCCCAAGATCAAGGCGGAGAGCCGGTACGGCGGCCAGAAGGGCCACATGCTGACGATGGTCCGCGACGAGCTGCACGAGCTCGGCTTCAAGGACGAGGACATCGACGGTGGTGGCCTCCGGGTCACCACGACCTTCACCAAGAAGGCGATGGCCGCCGCCGAGAAGGGCGTCAAGGAGCAGCGTCCCGAGGGCAAGGAGTTCTCGGACAAGCACCTGCACATCGCCGTCGCGACCGTCGAGCCGGGCACCGGCGCCGTCCGCGGCTTCTACGGCGGGCAGGACTACGTCGACTCGCAGATCAACTGGGCCATCACCGGTGGCCAGGTCGGCTCGACCTTCAAGCCGTTCGCCGTCGCCGCCGCGCTCAAGGACGGCTTCTCCCTCAAGGACTCCTTCGCGGGCAACTCGCCGTTCTACTACAGCAAGGACGGCACCGGCGCGAAGGTGAAGAACGAGGGTCCGGGCGACGGCAACAACTACGGCGACAAGGTCAGCCTGCTGACGGGTCTCGAGGAGTCGATCAACACCGTCTTCGCCGACCTCACGGTCTCGATGCCGGACGGTCCGAAGCACATCCTCAAGACCGCCGAGAAGCTGGGCATCCCGCACTGGAACAAGAACCAGGGCGGCTACAACAACCTCGACAGCAGCCCCGGGCTCGAGCCGGTCTCCGGCATCGCCCTGGGCTCGGCCACGATCGCCCCGATCAACATGGCCAACGCCTACGCGACGATCGCCAACGGTGGCCGCGCGGCCGCGCCGCACGTCATCAACAAGGTCGTGAGCAAGGACGGCGAGGTCCTCTTCCAGTTCAAGCAGCGCACCAAGCGCGCGGTGTCCGAGGACGTCGCGGCCGACACGTCGTACGCCATGCAGCAGGTGGTGAGGTCCGGCACCGGCACCGCGGCGCTGGCGCTCAACCGTCCGGCTGCCGGCAAGACCGGTACGGCGACCGCCTCCTCGCCCAAGGAGGGCGTCGCGGACTACGTGTCGTCGGCCTGGTTCGTGGGTTACACCCCGCAGCTGGCCACCGCCGTCATGTACGTGCGCGGCAAGGGCCAGGGCCAGCTCGACGGCTGGCTGCCCGAGTACTTCGGTGGCTCCTTCCCGGCGCGCACGTGGACCGACGTGATGGGTCGCAACCTCGAGGGCAAGGACGTCGAGCAGTTCCCGCCGCCGGCCAACCTCGACGGTGACGCCCCGGTCGACGGGCACGACCCGTACACGCCGAAGCCCCAGCCGTCGAAGAAGCCGTCGAAGAAGCCGTCCAAGACCCCGACCAAGAAGCCGAGCCCGAGCAACACGCCGAGCCCGAGCAACACGCCGACGCCGACCCCCGAGCCCACGCCGACGCCGACGCCGACCGACCTGCCGACCGAGCCCTCCAGCCCGACCACCTCGGACCCCGCGAGCCCGCCGGCCACGGGCGCCACCCCCGGACGCACGCAGTCCGGTCGGCGGAGGGTCCGGCAGGGCTGATGGCCGGGCCGGCGCGCGGTCGCGACTGGGTGGATCCCACCGCTGACGACCCGGTGGTGACCGCGCTCAGCGACGGCATCGGCGGACCGATCGGCAGCCGGGCCTCCCGGCACCCGTGGTGGACGCCGGTGCGGGTGCTGCTGGCCCTGACCGTCGTCTGCGTCGCCCTCGGGATGGTGCAGAAGGGCAACTGCTACGACGACACCTGGCAGAACGGCCAGGCCCGCTACAGCCACATGTGCTACTCCGACCTGCCCTACCTCTACACGGGCCGCGGCTTCGCCGAGCTGAACTGGCCCTACAGCGACGATGCCCAGGTGCGGGAGCGCTTCGAGGTCATGGAGTACCCCGTCGGCATCGCCTACTGGGCGTGGGGCACCGCCTGGCTCACCCACTGGCTCAACGGCTCGCCGGACCTCGAGTCGCGCTACCAGGCGCCCACCGAGGACGTCGCCGCGCGGCCCGAGGTGCTTCGCGAGATCCGCATCTTCGTGATCGTCAACGCGCTCGGCTTCGCCGTGCTGGCGCTGCTGTGCACCTGGCTGCTCGCCGGCGTGAACCCGCGGCGGCCGTGGGACGCGGCGGCCTTCGCGCTGTCTCCGGCGCTGCTCCTCACCGGGTTGATCAACTGGGACCTGCTCGCGGTCGCGCTCGTGTCGGGCGCGCTGTGGGCGTGGGCGCGCGGGCGGCCCCTGCTGACCGGCGTGCTGATCGGTCTGGGCACGGCGACCAAGCTCTACCCGCTCTTCCTGCTCGGCGGCCTGCTCGTCATCTGCTGGCGACAACGCCGCTACCGCACCTTCGGCGTGGCCGTCGCCGGCGCCGCCGGTGCGTGGGTGGCGGCCAACCTGCCGGCCCTGCTGACCGGCCCGTCGCAGTGGAAGGTCTTCTGGAGCTTCAACTCCGACCGAGGGGCCGACCTCGGCTCGATCTGGCTGGTCGTCCAGCAGGCGCTGGACACCCCGTCGCAGCCGCACACGGTGGACCCGCACGCGATCAACGTCGTGTCCTGGCTCTTCTTCGCCGGGTGGTGCCTCGTCGTCGCGGCGCTCGGCCTGAGGTCACCGGCGACCCCCCGGCTGGCGCAGCTGGGGTTCCTGATCGTCGCGGGCTTCCTGATCATCAACAAGGTCTACTCGCCGCAGTACGTGCTGTGGCTGCTGCCGCTGGCCGTGCTCGCCCGCCCGCGGTGGCGCGACCTGCTGATCTGGCAGGCCGGCGAGGTGCTCTACTTCGCGGCCGTCTGGTGGTACCTCGGCGGCTACCTCGCCCCGGCGGCCGGTGGTGACGCCGGCTTCTACTGGGCCGCGACCCTCCTGCGGATGGCCGCCGAGCTCTACCTCGTCGTGATGGTCGCGCGCGACCTGTGGGACCCGCGCCGCGACCCCGTGAGGGCCAGCGCTCAGCTCACCACGACACGGTCGAACGCGGTGGCGGTGTAGCGCACCCGGACGTCGATCACGTCGCCGACGGCGGGGACCCGGGCGCCGTGGGGCAGGAAGAGCATCGAGGCCTGCATGTGCGGCGGCTCCGCGAAGAGCCGCTGCTTGCCGTCGATGGAGAAGGGCGAGCGCACGAAGCCGGCCGCGTCCATGCCGCCGCGGGCCAGCGTCGCCGCGCGGCCGCGCAGGCTGGCGTCGCCGAGCGGCGCCTCGAGCCCGATGCCGTGGGCGGTGCCACCGCTGACGACCAGCACGTGGCCGGCCTTGGGCGCCGTCCGGTGCCGGTAGCCGAAACCGTCGCCGCGCTCGACCTCGTGGACGTCGAGCACGGTCGCGGTGACCCGCAGGGCCGAGCGGTCGCCGAGCCACAGGTCCGTGCCGATGCGTGGGTGGAAGGTGAAGTCCGGGTACGCCGTGCGCAGCGCCGTCAGCTCGGCCGCGCTGAGGTGGCTGACCCACACGGTGTCGAGCGGCAGCTCGGTCGCGACCACGTCGATCAGCAGGCGGTGCACCTCGGACAGGTTCGCGCCGTTGGCGAGCGGGAGGTGCAGGGCCACCCCCTCGACCCGGGCCCGGGGGTGCCCACGCACGACCTCGGCGGTCGACCACAGCTCGCGGGTCGTCATCCCGTGTCGCAGCATGCTCGTCGAGCGCTCGAGCACGAAGCGGGCGTCGGGCCGGCGTGCCAGCAGGACGGGCAGGTCGACGGCGCGGCTGACGGTGTGGATGACCCGGTCGGCGTACGCCGGGTCGAGCTCGAGCGCCGCGCCGAAGGGGCGCCACGGGGTGAGGACGAGCAGCCGGCCGTGGTAGCGCTGGGCGACCTCGGGCAGCTCCTCGTAGGTGCCGACGGCGAGGGTGTCGACGCCGAGGCCCTGGTCGTGCAGCCACTGCGACTTGCGGGCCAGGCGGCCGAGCGTGAAGCCGTAGCCGTTGCCCTTCACGACGGGGACGAGACCCGGCTCGCCGCTCGCGACGGAGCGGAGGTGGTCGCGCCAGCGGTCGCCGTCGACGGTGAGGTCCAGGCTCATCAGCGCCTCCTCATGTAGAGGTCGAACGCGGCGTAGAGCGGCTTGTTGAGGGGGAGGTCCCACTCGCCGACGTACTCGACGGCCTCGCCGCCCGTGCCGACCTTGAACTGGATCAGCCCGAGGTGCGGGTCGTCGTCCGCGAGCGTGTCGGTGATGCCCCGCAGGTCGTAGACGTCCGCGCCGGCGGCGATCGCGTCGCGGATCATCTGCCACTGCACGGCGTTGGAGCCGCGGACCTCGCGCTTCTCGGTGGACGACGCGCCGTAGGAGTACCAGGCGTGCGCGCCGACCCGGATCGCGATCGTGGCGGCGACGAGCGTGCCGTCGTGCCGCGCGGTGTAGAGCCGGATCCGGTCGGGCTCCTCGGCGCCGAGCGCCTCCACCATGGTCCCGAAGTACGCCAGCGGCCGCGGGGTGAAGTGGTCGCGCTCGGCGGTGTGCACGTAGAGGTCGTGGAAGGTCGTCAGCTCCGGCTCGATCGCCGCGCCGTCGTACGACGTGACCTCGACGCCCTCCTTGGCGGCCTTCTTGATGTTGCGGCGCCAGAGCTGGTTCATGCCGGCGAGCACGTCGGCCTCGGTGCGGCCGGCGAGCGGGACCTGGAAGACGAACTGCGGCTGCCCGGCAGCGAACCCGCCCTCGACGGCCTGCGCGCGCCAGCCGAGCTCACCGAGCTGGGCGACCACCCGCGCGCCGGCGTGGCTGCGCTCGGTGGGGACCAGGTCGCCGAGGCGGCGTACGGCGGGGTCGGCGATGCCGGCCTTCACGGTGGCGGCGTCCCACCGGCGGGTCACGACCGGCGGCCCCATCCGCACGCCGAAGGCGCCGCGGCCGCGCAGGTGCGTGGCCAGCGGCCGCAGCCAGCCGGCGAGGTCGGGGTCGTCCCAGTCGATGACGGGTCCCTCGGGCAGGTAGGCGAGGTAGCGCCGCACCTTCGGCAGCTGGCGGTAGAGCACGAGCCCGACGCCCACCAGCTCGCCACCACGGAACCAGCCGAGCGACTCGTGCCGCCACTCGGACTTCACCCGGCCCCAGGCCGGGGTCTGCAGGAAGCTCGCGGCGGGCTGGCGGCGCAGGAAGTCGAGGTGCTCGTCGGCGCCGATCCCGCGGACGTCGAGGACGGTCGTGGGGCTCGGCGGGGTCACGGGTCGAGGCTATCGAACGGTTCGCAGGCCCGATTCGGCGCCGCCTCACCCGGTGCGGGCGAGTGACCTGCGAACGTTTTCCCCCGACTATGTCTTCAGGGAGATGTATCAGGACGCGCGCACGGCACTCCTCATGGGCGTGATCCTGATCGAGAGACAACCGGGAGCGACGGGTCCGATGACCTCCAGCGGTGGTTCGCGAGCCGAGGACGCGCGCCCTGGCGCGGTCTGGGGCGAGGCCACCGACGGGTTCAACCGCTGGGTGGCCGGCGAGGCCGGCGGCCTCGACGACCTGGTCGCGGTGATGACGCCCGTGCTCTGGCACGTCGTGCGCGCCTACCGCCTCTCCGACTCGGCGGCCGAGGACGTCATCCAGAACACCTGGCTGGCGCTCGTACGCCGCCGCGCCGCCATCCTCGACCCGGTGGCCGTGGGCGGCTGGCTCACCACGACCGCCCGCCGCGAGGCCTGGCGGGTCGCGGGTGCGAGGACGACGCCGACCCCGGTCGACGACGAGGACCTGGCGCAGGTGCTTCCGCGCCAGCGCTCGGCGGAGGACAGTGTGGTGCAGCACGACGAGGGCGACCGCCTCTGGGCCGCCGTCGACGGGCTGCCGGAGCGCTGCCGCCGGCTGCTGCGGATCGTCGCCTTCGAGAACCGCCCCGACTACCGCGAGCTGGCCACCGAGCTCGGCATGCCGGTCGGCAGCATCGGCCCGACCCGCGGCCGCTGCCTCGCCAAGCTGAGAGTGGCCCTGATGCAGGCCGGAGGGATCTGAGATGAGCGAGCTGAGTCGCGAGGCACTCCTCGGGATCGTCCGAGACGTGCACGAACGCCACGACCCCGTGCCCGAGCACCTGGTCGCCGCCATGCAGGCCGCCGCCGCGATGGCGGCGTCCGACCTCGACCTGGAGCTGATGGAGCTGGTCGAGCGCTCGACCGAGCTCGTCGGGACGCGCGGCTCCTCGTCGTACACGCTGCGGTTCGTGCACGGCGACACCGACCTCCTGCTGCGAATCGCCGTCGACAACGGGCGCTCGCGGGTGGACGGCTGGATCGTGCCGGCCGAGCCCATGACGATCCGCGCCCTCCCGGGCGAGGAGCCGACCCCGCACGAGGCAGTGGTGAGCGACTCGGGACGGTTCGCGCTCACCGACCTGCCGGTCGGGCTGATGCGGCTCCGCCTCGAGCCGCACGACGTCGCCCGGCCGGCGTTCGCCACCCCCACCTTCGAGATCTGAGGAACCCGTGGACCCCGAGACGCCCGAGAAGCAGCCGCGCCCCGCCCGCCCCGCGCGCAAGCCGCTGGACCGCGACCCGCGACCGCCCCACCCGGGTGCGATCGCCGGCGCCCAGGGCCGGCTGCTCGACCCGGCGACCGCGTTGATCGTCGACGGGGTCGTGCCCCGGCCCACGGTGTACGTCGGCCCGCGGCTGCTGGTGTCGAAGTCGGTCGACTTCGAGGGGGCCGTCCGGGTGCTCCGGGCGGTGGCGGAGCCGCTCGGCTGGGACGTGGTCCCCGAGGAGGAGGACCCCCGGACCGTGAACCTGAGGTTCGGCGTGCGGCCGCTGCGACTGGTGGTCGCCTCGAACCGCGCGACGATCGCCCCGGACGCGTGGACGCTGCTGCAGCAGACGCGTGCCCAGTTCGGGGTCGAGGCCGTCACCGGAGTCAGCCTGGACCACGTCGTCCAGCCTGCGATCGACGCCAACCCGCTGCACGACAGCAACCCGCTGCACGACAGCAACCCGCTGCACGACTCCAACCCTCTGCACGACTCGAACCCCCTGCACGACAGCAACCCGCTCCACGACTCCAACCCCCTGCACGACAGCAACCCGGCCAGCGACGCCCGCGGCTCGCGCGCGATCGCCAGCTACCTGCAGATCGGGTTCGGCGGGCGCCAGCCCGTGGCGTACGTCGGTCCCGCGCCGACCCGGCGCCCCGACTCCGCCTTCGAGGGCCGCCGCCCGGTGGTGGCGATCCTCGACACCGGCTGCGGCAAGCACCCGTGGCTCGACGGGATCGTGGACACCACCGTGACCCTGGACGGCACGCCGGTCGGCTACTCGGACAGCACCTCGGTGTCTCCCGAGCACGACGGCGACCAGGACGGACCGCTGGACGGCGCCATCGACCCGCTCGCCGGCCACGGCACCTTCATCGCGGGCCTGGTGCGGCAGCGCTGCCCCGACGCCGACATCCTCGCCTGGCGGGTCGTCCCGCCCGACGGGCCGATCGTGGAGTCCGACCTGGTCGCGACGCTGGCGCAGATCGCGGAGCTCGCCCGTCGCCACCGCGCCGGCGAGCCTGGTGGGCACCCGATCGACGTGCTCAGCCTGTCCATGGGCTACTACCACGAGACGCCGGAGGACTCGCTCTTCGATCCCACGATGTACGCGATCCTGGAGGAGATGGCCCGCAACGGTGTCGTCGTCGTCTGCTCGGCGGGCAACGACGCCACCAGCCGCCCCTCCTTCCCGGCCGCGTTCGGCCCGTGGGAGGACGGCGCCGGCCCGATCCCGGCCGACCCGTCGATCTCGCCGATCGTGTCGGTCGGGGCGGTCAACCCCAACCGGCGCTCGGACGCGATGTTCAGCAACGCCGGACCCTGGGTGCGGGCCCGCGCCGTCGGCGCCTCGGTCGTCAGCACGATGCCGTCCTTCCAGGGGGGCTTCGAGCCCCTGGCCCGCACCACCGCGTACGGCCGGCTGCGCGAGGCGATCGACCCCGACGACTTCCGTGGCGGCTTCGCCGTGTGGAGCGGCACGTCCTTCAGCGCTCCGATCGTCGCCGGCACTGTCGCCGCCGGCCTCGTGGGCAGCCTGGAACCGGTCGGCGAGCCCGGGGACACCGCGACGGCGGTGACGAATACCTGGGATGTCGTCACCTCCTGCACGGGTCTGGCGCGATCATGAGGGTGTGAGCTCCTCCCAGGAACTGCACAGCCGGGGCGTGCGCGCGCTCAACCGGGGGCGACACCGTGAGGCGCAGCGCCTGCTGGAGAGCGCCCGCGCGGGGGTCGGTGCCGGCGGGGCGGCCGGCGTGGACGGCACGGACGCCGCGGACGGTGCCGACCTGGCCGCCCGGATCGCCGCGAGCCTGTCGTACGTGCTCTCGGAGACCGGCCAGCACGAGCTCGCCATCGAGCTCTGCCGCGAGACGCTGGGTCAGCAGGGGCTCACGGACCCGACGCGGGGGGTCCTGCACTCCCAGCTCGGCCTCCTGCACATGCTGCGCGGCGAGACCGCGGAGGCCATGGGCCGCTTCGACCAGGCCCTGCCCCTGCTCGACGAGCCGGCCCGGATCGCTCGGATCCACCTCAACCGGGGCAACGTCCACCTGCAGCGCAAGGACCTGGCCGCCGCGACGTACGACTTCGAGCGGGCGGTCTCCACCTACCTCGAGGCGTGTGACGAGTACGGCGCCGCGAAGGCGCTGCACAACCTCGGCTACGCCCACTTCCTCGGCGGCGACCTGGTCGCCGCCCTGCGGGACTTCGACGCGGCCTACCCGAGGGTGGCGTCCGAAGGGCCGGTGATGACGGCGATGGTCGAGCAGGACCGGGCCGAGGTGCTGATGGCGGCCGGGCTCCACGAGCAGGGCGCCGCAGCCCTGGCGGCGGCGGTCGACGCCTACGGTCGCCGGCGCCTCTACCAGCGCCGCGGCGAGGCGGAGCTGGCGCTGGCGCGCAGCCTGGTGCTCCGCGATCCGGGCCGCGCCCGGACCGCTGCGCGTGATGCCCGGCGGCGGTTCCGGCGCACCGGCGCCCGCGCCTGGCAGGTCCGGGCCGAGGCCACCCTGCTCAACGCGGAGGTGGAGGCCGGCGGCGCCGGCCCGATGCTCGCCCGCCGTGGCGGCGCGCTGGCGGACGAGCTCACCGCCCAGGGTCTGCGGTGGGAGGCGGCCCTCGCCCGGATTGACGCAGCTCGGGTCCGGATCCGGCGCGGTGACGTGGCAGAGGCGCGCGAGGACCTGCGCGCGGTCGGGTCGGTCCGCCGGGCGCCGATCGGCGTACGGCTCCTGGACAGGGACGCGCGGGCCGCGCTCGCCGCCGCCTCGGGCAGTCGGGGCGGCGCCCTCCGGCACCTGCGTGCCGGGCTGTCCGACCTGCACGCGTGGCAGAGCTCCTTCGGCTCCCTCGACCTGCAGACCGGGGTCGCCGGCGCCGGCACCCGCCTCGGCGTGCGCGGCCTCGCCCTGGCGGTGGAGTCGCGGCAGCCGGCGGTGCTCTTCGAGTGGTCTGAGCGCGCGCGCATGCTGGCGAGCCGGGTGCAGCCGGTGCGGCCCCCCGACGACGAGCAGATCGCGGCCGACCTCACCGAGCTGCGGGAGATGGCGGCCGAGGGCGCGCGACGCGACCCCGAGCGCGAGGCCGGGCTGCGGCAGCGGGTGCGCGAGCGCGCCTGGCAGCACCGGGGCTCCGGGGAGGTCGCCGACCCGGTGCGGCTCGGTGAGCTGCAGGCCGCCCTGGGCGACGGGTGCGCGCTGGTGGCCTACGTCGTGACTGCGACGGCCGTCGTGGCGCTGGTCGTCACGGCGGGCACGACCACGTGGGTCGACCTGGGGCATCGCGACCGGCTCGACGCGCTGCTGGGCGGGCTGCTGCCCGACCTCGACATGGCGGCCACGGACCTGCCGGACCCGATGGGCGCCTTCGTCCGCGCGGAGCTGGCGGCGCGGCTCCGCACGCTCGCGGAGCTGCTCGTCGCACCGGTGCTCCGGGCGGTCGGTGACCGGCAGGTGGTGCTCACGCCCTCGGGTGTGCTCTCCGGCGTGCCGTGGACGCTGCTGCCGGGCTACGTCGGGCGCCCGGTCACGCTCGCGCAGTCGGCGACCACGTGGCTGGCGCGGCGTACGACTCCCCTGCGCACGGCGACCGCCGGGTTCGTCGCCGGCCCGCGGGTCGCGCGTGCCGAGGACGAGGTGGTGGCGGCCGCGAAGGAGTGGGCGACCGCCCGGGTCCTGGTCGGTGACGACGCCACCGCCGCCGCGGTGTGCGCGCTGGCCGACTCCGTGGACGTCCTGCACGTCGCCGCGCACGGTCGGCACAGCGCGGAGAACGCGATGTTCGCCGGTGTGCAGCTGGTCGATGGTCCGTGGTTCGGCTACGACATCGACCGGCTGCAGCGGGCACCCGACGTCGTCCTGCTGTCCTCCTGCGAGGTCGGCCGCTCGACGGTCCGGTGGGGCGAGGAGCTGATCGGGATGACCACCGCGTGGCTGCACGCCGGCGCGCGCTGCGTCATCGCCTCGCCCGCGGCGATCAACGACGAGGCGGCGTACGGCGTGCTCGTCGCCGTCCACGAGCACCTCGCCGCGGGGCTGGACCCGGCCGCCGCCCTGGCGCTGGCGGTGCCGCCGGTCTCGGCTGACGCCGCCCCCGTGCCGCTGGTCTGCTTCGGATGATCGGTAGTCGGAGTTCCCCATAGCGCCGCAGGACGTATCAGGGCACGGTTGGTGCCCTCCTCAGGGTCATCAGGGAGACCGCTCGACCTGCGAGGAGTTCCACATGTCCGTCACGGCATCACCCCACCGGTCCACCGCTGTCCACGTGGTGCAGGACCCCCAACCGGGCCAGCACCTCGTGGTGCCGGCGGGCGCCCGCCTCGCGGTGCGGTTCCGCCGCCGCGGGCTGGGCCTGAGCCGCTGGCAGGTGGTCGACCGGCCCGGCAACCTGCTGCCCCTCGAGGAGGGCCCGCACGGCTTCCTCTTCCTCGTCTTCGACGCCGAGGCCTCCGGCGACCAGCCGCTGCGGCTGGTCCGCCGCCGCGTCGACCGCTCGGACCCCGGCGAGGTGCGCGACCTCACCGTCCGCGTCAGCTGACGGGTCGCGTACGCCGCTGCGCCCGGTCCAGAGCCCGGGCTGCGCCGCGTCTACAGACGCTCGGAGAGCCAGTGGGCGTCGGCCACGTGCTCGGCCGCACCGCCCGGCGTCTCCAGGACCACGGGGGCGCCGGCGTCGCGGACGACGGCGGCGAGCAGGTCGGCGTCCACCTTGCCGGCGCCGAGGTTGGCGTGCCGGTCGGCGCCGGAGTCGAACGCGTCGCGGCTGTCGTTGCAGTGCACGAGGTCGATGCGACCGGTGATCGCGAGGACGTCGCCGACCACGGTCTCCAGGCTGTTGCCGCCGGCGTGCGCGTGGCAGGTGTCGAGGCAGAAGCCGACCAGGTCGGCCTGCTCGGTCGCCGCGATCGCGTCCCAGACCCGACCGATCCGCTCGAGGTAGCGCGTCATCGCGTTGTCGCCGCCGGCGGTGTTCTCGATCAGCAGCGGCAGCTTGAGGTCGGTCGCCTCGATCGCCTTGCGCCAGTTGTCGAACCCCTTCTCGGGGTCGTCGTCCTTGTTCACGTGCCCGCCGTGCACGATCAGCCCACGCGCCCCGATGGCGGCCGCGGCGTCGACGTGCTGCTGCAGCAGCTTGCGGCTGGGGATCCGGATCCGGTTGTTGGTGGTCGCGACGTTGACGATGTACGGCGCGTGCACGTAGAGCCCGATCCCCGCCGCCTCCGCGTCGGTGCGCAGGCCGTCCGCCCCGCCGGCGTACCGGATCTCGGGGCCCCGGTAGCCCTGGGGGTCGCCCAGGAAGAACTGCACGTGCGGCGCCCGGCGCGCCTGCGCCTCCGCGATCGGGTCGGCCTGGTCGACGTGGGCACCGATGTCCATGCCCTCAGGCTATGCCGGGGCACGGACACCGCGTCACCGCGGGATCGCGCCGAGCCGGTCGATGTGCGGCCCGGCGACGTGCTCGGCCGACGCGGCGGCGACGATCGCGTCGGTGCCCTCGGTGACGGACTGGTAGCCGCTGTGGCCGTTGAGGTCCGTGGCGGTGTAGCCGGGGTCGACGGAGGTGACGCGCACCGACGGGAGCTCGCGGCCGTACTGGTTGGCGATCATGTTCAGCGCCGCCTTCGACGACTGGTAGGCGAAGCCGGGCACGTGGCTCTCGACCCGTGCGGGGTCGTTGACCAGCGCGATCGACCCGAGCCCGCTGGACACCATCACCAGCCGCGCGCGCGGCGAGGAGGTGAGCAGCGGGAGGAACGCGTGCGTCACCCGGACCGGGCCGAGCACGTTGACGGCGTACGTCGCGGTCAGGTCGGCGGGCACGGTCTCGGCTGCCGAGCCGCCGCCGAGCGAGATGCCGGCGTTGTTGACGAGGACGTCGAGCCCGGTGCCGGAGCTCGCGACGACGTCGTACGCCGCGGCGACGGACTCGTCGGAGGTGACGTCGAGCCGGACGACGCGCAGGTCGGCATCGGGCTGGTCGGCCCGGATCGTCTTCGCGGTGGCGTCACCGGCTGCGGTGTCGCGGGCGCCGATCCAGACGGTCCAGCCCAGCAGGGCCAGGCGGCGCGCGGTCTCCTGGCCGAGGCCCTTGGTGGCGCCGGTGATCAGGACGGTGGTCTTCTCGGTGGTCTTCTCGGTGGTGCTCTCGGTGGTCATGCACCCACCCTGCGCCGCGTGGAGGAGTGGCAACAGGACCGGTCGATCGTGGGACCGACGCTCCTACCCACCGACGAGGGTGGCGAGGGATGCTGGTGGCGTGAAGCCCAACCGCACCGAGCTCGCCGAGGCCCTCAAGCGCGCCCGCGGCCGGGTGCGGCCCGAGGACGTGGGTCTGCCTGCCGGCTTCCAGCGCCGGGTGCCGGGCCTGCGGCGCGAGGAGCTGGCGATCCTCGCCGGCATCAGCGTCGACTACGTCGTCCGCCTCGAGCAGGGGCGTGGCCCGCAGCCCTCCGAGCAGGTGATGGGTGCCCTGGCCCGGGCGCTGCGGCTCGAGGACGACGAGCGCAACCACGTCTTCGCGCTGGCCGGGGTCGCCGCTCCGCAGCCCGGTCGTATCGCCATGCACGTGCGCTCGAGCGTGCTGCGACTGATCGACCGGTTCGCGGACCTGCCGGCCATGGTGCTCAGCGCCAAGAGCGACATCCTGGCCTGGAACCCGATGTCGTCGGCGCTGCACGGCGACTGGTCGCGGATCGCTCCGGAGCGGCGCAACCACCTGCGCCTCACCTTCCTGCCCGATCCGGGCGACCCGCCCCGCACCGTCCTGGTCGGCGGCGCGGCCGAGCAGGAGAAGTGGGCCCGCCAGAGCGTGGCGAGCCTGCGCACGGCGGCCGGGCGCTACCCCGACGACCCCGAGCTCCAGGTGCTGCTGCGCGACCTCCTGGCCGGGTCCGCGGCGTTCGGTGAGCTGTGGCGCACGACCGACGCCGGCATCTGGCGCTCGGAGCGCAAGACGCTGGCGCACCCGACGCTGGGCGACCTCACCCTCGAGTGCGACACCCTGCACGTGCCCGACGCCGACCAGCAGCTGGTCGTCTACTCGGCGGCGCCGGGCACGTCCGCGGCGGACGCGCTCGCGCTGCTCCGGGTCGTGGGCACCCAGGAGCTCAGCCCGTCGCCCGACCGCTGAGGCGGGTCAGGCCGCGGCGTACCCGGGCACGTCCTCGAGGCTGAACCACACCGGCAGCCCGCGCTCGCGGGCGATCCGCACGTCCTGGTCGGCGCCGTTCGAGTCGCCGGGCAGGCGCAGCACCCCGTCGCAGTGCTGGAGGAGGCGCTCGGCGGTCGGGTACATCACCCGGGCGGCGAGCGGGTCGCCGAGACCGCTGGCCCCGGCGCTGCTGAGCACGGGCAGGGCGACCCACTCGCCGATCATCGGGACGTGACCGGCCCGGAAGAGCGGCCAGGCGGCGGACTCCAGCGCGGCGAGGTTGGCCGCGAGCAGCTCGGGGTCGTCGCCGGTGCCCGAGCGGTAGGGACCGGCGATCAGGATCATCAGTGGTTTCGTCATATCCCGACAGTAGCGTGCAAAAGCGTGCAGAAACAAGCAGAAGGACGCATCGGGTCTAGGGTGGCGCCGTGCTGGCCGCCCAACGCAAGGACCTGATCCTCACCACCCTGCGCGAGCAGGGACGGGTGGTCGCCAAGGACCTCGCCGCCGAGCTGGACCTGTCCGAGGACACCATCCGCCGCGACCTGCGCGACCTCGCGGCCGACGGGCTGCTGCACCGCGTCCACGGCGGCGCGCTGCCCGCGTCGCCCGCGGTCGCCGACTTCGCGGCGCGCACGGCGATCGGCACCGGCGCCAAGGCCGAGGTGGCGCGTACGGCGGCCGCGCTGGTGCGCCCCGGCCAGACCATCGCCGTCGACGGCGGCACCACGGCGCGTGAGCTGGCGCGTCGGCTGCCGCCCGACCTCCGCGCCACCGTGATCACCCACAGCCCGACCATCGCCGTCGAGCTGGCCGCGCACCCGACCATCGAGGTGATCATCATCGGTGGCCGGCTCTTCAAGCACTCGGTCGTCGCGGCGGGAGCGGTCGCGCACGAGGCGATCGGCCGGGTCAGCGTGGACGCCTTCTTCCTGGGCGTCACCGGCATCCATCCCACGGCCGGCCTGACGACCGGCGACGCCGACGAGGCCGCCATCAAGCGGGCCTGGACCGAGCGCGCCGCCGAGACCTACGTGCTCGGCAGCGGCGAGAAGATCGGGGCCGCCTCCGCCTTTGAGGTGGTGCCGCTCGCCGCGGTCACCGCGGTGATCACCGACCAGGCCGCGCCGGCCCGCGGCGTGGCCGAGCTGCGCGCCGCCGGCGTCGACGTCCGCGGCGCCTAGCGCAGCATCGCCCACGTCGCCAGGGCGCACCCTCCGATCACCAGCAGCGACACGACGATCACCACGGTCGGCCACCGCGGCCGCGGCAGCCGAGGCGGGTCGCCGAGCCGGTCGGGCACGACGGGCCACGGCCCGTCGTCGGGGAGCTCGATGCGCCGCAGCCGCTCGAGCGCGACGGCCGCCGTCGGCGGCCGCAGCTCCGGGTTCGGGTCGACCAGCGCGGAGATCCAGCGGCGCAGCGGGCCCTCGGGCACCATCGGCGCCCGTCCGGCTCGCGGTGGCCGGGCGAGCAGCAGCTGCGTGGCGACCACACCGACGGCGTACAGGTCCTGGCGCGGGTCGGGCGCGGCGCCGGCCTCCTGCGCGGGGGCCAGGTAGCCGTCTGTGCCGACCACGGCGGGTCCGCGGGTCAGGCGCACGTCCGCGACCGGGACCGCGACGCCGAAGTCACCGAGCCGGAGGTACGGCGCACCGCTCGCGGTCGGCTCGAGCAGCAGGTTGGCGGGCTTCACGTCGCGGTGCACCACTCCCGCGGCGTGCACGGCGGCGAGCGCCTGGAGGAGCTGGTCGAGCAGCGCCGCGGCGTACGACGCGGGGAGCGGTCCGGTCTCGCCCAGCAGGTCGTCGACCGTGCCCCCGCGCACCAGGTCCATCCCGAGGACCACCCGGTGGTCGTCAGCGGCCCAGCCGGTCGGGGTGAGGACGTGCGGGTGCCGGATCCGCAGCGACTGCTCGCGCACGAAGCGCAGCAGCATCGCGCTGTCGTGCGCGCCGAGGACCTTGACCGCCACCAGTTCCCCGGAGCGGAGGTCGCGGGCCCGCCAGACCGACCCCATGCCGCCCACGCCGATCTGGTCGAGCAGCAGGTAGCGGCCGGCGAGCGGGGTGCCGGGCCGGGTGCCGGGCCGGGTGCCGGGCCGGGTGCGGGGCGAGGACGTCATCGTCGGGCTCCTACCCCGTCGTGCGCCGGTTATGGGCGGGCGCTCCCACGCTGTTAGCCTGGGGCGTTCTCTGCGTCGACCATCCGGGTCGCACAGGGACACAACGCATATCCCTCCTGCCACGGAGAGTCCGTGGCCGCCCTAGCCCACAGGAGGTGGACAACGACATGCGTGCCTACGAAGTGATGGTCATCCTTGACCCGAGCATCGAAGAGCGGACCGTCGAAGGTTCGCTCGACAAGTACCTCAACGTCATCCGCAAGGACGGCGGCTCCGTGGAGTCCGTCGACGTGTGGGGACGCCGCCGGCTGGCCTACGAGGTCAAGAAGAACGCCGAGGGCATCTACGCCGTCATCACGTTGAACGCCGAGCCGGCCACGGTCAAGGAGTTCGACCGTCAGCTCACCCTCAACGAGTCGATCCTCCGCACGAAGGTCATGCGTCCCGACGCTCACTGATCCTTCCCGGCCACGGGCACTGCCTGTGGACGACCACTTCCCAGTGTCGGCGCCAGCGGCGACGATGTGCGGACGTGGTCGGACGACTCTGATCAACACCTTCGCTTAGGGAGCATCCATGGCAGGCGAGACCGTCATCACGGTGGTCGGCAACCTCGTCGACGACCCGGAGCTGCGCTTCACCCCCTCGGGTGCGGCCGTGGCGAACTTCCGGATCGCATCGACGCCGCGCACCTTCGACCGGCAGACCAACGAGTGGAAGGACGGCGACGCGCTGTTCCTCTCCTGCTCGGTGTGGCGTCAGGCCGCGGAGAACGTCGCCGAGTCCCTGCAACGCGGCATGCGTGTCGTCGTGCAGGGTCGCCTGAAGCAGCGCTCGTACGAGACCCGCGAGGGCGAGAAGCGCACCGTCGTGGAGCTCGAGGTCGACGAGGTCGGTCCGTCGCTGGCGTTCGCCACCGCCAAGGTCACCCGGGCCTCGCGCTCGGGCGGCGGCGGTGGCTACTCCGGTGGTGGCCAGGGAGGACAGGGTGGCGGTCAGTCCCGTCCCCAGCAGTCCTCCGGCGGCAACGACCCGTGGGCGACCCCCGCTCCGTCCCAGGGTGGCCAGGGCGGTGGCGGCCAGTCCGCCCCCGCAGGCGACCCGTGGGGCGCTCCCGGCGCAGGTTCTGACGAACCACCGTTCTGATCCATCCGTTCACCCTCAACCATTCCGGCTCCGGCCGGGCTTCTAGAAAGGGAGCACCACAATGGCCAAGGCAGTGATTCGCAAGCCCAAGAAGAAGGTTTGCCAGTTCTGCAAGGAGAAGGCGACCGGCGTCGACTACAAGGACGCCACGCTCCTCCGCAAGTTCATCTCCGACCGCGGCAAGATCCGCGCGCGTCGGGTCACCGGCAACTGCGTCCAGCACCAGCGGGACGTCGCGATCGCGGTCAAGAACGCCCGCGAGGTCGCACTGCTGCCCTACACGTCCACCGGTCGCTGAAGGGAGCTGACGACATGAAGCTCATCCTGACCCAGGAAGTCACCGGTCTCGGTGCCCCCGGCGACGTCGTCGAGGTGAAGGACGGCTACGGCCGCAACTACCTCGTCCCCCGCGGCCTCGCGCTGCGGTGGACGCGCGGTGGCGAGAAGCAGATCGAGTCGATCAAGGCTGCTCGCTCCTCGCGTGCCGTCCGCGACCTCGGCCACGCCGAGGAGATCAAGACCAAGCTCGAGGCCGAGTCGGTCAGCGTGAAGGTGCGCGCCGGTGCCGGTGGTCGTCTGTTCGGGGCGGTGACCGTGGGCGAGATCGCCGACGCGCTGTCCGAGACGTCCGGCGAGAAGGTCGACAAGCGCACGATCGTGGTGACCAACCCGATCAAGGCGCTGGGCAACCACGAGGTGGCCGTGAAGCTGCACGATGGCGTCTCCGCCACCGTCGCGCTGAACGTCATCCCTGCCTGACCCCGTCAGTCGCCCCAGGGGCCGTTCCTCCTTCGGGAGGGGCGGCCCCTGGTGCGTTGCTCGACGACGTCAGGCGCCCGCGCCGGTCACCAGCCACGCATCGCTCCGGGCGCGCCGCACCAGCACCACCAGCCGGGCGCCCATGAAGACCGAGCAGAACGCCACCCAGATGGCGACCAGGCCGGCGGAGGTCGCGGCCAGCAGCAGGGCCACCGGGGCGTAGACGGCCAGCGTGACCAGGCCGGCCCGGGCCAGGTAGCGGCCGTCGCCGGCGCCGATCAGCACGCCGTCGAGCACGAACACCACCCCGGCCACCGGCTGGCCGATCGCCGCCACGACCAGGACCGGCACGAGCAGGTCGGTGACCGCGTCGTCACCGGTGAAGAGGTGCCCGACCCACGGGCTGACCCCGGCCAGCAGGAGCCCGGTGACGACGCCGCTCACCGCGCCCCACCACACCATCCGTCGGGTCATCTCCCGGGCGCCGGCCACGTCGCCCGCGCCGAGCAGCCGACCGGTGAGCGCCTGCGCGGCGATCGCGATGGAGTCGAGGGTGAACGCGAGGAACGTCCACAGCGTCATCGCGAGCTGGTGGGTGGCCAGGTCCACCTCCTGGTCGCGGGCGCTGACGGCGGCCAGCGTCACGACGTACGTCGTGATCACGATCGCGGCCCGCAGGGTCAGGGTGCGCACGACGAGGGGGACGCCGGCCCGCCCCGCGGCGCGGATGCCGGGCAGGTCCGGGCGCAGCGGGGCACCGGTGCGACGCGCGGCCCGCACCACCACGAGCACGAAGACGCCGGCGCTGGCGACCTGGGCGACCACGGAGCCGAGCGCGGAGCCGGCGATGCCGAGCCCGAGCGGGTAGACCAGCAGCAGGTTGAGCACGACGTTGAGCGCGTTGCCGGCCACCGCGACCACCAGCGGCGTCCGCGTGTCCTGGAGCCCGCGCAGCACGCCGGTCGCGGCGAGCATCAGCAGGAGGGGGACGGTGCCGAGGAACGCGACCCGCAGGTACGTCGTCGCCGAGTCGCTCACGGCGGCTCCGGCCCCGAAGGCGTCGACCAGCCGGTCTGTCGACGCCACCCCCAGGACGGTCACGACCGAGCCGATGCCCAGGGCCAGCCAGAGCCCGTCGACGCCCTGGGCGACGGCGCCGCGCAGGTCGCCGGCGCCGAGGTGGCGCGCGACGCTCCCGGTGGTGCCGTAGGCCAGGAAGACGCACAGCCCGATCACGGTCTGGAGCACCGCCGCCGCGATGCCGAGGCCGGCGAGCTCCGCAGAACCGAGGTGTCCCACGATGGCGGCGTCGGAGAGCAGGAAGAGCGGTTCGGCGACCAGGGCGAGGAACGCGGGGACCGCCAGCCGGAGGATCTCGCGGTCGCGCGACGCTGGCACGGCGGGCTCCGGTCGGGGTGTAGTCATGGTCAGGGGCAGGGTGCGGCGATGGGGCTGACAGGACTAGTCCGTCCGTGCCTGTGGACGACACCGGTCGTTCTGTGGGTAACCCCGGAGGCGAGTGGGATGTCGACAAAGCCCTAGGGCGACGGCTAGATGACCCGCAGGTGAACGATATCCGGTGCCAAGAGTTTTTGGATCCACAGGTGTGAGCGAGCGTTTACGCAGGTCAGAGGGCCTGTTCGCGCCGCCACCCGGGTTTTCTCCACAGCGTCCTCCCCACGCTGTGCACACGCAGGGAGGCGTCCTCCACGTGGATCACCGGGTTATCCACAGGTGCCTGTGCACAACGGGCTTTCATCCCGGGCGGCCACCCGCGTACGGTCGCGAGGTCAGCCGCCGCCCCTCCCGTCGGGAGGGAGGTCCGGGCGGCGGTCTCGGCGCTCTGTCGGCGGTCGTCGCTAGCGTCCGCAGGGACGTGACGGGTCCCGGCGGCGGGCCGATGCCGCAGGGCGAGGAGGGGGAACGGTGAGTCTCACCGAGCAGGACTCTCGGGGGATCCCCGAGCCGCCGATGGACGACTGGGGCGACGGGCCGGCGTCGTACGCTCCAGGCGAGCGGCCCTCCCGGCCCGGCGACCGCACGCCGCCCCAGGACATGGCCGCCGAGCAGTCCGTGCTCGGCTCGATGCTGATCTCCAAGGACGCGATCGCCGACGTCACCGAGGTGATCCGCGGCGTCGACTTCTACCGGCCCTCGCACGAGACCATCCACGACGCGATCATCGACCTGTACGGCCGCGGCGAGCCGGTCGACATGGTCACCGTCGCCGCCGAGCTCCAGCGCCGGGGCGAGCTGCAGCGGATCGGCGGCGCGCCGTACCTGCACACGCTCTCGGCGAACGTCCCGATCGCGGCCAACGCCGGCTACTACGCCGAGATCGTGCGCGAGAAGGCGATGCTGCGCCGGCTCGTCGACGCGGGCACCAAGATCGTCCAGATCGGCTACGCCGGCGAGGGCCAGGTCGACGACATCGTCGACCAGGCGCAGGCCGAGGTCTACAAGATCACCGACAAGCGCGCGACCGAGGACTTCGCGCCGCTCAGCGACATCATGGACGGCGTCCTCGACGAGATCGAGGCCATCTCCAACCGCGAGGCCGGCCTGTACGGCGTCCCCACCGGCTTCGCCGACCTCGACGACCTCACCAACGGTCTGCACTCCGGTCAGATGATCATCGTCGCGGCGCGTCCCGCCATGGGCAAGTCGACCCTGGCGCTGGACCTGTGCCGCGCGGCGTCCATCCACAACAACCTGACCAGCGTCTTCTTCAGCCTCGAGATGACGCGCTCCGAGATCACCATGCGGCTGCTGTCGGCCGAGGCGAAGGTGCCGCTCAACCACATCCGCAACGGCAACATGAACGACGACGACTGGGCCAAGCTGGCCCGCAAGATGGGCGAGGTGTCCTCGGCGCCGATGTTCATCGACGACTCGCCGAACATGACGATGATGGAGATCCGCGCCAAGGCCCGCCGCCTCAAGCAGCGCCACGACCTCAAGCTGATCGTGATCGACTACATGCAGCTGATGAGCTCGGGCAAGAAGGTCGAGTCCCGTCAGCTCGAGGTCTCGGAGTTCTCGCGGCAGATCAAGCTGCTGGCCAAGGAGCTCGAGCTCCCGATCATCGCGCTCTCCCAGCTCAACCGTGGTCCCGAGCAGCGCGGCGACAAGCGCCCGATGATGAGCGACCTGCGTGAGTCCGGCTCGCTGGAGCAGGACGCCGACATGGTGATCCTGCTGCACCGTGACGACGTCTACGAGAAGGAGTCGACCCGCCCCGGCGAGGCCGACCTGATCGTGGCGAAGCACCGCAACGGTCCGACGCGGGACATCACGGTCGCCTTCCAGGGCCACTACTCGCGCTTCGTCGACATGGCCCACTGAGGGGCACTCGCGGCGGCGGCCGATGCGCGATCATCGACGCATGGGTGTCGAGCTGATCCGTTCCGAAGCGCTGGCCGACACGGCGCCGTACGCCTATGCCGCCGTGGTGGCGCCGGGCAGCCTGGTCTTCACGGCGGGGGCCTGCCCGCTCGACGGCCACGGTGTCGTGGTGGCTCCCGGTGACGTGGCCGGGCAGGCGGCCCGCGTGATGGACAACCTGGTCCTCGCCCTGGCGGCCGCCGGGTGCGGACTCGGCGACGTCGCCACGTCCACGGTGTACGTCGCCTCCGCCGACCGGGCGGACCTGGTCGCGGCGTGGCAGGTCGTGCGGGCCGCCTTCGGCGACCACGACGCACCGAGCACCCTGCTCGGGGTCGCGGTGCTCGGCTACCCCGACCAGCTGGTCGAGGTCGAGGCGGTCGCCGTCCGGCCCTGACTCAGAGCCGCTCGCCGGCCTCGACCCGGGCCGGGATCGTGTTGCCGGCCGGGGCGAGGGGGCAGCGCCAGCGGTCGTCGTAGCGGCACGACGGGTGGTAGGCGAAGTTGAGGTCGAGCACCAGGTGCTCGTCGTCACCGCCCAGCCAGGAGCCCTTGGCGGTGTCGACCAGGTAGCGCCCGGCGCCGTACGACCCGTGGCCGGCGGTGCCGTCGCGCAGCGGGACGAAGATCCCGCCGCCGTACTGGTGCAGCCACCAGACGTCGAGGCTCCCACCGACGGGGTCCGGCAGCTCGACGCGCCCGATCCGGCGCAGGGTGACCGACCCGTCGTTGCCGCCGTCGACGTCGCGGTCCTCGGGCTCGGCCTGGAGCACCGCGAGCTCGAAGCGGAGCGCGGGGTCGTAGGGCCAGTACGAGATGCCCGACTCGAGCAGCTCGGCGGAGGCGGCGATCGGGCTCTGCGGGTGCGTCGCGAAGAGCTCGCCCCGGCCCTCGCGCCAGAGACGGTGGCCGTCGGCCGGGTCGCTCTCGGCACGCACGGCGGCGTACAGGCTGGCCACCCGCGTGCGCCAGTCGACGAGGGTGAGCGCGGAGTTCACGGGGGAGGGCATGGCCCCAGCCAACCACCGGGTCGGTCAGGGTCGGGGGGCGACTGACGACAGCCGGTCGCGGACGGCGCGCTTCGCCTGCTCGTAGACGCCGGGGCGGCCCAGGAGCGAGCGCAGGTTGGCCGAGTCCAGGTAGGCGTCCAGCTCGTAGGCCAGCTGGGTCGGATCGAGGTCGGCGACGACCTCGCCGACCTCCTGGGCACCGGCGATGGTCTCGGCGATCAGCCCGAGCCACTCCTCGTCGAGGGCGGCGAGAGCGTCACGGACCTCGCCGGGACGAGCGGCGTACTCGTGGGAGGCGCGCGCGAAGAAGCAGCCGCCGGGGAAGCGCCGGTCGCTGGAGTACTCCAGCCAGGCGTCCAGCAGCCGGCGGACGCGGGCGAGGCCGGGAGGCGTCTGCAGGGCCGGCTCGATCACGGTGTGCACGAAGATCGCGCGGGCGGCGCGGATGGTCGCGAGCTGCAGCCCCTCCTTGGTCCCGAAGTGCGCGATCAGGCCGCTCTTGCTGATCGCCAGGTCCGTGGCCAGCCGGCCGATCGAGAGCCCGTCGAGACCCTCGATGGAGGCGACGTCGACGGCGGCCGCGAGCACGGTGCGCCGGGTGCGGTCGCCGCGGCGTACGCGCCCGTCGGTCGCCGGCTGCCCGGTCGGCTCCTCCGTCAGTTGCTCGGTCATCATCGTCAGCCTACGGGCCGGAAAGGGATTGACATGGCGAACTAATAGTACGACCGTTCGATAGATAAGTCACCGTCCGAGAGGATCGCCATGACCGACACCTCCGCCCACCTGGCGGCGACCACCCGACGCCCCGGGGCGGCTACGGCGGTCATCGGCACCGCGCTGAACGCGACCGGGCGCGTCGCCCCCGCACTGGCCGGCCGGCTGGCCCTCGAGCTGTGGCGCCGGCCCGGCGGCCCGGCCGACGTGCGCCGCGACGAGCGCACCGTCCACGACGCCGCGCGCCGCAGCCGCGTCGGTGCCGACGGCGAGGTCGCCGCCTACGCCTGGGGCGACGGCTCCCGTCCGGTGCTGCTCGTCCACGGCTGGGGCGCCCGCGCGTCCCGGTTCGCCGACCTGGTGACCGGCCTCCTCGCGGCCGGCCTCAGCCCGGTGGCGTACGACGGGTGGGGCCACGGCGACACCCCCGGCTCCGCGCGCACGATCCTCGAGCACCGGCGGGTCATCGCTGAGCTCGAGCAGCTCCACGGACCGTTCGGGGGCGTCGTCGGGCACTCCTTCGGGGTGCCGGTCGCGCTGTACGCCGTCCGCGACGGCCTGGCCGCCGACCGGGTCGTGACGATCAGCGGGATGAGCGACTTCGGCTACCTGGTCGAGACGTTCTGCGCCCGGCTCGGGCTGCGTCCACCGCTCGACGACGAGCTGCGGCACGCGATCGAGCGGGCGTTCTTCGCGGGCGACACCGGCATCTGGGAGCGGTTCTCGGCCCAGCCGATGCCGGGATGCGAGGCACTCGTCGTCCACGACGCCGGCGACACCGTGGTCGACCCGGTGCAGGCCGAGCGCCTGGTGTCCGCCCTCGGTGCCACCGCCCGCCGGGTCGAGACCGGCGGGCTGGGGCACGGCCGGATCCTGCGCGACCCCACGGTCATCGCCACGACCGTGACGTTCCTCGGCAGCGGTCGGGCATGAGCGCCCTGCGGATCCGCCCGGCCGGGGTGCAGGACCGGGAGCTCGTGGCGGGGCTGCTGCGCGAGCTGTCCCCCGACTCGGCCTACCTCCGCTTCCAGACCGGGATCGGGGTCGAGCCGGCGCCCGGCCTGGTGGCCGCCCTGATCCCCGACGGGCTGCGCGGCAGCGCCCTCCTGGGCCTCGTGGACGACCGTCTCGTGGCGCACGGCCTGTGGGTGCGGGTCGGAGCCTCGCCGGTCGCCGAGATCGGCATCGTGGTGGCCGATGCCCAGCAGGGGCAGGGGATCGGGACCCGGATCGCGAGCGCGCTGATCGCCGACCTGGCGGCTCGAGGCATCGACCGCGTGGAGGTCTTCGCCAGCGCGACCAACGTGGCGGTGACCCGGATGGTGGCCCGCCAGGCGCCCCACGCCGTGCGCGACCGGGACGGCGCCACCGTCACCTACGCCTTCGCGACACCGCCTCGCCGGGTCGCCGTACGCACCGTGGCCTGACACCCTGGGGCCCGTGCCCCTGATCGAGGTCCGTCCCTACGACGTCGCCGACCGTGCCGAGCTGGTGGAGGTCGTCTTCGAGGCCGCCGGCGAAGGGGCGCCGAGCTCGGAGGTGTGGGGTCACCACGCCTCGCTCGCGGAGGTCTACCTGACGCCGTACCTCGACCTGGAGCCGGAGTCGGTGTTCGTGGTCACCGTCGACGGCCGGCCCGCCGGCTACCTGGCGGGATGTGTCGACGAGTCGGCGTTCCCGAGCGAGCAGGAGCGCACCTCGGCGGCGATCAGGAGGCACCGGCTCTACCGGATGCCCGGCCCGCGTCGCTTCTTCGTGCAGGCGGCTCTCGACGCCGCCCTCCTCAGGCTGCGTCGGGTCCCCATCGCCGGCGAGCTCAGCGACCCGCGCTGGCCGAGCCACCTGCACATCGACCTGATGCCCGCGGCCCGCGGCTCCGGCGCCGCCACCCGGCTGATGGAGCTCTGGTTCGAGCGCGTGCGGTCGGTCGGCTCCCCGGGCTGCTACCTGCAGACGTCGGCCGAGAACGACCGGGCGGTGGCGTTCTTCGAGCGCGTCGGCTTCCGGCGGTACGGCGACAACCCGGTCGTGCCGGGCATGCGGTACGCCGGCGCCCGGATGCACCAGCAGACGATGGTCTGGGATGCCTGACCGGGTGCGGCGCTGGTGGTGGCCGACGAGCGTCGCGGTCGCGGCCGTCCTCGGCTGCGCGGTCGGCGCGCTGGTCGTCGTCGCCACGCAGGACGACGACCCGCTGTCGGCCTGCCCCGCGACGACGGTCGCGCGCGACGTGCTCCCCTCGGTGGTGACGATCTCGGTGGCCACGCCCGAGGGCAGTGGCGGCAACGGCACCGGTGCGATCGTGCGCGACGGCGGCTACATCCTGACCAACGAGCACGTCATCTCCGCCGCGGTCGACGGCGGTGGGCGGCTGAGCGTCCACTACAGCAACGGCGAGACGTCACCGGCCACCCTCGTCGGCGCCGACTTCACGACCGACCTCGCGGTGATCCGAGCGGACGACGGTGGCTACCACCGGCCCCTCCTGGAGCACGGCGACTCCGACGCCGTACGCGTCGGGCAGCCGGTGGTGGCGCTGGGTGCGCCGCTCGGGCTGTCCAACACGGTGACGGCCGGCATCGTCAGCGCCCTCGGCCGCTACGTGCCGATCCCGGCCGACACCGGCGAGGTCGCCCACCTGCTCGACGCCATCCAGACCGACGCGTCGATCAACCCCGGCAACAGCGGTGGTCCGCTGGTCGACTGCACCGGAGCCCAGGTCGGGGTGAACTCCGCGATCTCGACGGTGCCGAGCGCCGACGGCGTCGCGGGCGGAGGCAGCGTCGGGCTCGGGTTCGCGATCCCGATGAGCATCGCCGACCCGATCGCCGACCAGCTGATCGAGACCGGCCGGGTGGCACACCCGGTGCTCGGTCTCGGCGCCCGTGCGGTCGACGACGATCCCACGGACGTGCCGTCGGGCCTCGAGGTGACGGCCGTGGTGCCGGGTGGTCCCGCCGCCGGGGCCGGCCTGGCGGTCGGCGACCTCATCACCGAGATCGACGGCGACCCCGCCCAGCACACCGAGCAGCTGGTGCTGGTCAGCCTGCGCGGCGAGGTCGGCGACACCGTCGCGATCACCTACCTCCGAGCCGGCGACCGGCGCAGCACCGAGCTGACGCTGGCCGCTCCGCGCTGAGCTACCGCGCCGCCCGCCACTCCTCGGCGAGCAGCGCGTAGGTCATCCCGTCGACCCACCCCCGGGTGCGGTGCAGCGAGTCGCGCACGGCGTACTCCTCGCGCCGCATGCCCAGGCGCTCCATCAGCCGCCACGACGGCGCGTTGTCGGCGAAGCAGAGCGCCTTGACCCGGCGCAGGCCCAGGTCGTCGAAGCAGATCCGGAGCAGCTCGGCGGCCGCCTCGGTGGCCAGCCCGCGGCCGGCGTACGCCGGGTCGAGCACCCAGCCGATCTCGGCCTGGCTGCCGGTGGCCGCGGCGGCGACGTCGGACTGCGCCCAGGCGTCGGTGATGCCGAGGTAGAGGTCGCCCACGACCCGGCCGTCGTGCTCGAGGACCAGGGTGCGCGAGACGCGGTCCGGGTCGGCCATCAGCGCGGCGTACCGCTCCGCGTCGGAGAAGTCGTGGCCGAGCCACTCGTAGACCGACGGGATCCGGCGGATCTGCCAGGTCGGCTCGACGTCGGCCGCGGTCATCGGGCGGATCACGAGCCGGGCGGTGCGCACCGGCCAGGCGACCGCGCTGAGGTCCTGGGTCATGGCGCCAGTGTGGTGTCTGGGGGCCGACCGCGTCGCGTGCATTTGCGCTCGGTGCCGGTGCTCAGCGGGAGACGTACACCTTGCGCAGGGTCTCGGCGACGGTCCAGGTCGTGCGCTCGCCGGCGCGCAGCCGCAGCGCCAGGCCGGGCACCAGCTCGACCACCTCGCCGTCCTCGAACCGCACCGTGCCGCGGCCGGCCAGGATCACGCAGACCTCGTCGACCTCGGTGTCCTCGACGGTGCCGGGAGCCATCTCCCACACCCCGACGTCGCAGCCGCCGAGGCGGGCGAGGGCCAGGGTGTGCTCGGGGCCGAGGTCCGCCGCGAGCAGGTCGGGGTTCAGCACCCTGCCGGCGTCCGGAGCACTCATGAGTCGAACCCCAGGCCGACCGCGTCGAGCGTCCGGAGGAAGAGGTTGCGACGTCCCCCGCGGTGGTCGGCCCGGTCCAGCGACCAGCGGGTTGCGTTGATGCCGATGGAGGCGAACGGCTCGGGCGGGAAGGGCAGCGGCGTGCGACGCACCATCTCCAGCCGGGTGCGCTCGGTCGAGAGCCCGGACAGCCGGTCGAGCATCACCTCGGCGGCGAACCGGGTCGCGCCGACGCCCAGCCCGGTGAAGCCGGCGGCGTACGCCACCCGTCCACGCGACGCGAGACCGTGGAAGGCGACGAACCGGGTGGAGGTGTCGATCGCGCCGGCCCAGCGGTGGCTGAAGCGCAGCCCCTCCAGCTGGGGGAAGGCGGCGAGGAAGTGGGTGGCCAGCGCGGTGAACGTCTCCGGTCGCTCCTCGTACGCCGCGCGCACCCGCCCGCCGGTCGGGTAGACGGCGTCGTACCCGCCCCAGAGGATCCGGTTGTCGGCGGTCAGCCGCGAGTAGTGGAACTGGTTGGCCAGGTCGCCCAGTCCCTGCCGGTGAGACCAGCCGATCGACGCCAGCTGCGCGTCGGTGAGCGGCTCGGTCATCAGCACGTAGTCGTAGACCGGCACCGTGAGCATCCGGGTCCGGCGCAGCAGCGAGGGGAAGACGTTGGTCGCCAGCGCGACCCGGTCGGCGGTGACCGGCCCGCCGGTGGTGCGGACCACGACCGGTCCGCGGGTCGGCGCGTCGAGGTCGGTGACCCGGGTGCCCTCGTGGATCTCGACGCCGAGCTCGGCGGCGACGCGGGCCAGCTCGCGGGCCAGCCGGGCCGGGTGCACCAGCGCGCAAGAGTCGCGCTCCCACTCACCGGCCAGGAAGAGCGGGCTGTCGATCTCGGCGCGGACCGCGTCGCGGTCGAGGAAGTCGGGCGACCCGCGCAGCCACTCGACCTGGTGGGGCTCCACGGCGACGCTGAGGCTGCCGGTGCGCTCGAACTGGCAGTCCAGCCCCAGGTCGCGCACGTCGGCCTCGAGGGCGTCCAGGTTCGCGGCGCCGAGCCGCTCGAGCGCGTCGTACTCCTCGGGCCAGCGGGAGCGCCCGTTGTCCTCGCCGTGCGTCAGGCTGGCCTCGCAGAAGCCGCCGTTGCGCCCGGACGCCGCCCACCCGATCGTGCTCGCCTCGAGCAGCACCACCCGGGCGCCGGGGTTGCGGCGCTTCGCGAGCACCGCGGTCCACAGGCCGCAGTAGCCGCCGCCGACGACGGCGAGGTCGGCGGTCGTCGCGCCGACCAGGGCCGGGTACGTCGTGCCGGGCGCGTCCTCGAGCCAGAAGACGCCGTGCCGCGAGCCCGCGAGGGCCGCCCGGACGACGGAGCTCGCGGGCGCGTGCTCCTCGTACGCCGTGCGGCTAGCCGGCATGCACGTCGCCCGCCTTGAGCCCCTCGTCCAGGATCGCGAGCCCCTCGCGCGCCTCGTCGTCGCTCATCGTGCACGGGGGCACGACGTGGATCCGGTTGGTGTTGGCGAAGGGCAGCAGTCCGGCGCCCTTGCAGGCGGCGACGACGTCGTTGAGGCCGGCGGGCGACAGCATCGCCCTGGTGTCCTGGTCGGTCACCAGGTCGAGCGCCCAGAACGCACCCACACCCCGGACCTCACCGACGCAGGCGTGGCGCGACGCCATGTCGACCAGGGCGGGCCCGATGACCTCGCGGCCGAGCCGGTCGGCGTTCTCCACGATGCCCTCGTCGCGCATGGTGTGGATCGTCGCGACCGCCGCCGCGCACGCGAGCGGGTGCCCGGAGTAGGTGAGGCCGCCGGGGTAGGGCGTGTGGTCGAAGGTCGAGGCGATCTCGTCGCTGATGATCACGCCGCCGAGCGGCACGTAGCCCGAGTTCACGCCCTTGGCGAAGGTGATGAGATCGGGGCGGACGTCGTACCGGTCCAGCGCGAGCCAGCTGCCGGCGCGGCCGAAGCCGGCCATCACCTCGTCGAGGATCAGCTTGATGCCGTGCTCGTCGCACAGCGCGCGGACGCCGGGCAGGTAGCCGGGCGGCGGCGCGAAGATGCCGGCGGTGCCGGGGATCGTCTCGAGCAGGATGGCCGCGATCGTCTGCGGGCCCTCGGCCTCGATCGTGCGCCGCAGGTGGGCGAGCGCCCGCTCGCACTCCTCCCCCTCGGTGGTCGCGTGGAACTCCGAGCGGTAGAGGAACGGGCCGAAGAAGTGCACGGCGCCCGCGGTCGCGGTGTCGTTGGCGAAGCGGCGCGGGTCGCCGGTCAGGTTGATCGCGGTCTGGGTGCCGCCGTGATAGCTGCGGTACGCCGTGAGCACCTTGAAGCGGCCCGTCTGCAGGCGGGCCATGCGTACGGCGTGCTCGTTGGCGTCGGCGCCGCCGTTGGTGAAGAAGACCTTCTCGAAGCCGTCCGGCGCGATGCCGGCGATCAGCTCCGCGGCCTGCGCGCGCTGCTCGTTGGCCATCGCGGGGGCGATCGTGCAGAGCCGGTCGGCCTGCTCCTTGATCGCCGCCACCACGCGGGGGTGCTGGTGGCCGATGTTGGTGAAGACCAGCTGGCTCGAGAAGTCGAGGTAGCGGCGGTCCTCGTCGTCCCAGACGTAGGAGCCCTTGGCCGCGGTGATGACCATCGGGGTGATCTCGGCCTGGGCGGACCAGGAGTGGAAGACGTGCTTGCGGTCCAGCTCGTAGGCGGTGCTCATCGTCGTACCTCTCAGTGGTGGACGGGCGAGAGTTTCATCGGCCGGCCGACAAACCTGGTGCTTGGACGACAAACCTTCATCGTCCGAGCGTGAGTTTCATCGGCCGGCCGATGAAACTCTCAGTGATTCTTGGGGAACGCCAGCTCGAGGCCGCCGGCGGTGCCGGGGTCGGGCCAGCGCGTCGTGACGACCTTGCCCCGGGTGAAGAAGTGCACGCCCTCGGTGCCGTGGGCGTGGGTGTCGCCGAAGAGCGAGGACTTCCAGCCGCCGAAGGAGTAGTACGCCATCGGCACCGGGATCGGCACGTTGACGCCGATCATGCCGACCTGCACGTCGGTCTCGAAGGCGCGCGCGGCGCCGCCGTTGCTGGTGAAGATCGCGGTGCCGTTGCCGTACCTGTTGGCGTTCACCAGGTCGAGGGCCTCCTGGTAGGTCCCGGCCCGCACGACCGACAGCACCGGCCCGAAGATCTCGTCGGTGTAGACGCTCATCGTCGGCGTCACGTGGTCGAAGAGCGTGGGGCCGAGCCAGAACCCGTCCGCCGCGCCGTCCGCGTCCACCTCACGACCGTCGATCACCAGGGTGGCGCCCTCGGCCGCGCCCGCGTCGACGTACGACGCCACCTTGTCGCGGTGCGCCCGGGTGACCAGCGGACCCATGTCGGTGTCCAGCGCGCCGTCGCCGATCTTGAGGGTGGCGGTGCGCTCGACGATCTTCTGCACGAGGGCGTCTCCGGTGTCGCCGACCGCGACCACGACGCTGATCGCCATGCAGCGCTCGCCGGCGGAGCCGTAGCCCGCGCTGACGGCGGCGTCCGCCGCCAGGTCGAGGTCGGCGTCCGGGAGGACGACCATGTGGTTCTTGGCGCCGCCGAGCGCCTGCACCCGCTTGCCGGCGCGGCTCGCGCGCTGGTAGACGTACTCGGCGATCGGGGTCGAGCCGACGAAGCTGATCGACGCGACGTCGGGGTGGTCGAGCAGCCCGTCGACGGCGACCTTGTCGCCCTGCAGCACGGTGAAGACGCCGTCGGGCAGGCCGGCCTCCTGCCACAGCCGCGCCATCCAGATCGCGGCCGACGGGTCCTTCTCGCTGGGCTTGAGCACGACCGCGTTGCCCGCCGCGATCGCGATCGGGAAGAACCACATCGGGACCATCGCCGGGAAGTTGAAGGGGCTGATGATGCCCACGACGCCGAGCGGCTGGCGCAGCGAGTGCACGTCGACGCCGGTCGAGACCTGCGGGGAGTTGCCGCCCTTGAGCAGGTGCGGGATGCCGCACGCGAACTCGACGACCTCCTGGCCGCGGGCGACCTCGCCCAGGGCGTCGGAGAGCACCTTGCCGTGCTCGGCGGTGATGATCGCGGCCAGCTCCTCCTTGCGGGAGTTCAGCAGCTCGCGGAAGCGGAACACCACCTGGGCGCGGGCGCTGACCGAGGTGCGCGTCCAGTCGATCGACGCCTTCTTGGCCGACCCGACCGCCGCCTCGATCTCTGCAGGCCCGGCGAAGGCGACCTGCGCGGTCACCAGCCCGGTCGCGGGGTTGGTCACGTCACCGACGCGGCTGCCGGTGCCGAGGTGGGTGGTGCCGTCGATCCAGTGCGCGATGGTGGTCATGCCATCATCCTGCTCCCGACGCCCCCGCACGGCGAGGGACACAGCGTCGCACGCTGGCGTCGCGGCACGACGGACCGTCGTACGGCGGTCTCCGGCGGCTGCGGGTCACCGGCGTCACTCGCGCACGATGGTCCGCACGGCCTTGCGGTCGGTCTTGCCGACGCTGGTGAGCGGTACGGCGTCGACGATGATCACCTCGCGCGGGTACTTGTACCTGGCCAGCCGGTCGCGGGCGAACTCGACCAGCTCCTCGGGGGTCGCCTCGGCGCCGGGGACCAGCGAGACGACCGCGATGACCTCCTCGCCGCTCTTGGCGTCCGGGCGGCCGACCACGGCGGCCAGGCTGACCGCGGGGTGGCCGACCAGCACGTCCTCGACGTCGCGCGGGAAGACGTTGAAGCCGCCACGGATGATCAGGTCCTTGACCCGGTCGACGACGTAGAGGAAGCCGTCCTCGTCGAGGTGGCCGACGTCGCCGGTGTGCAGCCAGCCGTCGATGATCGTCGCGGCGGTCTGCTCCGGGTCGTGCCAGTAGCCCATCATCACGCCGGGCCCGGCGATGCAGATCTCGCCGTCCTCGCCCGTCGCGACCGGTGCGCCGAGCGGGTCGAGGATGGCCAGCTCGACGTGGGGCGCCGGCCGGCCCACGCTCCCGGGCCGGTTGGCGGTGACCGTCGAGGCCGTGGCGATCGCCGTGCTCTCGGTCAGCCCGTAGCCCTCGAGGATGGTGACGCCGAATGCGCTCTCGACCCTCTCGCGCAGGTGCGGCAGGAGCGGCGCACCGCCGGAGCCGAAGGACACCAGCGAGCTGAGGTCGTGGTCGGCGTACGGCTGGTCGAGCAGCATCTGCATCATCGACGGCACCACCGGGCTGGTCTCGAGTCGGTGCTCCTGCACCAGCTCCAGCCAGCCCTGCGGGTCGAACCAGCGCTGCATCACCGACACGTGCTGGCGGTCGGAGTGCAGCCCGGCGACCAGCACGTTGAGGCCGAACGCGTGCGACAGCGGCAGGGGGAGCAGCGAGCGGGTGGTGTCGGTGGTCCGGGCGACGTCGTTCATGCCGCGCCCCGCGTGCCAGAGGCTGCGGTGGCTGAGCATGACGCCCTTGGCCCGGCCGGTGGTGCCGCCGGTGTAGAGCAGCGCCGCCAGGTCCTCGTCGTCGCGCGGCACGATCTCGCCCGGCTCGTGCTCCTCCAGCGACGCGAAGGCCACCGCGTCGACACCCTCGGGCACGTCGCCGGCGACCACCAGCAGCAGGTCGAGGCCCTCCGCCGAGCCGACGACCATCGGCACCAGCTCGGGGCTGACGATCGCCGCCTTCGCGCCGGAGTCCTCCAGGATGTGGCGCAGCTCGGTGGGCGTCTGCAGGAAGATCACCGGCGTCACCACCGCTCCCGCGCGCCAGATCGCGTGGTAGCCGACGAACACCTCGGAGGTGTTCATGGTCAGGACGATGACCCGGTCGCCGGGCTCGATGCCCAGCGCGGCCAGACCCGTGGCCACCCGTCGGGCGCGGGACAGGATCTCGCCCGACGTGTGCCAGGTGCCCTCGAAGAAGAGCTGCTCGTAGTCGCCGAGCCGCGCGAGCGCCTGCTCCGCGAGCAGCGCCAGCTGGTGCTGGCCGCTCATGCGGAGACCTGCGCGACGGCCAGGCGGGCGACCTCGTCGTACGCGTCGACATCGTCGCCGAGCAGGAAGCGGTCGACCTTCGCCCGGCGCCAGAAGAGATGGGCGTCGTGCTCCCAGGTGAAGCCGATGCCGCCGTGCACCTGCACCAGCGTCTCCGCGGCCTGCTCCAGCGTGGTCGCGGAGGCGGCCTTGACCGCGGCCGCCGCGAGCGGGAGCTCGTCGGGTGCCTGGTCGGCCGCCCAGGCGGCCCACCACACGAGCGAGCGCAGCTGCTCGACCTGCACGTAGACGTCGACCAGCGCGTGCTTGACCGCCTGGTAGGAGCCGATCGCGCGGCCGAAGGCGAGCCGCTGCTGGGCGTACTCGACCCCGATCTCCAGCGCCCGGCTCGCGGCCCCGAGGCCCTCCGCGGCGAGGACGACGCGGCCGACCCGCTCGGCGTGCTCCCAGCGCAGCCGGGCGTCGGCGGCGACGACCTCCGCGTCGGCGTCGGCGAGCGTGACGTCGCCGAGCCCACGGGTCGGGTCGATCGCGTCGCGGACCGTGGCCCGGCCGCCGGCCAGCACGATGTCGTCGCCGCGCAGCACCAGGAACCGGTCGGCGCCCGCCGCGTCGATGACCGGACCGGACCCGTCCACGACGGCGACGACGAGCGAGCCGTCGGCGAGCGCCGCGAGCCGCTCGTGGTCGCCGGCGAGCAGTACGGCGGCCCGCGCGAAGGTCACCAGGGACGGCCCGGCCAGCACCCGGCCGGCCTGCTCGGCCACGACCGCGAGGTCGAGGACCGACCCTCCTCCGCCGCCGGCGGCCTCGGGCACGGTGATCGTCGCGAACCCGCTCTCCACCAGCGCCGTCCGCCCCGGCCGCACCGGGGCGCCGTCGTCGAGCGCGGCCCGGGAGTCGGCCGGCGAGGCGGCGTCGGTGAGGAAGTCGCGGGCCGCGGCCGCGAGGTCGCGCTGCTCGTCGTCCAGGTCGAAGTTCATCGGTGCTCCTCTCCTCACGCCCGTGCGGACGCGAGGCTCTCCTTGAAGGTGATGCCCTTGTCGGCCCGTGGCTCGGCCGGGAGTCCCAGCACCCGCTCGCCGATGATGTTGCGGAGCACCTCGTTGGTGCCGCCCGCGATGGCCATGCCGGGCAGCACGGCCTGGAGGTCCTGCCAGCTGCGCGAGCCGTCGGCGGTGGCGGCGTACGCCGCGTCGTCGCCCAGCACGCGTACGGCGAGGTCCGCGAGGTCGCGGGCCACCTGGGTGCCGGCCAGCTTGCCGGCCGAGGCCTCCGGACCGGGGAGCTCGCCCTTGCTGAGCTTGGAGAGCAGGCGGTAGCCGGTGTAGCGGTTGGCGAGCGCGCCGACGTACGACCGGCCGAGCTGCTGGCGCACCAGGGCGCGACGTCCCTCGGGGAGCCCGTCGAGGTGCGCGGCCACGTGCTCGGCCACGGACGTGGCGCTGGCGCCGATCTCGGTGCCGCCGCCGCCGAGGGAGAGCCGCTCGCTCATCAGGGTGGTGAGCGCGACCCGCCAGCCGTCGCCGACCTCACCGAGGCGCTCGCTGTCGGGCACCACCACGTCGTCGAAGAAGACCTCGTTGAAGTCCGCCCCGCCGCTCATCTGCCGCAGCGGCCGCACGGTGACGCCCGGGGCCTTCATGTCCACCACGAACATGGTGAGCCCGCGGTGCTTCGCGACGTCCGGGTCGGTGCGGGTGAGCAGGATGCCGTAGTCGGCGAGGTGCGCGAGGGTCGTCCACACCTTCTGGCCGCTGATCCGCCAGCTGCCGTCCTCGGTGCGCACCGCCTTGGTCCGCAGTGCGGCCAGGTCGCTGCCGGAGGCCGGCTCGCTGAAGAGCTGGCACCACACGTCCTCGGCGCGCAGCAGGCGCCGCAGGTAGCGCGACTTCTGGTCCTCGCTCCCGTGGTAGATCACGGTGGGTCCGCACATGCCGATGCCGATCAGGTTGATCAGCCCCGCCACGTCGGCTCGCGCGAGCTCTTGGTCGACGATCGCCTGCTGCATCGGCGTGCCGCCCTGGCCGCCGGCGTCGGTCGGCCAGGTCACCCCGACCAGGCCGCCGTCGTACAGCACCGCCTGGTGCCGGCGCGCGGCCTGGTCGTCGAAGCCGCGCTGGTCGGAGCGGCGGCCGAGCTCGTCGCGGTGCTCCTCCAGGAAGGAGCGCACCCGGCTGCGCCAGGCGGCCTCGTCGGGCGTGTCGTCGAAGTCCATGGGGGTCCCCTCTCGGCACCGGGCGACGGTGTGAGCCACGCCACTCGTGAGGGGCCAGAGTGACAGAGAAGTTATCGGCACTCAAGCATGTAAGTGGTCAAGAGGGCTCCAGGGGCAGGCCGGCGAGCAGCTGGTCGCGGGCCGGCGACCACGCCCGGCGTACTGCGCGCTCGCTGCTGACCGCTCGCAGCATCCGCAGCCCCCGGATGGTGGCGATCGCCGTGGTCATCACCGACGCGAACTCCGGCCGCTCGACCAGCTGGGGCGCCACCTGCCGAGCCGCGCCGTCCAGCGTGTCGAGCACGGCCTGGTCGAACTGCACCAGGTGCCGGTGGAGGTCGGCGTCGGTGCGAGCCGCCACGAAGAGCTCGAGCTGGGCGGCCGAGACCGGGCCGCTGAAGATCTCCCACAGCCGGTCCAGCAGCACGGCGTACTGGCCCGCCGGGTCGTCGACGACGTCGATCGGCGTGGACACGAGGTCGGCGACCAGCGCGTCGGTCAGGTGGCTCAGGGCCTGCACGACGAGGTCGGCCTTGGTGGCGAAGTAGTGCGCCTGGGCGCCGCGCGTCACGCCTGCTCGCTCGCACACCAGGGTCGTCGTCAGGCCGGCGTACCCCCGGTCGACGAGCACGTCGATGGTCGCGTCCAGCAGCGCCTTGCGGGTCGCGGCCCGCCGCTCCGCCTGGGTACGGCGCGCCGGGCGGACGGTGGACACCGGCTCACGGTAGCGGTTCAGGCCGGGGCGCGGACCAGGTCGATCGGCTGGCCGTCCTTGGGGAACGGCAGCGAGTGGTTGTCCAGCGGCGCGACGTACGACGGGTCGACGCTCCAGTGGTAGCCGCGCAGCAGGCGGTGCATGATCGCCTTGATCTCGGCGCCGGCGAAGTAGAGACCGATGCACTTGTGCACGCCGCCGCCGAAGGGCGACCAGGCGTAGAGGTGCGACTTGTCCTCGCGGCGCTCGGGCGAGAACCGGTCGGGGTCGAAGGTGGACGGGTCACTCCAGTAGTCGCCGAGCAGGTGGTTGAGCTGGATGCCGATGACGACGTCGGTGTCGACCGGGATCCGCACGCCCTGGACGACCGTCTCCTTGACGGTCTTGCGGATCACCACCGGCACCGGTGCGCGCAGCCGCAGCGCCTCCTTGAGCACCAGGTCGATCGACGGCAGCGCCTCCAGCTCGGCCAGGCTCGGCTCGGGTCCGAGCGCGAGCGACTCCTGGCGGCAGCGCTCCTGCCACTCGGGGTGCTGACCGAGGAACTGCAGGATCGCCGAGGTGGTGATGGTCGAGGTGTCGTGCGCGGCCATCATCAGGAAGATCATGTGGTTGACGACGTCGTCGTCGGTGAACCGCTCGCCCTCGCTGGTCTCGATGTGGCAGAGCACCGAGAAGATGTCGTCGGTGCGCGTCGCCCGCCGGGCGGGCAGGTAGCCGCGCAGGAAGTCCTCGAGCACCCGGCGGCCGCGGTAGGCCCGGCCCCAGCGGGTGAAGGGGACGTCGGCCCGCACGATCCCGCCCGCGGCCTGGACGCAGGCGATGAACGCGTCGTTGACGCGGTCCATCTCCTCGCGGCTAGTGGACTCCGCACCGCCCATGAAGATGTCGGTGGCGATGTCGAGCGTCAGCTGCTTGAGGGCGGGGTAGGCCAGGAACTCCGGGTCCGTGCCCCAGTCGGCCATGCCGTCGGCGATCGCGGGGTGCATGCGCGCGGCGTACGTCTCGAGCCGGTCGCGGGTGAAGGCCTCCTGCATGATCCGCCGGTGGGCGTGGTGCTCGTCGAAGTCGATGAGCATCAGTCCGCCGCCGAAGAAGGGCCCGACGATCCGGGTCCACGCCGGCTGGTTGGCGAAGGCCTTGTCCTTGTTGCGGAGCCCCTGCTCGACCGCGTCGGGCCCGAGCAGCATGACCGCCCGGTTGTTGAGGGCGCGGAAGGGCGCCACCGGCCCGTAGGTCTCCCACTGGTGCCGCATCAGGGCGACCGGGTCGCGGGCGTAGTCGAAGAGGCGGCCCAGGTAGGGCAGCCCGCGGTCCTCGCGACGCTGCTCCGGGATCTCCCGGGGCGTGCCGTCGGGGATGGTCACCGGTGTGGTCATCGTCGACCTCCTGCTTCTCGAGACCCGCTCACCATGAATCAGGAAGGATGCCCTGTCAACCTTCTCGGGGTCGTGAGATCCTGACTCCATGGCGGTGCGGTCGGGGGTCTACCGGGGGGTGAGCGCGGAGACGCGGGCGGCCGAGCGTCGCGCCCGGCTGCTCGAGGCGACCCTCGCGGTCTGGGCCGACCCGGGCCTGAGCACCACGATGACCAACGTGTGCACCCGGGCGGGGCTCTCCGAGCGCTACTTCTACGAGAGCTTCACCAACCTCGACGCCGCGCAGACGGCCGTGCTCGAGGAGGTCGCCGGGGAGATCGAGGAGGTCACCCACCGGGCCGCCGAGGAGGCCGGGGACGACCTCGCAGCCCGGGCGATGGCGTCGGTCGGGGCCTTCGTGCAGCTGTTGGTCGACGACCCGCGCAAGGGCCGGGTGGCGATCGTCGAGGCGGCCGCGATGCCGTCGCTGCGACCGCGGCGGGCCGACCTGCTGCGCCACTTCGCGCACCTCACGGCCGACGCCGCCCGCGAGCTCGACCTGTCGCCGCGCAGCGGGGCCGACCACGAGCTGGTCGGCCTGCTCTTCATCGGCGGCGTCGCGGAGCTGGTCACCGCCTGGCTCGACGGGGCCGTGGCGGCGACGCCGGACGAGCTCGTCACGGTCGCCGCCCGGAGCTTCCTCGGCCTCTACCACTGACCTCCCGCCCGACGGAGGCGACAGCCTGTCGGCCGTGGACGGATCCGCGGCGACGGAGCGTCGTACGCTCGGTCCATGCCCGTCACCGTCCGCGAGGCCCTCGCGCTCCCCGTGCTGGCCGCCGGCGACCCGGTCGTCCTGGGCGGGGACGCCGGCCTGGACGCCGACATCCGGTGGGTGCACGTCTCGGAGGTGCGTGACATCGGAGCGCTGCTCGTCGGCCACGAGCTGGTGCTGACCACCGGCCTGGGCATGGCGGCCTCGCCCGAGGCCGCCGCGGACTTCGTCGACCAGCTCGTCGTCGTCGGCGCCGCCGGCCTGGTGGTCGAGCTGAGCTCGGCGTACCCCCGCATCCCGGACCTCGCCCTGCGCCGGGCCCGGGCGGCCGGGCTGCCGGTTGTGGTGCTCAACCGGAGGGTGCGCTTCGTCGAGGTCACCGAGCAGGTGCACCGCGAGATCGTCGCCGAGCAGTACGACGACCTGCGGTTCGTCGGCGAGGTGCATCAGACCTTCACCGAGCTCGGGCTCGCCCGCGCCCCGATGGCGCGACTGGTCGAGGCGGCCGCCGACCTGGTCGGCGCCTCGGTGGTGCTGGAGGACCTGTCGCGCCGGGTCCTGGTCGCGGCGGCCCGGGAGGAGCCGGTCGACCGGCTGCTGGTCGACTGGGAGCGCCGGTCGCGGCTCACGCCGTACCTCCGGGAGAGCGGCAGCGGCGGTCCGGAGCGCTGGCTCACGACCCCGGTCGGCATCCAGGGCGGTGCGTGGGGTCGGCTGGTGCAGCCCTCGGGTCGCCGCGGCGGGCGCGCCGTGCAGGTGCTCGAGCGCGCGGCCCAGGCCGTCGAGCTCGGCCGGATGATCGAGCGCGACGAGACGTCGGTCCAGCTGCGCGTGCACGGCGGGTTCCTGCTCGACCTGCTCGGCGCCCGCGTCGGGAGCGAGGCCGCCGCGGCCGCGCGCCTGCGGGCGCTCGGCGTGCCGGAGTCCGGCTCGTACGTCGGTGCCGTCGCGCGGCTGCGCTCGGAGACGTCCGTGGACCGGCTGGTCGCCGCGCTCGGCGACGTGGCCGGTCTGGTCGGCGTCCTCGACGCGGTCCACGTCGGGCTGCTGGTCCCCTCGGACGTCGACCTGGAGGTGGTGGCGCGCGCGCTCGTGCGCGACGAGCCCGACGCGGTGCTGGCGGCCGGCCCCCCGGTCGCCGGGGTGCTGGCCGCGGCGACCTCGCTGCGGTCCGCGCGCGTGGTCGCCGACGTGGCCGCGTCGATGCCGCCGTACGACGGCTGCGTGCGGCAGGCCGACATCCGGCTGCCCGGGCTCCTGATGTCGCTGCGCGAGGACGCCCGGCTGCAGGAGTTCGCCGAGTCCGAGCTGGGCCGGCTGCTCGAGCACGAGGCCCGGCACGGGGGCGGTCTCGTCGTGCTGCTGCGCCAGTTCCTCGCCGTCGGCGGCAGCAAGGCAGAGCTCGCCCGGGTCGCGCACCGCAACCGGACGTCGCTCTACCCCGCGCTGCGCCGGCTCGAGGAGCTGGTCGGCCACCCCCTCGACGACCCCGCGTCGCGGCTCTCGCTCGGAGTGGCGCTGCTGGCGTACGACCAGGGCCGTGAGCTCTAGCGGCCCCGACCGCCGCCCGGGCCATCGCCGCCGGCCTCGATCAGCGCGGCGTCGAAGGCCTTGAGCACCGAGGCCTTGTCGGCCTTCGTGAGCGTGCCCGCGGTGACGGCCGCATCCAGCCGGGTCACCAGCGCGGTCCTCGACTCGGCGCGACGCTCGGCGCGGTCGGCGTCGGCCTGCTTCTGCGCGACCGCGAGGGCCGCCTTCACCTTGGCCTCGGAGACACCCAGCTTCTTCGCCAGCGCCGTGGCCAGCGCCGCCCGGCGCTCGGCGCGCTGGGCCGCGGTCGGAGGTGTGGGCCGGGTGCCGTCGGTCGAGCTCGGCCTGTCGGGGCGCAGGTCTTCGCGCACCGCGTCCAGGGCCTTCTGGACCACGTCCTGCTCCAGGCCGAGCTCGGTGGCCAGGACCTTCGCGTCCTGACCGCGGTCGCCGCGGTGCCCGCCGGGCTCGGCGCTCGCGCTCGGCGCGGTGCTCGCCCCGTCGTTCTCGGCCGAGGCCATCGCGACGCCACCGATCGCCAGTCCGGCCCCCGCGACCGCGCCGGCCATGCCGATCCGTGCTGCTGTCGATCTGTCCATGTCTGTACCTCCTGATGGTCGGGTCTGACCTTCAGGACGATGGCTCGTCGCGCTGTGGCGGGGCTGTGCGGACGGCCAGCGTGCGCTGGGTGCGCTACTCCGACGCGACGGCCATGGTGGCGCCCAGGCCGATCATCATCACGCCTCCGGCGACGCCGAGCGTGTCCAGGCGCCGCGGCCGGCGGGCGAACCAGTCCCGCGCCTTCCCCGCCGCGAGCGCCCAGGTGCCGTCGGAGACGACCGCCATGGCCCCGAAGACCGCGCCGAGCAACGCGAGCTGCAGCCCGGCACGGCCGGCCGGCTCGTTGACGAACTGGGGCAGGAAGGCCACGAAGAAGACGATCGTCTTCGGGTTGGTCACCCCGACGACGAAGCCGATCCGCAGCGACCGGGAGGCCGGAGCGGCGGCGACGGCCCCGATCTCGACGGCCTCGAGCGCGGCCCGCGCGTCTGCGCGGTGGCGGATCGCCTGGACGCCGAGCCAGACGACGTACGCCGCCCCGACCACCTTGAGCAGCGTGTAGGCCTCGGCGCTGGCGGCCACCACCGCACCGAGGCCGACCGCGACGAGGCAGACCTGCGTCGTGAGGCCGAGCGCGTTGCCGAGCACCGAGAGCAGCGCATCGCGGCGCCCGACGGTCAGGGCCCGGCCGATCGTGAAGAGCAGGCTGGGCCCCGGGACCTGGATGAAGAGCGCGCTCGCGACGAGGAAGGCGAGCCACTGGTGGGTCGACGGCACCAGGCCAGTGTGGTGGTCGTCGCCCCCGCACGCACGGGGTTTGCGGGTCGGGAAGGATGAGCCCATGGGCGCCGGACACTCGCACGGGTCTCACCGCGCGGGTGGCGACGCCGATCTGGTGGTCGCGCGTGCTCCCCGGCTGGTGCTCCTCGCGACCCTGGCGATCGCCGGGATCGCAGCCCTGGCCGGCATCCTGCTGCTCTGGCCGAGCAGCGCCGAGGTCGACCGGGTGACCCAGGACGTGACGTTCGCGGCGCCGGGGGTCACCTTCCCGAACGCCACGGTGGAGAGCATCAACGCGCCGTGCACCGCGGCGGAGACGGGCTCGGACAGCGACTGCGGGCGGATGGAGGTCACCGTCGCCGACGGGGCGGGCAAGGGAGACCGGGCGACGGTCCAGATCTCGCCGCAGGTCCAGGACTCGGGCCTGTCGGTCGGTGACCGGGTCAAGCTGCAGCGCACGCCCGGCGCGGACGACGCCGACGCGGCGTACTCCTACTTCGGGACCGTCCGGACCGGTCCCGTGGTGGTCCTCCTGCTGGTGTTCGTCGGCCTGGTGCTCGCGGTGGCTCGCTGGCGCGGGCTCTTCGCGCTCGTCGGGCTGGCCTTCAGCGGCCTGGTGATCTGGCGGTTCGTGCTGCCGGCGCTGCTCGTCGGGGAGTCCGGGGTCGCCGTCGCCCTCACGAGCGCGGCGCTGATCATGTTCGTCGTGCTCTACACGACCCATGGCTTCTCGCTGCGCACGAGCACCGCGCTGGCCGGCACCCTCGCCGGGGTCCTGGTCACCGCGGGCATCGGCGTGGTCGCCACCGCCGCCACCCGGCTGACCGGCATCGCCGACGAGCAGGCCGGGATCCTCTCCGCGCTGGTCGGCGACCTGGGCTTCCAGGACCTCTTCGCGTGCGCGGTGATCATCGCCGGGCTCGGCGTGCTCAACGACGTCACGATCACCCAGTCGTCGGCGGTGTGGGAGATCCGCGCGGCGTCGCCGGCGATGGGACGCGCTCAGCTCTTCGCGAGCGGCATGCGGATCGGGCGCGACCACATCGCCTCGACGATCTACACGATCGTCTTCGCCTACGCCGGCACGGCGCTCGCGGTGCTGCTCGTCCTGCGCCTCTACGGCCTGCCGTGGGACGTGCTCCTCGCCACCGAGGACATCACCGAGGAAATCGTCCGGACCCTCGCGAGCAGCATCGGCCTGGTGCTCGCCGTACCGCTCACCACGGCGATCGCGGCGCTGGTGGTTCCCGGAGCCCGGTCCTTGTCGGAGTAAGCATGGCTTATGCTGACAAGCATGAGCCTGACCGACCGCGAGCAGGAGATCGTCGCGCTGCTGCGCCGCGACCCGCTGATCGGCTCCGCGGCGCTGGCGCGCGAGCTCGGCACCACCCGCGCCGCCGTCAACGTGCACCTGTCCAACCTGGGCAAGAAGGGCGTGATCCTCGGTCGGGGCTACGTCCTGAGCGAGCAGCAGTCGGTGGTCGTCGTCGGCGGCGCCAACATGGACGTCAAGGCGCGCAGCCGCCGGGCGGTCGTGGCGGCGACCAGCAACCCCGGGACGGCGTCGATGTCGGCCGGCGGCGTCGGACGCAACATCGCCGAGAACCTCGCCCGCCTGGGCACCCGCACGCACCTGGTCGCCGCGATCGGTGCCGACGGCCTCGGTGACCAGGTGCTCGCCGCGACGTCCGGGGCCGGCGTCCACGTCGAGCAGGTACGCCGATCCGCCCGCGCGACCGGCACCTACACGGCCGTGCTCGACGCCGACGGCGAGCTCGTGGTCGCCGTCGCCGACATGGCCGCGACCGACGACCTGTCGACCGAGCACGTCAACGCGGCGCGCGACCTGATCGCCGCGGCCTCGCTGGTGGTGCTCGACGGCAACCTCGCCACCGAGACGCTGGCCTTCGCCCTCGACCTGGCCACGGCCGCAGGCGTCCGGGTCGTGCTGGAGCCGGTGAGCGTGCCGAAGGCCGCGGCCCTCGCCCACCTGGTCGCCCCGGACCGGCCGCTGCACGCGATCACCCCCAACCGCGACGAGCTCGCGGCGCTCACCGACCTGCCGACCCGGACCGCCCACCAGGTCGCGAAGGCGACCCGCGCGCTGCACGACCGGGGCGTCGGGCTGGTCTGGGTGCGGCTCGGCTCCGGGGGCTCGCTGCTGAGCGGCCCCGACGGCCCGGTCGAGCTGGACGCCGTACCGGCCGCGGTCGTCGACGTCACCGGCGCCGGCGACGCAATGCTCGCCGCCTTCTGCCACGCCCTGCTCGACGGCTCCGACCCGGCCGCGGCCGCGGCGTACGGCCACGCGGCCGCGGCCCTCACCATCGCCAGCCCCCACACCGTCCGTCCCGACCTCACCGACCGTCTCGTCAGGAGCACCGCATGAGCCACCCCTCCCTCCACCTCGCCCCCGAGGTGGCCGACGCGCTCGCCGCCGGCCAGCCGGTCGTGGCCCTGGAGAGCACGATCATCAGCCACGGCATGCCGTACCCGCAGAACGTCGCGATGGCCACCGAGGTCGAGGGCATCGTCCGCGAGCACGGCGCGGTGCCGGCCACGATCGCCATCCTCGACGGCCGGCTCTGCATCGGGCTCTCGCCCGACCAGCTCGAGCTGCTCGCCAGCGACGGCAACGTCACCAAGGTCAGCGTGCGAGACCTGCCGTACGTCGTCGCGCGCGGCCAGCACGGCGCGACCACGGTCGCGGCGACCATGCGCCTGGCCGCGATGGCGGGCATCCGCACCTTCGTCACCGGCGGTCTCGGCGGCGTGCACCGCGGCGCCCAGCAGACCTTCGACATCAGCGCCGACCTCACCGAGCTGGGGCAGACCTCGGTGGCCGTCGTGTCGGCCGGCGTGAAGTCGATCCTCGACATCGGCCTCACCCTCGAGACGCTGGAGACGCTGGGCGTGCCGGTGCTCGGCCTCGGCAGCGACGAGTTCCCGTCGTTCTACTCGCGCTCGAGCGGCCACCCCGCGCCGATGCGCGTCGACAGCGCCGCCGAGGTCGCCGCGGTGATGCGCGCCAAGTGGGACCTGGGCATCGAGGGCGGCATCGTGATCGCCAACCCGATCCCGCTCGAGGACGAGATCCCCGCCGACGAGATCGGCGCGATCATCGACCAGGCCCTCGGCGACATGGACGCGCTCGGCATCCGCGGCAAGGAGGCGACGCCGTACCTGCTCGGCCGGATCGTCGAGATCACCGGTGGCGCCTCGTTGACCGCCAACATCGCGCTGGTGCGCCACAACGCGCGGCTCGGTGCCGCGATCGCGGTGGCGTACGCCGGCTCTGGCACGCCCGCCTGAGGTCGGCTGAGGTGTGGGCTGAGGTCGGACTCCTCGGGCACTTCCTCAACTCCTCGGGCACTGCAGAGGCCGAGAAGTTCAGGGATACCCGGTTAACCGGGTATCCCTGACCAGGCCCCCGACCAGCCCGACCGCCGCAAGACCACCAGCACTTCGCTCGACCCTTCCACCCAGGTCGCCGGCCGTTCACCGAGCGCGCGCACCGTGGAGGCATGCGCGTCGCCATCGTGACGGAGTCCTTCCTCCCGCAGGTCAACGGTGTCTCCAACACCGTGCGACACGTCGTCGACGAGCTCGTCGCCGCCGACCACGAGGCACTGGTCGTGGCCCCCGGACCCGGGCCCGCCCACCACGAGGGGGTCCCGGTCGTCCGGGTCCGTTCGGTCGGGATGCCGGGCTACCGGTCCTTCCCGATCGGGCTGCCGGACGCCGCCCTCGGACACAGCCTCGACCGCTTCGGTCCCGACCTGGTGCACCTCGCCAGCCCGATCGCGCTCGGCGCGGTCGGCCTGCGCGCCGCGCGCCGGCTCGGGGTCCCGACGGTCGCGGTCTACCAGACCGACATCTCCGGGTTCGCCCGGCAGTACGGACTCAAGGCCGACCTGGTGGTCGACCGGTGGGTCGGTCGGTTGCACCGACGCGTGGACCGCACCCTGGTGCCGTCGTCCGCCTCCCGGGACCAGCTCGCGGCGCTCCACGTGCGCGACCTCCACCTGTGGCGCCGCGGCATCGCCCTGGACCTCTTCGACCCGTCGAGACGCAGCGATGTGCTGCACCAGCGGTGGACCGGCGGGAGCCGTCTGGCCGTCGGGTACGTCGGGCGGCTCGCTCACGAGAAGCAGGTGCACCGGCTCTCCGTGCTGGCCGGCCTGCCGGGCGTCCAGCTCGTGGTGGTCGGCGAGGGACCGGCCCGCGCGGAGCTGGAGCGGCTCCTGCCGGACGCGATCTTCACCGGGATGCTCGGCGGCGGCGCGCTCGCGGCGGCGTACGCCTCCCTCGACGTCTTCGTGCACACCGGCGACAGCGAGACCTTCTGCCAGACGGTCCAGGAGGCCCAGGCCAGCGGCGTCCCGGTGGTCGCCCCGGCCGCCGGCGGTCCCCTCGACCTGGTCGACCCCGGCCGCACCGGGTTGCTGTTCGACCCCGGTGACCTCGGCTCCCTCCGCGACTGCGTCGCCTCGCTCCTCGGCGCGCCCGGCAGGCGCCGCGACCTGGCCGACCGCGCCCGCGCCGCCGTGGCCGGGCGCACCTGGGCGGGCGTCGTCGGCGAGCTCGTCGACGTCCACTACCGGGCGGTGCTGGACGGCGCCGCCGCCGCCGCGTGAGCGGACGCGCCTGGCGACGGACGGCATGGGGCCTGGTCGTCGCCGCGGCCGCGACGGTGACGACGGTCGCCGCCTCGGCGTACGCCCTGAGCCGCCAGGCCGACGCCGCGCGCGCCGTGATCGGCAAGCCGCTCGGGGAGCAGGCGCTGCGGGACGACCGCGTCTACAAGAAGAAGTACGGCGACCCGGTGGACCTGCTGCTCCTCGGCGACTCGATCGCGGCAGGCCTCGGCGCCGACCGCGCGGGTGACACGCTCGGTGGGCAGCTCGCGCGCCGGGTCGCGAAGGCGACCCACCGCGCGGTGCGGCTGCACACCGGCGCGGTCGTCGGCGCGGAGAGCTCGGGGCTCGCCGACCAGCTCGCGGCGCTGCCGGCGGCGTACGTGCCGCACGTCGCCGTGATCGTCGTCGGCGGCAACGACATCACCCACCGGGTGCGCACCGCCGACTCCCGCCGCCACCTGGGCGCCGCCGTCCGGGCGCTGCGCGAGTCGGGCGCGGGGGTCGTCGTCGGCACCTGTCCGGACCTCGGCGCGCTCCAGCCGCTGCCGCAGCCGCTGCGCTCGCTCGGCGCCCGGGCCTCGCGCCAGCTCGCGGCGGTGCAGCGCGAGGTGACGACCGAGCTGGGTGGGCACGCGGTCTCGCTGGCCGACGTGGTCGGGCCGTTCTTCATCACCCGGCCCGACGAGATGTTCGCGCTGGACCGCTTCCACCCCTCCGGTGCCGGCTACCGGCGTACGGCGAAGGCGATGCTGCCCAGCGTGCTGGCCGCGCTGGGGTACGCCGACGCGGTGCCGTTCGGCCACCACCCGCCCCTCCCGAGATCCGATGCAACCGACCTGGTCGTCCAGGCGTAGACCTCTCGCAACCGGATCCGTCGTCTGCGGTCTGAGGCACCTCAGATTCCGTTGAGGACGCCGTATCTGGGTGCGATGTCGGGACTCCTCCCGATGTCCGGGCGGCGCCTCATCGGGGAGCGTGAGCCGCCCGAGCACCTCCGGCAACCACCAGAAGGCAGTCATGAACCCCCTCACCGTCAACCCCGCGATCGTCCTGGACCAGGCGCTGCGGCTGACTCCGCAGCGGACCGTGCGTCGTACGCGCCGCTCCGGTCGCGCCGTGCACGCCGCGCGCACCGCCCGGGTGGCCCTGGAGCGCGCCGGGCTCTGACAGGCTGGCCCCATGCACTTCGTCGGGATCGACCTCGCGTGGGGAGAGCGCCAGCCCACCGGGCTCGCGGTGCTCGACGAGGATGCCCAGCTCGTGCACGTGTCGGCGGTGCGCACCGACGAGGAGATCCGGGCCGCGCTGGCGCCGTACGTCGAGGGCCCCTGCCTGGTCGGGATCGACGCCCCGCTGATCGTGGTGAACCCGACCGGGTCACGGCCCGCCGAGCAGGCGCTGACCCGGGACTTCCGCCGGTTCGAGGCGGGCGCGCACCCGTCGAACACCGGCAAGCCGGAGTTCGCGAACGGCACCCGTGGGGCCCGCGTCTGCAAGATGTTCGGCCTCGACATGGATCCCCGCTCGGGACGCAAACGGCGCGCGATCGAGGTCTACCCCCACCCCGCGACCGTCGTGCTCTTCGGGCTCGGCAAGACCCTGAAGTACAAGGCGAAGCCCGGTCGCAGCCTCGAGCTGCTGCGCTCCGAGCTGCTCGTGCTGATGGACCACGTCGAACGCCTCGTCACCACCGACGAGACCTGGCGCGACCTGCGCGCCCAGGTCGAGGGCGCCACCCGCAAGGTCGACCTGCGCCGGGTCGAGGACCAGGTCGACGCGGTCGTGTGCGCCTACGTCGCGCTCTTCGCCGAGCGCTGGCCGGAGCGCACGACGACGTACGGCGACGTCGAGCACGGCTACATCGTCACGCCCACGCTGCCCGACGCGCACGCCACGATTCGCACCGCGATCGAGGAGTACGCCCGGCTGCACCCCTCGCGCATCCGGGACGCCCAGGAGTACGCCGCGCTGGTGACCGAGATCCTCGACGAGGCCGGGATCAACTACCTGACCGTCACCGGCCGCGCGAAGTCCGTCGACTCCTTCGCCGCCAAGGCGGGGCGGGTGGCGGAGGGGCAGCCGGTGTACGGCGACCCGCTGCGCGACATCGCCGACCAGATCGGGATCCGGGTGATCACCTACGTGCGCAGCGACGTGGCGGCCGTCGCCGAGGTGCTGGGCTCCCAGCTCACCGTGCTCGACGACCGCGACCTGGGCCAGGAGACCGCCAGCGAGGGTCGCTTCGGCTACGCCAGCCGCCACCTCCAGGTGGCGCGCACCGGTGCGCCGAACGCGCAGGTGCAGGTGCGCACCGTCCTGCAGCACGCGTGGGCGGAGTTCGAGCACGACATCCGCTACAAGGGCACGGTGCCCGAGGAGCACGCCCGCGACTTCGACCGCCGCTTCACCCTCGCCGCCGGGCTGCTCGAGCTCGCGGACCAGGAGTTCACGACCATCCGCGACCGCCTGCGCAGCGGGTCGGTCACCGAGCCCGAGATCGACGCCGACGGCATCACGCCGCGCGAGCTCGCGGCGTACCTCGCCGGTCAGTACCCCGACGCCGAGTGGTCCCGCACCGACCACTACGCCTGGATCGCAGGCCTGCTGCCCGATCTCGGCATCACCACGCTCGCCGGCCTCGGCGACGTGCTCGCCGACGTCGACCCCGAGCAGGTCACCGCGCGCATGGACTACCGGTACCCGCCCGGCGCCGTGCGCCGGCTCGACGACGCGCTCCTCGCCGCCTTCGGGGAGCGGTACGTCGAGCTGCCCGGCAACGCCCATCGCGAGGCGCTGCTGGGGGCACGGCTGGAGCGGATGCGCGGATGACCCAGCCTGCCGTCCCCGCCGACGACCGCCTGCCCCGCTCGGCGTACGTCCTGGCCGGGCTCTTCCTCGCCGACCAGCTCCTCCAGCTGCAGGACCACGGCCTGAGCCGGTCAGACGGGGTCTGGGTGCTGCTCTCGATGGTCCTCAGCGCGGCGGTCGTGGCGTGGTTCGCGGCCGGCGTCCTGCGGGCCCGGACCGTCCGGTTGGTCGTGGTCTGGGTGCTGCTCGGCCTCGCCGCGCTCCTCGGGGTCATCGGGACGCTGTCGGGGCCGGACGTCCGGGGGCTGATCGACCTGGCCTTCACTGTCGGCGAGCTGGTCGCCCTCGGGGTCTTCTGCTCCACGCACTACTTCCAGCGGCAGCGCGCGCGGGCCCCCGGACCGGGCGCCCACCTCGGCGCCGTCCTGGCCGTGTCGGCCGTCGTCGGGCTGCTGGGCGGCCTCACCGCGCCGACGGACGGCGACAACCCGCCCACCCAGCTGCGCATCACGCTCTGACTCAGGGTCGGTACGGCGGCGCGACGCCCCATCCCCACCGCGGCACCGGCGCCTGCTCCACGACCGCGGCGCCGGGCTGGGAGTTCTCCACCGCCAGCCGGGTGCCCCACTCGAGGTAGCCGACGAGCGCGGCCCGGAACTCCGGGTCCGCCGGCAGGCCCGCGTCGTCGGCCGCCGCGCTCATCGTGGAGGCGAAGCGGTGCCGCTGCTCGCCGGTGATCGCCAGGTCGCGGTGGTGCGCGAGCATCCGCTCGTACCCGCCGTGCTCCTCGGTGTAGGCCGCAGGACCGCCGAAGACCTCCGACCACCAGGCCGCGACGTGGGCGCGGTGCTCCTCGGTGACGCCGCCGGGGAAGAACCCGCGGAGCAGCTCGTCGCGCTCGACGCGGTCGTAGAAGCAGTCGATGAGTCGGCGCAGCGCCGGTCCGCCTCCGGCCCAGTCGTAGAGCGTCGGGTCGTCAGCCATCGGTCCTCCAGCGGGGGTGCGGTGTCGCGGTCGGTCATCTCCCATGGTGGTCCCCGCCGCAACCGGATTCGGCGGAGCTGGTGGCGCGGGGGCCTCGGGGCGGATGTCACCGGCACTCGCTACCGTCGACGGCATGACACCAGCAGACGTCCTCATCGACTTCTTCGAGCGGATCCGGGACAACGGCGTCGCCGCGGTCGACGGCCTCAGCGAGGAGCAGCTCGCGCACCGGGTCGCGCCCGACGCGAACTCGATCGCGTGGCTGATCTGGCACGCCGCCCGCGTGCAGGACGCCCAGATCGCGCACGCCGCCGGGACCGAGGAGGTGTGGCGCAGCCAGGGCTGGGTGGAGCGCTTCGACCTCGACCTCGACCCGGCCGACCACGGCTATGGCCAGACCAGCGAGCAGGTCGGCAAGGTGCGGGCGCCGGCCGGGCTGCTGGCCGACTACCTGCGGGCCACCCACGAGGCGACGGTGGCCTACCTGCGCACCGTCACCGAGGCCGACCTCGACGAGGTCATCGACCGGAGCTGGACGCCGCCGGTCACCCGGGGCGTCCGTCTGGTCAGCATCGTGGACGACGACGCCCAGCACGTCGGCCAGGCGGCGTACCTGCGGGGGCTGCTCGGCGCCGACCTCGAGGCCCGGACCGACGCCTAGCCGGACGCCAGCCCGACATGGTCCGGGTCAGCCGGGTCAGGCGGAGGCGCGCTTGGCCTGGGCGAGCAGATCGGTGAGACCGGCGGCGTCGACCTCGGGGCCGTACGCCGGCTGGTCGCGGTCGAAGCGCCAGCCCTCGGCCAGCGGGCCCGCGTCGACGACGTCGTACCCGATCTCGTCGGCGAGCGCCGCGACGGTGGCCTTCGCGCCGGCGTCGTCGCCGACCAGCGGGAGCGCCCGGCGCCCGGCGGTGCCGGCGGGGACGCCCTGGGTGGCGAGGTGGCCGGCCTGGATGGCGTTGAAGAGCTTGACGACGTGCGACTCCGGCAGGTGTGCCTGGAGGATCTCGCTCGGCGTCGTGGAGCCGTCGTCGATCTCGGCGACGTGGCCGTCGCGCTCGAAGTAGTAGTTGTTGGTGTCGATCACGACCTTGCCCGCCAGCGGCGCGACCGGGACCGTGTCAACGGCCAGGAACGGGATCGACACCACGACGATCTCCCCGGCCTCGGCCGCCTCCGCTGCGGTGACGGCCCGCGCGCGCTCGCCGATCTCCGAGACCAGGTCGGCGAGCGTCTCCGGCCCGCGCGAGTTGCTGATGACGACGTCGTACCCCTGCTCCGCGAAGAGCTTGGCCAGGGTGCCGCCGATGTTGCCGCTGCCGATGAATCCGATGGTGGTCATGCAGGGCGAACGGCGTACTGCGCCTGCTTGTTCCACCCTCAGGGTCGCGTCACTCCCTCAGTTTCACCGGGTAAGCGGTGAAACTGACGGCTACCACGGACTGGGCTTGAAGTCCTTGAGGAAGTGGCCGTACAGGTCCTCGCCGGCCTCGCCCCGCACGATCGGGTCGTAGACCCGGGCCGCACCGTCGACCAGGTCGAGCGGCGCGTGCCAGCCCTCGGCGGCGATCCGCAGCTTCTCCTGGTGCGGGCGCTCGTCGGTGATCCAGCCGGTGTCGACCGCGTTCATCAGGATCTGGTCGGTCTCGAACATCTCGCCCGCGCTGGTGCGGGTCAGCATGTTGAGCGACGCCTTCGCCATGTTGGTGTGCGGATGCCCAGGACCCTTGTAGGACCGGGAGAACTGGCCCTCCATCGCGGAGACGTTGACGACGTGGGTACGCCGCGCGGTCGAGGACCGCAGCGAGGCCCGCAGCCGCGAGATCAGCAGGAACGGCGCGGTCGCGTTGCACAGCTGGACCTCGAGCAGCTCGAGCGGGTCGACCTCGTCGACGGTCTGGGTCCAGGAGTTCGTGGTCTGCAGATCCGGCAGCAGCCCGCCGGCGTCGACGGCCGTCCCGGCCAGGTGCGCCTCCAGGCTGGCGCTGCCGGCCTGGAGGGCGAGCGCCGTGATCGAGGCCGGGGTGTGTGCGGGCGTCTCGTGGTGCGCGATCGCGTGCTGGCGGAGGGTGCCGGCGATGGCGGCCGGGTGGGCCTCGCTGATCCGGTCGAAGGACACGATCTCCGGCAGCGCGATGCCCGTGGGCAGCGGCGCGAGCTCGGCGTCGACCAGCGGCGCGTAGGAGCCGGGCGTACGCCGTACGGTCTGGCACGCGTTGTTGATCAGGATGTCGAGCGGGCCCGCGGCGGCCACCTCGTCGGCGAGCGCGATCACCTGGGTCGGGTCGCGCAGGTCGATGCCGACGATCTTGAGCCGGTCGATCCACTCCGCGCTGTCCTCCAGCGCCGAGAAGCGGCGTACGGCGTCGTGCGGGAAGCGGGTCGTGATCGTGGTGTGGGCGCCGTCGCGGAGCAGCCGCAGCGCGATGTACATGCCGATCTTGGCGCGGCCGCCGGTGAGCAGCGCGCGGCGCCCGGTGAGGTCGGTGCCCTGGCCGCGCTTCGCGTGCGACATCGCGGCGCAGTCGGGGCAGAGGTAGTGGTAGAACGCGTCGACGAGCGTGTAGTCGGTCTTGCAGATGTAGCAGCCCCGCGGGTTGATCAGCTCGCCCGCGAAGGCACCCGGGGCCGTCGACACCAACGGGATGCCGAGGGTCTCGTCGTCGATCCGCATCGGTGAGCCGGTCGCGGTCGCCTCGGTGACCGCGCGGTCCGCGGCGAGCTCGGCCTGCCGCTTGCGCGTGCGCCGCTCGGCCTTGAGTGCCTTGTACATGTGCGACGCCGCCCGCTTGACCGTGGTGATGTCGGGGTGGTCGTCGGGCAGCTCGTGCAGCTGGGTGAGCACGCGCACGGTGACGGCGAGTTCGTCGGGGTCGATGCCGTCGGTCTGGATCACCGGAGGATTCTAGGTGCGCGGGGCCGCTCAGACCGCTTCCGCGGCGGGGCGGGTGATCCGGTAGCGCACGAACGACGGCACCAGGATCGCGGCGGTCATCGTCCCGATCACCACGAGCACGCCGCCGCCGGCCGCGGCCGCGGCGGTGCCGACCATCGCGGCGCTGGCGCCGTGCACCACGTCCGCGATCCGCGGTCCGCCGGCGACCACCACGATGAAGATGCCCTGGAGCCGGCCGCGCACCGAGTCGTCGGCGGCGCTCTGCAGCATGCTCGTGCGGAACGCGGCCGAGGCCATGTCGGCCGCGCCGCCGATCACCAGCATCAGCAGGGCGACGACGAGCGCCGCGCTCTGCCAGTACGACGCCAGCCCGACCGCGATGCCGAACCCGGTCATGGCGACCCCCCAGATCAGGATGCAGATGATGACGGCCCGACCCTGCCGGTCGACCCGCGAGACCCAGCCCGAGAACACCCCGCCGATCACCGAGCCCGCCGGGATCGCGGCGAAGAGCAGCGCGAAGACGATGCCACCCTCGTCGGGGCCACCGAACGACGCGTGCGCGATCTCCGGGAAGAGCGCGCGCGGCATGCCGAAGACCATCGCGATCAGGTCGACGACGAAGGACATCATCAGGACCGGGTGGCCGCGCAGGTAGGTGAAGCCCTCGATGACCGACCGCAGGCCGGGGGTGCCCTTGGCGGCGTCCTCGACGGGAAGCCTCGGCAGCCGCACCACCGCGCTCAGCGTCGCGAAGAGCGTGAAGGTGTCGACCAGGTAGAGCCACTGGAAACCGAAGACCGGGATCAGCACGCCCGCGACCAGCGGGCCGCCGATGGCGCCGGCCATCATCACGGTCATGTTGAGCGAGTTCGCCGCCGGCAGCAGCTCGGTGGCCACCAGCTTGGGGATCACCGCGCTCCGTGTCGGCTGGTTGACCCCGAAGAACGCCTGCTGCACGGAGAAGAGGCCGAGCAGCAGCCACACGTTGGTGTTGCCGGCCGCCGCCTGGAGCCAGAAGAGCGCGCTGGTGCCGATCAGCCCGCTCGTGGTGATGATGAGCATCGTGCGTCGGTCGAAGACGTCGGCGAGCGCGCCGCCCCACAGCCCGAAGACCACCAGCGGCACCAGTCCGAAGAGGCCGGTGAGGCCGACGTACGCCGAGGAGCCGGTGTCGGCGTAGATCTGGGCCGGCACCGCGACGACGGTGAGCTGGGCGCCGACGACGGTGATGATGTTGGCCAGCCACAGCCGGCGGAAGTGCTCGTTGCGCAGCGGTCGGGTGTCGGCCACCAGGCCCCGGAGGTTGCGCACGATCACCGAACCTAACCTCGTGGGCGGATGTTCCCCCCAGCGGTAGCGTCGGAGCATGACGCAGCCCACGGTGGAGTCGGTCTGGGACTACCCGCGCCCGCCGCGGGTCGAGCCGAGCAGCGAGCTGGTCGAGGTCGAGCTCGGCGGACAGGTGATCGCGCGTACGACGACCTCGTGGCGGGTCCTCGAGACCAGCCACCCACCGACCTACTACCTGCCCGCGGACGCCTTCGGCCCGGGCGTGCTGCGTGCGACCTCCGGCAGCTCGTGGTGCGAGTGGAAGGGCGCGGCGTCGTACTTCGACCTCGTCAGCGGGGACGTCGTGGCCGCCCGCGCGGGATGGACCTACGAGCGCCCGACCGCCGGCTTCGAGGTGATCACGGGGGCCGTGGCGGTCATGGCCGCCCAGCTGGACCGGTGCACGGTCGACGGCGAGGTCGTCCTGCCGCAGCCGGGTGGCTTCTACGGCGGCTGGATCACCAGCCGCGTGGTGGGCCCCTTCAAGGGTGGCCCCGGCACGGCGGGCTGGTGAGCGGCGAAGGCCATCACCGCAGCGCAGAAGCCCGAGACCCGCGCCGGCCGCGTCGAGACGGCGCTCAGCAGCGGCCGGAGTCGACGCGGGAGAGGAGCCGGTCGGCCAGGCGGTCGCACCAGCGGCCGGACGACGGTCCGTCGTTGACGGGACCGTCGGACTCGCCGGGGTGCTTGACCCACAGGGTCCCGTCGAACGCGCCCCGGAAGACCAGGCGCGGCGCCTTCCCGACGCGCGCCCACCGGGGGTTGATCACGTCGTTGCCGTCGGCGCTCGGCTTCGCGCCGTTGCGAGACGTGTCGATGACGTAGTGCTTGCCCCGCACCTTGAGCCTGCTCAGGCCCTTGAGCAGCACGGCGGCGTACTTCTTCTCGGCCGTGGTGGACCGGAAGTTCGAGACGTTGGTGCTGAAGCCACGGGCGTAGGCGATGCCGGCGCTCTTGAGTGCCGCGGCGCGGGTGTCGTACGGCGTCCAGTTGGAGTGGCCGGCGTCGAGGTAGACCCAGGCGCCGCTCCTGGTGAGGGTCTTGGACGCGTACCTCAGCATCGCCTGCCAGCCGGCCGGCTTGGTCGCGCAGGTCGTGACGGGGCTGCTGAAGAGCGGCAGGGCGTCCGGCTCCAGGATCACGATGGCGCGCTGCTTGCGCAGGGCCAGCGAGATCTGGGCGATCCACTTCCGGTACTGCGCCGCCGTGGTGATCGGGTTGCCGGAGGAGTGGCTGCCGCAGTCGCGACCCGGGATGCCGTAGACCGTGATGACGGGTGTCTTCTTCGCGGCGAGGGCGCGCTTGGTGTAGGCCCGCACCTTGGACCGCACCTGCCCGGTCGGGTAGGCCTCGGGGATCACCCAGAACGCCTGAGACTTCGTGCCGATCCTGGTGCGGTAGACGCCGCCCTGCTTGGCCGCGGGCATCAGCCGGTCGACGAAGAGCCCGCGGGTCCGCCGCGGGTCCTTGGCCTTCTTCGCGGCCACGGTCCGCTCGGTGTGCGCGGGAGCCGGCTGCGCCTCCACCGGAGCGGTCAGGCCGAGGGTCCCCACCGCCAGGACCGTCAGCAACACGAGGGCGCGAGGGGTCCGGGTCCGAGAGAGCACGCCTCAGGGTACGTGCTCAGGGCGTCGGCTGGTCATCCTCGCGAGGACCGAAGATGCACAGCTCGTCGAGCTGCTCGGCCGACAGCGGCAGCCCCCAGGCCTGCATCTGGGCGCGCGAGCGCCGGGAGAAGATCGCCCGGAAGACCTCGTAGTCGTCGAGGTCCGCCGGGACGCCCGCCGTACCGAACTTCATCGGCGCGACCGCCGCGAGGACCGGCGCCCACATCTCTGCGGGAGGTACGCCGAGCCCGAGCGCCTCGTGCAGGTCGGCGTGGTGGACCGCGATGTCCCAGACGACCGCAGGCCGCGGGTTGTCGACGGTCGACTCGGCGACCGCGTCCTGGTTGGCGGCCATCTCGTCGGTGAGCTCGCCGAGGGGCCGTCCCCGGCGTTCGGCGACGTGCCGCGCGGTCCACGTCGGCCCGGGCGCGCCCTCGGTGCGACCCGACAGCGAGTCGGCCGGTCCGCCGGCCAGGTGGGCGACCACGTCCTGCACGGTCCACTCCGGGGACCCCGGCACCGTCGTCGCGAGGGCTGCCCGGTCCAGGCCGCTCACCAACCGGGTGACCGCCGCGACGTTGGCACGGTAGAGATCACCCCATGCCGTCTCGCGCTCAGCCATGACCTCACGGTAGGCACCGGCAGGCATTTCGGGAAGGGTGGTCGTAGCGAGGTCGCGCCGTTCGTGGTGAGGGTGAGGACACCACCACCGAGGAGGAGCCATGACGCAGTACCTGTTCAGCGTGCACCACGGCAGCGAGGCCTACGACCGGACGCCGGAGGAGATGCAGCCGTCCTGGGACGCCACCGGGCGCTTCAACGACAAGGCCGTCGCGGCCGGCGTCTTCGTGTTCGCCGGCGGCCTGCAGCCCGCCGAGACCGCCACCACCGTCGACGCGCGGGGGGAGGCGCCGATCATCACCGACGGTCCCTACCTCGAGACCAAGGAGTGGATCGGTGGCTTCTGGGTCCTCGACCTGCCCGACCTGGACACGGCGCTCCGGTGGGCGACCGAGGCCTCTGCCGCGTGCGGCGAGGCCGTCGAGGTCCGCCCGTTCCACGGTGACTGAGCGCCGTGGGTGAGCAGCCGCTCCTCGCGGTCGAGCGGATCTACCGCGAGGAGTACGGCCGGATCGTCGCCTCCCTCGTCCGCCGCTTCGGCGACCTCGACGTCGCCGAGGACGCGGCCGCGGAGGCGCTGCTCGTGGCCCTCGAGCGGTGGCCCACCGACGGCGTACCGCCCAACCCCGGCGGCTGGCTGACGACGACGGCGCGCAACCGCGCCATCGACCGGCTCCGTCGGGAGTCACACCGCGACGCCAAGCACCAGGCGGCCCTCACGATGCACGACGACACCCCGCACGAGCCGACCGGCCCGGTGGAGGACGACCGGCTCCGGCTGATCTTCGCCTGCTGCCACCCCGCCCTCGCGCCCGAGGCCCGGGTGGCCCTGACCCTGCGGCTGCTCGGCGGGCTCACGGTGGCCGAGGTGGCTCAGGCGTTCCTGGTCGCCGAGACCACGATGGCCCAGCGGATCACCCGGGCGAAGCGGAAGATCAAGGACGCCGCCATCCCCTTCCGGGTGCCCACCGCCGACGACCTGCCGACCCGGATCGAGGCGGTGCTCGCGGTCGTCTACCTGGTCTTCAACGAGGGCTACCTGTCGTCGTCGGCCGACGCCGACCCGGTCCGCGCGGAGCTGACCGGCGAGGCGATCCGCCTGGGCCGGATCCTGCGCGGGCTGCTGCCCGAGGAGCCGGAGGTCGCGGGTCTGCTCGCCCTGATGCTGCTGACCGAGTCGCGGCGTACGGTCCGGGTCGCGGGCGGCGAGCTCGTGTCCCTGCACGAGCAGGACCGCGGCGGCTGGGACCGGGCCCTGATCGCGGAGGGACACGCGCTGGTCCGGGAGTGCCTGGCGATCAACCGCCCCGGGCAGTACCAGCTGCTCGCCGCGATCAACGCCGTCCACACCGCCGCACCCGAGGCGTCGGCCACGGACTGGTCGCAGATCGCCGCGCTCTACGCGCAGCTGTACGCCGTGGTGCCCAGCCCGGTGGTGGCGCTCAACCGGGCGGTCGTGACCGCCGAGCTCGACGGCCCGGAGGTCGCCCTGGCGGAGGTCGACCGGCTGGGCCTGACGACGTACCACGCCTGGCACGCCACCCGTGCCGACCTGCTGCGCCGCCTCGGCCGCAGCGCCGAGGCGCGGGCGGCGTACGACGACGCGATCGCCGCGACCGACAACGTCGCGGAGCGCGCCTACCTCGCCCGCAGGCGTGGCAGTCTGGCCCCATGACGCCCCTGGTGCTCCCCGCGGACGACGACGCGCAGGACTGGGTCGCGACCCGTACGACGGACGGGCTGGCCGCCGCGCGCACGCTGGTCGACCGGCTCCGCGAGGCCCCACCGGACACGACGCTGGAGCTGGTGCGGCAGTGGGACGAGATCTCGCGCCGGCTGGGCGACGTCGCGGCCGTCTCGTCGCTGTGGGCCAACGTGCATCCCGACGAGGCGGTGCGCACCTCGTGCGAGCAGGCCGAGGTCGAGGTGGACCGCCTGGTCACCGAGCTGCGCCAGGACCGCGCGCTCTACGACATCGTCGCGGCGGCGGATGCGACCGGCCTCGACCCGACGGCCGCCCGGCTCCTCGACAAGACGCTCGACGACTTCCGGCGCGCGGGCGTCGACCTGGACGACAAGAGCCGCCGGCGGCTGAGCGAGATCAACGAGCGGCTGACCGAGGTGGGCCAGGAGTTCGGCCGCACCATCCGCGACGACGTGCGCACGGTCCGGGTGCCTGCGGAGCGGCTGGCCGGGATCCCCCAGGACTGGCTGGACGCCCACCCCGCCGACGCCGACGGCCTGGTGACGGTGACCTCCGACTACCCGGACTCGCTGCCGGCCCGGATGTTCGTCCACGACGCCGACGTCCGCCGGCAGGTCACCGTCGCCTTCCTGCAGCGCGGCTGGCCGGTCAACGAGCCGCTGCTCGACGAGCTCTTCGCCCTGCGCCAGGAGCTGGCGACCCTGGTCGGCTACGCCGACTGGGCGTCGTACGACGCGGACGTGAAGATGATCAAGCGGGGCTCGGCGATCCCGGAGTTCATCGACCGGATCGCCGAGGCGGCCGACGCCCCGATGCGGCGCGACCTCGAGCTGCTGCTGGAGCGCTACCGCCGCGACGTGCCCGGCGCCACCGCGATCGACACCGCCGACTCGCTGTACTACGAGGAGCTGGTCCGGCAGGAGCGCCACGACGTCGACTCCCAGCGGGTGCGGACCTACTTCGACTTCCCGAAGGTCCAGCAGGGGCTGCTCGACGTGACCGCCCGCCTCTTCGGCGTGACCTACGAGCCCGTGACGGACGCGAGCGTCTGGCACGACGAGGTCACGGCGTACGACGTGCTGCGCGACGGCGCGCGGATCGGCCGGATCTACCTCGACCTGCACCCGCGCGAGGGGAAGTACAAGCACGCCGCTCAGTTCACGCTCGCCGACGGCCTGGCCGGGCGGCAGCTCGCCGAAGGTGTGCTGGTCTGCAACTTCTCCCGGGGGCTGATGGAGCACGACCACGTCGTCACGCTCTTCCACGAGTTCGGGCACCTGCTGCACCACGTGCTGGCGGGTGCGGGGGAGTGGACCCGGTTCGCCGGGGTCGCGACCGAGTGGGACTTCGTCGAGGCGCCGAGCCAGATGCTCGAGGAGTGGGCCTGGGACGCCGACGTCCTGCGGACCTTCGCGACCTCCGCCTCCGGGGAGCCGATCCCGGCCGACCTGGTCGCGCGGATGCGCGCGGCCGACGACTTCGGCAAGGGCTACCAGGCCCGGACCCAGATGTTCTACGCCGCGATGTCGTACTGGTTCCACACCGACCGTCCGCGCGACCTGACCGCCGCGATGCGCGAGCTGCAGGCCCGGTACTCGCCGTTCGCCTACATCGACGACACCCACATGTTCGCCAGCTTCGGCCACCTCAGCGGCTACTCCTCGGCGTACTACACCTACATGTGGTCCCTGGTGATCGCGAAGGACCTCTTCTCCGCCTTCGACCCCGACGACCTCTTCGCCCCCGAGGTCGCCGGCCGCTACCGCGACCGGGTGCTCGCCCCGGGCGGCTCCCGTGACGCCGCCGACCTGGTCGCCGACTTCCTCGGCCGGCCGTACACCTTCGACGCGTACGCCGCCTGGCTGGCGCGGTAGCCCGCTCGGACTTTTTCGGTCCGGGGTCACTCGTCGGAATCACCGGTTCACCGGGGATCCCCTCACTTCTCGGCCGTTGCAACGCCTGAGAAGTGACGGGTTCACCGGTGCACAGGTGAAACCGACGAGCATTGACGGCCGGACGTCCCGGCCGAGGTCGCCTCGTCCTGATGGCGCCCGGGCGCGCCGCACCCCTCAGGCAGTCTCGTCACTTCTCGGCCGTTGCATCGCCTGAGAAGTGACGGTTTCACCGGTGCACCGGTGAAAGCCCCTTGTGCCGCCATCACCCCCGACTTACGCTCACGATATATCGCGAGCGTTACCGCGATACTCACAGACATTCTCAGCAAAGGAGTTCCGACATGGGACACCCCGGATTCAACCGACAGTGGGCGCAGTACGGCGACCAGGAACGACGCCAGCACGGAGGCCGCCGCGGCGGCGGTCGCGGCTGGGGCGAGGGCCCGTGGGCCGGCTTCGGGCCGGGCGGCTTCGGCCGACCGGGGCACCCCGGACCGCCGCCGTGGGTCGCAGGCCTCTTCGGCCTCGCGCAGGGCGACCGACAGCGGGGCCCGCGGGTCCGCCGCGGTGACGTGCGCGCGGCCATCCTCGACGTCGTCCGCACCGCCCACACGACCGATGAGCCGGTCAACGGCTACCAGGTCATCCAGCAGATCGCTGAGCGCAGCAACGGCGGCTGGCGCCCCAGCCCCGGCTCCGTCTACCCGACCATCTCGCAGCTCGAAGACGAGGGACTCGTCGAGACCGACGACACCCGCGGTCGCCGCAGCCTGCGGCTGACCGCCGCCGGCGAGACGTACGTCGCCGAGCACGCCGACGAGCTTGCCGCCGTGTGGGTGCCGTTCGAGCGGGGCGGCGACGACGAGGGCGACGCCATCACCGACATCAAGCCCGAGATCGGCCAGGTCATGGGCGCGGTCTGGCAGGTCGTCACGACCGGCAGCGAGCAGCAGCGCGCGGCCGCCGCGGAGATCCTCGCCGACACCCGCCGCCGCCTCTACGGCCTGCTCGCCGACGGCGACGAGGCGCGGGTGGGCGAGGACGAGACCGACGAGACCGACGCCGAGCGATGAACGGCGACCAGCTCCGGATCGGTGACGTCGAGCGCGACCAGGCGGCCGCCGCCCTGGGCGAGCACTACGCCCAGGGGCGGCTGACCGTCGACGAGCACGCCGAGCGGCTCGACCAGATCTGGAGTGCCCGCACCCGTGCGGACCTACGGCCGGTCTTCCGTGACCTGCCCGAGGCGCACCAGCCCTCGGCACGCCGTACGACGGGCCGCCCGCGGCTGCTCGTCCCGGTGCTCGTGGCGCTCCTGGTGCTCACCGTGCTGACCCACGCGCCGTTCCTGCTGGTCGCCGTCGTGGTCGGCCTCGTCGTGCTCACGCGCCGCCGCCGGTGGCGCGGGCCGGCTCGGCAGTGGTCCCGCTAGCGGTCCGCACCAGGAGCGTCGACCACCGACTCACCCACCAGGCCCGTCCCGGCTCAGCCGGGGCGGGCCTGGGTGTGTTCGGACGACCTCGAGTGGGTATGTACGAGCGGTGGTGACGGAGGTCACTGCTCGCCTATCTCGGAGGTGTTCATGTCTGACGTGCCCGGACGTCCCGGCCGGTCGTTGTCGCCCCGCTGGGTCGCGATCGGAGCCCTGCTCGCGCCGGCGGTCGTGCTGCCGCTCTGGGTGGCGCTCTACGACCGCGCGGACCCCACCCTCTTCGGCTTCCCCTTCTACTTCTGGTTCCAGTTCGCGCTGATCCTGCTGGCGGTCTGCCTCACGCTCCCGGCGTACTTCATCGCCTCGCACGCCGACCGCGCGGACCGGGTCCGCCACGGGCTGCCCGCCGTACCGGACGGCTCCGGCACCGACCGCAAGGCGGGTGACGCGCTGTGAAGGACGTCAACGGCGTCGTCTTCGCCGTCTTCATCTTCTTGTTCCTGCTCGTCACGGTCCTCGGCTTCGCGGCCGCGCGCTGGCGCCGCGCGAAGGCACTCGACAGCCTCGACGAGTGGGGCCTGGGCGGGCGCGGGTTCGGCACGTTCATCGCCTGGTTCCTCATCGGCGGCGACATCTACACGGCGTACACCTTCATCGCGGTGCCCGCGACGCTGTACGCCGGCAGCGCGGTCGGCTTCTTCGCCGTGCCGTACACGATCGTGGTCTACCCGCTGATCTTCCTCTTCCTGCCACGACTGTGGTCGGTGAGCCACCGGCACGGGTACGTCACGCCGGCCGACTTCGTCGAGGGCCGCTACGACAGCCGGCCGCTCGCCCTGGCCGTCGCCGTGACGGGCATCCTCGCGACGATGCCCTACATCGCGCTCCAGCTGGTCGGCATGCAGGTGGTGCTGGAGGTGATGGGCATCGGCACCGACACCGGCAACTGGTTCGTCAAGGACATCCCGCTCTTCATCGCGTTCATCGTGCTCGCGGCCTACACCTACTCCAGCGGCCTCCGCGCGCCGGCGCTGATCGCGTTCGTCAAGGACACGCTGATCTACGTCGTCATCATCGTCGCCGTGATCTACCTGCCCTCCCAGCTCGGCGGCTGGGACAGCATCTTCTCCACCGCCAACGACAGCTTCGCCGCGTTCAACAAGGAGAACGCCGACGCGATCGCGGCCGGCGACGCGGCCCCCAAGGCGATGATCCCGCCGGCGACGGCCCAGTGGGCCTACGCCTCGCTGGCCCTCGGCTCGGCGCTGGCGCTCTTCATGTACCCGCACTCGGCGACCGGGGTGCTGTCGACGCGCAGCCGCTCGGTGATCCGGCGCAACGCGGCGCTGCTCCCGGCGTACTCGTTCCTCCTCGGCCTGCTCGCGCTGCTCGGCTTCGTCGCGATCGCGGCCGGGGTCAAGGTCGCGAACCCGCAGCAGTCGGTGCCGCAGCTGTTCGAGAACGAGTTCTCGCCGTGGTTCGCGGGCGTCGCGTTCGCGGCCATCGTGATCGGCGCCCTGGTGCCCGCGGCGATCATGTCGATCGCGGCGGCCAACCTGTGGACGCGCAACATCTACAAGGCCTTCATCAACCGCGGTGCCACGCACGCCCAGGAGGCCAAGCAGGCCAAGCTGGTGTCGCTGCTCGTGAAGTTCGGGGCCCTGGTCTTCGTGCTCGCGCTGTCGAAGGACTTCGCGATCAACCTGCAGCTGCTGGGTGGCGTCTGGATCCTGCAGACCATGCCGGCGATCGTGATCGGCCTGTACACGCGGTGGATGCACCGGTGGGCGCTGATGGCGGGCTGGGCCGTGGGCATGGCGTACGGCACCTGGCTCGCGTACGGCGTGAAGTCGCCCGTGCAGGACCACTTCGGCGGACCGCTGGTCAACTTCCCGGGCACGGAGACCAAGGTCTACATCGCGCTGGTCGCCTTCCTGCTCAACCTGGTGGTGGCGGTGGTCCTGACCGTGGTCCTGCGGGCGATGAAGGTCGACGAGGGCGTCGACCGGACCCGACCGCAGGACTACCACGCGGACGCCGGCGACCCGGGGGTCGAACCCGAGCTCGACCCGGAGGTGCCGGCGCACGCGTAGCGGCTATTCACAGGCTGTATACACCTAGTGTATATATGGGGACATGTCACTCGGCACGGTGCTCCTGGGAGTTCTCGCGGACGGCCCCCTGCACGGGTACGACCTGAAGCGTGAGCACGACGAGCGTTTCCCCGCGGCCCGACCGCTCGCCTACGGGCAGGTCTACGCGACGCTGACCCGGCTCCAGCGTGACGGCCTGGTCGAGACGTTCGAGACCCGTCAGGAGGCAGGACCCGAGCGCACCGTCTACGCGATCACCGACCTGGGTCGCGACGAGTTGGCGCGTTGGCTGGACGAGACGGAGCAGCCCGGTCCCTATGCCGCCGACGAGCTGGTGCGCAAGACCATCACCGCGCTGCACGCCGGGGCCGACAGCCAGCGCTATCTTCGTCGCCAGCGCGCCGTCCACCTGACCGCGATGCGCGACCTCACCCAGCAGCGTGCGGCGGCGGCCGAGGTCGGCACCCGGATCGCGCTCGACCACACGTTGGCCCACCTGGACGCAGACCTGCGGTGGCTTGAGGAGACGCGCGAACGGATCGCGCACGACGATGGGGGACCCACGTGACGACCGATCCGGTGGAGCCGATCCTCTCGGCCCGAGGACTCCACAAGTCCTTCGGTCGTACGCCGGCGCTCAACGGCGCGTCGCTGGTGCTGCAGCCTGGTGAGTCGGTGGCGATCACCGGCCCGTCGGGCAGCGGCAAGTCGACCCTGCTGCACTGCCTGGCCGGAGTCGTCCGCGCGGACAGCGGCATCGTCACCTTCCGTGGGACGCGGCTCGACGAGCTGACGACCGACGACCGGACTCGGTTGCGGCGGGTCAGCTTCGGCCTGGTGCTGCAGTTCGGGCAGCTGGTGCCGGAGCTGAGCGCGGTCGAGAACGTCGCGCTCCCGTTGCTGCTCGAAGGGCGTCCGCGGGCCGAGGCCGCAGCATCTGCCCTCCAGTGGCTGGAGCGGCTGGAGGTGGGACAGGTCGCCGGCTCCCGCTCGCTGGCGATGTCGGGCGGCGAGGCGCAACGGGTGGCGATCGCCCGGGCCCTGGTCACCTCGCCGGACATCGTGTTCGCCGACGAGCCGACCGGCGCACTCGACACCGTGACCGGCGAGCTCGCCCTCGACGTGCTCGTGAAGGCGATCAAGGAGACCGGCGCCGCACTCGTCCTGGTGACGCACGACAACCGGGTCGCCGCGGTCGCCGACCGCGAAGTGGTGCTGCGAGATGGAGTCGTCGAAGACGAGACCGACCACCCGGGCGCGGCCGGATGAGACCGCTCGCGCTCACGATCGTGCTCGCCGCGGGCCGAGGCCGCGCCGCGCTCGTCGTCGGCACCACGGCCGTCACCTCCGGCCTCCTGCTGGTCGCGATCTCGATCGCCCGCCTCCCGGGCTACGACTACGCGAATGCCAGTGGGTACTCCTACAGCAACCAGGACCGGCTGCTCGCGCCGCTCGCCGACCCGGGCACCCGTCCGGGTGCCGTGCTCGCCGTCATCCTCCTCATCGTCCCCGTGCTGCTGCTCCTCGACCAGGCGGTCCGGCTCGGGTCGGCCGGCCAGCACCGGCGCTACACCGCACTGGCAGTCGCCGGTGCGACCCGCCGGGACCTGAGGGGCTGGGCCGCGACCGAGATCGGCGGTCCCGCTCTGGCGGGGGCCACGCTCGGCATCGGCGTGTGGTGGCTCCTGCGCGAGCTCCTCGGCAGGCAGCTCTCCGAGCACTCGGCGGCCTTGGTGCCGACGTCGGTTGGACCCGGGCCCTGGACCATCCTGGTCGTCGTCGCCGTGGCGGCGTACGGCGCCCTCGTCGGCCGGCGTGCTGGCTCACGGGCGACGGCCGACATCGAACGCGGTCGGGACCGGCCGCCGCCGCGACCCTGGCCCGCGCTGCTGCTGGTCGCCGGCTGCCTGGTCCTCAGCGGCCGCCTGGGGATCGAGGTCACCGATCTCGCCGCGATACTCGCGGCGGTGGTGTTCTTCGTGGCGGGTGCGATCGGACTGGCCCCCTGGGCCGCCTACCGGGCGGGCGGCCTCGCCGCCCGGCACGCGCGCAGCGCCCGGATGCTCCTGGCGGCCCGTCGGCTGCAGGCCGACCCACGGCCGGCGGGGCGCGCCGCCGCTGCCGTGGGTGCGGTCGCCCTGGCGGCCGGGGTGCTCGGGGTGTTCGTGGTCGACATCGCGACTGCCGGCGACTACGGCGACGTCGAGGAGTACCTCGTCCCCGCTGCGATCGTCGGGGTGTGTGCCCTGCTGGCGGCCGCGATGATCGCGGTCTCCATCGCCGTCCACTCGGTCGAGACGACGCTCGAACGCCGGCGCGAGATGGCCGCGCTGGTCGCGACCGGCGTGCCGGTCGCGACGGTGGGCGACGCCCAGCGGATCGAGGGCTTCCTCACCACGCTGCCACTCACGGTGGCTGGATCCGTCGTTGGCGCACTGGGGTACGGCTTCTTGATCGCGGCGTCCGGGATCGCCTTCGCGGGCGGGCTGCTGGCGACGCTGGTCAACGTTCTCGTGGTCGCCTTCCTGGTCTGGCTAGCGAACGTGCTCGTGCGTCCCTGGCTCGACGCGGCCGTCGAGCCAGGGAACCTGCGCACCGAGTAGGGCCTACAGCAGCAGCCTGTCGACGAACGCGCTGGTGAAGACCCGAGCCGGGTCCAGGATGTCGAGCATCGCGCGCGCCGAGTCCCAGTTGTCGTTGAGCGGGTAGCCGGTGCGGAACGTGGTCGGCACCTTGGTGTCGACCACGTCGTCGGACGTCCAGGCCCCAGAGCTGGTGTAGCCCCAGCCCTTCGACCACTCGGGCCGGACGTCGGCGTACGACGCGTAGTTGCTGTAGATCCACTGCTCCATCTCGGCGTAGAACTCGTCGGCGTACGGCGTGCCGGGCAGCGTGAGGATGTCGAGCCAGACGGCGCTGTCCCACTCGGGGTGGTCGGGCCGCGGCCGCAGGGCCGACAGCTGCGCCGAGCGGGTCGCGCCGACGTCGCCGGGCCGGTCGACGCCGGTGACCCGGATCTCGACCGGCCCGTTCATCGGGAACCTGCCCTGGCTGCGGTAGTCGTCGAGCCGGGTCGAGTAGCGGGACGTGAACTCATGGATGACCCGCTGCACGTCGGCCCGCTTGCAGAGGATGGCGTAGCCGTTGGCCGTGACGCGCAGGGTCGAGGGGCGCACGTAGAGCAGCAGGTTCTTCGACCAGCCCCAGATGTCGTAGGTGAACGTGGTGACGAGCCCGGCGGCGACGATGTTGTAGTTGAGGTCGCCGAAGCCCGGGGTGTTCGCCGGGTTGCTCGAGACGATCTGCGCCGACAGGTCGAAGATCGACTGCGGCAGGTTGTCGCTGAAGGTGTAGTTGTACGGACTGGTGACCTGCCGGGAGAAGAACGGCTTGGACGGCGCGACGCTCCACACCTTCAGCCACGGCTTGGCCGTGAACGGGAACCAGATCGCCTCGACGCGACCGGCGGAGCGGAGATAGCTGTCGAAGGTCTTGCCGCCGGACCCCGCCGGGGCGAAGAGCTCGGTCGCGGGGACGTCGAACCAGCTCTGGCAGCGCAGCCGCTGGTTGGCGCCGGCCTGCAGCACGACCTCGGTGATGAACGACCGGCCGACGTGCGCCATCAGGGCGCCGGCCTCGACGTCGTTGCGCTGGTAGGTCCGGAGCACGTACGACGAGGTCGCGGCGTCCCAGACGACCGCGGTGATCTGCTGGACCAGGTTGCTGACCGAGCCGTACGTGTGGCCGGCGGGCCTCGTCTCGCCGGTCCTCGGGACGGCGGTGCCGTGGCCGTCGATGGCGAGGACGCCGCCCACGGTCAGGTCGCCGGGGGCGGGGGTCGCCGTGAGGCCCAGGCCGGCGGCCTCCAGCGCCGTGAGCATCGCCAGCATCGTGGCCCCGGTCTGCACCCGGACCCGCGAGGTCGCGGTGTCGACCGAGATCGCGGTCAGCCTGGACTTGGTGTCGACGAGCACGACGTCGGCGGCGTCGCTGCCGTCGGCGGCGAGGGAGAGGGGTGACCAGTTGTGCGAGCTGCCCTTCGCCCGCAGTCGCCAGCCGTGGGCGCGCGCCCAGTTGGCCAGCGTGACGACGTCGGCCGGGGTGCTCGGCGTACACGTCCAGACGCCGTCGACGGCGATCGCTCCCGACCAGTTCCGGTAGGACTGCTGGAAGAGCGGGATCCCGCTCGGGAAGGTCGGTGGCGTCGGCAGGGCCGCCTGCGCTGCCGGGATCTGCTCGAACGGGATCCAGGCGGCGACGCCGACGGCCGCCGCTCCCTGCAGTACTCGTCTTCGCGAGAATCCGCGCTGGCTGGTGTCGTCGTTCATGGGCGGGTGCTCCCTCTCCGGAGTGTCCCCACATCCCGGTGTGACGCAGGTCACTGTAACGAGTTCTAGTTTCGGGCCGCACTGGTCATTTCGGGCCAGTCCGGACGCCTCCTTGTGCGGTGGCCGCGGGTAGCCTCGCGCCGTGAGCACCCCTGCATCGACGGAGCCCTCGTTCGACCTCGGCCAGGACCACCTGGACCTGCGCAGCTGGGTCCACGACTTCGCCGCGGAGGTGGTCCGGCCGGCGGCCTCGGAGTGGGACGAGCGCGAGGAGTTCCCGTGGCCGGTGCTGGAGGAGGCCGCGAAGATCGGGCTCTACTCGCTGGACTTCATCGCCTCCCAGGCCGCGGACGAGACCGGGCTCGGCTTCCCCATCACCATGGAGGAGCTCTTCTGGGGTGACGCCGGGATCGGGCTGTCGATCGTCGGCACGTCGCTCGCCGCCGCCGGCGTCCGCGCCAACGGCACCGACGAGCAGGTGATCGAGTGGGTGCCCCAGATGTACGGCTCCCCCGGGGACCTCAAGCTCGGTGCGTTCTGCTCCTCGGAGCCCGACGCCGGCTCCGACGTCGGCGCGATGCGGACCCGCGCGACGTACGACGAGGCCACCGACGAGTGGGTCCTCAACGGCACGAAGACCTGGGCGACCAACGGCGGCATCGCCGACGTGCACGTCGTGACCGCGGTCGTCGACCCGGACCTGCGCACCCGCGGCCAGGCGAGCTTCGTCGTACCGCCCGGCACCGCGGGCCTGAGCCAGGGCCAGAAGTTCAAGAAGCACGGCATCCGGGCCTCCCACACCGCCGAGGTCGTGCTCGACCAGGTGCGGGTCCCCGGCCGCTGCCTGCTCGGCGGCAAGGAGAAGCTCGACGCCCGGCTGGCGAGGGCGCGCGAGGCCGTCCGGGACGGCGCGCTCGGCGCCTCCCCGGGGACCGGGGTCAAGGCGAACGCGTCGATGGCGACCTTCGAGCGCACCCGTCCCGCCGTCGGCGCCCAGGCGATCGGCATCGCGCGCGCGGCGTACGAGGTGGCCCTCGACTACGCCAAGACCCGCGAGCAGTTCGGCAAACCCATCATCGAGAACCAGGCGATCGCCTTCATGCTCGCCGACATGGCCGTCTCCATCGAGGCCTCGCGGCTGCTGGTCTGGCGGGCGGCGTGGATGGCGCGGCAGGGCAAGCGGTTCGACCAGGCGGAGGGCTCGATGTCGAAGCTGTTCGCGGGCGAGACGGCCGTCAAGGTCACCGAGCGGGCGATGCAGATCCTCGGCGGCAACGGCTTCACCCGCGAGTACCCGGTCGAGCGGATGGCGCGCGACGCCAAGATCTACACCATCTTCGAGGGCACGTCCGAGATCCAGCGGCTGGTGATCGCGCGCGCCGTCTCGGGTGCGCCGATCCGGTGAGCCGCTTCCGCGGCCACATCGCCGGGGTGGGTACGACGAGCGGCGTGCGGGTCGTCGTCGGGCGCTGGGACGAGTCGCCGTACGGCACCTTCGCCGACGTCATGATCGAGACGGCCGCCGGGCACCGGGTGCTGCTCGCGCCCAGCCAGGAGGTGGCCGACTTCGTCGCGTCGACGTACACCTTCGACGAGGTGCGGATCGAGCCGATCGCTCTCGACGGCTGGGTCGTCGGCTCCCCGTCCCTGTCGATCGAGCTGGCCGTGGGCCGCCGGACCGGGCTCGGTCGACTGCTGCGGCTGGTGCCGGCGCGGCTCGCCGAGAGCCCCGCCTGGTGCACCCTCACCGACCCGATCGCGCGGGTGGTGCTGCGCGGCGTACGCACGCGGGGGTCGGCGGGCAACGGTCGTCGCGAGTGGTACGGCGCGACCGACGCGCACGAGGTCACCGCCGCGGCCGGCAGCTTCGACGGCGCCGACCTGGGGACCCTGCGGCCGGTCACCCCGGCACCGCGCTTCGGCTTCTCCTCCACTCCGGCCCGCCCGTCGGTGACGGCGGTCGTCACCACCGTCAGCGACTGACTCCTCGGGCACTTCTTCAGGTTCTCGGGCTCTGCAGAGACCCAGAACCTCAGGGATACCCGGTTAACCGGGTATCCCTGGCCGGGCTCACCCCCGCACCGCTGGCAGCACGACCTCGCAGACGGCGCGCAGGCTCTCCCACGAGGGCTCGGCCGGGAGGCCGCCGCAGGCGGGGTGGCTGGTGACGAGCCGGACCTCGCCGGAGCGGCAGCGCTCGACCAGGTCGTCGGCGGTGACGACGAGGTAGACCCCGGCCGCGCGCATCTCCTCGACGGTGCGCGAGTGGTCGACGACGTACGACCCCGCCTCGCCGTGCCACTCCTGGTACGCCGTCGCGTCGGCCAGCAGGTGGTGACCGTGGCGCTCCCAGAACTCGTCGGGACGCGCCGCGACGAAGACGTTGGCCGGGCCGCCGTCGGGGGCCTGGAGCACGAAGCCCGGCTCGCGGCCGGCCCCGCGCGCGGTCTCCTCGTATGCCGCCTTCAGCTCCGCCGATCCGTGCTGGGGCTGGAAGTTGAGGCCCAGGCGCGCCGCTCGTCGAGCCGCCGCGAGCGAGCCGCCGCCGTAGAAGAGGAAGGGGTGCGGCTGCGAGTACGGCGCCGGCGTGGTCGTGCCGGACCGCCAGGCCTCGAGCACGGCGGTGATCCGGTCCTCGATGTCCGCCCCGCGGCTCGACCACGACCGCCCGTAGAGCTCGTACTCGACCGGTCGGTAGCCGAGTCCGAACGTGTAGGCGACCCGGCCCCGGCTCAGGTGGTCGAGCACGGCGATGTCCTCGGCCAGCCGCACCGGCTCGTAGAGGTTGACCAGCAGCGCCGAGACCGTGATCGGGACCGTGCTGGTCACCGCCGCGAACGCCGAGGCCACCAGCAGCGGGCTGGGCAGGTAGCCGTCGTCGGCGGCGTGGTGCTCGGAGATCATCAGCGCGTCCATGCCGTGGGCGTCGACGTACGCCGCCTGCTCCACCGCGCGGGCGAAGATCTCCTGCCGCGCGGCCGGGTCGGCGCCCGGGGCGCGGAAGTCGTAGCGGGTGGCGAACTGCGTACGAGGCATGGGCCCAGCCTCCCAGAGGTACTGGAACTTGTTCTCGTTCCAGTCGATCGTCGGCCGACTCCTCAGGCCCGGGTGGGCGCCGCCGATCGAGGAGGTGTCCGAGACGGAGCTCGGACCTCGATCGCAACCACCCTGGGGGACACGGATGTCCGCGCACCCGATCGCCGACCTCTGGCGCGCCTCGAAGAAGAAGCCGAAGAAGCACCGGCCCACGAAGCACAAGCCGAAGAAGAAGAAGCCGAAGCGCAAGCCGACGCCCAAGCCCAAGCCCAAGCCGACGCCCAAGCCGACGCCGACCGGCTACACCCCCGGCAGCTACCCGCGCACGCCGCTGCTCGCGACCCCCGCGCGGCACCTGGCGAACCGGTTCAGCTACGGCATCACCCCCGCCCTCGCCGACGAGGTCCGGACGGCCGGTGGCCACCTGGCGTGGTTCGACCAGCAGCTCGCGACGGCGTACGACGGCAGCGCCGACGACCTGTGCGACTGGTGGCCCGACCTGCACCGCGACGCGGCCGACCTCTACCAGCGCAGCGTCAACAGCGTCCGGAGCGGCTCCGAGGTCGCCCAGGACTACGGACGACGCTCGCTGATGCGCCGGGTCACGTCGCCGCGCCAGGTGCTGGAGGTGATGACGGAGTTCTGGGAGAACCACTTCCACGTGCCGGCCACCGGCGACAACACCTACGTCTTCCGGGCGCCGTACGGCGAGGTCATCCGCGCCGGCGCCCTCGGCCGGTTCGACGACCTGCTCAAGGCGGCCGTCCTGCACCCGGCGATGCTCTTCTACCTCGGTGCCCACGCATCGACCCGGACCAAGCCCAACGAGAACCTCGGGCGCGAGCTCCTCGAGCTGCACACCGTCGGGATCGGCAGCTACGGCGAGGACGACGTCAAGGCCTCCGCCCGGATCCTCACCGGCTACAAGGTCGACGCCTACAAGACCTGGGCGGCGTCGTACGAGACCTCGTGGCACTGGACCGGCGCCGTGCAGGTGATGGGCTTCTCGGACCCGAACGCCGGCTCCGACGGACGGTCCACCACCCAGGCCTACCTCACCTACCTCGCCCACCACCCGGCCACGGCACACCGGATCGCGCTCAAGCTCGTGCGCAACTTCGTCAGCGACACGCCGCCGGCGGCGCTGGTGGACCGGCTCGCGCAGGTCTACCTGGACAACGACACGGCGATCCGGCCGGTGCTGCGGGCGCTGGTCCGGTCGGCCGAGTTCGCGGCCGCCGTCGATGCCAAGCTCCGCGACGCCGACGAGGACATCGCCGCCACCTACCGGCTCCTCGGCGTCCGGGTGGCCGTCCCGACCGGGCCGGACTCCGGCGCCAACCAGATGTACTGGCAGGTGCGAGCGTTGGGGCTGGCGCCCTTCTCGTGGCCGCGCCCGGACGGCCAGCCCGTCGACAACGCCGCGTGGGCGTCGCCGACGCGGGTGATCGCCTCCATGTCGCAGCACTGGAGCATGGCCGGCGGCTGGTGGCCCAACCAGGACGTCACGTTCCGGACGCCGGCGTCGTGGCGACCGCAGCCCACGCCGGTGGCCTTCCGGGACCTGGTCGACCACCTGTCCCGGCTGCTGCTGCACCGCCCCTCGACGGCCCGTCTGCTGAAGGCGTGCTGCGAGGCCGCCGAGCAGAGCCCGGGTACGCCGATCGGCGCCACCCACGACCTCTACGGCTGGCGCTGGCCGCGCCTGGTCGGCGCCATCCTCGACAGCCCCGACTTCTACGCCCGATGACCGAGAGGAGACGATCCCGATGACGACTCACGACACCACCGCCACCGACGGCGCGTGCGGCTGCCCCGACGGGCCCCGGATCGCCGCGACCCGGCGAGGAGTGCTCCGTGGGGCCGCGCTCGCCGGTGCCACGATGGCCTTCGGGTCGACCATGGTCACGCTCGACGTACGGCGTGACCCCGCGGCGGCGGCCACCGCGGCCAGGTCCGCCGTCGTGCTGCTGTCCCTGCGGGGCGCGGCCGACGGGCTCTCACTGGTCGTGCCGCACCAGGAGGCCGCCTACTACGCCGCCCGCCCGGGGATCGCCGTACCGGCCGCCTCGCTGCTCGCGAAGGACGCGACCTTCGGCCTGCACCCGTCCCTCGCACCGCTGCTGCCCCTGTGGGAGACGGGCCGGCTGGCCGCGATCCACGCCACCGGTCTCCCGGTCGCCAACCGGTCGCACTTCTCGGCCATGGAGGAGATCGAGGACGCCGACCCCGGATCCGCGGCCCGGGTCGGCTGGCTCAACCGCCTGGTCGGCGCCGCGGCGTCGGGCTCCACCCTCGAGGCCCTCGCCGTCGGCAACGGCCTGCCGGCCTCGATGCTGGGCCCGGAGCCGGCGATGTCCTTCCGCTCGCTCGAGTCCGCCACCATCGGCGGCGCCGACAAGTGGGACCCCCAGGCGACCCGGATGCGCTCGCTGCAGACGCTCTGGGGCTCCTCGACGTCGCCCCTGGCCGGCGCCGCCCGCACCGCCCTGAGTGCCGTGGTCGACCTCGGGCCCGCCAAGGCCCAGCCCGACCACGTCGCGGCGTACCCCAACAGCGACCTGGGCCGCGCGCTCTCGGCGGTCGCCCGCACGCTGCGCGCCGACCTCGGGGTCTCCGCGGTGACGGTCGACAGCGGCAACTGGGACATGCACGTCGGCCTGGGCCGGTCGACCGGGGGCTGGATGCAGCGCAACGCGACCGACCTGGCCGCGGGGATCGCGGCCTTCTTCGCCGACCTCGGGGGCATGGCCGACCGGGTCACGCTGGTGACGCTCAGCGAGTTCGGGCGCCGCGTCCAGGAGAACGGCACGGGTGGGCTCGACCACGGCTGGGGCAACGTGATGTTCGCGGCCGGCGCCGGGGTGAAGGGCGGTCGCTACTACGGCCGGTGGCCGGGGCTGCAGAACACCGGGGACGCCGACCTGTCGGTGACGACCGACTTCCGCAGCGTGCTCGCGGAGGTCGTGCGGGCCCGGACCTCGGCCAGCGTCGCCACCGTCTTCCCCGGCTTCGCGCCCGAGACCGTGGGCTTCATGACGGGCCTGTGATCAGAGGTCGATCGCCCGGTTGACCCAGGTCTGGCTCACCGTCATGCCGACCTTCTCGTAGAGGCCCAGGGCGCCGGTGCGGGAGTCGGTGCTCAGGCCCGAGGTGGTCGCACCGTGGGAGCGCGCCACCGCGAACGCGTCCACCAGCATCGCCTGCGCGATCCCCTTGCCACGCTGGTCCTTGCGGGTCGCCAGCCGGTCGACGTACCCCTCGGTGCCGAACGGGTAGATGACCGTCACGCCGACGGTCGCGCCGGCGGGGTCGACGACCATCCGGAGGTTCCAGGCTTCGAAGCCCGGACGCCCGACGGTGCGGGCCAGGAAGTCGTCGTACGGCTCCCGGTCGCGCACCGACCACTCGAGGAAGGCGTCCTCGAGCACGGTCCAGCAGGCGGGGTAGTCGTCGGGGGTCGCCTCGCGGATCGCGTAGCCCGCGGGCAGGTCCCGCTCCGGCACGGTCGCGCCCTCCGGCAGCTGGAGCACCCAGCTCTCCCAGCGCACGTGGTAGCCCAGCGCGCCGAGCAGCAGGTCGCCGGCGGACCCGCGCGGCACCGGCATCCCGACGACGGTGGCACCGGCCGCGCGGGCGCGGTCCTGCATCCAGCCCGCGAGGGCCGTGCCGATGCCGCGGCCGCGGTGGTCGGGATGCACGGCGGCGTCCCCGCGGTCGGCTCCCATGTGCTCGGCGTAGGCCACCAGGCGATCACCGTCGAAGACGCCGACGGTGCCGGCGCCGACGTCGTACGACGGCCGCTGCCAGTCGCCGACGATGTCGGCCTCCTCGATGCTGACCTCGCCGGTGTCGTGGAGCTCCTGGGCCGCCATCACCTCGGCGACCGCGCCGGCGTCGGACATGGTCAGGGGGCGCGCGGCGAGGCCGGCGGGCAGGTCGAGCGAGCGGTCGACAGGTGCTGGCATGACCGCCATCCTCGCGGCACCGGTCCAGTCCCGTCAGCCGATTTCCCTCCGGAACCTCAACCCGTCGCCCCACGGGCCGATCGGAGGGGTGCTCGACATGGATATCGACCCCCTAGGACACGGACGTCCGCGATGACTACTGATGCGCCCACGCGCCGCCATGCCCTCCGCCTCGCCGGAGGCGCCACCGCTGCTGCCGGCACGCTCGCCACCGGCGCCGCCTCGCCTGCCGAGGCCGCACGGCTGACCTACGGCCCGGGCCGCTACTCCCGCACGCGGCTGCTGAGCGTGCAGCAGCGCCACCTCGCCAACCGGTTCAGCTACGGCATCACGCCCCGGCTGGCCACCGAGATCCGCTCGGCCGGTGGACACCTCGCGTGGTTCGACCGGCAGCTCGCGACGGCGTACGACGGCAGCGCCGACCGCCTGTGCGACTGGTGGCCCGACCTGCACCGCAGCGCGGTCGAGCTGTGGACCCGCACCAACGCCGGGGGTCGCGGTGGCTGGGAGGTCATGTGGGACTACGGCAACCGGACGATGATGCGCCGGATGGTGTCCCCGCGCCAGGTGCTGGAGGTGATGACGGAGTTCTGGGAGAACCACTTCCACGTCGCCCTGACCTCCGACAACATCTACACCTTCCGCGCCGACTACGGCGAGGTCGTGCGCCGGCACGCGCTCGGCCGGTTCGAGGACCTGCTCAAGGCCGCCGTCCTGCATCCCGCGATGCTGATGTTCCTCGGCAACGCGACCTCCACGAAGGCGCACCCCAACGAGAACCTCGGCCGCGAGCTGCTCGAGCTGCACACGGTGGGGATCGGCAGCTACGGCGAGGACGACGTCAAGAGCTCCGCCCGCATCCTCACCGGGCATCGCGTCGACCTCTACCGGACGTGGGCCGCCTCCTACGTCCCGAGCGACCACTGGACCGGCCCGGTGCGGGTCATGGACTTCACGCACGACAACGCCGCCGCGGACGGTCGTGAGGTCTCCGACGCCTACCTCTCCTACCTGGCGCACCACCCCGCGACCGCGCACCGGATCGCGACCAAGCTGGTCAAGGCCTTCGTCAGCGACTCCGTCCCGGCCGGCCTGGTCGACCGCCTCGCCACCGTCTACCTCCGCAACGACACCGAGATCGTCCCGGTGCTCAAGGCCTTGGTGCGTACGCCGGAGTTCAAGTCGGCCGTCGACAAGAAGGTGCGCGACGGCGACGAGGACGTGCTCGCGACGTACCGCCTGCTGGGCGTCGGGGTGAAGAGGCCCCGGACCGAGGTCTCGGCCGCCAACCAGGTCTACTGGCAGACGGCCATGCTCGGCCTGGCGCCGCTGACCTGGCCGCGGCCGGACGGACAGCCGGTCGACAACGCCTCGTGGTCCTCGCCGACCCGGGCGCTGGCGTCGATGAGCTTCCACTGGGACGTCATCAACGGCTGGTGGCCCGGCGACGCGGTCACCTTCCCGCGGCCGCGCTCGTGGATGCCGCGGGCGAGGCCGATGCAGTTCCGCACCCTCGTGGACCACATGTCACGCAGGCTGCTGCACCGACCCTCGACCGCGGCCCTGCTCAAGGCCTGCTGCGAGGCCGCCGAGCTCCGGCCGACGACCCGGATCGGCCGCGGCTCCGCGCTCTTCACCACCGCCTGGCCCCGCGTCGTCGCGACCATCCTCGACAGCCCCGCCTTCTACCAGCGCTGACCCCGACGGAGACATCTGATGAGTGCCCTGCCCCTCGAGCCCGCCGACCTGGCCGACTGCGACTGCCGCCCCGCGAGCCGCGACCTCGGCGCACCGGTCCCGACCCCGAGCCGACGCGCGCTGCTGCGCGGCGCCGCCCTGGCCGGCGCCACCACGATGTTCGGATCCGCCGCGGTCACGCTCGGCCCGGCCCTGGGCCCGGCCGCTGCGGCGTCCGTCCGCCGTCGGCCGACCCCGGCCATCGTCGTCATCTCGCTGCGCGGCGCCGCCGACGGGCTGTCGCTGGTGGTCCCGCACGGCGACCCCGTCTACTACCAGTCCCGACCCGGCATCGGCATCGCGGCGAGCGCGCTCGTCGGCGCGGACGGCTTCTTCGGGATGCACCCCGCGATGGCGCCGCTGCTGCCGCTGTGGAACTCCGGCAAGCTCGCGGCGATCCACGCCACCGGGCTGCCCGCGCCCAACCGCTCGCACTTCGCGGCGATGGAGGAGCTCGAGGACGCCGACCCCGGGTCGTCGCGTCGGGTCGGCTGGCTCAACCGGCTGGTCGGCAACGACAACGTGAGCTCGACGCTCCAGGGCCTGGTCGTCGGCTCGAGCGTCCCGACCTCGATGGTCGGTCCGGAGCCGGTGATGTCCTTCGCCAGCCTCGACACCGCCAACCTGGCCGGTGGCGACCGGGAGAGCGACCCGCGCGGCCGACGGGTGCAGGCGCTGCGCACCCAGTGGACCGGCCGGACGACCATGTCCCGCGGCTTCCGCGAGGCCCTCGACGCGGTGGTCGACCTGGACCCGGCGCGCGCCCAGCGCGATCGTCGCCGGCTCTACCCCGAGGGTGACCTCGGCGACGCCCTCTCCTCGGTCGCCCGCACCCTGCGGGCCAACCTGGGTGTCTCGGCCGTCACCGTCGACAGCGGCGACTGGGACATGCACCTCGGGCTCGGCCACGCGGGCGGCGGCTGGATGAAGCGCAACGCCGGCAACCTGGCGTCCTCGATCGCGGCGTTCTTCGCCGACCTCGGCAGTGCCGGAGAGCGGGTGACGCTGGTGACGATCAGCGAGTTCGGTCGCCGCGTCCAGGAGAACGCGAATGGCGGGCTCGACCACGGCTGGGGCAACGTGATGCTGGCCGCGGGCGCCGGCGTGAAGGGCGGGCGCTACTACGGCACCTGGCCCGGTCTGCAGAACGGCCTGGACGCCGACCTCGCGGTCACGACCGACTACCGCAGCGTGCTGGCCGAGATCGTGGCCGCGCGCACGACCGCGTCGCCGGCACAGGTCTTCCCCGGCTTCCAGCGCGAGCACCTCGGGTTCATGACCGGCCAGTAGTCGGTGTCGACGTACGACGAAGGCCCGCCCCCTCCGGGGACGGGCCTTCGTGCGGTGCAGGTGGTGCGGAGGATCAGGAGGCGTTCTGGATCGCCGAGATGTCGAACTCGAGCTTGATCTTCTCGGAGACGAGGACGCCGCCGGTCTCGAGCGCCGCGTTCCAGGTGAGGCCCCAGTCCTTGCGGTTGATGCTGGTGCCGCCCTCGAAGCCGATGCGCAGGTTGCCGAAGGGGTCGCGCGCCGAGCCGTTGGACTCGAACTCGATGGTGATCGGCTTCGTCACACCCTTGATGGTGAGGTCACCGGTGACCACCCAGTCGTCGCCGTCGCGCTCGACCTGGGTGGAGGAGAAGGTGATCTCCTTGTTGTTCTCGGCGTCGAAGAAGTCGGCCGACTTCAGGTGGCCGTCGCGGTCCGCGACACCGGTGTCGATGCTGGCGGTCTGGATGGTGAGGGAGACGTGCGAGTTCGCGGGGGTGGCCGCGTCGACGTGGGCGGTGCCGGAGAACTCGGTGAACTGACCGCGGACCGTGGTCACCATCGCGTGGCGGGTGCTGAAGCCGAGGCGCGTGTGGGTCGGGTCGATGGTGTAGTCGCCGGAGATGTCCTCGACGGCGGTGGTTGGGGCGTCGAACTGCGGCTCGGCGGACTTGCGGTTGAAGATCGACATGGTGGCTCCTGGTGGCGGTAGGTGGTTGTTGAACGTTTGACTACCCTAACCGGACCTGGGTCCGATTCATTCCCCCTGCCCAGAACGCGTCGGATCATGCGCCCCGACGTCACCCGGCGCGCGCCGAAATGGCCTCGACCCCGCCCGGAGCTCTCCGGGCGGGGTCGGGCGGACGCGTCGGTCAGGCGGCGTGCGTGACGGGCGTGGCCGGCGCGGTGGTGTCGATCCAGTGCGCCTCCAGGTGCGTGCGGCCCTGGAGGTCGGTCACCGGGACCCAGGTCTGCACGAGGCCAGTGGCCGTCGAGTTGTTCGTCATGGGGACCCCCGTCATTCGCTCCGTGTTCACCTTCTGTTCACCTAAGGTAGCCCATCCCCACCTGGGGTGTCACTTCTTCGACGAAATCGCTCCCGTCCCCCCACCTGAGTGCGCGTAGCCCCCTGCGGCAGGGGTCGGCGCTCCATCTGGGCGGTGGAGGTGCCACCGGACGGCGGTCGTATGCCAATGTGGCCGGCCGGAACGGACCGAATCCAGCATTTCTGCCCGTATTCGGGCAGGAACTTGCGTTTCGGTGCGGGGATGCGAACCATCGTCCCCGTGCCGACAGCCTCCCGCCCCGGGCCCGACCCGGATTTGGTGGACCACATCGCGACCAGCACCGGTCTCTCGCCCGCCGAGGCCGCCCGGGTGGTGGAGGACGTCGTCGCGTTCCACGCGGAGCCGGTCGAGGACTACGTCCGGCGGCGGCACGCCCACCTGAAGACCTACGGCGCGAAGAACCCCGAGATCTTCGCGCGGATCGCCGAGGAGCTGGCCGCCCGGGTGGTCGCCGCTCCCCGGCTCACCGAGCGCCAGCTCCGGCGCCTCGTCTACGGATAGCAGAGGACATCGAACATGTGCGGAATCGTCGGGTACGTCGGCGCCCAGCAGGCCACCCCGTTGCTGCTCGAGGGGCTCACCCGTCTCGAGCACCGGGGCTACGACTCGGCCGGGATCGCCCTGCTGGGCGGCACCGGCATCAAGGTGGCCAAGCGCGCCGGCCGGGTGCGCGACCTCGCCGAGGGCCTGCCCAAGCGGTTCGCCGGACGGATCGGCATCGGCCACACCCGGTGGGCCACCCACGGTCCGGCCAACGACGTCAACGCCCACCCGCACACCGACGCCAAGGGCCTGGTGGCGGTCGTCCACAACGGCATCATCGACAACGCCGCGAGCCTGCGGCAGCGCCTGGCCGACGAGGGCATCGACCTCGTCAGCGACACCGACACCGAGGTGCTGGCGCACCTCGTCGCCCTCTCCGAGGAGTCGACCCTCGAGGGCAAGGTCGTCGAGGCGCTCGCCGCGGTCGACGGCACCTACGGCCTCGCCGTCGTGCACGCCGACTTCCCCGACCGGCTGGTCGTCGCCCGCAACGGCAGCCCGCTGCTGATCGGAGTCGGCGAGAGGGAGATGTACGTCGCCTCCGACCTCGCGGCGATCGTGCGCCACACGACCACCGTCGCGCACCTGGGCGACGGCGAGATCGCGACGGTGACCGCCGGCGGCTTCACGACGTACGGCGGCGACCTGCGTCCCGTCACCCGCACGGCCGAGACGGTCGACGTCGACCCGGCGGCGTACGAGACGGGCGAGCACGAGTCCTTCATGCACAAGGAGATGCTCGAGCAGCCGGCCGCGGCCGCGCGGGTGCTGAGCGGCCGCCTGGACGAGCGGTTCGGTACGGCGCACCTCGGCGGCCTCAACATGGACGCCCGCGAGACCCGGGCGATCCGCCGGGTCAAGATCCTGGGCTGCGGCTCGGCGTACTACGTCGGCCAGATGGGGGCCGCGCTGGTCGAGGAGCTCGCGCGGATCCCCGCCGACGCGGAGGCTGCCAGTGAGTTCCGGTACCGCGATCCGGTGATCGAGGCGGACACGCTCTACGTCGCGGTCAGCCAGTCCGGCGAGACCATCGACACCCTGCTCGCCGTCCAGGAGATCCGGCGCAAGGGCGGCCGGGTGGTCGGGCTCGTCAACGTCGTCGGCAGCGCGATCGCACGCGAGTGCGACGGCGGGATCTACCTGCACGCAGGGCCGGAGGTGGCCGTCGCGTCGACCAAGGCGCTCACCAACATGTTCCTGGGCTTCGCGCTGCTGGCCCTGCAGCTCGGACGGGTGCGCGACCTGTCGATCGCCGACGGGCGCCGGCTGATCCACGGCCTGGACCGGATCCCCGAGCAGATCCAGGAGATCCTGGACCGGGAGTCCGAGATCGCCGCGGTCGCCGAGCAGCTCGCTGCGGCCGAGAGCCTCTTCTTCATCGGCCGGGTCCGGGGCTTCCCGGTCGCGCGCGAGGGCGCGCAGAAGTTCAAGGAGATCTCCTACCGGCACGCCGAGGCCTACCAGACCTCCGAGCTCAAGCACGGCCCGCTCGCCCTGGTCTCCGAGGTGGTGCCGACCGTCGCGATCGTGCCCGACGACGAGCTCACCGACCGCAACGTCGGCGCCCTGCACGAGATCGCGGCCCGGCGCGGTCCGCTGGTCGTCATCACGCACGCGGACGTCGACCTCGGCGAGGTCGAGTGCGTGCGGATCGACGTGCCCCGCAACGAGCGCGAGCTCGACCCGGTGCTGCTCGTCGTACCGCTCCAGCTGTTGGCCTTCCACGCCGCCCTGCAGCTCGGTCACGACATCGACAAGCCGCGCAACCTCGCCAAGTCGGTCACGGTCGAGTAGCCGTGGGGCTGGTGGTGACCCAGCCCACCGCGACGCAGAAGGTGTCGACCGTGCGCGAAAGCACTACCGTTGACGGGTGAGCAACGACGAGAACGACGACACTTCGACTCCTGAGGTGACGTTCGCCGACCTCGGACTCAGCGACAAGGTCCTCAAGGCCCTCTCCGACGTCGGCTACGAGAAGCCCTCGGCCATCCAGGCCGCGACCATCCCGCCCCTGCTGGCCGGGCGCGACGTCGTCGGCCTGGCGCAGACCGGCACCGGTAAGACCGCGGCGTTCGCGCTGCCGATCCTCTCGCGCCTCGACCTGGCGCAGAAGAAGCCGCAGGCGCTGGTGCTGGCCCCGACCCGTGAGCTCGCGCTCCAGGTCTGCGAGGCCTTCGAGAGGTACGCCGCGCACATCAAGGGCGTGCACGTGCTGCCCGTCTACGGCGGCCAGGCGTACGGCGTGCAGCTCAGCGCGCTGCGCCGCGGCGTGCACGTCGTCGTCGGCACCCCGGGTCGGATCATGGACCACCTCGAGAAGGGCACGCTCGACCTCACCGAGCTGCGCTTCCTGGTGCTCGACGAGGCCGACGAGATGCTCAACATGGGCTTCGCCGAGGACGTCGAGACGATCCTCGCCGACACCCCCGACGACAAGAACGTCGCGCTCTTCTCCGCGACGATGCCGTCGCAGATCCGCCGGATCTCCAAGCAGTACCTGAACAACCCCGAAGAGATCACGGTCAAGAACAAGACCTCGACGGCCCCGAACATCACCCAGCGCTACCTGCTGGTCTCCTACCCGCAGAAGATCGACGCCCTCACGCGCATCCTCGAGGTCGAGAACTTCGAGGGCATGATCGTCTTCGTCCGCACCAAGAGCGAGACCGAGCTGCTGGCCGAGAAGCTGCGGGCGCGGGGCTTCTCCGCCGCCGCGATCAACGGTGACGTCGCCCAGGCCCAGCGAGAGCGCACGGTCAACCAGCTGAAGTCGGGCAAGCTCGACATCCTGGTGGCCACCGACGTCGCGGCCCGCGGCCTCGACGTCGAGCGGATCAGCCACGTCGTCAACTACGACATCCCCACCGACACCGAGTCCTACGTGCACCGCATCGGCCGCACCGGCCGCGCGGGTCGCAGCGGGGACGCGATCTCCTTCGTGACCCCGCGTGAGCGCTACCTGCTCAAGCTGATCGAGAAGGCGACCCGCCAGCCGCTCGCCCAGATGCAGCTGCCGACCGCCGACGACGTGAACGCCACCCGGCTCTCCCGCTTCGACGACGCGATCACGGCCGCGCTGGAGCAGACGTCGCGGATCGACCGGTTCCGCGACATCATCCAGCACTACGTGCGCGAGCACGACGTGCCGGAGACCGATGTCGCCGCCGCCCTGGCCGTCGTCGCGCAGGGCGACACCCCGCTGCTCATCGACCCGGCCGCGGACGCCCGTCAGCAGGCGCGCGACGAGCGCCCCGTGCGCAACGACCGGCCCGACCGCGGTGGCCGTCCCGAGCGGGGCGAGCGCCGTCCGCGCGGGCGCACCGACGTGCCGATGGCGACGTACCGGATCGCCGTGGGCAAGCGCCACAAGGTCGAGCCGCGCCAGATCGTCGGCGCGATCGCCAACGAGGGTGGCCTGTCCCGCCAGGACTTCGGCCACATCGACATCCGCGGCGACCACTCGCTGGTCGAGCTCCCCGCGGACCTGCCCGCCGGCGCGTGGGACAAGCTGCGTGGCACCCGCATCTCCGGCAAGCTGATCGAGCTGGCGCCGGAGGCCGGTGCCCCGGTGCGGGACGCGGGTCCGGCCCGGAAGCCGCGCCACAAGGACAGCTAGGCCGTTCGCCGGACCAGCGGCCCGCGAGCCCCTCGCCTTCCGGGCATGCTGACCCGGCTCGCCCCCGCGCTGCTCGGCCCGGCCCTCGCCCTGACCGCCGTCACCGGCGCCCACCCGGTGTCGCGCCTGGTCCGGTGCTCGGCGGCCACGGGCGCCTGTGAGCGGGTGCCGGGCGGTCCGCTGGCCAGCGCCCCGGCCACCATGTCGTAGCGCTGCGGGCCCTGCCGGCCCGGGGGATGCCGGGCTCGGTCGGTGGTGGCTGGTAGAACCGGGGCGTGCGCCTCCTCGTCTCGATCGCCGCCGCCGTCCTCGCCGCCAGCGTGCTGGTCGGCTGCGACGACCCCACCGAGAAGGTGTCGGGTCCGGACCCCGACCGGGCCGCCGACACCCTGGCCGCCGCCCTGGTGTCCGGCGACTTCACCGAGGTGGGGTTCACCGGCGACCAGACCCCGACGCAGGTCGCGGCCGACTACGACGCGGTCGTCTCGGGTCTCGGTGACCTGAAGCCGTCGGTCACCGCCGGCGGCGTGCAGGAGTCCGGTGACACGGCGACCGCGACGCTCGCCTGGGTCTGGCCGATCTCCGACGACGAGTGGAGCTACACCACCGACGTCGAGCTGACCAAGGTCGACGACGAGTGGCAGACCACCTGGTCGCGGGCGCTCGTCGAGCCGAGCCTGCGCAAGGCGACTGTCCTCGACGCCACCACGATCGCGGGGGCCCGCGGGCTCATCCTCGGCAACCGCGGCGACGTGCTGGTCACCAACCGCGAGGTCGTGCGCTTCGGCATCGACCGCTCGAAGGTCCCGGCCGCCGGCGCCGGCGCGTCCGCGCGACGACTGGCGCGGCTGGTCGACATCGACCCGGCGGCGTACGCCACGCGCGTCGACGCCGCGGGCGCCAAGGCCTTCGTCGAGGCGATCACGATCCGCAAGGAGGACGTGCCGCTGCGGGTCGCCCGGGGGTACGGCGCCATCCCGGGGGCGGTCGCGCTCCCGGACCGGATCCCGCTGTCGCCGTCCCGCGACTTCGCCCTGCCGATCCTGGGCACCGTCGGCGACGTGACCGCCGAGATGGTCAAGAAGGACCCCGAGCGCTACCAGGCCGGTGACCAGGCCGGGCTCTCCGGACTGCAGGCCCGCTACGACGAGCAGCTGCAGGGCGTGGGCGGCGTGGTCGTCAACGCGGTCGCCTCCGACGGCATGGAGCGCGAGCTCTACCGCGTCGAGGCCCAGCCGGGGAAGACGCTCGAGCTCACCCTCGACGAGCGTCGTCAGGCGGCCGCGGAGTCCGCGCTCGAGGGCGTCGGACCGGCGAGCGCGCTGGTCGCGATCCGGGTGTCCGACGGGGCGATCCTCGCCGCCGCCAACGGTGCGGGGACCGACGGCTACAACCTGGCGACGTACGGCCAGGCCGCGCCCGGCTCGACCTTCAAGACCGTCAGCAGCCTGGCGCTGCTCCGCGCCGGGCTGAAGCCCAGCACCGTCGTGCCCTGCGCGCGCCGGGTCGTGGTCAACGGCAAGCCGTTCGAGAACTACGACGACTACCCGAGCAGCGCGATCGGCGACATCCCGCTGCGCACCGCGGTCGCCAACTCCTGCAACACCGCCTTCATCTCCCAGGCCGGCAAGATCGACGACGGTGACCTCGCCGACGCGGCCGCGTCGCTGGGGCTCGGCATCGACCACGACCTGGGCTTCCCCGCCTTCCTCGGCACGGTGCCGGCACCCAGGTCGGAGACCGAGGCGGCCGCGGACCTGATCGGCCAGGGCGGCATCCTGGCCTCGCCGATGGCGATGGCGACCGTGATGGCCTCGATCCAGTCCGGCACCACCGTGGTCCCCCGCCTGGTGAAGTCGGTGAAGGTCTCGGTCCCCGCCACCGCTCCGCCGCTCCGGGCCCGCGAGGCCGCTGCGCTGCGCGACCTGCTGCGCGGCGTCGTGACCTCCGGGAGCGGTCGCGGGCTGCTCGACGTACCCGGGCCGCCGGTGATCGCCAAGACCGGCACCGCGGAGTTCGAGCGCAAGGGCAAGACGCTGACCCACGCCTGGATGGTCGCCGCCCAGGGCAACCTGGCGGTCGCGGTGTACGTCGACCTCGGCGCGTCCGGCTCCGGCGTCGCCGGTCCGATCCTGGAGAGGTTCCTGCGAGCCGCTCGCTAGACCCTCTGTCGGCCGGACACCCGGTCGATTAGCCTGACCTCTCCATGTCTCGGGTGATGGGCCGTCTGGGCCTGCTCTCGGAGGTGCAGGACCTCCTGGCGCAGGGCCGCTCGGTCGCGCTCCACGGCCCCACCGGCATCGGCAAGAGCGCCCTCCTCGACGCGCTCGAGGAGCAGCGTCGCGAGCTGCCCGGCGCACTGGTGCTCCGGGCCAACGGCGCGGTCAGCGAGCTGGGACTGGCGTACGCCGCTCTCCAGGACCTCGTCGACCAGCTGCCGGTCGAGCTGCGCGGGGCGCTCCCCGAGCTGTCGTCCGCGGTCGACGACGACCGGCTGCGCACCGTGCTGTGCGCCCGCTTCAAGGCGCTGCTCGGCGACGCGTCGAGGGCGACGCCGGTGCTGATCCTGGTCGACGACGTGCAGTGGCTCGACCCGCAGTCGGCCTGCGTGATCGGCTACGCCCGCCGGCGACTGTCCGGCCGGGTCGGCCTGGTCGCCACGGTCGGGCCGGCCCGCGAGCGGGCGCCGGACGGCGACATCGACCTCTCCGACCTGCACCACCTCGAGGTGCCGCCGCTCGAGGCCACCGCGACGATCGAGCTCTTGGGGGCGCACGGCGTGCCGGCCCACGTCGCCCAGCGGCTGCACGTCGACTCCGGCGGCCTGCCGTCCCTCGCGCTCGCCCTCGGCGGCGCGGCCCGGGAGCAGCCGGTGCTGCTCGGCCGGCCGACCCCGCTGCCGGCGATCCTGGAGCGGGTGCTCCGTGAGCGGTTCCTGGCGCAGGAGGAGGGCGTGCGCACCACGGTCGCGCTGGCGGCGCTGCTGCACCGCCCCACGGTCCGCCAGCTCGAGCGCGCCGGCCGGGTGGAGGCCGAGGAGCACGTGCGCCGGGCGGTCGAGGCGGGGCTGCTCACCCGTGCCGGCGACGCCCTGCGGTTCACGCCGGCCGAGCTGGGCCGCGTGGTGACCGAGGCCGTCCCCGCCGTACGCCGCGCCGCGTGGCACCGCGACCTCGCGGAGGTCGCCCCGAGCCCGGCGGAGCGGGCCCGGCACCGCGCCCTCGCCGACCCCCGGCCCGGCGCGGCCCTCGCGCACGAGCTGGCCGTGGCCGCCGAGACGTCGGCGGCCGCCGGCGGCCGGGCGATCGCCACCGAGCTCTACCTGCTGGCCGCCGACCGCGCTCCGACCGAGCTCGGCGCCGAGCGCGTCGAGTGGCTCGCCACCGCCGTGGAGACCGGGGCGCCCGGCAACCACGTCGAGCTGGTGCACCGCGCCGTCGACGACTTCCTGGAGCTGGCGGCCACGCCGGAGCAGACCGTGCGGGTCCGGCTGGCGCTGCCCGAGCTGGCCGGCTCCGGGGTGGCGGCGCTCGACGAGGTGCTGGCCGCCGCGCTGACGGACGCGGGGGAGGACGACCGGCTGGTCGCGTTGGTGCTGCTGCAGCGGTCCCGGGTCGCGCTGATGGAGTCGCGGCCCCACGAGGCGGGGCGGCTGGCCGAGCGAGCGGCCGGGCTCTTCCAGCGGGCCGGCGACCGCGTCGGCGAGGCATCGGCGCGCAGCACGTGGGCGGTGTCGTCCCGGTGGACGGGCAGCGGCCGCCACGACGCGCACCTGGCGGCCGCGCTCGCCCTGGTGCCTGCCAGCGAGCCTGCGCCGCCCGGGCAGACTCACACGTCGCCGGGCTACATCGCCGCCAGGTTCGCGTTGTACGACGACCGGCTCGAGGAGGCGTGGACCGCGAACCTGTCGATGCTGGCCCGGGTCGAGCGCGGAGCCGGCATGGACCAGGTGCACGTGCTGCGCTGCCTGGTCGAGGTGGGCGTCCGGCTCGGGCGGTGCCGCGAGGCGATGGCGTACGCCGCGCGGGCCACCCGGGTGGCGGAGGAGTTCGGGCTCGACCCCCACCCGGGGTGGTTCATCCGCGCGCTGGCTGAGCTGGCCGGGGGCGACCTCGACGTGGCCCGCACCCTCGCCGGCCAGGGTGCGGTGGCGGCCCAGGAGCGCGGCGACACCCGCTACCTGCAACGGCACCTGCTGCTGCTGGGCCAGGCACAGCTGCGCACCGGCGACGCGGAGGCCGCGCGGGCGACCATGGCGCGGATCGGCGTCATCGAGGACACCCACGGCCTCAGCGACCCGACCGTGAACCGGTGGCAGCCCGAGCTCGTCTCGGCGCTGGTGGCGCTCGGAGCGAACGACGAGGCGGCGCTCGTGCTGGCCGGCGCGCGCCGGGCGATCGACGGCCGGTCCGGCACCGACGGCCTCGGGGCGCAGCTCGACCGGGCCGAGGCGGAGGTGCTCGGTGCTGCCGGTGATGTCGAGGGTGCGCTGCACCTGCTCGACCGGGCGGCCAAGGTCTGCGCCGACGTCGGCCTGCAGGTCGAGCTCGGCCGCACCCTCCTGACCCGGTCGCACGTCGAGCGCCGGGCGCGCCGCGCGGCCGCCGCTCGCAGCACCCTGGAGGCGGCCGGGACGGTCTTCGCGGAGCTGCACGCCCGGCCCTGGCTGGCCCAGGTGCGCACCGAGCTGGCGCCGTGCCCGGTCGAGGGCAGCGCGGTGCTCGGCCGGCTCACCGGCACCGAGGCGCGGATCGCCCAGCTGGTCTGCCAGGGCGCCAGCAACCGCGAGATCGCCGAGCGCCAGCACCTGTCGGTCAAGACCGTCGAGGCCGCCCTGACCCGGATCTACCGCAAGCTCGACGTGCGCTCGCGCACCCAGCTCGCCCGGATCGTGCCCGCGCGGGCCGAGTAGCAAGGGTTTCCCCGCTACCCGCGCCCGGAGGGGGTTCCTACGGTCGGACCGACGCCTCCGGACATCCCCGGAGCGCCGCACTCCCACCTCACCCTTCGAGGGAGATCCATCGATGAGAACCAGAACGCTGCTCGGAGCGGCTCTGGCGGTCACGGTCTCGGGCACGCTCGCCCTTGGCCTGCAGGCGCCGTCGTACTCCGGACCCGCCGCCCACACGGGGAAGGCCGCCGACCACCGTCCGGTGTCGGACGCGGCCGCGCGCACCGCGGCCCGCTCGTACGTCGCCGACCACCGGGCGACCTTCCGGGCCAGCCCGCACGACGCCTTCCAGCACGCCAGCACGACGCAGGGCGCGGCCGGCACGCAGTACGTCGCCTACGACCGCACCTACCGCGGCCTGCCGGTCGTCGGCGGCGACTTCGTGCTCGCCGTCGACCCGTCCGGTAAGGTCACCGGCCGGAGCGTCACCCAGCCGCAGGTGATCGACCTCGCCTCGACCGCGCCGACGCGCACCGCCGCCTCCGCGCGCCGTACGGCGAAGCGCCAGGTCGGCCGGGTCACGTCGGCGTCGGAGCCCGAGCTCGTGGTCTTCGCGAGGTCGACGCCCACGCTCGCCTGGCAGACGCTCGTCGTCGGCACCACGAAGAACCGCCCGACGAAGCTGACCGTCTACACCGACGCCACCACCGGGAAGGTCCTCGACAGCTGGGACCAGGTCGTCGACGGCACCGGCAACGGGTACTACTACCCCGGCGTCACCATCGGCACGTCGTCGAGCGGCTCGACCTACCGGATGTCCGACGCCTCGCGCTCCGGCGTCTCCTGCGCCAACCAGGCCGGCACGATCTACACCGGCCCGGACGACGCGTGGGGCAACGGCTCCGGCACCAACCTCGAGACCGGGTGCGTCGACGTGCTCTACAGCGTCGACAAGGAGGTCGACATGCTGTCGGCCTGGCTCGGTCGCAGCGGGGTGAAGGGCAACGGCACCAGCTACCCCGCCCGGGTCGGGCTCGCCGACGTCAACGCCTACTTCGACGGCACCAAGACCAACTTCGGGCACAGCCAGGACAACGCCCGGCAGCTCACCGCCATCGACATCGTGGCGCACGAGAACGGCCACGGCGTCTTCGAGACCACCCCCGGCGGCTCGACCGGCGACAACGAGACCGGCGGCATGAACGAGGCCACCGGCGACATCTTCGGCGCCCTCACCGAGGCCTATGCCGCCAACCCCAACGACCCGGCGGACTTCACCGTCGGCGAGGAGGCGGACCTGGTCGGTGACGGCCCGATCCGCTACATGTACAACCCGAGCGTCGTCGGGGACCCGAACTGCTACTCCTCGAGCATCAAGAACACCGAGGTGCACGCGGCGGCCGGCCCGCTCAACCACTGGTTCTACCTGCTCTCCCAGGGCTCCGGGGCCTCGCCCGCCTCGCCGACCTGCAACGGGTCGAGCGTCACCGGGGTCGGCATCCAGACGGCCGGCAGGATCTTCTACAACGGCCTGCTGCTGAAGACGACGTACTGGACCCACGGCAAGGCCCGGGTCGCGACCCTGACCGCGGCCAAGAGCCTGTACGGCACCACCGACTGCACGACCTTCAACCGGGTCAAGGCCGCGTGGGACGCCGTCTCGGTCCCGGCCCAGTCCGGCGAGCCGACCTGCGGCACGACCGGCGGCGGAGGTGGTGGCGCCTGCACGAAGGTCACGGCCACCGGTACGGCGACGTCTCGCACGTCGACGTACAAGCCGTCGAGCACCGGCTTCTCGGTCACGACGGCCGGCACCATCCGCGGCTGCCTCACCGGCCCGAGCGGGGTCGACCTCGACCTCTACCTGCAGAAGAAGAGCGGCTCGAGCTGGGTCGACGTCGGGTCCAGCGAGAGCGCGACCTCGACCGAGAGCATCACCTACTCGGCCGCGACCGGCACCTACCGGTGGGAGGTCTACGCCTACTCCGGCTCGGGTGCCTTCACCCTGGGGTACGACACGCCGTAGCGACCGGCGAGACGAGGACGGGCCCCCGGCGTGCACGCCGGGGGCCCGCTCCTTCGGGGCGCACGATCCGTCGCGAGGGGGTGCGACAGATCGGTCCCACAAAGGCGAGTCCCTCGCTGCATGGGGTCAGCAAGGGACTCATGCCGACATCAAGGTGCTCCCTCCGAGTCGACATCCCAATGGTGTCACGCGACTGGTGAGAGTGTCAGCGGTTTACGAGAAGGGGACGACGTCCACCCCCCGCTCGCCGGCCTCACTTGGGAGACCACCCCCCGGGGTGCGAGGCTGACCACATGAACGGACTCGACCTTCTCGGCCCCGACCAGCGGGGCCTCTTCATCGGCGGCACGTGGCGCGAGGCGGAGGGCGGTGAGCGGCTCGACGTCGTCGACCCCGCCGACGGCTCGGTGCTGACCGACGTGGCCGACGGCTCGCTCCACGACGCCGTCGACGCCCTCGACGCCGCCGTCGCCGCCCAGGCCGCCTGGGCGAAGACCCCGCCGCGCGAGCGCGGCGAGATCCTGCGCACGGCGTTCGGGCTGATCACCGACCGCGCCGACCAGTTCGCGCACCTGATGAGCCTCGAGATGGGCAAGACCGTCGCCGAGGCGCGCGGCGAGGTCGCCTACGGCGTCGAGTTCTTCCGCTGGTACGCCGAGGAGGCGGTCCGCATCCACGGCCGCTGGATGCAGGCCCCGGCCGGCGGCAGCCGGCTGCTGACCATCAAGAAGCCGGTCGGCCCCTGCCTCTTCATCACGCCGTGGAACTTCCCGCTCGCCATGGGCACCCGCAAGATCGGGCCGGCGATCGCGGCCGGCTGCACGATGGTCGTCAAGCCGGCCAGCCAGACGCCGCTGACGATGCTGGCGCTCGCGGGCGTGCTCGCCGAGGCCGGGCTGCCGGACGGGGTGCTCAACGTGGTCACCACCAGCAGGCACAGCGAGTTCAGCAAGACCCTCCAGGCCGACGACCGGCTGCGCAAGGTCAGCTTCACCGGCTCCACCGGCGTCGGCAAGGTGCTCGTGCGGCAGTCGGCCGACCAGCTCCAGCGGCTGAGCATGGAGCTGGGCGGCAACGCGCCCTTCATCGTCTTCGAGGACGCCGACGTCGACGCCGCGGTCGACGGCGCGATGATCGCCAAGATGCGCAACATGGGCGAGGCCTGCACGGCCGCCAACCGGTTCCTGGTGCATCGCTCGGTCGCCCAGGAGTTCGCCGAGAAGCTGGGCCGGCGGATGAGCGGCCTCACGCTGGGCCGCGGCCAGGACGACGGTGTCGACGTCGGCCCGCTGATCGACGAGAAGGCCGTCGAGAGCGTCAGCCAGCTCGTCACCGACGCGATCCACGACGGCGCCACCGTCGTCACCGGCGGTGAGCTGCCGACGGGACCGGGCTACTTCTACCCGCCGACCGTGCTGCTCGACGTGCCGGTGGACTCCGAGATCAACGTCCAGGAGATCTTCGGGCCGGTGGCGCCGATCACGACCTTCGAGACCGAGGACGAGGCGGTCCGCCAGGCCAACGACACCGAGTACGGGCTCGCGTCGTACGTCTACACCCGCGACCTGGCCCGCACCATCCGGATCGCCGAGTCGCTGGAGTTCGGGATGATCGGCATCAACAGCGGGCTGATCTCCAACCCGGCGGCCCCCTTCGGTGGCGTCAAGCAGAGCGGGTTCGGCCGCGAGGGCGGCTTTGAGGGCATCGAGGAGTACCTCGAGACCACGTACGTCGCCCTGCCTGCCGGCTGACGCCCGGGCACCGTCGCCGGCGAATCGAGCCCGGTGGTTGAGGTGTGAAGGCCGCCAGGCCTGAGCCTCGAAACGGCCCCGGTGGTTGAGGTGTGAAGGCCGCCAGGTCTGAGCCTCGAAACCACCAGGACGCCACGCGTGGCCTCAAGCTCCCTCGCTCATCGCCCGCGGACAATCCCCAGGCCGAGAATGGTCGCGCATCCGGGCAGCCTCCGGCCGAACGACGAGGAACGGATCGATGGACGTCTACGCCGAGACCACCACGCAGTACGCCGAGTTCGCCGCTGACGCCGCCCCCACCTCCCCCTGCTTCGAGGACTGGGCTCGCCGGGTCTCGACGGACCCCGAGGTGCTCGCGTGGATCAACCGGCTCCCGGAGGTGAAGCGTCAGCCGAACCTGGTCTTCGCGGCCGCACGCTGGCACGGCGTACCGGCGCCCGGGCCGTACGACGCGCTGCGGGCGGCCCTGCTCGCGGACGACGACCTGATCCGCGCGACGATCCTCGCTCGCGCGACGCAGACCAACGAGGTCGGCCGGCTCGCGACGCTGCTGCCGACCTTCGCGGGCGTCGCCGGTGACGGTGCGATCGCGTTGCTCGAGGTCGGCGCCAGTGCGGGCCTGTGCCTCTACCCGGACCGGTACTCCTACGCCTGGTCGACCGCCGACGGCGTACGACGTGCCGGGTCGGGGCCGGAGCTGCGGTGCGACGTGGACGGCGTCCTGCCGCTGCCCGATCGGTCGCCGGTGATCGCCTGGCGCGGCGGCATCGACCTGAATCCCCTCGACGTCACCGACGAGGACGCGATGGCCTGGCTGGCGACGTTGGTCTGGCCGGAGGACGACGACCGCCGGGCGCAGCTGTCCGCGGCCGTCGAGGTGGCGCGCGCGGACCCTCCGGTGATCGTGCGAGGGGACCTGCTCGAGGAGCTGCCGGCGCTGGTCGACGAGGCGTCGGCGTACGGCCCGGTGGTGGTCTTCCACAGCGCCGTCATCGGCTACCTGACCGACCCCGACCGGCTCCGCTTCCACGACCTGATGACGGGCCTGGTGGCCGCCGGCCGCTGCCGCTGGGTCAGCAACGAGGGCCCGCGCGTGCTGTCGCGGGTCACGGAGACCGGGCCGGCGATGCCCGACGGCGTGCGTGGCTTCGTGCTCGGCCTCGACGGCCGGGCGGTGGCCTGGACCCACGGCCACGGCCGCT
>NZ_KK211167.1:298134-463956 GCF_000620705.1 Nocardioides sp. URHA0020
GCTCGTTGGTTTCCAGGCCTTCGCGCCCCCAACCACCGGCAGCGGCGATGAATTCGGTGGGGAGTGTCGGTCCCACCAGGGAGACTGGCACCTGGAGGGGCGATGACCGACACCGACGTCGAGACGCGAGGCACGCGGCTGCCGCGCGCGCTGACGCCGTTCCGGCACCCCGCCTACCGGCGCCTCGCCGTCGCCCTCGTGCTCGCCACCTTCGCCGGTGGCGTCTGGGTGGTCGGACTGGTCTGGGAGGTGATCCGTCTCGGCGGTGGTCCGGCCCAGCTCTCCCTGGTCTCCACCGCGGGCGCCGTCGGCGTGCTGCTGCCCGCGCTGCTCGGCGGCGTGGTCGCCGACCGGGTGCCGCAGAAGGTGATCCTGCTCGGCGTCGCGATGACCGAGCTCGCCTGCATGGGCCTGGTCGCGGCCTTCTCCGTCACCGACCTCACCCGGCTGTGGCAGCTCGCGGTCGTGGCGTTCGTGATCGGCGCGGCGATGGCGTTCTACTACCCGGCGTACTCCGCCTGGCTGCCCGCGCTCGTGCCCGAGGAGGACCTGCTCGCCGTCAACGGCTTCGAGGGCATGATCCGGCCCACGATCGGCCAGGCGCTCGGCCCCGCCGTCGCCGGTGTGGTCGTCGGCATCGCTTCGCCGGGAGCGGCGCTGACGGTCGCCGCGCTGTCGTCGCTGGGCGGGCTGGTCGCGCTGTCGACGGTGCCGTTGACGCCCGTACGCCGCGATGCCGACCGCGGCCCGACCTCCGTGCTGCACGACCTGCGCGAGGGCTTCGCCTACATGGTGCGGACGCCGTGGCTGCTGGCCACGCTGATCTTCGCCTCGCTGATGGTCTTCCTGATCATGGGACCGCTCGAGGTGCTGCTGCCGTTCCTGATCAAGGACAGGCTCGGCGGTGGCCCGGGCGACCACGCCGTCGTGCTCGCGGCATTCGGCATCGGGGGCGCGGTCGGATCGATGACCGTGGCCTCGCTCCGGCTGCCGCGCCGCTACCTCACCTGGATGAACCTGATGTGGGGCTTCGGCTGCGTGCCCTTCGCCGTGATGGGCATCGCGACCGCGGTCTGGCAGCTCGTCGTCGCCGCCTTCGTCCTCGGGGTCTTCTTCTCGGCGCCGATGGTGATCTGGGGGACGCTGCTGCAGCGCCGGGTGCCGCCGCACCTGCTGGGTCGGGTGTCGTCGCTCGACTTCTTCGTCTCGGTCAGCCTGATGCCGATCTCGATGGCCGTCGCCGGCCCGGTCTCCGAGGCGATCGGTCTGCGGACGACCTTCCTGATCGCCGGCACCGTCCCGGCGCTGGTCGCGGTCGTCGCGATCGTGGCCGCGAGGTTGCCCCAGGACGAGATCGCCCACCCGCTCGACTAGAGCGAGCTCAGCACGCCCTCGTTGAAGCGGTGCCCGACGGTCTCGTAGCCGACGACGGTCACCCACGGCGTGAGCGCGACGACGAGCAGCGACCACGTCAGCGAGACACCGGCGACGACCATCGCCACACCCGCCCCGAGCACCAGCGCCGACCCCAGGACCAGCACCACGTGGAAGGGGTCGACGGCGTGGGTCAGCTGGGCGTAGAGCAGGTACATCAGCGCGACGTACGCCGCCAGCGGCACCACCACCGTCAGCACCGTCGCGGTGTCACCGAGCTCGGACTGGCGGTCGAGGCGGTACGCCGCCGCGTGCAGCCCGGCCCCGACCGCGACCAGCGCGCCGTAGAAGGGGATGTGCCCGTAGCCCCAGCCGAAGGAGCGCTCCCGGTGGGCGTGGAGGAGGTCCCCGCTCGGGATCACGAAGTAGGTCCACCACATCCCGAACGTCACGCCGACCCCGGCCAGCCCCAGCACGGCGACGTCGACGGTCCAGCCCTCGCCGGTGATGATCGCGGAGAGCGACGCGACGGTGCCGATCAGCCCTTCGCCGAGGGCGATGATCACCAGTAGGCCGTAGCGCTCGGCCACGTGGTGCGGGTGCCACGGGATGCCCCCGAAGCGCCGCTCGGCGACCACCGGTCCGGAGGTCTCGGCCAGCACCAGCACGACGATCCAGACGAACGTGAGCCGGATCGAGGTGTGCGACAGCGCGAGGAGCACCCACCCGACCTGCGCGACCAGGATGCTGACGACGTTGGACCGGCACGCGCGCGCCCGGGCCGGGTCCTGCCGCGAGGCACGCCACCACTGGAAGACCATCGGCACCCGCATCACGACGTAGCCGAGCACCATCACGCCGTTGTCGACGTACTCACCCTCGTGCAACGACTCGAACATCGGCGGCAGCCCGAGCGCCAGGATCAGCACGCCGACCATCTGCACCATCGTGGAGAGCCGGTAGATCCAGTCGTCGGTGTCGTACGCCGACGCGAACCAGCAGAAGTTGATCCAGGCCCAGGTCACCGCGAAGGTCGAGAACAGGAAGCCGACGACCCCCTCCCAGACGTAGCCCGCGGCCAGGAAGTGCGCCAGCTCGCTCGCGGCCGTGCTGAAGGCGATGACGAAGGTGAGGTCGAAGAGCAGCTCGAGCGGGGTGGCCGCCCGGCCGACCTCGTGGGGGTCGCGCCCACCCATGGGTACGACGCTGTGGATGGTGCGCTCCGGCATGCGGAAACTCTAGGGGTGTCAGGCTCCGAGTCCGAGCGATGCGGCGAGCGCACCGCGCGAGTGGATGCCGAGCTTGCGGTAGACGTGCGAGAGGTGCCACTCGACGGCCTTGACCGTCACCACGAGCTGCTCGGCGATCTCGCGGTTGGTGAGCCCGGTCGCCGCCAGGCGGGCGACCCGCTGCTCGGCGGCGGTCAGCGAGGCCAGCGTCTCGCCGAGCACCGGCTGGGGCTCCTCGCCCATCCGGCTCAGCAGGCGTCGGACCCGGCCCAGGAGCGGCCAGAGGTTCTCGGTGCCGGCGTAGGACTCCGCCGACCGGAGCAGGGTGAGCGCCTCGGCGGCGCCAGCCGGTCCGCTGGCGAGCAGCAGCAGCCCGGCGAGGTCGGTCTCGATCTGCGCCTCGAGGCGCGCCGCGGGGACCCCGTCGAGCTCGTGCAGGGCCTGGCGCAGCAGCGAGGCCCGGTCGGTGTGGGCGTCGACGGTCGCGAGCGTGCGCAGCCCGAGCGCGATCGGGTACGCCACGCCTCTCGCCCCCGCGAGCGTCAGGTGCTCGCGCGCGAGCGCGGTGCCCTCCACCCGGTGTCCGAGGCGTACGGCGGCCAGCGCGGCGGCGGTCCGCCACGGGAGGAGGTCGGTGTCGTCATCGGTAGCGCCCAGCAGGCGGGGGATCCGGGCGAAGTGGCCGGCGGCGAGCTCGACCTCGTTGACCGCGGCGCACAGCTCGCCGCGTCCGTAGTGCGCGGTCGCACCGGTGAGGCCGGGACGCTCCAGGAAGGGCCCGAGCTGCTCACCGACGATCCGGGCCTCGGCCAGCTCTCCGCGGGCGAGGCGGCAGTCGACGAGGGTCGTGAGCAGCGCAGCGCGCTGCACCCGGCCGAGCTCACCGCTGCCCGCGGCCTGCGCCTGCGTGAGGTAGTCGAGCGCGGCGCCGATGGCGCCGGCCCGGGCGTTGAGGAGGCCCCGGTCGAGCAGGTCCCCGGCGTCGAGGATCGCGCCATGCTTGGCGACCTCGGAGGAGGAGCGGACCTGGGAGGGCATGGCCTGAGCGTAGGAACCGACGGTGCCGCGCGAGGGGAAACGCAGGAAACTTTGCGGTGGACCAGTCAGGTGCGCCCGAGGAAGGCCAGCAGCCGGACGTCCGCGGCGTCACCAGCGGCCGGGCGCTCGGGTGCGAAGCGAACGCCGCGGTCGGCGGTCGTCACGGTCAGGTGGGCGATCGGGAGCAGGGCGGTGGCCAGGTCGGCGGGGATCGCCGTGTCCTCGCCGGTGGCCCGGCCCACGTCCCAGCCGTGGGTGGTGATCTCGAGGGCGGCGGTCGCGACCAGCAGCGAGCTGGTGAGGTCGAGCCCACCGACGAGGACGTCTCCGGGTCCCGGACGGCTCCACACGCCGAGCAGGGCGCACGCCTTCTGCTCGATCGCCGCGATCCGCCCCTCGACCGTGCGGGTGAGGTGCACCGCGACCTCGCCACCGGCGGCCTCGGTGAACGCGTCGAGCGAGTCCTCCATGTGCACGAGCAGGTCGTGCAGCCGCCAGTCCGCGCACGGCGTGGCGCGGTCGAGCAGGCCGCCGCGGACGCCGGCCAGTCGCTCCCGGGTGTAGTCCAGCGCCCGGCCGAGCAGCTCGACCGAGGCGGGAAGGGTGGTGGTCACGGGGAGCTCGGCGCCGGGACCCGGTCGTCGGGGAGACCTGCCGGGAGACCGAAGGTCGCGAAGAGCGTGACGTCGAAGAACGCCGTGCAGTGCCGGACCCGGTCGCCCTCGAGCTCGAGCACCTGCAGCTGGAACGGCGTGAAGTCACCCTGCGGCGTCCGCATGTAGAGGCCGTACGCCGGCTGCCCGTTGGCCCGGGTCGCCACCATCTTCATGTCGTGGGCGCCACCCGGGCACTCGGTGCCGATCAGCCAGCCGATGGCGTCGGCGCCTCGGTACCAGCTGGTGAACGGCGGCATGTCCCAGGTGGCCTCGGCGGTGAGCATCCCGACGATCGAGTCGACGTCCTTGCGCCAGAACGCGTCGACGTAGCGCTCCAGCATGTGCTGCTGCGCCGCGGTCAGGTTGGGCTCGACCGTGTCGGCCGTGAGCCCGCGCTCGGCGAGCTGGGCGTGGGCCCGCTGGAGGGCGGAGTTGACGGCCGCCGTCGTGGTGTCGAGCGCCTCGGCCACCTCGGCGGCCGACCAGCGCAGCACGTCGCGCAGGATCAGCACGGCGCGCTGGCGCGCCGGGAGGTGCTGGAGGGCGGCGACGAACGCCAGCCGGATGGTGTCGCGCTCCGCGACCTCGACCGCCGCGTCGGGCACCGGCTCCAGCCAGGCGATCTCGTGGTCGAGCTCGAGCGCGTCACCGGCCACCGCGTCGGGCGTGCCGAGCCCCACGGGCAGCGGTCGCCGTGGTCGGTTCTCGAGGTTGGTGAGACACACGTTGGTGGCGATCCGGTAGAGCCAGGTGCGCACCGACGAGCGGCCCTCGAACTTGTCGGCCGCCCTCCACGCCCGCAGGAAGGTCTCCTGCACCAGGTCCTCGGCCTCGTGCACCGACCCCGACATGCGGTAGCAGTGGGCGAGGAGCTCGCGCTGGTAGCGCTGGGTCAGGGTCGGGAAGTCCTCGAGCTCGGTCCCGGGTTCGTCGAGTGTCGCCATGGCTGCTCCAGTCTGCATGCGACTACCGACCGGCGTCGACCACCAGACTCATCGCTCGCTCGGCGGCCGGTACGGCGAGGACGCGGTCGGTCTCGATCAGGCCGACGCGGGTGCGCCGGTCGAGCAGGTCGTCGACGTCGGCGGCGCCCTCGTGGGTGACCCCGAAGATCAGCTCCGCGAGCGTGACCGGGACGCCGTCGGCGACCGGGGCCAGCAGCTCGTCGTCGGTCAGCCCGCTGACCGCCCGTGCGGTCTCAAGCACCAGTCGCGCGTCGGTGCCGAAGCGACGGACCAGCCTGGCCGGCTCCTCGAGCTCGGCCAGCCGCTCCCGGGGCGCGGCGCCGAGCAGCGGCAGCGCGTGGGTGCTGCACGGGCCCGCGTCGAGACCTGCCTGGGCGACCGCGGCGTCGACGGCGTCCTGGGCCATCCGGCGGTACGTCGTCAGCTTGCCGCCGACGATCGTGATGACGCCGGTGGCGCTGGTGAGCACCGCGTGCCGGCGCGAGAGGTCGGACGTCGTGCCGGCCCCGGCTCCGGAGGACAGCAGCGGGCGCAGCCCGGCGTACGCCCCGACGACGTCGTGGCGGTGCAGCGGCTGCGCCAGCGCCGCCGACGCGACGTCGAGGAGGAAGCCGATCTCGGCCTCGGAGGGCTCGGGCACGTCGGGGATGTCGCCCTCGACCGGCTCGTCGGTGAGGCCGACGTAGATGGTCCCGTCGGGCTGCGGCAGGACGTTGATGAACCGACCGGTGGTGCCGGGGACCGGCGCGAAGACCGACGTGCGCAGGCCGGGGATGCTGGAGCCGCGCAGCACGAGGTGAGTGCCGCGGCTCGGGCGCAGCGTCACCTCGGGGACCAGGTCGCCGGCCCAGACGCCGGTGGCGTTGACGACCGTCCGCGCCGTCACCGTGGTGGTCTCGCCGGTCAGCTCGTCGCGCAGCTCGACCTGCGTGCCGGTGGCGCTGACCACCCGCGCGCGGGTGCGGATCTCGGCGCCGTACGACGCGGCCGTGCGCGCGACGTTGATGACCAGGCGCGCGTCGTCCTCGAGCTGGCCGTCCCAGGTGACCAGCGCGCCGCGCAGGCCGGCCGTGCGGAGCGGTGCGAGCTGGAGCGCCTCCACGGTGGAGATCCGGCGCGGTCGCGGCAGGATCTCGGAGGAGGTCCGCGCGGCCCGGCGCAGGACGTCGCCGCCGATCAGGCCGGCGCCGGTGAGGATCGCCAGGCGACGGGTGGTCACGGAGCCGAGGGGGATCACCATCGGCAGCGCGTGGGTCAGGTGCGGAGCGGTGTGCTCCATCAGGATCCCGCGCTCGACCGCGCTCTCGTGGGCGACGCCGAACTGGAGCTTGGCGAGGTAGCGCAGGCCGCCGTGCACCAGCTTGGAGGACCAGCGCGAGGTGCCGAAGGCGAGGTCGTGGGCGTCGACGGCCAGCACCGACAGACCCCGGGTCACGGCGTCGAGGGCGACCCCGGTGCCGGTGATGCCGAGCCCGATCACCACCACGTCGACGTCGGTGGGGGCCCCGGCCAGCCCCGGCGTGATGCGCGTGCCGGGCGTGACTGCGGCCGTCACGGCTGCAGCCCTCGGGTGAGCGCGCGGTGGAGCTCGGAGTCGAGGTCCTCCAGGGAGACGTCGTCGTCGACCATGGTGTGCGCCGAGAGGACGAACCCGTGGGCCGCGAGCAGCATCGCCCGCGCCATCAGCTCCGGGTTGCCGGCGCGCACCTCGCCGGCGGCCTGGGCCTCGCGCAGGGCGGCGACGGTGAGCTCCAGGATGGCCTCCTGCGAGCGGCCGCGCCGCGAGAAGAGGTAGGGGAGGATCAGCTCCGGGTCGAGGTCGACGATCCGGACGAAGAGCTCGTTGTCGCGCAGCCGCCGGACGGTCCCGAGGATGTCGCCGACCAGGCGCTCGACGGTCGGGGTGTCCGGGTCCTCGTCGGCGAGGGCGTCGGCGACGACCCCACCCCACTCACGGGTCATCAGGTCCGCCAGCAGCTGCGGCATGTCGGCCCAGGTGCGGTAGATCGTCATCCGGGAGACGCCGGCGCGCCGGGCGACCTCGGTCAGCGTCGTACGCCGCCAGCCGACGTCGAGGATGCAGTCGCGGGCGGCGTCCAGGTAGGCGTCCGCCGGCTCGGCGTTGTGACGAAGTGACGTCATGTGTCACAGTGTAACGCATGGCGTCGAACCAGCAGACCGAGATGCACCCGTCCCGATGGGGCGACCCGGCTCGGGCCCAGGACCTCCCGGAGGAGGCGCGCGGTCTCGTCGAGTTGGTCTTCGGGACGACCGACCGCCCCGCTGTCGTCGACCCACCGCTGGCGCCGTCGGCGATCGACCCGGCCGTGCTCGCCGGGCTCGCGGACCTGCTCGGACCCGACCACGTGCGGACCGACGACCAGACCCGGCGGCTGCGCACCCGCGGCAAGTCCACCCCCGACCTGCTCCGGATGCGGTCCGGCGACGTGAGCGACGCGCCCGACGCCGTCGTACGCCCCAGCACGCACGACGAGGTGGCGGCCGTGCTCGCGCTCGCGGTCGAGCACCACCTGGCGGTGGTCCCCTTCGGCGGCGGTACGGCGGTCACCGGCGGACTCGTCGCGCGGCGCGAGGGCTTCGCGGGCGTGCTCAGCCTCGACCTGGTCCGGATGAAGCGGCTGGTCGCCGTCGACCACACGTCGATGACCGCGACGCTCGAGCCCGGACTGCGCGGCCCCGAGGCCGAGGCGCTGCTCGCCGCGGAGGGCCTCGTGCTCGGCCACTACCCGCAGTCGTGGGAGTACGCCTCGATCGGCGGCTTCGCGGCCACCCGCTCCAGCGGCCAGTCCAGTGCGGGCTACGGCCGGTTTGACGCCCTCGTCGTGGGGCTGACGGTCGCCACCCCGCGGGGCCGGCTCGACCTGGGCACCGCGCCGGCCACCGCGGCCGGACCCGACCTGCGCCAGCTGATCCTCGGCTCCGAGGGCGCCTTCGGCGTGATCACCGCGGTGACGGTCCGGGTGCGAGCCCGGCCGACGACCACGCTCTACGAGGGGTGGCGCTGGCCGTCGTTCACCGAGGGCGCTGCCGCGATGCGCACCCTGGCCCAGTCGAGCCTGCTGCCGACGGTGATCCGGCTCTCCGACGAGGGCGAGACCGCCCTCAACCTGGCCGATCCGGGCGCCATCGGCGGCGAGGGCGCCGCGGGCTGCCTGATGATCACCGGCTTCGAGGGCACCGCGGCCGCGGTCGCCGCCAAGAGGGCCGCCGTCACCGCCGTGCTCACCGAGCTCGGCGGCGACCCCGTCGGGGAGGCGGCGGGTGAGAAGTGGGTGCACGGCAGGTTCGACGCGCCGTACCTCCGCGACTCCATGCTGGACGTCGGGGTCCTCGTGGAGACGCTGGAGACCGCGACCTTCTGGTCGGGCGTCGATCGCCTGTACGCCGACGTGAAGTCGGCGCTCACGGCGGCCCTCGGTGACCCGTCGATCGTGCTCTGCCACATCTCGCACGTCTACGAGACCGGCTGCTCGCTCTACTTCACGGTCGCCGCGAAGGAGGCCGACGACCCGCTCGCCCAGTGGCACCGGGCCAAGGTCGCGGCCAGCGACGCGATGATCGCCGCCGGGGCGACGATCACCCACCACCACGCGATCGGCACCGACCACAAGCCGTGGCTCGCGCAGGAGATCGGCCCGCTGGGGGTCTCCGTGCTCCGCGCGGTCAAGGCGGACCTGGACCCGACCGGCATCCTCAACCCCGGGGTCCTGGTCCCATGACCCGCTCGTTCGCCTTCCTGGTCAACCCCACCTCCGGCGGCGGCGCGGCACCCGGCGCCGTCGTACCCGTCGCCCGGGCGCTGCGGGAAGCCGGTGCGACCGTCGACGTCACCTACTCGCCCGGGCCGCAGGCGATGGCGCGCCTGGTGGCCGAGGCGGTGGGGCGCGGCGACGTCGTGGTGTCGGTCGGTGGCGACGGGATGCTGTCGTCGCTCGCCGGGCTGGTCGCCGACCGTGAGGGCACGCTCGCCGTCGTACCGGCCGGCCGGGGCAACGACTTCGCCCGGATGCTCGGCCTGCCGGCGGACCCCGATGCGCAGGCGCGGGTGCTGCTGGAGCACGCCGTACGCCGGATCGACCTGCTGTCGGTGTCCGGCCTGGGGGCGCCCCGGACGGTGGCCGGGTCGGTCTACGCGGGCGTCGACGCGCGCGCCGCCGAGATCGTCGACGGCGCCACCTGGCTGCCGCGCTCGCTGCAGTACCCCTACGCCGCGCTGCGCGCCCTCGCCACCTACCGGCCCGGCCGCTACCGGGTCTCGGTCGACGGCGAGGTGCGGGAGTACGACGCGGCGACGGTCGTCGTCGCGAACTCGGCGTACTACGGCAGCGGCATGCAGATCGCCCCGCCGGCCTCGGTCGAGGACGGCCTGCTCGACGTGATCGTGATCGAGGCAGCCTCCCGCCTGGCCCTGATGCGCTCGCTCCCGAAGGTGTACGACGGCCGCCACGTCCACCTCGACGAGGTCACCGTGCTGTCGGGCACCCGCGTCGAGGTCACCGGCAGCTCGCGCGGCGCGATCCCGGTCGGCGGCGACGGCGAGCCGCTCGGGCCGCTGCCCACCCTCGGCTCAGCGCCCGCGGTCGTCGAGGTCGTCCCCGGAGCGCTGTCGGTCATCTGCTGAGGGGTGCCGGGGGCCCCGGGCTGGGGTCGACGACCGGCCGGGTCACCGCTGACGAGGCCGCGGCGACGTACGCCCCGCGGCTCCCGACGGTCGCCGGCCGCACCCGTGCGGCACCGGGCTGACGCGGCTCGGCGCCCTACTCCTCGGGCACTTCACCAACTTCTCAGGCTCTGCAATGCCCGAGAAGTTCAGGGATACCCGGTTAACCGGGTATCCCTGACCCGGCGGCACGACCACCTACAACGAGAAGGTCCACACCAGCAGCTCGGTGCGAGCCGCGGCAGTGACGGCGAGCCCGGGCTGGTCGGTGACCCGGAAGGCGTCACCGTCGTCGAGCGGCTGGGCCATCGACGAGCGCCGCAGCGCACCACCGGCGACGAAGACGTGCTGCAGGGGCTCGTCGGGCAGGACGACGGTGTCGCCGGCCTCGAGCCGGGCGACCCGGAAGGTCGCGGTGCCGATCCGCACGACCTCGCTCAGGACGCCCGGCACCAGCTCGACGGGGGAGACGTCGTACGACGGGGTGGTCCCCAGGGTGGTCGGCGTGAGCCAGGACTGGACGAAGCGCGTGGGGCCGGACGGGCCTGCGATCTCGGAGTGGGTCACGCCCGAGCCGGCGGAGAGCACCTGCACCTCGCCCGGCCGGACGACACCGGTGTGGCCCGAGGAGTCGGTGTGCCGCAGCTCGCCGGTGAGCACCCAGGTCACGATCTCGAGGTCCGCGTGCGGGTGGTCCTCGAAACCGACGCCGGGACCGAGCAGGTGGTCGTCGTGGCAGACCAGCGAGCCGAACCGGACGTTGTCCGGGTCGTAGTGCTGGCCGAAGGAGAACGAGTGCCGGGTGAGATGTCCCGCACCTCGGGTGACGAAGCGGCCCGTTCCACGGCGGATCTCAACGCTCACAGGCATCATTGTGCCCGTGCCTGCGCCCGACCCTCGCCCGACCCCGGGTCTTCCCCAGCTCCCGCCCGGCTTCCGCTTCGGCACCAGCACGGCGTCGTACCAGATCGAGGGCGCCGCCACCGCGGACGGCAAGGGCCCCAGCATCTGGGACACCTTCTGCGCGCAGCCGGGTCGGATCGTCGACGGCTCCAGCGGTGCCGTGGCCTGCGACCACTACCACCGGTACGCCGAGGACATCGCGCTGATGAAGCGGCTCGGCGTCGGCGGCTACCGGCTCTCGGTGTCGTGGCCGCGGATCCAGCCGAACGGCTCCGGTCCCGCCAACGCGCGCGGCCTCGCCTTCTACGACCGGGTGATTGACGAGCTGCTCGCCAACGACATCAAGCCGATGGTCACGCTCTACCACTGGGACCTGCCGCAGGCGCTCGAGGACGACGGCGGCTGGCTCAACCGCGCGACGGTCGACCGCTTCGCCGAGTACGCCGCGATCCTCGGGGAGCGGTTCGCGGACCGCGTCGAGCACTGGATCCCGGTCAACGAGCCCAACGTCGCGATGATGATGGGCTACGGCATCGGGGTGCACGCCCCGGGTCGTGAGCTGATGTTCGACTCGATGCCGGTCGCCCACCACCTGCTGCTCGCCCACGGCCGGGCGGCCGTGGCGCTGCGGGCCGCCGGGGCGACCAGCGTCGGCTGCGCCAACAACCACGCCCCGATGTGGCCGGCCAGCGAGGACGCGGCCGACGTCGGCGCCACCAAGCTCTTCGACGCGCTCTGGAACGGGCTCTTCATCGAGCCGATGCTGCTGGGTCGCTACCCGGCCGACCTGGCCCCGCTCTTCGACGGCATCGCGCAGGACGGCGACATGGCCATGATCCGCCAGCCGCTCGACTTCTACGGGGTGAACTACTACAACCCCTTCAAGATCGGCGCCGCCGGCGAGGACGCCGAGATGCCCTTCGAGGTCCGCGAGCTGCTCGGCTACCCGGTCACCGACTTCGGGTGGCCGGTCGTGCCCGACGCGCTGCGCGAGTGGCTGATCCTGCTGCGCGCCCGCTTCCGGGCCGCGCTGCCGCCCATCTACATCACCGAGTCGGGCTGCGCCTACAACATGGGTCCGGACGAGCACGGCGTCGTCGACGACCAGCCGCGCATCGACTACCTCGACGCCCACCTCCGGGCCGTCGCGACGGCGGTGCAGCGCGGCGTCGACGTACGCGGCTACTACACGTGGTCGCTGATGGACAACTTCGAGTGGTCGGAGGGCTATCAGCAGCGCTTCGGCCTGGTGCACGTCGACTACGAGACGCAGCAGCGCACGCCGAAGCGGTCCTTCGAGTGGTTCGCCCAGATGATCGCGGCGCAGACCCGCTCGCTCGGCTGACCCGCCTCAGCGGTCCTGGGTCGCGGTCAGCCCCTGCAGGATCCGGACCGCCGTGTCGACGTCGCCGAGCGCGGACCGGTGCGCCGTCGGCGTCGAGGCGAGCGTGGTGCCCGCACCGTGGATCGCCCACACGGGTGCCGGGCCGGCCAGTGCGTCCACGGCGTACGCCGGGAGCAGCGGCTCGGCGAGCCCGGTCGGTGCCTGGCCGTCGACGCACACGACCACGTCGGAGCGGGCGATCATCTCGAGCCCCGAGGCGCCGGCACCACGCACGTCGATGACGTCGGCCACCCCGGCCGCGACGGCGCGCTCCCGGGCCGCGTCCTCGAGGCCGGTCGCCACGTGGATGCGGATCCTGGCCCGCTCGGACGCCGACAGCCGGGCCACGGCCGCGGCGAGCGTGTCGAGCCCCTGCCAGTCGGCGTCGTCGTGGACCAGGCCCAGGTGCACGCGGTCGGGCTCCGTGGTCGCGAAGGCAGCCGGGCCCGCGCCCCGGCGACGGATCGCGTACGGCGTCGCCACCGTCGCGATCGACGCGGCTCGCTCCCTCGCGGCGGGGTCGGGGCAGGCGCGCAGGAAGGCGTCGCGCAGGTTTGCCTCGGTGAAGACGATCTCGTCCGCGAGCGCCGGCACCACGACGTACAGGATCCAGGCGGAGGCAGGGCCCGGGCCGCCGGCATCGAGGCCGGCCGCCTCGATCGCGGCGAGGACCGGCTGGACCGCCCGGTGCTCGGTGAGCGCCGACTGCACGGGCCTCTGGAGCGGGACCGGCAGCGGGTCGGACAGGTCGACGATCCACTGCAGGTCGGGCTTGCGGGCCTTGAGGGCCGCTGCCGCGAGGTGCGCGTCACCGGCGTCGCCGTACGAGCGGACGCGGAGGTAGGGCGCCTGCTTCTTGTAGCGGCTCCACTCCTTCTCCTGCGCGGCGACGTGCTCGACCGCGGCGGCGAGCCGGGCCGGTCGGGAGGCGTCGGGTGCGGCGGTGAGCCAGGCCGAGGACCCGACGTACGGCTCGAGGTAGCCCGGCAGCGGCGTCTCGGCGGACAGGACGACCAGGTCGGCGACGCCCTCCTGCGCCGCGACCCGGCGCTCGGTCGGCGACGGCGCGAGCGGACCGCTGGCCCGACCGAGCCGGTCGACGACGACGAGCTCGGCGGCGCGCCGGCGGTTGGCGCGCTCCCAGTGCACGCTGACGCCTCGGGCGTCGACGGTGTCGATGACCGCGCGCTGCTCCGCGGGGTTCTCGCGCAGGTAGGCGCCGATGTGCAGGCCGAGCGACCGCTCGGTGCGGGCGAGGACCTCGTGCACCTCGGGCGACCCGGTGCTGATCTCGGCGAGCGACTCGTAGGCGTCGAGCCGGCGTACGACGCTGAAGTCGTGGGTGACGTCCTGGCGCGACAGCGACCCGTGGTTGGTGGTGCGGTAGTAGACGGCGTCGTCGACGTCGAGCACGTGGAAGCGGAACCGGTCGCGCGCGAAGACCCGCAGCCAGAAGAGGCTGTCGGACGCGCTGCGCAGCCGCTCGTCGAAGCCGACCGAGCGCGCGACCGCGGTCGGGATCAGCTTGCAGACGTTGAGCGAGATCGCCTCGGGCAGCTCGGCGGCCTCGATGACGCGCCCGCGCACCTGCCGGAAGAGTCGGGAGTAGCTGTTGTCGAAGTTCGGGGCGCCGTCGGGCTCCTCGACCTCGGCGATGTCCGCGAGCGGGGCCACGCCGGGCGCGGCCGCGTCGACCAGGCGCTGCAGGTACGGCGACGAGACCCAGTCGTCGTCGTCGACCATGGTCATCCAGGTGCCCCGGGCGGCCTCGACGCCCAGCCACCGGGCGTGGGCGACGCCGGCCCGGGCCGTCTCCAGCACGCGTACGGCGGGGCCGCGCCAGCCGTCGGTGTGCCGGCCAACCAGGTCGGGGACGCCACCGGGCTCACCGTTCACGATGACCAGCACCTCGAAGCGGTCCGGTGCCAGGGTCTGCGCCGCCAGCGAGTCGAGGGTGCGCAGCAGGGTGTCGGGCCGGCCGTAGGTGGGCACCACCACCGACACCAGGAGGTCGTCCTCGGCGGTCGTGACCACGCTGCTCTCCGACATCGGGGCTGATCCTGCCGTCACTTCGCGTGCAGCGCGATCGTGCCCGGCCGCTGCTTCGCGATGCCGACCCGTGACAGCGCGCGGTGCAGCATCGGCGTCAGCGTCTTGATGTAGGTGCGGGTCACGTGGCTGCCCTGTCGGTAGATGAGGGTGTGCGCGATCACCGCGGGACAGGTCGGTCCCGGCGGGCAGATCCACTTGTTGATGTCGACGTACGGGAGGTCCAGCTCCTCGGCCGCCGCCTTCAGCGGCACCGCGCCGCTGGTCGCCTCGCCGCGCGCCCGGTCGAAGGAGCACTTCTGGTAGGCGCCAGGGTTCTCCTCGACGCAGCGGTAGAGGGCGTCGGAGTCGGGGGAGATGTTGTCGGCGAGCACGATCACCTTCGTCCCCATCTCCTTGAGCTGCGCCAGGCTGGCGTCCAGGCCGCGGGTCTCGTCGTCGTACGACGAGCCCCGCACGGACACGATCGTGTAGTCGGGCACGCCGTGGGTCTCGAACCAGGCGGTCACCTTGCGGTTGTAGGCGGCGCAGTCGTCGGAGACCCCGACGGTGCTGACGGTGCACGCCGACTTCAGGTAGAGCTCGAGCCGCCAGTCCTCGCTGTGCGCGATGCTCTTCAGCGCGGGGTACCACTGCTCCATCTTGGAGTCGCCGAGCATCGCGACGGTCGTGTCGGACCGGGGGTTGCCGCGCACGCAGTCGGTGCGCATCTTGGTGCCCTCGATGGGCATCTGGCAGGCGTTGACCGACGGGACGTCCTCGGTCGCCACCGCCGGGTCGGGCACGACCTTGCCGGAGCGGGTGTAGAGCCGCGTCGGGTCGTCCACGAGCCGCCAGACCTTGCCGTCGGGGTTCGCCACCAGGGCGCGGGCGCCGGGCGCGGACCCACCGGGCTGCAAGGTCGGGACCGACCGGACGATGAGGAGGCCGGTGATCACCGACACCGACATGAGCACCGCGCCCAGGGTGAGCGCGAGCGACGTGCTGGCGGTCAGGCGGGGGGCGAACCGGATCGGGTCCTCGATCAGCCGCTTGGACAGCCAGGCCAGCGGGATCGAGGCCAGGCCGATCAGGCCCAGCGAGAGGCCCGAGATGTCGGGCCACCGCCAGCCGGCGAGGATCAGCAGCGGCCAGTGCCAGAGGTAGACCGAGTACGAGATGCCGCCCAGCCAGGTCATCGGGCGCGTGCCGAGCAGGCGCGCCGCGGAGGTCGGGGTGGCCGTCACCGCGCAGCCCGAGGCGATCACGGCGGCGGCGCCGAGGGTCGGCACCAGCGCCGCGGTCCCGGGCCAGGCCGTCTCCGAGCTGAAGACGAGGACGGCGTACGCGATCGCGGCCAGGCCGGCCCACGCCAGCAGCTCGGCGACTCTGCGGGGCAGCGTGCGCAGCCGCACGATGCCGAAGGACAGCAGCGAGCCGATGGCCAGCTCCCACACCCGCGTGGTGGTGAAGAAGTACGCCGTCGCGGGGCTCGTGCGCGTGTGCACGGCCGAGTAGACGAGCGAGGCCGCGGCGGCGGCGCCGATCACGACGAGCAGGACTCGACGCGGCCGCCAGCCGGTCCGGCGGGCGATGAAGACCCCGACCAGGATCAGCAGCGGCCAGAAGACGTAGTACTGCTCCTCGACCGAGAGCGACCAGTAGTGCTGCAGCGGCGACTCGGCGGCGCCCTCGGCGAGGTAGTCGACCGAGCGGAAGGCGAGCACCCAGTTCACGACGTACGTCGCCGTCGCCATGGTGTCCTTGCCGAGGTCCACGTGGGTGGACCCGGGCATCACGGCGTACCCGACGACGGCGGTGAAGAGCAGCACGACCGTCGCCGCGGGCACGAGCCGGCGGACCCGGCGTGCGTAGAACCGGGTGATCGAGACGCTGCCCGTGCGGTCGACCTCGCGCAGCAGCAGGCCGGTGATCAGGAAGCCGCTGATCACGAAGAAGACGTCGACGCCGGCGAAGCCGCCGCTCAGCGCGGTGACGCCGACGTGGTAGAGGACGACCACGCCGACGGCGATGGCCCGCAGGCCCTCGATGTCGCCGCGGACGCCGGATGACGGGGCACTCGTCGGTGCGGTCGCGCTCGGGGTCGCCGTCGTCGGGGCCGTGGTCATGCCGTCGCCTCGTCACTGGTGGAACAAATCGGAGCGAGACTACGCCCCGACGCCGACGATGCCGAAAACGTCGACGCCCCGAGCGGCGCCGGGCTCACCGCAGGCGCGCCGAGCCGCTGAGGCGCGTCCGACGTGCGGCTCCGTCACGACGAGCGGTGGGCGAGCCTGCTGGCACAATGTCCGCCATGTCCTCGCCACGCCCGCTCAGCGTCCGATCCGCACGCCCCCGGTCCCGGGTCGCATGAGCACGGGTGTGAGTGCCGTCGGGACCGCGGTCGCCGTCGGCCAGTCGCGGCAGAGTGCGGCCAAGGTCTTCGGCCCCTCCTTCGACCAGCTGGTCCTGACGACGTTCGCCACCCACGTCGGCGACGTCGCCGACCGGGAGCTCTCGTTCGTCGGCGTGACCGCCGAGCCGGGACTGCTCGAGACCCTCACCTGGGCCCTGCAGCTGCGGGCCTCGCGGCCCGAGGTCACCGTGGCCGTCGAGATGCCCGGTGACGTGGCGCTCAGTCGCGCGGTGGGGCACCTGCTGTCCGAGGCCGGTGTGGCCGTCGCCGGCGTACGCCGCTTCACCGACCGGCCGTGCCTGGTCCTCGCCGCGGAGGCGGACGGCCCCACCGGTGACGTGGCGGCGCTGCTGGACGCTGCGCTGACCGCCCCCGACGACCGCCAGGCCGCCCAGGAGCGACGCGCGGCGGAGTGGGAGCTCGCGGCGATGGTGGCCCGGTCCGACGACTTCGAGCAGCGGCTGGCGACCACCTCCCGCCGGCTCCTCGAGGCGCGGGGCGAGGTCCAGGAGCTGCAGGAGCGGATGGCGCGCAACGCCGAGCGCGCCCGGCGCAAGGCCAACCGGGCCCGCCGGCGCAAGGAGAAGGCTCTCGAGGAGGACCCGAGCGCCGCTCCGGCCCCCGACGCGACCGGTCTCTCCCCCCGCTCGCTCGTGCACGCCGCGTCCGGGGTACTGGGCGCCCGCGGTCGGCGCGGCCGCCTGATCTCCCTGCTGATCCTGGGTGCCGGCGCGGTGCTGCCGGCCCTGGTGCTCGCGGTCGTGCTCGGCCTCACCGACGGCGTCGGTGGCGCGGTGGTCGGCCTGGTCCTCGGCCTGCTCCTCACCCTGGTGCTCGCGGTGGCCCTGCTGGTCGCCCTGGCCGTCCGCGCGATCGCAGGGGTGCGCGACGACGTACGCCACGGCGCGGAGGACGACCGTCGTCAGACCGAGGTCGGCCTGCGGAGCGTGACCTCGCTGATCCACGCCCGGTTCGCGTCGGTGGCGCTCGCGCTGACCGACCAGGGCGAGGCGATCGCCGCCATCCCGACGCAGGCACCCGCCTCCGAGGTCGAGCTGCGCCACCAGGTGCGCGAGCTCGGCGACCGGATCCAGGCGACCCAGCAGCTGCTCGACGAGCTCCACCCGGCCGCCGGCCTCCCGGCCCTCTCCGGGGACGCCGCCGCCCCCGACGTGCTCGTCCTGCTGGTCGAGGAGCTGCGACGCACCCGGCCGAAGGTCGTCGTCGAGTCGGGCCGAGGCGCCTCGACGCTCTTCCTGGCCCTGGCCGTCGAGAAGTACGGCCTCGACACCCGGATCGTCTCGCTCGAGCACGACGCCGGCCGCGCCCGGGCCACCCGCGAGCTGCTGGCACGCCACGGCGTCGCCGACCGCGCCGACGTGCGCTACGCCCCACTGGCCCGCACGCACCTCGAGGACCACGTGACGCCGTGGTACGACGAGGCGGCGCTGGCGGACCTGTCCGAGGTCGGCCTGGTGTTCGTGGACGGCCCGCCCACGTCGGTGGGACCGGCGGCGCGCTACCCGTTCATCCCGCTGCTCGAGGGCCGGCTCGCCGAGACGTGCGTGGTCGTCGTGGACGACGTCGACGCGCCCGGGGAGCAGGCCGTGCTGGAGCGCTGGTCGGCGCTGCTGCCCGACTTCGCGTTGGCCGAGGTGCCGCTCATCCGCGGCGCCGCAGTCTTCCGGCGGGCTGCTCCGCTCAGCCGCTGACGCGCGACGCGGGCACCTGGTCGATCCCGATCTCGGACACCGGGCGCCGGGCGATGCCCAGCTCGCTGAGCGAGCGGTAGAGCATCGGCGTCAGGCTGCGGATGTAGCTGTCGGTGAGGTGGCTGCCCTGCCGGTGCAGCAGCGTGCCGCCGATCGCGGCGGGGCACCGGTCGCCGGGCGGGCAGATCCAGTCGTTGAGGTCGACCATCGGGAGGTCGAGGCTCTTCGCCGTGGCAGCGAGCGCCGGCGTACCGACGCCCTGGGGGTCACCGGCGCGCGGCATCGAGCAGGCGGCGTAGTCGTCGGGGTGCGCCTCGACGCACTCGTAGACCGCCTTGGAGTTGGGGGTCGGGTTGTCGGCGACGAGCACGATCTTCGTGCCGAGCGCCGCCAGCTCGCCGAGCGCCTGCTTCATGCCCGGCTCGAGTCCGGGCTCCACCTTCGACCCCTGGGAGACCAGGGCGTAGTCGGGCGCCCCGTCCCTGCGGAAGTTGTCGATCATGTGGTGGGTGAAGGTCGCGCAGTCGGGGTCGACGCCGTCGAAGCTGAACGTGCAGGCGGACTTCAGGTCGAGCTCCAGGCGCCAGTCCTCGGCGTCCGCGATCGCCCGGACCGCGCTGAACCACTGCCCCATCTTGGAGTCGCCGAGCATCACCATGGTCTTGCCGGACCGGTCGGCGCCGTACACGCAGTCGGCCGCGGCCTCCACCTTGCCGGTGCCGACCTGGCAGCCCTTGTCGTAGTAGGGCGGACGGTCCTCGGTGGCGACCGCGGGATCCGGGGTGAGCGGTCCCGACTGGTCGTAGTGGGCGCTGGGGTCCTTCACCAGCCGCCAGCTGTCGCTGCCGGGGTCGGCGACCAGCACCGTGGCGCCCTCGACCGCCGCGCCGGTGTCGAGGGTCGGGGCGGCCCGGCCGACGGCCAGGCCGACGACGATGGTGAGCGCCATCGCGACCGCGCCCACGGCGAGCGTCAGGGGGCGCGAGGACGCGAGCCGGGAGTTGAAGCGGACCGGGTCCTCCAACAGCCTCTTGGTCAGCCAGGCCAGGGCGACGGCGACGAGGACCACGACCACGGTCAGCGCCCGGCCGTGGTCGGGCCACTGCTCGTCGGCCAGCACGATCAGCGGCCAGTGCCACAGGTAGAGGGAGTAGGAGATGCCGCCCAGCCACACCAGTGGGCGCCAGCCGAGCGGTCCGGGGCGGGCGGCCACCTGGGGGTGGCAGCCGCCGGCGATCACGGCTGCGGTGCCCAGCGTCGGCACCAGGGCCGCCCATCCCGGCCAGAGCACCGTGCTGTGCACGACCACGACCGTGCCCGCGATCATCAGCAGCCCGACCACGGTCAGGGCGCGCGCCACGATGGCGCTGGTCCGTGCGAGCGCGGCGGTCCCGAAGGCCAGCAGAGAGCCGACGGCCAGCTCCCACACGCGGGTCGTGGAGGTGAAGTAGCTCGTGGCCGGGGACTCCGGGGTGTGGATGACCGACCAGGCCAGGGACGTGGCGAAGACGGCGGCCACGGTCGCGAGCATCAGGGTCCTGGCCCGGGCCGGCCGGCGGCGGGCCAGGAGCAGGCAGAGCATGATCAGCAGCGGCCAGACGACGTAGTACTGCTCCTCGACCGACAGCGACCAGTAGTGCTGGACCGGCGAGACCCCGGCGCCCTCGGCGAGGTAGTCGACGGCGCGGTGCGCGAGCGCCCAGTTGACGACGTACAGGGTCGCCGCGACGACGTCGGTGGACAGGTCGGCGTACCGCGACGCGGGCAGCACCGCCCAGCCCGCGACCGCCGTGAAGACCAGCACCAGCGATGCGGCCGGGAGCAGGCGTCGGGCGCGCCGGGCGTAGAAGCCCGTGATCGAGATGCGCTCCTTGGTCGCCGCCTCGCGCAGCAGCAGGCTGGTGATCAGGTAGCCGCTGATGACGAAGAAGATGTCGACGCCGGCGAAGCCGCCGGGCACGAACGACAGGCCTGCGTGGTAGAGCAGCACCGTGCCCACGGCGACGGCGCGCAGCCCCTCGATGTCGGCCCGCACGCCGGGATTGGTGACGCGGCGGCGTCGGCCGGCCGCCGGGACGGCGGTGGTGACGGCGTTCAACAGGGCGTTCCGGCGGAGCGGCCCCGCTGGCGGTCGGGGCGTGGACCGACCTCGATCAGCGACCGGAGCACCTCGACGGCGCCGTCGACGTCGCCGAGCAGGGAGCGGTGGGCGACGGGGACCGTCGACAGCGAGCTGGCGGGCTCGTAGAGCGCCCAGATCGGCGTACCGCTGCCGAGGTAGTCGGACACCTTGGAGGGCAGGTAGGGGTTCAGCCCGGCGTGCGACCCGGCGGTCTGCGCGTCGTTGACGATCAGCGCGTCGAACTTGCGGGTCAGGTTGAGGAAGCCGGTGTACGGCGCGTAGGGGTTGACGCGGACGACGTCGCCGAGGCCGTCGGCCCACACGCGCGACTGGGTCACGTCGACCTTGTCGGTGAAGACGTGCAGCTGGATGCGCGCGCGGTCGTAGCCGGAGAGCCGTGCCAGGCCCTCGGTCAGCTCGCCCAGGGTTCGGGTGGCGTAGAACGCGCCGAAGTAGGCGATGTGCACCCGGTCGTCGTCGAGCGGGTAGTCGACCGACCCGAGGTCGTACAGGTCGGGCGTCGGCGTGGGGTGCCGGGCGATCCGCGAGATGCTCAGGGCCCGCTCCGCGAGAGCGGGGTCGGGGCAGTAGCTGAGCATGTAGGAGCGCTGGAGCTCGTTGGTGAAGAGGATCTCGTCGGCCAGCGCGTAGGCGATCTGCTCGCCCCACTCGTTCAGCGCGAGCCCCTCCGGCGCCGGGAAGCCGGCCGCCTCGACGCCGGCTCGCAGCTCGCTGACGACCGGGCCCTCCTTCATCTGCGCGGTGCGCACCTCGCCGTGGATGTCGCGGCTCAGCGGGTCGGAGAACTCGGCGATCCAGCGGGTGCTCGGGTGGCGCAGCTTGTACTGCGCGGCGACGACGTGGGCCGCCACCCAGGTGGCCCGGGAGTAGACCGAGTCGTACTCCTTCCCGGCCTCGCTCCAGGTCTCGAGCGTCTTGAAGACGCCGTCGGAGTAGGCGACGAGCTCGGCCCAGCGCGGTGCGTGGGAGCGGCCCGGCACGGCGGCCAGCGCGGCGACGTACGGCGCGGAGATCCACGGGGAGCTCTCGTCGCGCGCCTGTGCGTCGTCCCGGTCCTTGGCGATGACGTCGACGAGCGTCCCGCGCTCCCGGATCCGGCGCGCCGCGACCAGCCCGCTGGTGCCGCTCCACGGCGGGAAGCCGTAGAGCACGGCCAGGTCGCGGGCCAGGCCGCGGTTGACCGCCGACCAGTTGAACCGCGGAAGGTGGCGCTCCGCGATCGCGTCCGTGACCGCCTGCCGCTGGTCCGGGTACATCTTGAGGAACGTGTTGATCATGACGCACTGGGCGGTGATGACGTTGTGCAGCACCCGCTCGACGTCGGGCGGGCCGGGCGGCACGTCGCCGAGCGACTCGATGCAGTCCAGCCGCATCCGCACGTTGAACTCGAAGGACGGGTCGCGCCGCGACAGCGAGCCGCCGCCGCGCGTGCGGTAGTACGCCGCCCCGCGGTCGGGCAGCACCCGGAAGTGGAACTGGTGCCGGGCGAAGAGCTTGGTCCAGAAGACGAAGTCGGACCCGCCGACCAGCCGCTCGTCGTACCCGACCTCGCGGGCGGCCGCGACGGGGACGAGCTTGCAGACGTTGAGCGAGATGCCGGGGCCCAGCCGGGCGGGGCGCACCGCCGCGGTGCCGACGTGCTTCTGGATCGCGTTGGAGAAGTAGTTGTCGTAGCTCGGGGTGTCCTCCTCGCCGTCGAAGATCTCGGCCATCCAGACCAGCGGGATGATGCCGGGCTCGACGCCGGAGAGCAGCGTCTCGAGGTACGACGGCGACACCCAGTCGTCGTCGTCGAGGATCGTCATGTGCACGCCGCGCGCCACCGACAGGCCGAGGTTGCGGGCGTGGGCGACCCCGGCGACGGGCGTCTGGACCACCCGGATCTCCAGATCGGGGTGCTCGGCGGCGAAGCCGGCGACGTACGCGGCCGTCCCGTCGTCGGGCCCGTTGACGACGACCACGACCTCGAAGCGGTCCGCGGCCAGGGTCTGGACCGTGAGCGACGTGAGCGCCCGGCCGATGGTGGCGACGCGGCCGGCGGTGGCGAGCAGCACGGTGACGTCGGGGGTCGCCGCGGCGTCGTGGTCCCGGTCAGTCAGCCGTGACACCGCACACCTTCCCCGTGGTCCGTCCCGAAATACGGCCACCTGCATGACGGCCTCGCAGGATGTTACGCGAGGTGGGCCCGCCATCCTCAGACGACGACGTCGGCGTGGCCCTGGTCACCCCGGGTGTCCAGGAAGTCCGAACTGGCCGACCGCCCCGGAGCGCGGCCCTACGCTTGCGCCCATGCGTGTACGTCGAACCCTGGCCGCCGTGGCCGTCCTGCCCCTCGCCCTCGTCGCAGCCGCCTGCGCACCCGAGTCGGACGGTGGCTCGTCCGCGACCGGCTCGTCCTCCGGCAGCCCGAGCGCCGACGCGTGCGCCACCGGCTCGCTCCCGCTGAAGACGGCGGGCCGGCTGACGATCGGCACCGACTCCCCGGCGTACGAGCCGTGGTTCGTCGACAACGACCCGACCAACGGCAAGGGCTACGAGTCCGCCGTCGCGTACGCCGTGGCCGAGCAGCTCGGCTTCGGCAAGGACCAGGTGACGTGGGTCAAGGTCCCCTTCAACTCCTCCTACGCGCCGGGCGCGAAGAAGTTCGACTTCGACATCAACCAGATCTCGATCAGCGAGAAGCGCGCCCAGGCCGTCGACTTCTCCGACGGCTACTACTCCGCCGCGCAGGCCGTGATCGCGCTCAAGGGCACCCGCGGTGCTGAGGCCGCGAGCCTGGCGGACCTCAAGGGCCTGCGGCTCGCCGCCCAGACCGGCACCACCTCGCTGACCGCGATCCGGGACGTCATCAAGCCGGACACCGACCCGGTCGTCTTCGAGGACACGAACGCCGCCAAGCAGGCGCTGCAGAACGACCAGGTCGACGCCATCGTCGCCGACCTCCCGACCGCGTTCTACATCTCGGGCGCGGAGATCGAGAACAGCGTGCTGATCGGCCAGTTCCAGCCCGAGACCGGGGAGCAGGAGGAGTTCGGCCTGCTCTTCGAGAAGGGCAGCAAGCTCGTCCCGTGCGTGAACTCCGCCCTGGGCGCGCTGCGTGAGGACGGCACCATCGACCAGCTCGAGAAGCAGTGGCTCTCCGACGTCGTGGACGTACCCGTCCTCCAGTGAGCGAGTGGTCCCCGAGCCCCCACGAGCTCGAACGACGGCGGCTGCGCCGGCAGCTGCGCACCCGGTCGGTGCTGATCGCGACCGTGATGACGGTCGTCGCCTTCGTCGTGCTCACCCTCGGGATCACCGGGTCGCCCGGCTGGGCGTCGGTCAAGGAGTACTTCTTCAGCCGGGACGACGCGCGCGAGGCGCTGCCGGCCATCTGGGACGCGATCTGGCTGAACATCAAGATGTTCCTCGTCGCGGAGGTCTTCATCCTGATCTTCGCGATGCTGATCGCGATGGCCCGGGTGAGCCGGTCGCCGTGGCTCGTGCCGCTGCGGCTGGTCGCGGTCGTCTACACCGACGTGGTCCGTGGCATCCCCACGATCCTGCTGGTCTACCTGCTGGCGTTCGGCATGCCGGCGCTGCGGCTCGGGGGACTGCCGACCAGTGCGTTCTTCTGGGCGACGGTGGCGCTGATCATCTCCTACAGCGCGTACGTCGCCGAGGTCTTCCGCTCGGGGATCGAGTCGGTCCACCCCTCGCAGTGGGCGAGCGCGGAGGCCCTCGGCCTGTCCCGCGGGCAGTGCCTGCGCCACGTCGTGATCCCGCAGGCGGTGCGCCGCGTCGTACCCCCGCTGCTCAACGACTTCGTCTCGCTCCAGAAGGACACCGCGCTGGCGTCGGCGGCCGGGGTGTTCGAGGCGGTCTTCGTCGCGCGGGACTACGGCAACTACAACTTCAACTACACCCCGCTCGTCGTGGTCGCCTGCTTCTTCATCGTGCTGACCGTCCCGCTCGCGCGGGCCACCGACTGGCTCAGCGCGAAGTACCGCCGCCGCGAGCTGGCAGGTGTCCTGTGAGCGAGCTGCTGACCGTCTCGAACCTGCGCAAGTCGTACGGCGAGCGTGTGGTCCTCGACGACGTCTCGCTCACCGTGCAGCAGCACGACGTGATCTGCCTGATCGGGTCGTCCGGCTCGGGCAAGTCGACCCTGCTGCGCTGCCTGAACCTGCTCGAGGACATCGACGACGGGATCATCACCTTCGACGGCCGCGAGATCTCCGACCCCCGGGTCGACGCGCGCGAGGTGCGCTCGCGGATCGGGATGGTCTTCCAGGCCTACAACCTCTTCCCGCACCTGAGCGTGCTCGACAACTGCACCCTGGCGCCGCGGCGCGTGCACGGCGTACGACGGGCCGACGCGGAGGCGCGCGCCCTGTCGCTGCTGGAGAAGTTCGGTCTCGCCGACCACGACGCCCAGCACCCGGACCGGCTCTCGGGCGGTCAGCAGCAGCGCGCCGCCCTGGTGCGGGCGCTGTGCACGTCGCCGACCCTGCTGCTGCTCGACGAGATCACCGCCGCCCTCGACCCCGAGCTGGTGGGCGAGGTGCTCGCGATCGTGCGCGCGGAGGCCGAGGCCGGCATGACGATGGTGATCGCCACCCACGAGATGGCCTTCGCCCGCGACGTCGCGACCTCCGTGTGCTTCCTCGACCAGGGCCGGATCCTCGAGCAGGGTCCCCCCGCCGAGATCTTCAGCAACCCGCGCGAGGAGCGGACGCGGGAGTTCCTGCGGCGGGTGCTGCCGGACTGAGGGTGGGCGGTGGGCAATCCACCGTTCGGGTGGGGCGGCTGCCGGTGGCGGATCCACCAGATGTGCTGGTCGGATCGGTGGATTGCGCACCGCTCGGGCGGGGTGGGGGCGGTAGCGGTGGCGGATCCACCGAATGTGCCGGTCGGAACGGTGGATCACGCACCGCTCGGGCGGGGTGGGGGCGGTAGCGGTGGCGGATCCACCGAATGTGCCGGACTGGACGGTGGATCACGCACCGCTCGAGCGATAGCGGTCGTGGCGCGGTCCGACTGCCGCGGACAGCTTCCCGAAGAGCGCCTCCCACTCCTGGCCGAAGGCCGGCGGCGGTCCGTCGTACCCGCCCCGGAGCAGTGCGCGGTAGACCTCTCCGACCATCGTGCGCGGACGGAGCAGCCGCTCCTTGGTGACCTGGACGTAGTGCGTGTCGGACGCACGCATGAGCGCGTAGCGGTCGATGTCCTTGCTGTAGACCCCGCGATCCTCCTGGTGCTGCGCGCCTTCGTACTCGACGACCGTGCGCCAGCTCCGGTATACGAGGTCGCCGATCACCTGCACGTCCTCGCGGACATTGATTGCGACGTTCGACTGAGGCCTCGGCAGGCCGGCGAACTCCAGGACCGCGCGGAGCTCGCTCTCCTTGAGCGAGCGTGACCGCGCATCGAGGTGGTCCAGCAGCCAGACCGCCTCGTCGGCCCCGTCGCGCCACAGGCAGGACAACGCGAAGGAGCGGATGGCGTCGACCGTGGTGTGACCTTCGTGCAGCAGCCAGTCGCCGACCTTGATCGCGTCGAGCACGCGAGCCTGCGCGCAGAAGGCGACGAACGCGGCCTCGACGATCACCCCGACCCCGTCGGTCGGCGGCAGCCGCTTGGTGCGGTGGAGGAACACCTTGTCGAACGCCAGGTGCAGCTCTCCCTCGATCACGAAGTGCAGCGGGAGTCGTGGTCCGAAGTCCAGACCGAGCTGCTGCAGGCGCGTGATGCCGGTCAGCCGGGCGCGCCCGGGCAGCGCCAGACGCGCGGCAGTCACCCAGTCCGCGTCGGTCATGCGGTGCTCCGCGCACCGGAAGACCCGCGGACAGAGCCGGACGAATCGCCGGGCGTCGAGCTGACGGTCGGTGAGGCCGAGGGCGCGGGCCTCCTGTCGGGTGAAGGGCCTGTCGGTCAGGGCCTCAGGTATCGGTCGCATCCGCCCAGTTGACGGCGATCGCTGGGCATCCGCCGATGCGCTCGAGCGCGCTGTGGACAGCGGCGTCGCGGGCCCGGCCTGTGGACACTTGGCGGCGGTGCAGGATCCACCGAGTCGTACGCCGCACTCCGTGGATAGCCCACCGCTACCGCCGTCGCCCAGGGCCGGCGGTGGGGGATCCACCGAGTGGTACGCCGTACCCGGTGGATAGCCCACCGCCACCGCCGTCGCCCAGGTGGACCGCCCACCGCCCCACGCAGCCCCCGGTGGATAGCCCACCGCCACCGCCACCACCGCCGTCCCCGACGACCGTGACACCAGTTCTGTCATGATGCCCGACATGACGTACGAGCTGGGACAGGGCACCGGACCGCTGCGGGGAGTGAAGGTCGTCGAGATCGCGGGGATCGGGCCGGGGCCGCACGCGTGCATGATCCTGGCGGACCTCGGGGCGGACGTGATCCGCATCGAGCGTCCGGGCGGTCAGGCGCTCGCGGGCGGGGCGACGATGCTGCTCAACCGCGGCCGGCCGAGCGTCGCGCTCAACCTCAAGGACCCGCAGGCGGTCGCCACGGTGCTGGAGCTCGTCCGGACCGCCGACGTCGTGATCGAGGGCATGCGGCCGGGCGTGACCGAGCGGCTCGGGCTGGGCCCGGAGGACTGCCTCGCCGTCAACGAGCGGATCGTCTACGGCCGGATGACCGGCTGGGGCCAGGACGGCCCGCTGGCGCAGGCCGCCGGGCACGACATGAACTACATCGCCATCACCGGCGCGCTGCAGATGATGGGCCAGGACAAGGCCCGCCCGCACTTCCCGAGCAACCTGGTCGGAGACTTCGGCGGTGGATCGACGTACCTCGTCATCGGCATCCTCGCCGCTCTCCTCGAGGCGCGGCTCTCCGGCAAGGGGCAGGTGATCGACGCGGCGATCGTCGACGGCACCGCCCACCTCAACGCCATGTCCGCCGCCTTCCTCGCCAGTGGCGGCTACACCGAGGAGCGCGCGGCCAACCTGCTCGACGGCGGCGTGCCCTTCTACGACATCTACGAGACCTCCGACGGCAAGCACCTGAGCGTCGGGTCGCTGGAGCCGCAGTTCTTCGACGCGCTGGTCACGACCCTCGGGGTCAAGGAGACCTGCCCGGGTCAGGGCGAGCCGGAGCGGTACGACGAGATGCGCGGCGTCCTCACCGACACGTTCCGGACCCGGACCCAGGCCGAGTGGGTCGAGATCTTCGAGGGCACCGACGCCTGCGTCGCCGGCATCATCCCGCTCACCGAGGCCGTCGAGCACCCGCACATGAAGGCCCGGGGCGTCTTCGTCGAGCACGAGGGGCTGGTCCAGCCCACGCCCGCCCCGCGCTTCTCCCGTACGCCGCCGACGCTGACGCTCCCGCCCCCGAGGGCCGCCGGCGAGCACACCCGAGAGGCGCTCGCCGCCTGGGGGATCGACGGCGTCGACGACCTCGTCCAGCGTGGCGTCGCCGTCCAGACCTGACGCCGTCCGCGGCCCTGCCGACCGGCGGCACCGCCCGGCCCTAGGCCTGTTGACACATATTCAGTAAGGTGGCAGGCATGACCGAGCACCTCGACGTCCTGGTGGTGGGCGCCGGCCTCTCCGGCATCGGCACCGCCGCCCAGCTCCGCAAGCAGCACCCGCACCGCAGCCTCGCCGTGCTCGAGATGCGTGACGTGAGCGGCGGCACCTGGGACCTCTTCCGCTACCCGGGCGTCCGCTCCGACTCCGACATGTTCACCCTCGGCTACCGCTGGCGCCCCTGGCGCGGCGAGAAGGCGCTCGCCGACGGCCCGTCGATCCTGCAGTACGTCCGTGACGTCGCGCGGGAGTACGGCGTGGACGAGCTGATCCGTTACCGACAGCGCGTCGTGCGCGCCGACTGGGACAGCGCCACCGCGCGGTGGACGGTCCAGGTCGAGACGCCCGACGGCCCGCACGAGATCTCGGCCGGCTTCCTGCTCGGCTGCACGGGCTACTACGACTACGAGGGCGGCTACGCCCCGGTCTTCCCCGGCCAGGACGAGTTCGCGGGGCAGGTCGTGCACCCCCAGCAGTGGCCCGAGGACCTCGACTACACCGGCAAGAAGGTGGTCGTCATCGGCAGCGGCGCGACCGCCGTCACGCTGGTGCCCGCGATGGCGCCGGACGCCGAGCACGTGACGATGCTGCAGCGCTCGCCGACGTACATCCTCTCCGCGCCCGGCCGCGACCCCATCGCCCGGCGGCTGCAGCGGCTGCCGGAGCGGATCGCCTACCCGATCGTGCGCTGGAAGAGCATCCTGATCGCGCTCGCCAGCTACCAGCTCAGCCGCAAGCGCCCCGACGTGCTGCGCAGCTTCATCCGCAAGAACACCATCAAGGCGCTGCCGCCCGAGATCGACGTCGACCAGCACTTCAAGCCGACCTACGACCCCTGGGACCAGCGCCTGTGCCTGGTGCCGGACGGCGACCTCTTCCAGGCGCTGCGACGCGGTACGGCGTCGATCGTCACCGACACCATCGAGACCTTCACCGAGACCGGCATCCGGCTCACCTCCGGCGAGGAGATCGAGGCCGACCTCGTGGTCACCGCCACGGGCCTGAAGATCCTGCCGTTCGGCGGCATCACGCTCGGCGTCGACGGCCAGGACGTCAAGGTCCACGACACCATGGCCTACAAGGCGCTGATGCTCAGCGGCGTCCCCAACTTCGCCTACACGATCGGCTACACCAACGCGTCGTGGACGCTCAAGGCCGACCTCGTCACGGAGTACGTCGTCCGCCTGCTGCGCCACATGGACGAGCACGGTCACCGCCAGGTCGTCGCCGAGCGCGACCCGGCCGTGGGGGAGCGGCCGTTCATGGACTTCTCGTCCGGCTACGTGCTGCGCGCGCTCGACGAGGTGCCGGTGCAGGGTGACCGCGCTCCGTGGCTGCTCAAGCAGAACTACGTCTCCGACGTGCGCACCATCCGTCGCGACGACATCGAGGACGGCGTCCTGAGGTTTGCCTGACGGCCCGATCGGTCACCCCTGAGGTAGACAACCAAGGAGGCAGACATGGGTCTGGGAGACAAGGCAGAGAACAAGGTCGAGAACCTCAAGGGCCAGGGCAAGGAGTCGGCTGGCAAGGCCACCGGCAACGAGCAGCTCGAGGCGGAGGGCAAGGGCGACCAGGCCTCCTCGAAGGTGAAGGACGCCGGCGAGAAGGTCAAGGACGCGGTCGGCGACGTCAAGGACGGCTTCTCCAAGTAGCACCACGAGCGTCGAGAAGTACCCAGCATCACACCGCGTCGATGTGGGTCTGACGGGCTGCTGCGTCTACAGTTGTCGAAGCAGCCCGTTCAGTCTTGCCTCGGGCTTCGGCCGATCTCCTCGAGATCGAGCCCCTCACATCGTGAGGCAGCTTCTCCGCTCCTCGCCCGCACGGCGAGGTTCAGCTTGGCGAGACACGCCAACAGTGAGTGATCTTCTCTTGTCTACTGCAGTGTCTGCTGCGGGCTTCGCCGAACTCGGCGTCCCCGCCTCCCTGACCGTCGTCCTCGCGGACCTCGGCATCACCTCCCCGACTCCGATCCAGGCCGCCACGCTGCCCGACTCCCTCGCGGGTCGCGACGTGCTCGGCCGTGGCCGCACCGGCTCCGGCAAGACGTACGCGTTCCTGCTGCCGCTGGTCGCCCGCCTCGCCGCCTCCGGCAGGACCGCCCAGTCCCGCAAGCCGCGCGCGCTGATCATGGCGCCGACGCGTGAGCTCGTGAACCAGATCAACGAGGCCCTCAAGCCGCTGGCGAGGACCGCCAACCTCAGCACCCAGACCGTCTTCGGCGGCGTCGGCCAGAACCCGCAGGTCCAGGGCCTGCGCAAGGGCATCGACATCGTCCTGGCCTGCCCCGGCCGGCTCGAGGACCTGATGGGCCAGGGTCACGTCGACCTGAGCCAGGTCGAGATCACGATCCTCGACGAGGCCGACCACATGGCCGACCTCGGCTTCCTGCCCGGCGTCCGCCGGATCATGGACCAGACGCCCCGCACCGGTCAGCGCCTGCTCTTCTCGGCGACGCTCGACAAGGCGATCGACGTCCTGGTCAAGCGCTTCCTGCAGAACCCGGTCACCCACCAGGCCGACTCGGCGCAGTCGCCGGTCGCGCTGATGGACCACCACGTCCTGCACCTGCCGCGCGAGCACCGCGTCTCGGTCCTCACCGACCTGACGAGCGCCCCCGGTCGCACCGTCGTCTTCACCCGCACCAAGCACGGCGCGAAGGCGCTGACGCGCCAGCTCAACAGCAACGGCGTGCCGACGGTCGAGCTCCACGGCAACCTGAGCCAGAACGCCCGCACCCGCAACATGGAGGCGTTCCACTCCGGCAAGGCCACCACCCTGGTCGCGACCGATATCGCCGCGCGCGGCATCCACGTCGACGACGTGGCGCTGGTCGTCCACGCCGACCCGCCGGTCGAGCACAAGGCCTACCTGCACCGCTCCGGTCGTACGGCGCGCGCGGGTGCCAAGGGCACCGTCATCACCCTGATGACCGACGAGCAGGTGCGCGACGTGCGCGACCTGACCCGGGCCGCGGGCATCAAGCCCACGACCACCAAGATCAACGGCGCGAGCCACCCGCTCCTCGCGGAGCTCGCTCCCGGCGAGCGCTCGCTGCCCGGTGGCCTGGTCACCGAGGCGACGTTCGAGGGCAACCGCTCCGCCGGTGGCGGCGGCGGTGGCCGACGCGGTGGCGGTGGCGGCGGTCGTCGCTCCGGCGGTGGCGGACGCTCCGGCGCCCCGAAGTCCGGTGGCGCGCCCAAGTCCGGCGGTGCTGCGAAGTCCGGGTCCGCCAAGTCCGGCACCGGCGGCGCGCGTCGTCGTCCGGCGGCGGCAGCCTCCTCGGGCGGCAGCCAGCTGCGCCACAGCAGCGCGTCCTTCAGCTCCGGCCGCCGCTGATCGGCGCCCTCATGTGTGACGTTGTCCGGGACGGGGTGTGGGAGCACCCCGTCCCGGGGACAGCGATCTCGTGGGGGTGAGCGCGGTGCGGCAGGCGGTGACGATCGGGTTCCTGGTCGCAGGCACGGTCCTGCTCGGGGTCTCGTTCCGCATCGAGCCCGGCAGCGTGTGGTTCTACCCGTCCGCCCTCGCGCTCGCCGCGGTCTGGGCGGTCGGTGCGCTCGCCAGCGGCCCCGTGCCGCTGGGAGACCGTCGGGTCCTCCCTCCCCTGGCCGTCGGGGTGCTGCTGGCCGGCGTGTTCGTGCTCGGCGCGTTGATCGTGCGCGAGCTGTCGGTCCTCGATGACCAGGTCGCCGCGGTCACGGCGTACGCCGTGCGCGGCTCCGGACCGCTCGTCGCGGCGGTCACGCTGGTGACCGGCGCCGGCGAGGAGCTCTTCTTCCGCGGCGCCGTCTACGACCGCTTCCCGCGGCGCCCGGTCGTCGCCACCACCGCGGTGTACGCCGTGGTGACCCTCGCGACCGGCAACCTCGCCCTGGTCCTCGCCGCCATCCTGCTCGGCCTCGTGGTCGCGCTGGTGCGCCGGTGGTCCGGCGGCGTGCTGGCCCCCATCGTCGTCCACGTCACGTGGTCGCTCGTGATGCTGCTCGCGCTGCCCCAGCTCTTCTAGTCCTGGGCGACCGCGAGCCGGACCGCCTCGGCGTACGTCATCGGCTCGTCCGGGAGCAGGTCGCGGATCGAGTGGTCGGTGACGATCACCTCGGTGCCCATCGAGTCGATCAGGTTGCGCCCCGTGGTGGTGTCGACGTCGGTGACGAACGAGATCCAGCGTGACGACAGCCCCGGCGTCAGCAGCGGCACCGTGATGATCGGAACCGTGCGGCCCTGGATGACCTCGGCCGCCTGCTGCAGCATCTCGACGTACGTCAGCTGCTCGGGCCCGCCGATCTCGAAGACCCGCGCGTACGCCGCCTCCAGGCCCACGACACCGGCGAGGTAGCGCACCACGTCGTCGAGGGCGATCGGCTGGGTCCGGGTCGCGGCCCACTTCGGCACCACCATCGCCGGCAGGTTCTTCACGAGCTGGCGGGTCATCTCCCACGAGATGCCGCCCGCGCCGACCACGATCGCGGCACGCAGCACGGTGACCGGCACGCCGGCCTCGCCGAGCAGCCGCTCGACCTCGCGGCGCGAGCGCAGGTGGGCGGAGAGCTTGTCGGAGTCCTTGCCGAGACCGCCGAGGAAGACGATCTGACGCACGCCGCAGGCAGCGGCGGCGAGCCCGAAGGCGCGCGCGGCCTCGGCGTCCTTCTGCTCGAAGTCGTCGTCGTCCAGCGAGTGCACCAGGTAGATCGCGACGTCGACACCGTCCAACGGGGCCGCGAGGCTGCCGGGATCCGAGACGTCGCCCGCCACCGGGTCGCCGGGACCGTCGTACGCCTCGGGGCGGCGGGTCATCGCGCGGACGTCGTGGCCGCGGTCGATGAGCTCGGGCACCAGCCGGCTCCCCACGAATCCGGTCGCGCCGGTCACCAGTACCTGCACTCGGTCCTCCTCGTTGCGGCTGCGGCTCACCCGACGATGTACCCAGTCGCGGGGCGTTCAGCGAGCGCGGCGGGCGATGTCCTCACGACGAGTCTCGTCCATGGCCGCCTCGTACGCCGACACCAGGCTGGCGATCGAGAGCGGCTTGAGCCGCTCCACGACTCCGCGGAGGGTGTCGGCCGAGGCGCCCTCGGCGCGGTAGACCGGCCACACCATGGTCCGGAAGAGCTCGTTGAGCTCCTTGGCGAGCTGGCGGCCGTGCTCGGCGTACACCTCCGCGGCGGCGAGCGCAGCCTCGACCGGGAAGCCCAGGTCGAGCAGCCCGAGCCCGACCGAGAGCTGCGACACGGCGACCTCGTAGCGCCCGCGCTTGGCGGGGAAGACGATGCCGAGCGCGGACAGGGTGGTGAGCTCGTCGTCGGTCAGCGGCCGGCCGGCGCGGGTCTCCAGCTCGGCGCGCGACATCTCGACGGGCAGGTCGGCCTGCCACGGCGCGAGCATCGTGCGGTGCAGTGCGATGTCCTCCGGCGTGGCCTCCGCTGGGATCCGGGCGACGTACCGCTCGATCGCGGACAGCGTGAAGCCGTGGGCCTGGAGCTCCTGGACCAGCTCGAGCCGGGCGACGTGGTCGGGGGTGTAGTAGCCGGACCGGCCGCGGCGCAGGGGCGGCGGCACCAGCCCCTTGGTCGTGTAGAACCGGATGTTGCGCACGCTCATGCCGACCCGGGCGGTGAGCTCGTCGAGGGTCAGCAGCTCCCGCAGGGACTCGACGCTGTCGTCCATGGCTCTCCTCGGTCGTCGCCGGGCCGTGACGTGCGCCACAACACCCGACTCCTTGACGGTGACAGTAATAGTGTCACAATCGAGCGCAGGCACTCCGATTGACACCGATCCCCCCATTCTCTGAGTAGGACGTCATGGCTGAAGCATTCGTGTACGACCACATCCGGACTCCTCGCGGCAAGGGCAAGGCGGCGGGCACGCTGCACGAGGTCAAGCCGGTCGACCTGGTCGTCGGGCTCCTCGACGAGATCCAGGTGCGCAACCCCACGCTCGACCCCGCCCGGGTCGACGACGTCGTCCTCGGCGTGGTCTCGCCGATCGGCGAGCAGGGCGGCGACATCGCCAAGACCGCGGCCCTCAAGGCCGGCTACCCCGACACCGTCGCGGGCGTGCAGCTCAACCGCTTCTGCGCCTCCGGGCTCGAGGCCGTCAACCAGGCCGCGTCCCGCGTGCGCGGTGGCTTCGAGGACCTGATCCTCGCCGGCGGCGTCGAGTCGATGAGCCGCGTGGCCATGGGCTCCGACGGCGGCGCCTGGGCCTCCGACCCGGCGACCGCGTTCCAGGCCGGCTTCGTGCCCCAGGGCATCGGCGCCGACCTGATCGCCACCATCGAGGGCTGGAGCCGCGACGACGTCGACGCGTACGCCGCGGAGTCGCACCACCGCGCGGCCAAGGCGTGGGCCAACGGCTACTTCGCCAACTCCGTCGTGCCGGTCCGCGACCTCAACGGCCTCACCGTCCTCGACCACGACGAGACGATCCGCCCGGACACCAGCCCCGAGGGACTGGCCGGGCTGAAGCCGAGCTTCGCCGGCATCGGCGCGGACGCCGGCTTCGACGACGTCGCGCTCGAGAAGTACCACTGGGTCGAGCGGATCAACCACGTCCACCACGCCGGCAACTCCTCGGGCATCGTCGACGGCTCGGCGCTGGTCGCGATCGGCAGCGAGCAGGTCGGCTCCGACCTGGGGCTGACGCCGCGCGCCCGGATCGTCTCGGCCGCCGTCTCCGGCGCCGACCCGACGATCATGCTGACCGGGCCCGCCCCGGCCGCGCGCAAGGCACTGGCCAAAGCCGGCCTCGAGGTCGGCGACATCGACCTCTTCGAGATCAACGAGGCCTTCGCCGCCGTGGCCCTGCGGTTCATGCGTGACATGGGCATCGACTCGGAGATCACCAACGTCAACGGTGGCGCCATCGCGATGGGCCACCCGCTCGGTGCGACCGGCGCGATGATCCTCGGCACGCTCATCGACGAGCTCCAGCGACGCGACCTGCGCCGCGGCCTCGCCACGCTCTGCGTCGGCGGCGGCATGGGCATCGCCACGATCGTCGAGCTGGTCTGAGCGATCCGCGACCAGAGCGCCGTACGAGCAGACTCTCCAGAACAGGACTTCAGATGAGCACCAGCACCACCGAGCAGACCGCGGTCCGCTACGACCGCGACGCCGACGGCATCGTCACCCTGACCCTCGACGACCCGACCGCCAGCGCGAACACGATGAACGAGCTCTACCTCGAGTCGATGGCCGCGGCCGTCCAGCGGCTGTACGACGAGCTGGCCGCCGATGAGGCCAGCGTCACCGGCGTCGTGATCGCCAGCGCGAAGAAGACCTTCTTCGCCGGCGGCAACCTCAAGAACATGGTCACGGCGACCAAGGACGACGCCGGGTCGGTCTTCGCGATGGGCGAGGCCGTCAAGGCCGGGCTGCGCAGGCTCGAGAAGTTCCCGAAGCCGGTGGTCGCGGCCATCAACGGTGCCGCCCTCGGCGGTGGCTTCGAGATCTGCCTGGCCACCAACCACCGGATCGCCGTCGACGACGACAAGGTGCTGATCGGGCTGCCCGAGTCGACGCTCGGCCTGCTGCCCGGCGGCGGCGGCGTCACCCGCGTCGTACGCCTGCTCGGCCTGCAGCAGGGCCTGATGGACGTGCTGCTCCCCGGCACCCAGTTCAAGCCCAGCGCCGCCCGGGAGAAGGGCCTGGTCGACGAGCTGGTCGCCACCCGCGAGGAGCTGGTCCCGGCCGCGAAGGCCTGGATCAAGGCCAACCCGGACGAGTCGCAGAACCCGTGGGACAGGCCCGGCTACAAGATGCCCGGCGGTACGCCGAAGTCCCCGGCTCTCGCCGCGTTCCTGCCGGCCTTCCCGGCGCTGCTGCGCAAGCAGACCAAGGGCGCGCTCTACCAGGCGCCGCGGGCGATCCTGTCCGCCGCCGTCGAGGGCGCCTCGGTCGACTTCGAGACCGCCTCGCGCATCGAGTCGCGCTACCTGACCAACCTGATCGTCAACCAGGGCTCGAAGAACATGATCCAGGCGTTCTTCTTCGACCTGCAGGCCATCAACGCCGGCAAGCTCCGCCCGCAGGGCATCGAGCCCTACAAGGCCGTCAAGGTCGGCGTCCTCGGCGCCGGCATGATGGGCACCGGCATCGCCTACTCCTGTGCCCGCGCGGGCATGGAGGTCGTGCTCAAGGACGTGAGCGCCGAGGGCGCGGCCACGGGCAAGGCCTACTCCGAGGCGCTCAACGCCAAGGCCGTCTCCCGCGGCAAGCTGACCGAGGAGAAGTCGCAGGCGCTGCTGGACCGGATCACCCCGACCGCGGACCCGGCCGACCTGGCCGGCTGCGACCTGGTGATCGAGGCCGTGTTCGAGGACCCGGCGCTCAAGCAGCAGGTCTTCGCCGAGATCGCGCCGTACGTCAACGCCGACGCGCTGCTGTGCAGCAACACCTCGACGCTGCCGATCACCGAGCTCGCCACCGGCGTCGACCGCCCGGCGGACTTCATCGGCCTGCACTTCTTCTCCCCCGTGGACAAGATGCCGCTGGTCGAGATCATCAGGGGCAAGGAGACCTCGGACGTCGCGCTGGCGAAGGCGTACGACATCGTCCAGCAGATCCGCAAGACCCCGATCGTCGTCAACGACAGCCGTGGCTTCTACACCTCGCGCGTCATCGGCACGATGGTCAACGAGGGCCTGGCGATGCTCGCCGAGGGCGTCCACCCCGTCAGCATCGAGCGCGCGGGCACGCAGGACGGCTACCCGGTCGGTCCCCTCCAGCTCAGCGACGAGCTGAACATGGAGCTGATGGCCAAGATCGGCAAGGCGAGCAAGGACGCCGTCGAGCGCGACGGCGGCACCTACACGCCGCACCCGGGCGAGGCCGTCGTCGCGAAGATGATCGAGATCGGCCGTCCGTCGCGGCTCAAGGGCGCCGGCTTCTACGAGTACGTCGACGGCAAGCGCACCGGCGTCTGGTCGGGGCTGGCCGAGACGTTCCCGGTCGCCACCGAGTCGATCCCCTTCGAGGACATCAAGGACCGGCTGCTCTTCGTCGAGGCCATCGAGACCGCCAAGTGCTTCGAGGAGGGCGTCATCGAGTCGGCCGCCGCGGCCAACATCGGCTCCATCATGGGCATCGGCTTCCCGGCCCTGACCGGTGGCGCCGCGCAGTTCATGACCGGCTACGAGAGCACCGCGGGACAGGTCGGGCTCGGTGCCTTCGTGGCTCGCGCCGACGAGCTGGCCGAGAAGTACGGCGACCGCTTCCGCCCGACGGCCTACCTGCGCGACCTGGCCGCCTCCGGCGGCTCGTTCCCGGCCTAGCAGTGGGGGTCCTGCTCCTGGTCCGGCACGGCCAGGCGTCGTTCGGCAGCGCCGACTACGACGTCCTGTCCGAGACCGGCTGGGAGCAGGGCCGCCTGCTGGGCGCCTGGCTCCGCGAGCGCGGGCCGAGCCCGACCGCCGTTGTGCGCGGAGGGATGCGGCGCCACCGGGAGACCGCCGAGGCCGCCGGCTGGCCCGAGGCCGCGGTCGACCCGGGGTGGGACGAGTTCGACCACCTCTCGGTGGTCAGGGCCCACCCGGAGGCGCCGGGCGGCGACGTCGACCGCCGGGAGTTCCAGCGCGTCTTCGAGCTCGCGACCGCTCGCTGGACCGCGGGCCTGCACGACGACGAGTACGCCGAGTCGTGGTCGGCGTTCCGCGACCGGTCGACGGCCTCCTTTGACGCCGCCTGCGCGCAGGCCGGCCCCGGGCGGGTCGTCGTGGCGGTGACCTCCGGCGGCGTGATCGCCGCGCTCTGCGCCGCGCTGGTCGACCCGCAGGCCGATGCGGCGTCGTACGCCCGTCTCTGGAGCCGGTTCAACACGGTGCTCGTGAACTCCTCCGTCACGCGCGTGGTCGTCGGATCCACCGGTCCCCGGCTCCTGACGTTCAACGAGCACCCGCATCTCGAGGGCGGCGCGCTCACCTATCGGTGACCGAGTTCTGGCATCTCGGCGACAGGAGCGCTCCGGGTCAGGATGATGGCCACGTGCATGAGAGCTCGGGGCCCGTCGTCGTGGTTCGTGGCCTGCGGGTCCGCTTCGGCGAGGTCGAGGCCGTCGCCGGCATCGACCTGACGGCCTACGCCGGCCAGGCGACCGCCCTGCTGGGGCGCAACGGCGCCGGGAAGTCCACGACGATGAGGGTCCTGGCGGGGGTGCTCCCGCCGACGGAGGGCGCCGCCCTGGTCGCCGGTCACGACCTGCGCACCCACTCGCTGGCCGCACGGCAGGCGACCGGCTACTGCCCGGACGTCGGGGGACTGGTGCCGCGGGCGACGCCTTGGGAGCACCTGCAGCTCGCCGCCCGGCTCCGGCGGCTGGACGACTGGGAGGACCGCGGCCGCGACCTGCTCGAGCGCTTCGAGCTCGGCGACGTCGCGCACCGGGTGACCGCCGGCTTCTCCCACGGCATGGGCCGGCGGCTCTCCGTGGTGCTCGCCGCGCTGCACCGGCCAGCGGTGCTGCTGCTCGACGAGCCCTTTGACGGGGTCGACCCCGTCGGCGTCGAGGCCACGCTCGAGGTGGTCGCCGACGCCCGGGCCGACGGTGCCTGCGTGCTGGTGTCGACCCACCTGCGCGAGCTCGCGGTCGAGGCGTGCTCCACGGCCCTCGTGCTGCGCGGTGGGTCCGAGGTGGCCCAGCTCTCCGCCGCCGAGATGGCGGGCGAGGAGGGTGCCCGTGCCTACCGCAGCCTCCTCGACTGAGGCGCTCGCGCGCAGCGTCGCCGACGTCGGCCACCTGGTCCGCTTCCGCGCGACCCGCAGCGGCGGGCGATCCGCGCGCCGGGCCTGGGTGGTGCTCGCCGCGCTGACGCTCGCCGCGCTCGTCGTGCCTCTCTACCTCCCCGGCGCGCGCACCGGGGCGCGCGCCTTCGACGTGCTGCTCATCCTCCCGACGGCGATGGCCGGGGTGCTCCTGCTCGCGACCGTCGCGGCCGTGACCACGGGTGGCGGGCGCGAGCTGCTGCCGCGCGAGCAGGCCGTCGCCTACCCCGTCAGCCCCACGACCGACCATCTCGGTGCCCTGCTGCTGGCCCCGCTCAACATCGCGTGGCTGCTCCAGGCCTGGGTGCTGGTGGGCTGCACGTCGTACGCGCTCGGCTGGCAGATCTGCCTCAGCGCCCAGCCCGGCATCCTGCTGTGGCTGGTCGTGGCCACCGCCGCGGCGCAGGCGGCCGCCTGGCTCGTGGAGGGCGTACGCCGCTACCGGCACGGCATCGCCGTCGTGCGGGGGACCGGCCTCGTGCTGGTGGGCGGCGCGGTGGCGATCCAGCTCACCGCCGGCTGGGGCGCGCTCGTCGACCGGATGCCGACCGTGTGGCTGACCGTCGGGCTGATCGGTGGCTTCTCGTGGCGCTGGGCGCTGACCGTGGTCGTCGAGCTGGCTCTGGTGCTCGTGCTGGTCGCGATCGGAGCAGCCGCCGCGCACTGGGCCGATCGCCGGATGCCGCGCGACGAGCTGCGCACCGAGACCGGGACGTTCGTGGCCCGCCCGACTCCCCGCACCGACCTGGTGCTCCTGGTGCGCCTCGACTGGTCCTCGGTGTGGCGGACCGTGCCGATGCGCCGGGGGCTCGCCACGCTGGCGGTCGCTCCCGGGCTGATGGCGCTGGCCGCGCAGCTGCCCTGGACCACCATCCCGGTCCTGGCCGCCCTCAGCACGGCGGGCGGCGCCCTGCTCTTCGGGGTCAACGCCTGGTGCCTCGACGGTCGCGGCGCGCTGTGGCGCGCCAGCCTCCCGGTCGGGCCCGAGGTCGTCTTCGCCGCGCGCTCCCTCGTGCTCGGCGCGATGCTGCTCGGTGCCTCGGGCGTCACCATCGGCCTCGCCGCGCTCACCGCCGCGGCGCCCACCTCGGCCGAGCTGGCCGCGGTGGTCGCCACCTGGCTGGTCGTCGGCCTGCAGGTGGTGTCGGCCTCGATGCGCTGGTCCGGCCGGCACCCGTACGCCGTCGACCTGCGCTCGGCGCGGGCCACGCCCGCGCCGCCGGTCGCGATGGTGGGCTACTCGGCCCGGCTGGCGGTGTCGACCACCCTGACCGCGTCGTTCTTCTCCGCCCTGGCCCACCTGCCCGACCCGCGGACCTCGATCGCGTTCGCGCTGCCCTTCCTGTGCTGGTCCGGCCTCCGGCTGGTGCGCGCGCAGCACCGGTGGTGCGACCCGGTGCTGCGGGCGCGGGTGATCGCGACGGTCGCCGCCTGACCGCGGCCTGCGGCAGTGCATACGTGGTATACATACCCGGTATCCACTCGTCACGGGGACGAGCGGCGCACGGTCGGAGGCTCGGATGTCGGTCAAGCAGGCACTGCTCGCGCTGCTGGAGGAGGGTCCGCGCTACGGCTACCAGCTGCGCGCCCAGTTCGAGCACCGCACCGGGGCCACCTGGCCGCTCAACGTCGGGCAGGTCTACACGACCCTGACCCGGCTCGAGCGGGACGGGCTCGTCGAGGGCGCCGGCGCGGACGCCGAGGGCCACGTCGTCTACCGGATCACCGAGGCCGGCCGCGACGAGGTCGCCGCCTGGTTCACCACCCCGGTCTCGCGCACCCAGCCGCCGCGCGACGAGCTCGCGATCAAGCTGGCGCTGGCCGTCACGGTCCCCGGCGTCGACGTCGGCCGGGTGATCCAGCAGCAGCGCTCCGCCACCATGACGGCGCTCCAGGACTACACCCGCCTGAAGCGCCGCGCCGCCGCCGGCCAGGAGCGCGAGGACCTCGCGTGGTCGCTGGTCCTCGACTCGCTGGTCTTCGCCGCCGAGGCCGAGATCCGGTGGCTCGACCACTGCGAGGCGCGGCTGCGCCGGGCCGAGCTCGAACGACCGGAGACCCTGCTCGAGGAGATCCTCGCCGACGAGGCGGAAGCCCAGGCCCACCGATGAGCGCCGTGCTGCAGATGACCGACGTGAGCCGCGTGCACGGCTCCGGGGCGACCGAGGTGCACGCGCTGCGGGCCGTGTCCTTCGCCGTACGACCCGGGGAGCTCGTCGCCGTGATGGGTCCGTCCGGCTCCGGCAAGTCCACGCTGCTCACCCTCGCGGGCGGGCTCGACGCCCCGACGAGGGGAGTCGTCGAGGTCGAGGGCGTGGACCTGGCCGGGCTGGGCAACGCCGGACGGGCCCGGATGCGGCGTACGTCGATCGGCTACGTCTTCCAGGACTTCAACCTGATCCCCGCCCTGACCGCGGCCGAGAACGTCGCCCTGCCGGGCGAGCTCGACGGCGTCGGCGCGAAGGTCGCCCGCGCGGCCGCGCGGAAGGCGCTCGACGAGGTCGGCATCGGCGACCTGTGGGACCGGTTCCCCGACAACATGTCCGGCGGCCAGCAGCAGCGGGTCGCCATCGCCCGGGCGATCGTGGGCGAGCGACGGCTGATCCTCGCCGACGAGCCCACCGGCGCGCTCGACACCGAGACCGGCGAGGAGATCCTCCGGCTGCTGCGCGCCCGCTGCGACGCCGGCGCGGCCGGCGTGCTGGTCACCCACGAGGCCCGCCACGCGGCCTGGGCGGACCGGGTGGTGTTCCTGCGCGACGGCGTCGTGGTCGACGAGACCGGCTCCGACCGGGCCGACGTGCTGCTCGACTCGGGCTCCCCGCGATGAGGTGGCTCCGATCCTGGCGGCTGCCCCTGCGGCTCGCCAGGCGCGAGGCGGCGCGCGCACGCGGGCGCAGCGTGCTGGTGCTGGTGATGATCGCGCTGCCGGTGCTCGCGGTGACCGCCGCCGACGTCGTCATCCAGACCGCCCAGGTGTCGGCCGCCGAGGGGCTCGACCGTCGGCTCGGGTCGGCCGACGCCCTGATCACCTACCAGCCGGGCAGCGGCCAGGTGTTCCAGGACGTCGACCCGACGGTCTCGACGTCCAACGGCACGGGCGACACCGAGCAGGTGCTCCCCGAGCTGGCCGAGGTGGAGCAGGCCGTCGGTCCCGGCACGACCGGCATCAGCTGGGACCAGGGCAGCGTCGGGGTGGAGACCGCGAAGGGCGTCTCCGACACCGAGGTCAGCGAGCTCGACCTGCGCGACCCGCTGAGCGACGGCATCTTCGACGTCACCTCCGGGCGCCCGGCGGCCGCGACCGACGAGATCGTGATCAACCACGAGCTCGCGGACCGCGGCTTCGACCTCGGCGACGAGCTGACCGTCCGCGGCGGCGCGACGTACACGGTGGTCGGCATCGGCGACGGCACGTCGTACCACGGCTACCCGATGGCCGTCGGGCTGCCGGGCTCGCTCGGCCTGGCGGAGAAGCGCTACCAGGCCAGCTTCCTGGTCGGCGGGGGTGCGGTGAGCTGGGACCAGGTGCGCGAGCTCAACGCCGAGGGGGCGCTCGTGCTCTCCCGGGCCGTCGTGCTCGACCCGCCGCCACGCTCGGAGATCCCCGACGAGGTCAAGGCCTTCGAGAGCGGCACCGACTCGGCCATGGTCGCGGTCATCGTGCTGATCGTGGTGATGGCCCTGATCGAGGTGGTGCTGCTCGCCGGCCCCGCCTTCGCCGTCGGCGCTCGCCGGCAGTCGCGGGCGCTGGCGCTGATGGCCGCGACCGGAGGCACGCCACGCCAGGCGCGCCGAGTGGTGCTGGCCAACGGCGTCGTGCTCGGCGGCATCGGCGCCATCCTCGGCGTCCTGGTCGGACTGGTCGTCGCGTGGCTGTCGCTGCCGATCGTCCAGCACTTCTCGGACGAGCGGCTGGGTCCCTTCGACGTGCCGTGGCCGCACCTGCTCGGCATCGCCGCCTTCGGCCTGCTGAGCGCGCTGCTGGCCGCCGTCGTGCCGGCCTGGATCGCGTCCCGCCAGGACGTCGTGGCGGTGCTCGCCGGCCGTCGGGGCGACCGGCGACCGTCGCTGCGGTCACCCCTGCTCGGCCTGGTGCTGCTCGGCGTCGGCATCGCGGGCGCGGTGCTGGGAGCCAGTGGCCGGGGCGAGTTCTTCATCGCCGGCGCGGCGATCGCCGCCGTCCTCGGCATGATCCTGCTCGTCCCGGTGGTGCTCGTCGCGGTGGCCCGGCTGGCGCGCCGCTTCCCGTTGACACTGCGGTACGCCGTCCGCGACGCCGCCCGGCACCGCTCGCGCACCGTGCCCGCGGTGGCGGCCGTCGCCGCGACGGTCGCGGGGGTCGTGGCCCTCGGGATCGGCGTCACCAGCGACGAGGCGGAGAACGAGGGCACCTACGTCGCGTCCCTGCCGATGGGCACGGGGGTGGTGACCGACGCCTTCGCCGAGGGCGAGCAGTGGGACACCCTCCGGGCCGCCACCCTCCGGGGACTCCCGGAGGCCACGGTGACGCCGATGCAGGGGGTCGCCGAGGGTGGTGACGAGGAGAAGACGTCGTACTACGTCGAGGTGCTGGTCCCCGGCTCCGACGACAGCGAGGAGGACACGCGGCTGCTCGAGTACAGCTCGTCGGTGTTCGGCTCGTCGGTGCTCGTCGGCGACGAGCTGCCCTCCGCCCTCGACCTGCCGGCGTCCGCGCGGGGGCCGGCCGCCGCGACGCTGAGGTCCGGGGGAGCCGTCGTCTTCACCGATCGCGGGGTCGAGTCCGAGCGGATCGAGGTCGTCGCCCACCGCTACGACCCGGACGCGACCGACGAGAAGGTCACGCGGGTGACGGTGCCGGCGCTCGTGGTCCCCGTCGCCGACGGCCGGTCGGCGCCGGTCGCGGTCGTGACGACCGCGACCGCCGAGCGGGTCGGCGTACCCGTCGGCACCATGGGGCTGGCCGTCACCGGGGCCGGCGTGAGCGAGCAGCAGGAGTCCGACGCGCAGGAGGCGCTGGCCGGGATCGACGAGAACGCCACGCTCTACGTCGAGCGCGGCTACCAGACCGACGACGAGACGGTGATCGTCCAGCTGGTGCTGGGCGCGCTCGGCGCCGTGCTGATGCTGGGCGGCACCCTGACCGCGACCTTCCTCGCGCTCTCCGACGCTCGCGCCGACCTCGCCACCCTGTCCGCGGTGGGCGCGGCTCCGCGGACCCGGCGCGGGGTCGCGGCGGCGTACGCGCTCGTGGTCGGCATGGTCGGCGCCGCCCTCGGGGCGGCGGTGGGGCTGATCCCGGGCATCGCGGTCAGCTATCCGCTCACGCGGGGCTACGAGCCCGGGGCCGCTGCTCACTACCTCGACATCCCGTGGCTGCTGATCGTCGGCCTCGTGGTGGTGCTGCCCCTGCTGACGGCGCTGGTGGTCGGCCTCAGCGCCCGCTCGCGGCTGCCGCTGGTGGCCCGGCTGGACTGAGCCGGTCGGCGGGGTAGTCCCTGACGGAACGGGCGCGATCCGGGTCCGAAGACCCCGAAAGCGTCAGGGACTACCCCAAAAAAGCAGTCTTGACTGTTTGTTGTTGACGGGGCAGGCTGGCCTGGTGACGACAGCGGCCGGACCGACGCGGGTGCCCCAGGAGGAGCGCACCCGGGCGATGCGGGCCCGGCTGCTCGACGCGACCGTGGAGTGCCTGGTGCAGGTCGGCTTCGCGGGTACGTCGACCACGCTGGTCTCCGAACGGGCGGGCGTCAGCCGCGGCGCCCAGCTGCACCACTTCCCGACCAAGAACGACCTGGTCGTGGCGGCCGTCGAGCACCTCACCGAGAAGCGGGGCGCCGAGCTCGCGGCCGCGGCCGCGGCGCTGCCCCGGGGGCCCCGACACACCCGTGCGGTGCTGCAGATGCTGGGCAACCACTTCGCGTCGCCGGTCTTCAACGCCGCGCTCGAGCTCTGGGTCGCGGCCCGCACCGACGCCCAGCTGCTCGCCGCCGTCGGCCCGCTCGAGCAGCGCGTCGGCCGTGAGACCCACCGGCTGACCGTCGAGCTGCTCGGCGCCGACGAGTCCGTCACCGGCGTGCGCGAGCTGGTGCAGGCGACCCTCGACCTCGTGCGTGGCCTCGGGCTGGCCAACACGATCACCGACGACGCCCACCGTCGCGGCCGGATCCTCGACCGCTGGGCCGACGTGCTCGACAAGGAGATCTCGTGACGCTGCTCGACGACCTGCTCGACGACCTCAGGGCCGAGAGCGACCGGCTCTGGAGTGCCGTCGCCGGCCTCGACGACGACGGCTGGCAGAAGCCCACGCCCGCCGCCGGCTGGAGCGTCGCGACCACCGTCGCGCACCTGCTCTGGACCGACGAGGTCGCAGTCGCGGCGGCCACGGACCCCGACGCATGGGACGCGATCGTGCTCGAGGCGACGGGCGACCCGACGGGGTACGTCGACCAGCAGGCGGTCGAGGTCGCCCGCCTGTCGCCGCAGGCCCTGCTCGCCCGGTGGGGCAAGGCCCGCGAGGCCCTGCCCGCGGCCCTGCGTGCCTTCCCGGCCGGTCAGCGGATGCCGTGGTTCGGACCGCCGATGTCGCCGGCGTCGATGGCGACCGCGCGGTTCATGGAGACCTGGGCGCACGCGCTGGACGTGTACGACGCCCTCGGCATCGAGCCCGAGCGCACCGACCGGGTCCGGCACGTCGCGCACCTCGGCGTACGCACCCGGGACTTCGCCTACTCGGTGCAGGGGCTGCCGGCCCCGACCGAGGAGTTCCGGGTCGACCTGGTCTCGCCGTCGGAGGAGCAGTGGAGCTGGGGCCCCGAGGACGCCGCGCAGACGGTGACCGGATCGGCGTGGGACTTCGCCCTGCTGGTGACCCAGCGGGTGCACCGCGACGACACCGACCTGGTCGCGAGCGGCACCGACGCCGAGCAGTGGCTGACGATCGCGCAGGCCTTCGCCGGTCCTGCGGGCGGCGGGCGGTCACCTCGTGGCTGAGGCGATGAGGATCGGCAACTGCTCCGGCTTCTACGGCGACCGCCTGGCCGCGATGCGGCAGATGCTCGAGGGCGGCCGCGAGGACGGACAGCGCCTCGACGTCCTGACCGGCGACTACCTCGCCGAGCTCACCATGCTGATCCTCGGCAGGGACGCCATGAAGGACCCGTCGCTGGGCTACGCCAAGACCTTCGTGCGCCAGCTCGAGGACTCGCTGGGTCTGGCGCTCGAGCAGGGCGTCAAGATCGTCAGCAACGCCGGCGGGCTCAACCCCGCCGGCCTGGCCGACCGGCTGCGCGAGGTCGCGCGGGCCCTCGGGCTCGACCCGGTGATCGCCCACGTCGAGGGCGACGACGTACGCGACCTCGGCCTGCGCGAGGGCGCCCTGACCGCCAACGCCTACCTCGGCGGCTTCGGCATCGCCGCCGCCCTGGACGCCGGCGCCGACGTGGTCGTCACCGGCCGCGTGACCGACGCCAGCCTGGTCGTCGGACCCGCGGTCGCGCACCACGGCTGGACGTCGACGTCGTACGACGAGCTCGCCGGGGCCGTCGTCGCGGGCCACGTGCTCGAGTGCGGCACCCAGGCCACCGGCGGCAACTTCTCCGGCTTCAGGACCCTGCGCCACGACGGGCTCCCGCTCGGCTTCCCGCTCGCCGAGCTCGCGGCCGACGGCTCGAGCGTGATCACCAAGAACGCCGGCACCGGCGGAGCGGTCACCGTCGACACCGTCACCGCCCAGCTGCTCTACGAGATCCAGTCGACCCGCTACCTCAACCCCGACGTCACCGCCCTCCTCGACACCGTCGAGCTGCGCGAGGTCGGCACCGACCGCGTGTCGGTCTCGGGGGTGCGCGGCGAGGCGCCGCCCGAGCGGCTCAAGGTCTGCGTCAACGAGCTCGGCGGCTTCCGCAACACCGTGGAGTTCGTGCTGACGGGGCTCGACATCGACGCCAAGGCCGACTGGGTACGCGAGCAGCTGACCCCGGCGCTGACCGCCGCCGAGGTGGCCTGGACGCGCACCGCGCTGCCGCCCGCCGACGCCGACACCGAGGAGGGCGCGTCCTGCCTGCTGCGGTGCACGGTCAAGGACGCCCGGCCCGACCCGGTCGGCCGCGCCTTCACCAGCGCCGCGGTCGAGCTCGCGCTCGCGTCGTACCCCGGCTTCACCATGACCGCCCCGCCCGCCCCGCCCGCGCCGTACGGCGTCTATCGCGCGGAGTACGTCGACCGGGCGGCCGTCACCCACACGGTCGTCCACGCGGACGGTCGTCGGGAGGTGATCGCCGACCCCACGGAGTTCGCCACCGGCGACCACCGCGACAGCCTGCGCCCCTCGCCGTACCCGGCTCCCCGCGACTCCATCACCCGCCGCGCGGCGCTCGGCTCCTTCGTGCACGCCCGCTCCGGTGACAAGGGGGGCGATGCCAACCTGGGCCTGTGGGTGGTGCACGACGGCTCGGACAAGTACGACGCCCGCGTCACCTGGCTCACCAAGCTGATCACCGCGCGCAAGATCCGGGAGCTGGTCCCCGAGGCCGCCGATCTGGACGTCGAGGTGCACGTGCTGCCCAACCTGGGTGGCGTCAACGTGCTGATCCGCGGCCTGCTCGGCGACGGCGTCGCCGCATCGACCCGCTTCGACCCGCAGGCCAAGGGACTCGGCGAGTGGCTGCGCTCGCGGATCGTCCACATCCAGGAGGGACTCCTATGAGTGACCTGCGCGCCCTGGGCGCGGAGTTCGTACGTCGCGAGGTCGCGCCGCACCTGCAGGAGTGGGAGGACGCGGGCGAGATCCCCCGGTTGGTCCACCTGGCCGCGGCCAAGCAGGGGCTGCTCGGCATCTCCTTCCCCGAGGACGTCGGCGGTGAGGGCGGCGACGTCCTCGACACCGTCGACCTGCAGGAGGGCATGTTCGAGGCCGGCGCGTCGAGCGGCTTCATGGCGGCGCTCCTCACCGGCGGCATCGCCCTCCCGCACATCGCGGCCTCCGGCGACGCCGACCTGGTCGACCGGTTCGTGCGGCCGACGCTGGCAGGGGAGACGATCGGTGCTCTCGCGATCACCGAGCCCGGTGGCGGCTCCGACGTCGGCGCCATCACCACGACGGCCGTGCGCGACGGCGAGCACTACGTCGTCAACGGCGCCAAGACCTTCATCACCAGCGGCGTACGCGCCGACTTCGTCACCACCGCGGTGCGCACCGGCGGCGCCGGCGCCGGCGGCGTCAGCCTCCTGGTCGTCGAGAAGGGCACGCCCGGGTTCACCGTCGACCGGTCGCTGCGCAAGATGGGCTGGCACTGCTCCGACACCGCCGAGCTGTCGTACGTCGACGTGCGCGTGCCGGTCGCCAACCTGGTCGGCGAGGAGGGGTCGGGCTTCCTGCAGATCGCGGCCCAGTTCGTGGTCGAGCGGCTCGCGCTCGCGGTGCACGCGTACGGCATCGCCGCTCGCTCGCTCGACCTGACCGCGGCGTACTGCCGTGACCGCGAGACCTTCGGCAAGCCGCTGATCAGCCGACAGGTGGTGCGCCACCAGCTGGTCGAGATGCGCCGGCAGGTCGAGGTGGCCCGCACGTACACGCGCGAGGTGGCCGGCCGGCACTCTGCCGGCGAGCAGGTCATCGCCGAGGCCTGCATGGCCAAGCAGACCGCGGTCGACTGCGCGACGTACGTCTGCGACCGGGCCGTCCAGCTGCACGGCGGTTCCGGGTACATGCACGGGACCGAGGTCGAGCGGCACTACCGCGACGCCCGGATCCTGCCGATCGGCGGCGGGGCCAGCGACGTGCTGACGGACCTCGCCGCGAAGCTGATGGGGTACGCCTCATGAGCAACCGCGAGGCGATGCTGGAGAAGCTCGCCGACCTCGAGACCGAGCACGCGAAGGCCGTCGCCGGTGGTGGGGAGAGGTCGGTCGCGCGCCACCACGGCCGCGGCAAGCTGCTGCCGCGCGAGCGGATCGAGCTGCTGATCGACGAGGGCTCGGCGTTCCTCGAGCTGAGTCCGCTGGCCGGCTGGGGCTCCGACTTCACCGTCGGCGCCAGTGTGGTGACGGGCATCGGCGTCATCGAGGGCGTCGAGTGCCTGATCACGGCCAACGACCCGACCGTGAAGGGCGGCGCGAGCAACCCCTGGACGGTGAAGAAGATCTTCCGGGCCTCGCAGATCGCCGAGGAGAACGGGCTGCCGACGGTCTCGCTCGTCGAGTCCGGTGGCGCGGACCTGCCGACCCAGAAGGAGATCTTCATCCCGGGCGGCAAGCTCTTCCGCGACATCACCCGCGCCAGCGCTCGCAAGGAGCCGACGGTCGCGCTGGTCTTCGGCAACTCCACCGCGGGCGGTGCCTACGTGCCGGGGATGTCCGACTACACCGTGATGGTCAAGGGCCAGGCGAAGGTCTTCCTCGGCGGCCCGCCGCTGGTCAAGATGGCCACCGGCGAGGAGTCCGACGACGAGTCGCTCGGCGGCGCCGAGATGCACGCCCGCACGTCGGGGCTGGCCGACTACCTCGCCGAGGACGAGCACGACGCCATCCGGATCGGGCGGCGCATCATCGCCCGGCTGAACTGGCGCAAGGCAGGGCCGAGTCGGCGCCAGTTTGCGCAGTCTGGTGACAACTGGCGCCCACTCGGCAGGCAAACTGGCGCCGACTCGGCGTACGCCGAGCCCGACGAGGACCCGGACGGCCTGCTCGACCTGATCCCGGGCGACCTCAAGGAGCCCTTCGACCCGCGCGAGGTGATCCGCCGGATCTGCGACGGGGTGAGCGAGTCCAACGGCGTCGTCCTCGACGAGTTCAAGCCGCTCTACGGACCGTCGTTGGTCACCGGCTGGGCCAGGCTCCACGGCCGGCCGATCGGCATCCTCGCCAACGCGCAGGGCGTGCTCTTCTCGCAGGAGGCGCAGAAGGCCACGCAGTTCGTGCAGCTCGCCAACCAGACCGACACGCCCCTGCTCTTCCTGCACAACACCACCGGCTACATGGTCGGCCAGGAGTACGAGCAGGGCGGGATCATCAAGCACGGCGCGATGATGATCAACGCGATCAGCAACTCGACCGTCCCGCACCTGAGCGTGATCATGGGCGCGTCGTACGGCGCCGGCAACTACGGGATGAACGGCCGCGCCTTCGACCCGCGTTTCCTCTTCACCTGGCCCTCCGCGAAGTCCGCGGTGATGGGCCCGGCCCAGCTCGCCGGCGTGCTCGAGATCGTCGCGCAGCAGTCGGCCGAGTCCAAGGGCCAGACCTTCGACGCCGAGGGGTTCAAGGGCGTCAAGGAGATCGTCGAGGCCCAGATCGAGGAGCAGTCGATGCCCTACTTCCTGTCCGGGATGCTGTACGACGACGGGGTCATCGACCCGCGCGACACCCGGACCGTCCTGGCCATCTGCCTCTCGGTCATCGAGACCTCGGCGTACGCCGGCACCGACCGTTTCGGGGTGTTCCGCCCGTGATCGCCCGCCTGCTGGTCGCCAACCGCGCCGAGATCGCCTCGCGCGTCTTCCGCACCTGCCGCTCGCTCGGCATCGAGACGGTGGCCGTCCACTCCGACGCCGATGCGGACCTGCCGTACGTGCGCGAGGCCGACCACGCCGTCCGGCTCCCCGGCAACGTGCCGGCCGACACCTATTTGCGTGCCGACCTCGTGATCGACGCCGCGCGCCGTACCGGTGCCGATGCGATCCATCCCGGCTACGGCTTCCTCTCGGAGAACGCCGACTTCGCCCGCGCCGTCATCGGCGCCGGCTTGGTCTGGGTCGGCCCCGACCCGGCGTCGATCGACGCGATGGGCTCCAAGATCGAGGCCAAGCGGATCATGCGCGCGGCCGGCGTACCGACGCTCGAGGCACCCGACGAGCCGACCGAGGCCGACCTGCCGCTGCTGGTGAAGGCGTCCGCCGGTGGTGGCGGTCGCGGCATGCGCGTCGTGCGGACGCTCGCCGACCTGCCCGGCGAGATCGCGCAGGCCGAGGCGGAGGCGCTCTCGGCCTTCGGTGACGGCACCGTCTTCGTCGAGCCGTACGTCGAGCACGGGCGCCACGTCGAGGTCCAGGTCGTCGGCACCAGCGTGTACGGCGAGCGCGACTGCTCGGTGCAGCGGCGTCACCAGAAGGTGGTGGAGGAGGCACCGGCGCCCGGCCTGAGCGACCCGGTGCGTGCCGCCCTCCACGAGGCCGCGCGCAAGGCCGCCGAGGCGGTCGACTACCGCGGCGCCGGCACCGTCGAGTTCCTGTACGACGCGGCGACCGAGCGGTTCTTCTTCCTCGAGATGAACACCCGCCTCCAGGTCGAGCACCCCGTCACCGAGCTGGTGCACGGCGTCGACCTGGTGGCGCTCCAGCTCGCCGCCGCCGAGTCGTCCGCCTCCGGCATGGTGATGGACCGGCCTCAGGCGGACGACCCGCACGGGCACGCGATCGAGGTCCGGTTGTACGCCGAGGACCCGGCCGCCGGCTACCAGCCGCAGAGCGGCGTCCTGACGGCGTTCGAGATCCCGCTGGAGGACGGCATCCGCGTGGACGCCGGCTTCGAGAGCGGCAGCGAGGTGTCGACGCACTACGACGCCATGCTGGCGAAGGTCATCGCGCACGCACCGACCCGGGAGGCCGCGGCCCGCAAGCTGGCCGGCGTGCTGAGCCGCGCGAAGATCCACGGACTGGTCACCAACCGCGACCTGCTGGTGCGGATCCTGCGCGACGAGGCCTTCCTCGCCGGCGAGGTCAGCACCGCCTTCCTCGACGGTGACCTCGCGGCCCGCTCCGCCCGGACGGCGACCACGGAGGAGCAGCTCGAGGGGCGGACCGTCCCCGAGGCCGTGGCGGCGGCGATCGCGCTGGCCGAGGCGACCCGGCAGGCCCGCACCGTCCAGCGCGGCATCCCGGTCGCCTGGCGCAACGTCGTCTCCCAGCCGCAGCGGACCCTCTTCGAGGAGGTCAGCGTCGAGTGGTCCGGAGGCCGCGACGGCTACGTCGTCGACGGCTGCACGGTCGTGGCCGCCAGCCCCACCCGGGTGACCCTCGAGACCGACGGCGTGCGCACGACGTACGACGTGGCCGTGGTCGGTGCCGCGGTCGACGTGGACGGCCCGCACGGGCACGTCCGGCTGACGCGGGTGCCGCGGTTCGTCGACCCGGCCGACACGGTGGCGAGCGGCAGCCTGCTCGCGCCGATGCCGGGCACCGTCGTCCGGGTCGCCGTCGAGCCGGGCCAGTCGGTGAGTGCCGGCGACCCGGTGCTCGTCCTCGAGGCCATGAAGATGCAGCACACCGTGAGCGCGCCGTACGCCGGCGTCGTGACGGAGATCAACGTCAAGACCGGTGCGCAGGTCGCCTCCGGAGAAGTCCTCGCCGTCGTCGAAGGAGAAGAAGCATGACCACCACCCACGGGTTCACCGAGAGCGACGAGCGCCAGGAGCTGCGCCGGCAGGTCGCCAGGCTGGCCGGCAAGTTCGGCCGCGACTGGTTCACCGAGCGCGCCCGGGCCGGCGAGAAGACGACCGACCTCTGGCTCGAGATCGGCAAGAACGGCTACCTCGGCATCAACATCCCCGAGCAGTACGGCGGCGGTGGCGGCGGCATCGGCGACATCGCGGCCGTGTGCGAGGAGCTCGCCGCCCAGGGCTGCCCGCTGCTGCTGATGGTCGTCAGTCCGGCGATCTGCGGCACGATCATCAGCCGCTACGGCACCGAGGAGCAGAAGCAGCGCTGGCTCCCCGGCATCTGCGACGGCACCGGCACGATGGCCTTCGCGATCACCGAGCCCGACGCCGGCACCAACACCCACAACATCACCACCACGGCGCGCCGCGACGGTGACGGCTGGGTGCTCAACGGCCGCAAGATCTACATCTCCGGCGTCGACGAGGCCGACAACGTGCTCGTCGTCGCTCGCACCGAGGACGCGAGGACCGGCAAGCTCAAGCCCTGCCTCTTCGTGGTGCCGACCGACGCCGACGGCTTCGAGGCGCGGTCGATCCCGATGGAGATCGTCAGCCCCGAGCTGCAGTTCCAGGTCTTCATCGACGACGTCCGGCTGCCCGCCGACGCGCTCGTGGGCGACGAGGACGGCGGCCTCGTGCAGCTCTTCGCCGGCCTCAACCCCGAGCGCATCATGGCGGCCAGCTTCTCCACCGGCCTGGCCCGCTTCGCCCTCGACAAGGCGACGGCGTACGCCAAGGAGCGCGTGGTCTTCAAGGACGCCATCGGCGCGCACCAGGCCGTCGCGCACCCGCTGGCCCAGTCCCACATCGAGATCGAGCTGGCCCGGCTGATGACCCAGAAGGCCGCGGCCCTCTACGACGCCGGCGACGACCTGGGCGCCGGCGAGGCCGCCAACATGGCGAAGTACGCCGCCGCCGAGGCCGCCTGCGACGCCGCCGACCGTGCCGTGCAGACCCACGGCGGCAACGGGATCACCCAGGAGTACGGCATGGCCGGACTGCTGGTCGCGACCCGCGCGGGCCGGATCGCCCCGGTCAGTCGCGAGATGATCCTCAACTTCGTCTCCATGCACTCCCTGGGGCTGCCGAAGTCGTACTGACGCGCTTGCCATGATCGAACACATGTTCGATCATGGCAGGGTGGCGAGGATCCGGACCAGCGAGACGGCGAGCATCCTGCACGCCGACCTGGACTCCTTCTTCGCCTCCGTCGAGCAGCGCGACGACCTGCGACTGCGCGGGCGCCCGGTGATCGTCGGCGGCGGTGTCGTGCTCGCGGCCAGCTATGAGGCCAAGGCGTACGGCGTGAAGTCGGCGATGGGCGGGCGGCAGGCGCAGCGGCTCTGCCCCGACGCGATCGTGGTGCCGCCGCGCTTCGCGGCGTACGTCGAGGCGAGCCGCGCCGTCTTCGAGATCTTCGACGACACGACGCCGCTGGTCGAGGGCCTCTCGATCGACGAGGCGTTCCTCGACGTCGGCGGCCTGCGCCGGCTCGTGGGCGACCCGGAGACCATCGGCGCACTGCTCCGGCGACGGGTGCGCGACGAGGTGGGCCTGCCGATCTCGGTCGGCATCGCCCGCACGAAGTACCTCGCCAAGGTCGCGAGCGCGGTCTGCAAGCCGGACGGCCTGCTGCTCGTGGCCCCGGACCGCGAGCGGGAGTTCCTGCACCCGCTGCCGGTGGAGCGGCTGTGGGGAGTCGGCGCGATCACCGCCGGCAAGCTGCACGCCGACGGCATCCGGACGATCGGTGAGCTCGCGCGCCGCGAGGAGGCGGAGCTCAGCACCGCCGTGGGCAAGGCCGCGGGGCGGCACCTGTGGGCGCTGGCCAACCTGCGAGACCCCCGCCCGGTCGAGGTCGGTCGGCGACGCAGCTCGATCGGGTCGCAGTCGGCGATCGGCCGGGCCGGCCAGCGCAAGTCCCGCCAGGACCTGGACGCCCTCCTCGCCGGGCTGGTCGACCGGGTGGCCCGGCGGCTGCGCGACGGCGAGCGGATCGGACGGACGTTCACGCTCCGGCTGCGGTTCGACGACTTCGAGCGGGCGACCCGCTCGAGCACGATCCCCCGCTCGACGGCCTCCACGGTCACCTGGCTCGAGACCGGCCGCCAGCTGCTCGACGCGGCCTGGCCGCTGATCGAGGAGCGCGGATGCACGCTGCTCGGCATCACCATCTCCGGGCTCGGGGACGCGAGCGGTGAGGAGCAGCTCGAGCTCCCGCTCTTCGCGGCGGAGGCTGCGGCCGGGAGCCTCGATGTCGCGCTCGACCGGGTGCGGGACAGGTTCGGCTCGAGCTCGGTCCGGCGTGCGGTCCTGGTGGGCCGGCACGTCGGGCTGGAGATGCCCACGCTGCCGGACCCCGGCCCCGGTCCACGCTGACCGCCACGTCGTACGCCGACAGCCGACCTCGCTGCACCGACCAAGGCCGCGCTCACCGCCACGATCATCTGGACGCCGTGGGTCGTGCCGCCGGTGGTCGGCGTCGGACCTGAGTAGCGTGTGCGTGTGGGCAAGGTGATCGACGGCGCCGATCGCGCCCAGCGGAGGTTCCCTCCCGTCGGATTCCCGCTCGCCGTCATCTACAAGTTCTTCGACGACCAGGGCAACTACCTCGCCGCGATCATCACCTACTACGCCTTCGTCGCGATCTTCCCGCTGCTCCTTCTCGGCTACTCGATCCTCGGCCTCCTCATCCAGGACAACGACGCGCTTCGCGAGGAGCTGATCGACTCCGCGCTGGCCCAGTTCCCGATCATCGGCGACCAGCTCGGCCAGCCCGAGGGCCTCCAGGGGTCCACCGCGGCGATCGTGATCGGCTCCCTGGTCGCGCTGTACGGCGCGCTGGGGCTCGGCCAGGCACTGCAGAACGCGCTCAACATCGCCTGGTCCGTCCCGCGCAACAGCCGCCCCAACCCGCTGCTGCTGCGGCTCAAGAGCCTCGGCCTCCTGATGACCGCGGGGGTCGCGCTCCTGACGCTGTCGGTCGGCTCGGCACTGGCCTCCAACACCAAGGTCCTCGGCGAGACGATCACGTCCTACAGCTGGCCGATCACGGTGCTCAGCATCGTGGTCATGACCTGTGTGCTCACGGTGCTGTTCCGCTTCGGCACGTCGCGCGGCCACCGGTTCTGGGGCGCCGTGCCCGGGGCGCTGACGACGGCGCTGCTCTGGCAGGTCCTGCAGTACGCCGGGACGGCGTACGTCACCAAGGTCGTCACCGAGACCAAGGGCATGAACCAGACCTTCGCGGTCGTCCTCGGTCTGATCGGGATCATCTACATCGCCGCGGTCATGGGCATGATCGGCATCGAGGTCAACGTGGTGCTCAACCGGCGGCTGTGGCCCCGGGCGCTGCTCACCCCGTTCACCGACCGGGTCAACCTCACCGAGGCAGACAAGCGCGCCTACACCGGCTACGCGCTAGCCCAACGGCACAAGGGCTTCGAGACCGTCGAGGTCACCTTCACCGACACCCAGAAGCTGCGGCTGGTGGAGCAGCACCCCGACGACGACGCCGATCACGCGTCGTAGTCGACCAGCCGGGTGCGCAGTGCGGCGAGCAGGTCGTCGTCGAGGCCGAGCCCGTCGCGCAGGTAGCCGTCGACCGAGCCGTAGAGCTCGGTGACCGCGTCGTACGCCGTCTGCAGGTACGACGCGGCGACGACCATCGTCGGCTCGTAGACGGCCTTCTTGTCCTCGCCCAGGTGCTCGGCGATCAGGCCGAGGTACTTCTGCCGGGTGGCCGACGAGAACGTGTTGGTGAGCAGGTAGTCGGTCAGGATCGTCGCGCGGTCGACGCCGGCGATCTCGAGGAGGAGCGCGGCGGCCCACCCCGTGCGGTCCTTGCCGGCGGTGCAGTGGAAGAGCTGCGGCAGTGGTCCGGTGGCGAGCTCGGTGAGCAGCTCGGCGTACGCCGCCCGGGCCTCGGGTGCGCGGACGAACACGTCGTACACCTGGCGCATGACCCGCTCGGCCGCCGTGGAGTCCTCGAGACCGGAGACCAGCTCCATCGGGATGCCCGAGACCTCGACGTGGCGCCAGGTCGCTCCCGGCACCTCGACGTCGGGGTGCGCGTCGATCTCCATCTGGCCACGCAGGTCGTGGATGCGGGTGATGCCGAGCTCGGAGAGCGCCGTCGCGTCCGCAGAGGAGAGCTGGAGCTCGTTGGAGCGGAAGAAGACCCCCCGGCGGACGTGGCCGCCGCTCGCGACCGGGTAGCCCGACCCGGTGCCGGCGACGTCGCGGAAGTTGTCGGCGGAGGCCAGTCGGGCCAGCTCGCGCGGGGCGGTCTCGTCGGTGGTCGGCGCGTCACTCACGCCCGCAGCATAGGGCTGGCACCGTTACCTCCGGTCCACCTGCGCCGCCGGTCAGCGGCGCGCGGTGGTCGGCGGGTGCGTGTACGCCGACGGCTCCGACCCCTTGGTGGTGTCGGGCGATTCCGGGACGGACCCACCCGACATCCGCCACACTCGGCGCCATGATCAAGCTCGAGCTGCTGGTGGGGATCGCGACGTTCGCGCTCTGGGTGTTCTGCCTCGTGGAGGCGATCAGCACCCCGGGCGACCGGATCCGCAACCTGCCCAAGGTCGCGTGGATCGTGCTGATCCTCTTCTTCCCGTTCGTGGGCTCCATCGCCTGGCTGGTGGCCGGTCGCCCCGACACCTCCTCCCCCCGGCGCTCGGCGTACGAACGCACCCAGCCCGACTTCCCCGAGTACGACCGCCCCGGTCGCGCCGCTGCTGTCGACCCGGAGAAGGACGCCGAGTTCTTGCGCCAGATCCGCGAGCGCGCCGACGCCCAGCGCAAGCAGTACGACGAGCAGCAGCGTCGCGCCCGCGACGAGGACGGCTCCACCCCCGAAGCCTGAGGACCGGTGGTTGAGGTGTGAGGGCCGTACGGCGTACCGGTGGTTGAGGTGTGAGGGCCGCCGGGCCCGAGCCTCGAAACCCCTTCCCCGGTGGTTGAGGTGTGAGGGCCGCCAGGCCCGAGCCTCGAAACCTCCGCAGCGTGCGCAGGGCGTCGTTCGCGTCGGTCGCCGTTGCGTGTGGGTTGCGGGGGTCTCGACGTCGCTCAGGCGCCAGAGCGCCTTCGCTGCTCGACCACCGGCTACGCCGTACGTCGCACCCCGCTCGGCGTCGCGTGTGGGCTGCGGGGGTCTCGACGACGCTCAGGCGCCAGCGCGCCTTCGCTGCTCGACCACCGGCGTACGACGCTCGAGCAGGACCTGCTCGACGTCGAGGTAGCCGGAGGCGAAGCCCGCGCGGGAGTAGCAGAGGTAGAAGTGCCACATCCGCAGGAAGGTGTTGTCGAAGCCGAGCCCGAGGACCTCGTCGGCGCGCGCGAGGAAGGTCTCGTCCCAGCGGCGCAGGGTCTCCGCGTAGTCGTGGCCGAACGCGAGCCGGTCGGTCACGCGCAGCGACGTGTGCTCGGCGGTGACCTCGTCGATCGCCTCGGCGGAGGGCAGGAAGCCGCCCGGGAAGATGTACTTGTTGATCCAGGTGAAGCCGCCGCGGGTCGCGAGCATCCGATCGTGCGGCATCAGGATGGCCTGGATGCCGGCCCGGCCACCAGGCGCGAGCAGGCTGTCGATGGCGGAGAAGTACGTCGGCCAGAACTCGTGCCCGACGGCCTCGATCATCTCGACGCTGAGGACGACGTCGTACTCGCCCGCCACGTCGCGGTAGTCGCACAGGTCGACCTGGACCCGGTGGCTGTGCCCCGCGGCCTCGATGCGCTCGCGCGCCAGGGTCTGCTGCTCGGTCGAGAGCGTCACGGAGCGGACGGTGGCGCCGCGGGCGGCCGCGCGGATCGAGAGCTCGCCCCAGCCGGTGCCGATCTCCAGGACGCGCGTGCCCTCGCCGACCCCGGTCACGTCGAGCAGCCGGTCGATCTTGCGGTGCTGCGCGGTGACCAGGTCGAGCGCGAGGTCGCGCTCGAAGAGCGCGGAGGAGTAGCTCAGGGACTCGTCGAGGAAGAGCCCGAAGAGGTCGTTGGACAGGTCGTAGTGGTGCGCGATGAGCTCGCGGGTCTGGTCCTTCGACGTCCGGTGCTGCCGCGGCATCCGGTGCTGCACCAAGCCGCGCAGCCGCTGCAGCGGTCGCGGGACCAGGTCGGCGATGTCGGCGGCCAGCACCGTCAGGAACGGCGTCAGGTCCTCGGCGTCCCAGGCCCCGGTGAGGTAGGCCTCGCCGAAGCCGATCAGGCCGTCGCGGCCCAGTCGGGCGAAGAGCTCGTCGGGCCGGTGCACGGTCATCGTGGGTCCGCCGGCACCGATCACGCGGCCCTCGAGGGTCACGCTGACGGGGAGCCGACGTACGGCGGCCACGAACAGCCGGCGGGCGACGGCGGCGGAGACGGCGGTGCGCGGACCGCGCGGCACGCCGTCGAGGCCGGGCCAGGATCCGGGGACGGGTCGGGTGGGTGCGAGCGTCACCGGACACCCTCCTGGTGGTGGTGGTCGGGGCGGGGTCGGACGGGGAGGCGGCGCAGCCACAGCCAGATCCCGTGCACGCGGATGAGCAGGGCTCCCCGGAGCGCGGCCGGCGCGGCGCGGACCGCACCGTCGTCGCTGCGGTGCCCGGTCAGCGAGGCGTTGAACGCGGCACCGTCGTCGGTCGTCAGGTCCACGCTGATCAGCAGCTCGTCGCCCGGCACCGGGACGGCCAGCCGGTAGGTGCCGTCGGTGCCGTGGAAGGGCGAGACGTACATCTGCTTGGCCGTCGTCGCCCGGCCGCGCTCGTCGGGATGGACGAGGTAGGCGTGGCGGTCGCCGTACGTGTTGTGGACCTCGACGACCGCGCACGGCGCCCCCGCGGCGGGCCGGACCCAGAAGACCGTGATCGGGTTGAAGCAGAAGCCCCACGCGCGCGGCTGCGCGGCCATCAGCACCTGTCCGTCGCCGAGCTCGATGCCCTCCTGCTGGAGGAAGGCGGCGACGTTGTGCCGGATGGAGCGGTCGGGGGCGCCCAGGTGGTCCCGCGCCTCGAAGCTGCCCAGGACCGGGCTGAGGAGCCCGTGCTCGGGCAGCGCGTCGACGTCGACCAACCACGTGTGGGAGCGGTGCGTGAACGACCGCTTCCACGGCGTACGACGGGTGTGCCGGATCGTCGTCGCGTAGATCGCCGGGGTCACGGGCGAGGTGTGCGGCTGGGGCTTCCCCCCGTGCAGCCCCAGCCGCTCGGCGGCGGCCAGGCCTGACCGCGCACCGTCCTCGTGGAATCCCCAGCCGTGGTACGCACCGGCGAAGGCGATCCGGTCTGTGTCGATCTCGCCCAGGCGGGACTGGGCGGCGACGGACTGCGGGGTGTAGAGCGGGTGCTCGTACTCCATCCGGTCGATGACCGTCGAGGGGTCGATGAGGTCCTCGCCGCCGAGGGTCACCAGGTAGTGGGTGTCGGTGGGCAGCCGCTGCAGCCGGGTGAGGTCGTAGGTGACCATCACGTGGCCGGTGGCCTCGACGGGGCGCCGGAAGTTCCACGAGGCCCGCGCACCGACGGCGCGCGGAAGCACGCTGACGTCGGTGTGCAGCGTCGCGACGTTGGGGGAGTACCGCAGCGCCGCGAGCACCTCGCGCTGCGCGGCGGTCGGTGCGGCCAGCATCGTCAGCGCCTGGGCGGGATGGGTCGCGATCACGACGGCGTCGTACGTCGTCACGACGCCGTTGCCGTCGGTCACCTCGACCCCGTCGGCGCTCTCGAGGATCGAGGTCACCTTGGTCTCGGTGCGGATGTCGTCGATCCGGGCGGCCACCCGCTCGACGTACGTGCGCGAGCCGCCGGTGACGGTGCGCCACTCGGGCGAGCCGAAGATGCCGAGCATGCCGTGGTGGTCGAGGAACGAGAAGAGGTAGCGGGCCGGGTAGTCCAGCGCCACGGCCGGGTCGCAGGACCAGACCGATGCGACCAGGGGCTCCATGAAGTGCCGGCGGAAGTACGGCGTGAAGCGCCCCGCGTCCAGGAAGGCGCTCAGCGTCTGGTCCGGCCCCTCACCGTCCATCAGCCGACGGGCCCGGCGGTGGAAGCGGGGAACCTCGGCGAGCATCCGCAGGTACGCCGGCCGCGACAGGTTGCTGCGGTCCGGGAAGAGTCCCGTACGACCTAGGGCGCCGGCCCACTCGAGCCCGGTGGCGTCGTCGCGCACCGACAGCGACATCTCCGAGGGCTGGGTGGCGACCCCGAGCTCGCGGAAGATCCGCAGCAGCACCGGGTAGGTGCGCTCGTTGTGGACGATGAAGCCGGTGTCGATGGCGAGGTCGCCCACCTGGTGCGTGTCGGCGTGCCCGCCGAGCCGGTCGTCGGCCTCGTAGAGGGTGACCGACGCCGAGCGTGACGCGAAGTACGCCGCGGTCAGGCCGGCGACCCCCGAGCCGACGACCGCGACGCGTCGCGAGCCCGGCGAGGGATCGGTCATGCCTGGTCGCCGAAGTCGAAGAGCGCGATCGGCTCCGACGTCGGTGCCGTCGACCCGCCCTCGGGCTCGACGGTGATGCCCGCTCCGGTGGCGCTGGCGGCGTCCCCGGTGAGCAGCACGGTCTGGTCGGGCTTCGCCGGCATCGTGCCCGCGGAGACCATGCCCTTGCCGGGCTGGTCGAGCCAGAGCTGGTAGACCTTGCCGTCCGGCGGGGGCGGCATCTTCTCCGTGACGATGACCGCCTCACCGAGCGAGTCGGAGTGGGTGACGGTCGCCTTGGCGCCGCCGGGGAAGTCGAGCGAGGTGCTCCGGGCGTCGTCGGCGCTCAGCACGGACTGTGCGGCGGACTGCTGGGTGGTGCCGTCCTGCCAGGGCTGCTGCCACGCCACCGTGGCGCCACCCCCCAGCACTACGACCGCAGCAGCCGCAGCCAGAAATCGCGCACCCCGTCCCCGGCGGCTCGGGCTCGCGGCCGGGTGGACGGTGACGACCTCGGGCGGCAGCGGGCGCACCTTGGTGATGTCGGCCAGCACCCGGGCCCGCAGCGCGGGCGGCGGGTCGGTCGCGGCGTCCTCGGCGAGCAGGCCCGCCGCCTCGCGGAGGCTGGCGACCTCGGCCCGGCAGTCGGCGCACTCGGCGAGGTGGCGCTCGAAGCCGGCGCGCTCGATGTCGTCGAGGGCGTCGACGGCGTAGGCGCCGGACAGGGCGTGGACGTCGTTCGGCGTGGTCATGCGCCGACCCCCAATGCGTCGCGCAGCCGGATGAGGCCGTCTCGGATCCGGGTCTTGGCGGTGCCGACGGGAAGATCGAGCATGGTCGCCACCTCCGTGTGCGTGTAGCCACCGAAGTAGGCGAGGCTGATGGCCTCCTGCTGGACCTCGGTGAGGGTCTTCAGGGCACCGCGGACGCGGTGTGCCTCGAGTGAGGCATGGACCGCTTCCGCGGTCGTGTCGTGGTCGCTGGGCTGGTCGCTCTGGTGGTACGTCGTGTCGCGGCGGGTCGAGGCCTCCGCCGAGCGGACCCGGTCCACCGCCTTGCGGTGGGTGATCGTCAGGATCCAGGAGTAGGGGCTGCCCTTGCCGGCGTCGAACCGGCCGGCGGTGCGCCAGATCTCGAGGAACGCCTCCTGCGTGACCTCCTCGGCCTGCGCCGGGTCGCGGACGACCCGCAGCGCCATGCCGTAGACCCGCCGGGAGGTGGCGTCGTACAGCTCGGCGAACGCCGCCTCGTCGGCCCGCCCGGACCGCCGCAGCAGGTCCGCCAGGTCCGGCGTCAGGCCGGTGTCGGCACCGGGTGGGCCGTCAGGAGACGGGTCCCCGGAGCTCACCGGTCGAAGGTGCTCCATGTGTTGATCCTTGCCCACGCGTGGTCGGTTGCGAGTGATTCGGCGCCCGTCCCGCGACGGATTGGACCGACGGGCGACTATTTCGCCGGAGCGGTGCGGCAGGATGACGGCATGCCCGAGCTCGTGCACTACGCCGTCGCCGACACGGTGGCGACCATCACCCTCGACTCGCCCCACAACCGCAACGCGCTGTCCCGTCAGCTCGTCTCCGAGCTGGTCGCGGGCCTCGAGAGCGCCGCAGCGGACCCCGGGGTGAGGGTCGTCCTGATCACCTCCACCGGGCGGGTCTTCTGCTCCGGTGCCGACCTGTCGGAGGCCGCGGCCGAGGGCATGGACGAGGGCACCCGCACGATCGTGGCGCTGCAGCGGCTGATCGTCGCGATGGACAAGCCGGTCGTGACCCGGCTCGGCGGCGCGGTCCGCGCGGGAGGGATCGGCATCGTCGCCGCTTCCGACGTCGTGCTCGCCGCCGAGGACGCCACCTTCGCGCTGACCGAGGTCAAGCTCGGCCTCGCCGCCGCGATCATCTCCCTGACCGTGCACGCCCGGATGCACCCGCGCGCCGCCGCGCTGACCACGCTGGGCGGCGAGGTCTTCAGCGGCACCGAGGCGGCGGCGTACGGGCTGGTGACGAAGGCCGTCCCCGCCGACGAGCTCGACGCCGAGGTGGCCGCGGTCTGCGCGTCGCTGGCCACCGGCGCCCCGCAGGGCCTGCGCGAGTCCAAGCGGATCCTCAACCGTGACCTGCTCGCCCGCATCGACGCCCACGGCGACGAGATGGCCCAGCTCTCGTCGCGGCTGTTCGCCTCCGAGGAGGCCCGCGAGGCGATGACGGCCTTCCTGTCCCGGAAGAAGTGATGGCCAGGTAGGCTTGACGACTCGCTGAACGGTTGAGGGGACAGGCGTGTCGGAAGAGCTGGTCGAGCGGGAGATCGCGGCCGAGCAGGCGTTCGTGGAGCGGGTCTACCGCCAGCTCGAGGTGTCCGCCCAGGCGGCTCAGGAGCTCGCCAAGGAGGGGCACAGCCGTGGCCGGCTGGGCCACGAGGGTGGCCTGGTCGAGCGGGACGCGATGGTGTTCCAGGCCGCGCGTCGCATCGCGCAGCTCGACGCCGCGCACGAGGGTCTGGTCTTCGGCCGCCTCGACATGCAGCCCGAGCTCGACCCGCACCCCCGCTACATCGGCCGGATCGGGCTGCGCGACGACGACCGCGACTCGCTGCTGATCGACTGGCGCGCCCCGGCGGCCTCCGTCTTCTACCAGGCCACGGCCGCCGAGCCGCAGCGCGTCGTACGCCGCCGGGTGCTCCGCGCGGCGGGCCGCACCGTCGTCGGTGTCGAGGACGAGCTGCTCGACGCCGAGGCCGAGACCGCCCTGCCGATCATCGGCGAGGGGGCCCTGATGGCCCAGCTCTCACGGGCCCGCGACCGCTCGATGCACTCGATCGTCGCCACCATCCAGGCCGAGCAGGACAAGGCGATCCGGGCCCCCGGACGCGGCGTCGTGTCCATCTCCGGCGGTCCCGGCACCGGCAAGACGGTCGTCGCGCTGCACCGCGCGGCGTACCTCCTCTACACCGACCGCCGGCGCTACGAGACCGGTGGCGTCCTGGTCGTCGGCCCCAGCGGCGTCTTCATGCGCTACATCGAGCGGGTCCTGCCCAGCCTGGGTGAGACCGCGGTCGCGCTGCGCTCGCTGGGCGAGGTCGTCGACGGCGTGCGCGCGACCCGCCACGACGACCCGGCCGTCGCCGACGTCAAGGGCTCCGAGGCGATGGCCGAGGTGATGCGGCGTACGGCGCGCCAGCAGGCGCCCGGCAGCCCGCACGAGTTCCGGATCTTCTGGCGCGACGACACGATCGTCCTCACGCGCGGCCAGCTGGGCACGATCCGGCGGACCCTGATGTCGCAGGGCCGGCGCAACCGGCAGCTGCCGCGCGTCGTCGGCACGCTGCTCGACGCGATGTGGCGCCAGGTGCGCGGTGAGCGCGGTCGCGACCGCGGGCGCGAGGCCTTCAACGACGACATGACCTCGGAGCAGAGCTTCCTCGACTTCGCGGCCGCCTGGTGGCCGCCGCTGGACGCGTCGGAGGTCTTCGCCTGGCTGCGGGAGCCGGAGTTCCTGGCTCGCGTCGGCGAGGGCGTGCTCCGCCCCGAGGAGCAGCTGCTGCTGCTGAAGTCGTGGGGCGACGCGACCGACTTCTCCGTCCAGGACGTCCCGCTGCTCGACGAGCTGCGCTACGCGATCGGCGACGTGCCGGCGCGCACCGACGACGAGGCGACGCTGTCCGACACCAGCCTGCTCGACGGTGGCATCGACATGCAGGAGCTCTTCACCGCCGCCGACCGTGAGTTCGCCCCGTCGGGACGCGCCTGGGCGCCGCCGACCCACCGGATCGAGGACGACCCCTTCGCGCACGTGCTCATCGACGAGGCTCAGGACCTGACGCCGATGCAGTGGCGGATGGTCGGCCGGCGCGGGCGTACGGCGTCGTGGACGATCGTCGGCGACCCGGCCCAGTCCTCGTGGCCGGTGCCCGCCGAGTCCGCCGCCGCCCGCGCGGCCGCCCTCGACGGCAAGCAGCTGCACGAGTTCCACCTCTCCACCAACTACCGCAACTCCTCCGAGATCTACGCCCACGCCGCGGCGTACGCCGACCGGGTGGGCCTCGACGTGGACCTGCCGACCGCGGTCCGCTCGACCGGGGTCGACCCGGTGATCCGCACCGGGGTCAGCGACGGCGAGCTCGAGGCCGCCACCCGCGAGGCGGTCGCCGCGATCGCGTCCGAGGTCGCGGGCACGGTCGGCATCGTCGTGCCCGCCGCGCGCCGCTCGGAGGTCAACGCCTGGCTGGCCTCGTGGCCGGAGCTCGCCGACGACGCTGCCGGTGCCCGGGCGGCGGTCGACTCGACGGTCACGCCGTCCGGCGAGGACCGGATCGTGGTGCTCACCGGTCTGGACACCAAGGGCCTGGAGTTCGACGGCATCGTCGTGGTGCGGCCGCAGGAGATCGAGGACGAGTCGACCACCGGCCGGGCGACGCTGTACGTCGTGCTGACGCGTGCCACGCAGCTGCTGACGACGCTCGGCTGAGTTCCGAGGCTCGGGCGTGGGGGTCCTCCCGCCCCGACCACCGTTAGATTTGGCCCCATGACGACGACCACCTCTGCCCGGGAAGCCATCGCGGCCATCCAGGGGCACGAGGCGTGGGCGATCATCCGGCGCTCGACCCGGGTCGGTGACCGGCCCACCGTCGGGATCGTGGGCGGGCGGCGCAGCACGGTGGCGTCGATCCTCGACGTGCCTCTCGCCGAGGGGGTTCCCGAGCCCGGGCACATCGCCGACCGGCTGGTGGCGATCCCCTTCCGCCAGGTCACCGAGCGCGGCTTCGAGGCCCACGACGACGGCACCCCGCTGGTGGTCGTGGACGTCGAGGCGGAGCTGGAGTTCTCGGTCGCCGAGGTGATCGACGCGATCGACGACACCGGGGTCGACTTCTCCGATCGCGGCGGCTTCGAGACCGACGACGAGGAGTACGGCAAGCTCGTCGAGGCGATCATCCGCGACGAGATCGGGCAGGGGGAGGGCGCCAACCTGGTGATCGGCCGGCACTACCGCGCCAGCGTCGCGGACTGGAGCGCCGACACCGCGCTGACGGTCTTCAAGCGACTGCTCGAGCGCGAGCGCGGGTCGTACTGGACCTACGTCTTCTTCACCGGCGACCGCTTCCTGATCGGCGCCAGCCCGGAGCGGCACGTGTCGATCCACGGTGGCGATGTGCGGATGAACCCGATCAGCGGCACCTTCCGGATCCCGCGCGACGCCGACGCGGACGCCGGCCCGGGCCTCAAGCGCGAGCTGCTCGACTTCCTCGCCGACGAGAAGGAGATCTTCGAGCTCTTCATGGTCGTCGACGAAGAGCTCAAGATGATGTGCGACATCTGCCACGAGGGCGGCCAGGTGCTCGGCCCGTTCCTGAAGCCGATGAGCCGCCTCGTCCACACCGAGTACCTCCTCGCCGGTCGCACCGACCGCGACCCGCGCGAGGTGCTGCGCGACACCATGTACGCCGCCACCGTCACCGGCTCGCCGGTGGAGAACGCCTGCCGCCTGATCAAGAAGTACGAGACCGTCGGCCGTGGCTACTACGGCGCGGCCCTCGCGATCCTGGGCCGCGACGAGCAGGGCGGCCCGGTGGTCGACAGCCCGATCGTGATCCGCACCGCCGACGTCGGCCTCGACGGCCGGCTCACGGTCACGGCCGGCGCGACCCTGGTGCGCGACTCCGACGCGGCGTACGAGGTCGCCGAGACGCACGCCAAGGCCGGCGGCATCCTCAGCGCCTTCGGCCTGGTGCCGCTGGCGCCGACGCCGAGCGTCGACGTCGCGGAGCTGGTCAACGACGAGGACGTGCTGCTCGCCCTCAACGCCCGCAACCGCCGGCTCTCCCGCTTCTGGCTGACCGACCAGGGCGGCGCCGCCCCGGACCCGCGGCTGGCCGGCAGGTCCGTGGTGATCCTCGACGGCGAGGACGACTTCGTGAACATGCTGCGCCACGTCCTCGGCGTCTTCGGCATGTCCAGCGAGGTGGTCCGCCACGAGGACTACGAACCCGGCAGCCTCGACGGGTTCGACCTGGTGATCGTCGGGCCCGGTCCGGGCGACCCGCGCGACGGGGACGACCCGAAGATGGCGCACCTGCGCGCCGCGGTCGCCGAGCTGATGGCCGCCGAGCGGCCGTTCCTCGCGGTCTGCCTGGGCCACCAGGCGCTGTGCCACCACCTCGGGATCCCGCTGGCCTACAAGGACATCGTCTTCCAGGGCACCCAGTCGCCGGTCAGCATCGAGGGCCGCACCGAGCGGGTCGGCTTCTACAACACCTTCGTGGGCCGCGTGGACGCGAGCGGGGCGCCCGCCGGGGTGGAGGTCGAGGCCGACGGGCGGACCGGTGACATCCACCTGCTGCGTGGCCCGCACTACCGGGGCATCCAGTTCCACGCCGAGTCGATCCTCACCGAGCACGGCTTCGACCTGCTGCACACGCTGGTGCGAGACCTTCTGCTCGATGCCAGCGACAACGTCGGGTGACGAGCGTAGTCTTCGCCGTACGGCGGCGCCGTTCGTGGGCCCGGTGAAGACTGCCCCCCAGCTTCATCGGGCCCTCCGCCTTCCCTGCGGCAGGTGAGCCTGTGATCGATGTGGTCGTGGTCGACCACCACGACTCCTACACGTGGAACCTCGTCCACCTGGTGGCCTCCGTGACCGGCGTGCTGCCGACCGTCGTGCAGCACGACGAGGTGTCGGCCGACGACGTGCTGAGGCACTCGCACGTCGTGCTGTCACCCGGTCCGGGACACCCCGCGGACGTGGCGGACTTCGCGGTCGGCGGCGAGGTGCTGCGCCGTGCGTCGCGGCCGGTGCTGGGCGTCTGTCTCGGGATGCAGGGCCTCGTGACGGCGTACGGCGGCCGGGTCGGCCGGGTCCCGCCCGCGCACGGCGAGGTGGCCGCGGTCGAGCACGACGGACGCGGGGTCTTCGCCGGGATCCCGACGCCGCTGACGGCCGTCCGCTACCACTCGCTGGCCGCGCTGGACGTGCCTCCCGCGCTCGAGGTGACCGCGACCGTCGGCGACGTGGTGATGGGGGTGCGGCACCGCACGCTGCCGCTGGAGGGCGTCCAGTTCCACCCCGAGTCGATCCTCTCCGAGCACGGCGCCCGGCTGGTCGCGAACTTCCTGGGGCTCCCGTGACGGCGCCGCCCCTCGACCCGGTGTCGGTCCTCCGCTCCGTCGCGGCGTCGCACGAGCGGTGCTTCTGGCTGGACGGCGGCGGCGCCCGGGAGTGGTCGGGGCGGCGGTCGCTCGTCGGGTGGCTCGAGCCCGAGGACGTGTCGCTGACGTACGACGCCGCGACCCGCGTCGTCACCCGCCACGCCGGCGGTCGGGCGGACGTGGTCGGGGACGACGTGTTCGCCGTACTCGAGGCCGAGCTCGCGGCCGGCTCGCCGACCGACCAGTGGTTCGGCTACCTCGGCTACGCCTGCCGGCCCGACCTCCCCGCGTCGTCCGGCTCCGGGCTGCCGGACGCCGTCTGGATGCGCCCGTCCCACGTGCGGCTCTTCGACCACGGGGTTGATCAACGAAACTCGGGGTTCTTGGACGAAGTTACGTCGCAGAACCCGCAGTTTCACCGCCCAAGCGGTGAAACTCCCAGCGCCTACGCCACCGCCTTCACCCGCGTCCAGGAGCAGCTCCACGCGGGCAACAGCTACGAGGTCAACCTCACCTACCGGGTGGCGACGGAGAGCGACCTCGACCCGGTGGCGGCGTACCTGCGCCTGCGCGAGCTCAACCCCGCGCCGTACGCCGGGTTCGTCCAGCACGACGTGCCCGGTGCGCGGGCGTGGCTGCTCAGCTCCAGCCCGGAGCGCTACGCGCTGATCGACGCCGAGCGGATGCTCGAGACCAAGCCGATCAAGGGCACGACCCCGCGGGGAGCGACGCGGGAGGAGGACGAGGCGCTGCGCCGGCACCTCGCGAGCGACCCCAAGACCCGCGCGGAGAACCTGATGATCGTCGACCTGCTCCGCAACGACCTCTCCCTGGTCTGCGAGCCGGGCACGGTCGTGGTCCTGGCGCTGATGGAGGTCGAGTCCTACGAGTCGGTGCACCAGCTGGTGAGCACCGTCCGCGGACGCCTGCGCCCGGACGTGAGCACGGTCGCCGCGCTGCGCGCGCTCTTCCCCGCCGGCTCCATGACCGGCGCGCCCAAGCTCCGCACGATGCAGGTGATCGAGGCCGTGGAGGACACCCCGCGGGGCCCGTACGCCGGGGCCTTCGGCTGGATCTGCGCCGACGGTCGCGCCGACCTCGGCGTCGTGATCCGGAGCCTGATGACCGCCGGCGACGGCCGCTACCTCCTCGGCACCGGCGGCGGCGTGACCGTCCGCTCCGACGTCGACGACGAGTGGGCGGAGTCGCGCTGGAAGGCCGACCGCCTGCTCGCCGCCGTGACGCCCGGGCGGCCGCCCGTCATCACCTAGACACACGTCGGGTCTACCCTCGTTCCATGGAAAACCCGCACGTGATCGTCCTCTTCGGTGCGACCGGTGACCTCGCCCGTCGCAAGCTGCTCCCGGGCATGCTGCGCCTCTGGGAGGCGGGCCTGCTCGAGGACTCCCGGATCGTCGGCACCTCCCTGGAGGACATCGACACCGAGACCTTCGTCAAGATCGCCCGCAGCTCCTGCGACGAGTTCGGCCACCGCGCGGTGACCGACGCCCGGTGGGAGCCGTTCTCGGACCTGTTGACCTACGTCCCGCAGTCCGCCGGGCCGGAGGCGCTGGCGGCGGCCGTGCGCGAGGCCGAGTCCGAGGTCGCGGAGGCCGGCCGCGAGGTCAACTTCCTGCACTACCTGAGCGTGCCGCCGAAGTCCGCGCTCGACGTCGTGCGCCAGCTCGACGAGGCGCACCTGGTCGAGCGGTCCCGGATCATCATGGAGAAGCCCTTCGGCACCGACCTGAAGTCCGCGAAGAAGCTCAACGCGCGGCTGCACCAGGTCTTCGACGAGACGCAGATCTTCCGGATCGACCACTTCCTCGGCAAGGAGGCGGCCCAGAACATCCTCGCCTTCCGCTTCGCCAACGGGCTCTTCGAGCCCATCTGGAACCGCAACTTCATCGACCACGTCCAGATCGACGTGCCCGAGACCCTGGGCCTCGAGGAACGCACCAAGTTCTACGAGTCCACCGGCGCCTACCGCGACATGGTCGTCACCCACTTGATGCAGGTGCTGGCGTTCATGGCGATGGAGCCGCCGACCTCCCTGGCGCCCGGTCCGATCAGCGACGAGAAGAACAAGGTGTTCCGCTCGATGCGGCCGCTCGAGCCGCACAACGTCGTCCGCGGGCAGTACAGCGGCTACCGGCAGCACCACGACACCGCCGACGACTCCGACACCGAGACCTTCATCGCGCTCAAGGTCGAGATCGACAACTGGCGCTGGGCCGGCGTCCCGTTCTTCCTGCGCACCGGCAAGAAGCTCGCGGAGGGCGCGCGGATCATCTCGATCGCGTTCAAGGAGCCGCCGCTGACGATGTTCCCCTCCGGCTCCAACGCCGGCACCCAGGGCCCGGACCACCTCACGTTCGACCTGGCCGACCAGTCGAAGATGTCGCTGTCCTTCTACGGCAAGCGCCCCGGCCCGGGCATGAAGCTCGAGAAGCTCTCCATGCAGTTCGCGACGCACGACACCAGCTCGTCCGGTGCCGTGCTGGAGGCGTACGAGCGGCTCATCCACGACGCGATCCGCGGCGACCACACGCTCTTCACCACCGCCGACGGCATCGAGACGCTGTGGGAGAAGTCCACGCCGCTGCTCGAGAACCCGTCGCCGGTGCGCGCCTACTCGCCCGGCAGCTGGGGCCCCAACGCCATCCACCAGCTGATCGCGCCGCACGCGTGGCGGCTGCCCTTCGAGCGCTCCTGGCGCGACCCCAACGCGACGGGGATCTAGACCCGGGTCGCCCGTCGCTGGCCGTCGTCGGAGTACTCCACGCCGCCCATGTCGACGGTGCGCCGGGCGTTCGCCAGCGCCGCGACGGTGACGGTGCCGAGCGCACCGGCCCGGTCGAAGACCGCGGTCGTGCACGACGCGATGCCGTCGTGCTCGACGCGGTCGGTGGCGAGCAGCCCGATCTCCACGCCGACCGGCGGGCGCGCCAGCGTGAGCGCGATGTCGGTGTTGATGTACTCGACGCCGTTGGCGCCCCAGTTGGTCACCATGCTGGCGCCGTCGGCGGCCGCCGCGACGGCCTGGAAGGGCGAGAGCGGCTCGTCGGGCACGACCGGGATCGCGCTGGTCCACGACGACTTGCGGTCGGCGTTCTGGTGCTCGGTGAAGTTCTGCGACCAGGGCGAGGACGAGCGCAGGAAGGGCACCCGCGGCTGGTCGCTCTCGGGCGCGACGTCGAGCGGCGGCGGGGAGGGCCGCTCGGCGGGCTGCCACACGGCGCCCGGAGCCGTCGCCGTCGGCTTGAGGAAGGTGGCCGACGCGCGGGCGACCCGGACGTCGCCCTGGGTGAGCGTCACGTCGACGAGGCAGATCCGGGAGCTCTCCCGCACGACCGTGGTCGCGAACGTGCACGGCTGCATCCGCGCCGCCTTGAAGAGGTCCACCACCCAGCGCGCCGGACGCAGGTCCGTGCGACCGGTCGCCGCCAGGCACTGCTCGGCCGCGCGGGCCAGGGCGCCGCTGACCGCGACGCCGTGCAGCTGGTCGTCGCTCCACATGCTGCAGGCCAGGGCGGTCGGGACCAGGTCGTCGCCGTCGTGGGTGAAGAAGGAGATCTCGTCGGTCACGGGGCCATTGTGGAGGACTACCCCGACGGGGAGGCCGGCGCCTGCCGCGCGAGCTCGGCGAGCAGCGCCTTCGTGCCGGTGACGACCTGCTGCTCGTCGTACGGCGGCAGCTGGGCGGCGTTGACGCTCTGCACCAGTCCGCCGGTCTGGACGAACCCGGTCACCAGGACGCCGGTCTTGCTCGGGCTGACGACCAGCCGGGCGGCGTCGGCACCCGCGACGTCGATCGGCTTCAGCTGGGCACCGGTCGCGCCCATCGCGTCCAGGGCCGCGTCGAGCCCGCCGTCGAACCACAGGTAGCTGACGTCGTACGCCGCACCGCCCTTCGTGACCGGGGCGAACGTGCACCGGGGTGAGGCGACGCTGCCGTTCGCCTCCGTCACCGCCGCGCCGACCAGCCGGCCGACCGAGGCGGGGGTGAGGCCGTCGCACGGGCTCCAGGGAGCGGTCGTCGGCGCGGCCGACGGGTCGCTTCCCGAGGAGGAGCAGGCGGAGAGGGCGAGCAGGCCGGCCGCGGTGATCGCGGCGAGAGCGGCGCGCATCAGGCGGGGGTCCAGGTCGGCACCGGCGTCGAGGCACCCGGCAGCCGGAGCACGAGGCGGGCGCCGCCCCCGGGCGCGTCGTCGGCGGTGACCGAGCCGGAGTGCCGCTCGGCGACCTGGCGCACGATCGAGAGCCCGAGCCCCGACCCGGACATCCCCCGCGACTCCTGCGAGCGGTAGAAGCGGTCGAAGACGTGCGGCCGGTCGACGGCTGCGATGCCGGGACCCTGGTCGTCGACGGTCAGGGTGCCGTCGATCAGCCGCACCGTGACCGTGCCGTCCTCGGGGCTCCACTTCGCGGCGTTGTCGAGCAGGTTGGTGACGGCGCGCTCGAGGCCGGGGCTCTCGCCGACGACGTACCAGGGCGCCATCTCGACGTCGAAGGACAGGCCGGGCGCCCGGCGGCGGACCCGGGCGATGACCCGGTCGACCAGCTCGGGTACGTCGACCGGCTCCACCACGTGGGTCAACGGCTCGTCGCGGGCCAGCTCGACGAGGTCGCCGATCAGCGTCGTGAGCTCCTCGATCTGCGCATGGACGTCCTCGAGCAGCTCGGCGCGCGCCTGCGGCGGCAGGCCGCCGCCCCCGGCGCCGTCGACCTGGCTGAGCAGGTCGAGGTTGGTGCGCAGCGAGGTGAGCGGGGTGCGCAGCTCGTGGCCGGCGTCGGCGACCAGCTGGCGCTGCCGGTCGCGGGAGGCCGCGAGCGCGGTGAGCATCTGGTTGAAGGCCATCGCCAGGCGCGCGACCTCGTCGTCGCCCTCGACCGGTAGCGGCCGCAGGTCCTCGGTGCGCGCGATGTGCTCGGCGGCCTCGGTGAGTCGGCGCACCGGGCGCAGGCCGTTGCGGGCTACGCCCCAGCCGGCGAGGCCGGCGCCGATGACACCGGCGAGGCCGAAGAGCAGCATCACGACGCCGAGCCGGGCCAGCAGGTCCTCCTGCGAGTTCAGCGACTGCGCGATCACCATCGTGGTGCCGTCGTCGCGGTGCGCGGCAGCCACCCGCCAGCGGGTGCCGTTGCCGCTCACGGTGCGCACCGACGTGCTCCGCTTGTCCTGGGCGACCGCGATCTCCGGGTCGCCGAGGAGCTTCTGCGGCTCGTCGGCCTTGCGGCCGATCACGATGCCGCGGCCGGTGGAGTCGATGCAGGCCACCCAGACGTCCGCGGCGCCGAAGTACTCCGACGTCGCGTCGCTGTTGCTGCTGTTGCACAGGCTGTCGGTGGCGGTCGTCTTCGCGCGCTGGACCAGCGAGTCGTCGAGCGTCGACTGCAGCTGCATCCGCACGGTGATGTAGGCGCCGAGCGCCATCAGCGCGACCGTCGCACCGGCCGCCAGCGCGGTGAGGAGGGTGACCCGGGAGGCGAGGGACCTGCGGTAGTGCCAGCCGCGCTCGACATCCGGGGGAGGAGGAAGGTCGGTCACGATTCCTTCAGCACGTAGCCGACACCGCGCACGGTGTGGATCAGCCGGGACTCGCCCTCCGCCTCGGTCTTGCGACGGAGGTAGCCGACGTACACCTCGAGCGAGTTGGCGGTGGTGGGGAAGTCGTAGCCCCACACCTCCTCGAGGATGAAGGAGCGCTCGAGCACCCGGCGCGGGCGGCGCAGGAACATCTCGAGCAGCGTGAACTCCGTGCGGGTCAGCTCGATCAGCCGGTCGCCGCGCCGGACCTCGCGGGTGGCGATGTCCATGGAGAGGTCGGAGAAGCCGATGGTCTCGTCCAGGTCGTCCTCGCGCGGCACGGCGCGGCGCAGCAGCGCGCGCAGCCGGGCGAGCAGCTCCTGCAGCGCGAAGGGCTTGGTGAGGTAGTCGTCGGCGCCGGCGTCGAGACCCTCGACCCGGTCGCCGACCGCGTCGCGGGCGGTGAGCACCAGGATCGGCAGGTCGTTGCCGGCCTTGCGCAGGGCCCTGGTCGCCTCGAGCCCGTCGAGGCGGGGCATCATCACGTCCATCACCACCACGTCGGGGTCGGTGTTGGCGATGCCGGCGAGCGCCTCGGCGCCGTCGGCGGCCAGCGAGACGTCGTACCCGTTGAACTCGAGCGAGCGCCGCAGCGACTCGCGGACCGCCTTGTCGTCGTCGACGACGAGGACACGGGGGCGGGGTACGGGCGCGGTGCTCACGGGGTCACTCTGCCAGCCACGCCTGAACCCGTACTGAGAAGACGCACAGCCGTCAGAGGTACGTCGCCGCGGCCTGCGCCGCGCGGGCGGCGTACCCGCCGCCGAAGTGGCAGGCGTGCACGAGGAGCGGGAAGATCTGGTGCAGCGGCGCGCGCTCCTGCCAGTCGTCGGCGAGCGGCCGGGTGTCGGCGCAGGCCTCGGCGTACGCGTCCAGCATCCGCGGCAGGTGCGGCAGCCCGAAGAGCGCGAGCATCGCGAGGTCCATCTCGCGGTGGCCGCCGTACGCCGCCGGGTCGATCAGCCAGGCGCGGCCGTCCAGGCCCCAGAGCACGTTGCCGTTCCACAGGTCGCCGTGCAGCCGCGCCGGCGGCTCGTCGGGCACGAGGGCGGGGAGCCGGGCGACCAGGGCCTCGATCGTCGCGGCGTCCTCCTCGTCGGCGGCGCCGCGGTCACGGGCCAGCTTGAGGTAGGGCAGCACCCGGCGGACGGCGTAGAACTCCGCCCAGGTCTCGGTCGGCTTGTTGGGCAGCGGCAGCTTGCCGATGTAGCCGTCGCGGTCGAGGCCGAACCGGTCGGCGCCGGCCGCGTGGGTGACCGCGAGCTCGCGGCCGAAGGCGGTGGCGGCGTCGACCGACTGCTTGCCCGGCTCCACCCACCGGATGATCAGGCACTCGTGGTCGACACCGAGGACGTCGGGCACCTGCGCGGCTCCGTCGCCGGCCGCCGCCAGCCAGCGCAGTCCCTCCGCCTCGTCGGTGAAGAAGTCCTCGGGCGCGTGCGGCAGGGTCTTCATGAGGGCCGTGGTGCCGTCGCTGAGGCGCAGTCGGGTGGCGGTGGCGATGTCGCCGCCGGCGACCGGGGCGGTCGCGATCACCGACGTCCCGAGGAGCTCCTCGGCACGTCTGGCGACCAGCGGCTGGCGGGTCACGCCGGGTCGGTCCAGGGCTGCTCGCGGCGCAGCGCGTCGACGATGGCGGACGCCGTACGTTCGACCATCGTCAGCACCTCCTGGAAGCCGTCGTCACCACCGTAGTACGGGTCCGGTACGTCGCTCGCGGGTTCAGCGGGGTCGAGGTCGCGGAACTTGCCGGTCCGCGCGGTGCGCCCGCCGACGTCGGCCAGGTTGGCGTCGTCCATCACCAGCACCAGGTCGGCGTCGTCGGCCGGGTCGTGCTGGCGGGCGCGGTGGCGGGTCGGGTCGTAGCCCGCCCGGCTCAGCGCGGCCGCCGCGCGGCGATCCATCGGGTCGCCGACGTGCCAGCCGCCGGTGCCGGAGCTCGAGATGCGCACGACGTCACCGAGTCCCGCGTCGGCCAGCCGCTCCTCCAGCACGACGTGCGCCGTGGGGGAGCGGCAGATGTTGCCGAGGCAGACCAGCTCGATGCGATAGGTGCCGGGCGTGCGCGCTGGCGGCAGCACCGGTCAGTACGCCGGCGGGTGCTCGGTGTTGTCGCCGAAGACCAGGCCCACGATCCAGGTGACGATGGTGATCACGATGGCGCCGCCGACGGCGTTCCAGAACCCGTCGACGAAGAAGCCGATGTCGAACAGCCCGGCCAGCCACTCGGTGAAGAGCAGCATCAGCGCGTTGATCACGAGCAGGAAGAGCCCGAGCGTGATGATGATGAACGGGATCGACAGGAACTTCAGCACCGGGCTCACGAACGAGTTCACGATGCCGAGGATCAGCGCCACGAAGAGCAGCGGCCACAGCTTGTCCTGCCAGTCCGGCCCCTCGGTGAAGCCGATGCCGTCGAAGAGCCACGCGGCCGCGGCGAGCGCGAGGGCGTTGGTGACCAGCCAGCCGATGAATCTCAGGAGTCCCACGAGCGCAGGCTAGCGGGTCAGCGGCCCGCGGAGAGGCCGAGTGCGTCGAGGATGGACCGCTCGGCGTCGGCGAGGTGCTTCTCCAGGAAGGTCTCGGCGCCGGCGAGGTCGCCGCGCTCGAGCAGCATCACCAGCGCGGTGTGGCTGTCGGCCTGGTCGTGGGCGTTGCGGCGGATCCGGTCGACCTGGGCGAGGGCCAGCTTGAGCTCGACCATCAGGCTCTCGGCCATCGCGACCAGCCGCGGCGATCCCGCGAGCCCGACCAGGGAGACGTGGAAGGAGAGGTGCCGCTCGTTGAGCTCCTGGTAGGAACCGCCGGCGCGCACGGCGCTCGTGTAGCGGACCAACGACGTACGCACCGCGTCGCGCAGCGTGTCGCCCGCGGTGGGCCAGCGGCGTACGCCGTCGCCCTCGAGCACCAGCCGGGCCCGGCAGATGTCGCGCACCGAGTCGGGGTCCGGGGTGGAGACCGAGACCCCGCGGTTGGGCTCGCGGGTGGCCAGCCCCTCGGCGACCAGGATGCCGAGGGCCTCGCGCACGGTGGGCCGGGAGACGCCGAGCGACGCGGCCAGCGCGACCTCGCGCAGCGGCGTGCCGGACTCGAGCTCGCCGTCGAAGACCGCCCGGCGCAGCTCGACGGCGACCCGGTCGACGGTCGAGGAGAGCTCGAGGTGCAGCGAGTCGAACGGGGAGTCGGCGCCCTCGGGTCCGGGATGGGACATGGCGCCCATTGTGCTCTACACTCGCTATGTCAGATTGTCCGACAATCATGCAATCGCCGTGATCAGTGTCTGGAGGGATCCATGGAGCAGCTCAGCTGGGGCCGTCACTACGTGATGGTCGAGCCGACGCACTTCCGCGTGGAGTACGTCATCAACCCGTTCATGGACCCGTCCGACCAGCCCGACCCGGCGCTGGCGATGGCCCAGTGGCGCGCACTGGTCGCGACGATCGAGCGCCTCGGCGGCACCGTGTCGGTGCTCCCGCAGCGTGCCGACGCCCCCGACATGGTCTACGCGATGAACCTCGGCCTCGGCCTGGTCGCCGAGGACGGCGCCCCGCAGGTCGTGATGTCGCACATGCGCTACCCGCAGCGCCGGATGGAGACCCGCTCGGCGCAGCCGTGGTTCGCCGAGCAGGGGTTCGCGACGTCGTACGTCGGGGCCGACGGGGTCGGCGCGCACCTCGAGGCCGGCGACGCCTTCGCCTTCGGTGACGCGCTAGTCGTGGGCTACGGGCCCCGCACGGAGGAGCTCGCGCTCAAGCACCTCGCGACGGAGCTCGACATCCGGGTCCGCGGGCTGCGGATCACGCACCCGGGGATGTACCACCTCGACCTGGCCTTCTGCCCGCTCGACGAGCGGCGGGCGCTGGTCTGCCCGTCGGCACTCGACGAGGCTTCGGCCGCCGCGCTGCTGGCGCTGGTGCCCGAGCCGCTCGTGCTGACCGAGGAGGAGGCGCTGACGACGTTCTGCGCCAACTCGATCGTCATCGGTTCGACCATCGTGATGCCGGCCTGCCCCGACCGGGTCCGCGCGCAGCTCGAGGAGTGGGGCTTCGAGGTCGTCATCCTCGACCTGTCGGAGTTCCACAAGGGCGGCGGCTCGATCCGCTGCCTGACCAACCCGGTCGACGTGCAGATCGGCCGGGACCTGCCCTCCGTCCCCGGCGGCGAGGTCATCCTCCCGCCCGTCTGAGCGTGGGTGGTTTCGAGGCTCGCCGCCGGCGTCGGTGGTTGAGGTGCGAAGGCCGCCAGGCCTGAGCCTCGAAACCACGGCGGAGCGGCTCGGACCTCGATCGCCGACCGCGGCGCGACTCGTCGGTCTCGCCGGTGCTGGGTCGGGTGGTTTCGAGGCTCGCCGCTGGCGCGGCTCGCACCTCAACCACCGATCGCGGCGTCCGCGGCTCGCACCTCAACCACCGGTCCCGTTGGTTGAGGTGTGAAGGCCGCCAGGCCTGAGCCTCGAAACCACGCCTCAGCGACTCGTCCTTGTCGCCGGCGGTGGGTCGGGTGGTTTCGAGGCTCGCCGCTGGCGCGGCTCGCACCTCAACCACCGCTCACGGCGTCCGCGGCTCGCACCTCAACCACCGCTCGCGGCTCGGACCTCCACCGCCGAACGGCCGGGTCAGGCCGTGGTCGGGGTCCAGTTGCCGTGGAAGCCGGCGGGGACGCGGCCGGGGAGGTGGACGGCGGCCACGTCCTCGAGGGTCTCGGCGTCCAGCAGCACGAGGTCGCTGGTGCCGGCGACCGGGTCGAAGACGTAGCCCATCAGCACGCCGTCGTCCTCGGCGGAGTCGGCGGCCGAGGGGACGAAGCAGAACTCGCTGACCTCGCGGCCCGCCCCGAGCCGCCGCTCGACGGTGGTGCCCGCGACGAGGTCGTGCTTGAGCACCGAGTCACCCGTGCGGATCCCGGCCGCGACCACGCCGGCGGCGTACCCGTAGCGGTGCCGGCGGCCGGTGAGCCGCTCGTCGTGGCGCGGGAACTCCTGGCTGTGCTCGTCGAAGCGGTGCTCGCGGACCTTGCCGGCGATCGTGTCGACGGTGAAGCGGGTGAGGTACGCCGGTCCCTCGTTGGGCCCGGTGAAGTCGGTGGCGAACATCCGGTCGTGGCGCACCACGTCGATGATCACCTCCGAGCCCGCCTCGTAGGCGTTCAGGGTGTGGAAGACGTAGCACGGGTCGATCTCGAACCACCGGACGTCGGCGCCGGTGCCGTCGCGCGGCAGCAGCCCGATCCGCGCGGGGTAGTCGGCGTCCCAGGAGTACGGCAGGTTGCGGGTGGTCTCGCCGCGCAGCGTCTGGTCGATCAGCCGGTCCGTGGCCTGGAGCGGTCGCGGCGTCTCGCCCGCGACCATGCCCAGGTCGAAGGTGACCGGGAGGTCGTAGACGACGAAGTAGTGCTCGGTCAGCGCGCAGTCGTGGATCATCGGGCTGCCGGTGACCTCGATCTCGACCTGGTGCCGGACCCGGCCGTCGGTGCCGACCACCGAGTAGTCGACGAGGTTGCCGCGGGTCCAGCTGTAGGAGAGCGCGTGCAGCTCGCCGGTCGCCGGGTCCTCGTGGGGGTGCGCGGTGTAGCCGCCGGTGACGGTGCCGAGGTCGCACGGGCCGACGGTGTCGAGGTCGTGGGTGAGCTCGTACGGCGTGCCTCCGGCCTCGACGACGGCGAGCGTGCGCCCGGCGTGCTCGAAGACGTTGGTGTTGGGCGCGAAGTCGGCGCCCTGCGGGCGGACGTAGCGGTTGCGGTACCAGCGGGCGTGCCCGTCCTCCAGGCGTACGCCGTGCACCATCCCCTCGCCGAGGAACCAGTGGTAGCCCTCGCCCGGGTCGGTGGCCGGGTTGGGACCGATCCGCAGGTAGCGGCCGTCGAGGTGGTCCGGGACCGACCCGGTCACCTCGAGGTCGACGGCGGTGAGCTCCTCGTGGACGGGAGCGAAGCTGTCCTGCAGGTACCGGTTCATCTCGGCCTCCATAACGGTGTTATCGATCGACCATAACGCCGTTATGACAGGATGGCAACCATGCCAGCGCCCGACCCCGACGTACGCCGCCGCCTGATCGAGGTCGCGGCCGACGTGCTCAGCGAGGAGGGGCCGGGCGCCCTGTCGGCCCGTCGGCTGGCCCGGGACGCGGGCACGTCGACGATGGCGCTCTACACGCACTTCGGCGGGATGCCGGCGCTGGTGCGCGCCGTGGTGGCGGAGGGCTTCGCGCGGCTCTACGACCGGGTGGCGGAGGTCGAGCCGAGCGCCGACCCGCTCGCCGACCTGGTGGCGGCGGCGGTCGCCTACCGCGGCTACGCCCTGGCTGACCCGCACCTCTACCTGGTGATGTTCGGCTCGGCCTCGCTCGGGGAGTACCGCCTGACGGAGACCGAGCTCGAGGTCGGGCTGGCGGCCTTCGGTCAGCTGGTCGCCGTCGTCGAGCGGGTGATGGACGCGGGGGCGATCCGTCGGAGCGACCCCGCGGCGGTCGCCGGCCAGTTCTGGGCGGCGCTGCACGGCTACGTGATGATCGAGCTCAGCGGCCTGAGCCACGTGGTCGAGGACCCCGAGGCTCAGATCCTGCAACCACTGCTGACCAACCTGCTGACCGCCCTGGGCCCGCCCGCCTGAGGGCGGGACCGCTACCGTCGGGGCGTGTTCCCGGTCGGTGGCGTAGGTGTCATGCTGCTGCTGATCGCGGGCTCCGGGGTGCTGTGCCTGCTCCTCGCGCTGGCGCTCACGCGCCGGATCGGCCCGCTGTCGGCGTACGCCATCGCCGGCTTCGTCTGGTCGCTCGCGGTGATCGGGTCGATCACCCTGATCCCGGCGAACGGCGCGCCCGGGGTCGTGTACGCCGAGGGCCGGATGACGACCTGCTCCTGGGACATCGGCGGCCCCGCGCCCGACGGCTTCTGGATCTTCTCCGGTGGGCAGCGGCTGCTCAACATGGTCGTGTTCGTGCCGGCCGGCGCCCTGCTGGTGCTGGCCTGCGCCCGGTGGCGGGCGGCGTGGGTGCTGGTGCCGCTCGGCCTCGTCGGGCTCGCGGCGTACTCCGTCGCGATCGAGGCGACGCAGCTCGCGCTGGCCCGGATCGACCGTGCCTGCGACGTGACCGACGTGATCGACAACGTCACCGGGGCGGTGCTCGGCGTGGGTCTCGGCCTCGTCCTGGCCCTGGTGCTGCGCCCCTGGCGCTACCGGCGGACGTCGTGACTAGCCTGGCCAGCATGAGCACCCCCCAGCCCCGCGCGAACGTGGCGGAGATCCCGCCGTACGTCGCCGGCAAGCCGCCGACGGTCCGACCCGGGATGACGTCGTACAAGCTGTCCTCCAACGAGAACCCCTACCCGCCGCTGCCCGGCGTCGTCGAGGCCGTGCAGGCGGGGGTCGCCGCGATGAACCGCTACCCCGACATGGGGAGCTCCGCGCTGTACGCCGCCCTGGCCGAGACCTTCGACGTGCCGGCCGAGCACCTGTCGGTCGCGACCGGCTCGGTGGGCCTGATCTACCAGCTGGTGCAGGCCTTCTGCGACCCCGGTGACGAGGTCGTCTTCGCGTGGCGGTCCTTCGAGGCCTACCCGATCGCGGTCACCGCGGCCGCGGCCGTCTCCGTGCAGGTGCCGGTGCTCGCCGACGGGCGCCATGACCTCGACGCGATGGCGGCCGCGATCACCGACCGCACCAAGGTGGTGCTGGTCTGCACGCCCAACAACCCGACCGGCCCCGCCGTCACCCAGACCGAGCTGGACGCCTTCATCGCGCGGGTGCCGTCGCACGTGCTCGTGGTGGTCGACGAGGCCTACCTGGAGTTCGTGCGGATGGACGACGCGGTCGACGGGCTGGCGACCTACCGCCGCCACGACAACGTCGTGCTCACCCGCACCTTCTCCAAGGCCTACGGCCTGGCCGGCTTCCGGGTCGGGTACGCCGTCGCGCCGGCCGCCATCGCCGGTGCGCTGCGTGCCGTCTCGCTGCCGTTCGGCGTCTCGACGATCGGGCAGGCCGCGGCCATCGCCTCGCTCGAGCGTCGCGCCGAGCTCCTGGAGCGCGTCGACGCACTGGTCGCCGAGCGGGCCCGCGTCGTGGCCGGACTGCGCGCCGTCGGCTGGGACGTGCCCGACGCTCAGGGCAACTTCGTGTGGTTCGCGCTCGGCGAGCGGACGGCCGACTTCGCGGCCGCGGCCGACGAGGCCGGCATCGTCGTGCGCCCGTTCGCGGGCGAGGGCGCCCGGGTCTCCATCGGCGAGCCCGAGGCCAACGACCGGCTGGTCTCGGTGGCGGCCGCCTTCCGCTGATCGAGCTCGCGCCAGCGCGGGTCGACGGCGGGCAGCATCGTGACCAGGAGGTACGCCGCCCCGACGACCAGCAGTGCTGGTGAGAGCCCCACCCCGGCGACCAGCAGGCCGCCGAGGATGCCCCCGAAGGGCATCAGGGCGAAGCACATCGCGGTGCTGAGCGAGGAGACCCGACCCACCAACGGCTCGGGGATCCGCTCGTAGACCACCGCGCCCAGGATCGGGTTGAGGAAGCCGGACGCGTAGCCACCGACGACGCACACCGCGAGCACCACGGTGACCGGGACGTCGAGGGCGAACACCGCGAAGCGCGGCGCTCCGCAGACCAGGAACGCGACCAGGTAGGTCCGGTAGCGCGGCAGTCGCTCCGCCCAGGCGGCCGCGCAGATCGAGCCGAGCGCCGCCGCCCCGCCGAAGGTGGCGAAGACCAGCCCGACCGTCGCCGCGCTGCCCGTCGTCGTCGCCGCCCAGACCGGCACCAGGACGGTGGCGAACGCCAGGTCCAGCAGGTTGGTCAGGGCCACCATCACCGTGATGCCGAGCAGCACCCGGTCGCCGCGGAGGAAGGTCCAGCCCTCGGTCAGCTCGGCGCCGTACGACGAGGGTGCGTCGGCGGGGGGAGACGCCCGCACCGGGGTCGGGGCGGTGGCCCAGGCGAGCACGGCCGCGGACAGCGCGAAGCTGAGCGCGTCGACGACGAGGGCGTCGGCGGCCCCGACCCAGGCGACCAGCCCGCCGGCCGCTGCGGCGCCGAGCAGCCCGGCGGTGCGCTCGACGGCGGAGTGCAGGCCGGTCGCCCGCTCCATCGGCACGCCGGCCGTCGCGGCCACGGTCGGGGTCAGCGCCGCCTTCGCGGCGTCGCCCGGGCCGCGCAGGGCCCCGGCCAGCGCCACCAGGAGCAGGAGCACCGGGAACGGCAGCCGGCCCGAGGCGTGCAGCAGCGGGATCGCCCCGACGGCGAGCACCGAGAGCAGGTCGCACGTGATCGCCACCCGACGGGCGCCGACCCGGTCGATCACCGGTCCGCCGAGGACCTTGAGGACCACCAGCGGGAGCATCTCGGCGAGCGCGACGAGCCCGGTCCGGGTGGCGCTCCCGGTGGTCGTCAGCACCAGCCACGGCAGCGCGATCATCGACACCCGGGTGCCGGTGAGCGAGATCGCCTCCGCGCCGAGCCAGCCGTAGAGCGGCCGGCGGCCGCTCACGACCCGCTCCCGACCTTGCCCGGGTAGGGGAACGCGTTGAGCTGCAGCACGAACGGCGCAGCCTCGTCGTCGTCCTCCTCGTCGATCTCCTGCATCGCCGCCATCAGCTGCTCGATCACGGCGCGCGCCCTGCGGGGAGTCAGGCTCACCACCCAGTCGCTGTACGTCGTCGCGTCGCGCCACTCCTCGGGCAGCAGCGGCAGCTCCTCGACCGAGCGCTGCAGCCGCTCGGTCGTCACCACGACCACGGACTGCAGGTAGGCGTCCAGCGTGTCGCGCGCCTCCGGCTCGGCGGGACCGGCCGTGTCGGTCGTCGTCGTCTGGTGCGCGGCCTTCCACCAGCGGTCGCGGGCGTTGCCGAGCTCGGTGGCCTCGTCGACGAAGCCGGCCTGGGCCAGCTGCCGGAGGTGGTACGACGTCGCGCCGGTGTTGAGTCCGAGGCGAGCCGCGAGCGTGGTGGCCGTCGCCGGCCCGTCGATCCGCAGGAGGCCGAGCATCCGCACCCGGACCGGGTGGGTGAGCGCCTTCATCTGCTGGGGCGAGGGGGTGATCGAGGTCAGGTCCACCTCTCGACCGTACGACTGCAAACAGAACTTTGCAAACATCTCTTTGGAATGCGCCCCGGGTGTGCCGCGCGGCCGCGGGGGGCAGGTACCGTCCCGCGCGTGCTCTCCCCGATCGCCGCGCTCGCCGCCCTGCTCGCCGCCTCGATCAGCGCGACCGCACCCGCCCCGCCGGCCACGCCGGCCGAGGCCGCGCTCGACCGGATGACCCTGCCGCAGCAGGTGGGTCAGCTGTTCGTGGTGGGCACGCCGGCCGACCACGCCGACCGGCGTACGACGGCGCAGGTCCGCCGCCTCCACGTGGGCAACGTGATGCTGACCGGGCGCAGCCACGGCGGCGTGCGCGCCACGGCCCGGGTGTCGCGGGCGATGCAGGCCCAGGTCAGCCGGCGCGCGACCGGCGGGGTCCGCCTCTTCGTCGCCACCGACCAGGAGGGCGGCCAGGTCCGGGTCCTGCAGGGCCCCGGGTTCTCGCGGATGCCGAGCGGGCTCGCGCAGGGACGGCTGCGTCCGGCCCGGCTGCGCCACGCCGCTGCCCGGTGGGCCGGGGAGCTGCACCGGGCGGGCGTGAACCTCGACCTGGCCCCGGTCCTCGACACCGTGCCCGGCCCCCGGGCAGCACGGCACAACGCCCCGATCGGGCGCTACGACCGCGAGCTCGGCTACACGCCCGGCCGGGTCTCGCGCCACGGGGTCGCGCTGGTGCGGGGGATGGCCGACGGCCGGGTCGCCACCGCGGTCAAGCACTTCCCCGGCCTGGGCCGCGTCCGCGCCAACCCCGACACCAGCTCCGGCGTCACCGACCGGGTCACCCGTCGCCACGACCCCTACCTGGCGCCCTTCCGGGCGGCGATCCGGGCGGGCGCGCCGGCCGTGATGATGTCGACCGCCCGCTACCCCCGCCTGGACCCGGAGCGGCTGGCCGCGTTCTCGCCGTACGTCGTCACGACCATGCTGCGCGGCGACCTGGGCTTCGACGGCGTGGTGATCTCCGACGACCTCGCCCACGCCCGGCAGGTGGCGCGGATCGCGCCGGGGCGCCGCGCGGTCCGCTTCATCGCCGCCGGTGGTGACCTGGTGCTCACCGTCGACCCGCAGGTGCTGCCGGAGATGTATCGCGCCGTGCTCCGCAAGGCCCGGACCGACCCGCGGTTCCGCGCGCAGGTCGAGGCCTCCGCGCTGCGCGTGCTCACCGCCAAGCAGCGGCAGGGGCTGCTCGCCCACTGAGCGGTTACCTCCCCGCAACGGATGACGGGCAGGCTGTGCACCATGTCGGTCAAGGTCGCGCTCGAGCATCGGACCACCTACACGTTCGCGCAGCCGGTGAAGGTCGCGCCGCACGTCGTCCGGCTCCGGCCCGCGCCGCACTCACGCACCCCGATCGAGGCCTACTCGCTGACGATCAGCCCGAAGAACCACTTCCTGAACTGGCAGCAGGACCCGTTCGGCAACTGGCTCGCCCGGATCGTCTTCCCCGAGAAGGTCGGCGAGCTCGACATCACCGTCGGCCTGGTGGCCGACCTGATGGTGATCAACCCGCTCGACTTCTTCGTGGAGGAGTACGCCGAGCGCTTCCCCTTCGCCTACGAGCCCTCGCTGGCCGCCGACCTGGCGCCGTACCTGCGGCCGGTCGACGAGAGCGCGGGCGCCGGCGCCTGGCGCGAGGCGCTGCCTCCACTGCCCGCGGAGGGCCTCCCGATCGTGTCGTTCCTGGCCGGGCTCAACTCCGCGGTCAACCGCGACGTCGCCTACTCGGTGCGGATGGAGACCGGAGTCCAGGACCCCGACGAGACGCTGCGGCTGGGCATCGGATCGTGCCGTGACAGCGCGTGGCTGCTGGTCAGCCTGCTGCGGCAGTACGGTCTGGCCGCGCGCTTCGTCTCCGGCTACCTGGTGCAGCTGGCCGCGGACCCCGACAGCATGGTCGGCCTCGACGGACCGACCGGGACGGCCCAGGACTTCACCGACCTGCACGCGTGGACCGAGGTGTTCGTCCCGGGCGCCGGCTGGGTCGGGCTCGACCCCACGTCGGCGCTCTTCGCGGGGGAGGGCCACATCCCGCTGTCCGCGACGCCCCACCCCAGCGCCGCCGCACCGATCGAGGGCGCGACCGACCCGGTCGAGGTGACCTTCTCCTTCCACAACGAGGTCCGCCGCGTCCACGAGGACCCCCGGGTGACCCAGCCCTACACCGAGGCGCAGTGGGCCCGCATCGACGCCCTCGGGGAGGCCGTCGACGAGCGGCTCCGGGCCGGCGACGTCCGCCTGACGATGGGCGGTGAGCCCACGTTCGTCTCCCGCGACGACGCGACCACCCCGCAGTGGAGCACCGACGCCGACGGCCCCGAGAAGCGCGCGCTCGCCGGTGAGCTCGCCGACCGGCTGCGCGAGCTGTACGCCGTCGGTGGCGTCGTGCACCGCGGCCAGGGCAAGTGGTACCCGGGGGAGCCGCTGCCCCGGTGGAACATCGCGCTGCAGTGGCGCACCGACGGGGTGCCGCTGTGGGAGGACCCGAAGCTCTTCGCCGACCCCTGGGCCGGCGCGGGCGACCCCGACGCGCCTGCGCACGCCGAGGCCCTCGCCCGGCGGGTCACCGAGAGCCTCGGGCTGCCGCCCGACCAGCTGCGCCCGGCGTACGAAGACCCGCTGGCCGCGCTGGTGGCCGAGGTCCGCCTGCCGGTGGGGCAGCCGACCGACGAGCGCGTGGACGTCGCGGCGCTGGACGCCGAGGTCATCGAGGTGCGCGGCTGGGTGCTGCCGATCGCCACCGGCGAGGACGAGTGGACGAGCCCGGTGTGGCGCCTGCGCCGTGGCCGTCTGGTGCTGACGCCGGGCACGTCCCCGGTGGGGCTCCGGCTGCCGCTCGACTCGATCTCGTGGCAGGACCCGGAGTTCGCCGGGGAGCCGTCGTACCTCCGGTCCGGACCCCCGCTGCGCCCGATCGTGCGCGCGGTCCGGCTCGCCGAGCCCGAGGGGGCGCCGACCACGGCGCTGACCTTCGAGGCGCGCGACGGCCACGTGCACGTCTTCCTGCCGCCGACCGAGCGGCTCGAGGACTACGCCGACCTGCTCCGCCTGGTCGAGGTCGCCACCCGGCGGATCGGCTGCCCGGTCGTGCTCGAGGGCTACGGCCCGCCGCCCGACCCGCGCCTGACCCAGCTCGTCGTCACCCCCGACCCGGGCGTCATCGAGGTCAACGTGCAGCCGACCGCCAGCTGGGCCGAGCAGCGTGACCTCACCACCACGCTGTACGACGCGGCGCGGCACAGCGCGCTGACGACGGAGAAGTTCGACGTCGACGGGCTGCACACCGGCACCGGCGGCGGCAACCACCTCACCCTGGGCGGCACCGAGCCGATCGACTCGCCGCTGCTGCGCCGCCCCGACCTGCTGGTCAGCCTGATCACGTACTGGCAGCGGCACCCGTCGCTGTCCTACCTCTTCTCCGGTCGCTTCGTCGGCCCGACCAGCCAGGCGCCGCGCTTCGACGAGGGACGCCCCGAGGCGGTCTACGAGATGGAGATCGCGGCCGCCGAGATCGCCCGGCTGGTCGCCGAGGCAGCCGAGACCGGGGAGGGCCCGCGCCCCTGGCTGGTCGACCGGGCGCTGCGGCACCTGCTGACCGACCTGACCGGCAACACCCACCGCTCGGAGTTCTGCATCGACAAGATGTACAGCCCCGACTCCTCGCGCGGCCGCCTCGGGCTGCTGGAGCTGCGCGGCTTCGAGATGCCGCCGCACCCCCAGATGGCGCTGGTCCAGGCGCTGCTCGTGCGCAGCCTGGTGGCGATGTTCTGGGAGCAGCCGCTGACCGCGCCGCTGGTGCGCTGGGGCACCCGGCTGCACGAGGACTTCCTGCTCCCCGAGGGCGCCACCGGCGACATCGCCGAGGTCGCCGCCGACCTGCGCGCCTTCGGCATCCCCTTCGAGGAGTCGTGGCTCGCCCCGTTCACCGAGTTCCGCTTCCCGCGCATCGGCCTGGCCACCCTCGGCGACGGCATCGAGCTCGAGCTGCGCTCCGCCATCGAGCCCTGGCACGTCCTCGGCGAGGAGGCGACGGCCGGCGGCACGGCGCGCTACGTCGACTCCTCGGTCGAGCGCCTCCAGGTGCTGGTGCGTGGGATCGACCCCGCGCGGCACCTCGTCACGTGTCAGGGTGTGGCGGTGCCCCTGACCGCGACCGCCGGAGCCGACGGCCACTACGCCGGGGTGCGCTACCGCGCCTGGCAGCCGTGGTCGGCGCTGCACCCCTCCATCCCGGTGCACGCCCCGCTGCGCTTCGACGTCGTCGACGTCGGCTCGGAGGTCTCGCTGGGCGGCGCGACGTACCACGTCGTCCACCCGGGGGGCCGCTCGTACGACCACCCGCCGGTCAACGCCCAGGAGGCCGAGGCTCGTCGGCTCGGCCGCTTCGAGCCGCGCGGTCACACGGCCGGTCGCATCGACGTGGGCGCCGTCGTGGACGCCGGGCGCCGCGCCGCGTCCGCGGACTACCCGCACCTCCTCGACCTCAGACGGGTGCCGCCGGGATGACGGTGCTGCGCGACTACGCCGCGACGGTCACCCAGCCGGCGCTCGGCGACGGTCTCGACAACACCGGCCGGTACGACGAGGTGGTCGCCCCGGACGGGTCGCTGCGCCCCGCGTGGAAGGGCCTCGCCGAGGTCGCGGTCGGGCTCACCGAGGCCGACCTGCGGCGCGTGCAGGGCGAGATCGGCCGCTTCCTCTCCGACGACGGCGTCACCTACGCCCAGCCGGGTCGCGGCCACGGCCGGTGGCGGCTGGACCCGGTGCCGCTGGTCATCGACGCCGCGGCGTGGGCGCCGGTCGAGGTCGGCCTGGCCCAGCGCGCCGAGCTGCTCAACGCGATCCTCGTCGACCTGTACGGCGAGCAGCGGCTGCTGCGCGAGCGCATCCTCCCGGCGGCGGTCGTGCTCGGGCACAGCGGCTACACCCGCGTCGTCGCGCGCGCCGAGGCCATCGACCCGCGGCCGCTGGTGCTGGCCGCCACCGACCTCGGTCGCGACGCCGACGGTGCGTGGCGGGTGCTCGCCGACAAGGCCCAGGCGCCGTCGGGCATCGGCTACGCGATGGAGAACCGCCGCGTGATCTCCCGGGTGATGCCGGAGCTCTACCGCGAGGCCGGCCTGCACCGGATGGAGCCCTACTTCTGGGCGCTGCGCTCCGCGCTCCTGCAGTCCGCGCAGGGCGACCTCGCCGACCCCCGGGTCGTCGTGCTGTCGCCGGGCACCCACTCGGAGACGGCGTACGACCAGGCGTTCATCGCCTCGGCACTCGGCTTCCCGCTGGTCGAGGGCAGCGACCTGGTCGTCCGCGACGGCTGGGTCTACCTGCGGGTGCCGGGCCGTCTCGAGCGCGTCGACGTCATCCTGCGCCGCGTCGACGCGGCCTGGAGCGACCCGCTGGAGCTGCGCGGCGACTCCCAGCTCGGCGTCGCCGGCCTGGTCGAGGCGGTCCGTCGTGGCCGGGTCCGCGTGGTCAACGGCCTCGGCGCCGGCGTGCTGGAGAACCCCGGCCTGCTGCCCTACCTGCCGGCCGCCTGCGAGGCGCTGCTCGGCGAGCCGCTGCGGCTGCACTCCGTGCCGACCTGGTGGTGCGGCGAGCCCGACGGTCTGGAGCACGTGCTGGATCGGCTGGGGGAGCTCGTGGTCAGCGAGATCGACGGCCGTCCCGAGGACCTCGTCGACCTCTCGCCCGACGAGATCCGGGCGCGGGTGCTCGCGGCGCCGTACCGCTTCGTCGGCCAGGAGCCGCTGCCGCTCTCGCAGTCGCCGGCCTGGTCGCGCGGTGGCGCCCGCCCGGTGCCGGTCACGCTGCGCACGTTCACGCTCCGCTACGGCTCGGCGTACCGCCCGCTCGTCGGGGGGATGGCCAGCGGCTGGCTCGACGCGACCACCCCGACCAGCAAGGACGTGTGGGTCCTCAAGGCCAACGTCGGTGATGCCGACCAGGGCCTGTCCGGCGTGCTCCCGATGACGACGGCCCGGTCGGTGCCGATGACGGTCCCGCGGGTGCTGGAGGACATGTTCTGGTTCGGGCGCTACTCCGAGCGGGTCGAGGACCTGCTCCGGCTGGTGCTCGCCGCGCACGCGCTGTCCGAGGACTTCGGCACGCGGCCGCGCTCCACCGGCGGCGCCAGCCTGACCGTGCTGATGGGGGCGGTGCACCGGATGGCCGGGCCGTCGCCGGACGCCGCCGACGACCTCGACGCCGACTTCCGCTCGCTGCTGCTGGACCGGTCCCGCCTCGGCGGCGTCGCCTTCGGGCTCGACGGGCTGCGCGACGTGCTGCGCGGGGTCAGGGACCAGCTCTCGCCGGACACCTGGCGGGCCTTCGGCACCACCGACCGTGCGGTCGAGGCGCTCGAGGGCAGCACCCACAGCCACCAGGTCGCGGAGAGCGCCGGCCGGATGCTCACCGGCATCCTGTCGCTGCAGGGCGTCAACGCGAGCATGATCCGCGACGCCGGCTGGCACGCCATCGGGCTCGGTCGCTCGCTCGAGCGGGCCCTCCAGGTCCTGCACCTGCTCAGCGCCACGACGACCGAGCGACGCGGCATCGACGTCGACCGCGAGGTGCTCAACTCGGTCCTCGTCTCGACGGAGAGCGCGGTGACCCACCGCCGGCGCTACCGCGGCTACGTCCGCCCGGCCGGGGTGCTCGACCTGCTGCTCATGGACACCGACAACCCGCGCTCGATCGCCTTCTGCCTCGCCGAGGGGAGGGAGCACCTGGCGGCGCTGCCCGGCTCGACCGGGTCGTCGCGTCCGGAGCGGCTGCTCGCGGACCTGCTCGACCAGCTCGCGGCGGTCGACGTGGCCGGCCTGGTCGCCATCGGCGGGGTCGAGCGGCCCAACCTGGTGCGCTTCCTCGACGGCTTCCTGATCACGCTGGAGCGGGTCGCCGATGCCGTCGCCGAGGTGCACTTCGCCAGCGGGCCGCCGCCCCGGCTGCTCGGCTCCCTCGGGATGGCGCTCGTCTCGGAGGCGGGCTCGTGAGATATCGGGTGAGCCACGCGACGACGTACACCTACGACGACGACGTCACCGACAGCTTGGGCGTCGCCCACCTGGTCCCGCGCGTGCTGGCGTCGCAGCGGGTCTCCTCGACCGCGGTCGAGGTGACGCCCACGCCGGTCGACCAGTCCCACGACATCGACTGCTACGGCAACACGGCGACGTACTTCCAGGTGACCAGCGCCCACCAGGAGCTGGTGGTCGCGGGCAGCTCCGAGGTCGAGGTCTCGATGCCGGCGTACGACGAGGCCGGACTGGCCACACCCTGGGAGGGCGCGCGACCGCTGCTCGACCCGACCCTGCCGGACGCCTGGCTGGCCACCGACTTCGCGCTGCCGTCGGCGGCCGCGCAGCAGACCGCCGAGGCGCACGCGTACGCCGCCGAGTCGCTGCTGCCGGGCCGGCCGGTCGGGGAGGCGGTCACCGACCTGATGCACCGCATCCACGCCGACTTCGCCTATGACGCGACCGCCACGACGGTGACGTCGACCGTGGAGGTCACCTTCCGCAAGCGGGCCGGGGTCTGCCAGGACTTCGCGCACCTGACGATCGCCTGCCTGCGCTCGCACGGGCTGGCCGTGCGCTACGTCAGCGGCTACCTGGCCACCCAGCCGCCGCCGGGGCGCGAGCGGATCGTCGGCGCCGACGCCTCCCACGCGTGGGTGGCGGTCTGGCTGCCGGAGACGGGCCAGTGGCTCGCCGTCGACCCGACCAACGACCAGTGGGTCAACGACCGCTACGTCACCGTGGCGTGGGGGCGCGACTACCGGGACGTGCCGCCGGTCAAGGGCGTCATCTTCACCGAGGCGACGAAGTCGACCCTGAAGGTGTCGGTCGACGTCGCGCCGGTGTGAGGCTCTAGAGCTTGGTCATCTTCCGGTACGGGCTCGACACGCGGACGGTCTGGTCGCGGAAGTCGACCGACACCGCGTCCGCCTCGACGCCCACGACACGGCCGACCCCGTAGGAGTCGTGCGACACCAGGTCGCCCGACTCGAAGTCTTCGATCGGGAGCTCGACCTTGGGCTTGAAGGGGCTGCTGGCGAGGTGCCGGCGCCCAGATGAGGTAGCCATTGCTCCCAGTATGCGCCTCCCTGGCGACTCGTGGGTAACCAACGGCGAATTCCGTTCGCGGTCGGCGGGTCCGGGAATGCGTCTCATCGGTCGTCGGGTGGGTACAAAGGACCGGTGAAGGCCTATCGCTGCCGGGTGTGCGACAACACCCTCTACTTCGAGAACTCCGTGTGCGTCTCCTGCGGGACCGCGCTCGGCTTCTCCCGCAGCGAGCGGGCGATCGTCCCGGTCGACCCGCAGGGTCGGTACGTCGACGCGTCCGGCCTGGTCTGGTGGATCTGCCGCAACCTCAACCTCTCCGGCTGCACCTGGCTGGCGACGGTCACGGGTGGTCAGTGCGCCGCCTGCGACCTGACCCGCACCCGACCTGCCGACGGCGACGTCGAGGGGCTGGAGCAGTTCCGGCTCGCCGAGCAGGCCAAGCGCCACCTGGTCGCCGAGCTCGACACCCTGGGCTTCCGCGTGGTCGACAAGGTCGCCGACCCGGAGAACGGCCTGGCCTTCGACCTGCTGAGCACCAGCGACCAATCCGGCGAGGACAACGTGGTCATCGGGCACGCGGACGGGGTCATCACCATCGACCTCGCCGAGAGCGACGACGCCTACCGCGAGAAGGTCCGCGCCCGGCTGGCCGAGCCCTACCGCACGATGCTCGGCCACTTCCGGCACGAGGTCGGGCACTACATCGAGTGGCAGCTGGTGCGCGACGGCGAGACGCAGGCGCGCTGCCGCGAGCTCTTCGGCGACGAGTCCACCGACTACCAGGCCGAGATCGACCGGCACTACGCCGAGGGGCCGCCGGCGGGCTGGGAGTCGGAGTACATCTCGACGTACGCGACCATGCACCCCTTCGAGGACTTCGCCGAGACCTGGGCCCACTACCTGCACATCTGCGACACGATCGAGACGGCCAGCGAGTACGGCCTGACGGCGGTCGCGCCGGTCACGTCGTTCGCCAGCTTCGCCGACGTGGTGCGCGGGGTGTGGATCCCGCTCGCGGTCGCGCTGAACATGGTCAACCGCAGCATGGGCAAGGACGACCTCTACCCGTTCGTGATCCCGCCGCCGGTGCTCGACAAGCTCGAGTTTGTGGCGTCGCTGCGCGAGAGCGGCACCTCGGGCCGGCAGTCCGGTACCTGAGGGTTCACCTACGCTGGAGACATGAGTGACTCGGGCGGCAACCAGGGCTCCTACGTCGCGGCGGGCGAGTTCGCCCGAGACTCGACGTACATCCCCGACCGGATCACCCTCGGCGCCCGCCGACCCGAGCACGGTCCGGTCGACGGCGAGCTGTGGCCGGTCGAGCCCGGCCGCTACCGGCTGGTGGCTGCGAAGGCCTGCCCGTGGGCGACCCGCACGATCATCGTGCGGCAGCTGCTCGGGCTCGAGGACGTGATCTCGCTCGGCACGCCCGGCCCGACGCACGACGAGCGCAGCTGGACCTTCGACCTCGACCCCGGCGGGGTCGACCCGGTGCTCGGCATCGAGCGGGTCCAGCAGGCCTACTTCGCCCGCTTCCCCGACTACCCGCGCGGGATCACGGTCCCGGCGGTCGTCGACGTGCCGACCGGCGGCGTCGTGACCAACGACTTCCCGTGGATCACGCACGACCTCTTCTTCGAGTGGCGCGAGCACCACCGCGCCGACGCGCCCGACCTGTGGCCGACCGGTCTCCGCGAGGAGATGGAGGAGGTCATGAAGCGCGTCTACACCGAGGTCAACAACGGCGTCTACCGCTGTGGCTTCGCCGGGTCCCAGGAGGCGTACGACGCGGCGTACGACCGGCTCTGGACCGCACTCGACTGGCTCGAGGAGCGGCTGTCGACGAGGCGCTACCTGATGGGCGACGCGATCACCGAGGCCGACGTACGCCTCTGGACCACGCTGGCGCGCTTCGACGCCGTCTACCACGGGCACTTCAAGTGCAACCGGCAGAAGCTGGTCGAGATGTCGAACCTGTGGGGCTACGCGCGCGAGCTCTACGCGATCCCGGCCTTCGGCGACAACACCGACTTCGAGCAGATCAAGCAGCACTACTACGTGGTGCACCGCGACCTGAACCCCACGCAGATCGTGCCCCGGGGCCCCGATCTCGCCGGCTGGCTCGAGCCGCACGGCCGCGGCTGAGGCTCGGCCGCGCCTTCCCTAGGCTGGGCCCATGGGACACGACCACGGCCACGCGGCCGGGCGCGCGGAGGACCGCGCCCGCCTGCGCTGGGTCCTGGGCGTCACCGTCGTCGTGCTGGCCTTCGAGGTGGTCGGCGCGTACGTCACCGGCTCGCTCGCGCTGCTCGCCGACGCCGGGCACATGGCCACCGACGCCGCCGCGGTGGTGCTCGCGCTGGGGGCGTCGTACGTCGCGTCCCGGGGCGGCGGTCCCCGCTCGACCTTCGGCCTGCACCGGGCCGAGATCCTCGCCGCGATGCTCAACGCCCTGGTGCTGCTGGTGGTCTGCGGCTACCTGGCGTACGCCGGGATCTCGCGGCTGGCCGACCCGGCCTCGGTCGACGCCGGACCGATGATCGCCTTCGCCGCCGTCGGCCTGGTCGCCAACGCCACGTCGCTGATCGTGCTGAACCGGTCCGACACCGGGTCGCTCAACCTGCGCGGCGCGGCCAACGAGGTGTTCGCCGACCTGGTCGGCTCGATCCTGGCCGTGCTCGCCGGCGTCGTGATCCTGCTCTGGGGCTGGGACCGCGCCGACTCGATCGTGTCGCTGCTGATCGCCGCGCTGATCCTGCCTCGGTCGCTGGTCCTGCTCCGCGAGTCGGCCTCCATCCTGCTCGAGATCGCACCGGCCGGCATGGACCTGGACGACGTGGCCCGGCACCTGCTCGAGATGCCGGGGGTGGTCGACGTCCACGACCTGCACGCCTGGACCATCACCAGCGGGATGCCCAGCCTGTCGGCGCACGTGACCGTCACCCAGGAGGCCCTCGACGCCGACGGCGTGGGTGGCCTCCTCGACCGGCTGGCCGCGTGCACCGCCGAGCACTTCGACGTGCGCCACTCGACCTTCCAGGTCGAGCCGGAGACGCACCGGGACCACGAGGACCTGGGCGAGGTCCACTAGCGATCGCCGCCAGTGCGCGACGCGAGAAGGGAGCCGACCAGCTCCCCCGATCGCCGGCCGACTCCACCCGGCGACATGTCACCGGACGGCGGGGCTCGGTGTCATGCGGGTTGCAGGTTCCTGCAGCCGGTCACCCGTCGGCGGCCAACCGCGCCAGTCGGGTGGCGGCCGCGAAGCGGGACCGCACGCCCAGCGCCGCGAGGATCGCGGCCACCTCGGAGCGCACGGTCCGGACGCTGACGCCGAGCGACGCGGCGATCGCCTCGTCGCCCAGGTCGGCCGTGAGCAGCGCGACCACCTGACGCTGTCGTCGGGTGAGGAAGGCGAGGTCCGAGACACCGGTGTCCTCGACCGGGACCGTGGACGCGATGACCGCCTCCCAGTAGCGCCAGGCGGCCTCCAGGCAGGGGCCGGCATGGATGGTCATCAGGCTCATCGAGCCGTCGACGACCGGTCCGTCCAGGATCACGAAGCGACGGTCGATGATCTTCATCTGCACCGGTGCCCGGCCGAAGAGGTAGTTGCCGACCGGTTCGTTGGCCAGCAGGATGCGGCCCTCCGGGTCGACGCCCTGGTAGTCGAAGACGCTCACCATCTGCGTCCCGGCCGCGAGGTAGGCCCGGTTGATCGGCAGGCCCGCACGCAGCTGGGTGGTGGAGGCGCCCGGACGGACCGACAGGTTCTCGCGCCAGGCGGCTCCCTGGGAGTGGAGCCACTCATGGGCTCCGGCGGTGCCGAGCGCCACCACCTCGCCGGTGCTCAGCTCGTCGCGAGCCGCGGCCGCGGCGGCCTCGCTGCGCCTCATCTGCAGGACGGCGGCGGCGTCGAGGACGGCGAGGGCGTCCGCCGTGCGGATGCCGGTCGCCGAGCCGTGCCCGACCCGCACCGGGAAGTCCCTCGCTGTCACGTCTGCGCCTCCCGTGCCTGCCGCTCGTCGCCGATTCTCGCACCCTGTGACCGTGCGGACCAGACACGTAGCCTCGAGGTGTGAGCACCGCACGCGTCCTGACCATCGCCTTGGACGACCAGTTCGCCCGGGCGGTTCCCGAGCTCGCCGTGCCCTGGCACGCCGAGCCCGCGCCGGAGCCGACCCTGCTGGTCCTGAACGAGCCGCTGGCCACCGGGCTCGGCCTCGAGGTGGACCAGCTCCGTGGCCCGGACGGTCTCGGGCTGCTGACCGGGACGCTCGTGCCGCCGGACGCGCGACCGGTGGCGCAGGCGTACGCCGGGCACCAGTTCGGCGGGTTCAGCCCCCGTCTCGGCGACGGACGCGCCCTGCTGCTCGGCGAGCTCCGCGACCGGGACGGCCGGGTGCGCGACCTGCACCTCAAGGGCTCGGGTCGCACGCCGTTCGCACGCGGCGGCGACGGCCTGGCGGCCGTCGGCCCGATGCTGCGGGAGTACGTCGTCAGCGAGGCCATGCACGCGCTCGGCATCCCCACGACCCGGGCCCTCGCGGTGGTCGCCACGGGCCGCGGCGTACGCCGCGAGACCGTGCTGCCGGGCGCTGTCCTGGCGCGGGTGGCGAGCAGCCACCTGCGGGTCGGCAGCTTCCAGTTCGTCGCGGCGCAGGGCGACGTCGAGCTGACGCGTCGCCTCGCCGACCTCGCGATCGAGCGCCACTACCCGGAGGCGGCGACCGCGGACGCGCCGTACCTCGCCCTCTACGACGCGGTGGTGGCCGCCCAGGCCCGCCTCGTCGCGCAGTGGATGCTCGTCGGCTTCGTGCACGGGGTGCTGAACACCGACAACGTGACGATCTCCGGCGAGACCATCGACTACGGACCGTGCGCCTTCATGGAGGCCTTCGACCCGGCGACCGTCTACAGCTCGATCGACGAGTCCGGGCGCTACGCCTACGGCAACCAGCCGGGCATCACCCAGTGGAACCTGGCCCGGCTGGCCGAGGCGCTGCTGCCCCTGCTGGGTGACGACCAGGACGGCGCCGTCGAGGCGGCGACCGCCTCCCTGAGCGCGTTCGGCCACCACTACAACGCCGCCTGGCTGAGCGGGATCCGCGCCAAGCTCGGGCTGCCCGCCGACCTCGACGACGAGGTCGCGGCGCCGCTGGTCGAGGACCTGGTCGCGCTGATGCGAGCCGGTCGGGTCGATCTCACGACGTTCTACCGGGCGCTGGGTCGCGCTGCGCGCGGCGACGCCGAGCCGGTGCGTGGGCTGGTCCTGGACCTCGCGGACCTCGACGCCTGGCTGGAGCGCTGGCGCGCCCTCGGCCCCGACGCCGACGCGATGGACCGGGTCAACCCGGTCTACCTACCCCGCAACCACCTCGTCGAGGAGGCGCTGGCGGCCGCGACCGGCGGCGACCTCGGCCCGGTCGAGCGGCTGCTGGAGGCGGTGCGCTCGCCGTACGACGAGCGTCCTGGCCTCGAGGCCTACGCCGCGCCGGCGCCGGACGACTTCGGCGCCGGCTACCAGACCTTCTGCGGGACCTGACGGCTCAGGCGTCGGCCTCGGCCGCCGCCTTGAGCTTCACGAGCGTCTGCTCGATCCCCCGCTGGTGCCGCTGGGGATAGCCCAGGGCGCCCAGGACCCACTTGTTGACGCCGTTGCAGTGGCTCAGGTCCCAGGTCTCGGTCACCGTCGTGGTGCCGTCCGCCTGCGGCTCGAGCTCGTAGCGCCAGCGGTGCGTCCCGAAGTGTCGCCAGGAGATGAGCCGGTCGGGCTCGTACTCCACGACCCTGTTCTTGGTGCGGTACGGCGCCCCGATCCTCATCTTCATCCCGAAGGTCGAGCCGAGCTCGAGCCGTTCGGGACCGTCGACCGCCTCTCGGACGGTGCCGGACCCGTCGATGCGGGCGTGCTGACGGGGGTCGGTGAGGATCGCGAAGATCGTGGCGGGCGGCGCGGCGATCGTCGTGCTGGCCGAGACGTCGGAGGCACTCATGCCCCGAAGCGTAGAGGTCGGGGCACGAGTGCGCGGGGCGATTGGCGGCCGCCCGGAGGACGCAGGTACGTTTGCCGTTGCACGATTGTGTCCCGGGTCACAGGAGCACCACCCCCGCTCCTGAGTCCCCGGCGTACTGACCTCGGCACGCGGAGACCCCGCTCCGGCCGATGACCTCGAAGGAGTGCACGTGACGCAGCAGCCAGCAGGAGACGGCTTCGGCCCCGACCTCGTCGAGGTGTTCGGTCCCTCGCAGCAGGACGGCGGCCCCGAGCTGGTCCAGCTCCTCACTCCCGAGGGGGAGCGGGTCCACCACCCCGAGTTCGACCTGGACTTCTCCGCCGAGCAGCTCCGCGGCTTCTACCGCGACATGGTGCTGACCCGGCGCATCGACGTCGAGGCGACCGCGCTGCAGCGCCACGGTGAGCTCGGCATCTGGGCCCAGCTGCTCGGCCAGGAGGCCGCGCAGATCGGTGCCGGCCGCGCGCTGCGCCCACAGGACTACGTCTTCCCGACCTACCGCGAGCACGGGGTCGCCTGGTGCAAGGGCGTCGACCCGCTCGACCTGCTCGGCCTCTTCCGTGGGGTCGACCAGGGCCGCTGGGACCCGGCCGAGAACAACTTCGGCCTCTACACGATCGTCATCGGCGCCCAGACCCTGCACGCCACCGGCTACGCGATGGGCATGCAGCGCGACGGCGTCGTCGGCACCGGTGACCCCGAGCGCGACGCGGCCGTCATCGCCCACTTCGGCGACGGTGCCTCCTCGCAGGGCGACGTCAACGAGGCCTTCATCTTCGCGGCGTCCTACAACGCGCCCGTCGTCTTCTTCTGCCAGAACAACCAGTGGGCCATCTCCGAGCCGATCGAGCGCCAGACGCGGATCCCGCTCTACCAGCGGGCCCTGGGCTTCGGCTTCCCCGGCGTCCGCGTCGACGGCAACGACGTGCTCGCGACGTACGCCGTCACGCAGGCCGCGCTGCAGCGCGCGCGGGACGGGCAGGGCCCGACCTTCGTCGAGGCCTACACCTACCGGATGGGCGCCCACACCACGACCGACGACCCGACCCGCTACCGGCTCTCCGACGACCTCGAGCGCTGGAAGCTCAAGGACCCGATCGCGCGGGTGGAGGTCTACCTGCGGCGCAACGGCCTGGCCGACGACGAGTTCGTCGCGGCGGTGCAGGCGGAGGCCGACGACCTCGGTGCCCGCCTGCGCGACGGGTGCAAGGCGCTGCCGGACCCGTCACCGCTGTCGATCTTCGACCACGTCTACACCGAGCTGACCGAGGAGCTCGCGGAGCAGCGCGCCGGCTTCGAGGCCTACCTCGAGAGCTTCGAGGGGGCACGGGCATGAGCACCGAGAAGATCACTCTCGCCAAGGGCCTCAACATGGGGCTACGGCGCGCGATGGAGGACGACCCCAAGGTCCTGCTCATGGGCGAGGACGTCGGCAAGCTCGGCGGCGTCTTCCGGATCACCGACGGCCTGCAGAAGGACTTCGGCGAGGACCGAGTCATCGACTCGCCGCTGGCCGAGTCCGGCATCGTCGGCACGGCCGTCGGGCTGGCCCTGCGCGGCTACCGCCCGGTCGTCGAGATCCAGTTCGACGGGTTCGTCTACCCGGCGTACGACCAGATCGTCTGCCAGGTCGCGAAGATGACCTTCCGCAGCCAGGGCAAGTCGAAGATGCCGATGGTCATCCGGATCCCCTTCGGTGGCGGCATCGGCGCGGTCGAGCACCACAGCGAGTCGCCGGAGGCGCAGTTCGCGCACACCCCCGGCCTCAAGGTGGTCGCCTGCTCCAACCCGGTCGACGGCTACTGGATGATCCAGCAGGCCATCGCCTGCGACGACCCGGTGATCTTCCTCGAGCCCAAGCGGCAGTACCACGCCGACAAGGCCGACCTCGACGACACCGCGACGCCCGACCCGCTCTTCACCTCGCGCGTCGTGCGCCGCGGCTCCGACGTCACCGTGCTGGCCTACGGCCCGACGGTGAAGACGGCGCTCAAGGTGGCGGAGGCGGCGGCCGGCGAGGGCAAGTCGGTCGAGGTCATCGACCTGCGCACGCTCTCGCCGCTCGACATGGGGCCGGTCTACGAGTCGGTGCGCCGGACCGGGCGCGCGGTGATCACCCACGAGGCGCACGTCAACCTCGGCATGGGCGCGGAGGTGTCCGCGCGGATCACCGAGCAGTGCTTCTACTCGCTCGAGGCTCCGGTGCTCCGGGTGGGTGCGTTCGACACGCCCTACCCGCCGTCGCGGATCGAGGAGGACTACCTCCCCGACCTCGACCGGGTGCTGGACGCCGTCGACCGTTCGCTCGAGTACTGAGGGCAGGGAGTCCTGACATGGCTGAGTACAAGCTGCCCGACGTGGGCGAGGGTCTGACCGAGGCCGAGATCGTGGGCTGGAAGGTCAAGGTCGGCGACGTCATCGCGATCAACGACGTCGTGGTCGACATCGAGACCGCGAAGTCGATCGTCGAGCTGCCGTCGCCGTACGCCGGCACCGTCACCGCCCTGCTCGTCGCCGAGGGCGAGATGGTCGAGGTCGGCACGCCGATCATCGCGATCGGCGACCCCGCCGGGGCCGAGCCGGAGATGGACCTGTCCAACCCGGCCGCCTCCGGTGGCGGCGAGGGCGAGTCGCTGGTCGGCCGCAACAAGGCCGACCGAGGTCCGGTGCGCCGCGCGCGCAAGGTGCCGTCAGGCGCCGTGGCCGCCCACATGCAGACCCAGGCGGCCTTCGAGGCCGGCGCCGCGCCGATGGTCGAGGCGGTCGAGGAGCCGCCGCCGGCCCCCGTCGCCGTGCGCACGCTGGCGAAGCCGCCGGTGCGCAAGCTGGCCAAGGACCTCGGGGTCGACCTCGGCAGCTGCCGTGCGTCCGGGCCCAACGGGACCGTGACCCGCGCCGACGTGGAGGCGGCCGCCTCCGGCGTGGCCTACGTGGGCTCCTCCGAGCACCTGCACCCGGCGGCCTCGGAGGTGTCGCGGCCCGGGACGAGCGCTCCCCGCTCGTCGACCACCGGCGGCGAGACCCGCGAGCCGATCAAGGGCGTGCGCAAGATGATGGGCCAGGCGATGGTGAGCTCGGCCTTCACGATCCCGCACGTCACCGAGTGGGTGACCATCGACGTGACCCGGACGATGGAGCTCGTCGACCGGCTCAAGGGGCGGCGCGAGTTCCGCGAGGTCAAGGTCTCGCCGCTGCTCGTGCTCGCGCGCGCGGTGATGCTGGCGATGCGTCGTACGCCGGAGATCAACTCGCTGTGGGACGAGGCCGCCGGCGACGTGGTCTTCAAGGACTACGTCAACCTCGGGATCGCGGCGGCGACGCCGCGCGGGCTCGTCGTGCCCAACGTCAAGGACGCGCAGGACCTCTCGCTGCTCGAGCTGGCGACGGCGCTCAACGCGCTGACCGCGACCGCGCGCGAGGGCAGGACGCAGCCAGCGGAGATGAGCGGCGGGACGTTCACGATCACCAACATCGGCCCCTTCGGGATCGACGGCGGCACCCCGATCATCAACCCGGGCGAGTCCGCGATCCTGGCCTTCGGCACGATCAAGAAGGCGCCGTGGGTGGTCGACGTCGACGGCCAGGACAGCATCGTCGTGCGTCAGGTGTGCACGCTGTCGCTGTCCTTCGACCACCGCCACATCGACGGGGAGAAGGGCTCCCGGTTCCTCGCCGACGTGGCCGGGATCCTGGAGGACCCGGCGACCGCGCTGCTCTTCTGAGGCGTCAGTGGCCTGACACGTCGAGCGCGTCGGCGGTCAGGCGCTGGCCGAGCTCGATCATCTCGGTCACCCGGTGGAAGTCGAGGGACCGGGCGGCCGAGACCGGCACGGTCACGAGCACGTCGGGAGGCAGGCCGGCCATCCGGTAGCGGGCGACCAGGCCCTGCATCGCGTCCAGCGACAGCCCCACCACGTCGGAGATGCGCAGGGGGTCCGGCTCGATCGGCTCGGGTGCCTCGAGCTCGACCTCGCGCTCGCGCTCGCGGCCGACGGTACGGCGTACCCGGCCGACCAGCTCCTCGCGCCAGGTCGGCGCCGCGGGCTCGCGGGCCGGGGTGCTCGGGTCGTGGGCGCTCCGGTCGCCCTGCAGCGAGATCGCGATGGTGAGGTCGGCCGCGGCGGCCGCGGTCGGCTCGATCGGCACCGGGTTCATCAGGCCGCCGTCGGCGAGCAGGCGGCCGTTCATCACGACCGGGGTGATCACGCCCGGGATCGCGATCGAGGCGCGGATCGCCGAGAGCAGCGGCCCGCGCTGGAACCAGACCTCGCGCCGCGCCCGCAGGTCGGTGGCGACGGCGGTGAACGCGAGCGGCAGGTCCTCGATCAACTGGGCGCCGATCAGCTCCTCGACCTCGGCGAAGATCCGGTTGGCTGCGATCGCGCCCCCGGCCGACCACTTCGGGTCGAGCAGGCGGAGGATCTCGCGCTGCTTGAGGTTGCGGACCCACTCCGTGTAGTCGTCGAGCGCGCCGGCGGCGTACAGGCCACCGACCAGCGCCCCCATCGACGATCCGGCCACGGCGATGACCTCGTGGCCGCGGGCCTCGATCTCGGCGATCGCGCCGATGTGGGCGTAGCCGCGGGCGCCGCCCGAGCCGAGGACCAGAGCGACGCGCGACATGCGTCGAGGGTAGGGCCCGGCCGACCGCGACCGCCCGTCGCTACCGGCAGCGGCGCAGGAGCGCCAGCACCAGGCTCTCGGTGACGGTGACCAGCTCGTCCACCTCCACCGCCTCGTGCGGCCCGTGCGCCAGCCGGACGTCACCCGGCCCGTAGTGCAGCGTCGGCACGCCGGCGCCGGCGTACAGCCGGAGGTCGCTGCCGTACGGCGCTCCGCGCTCGCGGGGTCGGGGCCCGCGCGTGACGTCGGCGTGCGCGGCGCCGACGAGGTCGAAGAGGGCGCGGTCGTCCTGCGCGTACTCGCCGCTGGCGAACTGGCCGCCGGTCCACGTCACGCTCGGCGGGTGGTCGCGCAGCCACGGGTCGCGCGCCGCGGCGTCGGCGACGGCCTCCTCGAGCTGGCTGCGCGCACCGTCCGGGTCCTCGCCCAGGGCGACCCCGAGCCGGCCCTCGGCGACCAGCAGGTCGGGCACGGTGCTCGCCCACTCGCCGCAGGACACCTTGCCGACCGAGAGCGGGTAGGCGACCGGGTACTCCGACATCAGCGGGTGGACGTCGCGGTTGCGCCGCTCCTGGAGGGCGGCGAGGGCCGCGTGCAGCGGGAGGTAGCGGTCGAGCGCGCTGACCCCGGCGTACGACGTGCTCGCGTGCGTCGCCGCACCCGGCACCCGGAGCTCGAAGGTGAGGGCGCCGGCGTTGGCCGTGGTGATCGTGCCGCTGGTCGGCTCGGTGATGATGCACGCCCGGCCCCGGTGACCGCGGTCCAGCGTCGCGAAGGCGCCGAGCCCACCGTCCTCCTCGCCGACGACGAGCTGGAGGGCGTACGGCCGCGACAGCGGGATGCCGGCGGCGCGGACGGCGCGCACCGCGGCGATGTTGGCGACGACGCCGGCCTTCATGTCACAGGTGCCACGGCCGTGGATCCGGCGTCCGGTCAGGTCGGCCGTGAAGGGGTCCGTGCGCCAGGTCGCCGGGTCTCCCGCGGGCACCACGTCGACGTGGCCCTGGAGGACGAGCTCGGGCTCGCCCGGGCCGCTGCTCGCGACCAGGCCCCAGCTCTCGGACCGCTCGACCTCCCACCCGGGGAACTGCGGATCGGCCGTCAGGCGAGGGAGGTCCAGCTGCCAGAGGTCCACGTCGAGGTCGAGCTCGCGCACCTGCTTGGCGAGCCGGTGCTGGAGGTCGCTCTCGGCGTCGGTGCCGCTGATGCTCGGCACGGCCACGATGTCGACGAGGTCACGGACCAGCTCGCGCTCGTCCACGAAGGCGAGGGCGCGGAGCTCGAGGTCACTGAGGTCGCGGTGGGACACGCTCGTCCTTGTCGGGGGCGGGGGGGGGGGGGCGGAGCGCTCACCGTAAGGGCGGGGGAGGTCGCCGCACGGGGGAATCGGGGCGAATGACCCGCCTGGGCCATGCCCGGGCTACCGCGGGCGTGGCTCGTGCGGGTTGATGATCGCGTCGGTGCCGCCGTCGACGAAGAGCACCGCACCCACCACCAGGCTCGCCGCGTCCGAGGCGAGGAACGCGATCACCTCGGCCACCTCCTCCGGACGGCCGGGGCGGTCGAGCGCAGTGGGGTAGGTGTCGGCGAACGGGCCGAAGACCGGGTCGGCGCGCAGCTGCTCGGTCATCGGCGTCGCGATGAGCCCGGGTGCGACGGAGTTGAGCCGGATGCCGGCACCGGCCCAGTCCGGCCCGACGCCGTGCTGCCGCGCCCACCAGGCGAGCGCCGCCTTGGTCGCGGGGTAGACCATCACCGCCTCGACGCCCGCGACGGCCTGCCGGGCCGCGGGCTCGTCGCCCGCGAGGCAGGCGTCGGCGAGCGTGGTGTCCCAGCCGCCCTGGCAGGTCGTCGAGTTGGACGCGAGGAGGACCACGCCGGCGCTGCCGGCCGCGGCCAGCTGGGGCCGCAGACCCCCGACGAGCGCGACGGCGCCGAAGTAGTTGACCGACACGACCAGCTGCGGGTCGACGCCGGTGAACCCGCCCACCCCGGCCGCCGGCACCAGCCCGTGGAGGACGTCGGTCAGTGCCTGGACGCCGGCCACCGCGTCGGCCCGGCCGTCGGCGGTGGCGAGGTCGGCGGTGACGGCGGCGTCGGTGCCCGGCCGGTCGACGGTGATCACCCGGTGGCCCCGATCGCGCAGCAGGGCCGTCGTGGCGGCGCCGATCCCCGAGGCCGCGCCGGTGACGGCGTACGTCTTCATGGCCGGACTGTAACCGGTTCTAGTTTCCTAGGCGTAGCGCCGAGCGCGGTCGGCCGGGGACCCGGGACCGCTCTCGAGCAGGGCCGCGAGCTCGTGCTCGAGCACGGCGCCGACCCGCTGGCAGAAGGCCTCCGGCTCGTCGGCGGCGTCGGGGAGCTCGGCGACGATCCGGTCGACGATGCCACGCTCGCGCAGGTCGAGGGCGCGCACCTTCTGCGCCCGCGCCATCTCGGGCGCGTGGTCGAGGTCGCGGTGGACGATCGCGCTCGCGCCCTCGGGCGGCAGCGGTGAGAGCCAGGCGTGCTGGGCGGCGATCACCCGGTCGGCCGGCAGGAAGGCCAGCGCTCCGCCGCCGTTGCCCTCGCCGAGCATCAGGCAGAGGGTGGGGGCGCTCACGGTCACCAGCTCGTGGAGGCAGCGGGCGATCTCGCCGGCCATGCCGCCGTTCTCCGCATCGGCCGACAGTGCCGCCCCCCGGGTGTCGATCACGGTCACCAGCGGCAGCCCGAGGTCGGCGGCCAGGCGCATCCCGCGCTGGGCCTCGCGCAGCGCCTCGGGTCCCATCGGGTGCTCGGCGGTCTGCCCGCGACGGTCCTGCCCGAGGAAGACGCACGGCGCCTGGCCGAAGCTCACCAGCGCGAGCAGCAGCCCCGGGTCGCGCTCGCCGTGACCGGTCCCGTTGAGCGGGATCACGTCGCTGGCGGCGTACTTGAGCAGGCGTCGCACGCCGGGGCGATCGGGCCGGCGCGAGCGGGTCACGGCGTCCCAGGTCTCGACGTCGGGCAGGGTCGTCAGCGGCACCGGGTCGGGCACCGGGCTGATCCCGTGCCGCGGCGCGAGGAGGATCGCGAGCGCCCGGTCGAGGATCCCGGCGATCTCCTCGGGCGGCATGACGGCGTCGATGATCCCGTGGGCGTAGAGGTTCTCCGCGGTCTGCACGCCCTCCGGGAACGGCCTGCCGTAGAGCGCCTCGTAGACCCGGGGGCCGAGGAAGCCGATGAGCGCGCCCGGCTCGGCGACGGTGACGTGCCCCAGCGACCCCCACGACGCCATCACGCCTCCGGTGGTGGGGTGGCGCAGGTAGACGAGGTACGGCAGCGCGGCCGCCTTGTGCGCCGCCACCGCCTGGGTGATCCGTACCATCTGCACGAAGGCCGGGGTGCCCTCCTGCATCCGGGTGCCGCCGCTGGTGGGGCCGGCGAGCAGCGGCAGGCCCTCGCGGGTGGCCCGCTCGATCGCGGCGACCAGGCGGTCCGCGGACGCCCGTCCGATCGAGCCGGCCAGGAAGCGGAACTCGCCCATCACGACCGCGACCCGGCGCCCGTGCATGAGTCCCTCGCCGGTCAGCACGGACTCGTCGACGCCGCTCTTGTCCCGGGCGGCCGCCAGCTCGGCGACGTACTCCTCCGAGATCTCGCCGTACGACGGCGGCACGTCCCAGGAGCTCCACGACCCCTCGTCCAGGACCAGGTCGATCAGCTCGGCGGCCGACAGGCGGGCGGGCTTCGGCGGGCTCATCAACGCAGGCTAGCGCCGAGCCGACGGGAATGCCGACGGGAATGCCGACGGGAATGCCGACCGGAATACCGCGCGGCTCGCGGTGGCTCGTCCCACATGGTCGAGCCCGAGGTCCTGCCGCTGCTGCGCGACCGGCGGAGCGTGTGCGAGTACGACGAGGCGCACGACCTCGGCCTCGACGAGCTCACGTCGCTGCTGGAGGCGGCCCGCTGGGCGCCGTCCGCCGGCAACTCCCAGCCGTGGGCGTTCCTGGTCGGCCGGCGCGGCGACGCCGCCCACCAGCTCTTCGCCCCCCTGCTGGCGCCGAGCGTGCGTCGCTGGGCACCGGCCGCCTCGGCCCTGGTGTTCGCGCTGCACCAGGTCGCCTCCGGACCCGAGGATGACGCGACCGCCTACTCCGACTACGCGGCGTACGACCTCGGCCAGGCGGTCGCGCACCTGACGGTGCAGGCCGCCGCCCTCGGGCTGGCCACGCACCAGTTCGCGGCCTTCGACCACGACGGACTGGCCGCCGCCGCCGGCGTGCCCGTCCACTGGTCGGTCACCACCGGGATCGCCGTCGGTCGGGGTGTCACCAGCGAGCTGGTCCCGCGCACCCGCCGCCCCCTGACCGAGATCGCGTACGGCGCCCGCTTCGGCACGCCGCTCTAGGCGACCGCGCGACGGATCAGCGCCCGCCCCAGCGAGCGAGCACCTCGGCCTCGCGCTCGCGGGAGATCCCCGTGACAGTGGAGCCGGAGGTCGCCCGCACCCACGCCAGCGTGTCGCGGGCGGTGTCGGCGATCGGGCGCAGGACCAGGCCCGCGTCGTACGACGGGGTCGGGTCGTGGGAGGCCATGCCGTCGTACTCGGGCCGCGGGAGCCAGAGCGGGAGTCCCTCGGGCCCCGACCACGGCTGGACGCCGATCTCCGTCAGGGCGCCGTCGGGGACCCAGGTGAGGTCGAGGCTCGCGCCCACGCCCTGCGCGACCGCCTCCAGGATCGTCGCGACGGGGAGCACCTCGCCCACGCCGTCGTACACGCCGACCCGGCGCGACTCCGCGCAGGCGACGATCCAGGCGGCGAGGTCCCGGACGTCGATCACCTGCAGGTGGTCCGTGGGCTCGCCCCCGGCCAGCGCCCGGCCGCCGTCGGCCAGCCGCACCGGCCAGTAGGTGAACCGCCCGGTCGGGTCACCCGGGCCGACGATCAGGCCCGGGCGCACCACGGTGGCGGAGGCGGCCCCCGCCTGCACGATCTCCTCGCAGGCCACCTTCATCGGGCCGTAGGCCTCGGGGCTGGACGCCAGGTCGACGTCGTCGGGCAGCGGCTCGTGCAGCGCGAGGGTGGCCGGCGTCCCGCCGGGCGGGTGCGGGTCCGGGTAGACGTTGACGGTGGACACGAAGACCCAGTGCGCGCTGGGGAGGGCCGCGACCGCGGACCTGGTCCACGACGGGAGCCGGGCGACGTCGACCACCGCGTCGTACTCGTCCCGCAGCTCCGCCGGAGTGGGCCGGGTGCGGTCCCACACGACCAGCCGTGCGCCGCGCGGCACCGACCCCGAGGTGCCCCGGTTGGCGCAGGTGACGTCGTGCCCACGTCGTACGCCCTCCTCCGCGACCGCGCGGGAGACGAAGACGGAGCCGCCGAGCACGAGAAGTCTCATGTCCGCCACGCTGGCGGGAATGAAGCGCGGGTGCAAGCGATTCAGCCATCAGCAGACCGAGAGGAGCCGCAGGTGGTCAGCAGGCTGGGATTCCTGACGATCGGTCTCTTCGACCCCGACGACCCGGGCGCCGGGCACGAGTCGACGCTGCGGATCATCGAGCTCGGCGAGCAGCTCGGCTTCGACAGCGCGTGGCTGCGGCACCGGCACCTGCAGTACGGCATCTCGTCGCCGGTCGCCGTGCTCGCGGCGGCGTCGCAGCGCACCAGCCGGATCGAGCTCGGCACGGCCGTCACGCCGCTGGGCTGGGAGAACCCGCTCCGCCTCGCCGAGGACTGGGCGACCGTCGACGTGCTCTCCGGCGGCCGGCTCAACCCGGGCCTGAGCGTCGGGCCGCCGATGCGGTACGACGAGGTGCGCGACGCGCTCTACCCCGACACCGGCGACGTCGAGGACTTCACCTACGAGCGGGTCGAGCGCCTGCTGCGCCTGGTCCGCGGCGAGCCGGCCAGCCCCTTCAGCGGCCGGGCGGGCATCGAGGACTTCTCCGACCGCGTCCAGCCGCACTCGCCCGGTCTCGCGTCGCGCCTCTGGTACGGCGCCGCCTCGCTCGGCTCGGCCCGCTGGGCCGGTGAGAGCGGCCTGAACCTGCTCACCAGCAGCGTCGTCAAGGCCGAGGAGGCCGACGACTTCGAGCGGGTGCAGCTCTCCCACATCCGGGCGTTCCGCGCGGCGCACCCGCTCGGCGCCGCCGCCCGCGTCTCGCAGGGCCTGGTCGTCATCCCCACCGACAGCGCCTCCGCCGACCAGCGGGCGCGCTACACGGCGTACGCCGAGGCGCGGCTGCCGCGGACCCGCGAGCCGCAGGGCCCGGCCCGGCTGATGTTCGCCCCCGACATCGTGGGCACCTCCGCCGAGATCGCCGAGCGGCTGGCGGCGCACGCGGCGTTCCGCGAGGTCGACGAGGTGGCGTTCGCGCTGCCCTTCACCTTCGAGGAGGCCGACTACGTGCAGATCCTCACCGACATGGCGACCCGGCTGGGTCCGGCACTGGGGTGGCAGCCGAGCTAGCCCGCGCTCCGGGTCGGGGTCGTGGTGCCCAGCAGCCACGCGTCGAAGAACCCGGACAGGTCCTCGCCCGTCTGCTCCGACCACCAGGTCGTGATGTCGGCGTAGTCGGCGTTCGCGTTGTCGTGACCGGCCGGCCAGGCCCGCACGAGGCGCCAGAACTCGTCGTCGCCGAGGCGCTTGCGCAGCTCGTCCCACATCAGTGCCGGGCCGTAGTAGACGTTGCCGCCGCCGAAGGCGGTCGGGTCGAAGTCGGCCGGCGGACCGTACTGCTTCCGCAGCGCCGCCTCGCCCGGGGCCCACTGGTCCATCACGGCCTCGATCGACGTGCCGGAGTCCTCGGCGGTCCACGCGCCCTGGATGAACATCGCCATGCCCTCGTTCATCCACACGTCGCGCCAGTCGACCGGCGTGACCTGGTCGCCGTACCACTGGTGCGCCATCTCGTGGACGAGCACGTCGGTCGAGGTGGCGTAGGCGGTGTCGCCGAGCGTGATCATCGTCTGCGTCTCCATCCCGCTCTCGGAGTCGACGATCAGGAAGCCCAGGGAGTCGAAGGGGAAGGGACCGAGTCGCTTCTCCAGCCAGGCCAGCCCCCGGGGCGCCTGGCGCAGGTCGCTGAGCAGGTCGTCGCGCCCGGGAGGGGTCCAGTAGGTGATCGGCACGCCGGAGGCCGAGCGGTCCCTCGTCATCTCGAGGTCGCCGATCGCGACGGTCACGAGGTACGACGCCGCCGGCTCGTCGAGCGTCCAGCGGGTGATGGTCCTGCCGGCCCGCGTGGTGCGGGCGTCCAGCCGGCCGTTGGCCACGCCGACCCACGGCGTCGGCACCGAGATCCGGAAGTCGTAGAGCGCCTTGTCGGAGGGCTGGTCGTTGACGGCGTACCAGGAGTAGGCGCCGTACGGCTCCTGCATCGTCCAGACCTCGCCGTCGGACGTGGTCGTCCAGCCGCTGGTGGAGAAGTCGCTGCGCTGGGTGGGCGCCGGGACCGGCTGGGGTCTGCCGGAGTAGGTGATCACCAGCGTGTAGCGGCGGTCCCGCTCCACCGGGTGCGAGACCACGAGGTCCTTGCCCGGGTGGGAGAACCTGGCGGCCTTCCCGCCGATGGTGACCTTGTCGACGCTGAGGTCGGCCGCCAGGTCGAGCCGGAGGTGGTCGGCGTCGGTGGTGGCTCGCAGGCGGAGCGTCTCGGTGCCGGTCAGCAGGCGGGCGTCGGGGTCCCAGTCGAGGCCGAGGCGGTAGTGCAGGGCGTCGACCCCCGGGTCCCCGACGTCGGGATAGAGCCGGTCCTCGACGGGAGTGCTGAGGCCGGGGGCCACGGGCGCCGACGACGACGAGGCTGAGGGCGTGGGGGACGTGGGTGTGGCGCCCGGCTCGTCCTGGTCGCTGCTGCACGCGGCCAGGAGCAGGCCGATGGCGAGCGTCAGCCCCACAGCCCCGGTCCTCATGACAGCATCCTTCCCCGATGTCCGCATCATGGTGCAGGCATCGGGGAAGGGTGACCGAGTCGTGATGGACCCTGGCGCTACTTGACCTCGGAGCGCAGCACCAGCCGGAGACCGACCGCGAGCGGGAGCACCAGCCAGACGAGGCTGGTCACGGCGAGCTGGGCCCAGTTGTCGCCGGTCATCACGCCGTTGAAGAGGTTGCCCTGGGCGAAGTTGAAGTCGACCCACGGCTGGAGGTCCTTGAACCACTGCTGGTTCTCCGCGAGCAGGAACGTGAGCGGCGGGAGGGCGAAGCCGTAGACGAAGTAGCCGACGATCGCCGCGGCCGAGTTGCGCAGGAGCACGCCGAGCATGAAGCCGACGAGCATGCCGAGCACGTTGGCGACGACGATGTAGAAGAGCTCGGCGGCGCTGACGTTCCAGACCGTGTCCGTGCCGGTGATCGCGGTGCCCAGCACGTTGCCGAGGGCGCCGATCGCCGCCGCCACCAGCATCGAGACGACGCCGATGCCGATGCTCACGGCGAGCTTGGCGCCGATGACCCGGCTGCGGTGGGGCACCAGCGTGAAGGTCGTCAGCCCGGTGCGCTGGCTCCACTCGCTGGTCACGGAGAGTGCGGCGATGATCGGGAGGATCACGGCCATCGGGAAGCCGATCGCCGAGGCGAAGGCCTCGTAGTCGAGCTCGCTGTCGGGCGCGAAGAGGATCGTCGCCCCGGTGGCGACCACGGCCAGGATGCCGATGCTGGCCATCAGCCAGAAGCCGGACCGGGTGTCGAACGACTTGCGCAGCTCGACCGCGATCAGGCGGGTGGTCGGGATGCGGGCGGGGGCCGGGCGCGCCGTACGCGCCGTCGTCTCGTGCTCTACGGCAATGGCAGTCATGCCGCTGCTCCTTCTCGCTGGGTGTCTGCGGTGAGCTCGAGGAACATCTCCTCGAGCCCGGCGCCCTCGGCGGAGCGCAGCTCGGTCAGGGCGACGCCGGTCGCCAGGGCGACCTGGCCGACGACGTCGGGGTCGGCGTCGACGCGGATCGCGTCGGTCATCTCGGAGTACTCCAGGCCGGCGGCGACGAGGCCCCGGGTCAGGGCCGGTACGTCGCGGGTGCGGACCAGCGTGCCGGCGGCGGCGAGCAGCTCGGACTTGGTGCCCTGGGCGACGATGCGCCCGTTGCCGATCACGACCAGGTCGTCGGCGATCACCTCGATCTCGTGCAGCAGGTGGCTCGAGAGGAGCACCGTGCCGCCGCGGTCGGCGTACCCGCGCAGCAGGTCGCGCATCCAGCGGATGCCGGCGGGGTCCAGGCCGTTGGCCGGCTCGTCGAGGATGAGGACCTCCGGCTCGCCGAGGAGGGCGGCGGCGATCCCGAGACGCTGGCGCATGCCGAGCGAGTAGTTGCGGACCCGGCGACCGGACTCGGTCGGGGTCAGGCTCACCAGGTCGAGCATCTCGTCGACCCGGCCGGCCGGGAGGCCCATGGTGCGCTGCGCGACCGTGAGGATCTCGCGGCCGGTGCGTCCGGCGTGCTGGGCCGACGCGTCGAGCAGGACGCCGACCTCGAGACCCGGGTTGGGCAGGTCGGCGAAGCGCCGCCCGCTGACGGTCGCGGAGCCGGAGGAGGCGGGGGTGAGCCCGACCATGATCCGCATGGTGGTGGTCTTCCCGGCGCCGTTGGGCCCGAGGAAGCCGGTGACGCGGCCGGGCCGCGCCGTGAAGCTGACGTCGTCGACGGCAGCGAACCCGCCGTACTTCTTGCTGAGTGACTCGACCTTGATCATGGTGATGAGCCTCGTCGGTCGCGAGGGTCCGCCGCATCGGGGAGACGGGGCCTCGGATCCCTGAGCCGACCCCGAGGCCCCTCGGGGTCGCACCCCTGAGGTCGGCGACCGATGAGTTCGGTCCAGCGGCGCGGTCTGTCGATCTCGTGGACCCGCGTTCGTCGAGTAGGTGACAGGAACTTCGCCGCAGAGGAGATCGACCATGACCGACCTCAAGTCCCGCTGGCTCGCGCTCTACGTGCTGTGCCTGGGCGACCTCATGATCGTGCTCGACTCCAGCATCGTGAACGTCGCGCTGCCCTCCATCCAGTCCGACCTGGGCTTCTCCCAGTCGGCGCTGGCGTGGGTGGTCAACGCCTACCTGCTGACGTTCGGGGGCTTCCTGCTGCTCTCCGGGCGGCTCGGCGACCTGCTCGGCAGCCGCCGGGTCTTCCTGGGCGGGGTGGTCGCCTTCGTCGCGGCGTCCGTCGCCTGCGGCCTGGCGCCGACCGCGGGACTGCTCGTCCTGGGCCGGGCGGTGCAGGGACTGGGCGGGGCCGCGGTGTCCGCCGTCGCGCTGTCGCTGATCGTGGGCCTCTTCACCGACCCGGCCGAGCGGGCGAAGGCGATGGGCTTCTTCGGCTTCGTGATGTCCGGCGGTGGCGCCGTCGGCGTACTGCTGGGCGGGGTCCTCACCGGGCTCCTCTCCTGGCACTGGATCTTCCTGGTCAACGTGCCCATCGGGGTCGCCGTGTTCGTCGCCGCCCGACGGGTGCTGCCCACCGACGAGGTCCCTGCGCAGCGCGGTCGGGTCGACGTGCTCGGTGCGGTCCTGGTCACGGCCGCCCTGATGCTGTCGGTCTACGGCATCGTCGAGGGCGCTCCGTGGCTGATCGCCGGCAGCCTGGCGCTGCTCGCGGCCTTCGTGCTCTGGGAGTCGCGGGTCGCGGAGCCGCTGGTGCCGCTGCGGCTCTTCCGGCTGCGCAACGTCGTCGTGTCGCAGGTCGTGGGCGTCCTCTGGGCGGCCGCGATGTTCGCGTGGTTCTTCCTCGCGGCGCTCTACCTCCAGCAGGTGCTGGGGTACGACGCCCTCGAGGTCGGACTCGCCTTCGTGCCGACCAGCGTCGTGATGGCGTACTGCTCACTGCGCGTCTCGGACCGGCTGGTCCTGCGCCTCGGCATCCGGCCGCCGCTCGTGGTCGGTCTCGGCCTGGCCTCCCTGAGCCTCGCGCTCTTCTCCCGGGCACCGGTCGGCGGGCACTTCCTCACCGACGTGCTGCCGTCGATGCTGCTGCTCGGTGTGGGCGCCGGCATCGCCTTCAACCCGGTCCTGCTGGCCGCGATGGGCGACGTCGAGCCGCACGAGTCCGGCCTCGCCTCGGGAGTCGTGAACACCTCGTTCATGATGGGCGGAGCGCTCGGCCTGGCCGTGCTCGTGAGCGTCTCCACGTCGCGGACGTCGTCCCTGGCCGCCTCCGGCGCCTCCTCGCTCGAGGCGCTCAACGGCGGCTTCCAGCTCGCGTTCGCCGCCGGTGCGTGCTTCGCCGCCGTGGCCGCCGTCATCGGTGGCGCCCTCCTGCGCCCCCGGCCGATGGCGCCGGTGGACCCGGCGGATCCTGCGGCCGAGGTGGCAGCGCCGTCCGCCGGCGGCTGAGGCGCCGCACGCGGTCGGATGCCGCTGCTCCCCGGCGTTGTCGGCACCCGCTGATGGCGGTCGCGGTGCCCGCGCTAGCGTGCGCCACATGACGAGCCTGCTGATCCGCAACGCCCGCCTGGTGCCGCTCGGCGAGGGCGAGACCCTCCCCGACCGACCCGTCGACATCGCGGTCGAGCACGGCGTCGTGTCCGCTGTGGGCGAGTCGGCCGACCGGCCGTCGGGCGCCGAGGAGATCGACGCCGGGGGCCGGTGGGTGATCCCCGGTCTCTGGGACCAGCACACGCACCTCGCCCAGTGGACGCTGTCGTCGCAGCGGCTCGACCTCGCGGGTGCGAGGTCGCCGGAGGACGCGACCCGGGCCGTCGCCGCGCGGATCGCGGAGTTCCCCGACCTGCCCGTCATCGGGTGGGGGCACCGCTCGGCGGGGTGGGACCGCGAGGTGACGGTGTCGGAGCTCGACGCGGTGTCGGGCGGCACGCCGGTCGTGCTGATCAGCGGCGACGGCCACCACGCCTGGCTGAACACGACGGCGCTGCTCCACCTCGCGATGCCGGTGCGCGACTCGGTCGTGCGCGAGACCGAGTGGTTCGCGGCGTACCCGCGACTGGTCAGCCTCGTCGGCAGCGACGCCACCTCGCCCGAGGCCTACCGCCGGATGCTGGAGGAGGCGGCCGGTCGGGGCATCACGGGGATGGCCGACTTCGAGTTCGGGGCGGGCATCGGCGAGTGGATCGAGCGGTGGGGTCAGGGCTGCGACCTCCTGCGGATCCGCGCGGCGACGTACTCCCACCAGCTCGAGGAGGTGATCGCCGCCGGCGTGCGCACCGGCGACCCGCTGCCCGGGTGCGACGACCGGGCGACCATGGGGTCGCTGAAGATCATCAGCGACGGCTCGCTCAACACCCGGACCGCCTGGTGCTGCGAGCCGTACGGCGACGCGCACCAGCTCGAGTACCCCGCCGGCCAGCCGAACCTCTCCGGCCACGAGCTGCGCGAGCAGCTCGCCCGCGCCCACGCGGCCGGGCTGGAGGTGGCGACCCACGCGATCGGCGACGCCGCGGTGCGGGAGGCGCTCGCGGCGTACGCCGACACCGGCGCCCGCGGCTCCATCGAGCACGCCCAGATGGCGCGTCGCGACGACGTACGACGGATGGCGCAGCTCGGCATCCGCGCGAGCGTGCAGCCTGCGCACCTGCTCGACGACCGTGACCTCACCGACCGGATCTGGGGGGAGCGGGCCGAGCGGTGCTTCCCCTTCCGCTGGATGCTCGACGACGGCGTGGACCTGGTCTTCGGCTCCGACGCGCCGGTGTCGCCGCTCGACCCGTGGCTCGCGATGGCGGCGGCGGTGCACCGCAGCGACGACGAGCGCGGGCCGTGGCACGGCGAGCAGGCGCTGAGCGTCCGGGAGGCGCTGGTGGCCTCCGTGGACGCCCAGCCCACCGTCGGCGTCGGATCCCGCGGAGACCTGGTGCTGGTCGACCGGGACCCGTTGCTGCGCGACCTCGATCCTGCCGACACCGCCGCCCTCGGTCACGCCCTGCGTGAGGTGCCGGTCGCGCTGACGACCGTCGCGGGGCTCGTGGTCAACGACGTGCGCTGAGCCCGGGACCCGATCTCAGGGGTTCGTCGCGAGGGCGGCCGTCACGAGCGCGGCGACGGCCTGCTGCTCGACGGCGAGCGGGTGGTAGGCCAGGGCCCGGTTGGCGGTGGTCACCCGCCCGTTGATCCACGGGTCGCGAGCGCAGATGTCGTGGCGCGCGCTGGGCGCCCAGAGGTCGACGTACTCCGCCTTGCCGTCCGCCGCCGCCTTCTCGACCGCCCGGGTCAGGGCGTGGTTGACCTCGCGTGCGAAGGCGTAGTCGCCGTCCGCGAGCGGGAGGTCCGAGCAGGTGCCCCTCGCCGGCACGATCTGGGGGTAGCCGACCACCAGGATCCGGGCGTCGGGGGCTCGCTTGCGCACCCCGGCGACGACCTCCGCCACGTTGCGGCGGATGTCGGCGAGCGACTTGTCGACGCTCGGGCCGAGCGCCGTGGTGCACGGGTCGCCGGTCGGGTCCGACGCCCGCAGCTGGGTGCACTGGCCGATCAGGGCGCCGAAGAGCCCGTCGTCGTTGCCGCCGAGGCCGATCGTCACCAGATCCGTACGCCGGGTCAGGGCGTCGAACTGCGGCGGCACCGCGCCGCTGATCCCGCGCTGCCGGTGGGTCATGTTCACGGTGGCTGCGCCGCTGCAGCTGACGTCGGTGAGGCCGGTCCCCGGCATCGCCTCGGCCACCAGCGCGGGGTAGTTGGCGCCCGAGCGCAGGCAGTTGTTGTCGGCACTGGCCGGCGGGACCAGCGGGGCCGCGGTGTAGGAGTCGCCGAGCGCGACGTACTCGGCGTACGCCGGCGGTGCGGCGGTCGGGCTCGTGGACGGCGTGTCGACGGCCGGCGGCCGCGCGTCGGCGTCGGTGTCGGGGCTGTCGGAGCAGCCCGCCAGCACGAGGGCTCCCAGCAGCAGGACGACCAGACGACGACGCATGGGCCCGACCGTACGGGTCCGGCGCCGTCTCGCCCGCATCGGGTGAGCCGGGGGGCCCCGCGGGGTACGGGGCACGCATGGCGCCCACCACCGAACCTGCCCCCGCGACCGGGGGCGAGTCCCTCCTGACCGTCGTGGTCGCCCTCGTCGCCAACGCGCTGCTGGCGATCGCGAAGACGGTCGCGGCGGTCCTGACCGGCTCGGCCGCGATGGTCGCCGAGGCCGCCCACTCGTGGGCCGACGCCGGCAACGAGGTGTTCCTGCTCGTCGCCGAGCGCAGCGGCAGCCGGCCGCGCGACGAGGAGCACCCGCGCGGGTACGGCCGCGCGACGTACGCCTGGTCGATGATCGCGGCGTTCGGCCTCTTCACCGCCGGCGCGGTCGTCTCGATCTGGCACGGCATCACCGAGCTCGGCTCCACGGCCGAGGAGTCGAGCTTCCTGGTCAACTACGTCGTGCTCGCGATCGCCTTCGTGCTGGAGGGCACCTCCTTCGTGCAGGCGTCGCGCCAGATCCACGGCGCGTCCCAACGGCTGTCGATCCACCCGCTCCGCTACGTGACGCAGACCTCGAACCCGACGCTGCGGGCGGTCTTCTTCGAGGACTCCTCGGCGCTGGTGGGCATCCTGATCGCCGCGGCTGGCATCGGGCTGCACCAGCTCACCGGCAACGCGGTCTTCGACGCGCTCGGCTCGATCGCCATCGGCGTGCTGCTCGCCTTCGTCGCCCTCTTCCTGATCCGCCGCAACATGGACTACCTGCTCGGCGAGCCGCCCTCGGCCGCCACCCGCTCCCGCGTGATCGCGGGGATCCTCGAGCACCCGCAGATCGACCGGCTGACCTACCTGCACCTGGAGTACGTCGGGCCCGCCCGGGTCTTCGTCGTGGCGGCGGTCGACCTGGTGGGCGACGACACCGAGGCGCACCTCGCCGTACGCCTGCGCCAGGTCGAGGCGGACATCGAGCAGCACCCGCTGATCGAGGACGCCGTACTCACTCTCGCGCTCCCCGACCGCCCCTCCCTCACGCCCTGACTCCTCGGGCACTTGGTCAACTTCTGGGGCTCTGCACGGGCTGAGAAGTTCAGGGATCCCCGGTAAACCGGGTATCCCCGACAACCAATTGCCGCCAAACGCTTGACGAATAATATGTAAGTGCGCTGAACTAACAAACGTGACCACGACCTCCCCGGTGGGCCGGCAGCTCCGGCCCCGCGGCAAGCTCCTCCAGGAGGACGCCCGTCGCCACCACCGGTCGCTGCTCCTGCAGCAGCTCTTCCGGGAGGGCCCGGCGAGCCGCGCCGACCTGGCCCGCACCAGCGGCCTCACCCGCGTGACGGTCTCCGACCTGGTCGGCGAGCTGGTGGCCGACGGGCTGGTGGAGGAGCTCGGCGCCCCGGCCGAGAGCCGCGTCGGCAAGCCGCCGATGCTCGTCGGGCTGGCCACCGACTCCACGCACGTGATCGGCATGGACCTCTCGGCCACCGACCGGATGACCGGTGCCGTCATCAACCTGGCCGGCCGGGTGCTCGCCCGGCACGAGCTGCCCCTCGACGGCGCCGTCGGCGACGACGCCGTGGCGCTGGTCCACGAGCTGGCCGCGGCGCTGATAGCCAAGACCGAGCGACCGGTGCTCGGCATCGGCGTCGGCAGCCCCGGCGTCGTCGACGCCGACGGCACGGTCATCGACGCCCCCAACCTGGCCTGGACCGACACCCCGCTGGCCGCCAGCCTCGCGGCGGCGTTCGAGCTCCCGGTCTTCGTGGCCAACGACGCCAACACCGCCGTCCTGGGCGAGCACACGTTCGGCGCGTCCGGTGACGGCGGCCTGATGGTGCTCCGGGTCGGGACCGGTGTGGGTGCCGGTCTGGTGCTCGGCGGCTCGCTGCTGCACGGCCACCTCGGGGCCGCCGGCGAGATCGGCCACGTCGTGGTGGATCCCGAGGGGGAGCGCTGCGCGTGCTCGCGCACCGGCTGCCTGGAGACCATCCTCGCCGTCCCCCACCTGCGCCGGCGCCTCGAGGACGGGTCGCGGAGCGGCGAGAGTCCCGCGACGATCCTGGGCCGGGTCGGTGAGCAGCTCGGGGTCGCCCTGGCGCCGGTCGTCGGCACGCTCAACCTGCACGAGCTCGTGCTCAGCGGTCCCCAGGAGCTGCTCGACGGGCCGCTGCTCGAGGCCGCCGACCGGAGCATCCGCGAGCGGACCATGCCGATCAGCTCGGCAGGACTCGTGGTCCGCACCTCCGAGCTGGGCGAGGACGTGGTGCTCGTCGGCGCCGCCGTGCTCGTGCTGTCCGGACAGCTGGGCGTCTCGTGACGCCCGCCCCCACCTGTACGGCCGTCACCGCTGACGGACCGGCACCCCAGGTCCCGGCTCGGCGCCGCCCCTGGAACTTCTTCACAACATCGGGTTAGACGTACGAGAGGACACTGAGGTGCGCATCAAGAAGACGATCGCAGGCGCTGCGCTGGCCACCCTGGCACTCACCGCCCTGGCGGCTTGTGGCAGCGACAGCGACAGCGACGACACCAGCTCGAGCGACGGTCCCAAGACCGCCGACATCCGGGTCTGGCTCAACGGCACGGACACGCCGCAGGACGCGCGCGACTGGCTGAAGACCACCTTCGAGAAGGAGAACCCCGGCTCCACGCTGACCATCGAGCAGCAGGAGTGGGACGGTCTCGTCGAGAAGCTGACCACCTCCCTCTCCAGCGCGTCCGAGACCCCGGACGTCGTCGAGATCGGCAACACGCAGGCCCCGACCTTCACGTCGGCCGGTGCCTTCTCCGACCAGACCGGCCAGCTCGACGACCTCGGCGGCGACGACCTGCTGCAGGGCTTCGTCGAAGGTGCGACCATCGACGGCAAGACGTACGCCGTGCCGTACTACGCCGGCTCGAAGTACATCTTCTACCGCAAGGACCTCTTCAAGGCGGCCGGCATCACCGCGGTCCCGACGTCCATGGACGAGTTCATCGAGGACGCCATCAAGCTGAAGAAGGCGAACCCGAAGCCGGCCAACTTCTCCGGGTTCTGGTTCCCGGGGCAGGACTGGCGCAACGGCGCGGCCTTCATCTGGGACCAGGGCGGCGACCTCGCGACGGCGGACGGCGACGAGTGGTCCGGTGCGCTGGAGAGCGACGAGTCGATCGCCGGTCTCGAGACCGCGCAGAAGCTCTTCACCGAGGCCTCGGGCGCGGCCAAGGACGGCAACGAGGCCGACTCGTGGACGCCGTTCTGTGCCGGTGAGATCGGCATGGTCTCCGCCCCTGGCTGGATCAAGGGCCTGATCCTGGACCCGAAGACCGGCTGCCCCGACACGTACGGCAAGGAGATCGGCGTCTTCGCGCTGCCCGGCTCGGACGGCAAGCCCGCCCCGGTGCTCCTCGGCGGCTCCGACATCGCGATCGCGGCCAAGTCCAAGAACCAGGGCCTGGCCCAGAAGGCCGTCGCGCTGATGCTCAGCAAGGACTACCAGACGATCATGGCGAAGGCCGGCCTGACGCCCGCCCTCAACTCGCTCGCACCGCTCCTCGGTGACGACGAGTTCGCGCAGGCCACGATCGCCGCGGCCTCCAACGCCAAGCTGACTCCGGCCGCTCCGGGCTGGGCCAACGTCGAGGGCTCCCGGGTCCTGGAGGACCTGTTCAGCGCCCTGGCGCAGGGCGGCGACCCCGCCGACCTGGCGAAGAAGGCCGACGACCAGATGAACTCCCAGCTCAACGGCTGACGGGTCTCTCGACCCACCAGCCAGCAGCACCCAGCAGCACGAACGACAGCACGGACGGCCGGGGCGGTGCGAACCGCCGCCCCGGCCGTGCCATGCCCGCACGCGACGACCAGCATGATGTCCGGAAGGAGGTAGCCAGTCGTGACCACCGTCGAAGGCGGCAAGGCCCCCCGAGCCCGCAGGACGCCGCTCCCGTACGCCCTCCTCGTGCCCGCCACGATCGCGCTCGTGGTCGCCCTCGGCTACCCGCTGGTGCGTCAGGTCGTCCTGTCCTTCCAGGACTTCGGCCTGGCCCAGCAGTTCGGCCGGCCGCCCGCGTGGATCGGGCTCCAGAACTACCGCGACCTGCTGACCGACCCCTACCTGTGGACCGTCACCCTCCGCACGCTCCTCTTCTGCCTGGTCAACGCCGCCGCGACGATGCTCGTCGGCGTCGGCCTCGCGCTGCTGATGCAGCACATGTCGAAGCCGATCCGGATCCTGGTGCAGAGCGGCCTGCTCCTCGCCTGGGCGATGCCGGTCGTCGCCGCGATGACCGTGTGGGAGTGGCTCTTCGACACGCAGTACGGCGTGATCAACTACCTCCTCACCGAGATCGGCCTCGACTTCGAGGGGCACTCCTGGCTGCTCCAGCCGCTGTCCTTCTTCTTCGTCGCCACCGTGATCGTCGTGTGGATGAGCGTGCCCTTCGTGGCGTTCACCGTGTACGCCGCGCTCACCCAGGTCTCCGAGGACATGGTCGAGGCCGCCGAGATCGACGGCGCCAGCGGCTGGCAACGGCTGCGCCACATCGTGCTGCCCAGCATCCGCCCGGTGCTGCTCGTCGTCGCGCTGCTGCAGGTGATCTGGGACCTCCGGGTCTTCACCCAGATCTACATCCTCCAGAAGGCCGGCGGCAGCACCCACGACACCAACCTCCTCGGCACGTACATCTACCGGCTCGGCATCGGCAGCGGGAAGTTCGGGATGGCCGCGGCCGTCGCGATGTTCATGCTGGTCCTCACGGTGGTGCTGACCGCGCCGTACGTCCGCGCCATGCTCAAGCAGGAAGAGAACTGATGTCGCGCCCGACCCGCCGCCCGGTGCGGATCACCGCCAACGTCATCGGGGTGATCGCCTTCCTGGTCGCGGTCTTCCCCGTGTACTGGATGGTGAACAGCTCGTTCCTGGACCGCAACGAGATCCGCAACCCGGTCCCCACCTGGGTGCCCTTCGGCGGCAGCCTCCACAACTACCGGACGGTCTTCGAGACCGACCAGTTCGTCAACGCGCTCAAGATCAGCGTGATGGTGACGGGGCTGACCGTCGTCTTCGCGCTCGGCTTCGCGTTCGTCGCCGCCGTGGCGGTCTCCCGCTTCCGCTTCCGCGGGCGGATGTCCTTCATCGTGACCCTGCTGATCATCCAGATGATCCCCGTCGAGGGACTCTTCATCTCCCAGTACAAGATGCTCGAGGCCATGGACCTGCTCAACACCGTCGTGGGCCTGACGCTGGTGTACGTCGCCGGCGTGCTGCCCTTCACCATCTGGACCCTGCGCGGCTTCGTCGCCGGGGTGCCGTACGAGCTCGAGGAGGCGGCGATGATCGACGGCTGCTCGCGCACCCAGGCGTTCTTCAAGATCACCTTCCCGCTGCTGGCGCCCGGCCTGGTCGCGACCGGGGTCTTCGGGTTCATCCAGGCCTGGAACGAGTTCACCCTCGCCCTGGTCGTGATGACCCGTGAGGACCAGCGCACCCTGCCGCTGTGGCTCACGACCTTCGCCGACGTCAACCGCGGCACCGACTGGGGCGGCATCATGGCCGGCTCGACCCTGATCGCCATCCCGGTCGTCGTCTTCTTCCTGCTCGTCCAGGGCCGGATGGTCAGTGGTCTCACCTCCGGGGCGGTGAAGGGATGACGTCGCTCGAGGCGCTCGCCCTCCGCGTCCAGCTCCCGGCCTTCGCCGGTACGACGCTGCCCGCGGACTACGCCGAGCTGCTCGCTGAGGGCCTCGGCGGGGTCTGCTACTTCGGCAGCAACACCGCCGGCGGGCCGGGCGCCGTCGCCGAGCTCAGCGCCGCGATCAGGGCCGCGAACCCACGCGCGGTCATCGCCGTCGACGAGGAGGGCGGCGACGTCACCCGGCTGCACGCGCTGGACGGCAGCCCGGTGCTCGGGCCCGCCGCGCTGGGAGCCGCCGACGACCTCTCCCTCACCCGCGACACCGGGCGCGCGATCGGCAGCGAGCTGGCTGCGGCCGGCATCAACCTGGACTTCGGTCCGGTCGCCGACGTCAACAGCAACCCGGACAACCCCGTGATCGGCACCCGCAGCTTCGGGACCGCGCCGGCGCCCGTCGCCGCCCACGTCGCGGCCTGGGTCACCGGCCTGCAGGAGGCGGGCGTCGCGGCCTGCGCCAAGCACTTCCCGGGTCACGGCGACACCGCCCAGGACAGTCACCTGGAGCTGCCCACGGTCGACGCCGACCTGGCCACCCTCACCGACCGGGAGCTGGTGCCGTTCGTGGCGGCCGTCGACGTCGCGATCGCCTCGATCATGACCTCGCACATCGTCGTACCGGCCGTCGACGCCGAGCTGCCGGGCACGCTCAGTGCGCCCGTGCTGGGGCTGCTGCGCGACCGGCTCGGGTACGACGGCGTCATCGTCAGCGACGCCCTCGACATGGCCGGCGCCTCGGCGGGGCGCGGCATCCCCGAGGCCGCGGTGCTCTCCCTGGCCGCCGGCGCCGACCTGCTGTGCATCGGCTCGGAGAAGTCGGCCGCGCTGGTGCGCGAGACCCAGGACGCGATCGTCACGGCGGTGCACGCGGGTCGGCTCTCCCGCGAGCGGCTCGAGGACGCCGCCGCCCGCATCGACCGGATGCTCGACGACCTGGCCGGGGCGACGGCGTACGACGTGGATGCCGAGGCCCAGCTGGGCGGAGCGCGTCGGTCGGTGACGGTCGACGGCGAGCTGCCCGACCTGCACGGCGCCCTGGTGGTCAGCGTCGCGACCGCGGCCAACATCGCGATCGGCGAGGTCCCGTGGGGCCTGACGCCCGACGTCGTGATCGCTCCCGGCGAGCCGGTGCCTGCTGGCAGGCCCGTCGTGCTGCAGGTCCGCGACCTGCACCGCCGGCCCGAGGTCGCGGTCGACGGCGCGGCGGTGGTGGTGGAGTGGGGCTGGCCCGGTCCGTACGCCGGCACCGTCCCGAGGATCTGCACGCGCGGCTACTCTCGACCCGGAGCAGCCGCCGTGACCGAGCTGCTGCGGAAGGCCGGGTGGGAGCGGTGAGCGCCGCTGTGAGTGTGGGCCTCGACATCGGGGCGACCAAGACCCTCGGCCTCGTGCTCGACCCCGACGGGACGATCCTGGCCGAGGTGCGGGAGCCGACCGAGTCGGGCGCCGCAGGCATCGTGCGCTCGGCGGCGCGAGTCTTCGAGGCGCTCCGCGCCGCGACCGACCTGCCGCTCGACGGCACCGTCGGAGTGGGGATCCCCGGTCTCGTCGACGTCGAGCGCGGCGCGGTCAAGCACGCCGTCAACCTCGGGGTGAACGGTGACTGGCTGCCGCTGCGCTCGCTCCTCGCCGACCGGCTCGGGGTCCCGGTCGTGCTCGAGAACGACGTCAACGCGGCGACCCTGGGGGCCGCGGCGCTGAGCGGTGCGAGCGACCTCGTCTACCTCAGCATCGGCACCGGCCTCGCCGCCGGCCTGGTGCTCGACGGTCGGCTGCGTCGCGGCGAGCACGGCGCCGCCGGCGAGATCGGCCACGTGCCCGTCGACCCGCAGGGCACGGTGTGCCAGTGCGGGCAGCGCGGCTGCCTGGAGACCATCGCCTCGGGCTCGGCCCTGGCCGCGGCCTGGCCGGCCGGCGACGTGCCTCCCGCGCAGGCGCTCTTCGCCGCGGCGCGCTCCGGCGACCCGTCCGCGATCGCGGTGCGGGACCGGTTCTCCGCCGGTGTCGCCAGTGCGATCCGGGTGCTCAGCCTGGCCGTCGACCCGGCGAGCATCGTCCTCGGCGGTGGCGTCGCCCAGCTCGGCGACCCGCTCCGCTCGGCCGTGGCGCAGGCGCTGCTCGACCAGGCGGCGAGCTCGCCCTTCCTGGCGTCGCTCGACCTGGCGGGTCGGCTGCAGGTGGTGCCGTCCGACTACCCGGTCGCCGCCGTCGGCGCGGCCTTCCTGGGCCGATGAGCCGGGTCCACGGCCTGGTCGACGCCCAGGTCAACGGCGCCGCGGGCATCGACCTCACCGCCGAGCCGCACCGGCTCTGGGAGGTCGCGGCGGCGCTGCCGACGTACGGCGTCGTCGCGTTCGTGCCGACCGTCATCACCAGCGACCCGGCGGCTCGCGAGCTGGCGCTGGCGACCCTGGCCGGCGGCCCGCCGGCGGGGTGGACGGGCGCGGAGCCGCTCGGCCTGCACTTCGAGGGGCCGATGATCGCGCCGAGCCGCAAGGGCGCGCACCCCGAGCACTGGCTGCGCCCACCGTCGCTGGACCTGGTCGACCGCTGGTCGCGCGAGGCCGGTGTGCTGATGGCGACGATCGCCCCCGAGCTGCCCGGTGCGCTGGAGGTGATCGAGCGCCTGGTCGCCCGGGGCGTGGTCGTCTCGGTCGGGCACACGGCCGCCGACACCGCCGCGGTGCGGGCCGCGGTCGACGCCGGCGCCCGCTGCGTCACCCACCTGGGCAACGCGATGGCGCCGATGCAGGCCCGCGAGCCCGGCCCCGTCGGCGTCGCCCTGGCCGGGGACCTCGTCGCCGGCGTGATCGCCGACGGCCACCACCTGCACCCCGACTTCCTGCGCGCCGTGTGGCGCGCCCTCGGGCCCGCGCGCTTCCTCTCGGTCTCGGACACCACGGCCGCGCTGGGCCTGCCCGACGGCGCGACCCGGCTCGGTGACCAGGAGGTCGTCGTCGCCGACGGCACCGTGCGGCTGCGCGACGGCACCCTGGCCGGCTCCGCCGCGTCCCTGCTGGGCTGCCTGCGCGTCCTGGTCGCCCAGACCGGGTGCTCGGTCGAGGACGCGCTGGCGACTGCGACCACCACGCCGCTCGCGCTGCTCGGCCTGCCGCCGCGCGAGGAGCGGATCGAGCTGACCGACGACCTGGAGCTCTGCTGATGGAGGTCGTGCCGCTCGCCACGGCGGCGGAGGTGGGTGCCGTCGCGGCCGACGCGATCGAGGCGCTGCTGCGCTCGCGACCGTCGGCGGTGCTCGGGCTGGCGACCGGCTCGAGTCCGCTGCCGGCGTACCAGGAGCTGGTCCGGCGGCACCGCGACGGCACGGCGCCGTCGTACGACGCGGTCCGGTGCTTCACCCTGGACGAGTACGTCGGCCTGCCTGCCGGCCACCCCGAGACCTACCGGGAGACGATCTTCCGCGAGCTCACCGATGCGCTGGGGATCGCCCGGGACCGGGTCTCGTCGCCGGACGCGTCGGACCCGGAGCACGCCGGACCGGGCTACGAGGAGGCGATCCTGGCCGCCGGTGGGGTCGACCTGCAGGTGCTCGGGATCGGGGCCGACGGCCACCTCGCCTTCAACGAGCCGGGGTCGTCGCTCGCCTCCGCCACCCGGATGAAGACCCTCACCGACCAGACCCGTCGCGACAACGCGCGCTTCTTCGGCTCGGTCGACGACGTCCCCCGCCACGTGCTGACCCAGGGCCTCGGGACGATCCTGCGAGCGCGGCACCTGCTGCTCGTGGCCACGGGCGCCGGCAAGGCCGCGGCGATCGCGGCCGCGGTCGAGGGCCCGGTCTCCGCCTCCTGCCCCGCCTCGGTGCTGCAGCTGCACCCGCACGCCACGGTGCTCCTCGACGAGCCGGCGGCGTCCGGGCTCGATCGGCTGGAGCACTACCGCGAGGTGTACGCCGGGAAGCCGGTCTGGCAGGGGCTCTGAGGGTGGTGGGGCGCCGTCGGTTTCACCGGTGCACCGGTGAAACCGTCACTTCTCAGGCAACGCAACGCCTGAGAAGTGACGGTTCTGCCTGAGGGGTCGCGGTCACGCGCGGATCTGGTAAGCAGTCCGCATGCGACGCATCGGCCTGCTCGGCGGCATGAGCTGGGAGAGCTCGGCGCTCTTCTACGACCTGCTCAATCGTCGGGTCGCCGAGCGGCTCGGCGGGCTGCACTCGGCGCGGGTGCTGATGAGCTCGGTCGACTTCGCGGAGGTCGAGGAGCTGCAGCGCACCGGTGCCTGGGACGCGGCCGGCGAGCTGCTGGCCGACGAGGCCCGCCGCCTCGAGGGCGCCGGGGCCGAGCTCCTCGTGCTATGCACCAACACCATGCACAAGGTCGCGCCGGCGATCGAGGCGGCGACCGCCGTACCGCTCCTGCACCTGGGCGACGTCACCGCCGCCGCCGTCAAGGCGTCGGGTCTCACCACCGTCGGTCTGCTCGGCACCCGCTTCACCATGGAGCAGCACTTCTACGTCGACCGGATCGCGAGGCACGGCATCGGCGTCGTCGTGCCCGCGGCCGAGGACCGCGAGGTCGTCCACCGGGTGATCTACGACGAGCTGGTGCTCGGAGTCGTCCGCGACGAGTCCCGTACGGCGTACCGCGGGGTCATCGAGCGGCTCGTCGCGCGCGGAGCCGAGGGCATCGTCCTCGGCTGCACCGAGATCGAGCTGCTCGTCGGTGCCGACGACAGCCCGGTGCCGGTCTTCGCGACGACGCAGCTGCACGTCGACGCCGCACTGGACGCGGCGCTCGCGTGAGCGACTTCCGCCACGACCGGGTCGGTACGGCGCTCGCCGGCACCAACCCGATGGTGCTGCGGCGGCTGCGCGCCGGCTTCGCGGTGATCGCCGACGTCCAGCACCTGCCGGGCTACTGCGTGCTGATCTCCGATACGCCGGGCGTCGACCAGCTGGTCGACCTCCCGCCCGAGCGGCAGCTGCTCTTCCTGGAGGACATGGCCATCCTCGGTCGGGCGGTGGCGGCGGTGTGTGCCCGCCGGGACCCGGACTTCCGCCGGATCAACCTGGAGATCCAGGGCAACACCGACGCCTTCCTGCACGCCCACGTCACCCCACGCTACGAGTGGGAGCCGGCGGACGTCGTGGGCTGGCCGGCAGCACTGCACCACTGGACCGAGCGGGTGCGCGACGAGCACCGGACCGGCCCGCAGCACGACCGGCTGCGCGCGGAGCTCGCCGCCGAGCTGGACCACCAGCTGCGGCTGGTGACGTAACCGGGCTGACTAGATCGGCCCCGGCGCTCCGGGTGTCGCCGACCCGATCAGCCGCCGCCCGAGCTCCACGACGGCGGCCTGCACCTCGTCGCCGACCTCGACGGTGAACGGCACCGGCAGCCGGGCGAGCTGCCGGGCGTACCACTGCGGTTCATCGGTGGTCGCGACCATGCGGGTGCGGTGGTCCGGCAGCGCCTCGAGGCGCGCCAGGCTGCGCGGCACCCAGCGCGCCACCCAGTCCGGGGGAGCCTCGACGACGACCGCCACGTCGTACCGCCAGCCCTGGGAGAAGTGCTCCTCGACCGTTCCCATCGCGTCCAGGTCCACGGGCGGCGAGAAGGTCTCCGGCAGCGACTCTGTCGAGGCGATCCGGTCGACCCGGAGGACGCGCTGGGCGCTGCGGCTGCGCGACCAGCACAGGAGGTACCACTGGCTGTGCCGCAGCACGACGGCCCACGGCTCGACCTCCATGGTCGACGTGCGGTCGTCGAGCCGGTACGACAGACGCAGCGCCCGCGCGGCGGCGCAGGCCTCGAGGAGGCGTTCGAGGTGGTCGTGGCGGGTGGCGGCGCCGACGACCTCGGGCCGCGGGACCCGGCCGGCCAGGCCCTCGGGGAGCACCCGCAGGATCTTGGCCAGCGCGCCGCCGACGACGTCCGTCGCGTCCAGGGCGCCGCGGTGTCCCTCGAGGGTGGCCATCACCAGCCCGGCGGCCTCGGCGGAGGTGAACATCAGCGGCGGCAGCCGCAACCCGCGACCGACCCGGTACCCGCCGTACGGACCGCTCACCGACTCGATCGGCAGCTCGGCCTCCCGCAGGATCGCGACGTAGCGCCGTGCTGCCCGGCCGCTGACGCCGAGCGCGGTCCCGAGACGGTCCGCGGTGATGCCCGGGGCTGCCTGGATCAGCTCGAGCGCCTGAAGTGCTCGGGCGGTTGGGGAAGCAGATCGTCCGGGAATGCTCCTAGTCTGCCGCACATGACGGAGATCAACATCGGACAGGAGCCCCCGCTCGCCGGCACCGAGGTCGAGGCGCTCGTCGGCTCGCTGAACCGGCTGCGCGGCTACCTGCTGTGGAAGTGCGGCGGCCTCGACGCCGACGGCATCCGCGCCACGCTCGGCCCCTCCACGATCACGCTGGGCGGGCTGCTCAAGCACCTGGCGGTGGTGGAGGCCATCACCTTCTCCTTCAAGATGCACGGTCGAGCGCCGTTCGCGCCGTTCGACACCGCGGACTGGAGCGACGAGGACTGGCACTGGCGGGTCGAGGCGGACGACACCCCGCAGTCGCTCGAGCGGCTCTTCCGCGAGTCCGTGGCGCAGGGCCAGGCGCTGGTCGACGAGGCCCTCGCCGCCGGCGGTCCCGGTGGCCCGACCGAGGCGGCGAACGACGCGGGCGAGCACGCCAACGTGCGGCGGATGGTGCTCGACATGATCGAGGAGTACGGCCGCCACGTCGGTCACGCGGACCTGATCCGCGAGTCCGTGGACGGGCTGGTGGGCGAGGACCCGCCGGGGGAGCTCAGCCCAGCGCCACGGTGAGCGCCAGCACGGTCTCCGGGTCGTCGAGCCGGTCGCCGTACAGCTCGCGCAGCTGCCCCATCCGGTAGCGCACGGTCTGGGCGTGCACGAAGAGGTCCGCGGCGACGTCCTCGCGCCGGCCCTGGTGGAGCAGCCAGGAGCGCAACGTCTCGGTCAGCTTCTCCGCGGTGCCCGGGCGGAGGTCGGCGAGCGGCGCGAGCAGCTGGGTCCGCAGGTCGTCGCGGGCGGCCGGGTCGGCGCCGAGCACCAACGGGACCAGGTGGGTCTCGGTGTCGAGCTCGATGCCGAGGGCGCGAGCCCGCAGGGCGCGGTCGTACGACGCGCGCACCTCCAGCCACGGCCGGGCCGGGCCGGCCAGCGACCCGCGGTCGGCGAGCGTCCGGAGCAGCGCCGTACGCCGGTGGTCGTGCGCGTCCGGCACGAGCAGCAGCACGCTGTCGTCGAGGTCCGGTGCCTCGCTCGCCGCGATCGTCGAGGGGGCGACCGAGGCGAGCACGGGGCGCACCTGTGACTCGGGCACGATCACCGCGGTCAGCGTGCCCGGCGGCTCCCAGCCAGCGCGCTCCGCCGCGGCCAGCACGGTCTCGACGGGGGAGCCGGTGAGGAGGTGGTGCGCGATCCGCTCCAGGCGGCGCTGCCGCACCCGACCGGTCGTCGCGAGCTCGTCGGTGTGGCCGGCGACGCTCGCGGCCGACAGCTCGTCGATGTAGGCGAAGACCAGCTCCGCGAAGGCCACCAGGGTCTCGGCGTCCAGGCCGTTGCGCACGGCGGTCGTCGACATCTCGCGCCAGGAGACGCGGGCGCCGATCCGGTACGCCGCGAGCAGGGCCTCGGTCGTCCGGCCGCTGCGGGCCTCGCCGCGGCCGAGTTGGTAGGCGCCCTCCACGGCGGGTGCGGTCGGGGTCGACGTCCCCGCGCCCCGCCTGCCGCTCGCGAGGGAGAGGAACCCGCCGAGGGCGAGCTGCACGGCGTTGCGGATGGTCGCGCCCATCGGCCCGCTGAACGCGTCGGTGTAGCTCGGGACCTCGTCGATGATCGCGGCGACCACGTGCTCGGCCACGTCCGGCAGCTCGCCGCGCATCCGCTCGACGGCGAGCGGCGGGAGCCGGAGCCCGTGGTCAGCGGTGCGGCGTACGGTGGCCATGGCCCCTTTTTATCATCTGCGAACAAGTATGACGGAGATCTTCACGTCCTCCGGTCATGATCTTACGCGCGGAGCGCAGCACACTGGGTGCATGAGCATCACCCTTCCCTCTGCCACGACGCGGTCGACCCGCGGTCGCTCGCTGCGGGACAGCCTGCGCCGGGTCGCGGAGGCCGCGGTCACGCCCCTGGAGCTCAGCGACGTCCTCGACGTCTTCCACCCGCTGCGCCGCGGAGCCGACCTCCGCGCCCGGATCGTCGAGGTCCGCGCCGAGACCCACCAGTCGGCCACCATCGTGCTGCAGCCCGGCCGCGACTGGGCCGGCCACGTGCCCGGTCAGTACGTCCGCGTCGGCGTCGACGTCGACGGCGTCCGCCTGTGGCGCACCTACTCCCTGACCCACGGCCCGCGCGCCGACCGCCGCATCAGCATCACCGTCAAGGCGATCCCCGACGGCGTGGTGTCCAACTACCTGGTCCACCAGGCGCGCGCCGGCCAGATGATCCAGCTCGACCAGGCGCAGGGCGACTTCGTGCTTCCCCAGCCGATCCCGGGCAAGCTCCTGCTCGTCACCGCGGGCTCCGGCATCACGCCGGTGATCGGCATGCTCCGCAACCTCTTCTCGCGCGCGGAGCGACCGACGACCGACATCGTGCTCCTCCACTCGGCCCTCTCCCGGGCCGAGGTCATCTTCGGCAAGGAGCTCCGGCAGTACGACGCCGCCGGCTGGCTGCGGCTCGTGGAGATGCACACCGACACCCACGGACTGCTCGACGTCGACGACCTCGACACCATCGTCCCCGACCTGGCGGAGCGGACGGCGTACGCCTGCGGCCCGGCCGGCCTGCTCGACGCGCTCGAGGAGCACTACGTCGGGCGCGGCCTCGTCCTGACCACCGAGCGCTTCCGGCCGGTGACCGTCGTCGCCGGCGAGGGCGGCACGGTGACCTTCGCCAACGGCACGGTCGTCGAGGCCGACGGCGCCACCCCGATCCTCGACGCCGCCGAGAACGCCGGCGTCCTGATGCCCAGCGGCTGCCGGATGGGCATCTGCATGGGCTGCGTCGTCCCGATGAGGGAGGGCGCGGTGCGCGACCTGCGCAACGGCGCCCTCACCGTCGCGGTGCCCGGCGAGACCGGGCCCGGCGGCGTACGCATCCAGACCTGCATCAACGCGGCCGCCGGCCCGTGCCACCTCGACCACTGAGCCACGTCGACCACTGATCGACCGACCACCGAGAGGGAGTCCGATGACCACGATCACCAAGAAGCCCGTCAACCCCACCGCCCACCTCACCCCCGAGGACGTCGAGATGCTCGGCCTCGAGCTCGACGCGATCCGCCAGGACGTGCTCGACAGCCGGGGCGAGTCCGACGCGGCGTACATCCGCAACATCGTCACCGTGCAGCGCCGCCTCGAGCTGGCCTCCCGCGCGGTGCTCCTCGGGTCGGCGCTGCCGCCGCTGTGGGTGCTCGGGACGGTCGGCCTCTCGGTCGCCAAGATCCTGGAGAACATGGAGATCGGCCACAACGTCATGCACGGCCAGTGGGACTGGATGCGCGACCCCAAGATCCACTCGACGACGTGGGAGTGGGACAACGCCTCGACCGCCGAGGGCTGGAAGCACTCGCACAACGAGATCCACCACACGTACACGAACATCGTCGGCAAGGACAACGACCTCGGCTACGGCATCATGCGCGTCGACGAGGACCAGCGCTGGCACCCGATGTACCTTGCGCAGCCGCTGTGGAACTTCATCAACGCCTGCTTCTTCGAGTACGGCATCGCGGCGTACGACCTCGAGCTCGGCAAGAACCTGTCGATCCCGAAGGAGAAGCGCAGCGAGACCTTCAAGAGCAACGCGAAGAAGACGCTGGCCAAGATCCGCAAGCAGGCGACCAAGGACTACGTCGTCAACCCGGCGCTCGCGATCCCGTTCGGTGGGTTCCTGCCGACCCTGGCCGCCAACTTCACCGCCAACCTGGCGCGCAACATCTGGTCGCACTCGGTGATCATGTGCGGTCACTTCCCCGAGGGCGTCGAGACCTTCGAGCGGAAGTCGATCCCGGACAACGAGACCCGCGGCGAGTGGTACCTGCGCCAGATGCTCGGCTCCGCGAACATCTCGGGCTCGAAGGCCATGCACCTGATGAGCGGCAACCTGTCGCACCAGATCGAGCACCACCTCTTCCCCGACCTGCCGTCCAACCGGTACGCCGAGGTCGCGCCCAAGGTGAAGGCGCTCTTCGACAAGTACGACCTCAACTACCACGAGGCGCCGCTGCCCCAGCAGGTCTACTCGGCCTGGCACAAGGTCGTCCGGCTCTCGCTGCCCAACGGCTGGCTGGCGACCACCAACGTCAAGAACCTGCCGCAGCAGTCCAAGCTGCTGTGGGCGATGACCACCAAGGGCCCCAAGGTCCGTCGGGCCGCCACCGCTCGCCTGCAGCAGCAGGCGCGGCGGATGACGACGGCGGCGTAGGGGCCTCTCGGGGATACCCGGTTAACCGGGTATCCCTGAACTTCTCGGGCACTGCAGTGCCCGAGAAGTTCAGGAAGTGCCCGAGGAGTACGCCGTTCAGCGGCCGATCGCGTCCAGCTCCGCGACGTCCTCGGCCGACAGCGTGAGCCCGGCGCCGGCGACGTTCTCGCGCAGGTGCGCGACCGACGACGTGCCGGGGATGAGCAGGATGTTGGGCGAGCGCTGCAGCAGCCACGACAGCGCCACGGCCATCGGGGTGGTCTCCAGCCGCGCCGCGACCGCCGACAGCGCCGAGGACTGCAGCGGGGTGAAGCCGCCGAGCGGGAAGTACGGGACGTACGCGATCCCCTGCTCCGCCAGGGCGTCGACCAGCTCGTCGTCCTCGCGGCGCGCGACGTTGTACATGTTCTGCACGCACACCACCGGCGCGATCCCCTGCGCTTCGCGGACCTGCTCGGCGCTGGCGGTGGAGATGCCGAGGTGGCGGATCAGGCCCTCCTGCTGCATCGCCGCCAGGGCCTCGAAGCCCTCGGCGATCGAGCCCTCCTCGGGGCGGTCGAGGCCGCCGACGCGGAAGTTCACGACGTCGAGCACGTCGACGCCCAGGTTGTCCAGGTTGTCGTGCACCGCCTGCCGCAGCTCGTGGGGCGCCCGCGCGTGCGGCCAGCCGCCCTCGGCGTCGCGCCGGGCGCCGACCTTGGTGACGATGGTGAGCGAGTCGGCGTACGGGTGGAGCGCCTCCTTGATGATCCGGTTGGTGACGTGGGGGCCGTAGAAGTCGCTGGTGTCGATATGGGTGATCCCCAGCTCCACCGCCGTGCGCAGCACGGCGAGCGCGCCCTCGTGGTCGGCCGGCGGCCCGAAGACTCCGGGGCCGGCGAGCTGCATGGCGCCGTACCCGACCCGGGTGACCGTCAGGTCGCCCATCGTCCAGGTGCCGCCGGGGAGTGAGTTGGTCGAAGTGGTCATGACTCCATCCTGCGTCGCGACCGCGCCGACACCCAGCCCCCGCTGATCCTGGGACCAGCAGGGACAGGACCGGCAGGCCGGTCCGGAGTCGCGCGGTCCGGATCCGTCACCCCAGGTCGGCGACCGCGAGCCGGCCCGGTCCGCGCTGCCGCTGCCGTCGACAGGTCCGGCGGGTACGGCGGGTCCGGCGGGTCCGGCGCCGCGACCGGACGAGACTCCCGGCATGCTGGAGGCATGAGGTTCACGGAGGCGGAGCTGACCGCCGCGCTCACCGGCGCGGCCAAGAGCGTCCTGGCGGCGCAGGACAAGTCCGTGCGCAAGGGCAGGCGCAGCGTCGACGAGGCGTGGACGGCGCTCACCCAGTTCGAGCGGTTCCAGCTCCTCGACGGCCTGGGCGACCAGGTGCTCCCGGCGCTCGTCGGGCTCCCCGACGTCGAGGTCGAGACCGGCACCCGCCCCACCTTCACGGACGCGCAGGTCACCGCGGCGGTCGAGGAGCGGATCGGTGACGACGTCGGTCGCGTACGACGAGCCGTGCTGCTCAAGACGCGCGTCACGCTGGTCAAGATCGCGCTCACGCACGTGCCGCCGCGCAGCGACCCCGATGCACTGACGGTGCCCGACCACCTCTGAGACACTCAGCCCGACGCATCAGCTGCCGAACGGGGTGACGTGGCATCGAAGCAGTGGACCCGTCGGTGGACGGTCCTCGCCTGCCTGGTCGTCGTCGCCGTCCAGGCGGTCGCGCTGGCCACGCTCACCCTGCGCGACCAGGCCGGTACGCCGCACCGGGTCCCGCTGGTGATCTCCGCGCCGGCGGTCGTCGCGATGTCGCTCTCCGACGACGTGGGGGCGATGCCGGGTGCGCCCTTCGACGCCACCTGGACCGATGACGACGCCGAGGCCCGCGCGGCCGTCCGGGACGGCCGGGCCGTGGTCGCCGTCCTGGTGGACCTGCGCAACACCCAGGACGTCGTGCTCGTCAACGCCCGGGCGGACCGTGACCTCAACGCCGCGGTGATCGACAGCCTCACCGCGGTCGCCGACGCCCGCAACCGCACCATCGTGGTCCGCGAGCTGGCGAGGCACGACTCCGACGGCGCCGCCGGCCGGGTCCGGCTCTTCGTCCTGCTGACCGGGCTCCTGGGGTTCGGGTTCGTGCTCGTCGTGTCGCTGGTCCGCGGACCGGTCGCGAGGTCTGCTCGCCTCGGCGTCCTGCGGGTCGTCGGCCTCGGCGTCACCGCCCTCGCCGGCGCGGGGCTGCTCCAGCTGCTGCCGGCGACCCGGCTGCCCGGCCACGACCTGGCCCTGATCGGTCTCGGCGCCCTGTACGCCTTCACGCTCGGCTGTCTCACCCTCGCCGTCGAGGCCCTGGCCGGGCTCGTCGGGCTGGCGGCCGCGGCGGCGGCGTACTTCGTCCTCTCCACCCCGCTGCTGTCCGGCACCAGCCACTACCTGCTCCCGCCACCGTGGCCCACGCTGACGCCGTGGCTGCCCACCGGCGCGGCGCAGGACGCGCTGGGCTCCGTCGCGTACTTCGATCCCTCCGAGGCTCTCCGACCGACGCTCGTGCTCGCCGGCGCCGGACTGCTCGCGATCCTCGCGCTGGTGCTCGCCCGGCGGCTTCGCCACCGCTCCGGCGACACCGCCGGTGGCTCGGTGCTGGCCGCACCGGCGATGCCGGTGCGCCACTGGCGGCTGTGGGTGCTCGGCTCGGTGCTGCCGCTGGCGGTGGTGCTGGGCCTGGTGATCGCCTTCGTGCCCTCGGACGTGGTCGCCGCACCGCTGCTGCCGAGCGTGGCGACCCAGACGTCGTGCGTCGACAACGGGGCCAGGCCCACCAACGTCGAGGAGCTCAACCACCAGATCACCACGATGCAGAGCAGTCCGGCCTTCCAGGGCGGCGACGTCGGCGCCGACGTCCAGCTCGGTGACGGCCGGTTCCTGGTGGTCTTCGGAGACACGCTGCGCTCCGCCGACTTCGACGGCCCGACGTTCGCGCGCAACTCCATGATGCTGTGGGGCGAGGAGTGCGTCTCGGTGGTCCTGCCCCCGTCGCACGGCGCGCTGATCCCGGATCGCGGCGACGGGGTCGGCTACTGGCCGATGTCCACCGCGGTCGCACATCGTCCCGGCTACGACCTGGTGCTCGTCTCGACCCAGCGGGTCAAGGCCACCGGCGCGGGCTCCTTCGACTTCGCCAACCTCGGCCCGGCCCTGGCGGTCTTCGTCGTGCCCGAGGGCGAGACCCCGCAGCTGATCGCCACCAGGAGCGTCGGGCCAGACGACGCCGACCGGAGCCGTCCGGAGTGGGGCGCCGCGATGACCGTCGACCGCGACTGGCTCTATCTCTACGGCACCGCGCACCCGGAGAAGAAGGGCGTCTTCGGGTTCTCGCTGCAGGTGGCGCGGGTGCGCCCCGACGACGTGCTCGAGCCGGGCAGGTGGCGCTACTGGGACGGGTCCCGCTGGCAGCGTCGACCGGGCCGGGCCGCCACCCTGGTGCCCGCCGTGGGTGGGGTGTCGCAGACGCTGAGCGTCTTCCACCGCGGCAAGCGCTGGTACGCCCTGAGCAAGCAGGACGGCGACCTCGGCGACCAGATGGTCTTCTGGACCGCGCCCGGCCCGACCGGGCCCTTCACGCCGACCGACCCCGTCGCGGCGCTCCCTGCCGACCCGGACACCGGAGCCGTGACCTACATGCCGCTGGCACACCCGCAGATCTTCCCGGACGACGCGACGATGGTGACGTCGTACAGCAACAACAACATCGACGCGCAGAAGATCAAGGACGACCCGACCCTCTACCGCCCGACGTTCCTGCGGGTCCCGCTGCCCGACTGAGCGCCCGTCAGCCCAGGGCGGCGTCGACCACCGACCGGGCCTCCTCCTGCACCTGCGCGAGGTGCTCGGGTCCGCGGAACGACTCGGCGTAGATCTTGTAGACGTCCTCGGTGCCGGAGGGCCGCGCGGCGAACCACGCCGACTCCGTGGTCACCTTCAGGCCGCCGATCCTCGCGCCGTTGCCCGGCGCCGACGTCAGCTTGGCGGTGATCTCCTCTTCGGCCAGCGACGTGGCGGTCACCGCCTCCGCGGAGAGCGCACCGAGCGCGGCCTTCTGCTCGCGGGTCGCGGCGGCGTCCACGCGGGCGTACGCCGGGTCACCGTGCTGGGCGACGAGGTCGGCGTAGTGGGCGCTCGGCGACCTCCCGGTGGTGGCCAGGATCTCGGAGGCCAGCAGCGCCAGGATGATGCCGTCCTTGTCGGTCGTCCAGACCGAGCCGTCGGTGCGCAGGAAGGAGGCCCCGGCCGACTCCTCGCCACCGAAGCCGAACGACCCGTCGATCAGCCCCGGCACGAACCACTTGAAGCCGACCGGCACCTCCACCAGCTCGCGCCCGATCGACGCCGCGACCTTGTCGATCATCGAGGACGACACCAGGGTCTTCCCGATCCGCGCGCCCGCCGGCCAGCCCGGTCGCGCCCCGCCGAAGAGGTAGCCGATCGCGACCGCGAGGAAGTGGTTGGGGTTCATCAGCCCGGCGTCCGGCGTGACGATGCCGTGCCGGTCGGAGTCGGCGTCGTTGCCGGTCGCGATGTCGTACCGGTCCTTCTGGGCGATCAGCGACGCCATCGCGGAGGGCGACGAGCAGTCCATCCGGATCTTGCCGTCCCAGTCGAGCGTCATGAAGCGCCAGGTCGGGTCGACCAGGGGGTTCACGACGGTGAGGTCGATCCCGTGCCGCTCGGCGATCGCGCCCCAGTAGTCGACCGACGCCCCGCCCAGCGGGTCGGCCCCGATCCGGATCCCGGCCCGCTTGATGGCGGCCAGGTCGACGACGTGGGGCAGGTCGTCGACGTAGGTGCCCAGGAAGTCGTACGGCGAGGCCGCGGCCCGCGCCCGTGCGAACGGCACCCGCCTGACCTCCGCCAGCCCGCCCCGGATCAGCTCGTTGGCGCGGCTCGCGATCACCGACGTGGCGTCGGAGTCGGCCGGACCGCCGTGCGGCGGGTTGTACTTGAAGCCGCCGTCGTACGGCGGGTTGTGCGAGGGGGTCACGACGATCCCGTCGGCGGTGCCGCCGCCCCGGTTGGCGCGGATGATCGCGTGCGAGACCGCGGGCGTCGGCGTGTAGCGGTCGTCGGCGTCGACCAGCACGGTCACGTCGTTGGCGGCCAGCACCTCGAGGGCCGTGGCCCAGGCGGGCTCGGAGAGGCCGTGGGTGTCGCGTCCGATGAAGAGCGGCCCGTCGTACCCCTGCTCGCGCCGGTAGTCGACGATCGCCTGGGTCGTGGCCAGGATGTGGGTCTCGTTGAACGCCGTACGCAGCGAGGAGCCACGGTGCCCGCTGGTGCCGAACGCGACCTGCTGGTCGACGTCGTCCGGATCGGGGACGCCGGTGTAGTACGACGTCACCAGGTGCGCGACGTCGACGAGGTCGGCGGGCTGCGCGGGCTGTCCTGCACGAGGGTCGCTCATGACGCCATCATGCCCCGGTCGGGGTCGGGCACGCCGTCCTAGGAGAAGCGGTCCAGGGCATCTTGCCGCGGGATCCCGAGCGCCTGCGCGACGGCGGTCCAGGAGCCGCCGCGCGAGCGGGCCAGGGCGACCCACTCGGCCAGGAAGTCCTCGGCCTGGAAACCGGTCTGGGCGATCGCCCACAGCTGCCCGAGGACCTCGGCATCGCTCATCGCCTCCCACGGTGGCGCCTTCGGGAGGCGCTCGCCGAGCACGGTCTCGTGGAAGTGCTGGACGCAGGGGCCGCAGATGAAGGCGCCGAGCCCGCCGAAGAGTGGGGTCTCGTGCCGGCCGGGGTCGCCGCAGAACGAGCAGAACTTCTTCGTGGAATCGAGGTCCATCAGGCTCCTGTTGTCGACTCCCGAGATGGTGGGCCCCCGCCCGATCGGAGGAAGACTACGAGGCTGCTGCTCAGGTCGTCCTGGACCTGGCCGATCGGAGGGATACCCGACCCGCGCGGTCGCAAACCGAAACGTCGTTGACATGGCAATCACAGATTCGACCCGTACAGTCGCCCTGACCATGACCTCCACCACCACTGAGCCCGAGACCACGTCGGTCGAGCGGCACTGTCCCCGGCTCGGTGCGGTCGTGCGCCGCGTGGCACTCAGCCTGGTGATCGCGTGCGTGATCCCTGCGACGCTCTTCTACGTGTGCTTCCGGGCGTACGGCGTGTGGACCGCGATCATCGTCGCGCTCTGCTGGTCGTACGGCGCGATCGCCTGGCGGGCGCTGACCGGCCGGCGTACGTCGGGCCTGCTGCTGCTGACCGCCCTGCTGATCACGGCCCGGACGGTGATCTCGCTGGCCGCGGGCAGCACCTTCCTCTACTTCCTGCAGCCGATCATCAGCGACGCGGTCGTGGGCACGGCGTTCCTGGCCTCGTTGGCCACCGCCCGCCCGATGGTGGCCCGGCTGGCCGGCGACTTCTACCCCATGGACGACGAGCTCCATCTCCGGCCGCGGATCCAGCGGCTCTTCCGCAACCTGACGGTGCTCTGGGCGGGGCTCTGCCTGGTCAAGGCCGGCCTCACGCTCTGGCTGCTGCAGTCGACGTCGCTGGAGACGTTCGTGCTGGTCAAGAGCGTCTCGGCGCTGAGCATCAACATGCTCGCGGCCGGCGCGACGATCGGTCTCGCCGTGCTGGTCGCCCGCAAGGAGGGCCTGCTGCCGGGCGCTCCGGCGCTCGCGTCCGCCTGACGCTCGCAGCGCCTAGGATCCCCGCGACATGAGGTTCGCGCGCACGATCGTCCTGCTGGGCGTGGGTCTCCTCTGGTACTGGTGCGGCCCCCTCGTGCTGCTCGTCGCCGCGCTGTCGCTGCTGTCGTGGCAGGTCCGCGCCTGGCTGCGGCCGACGCGTCGCGTGGTCGCGATCTGGGCGGCCGTGGTGGTCCTGCTGGCCGGGCTGGCCGTCGTCGTCCCGGACGGCTGGGTGCCGATCCCGCCCGGACCGGGTCGGTGGGTGACCCCGTCGTACGTCGGTCGCCCGGCCGTCGCCGCACCGGTGCAGGGGCCCGTCGGTGAGTCGCCGACGGTCGCGACCAGGTCGTACGGCGTCTCCGACTGCCACCGCGTCCTGGTCGCGGGCAAGCGGCTGGTGCTGCTCTGCGGGGGCGACCGGCCGCGGCTGCGGCTGATCGACCCCGACGACCTGCGACAGGTCCGCTCCGCCGACCTGCCCGGAGCCGGCTGTCCGGGGCAGGCGATCGTCGTCGGCGGGAAGATCGTGGCCGCCAGCGGCCGGCGGATCCTGAAGATCGGCGTCCCGGACCTCGTGGTCGAGTCGTCGGTCGACCTCTCCGGTCGCCTCGCCTCCGGTGACTGCGTGACCGGGCTCGGTGCGGACGGCGGGTCGGTCTGGTTCGCCTCGCGCGACGGTGTCGTGGGGCTGGTGGACGACCGGGTCCGCACGCTCGCCTTGGACGACACCGTCGATCGGCCGGTGACGGTGGCGGACGGCGGTGCCTACGTCGCCGGTGCCGCCGGGCTCTCGCGGGTGGAGGTGGGCGCCGGTGGCCTCGAGGTCGCCTGGACCTCGCCGTACGACGACGGTGGCTCGCGGGGCAGCGCGCCGGTCGCCCTGCCCGGCGGGCTGGTCGCGGTGGCCGACAACCGGGACCCGCGGCTCCAGGTGGTCGTCCACCGGGCCGACTCCGGCGACGTGGTCTGCCGAGCCGAGGTCTTCGGCGACGACGAGGGCGCGACCGACGGGGGCCTGGTCGCGGCCGGCACCGGGGTCCTCGTGCAGAACTCCCACGGCTACGGCGGTGTCCGATCCACGGTCCTGGGCCGTACGACGAGCCGCGGCATCGCTCGCGTCGACGTGCTCGCCGGCCGGTGCCGCGTCACCTGGACCACGGACATGGACGCCCCGAGCGGCGCCCCCGCGGTCTCCACCGACGACGGGCTGGTCTACGCCTGGACCAAGCGGCACAGCTGGCTCGGCGTCGATGCGTGGTACCTCACCGCCCTCCATCTCCGCACCGGCCGCCTCGCCTGGGCCCGCCGCGCCGGCCTCAACCTGCTCGTCGACAACCACGGTGGAGCGATCACCCTCGGGCCCGGCCTGGCGGCCTACGTCCCCGTCCTCGGTGGCCTCGTCCGCGTCCGCGACCGGGTGCCCGGCTGAGTGCTGGTGCCGGAGCGAAGGCGGGTTGATGAGCGCGGCCTGTGGTCGGTTCGTTCGCCGACAGGCTGGCCAGGCCGGGTACGGCGCGCGGTGGGTCCCGGTGGTTGAGGTGTGAGGGCCGCCAGGCCCGAGCCTCGAAACCCCCGCAGCGCAGGCAGGGCAACGAGCGCGGTCTGCGGGTCCGCTCGGGTCGTTCGCTGACAGGCTGGCTACGCGGGTACGGCGAGCGGTGGGTCCCGGTGGTTGAGGTGTGAGGCGCGCCAGCGCCGAGCCTCGAAACCCCCGCAGCGAAGGAGCGGCGATGAGCGCGGCCTGCGGGTGTGCTCGGGTCGTCCGCCGACAGACTGGCTACACCGGGTACGACGAGCGATGGCTCCCGATGGTTGAGGTGCGAGGCGCGCCAGCGCCGAGCCTCGAAACCCCCGCAGCGTAGGAGCGGCGATGAGGGCGGCATGCGGGTGTGCTCGGGTCGTCCGCCGACGGGCTGGCTACGCCGGGTACGGCGAGCGATGGGTTCCGGTGGTTGAGGTGTGAGGCGCGCCAGCGCCGAGCCTCGAAACCTCTGCAGCGTAGGCAGGGCAGCGAGCACGGCCCGGCCCGCTCCGGCGGGGTGGTTTCGAGGCTCGGGCCTAGCGGCCCTCACACCTCAACCACCGAGTCGTCTCTGGGTGGGTGGTTTCGAGGCTCGGGCCTGGCGGCCCTCGCACCTCAACCACCGAGTCGTCTCTGGGTGGGTGGTTTCGGGGCTCGGGCCTGGCGGCCCTCGCACCTCAACCACCGGTTCGGGCCTGGGGGCCCTCGCACCTCAACCACCGAGGTTCTCGGGACCATCGGGCGACCCACATCCACCCGCGGCGGTGTCGAGGAGCTGTCGTGGGCCACTTTCCGTTCACAGCACCGCTGGCGACACCGCGCTCCACAGTCCCACGGAGCTCGGATGCGAATGTCGGCTGTTCGAGGTTGGCTAGAACCATGACGGCGATGACCACCCCCCACCACCAGGTGGTGGAAGCGACCGCGCGGATGCGCGGGATCGCTGACGCCCTGGTGGAGGCGTCGGTGTGGTCGATGAGCGCTCCGGAAGCGGCGTCGACGCTGCTGGAACTGGGCCGCCTGAAGGCTCAGGTGATCGAGCTCGAAGCCCGGGTCGCTGCGCGTGCCGATGAGGTCGAGGTGGGCACGGAGGTGGGAGCCACGAGCACGTCGAACTGGCTCGCGCACCGGACCAGGCAGACCCGGTCGGCAGCGGCGCGCACGGTCCACCTCGGCCACGACCTGGCCACCTACGAACTGGTCCGGACCTCACTCGCCCGCGGCGACCTCCGTCCCGAGCAGGCCGACGTGATCATCCGGTCGGTCAAGGCACTCCCGGCCGGCCTGGACCCGGAGCTCCTGATCAAGGCCGAGGAGCACCTCGTCGCCGCCGCGGAAGAGCACGACGCGAAGCGCCTCACCATCCTCGGACGCCGGCTGCTGGAGGTCATCGCCCCCGAGCTCGCCGACCAGCACGAGTCCGACCTCCTCGAACGTGAAGAAGCCAAGGCCGCCCAGGCCTGTCGGCTCACGATGAGCGACGACGGCCACGGCAAGGTCCACGGACGCTTCACGTTGCCCGCGTTGCAGGCAGCCGAGTTGAAGAAGATGCTCCTCGGGCTCGCCGCGCCCAAGCACCTCGCCGCCACCCACGGGCCCGGGATGGAGAGGCGGTCGGGTCCGGAGCGGATGGGCAGAGCGTTCTGCGAGCTCATCGAGCGGATCAGCGCGAAAGAGCTCCCGCAGGTCGGCGGCAGGGACGCGACCATCGTGGTCACCATCGACCACGACACCCTCCTCGGTCGGCTGGACAAGGCCGGGGTCCTCGACACCGGCGAGCGCATCAGCCCAGCCGCAGCCAGAAGACTCGCGTGCACCGCGAAGATCATTCCGGCCGTCCTCGGCGCCGACTCGCAGGTCCTCGACGTCGGAAGGGCACGCAGGTTCTTCACCAAGGCCCAGCTCACCGCCATGAGCCTCCGCGACGGCGGCTGCGTGACCGAGGGCTGCGACTGGCCACCGTGGATGTGCCACGCCCACCACTGGACCAGATGGACCGACGGAGGCGCCTCCGACCTCGACAACGCCGGACTCCTCTGCCCAAGACACCACGCCCGAGCCCACGACCCGACGTACGAGATGGCAAAGCACCACAACGGGAAGGTCAGCTTCACCCGACGCCAATAGCCAACGATCTGACCAGTCGTCTCGAGGTGACCGCTGATCCAGACGCGACCCGGAATGCCTTCAACCGTCTTGCCGCCTCCGTGTCTGGTCCTGGCGTCGGCGCCGCCGGACCTCGGCGCGCGCGATGACGAAGGCGAGCACCACGGTCCAGACGTAGTGGGCGATCTCGAGCGCGCGTTGGACCCAGCCGGGTGGCGACCACGACGGCAGGTCGGGGCGCGGGAGCGACGGCAGGTCGGGGAGGGGCAGGGCGGGCAGGTCGAGGGAGAGAGCGAACCGCGCAAGCAGCGACGTCAGCACGATCGGGATGACGACCCGTGCGGCGCCGGCGAGCGTCTGGATCGCGGAGTACCGCTCGGGGTGGGCGCGGAGCTTCTCCTCGTACGCCGCCGCGGGGGAGCCGGGATCGGGCACCAGGTCGAGCCCGTCCGTCTCGTTGAGGAGCGTCGCGCGCTGCGGCCCGCCCAGCGTGCCGAAGCGGAGCCTGACCTTGCCCGCGGCGGACGTGAGCCCGACCTTCTCGCTCCGCGACGTCCGCTCGGTGACCAGTGCGTCGTCGACGTACCAGCGCAGCAGGCGCGACGATCCCAGGTCCGCCTCGATCCGGTGCTCGTGCCCGTCGACGCCGAGCCGCCAGACCTGGGTGCGTGTCACTTTGCGATCGTCGCCGCCGCGGTGGCCGGGCACATCGGCCCCAGGGTCAGGCCCGGGCCGACTTTGGTCGCGGCCGCCGGCGTCAGGGGTAGGTGATGCCGGTGGTCGTCTCGCTGATCTCCCACAGTCGGCGCTGGGCGTGCTCGTCGTACGACAGCTTGTTGCTCGTGACCACCCGCGGCCGCCCGAAGAACTCGGCGATCCCGTCGGGGCCGACGTACGTCGCGCCGGGCAGGTCGGCCGTGGCCGCCATCAGGGTCGACCAGGCGCCCCACTCGGCGGTGTTGGGCGAGACCAGCTTGATCGCGCCGTCGAGGATCGACGCCCTGCCGCCACTGGCACGACCGTACTGACCGTTGGCGGCCAGGTGGGTCGAGGCGAAGCCCGGGTGGGCGGCGAGCGCGCGCACCGGCAGCTCGGCCGCGCGCAGCCGCCGGTCGAGCTCGTAGGCGAAGAGCAGGTTGGCCAGCTTGGACTGCCCGTACGTCGGCCACGGCTGGTAGCGACCGCTCTGCACCATCGGGTCGCCGAGCGGTGCGGAGCGCGCGACCCGATGCATCTGCGAGGAGACCGAGACGACCCGGCCGTCCTCGGACGCCACGAGCTGGGGGAGCAGCAGACCGGTGAGCAGGAACGGCCCGAAGTGGTTGGTGCCGAGCTGGAGCTCGAGGCCGTCGGCGGTGCGCTGGTACGACGTGCCCATGACCCCGGCGTTGTTGACCAGCACGTCGATCGGCCCCAGGCCGGCCACGGCTGCGGCCGCGCGGCGCACGGAGGACAGGTCCGCGAGGTCGAGCTCGACGGTCTCCAGCAGCGCCGTCGAGACCTCGGTGCGGATCGCCCGCTCGCTCTCGGACAGTCGCTCCGGCGAGCGTCCGGTGATGATGACCCGCGCGCCTCGCCGGGCCAGCTCGAGCGCGGTGTGGTGGCCGAGCCCGCCGACGGTCGTGCCGGTGACCAGGACCGTGCGGCCGGCCTGGTCCGGGATGTCGGCCGGGTCCCAGCGATCGGGCCGGGTCACGGGGTGGTCGCCATGGACGCGATGATGCGGTCGGCGAGCTCGTCGTCACCGGAGACGGCGTACGTCCCGGGCTCCGGCTGGCACCGGCCCCCGGCGAGCCGGATGAAGGCCTCGCGGTCCATCCGGAGGGTGACCGTGGCGTCGGTCGGCAGCGAAGCGAGCCGTTCGCCGCGGCGGATGTCGTTGACGCAGAAGGCGAAGGGGTCGCTGCCCTCGAGCTCAAGCACGGCCGTCGTGCCCGGCTCGGCCCCGGCCCGCTTCGCCAGCACGAAGCCGAAGCTCTCGGCGAGGTAGTCGGCGGTGTGCCGGGCGGCGGCCGAGTCCATCCCGCCGGGGCGGTCGACCGCGCGGCGGATGTCCTGCTCGTGCATCCACACGTCGAGCGGCCGGTTGCGCAGCAGCGTGCCCCAGTCCCACGGCACCCCGCCGAAGATCGGCTCGGGCCTGGCGGCGGCGTCGGTCGGCGGGTCGGCGAGCAGCGCGGTGTGCCGCGCGGTGGCCGCGGCGCGGATCTCGTTGATGATCGCGTCGGGGGTGGCGTCGCGGCGGGTGACGACCCCGATCTCGGTGTAGAGCCCCATGAAGCCGCTGACGTGCGGCGGCTCGCCGACGTCAGCGGTCTCCTCGGGGCCACCGGCGAGGATGCCCTCGAGGTGCGCGATGTGCGAGGCCACGGCCCGGACGTCCCAGCCGGGCAGGTCGGTCGGGGTCGCCCACTCCTCGGCGGACAGCTCCTCGAGCAGGTCGAGGAAGTCGTTGATCGCCTGCCACCAGACGTCGACGTACGCGCTGAGCAGCTCCTGGTCCGTCATGCCCTGCACCCTAGACGCGGAGGCGGACGGCGAGCACCGCGACGTCGTCGGCCAGGTGCCGACCGACGAGGTCACCGAGGAGCGCGTCGAGGAAGTCGTCGACGCCGAGCGCGTGGTGGCGGCGTACGGCGTCGGCCAGCCGGTCGAGACCGTCCGTGATCGTCTCGCCGCGACGCTCCACGAGGCCGTCGGTGTAGAGCAGCACGGTGGACCCGCGCGGCAGCCGGGCGGTGCCGTCGACCCGCTCGGTGTCGGGCTGCACCCCCACCATCAGGTCCGGGACGCCCTCGTCGAGGAACACCACCTCGCCGTCGGAGGTGACCAGCAGCGGAGGCGGGTGGCCGGCGTTCGTCCAGTGCAGGGTCCGTCCGTCGGAGCCGTCCTCGGCCTCGACCCGGGCGTAGACGAGCGTCGCCATCGCGTCGACCGCGAGGTCTTGCATCGCCCGGTCGAGGCGCTGGACCTGCGCGGCGGGGCCGTCGCCGAGCGTCCAGGCGATGGTGCGCAGCATCGTGCGCAGCTGGCCCATGACGGCGGCCGCGGCGATGTCGTGGCCGACCACGTCGCCGACCATCAGGCTGGTCGCTCCGGACGGCGTGACGACCACGTCGTACCAGTCCCCGCCCACCTGGTCGCGCGACGCGGCCGGCCGGTAGCGCGCGGCGAGCTCGAGGCACTCCGACTCGGGGAGGGCAGGCAGCAGGGCGCTCTGCAGGGTGACCAGCGCGTCCAGCCGCTCCTGCAGCAGCCCCGCGCGCTGCACCGCCTGGGCGGAGTACGACGCGAGCGCCTCGATCGTGACCCGGTCCTCCTCGGTGAGCGGGTGTGCCGACTCCCAGACCAGGGCGAGCGTCCCGAGCACGGCGCCCCGGGAGATGAGCGGCTGGAACGAGCGCGCCTCCCCGACCTGCTTGACGGTGTCGAGGTGCGGGTAGAGCGCGTTCTGGACGTCCTTGTCGCTGAAGTACTCCGCTTGGCCGTGGACGGCCGCGCCGCCCATCGGGTTGGTGTCGTTGTAGGGCAGCACGGCGTTGCGCACCGCCGACTCCCAGGTCACGGTCGGCGGCGCCACGAAGGTCAGCACCTCTGGGGCGTCGTGGCCGGCGCCCTCCTCGTCGCCCCGCAGCCAGATCCCGGCGTGCAGGCACCCGAGCTGCCCGACCGCGATCAGCTCCACGGCACCCGCGACGTCCGACATCGTCGTCGTCCCGGACAGGCCCTCGCTGAGGGCGAGCAGCACCCGGCTGCGGTGGGTCAGGTCCTGGGCGGCTCGCTCGCCGACGGCGGCACGGCCGCGCAGGCCGCGCTCGGCGAGCTCCGCCGAGCAGGCCGCCGCGAGGTCCTCGAGCATCTCCAGGTCGTACGACGTCCACGCGCGCGGCTCGGTGTCGATCGCGCACAGCGATCCGACGATCGTGCCGGTGTGGTCGGTGATGGGCCAGCCGGCGTACGCGATCACCCCGAGCTCGGGGATCGCCGGGTTGCTCCGGAGCCGCTCGTCCAGACGGGCGTCGGCGATCACGACCGGCGCCCGGTCGGCGACGACGTACTGGCAGAAGGAGTGCGACAGCGGGGTCTCCCGGGCCACGTCCACGTCCGTCGGCAGCCCGCACGCCCCGGGGAAGACCTGGCGTCCCTCCTCGATGAGCGAGACGAGGGCGATCGGCGTGCCGAGGACCCGCGACACCAGTCGGGCGTAGCGGTCCAGCGAGGGGTCGGCGGGCGACCCGCCCGGCGCGTCCATCTGGGGTCTCCTCCCGTTGGCCGCAACCTATCGGTCCACCGCGTCGGTAGGCCCGCCAACCGGGGATTCCACCCATTCGGGGGGTGCGGCTCACCCGAGGGCGAGCTGGAGCGCGATGAGCAGCATCACGACCCCGATCAGCACGTCGAGCACCTGCCACGCGCGCGGCCGGGCCAGGACCGGACTGGCGAAGCGGGCGCCGAAGCCCAGACCGCAGAACCACAGGATGCTCGCCGTGGCCGCGCCCGCCGCGAACCACCAGCGACCCGTCGAGCCCTCGTGGTTGGCGATGGTGCCGAGCAGGAGCACAGTGTCCAGGTAGACGTGCGGGTTGAGCCACGTGAGAGCGACGGCGCGTACGGCGACGCCGCGCCGGCTCGCCGTCGTCGTCTCGGCGGCGCGCAGCGACTCGGGCGTGCGCGCCCGCAGCAGCGAGGAGACGCCGTACCAGCCCAGGAAGGCGACGCCGAGCCACCGGACCACGTCGAGCACCCACGGTGCGTGCTCGACGATCCGGCCGATGCCGCCGACGCCGGCGGCGATCAGCACGACGTCGGACAGCGCGCAGATGGCGACCACCAGGCCGACGTGCTCGCGCGCCAGGCCCTGGCGCAGCACGTAGGCGTTCTGCGCGCCGATCGCGACGATCAGCGAGAGGCCGGTCAGCAGTCCGGCAGCGGTGGAGTCGAGCACCGGGCCAACGCTAGGTGGCTCCGTCGATGAAGACCAACGAATGTTTCTTCAAGTCCATTAGCGTGGCTTCATGGACATCGCACCGGCCCAGCTCGCGGCGCTGGTCGCGATCGCCGACCACGGCACCTTCGACGCCGCAGCCCGGCACCTGCACGTGACGGCATCGGCCGTCAGCCAGCGGATCCGGGCCCTCGAGTCGGAGGTCGGCCAGGTCGTGCTCCGGCGTACGACGCCGTGCCGGCCCACACCCGCCGGCGAGGTGCTGATCCGGCTGGCCCGGCAGAGCCGGCTGCTGCACGACGAGGTCCGCGACGCGCTCTCCCACGGCCACGTCGGCATCGTCGACCTCCCGGTCGCGGTCAGCGCCGACTCGCTGGCGACCTGGTTCCGAGCCGCGCTCGTCGACGTCGCGGGCTGGTCCGACGTGGCGCTCCGGCTGCACGTCGAGGATCAGGGCTACACGGCCGAGCTGCTGCGCAGCGGCGACGTGCTCGCCGCCGTGACCTCGGACCCGACGCCGGTGCAGGGCTGCTCGATCGAGCTGCTCGGTCACCTGCGCTACGTCCCGGCCGCGACCCCGGCGTTCGTCGAGCGGTGGCGCAGCGGCCGGGGCCTCCGCTGGGCAACGATGCCGATGGTCGTCTTCAACGAGAAGGACTCCCTCCAGCACGACCTGCTCGCTGCCCGTGGCGTCGAGGTCCCGCCGGTCGCGCACCGGGTGCCGACCTCGGCGGACTTCCTCGAGGCGGTCTCGCTCGGACTCGGCTGGGGGATGATCCCGCATCCGCAGCTGACCCCGCTCGTCGCGTCGGGCCGGTTGGCACCGCTGGTGGCGCGGTCGTACGTCGACGTGCCGCTGCACTGGCAGCGCTGGCGCCTGGACTCGCCGGTGCTCGACCGGCTCAGCGACGTCGTACGTCGAGCGGCGCGGGCCGGGCTGCGCTGACGCCGAGGCGCGCCCGCACGGCGGTGGCGGCACAGGCGATGACGGCGGTGCCGCCGAGCACCGTCGCCCAGGTGAGCGGCTCGTGCAGCAGCAGCGCGGCCCAGCCGATCGTGAGCACGGGCTGGACCAGCTGCACCTGGCTGACCTGCGTCATCGGGCCGATGCCGAGTCCGCGGTACCAGGCGAAGAAGCCGAGATACATGCTGACGACGCCGAGGTAGGCGAACGCCAGCCACTCGAGCGGACCGCCGGTCGGTGGCTGCCGGTGGATCGCCAGGCCGGCGGCGCCGACCATCAGCGGGGACGCGAGCACCAGTGCCCACGACACCGTCTGCCAGGCGCCGAGCTCCCTGGCCAGCAGCCCGCCCTCGGCGTACCCGACCGCGGCGGCGAGGACGGCACCGAAGAGCAGCAGGTCGGAGCGGTGCAGGCCGCCGAGGCCGCCGCCCTGCAGCGCGGCGAACCCCACCGCGACCACGGCTCCGACCGCTGCCATCACCCAGAACCTCGTGGGTGGCCGCTCGTGCCCGCGGACGACCGCCAGCACCGCGGTCGCCGCCGGCAGCAGCGCGATCACGACGGCGGCGTGGCTGGCCGAGACGGTGGTGAGTGCGTACGACGTGAGCATCGGGAACCCCACGACGACGCCGGCGGCCACGGCCGCGAGCCGACCCCACTGCCGGCCGTGCGGCAGCCGCGGGCGGGTGAGGACCAGGGCCACTCCAGCGAGCAGCGCCGCGACGACCGCGCGGCCCGACCCGATGAAGAGCGGCGACATCCCGCCGTCCACCGCGACCCGGGTGAAGGGCACCGTGAACGAGAACGCGACGACCCCGACCAGTCCCCACCACAGTCCGCTCTGACGTGTGGGTAGCGCCGTCGGCAGTGAGCGAGTAGCGCTACTGTTGTGACTCATGTCTGACGATAGCAGTGGGCGCCTGGTGGCGGTCCTGCGCCAGTGGATCGCCACCGCGCCCCCCGGTGCGCGGCTGCCGTCGACCCGTGCCCTCGTGGCCGAGCACGGTGTCAGCCCGGTCACCGTGCAGAAGGCGCTGCGAACACTCGGGGCCCAGGGCATGGTGGAGAGCCGGCCCGGGGTCGGGACGTTCGTGCGGACCGTCCGCGTGCCGCGCGCCCACGACCACGGCTGGCAGACCGCCGCGCTCGGTGCTCCGCCGCTGCGCGGCCCCCGGCTCTCGACCGCGCTGCGGACGACGTCGAACGACGTGATCGCCCTGCACTCCGGCTATCCCGACCGGGAGCTGCTCCCGGAGCGCCTGGTCCGGGCCGCCTTCACCCGGGCCGCCCGCAGCGACGCCGCGGTCAGCAGGCCCCCCGCCGCCGGGCTGCCGGAGCTGCAGGCCTGGTTCGCCGGCGAGCTCGGCGCGGCCGGCCCCGTCGGGGTGGCGCCGCCGAGCCCCAGCGACGTGATCGTCGTCCCGGGCAGCCAGAGTGGTCTGAGCACGGCGTTCCGTGCCCTGGTCGGCGCCGGACGCCCGCTCGTGGTCGAGTCCCCGACGTACTGGGGTGCCATCCTCGCCGCCGGCCAGGCCGGCGTGCAGCTGGTGCCGGTGCCCAGCGGACCGCACGGCCCGGACCCCGACGAGCTCGCCCGCGCCTTCGCCCGCTCGGGTGCCCGCGCCTTCTACGCGCAACCGAGCTTCAGCAACCCGACCGGCGCGCACTGGTCGCCGACGCTGGCCGACGCGGTGCTCGACGTCGTCCGGCAGCACGGCGCGTTCCTGATCGAGGACGACTGGGCGCACGACTTCGGCATCACCGCCGACCCGGTGCCGATCGCGGCGCGTGACGACAGCGGCCACGTGGTCTACCTGCGCTCGCTCACCAAGAGCATGTCACCGGCCGTCCGGATCGCCGCCGTGATCGCCCGTGGCCCGGCCCGCGAGCGGCTGCTCGCCGCGGCCCAGGCGGAGTCGATGTACGTCAGCACGCTGCTGCAGGCGGCGGCGTACGACGTGGTGACCCAGCCCGGCTGGCGCACCCACGTGACCGGGCTGCGCCAGCAGCTGGCGGCCCGCCGGGACCTGATGGTCCGGGCGCTCGCCGAGCACGTGCCGACGGCGAGCCTGGACGCCGTACCGGCCGGCGGGCTGAACCTGTGGCTGCGGCTGCCCGACGGCACGGACGTGCTCGCGCTCGCCCGCGGCTGCGAGAGCGCCGGCGTGGTGGTCGCACCCGGCGACGAGTGGTTCCCGGCGGAGCCGACCGGCGCCTACGTCCGCCTCAACTACGCCGGGCCCGACCCCGGGTCGTTCCCCGAGGCCGCCCGGATCATCGGCGAGACGCTGGAGACGCTGGAAATGGCGAGTCGGCGCCGGCTCTCAGACTGAGCTGAGAGCCGGCGCCGACTCGGCGAGGGCTCGGATCGACCCGGCTCAGAAGGCCGACTCGTCCAGGTCCATGATCGCGAGGTCGACGGTCTCCGCGAGCTGACGCTCGGCGGCGATCTTCGGCAGCACGGTGCGGGCGAAGTACTGCGCGGCCGCGACCTTGCCCTCGTAGAAGGCCTGGTCCTTGCCCGGGTCGCCGCCGAGCTTGGCGAGCGCGACCTCGGCCTGGCGCAGCAGCAGCCACGAGCAGACGACGTCGCCGAGCACCATCAGCAGGCGGCTGGTGTTGAGCCCGACCTTGTAGATGTTGCGGGTCTCGTCCTGTGCCGACATCAGGTCGTTGATCATGTGGCCGACGATCGCCTGGGCGTCGTCGAGGGCCGTCGCGAGCAGCTCGCGCTCGACCTTGAGCCGGCCGTTGCCGGCCTCGCTCGCGATGAACGCCGAGATCTCCGTGGCCAGGTGGCCGAGGGCGGCGCCCTGGTCCTTGACGATCTTGCGGAAGAAGAAGTCCTGGCCCTGGATCGCGGTGGTGCCCTCGTAGAGGGTGTCGATCTTGGCGTCGCGGACGTACTGCTCGATCGGGTACTCCTGCAGGAAGCCGGAGCCGCCGAAGGTCTGCAGCGACTCGGTGCCCAGCAGCGTCCAGGACTTCTCCGAGCCGTAGCCCTTGACGATCGGCAGCAGCAGGTCGTTGACCTTCTCCGCCAGCTCGTCGCGCTCGCCGTTGTGCTCGGCGATCATGACCTGGTCCTGCCAGGTCGCGGTGTAGAGCACCAGGGCGCGCATCGCCTCGGCGTACGACTTCTGCGTCATCAGCGAGCGGCGTACGTCGGGGTGGTGGGTGATCGTCACGCGCGGCGCGGTCTTGTCCGCGGACTGCGCGAGGTCGGCGCCCTGCACGCGCTCCTTGGCGAAGTCGAGCGCGTTGAGGTAGCCGGTCGACAGGGTGGCGATGGCCTTGGTGCCCACCATCATCCGGGCGTTCTCGATGACCTGGAACATCTGCGCGATGCCGTTGTGCACCTCGCCCAGCAGGTAGCCGACGGCCGGCTCGCCGCCGCCGACGCCCGGGTCGCCGAAGGTGAGCTCGCAGGTGTTGGAGACCTTGATGCCCATCTTGTGCTCGACGTTGGTGACGTAGGCGCCGTTGCGCTCGCCCAGCTCGCCGGTCTCGAGGTCGACGTGGAACTTCGGCACGATGAAGAGGCTGAGGCCCTTCGTGCCGGGGCCGCCCGCCCCCTCGACGCCGACCGGGCGGGCCAGCACCATGTGAATGATGTTGTCGCTGAGGTCGCCCTCGGCGGAGGTGATGAAGCGCTTGACGCCCTCGATGTTCCAGGTGCCGTCGGGGTTCTGGGTGGCCTTCGCGCGGCCGGCGCCGACGTCGGAGCCCGCGTCGGGCTCGGTCAGCACCATCGTGGTGTTCCAGCCCCGATCGACGACCAGCTGGGCGATCCTGCGGTCGCGCTCGTTGCCGTTGCGGTAGATGACGCCCGAGAACGCCGGGCCGGCGCCGTACATCCAGATCGCCGGGTTGGAGCCGAGCACCAGCTCGCCGAGCGCCCAGTTCAGGCTGGACGGTGCCGGGGTGCCGCCGAGCTCCGCCATCGTCCCGAGGCGCCAGTACTCGGCGTCCATCCAGGCGTGGTAGCTCTTCTTGAACGACTCCGGCAGCGGTGCCGTGTTGGTCGTCGGGTCGAAGACGGGCGGGTTGCGGTCCGCGTCGACGAACGACTCGGCGAGCTCCTCGCGGGACAGCCGGTCGACCTCGGACAGGATCTCTCGAGCGGTCTCGGTGTCGACCTCGGCGAACGGGCCGGTGCCCAGGACGTCGCCGCGGCCGAGGACCTCGAAGAGGTTGAACTCGATGTCGCGGATGTTGCTCTTGTAGTGGCTCACGGCCCCACCTTCGCGCTTGATACTCGTCAGTAACCCTCAGAATACGTACTGGCCAGTAACCTTGCAACACGGGGGTCCCGAACTCTGGGGACTAGACACCAAGGTCGAGTGAACAAGTCGACACATCTGACACACTGGACGCATGCGAGTTTCCGCCAAGTCCGACTACGCCCTGCGTGCGCTGATCGAGATGGCCACGCGGGCCGACGGCAGGGCCGTGAGCGCGGAGGAGCTAGGTCGGCTCCAGGAGATCCCGCACGGTTTCCTCCAGGCGATCCTGGCCGACCTGCGCCGGGCGGGCGTCGTGATGTCGCAGCGCGGCCAGTCCGGCGGCTGGCGGATGGGTCGGCCGGCCGCGGAGGTCTCGGTGGCCGACGTGATCCGTGCCGTCGACGGGCCGCTCGTCTCCGTCTACGGGCTGCGGCCCGAGGCGGTCACCTACAACGAGGCGGCCGACGTGCTGCAGCACGTGTGGATCGCCGCCCGTCGCTCGCTGCGCGACGTCTTCGAGCGGGTCTCGATCCAGGACCTCGCCGACCGCAAGCTCCCCGAGGCGGTCACCTCGCTGTCGGCCGACGAGGACGCCTGGCAGCCGCACTGAGCCGCACCGAGCCGCACCGGGCCGCCCGCGATGCGGTGCCTGGCGAGACTAGAACGTGTTCCACTTCACGCCTAGGATGCGGCCATGATCACCTCCGACGCCATCACGTGGAACGCGCCGAACGACGACCACCCGGCGCGCGCCGCCTCGCAGCGGTCGTACTCCGCCGTCGCGAAGGGCGATCTCGCCGAGTGGCTGACCGTGTACGCCGAGGACGCGGTGCTCGAGGACCCGGTCGGCCCGTCGATGTTCGATCCCGAGGGCCGCGGTCACCACGGGCACGAGGGGATCTCGGCCTTCTGGAGGCTGGCGATCGAGCCGATCGACATCTTCGAGTTCGACATCTGCGAGTCCTTCGCCAACCCGGGCAGCAACACCTGCGCCAACATCGGCCGGATCAAGACGTCCTTCGCGGACGGCAGCTACACGATCACCGAGCTGATCATGGTCTACGTCGTCCACGACGACGGCAGGGTCGCCTCGATGAAGGCCTTCTGGGAGCCCGAGCGGACGATGGCGAGCTTCACGAAGCCGAGCTCGACCACTGCCGCAGGGTGAGGTCGAGGGCGTCGAGGATCCGGGCCCAGCTCTCCTCGCTCGCCGGCGCGCTGTGCTCGAAGCTGCCGCCGACCTCGAGCGCGGTGAACCCGTGGACGACGCTGCCGATCAGGCGCACGGCGTGCACGGCGTACGCCTCGTCGAGCGGGTAGCCGCGCAGGACCGAGCGGGTGAGGGTGGCGTGCCGGCGGGCCGCCGGGACCGCGACCGAGTCCGCCGCCAGCCGCAGGCGCGTGGCGGCGTACCTGCCGGGGTGCCGGCCCGCATAGTCGCGGTACGCCGAGGCCAGCGCGACCAGGGCGTCCTTGCCCGACCGACCGGCGACGGCCTCCCCGGCCAGGTCGGCCAGCTCGTCCAGCGCCAGGCGGGCGATGCCCTCCTGGAGGCCGGTGGCACCGTCCACGTGGGAGTAGAGGCTGGCCGTGCGGACGCCGAAGGCGCGGGCGAGCGCCGACACGGTGACCGCCTCGAGCCCGACCTCGTCGGCCAGCTCGGCGCCGGCCCGGACGACCCGTTCGCTGGTGAGACCTGCTCGTGGCACCGTTCCCCCTGCATCCAGTAGTGATTTGCCTAAACACTATAGGCGACCTACCGTCGGGCAGGTGGAAGCCCTGCTCGAGCCCGAGATCCGCGCCTCCTTCGTGAACTGCACGAAGGGCGAGGCGCGTCGCCTGAACCTGCCCCGCGACCTGACCGAGCAGCCGTGGTCGGACCTGGACTACCTCGGCTGGCGCGACCCGCAGGCGCCGGCCCGCGGCTACCTGGTGGCCGAGCACGGCGGCCGCCTCTGCGGTGTCGTGCTCCGTGCTCCGCAGGCCGGCACGGCCCGACGGTCGAGCATGTGCTCGCTGTGCCTCACCGTCCGCTCCGGCGGGGTGTCGCTGATGGTGGCGCCCCGTGCGGGACGGGGCGCTCAGCAGGGTCACTCCGTCGGCACCTACATGTGCGCGGACCTGACCTGCTCGCTCGTCGTGCGCGGGAAGGCCGCCACGTCCGGTCCGGTCGTCCACGAGACCCTGACGACCGAGCAGCGGGTGGCGCGGCTGACGTCGAACCTCGACGAGTTCCTGGCGCGGGTGCTCCGCCCGGCCTGATCAGACCTGGGTGTGCCGGGCGCACCACTCGACGAGCGGCCGCATCGCCCGCCAGTCCGCGCGCACCAGGTCGAGGAGCTCCGGGGTCTGGACGACCGCCTCGAAGCCGAGCGGGTGCCCGACGACCAGTGAGCGGTGCCGGAGCAGGTCGATGCGCGGGTGGTCGGCGTCGTACCCACGGGGGGTGGTCTTGAGGCGGTCGCCGCTGATCTCGAAGCCCTTGCGGGGCAGGGGCTTGAGGATCTTCTCCAGCTCGGGCCCGAACCGGTCGTGCGCGACGGCCTCGCGGAACGCCGCCAGCCGGGGACCGCTCGCCTCGTAGAACCCGGCACCGGTGCGGACGCCGCGCGGCGACAGCTCGACGTACCAGCCGGTCGACTCGCCCATCCGCACGAACGCGCCCTGGTGGGTCTTGTACGGCGTCTTGTCCTTGGCGAAGCGGACGTCACGGTAGGGCCGGAAGACCTTGGCCGGTCCGAACTCCGGCTCGAGCGCCGCGCACAGCGCCGTCATCGGCGCCTTGACCGCGTCGGCGTACACCGCCTTGTGCTTCTCCCAGAACGACTTGGTGTTGTCGACCTCGAGGTCGTCGTAGAAGTCGAGCGCCGCGACGGGGAACCCGGTGAAGCCTGCAGTCACGCCAGCCAGCCTAGGCGGCGCGTCCTCAGAGGTCGGCCGTGACCTGCTCGTCGCCCGAGGAGGTGCGGGCGGTGAGGGTGATGGTGTCGCCTCCGCAGCGGGGCGCCTCGACGAACGCCTCGCCCTGCGGTGACTCGTAGACCACCGAGAGGCCGTCTTGAGGATCCCAGCGCAGCAGGGTCGCGGGGTCGCCGTCACGCTGCGGGTCGCGGGTGAAGTACGCCGCGTCGTCGCACCAGGTGAGGCTGCCCGCCGTACCGGGGCCGAGGTCGAAGTAGCCCGTGCCGACGCGGGCATGGAGGTCGGCCTCCTCGACCTGCTGCTCGTCGGGGATCACCGACCAGATCGCGCCGTCCTCGATCGCGAGGCCGTCCCACGCCGTGCAGTCCGCGACGTCGGCGAATGGGGTCGCGGCGCCGTCGGCCACCGTGACGACCGTGCGGCAGGCGGGCTGGCCGTCGTCGAAGGTCAGCAGCGAGTCGCCGCCAGGGCCGAGGCGGGCGCCGTTGAAGCCGCTCCGCCTCGGGGCGCACCAGGCGACCTCTGAGGCGCGGCTCGCCAGGTCGACCGAGGCCAGGCAGTAGGCGCCCTTGTCGGTGGTCGCGTGCAGCACGCGCCCGTCGCCGAGCGCCCAGGTGCCGCCGTTGACGGTCGGTACGTCGGACCTCCCGTCGAGCGTGAACGACCTCCCGGTCGCGAGCTCGGTGACGGTGGCCCGGCTGGGCTTCTCCTCCGTCTTGTCCTGGAGCACGACGACGGCCCAGTCCTCGTCGAGCAGCGCGTCGCTGACCCGCCACCCGGAGGACCCGCCGCCGCCACCGGCGCTCGGCCCCGACAGCTTCCACTGGTCACCCTCGTCGAGGACGCTGAGGGTCCAGTCCTCGTTGCGGGTCACCGTGTCGTCGACGGAGCCGTCGACCGGCTGCCAGTCGAGCAGGTCGGTCGCGGCGTCGAGCGCGAGCGGGGCGTCGACCGTGCCGCCGGAGGGCGGCTGGTCGCTCGGCTGGTCGGTCGGGCCGGTCGCGGACGTCGCCGACGGGGTGCGCTCGGCGCGCGGGTCGTCGGGGTCGTCGCTCCCGCAGGCGACCAGGGTCACCAGCAGCAGCGTCGCGGCGGCGTACCGCAGCATCAGACGCCGACGTTGTGGAGGAAGTGGGCCTGGTTGGCGCGGTAGCTCTTGTAGGCACGGCGCCACTGGACGCGGGCGATGTAGGGCTCGGACGGGTCGAAGCGCTGCTGGTTCCAGGGCTCGAAGTAGCCGAGGAGGGTGGGCTTGGCGCCGTTCTTGTCGTAGCCGCGACCGACCTGGTAGTGCCCGGAGGCGTCGTCGTCGAGGTACGGGTAGTAGCGCTTGAGCAGGGCCGGGTGCAGGACGACCGGCGCGCGGTAGTCGTGGATGTGGCGCATCATCAGCAGCATCCACTGGTTGAAGGACCAGTCGCCGATGTCGAGGGTGACGTAGGTGCCGGCCCGCTTGGGGCTGTCCCAGGTCGTGGTGCGGTTGATGACGCGGACCATGTCGGTGATCGCGGTGCCGCCGGTGGTCGTGCCGAGCTTGTCCGCCCAGTACTGCTGGCTGTGGGCCTTGCCCGCGCCCCACGCGATCATCTGCATCGAGGTCGGGCCGCACCAGTACGTGCGCTTCTGCTCGGTCACGCGCTTGACGGTCATCACCGTCGACCGCTCCGGATAGCTGCGGGCGGTCTTGGGCTTGGTGCTGGCGGCCGACGGCTTGGGCTTCGGCTTGGCGCTGGCCTTGGTCGACGCGGCGGCGCTGCTCGGCTTGGCCGAGGCACTCGGCTTCGGGGACGCCGTGGCCGTGCGGGCGGCGGTCGGCACGGCGACGGTGGCGCGGGCCTCCGGGTGCCGGGCCAGGAAGCCGGCGGGCAGCGCCACGCCCTGCATCTCGTGGCGCAGCAGCCACACCTTGGCGACCGAGCGAGCGGCCAGCTCGAGCTCGCTGCGCTCGGAGCGGGCGCGGGCGGCGGGCGACATCCGCGCCGTACGCGCCAGGGAGGCCGCGGCGTCGAGGTCACCGGTCCGGTCGACGGCGGCGACCCGGCCCGTCATCCGCGCGGCGGAGGCGACCCGGTCCTGGACGTCGGCCTGCGTGTCGTCGGTCCACCCGACACCGAGGCAGTAGCGCTGTCCGTCGAGGTCGGCGCAGCGCACCAGCTGCGCGGTGCTGCGCGCGAGCGCGGTCGGGGTGGCGCGGCCGACGAGGCGGCCCGCGGACCGGCCGGCGGCGACCACGCGGTCGATCTCGGACTGCATGGCCGGGGTGACCCGGGACGGGCCGACGGCGTTGGCAGGGAGCAGCGCGGACGCCGCCTGGTCGCCGGACGGACGGAGTCCCCCGTCACCACCGTGGTGGCCGCGGGGGACGAAGGGCGTGAGCGCCAGGAGCAGCGCCAGGGCGCCGACGGATAGAGCGATGGCGCGGGGGCGGGACATCAGAACCTCGAGTCCGGAAGGGGGAAGGGGACGCGGCCCCACCACTGTCACCCTGGCCACTTGGATAGTCAAGCGCACCGTGAGTCACACCAGTCACAGGCCACGAAGACGGATCGGCTGGTACGGCGCGGGCCTGAGGAGAAGTCCGGCGTACGCCGGGGCGGGCGTCGCGCGAGTGGGCACGAGTGGGCGCAGGTGGGCCAGGGGTGGAGACGAGTGGAGCGGATGACGAGATTCGAACTCGCGACATCGACCTTGGGAAGGTCGCGCTCTACCAGCTGAGCTACATCCGCACGACCACGGGCCGGAGCCGGCGGTCGCGGCGATACTAGTCGATCGGGAGCAGCGTGGGGCGCTTGGGGTCGAGGCCGTCGCCCGACGATCGGCCGGTCAGCCGGCGGTGCACCCAGGGCGCCGCCGACCCGCGGATCCAGGCGAGGTGCTCGCGGCGCTGCTCGGCGCGGGAGAGCGCCGGACGGTCGGTGAGGGGGAGCGGTGCCAGGTCGTGGGGTACGCCGAGGGTGTCGAGCACCTCGGTCGCCATCCGCTGGTGACCGGCCGGGCCGAGGTGCATGCGGTCGGCGTCCCAGTAGCGCCAGTCGCGGTACTCCCGCATGGTCCAGAAGTCGACGACGGTGGCGCCGTGCACGCGGGCGCTGGTGCGCACGAGCTCGTTGTAGAGGGCGAACCGCCCGCGCAGGGGGCGGTAGATCGCCGAGCCGCCCGGGTCGAACGCGGTGAACACCAGCAGGCGGGTGCCGGTGGCCGCGAGCCGACCGAGCGCCTCGTCGTACCGCCCCACGATCGCGTCGATGTCGACCTTGGGCCGCAGGATGTCGTTGGCGCCGGCGTAGATGGTGACCAGGTCGGGCCCGAGCGCGAGGGCGGGCTCGATCTGCTCGTCGAGGATGCCGGGGAGCTTGCGGCCCCGGATCGCGAGGTTGGCGTAGCCGAAGTCCGTCGCGCCCGCGCGGGCGTCACGGGCCAGGACCTCGGCGACCCGGTCGGCCCAGCCGCGCAGGCCGTTGGGACGGGTCGGGTCGGGGTCGCCGACGCCCTCGGTGAAGGAGTCGCCGAGGGCGACGTACCGCTGGAAGCTCACGGCTCCATCGTCCACCCACCGGGTCGTCCGCCTGAGGCCGGCCCATAGCCAGGCGAGAGGCGGACGACCCGGATAGGGTCACACCGTGCTGCTGTCAGACCGCGACATCCTGGGCCAGATCGACGCCGGCCGGATCGCGCTGGACCCCTGGGATCCCGCGATGCTCCAGCCCTCCTCGGTCGACGTGCGCCTGGACCGCTTCTTCCGGGTCTTCGAGAACCACCGCTACCCGCACATCGACCCCGCGGCCGACCAGTCCGACCTGACCCGCGAGGTCGAGCCGGACGGCGACGAGCCGTTCATCCTGCACCCGGGTGAGTTCGTGCTGGGGTCGACGTACGAGGTCATCTCGCTGCCCGACGACATCGCCGCCCGGGTCGAGGGCAAGTCGTCGCTGGGCCGGCTCGGCCTGCTGACCCACGCGACCGCCGGGTTCGTGGACCCGGGGTTCTCCGGGCACGTCACCCTGGAGCTGGCCAACGTCGCGACGCTGCCGATCAAGCTCTACCCGGGGATGAAGATCGGGCAGTTCTGCTTCTTCCAGCTGACCTCGGCCAGCGAGCACCCGTACGGCTCGGCGAAGTACGGCTCTCGCTACCAGGGGCAGCGCGGTCCCACGCCGTCGCGGTCCTTCCAGAACTTCCACCGCACGTCCATCTAGGACGCTCCCGCCACGGCGGCCGGGTCTGAAGTTAGGTTAGCCTAACTTCATGACCACGACCCAGCAGTCCCTGCCGATGATCCTCGACGAGGTCGAGGTGGTCCGCGTGGAGCGGCTGTCGCCGTCCTTCGTCCGGGTCGAGCTCGGCGGCGCCTGCCTGGCCGACTTCGGGGTCGACGGACCGCTCTACGACCAGCGGATCAAGCTGGTCCTCCCGCACGAGGACGGCCCGGTCCCGTCGTTCGAGGGGGCCGACGACTCCTGGTACGCCACCTGGCTCGACCGTCCGGTGGCGGAGCGCGGTCACATGCGCACCTACACCGTCCGCGACGTGGTCGGCGAGGGCCCGGACACGCGACTGGTCGTCGACATCGTCGTGCACCCCGACGACCACGGCGCCCCGGGGCCGGGATGTGCGTGGGCCGCTCGAGCGGCAGTCGGGGACCGGCTGGTCCTGATCGCGCCGCGACGCGGCGACTTCTACGGCGGCATCGAGTTCCAGCCCGGTACGGCGAGCCGCCTGCTGCTCGTCGGCGACGAGACCGCCGTGCCGGCCGTCTGCGCGATCCTCGGCCACCTGAGACCCGATGCGGTCGGCGCGGCCTTCCTCGAGGTGCCGACCTCCGCCGACGTGCTGACGGTGCCGCACCCCGAGGGGGTCGAGGTGGTCTGGCTGCCGCGCGACGGGGCCGACCACGGCGCACCGCTGCGCGCCGCGGTGCTCCACCACCTCGGCGTCGGGGCGCCCGCCGTGGGCAGCGACGAGCCGGACGAGGTCGACCCCGATCTGTGGGAGACCCCGACGTACTCGTCCTCGGGCGAGGAGGTGGAGGGCGCCGCGACGGTGGTCGGTCACGACCTCGACGGCATCTACGCCTGGATCGCGGGGGAGTCCGGCGTGGTCACCGCCCTGCGTCGGGTCCTGGTCAAGGATCTCGAGGTGGACCGGCGCCAGGTGGCGTTCATGGGCTACTGGCGACGCGGTGTCGCCATGCGCGGGTAGGGCTAGCTGTCGACGGCGTCGGCGATCCGACGCAGCCGCTGGGCCAGCAGGTGCCGGTGCGTGCTGGACGCCATCTTCGGGGTGCTGGCGCGAGCGATCCGCTCGGCGAGCTGCTGCCGGTTGATCTCGGCGTCGATGGTCGGGTTGCTGAACTCCATGACGGCTCCTCCTAGGACTCGGCGAGGACGACGTCCCCGCTGACGGTGCGGGCTCGGACCTCGACGTGGTCGGCGCCCTTCGCGGGCTGACCGGCGCTGGTGAGGGTGGACCGGATCTCGCCGCTGACGGTGGTGATGTCCGTCCACACCGGCACCCCGGCAGGGATGCCGACGCGGACGTCGCCGGAGGCACCCTTGGCGGTGACCCGGCCTCGGTGGGCGCGGTTGACCACGAGGTCGCCGGACCCGGTCGTGAGGGACAGGTCGTGGGTCGACTCGCCGACCTCGAGGTCTCCGGAGCCGGTCTTCACGACCGTGGGCCCACCGGTCGACCCCAGGCGTACGTCGCCGGAGCCGGTCGACACCGAGACCACCCCGGTGGAGCTGCCGACGACGATGTCACCCGACCCGCTCTTGACCTTGAGAGCGCCGCGCGCCTGCTCGATGCGGATGTCGCCGGAGCCCGTCTCGGTGAGGAGTGGGCCGCTCGCCGCGCCGACGTGCACGGTGCCGGACCCGCTCTTCAGCTTCGCGGTGCCGACGTCGCCGGTCAGGCTGATGTCCGCGCTGCCGGTGCGGACCACGACGTTGCTGTCGGTCGGCAGCGTCACGCGGACGTCGAGCTTGTGGTCGCCGCCGAAGAAGCTGCCCAGCTGCTTGGGCCCGACGACGCTGATCTGGCCCCGGTCCTCGCGGACGGTCACCTGGTCGGCGTCGCGGCCGGTGATCGTCACCTCGGTCTGCGCGGTGTCGGTGGCGGTGACCGCGACCAGGCCGCGGCCGATCTCGACGAAGAGGTCGATGGGCTGGGGGGTGTCGAAGTGCTGCTCGGTCATGATGTCTCCTGCGTGAGGGTGTGGTCGTCCGCGGGACCGGCGGTACGCCGGGCCCGTGGTCGAGCTGCTGGGGAGGTGCTCGGTCTCGACCGGCTGCGCTACGCCCAGCCGGTCATGCGCTTGCTGCCGCGCTTGCCGCCGAAGGGGTCGCTGCCCCCGACGAACGGGATGCTCGAGAGGTCGATGTCCACGTTGATGGCGCCCTCGCGGGTCGCGCCGCGGACCACGTTGACCAGCCAGGTGTTGAGCGAGTGGCCGGACCTGGTGGCGAGCTCCTCCGCCTTGGCCTTGACCGACTCCGGGATGCGCAGCGTGATCCGGGCGACGCCTCCGTCCTCCTCGGGCTCCTCCGCGGAGGGCGGCGGGGGCGGGGCCGGCGGATCGGGCGGCGCCGGAGCGTGCACGGCGAACTCGAGCTCCCGGCCGCTGAGCCGGACGTCGACGCCGCCCGACGGCAGCTCGGCGGTGATCTCGGCGGCCGCCTGCGAGATGGCCTCCATCAGGGCCAGCCGGGCGGCCGGGTCCAGGGCGAAGGCGAGCCGCTCGGTCACGGCGCGGGCCTCGGGCCCGGCGGCGTCCGCCGCCGCGAGCAGATCGCGACGCAGACCCTCGACGTACGGGGTGATGTCCATGTGCACCACTGTGACATCACCATGACGTCACGTCAACCCGTGCCTGACGTCACTCCGGTGTCGTGGGCGCGCACGGGGCGGCGCAGGGCCGGCGCAGGGCCGGCGCGAGGTTTGTGCGGCGCCGTTCGTGGGCACCAGCCCCGGTGGTCCTTCCGGGAGTTCACCACCGGATCGGTGCACGAGAGGCGCACTAGATGTCGAGTCCGACTGTTTTGGCCACCACCCTCATCGACGCGAAGTTCGTCGACTACCTGATCATCCTTCTGTACTTCGGGGTGGTGCTCGGCATCGGGCTGCTGGCCCGGCGCCAGGTCTCCGACTCCCTCGACTTCTTCCTGTCGGGGCGCTCGCTGCCGGCGTGGGTCACGGGCCTCGCGTTCATCTCCGCCAACCTCGGCGCGGTCGAGATCATGGGCATGTCCGCCAACGGCGCCCAGTTCGGTCTTCCGGCCGTGCACTACTTCTGGGTGGGCGCCATCCCGGCGATGCTCTTCCTCGGCGTCGTGATGATGCCGTTCTACTACGGCTCGAAGGTGCGGTCGGTCCCGGAGTTCATGTTCCGGCGCTTCGGCACCGGGGCCCACCTGGTCAACTCGATCTCGTTCGCCGTCGCGCAGCTGCTGATCGCCGGCATCAACCTCTTCCTGCTCGGCAGCATCGTGCACGCGCTGCTCGGCTGGTCGCTGTGGGTGGCGCTGATCGTCGCCGCCGTCATCGTCCTCTCGTACATCACCCTCGGTGGCCTGAGCGCCGCGATCTACAACGAGGTCCTGCAGTTCTTCGTGATCGTCGCCGCGCTGCTGCCGCTCACGCTGATCGGCCTGCACCGGGTCGGTGGCTGGGACGGCCTGACCGACGGCATCACGAAGGCCGCCAACGCGCACCCCGACACGATCGCCCCCGCCGAGCAGCAGCTGAACTCGTGGCCGGGCAACGCGCTGACCGGCTTCACCTCGGACTTCTGGTCGGTCGTCGGCATCGTCTTCGGCCTCGGCTTCGTGCTCTCCTTCGGCTACTGGACGACGAACTTCGTCGAGGTGCAGCGGGCGATGGCGTCCAACTCCATCTCCTCGGCCCGCAAGACCCCGATCATCGGCGCCTACCCCAAGATGTTCGTCCCCTTCATCACGATCATCCCCGGCATGATCGCGGCGGTCCTGGTCAGCGAGATCGCCAAGTTCAAGTCCGGGGAAGCGGTCGCTGGCGGGGCCTCCGGGGAGGGGGTCACCTACAACGACTCCCTGCTGCTGTTGATGCGAGACGTCCTGCCCAACGGTCTGCTGGGCGTGGCGATCGCCGGCCTCCTCGCCGCGTTCATGGCCGGCATGGCCGCCAACATCTCGGCGTTCAACACCGTCTGGAGCTACGACCTCTGGCAGCGGTACGTCGTCAAGGACCGCAGCGACGAGTACTACCTGCTCGTGGGCCGGCTCGCCACGGTGGCGGCGGTCGTCATCGCGATCTTCACAGCTAGCCTCGCGTCGAACTTCTCGAACATCATGAACTACCTGCAGACGCTCTTCGGGTTCTTCAACGCACCGCTCTTCGCCACCTTCATCCTCGGTATGTTCTGGAAGCGGATGACGCCGACCGCCGGTTGGGTCGGCCTCGTCGCCGGCACCGTCTCGGCCGTCGCGGTGGCCTTCCTCTCCGAGGACGCCTTCGGCTCGTGGAGCACCGGCGTCATCCCCATCGGCGGGCAGGGTGCCTCGTTCGTCGCAGCCGGTGCAGCGTTCGTGGTCGACATCGTGCTGAGCATCGCGGTCTCCATGGTGACCCAGCCCAAGCCGGCCTCCGAGCTGCGCGGTCTGGTCTACTCGGAGACACCGCGCGAGGACCTCGTGGATCCCGACGAGGCCGGTCGTCCGTGGTACCAGCGCACCCTGCCGCTCGCCGGCATCGCGCTGGTGCTGGTCATCATCTTGAACCTGATCTTCTGAGGAGCCTGACATGGCACAGAACCAGCACACCGCGGGCGCCTTCGACATCCGCAACATCATCGGCGCGCTGATCGGCCTGTACGGCGTGATCCTCACCGTGATGGGGATCTTCGGCGACCAGGAGCGCGACAAGACCGGCGGCGTCAACGCCAACCTGTGGGCGGGCCTGGTGATGCTCGCCATCGGCCTGGCCTTCCTGGTGTGGGCCCGGCTGCGGCCGGTCGTCGTACCCCCGCACCAGGAGCAGGTCGCGGATCAGGACGAGGTCCGGTAGAGCACGACGCTGTCGATGCGCCGGGACTCGTCGCGGTAGATCTCGACGCGCAGCGGGCAGCCGCGGCGATCGGCCGAGCGGACCAGGAACGCCACGACGTCCGCCGTACCGGCGACGGAGGGGTCGGGGACGCCGCACCGCCCCAGTCCCTCGGTGGCCGCGATGACGCGGACGGCCGGGACGGCGTACGTCAGCGGGTGCTGCTGGACCAGCGATACGTCGCGGGAGGCCGTGCGCAGCGCGCCCAGGACGCCGCTGGCCTTCCAGGACGCGGGGTCGGCGGCCTCGCGTCCGGTCAGGATCTGGGCCGGGCCGTCGCCTGGGTAGACCCACACCCGCGGCGCGAACGCCGGCGCCGGCCCGTGCCCGTTGGCGAAGTCGAGCAGCTGCCAGGCGAGCTCGCGCTCGCCGTAGTCGGTCAGGCAGGAGACGTCGGCCGGCAGCGCCGTGTAGACGACGACGTGATCGCCTCGGTCGTACGGCGCACCCGCGGCGGGCTCGCTCGCCACGACGCGGTCGCGCACCTCGCACGAGCGGAACGGCCGCTGCTGGACCTTGAGCCCCCGCTTCTCGAGCAGCGCGCTGGCCGCGTCTCCGTCGTACCCGAAGAGCGACGGCATCTGGTCGGCGCGCAGGTGGTCGGCCGGCGGTGGCTCGGGTCGGGTGAGCGCTACCACGGTCCCGACAGCCCCCAGGACGGCGACCAGTCCGGCCGCGACCAGCCAGCCTCGGCTCCGCTGTCGCGATGAGCGCTCGGGGGGCCCGAGGACGGCGTCGGCGAGCGCCTGCCGGACGACCGGGTCGGGGTCCTCCGCGCGGCGGATCCGGCGCTGCTGCCTGTTCAGGACCCGGTCGACCAGCGCCGGCGCCTCGTCGTCCGGGACGCCGAGCTCGGCAGCGGCGCGCAGCAGCGAGTGCCAGCGCGCGTCGCGGTACTCCCGGGGATCCATGTCGACTCCTGTTCGGAGCCGACGCTACGCCTGGATGGGATAGCCCTCCGATCGGCCGCGGCCGATGCGCCTGCCGGTCAGAGGTCGAAGAGCGAGCCCGTGGCGTGGATGTCGACGTCGGTCTTCGGCTGGTGGGCCTCGCCGCTGGGCTGCGGGTTCTGCTCGGGCTCGGTCGGCTTCGGCTCGGTCGGCTCCGGCGCCGTCGTCTCGGGCTCGGTCGGCTCCGGCTCCGTCGGCTCCGGCTCCGTCGTCTCAGCCTCGGGCTCGTCGCTGGCCGCGGCCGTTGCCGCCGCGCTCAGGGCCGCGCCGTCCAGGGGCCGAGCCGGTGGCTCCGGCTCCGGCTCCTTCTCGGGTGCGGAGGTTTCGTCGACGCTCGCTGGCGCTCGCTGCTCGACCACCGGGTCCGGGGTGGGCTTCGCGGCGGGTGCCG
>NZ_KK211167.1:464547-548203 GCF_000620705.1 Nocardioides sp. URHA0020
GGCGGCGGGCTGCTTCTCGGGTGCGGGGGTCTCGTCGACGCTCGCTGGCGCTGGCTGCTCGACCGCCGGTGCCGCCGGCTCGGCGGCGGCTGCTCCGCCGAGGTCGAAGAGGGAGCCGCCGGACGACGCGGGCTCGGCGGCCGCGACCTCCTCCTGGACGGACTTGTCCTCGGTGGCCGTCTCGGACTCGGCCGGGGCGTCGAAGAGCGACGACCCGCCGGAAGCCTTGGCGGCCGGGCCGGCGTCGGCCGTCTCGACGACGGTGTCCTCGGTGATCGTCTCGTCGCCGGCCTCGGGCTCGGCCTTGGTCTCCACGGGAGCGGACGCCGCACCGGCGCCGGGCGCCAGCTTGGTCGCCATCTCGCCCTTCACCGACGCCAGCAGCATCTGCGCGACGTCGAGGATCTCGACCTCCTCGCGGGCCTCGCCCGCGGCCTGCTGGGCGGTGAGCCCGTCGGAGAGCATCACCCGGCAGAAGGGGCAGCCCACCGCGATCTGGTCGGCGCCGGTGCCGACGGCCTCCTTGGTGCGGTTGACGTTGATCCGCTCGCCGATCTTCTCCTCCATCCACATCCGGGCGCCGCCGGCGCCGCAGCAGAAGGACTTCTCCGAGTTGCGCTCCATCTCGACGAACTCGGCGCCCGGGAGGATCTCGAGCAGCTCGCGCGGCGGCGTGTAGACGCCGTTGTGACGGCCGATGTAGCAGGGGTCGTGGTAGGTGATCGAGCGCTTGTGGGCGCCCGCGCCGTCCTGGACCGGGGTCAGCTTGCCCTCGCGCACCAGCCGGTTGAGCAGCTGCGTGTGGTGCACGACCTCGAGCTCGACGCCGAACTCCTTGTACTCGTTCTTGAGCGTGTTGAAGCAGTGGGCGCAGGTCGAGACGACCTTCTTGACCTTGAACTCCTTGAACGTCTCGACGTTCTGCTGCGCGAGGCCCTGGAAGACGAACTCGTTGCCGGCGCGCCGCGCCGGGTCACCCGTGCAGGTCTCGCCGTTGCCGAGGACCCCGAAGGAGACGCCCGCCTTGTCGAGCAGCTCGGCCACCGCGCGGGTGGTCTTCTTCGCCCGGTCCTCATAGGCGCCGGCGCAGCCGACCCAGAAGAGCCACTCGACCTCGTCGAGCGACTCGATCGTCTCGCCGACGACCTTGACCTCGAAGTCGAGGTCCTTGGCCCAGTCCAGTCGCGCGTTGGGCGACATGTTCCACGGGTTGCCCTTGTTCTCCAGGCCCTTGAAGAGGCCGTTGAGCTCGGCGGGGAAGTTCGACTCGACGAGCACGGCGTACCGGCGCATGTCGACGATGTGGTCGACGTGCTCGATGTCGACCGGGCACTGCTGCACGCAGGCGCCGCAGGACGTGCAGGACCAGAGGACGTCGGGGTCGATGACCGCGGAGCCGTTCTCGGGCATGTAGAACCAGTCGTCGCCGGTGTCGCCGACCAGCGGCCGCTCGCCCTCCTTGACCAGGGTGTCGCTGAGGCCCGCGCGCTCGTCCTCCGGGGTCTGGAGGTACGGCGCCTTCGCGTACGCCGCGTCGCGCAGGCCCATGATCATCAGCTTCGGCGAGAGCGGCTTCTCGGTGTGCCACGCGGGGCACTGCGACTGGCAGCGGCCGCACTCCGTGCAGGTCGTGAAGTCGAGGATGCCCTTCCAGCTGAAGTCCTCGATCGAGCCGACGCCGAGGATCGCGTCCTCGGCGACCCGGTCCTCCTCGATGTCCTCCAGGGTGACCGGCTTGCCGCCCACGGTCAGCGGCTTGAGGCCGCCGAGCGCCGTACGACCAGTGCCCTCCCGCTTGAACCAGATGTTGAACCAGGCGGTGAACCGGTGCCAGGCGATGCCCATCGTGATGTTGCGGGCGATCACGAGCAGCCACACCATCGCGAGCACGATCTTGAACATCGCGATGAAGAAGACGATGTTCTCGAGGGTGTCGTGGCCGTCCGGGTAGAGCCGCGAGAAGGTCGCGCTGACCGGGTAGTGGAAGCGGCTCGCCTCGGGGTCGAGCTTGTACTCCGCACCGCGGATGAAGAGGATCGCCGAGCCCTCGAGCAGGGCCATCGCCTCGACGAAGTAGGCCTGCCAGAAGTTGGAGCCGTAGAAGCGGCTCTGGCGGCCGAGACGGCGCGGGTGGTTGAGCTGGCGGTAGACGATCAGGAAGACGATGCCGACCGTGCTGAGCACGCCCAGCGACTCCATGACCCACTCGTAGAGGAAGAAGTGGCCGATGACCGGCAGCGCGAACTCGGGAGCGAAGAGCTGGAAGTAGCCGGTCAGCACCGACGCGCTGAGCACGATGAACCCGGCGTACACGAACCAGTGCATGATGCCGACCCAGTGCCACTGCAGCATCCGGGTGTGGAGCAGCGTCTCCTTGACCATCGTCCAGGTACGACGGGCCGGCTGGTCGGTGCGCCGCGTCGCGGGCTGGCCGAGGCGCATCACGCCGAGCATGCGGCGGACGGCGACGGTCACCGCGACGACGGCGACGACCGTGAGGGCCAGCGAGACGACGATGGCGAAGATCTGCATGGAGCGGGACTCCCTCGAGCGGCGGCAGTCGGGTGGGCGACACGCCGAGCGGCGCGCCGTGAGCCTAGTTCCCTGTGCTCAGCGACGGCAGTCCCGCTGGACGTGAGAAGAATCCTACCGGGTGGTAACTTGCGGTTCGAGTCAGAGCCGGGTGAGTCGCACGACCTTGCCGCCCTTCGAGAACACCACCTTCATGTCGACCCGCGGGTCGGAGCCGGTCCTCGCGCAGAAGCGGTACGTCGTGCCGAGCCGCTGGTAGGGCTGGCCGACGGCCTTCATCACGGCGGTCGTCGTCATGCCGCGGCGCACCAGGCGCTCGACCGTCGCCACCCGCTTGCGCAGACCGGGGTTGCGGCACGAGTCCGGGGCGACGCCCTCGGCGCGCTCCCACATCTGCAGGTAGGCCTCCGCGCCGCGGGCCATGTCGTCCTCGATCCGCGCCCCGTCGCCCTTCCGCTGCTTGTCGGCGACCTTGGTCAGGTCCTGGATCCAGTCGGGGTAGAGGCCGTACTGCGCGACGCCGTCGGTGTTGATGTCGTACACCCGGCGACCCGCGTGCTGCTTGTCGACGGTCACGCCACCGAGGCCCGTGAAGGGATAGGTCACCGGGTTGGCCACGTCGGCCCCGCGCGGGTCCCCCTGCGCGCCGAGCCCGTTCATGTCGGCGCCGTACCCGAGGCCCCAGTAGTAGCGCTTGTCGGCCCACCCGACGTGGGTGCGCCACTTCTCGACGAAGCCCGTCGAGTCGCCGGCGTACGGCGTGATGAACCCGCCCTCGCGGTAGATCCGCGGGTAGGCGTCGGGCGTGGCCCAGGAGTGGCTCGAGACGACGCCGTGGTAGCCCAGGTCGTCGATCTGGTCGAGCGCGGAGGCGCGCGCCTTCACGCTCATGTGGTCGGGGTCGAAGATCATGTGGCGCTTGGCGAGGCCCGCGATGGTGTGCTCGCCGAGCGTGGTCAGCCCGCGGGAGTTGCAGTGGTGCGCGGGGCCGTAGACCGGCAGCGCGGTGTGCAGGGTGTCGAAGAGCTGGCCGACGGCGCCGAAGAGCGCGTCCTGCTGCTGGGCCGAGATCTCCGGGGCCGCGACCTGGTCGCGGTCGTGCGACTCCCCGTCGGCGGGCTCGCAGTGCCGCATGTCCCAGAACGAGCCCGTCTCCAGGAAGTTCGCGGCGTTGACCGCCGTCCCCACCGCGCCGTTGTCACCGGCCACGCCGGAGAGGGCGTTGTCGAACTTGTTGACCAGCTCCATCTGGCGCACGCCGAGCCTCTTCACCGAGTCGAGCTGGGCGTCGATGTCGCGCAGGTCGCACTGCGGCACGTCGAGCTTCATCGTGCAGCCGAACGGCACACTGGTCTCGATGCCCATGACCACGGCCATCTTGCCGGCGTTGATGACCTTCCGGGCCTGGAAGGGGTCGGTGACGATCCGGTAGAAGCCCTTGCCCGGCCCGCCCGACTGGGCGTCGATGTAGTCCTGCATCTCTCGCATGTCCCGGGCCTGGCGACGGATCGACTCCATGTCGTCGCAGGACGCGTACTCGATGCTCCTCTTGAGCGGGTAGACCTTGCAGAGCTGGTCGTTCTCGACGAGCAGGTTGACGAAGATGCGCTGGCCACCGCGCCAGGACCGCTCCAGCCAGCGGTAGTAGGTCCCCTCGTGGGTCAGCGACTCCGGCGCCGGCCAGTCCGTGAAGGTCGGCCAGCCGACCGGGTCGTGGTGGGGCTGGCCGGAGAGCACCGACTCCAGCACGCCGCCGTACCCGCCCGTGGCGGTGTGGTCGGGGCAGTCGACCAGCGCGTACGGCGCGCCGTACCGGTCCCACGGCTTGCCGCAGTGCGCGGCGCCCCCGAGGAACTCGAAGGCCATGCCGTGGGTGTGCGCGTCGACGTAGCCGCGGACCTCCTGGTACGCCGTCACGCCGGCGTGCGGGCGCCCGGAGACGTCGATCTGCGCCTCCGGGTAGGCGGCACAGCCCGTGGTGCGGGTGAGGACGTACGACGTGGCGCCGCCGATGCGCAGCGGAGAGCCGTCGTTGACGAAGCTGAAGCGGCTGCCGGCCTTGCGCGCCGTCCAGACCGTCGACCGGCCGGGGGCGTCGGCGCGGGCGCCGCCGGCGGTGACGAACCGCCGCCGGGCGTCGTACAGCAGGTAGTCGCCGAGGTCGGTGGGCTCGAAGTAGAGGGGGGTGCCCGCGAGCGAGTAGCAGCCGTTGGCCATGGCGTAGCGGTTGGTCGGGTGCGCGGTGCGTGGGCTGAGCAGGGCGGTGGTGAGCCTCGGGTCGGGGAGTCGGCGCTCGCTGGCGACGTACGACGCGCTCGCGGCCCGCTGCCGCGCCGTGGTCGGGTCCGTGGTCGAGGCGCCGAGCGCGCCGGCGCGGGAGAGGGCGTTCTTGTCCGCCCGCTGCGCGCCGAGGGCGTCCTGGGCGACGGCGTAGCGACCGGACAGGCTCCCCTCGCGCACGCCGCCAGCACCGCCGAGGGCGATCGCCGTGGTCACCAGGGCGACCGCGGTGACCAGCGCGACCAGGGCGCGCCGTCGGGACCGGTTCTGCTCACTCGCCATGGCTGTCCAACGAGGCAGACGCCGGGAGGTCACCTCGTCAGGGCGCGGGGCTGACGACCCCGGTGGTCGTCTCCTCCCGTCGGCCGAGCCCGGCCACGGCCAGCAGGATCAGCGCCGTCCCGACGATCCCCACCACGCCGAGCCGCTCGTCGAGCAGCACCGCCGCGAGCGCGGCGGCGGTCACCGGCTCCAGGAGCGTCGCGATCACCGCTGCGCTGCCGGTGGTCGTGCGGAGCCCGGCGTACAGCAGCCCGTAGGCGATCGCCATGGTGAACACACCGAGGTAGAGCACGGTCACCGCGACCACCGGTTCGGTCAGCGGAGCCGTGATCGAGCCACCGATGAAGGCCGTGGGAAGCAGCGCGACAGCGCCGACCGACGTCGTGGCCGTGGTCAGCGTCAGGGGTCCGGTGACCTGGGCCAGGGAGCGACCGAACGCCGTCGTGGCGGCGTACGTCGCCCCGGACGCAGCGGCCAGCACGACACCGAGCGTCGGGTGCGGGCCGGGATCCCGGCTGCCCGCGGCGAGGCTGACCAGGACGAGCCCGGTGAGGGCGACGACCAGCACGAGCACCTGGCTCCGAGCCGGAGCGGTCCGGTGCCGGAGCGACTCCTCGACGGTGAGCAGCACCGGGGCCAGCCCGAGGCTCACGACGGTCGAGACCGAGACGCCGACGGCGACGATCGCCCCGAAGTAGAGCGCCTGGTAGGCGGCGGTGCCGCAGCCGACGAGGGCGACCCGGCCCGGATGGGCCCGCGCCAGCGCCACCAGCGAGGGCAGCTGGCGCATCGAGAGCAGCACGACCAGCAGGACGACGGCCGCGATCGCCATCCGCCAGGCGCTGATCGTGAGCACGGACATCGGGACGACGTCGCGGATCGCCTGGACGCCCAGCCCGCCCGTGCCCCACAGGACGCCGGCCAGACAGATCTGCAGCAGGCCGACGCCTGCGCGAGGGGTCGTGCTCAGCCGAGCCACCCGCCGATCCGGCGGGTCAGCCCGGCGGCCGTCGCGGTGACGGCGGCGGCCAGGGTGGCGGCCTGCGCCGCGTAGTCGTGGGGGTAGGTCACGGCCACCGCGGCGACCGGGTGCTGGTTGTGGTCGGCCACGGCGACCGCCACGCTCGCCAGGCCGGGAGTGACCTCGCCGTCCTCGACGGCGTACCCGCGCTGCCGGGTGTCGGTGAGGACTCGGCGCAGGCCGCTGAGGGTCCGCGGTCCGAGGCCGTGGCGGTCCACGAAGTCCGAGGGGCGTGAGTACAGCGCCCGGACCTGCGCCGCCGGGAGCTGCGCGAGGATCGCCCGGCCGCTGGCGGTCAGCTGGGCCGGTAGGCGGACGCCCACGTCGGTGACCAGCGGGGGGCGGCCCGGCGCGCGCTCCTCCACGACGTACAGGACCTCACGGCCGTGCAGCACGGCCAGGTGCGCCGAGTGCCCGACGCGATCGACCAGGGCGGCGAGAGGGCGACGGGCCAGTCGCTGCAAGGGCTCCTGGCGCGCGTAGCCGCTGCCGAGCTCGAAGGCCGCGAGGCCGAGTCCGTAGCGGTGCTCCTCGGCGACGTGCACCACGAAGCCCTCCTCGATCATCGCGTTGAGGAGGTGGTAGGTCGTGCTCCGCGGCAGCTCGCACGCCCGCATGATCCGGTCGAGCGCCACGGGGTCCGGCTGGCCGGCCAGGAAGCGCAGGACCCGCAGCGCACGGGTCGCGGCGGGCACCTGGCTCATGCCCGGAAGGGTACGGCCAGCCGGCGGGGCCTACGGCGTACGACCACCGGCGGCACCGGGGTGGTAGTCGTCGGCGCGGTGGTCGACGTCCGGGTCGATCGCGTCGGCGTCACGCAGGGCGTTCTCCTGGCGGGCCTGATCGGCGTCGAGCCGACGCTGGGCCTCGGTGGCCTCCTGCTCGACGCGCTCGGCCTCGGCGCGGGCCACGTCGGCACGGGCCGCGGCCTCGGCCGCCTGCTCGCGCGACCGCGCGATGTCGCGGTCGTGCGCCGCGGCGTCGGACCGGATCTCGGCGGCGACGTGGCGGTGCTTGCTCTGGCGCCGTCGGCTGGCGAGGAAGGCGGCGACCGCGAGGGCCAGCACGACGACGACGGCGATGATGATGATGGTGGTGGTCATGCCCGTGCCGTACCCGACCGGCTGCAGAACCATCCCTCAGGACAGGGCGCGCTCCTCGCGCACCGGGATCAGCGGCACGGCGACCACGGGGAAGAGCGCGCCGAGGGCGAACGCCGCGGCGTAGCCCCACTGCCCGATCGCGAGACCGGCGAGCGGGGGTACGACGGAGGCGGCGAGGAACTGTGCGGTGTTCTGGGCTCCGAGCGCGCGGCCGGACCAGAAGGGGCCGGCCCGCTCGGCGACCGCCGTGAACGCCAGGCCGTTGTCGGCCACGGTCACCAGCGTCGCGACGACCACGAGCACCACCGCGACCGCGAGGTCGAGGGCGGCGGTCAGCCCGAGCAGCGCCATCGTCGCGGCGGCGGCGACGGCCACCCACCGCAGCGGCCTCATCCGGCCGCCCACCACGTCGGAGAGGTGGCCGACGCCGATCCGGCCGAGCGCGCCGGCCACCTGGGCGATCGCGACGACGACACCGGCGGCGGCCGGGGACCAGTCACGGTCGGTCACCAACCAGACCAGGGCGAAGGACCACACCAGGAACTGCGGGACGACGAGCAGCACGGAGACGCCGTGGATCCGGGCGAGGTAGGAGCCCTGCCGATAGGGGTTGACCGCCACCGCGCCCTCGCGGTGCTCGGGTCGCGGAGGGTCGATGACGACGGCGGCCACCAAGAGGGCGGCGAGCGCGCAGGCGATCGTCGGCACCCACAGGGCGGCGTGCACGCCGTGCTGCGAGGCGATCACGGCGATCGAGATCGCGGCGACACCGACGCCGACCGGCTGGGCCATCTGCCGGATCCCCATCGCCAGACCCCGCCGCTCCGGAGGGAACCAGCCGACCACGACCCGACCGCTGGCCGCGTTGGTGCTCGCCGCGGCCGCGCCCCCGAGGAAGAGGGTGACGACCAGCATGGTCGGGCCGCCGGACAGCGCGGCGACGGCGCCGGCCACGACGGTCGCGGAGAGCCCGACAAGCAGCACGAACCGCTCGCCGCGCCGGTCGGTGACCCAGCCCCAGGCGACCAGGGTCAGCATCACCCCGATGGTCGGCGCGGCCGCGACCAGCCCGGCCCGGGCGAGGCTCAGGCCCTGCTGCTCGTGCAGGGTCGGGATCAGGAAGGCGGGCCCGTGCATCATCACGGCCGCCGCGGCCTGGGCCAGCGTGCTGGCCGCGAGCATCGTCCACCGGCGAGCGGTGGAGACGGTGCGGTCCGGCGCAGCCTGTTGACGGAGGGTCACGCCCTCAAGTCAACGCTGCGCCGGACCGACCGACGTCGTACGTCTTGCTGGGTGGCCTGTGAGATGGCCGACCCCGTGCTGCTCAGCGCAGGATGCGACGCACCTTCAGCTCGGCCGTGCCGAGGTTGAGGACCGCGCCGGTGCCGTCGAGCAGCGTGACCCGCAGGGCCGTCACCGAGATCCCGCTCCGGATGTTCTTCACGACCTTCGCCTGGATCTTGGCGACCCCGGGGATCTGCAGGACGCCGGTGTCCGGGAACTGCTGCAGCTTGCCGTTGACGTAGATCTTTCCGGTCGACGTGCCGGCGGTGCTGCGCTTGAAGGTGCGCAGCTTCGGGCCGCGGCGCGACACGTTGGCCTGGCCGACGATGCCCTCGATCCGGAGCTGGCCGTCGCCGATGTTGACCGAGGCGACCTTGCTGCGCTCGAAGCCCCAGGCGTGCCGGCTCGTCTGGTTGCCCATCTGCTCGTTCTTGGCGGCGTGGACGACGACCTGGTCGCCCAGGTTGATCCCGGCGAGGGAGGACGTCTGGACCTTGCCCCGGGTCCCGACGCAGCGCAGCTTGAGCAGCGGGTTCGGGCCGACGTTGAGCACGTTGCTCGCCGCGGAGGCGCTCAGACCGTAGGACTTGCCGTTGAAGAGCCCGGAGCGGACCCCGGAGTAGATGAACGACACGGCCCGGGCGACGCCCACGGTCGACTTGGTCGCGTGCAGCTTGACCAGGATGCCGTTGGCCGCGGCGTGCGCGCCGCGGGAGTTGGTGCCGGTGACCGACTTGGCGATCGTCACGGTGGCGAAGCCGGGGATCTCGACCGGGCGGTTGGGAGCCGGGAGCGGGAGCGTCATCGCCGGACCCGCGGGACCCTGGAACCGGAGCCGGGCCACGTCGGTGTGCGTGCTCGTGCGGAACCTCGTGCCGTCGTGGAAGGCCCGGGCGGTCGTGGACACGGCGTCGAGGTAGAGCGTGCCGAGCGGCGAGTCGCTCAGCACGACCTTGCCGATGGTGTTGCGCGACCACGAGGAGACGACGCCGGCCTTGCGCGTGGTCCAGGCGCGCGTCTGCACGCCGCTGATGGTGCCGAGGGACGGGAGCTTCGCCGTCACCAGGTGGTTGGTCCGCACGATCCCGGCCCGGTTCGTGCAGGGCAGGGCCTCGTACGCCGTCGGGGCCGAGCTGACGGGGATGTCGCCGCCCAGCACCCGGGTGCCGTAGGCCCAGCCGCGCATGGCGAACTTCGTCGCGCTGGGATGCGCCGTCCGGTGGGCCTGGGTCGCCTGCGCCGCCGAGGCGGGAAGGGCGGTGATGGTGGCGGCGCCGGCTGAGGCCAGCACGGCTCCGATCGCGATGGTGGTGCGTACGACAGCGCGCACAGGGTCACTTCCCTCCGTAGGGCCCGACCGTGGAACTCCCGAGCGGTCGGGCGGACTTGCCCCCCTGGCCCTCCTCAACGCGACTGGGCCGGGTTGGTCACGAGTGACGGCCGTCACGTCTCGTATTACAGACGCCGACCCATCGGCTGCCCTGTTGCCGCCGGAGACGGGCGGCGAGGATGGCCGTATGACTACCGGCCTCGACCACCTGCCCCCGACCGTCGAGGTCGGCGTCGGGCCGGTCTCCTTCGACGACCTGCTCTCCGTCGCGCGGGCGGGTGCTCCCGTCCGGCTCAGCCGCGACGCGGCCGTCGCGATCGACCGGGCGCGCACCGTGATCGACGAGCTCGCCGCGGCACCCACCCCGGCGTACGGCGTCTCGACCGGCTTCGGCGCCCTCGCGACGCGTCACATCCCGACCGAGATGCGCGCGCAGCTGCAGCGCTCCCTGGTGCGCTCGCACGCCGCCGGCTCCGGTCCCGAGGTCGAGCGCGAGGTGGTGCGCGGCCTGATGCTGCTGCGGCTCTCGACACTGGCGACCGGCCACACCGGCGTACGCCGGGAGACGGCGGAGCTGCTGGCCGCGCTGCTCGCCCACGGCATCACCCCGGTGGTGCGGGAGTACGGCTCGCTCGGCTGCTCCGGCGACCTCGCCCCGCTGTCGCACTGCGCGCTGGCGCTGATGGGCGAGGGCGAGGTCCGCGACGCGTCCGGCACCCTGATGCCCGCGGCGGAGGCGTTGGCCGCGGCCGGGCTCACCCCGGTCGAACTGGCCGCGAAGGAGGGGCTGGCGCTGATCAACGGCACCGACGGGATGCTCGGGATGCTGGTGCTGGCGATCGCCGACCTGCGGATGCTGCTGAGGACCGCCGACATCGCCGCCGCCATGTCGGTCGAGGGTCAGCTCGCCACCGACCGCGTCTTCGCCCCCGAGCTGCAGGCGATCCGTCCGCACCCCGGCCAGGCCGCGTCGGCCGCCAACCTGGTCGCGCTGCTGGCCGGCTCGGGCGTCGTCGCCTCGCACCGCGGGCCCGACTGCAACCGGGTTCAGGACGCCTACTCGCTGCGCTGCTCGCCGCAGGTCCACGGCGGCGCGCGCGACACCGTCGAGCACGCCGCGACCGTCGCGGGCCGCGAGCTGGCGTCGGCGGTCGACAACCCCGTGGTGCTGGCGGAGGAGGGCCGCGTCGAGTCCAACGGCAACTTCCACGGAGCGCCGGTCGCCTACGTGCTCGACTTCCTCGCGATCGTCGCCGCCGACGTGGCGTCGATCAGCGAGCGCCGGACCGACCGGTTCCTTGACAAGGCGCGCAACCACGGGCTGCCGCCCTTCCTCGCCCACGACCCGGGCGTCGACAGCGGCCACATGATCGCGCAGTACACCCAGGCCGCGATCGTCTCGGAGCTCAAGCGGCTCGCGGTGCCGGCGTCGGTCGACTCGATCCCGTCGAGTGCGATGCAGGAGGACCACGTGTCGATGGGATGGTCGGCCGCCCGCAAGCTGCGCCGCTCGGTCGACGGGCTCACCCGCGTCGTCGCGATCGAGGTGCTGACCGCCGCGCGCGCCCTCGACCTGCGCCGACCGCTGGAGCCCTCGCGGGCGACCGGCGCCGTGATCGACCTGCTGCGGTCCTCCGGCATCGAGGGCCCCGGTCCCGACCGCTACCTGTCGCCCGAGATCGAGGCCACCGTCGCGCTGGTCGCGTCGGGCGCCGTCCTGTCCGCCGCCGAGTCCGTCATTGGAGAACTGGCATGACCAACCCCCGCCTCCCGATCCACGCCGCGCACGGCACCGAGCTGACCGCGAAGTCGTGGCAGACCGAGGCCCCGCTGCGGATGCTGATGAACAACCTCGACCCCGAGAACGCCGAGCGTCCCGAGGACCTCGTCGTGTACGGCGGCACGGGCAAGGCCGCGCGCAACTGGGAGTCGTACGACGCCCTCGTCCGCACGCTCACCACGCTCGAGGACGACGAGACGATGCTGGTGCAGTCCGGCAAGCCGGTCGGCGTGATGCGCACCCACCCGTGGGCGCCGCGCGTGCTGATCGCCAACTCCAACCTCGTCGGCGACTGGGCCAACTGGGAGGAGTTCCGCCGGCTGGAGGACCTCGGGCTGACGATGTACGGCCAGATGACCGCCGGCTCGTGGATCTACATCGGCACCCAGGGCATCCTGCAGGGCACGTTCGAGACCTTCGCGGCGGTCGCCGACAAGCGCTTCGGCGGGACCCTCGCCGGCACCATCACCGTGACCGCCGGGCTCGGCGGCATGGGCGGGGCGCAGCCGCTCGCCGTCACCATGAACGACGGCGTCGTCATCTGCATCGAGTGCGACCAGAGCCGCATCCAGCGCCGGATCGACCACCGCTACCTCGACGTCCGGGCCGACTCGCTCGAGCACGCCGTCGAGCTGGCCGTGGCCGCGCGCGACGAGCGCCGCCCGCTGTCGATCGGCGTCCTCGGCAACGCAGCGGTGATGCTGCCGCAGCTGCTCGAGACCGACGCCCCGATCGACATCGTCACCGACCAGACGTCGGCGCACGACCCGCTCTTCTACCTGCCGGCCGAGACGTCGTACGACGACTGGGAGCGCGAGCGCACCGAGGACCCGGCCGGCTTCACCAAGCGCGCGCAGGAGTCGATGGCGACCCACGTGCGCGCGATGGTGGAGTTCCAGGACAAGGGCGCCGAGGTCTTCGACTACGGCAACTCGATCCGCGACGAGGCGCGCAAGGGCGGCTACGACCGGGCCTTCGAGTTCCCCGGCTTCGTGCCGGCCTACATCCGGCCGCTCTTCTGCGAGGGCAGGGGCCCCTTCCGCTGGGCCGCGCTGTCCGGCGACCCGGCCGACATCGCGGCCACGGACAAGGCGATCCTCGAGCTCTTCCCCGACAACGAGCGCCTGCACAAGTGGATCACGATGGCCGGCGAGAAGGTCGCCTTCCAGGGCCTGCCGGCCCGGATCTGCTGGCTGGGGTACGGCGAGCGACACCTGGCCGGACTGAAGTTCAACGAGATGGTGGCATCCGGGGAGCTCAAGGCGCCGATCGTGATCGGGCGCGACCACCTGGACTGCGGGTCGGTCGCCTCGCCGTACCGCGAGACCGAGGCGATGCTCGACGGGTCCGACGCCATCGCCGACTGGGCGCTGCTCAACGCCCTGGTCAACACCGCGTCGGGCGCCAGCTGGGTGTCCATCCACCACGGTGGCGGTGTCGGCATGGGTCGCTCGATCCACGCCGGCCAGGTGTGCGTCGCCGACGGCACCGCGCTGGCCGCGGAGAAGATCGAGCGGGTGCTCACCAACGACCCCGGGATGGGCGTCATCCGCCACGTCGACGCGGGCTACGACCGCGCCGTCGAGGTCGCCGAGGAGCGCGGCGTGCGGATCCCCGTGAGGGAGTCCTAGTCCAGGTCGGAGCTCGACTGGTGCAGCCAGGTGTCGACCTGTCCCTCGTAGGCCTCCAGCCGGTCCTGCGTCCGGCGCGGGTGGGCTGCGGCGATCCCGTCGAGCAGCGCCATCGCCAGCACCACCGGTGCGGCGTGGGAGTCGAAGACCATCCCGGTGCCGACGGGGGCGACCAGCACGTGATCGGCGTCGTGGGCGAAGTCGGCGAACGGCGTGTCCACGAGCAGCACCGTGGGGATGCCGAGGTCGCGCGCGTGCCGCAGTGCCCGGACCGTCGAGGCGGGGTAGCGCGGCATCGCGACGACGACCACGGCGGCTCCGCCGGCGTGGTGCATCTGGGTGAGCGCATCGGTCGCGGTGTCCGCCTCGGTGACCAGACGGACGTCGTCCACGATCCGCCGGGCGAAGTAGGCGACGTACGACGCCAGCGCGGTCGAGGCCCGGATCCCGACGACGCCCAGGACCTGGGCGTCCGCGAGCGCCGCCACGGCCGCTGCCATGGCGGGCGAGCCGAGGGTGCCGCGCAGCGCCGCCAGGTTGGCCTCGGCCTCGGTGACCGGATCCGGCGCGGCGGCGATCTCGCCCTCCGACCCGTGGCCGAGGATGACGCTCCGCAGCGCGCCGCGGAAGTCGGCGTACGTCGCGAAGCCCAGCGTCGCGGCGAACCTGGTGACGGTCGGCTGGCTGACCCCTGCTCGCAGGGCGGCCTCCGACGTCGACAGGAAGGCCGCATCGGGCATGGTGTCCAGGAACGACTGCGCCACGCGGCGCTGGGTAGGAGACAGCCGGTGGCGCTGACAACGCTCGACCAGCCACTGGCGCGCGGCGCTCGCGCTGCGCACCGGGTCGGGGCCGTCCGCCCGGGTGGCGTGCTGCGTCACAGGTCCTCCCTCACCACCGCGCGGCTGTCGCGCTGAGCCCCATCCTTCCCGCCCCCTCCCCCCAGCAATCGAGGCGTCCATGACCGTCCCCCCGTCGTACGACGACGGCCTCTGGCTGCGCTTCGTGGCCGGCCCCGACATCGACGCGCTGGGTCTCACGCCGGCCGACATCGTCGCCGCCGCGACCGATGTGGTCGCGGCGCACGGCCGGGGGGAGACCGTGTTCGAGCCGCGCACCCACCTCGAGCCCGACAACGGCGGCCGCGGGCACTTCAACGTGCTGCGCGGACACGTCTCGACGCTGGGCGACCACGGTGTCAGCGGCATCAAGGTCGTCGGGGACTTCGTGTCCAACTACGAGGTGGGACTGCCGAGCGAGCTGGCGCTGCTCACGCTCTACGACCCGTGGACCGGGGTGCCCCGAGCCATCCTCGACGCCACCCTGATCACCGAGGCGCGCACCGGCGCGATGACCGCCGTCGGTGCCCGGCACCTCGCCCGCCCCGACGCCAAGGTGCTCGGGCACATCGGTGCGCGCGGCACCGCGCACTCCAACATCGTGATGCTCGACGCGATGTTCGACCTGGACGAGATCCGGGTGACGTCGCGCCGGCCGGAGTCCCGCGAGGCGTTCGCCGACCGACTCCGCGCAGAGATCTCCACGCCCGTCGTGGTCACCGGGTCGCCCGCCGAGACCATCGACGGCGCCGACATCGCCGTCGAGGCGACCCGGCTCCGTGAGCCGGCGTCGCTGATCACCCCCGACCTGCTCGCGCCGGGCTCGCTGCTGGTGCCCTACGGCACCATCAGCGCGCTCGACCCCCACCTGCTCGACGTGATCGACAAGGTGGTCGTCGACGACTGGCGCGAGGCCCAGGCCGGCAGCTTCGGGGCGCTGCGGCCCCACCTGCGCTCGGGCGCGCTCACCCACGAGACGCTGCACGCGGAGCTCGGGCAGGTGGTGACCGGAGCCCGGCCCGGGCGCGAGGACGACGCCGAGCGGATCCTCTTCTGGCACCGTGGCCTGTCCATCCTCGACGTCGCCGTCGGCCACCTGATCCTCGAGCGGGCCGAGGCGGCCGGACTCGGGACGATGGTGCGGTTCCGATGACGGTGGTGGTCGACGAGCCCGACGACCTCGACCGCGCCGCCGTCCTCGCCGCCGCGCACGGCGCGGCGGTGCGCCTGTCCGACGGGCTGCTCGCGCGACTGGCGGAGCGGCGGCGGACCGCGCTCGCGGCCCTGGCCGACGGGCCCGACGTCTACGGCGTGACGACCGGCATGGGCGCCCTCAGCGACACCCGCCTCGACGCCGCGGCCCAGGCCGACCACTCGCAACGGCTGATGCTGGCGCGGGCCGTGGGCGGGCCGCCGTGGGTCTCGCGCGTCGAGAGCCGGGCGATGGTCGCCGTACGCCTGCGCTCGTTCCTGGCCGGCGACGCCGCCGTGTCCGCCGAGCTCTGCGCCTGGCTGGCCAGGCTCCTCACGGACGACGTCGCGCCGGCCGTGCCACGCACCGGGTCCGGCGCGGCCGGCGAGATCCTGCCGCTGGCTCACGCCTGGGGCCACCTGGCCGGCGTGGGTCGGGTGCTCGACGCCGACGGGGTCGCGGTGCCGGCGGGCCCCGTCGTCGACGCCCTCTCCCCACCCCGCCTCGGGCCCAAGGAGGGCATCGCGCTGCTGGCGGGCGTCCCGGCGGCCACCGCGCTGGCAGTGCTCCGCGCCTCCGACATCGACCGGCTGATCGCCCAGACCACGGTCGTGGCGGCCGCCGGCATCGTGCTCGTGGGCGTCAGCCGCGACCCCTACCTCCCCGCCGTGGCCCGCGGGGACGACGAGCTCGCCGCGTCGCTGGCGCGGCTGGGGGAGTACGTCGGGCCGCTCGCCGCGCCGGGTCACCTGCAGGCGCCCGTGTCCTTCCGCGTCGCCGGCCCCGTGCTCGCGCACCTGCGGCGCGAGCACGCGCGCCTCGAGCAGGTCGCGGAGCGTGCCCTCGGTGCGGTCGCCGACTCCCCGGCGTACCTCCCGACCGACGAGGGAGACCGCTTCGTCGGGACGGCGAGCTTCCACGGGCTCGACCAGGCCGCCGGCTTCGACTCCGCGCGCGCGGCCGTCGTGCACGCGGCCGCGGTCGGGGCGGCCCGGCTGCACCGGATGCTCGACCCGCGCGTCACCGGCCTGCCGGCGCAGCTCAGCGCCGATCCCGGACCGCAGGCCGGGCTGTCGCCCGTGCACAAGCGGGCCGTGGCGGTGGTCCACGACGTGGCCGGGTGGCCGGCGACGTACGTCGCCCCGATCGAGACCTCGAACGGCCAGGAGGACGTGCAGACCTTCGCGCTCGAGGCGGCCGAGCGGCTGCGCCTGGCCCTCGACGCCGCCGAGCAGGTGCTGGCGTGCGAGTTGCTGGCGCTGCACCAGGCGCGGCTGCTGGCGCCCGAGCGGATGGCCGCGGCCCGGGGTGGGCTGGCGGCGCTGCTGGACCAGGTCGCCGCGGTGCTGCCGCCGGGCGTCGAGGACCGTCCGTGGGGCGAGGACGTGGAGCGGCTGCGCGAGCTGCTCAGGACGGGCTGGGCGCTGGACCGCTCGAGCCCCGGACGACCAGGCGCGGCGCGATCGTGACCGTGCGCAGCGGCTGGTCGTCGTCGATGGCCGCGAGCAGCTGACCGACGGCGGCGTCGACCACGGCGCCGCGTCCCCAGTCGACGGTGCTCAGCCCGGGTCCGGCCAGGTCCGCGAACTCCACGTCCTCGAACCCCACCACCGACAGGTCCCCGGGCACATCGAGCCCGAGCGTGCGGGCGGCCCGCAGCATGCCGAAGGCGAACGAGTCGGTCAGGCAGAAGGCCGCCGTGGGCCGGTCGGGCCCGGACAGCGCCGCGGCCAGGTGGTCGGTCATGGTGGCGGGGTCGGCGGTCGCGGGCGGCGTGCGCACCAGGTCGACGACGATCCCGCAGCGCCTCGCCTCGCGGGCGACCAGCCGCTCGGCGGGCCGGTCCGGCGTGCTCGGCCGCTCGGGGAGCACGGCCGCGATCCGGCGGTGCCCCAGGTCGGCGAGGTGGTCGAAGACGAGGGCGAAGCCGGCCGCGTTGTCGAAGACGACGGCGCCGGCCGACGGCGCCAGGGCGAGCCGGTCGCCGATCGCGACCACGGGCAGCTGGCTGGCCAGCGCCTCCCACTGGGACGCGAACGGGTCGAGCGGCGCCACCAGCAGCCCGTCGGGGCGCTGGTCGCGGATCTTGGCCAGCAGCGCCTCCTCGCGCTCGGGGTGGCCGTCGGCGTCGGCGACCAGGGCGTGGCGCCCCTCCGAGAGCAGCTGGCGGGCCAGGTCGGCGGTGAGGGACTGCTGCCACAGGTCGCGGGTCGAGCCGCAGAGCACGGCGACGGTGCGCGAGCGACCGGTGGCGAGCGCCGAGGCGATCGGGTTGATCTGGTAGCCGAGGGCGGTCGCGGCGGCGTGCACCCGGGCGACCGTGTCGTCCGAGCCGCGCTCACCTCGCAGGGCGTACGACACCGTCGCCGGCGCGAGGCCGACCGCGTCCGCGACGTCCTGCAGGGTCGGTCGCTTCGGCATCGGCCGAGCATACGACGGGGCGCCGACAGGGTCTGAGACGTCGGGTTGCGCTTTTCAAAGTCTAGTGCTTTAGTAGGTAATATGAAGCGCTTCACTTCCCCCGCCGGCGCGGCCGGCGGCGTGCAGCTGGCGGCCGGTCCGGTGACCGACTGCCACCAGCACCTGTGGCCGGAAGCCTTCATCGACGAGCTCCGCCGGCGCACCCGGGGCCCCCGGTTGACGGGGTGGGACCTGCACCTCGACGGGGAGCCGACGTACGCCGTGGACCCGTCGCTCCACGACCTCGCGGCCCGTCGGGCGACCGACGTCGCCGACGGCGTCGACCTCACCGTGCTGTCCCTCTCGAGCCCGCTCGGGATCGAGCTGATGGAGCCCGACGAGGGCACCCCGCTGCTCGCGGCGTGGCACGCGCTGGCCGACGACCTCGAGCGCCAGGACGTCGACGGGCATGCCATCTGGGCGGCCGTCAACGTCGTCGAGCCCGACCTCGCCGGGCTCGAGGCGCTGCTGCGGCACCCGCGCGTGCGCGGCCTCCAGGTCCCCGCGACCGCGCTCGTCGATCCGGCGGCCCTCGAGCGTCTCGCGCCCGTGCTGGCCGTCGTGCAGGCGGCCGACCTGCCGGTGCTCGTGCACCCCGGACCCGCGACCTCCTCGTCCCTGGTCCCCGGCTGGTGGCCCGCGCTGACGTCGTACACCGCGCAGCTCACGGCCGCGTGGTTCGCCTGGCACGTCGCCGGCCGGGCGCTGCTGCCCCGGCTGCGGATCGCCTTCGTCGGCCTCGCCGGTCTCGCGCCCCTGCACCACGAGCGCCTCGGTCAGCGCGGCGGTGCCCTCGGGGCGATCGACCCCCTGGTGCACTACGAGACGTCGTCGTACGGCATGCGAGCCATCGACGCGCTGATCCGCGTCGTCGGGATCGACCCGATCGTGCACGGGTCGGACCGCCCCTACGCGCTCCCCACGAACCCGGGACTGGGTGACGCCTTCAGCCAGTCCTTGTTCATCACCAATCCCGCCCACCTCATGAACGGAGCTCCGCGATGACACTCGCCCCTGAACGTCCCACCCAGGCCGCTGTCTCGTGTGAGCTCGGGCCCGACCAGCTCCCGGCGCTGCCCGGCCGCGTGCTGGACCCGCAGGAGCTGCTCGCGTGGGTGCGCGAGCTCGCCGCCAAGCCGGAGCTGTGGGCGGAGCACGTGCGCCACGACACCGAGGGCCGGCACTTCGTCTCGCTGCACCGCGACGCCGACATCGACGTCTGGCTGCTGTGCTGGAACACCGAGGACGACACCGGCTGGCACGACCACGACACCTCCGCCGGCGCCGTGGCCGTGACCCAGGGCGCGGTCGTCGAGAACCGGCCCCGGCTCGGTGGGGAGCCCGCGAGCCGCACCATCGAGGCCGGCCGGGCCTTCGCCTTCGGGCCGGACCACATCCACCGGATGGCGGGCGCCGTCGACGGCTCGGTCTCGATCCACGCCTACTCCCCTCCGCTGTGGCGGATGGGGCAGTACTCCATCAGCTCCTCGGGCGTCATGCGCCGCTACTCGGTCTCGTACGCCGACGAGCTGCGGCCGCTGGTCGGCGACTGACCGGGTGGCTATCGTCCTTGGATGACGCGCGCCGGCTGGCTCTCCCTGGTGCTGGGAGTGTCGGCGGCCGCGATCGTGGTCGTCCCGCTCGTCGGTGAGACCGGGACGCGCGCCAGCACGGTGGGCGTCTCCATCCCGGACCGGATCGCCGGCTACTCGCTGCTGACGGCGGACGTGACCGACGCGCCGACGGGGCCGGCCCTCGCGCTCTACCAGCGCGGCCTCGGCGTCGAGTTCGTGGACACCCCGCAGGCCGTCGTGCTGGCCGCGGACGACGACGCCTACCGACGCGTCGACGCCGCCGAGGAGCGCTCCGGACCGGAGGACCAGGGTGACCCGGGTCCGATGCTGCTCTCGCCGGACGGCTCCTCGGTCGCGCTCGGCGACCACGACACCCGCGACCCCGACGTGGGTGTCGTCGACCTCGGCACCGGTCACGGCACCCGCTACACGCTGACCGGTCCGCGCAGCGTCGTACCGGTCGCCTGGTCCCACGACGGGAGCAAGATCGCCTACCTGGCCGGGCGGACGCCGACGAACCCGCACGCGGGCGGACCGACGGTCGGCGAGCTCTACCTGCTCGACGTCGACTCGGGCGAGGTCAGCTCGGTGCCCGGGGTCGGTCGCGCGCGGACGGCCGCCTTCTCCCCGGACGGCAGGCAACTCGCCGTACGCCCCGCCGGTCTGGGCGGTGGCACCCTGCCGATCGTCGACCTGGCCACGGGGACCCTGCGCACCGTGCCGGCCGACGGCGTGCTCACCGGTCCCGCCGCCTGGTCGCCGGACGGGGAGCTGGTCGCGGTGTCGTCACCCGCCGGCCTCGCGTTCGTGGCGGTGGACGGGTCGGCACCCGGGCCGGCCGAGCTCGAGCTCGACCACCCGCAGCGCGAGCAGCTCCTGGGCTGGACCGGCGACCGGGAGGTGGCGGTCCTCGACCGCTCCGACCCGGACACGGCCCGGCTCGTCGCGCACCCGCTGAGCGGCGGCCCGACGCGCCGGCTCACGCGCATCGACCACCTCGGGACCTACGGCATCAGCCACGTCCAGCTGGCCTCGGCGCTGCTGCCGCAGGCACGGCTGCGACCCGCGGGCAGTGCGGGGTACGGGCCGCTGCCCGCCCGCTTCCGCTTCCCGCTGGCCGTCGTCATCGGGCTGGCGGTCGCGGGGGTCGCGCTGCTGGTCCTCCGGAGGCTGCTGCCTGGCGGGCGGGGTCGGGGGCGGGGTCGCCGCAGTCCGCGCCCGTACGGTGGGGTGTCATGACGGCACAAGAGCTCGCAGACCAGGCGACCGAAGCGGCAGCGAAGATGAAGGTGGGCACGTGGGACGCCGTGCAGGCGCTCGCGCTCGCGTCCATCGCGCAGAGCCTGGCGTCGATGGCGCGGGACCAGTCGCCGGACTGAGTGCCTGTGTCGGTCGGTCGGTCGGCTGGCCTTGCTGCCGCGCTTCGGTGCGGGGGTTTCGAGGCTCGGCGCTGGCGCGCCTCGCACCTCAACCAGCGGAGGTCGGCGCTGGCGCGCCTCGCACCTCAACCAGCGGGGTCAGTCGGTGATGCCTGCAGTCGCGCGGACGAGGGACGAGGCGGCCTCGAGCTCGGCGCCCACGATGTGGTCGGGGCGGACGTCGGGGAGGGCCGCGTCGGCGCGGGCGAAGAGCTCGCTGGCGGGGCAGTCGGCGAGCCGGCTGGGGTCGAGGCGCAGCGCGCGGACGGCGGCGACCAGCTCGCAGGCCAGCAGGTCGGGCAGCAGGTCGAGGAGCTGGTGGGTGTCCCACGCCGCCTGGGTGGAGTGGCTGGCGTGCTCCTCGACGCCGAGCGAGACGACGGTGTGGCCGCCCGTCACGGGGGTCGCGGCCGAGCGGACCTGGGAGAGCAGGTCGGCGGCGACGTACTCGACGATCATCAGGCCGGAGCTGCCCTGCGGGCCGGCGGCGAGGAAGGCCGGCAGACCCGTCAGGCGGGGGTCGAGCAGCGCGCCGAGGCGGGCGGTGAGCAGCGAGAGGACCGGCACGGCGGTCGCGCGCACGGCGTCCAGGGTCGCGGCGATCCGCTGCGTGAGGAACTGACCGTGGTGCAGCGCGGTGCCGTCGACGGCGAGCGGGTTCTCGCCGGCCGCGCCGATCTCGGCGGCCAGGGCGAGCTCGGCGATCGTGAGCGCCTCCTCCCACGGGGCGTGCACCTGCGGGACGGCGCGCAGCCCGAACGGGTCCTGCAGCCGGACCGCCTCCCGCTCCGGCCCGGCGAGCAGCGCGGTGAGGCGGGAGGCGACGCCGACGGCGTACGGGTCGTCCTTGGCGGCGTGCACCCGAGGGTCGTAGGCCTGGAGCGATCCGCGCAGCGCCAGGTGCGACAGGGCGGCCACCTGCTCGGTCGTGCGCGCCAGGGCGGCCAGCCCGGTGACGGCGATGGAGCCCACGGTCGCGGTCAGGGCGTTGCTGCTGGCGAAGGCCAGCGCATCGCCCTCGGCGACCGGCGTGGGCGCGGTGGCCCCGCTGCGCCACGGCAGCTCACCGACCAGCGTCAGCCCCAGCTGGGCGAGCACCGTGAGGTCACCGGTGCCGATCCCGCCGTACGCGTGCAGGCGAGGCACGCTCCCGGCCTCGAGCGCGGACGCCAGCGCCTCGACCAGCGCCGGCTCGACCCCCGAACCGCCGCGCAGCAGCTGGTGGAGCCGGACGAGCATGGTGCCGCGGGCCACCTCGTCGCCCAGCTCGGGCCCGAACCCGCCGGCGTGGCTGCGCCACAGTCTGAGCGCGTGGCTGCCGTTGTCGGCGCCGTCTGGTTCGATCGAGACATGGCGCAGCGCTCCCACGCCGGTGGTGAGGCCGTAGACGGCACCGTCCTGCTGGGCGGCGTCCAGGTCCGCACGCGCCCGACGCACCCCGACGAGCGCGTCGCCGCCGTACGCGTCGAGCGACACCTCGATCCCGGAGGTCCGCGGGGAGCGGGCGTACGCCGCGACGTCGGCCGGCCGCAGGCCCGGGTCGGCGACGTGCCGCGTGGGGGACGTCATGGACGCATCCTATTCAGCGGACCGACAAAGTCGAATAACCTCATTCACATAGACTCCTTTGCCATGGCACCGTTTCGCCCACGACTCGTCCGAGCACGCTGGGTACGCCGCACGACGCGGATCAGCACCTGGGCAGGAGGACACCGGTGATCGAGTTCGACGACGTGACGAAGAGGTACCCGGACGGCACGGTCGCCGTCGGGGGCCTGTCGCTGACCATCCCTACTGGCGGCATCACCGTGCTGGTGGGTCCGTCCGGGTGCGGCAAGACCACCTCGCTGCGGATGATCAACCGGATGATCGACCCCACGTCGGGGACGATCCGCATCGACGGCGAGGACGTGCTGAAGCAGGACCCCGCCCTGCTGCGCCGCTCGATCGGCTACGTCATCCAGCACGCCGGGCTCTTCCCGCACCGCACCGTGGTCGACAACGTCGCCACGGTCCCGGTGCTCAACGGCGTGCCGCGCAAGCAGGCCCGGGCCCGGGCCTACGAGCTGCTGGAGCGGGTCGGTCTGACCGCCGGCATGGCCGACCGCTACCCGGTGCAGCTGTCCGGCGGCCAGCAGCAGCGCGTCGGCGTGGCCCGAGCGCTCGCGGCCGATCCGCCGGTGATGCTGATGGACGAGCCGTTCTCGGCCGTCGACCCGGTCGTGCGCGAGGGCCTGCAGCAGGAATTCCTGCGCCTGCAGGGCGAGCTGGGCAAGACCATCGTGATGGTCACCCACGACATCGACGAGGCGATCAAGCTCGGCGACCACGTCGCGGTCTTCGCCGAGGGCGGCCGTCTGGCCCAGCTCTCGACGCCCGAGGAGCTGCTGTCCAAGCCCGCCGACGACTTCGTGGCCGGGTTCGTCGGCCGCGACCGTGGCTACCGTGGCCTGTCCTTCGCCGGCTCGGCCGACCTCGCCGTCGAGCCGGTCACCACGGAGGTCGAGGGGCTGCGACTCTCGCTCGACGACGCCGGGCGCCCGCTGGGGTGGACCGGGTCGGGCGCCCTGCTCCCCACCGAGGGCAGCTTCCACCTCGGCGACAGCCTGCGCGTGGTGACCGACCTGACCCTGCTCTCGCCGGCCGGAGCCGCGGTCCGCGTCGACGCCGAGGGCCGGGCCGACGGGATCGTGCGTCAGGGCGCCCTGGCGGCGTACGTCCGCGAACGCCAGCTCGGCCGGCTGGGGTCGACGGGGTCCTGACGTGAACTTCATCGACGAGGTGCGCACCTACCTCGACATCAACCACGAGGCGGTCGTCCAGTCGCTGGTCGACCACATCTGGCTCGCCCTGCTGCCGGTGGCCATCGCGTTCGTGCTCTCGCTGCCGATCGGCTGGCTCGTGGTGCGCTTCGGCTGGGTCCGGCATCCGGTGCTGACGCTGAGCAGCGTCATCTACACCGTCCCGTCGCTGGCGCTGCTGCTCCTGCTGCCCGGCATCCTGCACACCAGCGTCCTCGACCCGCTCAACGTCGTGGTCGCGCTCTCGCTCTACAGCCTCGCGCTGCTGGTGCGCACCGTCGTCGACGGCCTGGAGTCGATCGACGACCAGGTCGTGCAGTCCGCTACCGCGATGGGCTACCGGCCGACCCGGCGGTGGTTCACCGTCGAGCTCCCGCTGGCGCTGCCCGTCATCCTGTCGGGCCTGCGAGTCGCCACGGTGGCCAACATCAGCATGGTCACGGTCGCCGCGCTGATCGGGATCGGCGGTCTCGGGCAGCTCTTCACCCGAGGCTTCCAGCTGGGCTTCTACGCGCCGCCGATCGCCATCGGCCTGGTCCTGTGCGTGCTGCTGGCCCTCGTCGCCGACACGGCGATCGTGCTGGTCCAGCGGCTGCTGACTCCCTGGACCCGGGCGGAGGACGCCCGATGAACGCCGACACCTTTGACTTCCTCTTCGACGGTGCCAACTGGGCCTGGAGCAGCTACGACAGCTTCCCGCACCGGATCCTCGAGCACCTGCAGTACTCCGCGATCGCGCTGGTGATCGCCTTCGTCATCGCGTTCCCGATCGGGTTGCTGATCGGGCACACCAACCGTGGCTCGTTCGTCGCGATCAACATCGGCAACGCCGGGCGGGCGCTTCCGACCCTCGGCGTGCTGATGCTGGTGCTCGTGCTGGTGGGCACCGGCCTGGTGCCGGTGACCGTGGCGCTGGTCATCCTGGCGGTCCCGCCGATCCTGACGACGACGTACGCCGGGATCCGCTCGGTCTCGGGTGCGACCGTCGACGCGGCTCGTGGGATCGGGATGCGGGAGCGGCAGATCGTCACCAGCGTGGAGCTGCCCATCGCCCTGCCGATCATCTTCGGCGGCGTCCGCAACGCGGCGCTCCAGGTGATCTCGACCGCCACGATCGCTGCGTACGTCGGGCTGGGCGGGCTCGGTCGCTACCTCTTCGACGGCCTCGCCCTGTCGGACTACCCCCGGGTCGTCGCGGGGTCGGTCCTGGTCGCGGTGCTGGCCGTCGCGGTCGACCTGCTGATCGGCCTGGTCCAGCGCCTGGTGGTCTCGCCCGGCGTGGACGGTCGGGCGAGCAAGGGCCGGCGTCGCCGCAGCACCCCCTCGGGTGCGGCCGCGACCGCCGTGCACTCCCTCGAGGAGGTGTCCCAGGCGCCGCGGTAGATCGGGCCCCGCGCGCCCGCACGAGAACTCGCTCCACCTGCACGACTCCAGCACGAACCCAGCACGACCCATTCAGAAGTGCCTTGACCGAGAGGTGAAAACCCCTATGTTCCGCAAGCGTTCCACCGCACTGATCAGCATCGCCGCCGTGGCAGCAGCGTTCGCGCTCGCCGGCTGCGGCTCCGACTCCGACTCCGGCAGCGACCCGCTCTCCTCGGGCGGAGGCGACAAGAGCGCGATCGTGATCGGCTCGGCCAACTTCCCCGAGAGCGAGCTGCTCATGCAGCTCTACGCCCAGACGCTCAAGGCCGCGGGCGCCAAGGTCGAGACCAAGCCCAACATCGGTGCTCGTGAGATCTACATGAAGGCGTTCACCTCCGGTGACATCGACCTGCTGCCGGAGTACAACGGTGCCCTGCTCTCCTACCTCTCGCCCGACGGGGTCCCGGAGGGCGTGACGTCGCCCGACGACGTCTACGCCGCGCTCCAGAAGGTGCTGCCGAAGGGCAGCGAGACGCTGCCGCAGTCGGCCGCCGAGGACAAGGACACCCTGACGGTCACCAAGGAGACCGCCGACAAGTACAGCCTGTCGACGATCGAGGACCTGCAGCCCGTCGCCGGCAAGCTCACCGTCGGCGCCGGCCCGGAGTGGCGCGAGCGCTACCAGGGTCTGGTCGGCCTCAAGGACCTCTACGACGTGAAGTTCAAGGAGTTCAAGCCGCTCGACTCCGGTGGCCCGCTGACCGTCGCCGCGATCAAGGACGGCAGCATCGACGTCGGCAACGTCTTCTCGACCGACTCGGCGATCACGACCAACGGCTGGGTCGTCCTCGGTGACCCGAAGAACCTCTACACCTCGCAGAACATCGTCCCGCTGATCCAGTCGGACAAGGTGACCCCCGAGGTCACCGACGCGCTCAACGCCCTCTCGAAGGCGCTGACCACGGAGAACCTCACCGAGGCCCTCGCCAAGGTGCAGGTCGACAAGCAGGACCCGGTCACCGTGGCCGGTGACTTCCTCAAGGCCAACGGCCTGAGCTGACCCACCTCGACGGCATGGCCGGCGCGATCGCGCCGGCCATGCCGTTCGTCGTACGTCAGCGGCAGGCGTCCCCCGAGCCGGTGCTGACGCACGACTTCCGCGCGGCGCTGTGTCGCGCCGACGGGATGCTGGCCAGGCCGTGGGACAGCACCGTCACGGAGCCGACCCCGGGCGTGCCCGAGATCGCGCTGCCCCCGTTGCTCCCCGAGGTGCACCCGCCCACCAGGGCCAGCGTGTGGTCACCCGCCGCGATCACGTCCGCGGTCACGCCGGTGAGGTGGATCGCGGGGAACCCGTTGTAGTCGAAGGTGATGCTCACGGCCTCGCCGAGCTGCAGCGAGCTCGAGACGATCGGGGCACCGTCCAGCCGCAGCCACCAGCGCACGAAGTTCGAGGTCGTGCAGTCGAGCTGCCCGGCGCCGGTGAAGTCGACGAGCAGGCGCCCCGCCCGCGTGGTGGTGAAGGTCGTGGTGGACGTCGCGACCCCGGCCGTCGGCAGCGTGGGAGCGCCGCCGAGCGGGACGATCTGGTTGACCTGCGCCTTGGTCAGGTAGGCGGACCCGACCTTCCCGGCGAGCTTCCGGGCGTTCGGGGCGTTGGCGATGATGTTGTCGGGCAGGCGCCCGGTGCGCTTGCTCGTGGCGACCAGCTTGCCCTTGCGCGCCTTGATGCTGGCCGAGGCGCTGACGGCGTGCTTGTGGTCGACGGTGTGGGCGTTGACCGCCCGGGCGAGGGCAGGACCGCCGGCGAAGCCGACGGACATGATCAGCGCGGATGCCGCCAGCACGATGGCGACCCGGTTCCCCGTGCGGGGTGAGTTGGTGGGCATCTGGCCACGGTGCGCCGCAGAACCCTCGGGTGGCATCGCCTGAACGGGCTAGTTCGGTGGCAGGTACGCCGCGCCGCCCGCGCGTGGTGCGAGCGCCGGTTCCGCCACCCGACGCCTCGGGGATCCCTACAGTGAACCCCGTGAGCCAGCAGCCGGCCCGCCCGCGGGCGACCCTGAGTGACATCAGCTCCCGCGCGTGGGAGCACCCCGCCGACCAGGGGGCGCTGGTCGCGCTACGCAAGCTCAAGGGCTTCGACTCCCTGCTCAAGGCGATCTCGGGGATGTTCAACGAGCGCGCCGTGCGGCTGGTCTTCCTCGGCTCGGCGATCCGCGCCGACGAGCGGCAGTTCCCGCGGCTGCACCGGATCCTGGGCGAGGTCGGTCGCACGCTCGACGCCCCGGAGCTGCCCGAGCTGTACGTCGTGGCCAACCCCGTCCCGGGTGCGCTCACCATCGGCATGAACAAGCCCTTCATCGTGCTCAACTCGGGCCTCGTCGACCTGCTCGACGACGAGGAGCTGCGCTTCGCCGTCGCCCACGAGCTCGGCCACGCGATGAGCGGGCACGCGGTCTACCAGACGATGCTGCAGCGGCTGCTGCAGTTCAGCGGGGTGCTGACCGCGATCCCCCTGACCGGGCTGGGCATCCGGGCGATCGTCGCCGCGCTCTACGAGTGGTCGCGCAAGTCCGAGCTGTCCGCCGACCGGGCCGGGCTGCTCGCGACCCAGGACCCGGCGACGGCCTTCCGGGTGCACATGAAGCTCGCCAGCGGCGGTCACCTCGACGACCTCGACCCGACGTCGTTCTTCGCGCAGGGTCAGGAGTACGACGACGCCGACCTCCGCGACTCCGTGCTCAAGCTGCTGCTCGTCGAGAACCGGTCGCACCCGTTCCTCGTCGTCCGGGCCACCGAGCTGCGGCGCTGGGTCGACTCGGGTGACTACACCGCGATCCTGACCGGCACCTACCCGAAGCGTCAGGACGACGACCAGGCCAAGCTGTCCGACGCGGCCAAGGCGGCCGCGCGCAGCTACTCCGAGAGCTTCAAGCAGAGCCAGGACGCGGTCGGCAAGATGGTGCACGAGGTGGCCGGCGTGCTGGGCAGCGTGAAGCTGTGGCTGGACGACACCTTCCGCAAGGGCGAAGACTGAGCAGTTCAGGAACGTCCCTGCCCGGGTAGGAGACCGCCATGAGCGTTGACGCCGGACCCAGACCGACCCTCGGCCAGCAGCTCGTACGACGCAAGCCGATCAGGCGCCAGAGCGAGCCGCACGACGGCCCGGACCTCAAGCGCAGCTTCGGCACCTTCCAGCTGATGATGTTCGGCGTTGGCGCGACCGTCGGCACCGGCATCTTCTTCGTGCTCCAGGAGGCCGTGCCCGACAGCGGCCCGGCGGTGATCATCTCGTTCCTGGTGGCCGGTCTCGGCGCGGGGCTGTCCGCGCTGTGCTACGCCGAGGTCGCCAGCGCGATCCCGGTCAGCGGCTCGACGTACTCCTACGCCTACCACGCGCTCGGCGAGCTGGTCGCGATGGTGATCGCGGCCTGCGTCCTGCTCGAGTACGGCGTCTCGAGTGCCGCGGTCGCGGTCGGCTGGAGCGGCTACTTCAACGAGCTGCTCGACAACCTCTTCGGCTTCTCGCTGCCCGACGCGCTGTCCTACTCGCCGATCCCGTACGAGGACAACACCACCGGGCTGATCAACCTGCCCGCCGTGGTGCTCGTGATGATGTGCATGGTGCTGCTGATCCGGGGCGCCAGCGAGTCGGCCCGGGTCAACACGGTGATGGTGCTGATCAAGCTCGGCGTGCTGCTGATGTTCGTGGTGATCGGCCTGACCGCGTGGAACGGCGACCACTTCGACGGCTTCTGGGACAAGGGCGCCGCCGGCATCTCCGCGGCCGCCGCGACCATCTTCTTCTCGTTCATCGGCCTGGACGCGGTGTCGACCGCGGGGGAGGAGGTGCGCGACCCGCAGAAGGCGCTGCCCCGCGCCATCATGGGCGCGCTCGCTGTGGTGGTCACCGTCTACGTGCTGGTGGCGATCGCCGGTCTGTCGGCCCAGCCGGCGTCGGAGTTCTCCGACCCCGACCAGCAGGACGCCGGTCTCTCGGTGATCCTGGAGAACGTGACGGGCCACGCCGCGTGGGGCACCGTGCTCGCCGCCGGCGCGGTGATCTCGATCTTCTCGGTGACGCTGGTGACCCTCTACGGCCAGACCCGGATCCTCTTCGCGATCGGCCGCGACGGGATGCTGCCGGAGAGGTTCTCCTCGGTGAACCCGCGCACGCTGACGCCGACCTTCAACACCGTCGTGGTCGCGATCGTGGTCGCGCTGATCGGCGGGTTCGTCCCGGCCGACTACCTGTGGGACACCGTGTCGATCGGCACCCTGATGGCCTTCATCGTGGTCGCGCTGGGCGTGATGGTGCTGCGCCGCACGCAGCCCGACCTCGAGCGTCCCTTCCGGGTGCCGCTCTTCCCGGTCACCCCGTTGCTGACGATCGCGGTCTGCATCTACATCCTGTCCGGGCTGGCGGCGATCACCTGGCTGATCTTCGGTTGCTGGCTCGCGGTGGTGCTGGCCTTCTACTTCGCCTGGGGCCGGCGCCACGCCGCGCTCAACCGCGGCGTCGTCGCGGACACGGAGATCCCCGAGTCATGACGATCGTCGTCGGGCACCCCACCCGCACCCACGACCGCGCGGCCATCTCCCTCGGCGCCATGCTCGGCCGCTCGCTCGGCACCGACCTGCTCGTCGTGTCGGTCGTGCCGGCACCGTGGCCGACGCTGGTGGCGGGCAACGTCGACAAGGAGTACGCCGCGTGGTCGCGCGAGGCAGGGGCGAAGGCCGTGGCCGACGCGGAGCGGGTGCTCGGCGAGGTCGCGGCCGACCTGGACACGCGCGCGGTCGCCGTGCCGGGGAGGTCGGTCCCCGTGGCGCTGCTCGAGCAGGCCCGCCTGGTCGACGCCGGCCTCGTGGTCGTGGGCTCGGCCGAGGACGGCGACTGGGACCGGGTGGCGCTCGGCTCGACCGCGGACCACCTCCTGCACACCGCGCACGTGCCGGTCGCCGTGGCGCCCAAGGGGTTCGCCACGCACGCCGTACCCCGCTTCGGCAGGGCCACCTGCGCCTTCCGCGCCGACCGCAGCTCGCAGGACGTGCTGCGCCGGACCACCGAGATCTGCACCGAGGCCGGGGCCGCCGTGCGGATCGCCACCTTCGGCGTCCTGGGCAAGACCATGTACCCGCCCGAGGTCCGGGGCGAGCAGGACGTCCTCGACTCCTTCGTCGAGCAGGCCGAGCGGGCGCTGGCCACGGCGGCCGCGGCCACCGGTCTGCGCGAGGTCGACCACGTCGTCGCGACCGGGCGGGACTGGGCCCAGGCGGTCAGCCGGCTCGAGTGGCGCCACGACGACGTGCTGGTCCTCGGGTCGTCCCCGCGCGGCATGTTGGCCCGGGTCTTCGTGGGGTCGCACGCGAGCCGGATCATCCGGCACAGCCCCGTGCCCGTCGTGGTCGTGCCGGAGACGTGAGCTCGCTGCGCGCCCTGGTCGAGCGGGTGCCGGACGGCTGGTCGGAGGCGTCGTACGCCGGTCGCCGCTACGGCGTCACGAAGGTGGCGCGCGCCGACGGCCGGGCGATCTCGGTCTACGCCGAGGAGCTCGGCGGCACCGACGTGGTCAGCACCAACGTCTACGTCACCGGCGGCAGTGAGGAGCTCCGACCCTGCGAGATGCCGGCTGCGAAGGTGCTGGCCTTCCTGCGGGACGCCACGTTCTGACGCTCGTCAGCGGGGGCTGTCGAGCACCAGCGTGATCGGCCCGTCGTTGACCGAGACGACCTGCATGTCGGCGCCGAAGGCGCCGGTCTCCACGTGGGCACCGAGCGCGCGCAGCGAGGCGCAGACCGCGTCGTAGAGGGGCTCGGAGACGGGCCCGGGCGCGGCGGCCTGCCACGTGGGACGCCGACCCTTGCGGGCGTCGCCGTACAGCGTGAACTGGCTGACGACGAGCACCGGCGCCGCGACGTCGGAGGCGGACCGCTCCTCGCGCAGGAGGCGCAGGTCCCAGATCTTGCGAGCCATCCAGGCGACGTCGGCGGCAGCGTCGTCGTGCGTGACGCCGAGGTAGACCAGCAGCCCGGGGCCCTCGATCGCGCCGACGGTGGCACCGTCGACGGTGACCTGCGCACCGAGGACGCGCTGGACGACGGCGCGCATCAGCTCCGCTCCGTCACGGCGCGAGGGCCTGGACGGCTTCGTGGATGCTGAGCGTGCGCCGGGCGGACTCGACGTGGAGGCTCTCGACCATCCGCCCGCGGTAGGTGACCACACCGGACCCGCGACCGTCCTCGAACGCCTGGATCAGTCCACGTGCCTCCTCGACCGCCTGCTCGCTCGGCGCGAAGGCGGCGTTGGCGCCCTCGACCTGACCGGGGTGGATCAGCGTCTTGCCGTCGAAGCCCATCTGGCGGCCCTGCTCGCACTCGGCCAGGAAGCCGTCGACGTCCTTCACGTCGTTGTAGACGCCGTCGAGGATCGAGATGCCGGCGGCACGGGCGGCGAGCAGCGCCGTGTGCAGGCTGGGGACGATCGGGGCTCGGCCGGGCACGTGCTCGGCGTACAGCTCCTTGACCAGGTCGTTGGTGCCCATCACGAGGCAGCTCAACCGGTCCGAGGCGCGAGCGATGCTCAGCACGTCGAGGACGGCGACCGGGGTCTCGATCATCGCCCAGAGCCGGGTGTGGGCCGGGGCGCCGTACGCCGTCAGGGAGTCGACGAGCCGGACGACCTCGGCGGCGCTGTCGACCTTGGGCACGACGACCGCGGCCGGACCGGCCTGGGCGGCGGCGCGGAGGTCGTCGTCGTGCCACTCGGTGCCGATGCCGTTGACGCGGATGGTGAGCGTCCGGCGGCCGTACTCGCCGCTCGACACGGCCGCCGCGGCGGACTCGCGAGCAGCGGGCTTGGCGTCGGGGGCGACGGCGTCCTCGAGGTCGAGGATCACGGCGTCGACCGGCAAGGTCTTGGCCTTCTCGAGAGCCTTGGCGTTGGAGCTCGGCATGTAGAGCACGCTGCGCAGCGGGGTGAAGTCGCTCATGCTCAGGCCTCCTCGATGGCGTCGTACGCCTTCTTCAGCTCGGGGTCGATCGCCGCGAGCTGCTCGGCGAGCTCCACCATCACCAGGCACTGCTTGAGGGAGGCGTCATCCTCCATCTTGCCGTCGAGCATCACCGCGCCCGTGCCGTCGCCCATCGCGGCGGCGACCCGACGAGCGTGGGCGACGTCCTCGACGCTCGGGCTGAAGACCCGGTTGGCGATCGCGATCTGCTTCGGGTGCAGGCTCCAGGTGCCGACGCAGCCGAGCAGGAAGGCGTTGCGGAACTGGTCCTCGCAGGCGACCACGTCGGCGATGTCACCGAACGGTCCGTAGTAGGGGTAGATGCCGTGCATGGCGCACGCGTCGACCATCCGGGCGATCGTGTAGTGCCACAGGTCCTGCTGGTACGTCGCGCGCGCGGCGTCGTAGTCGGTGACGTCGAGCTCGTTCTTGGGCGGGTCCTGGCGCACGAGGTAGCCGGGGTGGCCTCCTCCGACGCGGGTGGTCTTCATCCGGCGGTCGGCGGCGAGGTCGGCCGGGCCCAGGCTGAGGCCCTGCATGCGCGGGCTGGCGCCGCAGATCTCCTCCACGTTGGCGACGCCGCGAGCGGTCTCCAGGATCGCGTGCACCAGGATCGGCCGGGTCAGCCCTGCCTTGGCCTCGAGCTGGGCGAGCAGGCGGTCGACGTAGTGGATGTCCTCGGCGCCCTGGACCTTCGGCACCATGATCACGTCGAGCTTGTCGCCGATCGCGGGCACCAGCGTGGTGAGGTCGTCGAGGGCCCACGGGCTGTCGAGCGAGTTGATCCGCGTCCACAGCTGGGTGGGGCCGAACGAGGTCTCCGTCGCGATCTTCACGAGACCCTCGCGGGCGGCGACCTTGTTGTCGGCCTTCACCGCGTCCTCGAGGTTGCCGAGCAGGACGTCGACGGTGCCGACCATGTCCGGGATCTTCGCCGCCATCTTGAGGTTGCTCGGGTCGAAGAAGTGGATGGCCCGGCTCGGGCGCGCCGGGATCTCCGTCAGGGGCGTCGGGGCCCCCACGGCCAGGGGTCGGAAGAAGTCCTTCGGGCTCTGGGATCCGCTCATGTGGCGGAACGTAGCAGCGGACTGCTACTCGCCGGTATGACCGATCTGACAATCACCCGTAGGTGTAGAACCCGCGCCCGGTCTTGCGTCCGAGCAGGCCCGCGTCGACCATCCGGTTGAGCAGCGGCGGCGCGGCGTACAGCGGCTCCTTGAACTCCTCGTACAGCGACTCGGCGACCGCCTTGGTCGTGTCGAGGCCGATCAGGTCGGCCAGCGCGAGCGGGCCCTGGGGGTGCGCCGCACCGAGCACCAGCCCGCGGTCGATGTCCTCGGCGGAGGCGAAGCCCGACTCGAACATCCGGATCGCGGAGAGGATGAAGGGGATCAGCAGTGCGTTGACCACGAAGCCGGCACGGTCCTGGCAGTCGATCGCCTGCTTGCCCAGTGACCCCTCCACCCAGGCGCGCGAGCGCGCGGTGGTGTCGGGCGAGGTCAGCAGCGACGGGACGAGCTCGACGAGCTGGAGCACCGGCACCGGGTTGAAGAAGTGGATGCCGATGACCTGGGTCGGGCGCGTGGTGACGACGCCGAGCTTCATGATCGGGATCGACGACGTGTTGGAGGCGAGGATCGCGTCCGGGGCCGCCACGATCCGGTCGAGCTCCTTGAACAGGGCGACCTTGGCCGCCTCGTCCTCCACGATCGCCTCGACGACGATGTCGCGGTCGGCGGCGGCGCCCAGGTCGGTCTCCACCCGGATCAGCCCCAGCACGTCGGACGCGGAGTCGATCTTGCCCTTCGCCTCGGCGCGCTGCAACGACTTCTCCAGGCGGCCGAGCGCGGCCTTCCCGGCCTCCTCGTTGGACTCGATCACGATGACGTCGTGCCCGGCGCGGGCGCTCACCTCGGCGATCCCCGACCCCATCAGGCCACCGCCGACCACTGCCACGTTCTCCATGTGTCTCCCTCTCAGGGCCGCTGGCCGTCAGCGTCGATTCCACCAGTGCCGGCGTCGGGGTGGCACGGCGGGCTCGCTCCGGGGCACGCGGCGGGCGGCCTGGCGCTCCCGCCAGGCCTCGACGGTCGCCTCGACGTCGCGCGGCATGGTGATCAGCGGCGGCCCTGCCGAGAGGGAGTACCGGGCCCGGATCACCCGCTCGTTGAAGTCCTCCACCTCGCGGCGCACCTCGCGCTCGACGTTGATGGTGTCGAGCCGGGCGTCGAGCTCGGCGTCCTCCTTGCGCAGCGCGATGCTGGGCGGGAGCACGGCGATCCGCTCGCGCTCGACCAGCTTCTTGAGCCACCAGTCCGGGTCGTGCTCGCCGCCGAGGCCCTCGATCGGCTTGCCGGCGCCGGGCAGGTTGTCGAACTCGCCCCGCTCCATCGCCTGGCGGACCTGGAGGTCGACCCAGGTGTGCTGGTGCTGCATCCGCGCGGCCGCGGCGGCCCGGTCGGCCTCGCGGCTGCGCGGCTCGGGCTGGTCCTCAGGCCGGTCCTGCGGCTGGTTCTCCGGCTGGGGCATCGGGCATCACCTCCTGCCCGATCGAGTCTACGGAACGAGCGGAAGCGCCTCGGCCGGGTCCTCGGCGACCTGCCTCGGCATCATCAGCAGCGCGCCGGCGGCGACCAGCGCGGCCACGGCGCAGACGGTCCACACGGTGAGGTACCCCGACAGCGGCGCGTGGCCCTCGGTCGGGTCGTCGATCGACCCGGTGGCCGACAGGGCGATGGCGAAGATCGCGGAGGCGATCGCGCCGCCGATCGTCTTCGTCGCGTTCGTCATGCCGGTGGCGAAGCCGGTGCGCTCCGGCGGTGCGGCGGCCGCCGCCATCGCGGGCAGGGCGGCGACCAGGGCGCCCGACCCGAGCCCGGCGACCGCCATGTTGATCAACGCCTGCCAGGTCTCGTGGTGGAAGGGCAGCCACAGCGCGTACCCGACGGCGACCAGGACCGACGACAGCACCAGGGCGTTGCGCGGGCCGAGGAGCCGCGCCGTCAGCGGCAGCGTGAAGGCGCCGATCGCGAGGAAGATGACGTAGACGCCGATGAGGGCCGAGACGAAGCTCGCGTCCGCGCCCAGCCCGTAGCCGGCGACCTCGGGGTCGGTGCGCGCGAAGGTCGACAGCGGGATCTGGGCCCCGAGCACCGACATGCCGAAGAGGAAGGCGGTCAGCTGCACCGGCCACTGGCCGGGCGTGCCCAGCAGGCGTACGTCGATGATCGGCTCGGCCTGGCCGAGCTCGTAGCGGCCGAAGAGGTAGAGCACCACCAGGCCCAGCACGATCAGCGCCCAGGGCAGCGCGCTGCCCGGTCCGTCGAGGCGGATGGCGATCAGGCCACCCATCACCAGGGCGATCGAGGAGGTGACCAGCACCAGGCCGCCGACGTCGATGCCGCCGGTGGCGGTGCCGCCGAGGTCCTCGATGCCGAACCAGATCACGATGAGGCACAGCGTGACCGCGATCGCCGGCAGCATGAGCAGCACCGTCATCGAGGTGGCCGTGACCAGCGCGCCACTGGTGACCGCCCCGATGATCACGGCCAGCTCGAGGGCGCCCACCAGGATCGCGGCGGAGCGGCGGGTGAGGTGGTGCTGGCGGCCGGTGCCCGCCGTACGCCGGTGGATGATCGCGACCTCGAGCGGCAGCCACACGACGTACGCGCCCTGGAGCGCGGAGCCGATGAGGAAGGTCGTGAACGACGGCGCGAACGCCATCACCCACGATCCGAGCGCGGTGATCGCGGTCGAGAGGAGGAGCACCTTCTTGTGGCCGACGAGGTCGCCCATCCGGGCCAGCGGGGGCACGACGAGCGCGGCGACGATCAGCTGGGCGGCCTCGAACCAGTTGACGTCCGCGTCGGCGATGTCGAGATGGTCGGCGATGTCGCTGAAGATCGGGGTGTAGTAGCCCTGCAGGATGCCGCTGGCCAGCTCCACGCAGACGAGGAACCCGACGATCGCGAAGAGCCCCTTGGTCCTCGGGTCGTTCGCGACGCTCAGGGGTGAGCTCATGCGGGGATCCTCTCGATCAGGCGTCGGTACCAGCGGACGCCGTCGATGAGGGCGTCGACCCCGAGGTGCTCGTCGTACGAATGGATCGACTCGCGTTGCGCCTTGGTCATCCGGAAGGGTGCGAACCGGTAGACCCGGGAGCAGATCTCGGTGAAGAACCGCGAGTCGGTGGCCGCCATCATGACGTACGGGGTCGCGATCGCGTCGGGGAAGATCTCGGTGATCGTGGACTCGATGAGGGCGAAGGCGCCGTCGTCGTGCAGCGGGTCGTACGGCGAGATCGGGCTCGGCTCGTTGGCCTCGACGACCGTGACCTGCACCTGCTCGTCGTCGATGGTCCGGCGGACGTGCTCGAGGACGCCGGCCACGGTGTCGCCGATCATGATCCGGATGTTGACGCCGGCGCGGGCGGTCGAGGCGATCACGTTGAGCGCGGGGGACCCGGAGAGCGTCGTGACGGCGAACGTCGTACGGGCCATGGCGGCCGTCTCGGGTCCGGCCGCGACCAGGGCGCGGGTGAGGACCGGTCGCAGCCGGCCCGCGTTGGCCATCAGCGGGCGCAGCGCCCGCGGGGCGTGCGGAGCCATCCGGCGGAACAGCTCGACCGTCGGGTCCGGGACACTGGCCGACATCGGGCTGCGGTCGAGCCGTGCGATCGCCTTGGCCAGCCGGACCGTGGGGCCGTTGCGCGCCGGGGTCGACGCGTGCCCGCCGCGACCGTCGACCCGCAGCTCGAGCGAGGTGATGCCCTTCTCGGTCACACCGACGACCCCCACCGGGGCCGCCACCCCCGGGAACGCCTCGGCGGCGATCGCGCCACCCTCGTCGACCACGAACCACGGGGCCACGCCGCGCCGGCGCAGCTCCTCGACGGCGAGCACGGCGGAGCTGCCGGACACCTCCTCGTTGCAGCCGAAGGAGAGCCAGACGTCCTGGGCGGGCCGGAAGTCGGCGTCGAGCAGCGCCTCGACGGCCGCGCAGATGGCGACCAGCTCGCCCTTGTCATCGAGCGTCCCGCGGCCCCAGATCGCACCGTCGTGGATCTCGGCGCCGAAGGGCGGGTGCTGCCAGGGCGCGTCCTCCTCGACGGGGACGACGTCGAGGTGGGCCATCAGCACGACCGGGCGCTCGGCGCTGCGCCCGGCCCAGTGGAAGAGCAGGCCGTGGGTGTCGACCCGGGTCAGCTCGAGCCGCTCGTGGAGGAGCGGGAACTGCCGCTCGAGCTCGGCGACGAACTCGTCGAAGACCGCGACGTCGACCAGGTCCGGATCGCGGTGCGACACGGTGGGGATGCGGACCAGGGCCTGGAGCTGGGCGACGACGGGATCGATCACGCGAGCACCCTAATCGCGGAGATCGGGTCTCGGATGCGAGACCCCGGCCGGGTGTGGCTCGTTGACCGGACGCCGTTACGCCGATGGACTGGTCGGGTGTCCCCAGCGTCCGCGATGCACCACGTCGGCCACCGGCTTGCGTGCTCGCCGGGCGGGGGAGCCCTTCGCGCCCACGCCGGCGGCCGGATGACCGATCGTCACCACGCCGACCGGGTCGAAGTTGGCCGGGATCTCGAACGCCGACCGCACGGCCGTCTCCTTGTCCGGCGGGATGCCGATGAAGCAGGAGCCGAGACCGGCGTCGGTCGCGGTCTGCAGGATCAGCAGCGCGGCCATCGCGGTGTCCATGTCCCAGAACGGCTTCGGCCAGCGCGCCTCGTCCTGGTCGGTCCAGCCCTTGTCGCCCTCGGCGTACCGGCTCAGGTACGCCGCCTTGCTCGAGCACGGCAGGATCACCACCGGCGCCTTCATCATCCCGCTCAGCCACTCGTCCGGCCGGTCGATGTCGTCGGCGGCCGCGACCCAGAAGCGTCGTACGTCGTCGGGGGTGTCCAGCACCAGGAACGCCCAGCCCTGGCTGAAGCCGGCGTTGGGCGCGCGCGTCGCGTTGTGCAGCGCGAGGTCGACGACCGCGGGGTCGACGGCCTCGGTCGAGTAGTTGCGGACCATCTTGCGGCGGCGGACGACGTCTTGGAACTCCATGTGGCCCAGTATTCAACGCAGGATGAGGAGTCCCGTGCCTGACGACTTCGAGCGGATGTGGGGAGACCTGGCCCCGGTGGGCCGGTCGGCCTCGTCCGGCGGCTACTTCCGGCAGCCCTTCACCTCCCCGGAGCGCGAGCTGCACGCGTGGTTCGGGGAGCAGTGCACCGCGCGGGGACTGCGGATCGAGAGCGACGACTTCGGCAACGTGGTCGGCTGGTGGGACATCCGGTCCGACGACCCTGCGGTGCTGACCGGCTCCCACCTCGACTCCGTGCTCGACGGCGGCGCGTACGACGGCCCCCTCGGTGTCGTCTCCGCGCTGGCCGCGATCGACCTGATGCGCGCCCGCGGCGTCGTACCGTCGCGGTCGCTGGGGGTCTCGGTCTTCGTGGAGGAGGAGGGCTCGCGGTTCGGGCTGGCCTGCCTCGGCTCGCGGCTCGCCGCGGGGGCGATCTCCTGGGACGTGGCGCGGTCCCTGACCGACCGCGACGGCGTGGCGCTGGGCGACGTCGTGGCCGGCGGCACGTCGTCGCTGCTGGCCGGCGTGGGCACGTTCGTGGAGCTGCACGTCGAGCAGGGCCGCGACCTGGTGGACCGGGGCACGGCGATCGGGGTGGCGAGCGAGATCTGGCCGCACGGGCGCTACCGCTTCGACTTCACGGGAGCGGCCAACCATGCCGGCACCACGCGGATGGAGGACCGCGCCGACCCGATGCTGACCTATGCCCTGACCGTGCTCGCGGCCAACGAGCAGGCGCGTTTGGCCGGCCATCGGGCGACCTTCGGCCGGGTGTCGGTCGAGCCCAACGGGACCAACGCCGTGCCGTCGAAGGTGACGGGCTGGCTCGATGCCCGCTGTGCCACCGACGCGGGGCTGGCCGAGCTGGTGGCCGCGATCGAGCGGCAGGCGGCCGAGCGGACCGAGGTCGACGGCACCTCGCTGCGGCTGACCGCGGAGTCGGTGTCGGGCTCCGTGGCCTTCGACCCTGCGCTGGCGGCGGCCGTCGCTGCGGACCACGAGGGCGGCGACTGGCCGATCATCGCGACCCAGGCCGGCCACGACGCCGGGATCCTGTCCGCGGCCGGGATCCCGACCGCGATGCTCTTCGTGCGCAACCCCACCGGCATCTCCCACTCGCCCGACGAGCACGCGTCGATCGCCGACTGCCTGGTCGGGGTCTCCGCGCTGGCCGACACGCTCGAGAGGCTGACCCGGTGACCTCGGCGCACCGCTCGGCGTACCTCTTGGAGCGCGCCTGGGTCGACGGTGCCGTGCTCGACGACGTGCTCGTGGAGATCGAGGACGGTCGGTTCACCGCCGTCACGCCGGGAACCTCACGCCCGGACGACAAAGCTTCGTCGTCCCAGCGTGAGTTTCATCGGCCGGCCGATGAAACTCACCGCCTCCCCGGCCTCACCCTCCCCGGCCTGGCGAACTGCCACAGCCACGCCTTCCACCGCGCGCTGCGCGGGCGCACCCAGCGCGAGCGCGGCACGTTCTGGACCTGGCGCGAGCAGATGTACGGCGTCGCCGGGCGGCTCGACCCGGACAGCTACTTCGAGCTGGCCCGAGCGACCTACCGCGAGATGGCCGCGGCCGGGATCACGTCGGTGGGGGAGTTCCACTACCTGCACCACCAGCCCGACGGCACGCCGTACGACGACCCCAACGCGATGGGCCACGCCCTGGTCGCGGCCGCCGGCGACGCCGGGATCAGGATCGGTCTGCTGGACACGTGCTACCTCAGCAGCGGCTTCGGCCGGCCGCCCGAGGGCGCGCAGGTCCGCTACAGCGACGGCGACGCGGTTCGCTGGGCCGAGCGCGTCGCCGGTCTGGAGGCCGAGCCGCACGCCGCGATCGGCGCCGCGATCCACTCCGTCCGAGCCGTCCCGCGCGACCAGCTGACCACGGTCGTGGAGGCCGCGGGTGGCGGGCCGCTGCACGTGCACCTCTCGGAGCAGGTCGCGGAGAACGACGCCTGCCTCGCGACGTACGGCGCCACCCCGACCCAGCTGCTCCACGACGCCGGCGCGCTCGGGCCGCGCACCTCCGCGGTGCACGCCACCCACCTGACCGGCGCGGACATCACCCACCTCGGCAGCACGCGGACCCGGGCGTGCTTCTGCCCGACCACCGAGCGCGACCTCGGCGACGGCATCGGCCCGGGTCGGGCCCTCGCGGCGGCCGGAGCCGTGCTGACGCTCGGCTCCGACAGCCACGCGGTCATCGACCTCCTCGAGGAGATGCGCGCCCTCGAGCTCGACGAGCGGCTCGCCACCCAGCAGCGCGGGCACTGGACCGCCGCCGAGCTCCTCGCGGCCGGCACCGCCCACGAGTCGGTCGGGTTCGCCGACGCCGGGGTCATCGCCGTCGGCCGGCGCGCCGACCTGGTCACCCTCGACACGACCAGCACGCGCACCGCCGGGACCGGGGCCGACGAGGCCACCGCCGTCTTCGCCGCCGGCGCTGCCGACGTGACCCACGTGGTCGCCGACGGTCGGGTCATCGCCACGCGCGACGACCACGAGGACATCGGCCGCGAGCTCGCGGCCGCCATCGAGAGGGTGCACCGATGAGCTCCACGCTGCTCACCAACATCGGCGAGCTGGTCACCAACGACCCGGAGGCCGACGACCTGCTCGGCGCGATCGAGCAGGCCGCGCTCGTCATCGAGGGCACCAAGGTCGCCTGGGTCGGCCGCGCCACCGACGCGCCGGACGCCGACGCGCAGGTGGACGTGGGCGGCCGCGTCGTGCTTCCCGGCTTCGTCGACTCCCACTCCCACCTGGTCTTCGCCGGCGACCGGTCGCAGGAGTTCGCCGCCCGGATGACGGGGACGCCGTACGCCGCGGGCGGGATCCGCACCACCGTGGCCGCCACCCGCGCGGCGACCGACGAGCAGCTGACCGCCCACGTCGCGCGGCTCGTCGACGAGATGCGCCGCCAGGGCACCACGACCGTCGAGATCAAGAGCGGCTACGGCCTGAGCGTCCGCGACGAGGCCCGCTCGCTGATGGTCGCACGCCAGTTCACCGAGGAGACGACCTTCCTCGGCGCCCACGTCGTGCCCGCCGACCACGCCGACGACCCCGCGGCGTACGTCGAGCTCGTGACCGGCCCGATGCTCGCCGCCGCCCGGGAGCACGCCCGTTGGATCGACGTCTTCTGCGAGCGCGGTGCCTTCGACGAGGACCAGGCCCGCGCCGTCCTCACCGCCGGTGCCGCGGCCGGCCTGCGCGGCCGGCTGCACGCCAACCAGCTCACCTACGGGCCCGGGGTCCGGCTCGCCGCCGAGCTCGGGCTCGTCGCGGTCGACCACTGCACCTACCTCGCCGACGAGGACGTCGCCGCGCTGCGCGACTCCGGCACCATCGCCACCCTGCTGCCGGGCGTCGAGTTCTCCACCAAGCAGCCCTACCCCGACGCCCGCCGGCTCCTCGACGCCGGCGTGCGCGTCGCCCTCGCCTCGGACTGCAACCCCGGCTCCTGCTTCACCAGCTCGATCCCGCTCTGCATCGCGCTGGCGGTCCGCGAGATGGGGATGACGCCGGCGGAGGCGGTGCACGCCACGACGTACGTCGGCGCGCAGGCCCTCGACCGCGACGACGTCGGCGCGCTCACCGTCGGCAGGCAGGCGGACCTGGTCGTCCTCGACGCCCCGTCACACGTCCACCTCGCGTACCGCCCCGGCGTGCCGCTCGTCGCCGCGACCTGGGCCGGCGGCCGGGTGGTCTAGGACCGCACGCTGCCGATCACCCGGTGGACGAAGGCCAGCTTGCGGGTGACCGGGTCCGGGATCGTGAAGGGGTAGAGGTCGGCGTGACCCATCGCCCGGTTGACCCGGTTGAAGAAGATCGCGAGCACCCGCCAGTCGTCGAGGATCTGGTCGACGGTGCGGTCCCCGTAGTCGAGGCCCGGCTCGACGTCCTCGGTGAGCAGCTGGGGCACCCGGTCGGCCTTCAGCACCAGCCCGGCGGACGCCGCCGTGGCGAGCGTGCCCTGGATGTGCAGGTAGTGGGCGAAGCACTCCGCGAAGTCCTCCCACGGGTGCATGGTCGCGTACTCCGAGATGTACGTCGTCTGCCAGTCCGCGGGCGGTCCCAGGCGGTAGTGCCGGTCCAGGGCGTCGGTGTACGACGCCCGCTCGTCGCCGAAGAGGCGCCGGCAGCTCTCCAGGAGCGTCGCGTCCCCGGCGCTCTCGACCAGGATCCACTCGTAGTAGTGCCCGACCTCGTGCCGGAAGTGGCCCAGCATCGTCCGGTAGGGCTCGCCCAGCCGCACCCGGATCGACTCGCGGTGGTCGGCCAGCGACTCGACCAGGTCGATCGTGATGATGCCGTTGGCGTGCCCGATCAGGACCGGGGTGTTCGCCGTGCGGGAGGAGAGCAGGTCGAAGCCGAGCCCGCCCTCGCGCTCGTGCCAGCCCACGACGGGCAGCCCGATCTCGTCGAGCTGCACCAGCAGGCGGCGCAGGTCGACGGCGGTGTCGGCGAGCTTCTCCCACGCCATCGTGTCGTCGGCGTCGGGCTGGCGCCGGATGAGCCGGCAGGCGGCGCAGCGTCCGCTGCCCTCGTCGTCGGCCAGCAGCCAGTTGCAGCCCCAGCCCCGGTTGGAGCAGGCGACCCAGGTGCGGCCGTTGATCGGGACTCCGGCCGGGCGGACCTCCGACATCGTGGTCGACGGCGCGTGGAAGCCCAGCGGGGTCAGGCACTGCGCACACTCGAGGGCCTCGAAGAACGCGACGCTGCGACACGTGGGGCAGGTCATCAGGCGCACGCCGTACAACCTAGGGCCCCGCGCGCCTAAGACGCGGCGACCACCTCAGATACGGCACCTGCCCGATGTGCGGGGCTACCTCAGGCGACCAGTCTCGACTCATCACCGAGGAGCTGAGGAGCCCACCATGTACGACAACATCATCGGCCGCGACTACGTCCAGGCCCAGCTCGACTACCGCCGCGACCGGATCCGGGGGGAGCTCGCCGGCCGCCGGCGCCGCTCGATCATCCGGCGCGGATCCGCCGGGGAGAGCAGATCCGGCACGGTTCGCTGACGGCTCGCCGCAATGGGAGCGCACACCGCAACAGAAAACGGGATCATGGTCGACGTGGCACACACGAGTCGGACCCTGGTCGGGCGGGACGCCGAGCTGACGGAGATAGCCTCGTCGCTCGGCGTCGGTCCGTCCGGGGACGGTACGACGGAGCCGGTCGGCGTGGTCCTGCTCTCCGGCGACGCCGGCGTCGGCAAGACCCGGCTGCTGGTCGAGCTGCGCGACCTCGCCTTCGTCGAGGGCTGGCAGGTCTTCGCCGGCCACTGCCTCGACTTCGGCGACAGCGCGCTGCCGTACCTCCCCTTCTCCGAGGTGCTGGGCCGCCTCGCCGCCGACCTGCCCGACGTCGTCGACCGGGTCGCCGCGCAGTACCCCGCCCTGGCTCGCCTCCAGCCCGGCCGCCGGGTGATGGGCGGCGACGACCGCGACTCCGAGCAGGCCTCCGCGCTCGACCGGACCGATCTCTTCCAGGCCTTCCACGTGCTGCTCGAGACCGCCGCCGAGCAGGCGCCGGTGCTCCTCGTCATCGAGGACGCCCACTGGGCGGACCAGTCGACGCGCGACCTCCTCAGCTTCCTCTTCTCGCGCCCCTTCAACGGCCCCGTCGCGGTGGTCGCCTCCTACCGCTCCGACGACCTCCACCGACGACACCCGCTGCGCCGCCAGGTGGCCGAGTGGTCCCGCTTCCGCGGCGTCCACCGGGTCGCGCTGTCCCCGCTGCCCGAGGACGCCGTACGCGCCCTGATCGCCGAGCTGATGCCCGAGGGCCTGGCCGAGGCGGAGCTGGCCGACATCGTCGACCGGGCCGAGGGCAACGCGTTCTTCGTCGAGGAGCTCACCAGCGCCGCCGCCGGTCCCGGCCGGTGGGTGCCGGCCGACCTCGCCGACGTGCTCCTCGTGCGCCTCGACCGGCTCGACGACACCGCCCGCCAGGTGGTCCGCGCCGCCAGCGCCTCGGGGCGCAAGGTCTCCCACGACATGCTGGCCGCCTCCTCCGGGCTCGCGGACGGGGAGCTCGACGAGGGGCTGCGCAAGGCCGTCGAGATGAACATCCTGGTCGCCAGTGACGGCCGCTACACCTTCCGGCACGCCCTGCTCGGGGAGGCCGTGTACGACGACCTGCTGCCCGGCGAGCGTGTCCGCCTGCACGCGCAGTACGTCGCCGCGCTCCAGTCGGGAGCGGCCCGCGGGACCGCCGCGGAGCTGGCGCGGCACGCGCGGCTGGCGATGGACCTCGACGCCGCGTTGTCGGCCAGCATCCAGGCGGGGCACGAGGCGCGGGCGGTCGGTGGGCCCGACGAGGCGGCGTACCACTACCAGCAGGCGCTCGAGCTGCTCGCCGACGGCCGGCGCACGCACGCCGTCGACGTCGACCTCGCCGAGCTGGTCGTCAACGCCGCCGAGTCGCTGAGCGCCAGCGGCGACCCCCAGCGCGCGGTCGCCCTGCTGCGCGAGCAGCTGGACCGGCTCCCTGCCGACGCCCCGCCGGCCGGACGGTCGCGGATGCTGACCTCTCGCGCCGGCATCCTGATCGTGGTCGACACCGACGAGGACCCGGTCGAGGTCTCGGCCGAGGCGCTCGCGCTGGCCCCCGACGACGAGAACCCCCTGCGCGCGCGAGCGCTGACCACCCACGCCCGCGTGCTCGCGGGCATGGGCCGGTACGACGAGGCGCAGGCGGTCGGGATGGAGGCGCTCGCGCTGTGCGAGCGGCTCAACCTCAGCCGGCTCGCCTCCGAGGCGATCACCACCCTGAGCGGGCTGAAGAAGGCCGGCCCCAAGGAGGGACTGCGCTCGGCGCTGGTCGACGCCGTGTCCCGGGCCGAGGAGGCCGACGCCGTCCAGGCCGAGCTGCGCGGTCGCTTCCTGCTGGGGCGCTCCTTCGAGGACTGGGCCGAGTTCGACGAGGCGGAGAGGTGGTTCCGCAGCGCCATCGAGCGGGGAGCCGCCGCGGGGCTGCCGTTCGCGCCGTACGCCTTCGAGTCACGGGTGCAGCTCACCTGGATCCGGATGGTGCGCGGCGGCTGGGACGACGTGCTCAGCCTCACCGACCTCCGCCAGGAGTCACCGCCGCCGATCCCGCGCGCCATCCTCGACGCGCTGCGGATGACCGTCGAGCAGGGGCAGGGCGCCGACGTCGCCGCGGCCGCGCGCAAGCTGCGGCGCTTCTGGTCGCGCGAGGGGGCGGTGGCGGTCCACTCGGCCGCGCTCGAGATGGTGCAGGCGGGCCGCCGCGGCGACGCGGCCGCGGCGGTGCAGGTGTACGACGACGTGGTCGCGGTGCTCGGCGTGCTGTGGCACGAGTGGTTCAGCGCCCGGATCCGGTTCGGGGCGATCGCGGTCGGTGCGGTCGCCCGGACGATGTCGTCGCTCTCCGCGGCCGAGCGCGCGGCGTACCTCACCCGCGTCGAGGAGATCGCCAACGACGGTGACGTCGTGGTCCAGCGCTACTCCGACCCCTCGGGCCACTGGGGCCCGGAGGGGCGGGCCTGGAAGAAGCGGCTCGACGCCGAGACACTGCGGGTGCGCTGGCTCGCCGGGATCGACGCGCCGCCCCAGGACGTGCTCGTCGACGCGTGGCGCGAGACGGTGGTCTGCTTCCAGGAGTTCGACAACGTGCACGAGCTGGCCGAGGTCCGCACCACCCTGGCCGGCATCCTGCGCGCGACCGGGGACGCCGCCGGCGCCCGCGAGCAGGGCGACCTCGCCCGCGAGGTGGCGCGCCGGCTTGGCGCGCAGCCGCTGCTCGACGAGCTCCGGACGATCGGCTCGGCGCCCGCACGCGGCGACAGCGCGCCCGACGCCCTGACCCCGCGGGAGACCGAGATCCTCACCCTGGTCGCCGACGGCCGCTCCAACGGCGAGATCGCCAAGCAGCTCTTCATCAGCGCCAAGACCGTCTCGGTCCACGTCTCCAACGTGCTGGCCAAGCTCGAGGCCTCCGGCCGCACCGAGGCAGCGGCGATCGCCCGCCGCAAGGGCCTGATCGGCTGAGGCTGCGTACGGCGGTGGTGGTTTCGAGGCTCGGGCCTAGCGGTCCTCACACCTCAACCACCGTCCTGGGCTTGTCGGCGTGCGAGGAGCGGCGTGGGGCGGGCTCTCGGTGGTTGAGGTGCGAGGGGCGGGGTGGGGCGGGCTCTCGGTGGTTGAGGTGCGAGGAGCGGGGAGGGCGGGTTTCCCGGTGGTTGAGGTGCGAGGAGCGCCAGCGACGAGTCTCGAAACCACCGCTCAGGCTCCCCGGTGGTTTCGAGGCTCGGGCCTAGCGGCCCTCAGACCTCAACCACCGCGGGCTCAGGCGCAGCAGGCAGCAGTCTGCCCCGCAGTCGCCGGAGCATCCGCCAGCACGGTGTAGACCTCCCAGCGCTCGCCGTCGGGAGTGCCCTCGACCCAGAACTTGTCCTGCCTCGCGTAGCAGCAGGTCGTGTCCCGCTCGTCGACCGAGGCGAGCCCGGCGCCTCCCATCCGGGTCTGCGCCGCGTCGACGGCGCCCGTGTCGGCCACCTCGACGCCGAGGTGGTTGAGCGATCCTCCGTGGCCGGGGCTCTCGATCAGCACGAGCTTGAGCGGCGGCTCGGTCACGGCGAAGTTGGCGTAGCCCGGTCGGACCTTCGCCGGCTCGGTGTCGAAGAGGCGGGAGTAGAACGCGATCGAGGCGTCGAGGTCGTCGACGTTGAGGGCGAGCTGGATGCGGGACACGGGTTCCTCCGGATATAGATGGGCGTCGATGTCTCAGCACGTTGCCAGCAGACATAGACATCTGTCAATATCGACGCATGCCGAAGTCCCTCGAGCTCACGCCGGTCGAGACGGTCGCCTGCTGCTCGCCGCTGAACCGCGAGCCGCTGACCGCCGACCAGGCCGAGCGGATCACCCCGTTGGTCAAGGCGATCGCCGACCCGGTGCGGCTGCGACTGCTCTCGCTCGTCGCCTCGCACGCCGACGGCGAGGCCTGCGTCTGCGACCTCAACGACGCCTTCGACCTCTCGCAGCCCACGATCAGCCACCACCTCAAGCTGCTGCACGAGGCCGGTCTGCTCGACCGCGAGAAGCGCGGTGTCTGGGTCTACTACCGCGTCAACGCGAGCGCGCTCGGTGACCTGGCCGCGCTGCTGGGCGGCGTGACCGCGTGAGCGTGCCCCACGTCGTACGACGTGGCGTGGCGGAGCTGGTGGGTACGGCGTTCCTGGTCGCAGCGGTCGTCGGCTCCGGCATCGCCGCCCAGCGGCTGTCTCCCGACGACGTCGGGCTGCAGCTGCTCGAGAACAGCATCGCCACCGGCGCCGTGCTGGTCGCGCTGATCCTGGCCCTGCAGCCGGTGTCCGCGTCGTTCAACCCGGTCGTCACGCTGGTCGAGCGCACGCTCGGCCTCATGACCACCGGCACCGCCGCGGTGCTGGTCGCCGCTCAGGTCGCGGGCGGACTGGTGGGTGTGGTGCTGACCAACCTGATGTTCGACCTCGACGCCGTCTCGGTGTCGACCCACGAGCGCGGCGGCAGCGGCCAGCTGCTGGGCGAGGTGGTCGCGACGACCGGGCTGGTCCTCGTCGTCTTCGGCAGCCTGCGCTCGGCCCGGGTCGATACCGTGGCGCTCGCCGTCGGTGGCTACATCGCGGCGGCGTACTGGTTCACCAGCTCCACCAGCTTCGCCAACCCGGCGGTGACCCTCGCCCGCACGCTGTCCGACACCTTCGCCGGCATCGACCCGTCGTCGGTGCCGCCCTTCGTCCTCATGCAGTTGGTCGGGGGCGTCGTCGGCGCCGCCCTGCTCCGGCTGCTGCACCCCCGACCGCTGGAGGCGCCGTGACCGACAGGCCGACCGTGCTCTTCGTCTGCGTGCACAACGCGGGCCGCTCGCAGATGGCGGCCGGGTTCCTCCGGCACCTCGCCGGCGACCGCGTCGAGGTGCTCTCCGCAGGCTCGCAGCCCACCGACCGCGTCAACCCGGTCGCGGTCGCGGCGATGGCCGAGGTGGGCATCGACCTGGCCCACGAGGCGCCCACGCTGCTGACCGAGTCCGCCGTCCGCGAGGCCGACGTGGTGGTCACGATGGGCTGCGGCGACGAGTGCCCCTACTTCCCCGGCAAGCGCTACGAGGACTGGGTCCTCGACGATCCGGCCGGTCAGGGTCTCGAGATGGTGCGCGGCGTCCGCGACGAGATCCGCGGGCGGGTGGCAGCACTGGTCGGCGAGCTCGTCCCGTGAGCGGTGTACGCCGGGGACGCATGGGTACATGATCGGCACAGCAACATCCGCTCTCAGGGAGGACCCCCATGACCAACGAAGAGCCCCTCAGCGACGACGACATCACCACCTCGGGCGCCGGTGGCGGCGACGTCCCCGGCGGTGACGCCGACGGCACCGACGGTGGCGACAGCGACGGCACCGACGGCGACGCGACCGACACCGTGGACGGTGACGGCAGCGACGGTGGCGACAGCGACGGCACCGACGGTGACGGGTCGGACGGCGACGGCAGCGACGGTGGCGACAGCGACGGCACCGACGGTGGCGACAGCGACGGCACCGACTCCTGAGTTGTCCGCTCTCGACCTGCTCAGCGGTGACGCCCAGACCTTCCTCGCGAAGGTCTGGGCGTCCCGCGTGCACCTGCACCGCACCGATCCGGCCGAGCTCGTCGGGCTGCTCTCGCTCGAGGACGCCGACCACCTGCTGACCTCGACGGCGATCCGCACGCCTGCCCTCCGGATCGCCCAGGACGGCGCCGTGCTGCCCGAGTCGGCGTACACCCGGAGCGCGACGCTGGCCGGCAAGCCGCTCAGCGGCCTCGTCGACGCCCGCAAGGCGCTCGCGCTCCTCGACGGCGGGGCGACCGTCGTCCTCCAGGGCCTCCAGCGCTACTGGCCGCCGCTGACGCGGCTGATCGCGGAGCTCGAGCTGGAGCTCGGCCACCCCTGCCAGGCCAACGCCTACCTGACCCCTCCCGGCTCCCAGGGTTTCGCGGTCCACTCCGACACCCACGACGTCTTCGTCTTCCAGACCGCCGGCTCGAAGCTGTGGGAGGTCCACGGCCCCGACGGCCCCGAGGAGGTCCTGCTGGAGCCCGGCCTCGCGATGTACCTGCCCACCGGCACGCCCCACGCGGCCCGCGCGCAGGAGACCGTCTCCCTCCACGTGACCATCGGGATCAACCAGCTGACGTGGCGCGGTCTCGTCGAGCGCACGATGCAGCCGGTGCTCGGCTCCGTGCCCGACGACCACCTGCCCGCGGGCTACCTCGACGACCCGTCGCTGCTGGCCGGCGAGCTCGCCGACCGGCTGCAGTCGCTGGCCGACGCCGTACGACGCGTCGACGCGACCGCCGCCGTCGAGGACGAGATCCGGCGCTTCCTGACGACCCGGCCACCGCGGCTGGCCGGGGGGCTGCACGACGTCCTCGGCCGCGAGGCGATCGACGCCACCACGCGCCTGAGGCGCCGGCCGGGCCACCCGTGCGTGCTGCTGGAGCGTGGCGACCGGGTCGAGGTGCTCCTCGGCGACCGGAGCCTGACCATGCCGGCCCGCATCCGACCCGCCCTCGACGAGGTGCGCGCGCGCGACGAGCTGGTCCCCGCCGACCTGCCGCTTGACTCCCAGAGCGCGCTGGTGCTCTGCCGCCGCCTGGTGCGCGAGGGTCTGCTGGAGCTCCGGTGAGCCAGGCCGCCTTCCGGTGCGCGGCCGAGAGCCTGCTGCGCGACGAGTCCCCCGCAGGCACGGCGACCCATGTCCGCACCTGGCTGCTGCTCGAGCACGTCGGACCGTGGGGCGAGCGTGCCCTGCGCGACGCCCGCCTGCCCGAGGGGCTGGGTGTCGAGCTCGAGCGCCGAGCGACCGAGCACCGCGCCAAGATCCTGCTGGTCCGCCGCTACAGCTCCACCCCGGACGGTGAGGGGCTGCGGGTCTTCGCGGCGTACGCCGACCCGGTGCGGCCGCGACTCGAGGCCGGCCGCCTCTCCGACCCGCGGGAGATCCTCGACGTCGACCTCGGAGCGCTCCGGGCCGGCGGCACGAGCGGGCTGGCGGCGTACGACGGCGCCCTCTTCGGCGTCTGCACCAACGGTCGCCACGACGTGTGCTGCGCCGAGAAGGGCCGTCCCGTCGCGAAGGCGCTCGACGCCGCTCATCCCGAGGAGACCTGGGAGGTCTCGCACATCGGGGGCGACCGCTTCGCGGCCAACCTGCTGGTCCTGCCGCAGGGGCTCTACTACGGGCGGCTCGACCCGGTCTCGGCGATCTCGGTCGCCGGCTCACACCTGGCCGGCGAGCTCGACCTCGACCACCTGCGCGGGCGCTCCTCGCAGCCGATGCCGGTCCAGGCTGCCGAGATCCTCCTGCGCCGTGAGCTCGCCGAGACCCGCGAGGACGCGCTGGTCCTGGCGGCGCGCTCGTCCGGCGCCGGGCTGACCACTGCGACCTTCACGGTCGGCGGCGCGGCGTACGACGTGGTCGTCCGCACCACCCGCGACTCCGGCACCGCCGCACGACTCACCTGCAAGGCGAGCCGCGACAACCCGCTGCCGGCCCACGAGCTGGTGTCGATCAGCCGCCGGTCCTGACGGCGGCCAGCACGCCGGAGCCGCCGTCCCAGGCCCCGGTCAGCACGGCGTCCGCCTCGACCGGGTCGCCCACCCGCCGGACGACGACCACGTCGAGCTGCTCCGGGTGCGCCCCGGTGGTGAGGCCGCTCCCGGCGACCGCGACGAGCGGCTCGCGGTGCTCCCGCCTGCCGTCGACCTCGAAGTACTCCTCCGCGCCGGTCCCGCCGGTGAGGATCGTCTCGGCCAGGACCGCGCGCCAGACCGGGTCGCCGGTGGCGTCGTACACCCAGCGGGTGCCGAGCGCCGAGTGCTCCGTGGTGCCGAGCAGGTGCTCCTCGGCCCCGGCCAGCGGCGCCGCCCGGTAGGTCAGCGGCACGTGGACGACCTCGCCGGCGTCGGTGCGCACCAGGATCCCCTCCAGGCCGACCTCGCCGTCGGGGTCGTCCAGCCGGTAGCCGCCGATCGGGGTCAGCCCCGTCAGGCCGGTCGCCCACGGCTGGCTCGGCAGCCAGGCGGCGATCAGCTCGGGCTTGGACGGGGTCAGGGTCGCGTGGTGCAGCAGGGCCATGGTCCGAGCCTAGGACGTCGCCGGAGTGCAGACTGGGGTGATGGTGGACCTCGCCCCGCTCGCTGCCGCGCTCCCGGAGGGCGCGCTCGTCGACGACGTCGAGCGGATGGACAAGTACCGACGTGACCGGGCGCTCGACCCGGCCGCCGGGACGCCGCTCGCCGTCGTGCGTGCGACGTCGACGGCCGACGTGCAGGCGGCGGTCAGGTTCGCCGCCGAGCACGGGATCGGGGTGGTCCCGCGCGGTGCCGGCACCGGCCTGTCCGGGGGCGCGACCGCGCAGGACGGCTGCCTGGTGGTGTCGACCGAGCGGATGACCGCGATCGAGATCGACCCGCTGACCCGGACGGCCGCGGTCGAGCCGGGAGCGCTCAACGTCGCGGTCAAGCAGGCCGCTGCGGCCCACGAGCTCTGGTACCCGCCCGACCCCTCGTCGTACGAGATCTGCTCGATCGGTGGCAACGTCGCCACCAACGCCGGTGGTCTCTGCTGCGTGAAGTACGGCGTCACCAGCGACTACGTGCTCGGCCTGACCGTGGTGCTGGCCGACGGGACCGCCGTCGAGCTCGGCGGCCCGCGCCTCAAGGACGTCGCCGGGCTCTCGCTGACCCAGCTGTTCGTCGGCAGCGAGGGCACGCTGGGGATCGTCACCCGGGTGGTGCTCCGGCTGGTGCCGGCGCTGCGCGCGCCGTCGACGCTGGTGGCGACCTTCGGCTCGCTCGACGAGGCCACGGCCGCCGTGCTCGACCTGACCCGGCGGCTGCGGCCGTCGATGCTGGAGCTGATGGACCGCACGTCGATCAATGCCGTCGAGGACCTGACCCGGATGGGTCTGGACCGCGCGGCCGAGGCGATGCTGGTGATGCAGTCCGACGAGCCGGGCACGCGGGCGGCCGAGGAGATCGCGGAGATGGCGAAGGTCTGCGACGGTCACGGCGCCGCCGCGGTCTTCCACACCGACGACCCCGAGGAGGGGGCGGCGTTCGTCGCCGCCCGGCGGATGGTCATCCCGGCGATGGAGCCACGCGGCTCGCTGCTGCTCGAGGACGTCGGCGTACCCCTGCCCCAGCTCGGCGCCCTGGTCCGGGGCATCGCGCGGATCGCCGCGGAGCAGGACGTCGTCATCGCCGTCGTCGCCCATGCCGGCGACGGCAACACCCACCCGCTGATCGTCTTCGACCCCGCCGACGCCGACGAGTCCGCGCGGGCGAGCGCGGCGTACGGCGCCGTGATGGAGCTCGGCATCGCCCTCGGCGGCACCATCACCGGCGAGCACGGCGTCGGGCGGCTGAAGCGCCCGTGGCTGGGCGCCTACCTCGGGCCCGAGGCCCTCGCGCTCAACGAGCGCGTCAAGCACGCCCTCGACCCGCAGGGCATCCTCAACCCGGGCGCGGTGTTCTGAGCTCGGCTGCGCCGCGATCAGCCGAAGGCGGCCAGGACGTGCTTGTTGAGGTCCGGGTAGCGCTTGAGGTGCGCGCCGCCGTTGATGTCGAGGACCTCGCCGGTGACCCACTGGGCGTTGGTCAGGTAGACGGCGGCCTCGGCGATCTCGTCGGGGGTGCCGGCCCGGCCCAGCGGGGTGTTCTCGAGGTAGTCGTCCTCGATGCCGGCGATGTCCATCGCGGGCTGGGTGAGCGGCGTGACGATCAGGCCGGGGGCGATCGCGTTGACCCGGATCCCGCTCGGCCCGAGCTCGAGCGCCGCGACCTCGGTGAGCATCGACAGGCCCGCCTTCGCAGCGCAGTACGGCGCCAGGCCGGCCCCCGGCTGACGGGCGTTCAGCGACGAGAGCGAGACGATCGAGCCGCCCGCGGTCAGCCGCCGGCCGGCCTGCTTGATGACGACGAAGCCGCCCGTGAGGCAGACGTCGACCACGCGGCGCCACTCCGCCACGTCCAGGTCGACCACATTGCCCAGCGTGGAGACGCCCGCGCTGTTGACGACGGCGTCGAGCCGGCCGTGCGCGGCGAGCACCCCGTCGAGGAACGTCGCGACGGTGGCCTCGTCGGTCACGTCGACCGTGGGCAGGTCGGCGACCTCGACGCGCCAGCCCTCGACGGTGAACCGGGTGGCGATCGCCGCACCGATCCCCGACGCTCCGCCGAACACCACCGCAACGCGCTCAGATCCTTGTGTCATGTCCCTCTCCCGGGGTCGACCAGCACAGTTGACGCGTGTCAACTTAGGGCCTAGCGTCCCCGATGTGCTACCCATCACAGCAGTTATCGGCGCCGGGATCAGCGGCCTCACGGCCAGCAAGATGCTCGGCGACTACGGCGTGCCGTACACGACCTTCGAGGCCTCCGACCGGGTCGGTGGCAACTGGGCCTTCGGCAACCCCAACGGTCACAGCAGCGCCTACCGCTCGCTGCACATCGACACCTCGAAGCACCAGCTGTCCTTCCGGGACTTCCCGATGCCCGACGACTACCCGGACTTCCCGCACCACACGCTGATCAAGGACTACCTCGACTCGTACGCCGACGCGTTCTCGTTGCGCGACCGCATCGAGTTCGAGAACGGCGTGGCGCACGCCGAGCGGCTGCCCGACGGTGGGTGGGAGATCCTCGACCAGGCCGGCCGGACCCGGCGCTTCGACCTGCTGGTGGTGGCGAACGGCCACCACTGGGATCCCCGGATGGCCGAGTTCCCCGGCGAGTTCACCGGGCAGTCGATCCACTCGCACCACTACATCGACCCGTGGACGCCGTTGGACCTGATGGACAAGCGGATCCTGGTCGTCGGCCTGGGCAACAGTGCCGCCGACGTCACCGTCGAGCTGTCCCAGCGCTCCCTGCGCAACGAGGTCACGCTGTCCACGCGCAGCAGCGCCTGGATCGTGCCGAAGCTGGTCGGCGGCAAGGCCGCCGACATGAACTACCGCACCATCCCGCAGATCCCGCTCTCCTGGCAGCGCAAGGCCGCCCAGTGGGGGCAGCGGTTCACCTACTCCGACCCGACGCTCTACGGCCTCCCGGCGCCCAACCACAAGTTCTTCGAGGCGCACCCGACGCAGTCGGGCGAGCTGCCGCTGCGGCTGAAGTCGGGCGACGTGGTCCCCAAGGGCAACGTCACGCGCCTCGACGGCGAGACCGTGCACTTCGAGGACGGCACGTCCGCGGACTTCGACGTGATCATCTACGCCACCGGCTACAACCTCACCTTCCCCTTCTTCGACCCGGAGTTCCTCAGCGCGCCCGACAACCGGATCGACCTCTACAAGCGGATCATCAAGCCGGGCGTCGACGACCTGCTCTTCGCCGGCTTCGCGCAGTCGACGCCGACGCTCTTCCCGTTCGTCGAGAGCCAGGCGCGGCTGATCGCGGCGTACGCCGTGGGGGAGTACGTCCCGCCCTCGGCCGACGAGATGCACCGGGTGATCAAGGCCGACGACGAGCTCTACATGGGCCACATGCTCGACCGACCGCGGCACACCCACCAGCTCGACTACTTCGTCTACGAGCACCAGATGCGCACCAAGGAGCTGCCGGCCGGTCGGGCGCGGGCCCGGGCGCAGGGTGCGCCGGCGCTGGCCGGGCGGGCCACGTGAACCGGGCGGCGACCAAGGGCGACGACCGTCGCGCGGCCCTGCTCGAGGCGCTCGACCACCACCTCCGCGACGCCGGACCCGACGCGAGCCTCGAGGCCATCAACGTCGCCGACCTCTCCCGTCGCGCCGGCGTCACGCGCTCGGCGTTCTACTTCTACTTCGACAACAAGGCCGCCGCCGTGGCCGCCCTGATGGAGGAGATGTACGACGACGCCTGGGACGCCGCCGACCTCGACGGCGCGGACGACGAGGGCATGCAGCTGCGGGTGACGAGCGCGATCCGCGCGATCTTCCGCGGTTGGTCGCACCGGACCCACCTCTACCGCGCCATGCTCGAGGCGCGCGCGGGCAACCCCGCCGTACGCGAGCAGTGGGACTCCTTCCAGGAGTCCTTCGTCGTGGTCCTCGCCGCCGTGATCGAGGGCGAGCGCACCGCCGGGGTCGCGCCCGCGGGTGCTGACCCGACGGCCGTCGCCACCGCGCTGCTCGACCTCAACGACCGGACGCTCGAGCGGCTGGTGCACGCGCCGGCCGACTTCGACTGGGACGCGCACGTCGAGGCCGTCGTCCACATCTGGCTGGCCAGCATCTACGGGAGGACCGCATGAAGGCCGAGCGCACGAAGCACAGCGAGCTCACGTTCGTCTCCGGGGGCGTCGAGTGCCACGCCTGGCACTTCACCGGCGAGGGCGACGCGCTCGCGAGCGAGGCCGGGCGTCCCGTCGTGGTGATGGCGCACGGGCTGGCGGGCACCAAGGACTCCGGGCTGCAGCCCTTCGCCGAGGCGCTGGCCGCGGCCGGGCTCGACGTCCTCGCCTTCGACTACCGCGGCTTCGGGTCGTCGGCGGGCGCTCCGCGGCAGACGGTCTCGATGGCCGGGCAGCTCGAGGACTACCGCGCCGCGATGTCGGCCGCCGCCCGGCTGCCGGGCGTGGACGCGCAGCGGCTGGTCGTCTGGGGCGTCTCGCTCGCCGGCGGTCACGCGATCTCCGCCGCCGCCGGTCGCCGTGACGTCGCCGCCGTCGTGGCGCTGACCCCGCTGGTCGACGGCCTCGCCGCCGGCCGGCACGCGCTGGCGACCCACACCAAGACCGAGATGCTGCGCTCGACGGTCGCGGGCTTCCGCAGCAGGCTCGGCAGGCCGGTGATGATGCCGGTCGTGGCCGGCCCGGGACAGCTCGGCGCGATGACCATCGAGGGATCGGTGGACGACTACCTCGCGATCGCGGGCCCGACGTGGCGCAACGAGATCGACGCGACCGTCGGCATGGAGCTGGGCGGCCACCGCCCGATCAAGGTCGCCGGCGACATCAGCTGCCCCTCGCTCTTCCAGGTCGCCGACTTCGACCGCAGCGCCCCGCCGCACTCCTCGATGAAGGCCGCCTTCAAGGCCCGCGCCGAGGTCCGGCACTACCCCTGCGACCACTTCGACGTGTACGCCGGCAAGCCCTGGCACGACGCCGTCGTCGCGCACCAGGTGGCGTTCCTGACGCGGGTGCTGGGGTAGCGATGCCGGGGATACCCGGTTAACCGGGTATCCCCGAACTTCTCAGGCTCTGCAGTGCCACAGAAGTTCACGAAGTGCCCGAGAAGTACGCCGCCGCAACGCTATTGACGGTCATTCAATAACGGGCGTACCGTCGGCCGGGTGACGACCCTGGACGACGTCGACCAGCTGACCACCCAGCGCATGCGCCGGATGAGTCCCGGCAACCAGCGTCGGCTGCCGCTCATCGACGACTCCACGCTGCCGCCGGGTCCGCGTTGGCCGGTGCTGGTCCAGACGGCCGCGCTGCTGCGGTTCCGGCACTGGTTCCACCCCTACATGCATCAGAGGTACGGCGACGTCTTCACCGTGCGGGTCGCGCCCGGCGGCCGGCCGCTCGTGTTCGTGACCCGGCCCGAGCACGCCAAGGAGGTCTTCGCGGGCGATCCCGAGGTCTTCCACGCCGGCAAGGCCAACGGCATCCTCGGCCCGATCATGGGCGAGCACTCGCTGCTCCTGCAGGACGGCTCCGAGCACAAGCGGGCGCGCAAGCTCCTGATGCCGGCGTTCAACGGCCACGCCCTGCGCGCCTACGAGGACCTCGTCACCGAGGTCGCCCAGGCGCAGGTCGCCACCTGGCGCGACGGTGAGGAGCTCAGCGCGCTGGAGCGGATGAACGCCCTCACGCTCGAGGTGATCCTGCGCGTCGTCTTCGGGGTCACCGACGAGAGCCGCCTGGCGCAGCTGCGACCGCGGGTCAACGCCACGGTCAACGTCAGTCCCGTGGTCCTCCTCGGCTGGGGCTACCCCCGGCTGCAGAGGTACGGCCCCTGGAAGCGCACCGTCGACAACCAGCGCGAGCTCGACCGGCTGATGTACGCCGAGATCCGCGAGCGTCGTACGGCGCCCGACCTCGCCGAGCGCACCGACGTGCTGTCCCGCCTGATCGTGCAGGGCGAAGGTGGCGACGCACTCTCCGACACCGAGCTCCGCGACCAGCTCGTCACCCTCCTGCTCGCCGGCCACGAGACGACCGCGAGCGCGTTGGCCTGGGCGCTGTACGAGGTCGGCCGCGACCCGGTGCTGCTGGCTCGGTGCCGCGCGGCCGCCGACGAGGGCGACGACGCGTACCTCGAGGCGGTGATGAAGGAGTCGATGCGCCTGCACCCGATCATCCCGATGGTCGTGCGGACGCTGATGAAGCCGGCCACGATCGCCGGCTACGACCTGCCCGCCGGCACCACGATCGGCCCCTCGATCATCATCACCCACGCCCGCGAGGACAACTACGAGGATCCGTCGGCCTTCCGGCCGGAGCGGTTCCTCGGCCACCACCCGCCGACCAACACCTGGATCCCGTTCGGCGGCGGGGTACGCCGCTGCATCGGCGCCGGCTTCGCCCAGATGGAGGGCGTCGCGGTGCTGCGCCAGGTGTTCACGGCGTACGACGTGTCCGCGGTCGGCGACGACGTCCCGAAGGTCCGCAACATCACCAGTGTCCCGCGCAGCGGGGCCCGGGTGCGGGTCACGGCTCGATAAAGACGTTTCGCGCACCCCCTCCGATGGGGGACCATCGCACCTTGTGATCGATCGTCTCAAGACCCGGCTCGCGGGACTGCGCATGGACACCACGCCGCTGCGTGCGTCCCGTGACTTCCGGCTGCTCTTCCTCGCCGGCACCGTCTTCTACTTCGGGGCGATGGTCAGCTACGTCGCGATCCCGTACCAGATCTACACGCTCACCGGCTCCAACTTCGCGGTCGGCGCGATCGGCCTGGTCGAGCTGGCGCCGATCATCGTCTTCGGCCTGTACGGCGGCGCGCTCGCCGACCACGTCGACCGGCGCAGGCTGCTGATCTGGACCGGGCTCGCGCAGGCGGTCTTCACCGCCGTCCTGGCCGTGAACGCCTTCGTCGGCGAGCCGCAGGTGTGGGTCATCTTCGTGGTCTCCGCGCTGCTCACCTCCTGCTCGGCGATGCAGCGGCCCTCGCGCGAGGCGCTGCTGCCGCGCACCGTGTCCCACGACCAGCTCACCGCCGCCAACGCGCTGGCCAGCCTGGGCATGCAGATCGGCGTCCTGGCCGGCCCCGCCGTCGGCGGCCTGCTCGTGGCGTACGTCGGCATCGGCTGGTGCTTCCTCATCGACATCGGCGGCCTGCTCGTCGCCTCGACCCTCTTCGTGCTGATGCGCTCCTACCCCCACCGCGAGGAGACGACCCCGCCGAGCCTGGCCGGCATCAAGCAGGGCATCGACTACGCGTTCGGCCGGCGCGACCTCCTCGGCACCTACTTCGTCGACATCGCCGCGATGCTCTTCGCGATGCCGGTGGTGCTCTTCCCGGCGCTCGCCGAGGAGGTCTTCGGCCAGCCGCAGTTCCTGGGCCTCCTCTACTCCGCCGAGGTCATCGGCGCCCTCGTCGCGACGGCCCTCAGCGGTTGGACGTCCCGCTTCCACCATCACGGGCGCGCCATCGTCGTCGCCGCCATGGCGTACGGCGGCTTCATCGCCCTCGCCGGCCTGATGCCGAACATCTGGCTCGTCGCGCTCGCCCTGGCCTTCGCCGGTGCGGCCGACATGATCTCCGGGATCTTCCGCTCGACCGTGTGGAGCCAGACGATCCCCGAGTCCATGCGCGGACGCCTGGCCGGCATCGAGATGCTGTCGTACTCGCTCGGTCCGCTCGGCGGTCAGGTCCGCGCCGGCGTGACCGCCGACCTCTGGTCGGTGCGGGGGGCGGTCGTCAGCGGCGGCGCCGCCTGCATCGCCGGGGTCGGCCTCACGGCCACCTGGCTGCGCGACTTCTGGTCCTACGACAGCCAGACCGACCAGTACGCCGTCGCCGAGCGCGCCGTCCGCGAGGCGGCCGGAGAGTCCTAGGCCCGCTCGGCCAGCCAGTCCTCGAAGCTCGGGCCGCGCAGCAGCGCGTCGGGTCCGGGCAGCATTGCGCCCTGCGCGAGGCTCTCGGGCGCGGCGACGGCCTCGACCCGGACGTCCTGCCCGGACTGCTCGACCAGGCGACGGACCTGGTCGACGAGGTTCTCGCGCGTCGGGCCGGCCAGCTCCACGTCACCCTCGACGTCGCCGGTGACGATCTCGAGGAGCAGCCGGACGATCTCGCCGGTCGCGACCGGCTGGGTCGGGACGTCGATGATCCGGGCCACGCCGTCCTGGGTGTTCCACTCCAGCATCTGGGCGGCGAAGTCGAGGAACTGGGTCGCCCGCAGCACCACGACGCCGGGCGCGCTCTCGCGGTAGGCCCGCTCCTGGGCGAGCTTGGCGACGTAGTAGTCGTAGTCGGGGCTGCGGTCGACCCCGACGATCGAGAGCACCACGCTGCGGCGTACGCCGGCGGCGGTCGCGGCGGAGCCGATGTTGCGCGCCACGGTGGGGAAGAACGTCGCCGCCTGGTCGAGCGGGCAGGCCGTGACGTCGACGACGGTGTCCACGCTATCGAGGGCCGCCACGAGCTCGTCGCCCGGCGCCAGCAGGTCGAAGCCGGTCTCGCGAGCGATCTCGACGACCTCGTGGCCCGCCTTGCGGCTGAGGGAGGTGAGCTGGGAGCCGATGCGTCCGGTGGCACCGGCGATGGCGATCTTCATGGTGTGCTCCTGGAGTCGTTAACGCGGATAGGTGATATCCGTGATTCAACCATGGAACTCGGACACTTGTCATCCACGTATTCGCGTAGGATGGCGTCGTGAAGATGTCGGGTGGCGTGGAGTGGGCCGTGCACTGCTGTGTCGTCCTCAGCGAGGCGGAGGGCCCCGTCCCGGCTCAGCGGCTCGCGGAGTTCCACGGCATTTCGCGCACCTACCTGGCCAAGCACCTGCAGGCGCTGTCCCGGGCCGGCATCGTCAGCTCGACCGAGGGGCGGGTCGGCGGCTACGTGCTCACCCGGCCGGCGGACCAGGTGAGCGTGCTCGACATCGTGCTCGCCGTCGACGGCCGCGAGCAGGCCTTCCGGTGCACCGAGATCCGCCAGAACGGCCCGCTGCCCGCGAGCCAGGAGGTGTGCCGGCAACCGTGTGGCGTCGCCCGGGTGATGTACGCCGCCGAGCAGGCCTGGCGGTCCTCGCTTAAGGACGTGACCGTCGCCGACCTCGCCGCCAGCGTCTCCGTCGACGTCGGCGCGGGCACGTTCCCGGCGCTGCGCGGCTGGCTGGCCGGCGAGGGCTAGGACTTCCACGCCGCCCAGGCCAGGCAGGCCAGGGCCCCGGTCGAGGTGAGCGTGCGGAGGATGTTCCACCGCACCCACGCGTCCTCGAAGGCGGCGCGCGAGCCGCCGGCGGCCAGGGCGTCGTTGAGCGGCACGTTGCCCGCTGCGGTGACGACGACGGTGCCGAGCGCGAGGACGAGCCCCGTGATCGCCCACGCCCGTGCGCCCGACGTGGTCGTCGCGACGGACAGGGCCGCGAGGGCCGGCGCGCCGAGGAAGGTGAGCATGAAGACCGGGTTCACGATCGCCACGTTGATGTGGTTCATCGACGACGTGAACGTGTGGTCGTCCGTGCGCGCCAGGCCGGGCATCACCCCGCACGCCCAGGTGTAGTAGGTCCCGGCCTGCAGGCCGGCGGCGACGGTGGCGACGAGGAGGACGGGGCCGCGGAGGGTGTCGAGGAGATCGCTCATGGGACCAGCAGACCGCAGGACGGCGAGACGATCCATCGTCGTACGGCGCCCTTCCATACGTCATCGTCCAGGGCTACGGTGACGGGATGGACGGACTCGCCGCGCTCCTCGACGGTCCTCGCGCCCGGGGCGCGTTCCTGCTGCGCTGCCTGATGGATCCGCCGTGGGCCGTGCGGCTCCAGGACGAGTCGCCGCTCTCGTTGACCGCGGTCGTGCGTGGGAGCTTCTGGGCCCTGCCCGACGGCGGTGAGCCCTTCCGCCTCGAGGCCGGCGACGTCGTGGTCGCGCTCGGACCCGGACACTGGACCATCGCCGACGCCCCCGCGACGACGCCGCAGGTGGTCATCCACCCCGGTCAGCACTGCACCACGCTCGACGGGCAGTCGCTGGAGGAGGAGATGCGCCAAGGGGTGCGCAGCTGGGGCAACAGTGCGGTGGGCGAGACGGTGCTGCTCACCGGGGCCTACCTGTTCGAGGGCGAGGTCAGCCGGCGGCTCCTGCAGGCCTTGCCGCCGTTCGTCGTCCTCGGCCGACGCGATCTCGGCTCACCGCTCGTCTCGCTGCTCGCCGACGAGATCGTCAAGGACGCGCCCGGGCAGGACGCCGTGCTCGACCGGCTTCTCGACCTGCTCCTGATCGCGGTGCTGCGCGCCTGGTTCGACCGTCCCGAGGCCTCGCCGCCGGCCTGGTACGCCGGCCAGGGCGACCCGGTCGTCGGACCCGCCCTGCGCCTGATGCAGCACCACCCCGAGCACCCGTGGACCGTCGCCGAGCTGGCCGCCGCCGGTGGCGTCTCCCGCGCCGCCTTCGCGCGCCGCTTCACCGAGGTCGTCGGGGAACCGCCGATGACCTTCCTGACCGGCTGGCGCCTGGCACTCGCCGCCGACCTGCTCCGCGACCCCACGGCCACCCTGGCCCTCGTCGCGCGCCAGGTCGGCTACTCCACGCCGTTCGCGCTGAGCACCGCCTTCAAGCGTGCCTACGGCGTGAGCCCGCGCGACCACCGGGCGCTGGTGGCCTGAGGAGTTTCATCGGCCGGCCGACAAAGCTCACGCCCGGACGATGAAGCTTTGTCGTCCAGGGTCCAGTTTCATCGGCCGGCCGACAAAACTCCCCGGCACCTCAGCGGATGGTCCCGACCCCGGGGATCAGGGGCAGGTCGAGCGCGGTGACCCAGCCGGCAGGCAGGTCGTTGACCGCGGGTACGGCGTTGAGCGCGCGCAGGCCGGTCGCCAGGCAGCCCGCGACGGCGGGTGCGCGGCCGGAGCCGTCGGTGAAGCGGAACGCCGTCTCCTGGGTGATCGACGGGGAGCCGTGGACCTCGACCCGGTAGACGTCGTCGGCGGAGCCGGCGGGCCAGTCGGGGGCGGCGTCGAGGCCGATCCGGTTGACGTGCTCGAGCGAGATGACCTCGCGGCCGGCGTACACGCCGTTGATCGTGAAGCGGATGGCCGCCACCTGGCCGGCGGTGACGACGCCCTTCGCGGTCGGGCGGTCGGTGGGCGTCACCCACTTCTCCCAGGTGGTGGTGATGTCGTCGAGCTCGATGCCGGCGGCGTGCGCGATCATCGGGACCGTCGCGCCCCAGGCCATGATCAGCAGCTCGGGGATCTCGAGCAGGGGCGTGAAGTCGGGGGAGCGGCCGATGCCCATCTCGTCCTCGTAGTCGCCCTCGTAGTCGGTGTAGTCGAGCAGCTCCGACGCGCGCACCGAGTCGACGCGGCCGCACAAGCCCATCAGCGTCAGCGGGAAGAGGTCGTTGGCGAAGCCCGGGTCGATGCCGGTGGTGAAGCACGACGCCCCGCCCTCCGCGCAGGCCGCGGTGATCGGATCGAACCAGGTCGCCGGGATCTGCTGCATCGTCGGCCACACCCACGGCGTCATGGCCGTCGAGCAGACGTCGATGCCGGCGCGCAGGAAGGCGGACATCACGCGGATGTTGTCGTCGGCGTACTGCGCCGTCGGCCCGTAGTGGACGAGCGCGTCCGGAGCGAGGGCGATGAGCGCCTCGACGGAGTCGGTCGCGATCACGCCGGTCGGCGCGATCCCGCAGATGGTGCCGGCGTCGACGCCGACCTTGGCGGGGTTGGAGACGCCGACGCCGACGAGCTCGAAGGCCGGGTGGTCGACGATCTCGGCGATCACCATCGACCCGACGACCCCGGTGCCCCAGACGACCACGCGCTTCTTGTCCATGTTGCTTCCTTTGGTTGCGGGCTTCCGAGGCTCAGGCCTGCGCACCGCAGCCACGGGACCGGCGGGTAGGGCCGAGCCTCGAAGCCACGGTCGGCTAGCGGTCGAAGGCGGCGCGGACCCGAGCCTCGGTGAGGCCGTAGTCCTTGAGCGTGTAGCTGTGCGAGGGCTTCGCCTTGCCCTGCTTGGACTCCTGGTCGAGATCCTCGATCGCCGCCTGCACCTCGGGGGTCCAGTCGAGCCCGAACTGGTCGTAGACCCGCCGGGTCACCCCGAGCGGGTCGGTCACCAGGTCCTTGAAGGCGATGTCGACGAACTGGTCCTGGTCGTACGCCGGCCGCGCGTCGTGGAAGGCGTGGAACGCCCGCGACCACAGGTCCAGCTGGGTGTGGCCGATCACGCCGCCGACGTACGTCGAGCTGTGCCCGACCGTGGTCTCGGCAGAGAGCGAGCACGACGAGGCGATGCAGGTGACCGGGTCGCGGTGCGTGTAGATGATCAGCGCGTCCGGGTAGACCGTCATCAACGCGTCGAGCGAGGTCATGTGCGAGGGGTTCTTGAGGATCCAGCGCTTGTCGACGTCGTTGAGCCCGACGAGCTGCAGGTTCTCCTTGTGCCGCGCGTAGGCGTCGGTCCAGTCCTGCTGCTTGAGCCAGTCGGTGTAGCGCGGCAGGTTGGCCAGCGACTCGTAGGAGTTCGACTTGCCGGTCTGTCGCAGCAGCCGCCAGCACTCCTCGACCGTGGTCGCGTCCATGTAGTGGATCCCCATGAACTCGGGGCTCTCGACGTGATGGGCCGAGAACGCCTGCTGCATGGCGTTGAAGATCGGGTCCGACTCCCAGGTGTCGCGCGGGGGCCGGGGCTGGGGGTACTGCGTCAGCCACATCTCCAGGCCCTGCGAGCCGGGGTCGGCGTGCAGGTAGCGGTGCAGGGCCGTGGTGCCGGTGCGCGGCAGCCCCATCAGGAAGATCGGCCGCTCGATCGGCACGTCACGGTGCTCCGGGTGCGCGGCGAACTGCGCCTGGGTCAGCAGCACGCCGACCAGCGCCGACTTCACCTCGGAGCGCTGGAAGTAGTTGCCGCGCGGGGTCAGGCCGGCCTCGGGGGACGACAGGTCCTCGGTCAGGACCCGCAGGCCCTCCTCGTGCGCGGTCCCGCCGAAGTCGGACAGGCCCGTCGTGCGTACGGCGGCCGCCACGATGTCGTCGTACGACCCGACGTCCGGGCGCTCCCGCACCATGATGTTGTCGCTCATCGACGCCCTCCAGTCGGGTCGTCCGCCTGAGGCCGGTGCCCACACCTGCGAGAGGCGGACGACCCGGTCATCAGCTGTGGAACTCGCCGCAGTCGACGGTCAGCATCTGACCGGTGACCGCGGAGGCGAGGTCGCTGGCGAGGAAGAGCGTCGCGCGGGCGACCTCCTCGGACGACGCCAGTCGCTTCAGGTCCGTCGGTGCCGCCTTCTCGGCGTACACCTGCTCGTGCGTCTTCTCCTCGACGGCGGCGAGGAAGTCGAAGTAGCCGCGGTTGACGTCCTCGTAGATGTACGACGGCGCGACGCTGTTGACGCGGATGCCGCGGGGGCCGAGCTCGGTCGCGAGCGACGAGGCGAGGTGCTCCAGCGCCCCCTTCGAGAGCTTGTACCCGGCGTACTCCGGCTGCGAGGAGAAGGAGACGCAGGAGTTCAGCATGATGATCGAGCCCCTGGTCTCCGACAGCGCGTCCGCGAAGAGCGCCGAGAGCCGCAGCGGCGCGAAGACGTTGGTCTCGTTGACCTTCGCGAGCTTGCGCGGGCTGATCTGGGTGATCGGGTCCATCGGCGGGATCGTGAAGGCGTTGTTGATCACGCAGTCCACGCGCCCGAACGCCTCGAGGGTCCGGTCGCGGAGGTTGACCCGCGAGTCCTCGTCGGTCACGTCGGCGACCACGCTGACGACCTTGACGCCGTGGCCCTCGAGCTCCGCCTGCAGGGCGAGCAGCCGCGACTCGGTGCGGCTCGCGATCACCAGGTCGGCGCCCATCCTGGCCGCCTCCTCGGCCAGCGACCGGCCGAGGCCGGGGCCGATGCCGGAGATGACGACGACCTTGCCCCTCAGCAGAGGTACGGCGGTGTAGCGCTCCTCGATCGAGGTGTCGTGGGCCTCGGCGTAGCCAAGCTCGCTCATCAGCACATCTTCCTGGTCAACTGATCATCCTTCGGGCGACGGAGCGCTGCCGGGCGGCGATGCGCTCGGCGTACTCCTCTGGGGTGAGGGGGGTGAAGTGCGGGAGCCTGGTCGGTACGTCGGCCAGCGGCATCACCTCGGCGACCGGCCCGTCCTCGGGGCCGAGGTCGCGGGTCAGGCGCTGCCAGCGCAGCATCAGGGCGCCGGTGCGGTGGCCGGTGGTCTCCAGCCAGTTCGCGATCGGGGTGCCGCCCGGGGGCGTCTCCGAGATCACGAACCGCATCCTGCCGTCGGGGTCGGTCTGCGCCTGCGCCTTGGTGAGCGAGGTCTGGTGCGTCTCGTAGTCGGTCGAGGCGTACCAGTCGGACCCGATCTGGATGGCCTGGTAGGCGCAGTCGGTGCACTCGGGCACGGTGACCACCAGTGCCTCGTCCTCGGCCAGCTCGTAGTGGCCGATCGACGAGCGCTGCGAGGCCAGGCCGCCGGGGGTCGACTGCGGCGCCGTCGGCTGGTTGACCGGCTCCTTGTACTGGAAGAACTGGGGGAAGGCGAACCACGTCTGGATCGAGCCGACCAGGCTGCGCGCGGCCACCTCGTAGCGCTTCGCCAGCCGGTCCCTCTCGAGCGCCTTCGCCGGCTGGCCCATCGTGTCGACCCGCTCGATGGTGAGCAGGCCGCGCTCCTCGGTGTCCCAGTCGTTGAAGACCTCGCGCACGATCATCGTCTTCGCGCCGGGCTCGGCGGTGTAGCGGAACTCGAAGCCGCCGTCGGCGTCCTTCTCCAGCTCCCGGTCGTCGAAGGCCAGCATCGAGGTCGCCGCGGTGGTCGCGGAGTAGGCACCGCCCATCACCTGGAAGGACAGGTCCGCCGACGTGCCACGACGTCCGCGTACGACGTACTCGACGCCCTCCTTGAGGTAGGCGTTGAAGTAGATCGCGTCGGGGTTGTCGAGGCCCTGGCGGGAGAACTGGTGCGTGGGGTTGATGAAGAGCGTCCGGTCGAGGTCGTGGTCGAACGCCATCTGCATGGCCATCCGGATCCGCCCGGCCAGGTAGTCGTAGCCCTCGAGCCGGTCCTGCTCGGTCCTGATGAACGGGGCGTTGGCGACCAGCTCCTCGGCCTCCGCGATCGCGTCCTGGAGGACCTTGGTCAGGCCGTACGACGCGCTCACGCGCCCACCTGGTGGATGACGTCCTCGGCGTACCGCTCCAGGTGCGCGATCTTCTTGTCGAGCGGCTCGGTGTCCGGGCCCTTGATGTAGGGCACCCGGAAGCCCACGATGCAGTCGGTGACGCCCTTGTCCTCGAGGCGCTTGATGCCGTCGACGGTGTAGGCGTCGTACGAGATGACGTGCACCTCGAAGTCGTCGCGGGTGTCGCCCTCCTCCACGCGGATCTCGGCGAGGCGCGTCAGCAGCCGCTCGAGCTCCTCGCCGTCGCCGCCGGCGTGCATCCAGCCGTCGCCCTTGCGTACGGCGCGCCGCAGGGCCGCGTCGGCGTGGCCGCCGACCAGGAGCGGGATCGTCTCGGTGGCCCCGGGGCACTGCTTGAGGGCGTCGACGTCGTAGAACTCGCCGTGGTACTCGAAGAACTCACCGGTGGTCAGGCCGCGGAGGATGTCCATGCACTCGTCCATCCGCTTGCCGCGCCTGGCCCAGTCGACGCCCATGGCGTCGAAGTCCTCGGGCCACGGCGAGATCCCGACGCCCAGCCCCAGACGGTTGCCGGAGAGGAACGCCAGCGACGAGGCCTGCTTGGCGACGAGCACCGGCGGCCGGATCGGCAGCTTGATCACGAACGGCGTGAGCCGCAGCGTCGTGGTCACGGCGAAGAGGTGCGCGCACAGCACCATCGTCTCGATGAACTCCTTGCCGTCGAGGAACTCGCGGTCCCCGGTGTCGGTGTAGGGGTACTTCGAGTCGGAGTCCTTGGGGTAGATGACGCTGTCGGCGACCGTCATGCTGGTGTAGCCGGCGGCCTCCGCGGCCTGGGCCAGGGGTGCGTAGTACGTCGCCTGCGTCATCGCCTCGGCATAGCTGAATCGCATGGGCCTCACAGTAGAACGTGTTCCAGTTTTGTGCCAGAGTTCACCCGTGGACCTCCAGGAGATCAGCGACCGGCTCGAGATCGAGGGCGTGGTCATCCGCTACACCCGGGGCATCGACACCGGTGAGTGGGACCTGCTCGACTCCGTCTTCACCCCCGACGCCGCGATCGACTACACGGAGTCGGGCGGGATCGCCGAGGCCTATCCCGCGGTCAAGGCGTGGCTGGCCGAGGTGCTGCCCGCGTTCTTCCCGCACCGGATGCACTCCCTGCACCAGCTCGACATCGCGATCGACGGTGACGAGGCGACCTGCGCGGCGTACTTCCACAACCCGATGCCGCTCGACGACGGCCAGGGCGGGCACAGGATCGTCGAGTTCGGCGGTCTCTACCACCACACGCTGACCCGCACGGCCGACGGCTGGCGCAGCCGCAGGCTGCACGAGCAGATCGTCTGGAAGCGCGGGATCTGAGGCCCGGCTCCCCGATCGTGGTGCTGGAGCGCCGCTGAGCAACAATGGCCGCGTACTGACCCTGACTCGGAGGATCGACGTGGCCGACAAGCTGCCGGACCAGCCCAGCGACGAGCACCCGATCATGGCGGGCCTGGTGGCGCTGGTCGGCGTCGGGCTGGTCGTGGGCCTGGTGCTGGGCGTCGTCGTCCTCGCGGGCACCAAGGTCCTCGGCATCGGGGGCGGCTCCGACGACTCGACGGCCGACGACGCGGCGAGCCTCTACCTGCCGAGCCCGTCGAAGACCACCTCCGAGAGCGGCCCCACGATCACGCTGGCGCCCGGCGAGACCGAGAGCGCGTCGACGTCGGCCACGCCGACCAAGAGCGAGTCGGCGAAGCGCGAGATCAGCCTCTCAGCCTCGGCCGTCTCGGTCAGCCCGATGGAGCAGTTCCAGCTCACCGGCGTCTACCCGGAGGGCGAGGGGGCGATCCTGGCCGTCCAGCGGCTCCAGGACGGCGAGTGGGTGGACTTCCCGGCGACCGGCTCGGTGAGCGGCGAGAGCTTCCAGATCCCCGTGCAGACCAGCAAGGCCGGGATGAACAAGTTCCGGGTCGTCGACTCCGACTCCGGCCTCAAGTCGGGGGTCGTCCGCGTGAAGGTCGCCGGCTGACGCCAGCGTCGTACGCCGGCGACGCAGCCGGTCCGCCACGGCCGGCTGACCCGCGAGGATGCCGGCGAGCACGAGCAGCAGCCCGAGCGCCTGGCTGCCACCGAAGGACTCGCCGGCCAGCGCGACGCCGAGGACCGTGCCGGAGACCGGGTTCAGCAGGCCGACCAGCGACACCGCACCGGCCGGGAGCCGGCGCAGTCCGCGGAACCAGACGACGTACGCCATCACGGTGCCGACCAGCCCGAGGTAGAGGAAGCCGCCGATCGCGCCCACGCCCAGCGCGGGCGGCGTGCCCTCGACGACCAGGGCGACGGGCAGCAGCACCAGCCCGCCGGCGACCAGCTGCCACGCGGTGAAGGTGAGCAGGTCGACCGGCGGCTGCCACCGCTTGACGAGCACGAACCCGACCGACGACATCGCGACGGCACCGAACGAGGCGGCGACCCCGACCGGGTCGACGGTGAAGTCCGCGCGCAGCACCAGCAGCGCGACGCCGGCGGCGCCGACCGCGGCTCCGGCCAGCGACGCGGCCCGCGGCCGCTCGCCGATCAGCGCCCAGGCGACGAGCATCACCATGATCGGCGCCGTGGCGGTGAGCGTGGCGGCCGTCCCGCCGGGCAGGCGGTAGGCGGCGATGAAGATCAGGACGAAGAAGGCGCCGATGTTGAGCGTGCCGAGCACGAGCGAGCGCCACCACCAGATGCCCGTGGGCAGTCGGGGCCGGAACGCGAGCAGCAGCAGGCCGAAGGGCAGCGCCCGCACCATCGCGCCGAAGAGCGGGCGGTCGGGCGGCAGGAACGTCTCGGTCACGTAGTAGCCCGAGCCCCACGCGACGGGGGCCAGGGCGCTCAGGCCGAGGACGCGCCAGTTAGTTTCCACGGAAGAGATAATAGTTTCCGCGTCAGATATATTCCACCCATGGCGGCACCAGCGGAGCGGGACCTCGACCACGTCGGCCGGATCATGGCGAAGTGGCACGAGGCGCGGCCGGACCTAGACGTCTCCCCCCTGGGCGTCATTGGGCGGCTGCACCGCCTGGCGGCCCGGCTCACCGAGGAGCTCGTGGCGGTGTACGCCGAGTTCGGGCTCGGCGAGGGTGAGTTCGACATCCTCGCGACGCTGCGGCGCGAGGGGCCGCCGTACGAGCTGACCCCGCGCGACCTCGGGCACTGGACGATGGTCTCGTCCGGAGCGGTGACCAAGCGGGTCGACCGCTGCGTCGAGCAGGGCCTGGTGACCCGGAGGGTCAGCAACCACGACGGCCGGGGCCGCGTGATCGCGCTGACCGACGCCGGCCTCGACGTGATCGACCGGGCGTTCACGGCCCACCTCGTCAACGAGCGCCGGCTCGTCGACCTGCTCGGTGAGACGGAGCGGGCCCGGCTCGCCAGGACTCTCGAGTCCTGGGGCCGGGCCCTCGAGGCGTAGGTCCGGGGGCGGTGGTCTCGAGGCTCAGGCCCGACGGCCTTCGCACCTCGACCACCGTGCGCCGACGGTCAGCCGGGGATCCAGTCGAAGGTGTCCGGGTTGGGGCCGGTGCGGCCGGCCTCGCCCTGGTCGAGCGCGCTGATCGCGGCGACCTGGTCCTCGGTGAGCGCGAAGTCGAAGATGTCGAAGTTCTCGCGCATCCGCTCCTCGCGCATCGACTTGGGGAAGACGATGTCGCCGCGCTCGATGTGCCAGCGCAGCGTGACCTGCGACGGCGTCTTGCCGTGGGCGGCCGCGATCTCGCCGATGACGGCGTCGTCGAGCACCTTGCCCTGCGCGATCGGCGACCACGCCTCGACCTCGACGCCGTGCCGGATCGACGCGGCGCGGGCGGCCTCGTTGGTGAAGTAGGGATGCACCTCGATCTGGTTCACCGCCGGGGCGACGCCCGTCTCCGCGATGATCCGGTCGAGGTGGGCCGGCTGGAAGTTGGAGACGCCGACCGAGGTCGCGCGGCCGTCGGCCACGAACTCGGTGAGGGTGCGCCAGGTCGACACGTAGTCGCCGCCGTACTGCGTCGGCAGTGGCCAGTGGATGAGGAAGAGGTCGACCCGGTCGAGGCCGAGGCGCTCCAGCGTCTCGTCGAACGCGCGACGGGCGGCGTCCGGCTCGTGGAAGCTGTTGTTGAGCTTGCTCGTGACGTAGAGCTCGTCGCGCGCGATGCCGGAGCTCGCGATCGCGGCGCCGACGCCGGCCTCGTTCTGGTACATCTGCGCGGTGTCGATGTGGCGGTAGCCCACCTCGAAAGCGGTGCTCACCGTGGCCTCGGTCTGGTCCGGTGGGACCTGGTAGACGCCGAAGCCGAGCTGGGGGATGGAGGTCTGGTCGTTCAGGGCGACAGTGGGGACGGTCATACAGGTTCCATCCCCGCAGAGGGGCTCGAGCATTCCCCTGAGTGAGGATGGACTCATGGGACCTGTGCTGGACTTCACCGAGTACGACACCCGCCTGGCCGCGTACGTCGTCATCATCGACGACCGGGACCGGGTGCTGCTCGCGCTGTGGAACGAGCCGGCCGTGCCGCTCTGGACGCTGCCCGGTGGCGGGGTCGACCTCGCCGAGACCGCCGAGGAGGGCGCCGTGCGCGAGGCCCTCGAGGAGACCGGGTACGACGTCGCGCTGGACGGCCTGCTCGGCGTGGACACGCTCGTGCTGCCGCCCGAGGAGCGGCTCGACGGCGCCGCGCGCTGGCAGAAGAGCGTCCGGGTGGTGTTCCGCGCCCACGTCGTCGGCGGCGATCTGACCCGCGAGCTGGACGGCACGACCGACGAGGCGCGCTGGATCCCGCGGGCCGACGTGCCGGGACTGGCGCGAATCACGCTGGTCCAGAGGTTCGTGGGCTGATCCGGGAATCTCCGCCCTCGGGTCTGCGTTGAGCCGGATAAGCAAAGTTGAGTTGAATCGACTCAACTGATTTGGCAGACTGCCCTCGGCGACGCAGGATGAACAGCAGACGGACGCCGTCGAGAGCAGCACCCGATACCCGGAGGTACAGAGACATGGCACGTGCGGTCGGCATCGACCTCGGCACGACGAACAGCGTCGTGGCCGTTCTGGAGGGTGGCGAACCCACCGTCATCGCAAACGCGGAGGGCGCCCGCACGACCCCGTCGGTCGTCGCCTTCGCCAAGTCCGGCGAGGTCCTCGTCGGCGAGGTGGCCAAGCGTCAGGCCGTCACCAACGTCGACCGGACCATCCGCTCCGTGAAGCGCCACATGGGCACGGACTGGAAGACCGACATCGACGGCAAGGACTTCACGCCCCAGCAGATCAGCGCCTTCGTGCTGCAGAAGCTGAAGCGCGACGCGGAGGCCTACCTCGGCGAGACCGTCACCGACGCGGTGATCACGGTCCCGGCGTACTTCTCCGACGCGCAGCGCCAGGCCACCAAGGAGGCCGGCGAGATCGCCGGCCTGAACGTGAGCCGGATCGTCAACGAGCCGACCGCGGCCGCGCTGGCCTACGGCCTCGACAAGGGCGACGACCAGACGATCCTCGTCTTCGACCTCGGCGGCGGCACGTTCGACGTGTCCCTCCTCGAGATCGGCGAGGGCGTCGTCGAGGTCAAGGCGACCTCCGGTGACAACCACCTCGGTGGTGACGACTGGGACGCCCGCGTCGTCGAGTGGATGGTCAAGAAGTTCAAGGACAACAACGGCGTCGACCTGGGCGCGGACAAGATCGCCAAGCAGCGTCTCCAGGAGGCCGCGGAGAAGGCGAAGATCGAGCTGTCCTCCTCCGCCGAGACCACGATCCACCTGCCGTACATCACGCACGGCGAGTCCGGCCCGCTGCACTTCGAGGAGAAGCTCAGCCGCAGCGAGTTCCAGAAGCTGACGGCCGACCTGCTCGACCGCACCAAGAAGCCCTTCCAGCAGGTCCTCAAGGACGGCGGCGTCGCGGTCGACAAGATCGACCACGTCGTGCTCGTCGGTGGCTCCACGCGGATGCCCGCCGTCAGCGACGTCGTCAAGGAGCTCCTCGGTGGCAAGGAGCCCAACAAGGGCGTCAACCCGGACGAGGTCGTCGCCGTCGGCGCCGCCCTGCAGGCCGGTGTCCTCAAGGGCGAGGTCAAGGACGTGCTGCTCCTCGACGTGACCCCGCTGTCCCTCGGCATCGAGACCAAGGGCGGCGTGATGACCACGCTGATCGAGCGCAACACGACCATCCCGACCAAGCGGTCCGAGATCTTCACGACCGCCGACGACAACCAGCCGTCGGTCGAGATCAAGGTCGCCCAGGGCGAGCGCCAGATGTGGTCGCAGAACCAGCCGCTCGGCAACTTCGAGCTGACCGGCCTCCCGCCGGCCCCGCGCGGCATCCCGAAGATCGAGGTCACCTTCGACATCGACGCCAACGGCATCGTGCACGTGACCGCGAAGGACCAGGCCTCCGGCAAGGAGCAGTCCATGACGATCTCCGGCGGCTCCGCGCTGTCGAAGGACGACATCGACCGGATGGTCAAGGAGGCGGAGCAGTACGCCGAGGAGGACGCCAACCGGCGTGCCGCGGTCGAGACCCGCAACCAGGCCGACCAGCTCGTCTACACGACGGAGAAGTTCCTCGCCGACAACGCCGAGAAGCTGCCCGAGGACGTCAAGACCGAGGTCCAGGCCGACGTCGACGCGCTCAAGGCCATCCTCGAGAACGCCGAGGCCAGTGCCGAGGAGCTGCAGGCCGGGGTCACCAAGCTCGGTGAGTCCAGCCAGAAGATGGGCGCCGCGATGTACGCCGCCGCGGAGGCCGACCAGGCCGCCGCCGGTGGCTCCGACGGCTCGACGGGCGAGGCCGACGACGACGTCGTCGACGCCGAGATCGTCGACGAGGGCCCGGAGGACGAGGCCAAGTGACCGAGCCGTCCCAGGACGGGCCGGTCCAGCCGGAGGCTGAGGAGCAGGAGACCCCTGCTCCTCAGCCCGAGGTGCCCGCCGCGGAGGAGACGGTGGAGCCGACGGCCGAGCAGGACGAGCTGGTGCTCGCCCAGATCGCGCTCGCCGAGCGGACCAACGACCTCCAGCGGCTGCAGGCCGAGTTCGTCAACTACAAGCGCCGGGTCGAGCGCGACCGCGACCTGATCCGGGAGAACGCGACGTACGCCGCGCTCGCCCCGATCACCGAGGTGCTCGACACCATCGACCGAGCCCGCGAGCACGGTGAGCTGGACGCCGGCTTCCAGACCGTCGCCGACCAGCTCGAGCGGGTCGTCGCCGGACTCGGCCTGACCAAGTTCGGCGCGGCCGGGGAGGCCTTCGACCCCACGATCCACGAGGCCCTCTCCCACATCGGCGAGGACCCCGAGGTCGAGGTGACCACCTGCAAGGTGGTCGCGAAGGCCGGCTACCGGATCGGCAGCCGCGTCGTGCGGGCCGCCCAGGTCCTCGTGGTCGACCCGCCCAGCGGGCCGACCGCGTGACCGCCCCCATCAGCTGAACCACCGGACAAGGAGGGAGGTGCGCGCATGAGCACCAACGAAGGCTTCCGGGCCGACTGGGCGCAGAAGGACTTCTACGCCGAGCTCGGCGTCGGCAAGACCGCGTCGTCCGACGAGATCAAGAAGGCCTACCGCAAGCTGGCGCGCGCCAACCACCCCGACTCCAACCCCGGCGACACGGCCAAGCACGACAAGTTCAAGGCGGTCGCGGAGGCGTACGACGTCGTCGGTGACCCTGAGAAGCGCGCCAAGTACGACGAGATGCGCGTCTACAGCGGCGGTGCCGGCTACCCGGGCGGGTTCGGTGGCGGTGGGGGCGGGGGCTTCGACCTCAACGACCTGCTCCGCGAGCGCTCCGGCGGTGCCGGCAGCGCCGGCGGTGGGTTCGGGGACATGTTCGGCGACCTCTTCGGTGGCGGCGGACGCAACCGGCGACCCCGGGCCCAGAAGGGCGCGGACGTCGACACCACGGCGACCATCAGCTTCACCGACGCCATCGACGGCGTCACCGTCTCGCTGCGGATGACCTCCGACTCCGCCTGCCCCGACTGCAAGGGCACCGGCGGCAAGCCCGGCACCAAGCCGCACGTCTGCCCGCAGTGCGAGGGTGCCGGGTTCGTCGTCGCCTCCGCCGGCGGCGCCTTCTCCATCAACGAGACCTGCCCGATGTGCAGCGGCCGCCAGCTGGTGTACGACGAGGCGTGCCCGACCTGCCACGGCAGCGGTCGGGGCACCTCGGCCCGGACGATCCAGGCCCGCATCCCCGCCGGCGTCAAGGACGGCCAGCGGATCCGCCTGCGGGGCAAGGGCGCGCCCGGCGACAACGGCGGCCCGGCCGGTGACCTCTACGTCACGGTGAAGGTCTCGGGCCACCGGCTCTTCGCCCGCAAGGACGACAACCTGCTGCTCGACGTCCCGGTCTCGTTCGACGAGCTGGTGCTGGGAGCGGAGATCAAGATCCCGACCCTCGGTGGGTCGCCGGTGACCCTCAAGGTGCCGGGCGGCACCCCCAACGGGCGGACCTTCCGGGTCCGCGGCCGGGGCGCCCCCAAGGCCGACGGCAGCAAGGGCGACCTGCTCGCGACCGTCGAGGTGCAGGTGCCCGTCGTGCTCGACCCGGCAGCCCGCGAGGCGGTGGAGGCCTACCGCGCCGCGACCGCCGGCAAGCCGCTGCGGTCGAAGCTGTTCGAGGAGGCGTGACCCGGTGCAGCGCGGTCCGATGCAGCCCGGCCCCGACAGTGCCGTCTACGTCATCAGCATCGCGGCCGAGCTGAGCGGTCTGCACCCGCAGACCCTGCGCACCTACGAGCGGATGGGGCTGATCACCCCCGGCCGCACCGGAGGCGGCGGTCGTCGCTACACCCACCGTGACGTCGAGCTGCTGCGCGAGATCAGCGAGCTGACCTCGGCCGGGATCGGCATCGAGGGCGTACGCCGGATCCTCGACCTCGAGAACCGGATCACGGCGCTGGTGCAGCGCAACGAAGAGCTCCAGGCCGAGCTGGCCGCGACCCGCGACGAGCTGCGTCAGGCGGCCACTGTCCGGCGTACGGCCGGACCGGCCAACAAGCTGCCGGTCCTGCGCCAGCCGGAGCCGGGCCAGTCCGTCGTCGTCTGGCGGCGCAGGCCCTAGGGCGTCAGCTCCTGGGCCAGCTGCTGGCTGCCACCCTGCAGGTCCTTGGTCTGGATCTCCAGGGCGGTGCTGCGCGCGCGCCACGGCTTCGGCGTGAGCCGGTGCTCGGTCACGGCGGCGCCGGCCTTCAACGTCACGTGGAGGGTCTGCGCGCGGGGGCTCAGTGCGGCGACGTCAGCGATCGCGACCTCGGTGCGCAGCCCGTAGTGCTCGTCGACCACACGGGTCGGCGTGACCCAGACCCCGCCCGGTCGAAGCCGCCCGGCCGCCCACAGCAGCGGGAAGCCAGCCAGGTAGACGGCGGGCACCCCGGCCAGCACCAGCCAGAGCCAGGACTCCTCGACGGCACCGACCACGGCGACCACGGTGCACCAGGCGCCGAGCGTGCCGGTGATGAACAGCATCGGGTCGGAGATCCGCCGGGGGTGGAAGCGTGCGGGCTCCCCGTCCCTGGTCTCGTCGCGGGCCGGCAGCGGTGCGCGCGTCCGGGGGCGGTGAGCCAGCCAGGACACCACGACGATGACGCCGAAGAGCACCATCCCGACCGCCCACACCATGCCGAAGGCGGTGTCGGCCCGGGTCAGCAGCCCGATGCCGATGGCGATCACCACCGCGCCCGTCAGCAGCCCCAGGGCCCGGACCACCGGACCCGGTCCGGTGCGCGCGGTCAGTGGAACCACCCGCCCACGGTGTCGGCGGCGCTGGAGACGCCGTCGGCGATGGCGCCACCGGTGTCGGCCAGGGCGTCGACACCCTCGTCGAACGCCGCACCGATGTCGGGACCGTTCTCGAAGAGCGAGTCGATCGCACCGTCGGCGAAGATCGCCACCCCGGCACCGACCACGGTGCCGACGACGGCGCCGACCGCCGTGCCCGCCACGGGGATGACCGAGCCCACGGCGGCTCCGACGCCCGCACCGGTCAGCGCGGCCGCCCCGATCCCGGCGGCCGTCGAGACGCCCTGGGAGACGGCGATCTGGGTGGTGCTCTCGCCCTCCTGGTAGTCGTTGTAGACCCCGAGCCCGAAGCCGAGCGGTCCGAGCACCTTGCCGCCGCGGCCGAGGTACTTGGGGAGCTTGAGGTCGTCGAGCGCGCTCGACTTCCTCAGCAGGTCCTCTGCCTCGTCGAGCCGGCCCTGGATGGCCAGCCGGTCGGCGTCGAGCCGGGCCTGGTCGAGGGTCTTGAAGAAGAGCCACTTGCGCTTCAGGTAGCGCTCGGGGTGCGCCTGCAGGTCGGCGATGGCGCGCTTGGCGTCGTCGAGCAGCGCCTCGGCTCCGCGGTTGAGACCCGACTTCTTCAGCCCGATGCTCGCACCGATGGCGCCCTCGATGCCGTCGCCCAGGATGTCGGCGGTGGTGAGCAGCCACGACGCGTGCTGCCCCGGGGTGTAGTCGTCCTGGAGGTCGCGGCAGGCGGTGGCGTACTGCCGGTCGATCCGCGCCGCCTCGCTCGACGCGTGGTTGTAGGCGCGGACCAGGTCCTGGTGCGCGTCGTACGCGGCGACCTTGCGGTTGTGCTCGGTGACCTCGGCCTCGGTCCCGACGAAGTGGTCCGGCGGTCGTGCCGGACCGGCTCCCGGGTCCTGGATCAGGAAGCCGAAGACCGAGAGTCCCGCGCCCGAGGCGTCGGCCCGGATGTCGCGCATCTGCTGCTGGCAGCGGCGCAGCTTCTCCGCGAAGTCGTCGAGGTCGCCGGCCATCTTCTTGGCGGCCTGCTCGAGGTCCTCGACCTGGTCGCGCCCCTTGCCCATCCGCGCCGAGAACTCGTCGCCGGCCTCGCTCTGCCAGGATGCGTCGGCGTTGCGACGGGCGTCGTTCATCCGGTCGGCGGCCTCGCCGACCTTGGCGGACAGCTTGTCGCGCAACCAGTCGGCGGCGGCCTCGATGGAGCCGGGCTGGCCCTCGATCTCGGTGTCGACGCTCATGGGGACATCACGTCCTCGATGTCCGAGAGGCCGGCCTCGGCCGACGCGTCGGCGCGCTCGTAGTAGGTGCGGCTCAGCCGGACCAGCGCGGCGGCGCCGGTGAGCGCCGCGGACACGTTGCCCGCGCTGGTGGTGACCTGGGCCAGCATGCTGCTGATCACGCCGGTCATCGGGCCGGCGTCGACGCCGCTCGGCACGCTGCCGGCGAGGTCCTCCAGCCCGGCGGCGCCCTTGTCCAGGCCGTCCGCGATCGTGCCCAGGACGGGACCCTCGACGTACATCTCGCTCATCCGTCGGCCTCCGGGTCGTCGCGCAGCCCGGGGTCGACGTCGACGAAGAGCAGCTCGTACGGCGTCTCGTCGTGGATGCGCTGCAGCGCCGTGCCGTCGCACAGGACCCAGGAGCTGTCGGGGAGGTAGAAGTCCTGCAGCCGGTCCAGGGCGGAGTAGGTGTAGAGCGCCGTACGTCCGTCCTCGACCTGGTGCAGCAGCACCCGGCGCTGGGTCGGGTCGACCTCGAGCGTCGTCGGCACGTAGACGACCGGGGGGAGGCGGGGACTAGTGGTCACCCGGGGAGTGTGAGCCGGTGGCCGCGCGTCCAAACCCCTGCGCCGCCTCGAGGCCGAGCTCCGCGCGCAGCCACGCGGCCAGGTCGTCGGCCTCGGGACCGAGCCAGGCGCAGCGCACGACGATGCTGTCGTCCGTGGTGCGGCGGCGACGCCAGGGTCGCGGGCACAGCTCACGGTGCACCTCTCCCTCGACGCGCAGCAGGAGGTACGACGTGCCGCCGATGCTGCGGACCCGGGTGACCTGCTCGCGGCGTACCCGCTCCCGGCCCCAGGCCGCGTCGTGCCCCACCTCGGTCGCGGTCAGCCAGAGACCCTCGTTGCGCCGTCGCCCGGTGAGCGTCAGCGCGACCCGGACCAGGAACCACGCGCCGACGGGAGCGACCTGCCACAGCCCCAGCCCCGTGAGCACGCCCGCGAGGACCACCAGCCCGGCGTCGAGGGCGGTCGCGTGCCACCACTCGCCGCGCCACGACCGGGCGACCAGCGCGGGCGCACCCTCGACCTCCGCCTCGCGCAGGCCGGGCAGCCGTCGGGTCGCCGCGAGGGCGATCGCCAGGGCGAGGGTCGCGACGACGGCCGCGACGGTGTACCAGGCCAGCATCCGCATCGGCACGACGTCGGCCGGCACCGCCGCGAACACCACGCTCGCCAGCCCCGCGCCCAGGGCCGCCAGCACGAGGTTGCCGGCCACCTCGCCCCACTTGGCGCGCCCGGTGAAGGCTCGAGCCCGAGGGAGGTCCACCCCGCGAGTCTAGGCCCGACGTAGCCCGCCCCATCTCACAGACTTGAGTGGAATGCACTCAACTCTGAGCGGGTTGACCATGATGAGGTTGCCGGTAACGGTGGCCCGGTCCCACGATCACCAGGAGAATCACGCGCATGAGCAGCTTCGGCGCCGACAAGTTCACGACCCGCAGCCGCGAGGCGATCGAGGCCGCACAGCTGGCCGCGACCACCGGCGGCAACACCCACACCGAGCCCATCCACCTCCTCGTGGCGCTGCTGCGCCAGGAGGACGGCACGCCCCGCAACCTGGTCACCAAGGCCGGGGTCGACGCCAAGGCGCTGACCGCGCGCGCCGAGGCCGCCCTCGCCGCGCTGCCGACGGCCAGTGGCGCCACCGTGCAGCAGCCGTCCGGGTCCGCGTCGCTGACCCGCGTGCTGGCCGCCGCGCTCGACCTTGCCACCGGCATGAAGGACGACTTCGTCGCGACCGAGCACCTGCTCATCGCGCTGGCCGGGGTGGAGAGCAGCGCGCAGAAGGTGCTGCTCGACGCTGGCCTCACCGAGGCCGGGCTGCGCGAGGGCCTGACGGCCGTGCGCGGCAACCGCCGGGTGACGAGCCAGGACGCCGAGTCGACGTACGAGGCGCTGGAGAAGTACTCCGTCGACCTCACCGAGGCCGCCGAGGACGGTCGCCTCGACCCGGTCATCGGGCGCGACTCCGAGATCCGTCGCGTGATCCAGGTGCTGTCGCGCCGTACCAAGAACAACCCGGTGCTGATCGGCGAGCCGGGCGTCGGCAAGACCGCCGTCGTCGAGGGCCTCGCCCAGCGCGTCGTCGCGGGCGACGTGCCCGACTCCCTCAAGGGCCGGCGGGTGCTCAGCCTGGACCTGGCCGCGATGGTCGCCGGCGCGAAGTACCGCGGCGAGTTCGAGGAGCGGCTCAAGGCCGTGCTCGAGGAGATCAAGGACGCCGGCGGCCAGATCATCACCTTCATCGACGAGCTGCACACGGTCGTCGGCGCGGGCGCCGGCGGCGACTCGGCGATGGACGCCGGCAACATGCTCAAGCCGATGCTCGCCCGCGGCGAGCTGCACATGATCGGGGCGACCACGCTCGATGAGTACCGCGAGCGGATCGAGAAGGATCCGGCGCTGGAGCGCCGCTTCCAGCAGGTCTTCGTCGGCGAGCCGTCGGTCGAGGACAGCATCCAGATCCTGCGCGGGATCCAGGAGAAGTACGAGGCGCACCACGGCGTCCGCATCACCGACGCCGCCCTGGTCGCGGCCGCCACCCTGTCCGACCGCTACATCACCGGCCGCAACCTGCCGGACAAGGCGATCGACCTGATCGACGAGGCCGCGTCGCGGCTGCGGATGGAGATCGAGTCCTCGCCCGAGGAGATCGACCAGCTGCGCCGGCAGGTCGACCGGCTCAAGATGGAGCAGTTCGCGCTCGAGAAGGAGAGCGACGACGCGTCCAAGGACCGGCTCGACAAGCTGCGCGCCGACCTCGCCGACAAGGAGGAGTCGCTGCGCTCCCTGGAGGCGCGCTGGGACCACGAGAAGTCCTCGCTCGAGGGCGAGGGCGAGCTGCGTCGTCGCCTCGACGCCGTCAAGGGCCAGGCCGACCGGCTGATGCGCGAGGGCAGGCTCGACGAGGCCAGCGAGATCCTCTACGGCAAGATCCCCGAGCTCGAGAAGGCGCTCGCCGCCGCCGCGGAGATCGACCACACCTCGACGATCGACCCGCTGGTCGGCGACCAGGTCGGGGCCGAGCAGGTCGCCGAGGTCGTCGAGGCCTGGACCGGCATCCCGGTCGGCCGGATGCTCGAGGGCGAGACCGCCAAGCTGCTCAAGATGGAGGACGTCATCGGCGAGCGGCTGATCGGGCAGCGCGGTGCCGTGACGGCCGTGAGCGACGCCGTACGACGCTCGCGTGCCGGTCTGTCCGACCCCAACCGGCCCACCGGCTCGTTCCTCTTCCTGGGGCCGACCGGCACCGGCAAGACCGAGCTGGCCAAGTCGCTCGCCGACTTCCTCTTCGACGACGAGCGCGCGATCGTGCGCGTCGACATGAGCGAGTACTCCGAGAAGCACTCGGTGGCGCGACTCGTCGGTGCCCCTCCCGGCTACGTCGGCTACGACGAGGGCGGCCAGCTCACCGAGGCCGTCCGCCGGCGTCCCTACTCGGTCGTGCTCCTCGACGAGGTCGAGAAGGCGCACCCGGAGGTCTTCGACATCCTCCTCCAGGTGCTCGACGACGGCCGTCTCACCGACGGCCAGGGTCGCACCGTCGACTTCCGCAACACGCTGCTGATCCTGACCAGCAACCTCGGCTCGAACTTCCTGGTCGACCCGGCGCTCGACGCCGACCAGCGGCGCGAGTCCGTGCTGGCGACCGTGCGTGGCGCGTTCAAGCCGGAGTTCCTCAACCGGCTCGACGAGCTGGTCATCTTCGACGCGCTGACGCTCGACGAGCTGACCCACATCGTCGACCTGCAGCTCGCGCTGCTCGAGAAGCGGCTCGCGGTGCGGCGCATCACGATCGAGGTCACCGCGGAGGCGAAGCGCTGGCTGGCCGACACCGGCTACGACCCGGCGTACGGCGCGCGCCCGCTGCGTCGGCTGATCCAGAACGCGATCGGCGACCCGCTGGCCAAGCTGCTGATCGGTGGTCAGGTGTCCGACGGCGGCAGCGTCTCCGTCGACCGGGCTCCCGGCGGCGATGGCCTGCAGCTGACGGTGGCGTGATGCAATGGTCGGCGTGAACGACCCGACCCCGGAGCGGCCCCGCCAGGTGACCCTGGCCGGGTGGCTGATCATGGTGGGTTCGGTCTTCGCGCTCGGCCTCGTCGTCCAGCGGCTGTCCGAGCTGCACACGCTGGAGAACCTCCAGCGCATCGACACCCTGCTGGCCGAGCCGCCCGGCTCCGACCTCGGCGTCAGCACGGACACCGTGATCACCATCCTGCGGACCCTGCTGATGGTCACCGCCGGGTGCGCGACGGCCGCGGCGATCCTGGGCTACCACGTGCTGCGCCGCAGCCGGAGCGCCCGGGTGGCCGTCACCGTGCTCGCCGTACCGCTCTTCCTGGCCGGGCTGGCCACCCAGGGGTTCGTCACCTCGGTGGTGGCCGCCTCGGCCGCGATCCTGTGGTTCCAGCCCGCGCGCTCGTGGTTCGACGGGACGGCACCACCGGAGCGTCGTACGGCGCCGGTCGCCCGTCCGGTGCCCCCTGCGGCAGCGGGCCCGATGTCGTCGTCCGTGGTCCCCCCGCCCCCCGCGCCGGCCGCCGCCCCCGCGCGACCGCCGGTCGTGCTGGCGGCGGCCATCGTCACCTGGATCTGCAGCGGCCTGGTGACGCTCGGGCTGGTGGCGAGCGGGCTCGTGCTGGCGCTCTCGCCGGACCTGATGCTCGACGAGGTGCACCGGGACAACCCCGACCTCGCGAGCCAGGGCGTCTCCGACACGATGCTGATCGCGGCGACGTACGTGATGATCGCCGGGCTGGTCCTGTGGTGCATCGCGGCGGCCGTCGTGGCGGTGCTGGTCTTCCGCCGGGTCTCGTGGGCGCGGATCGTGCTGCTCGTCTCGGCCTCCGTCGCCGGCGTGGTGTGCCTGCTCGGCCTGGCCCTCGGGGCGTTCGTGCTGGTGCTCCCGCTGGTCGCGGCCGTGTTCGTCGTGGTGATGCTGGTGCGGCCCGACGTCCGGCCCTGGTTCGACCGCTAGCTAACGCGTGAGGTCGGCCGCCGCCAGTCGGCGCAGCCCCTCCGCGATCACCTCGGGCTGCTTGCAGAAGGCCCAGCGCACCAGCTGTCGGCCCGCGTCGGAGTCGTAGAAGCCCTGGGCCGGGATCGCGACCACGCCGGCCCGCTCGGGCAGCGCGCGACAGAACGTCAGCCCGTCCTCCCAGCCGAGGGCGGTGATGTCGGTGCTCGCGAAGTAGGTGCCCTCGGGACGGCGTACGTCGAGCCCGACCTCGGCCAGTCCCGTGCACAGCAGGTCGCGCCGGGCCTGCAGGTCGGCCGCCAGCGTCGCCGGGAAGTCGGGCTCCTCGTCCAGCGCGAACGCCACGGCCGGCTGCAGCGGTGACCCGGAGGTGAAGGTGAGCCACTGCTTGGCGGCCAGGACGGCGGCGACGAGATCGGCCGGCCCGGTCGCCCAGCCCACCTTCCAGCCCGTGAACGAGTAGGACTTGCCGGCGCTCGACAGGGTGAGGGTGCGCTCGAACATCCCCGGCAGCGTCGCCAGCGGCACGTGCTCGCGCCCGTCGTAGACCAGGTGCTCGTAGACCTCGTCGGTGATCACGACCAGGTCGTGCTCGATCGCGAGGTCGGCGACCGCCTGCAGCTCGTCGCGAGTGAGCACCGTGCCGGACGGGTTGTGCGGAGAGTTCAGGAGCACGAAGCGGGTCCGGGGCGTCACCGCCGCCCGCAGCTCGTCGACGTCGAGGCGGAAGTCGGGGGAGCGCAGCGTGACGGGACGGCGTACGCCGCCCACGATCTGGATCATCGCCGGGTAGGAGTCGTAGTAGGGCTCGAGCACGACCACCTCGTCGCCCGGGTCGACCAGGCCGAGCAGCGCCGCGGCGATGCCCTCGGTGCATCCGGTCGTCACGACGACCTGACGATCCGGATCGAGCTCGATCCCGTAGTGCCGTCGCTGGTGTCGCGCGACCGCCTGCCGGAGGGCGAGCGTGCCCGACCCCGGTGCGTACTGGTTGGCGCCCGACTCCAGCGCGTGCACCGCGCGCGCGATCACCTCGGGCGGCCCGTCGACGTCCGGGAACCCCTGCCCCAGGTTGACCGCCCCGGTCCGGAGCGCCAGCGCCGACATCTCGGAGAAGATCGTCGGCGGGATGCCCTCGAGCCGCTGCGCCAGCATGCCGCCGACAGTAGCCCTGCCCGCGGTGGTGGAGGTGCGAGGGCGGCCAGGCCGTCTCGGTGGTTGAGGTGTGCGGGCCGCCAGGCCGTCTCGGTGGTTGAGGTGTGAGGGCCGCCAGGCCCGAGCCTCGAAACCTCCGCAGCGTGCGTACGGCGTCGTTCGCGTGGGTCGCCGTCGCGGGTCGGT
>NZ_KK211167.1:549298-567583 GCF_000620705.1 Nocardioides sp. URHA0020
TCGCGGGTGGGCTGCGGGGGTCTCGACGACGCTCAGGCGCCAGGGCGCCTTCGCTGCTCGACCACCGGATCGACGTCTTCGCTGCTCGACCACCGGATCGACGTCTTCGCTGCTCGACCACCGACGACGTCGTACGTCGGACGGCGTGCCGGAGCGGGGATCGATAGGCTGGCGTGGTGGACGAGACGCTGGCTGCTGACATCGATGCGATCTGCCGACTGAGCGGGGAGTTCACGCTCCGGTCGGGCACGGTGTCGTCGGAGTACTTCGACAAGTACCTCTTCGAGGCCGACCCGCGGCTGCTGTTGCGGGTGGCCACCCAGATGGTCGACCTGCTGCCGAGCGACACCGAGCTCCTCGGTGGTCTCGAGCTCGGAGGGGTCCCGATCGCGACCATGGTCAGCAGCCTGACCGGGACGCCGGCGCTCTTCGTGCGCAAGAAGGCCAAGGAGTACGGCACCTGCAAGCTGGCCGAGGGCCCCGAGGTCGAGGGTCGTCGCATCACGCTGGTCGAGGACGTCATCACGACCGGCGGCGCCGTACGCGACGCCACGAACGCCCTGCGCGAGCGCGGCGCGATCGTCGAGGTCGTGGTGTGCGCGATCGACCGGAGCCCGGCCGGGGAGAACCCGCTCGCGGACGTGGGTCTCGAGGTGCGCCCGGTGCTCACCAAGGCGCAGCTGGACTCAGCCCGCGGCTGACTACTCCGGCTACTCCGGGAGGTCGGGCACGGGTACGCCGTCGTCGGCCGCGTCGCGCTCCGCGTGCCGGTCATGACGGTGCTTGAACCACTCGAAGGCGAGCGGCACCACGGTGAACGCCAGGATCGCGAGCGTGACGTAGTCGATGTTGTCGCCGATGGCGGGGAACGCGGCGCCCAGGAAGTAGCCGAGCAGGGTGATCGACACGATCCAGAGGGCGGCGCCGACGGCGCTCCAGATGAAGAAGACCCGTCGCGACATCACGGTGACGCCGGCGACGACCGTGATGTAGGTCCGGACGAACGGCACGAACCGACCCAGCACCAGTGCCTTGCTGCCGTGCCGGTCGAAGAAGGCCCCCGTGTTCTCGAAGTACTTCTTCTTGAGCAGCCGCCCGTCGCGCTCGTAGAGAGGTGGCCCCAGCTTGCGGCCTATCTCGTAGCCGACGACGTTGCCCGCGAACGCCGCGATGGTCAGCAGCACGATGGCCAGCACCAGCTCGACGGGCTCGTTGTGGATCCCGAAGACGGAGTAGCCGGTGGAGTTGCTGCCCGCGATGAAGAGGCCCAGCGCGAAGAGCAGCGTGTCGCCCGGCAGGAAGGGGAAGAAGAGCCCGCACTCGATGAAGACGATGAGCAGGGCGATCCAGATGAAGGACGAGCCGTACTGCGTCTGGAGGTACTCCGGATCGAGCCACTTGATGCCCAGCAACATCGGCTCGATGTGCACGGTCGCCGGGATCATGGACACGTATACACGGTACCCGCCGTGTCCGCACGCCGCGCGACCGATCCCCTAACGTTCCCCAGGTGGACGAGCGCGCGCCGTACGACCCGATGCCCCACGGGCCCCCCGAGGTCGGGGTCGGGCCGTGGGTGGGTCCGCTCCCGGAGGGTCAGGAGTACGACGCGCAGCTGCTCGCCGAGGGCGATCGGCGCAACGTCGTCGACCGCTACCGGTACTGGACGATGGCGGCGATCGTCGCCGACCTCGACACCCGGCGGCACGACTTCCACGTCGCCATCGAGAACTGGCAGCACGACTTCAACATCGGCACCGTCGTCCGCTCGGCCAACGCGTTCCTGGCCGCCGAGGTCCACATCGTCGGCAACCGGCGGTGGAACCGGCGCGGGGCGATGGTCACCGACCGCTACCAGCACGTCCGGCACCACGCCGGCGTCGAGGACCTCGCGGCGTACCTCCACGAGCAGGGCGTCGCGCTGTACGGCGTCGACAACCTCCCCGGCTCGCTGCACCTCGAGACGACGAGCCTGCCGCGATCCGTCTGCTTCCTCTTCGGCCAGGAGGGACCCGGTCTCTCCGAGGCGGCTCGTGCGGCGTGCGACGCGACCTTCTCGATCGCGCAGTTCGGCTCGACCCGCTCCATCAACGCCTCAGCGGCCGCCGCGATCGCGATGCACGCGTGGGTCCGCGAGCACGCCGACCTGTCCGGCGACGCCTGGCGGGGCTGAGGCGTCCGGCTGGGTCAGTGCCGGGTCTTGGTCGAGCAGCCGATGATGAACTTCTTGGTCGAGACCCACGTGGTGAAGTACAGCCACTCCTCGGAGGAGACGTGGCGCGGGCAGGTGCGCTTCGCCGCGGCGAGCGCGCGCTTGTCGGTCAGCCTGCCGCGGATCGGCTTGGCGTACACCGCGCGCCACCGGTGCGGCCGGGAGCACGCGACGGTGGGGTAGCTGGTCCGCGCCGTCCGGGCGCAGTGGGCGATGCGCTTGGGGATCTTGCGGCCGATCTTCTTGGGCTGCCCGGACGGGATCGGCAGCAGGCGGGTCGACTCGGTGAGGGCCACCAGGCAGCTGAACCAGTGGGCGCCGGCGGCGACGTCCTCCTTCGACGGGGCGAACCAGTACTGGTCGTACAGCGTGAGCGCCCGCTTGCGGGGAGTGCCGAGGAGCTTGGTCGTCGCGGGGTCGCAGGTGCGGTTGATGGCGTTGACGAGAGCCGCGGGGAGCTGCTTGTCCCAGTCGAGCGTGGCCCAGTCGATGGAGGCCGGAGCCTTGCCGACGGCGGTGACGACCATCGTGTGCCGGTGCCCGCACGGCACCGTGGCCTCGTTCGTGTCGTGCGCGTACGCCTGCTTGTAGGTGAGGTCGTAGCAGGCGCGCACCGCGGGGGCCCCGGCGAGCGGGTCCGCCGGCGTGTCCTCGGCCGCTGCGGAGCCGAGGCTCAGCAGAGCGACGATCAGAGCGAGGACGGCGGTGATGCCGAGGGTGCGAGGAGCGAGGCGCATGGCTCTCCCGAGATGTGTGAGGGGCGTGGCGGCGCCCAAGGTATTCGGCTGGCGGGCTCCGTGCATGCGGAATGCGAGAACTGGTCACCTCGAGCCCCGGCCACCCTCCGGCGACCCGCGGGTAGCCACTAGGGTCGAAGGGAACCTTCGCCGCCAGTCCGAGGAGCGCAGTCAGATGCCGATCGTCACCCCCGAGAAGTACGCCGAGATGCTGGACACCGCCAAGGCGAACGCCTTCGCGTTCCCCGCGATCAACGTGTCCTCCTCGCAGACCCTGAACGCCGCGCTGAAGGGCTTCGCCGACGCGGGCTCCGACGGGATCATCCAGGTCTCGACCGGCGGTGCGGACTACCTCTCCGGGCCGAGCGTCAAGAACATGGTCGCCGGCTCGGTCGCCTTCGCGGCGTACGCCGCCGAGGTCGCCAAGAACTACCCGGTCAACATCGCGCTGCACACCGACCACTGTCCGAAGGACAAGCTCGACGGGTTCGTGCGCCCGCTGCTGGCGATCTCCGAGGAGCGGGTGTCGCGGGGTGAGGCGCCGCTCTTCCAGTCGCACATGTGGGACGGCTCTGCCGTGCCGCTGGACGAGAACCTGGTGATCGCCGAGGAGCTCCTCGACCACTGCATCAAGGCCAAGGTCATCCTCGAGATCGAGGTCGGCGTGGTCGGTGGCGAGGAGGACGGCGTGGAGGCCGAGATCAACGACAAGCTCTACTCCACCCCCGCCGACGCCATTGCGACCGCGAAGGCGCTGGGCTACGGCGACCGCGGCTACTACATGACCGCGCTGACCTTCGGCAACGTGCACGGCGTCTACAAGCCCGGTGGCGTCAAGCTTCGGCCGGAGGTGCTCAAGGAGGCCCAGGAGGCCGTCGTCGCCGAGTTCGGGCTCGAGCCCGGCGCGAAGCCCTTCCACCTGGTCTTCCACGGTGGGTCCGGGTCCTCGCCCGACGAGATCTCCGCCGCCGTCGACTACGGCGTGGTGAAGATGAACGTCGACACCGACACCCAGTACGCCTTCACCCGCCCGGTCGTCGCGCACATGCTCCAGAACTACGACGGCGTCCTGAAGGTCGACGGCGAGGTCGGCAACAAGAAGCTCTACGACCCGCGGGCGTGGGGCAAGGCCGCCGAGGGTGGCATGGCCGCCCGGGTGGTCGAGGCGTGCCAGAACCTGCGCTCCGCGGGCGCCTCGATCGGCTGAGGACGCGGCGACCGGCGCGTCGAGCACCGCTCCCTACGGGTGCTCGACCGCCTCGGCCGTCTCACTCGCCGGGGCCGCGGCGTAGCCGGCATGGCGGGGCTTCTCGAAGAAGAGCACCGCGATGAAGCCGAGCACGAACGCCGCCACCGGCAGCAGCACCGAGGTCGCCATCGCGTCGCTGAACGCCTGGGCCACGTCCGGCGGGAGCGAGCCGCCGGAGGCACCCTCGCCCTGGAACGCCGGCAACCCCTCCGCTGCCAGCCGGGAGTCGATCAGCACCGCGATCGCCGCCGCGCCCAGCACCGCACCCACCTGACGGGTGGCGTTGTAGACGCCCGACCCGGCGCCGGCGAGCTGCAGCGGCAGGTTGCGGGTGGCCGTGGCGCTGTTGGGCGCCCACACGAAGGCGTTGCCGACGCCGAACACGACCATCGGCGGCACCGTCCACCAGATCGAGGTGTCGGGGGTCATCACGAGCGAGAGCCACAGCAGGCCGACGAAGAGGCAGGCGAAGCCGAAGGCGGTAAGCACCCGAGGGTGGATGCGGTCGGTGAGCCCGCCGACCGTCTTGGCGAGCACGATCGTCATCAGGGCCATCGGCACCAGCAGGAGGGCCGCGCGCGTGGGGCTCAGCCCGCGGACCACCTGGGCCCAGATCATGATCGGGATGGCGAGCGCGGTGACCGAGAAGCCCATCACCGAGATCGCGACGTTGGCCAGGGAGAAGTTGCGGTCGCGGAAGAGCCCGAGCGGGACCAGCGGCTCCTGCTTGTTGCGCGCCTGCCAGAGCACGAACAGCCCGAGCACGACCAGCCCGCCGATGATCGTGGCCCAGATCCCGACGCTCCAGTCGTACTGGTGACCCTCCTGGATGCCGAAGACCACCAGGAACATGCCGATGCCGCTGAGCGCCACGCCGAGCCAGTCGAAGCGGTGCGAGTGGGTGGGCAGCCGCGGGACGAGGCGCAGCGCGAGCACGAAGCCGACGATCCCGACCGGGATGTTGATGAAGAAGATCCACTCCCAGCCCAGTCCGTCCACGAGCACGCCGCCGAGGATCGGGCCGACCAGGGTGGCGACACCGGCGGTGGCCCCCCACAGGGACATCGCGGCGCCGCGGCGCTCGGCCGGGAAGATCCGGGTGATGATGGCCATCGTCTGCGGGGTGATCATCGAGGCGCCGAGACCCTGGACCACCCGGGCCGCGATCAGCATCTCGATGGTGCCGGTCAGCCCGCACCACAGCGAGGCGAGGGTGAAGACCGTCAGCCCGACGAGGTAGACGTTCTTGGGACCGAACCGGTCGCCGAGCCGTCCGGTGATCAGCACCGGCACGGCGTACGCGAGCAGGTAGGCGCTGGTGACCCAGACGACGTTGTTGACGTCGGCGTCGAGGTCGTTGATGATCGCCGGCGTCGCGACGGACACGATGGTCGTGTCGACGAGGATCATGAAGAAGCCGATGCACAGCGCGAACAGCGCGGGCCAGGGCTCCTTGCCGCCGGTCGGGTCGGTCGTGGTGGGGGTCGCTGGCTGACTCACAGGCACCACTCAACACCCGACCATGGACAATCGTCCCATGAGCTCCTTCACAGGCAACGACCTGATGGCCGGCCCGCCCCCCACCCTGCTGCCCGAGGACCCGGCGTCGGCCGAGCTGGTGCCGGGCGCGGACGCGATGGACGTCGTACGCCGGCACCCGGAGTCGCCGGTCGCCTGGGCCACCCTCGCGACGCTCTCCGCCGAGGCCGAGGACGACGCCGTCACGATCTACGCCTACGCGCGGGTCGGCTACCACCGCAGCCTCGACATGCTGCGCCGCAACGGCTGGAAGGGCCACGGCCCGGTGCCGTGGGAGCACGAGCCCAACCGTGGCTTCCTGACCTGCCTGGCGCTGCTGGCCCTGGCGGCCCGCGCCATCGGCGAGGACGCGGAGTGGGAGCGGTGCTCGGAGTTCCTGCGTGACTCGAGCGCGAGTGCGTACGCCGAGCTCCTCGGCGACGACGACGAGTAGTCAGCCCGGCGGGCTCAGGCGGGCGGCGTCAGCAGCAGGCGGACCCGGTCGGCGCCCAGCGCGAGGAAGAGCGTCGGCAGCCGCGGACCGCGCTCGGCGTCCACGAGCAGGTGGTAGAGCAGCCGGAAGAAGGCCTTCTGGTCCTGCTTGACCTCGTCCGTGGGTGCGTCGTCGAGACCGAGCCCGCGAGCGAGCTTGGGCACGCCGTAGATCAGCGACGTCGTCGACTCCAGCTCCAGCTGGTCGGGGAGCCGGTCGAGCAGCTGGCGCAGCCAGAGCTCCTCGTCCTCGGACAGCGCGGCGAGCCGGGCGGCGTCCGGCGTCTCGCGGACCGTCGTCCGGTCCTCGACCGGCACGAAGTCCGACATCCACGTCATCGCCTTGCCCAGCCGCGGCTCCAGCTCGTCGACCGAGGCGTGCACGTGGCCGACGTCGCCGACGATGCGGCTGATCAGCTCGGCGCTGCCGGCGGTCACGTCGGCGACCGAGGAGAGCAGCTTGAAGGGGACCACGACCGCCGGGGTCGGCAGCACGCCGGCGGAGGTCGTCGAAGAGGCCCGCTCGAAGGCGAGCACCTGCGCGTCGCGCTTCTGCGGGTTGCCGGCCTTCTTGCCGAGCGCGTCCCACTCGTCGTACAGCCGGACGACCTCGGCGCCGAAGTCGACGTTGAACGCCTGCTTCGGTGCCCGCCGGACGTAGAGCCAGCGCAGGACCGGGGCCTCGAGGATCTGCAGCGCGTCGGCCGCGGTCGGCACGCCGCCGCGCGAGGACGACATCTTGACCTGGCCGCCGGCACCGACGAACGAGTAGCCGACGAAGGACGGCGCCCGGCCGCCGTACAGCTTCACCAGCTCCTTGCCGACGGTGTACGACGAGCCGGGGCTGGCGTGGTCGACGCCGCCGGGCTCGAAGTCGACGCCCTCGAACTCCCAGCGCATCGGCCAGTCGACCTTCCAGACCAGCTTGCCCTCGTTGTCGGTCGTCAGGTTGGTGACGCCGTCGTAGGAGCACGCCGTGCAGGTGTACGAGAGGTCGGTCGTGGTCTCGTCGTACGCCGTGATGATCGTCGTGTCGCGGCCGCAGTCGCGGCAGTAGGGCTTGAAGGGGAAGCGGGCGAGGTCGTCGGTCGCGCCGAGCCCGGTCAGCCCGGACTCGTCGTCGTTGGCGACGGAGTCGGCCAGCGCGGCCGCCTCCTCCTCGCTCTCCGGCGCCGCGGCGGCGGCCCCCTCGAGGTGCTTGGTGCGGTAGCGCGCCATCACCTGCTCGATCTCGTCGCGCCGGCGCACGGCGGTGAGGATCTGCTCGCGGTAGGTGCCGGCGCGGTAGAGCTCGGTCTGGGAGACCTCGACCATCTCGACGCCCAGCTCGCGCAGCGACGCGACCAGCGGCTCCTTGTAGTGCTCGGCCCACGACTCGTGGCAGCCCCACGGATCGGGCACGCCGGACAGCGGTCGCCCGATGTGCTCGGACCAGGAGGGGTCGACGCCGGCGGGCACCTTGCGGAACCGGTCGTAGTCGTCCCAGCTGTGCAGGTGGCGGGCCGGGATCCCGCGGCGCTTGATCTCCTCGGCCACGAAGTGCACCGTCAGGAACTCCCGCAGGTTGCCCAGGTGCACCGGGCCGGACGGGCTGGCGCCGGAGGCGCAGGTGATCACGTGGTCGCCGAGGTCATCGCCGTACCGCTGCTGCGCGTGCCGGATCGCGTCGTCGGCGGCGCGGGTGACCCAGTCGTGGGCCTCGCCGGCGGACTGGCCTCGTGCCATCAGTGCTGCTCCTGCGTGCTGGTGCGGTCGGGGACTCGGTCGCCAACGCTACCGGCACGCGACAGGGCCGGGGCCGCCGCCCAGTGGCGGCCCCGGCACTCTGACGCGCGTCCCGAGACGACCTCATCCCCCGATGTGGGTCGTTCGCGGCCTGGTCACGCCCCGAGAGACTCGCGGCCCCCGCGCACGTCATCGCAGTCAAGCACTGACCGGTCCCTGCCAGTGGGGTCGAAGTGGACGCTGGCACTAAGGTGCCACCATGCGAGGCGGCGTGCTGACCGAGCTCGGACACCCACCGGAGCTCGAGCTGGCCTACCAGCGGCTGCGGCCCCAGTCCGGGCGGCAGCTCGCCCGGGTGGCCGCCGCGATGCTGCGGACGCCGGAGGAGCTCCTCGACGACCTGGCCCCGCTCGTGGCCGTGGGCGCGGTGCGCGTCGTGGGCACCGACGTCGCGCACGCCGTGCTCGAGGTCGCCAGCCCGGTGGACGTGCTCCGCGGGGTGGTCGAGGCGCAGGCGGCGTACGCCGGGCGCGCGCGGGACCTGCTCGACGGCGTCGGCCGGGCGATCGAGGTCCTCGCCACCGAGCAGCGGCTGTCGGCCACCGGTCAGCCCGGTGAGAGGGAGTCGGTCCAGGGCGAGCTGTGGGTCGGCGGCGACGTCTTCGGGATGGTCCGGTCGATGCTGCTCGAGAGCAGCGGAGACCTGATGTGGCTCCGGCCGGACCAGTGGCGGGGGCCGCGCGAGGACCGGATGGTCGAGCTCGTCGCCGAGATCGTCGCGCGGGGCCGCCGGTCCCGGGCGATCTATCCGGTCCGGGCGCTGCACGACGCCCCGGACGTGATGCTGGCCAGGCTCGCGGCGGGCGAGGAGATCCGGGTGCTGCCCGACCTGCCGACCCGGCTGCTGGTGGTGGGGGACTCGCACGCGGTGGTGCCCGAGCCGCTCGGGCTCGCCGACCTGCCGCTCTCGGTCGTGCGCCAGCACGGCGTCGTGGCGGCGATGACGCTGTGGTTCGAGGAGCTGTGGGGCCGGGCCGCGGTCCCGGCGCTCGCCGAGGCCGAGCCCACGCTCGACCTGCGTCGGTTCCTGCTCCAGCAGCTCGCGGCCGGGGCGCACGACGAGCAGATCGCCCGCCAGCTGGGCATCAGCCTGCGGACCGTACGGCGGCGGGTGTCCGCGCTGATGACCGAGCTGGGCGCCGACTCGCGCTTCCAGGCGGGGGTCGAGGCGGCCCGACGCGGCTGGCTGTGAGCCGCCCGCCCGGGGAAGCCGGGCAGCGAGGCGGTCAGGGCAGGAGCAGGTGGTACGCCGCGGGCTCGAGCCGCCAGGTGCGCTGCCGCTCGGGGCCGTAGATCTCGCCGTCCGCGCTGCACCAGAAGGGCCCGCCCGACACCGACACCGTCGTGCCGCGCAGGTAGGTGACGTCGTCGCGCCGGTGGTGGCTGGCGGTGCCGATGCGGGCGGCGTACATCACCCGCGCGACCGGACCGGTCGAGCGCGACACCATCACGTCGAAGCGGCCGTCGCCCGGGTCGGCCTCGGGCGTCAGCTCCGCGCCGCCGCCGACGGACGTGCCGTTGCCGACGGCCGCCATCAGAATCGGCTCGTCGAGGTCGACCACGACCTCGCCGTCGACCTCCACCCGGACCCGGATGATCGGCGGGTTCCACGCCGTGAGCGCCGCTCCGATGGGGTAGCCGAGCTTGCCGAGGTTGACCTTGCCCACGCCGATCGAGCCGAGGCGCTCCTTCCAGCGGTGCCCGCGGCGGCTGGCGTTGGCGCCGGCGCCGACGTGGACGCTGTTGACGACGATCTCGCCGACCTCGTCGATGATCAGGTCCATCGGCCGGGGCGTCCCGTCGAGGATCACGTGGGCCGCCTCGGCCGGGTCCAGCGGGACCTCGGTGCCGCGGGCGAAGTCGTTGCCGGTGCCGAGCGGGATCAGCCCGACGACGGCGTCCTTGAGCTCCATGCGCCGGTGCAGGGCGGCGATCACCGCGTGCAGGCTGCCGTCACCGCCCGCGACCACGATGCGACGGGAGCCGGCCCGGTGCAGGACACCGTCGAGCTCACCCGGATTGGCGGTGGCGGCCACCTCGACCGACGTGTGCTCACGGAGCACGGAGAGCGCTGCTGCGAGTCGCTCCTCGTCCGAGGTGCCGGCACCCGAGTTGGCGATGACGAGGAGTGGATCCACGTCGCGGACACTAACCGACGACCTGGGAGGTCACTCCATCCTTTGGTAGCGTGAGGCCGCAAGAGCTCCGGTGCACTTGTGCCGGAGCTGTTTCTTTTCCAGAGGAGAACCATGCCGGCGATCGCCATCATCGGAGCCCAGTGGGGCGATGAGGGTAAGGGCAAAGCGACCGACCTCCTGGGCAGTCGGGTCGACTACGTCGTCAAGTTCAACGGCGGCAACAACGCCGGCCACACGGTCGTCATCGGCCAGCCGGACGGCACCAGCGAGAAGTACGCCCTGCACCTGCTGCCCAGCGGCATCCTCAGCGCCGGCGTGACCCCCGTGATCGGCAACGGCGTGGTCATCGACCTGGCCGTCCTCTTCGAGGAGCTCGACGCGCTGATCGCCCGCGGCGTCGACGTCAGCCTGCTCAAGGTGAGCGCCAACGCCCACGTGATCGCGGACTACAACCGCACCATCGACAAGATCACCGAGCGCTTCCTTGGCAGCCGCCGGATCGGCACCACCGGGCGCGGCATCGGCCCGACGTACGCCGACAAGATGAACCGGATCGGCATCCGGGTCCAGGACATCTTCGACGAGAAGATCCTGACCCAGAAGGTCGAGGGCGTCCTCGACCTCAAGAACCAGATCCTCACCAAGATCTACAACCGCCGCGCGGCCACCGTCGAGCAGACCGTCGAGGAGCTGCTCGCGTACGCCGAGCGGCTGCGCCCGATGGTCTGCGACACCGGGCTGCTGCTCAACCAGGCCCTCGACCGCGGCGAGACCGTGCTGCTCGAGGCCGGCCAGGCCACGCTGCTCGACGTCGACCACGGCACGTACCCCTTCGTCACCTCGTCCTCCGCGACCGCCGGTGGCGCCTGCACCGGCTCCGGCATCCCGCCGATGCGGCTCAACCAGGTGATCGGGATCGTCAAGGCCTACACGACGCGCGTCGGCGAGGGCCCGTTCCCGACCGAGCTCGAGGACGAGTTCGGCGAGCACCTGCGCTCCGTGGGCGCCGAGTTCGGCACCACCACCGGCCGTCCGCGGCGCTGCGGCTGGTACGACGCCGTCATCGCCCGCTACGCCGCGCGCGTCAACGGCGTCACCGACTTCGTGCTCACCAAGCTCGACGTCCTCACCGGCCTCGAGAAGGTCCCGGTCTGCGTGGCGTACGACGTCGACGGCGTCCGCCACGACGAGATGCCGGTCAACCAGTCGGACTTCCACCACGCCAAGCCGATCTACGAGTACCTCGACGGCTGGTCGGAGGACATCTCCGGCGCCCGCACCTTCGAGGACCTGCCGGCCGCCGCCCAGACCTACGTGACGACCGTCGAGGCGATGTCGGGAGCCCGGATCTCGGCCGTCGGCGTCGGTCCGTCGCGAGCGGCGACCGTCGTCATCCACGACCTGATCTGACGTGATCGACCCCGTCGTCGCGATCGACCGGCTGCGGGCCGCCTTCCGCGGGCCCGCGCAGCACCGTGTGCTCCACGCCGAGGGTCGCTTCTAGGGACCGAGGAGCTGCCCGACCCGGAGGCCGGCGGCATCGAGCTGTCGGACGACCCGATCCTGCGCTTCCGCCCGTCCGCCTACTCTGACTCGATCAGCCGGCGGGTCTGAGGGCCCTTAGGGTTGCGTCCCGTGAGGACTCTCGTGATCGGCACCGGCGGCCGCGAGCACGCGCTGGCCCGTGCGCTCTCGCTGGACCCCGCGGTGACCGAGGTCCACGCGGCCCCGGGCAACCCGGGCATCGCGGCCGTCGCCACCCTGCACGACGTCGACCCGATGTCGGGTCCGTCCGTCGCCGACCTGGCGGTGTCGCTCGGCGTCGACCTGGTCGTGGTGGGCCCCGAGGCGCCGCTGGTGGCGGGCGTGGCGGACGCGGTGCGCGAGCGCGGGATCGCCGTCTTCGGCCCCTCCCGGGCGGCCGCGCGGCTGGAGGGCTCCAAGGCGTTCGCCAACGGCGTGATGGAGGTGGCGGGCGTCCCCACCGCCGGCTCGCACACCTGCACCACCGCGGCCGAGGTGGCGGCCGCGCTCGACGACTTCGGGGCGCCGTACGTCGTCAAGGACGACGCGCTGGCGGCCGGCAAGGGTGTCGTGGTCACCCGGGACCGCGCCGAGGCGGTCGCGCACGCGGCGGCCTGCGACCGGGTCGTGATCGAGGAGTTCCTCGACGGGCCGGAGGTCTCGGTCTTCGCGATCTGCGACGGAGCCACGGCGTACGCCCTGCAGCCCGCCCAGGACTTCAAGCGGATCTTCGACGGCGGCCGCGGCCCGAACACCGGCGGGATGGGCTCCTACACGCCGTTGACCTGGGCGCAGCCCGACCTGTCCGAGGTCGTGCTCGAGCGCGTCGTGCGACCGACGCTGGCGGAGATGTCCGCGCGCGGCATCCCCTTCGTCGGGTGCCTGTACGTCGGCCTCGCGCTGACCGCGTCCGGGCCTCGCGTCATCGAGTTCAACGTCCGCTTCGGCGACCCCGACATCCAGCCGGTCCTGGCCGTGCTCGACTCCCCGCTGGGCGAGCTGCTGCTCGCGGCGGCGCAGGGTCGGCTCGCCGAGGTGCCGGCGCCGGTCTTCCGCGACGCGGCCGCGGTCACGGTCGTCCTCGCCTCGGCCGGCTACCCCGAGTCGTCGTCGAAGGGCGACGTCATCACCGGGGCCGACCTCGCCGGCGCTCGTGAGGGCGTCGACGTCATCCACGCCGGCACGGCCCTCGCCGACGGCGACCTCGTCACGGCCGGCGGGCGCGTGCTCGCCGTCCGGGCGCTCGGCACCGACGTCGCCGATGCCCGCGCCACGGCGTACGCCGCCGCCGACCTGGTCAGCTTCCCGGGCCTGCAGCGGCGGGAGGACATCGCGTCCGAGCCGCTCGGCGTGGTCGAGGGTGCCTCCCTCCGCTGACAGTGGCGACCCAGCGTGTGCTCGGGTGCCCCGGGGTGGTCGGCGTCGCCGTGGGAGGATCGGGCACGTGACCGTGCCGAACATCCTCGCGACCCGCTACGCCTCCGCCGAGCTGGCCCTGATCTGGTCCCCGGAGCACAAGATCGTGCTCGAGCGGCAGCTGTGGATCGCGGTGCTCGAGGCGCAGCGCGACCTGGGCATCGACGTGCCGGACGGCGTGATCGAGGCCTATCGCGACGTCGTGGACACGGTGGACCTCGAGTCGATCGCCGCGCGCGAGCGGGTCACCCGTCACGACGTGAAGGCACGGATCGAGGAGTTCTCGGCGCTCGCCGGTCACGAGCACATCCACAAGGGCATGACGTCGCGTGACCTCACCGAGAACGTCGAGCAGCTGCAGGTCAAGCAGTCGCTCGCGCTGGTGCGGGACCGGGCCGTCGCCGCCCTGGCCCGGCTCGGTCGTCTCGCCGCCGAGCACGAGGCCACCGTGATGGCCGGGCGCTCCCACAACGTCGCCGCGCAGGCGACCACCCTCGGCAAGCGGTTCGCCACGATCGCCGACGAGATGCTGATCGGCCTCGACCGGGTCGAGAGCCTGCTGGCCCGCTACCCGCTGCGCGGCATCAAGGGCCCGATGGGCACCGCCCAGGACATGCTCGACCTGCTCGACGGCGACGCCACCAGGCTGCAGCAGCTGGAGGAGCGGGTCGCGGTCCACCTGGGCTTCGACCGCGTCCTGACCAGCGTCGGCCAGGTCTACCCGCGCTCGCTCGACTTCGACGTCGTGTCGTCGCTCGTGCAGCTGGTCGCCGGCCCGTCCAACCTCGCGACCACCATCCGGCTGATGGCCGGCAACGAGCTGGTCACCGAGGGCTTCAAGGAGGGCCAGGTCGGCTCGTCGGCGATGCCGCACAAGATGAACAGCCGGTCCGCCGAGCGGGTCAACGGCCTCTCGGTCGTGCTCCGCGGCCACCTGTCGATGATCGGCGAGCTCGCGGGCGACCAGTGGAACGAGGGCGACGTCTCCGACTCCGTCGTACGACGGGTCGCGCTGCCCGACGCGTTCTTCGCCGCCGACGGCCTGTTCGAGACCTTCCTGACGGTGCTCGACGAGTTCGGGGCGTTCCCCGCGGTGATCCAGCGCGAGCTCGACCGCTACCTGCCGTTCCTGTCCACCACCAAGGTCCTGATGGCGGCCGTGCGCAACGGCGTCGGCCGCGAGGCCGCGCACGAGGCGATCAAGGAGGCGGCGGTCGGCACCGCCCTCGACATGCGCCAGGGTCAGGCGGACAACGACGTCTTCGCCCGGCTCGCCGCCGACGCGCGCCTCGGCCTCACCGAGGCCCAGCTCGCGTCGCTCGTCGCCGAGCCGATCACCTTCACCGGCGCGGCCGTCGACCAGGTCCAGCTCGTCGTGCGCCGGGTCGCCGAGGTGACGGCGCGCCACCCCGAGGCCGCGGCGTACTCACCCGGCGGCATCCTCTAGGGACCGGGCCTGGCGCAGCGAGCGGATCGCCATCAGCAGCGCGAGCCCGACCAGCGCGGCGCCGGTGAGCAGGGCGGCCCGCAGCCCGGCGTCCGCTGAGCCGTCGGCGGCGAGCTGGTAGACGGTGACCAGCACGGCGGCGCCGATCGAGGCGCCGATCCGCTGGCCCGTCTGCAGCGCGCCGCCGGCCGCTCCGCCCATCCGCGGCGGGACCTCCGCGAGGGTGAGCGTCATGTTGGGGGAGACGACCGCGCCGGCACCGAGGCCCGCCACCAGGAGCGTCGGCACCAGCCAGGGCCACACCGGGTCCTGGCCGGGCACGAGCAGCGCGACCAGGATGACGCCGGCGATCATCGTCGCCAGCGCGGCGACCGTCAGCTTCCGACCGAGCTCCGTGACCACCCGTCCGGCCAGTGGGGCACTGACCGACGAGCCGGCCGCGAACGGCACCATCAGCAGACCCGCCTGCAGCGGCGACATCCCGAGGCCCTCCTGCAGGTAGAGCGAGGTCACCAGCAGCACCCCGGTGAAGCCCGTGAAGTAGAGCGCCCCGACGGCCAGCCCGTTGATGTAGCCCGGCAGTGCGCGCAGCAGGGCGAGGTCGAGCAGCGGCGGGTGCCCGTGGGCGGCCGTACGGCGCTCCCACGCCACGAAGCCCCAGCCGAAGAGCGGGACCCCGACGAGCAGCACCAGCGGCAGCCGGTCCCCGCCCTCGACCCGCACGACCGGGTAGAGCAGGCACAGCACGGTGGCGCCGAGGAGCAGGGCGCCGGGGACGTCGATCCGGTTGTCGCTCGGCCCGGTGCTCGGTCGGCGCCGCGGGACCATGACCATCACGGCGACCATCGCGGCGAGCCCGATCGGCACGTTGACGAGGAAGAGCCACCGCCAGCCCTCGTCCTCACCGGCGGCGGCGATGATCAGCCCGCCCAGGACCGGACCGATCGCCGACGAGACCGAGACCGTGAGCCCGAAGATGCCGAAGGCGCGACCGCGCTCGGGACCGCGGAAGAGCTGCTGGATCAGTCCGGAGTTCTGCGGCGTGAGCAGGCCGGCGCTGGCGCCCTGGGCGAGCCGGGCCAGGACGACGAGCGCGGCGTTCGGCGCCAACCCGACGGCCGCGCTCGAGAGGATGAAGAGCGCCAGCCCGATCAGCATCAGCCGGCGTCGGCCGTAGGCGTCGCCGAGTCGACCGCCCGCGACCAGCGTCAGTCCGAAGGCCAGCGCGTAGCCCGAGACGACCCACTGGATGGTGCCGGCGGAGGTGTGCAGGCCCTCGCGCATCGACGGGATCGCGACGTTGACGATCGAGACGTCGAGCAGCGCCATGAAGCCGATGACCAGCGAGACGCCGAGGATCCGCCAGCGGCGCGGATCGGGCGCGTACTCGGGCTCGTCGACGCACGGGGTGTCGACGACGTGTTCGCTCACCTGCCCACCGTTCCCGACGAGGCCTGGATGCAATCGTCAGGCGCGGGCGTGGCCGCCCCAGTTGGCCAGCTTGGTGGCGACGGTGTGCAGGTCGGCCCGGCGTACGGCGTCGTCCACCGGCGGCAGGATGTCGTCCCACTCCACGGCGTACGAGCCCTTGATCTGGGCGAAGCCCGCGGGGCGCGCGAAGAACCAGACGTGGAAGTGCTCGGCACCGTCGCCCCACCGGTTGACGTGCAGTCGGCCGATCCCGGGCAGGCCCTGGATGATCCGGACCAGCCGGTTGGAGATCCGGCCGAACTCGGAGGCCAGGTCGTCGTCGATCTCGCCGGCGTCCTCGTGCTCGCGGGTGTGCAGCACCAGGACCAAGGGCAGGCCGCTGGGCTCGAGCGCGGCGGTGAGCACCCAGTGCTCGTCCTCCCAGACGATGGTGTCGGGGTCGAACCCGGCGCAGGAGGAGCACGGCTCGCCGCCCTGCTCCCCGGCACGGGGGGCCTCGACGCCGGGTGCGGCCAGCGCCTTCGGCGCGATCGCCCCGCCGACGACCTCCCAGGGGAAGATCTCCCACTCGGTCATCGCGGGGGCTGAGAGGTGTCCGTCGATGGCAGCGGCGACGGCGCGGGCGTGGATCTCGGCTGCAGGCTCCGGCATGGCCTCATGCTGCCAGCCCGACTTGCGCTGCCTGCGGGCACCCCCGGACGATCGCACCATGACCAGCCCCGTCACCGTCTCGATCACCCGGACCGTCAGCCCCGGCCACCACGACGAGATGGTGGCGTGGATCCGGGCCGGGTCGGCCCTGGCTGCTCGGTTCGAGGGGTTCCTCGGCTCGGGTTGGGTCCGCCCGGCGACGGACTCGGAGGAGTGGCACATGCTCTACCGCTTCGCCGACGACACGTCGCTGGCCACGTGGGAGGCGAGCCCGCAGCGGGAGTGGTGGCTCGGCGCCGCGCAGGGTCTGGTCGGTGAGTCCAGCATCGAGCGGCGCACCGGCATCGAGGGCTGGTTCGACCCGCCGGCGACGTACGACGTCGAGGACCTCCGCCCGCCGGCGCCGGCGCCGCCGCGGTGGAAGCAGGCGACGGTGATCTTCCTGGTCTTCTACCCCCTCAGCGTGCTGGCCAACTGGATCGCCGGCCACCTCATCGCGGATTGGGCGCTGCCGCTGCGGGTGCTCGCGGTCGTGCTCGTGATGACGCCGGTGATGACGTACCTCGCGCTGCCGTGGGTGACCAAGCGGATGGAGTGGTGGCTGCGGCGGTAGCGCCGCCGACGATCCTCGATAGTCGACTCGTTCGGTCGACTACGCTGGGGGCATGACCGTCGACGTGCTGCCGCTCCCGACGCCCGACGACACCGTCGAGATCGTCGTCCCCGCGCCCGGCGAGGGCCCGGGCAACTGGGCCGGCGCGGCGAGCGTGGTGCTGGTCGACGGCACCTTCTGGCTCACCTACCGCGTCCGCCGCCCGCTCTCCGAGGGTCGCGGCGTCTCGGTCGTCGTGTCGAGGTCGGAGGACGGCGTCTCCTTCGAGGAGGTCGCGGTCGTCCGACGTGAGGCGTTCGGCTGCGAGTCCTTCGAGCGCCCGGTGCTGGTGCCGGTGCCCGGGCTGGGCTGGCGGCTCTACCTGTCGTGCGCGACCCCGGACTCCAAGCACTGGTGGGTCGACAGCCTCACCGCCGCGACGCCGGCGGAGCTGCCGGCCGGCGAGCGGCGGGTGGTGCTGCCCGGCGACGACCGCGTCGCGGTCAAGGACCCGGTCGTCGAGCACACCCCCGACGGCTGGCGGATGTGGCTCTGCTGCCACCCGCTGACCGAGCCCGGCCACGAGGACCGGATGACCACGCGGCTGCTCACCAGCCCCGACGGCCTCGAGTGGGCCGACCGAGGTGAGGTGCTCGCCGGCCGCCCGGGTCACTGGGACGCCCGCGGCGCCCGGGTGACCGCGGTGATCGGCGCCGACCCGCTCACGGTCCTCTACGACGGCCGGGCCGACGCGGCCTCCAACTGGTACGAGACGACCGGGGTCGCGCGCTGGGACGGTGAGCGGCTCGTGCCCGACGACGGCCAGGGTCCGATCGCGTCACCGCACTCCGACGGTGCCTGGCGCTACGCCTCCGCGGTCCCGCTCCCGGACGGCACCACCCGCTTCTACGTCGAGGCCGCCCGCCCCGACGGCGCCCACGACCTGGTCACCCTCGTCCGCTGACCCCCGCTGGTTGAGGTGCAAGGCCGCCAGGCCTGAGCCTCGAAACCCCCGCAGCGTGCGCAGGGCGTCGTTCGCGTGGGTCGCCGCCGCGGGCGGGTTGCGGGGGTCTCGACGACGCTCAGGCGCCAG
>NZ_KK211167.1:568330-636035 GCF_000620705.1 Nocardioides sp. URHA0020
TGCGGGGGTCTCGACGACGCTCAGGCGCCAGGGCGCCTTCGCTGCTCGACCACCGGTGTCGTCGTACGTCGTGTCCGGTGGTTGAGGTGTGACGGCCGCCAGGCCTGAGCCTCGAAACCCCCGCAGCCCACAGACGGCCCCCGGCCCTACGCCGGCTTGCGTCGCTCGTCGAACGACCCCTTCGGCTCGTGGGAGAGCCAGTCCGAGAAGTCCTGACCGGAGAGCTCGGAGAGCAGGTCGACGTCGTCGGCGAAGGCGGGCACCAGCCGGGCGCGCTGCTCCGGCGAGAGCCGCGGGCGCGGGACCGACTCGCCGGTCTGCAGCCGGGCCACTAGCGGCGCGCTCGCCCGCCGCCAGACCTCCGGCGCGGCGTGCTGACCGAGCCGGGCCCCGGCCCGGATCACCGGGCCCCACAGCGACGGTCGCCAGCCGGGCTCCACGTAGCTGCGGGCGTTGTCGCGCGGGATGGTCGCGACCCGGCCGGTGCTGATGCCGAGGAAGCGGCTCGCCCGGTCGACCGCAGCCGGCGGGTCGTCGACGATGTCGCGGTAGCGCAGGACCAGGATCCGCTCCGGATCGACGTACTGCTGCAGGTGGGCGAGCTGCTCGCCGTACATCCCGAGCTCGCGGTAGCGCCAGAACGGCGCCCACCCGGCGCGCACCCGGTCGTCCTGCCGGTTGAACGCGGTCTCGAAGTCGGCGACCGGCTCGAGGCCGTCGCACCACAGGTGCATCCAGTTGGAGTAGGCGCGGTCGACGGGGTCGCGCACGACGGCGATCAGACGGACCTCGGGCAGCGCCTCGGCGATCCGCCGGTGGGCGCCCCGGCTCCACAGGTAGAAGGGCGTGCTCTCGCCGCGCACCGCGTCCGGCCGGGCGTGGTCGAAGAGGGCCGAGTACTCGTCGTGCCGCCAGATCCACTCCTGCTGCGAGTGCGCGTCGCCGGGGCCGCGCCAGGCGGGGGGAGGGGCGCCGTCGCAGAGCCAGTACTTCGGCTCCTTCGGCCGGGTCACGAACACCTCGGGGTGCTGCGAGAGCGCCGCGTGCAGGGCCGTCGTGCCGGCCTTGGGGGCACCGATGATCAGGAAGTCGGGCTGGGGTGGTCGGATCATGATTCCCTCGCTCTGCGGATCAGCGACGCAAACAAAAGTAACCGAGTACGGAAACACTGAACAGGCCGTCTCCTAGGGTGAGCACGTGGCAGACCTGAACATCCCCGACGCGCCCGCCATCGACGGCGCCCAGCACCTCCACTCCGGCAAGGTCCGCGACCTCTACGAGCTCCCCGGCGGCGAGCTCCTGATGGTCGCGAGCGACCGGATCTCGATCTTCGACTTCGTGCTCGACACGACCATCCCGGACAAGGGCGAGATCCTCACCCGGATGTCGCTGTGGTGGTTCGACCAGCTCGCCGACCTGGCGCCCAACCACGTCATCAGCACCGACGTCCCGGACGCCGTACGCGGTCGTGCGGTGGTCTGCGAACGGCTCGCGATGTATCCCGTCGAGTGCGTGGCCCGCGGCTACCTGACCGGCTCCGGCCTGGTCGACTACCGCGCCACCGGCCCCGACCACAGCGTCTGCGGCGTCGCGCTGCCCGCCGGTCTCGAGGACGGCAGCCGCCTGCCGGCGCCGATCTTCACGCCCGCCACCAAGGCCGAGCTCGGCGACCACGACGAGAACGTGTCGTACGACGCCGTCGCGCTCACCATCGGCGCCGAGCGCGCCGCCGAGCTGCGCGAGCTCACGATCGCGGTCTACGGGCGTGCCGAGCAGGTCGCCCGCGAGCGCGGCATCATCCTGGCCGACACCAAGCTCGAGTTCGGCGCCCGTCCCGACGGCACGACCGTGCTCGGGGACGAGGTGCTGACGCCCGACTCGTCGCGGTTCTGGCCGGCCGCCGAGTGGCGTCCCGGACGGACCCAGCCGTCGTACGACAAGCAGATCGTGCGCAACTGGGCGCTCTCCCGAGAGTCCGGCTGGGACCGCGCGTCCGGGGAGGCCCCACCGCCGCTGCCACCCGAGGTCGTCGAGCGCACCCGCAGCCGCTACGTCGAGGCGTACGAGCTCCTGACGGGAGAAGTGTTCTGAAGATCTCCTTCCCGGTGCCGCCGGAGGTGGCGTTCGACTACCTGGCGGACCCGCACCACCGCGCCGACTGGCAGTCCAGCCTGGCGCGCGTCGAGGACGTCGACGGCGAGCCACGGGTCGGCCAGACGTGGGTCGACGTGACGAAGCCCGGACTGCGTCCGGACATGCGGACCACCGAGCTGGACCGGCCGCACCGCTGGACCGAGACCGGCACCTGGCGCGGGATCTCGGCGACGCTGACGCTGGTCTTCACCGCGACGCCGACCGGCTGCGACGTCGAGCCGACGATGGTGCTGCGGGGCCGGGGGGTCCTGGGACCGGTCGCCCGGGTGCTGGGGCTGGCGGCGCCGTACGCCGTCCGGGGTGACCTGCGCCACGCTGCCGGTAGGTTGACGCCATGACGACGTACAACCTGTCGACCCTGCTCGAGGACAGCGCCGCGACCTACCCCGACCGCACGGCGGTCGTGCTGGGCGAGAGCCGACTCACCTACGCGCAGCTCGACTCCTTCTCCAACATGGTGGCCAACCTGCTGGTCGCGCGGGGCATCCGGCCCGGCGACAAGGTCGCGCTGAGCTGCCCGAACCTGCCGTACTTCACCGTCGTCTACTTCGGCATCCTCAAGGCCGGCGCCGCCGTCGTCCCGCTCAACGTGCTCCTGAAGGGACGCGAGGTCGCCTACCACCTCGGCGACTCCGACGCGAAGGCCTACTTCTGCTTCGAGGGCACCCCGGAGCTAGCGATGGCCGAGGCCGGGCACGCCGGCTTCGAGCAGGCCGACGGCTGCGAGCACTTCTTCGTCATCACCGGCGCGCTGGACGGCGTCTCGCCGATCGAGGGCGTCGAGACGATGGCCCAGGCGATGGGCGGGCAGCCCGCGACCTTCGACACCGTCGCCACCGACGAGGATGACACGGCCGTCATCCTCTACACGTCCGGCACCACGGGTCAGCCGAAGGGTGCGGAGCTGCGGCACCGCAACATGCGCGACAACGCGCTGTCCGGTGCCGCGCTGTTCGGCGCCGACGCAGAGCACCCCGACACGTACCTCTGCGTGCTGCCGCTCTTCCACTCGTTCGGCCAGACGGTGATCCAGAACGGTGCCTTCGCGTACGGCGGGACCGTCGTGATGCTGCCGCGCTTCGAGGCCCACGCCGCCCTCGCCCTGATGGCCAGGGAGCAGGTGACGTTCTTCGCCGGCGTGCCCACGATGTACTGGGGCCTGCTCGGCGCGCTCGACGACTCCGTCGACGTGAAGGCGCTGGCCGCCAACCTGCGGGTCGCCGCAGCCGGCGGCTCGGCGCTGCCGGTCGAGGTGCACAAGGACTTCGAGAAGAAGTTCGGCGTCACCATCCTCGAGGGCTACGGGCTCTCGGAGACGTCCCCGGTCGCGTCGTTCTCCAAGTACGGCGAGCCGGTGCGCGTCGGCTCCATCGGCCTGCCGATCCCCGGCGTCGAGATGGAGCTGCTGCGCCCCGACAGCTGGGAGACGGTGCCCGAGGGGCCCGACGAGATCGGCGAGATCGCGATCAAGGGCCACAACATCATGAAGGGCTACTACAACCGGCCCGAGGCCACCGCCGAGGTCATCCACGACGGCTGGTTCCGCTCCGGCGACCTGGGACGTCGCGACGAGGACGGCTGGTACTACATCGTCGACCGGTCCAAGGACATGATCATCCGCGGCGGCTTCAACGTGTACCCCCGCGAGATCGAGGAGCTCCTGATGACCCACCCGGCGGTCTCGCTGGCGGCGGTGATCGGGGTCCCGCACGACAGCCACGGCGAGGAGATCAAGGCGGTGCTGATCCTCAACGCCGGCGCCGAGGTCACCGAGGCCGAGATCGTCGCGTGGGCCAAGGAGGAGATGGCGGGCTACAAGTACCCGCGCATCGTCGAGTTCGTCGACGCCCTCCCGATGACGTCGACCGGCAAGATCCTCAAGCGCGAGCTCAGCTGAGGTCGAGGTCGAGGTCGCCCGCACGGTCGCGGGCGTCCGCGAGCAGCGCGGCCGCGTCGACCGACGGCTCCGTGCCGGCGTCGTACGACGTCGTGACCGTGACGATGCGGTCCTCGCCGGCCGGGGCGAGCAGCGTGGTGCCCTCCCGGGTGCCGTTGCTGTCCGTCGTGGTCGAGCGGAAGCCGACGGCGCCGTCCGGCACGTCGTCCAGCGCCGCGACGCCGCCGTCGGCGTCCTGGTCGGCGCACTCCGCGACGGCGTCCGAGACCAGGGCCAGGGCCGCCGAGGGGTCCTCGTAGGGGTAGGTCGGCTGCATCACCGAGACGCCGACGAAGGATCCGTCGTCGAGCTGGTAGGTCCAGTAGCGGTAGCCGTGGTGGGGCGCGGCCGTGACCATGACCTTCTCCTGCGCCCGGTTGACGGCCTCGCAGGAGCTGGTCGTCGGGATGCCGGCGTCGTCGGTGGCGCTGGACACGACGTCGCTCGGCAGCTGGTCGTCGCTCAGCGGGGTCGCCTCGTCGTCCGAGCACCCCGACGCGACCGCCGCCACGACGGCGAGGGCCAGCAGGACGCGCGCGCGCCTAGTCATCGGACCCGTAGTAGGTGATGAACTCGTTCTTGTAGGCGCCCTCGAGGTCGTAGTTGGTGGCGAAGTTGTTGAGCCCGTCGCCCGCGCTCTGCCCGTACGACGAGAGGTCCTGCGGCGGGATCTCGCTGGCGGACAGCAGCTGGTGGTTGTCGTCGTACCAGACGTCCGGGATGTCGGCCTCGGGGATCACCCCGGCCTCGGCCAGCGTGAGGTAGGCGTTGACCTTCATCTGGGTCGCGCCGATCCCGGCCCGGGTCTCGGCGTTGGCCTCGGCGGCATCGGTGTGGTTGCCGTAGGCGTCGGTCAGGGCACCGGTGCCGAGGTCGACCCCGTGGTCGAACGCGGTGCTGATCACGTCGCCGGCGATGCCGGCGCCGGGCAGCGGCACCAGGCCGGCGGCGTCGCCGACCAGGTCGGAGAAGGCCGCGACGCGGGCGTCGTGGTCCTTGGCCACGTCGATCTCGACGTCCCCGACCGCGTGCTCGGCGAAGCCCTGCAGCCCGGCCGTGCGCTGGAGGGTGTCGCGCAGCTCGTTGATGGTCTGCGGGTCGCCGGGGTCCTTCGCGAGCTCCACGGCGACGTTGTTGACCTGGGTCTGGTTGTAGGCGCCGATGCCCTCGGCGATGCTGGTCGAGCCCTCGTCGGTGCTCACCGCGACCTTCATCAGGTCCTGGAGGTCGCCGTGGATCACGGTCGGGTAGTGGTCGAAGGAGCCGAAGTACTCCTTCGAGAACCGGTGGTCGCCGACCTGGCTCTCGCCCTCGTTGCGCAGCGCCTCGTCGACCGCCGGCGTGTAGTGCTTCATCAGGTCGGCGAGGTGCGGCGACCCGGCCTCGGCGTTGTCGACGCTGAACGACTCGTTGGTCGCGATGCCGTGGAAGAAGCGCGAGACGAGCTCGGAGGTCTCCCGCGGGTGGTCGGCGATCAGGTCGGGATCGGTCCCGATGCCGTCGCCGAGCTGGGTGATGCCGGCGAAGCCGTCGGCCTCCCAGCTGCGGTCGTGGAAGTAGTAGTCCTGACGGCTCGGGTCCTCGGTGAGGAAGTGGTAGCCGTTCTCCGGGTGGTCGCCGAGGTTGCCCAGGGCCGCTGCCATCGGGTCGTCGTACCAGCCGCCGTTGTCGTCGCCGGTGGTCAGGCCGCTGTAGCCGCTGTGGCTGTACCAGGCCTGGGCGCCGTCCTGCCCGAGCTGGCGCTCGAAGCGGTCGAGCTCGGTGGCCGTGCCCTCGACCAGGTCACCGTCCAGGCCGTGGTCCTGCATCAGGTAGGTGAGGATCGAGGCGCCGTTGCCGTTGTAGCCGGGGTAGCGGTCCTCGAAGGCGTCGCGCTGGTCGTCGTCGGTCTGGTACGTCGCGTAGCGCGCCAGGTCCTCGCCGAACGTGCGGTTGTCGAAGTCGGGGTCCTGTCCGGCGGTCGCCAGCGTGTTGCGCAGGTCGTCGGCCAGCCCGTGGAGCCTGTCCGGGTCGCCGCCCCCGCCGACGTAGAGGTAGCTCTCGATGGCGCCGAGGGTCGCCACCGTGCCGTCGGCACCCAGGTCCTCGTAGAGGGAGGAGGCCACGACCGGGTCGCCGCCGTACGCGTCGAGCAGGGTGGACAGGCGGTCCACCTGCTCCTGGTCGAGGTCGAAGTCGTCGTCGTTGACCTGGCCGTCGATCAGGTCCGAGAGGCCCTTGCCGAGCTCCTCGCGCAGCGGCTCGGGCAGGCTCGGCATCAGCACGGTGGCCAGGTCGGGGTGGTCGAGCAGGTAGTCGACCTGCTCCTGCGGGGTCTTGTCGCGCAGGGCGTCGGGCAGGGTCTGGTCGCCCAGGTCGCCGGCGGCGTCGACGTCCCCGCCGCTCGCCGAGCTCAGGGTGGCGGCCAGGTCGGCGTCGGCATCCGAGGCCTTGGTCAGGGCGTCGCCGACCGCCTGGGCGATCTCGTCCACGACCTGCTGGGCGTCGTCGCGCTCGTCGTCGTCCTCGAAGGTGCGCGTGCTGCGCACCGAGCCGTCGGCGGCCACCGTGCAGCCGTTGCTGCTCGCCCGGGACAGCGCGTCGTCGAGCATGCTCCGGGCGCCGCGGACGGCGCCGCTCGCGGTGTCGATGGCCGAGATCACCATGTTGAGCTCGGCGACCTGGTCGGTGAGCTGGTTGGCCAGCCGGTCGTGGTCCTGCTCGGCGTACACCGAGGCGCCTCCCACCCACGAGTTGGGCGGCCGGCCGGCGGTGACCTCGTCGGCCAGGTCGGTGAGCGCGCTGCGCCGGTCGTGGAGCTCGTCGGCGACCCGGCCGAGCCGGTCGGCGTCCCACTGCTTGAGCTGGTCGATGGTGACCATCACATGCCCCCGCGGGCCAGGCGCTCCATGCGCGCGGCCTGGGCCTGGTCGGTGGCGACCCAGTCGTCCGCGTGCTGCCGCAGCGAGGCGACGTGCTGCGTGCTGGCGGTCACCCAGGTCTGGTACGCCGTGCGCCAGGTGTCGGCCAGGGTGGTGGCCGCGCCGGCGCTCGTGCTGCCGGGCATGGCCGAGGCGACGTCGCCGACGCCGGTGGGCACGTTCGCGTCGACCGCGGTGACGGCGATCTCCATCTGGTTCGCTGCCGCGCGGATGTCCTGCGGGACGATGTCGGTCATTCCGGCCCCCGAGTCGGATGGTGCTGGTCGGGGGACTACTGCCCGGTCGCTCCGGGTGCGTAAACCAACCGGGCTACTCGAAGGGGTTCGGCAGGGCGCCGGGCAGCGTCGTCAGCAGCTCGCGGGCCTGACCGGCGACCTTGTGCTCGACGAGCACCTCGTAGCGGGTGGCGACCACCTGGGTGACCGAGGAGAAGTCGCGCTGGCCTCTCGTCAGGGCGTAGCCGAGGAGTGCCCACACCACGCCGAAGACCGCGCCGAGCAGGATGGTCGAGACGATCATCGCCAGGACGTCCTCGTCGACGAAGAACGAGAAGATGAGCCCGACGAAGAGACCCAGCCACAGCCCGGAGAGCAGGCCGCCGAGGGCGACCCGGCCGGTCGTCAACCGGCCGGTGATCCGCTCGACGCGCTTCAGGTCGGTCCCCACGATCATCAGGTGCTGGACCGGGAACTCGTTGTCGGACAGGAAGTCCACCGTCTTCTGGGCCGCCGCGTAGTCGTCGTACACCGCCAGGGACTGGGGGTACTCGAGGCGGAGTGCGTTCGCACCGGGCTGGCCTGCGGGCATGCTCATGGTCCTAGTGTGCCCGCCGTCGGGCGGTCCTCGTAGACTGGCCGCGTGCCGCGAGTAGTCGTTGACGTGATGCCCAAGCCCGAGATCCTCGACCCCCAGGGCAAGGCCGTGCTCGGCGCGCTGCCGCGACTGGGCTTCCAGGGAGTGACCGACGTCCGCCAGGGCAAGCGGTTCGAGCTCGAGATCGCCGGTGAGATCACCGAGGCGGTGCTCGCCGAGGTCGAGCAGATGGCGGAGACCTTGCTCTCCAACCCCGTGATCGAGAACTTCACCGTCCGCGTCGAGCAGCCGGTCGCCGGGGCGGACCGGTGAAGATCGGCGTCGTCACCTTCCCCGGCTCGCTCGACGAGGTCGACGCGCAGCGTGCCGTCACCCTCGGTGGTCACACCGCGGTGCCGCTCTGGCACGGCGACCACGACCTCCGCGGCGTCGACGCCGTCGTGCTGCCGGGCGGCTTCTCGTACGGCGACTACCTGCGCTGCGGCGCGATCTCCCGGTTCTCCCCGGTCATGGCGGAGGTCGTCGACGCGGCCGGCAGGGGCATGCCGGTGCTCGGCATCTGCAACGGCTTCCAGATCCTGTGCGAGTCACACCTGCTGCCCGGCGCGCTGATCCGCAACGACCACCGCAAGTTCGTCTGCCGCGACCAGCGCCTGCGCATCGAGAACGCCAGCACCGCGTGGACCTCGTCGTACGACGAGGGCGCCGAGATCACGATCGTCCTGAAGAACGGCGAGGGTGGCTTCGTCGCCGACGTCGACACCCTCGACCGGCTCGAGGGCGAGGGTCGGGTGGTCGCCCGCTACCTCGACGTCAACCCCAACGGCTCGCTGCGCGACATCGCCGGGATCAGCAACGAGCGCGGCAACGTGGTCGGCCTGATGCCGCACCCCGAGCACGCCGTCGAGGACCTGACCGGCGCCGGCACCGACGGCCTGGGGTTCTTCACCAGCCTCGTGGAGCAAGCGTTCGCATGAGTCCCCTCAAGACCTTCCGCCTCGTCGCGATCGCCGAGGCGGTCACCTGGGCGTTGCTGCTGACCGGCATGGTGTTCAAGTACTCCGGCGTCACCGAGCTGGGCGTCCGCGTCTTCGGCATGGTGCACGGCGTCGTCTTCATCGCCTACTGCCTGACCACGGTGCTGGTCTCGGTCGACCAGCGCTGGTCGCGACGCCGGTCCCTGCTGACGCTGCTCGCGTCGATCCCGCCGTTCGTCACCGTCCTCGCCGACCGGTCCGCGGAGCGGCACGGCGTGCTCGCCGACACCTGGCGGCTCACGTCCACCGAGCCGTCGCGCACCCTCGACCGCCCCGTCGCCTGGCTGCTGCGCAACCCGGTCCAGGGCGTCGTCGCCGGCCTGGTGGCCCTCGCCGCCCTGACCGGGATCGCTCTGCTGGTGGGACCGCCCGCCGGCTAGAACCTGCCGGCCTGGACCGCGGCCCAGGTCTGCTTGCCCGCGACGCCCGAGACCGCGACGCCGACCCGCTTCTGCCACGCGCGCAGCGCCTTGTCGGTCTTCCAGTCGAAGACGCCGGTGGCCCGCACGGCCCGGGTCGTGGCGTCCTTGCCGGAGACGCCGATGGCGCGCTGGAGGTGGCGCACGGCGGTGCCGGTCGACCCGTACTTCAGCACCGGGGTCTTGCCGGAGCCGAAGAGCGTCATCCAGTCGTGCCTGGTCCAGGCCGCCTGCACGGTCGAGCCGTGCGCTCGCTGCCACGCGTTGGCCGCGGCGATGACCTTCGGGCCGAAGAGGCCGTGCAGCCGCCCCGCGTAGAGACCCTTGCGCTTCAGCAGGCACTGCAGGACCTTGACCTGGCTCGCGGGCGGGACCGGCATCCTGGTGGAGGTCCGCTTGCGCAGCAGGGTGAAGCCGTACGTCGCCACCTTGGTGCCGCCGCAGGTGGCCTCGGGCGCGGCGACCGAGCCGCGGCCGACGTCGAGGAAGTTGCGGTCGATGTTGATCTTCACGCCGCCCCAGGTCTCGTCGTGGCCGCCTTGGTACTGCTTCACCCGCGCGTGCGGGCGCCAGCCGTCGTCGCGGATGTACGACGTGCTCGTGTCGGCCACCCCGTCCCAGCGGGCGATCCAGATCTGGTCGGGCTGGGTGAAGGCCTTGGGCCGGTTCACCCGGGCGTTGTCGAGGGCCAGGATGCCGGAGCCGGCGCTCGAGTAGACCCCGGACAGGTACCCCTGTGCGCGGATCTGCCGGGTCCAGCCGCTGAGGAAGGTCAGCGCCGAGTCACGGCACCTCACGTTGGTGTGGTCGAAGCCCTCGAGGTCGTACCAGAGCGTGCTGCGCGCTGCGATGCCGAGCGCCCGGGCGGCGGCGACGGACTTCTTCGCCTGGGTGCGGCCCTGCCGCAGTGCGGTCGCGTAGCCCTTGTCCGCGTCCTGCTTGGCGCTGATCCGGAAGTCGTCCTTGTAGCGCGGGAACCGCGGCTGGCAGGACGCCTGGGGGCCGAGCGTGATCGGCAGCAGCCGCCAGCCCTTGCTCAGCTGCGTGCTGACCCAGGCCGCGTCGAGGTGGGTCTGCTTGCGGCACGCGCGGGAGTCGCCGTCGATGTAGATGCCGACGGCGAGGAAGGGCGAGCGCTCCAGCCAGACGTCCATCGCGGCCTGGCTCGGCGCCTGGCACTGGTCGAAGCCGAAGCCCGTGAAGCTCCCGGGGGTCGCGACGTTGGCGGCCCTGGCCTGCTTCGCGACGAGCGGGGTCGCGGCCTCGCTGGCGCCGACGACGCTCAGCCCTGCCACCGCGACGACCGCCACGAGGGCGCCGGCGCTGATCCGGCCGAGGGTGCGGACGAGGGCGGCGTGGCGAGGCATGCGGGGCTCCAGGGGAAGGAAGAGGCGCTGCCCCGGCGACCGAGGCCACGTCACCATAACCTCAGCAATCACACCAGTCACAGCGTTCACGGGTAACTACAGATCTGTAGTTCCCACCATCGGCACGGCCGGCCCTCGCCTGAGCGAGAGCCGGCCGTGGCTTGCCCCGGAGGCCGAGGTCAGGCCGCGTCGGCGGCCAGGGCCTCGGACTGCTCCGGCTCGGCAGCGGCCTGCGCCGCCCGGGCGGGCCGCAGCACGAGCGTCGCGACGACCAGGGCGAGGGCGCAGAAGGTCGCCGACACGAGGAAGGCCGCCCGGACGCCGGGGACGAACTCGCCGGGCACCGCGCCCGCGGCGTACACCGAGACGATCACGGCGACGCCGACGGCGGCACCGAGCTGCTGCGTGGTCTGCAGCAGGCCGGACGCCGATCCGGCGTGCTCGGGCTCGACCCCGGACAGGACCGTGGCGGTGATCGGCATGAAGACGAAGCCGGTCGCCAGGCCCGCGATCAGCATCGGGCCGAAGACGGCGCCGACGTAGGTGTCGCCGGTGCCGATGGTGCTGAGCCAGGCGTAGGCGCCGGCGAGCGCCGCGCTGCCGACCATCATCATCGTGCGCGGGCCGAGGCGGCCGATCAGCCACGGGGTCACCCGGGACATCGCGAAGATGCCGAGGCTGAACGGCAGGAACGCGAAGCCCGACTCGAGCGGCCCGAAGCCGAGGACCCGCTGGACGTACTGCACGACCAGGAAGAACATCGAGAGGTTCGCGCCGATCACCAGCGCCATCACGATGAGGGCGGCCACCCGGTTGCGGTTGCGGACCAGGTGCGGCTGGATCATCGGGTGCGGGTGCCGCACCTCGGTGCGGGCCAGCAGTGCGATCAGGGCCAGGCCGACGAGGAACCCGGCGATGGTGCGGGCCGAGGTCCAGCCGTGCTCGGGCGTGCCGATGAGCGTCCAGACGAGGACGACCGCGCCGCCGGTCGCGGAGGCCGCGCCGACGAGGTCGAAGCGTCCCGGGCGACGCGCGGTCTCGTCGACGAACCGCCGCGCGAGCAGCAGGACCGCGATGCCCAGGGGGACGTTGATGAAGAGGGTCCAGCGCCAGGAGCCGACGTCGGTCAGCAGGCCGCCGAGGATCAGCCCGATGGACGCGCCGCCGGAGGAGACGGCGCCGAAGAGCGCGAAGGCGCGGTTGCGGGCGGCCTCGTCCGGTGCGCTGGTGGTGAGCAGGGCCAGCACGCTGGGCGCGGCCATGGCGGCGCCGACACCCTGGAGGGCGCGGGTCGCGACCAGCTGGCCGGGGGTCTGGGCGAGGCCGCCGAGCAGCGAGGCGACGGTGAAGACGCCCAGGCCGATCTCGAACATCCGGAGCCGGCCGAGCACGTCGCCCAGCCGACCGCCGAGGAGCAGCAGTCCGCCGAAGGCGAGGGTGTAGGCGTTGAGGACCCAGGAGAGCGACGCCGGGCCGAAGCCGAGGTCGGCGTCGATGCGGGGCAGTGCGACGTTCACGACGGTGGCGTCGAGCACGAGCATGAGCTGGGCGACCAGCACGATGGCGATCCCGGTGGCGGCGCGCCCCGCGTTCGGCGGGAGCTCGGTGGGCCGGGAGGTGACGGTGTCTGAGGACATGTGAGGTGGAAGTCCTGTTCTGGCCGAGGGGGCCGAGGTACGCTTGATCCGGAGGGTGACTCCGCTTCCTCCACCACAATACGGAGACACTCTCCGTTTAGCAACCGTCGAAGGAAGAAAAGTGCGTGCCGACGCCCAGCGCAACTACGACCGCATCGTGGAGGTGGCGCGCGAGGTCTTCCGCGAGCAGGGGTACGACGCGTCGCTCGACGAGATCGCCAAGCGCGCCGGGGTCGGTCCCGGCACCCTCTACCGGCACTTCCCCGCGCGGGAGAACCTGCTCGACGCCGTCCTGAAGTTCTGGGTCGACAAGGTCGACGTGGCCACCGAGAAGGCCCTCGCCCACGAGGGTGGCGACCGTGCGGTGCTGCTCAACTGGTTCGAGGAGTACGTCGCGCTGATCAGCCAGCACAAGGGAGCCCCCGCCAAGATCACCTCGGCGATCGGCAACCCGGACTCGCCGATCACCACCAAGTGCCAGGTGCTGACCGCCGCCAACGACCGGATCATCGACCGGCTGCGTGCCGACGGCGCCCTGCGCGACGAGGTCGACACGATCCAGGTCTGCCGCCTGGTGGGCGGCATCGCGACCGTGGCCGACCAGGGCGACCTGGACGCGGACGCCGTACGCCCGATGCTCGCGGTCGTCGCCGACGGCCTGCTGCGCTGAACCTCCCCCGAACTGGGGAACCTGCTCGCCGTACCACCCACCGCCCCGCCCGTGGGCGCACGCTGCCTGGAGCAGGTGGAGGTGAGTTCGTGTGACGAGAGCCCTGTGGTTCGTGCTGGGACTCGCACTGACGGCCGCGGTCGCGGTGCCGCTCCCGGCCGACGGTGCGGTGCGGCTGACGACGTACGCCGGCGCGGTGGCCGAGCTGCACGTCGACGCGCAGGCCTACGAGGGCCAGCGCGGCACCATCCTCGCCGGTCTCCGCGGGCGGTGCCTGCCCGGCTACCGGGTCGCCGAGCTCACCGCCGAGTTCAGCCAGGGCGACGTGGTCACGCCGGTGATGCAGGAGCAGCCGTTCCCGTGCGACGGGCTCTGGCACCGCCAGCGGGTCACCAGCCTCGAGGCCTTCGAGCCCGGCCCCGCGACCCTGACCGTGCGCGCCTCGGTCGTGCCGCTCGGCGGCGGCGCCGCGCAGCCGGTGTCGACGACGGCCGCCATCTACGTGCGGCCGGCCGCCAAGATCGAGCTGCCCGCGACGGTCGAGCTGCGACCGCACGCGGTCGTCAAGGTCACGCTCCGGGCGCGCTGCGACGCTCCCTGGGTGCTGCAGGACTTCAGCATCACGGCCCGGCAGGGTGAGTTCCCGAGCATCGCCAGCGACTCGCGGGACCTCGACCTGACGTGCGACGGCGTGCTCCACCCGATCACCCTGTGGCTCAAGTCGTCGCCCGTGCCGTTCCACGCCGGGTGGCTGCGGCTGGACGGGTCGATCACGCTCCTCGATCCGGAGCAGTTCGACCCCGTCACGCAGGCGACCTCCACCCGGGTGGTCCGAGTCGGCTGACGGCAGGCATCCCCGGTAGATTGGCGCCGTGCCAGAGACCCGCATCGCCCATCTCGACACCGTCACCGTCGCCACCGAGGACCCCCAGCGCGAGCAGCCCTGGGCCGACCTGGGGCTGAAGCCGGACGAGTACGCCGAGATCCGCGAGATCCTCGGCCGCCGACCGACCAGCTCCGAGCTCGCGATGTACTCCGTGATGTGGAGCGAGCACTGCTCCTACAAGAGCTCCAAGGTGCACCTGAAGCAGTTCAGCGAGATCCCGCAGACGACGCCGGTCGGCAAGATGCTGGCCGGCATCGGCGAGAACGCCGGCGTCCTCGACATCGGCCAGGGCTACGCCGTGACGTTCAAGGTCGAGTCGCACAACCACCCGTCGTACGTCGAGCCCTACCAGGGCGCCGCGACCGGCGTCGGCGGCATCGTCCGCGACATCCTGGCGATGGGCGCCCGCCCGGTCGCCGTGATGGACCCGCTGCGCTTCGGGCCGCTCGACGCCGACGACACCCACCGGGTGCTGCCCGGGATCGTCGCGGGGGTCGGTGGCTACGGCAACATGCTCGGCCTGCCCAACATCGGCGGCGAGGCCGTCTTCGACGCGTCGTACGCCGGCAACCCGCTCGTCAACGCGCTCTGCGTCGGCGTGCTCCGGCACGAGGACCTGCACCTCGCCAAGGCGTCCGGCGCCGGCAACCAGGTGATCCTCTACGGCGCGCGCACCGGTGGCGACGGCATCGGCGGCGTCTCGGTCCTGGCGTCCGAGACCTTCGACGCCGACGGCCCGGCCAAGCGGCCGAGCGTGCAGGTCGGCGACCCCTTCATGGAGAAGCTGCTCATCGAGTGCACGCTCGAGATCTTCGCGGCCGGGCTGGTCGCCGGCATCCAGGACCTCGGTGGGGCCGGCCTGTCCTGCGCCACCTCCGAGCTCGCCTCCGCCGGTGACGGTGGCATGCACGTCGAGCTCGACCGGGTGCCGCTGCGTGACTCCACGCTCGCGCCCGAGGAGATCCTGATGAGCGAGTCGCAGGAGCGGATGATGGCGGTCGTCGAGCCCGACGACGTCGCCGGCTTCATGGCGATCTGCGCCAAGTGGGACGTCGAGGCCGTCGTGGTCGGCGAGGTCACCGACACCGGTCGGCTCCAGATCGACTGGCACGGCGAGCGCGTCGTCGACGTGCCGCCGCGCTCGGTCGCGCACGACGGCCCGACCTACCAGCGTCCGCTCGCCCGCCCCGACTGGCAGGACGACCTCCAGGCCGACGGCGCCGAGGCGCTGGCCCGACCGACCACCGGCGCCGAGCTGCGCGAGACCGTGCTCCGGATGGTCGCCAGCCCCAACCTGTGCGACAAGTCCTGGATCACCGACCAGTACGACCGCTACGTGCGCGGCAACACCGTGCTCGCGCAGCCCAGCGACAGCGGCATGATCCGGGTCGACCCCGAGACCAACCTGGGCGTCGCGGTCTCCACCGACTGCAACGGGCGCTTCGCCAAGCTCGACCCCTACGCCGGCGCCCAGCTGGCCCTCGTCGAGAGCTACCGCAACGTCGCGACCGGTGGCGCCGTGCCGCTGGCGATCTCGGACTGCCTGAACTTCGGCTCGCCCGAGGACCCGGCCGTCATGTGGCAGTTCGCCGAGGCCTGTCGCGGTCTCAAGGACGCCTGCCTGACCCTCGGCATCCCGGTCACCGGCGGCAACGTCAGCCTCTACAACCAGACCGGCGAGACGCCGATCCTGCCCACCCCAGTGGTCGCCGTGCTCGGCGTGATCGAGGACGTGACCCGTCGTACGCCGTCGGCGTGGGCGACCGGTGGCGAGCAGGTCTTCCTGCTCGGCGAGACCCGCGAGGAGCTCTCCGGCTCGGAGTGGGCGCACGTCGTCCACGGCCACCTCGGCGGACTGCCGCCGGTGGTCGACCTCGAGGCCGAGCGATCCCTCGCCGAGCTGCTGCACGCCGGCGTCGGCCTGCTGAGCTCCGCGCACGACCTGTCCGACGGTGGCCTCGTGCAGACCCTCGCCGAGGGCGCCCTGCGCCAAGGCGTCGGGGTCACGGTGACGGTGCCGGGCGATGCGTTCGTCGGCCTCTTCAGCGAGTCCGCGGCCCGGGTGGTGGTGACGGTCGCCGACGGCGACGCCGAGCGGCTCGTCGAGCTGGCGGCGTCGCACGGGGTGCCGGTCACCGCACTCGGCGTCACCGGCGGCTCCGCGCTGGCGATCGACGGGCAGTTCGAGATCCCGCTCGACGAGCTGCGGTCGGCCTGGACGGACACCCTGCCGACCGCGCTCGCCTGAGCCGGGTCAGCGCCGACGCCAGCCGTACCTCGCCGGGGTCGCGTCGCGGTTGCCGAGGTCGTCGGCGGCCCGGACCAGCAGCGTGTGCCTGCCCTCCTGCACGCGCACGGTCAGGCTCGCGCCGCACTTCCGCCAGGCCCGCTTGTCGACCTTGCAGGTGTACGTCGCGCCCTTCTCGGCCGCGAAGCGGAACCGGGCCTTCGCTGCCGTGGTGCTCCGCTTCGGGTGCACCACGATGGCGGTCCGGGGTGCGGTCCGGTCCACGGTGAGCGTCGAGGCGGTGCTCGGGCCCGGGTGCCCCGGGCGGTCCAGCGCACGGACGGCCAGCGTGTGCTTGCCGTCCCGGAGCTTCACCGACGTGTACGTCGTGGCCTCGGCCGCACCGGGCCGGCAGGCGGTCCAGGCGCCGGCGTCGAGACGGCACTGGGTGTGGGCGCCGGCGACGTTGCCGGCGAAGCTCCAGGTCGGGGTCGCGTCCCGGGTCCGCGTGCCCGGACCGACCGGCGCGGTGGTCGAGGCGACCGGGTCCACGCGGGTGACCACGGCGTCGCCGTTGCCGCCCGGCTCGGACAGGGCGCTGGAGGGGTAGTCGGCGCTGCTGTAGGTGGTGCCCGAGAGGACGGGTCCGCCGGTGGCGTCGAGGGACACCGCGGTCAGGGTGTCGTAGGCCGTGCCGCCGACGTAGCTGGCGAACGCCACCCGACCGTCGGCCGTGAGCTTGAGCAGGTAGCCGTCGTTGGAGCCGCCGTACGCGGGCTGCATCGGGTGCACCTGCGGCATGTCGGCGGCGTTGGTCTCCCCGGCGACGTACGCCGCGCCCCAGGCGTCGAACGCGATCGAGTGCGGGTACTGCCAGGATCCGGTGCCGCCGTAGTAGGTCGACCACGCCAGCTGCCCGCCGTCGGGGGTGAGCTTGATGAGCATCCCCGACCCGAGGGCGCTGATGGTCTCCTGCGCCGCGTGCACCAGGGGGAGCCCCGGCTTGCCGGTGAAGCCCGCGACGAGCACCGATCCGTCCGGTGCGACCGCGATCGTGCCGAGGTAGTCGTAGCCCCCGGCCCCGACGTACGACACGTGCTCGAGCACCGGTGCGGTCCCGCTCGCGAGCGAGTAGCGCAGGACCGCGATGTCGCTGGAGTCCTCGACGCCGAGCGAGCTCGTGGGTGCTCCCGGGGCCCAGGTGGTGAGGTGCCCGGCGGCGACGAGGCTGCCCCCCGGGCCGAACGCGAGCGCCGAGAGCTCCTCGTTGTGCCCGCCGACGCCGATCAGGGTGGAGTAGCTCAGCGACGCGCCGTCGGGCTGGATCGCGGTGAGGAACGCGTCGGTCGCGCCGTTGAGGAGGCCGTTGCCGTCCGCCGTCGTGGGGAAGGTGGGCGACGAGGTGTCCCCGGCGATCCAGATCCGCCCGTCGGGGCCGACGGCGACGTCGAGCAGCTCCTCCTTGACCGCACCGCCGAGGCGGGTCGACCACGCGAGCGCGCCCGTCGCGGCGTCCAGGCGCACGACGAAGCCGTCGACGGACCCGTCCCCGGTCGTCTTCAGGGTGCCGGGGGACGTGGGGAAGTCCCCCGAGTAGGTGCGTCCCACCACGACGAGCTCGTCGTCGGGCCCGATCGCGATCGCCCGGGCCTCGTCGGTGGCCGAGCCGCCGATCGTCTTGGCCCAGACCACCTGGTCCTGGTCCGGCGTCAGCTTGACCACGACGGCGTCGTTCTGGCCCTGGTAGCCACCCGGGTCGGTCGGGAAGCTGCCGCCCTGGAGCCCGAGCATCGCGTACCAGGAGCCGTCCGGGCCGCGGACGGCGTCCTCGGACCACTCCACGGCGGAACCACCGAGGAAGTGGGCGGCGCCGACGGGCAGGACGGCAGGGGCGTCGGCGAACGCGCCCGGTGCGGGCGTGGCGGTGACGCAGGCGGCCGTGGTCAGGCCGGTGAGCAGGGCCGCGGCGACGGTGGCGCGGATGGTTCGGGGCACGGGAGGCTCCTCGATCGGGGGTTCGGTCGAGAGCAGCGTGGCGGTCTCCGCTTGCAAGGGCCTTTCAGGATGCTGACTCGACGCCACCCGTGGCGCGCGCGGCCCGGGCCTCGACGTCGGCGAGCCGTGCCGACCAGGACAGGTCGGGCGCTCCGGGCCGGACCGCAGCCGCCTGCGCGAGCGCCTGGGCCGGGTTGCCGCACTCGAGCTCGGCCTCGGCCACCAGGGTCGCCACGACCACGTCGAGGGCGATCACGCCGATGCCGGACCACCGCTGACGGGCGGCGCGCAGCCCGGCCAGGGTGTCCTCGCGGGCGGCGGCGTCGGTGGGGATCCGGACCCGTCGTACGTCGGCCCAGCCGAGCACGACCTCGGCGAGCACGACGACCAGGTCGAGGCCGCGCTCACGCCCGCGGACCCGGACGTCGGCGGCGTGGTGGGCGGCCGCCTCGTGGTCTCCGCGGGCAGCGGCGAGCAGCGCGACCGTCAGGTCGACCACGACCGCCTCGGCGGCCGGCAGGCCGGACGCCCGGGCGAGGGTGTCGGCGGCGACGGTCTGGGCGCGGTCGGGCTGGCGCAGGTGCAGCAGGGCGTGCGCGAGGGCGCCCTGGGCGGTGACGGCCGCGTCGGCCCAGGACGGGCCCATCGCCTGCCCGTCGGACAGCTCGAGCGCCCGGGTCAGGTGGCGGTGCGCCACCTCCGGCCGGTTGCGGCAGCTGGCGGCGAGGCCCAGGGCGAGTCGCGCCAGCAGCTCCCCCTCGTGGCCGGCGTCGACCTCCGAGCGCAGCAGCGGCTCGAGCTCGGACTCGATCCGGGCGGTCTCACCGGCGCCGAGCAGCGCCGCCATCCGGCGGTACAGCAGGTCGACCACCTCCTGCCCGGGTGGCTCGCGTCGGCACAGCACGATCAGCTCGCCGACGTGGTCGCCGGCTGCGGTCGAGGTCCAGCCGTGCTCCGCAGCGGCCCGGGAGCTCTCGCGCTGCAGCACCGCCATCCGGGCGCGATCGCCGTCCGGACCGGCCGGCACCTGGTCGGCCACGCTCCGCGCCTGCTCGAGCCACCAGCTGCCCTGGTGGGAGCCGGGCTGGGTCAGCGCCCGGTCGGCCGCCTCCAGCAGCACGGGCAGCACGCTCTCGGCCCCGACGTTGTCGACCGCCTCGAGCAGGTGGCCCGCCAGGCGCTCGGGGTCGTGGACCCCGGCCCGGACCAGCGCCCCGGCGAGCTCGCCGTGCCAGCGGGCGCGTGGTCGGGGGCGGAGGTCGGCGTACACCGCGTCACGCAGCAGCGCATGGGGGAAGCGCACCAGGGGCCGGCTGTCGCCGGCCTCGACCAGCACGCCGGCGGCGGTCGTCTCGTCGAGGGCCTCCTCGAACTCGTCCGCGTCCAGCCCGACGACCTCCGCGACGACGGCGAGCGGTGCCTCCCGGCCGGCGACGGCCGCGACGTCGAGCAGCGCTCGGGCGGCGGGGGACAGCGTGGCGAGTCGCGACAGCATCAGGTCGCGCACGGTGCCGGGCACCTCGATCTGCGGCCCGGCCACGTCGGCGGGGCTCTGGTCGAGGAGCCGGGCCAGCTCGACCAGGAAGAGCGGGTTGCCGTCGGCGCGGCCCGCGACGGTGGCGCAGAGCTCCGCGGGCCGGGGCCGGGCCAGGCGGCTGCTGACCACCTCGGCCGCAGCCGGAGCGTCCAGCGCGCCGAGGTCGACCCGCGTGGTGTGCGGCAGCCGGGCGAGCCGGGCGGCCACCTCGGACCAGGCGGCGCTCTCCGCCGGTCGGCGGGTGAGCACCAGGAGGATCGGGTGGTCGGCGCACTCGGGCGCCAGTGCGCTCACCACGGCCAGCGTCGAGGGGTCGGCCCACGAGACGTCCTCGACCACGACCAGGAGCGGCTGCGCCTCGGCCGCCGCGAGGATCTCGGTGACCCACGCCCGGATCGTCCGCTGGTGGGCGGCGAGACCGCCGTCGAAGGCTGCGCCCGTCGTCGCGTCCAGGGACCGGAGCTCGCGGCGCGCCGGCGAGTCCGGCAGCGCCGCGAGGACGCGCTGCCAGGGTGCGAACGGCCCGGCGGTGTTCTCCTCGGGCGTGGCGCCCCACGCGACCAGCATCCCGTCCTCGGAGCACCGGTCCGCCAGCTCCCGGACCAGCCGGGTCTTGCCGATCCCCGCCTCGCCGATGATCGCGACCAGGCCGCCGTGCCCGGCCCGGGCCTCGGCCGCCGAGCGCAGCAGCTGGTCGAGCTCCGACGACCGGCCGACCAGCGGGTGCTGCGTGCGGGCGACCGGGGCGATCGTGGGCGTGGGCTCGGTCGCGACCGGTCCGGCGAGCCCCGGGTCCTGGCGCAGCACCTGGGCGTGGAGGTGGCGCAGCTCGGGGCCGGGGTCGACGCCGAGCTCGTCGGCGAGCCGGGACCGGAGCCGGTCGTAGCAGGCGAGTGCCTCGGCCTGCCGCCCGCCGCGGTAGAGCGCCACCATCAGGATCGCGTGCACGCTCTCGCGCAGCGGCAGGCCCGCGGCGAGCGCGGTCGCGCCGGTGGCCGCGGCCGCCGCGTCCCCGCACGCGAGCTGGAGCTCGAGGCGGAGCTCCCGCGCCGTGAGCACCCGCTCCTCGAGCCGGGTGGCCTCGGTGCGCGCCACGTCGCCGAGCCGGTCGATCACGTCGCCGAGGACCTGCCCGCGCACCAGCGCGAGGGCCTCCTCCACCAGGGCCAGCGCCTCGCGCGGGCTGTGCGTGGCGCGCTCGGACGCGGAGGTGAGGAGCCGGTCGAACGCCTGGGTGTCCACGGCCTCGGCGGGGAGGTCGAGCACGTAGCCGGGCGGGCGGCGCAGCACGACCGGCGGAGCCGCGCCGCCGCGGTCCTCGGGGCCGCCGAAGGCGCGCCGCAGCCGGGACACGTAGACCTGGAGCGTGGAGAGCGACGTGTCGCCGGCGTCGTCGCCCCACAGCTCGCCGATCAGGCGCTCGGCGGAGACGACCCGCCCCGGCTCCATCGCGAGGAGCGCGAGCAGGCCACGCTGCTTGGGGGAGCCGAGGTCGACCGGGACGCCGTCGAGGTCGACCTCGACGGGGCCGAGCAGGCGCACGGAGACCGTCATCGGACTGGCCACGGCACCTCCCCTCCGGCAGGCGCTGCCGGTCCCAGATGACAGGTGCTCAGGTCGTCGGGGACTCCACGCCTCCGACCGGGAGGCGGGTCACCACCTGGTCGCGCTGCGCGGCCAGCCGGGTCACCACCTCGTCGACCACCTCCGGATCGACCTCGAGCGCGCTCAGCGTATCGACAAGATGGCTCGCCGTCCGGTCGAACATGTCGTCGGTGATGTGCACGCCGGCGTGCGCGCTCCGCAGGTCTCGCCCGCCGTACTCCACGTCGGCCCCCAGCGCGGACGCCAGGAACGCGCGCATGTGCGGCCGCAGGCGGCCCATCTCGACGTGTGCGAACGCCGGCGAGACCGCCGGATCGGTGAGCAGCCGGTCGTAGAGGTCGCCGACCGCCGCCGTCAGGACGTCGCGTCCGCCCAGCGCGTCGTACAAGGTCTTGTCCACGGCGCACATCATCCACCTGCGCGCCTACAAAATCCTTGCAGCCGCCATCCTCGCGCGCGGTCGCGCCGAACCACCGGGGTGCACCGTCGTACCCTGCTGTCGCTGCCTGCCCTCTGCGGGCTCGTGGCCCTGACCGGTTGCACCGACGAGGAGGAGGCCCCGGTGTCGCAGGAGCCCTCGACGGTCGGGACGCGCAGGGTCGCGTACGGCGACGATCCCGCGCAGTACGGCGAGCTCACCCTGCCGTCCGGTGACCCGCGCGGTGTCGCCGTGCTGGTGCACGGTGGCTTCTGGAAGCCGGAGTACGGCATCGAGTACGCCACCCCGCTCGTGCCGAGCCTGGTCGCGGCCGGCTGGGCGACCTGGGCGATCGAGTACCGCCGTGGCACCGGCGCGGCCGACACCCTCGCCGACGTCCGGTCCGCGGTCGACGGGCTCGCCCGCCTCGGCGTCGACCTGACCACGGTCGTCGGCATCGGCCACTCCGCCGGCGGCCACCTCGTCACCTGGGCGGCCGGCCACGGCGGGCTCACCCACGTCATCTCCCAGGCCGGGGTGCTCGACCTGACGGCGGCGTACGACGACGGTCTCGGTGGTGGCGCGGTCGAGGCGTTCCTCGGTCACCCGCCGGGCCCGGAGGACGCCGACGTCGACCCGATCCGGGCGGCGCCGCTCGACGTGCCGGTCTGGTGCATCCACGGCACCCGCGACGACAACGTCCCGATCGAGCAGTCCCGGTCGTACGTCGCGGCCTCCCGGGCCGGCGGCGGTCGGGCCGAGCTCGTCGAGGTCGAGGGCGACCACTTCGTCGTCATCGACCCGGAGTCGGACGCCTGGGCGACGACGCTCGCCCACCTCGACAGCCTCGGCTGACCCGGACGAGGCCGACCTCAGGTCATCGCGTTGAGGATCGAGATCTTCTGCCAGATCTTGCGCGACATCCCGACCGTGAGGGACTCGATGGTGCTGACCGTGTCGAGCACGACCACGTCGCGCGACTCCTCGGCGCACAGCGCTGCGGTCTTGCCGACCAGGCTCAGCATCTCCGAGCAGTACTCGAAGTAGCGCTCCATCTCGTCCCGGCTCAGGTCGAGCGGGCGGCTCACCGCCGTCGGGCGGAAGGACTCCCGCAGCATCTCGGGGTCCTTCGTCAGCTGGTGCATGTCGATCACGTGCGCCATGGACCGCAGCTGGTGCAGGAGCGCGAGCGTCCGTCCGCGCCGGACCCGCTCGGGGAACGAGTAGAGGAAGAAGACCGCGATGCCGGCGTAGACCAGGTCGGCGATCACCGTCTCGATCAGCGGCAGCCAGTCCAGGGAGGTGCGCAGCCGGTCGTCGCTGACGGTGGCGTCGTGGATCCCGAGCACCAGCGCGACCACGGTCGCGGCCAGGATCACCACGGTCAGCGCGCGCGAGCAGACCCGGGCCAGCCGGACCCGGGTCTGCGTGGTCTCCGAGACGGCGCCGACCTCGTCGACGAGCGACAGCAGGTCGGCACAGGCCTGCCGCAGCCCGCGTGCGGGGAAGCGGGCCTCGATCCGGTCGTGCAGCAGGGCGACGGTACGGCGTACCGGCTCGACCTTGAGCTGCTCGGAGGCCGCGCCCGCGGTCATCGGCGCTGCCGCTCGGCCAGCCGGACGGCGGCGTGCAGCACGAGCTCGGTCATCTCCGGGTCGGTGACCGCCTCCTCGGGCGCCCGTCCTAAGGTCAGCGCCGCCGGCTGGGTCAGCCAGGCCCACGCGCGCCAGGGGTCCATCCCGGCCGCCAGCAGCGGCTCCAGCAGCGGCGCGACGTCGGGCCGGATCTCCCCCTCGGCGGTGAGCTGGAACGCCGGCACCAGGGCGCGTCCCTCGACCGGCACAACCACGAGCCGGTGGGTCTGCTCGGCCTTGTGCACCGCGTAGCGGGTCGCGTCGACCGAGGCGCCGCGCAACTCCGCCAGCGTCTCGTAGGTGAACCACGGCGTCTCGAGCAGGGCGGCTCGCAGCCGGGCCTGCCGGGCGATCAGGAGCAGGCCGACCGGCACGGCGTGCTCGGGCTCGCTGCCCTCGCTGCGCAGCAGCCGGTCGAGCTCGTCGATCCGGTCGGGCTCCGTCCAGACGGCCCGGCCCTCGTCGTCGCGGGAGAAGGTCGGCAGGCCGGCCTCGGCCAGGTGGTCCGCGAGGCCGAGCCCCTCGAGCCAGCTGGCGAGACGGTCACCGTCAGCAGCACTCACCCGCGAACCCTAGAGGCTCAGGTGCGGACGTGCATCCGCTCGCCCTGCGGCCCGAAGAGCGCCAGCACCTCGACCGGGTGCGGGCCGGGGTTGCCGAGCCAGTGCGGGGTCCGGGTGTCGAACTCGACGACCTCGCCGGCCCGGAGCACGAGGTCCTGGTCGCCGAGCACCAGCCGGAGCCGGCCCGAGAGGACGTAGAGCCACTCGTAGCCCTCGTGGGTGGCGAGCGTCGACGGCGGGCCCTCGTCCTGCGGGAAGATCACCTTGAACGCCTGCAGGCCGCCGGGTCGCCGGGTGAGCGGGAGGTAGGTGCGCCCGTGCCGGACGATCGGCTTCGAGCGCACCCGGGGGTCGCCGGTCTCGGGCGCGTCGACCAGCTCGTCGAGCGGCATCTGGTGGGCACGCGCCAACGGCAGCAACAGCTCCAGCGTCGGCTTGCGCTGCCCCGACTCCAGCCGCGACAGGGTGCTCACCGAGATGCCGGTGGACTCGGCGAGCTCGGCCAGGGTCGCGCCCCGCTCGAGCCGGGCGGCCCGGAGCCGGGGGCCGACCGCCTCCAGCACGTCGGCGAAGTCACGCATGTGTCCAGTTTGCCATTCCGGCAAGGAAGTTTGTCAATACGGCGAAGGCTCCGCACACTCGGTCGCATGCAGACATCACCGGAGTACGACGTCGTCGCGGTCGGCGGCGGAGCGGCCGGCCTGAGCGGAGCCCTGGCCCTGGGCCGGGCCCGCCGCACGGTCCTGGTCGTGGACGCGGGCGAGCCCCGCAACGCGGCCGCCGGGCACGTGCACAACTACCTCGGTCGCGAGGGCACCCCGCCGGCCGAGCTGCTCGAGGTCGGCCGGGCCGAGGTCGCGGCGTACGGCGTGCAGGTGCGTCGTGGCCGGGTCACGACGGCCATGCGGAGCGCGACCGGCTTCGGGCTCGCGCTCGACGACGGCACCACCGTCCACGCGCGGCGGCTGCTGGTCACCACGGGGCTGACCGACGTGCTGCCCGAGATCGCCGGCCTGGCCGAGCGGTTCGGCAACGACGTGCTGCACTGCCCGTACTGCCACGGCTGGGAGGTGCGCGACCGGGCCATCGGCATCGTCGCCGGCAACGCGTTCGCGCTGCACGGCGCCGGGCTGTGGCGGCAGTGGAGCGACGACGTGACGCTCTTCCTCAACGACCGGCTCGCCCTGTCGCCGGAGGACGCCGAGCGGCTCGCCGCGCGCGGGGTCGCCGTGGTGGAGGGCAGGGTCACCGAGGTCGTCGTCGAGGACGACCGGCTCGTCGGCGTACGCCTGGAGTCCGGGGAGGTCGTGCGGCGTGAGGCGGTGGTCGCGGCGCCGCAGTTCGTCGCCAACTCCGACCTGCTCGCCTCGCTGGGGCTGGAGCCGGTCGCCGTCGAGATGGGCGGCGTGCGCTTCGGGTACGCCGTCCCGTCCGACCCGGGCGGCGCCACGACCGTGCCCGGGGTCTGGCTCGCGGGCAACGTCACCGACCTGCGCGCGCAGGTCATCTCGGCAGCAGCCGGCGGCCTGAACGCCGGTGCCATGATCAACATGGACCTCATCGAGGAGGAGACCGCCGCGGCGGTCGCGACGTACCGGAGGAAGTCGGCATGAGCCACGGGCAGGGTGAGCAGCGGGGCCACGGGGAGATCACCCGCGAGCACTTCGAGCAGTCGTCGTGGGACGAGCGGTACGCCGGCGAGGGGCGCACCTGGAGCGGGCGGCCGAACGCCGTGCTGGTCGCGGAGGCGAGCGACCTGACGCCCGGTCGGGCGGTCGACCTGGGCTGTGGCGAGGGTGGCGACGCGATCTGGCTGGCCGAGCGCGGCTGGCAGGTCACGGCGATCGACTTCTCCGAGGCCGGGCTGCGCAAGGCCGCCGAGCACGCCGCCGAGCGGGGCGTCGCCGACCGGATCGAGCTCCGCCAGGCCGACCTGCGCACCTGGACCCCGGCCGGCGAGCAGTGGGACCTGGTCAGCTCCTGCTTCCTGCACCTGCTCGACCACGCGATGCTCGAGGCCACCGAGCAGATGGCGGCCGCGGTCGCGCCGGGTGGCACGCTCCTCGTCGCCGGGCACCACCCCGACGACTCGCACACCGGCCTGCGCTGGTCGCTGCCCGGCGTCATGTTCACCGCCGAGGAGCTGGCGCCTGCGGTCGACCCCGAGCGGTTCGTCGTACGGGCCGAGGCGCGTGAGCGCCGGGAGACCCGCCACGAGGAGACGCACTCGGTGACCGATGCGGTGCTGGTAGCGGTCAGGACCTGACCTCAATGCGCCGTACGCTGGAGTGATGAGCACCAGTGCCCGGATGCTACGGCTGCTGTCGCTGCTGCAGACGCACCGCTACTGGCCGGGCGCCGACCTGGCCGCGCGGCTCGAGGTGAGCGCCCGGACGCTGCGCCGCGACATCGACCGGCTGCGCGAGCTGGGGTACGACGTCGACGCCGTGCGGGGCGTCGCCGGCGGCTACCAGCTGCGCGCCGGGGGCGCGCTGCCGCCACTGCTGCTCGACGACGACGAGGCGGTGGCGATCGCCGTCGGCCTGCACACCGCCGCCTCCGGCGCGGTCGCCGGGCTGGAGGAGACGTCGCTGCAGGCGCTGACGAAGGTCACCGCCCTGATGCCGCCGCGGCTGCGCCGACGGATCGCGGCGCTCCGGTCGCAGACCGACGGGGTGCCGTGGGGCGGCGGCCCGGTCATCGACGCCTCGGTGCTCACCGTCCTGGCCCAGGCCAGTCGCGACGACGAGCTGCTGGGCTTCGGCTACCGGGCGCGCGACTCCGAGCCGACCCAGCGACGGGTCGAGCCGCACCGCCTGGTCTCGCTCGGTCGGCGCTGGTACCTCGTCGCCTACGACCGCGACCGCCAGGACTGGCGCTCCTTCCGGGTCGACCGGATCAGCGACCCGGTGGCCACCGGCCAGCGGTTCCGGCCACGCGAGCTGCCGGCCGAGGACGCCCCGACCTTCGTGCGCGCCGGCATCAAGTCGGTCGGGCAGCGCTACGTCGTACGCGTCCGGATGGCCGCCACCGCCGAGGCGGTCGAGGAGTACGTCGGCCGCTGGGCCACCATCGAGCCGGACGGCCCCGGTTGCCTGATGACGATGCGGACCGACACGCTCGACTGGCCGCTGATGGTGCTCGCGCACCTCGACGCCGAGTTCACCGTCGAGGGCCCGCCCGAGCTGGTGGACCGGGTCGCCCGGGCGGGGGAGCGGTTCGCCCGGGCGGTCGGTGCGGCGGGCGACGCCGGCTGAGCCGCCCGCGCCTCAGGCGGCCGGGCGTCCCGAGGTCGCCAGGACGGGGTGGTCGCCCCCGGTCCGAGGGTCGGTCGGTGGGGGCTGCGGCCAGTCCCGCGGGCGCGGGACCGAGCGGACGCTGGTCGAGAGCGTCGGGATCAGGGCGACCGCGGCGGTCAGCAGGCCGAGCACCGCCACGGCGGCGCCGCCGCCCACGCCCGCGAGCAGGAGGCCGGCGACCACCGGTGCCAGCGGCATCGCGGCCATGGAGACGAACTGCATCGTCGCCTGGACCCGGCCGATCAGCTCCGGCGGCGTCACCGCCATCCGGTAGGCCCCGATGCCCGCGTTGCCGGCCGGGTTGAGGAACAGTCCGGCCGCGAGGGCCGCGGCGACGACGGCCGGGTGGTTCCACAGCGCCATCGGCACCACGAGCGGCACGAAGCTCCAGGCCACCGCGACGGTGAGCCGGCCCGTCCGCATGCGGTCGATCAGCCAGGGCGCGACGAGCGCGCCGAGGATGCCGCACACGCCGGCCGCCGTCTCGACGAGGCCGATCTGGTACGCCGCGAAGCCACCCTCGACCAACCGCAGCACCGCCACGAAGAAGAGCGCATTGACGGTGAGGTTGGTCAGTGCCGACCACACGACCAGGACCCGGAAGAGCCGGTGCCGGGCGATGAACCGGATGCCCTCGGCCACGTCCCGCGTGGGCCGTCGGTGGGCGGTCGCGGCCGGGGCGGACAGATCGGTGCGGATCCGTCCCAGCAGCACCCACGAGATCGCGAACGTGACCGCGTCGGCGGCGAAGGGCAGCCACCGCGTCACGGCGTACAGCGCCCCTCCGAGCGGCGCGCCGAGCAGGCCCGCGACGTGCTGGCGGGCCTGCTGCTGCGACAGCGCGGTCGGCAGGTCCGTCACCGGCAGCACCGCGCGCACGGCGGACATCTCGGCCGGTGCGAAGACACCGGCCGCGACGCCGGTGAGCAGTGCGACCGCCAGCAGGTGCGGCACCGTGAGGGCGTCCGCGACACCGGCGACGACGAGCGAGGAGTAGAGGACCACGCCGCCACCGCTGGCCCAGCGCATGATCCGGCGGCGGTCGAGCCGGTCCGCGAGCACGCCCGCGGGGAGCAGGACGCCCGCCATCCCCAGCAGGAAGACCGCCTCCGCGGCGGCGGCCGCGAGCAGCGACCCGGTCAGCGCGAAGGCCAGCAGCGGGAAGACGAAGGTGCTCACCCGGCTCCCCAGCTCGCTGATGGTCTGGCCGAGCCAGAGCACCGTGAAGTCGTGGTTGCGGGCGAGCGCGCGGTAGCCGGACATATGCGCACCATATGTTGCGCACGTTGTGTTGCGCAATAGAGCGTGCGCAACTCGGCTAGGCTGGACGTCATGCCGCCCGAGCCCTCCCGCCAGCCGGTGCACGACCCGACGATGCTGCGCGCGATCGCCCATCCGGTGCGCACCCGGATCCTGAGCGAGCTGACCGCGAGCGGCCCGATGCGTGCCGCCGACCTGGCGCGGGAGCTCGACATCCCGGCCAACCAGGCGAGCTTCCACCTGCGCCAGCTGGCGAAGTACGGCCTGGTCGAGGAGGACCCCGCGGCGGCGCGGGACAAGCGGGACCGCGTCTGGCGCCCGACCTCCACGGACGGCGTCACCATCAACCTCACCGAGCTGGAGCAGCAGCCCGGCGGCACGGCGGCGTCGGCGGTGTTCCGCCGGCACGCCGTGAGCTGGGGTCACGTGGTGGTCGACGCGGCGTACACCGACGACCGGGACCCCGGGGTGCTGCGCTCGGTCAACGAGAACGCGGTCCGGCTGACCCGGGAGGAGGCGGCCCAGCTCGCCGGCGAGGTCGACGAGGTGCTCACGCGGTGGGTCGATCGCACGCGGGGGCGGGGTGACGACGGTCGCCGTACCTACCTGATGTTCTCGGTGCTGATGCCCTACCCCGACGGTCGTGCGCAGGAGGACGACTGATGGCCGCGCGCCTGCGCCCCGCCGACCCCCACGACGTCGCCGCGGCGCTCGCCCGGGTCGCCGACGGCTCCGCCGACCGGGCCGACCTCCGGCTGCTGACCAAGCACTTCCTCGCCGTCCTCGAGGACCGGGCGCCGGGGCACTCCGTCGAGGTCCGCGTCCCGCCGTACGCCGCCGTGCAGGTGATCCCCGGCGTCCGCCACACCCGCGGCACCCCGCCCGCCGTCGTCGAGATGGACGCCGAGACCTGGATCGCCCTGGCGTCGGGTGCGCTCGCCTGGGCCGAGGCCGACGGCACCGGCCGGGTCCGTGCCAGCGGTGAGCGGGCGGACCTGACGGCGTACCTCCCACTGGGGTAGTCCCTGACGCTCGCGGGGTCAGGCCGGCCGATCGGCCCCGGAAGCGTCAGGGACTACCCCGACGATTAGGTTGGCACGCATGACCGACGACCTCCGCGCCCGCGTCCAGTCCGTCCTCCCGGGAGTCCGCCACGACCTCGAGGAACTGGTCCGGATCCAGTCCGTCAGTGCCGACCCGGAGCGACTCCACGAGGTCGAGCGGAGCGCGGAGAGGACCGCCGCGCTCTTCGCCGCCGAGGGCGTCGACGTCGAGATCGTGCGCGCGTACGACGGCGCACCGCCCGCGGTGATCGGCGAGAAGAGGGGCCCGGCGGGCGCGCCCACCGTGCTGCTCTACGCCCACCACGACGTGCAGCCCGAGAACGACCACGCCGACTGGGACTCCGCCCCGTGGGAGCCGACCGAGCGGGACGGCCGGCTCTACGGCCGCGGCGCCGCCGACGACAAGGCCGGCATCATGGCGCACGTCGGCGCGCTGCGGGTCTTCGGTGACGACCTCCCCGTCACCGTGCGACTCTTCATCGAGGGCGAGGAGGAGGTCGGCTCCGACACCCTGGTGGAGCTGCTCGGCAAGCACCAGGAGCGCCTCGAGGCCGACGTCATCGTGATCGCCGACTCCGGCAACTGGGACATCGGCGTCCCCGCCCTGACCACCAGCCTGCGCGGGCTGGTGCGGGTCGACATCGAGGTCCGCACCCTCACCCACGCCGTCCACTCCGGCATGTGGGGCGGCCTCGTGCCCGACGCGCTGATGACGCTGAGCCGAGTGATCTCGACCCTGCACGACGACGCGGGCAACGTCGCGATCGACGGGCTGCACAGCGGTCCCGCGGCCGACGTCGACTACCCCGAGGAGCGGCTGCGGGCGGAGTCCGGCGGTGCTCCGGGCATCGAGTGGATCGGCACCGGCTCGACCGTCGAGCGGCTGTGGACCAAGCCCGCGCTGAGCATCACCGGCCTCGACGCTCCCAAGGTCGCCGGCGCCAGCAACACCCTCGTGCCGGCCGCGAAGGCGCGGATCTCGCTCCGCATCGCCCCCGGCGACACCACCGAGAACGCCCTCGCCCGCCTCGTCGAGCACCTCGAGGCCCACGTCCCGTGGGGCGCCACGCTGACCCACGAGGTCGTCGACACCGGCGAGGCCACGCAGATCGATGCCACCGGACCGGCGTACGACGCGGCGCGGGCGGCGTTCAGCGAGGCCTGGGACGGCACGGCGCCGGTCGACATGGGCGTCGGCGGGTCGATCCCCTTCATCGCGGAGTTCCTCGAGGCGTTCCCGGAGGCGAGCGTGCTCGTCACGGGCGTCGAGGACCCCGACACCCGGGCCCACGGCGCCAACGAGGGTCTGCACCTCGCGGAGTTCGAGCGCGTCGTGCTGGCCGAGGCGCTGCTGCTGCGCAACCTCGCCGGCTGAGCGTCAGAGGGCGGGCAGCCGGACGCGGAAGGTGCTCCCGCTGCCGAGCACCGACTCGAGCTCGATGCCGCCGCGGTGCCGGTCCACGATCCGCCGCACGATCGCCAGCCCCAGGCCGGTGCCGGAGCGCTGCGCCGCGTCGGGGTCCGCGGAGCGGTAGAACTCCTCGAACACGCGCGCCTGGTCCTCGGCCGAGATCCCGATGCCGTCGTCGGTGCACGTCAGCACGACCTCGCCGTCGACCTCCTCCAGGGTGACCCGGACGTGGCCGCCGTCGGGGGTGTACTTCACGGCGTTGCTCACCAGGTTGGCGACGATGTGCTCGAGCTCGTGGGCGGCGCCGAGGACCCGGACGGGTGCGTGGGGCAGCGAGCTCGTGAGCTCGATCCGCCGCGGCGCCGCCGGTCCCTCGTTGAGCTCTACGATGTCGGCGACGATCGCGCCGAGGTCGACCTCGGTGGGTGCCTCCAGCTCTCCGTCGGCAGTGCGGTGCAGCACCAGCAGCTCCTCGACGACCCGCGAGAGCCGCGTGCTGCCCCGGTGGATGGCCTGGATGGCCGAGCGCGAGCGGGGTGAGAGCCCGGGATCGCCCTCGAGCAGCTCGAGGAACCCGACGATGCTGGTCAGCGGCGTACGCAGCTCGTGGGAGACGGTCGCGACCAGCCGGCTCTTGTAGTCGGCCAGCTCCTGGAGCTCCTCGACCAGCCGGTGCTCGCGCGCGTAGTTGCTCGCGTTCGCCAGCGCCCGGCCGAGGTCGCGACCGATGCCGAACGCCACCTCGGCCTCCCCGGCCGTCCACTCGGCGTCACCCGGGCCCCGGGTCAGCGCGATCCACCCGAGGCACTCCGGCCCGGCGCCCAGAGGTACGACGAGCAGCGACTCGGCGTCCACGAACTCCAGGACGGCCTTCAGGTCGGCGTCCTCGAGCGGCTCGGGCGGCTGCCGGTCCGGGGCGAAGACGCCGACGGCCTGCCGCTCCCACGCCGCCACGGAGTAGCGGACGAAGATCTCGATCAGCTCCTGGGGGAGCGAGTGCGGGTCGGCGTCCTGGACCGGACGCGGCTCGCTCCCGAAGAGGTGGGTCCAGAGCGCCTGGGCCCGGAAGCCGTCGACGATCGCGGCACCGCACTCGGAGAGCACCTCGGGAGCCGACATGGAGCCCGTGGCGCGGCGCACGATGTTGGCCGCGGCGCGGGCGAGCCGGATCTGCTCGGCCAGTCGCTCGGACTCGAGGATCGCGGCGATCGCGCGGCATGCCTGGCGGGCGTACATCTCGAGCAGGTCGCGGCTGCCGCCGGTCGGGAGGAGCTGGTCGGCCGGTAGCTCGATGGCCAGCACGCCGACCAGCTGCCCGTGGTCGTCCGAGATCGGGGCGACCAGCAGGTCCTGGGGGTGCCAGACCCCGTCCGCCACGTCGCGCGGACCGTCGGCGACCCAGCCCCACCGCTCGACGTCGAGGTTCACCCGGTCGTGCGGGACGAACTTCAGCGTCCCCCAGTCCTCGGCCACCTCGAGCTGCTCGAGCAGCTCGGCGACCGGGGCCAGGCTGTCGACGAGGACCTCCTGGGCGTCGTCCGGGCCGACGACGCAGAGGACCTGCAGGTAGCCGTCGTCGCGGATCCCGCTCACGCCGACGACGTCGGAGCCGGCCACCTCGGCGAGGGTGTCCAGGATCGGGCGCAGCGCGTCGCGGGCGTGGGCGTCCGACCACCGGGAGCCACGGACCGGTCGCTCGAGTCCGGTGCTGTCCGTCATCCGCGCGCCACCCGCCCTCAGGCGGCCGGCAGGTGCACCTGGAAGGTGCTGCCGCGACCCAGCTCCGAGTCGATCTCCAGCCGACCGTCGTGCCGAGCGACGATCCGTCGCACGATCGCCAGACCCAACCCGGTCCCGGGCTGCGCCAGGGCGATCGGGTTGGAGGAGCGGAAGAACTCGGTCCCGAGGTGGCGTACGTCGTCCGCGGACATCCCGATCCCCATGTCGTGGCAGGTGAAGACGACCTCGCCGTCGGCGACGGCCAGGCTGACCGTCACCACGCCGCCCTCGGGGGTGTACTTGACCGCGTTGCTGAGCAGGTTGCCGCACACGCGGTCGAGCTCGTCGGGATCGCCCACGGCGAAGACCGGCTCGTCGGGCACCTCCACCCGCAGGTCGATCCGCTTCTGCTGCGCGGACAGGCCGACCAGGTCGACGACGTCGTCGACGACCCGCCGCAGGTCGACCGGTCGGGAGATCACCGGGTTGTCCGGGTCGCCGACCTTCGAGAGCAGCAGCAGGTCGTCGATCACCTTGACCATCCGCTGGGCGCCCCGCTCCATCGCGGCGAGCGACCCTTTCGTCCGGCCGGGCAGGTCGGGGGTGCCGTCGAGGATCTCGAGGTGGCCGAGCACCGACGACAGCGGGTTCTTGAGCTCGTGGGCGACCGTGGCGATCAGCTGGCCCTTGTACGCGTCCAGCTCCTGCAGCTCCACCACCAGCTGGTGCTCGCGCTCGAAGGTGCGCGCGTTGAGGATCGCACGACCGAGGTCGTGGCCGATGTCGAGAGCGGTGGTGGCCTCGGCCTCGGTCCACGCGGGTGCTCCGGCCAGCCGGGTCAGCACCAGGTTGCCCAGGCACTCCGGGCCGGCCCCCAGCGGGATGAACAGCAGGGACTCGACGTCGATCGACCGGAGGAAGTCGAGCACGGCGCCCGCCTGCTGGTCGGTGAGGGGCTCGAACCCGCGGTCGGGGGCGATGACGACGGCCTGCTGCTGTCGCCAGGCCTGGACCGCGGTCTGCTCGGCGATCCGGACCAGGGTGGGCTCGAGCCGGATCTCCTGGCCGTCGGAGGAGTAGATGTGGCCGATGTCGCCCTCGCCGCGGCCGAAGGTGTGGATCCACATGCCGGCCGCCCGGAAGCCCTCGATGACCGCGTCCTGGCTGTCGGAGACGATGCGGTCCAGGCTCAGCTGGGCGCTGGCTCGGCGGACGATGCGGCGAGCCGCCTCCGCCATCCGGACCTGCTCGGCGAGCGCCTCGCGCTCCAGGGCCACCACGACGGCGCGGCCGGCCTGCTCGGCGTACGCGTTGAGCACGGCGCGCTGCGCCTCGTCGGGGCGGCGTCCGCCCACGGGCAGGTCCATCGCGAGGGTGCCCAGCAGGGCGCCGTCGTCGTCGTAGAGCGGGGCGATCAGCAGGTCCAGCGGGTGCCAGGCGTCGGGTGCGTCGATCGGCTCGTAGTCGGGGACCCAGCCCCAGGTGTCGCCGACGCCCTCGTCGGTGCGGTCGTGCGGGACGAAGCGGAGCAGTCCCCAGTCGTCGGCCTTGGCCAGCTCCTCGAGCAGCCGTGCCTCGGTCGAGCGGGTGCCCTCGAGCTCGGCGCGCGCCTCGTCGCTGCCCGCCACCGCGACCGACTCCAGCCCGCCGTCCTGGCGGACCACGCTGATCGCCGCGATGCCGAAGCCCGCGACCTGGGTGACGCCCTCCGCGATGAGCTGGAGGGTGTCGCGGGACGCGGAGTCCGACCAGCGCAGCCGTGCTGCGGTCTGTTCGGGCGTGACATCCCGGGCCATGGTCCCTCGTCTTCCTCGGTCTCGGCCCTCATGGTAAGCGGACGGGACGCGACCGGTGGCCGATCCCGCGGGCGCGCCCGAAGTGGGTGGCCTGGCCCGACGGCCCTAGACTCGGAGCGTGCCCTTCCAATCGAGCCCCCGCAAGGGCGGCGACGGCAGGCTGACCGCGGCTCTCGACCCCCAGGACCAGGGGCCCCAGGACGCCTGCGGCGTCTTCGGCGTCTGGGCGCCGGGCGAGGACGTCGCCAAGCTGACGTACTTCGGCCTGTACGCGCTCCAGCACCGCGGCCAGGAGTCGGCCGGCATCGCGGTGAGCAACGGCCGCCAGATCCTGGTCTACAAGGACATGGGGCTGGTCTCCCAGGTCTTCGACGAGACCACGCTGGCCTCGCTCAAGGGCCACCTCGCGATCGGCCACAGCCGCTACTCCACGACCGGGGCGAGCACCTGGCAGAACGCGCAGCCGACCTTCCGGCCGACCGCTGACGGCTCCATCGCGCTGGGCCACAACGGCAACCTGATCAACACCGCCGAGCTGGCCCAGATGGTGGTCGACCTCCCCGGTCCCGACGACGAGCTCGACCTGCACACCCGTCCGCAGGAGACCTCGACGAACGACACCAGCCTGGTCACCGCGCTGCTCGCCCACCACCCCGACACCTCGCTCGAGCAGCGCGCCCTCGAGGTGCTGCCGCTGCTCCAGGGCGCGTATTGCTTCGTGTGGATGAACGAGAACACCCTGTACGCCGCCCGCGACCCGCAGGGCATCCGCCCGCTGGTGCTCGGCCGGCTGGACCGGGGCTGGGTCGTCGCGTCCGAGGACGCCGCGCTCGCCACCATCGGGGCGAGCGTGGTGCGCGAGGTGGAGCCCGGCGAGATGATCGTCATCGACGAGAACGGCCTGCGCTCGCACAAGTTCGCCGAGCCGGACCGCAAGGGCTGCGTCTTCGAGTACGTCTACCTCGCCCGCCCCGATGCCACGATCAGCGGCCGCAGCGTCCACGAGTCCCGCGTCGAGATGGGCCGCCAGCTGGCCCGCGAGTTCCCCGTCGAGGCCGACCTGGTCATCCCGGTGCCCGAGTCGGGCACGCCGGCCGCTGCTGGGTACGCCGAGGAGTCCGGCATCCCGTTCGGCCAGGGCTTCGTCAAGAACGCGTACGTCGGGCGCACGTTCATCCAGCCGAGCCAGACCCTGCGCCAGCTCGGCATCCGGCTCAAGCTCAACGCGCTCGAGCACATGATCCGCGGCAAGCGGATCGTCGTGGTCGACGACTCGATCGTCCGCGGCAACACCCAGCGCGCGCAGGTGCGGATGCTCCGGGAGGCCGGCGCTCTCGAGGTGCACGTCCGCATCTCCAGCCCGCCCGTGAAGTGGCCGTGCTTCTACGGCATCGACTTCGCGACGCGCGCCGAGCTGATCGCCAACGGACTGACGCCCGAGGAGATCGCCGCCAGCGTCGGCGCCGACACGTTGGGCTACATCTCCCTGGACGGGATGATCGACTCGACCAAGCAGACCCGCAGCACGCTCTGCACCGCCTGCTTCACCGGCGAGTACCCGATCGAGCTGCCCGACGAGAGCCTCCTCGGCAAGCACCTGCTGGAGGCGACGCTGAGCTCGCCGACGATGGGCAAGGCACTGCCCGTCCTCAACAATCCCTGACGTTGATCGATCCTGACCCGGGAGCCCCCGTGAGCGAGTCCAACGCGTACGCCGAGGCCGGCGTCAACATCCACGCCGCAGACACGGCCATCGAGCTGATGAGGGGCTGGATCGAGAAGTCGCGCCGGCCCGAGGTCATCGGCGGGCTCGGCGGCTTCGCCGGTCTCTTCGACGCCTCGGCGCTGACCCGCTACCAGCGCCCGCTGCTGGCGACCTCGACCGACGGCGTCGGCACGAAGGTCGCGATCGCGCAGGCGATGGACATCCACGACACGATCGGCTTCGACCTGGTCGGCATGGTCGTCGACGACCTGGTCGTCTGCGGTGCCGAGCCGCTCTTCATGACCGACTACATCGCGACCGGCCGGGTCGAGCCCGAGAAGATCGCCGCGATCGTCAAGGGCATCGCCGAGGGCTGCGTGCTCGCCGGGTGCGCGCTGATCGGCGGCGAGACCGCGGAGCACCCCGGCCTGCTCGCCCCGCACGAGTACGACGTCGCGGGGGCCACCACCGGTGTCGTCGAGGCCGACAAGCTGCTCGGCCCCGGCCGCGTCCGGCCCGGCGACGTCGTGATCGCGATGGAGGCCTCGGGTCTGCACTCCAACGGCTACTCCCTGGTCCGCCACGTCCTGCTCGCCACCGCGGGACTCCCGCTCGAGGGGCACGTCGACGAGCTCGGTCGCACCCTCGGCGAGGAGCTGCTGGAGCCGACGCGGATCTACGCCAAGGCCTGCCTGGACCTCGCCGACCGCACCCGCACCCACGCCATGTCCCACGTGACCGGCGGCGGCCTGGCGGCGAACCTCGAGCGGGTCCTGCCCGTCGAGCTCTCCGCGACGGTGGACCGCGCGACCTGGACCCCGCAGCCGATCTTCGACCTCGTGCGCCGCGTCGGCGCCGTACCCCAGCCCGACCTCGAGATGACCCTGAACTGCGGTGTCGGCATGGTCGCGCTGACCGAGCCCGACGACGTCGACACCGCGATCGCGGTCCTCGCCGAGCACGGGATCCGGTCCTGGGTGGCCGGCGAGGTGGCGCCCGCGACCGGCCGTGGTGGTGCCGTGGAGCTGGTCGGCCAGCACCCCGGTTGGTGACATTTCCGGTATTCCCGCTGGAATCGCGGGAACCGATGTGCGGGAACAGCCGGGCAACAGGTAGCGTTCGGACCACGAGAACTCTTTGAGACCAGCCCGGGAGCCACTGAGCCCCCGGCCGAGCGTGCGAGGGGGCTGACCCTATGGGGCGCGGCCGAGCGAAAGCCAAGCAGACCAAGGTCGCTCGCGACCTGAAGTACCAGACTCACGAGACGGACTTCGGTGCGCTCGCCAGTGAGCTCCACGGTTCGAAGGGCGAGGACGACTCCGGTCAGGTCCCGCCCGAAGAGCTCGAGAAGTGGTCGGACTACTCCGACTCTCGTCGGGATTGATCCTCTCCGGTCTCGGTTGACGTCGGGATCCCCGGTTCACCGGGGATCCCCTCACTTCTCGGGCGTTGCAACGCCTGAGAAGTGAGGGTTTCACCGGTGCACCGGTGATTCCGTCAGCGTCGCGGCAGCCACACCCCACGCAGCCGCCCGACCTCGCGCATCCGTCGCTCGGCCAGCCGGTCGGCGGCGATGGCGGGGGGTACGCCGTCGGACGCGGCGAGCTCGAACACGCGCAGCGTCGTGTCGAAGATGCCGGCCGCGCGCTGCTGGGCGCGGTCGAAGGAGAAGCCCTCGAGCTCGTCGGCGACCTGGATCAGGCCGCCGGCGTTGACGCAGTAGTCGGGCGCGTAGAGGATCCCGCGCTCCTGCAGCGCCTTCTCGACGCCCGGGTGGGCGAGCTGGTTGTTGGCCGCACCGCAGACGATCGCGGCGCTGAGCGTCTCCACCACCTCGTCGGTGATCGCGTCGCCCATCGCGCACGGCGCGTAGACGTCGAGCTCGGTGGCGACCAGCGCCGCCTCGGACGCCACGACCTGCACGGTCGGGTGCTCCTCGCGGATCCGCTCGAGCGCGGGGGCGTACACATCGGTCACGACGACGTCCGCGCCGTCCTCGACGAGGTGCCGGACCAAGTGTCGCCCGACCTTGCCGACGCCGGCCACGCCGACCGTGCGGCCCGCGAGCGAGGTCGAGCCCCAGGCGACCTGCGCGGCCGCGCGCATGCCCTGGAAGACGCCGTACGCCGTGAGCACCGAGCTGTCGCCCGCGCCGCCGTGGGCGACGGTGCGTCCGGTCGCGTACGTCGTCTCGCGGGCGATGTGGTCCATGTCGGCCGAGAAGGTGCCGACGTCGCAGGCGGTGTAGTAGCGCCCGCCGAGCGCCTCCACGTGGCGGCCATAGGCGCGCAGCAGCGGCTCGGACTTCAGCGTCGTCGGGTCACCGATGATCACGGCCTTGCCGCCGCCGAGGTCGAGGCCGGCCAGCGCCGCCTTGTAGGACATCCCGCGGGAGAGGTTCAGGACGTCGCGCAGGGCGTCGGACGTCGAGGCGTAGGGGTGGAAGCGGGTGCCGCCGAGGGCGGGGCCGAGAGCGGTCGAGTGCACCGCGATGATCGCGCGGAGACCGGTGGCCGGGTCGTTGGCGAAGACGACCTGCTCGTGCTCGGAGCCGAGCTCGAAGACGTCAGACATGGATGGCCTGCTTTCTGGTGTCGGCCACGGGGTGGTGTGGCGCGGTGACGGGCGTGAGCACGCAGGGATGGCGCGTGCCCCACGTCACACGGTAGTGCGCGGCTCCGGTCGCATGAAAACGACGTCGCCGTGGGTGCCGTACCCCGGCACCCTCCCGCCGTACGGCGTCCCGTCGAAGGCCACCAGCAGCCACGAGTCGCCGTCGGGGACGAGGGTCGGCCACGGGATGTTGGTCGGGTACGGCGCAGCCACGGTCCCGGTCTCCCGCAGGTCCAGGTCGAAGACCGGGTAGCGCCGGCGCAGCCGACGGCGGCTGTCGCGTCCGTCGCTGGCCAGCACCCGCCACTCGTCGTCCAGGCGCAGCAGCGTCGTGCCCTCGGTCGCCGTGCGGTCCGTCGTGGTCGCCCGCAGGGCGAGCGCGTCCAGGGACGGCCCGCTCGCCAGCGCCGGGTGGAAGTTCCAGAAGCCCGGGGAGCTGACGAAGCCCACCAGCCACCCGTCGTCGGTGCGCACCAGGTGGGGGTCCCAGACGGCGACCGAGCGCAGCTCCTCGGTCGGCAGCGGCAGCACCCGGGTGTCGAGCAGGTGGCGCCCGGTCAGCAGGTCGGCCGTCGTCTCGGCGAGGGTGACCGCGACGCTCGCGCCCGGTCGGCTGCGGTCGAAGTCCCCCCACGTGCTCGTCGCCACCAGCCACCGGTCGCCGTCGCGCACCAGGTGGGTGGCGTGGTCGCCGTACGCGCCGGGTGCGTCGGGTCGCCGGAAGAAGACGTCGGAGAGGTGCTCCAGCTCCAGCCTCGTCGGATCCAGCGCCCACACCGAGGTGTGCGCGGTGTCGAAGAAGCCCGGCCCAGCGCTGGTCGCGGTCAGCACGACCCGCTCGCCGATCCGGTACGGCGTCCCGTCGGCGTGGCTCGCGACCCGGATGTCGCGCAGCCCGAGCTGGCCGAAGCGGCCGGCGGTCGGGGCGTCACCGGCCAGGCGGTCGAGCCAGGTCTCGTCACGCGTGTCGATCCGGTGCTGCAGGTCCACCCGCGCCCGGGCGACCCAGGACCCGTCGTGCCGGGTCAGTGCGGTGACGTGGGTGCCGGTCAGCACCAGGCCCACTTCGTCGACCGGAGCGCCCGGGCGGCCGTGGCGACGCGAGCGGTGCCGGGTGGTCCGGCCGCCGGTGGTCACCTCGACCCAGACCCTGCTCCCGTCGTACCTCGCGACGAGGCGGTCGCTGCCCGACTCGAGGGCGAGCGAGCCGGGGCCGGCCAGGGCGGCGTACGGCGCGATCACCTCGTCGATCGTGGAGCCGGGCACGACCAGGTCGACCGGGCGGCGGCGGCTCACCTCGGTGAAGCGGGGCAGCACCGTCAGGCGTCCTTGCCCGTCGCCTGCTGCAGCGCGGAGACGGCGATGTCGACCTCGGCGGCCAGCTCGTCGAGCATCGGCTCGGCGCCGTCCGTGCGACCGGCGATGCCCAGGGCCTCCAGGCGGGCCGCGGCCTCGGCGACCCGGGGCAGGCCCAGGTTGAGGGCGCTGCCCTTGAGCTGGTGCGCGGAGGTCAGCAGGGCGTTGGGGTTCTGCTCCTGGACCGCGGCCCGGATCGCGAGGACCTGCTCGCCGACGCGTCCCATGAAGGATGCTGCGGTGCGCTGGAAGAACGACGTGCCGTCCTTGACCAGCCCCTCGAGCACCCGGACCCGCTCCGCGTCGAGCACGCCGATCACGGCTGCTGCCTCCGGCAGCGGCTCGCGGTGCCTCGGCAGGTCGATGACCGGGGCGACGGGCAGCTCGGCCCAGGTGCGCAGCGCGCGCTCGACCTCTCCTGCATCGACGGGCTTGGTGAGGTAGTCGTCCATGCCGGCCTCGAGGCAGCGCTCGCGCTCGCCGTCCAGGGCGGACGCGGTCATCGCGATGATCGGCACCCGCTGCCCGGCGGGCTCCTGCGCTCGGATCCGGCGGGTGGCGTCGAAGCCGTCCAGCCGGGGCATCCGGCAGTCCATGAACACCACGGCGTACCCGTGCGGTCCGCTCAGGCGCTCGACCGCGGCGATCCCGTCGTCGGCGACGTCGACGGTGCAGCCCAGGCTCTCCAGCAGGCCGGTGGCGACCATCTGGTTGACCGCGTTGTCCTCGACGACCAGGACGCGGAGGTCGAGGTTCGGTGCGGCCCCTGGCCGTCGGGCGCGGGCGACGGCGATCGGTCGGGGAGAGAGCACGCCGAGCAGGGCGTCGTGCAGCTCGACCTGGCGCACCGGCTTGCTCAGGCTCGTGCGGATGCCGGCGTCGGCGACCTGCTGGCGCGACACGTCGTCGGAGCTGAGCAGCAGCATCTGGAGGCCGGACAGGGCCGGGTCGCGCCGGACCTGGTGGGCCAGCTGGAGCCCGTCGACGTCGGGCATCCGCAGGTCGAGGAGCGCCACCTCGAAGGGGTCGTCGAGCGCGGCCGCGTCGCGGAGGGCGGTGAGCGCCTCCGCGGCCGAGGAGACCGCGAAGGCCCGCATGTGCCAGGCGGCGAGCTGGCCCTCGAGGATGAACCGGTTGGTCTCGTTGTCGTCGACGACCAGGATCCGGCGACCGCGCAGCTGCACCGGCACGTCGAACTGGCGGTCGGCCGCGCCCGCGACCCGGTCGAGCCGGGCGGTGAAGGAGAAGGTGCTGCCGGTGCCGGGCTCGCTGGTCACCCAGAGCTCGCCGCCCAGGGCATCGACGAGCTGTCGGGAGATCGCCAGGCCGAGGCCGGTCCCGCCGTGGCGTCGGGTGGTCGACGGGTCGGCCTGCGTGAAGGCGTCGAAGAGGCGGTCGCGCGAGGCCGGGTCGATGCCCACGCCGGTGTCCGTGACGTCCACGCGGAGCAGCACGTCGCGCGGCGTCTGGCGCTCGACGCGAGCCTCGATGACGACCTCGCCACGGTCGGTGAACTTCACCGCGTTCGAGCCCAGGTTGCTGATCACCTGACCGAAGCGCACCGAGTCGCCGCGCAGCTGCACCGGCACGTCGGGGTGACAGGCGACGATCAGCTCGAGGCCCTTCTCGTGCGCGGGGCCGCTGAGCACCGTGGCGACCTGGTCGAAGACCGCGCGTACGTCGAAGTCCGCCGCCTCGAGCTCCAGCTTGCCGGACTCGATCTTGGACAGGTCGAGGATGTCGTTGATGATCGCGAGCAGGGTGAGCCCGGCGTTCTGGAGGTTGGCCGCCAGTCGACGCTGGTGCTCGTCCAGGTCGGTGCGCAGCAGCAGGTCGGTGAGCCCGATGACGCCGTTCATCGGGGTGCGGATCTCGTGCGACATCGTGGCCAGGAACTCCGACTTGAGCCGCGAGGCCTCCATCGCGTCGTCGCGCGCCACGGCCAGGTCGCCGGCGCTGCGCTCGCGCTCGGCGACCACGCTGAGCTGGTGCGCGATCTGCGACATCATCTGGTGGGAGTTCTCGTCCGGCGGGACCTCGTCGGCGATCAGCTCGACGACGCAGACGACCTTGCCGGCGAGGAGGACGGGCATGGCGACCAGCCGGTGCGTCTCGGCCAGCACCGAGGGGATCCCGACCGCGACCTCCCGTGACGTACGGGACTCCTCGGCGAGGGCGGGATCGGGCCGGATGCCGAGCGCGCCACCGCCGAGGTCGAGGTGGACCGGCTCGGCCCCGGCCTCGGCCTCGGCGTACAGGTAGGCACCCACCGCCGCCCACGACGTGTGCTCGGGTACGCCGGCCCCGGCCACCAGCAGCGCCTCGCGCAGGGTGGTCGCGCGGTTGGCCGCCATCGCCATCTGCTGCAGGAGGAAGAGCCGGCGGTTCGCCTCCTCGGCGTGCTCGTCTGCCTGGTGCAGGTCGGTGATGTCCTGGGCGGTGCCGCTCATCCGGACGACCGTGCCGTCCGGCGTGCGCTCGACCACCCCGCGGCCGCGGACCCAGCGGACCTCGCCGTCCGACCGGCGCACCCGGTGATCGAGCTCGTACTCGTTCTGGCCGGTCGCGGCCGCCTGCTCGATCACCTCGGCCGCGTGCGCGCGGTCGTCAGGGTGCAGCAGCGACACGTAGGTCCGGAAGTCCGGGCTGGTGCCCGGCTCGACGCCGAAGATCCGGCACATCTCGTCGGACCACTGCAGCCGGTCGGTCGGCACGTCCCACGCCCAGCTGCCGATGTGGGCGATCCGCTGGGCGGTCGCGAGCTGCTGCTCGCGCTCGATGAGCGCCTCGGTCAGCTCCTTGCGCTCGGTGTACGGCGTGACGCGGTGCAGCCAGCCGAGCCGGTTGCCGTCGTCGTCGAGGACCGGCGTGTAGCTGATGAGGCCCCAGACCGCCGTACCGTCCGGACGGACGAAGTAGGCGTCGACGTTCTCGGCGCCGACACCCGTCTCGACCATCCGGGCGAGGTGGTCGTCGAAGTCCCGGCGGCCCTGCTCGTCGAACACGTCGTGCACGGCCAGGCCGACCAGCTCGTCGAGGTCGCGGCCGAAGATCCGGGCCATGTGGGCGTTGGCCCAGGTGGTGACGCCGTCGTCGCCGAAGAGCCAGAGGCCGTCCGGGTTGGCGTCGAAGAGTCGGCGCAGGAGGGCGGGATCCTCACCCGCCCGCTGTCCGTCACCCCCGGCCGCCATGTCTCATTCCTACCGGACCGGCGAGGATGGTGTCGTGGACATCGAATCCCTGGGATCCCCGCAGTCTCCGACCTTCGGCCTCGACACCTTCGGTGACGTGGCGCTCGGGGCCGACGGAGCACCGCTCCCGCAGCCCGACGTCGTCCGTCAGGTGGTGGCCGAGGCGGTGCTGGCCGACCAGGTGGGGCTCGACTTCTTCGGCGTCGGTGAGCACCACCGGCCCGACTTCGCGATCAGCGCTCCCGACGTCGTGCTCGCCGCGATCGCCGGGCAGACCTCGCGCATCCGGCTGGGCACGTCGGTCACCGTGCTCAGCTCCGACGACCCGATCCGGGTGTTCCAGCGCTTCGCCACCCTCGACGCCGTCTCGCACGGCCGCGCGGAGGTGACCCTGGGGCGAGGCTCCTTCACCGAGTCCTTCCCGCTGTTCGGGCTCTCCCTCGAGGACTACGAGGTGCTGTTCTCCGAGAAGCTCGAGATCTTCGCCAAGCTGCTGGCCGAGGAGCCGGTGACCTGGGAGGGCACGACCCGGCCCCCGCTCGACGGTGTCTCCGTCTACCCGCACACGGCCAGCGGCCTCGTCGCGTGGGTCGGGGTCGGTGGGACGCCCGAGTCGGTGGCCCGCGCGGCGTCGTACGGCCTGCCTCTCGTGCTCGCCGTGATCGGCGGCTCGCCCGGGCAGTTCGCGCCGTTGGTCGACCTCTACCACCGGGCCCTGGCGCACTACGGACACCCGACGCTGCCCGTCTCGATGCACAGCCCCGGACACGTGGCGGCGACCGACGAGATCGCCCGCGAGCAGATGTACCCGCACCAGGCGGCCGCCTTCACCCGGATCGGCCGGGAGCGCGGGTGGGGTCCCTACACGCCCGGGCAGTTCGACGCCGGCGCCGCGGCCGAGGGGGCGCTCTTCGTCGGCTCGCCCGAGACCGTCGCCCAGAAGGTCGCCTGGGCCATCCGCACGCTCGGCCTCTCCCGCTTCCAGCTCAAGTACGCCGTCGGCACGCTGCCGCACGACCAGCGGATGGAGTCGATCCGCCTCTACGGCACCGAGGTCGTCCCCCGGGTCCGGGAGCTGCTGGCCCGGTCGTGACGCGCGCCGCTTGACGCCGCGGGGCGCAGGCGGCAGCGTTTGCGCATGGAGCGGGTGCCTCACGAGAACGTCGCCACGGTGCTGGTCGACCCCCTCGTGCTGCGCGAGCTCGAGGTGCACCTGATGACGCTCGACCTGCGGCTGTGGCCGATCGCGACCGCGCCGATCTGCGCCGACGGCCCGCGCCAGGCCTTCCAGGTCCGGCACCGCCTGCTCACGGCGCGGCGCGGCCAGTGGGACGACGCGGCGACCTGGACGCCGGCCTGGATCTCCTTCGGCGACACCTGGCACGACGGCGACGAGCCGCTGCCGTGGGCCGCCCACCAGACGCTCTACAGCACCCTCGCGCAGTACGACGGACGCGTCCGCTACCGCCCCGGGCTCGGGGGAGTGCCGCGCCTGGCCGTGCCTCGGGAGCGCGGCGTGTACGGCGGCGCGGGCTGACTCTTCGGCGTCCTGCGGCGCACCCGGTGGCCCGGCCCGGTCGCCGCCGTCTCGGCCGCGGCCAGAGCGTCGTCCACGGGCGTCCCGTGCTTGCGGACCAGCGCGATCGTGCCGCCGCTCGCGCGCGACCTGCGGGCCGCGGCGACGAGGTCGTTCGCCACCTGCTGGTCGATCTCCGTGACCGCCGTGAGGTCCACGATGAGATGACTGCCGGCCAGCTCCGCGCAGGTGCCGAGCGCCTCCTGCAGGGTGGGGTTGTCACCACGGTGGCACCCGCCCGCGATGCGCAGCCGGTGTCCGGCCGCCTCGTAGGTGACGGTCGTCATCGCCGGCTCCGCCCCGACCGGTCATGGGGTCAGGACCCGTGATCGGTCCGGGTAGGTGCTGGGACGGTGCGACGGCTCGGCCGTCACCGCCGGGAGCAGATCGAGATCGAAGGCTGCGTCGAGGCCGGCCACCTCGGCCACCAGGCGGAACCGCGGGCTGGCGGCGGCGACCGAGACGGTCCCGCCGTACGGCGCGACCGCGTTGCGCAGCCCGACGAGCATCCCGAGCGCTCCGGCGTCGACGAACGTGACGGCCGACGCGTCGACGGTGAAGTGCACGCATCCGCGGTCGATGGCCTCGTCGAGTCGCGACCGGAGCTCCGCGGCGGTGAAGGCGTCCAGCTCGCCGTCGACGACGAGGTGCGCGGACGGCGCGTGCAGCGCGAGCGACGAGAACACGGCAGACCTCCCTCGACTCGTTGCGACGTGGTCGCACTCCTGGTCCGATGCCTGGTCGGACCGGTCCTATCGACAGTAGGCCGGTCGGGGGCTCGCGGGCTCACCCCAAAGGCCAGGTCGACGCCGGGCCCCTTTATCACCGTGGACGGGACCCGTGACCCACCCGTGGGGGTGGCGTCTCGACCTGACCGGTCGGGTACCTGACTGACCTACCCAGGAGGCACCGTCATGGATCCGATCAAGCCCGCCAGCGCCGTCAAGAAGGCCGTCAGGTCCACCGTCGAGGGCGCCGCGGCCCGGGTGGCCGAGAGCCTGGCCGCGCTGGAGCGGCCCGCCATCCCAGGCGCGCCGGGCTCGGGTACGCCGACCGTCGCCGAGCCCACGAAGCCGCGCGACCCGCTCCCGCCGAAGGCCGACCAGGCCGGTCCGGAGCGGCGTACGGCGACGGGCGCGCCGACCGACGTCCCCGCCGAGGCGGTCTCGGCCCAGGGTCGCTTCCTCACGACGGCCCAGGGCGCGCGACTGAGGGACAGCGACCACTCGCTCAAGGCGGGCGAGCGCGGGCCGACCCTGCTGCAGGACCACCACCTGCGCGAGAAGATCACCCACTTCGACCACGAGCGCATCCCGGAGCGGGTCGTGCACGCCCGCGGGGCCGGCGCGCACGGAGTGTTCGTGGGGTACGGCAACGCCCGGTCGATCACCCGAGCCGGCTTCCTCGCCAAGAACGCCGAGACGCCGGTCTTCGTCCGGTTCTCCACGGTCCTCGGCTCGCGCGGGTCGGCCGACACGGTGCGCGACACCCGCGGCTTCGCGACGAAGTTCTACACCCCCGAGGGCACCTTCGACCTCGTCGGCAACAACATCCCGGTGTTCTTCATCCAGGACGGGATCAAGTTCCCCGACGTCATCCACGCCGCCAAGCCGCACCCGGACCGGGAGATCCCGCAGGCGCAGAGCGCGCACGACACCTTCTGGGACTTCGTGTCCCTGCACACCGAGGCCCAGCACCACACGATCTGGAACATGTCCGACCGCGGGATCCCGCGCTCGTACCGGACCATGGAGGGCTTCGGCGTCCACACGTTCCGCTGCGTCAACGCCGCCGGCGAGACGTCGTTGGTGAAGTTCCACTGGAAGCCGAAGCTCGGCGTGCACTCCCTGACGTGGGAGGAGGCGCAGCTCATCGGCGGCATGGACCCCGACTTCCACCGCCGCGACCTGTACGACGCCATCGAGGCGGGCGCCTTCCCGCAGTGGGAGCTCGGGGTCCAGGTCTTCGAGGACACCCCCGAGGAGACGTTCGACGGCATCGACCTGCTCGACGCGACCAAGCTGGTGCCGGAGGAGCTCGCCCCCGTGCAGCCGATCGGGCTGCTCACGCTGACGCACAACCCCACGAACTTCTTCGCCGAGACCGAGCAGGTCGCCTTCCACCTCGGCAACCTGGTGCCCGGCATCGACGTCACCAACGACCCGCTGCTGCAGGCCCGGCTGTTCTCGTACGTCGACACGCAGCTGACCCGGCTGGGCGGACCCAACTTCCACCAGATCCCCATCAACCGGCCGCACGCGCCGGTCAACGACCTGGCGCGCGACGGCTTCCACCAGGACGCCGTCCACGGCGGCGTCGCGCCGTACAAGCCGAACTCGCTCGACGGCGGCTGCCCGTTCTTCGCGGGCGGCCCGAAGGACGGGGCCTTCATCGACGTCCCCGCCCGGGTCGCGGAGGCCGTCAAGGTGCGGGCGAGCCCCGCGTCGTACGACGACCACTACAGCCAGACCCGACAGTTCTGGCTCAGCATGAGCGCGGTCGAGAAGGAGCACATCGTCCTCGCCTACACCTTCGAGCTCGCGAAGTGCTTCGAGCAGCCGGTCAAGGAGCGCCAGCTCCTCGCCCTGGCCAACATCGACCCGGACCTGTGCGCGCAGGTCGCGGCCGGTCTGGGGCTGCCGGCTCCGGAGCCGACCGAGGTCCTGGTGGACCTCGCCCCGAGCCCGGCGCTGTCCCAGCTGGGAGAGACGTGGCCCACCGACGGGCGGCTCATCGGCATCGTGGTCGACCCGGCCGGTGACCTGTCCGGGGTCGACGCCGTCGTCTCCGCGGTCGCTGCCGCGGGCATGGTGCCGCTGGTCGTGGCACCGCACGGTGGGCAGCTGCCCGACGGGACCCCGGTGCAGCGGACGTTCGGTGCGACCCGCTCGGTCGAGTTCGACGCGGTCCTGCTCGCCGGCAGCCCGGCGCCGGCACCCGACGCGCTCGCCGTGCGCGACAGCAAGGCCGGCGAGGACGGTGCCCCGGTGCTCGACCCGCGTGTCCTGCTGCTGGTCCAGGAGGCGTTCCGCCACGCCAAGGCGATCGGCGCCTGGGGTGCCGGGGTGGAGGCCCTCGCGCTCGCCGGCGTCGCGGACGCCCCCGGTGTGCTCACCGGCGACGACCCGGCAGCGGTGTTCGCCGAGCTGCACGCCGCGCTGGGTGCGCACCGCGTCTGGGAGCGGTTCGGCACCGCCCTGAGCTGACTGACCCGACCGACCGACCCGACATCCACGACCCCGAGGAGATCCACCATGTCCACTGACGCCATCGTCATGCTGAAGGACGAGCACCAGGTCATCCTGCGCGCGTTCCGCGACTTCGAGCGCGCCGGCGACAACGCTCACAAGACCAAGGGCGACCTGGTCGCCAAGATCGTCGAGCTCCTCACCGTGCACACCTACATCGAGAACGAGGTCATGTACCCCCGGGTCCGTGAGCTGGTGCCCGAGCTCGAGGACGACGTGCTCGAGTCCTACGAGGAGCACCACGTCGCGGACGTGCTGGTCATGGAGCTCGTCGGGATGAAGCCGACCGACGAGCGGTTCACGGCGAAGACGACCGTGCTGATCGAGAACGTCCGCCACCACATCGAGGAGGAGGAGGACGAGTGGTTCCCGCAGGTGCGGGAGGCTCTGGGCCGCAAGGTCCTGCAGGAGATCGGTGCCGAGATGGTCGAGGCCCGCAAGACCGCGCCCCGCAGCCCGGCCCAGCCGAGTGCGCTGAAGAAGACCGTCGACGCGGTGCTCGCCTAGCCCGCACGGACGGCGGCGGTGGCGACACGAGTTCGATCCTGCCGGGTGGGTACCGCCACGCCATGACGACGCCAGACAGGTCCCAGTCCGACAACGACTCCGGCTCCGAGACCGAGGGGCAGATCTCCGAGGTCGCGAGCTTCAAGGCGCCCGGCGAGCAGATCTCGCCGGGAGACTCGGTCGCCGGAGCCCCCACGGGTGAGAGCGGCCGTGCCGACGAGGGACCGACGGGGCCGGAGGCGGTCACCCACGACGAGCGTCAGGACCGCCACCCGGACCAGGACGACGTCGAGACGACCGGCTGACCGACGCTCCCCACGGAGGTGCTGAGCAATGCCCGCCGCCCACTCGCAGACGCCGGTCCGCGTCGCCATCAACGACGACTACGAGCTCGTGGTCGCCGGGATCGCCGCGCTGCTGGCGCCGTACGCCGATCGCGTCCAGGTCGTCGAGTTCGACTCGAACAAGCAGACGATCAGCGAGGTCGACATCGTCCTGTACGACACGTTCGGCCAGGAGCAGGGCGGCGACATCGACGTGACCGGTCTGTCGGCCACCGGTGAGCCCCGGGTCGTCGTCTTCACCTGGAACCTCCAACGGGAGGTCGTCGAGGCAGCGACCGCCGCGGGCGCGGCCGGCTACCTCTGGAAGGGCATGCCGGTGGAGGACATCGTCGCCGCCCTGGAGGCGGTCCATGCCGGCGAGACCGTCACTCCACCCGATGACGCGCGCGTCGACCTCGACACCGGTGCCTGGCCCGGTCAGGACCTCGGACTGTCGGCGCGCGAGGCCGAGATCGTCGCACTCATCACCCAGGGGCTCACGAACCAGGAGATCGCCGACAGGGTCTACCTGAGCATCAACTCCATCAAGACCTACATCCGCAGCGCCTACCGCAAGATGGGCGTCCAGCGACGCTCGCAGGCGGTGGCGTGGGGGGTGGACCACGGGTTCTCGCCCGACCACGTGCGGACCCTGCACCCCTTCGGCCCACCCTGACGGGTGCGGGCGTGCGCGCGTCGTGACGGCCCGTCACGGCCCGCCGGACGTCGTCGGCCTGCATCGGCGCGCCGCTCAGGGGTACTGCACGTCCATGGCTGAATCGAATCGGACCCGTCGCATCGGGCTGCTCCTCGTCGTCGTCGGGATCATCGTCGTGCTGGGCGTGATGCTCCTCGTCGGATCCCTCCTCGGCGACGACACCGACGAGATCGATCCTCAGAACGGCGAGGTCGCGACGCTGTTCCTCCGCTGAGCGCCCGCGCTCGCCGGTCGCGTGGCCCGTCGCGACCGGGGCGGGTGTGCCCCGGCGCCGGTGGGGAACCGCCCGGCATGGCCGACGACACCCCCGACACCCCCGAGCACGCGACGACCAACCAGCCCTACCACGCCGACAAGCCGAGACCCCGGTGGACGCCGCTGCTGGGCGTCATCGGGGTGATCCTGCTGATCGCGCTGATCTTCGCGTGCATCACCTGGCTGCGCTACAACACCTGACCAGGTGCCGACGGGGTCTCCCGGGTGCAGACCCCAGCCAGCTCCATCGCGTGGTCAGCGGGTGGAGCTCTGCCGCACGATGAGCGTCGGCTCCAGGTGGAGTCGCTGGTGCCGATGCTCGCCCGGACTGCGGATCTCCTCGAGCAGCAGCCGAGTCGCCGCCCGTCCCATCTCCTCGCCGGGCTGGGCGACGGTGGAGAGGGGGACGTCGCTGTCCCACGCGGCCCGGTTGTTGTCGTAGCCGATCACGCTCACGTCGGCGGGGACGCGTGGACCACCGTCCGTGCGGAACGCCTGCACGATGCCCAGGGCGACCAGGTCGGCGGCCGCGACGATCCCGTCGGGCAGCTCGCCGGGGTCGAGAGCGGCGATCTGGCGGCCCGCCTTTCGCCCGTCGACCTCCTGCACGTTCGCGGTCTTGATGGTCGTGAGGCTCACGTGACCGTTCGACTCCGCAACGGCACGCTCGACACCCCGGAAGCGGTCGCTGACGGGGGAGAGGCTGAACGGTCCTCCCACGAAGGCCAGGGCGCGCCGCCCGGTGTCGATCAGGTGCCGCGCGGCCAGGTACCCACCCAGCTCGTTGTTGGCGGTGACGCAGCACGCGTCGGTCTCGCCCGGCACCGTGTTCAGCACGACGACATCGCGACCCCACCGACCAGCGGACAGCACGTCGTCGGCGTTGGTCGGCAGCGGCGCGAGCAGGATCCCCGCCACCCGTTCCTCGTCGAACAGGTGCATGTACACCAGCTCCTTCTCCGCCTGGACGTCGGAGTTGGCCAGCAAGACGTTCATGCCGTGCTTCTGAGCCTCTTGCTCAGCACCGCGGGCCATGTCGAGGAAGAACGAGTTGCTCAGGTCGACCACGACGAACCCGATCACGCTGCTGGTGCCGGCCGCCAGGGCGCGGGCGCGACGGTCGGGGACGAAGCCGAGCTCGTCGATGGCGCTGCGGACGCGCTCGAGGGTGTCGGGCCGCACCTTGTGCGGGTGGTTCAGCACGTGGGAGACCGTGCCGATCGCGACCCCCGCGCGCTTGGCGACGTCCTCCATCCGAGGGGGCCGCTGGCTGCCGTTCTGCACGCTCATGTGCCCTCCGCTACGGCGTCCACGGCGTGAGTCTACGGCCGTTGGGAGCGTGATCCATGGAGGTGAAACCTTTCAGCATGCGTTGACAGTCCGCCGCGTCTGTGTCTACCGTCACAGGTATTGAAGCGCTTCAAAAAGTAGCGCACCAGCAAGGGAGAGACTTGTGAACACCTGGTCGAGGGGTCGACGGGCCCGCACTGTCCTGAAGGTGACGGGCGTGAGCGCCGCCGCGCTGCTGGCGCTGACGGCCTGCGGCGGGAGCGGAGGCGGTGGCAGCTCCTCGGGGGGTGGTGACCCCCAGGAGTTCTCGTTCCTGATCAACGCCGAGAACACCACGATCCCCGACGAGCTGACCACCCTGAGCAAGGACCAGTGCAAGGCCGAGAACAAGGACCTGCCCCTGAAGATCGAGACCGTTCCGCAGACCCAGCTCGACCAGAAGCTGCAGCTGCTCGCCGGCCAGGACGCGCTTCCGGTCTCATTCGCTGCGGGCAACACCCCTGCGCTGACCGAGACGCTGGACAAGGACGGTCAGCTCCTCGACTTCGAGAAGACGTTCACCGACCTCGGCGTCATCGACCAGATCTCCCCGGCTGCGATCAGCACCATCAAGTCCCTGTACGGCGGCAAGTTCAACGTCCTGCCGTACCAGTACAACATCGAGGGCTTCTGGTACAACAAGAAGATCTTCGCCGACAACGGCCTCGAGGTCCCGCAGACCTACGACGACCTGGTCTCGGACGCCGCAGCACTCGACGAGGCCGGCGTCCAGCCGTTCTCGGCCTCCGGTGAGCAGGGCTGGCCCCTCACCCGCCTGATCAGCGGCTACCTCTCCCGTGAGCTCGGCCCGGACGCGATGCAGAGGATCAAGGACGGCGACGCGAAGCTCACCGACCCCGAGTACGTCGACGCCGCCCAGAAGATCGCGGACCTCGGCGACAAGGGCTACTTCGGCAAGGGCCTGGGATCGATCGACTACGACACCGCCATCAACACGTTCCTCAAGGGCGATGCCGGCATCCTCTACATGGGCAGCTGGGTGCTCGGCAGCTTCGCCGACGAGAGCCTGAACAAGATCGGCAGCGACAACATCGGCTTCTTCCCCTTCCCGAACGTCGAAGGCGGCGCCGGCAGCAGCGAGCAGCTGCCCGCCAACGTGGGCCTGCCGATGGCGTTCTCCGCGAAGCAGTACAACAAGAAGGTCGGCGCCTGGCTGAAGTGCATCGCCGAGAACTACGGCCAGGCCTCCCTGGAGGACCAGAACTCGATCTCCGGGTTCGTCCCCGCGACCACGCCCGAGCTCGACCCGCTGACCAAGCTCGTGCAGGACACCGTCGACAAGACCACCGAGAGCACCCTGTGGTTCGAGGCGCTCTTCGGCAGCAAGGCCACCACGGTGAGCCAGACGAACGCCGCGCCGCTCGTCTCCGGCGACCAGTCGCCCGAGGACTTCATGAAGAAGGTCCAGGACGCGCAGGGCTCCAAGTAGCAGCGCGCTTCCCCTCAGACGACGGAGGCGGCGGTCCTCCTCGACCGGCCGCCGCCCCCGTCCTCCAGTCCGCCTCCGGCTGCTCAGGCCTCCGGCTACTCAGAACGAAGGAAGGTGTCGCAGTGGACCGCGTACTCGGCGACAAGAAGACGATCCTGATGCTGCTGGGGCCTGCCCTGCTCGTCTACACGCTGGTGATGCTGGTCCCGGTGCTGATCTCCCTCGGCTACACCTTCTTCGAGGGCAACGCCATCACGGGGTTCAGCTTCGTGGGTCTCGACAACATCACGCGGCTCTTCCACGACCCGGATGTCCGGCACGCGTTGTGGTTCACGCTCAAGTACGCCGTCATCCTGACCACCTTGCAGGTCGCACTGGGCTACGGCATGGCCATCCTCTACGTGTTCGCCCTCAAGCGCGGGTCCGGTGTCGTCCGGACGCTGCTGTTCTTCCCCGTCGTCCTGCCGACCGTGGCGGTCGCCCTGCTGTTCCAGAAGTTCTTCGAGATCGCTCCCCAGACCGGCCCGGTCAACGCGATCCTCAACTCCCTCGGGTTCGCGTCCGTCGACTGGTTCGGCGACGCGGGGCACGCGTTCGTCGTCCTGATCCTGATGGACCTGTGGCGCTCCGCCGGCTTCTACGCGGTCCTGCTGTACGCCGGCCTCGTCGACATCCCCGAGGAGATGCTGGAGGCAGCCAGGCTCGAAGGCGCGGGGACGCTGCAGCTGATCCGCCACATCGTCGTACCGCTGTCGATGCCGGTGCTGCTGTCCTCACTGGTCTTCAGCATCAACGGCACCCTCAAGGTGTTCGACTCCGTCGTCGCCCTCACCAACGGCGGTCCAGGCAGCGAGACGACACCGCTGACGCTGTACATGTTCCAGACGTCCTTCAGCTACGGGGAGTACGGGTACGGCGCGTCCATCGCGCTGATGCTCACCGTGCTCTGCCTGCTGTTCACCATCTTTGTCTTCCGGTCCTCGCGCCGCGACGTCACGGAGAGCTGAGCCATGGCAACCGCGTTCGTCTCCAGGTTCGCCCGGCAGCTGCCGGTCCGCCTGCTGGTCCTCGTCCTGCTGGTCATCGTCGTCTACCCGCTCGTGTGGCTGCTCCTGGGCTCGTTCAAGACCCAGGACGAGTTCCTCAACGGCTCCACCTGGGCACTGCCCCAGCACTGGCAGTTCAGCAACTACAGCGACGCCTGGACGACGGGCAACCTGAGCACCTACGTCCGCAACTCGGTCCTGACCGTCGGACCGGCGCTCGCGTTCATCGTCCTCTTCGGCGTCGCGGCCGGGTTCGCCCTCGAGGTCATGGTCTGGAAGGGCCGCAACGCGGTCCTGCTCACGTTCCTGCTCGGCATCATGGTGCCCGGCCAGATGATCCTGCTGCCGCTGTTCACCTCCTACTTCCAGCTCGGGCTCACCGGCACCCTGTGGCCGCTGATCATCACCTACACCGCCATCGGACTACCGCTGACCGTGTTCATGATGGCGACCTACTTCCGAGCCATCCCACGCGAGATCTTCGAGGCGGCCGTGCTCGACGGTGCCAGCATGCTGCGCGCCTTCTTCTCGATCGGCTTCCCGATGGCGCGCAACGCGGTCTTCACCGTCGCCCTGGTCCAGTTCTTCTTCCTGTGGAACGACCTGCTCATCGCGCTGACGTTCACGAACACCAGCGACCTGCGCACCATCCAGGTCGGCCTCCTGAACTTCACCGGCGAGTTCGGCCAGACCGAGTACGGACCCCTGTTCGCCGCGATCTGCATCAACGTCTTCGGCTGCCTCGCCCTGTACCTCTTCCTGAACCAGAAGGTCATGAAGGGCCTCGCCGGCGGAGCCGTCAAGGGCTGACGGACGTCGCGCCACCCCTCGTCCCCACCACCACGTGAAAGCGATCTTCATGGGCACCCCCCTCGTCACAGCGCCGACCTTCGAGCACCACCGAGTCGCTCGCGGGATCGGTGAGAGCCGTCCCCGCATCACCTTCGAGGTCACGGCCCCGGGCGGCTGGGTCCAGCACGCCTACGAGCTCGAGGTCCGTACCTCGGAGGGCACCTCCACCAGCGGACGCCTCGCGTCCTCGGAGTCCGTGCTCGTGCCCTGGCCCGCCGAGCCCTTGTCCTCTCGCGAGGTGGCAGCCGTCCGGGCTCGCGTCTGGGGCTCCGACGGCACTCCGAGCGAGTGGTCGGATCCCTCCGACGTCGAGGCCGGCCTGCTCCACGCCGATGACTGGCAGGCCGCAGCCGTCAGCCCCGTCCGCGACAGCAGGCGGGACACGACTGCCCCCCAGCTGGTGCGCCGCGACTTCCACGTCGCTGGCCCCGTCTCAGCGGCACGGCTGTACGTCACCGCGCACGGGCTGCACGAGGTCGAGATCAACGGCCAGCGCGTCGGCGACGACGCCTTCGGTCCCGGGTGGACCTCCTACCCGAGCCGGCTGAGGTACCAGACGTACGACGTCACCGGCCTGGTCCGCGACGGCGAGAACGCGATCGGCTCCTGGTTGGCCGACGGCTGGTACCGCGGTCGTCTCGGCTTCCACGGCGGTGAGTCCGACAGGTACGGCGACCGGACCGCTCTCCTGGCGCAGCTCGAGGTGGTGCTGGCGGACGGCACCCGCCAGGTCATCACCACCGACGAGACCTGGCGCAGCGGCGACGGACCCATCACCTTCGCGAGCCTGTACGACGGGGAGACCTACGACGCCAACCTCGCCGTGCCCGGTTGGTCGAGCCCCGGCTTCGACGACACCGGCTGGCGGGACGTCGAGGTGGTGGATCGGGATCCGAGGACGATCGTCGCCCCCGAAGGACCGCCGGTGCGGTGCACCGAGGAGCGGCGCCCCGTCTCGGCGTGGGCAGCGCCCTCCGGAGCCGTCCTGGTCGACTTCGGCCAGAACCTGGTCGGCCGACTGCGCATCAGCGTCGACGGCCCTCGTGGCGCCCGGATCCGCCTCCGGCACGCCGAGGTCCTCGAGAACGCCGAGCTCGGCACCCGACCGCTTCGAGGTGCCGCCGCCACCGACACCCTCATCGCCGCCGGCAACGGGCCGGAGACCTGGGAGCCCCGCTTCACGGTGCACGGTTTCCGGTACGCCGAGATCACGGGATGGCCCGGCGACGCGGCGGTCCACGAGGTGCTCGAGAGCGTCGTGGCGCGCGTCTACCACACCGACATGCGGCGTACCGGTGAGTTCGAGTGCTCCGACCCGCTCGTCAACCGGCTCCACGAGAACGTCGTCTGGTCGATGCGCGGCAACTTCCTCGACATCCCCACCGACTGCCCGCAACGCGACGAGCGGCTCGGATGGACCGGCGACCTGCAGGTCTTCGCGCCGACGGCCACGTTCCTGTACGACTGCACCGGCATGCTCTCGTCGTGGCTCAAGGACCTGGCTGTCGAGCAGCTCCCGGACGGGAACGTGCCCTGGTACGTCCCGTACATCCCGACCATCCCGATGTGGACCCCACCGGAGGCGAGCGCCGTCTGGGGGGACGCCGCGGTCCTGACGCCGTGGGATCTCTACACCGCGACCGGGGACCGTGAGCTCCTGGCCCGGCAGTACGCCAGCGCCCGGGCGTGGGTCGATCTCGCCGCCAGCATGACCGCCGACGACGGCGCCTGGGACCACGGTGGCTACCAGCTGGGCGACTGGCTGGACCCGAACGCACCGCCCGAGGACCCCATCGCCGCCCTGACGGATCCCTACCTCGTCGCCACGGCGTACCTCGCCCACTCCGCGCGCCGCCTCGCCGACATCGCGGAGGTCCTCGAGCGCAGCGATGACGTGGCCACCTACCGAGACCTGGCGCACCGGACCCGGGTCGGCTTCCGCGCCCGCTACGTGCACCCGGACGGCCTCATGACGACGGACACGCAGACGGCCTACGCGCTCGCGATCGCCTTCGAGCTCCTCGACGCCGACGGCACCGCCACAGCCGGGCAGCGACTCGCCGAGCTCGTGCGCAAGGCCGGCAACAAGATCGCCACCGGGTTCGCGGGCACGCCGCTGGTCACCGAGGCTCTCACCCGGACCGGCCACGTCGACACGGCCTACGACCTGCTGCTCGAACGAGAGTGCCCGTCGTGGTTGTACGCCGTCGACCAGGGCGCCACCACCATCTGGGAACGCTGGGACAGCCTGCTGCCCGACGGGACGGTCAACCCGGGCAACATGACCTCCTTCAACCACTACGCCCTCGGCGCGGTCGCCGCCTGGCTCCACCGCAGAGTGGCCGGCATCGAAGCGGCCGCGCCCGGCTACCGGCACATCCGCTTCAGCCCGCAACCAGGTGGTGGGATCACCTCTGCCCGGGCGAGCCACCACACGCCGTACGGCCTGACGGAGATCCGCTGGGACGTCGTCGAGGGCGGCCACGAGCTCGAGGTCGAGCTGCTGGTGCCCACGGGCGCCACCGCGACCCTGGTGCTGCCCAGCGGAGACACCTCGGTCCCGGCCGGGCGGCACCGGTTCCGAGCCGCCCTCTAGGAGCGCTGCGGGAGGCCGTCTCGACCCTGACCGCCACCGTCAGTCCGCGCAGGATCGTCGCCACGAGGACCAGGCCCACCGTGCTGCGCGGAGAGCGAAGCTCGCCCACAAGGCCGCCGCGTACCTCGACGGCGAGACGGAATGACTCGTCGGCACCACCCACGCCGGTCGGCCGGACCGCAGCGGACGCAGCCGTACGGCGCCGAGCCTGCGCGAACGGCACCTGAGAATGACGACAGCCCCCGCCCGGTCACCCGTGCGGGGGCTGTCTGTGCAGGTCATGGACCTGCGGTGCCGGTGGCCAGGGGCGGGGTCGAACCGCCGACCTTCCACTTTTCAGGCGGGCGGAATTGCGTCCGTGGTTGTCCGCTGACGTCCGATCTGAGCGTGAAGTCCGGTGCGCCGGACGTCGGCGGACGTCAGCGGACGCCAGTGAACTGCAACCGCAACTGCAACGGGTGTTTTGGGGTAGGGGTTCCTGATCGGCCGCTCCAAGTCGGCCTTCTGGGACTTTCGAGGTGCTCGGGTCAAGCGTCATCGAATGGCGTTAGCGTCATGGCGTGATTGTCAAAGTGCTCAACGTCGGTCATGGCCTTTGCGTTCACATCACCGGACCGGGGACTGACTTCGTGTACGACTGCGGGACGCACGGGCGGTGGGGAACCAAACAAGTCCCGCCCGCGTGGACCGCGCTGTCGCAGGCTCTATGGCGTCGTGAACAGGTCGACGTGATTGCCGTCAGCCACCTCCACTGGGATCACTACTGCGGCTTTCTGGAGCCACTGGCCGGAGTATCGCCAGATGTGCAAGTAGTCATGCCGCGCCTTCCGGTCCTGGTCGGTGCGGAGCCGCTGCGAGAGCGGTTCGCGGCCGCACTCCTAAGTCTCGCCCCGCTCGATCCCGCACTCGGTCCGCTTGAGATAGATCTGATGCGGCGGATCAAGCGCTACGCACCAAACGCGGTTCCAGTCCCAGTCTCTGCCGGGCACGACGTGACAGCCGCGGGTGACCAGTGGAGGGTGCTCTGGCCCCCGCCTCGGATCGAGGCCGGAACGCGAGGGATCACGAAGCTCGAGCGAGCCGTCGTGGCGTACGAGAACGCGGCGCAAAACTCTCCGGAAGTGCGACGCCGCCTGGACGCCGTTCGTGACTCCGAAGCCTTCGGTGCACTTCTGTCCGAACCGGGCCTGGATCCTGAGTTGGATGATTCTGACGAGCCTCATGACTTCGACGAGCCAGCCGGCCTCGACGCCGAAGTACGGGTGCTCGAGGAGGAAGGAGACGACGAGCCCCTCATGGAACCGCGCTCGTTGAACGAGGCCGCCGCGGCCGTGAGGCTTGCGGCGAACGAACTCTCCCTCGTCATGGTCTCCGCCGAAAGCCGCGTCCTCCTGACCGGTGATGCGACTCGGTTCGCGATGGAGCAAGCGATGCACCGAGCCGGTAGACGCTTCAACCTCGTCGTCACGCCGCACCATGGCGGCAGACTCCACGTGCCCGACAGCCTGCTCGAATCGGAGGTTCCGTTTTGGGCCAGTTCCGCGGGCGGACGACTAGGAAAGCAGGTCAGCGACGTTTACGACCTCAAGGGGTGGCACCACCGGACGGACAAGCATGGATCTGCGTTGTATTGCGTCGAGAGTCCGGACCTCTTCGAACAATGGGACTTTGAGATGGGTGAGCGGTGGTGAGCCGCCTGTCAAACCGACCGGTACCTCGTCGCACGGTTCGGCTGACGGCGCGTTCCGTGCTGGAATCACCTCATGCGACTCGTGCGGGTATCGCTGATGCCGGAAGAGAGGCGTCCTGCGCTCTGCCGCATGCTCCGGGAGTCGCAAGACTTTCCGGACCGCAACATCGCTCGCTTCGAACACGAATCGGCGCGCTACTTGCCTTTCATCGCTGAGTACCGCGACATCATCGTCGGGTTCCTCTCCGGGTCCGTCGACTCTGACTTCCATCAGAACGATAGCTTCGACAGCTTTGACGCGCCGCCCGGGCCCCACGGGTTTCTAGATCTCGTACACGTCTCGTCGGTCTTTCGCCGACAAGGTAGCGGTCGCCAACTCGTACGAACCTATGCGCAGCATGCCGCGTCGTCCGGTTGCATGTTCGTCGGCGGTTCCATCGACTTGTCCTCCGAGTCGAGCGCAAGGCGCGCCTTCTTTGAACGATGCGGATTCACCATCCGCGAGCATGACAACTTCGGCGCTCTTCCCGGCGACGTCACCTGACAGCTGGCGAACGCCGGATCCATCGGGTGGACCAAGGTGGGGCATCCGGTGCCGTGAGCGGGGCTTGTCACGCGGAACGGCGGACCTTTCGGTCGGCTCACTTCACGCGGGAGGGTGAGATCGGCATCGACGTGGCGATGTCACTCACCCGTGTGCCGAAGATCGTCGATGTCGGCGAGATCGCGCCGGGCCACAAAGATCCGACGCGCGGAGAGCCACGAAGGAGCGTTGGCACGGCGAGGTGCGGTTCGGGCAGCACGCCCTTCTGAAGACGCCGTCTGTAGCGAATGACGCTCAGGCCGCTCGTGACGCACAGAGCGCATTCGAGGCAAAGGTCCTCAGCCTCCCGGGTGACACCGACGCCCAGCATCTGTGAAGCCATCAGGCTCCGCGTGGCGGCCGATCAAATGCTGGGCGTGCGACAGACATCGAGCAACGCGAGCCCGTGCAGTGGTCCGGCGAGTTCTAGGGCCCATCCTCGAATGCGCGGTTCCCTGCGCCTCCGGGCCTGCCGGCCAGACCGTCAGGGTGGCGCGCCGTCGGAGAGACGCCTGCCGCGAACCGAGCAGAGCACGGATCTCTGCGGGCTCGATTACGTCTCCGGTCATCAGTCGATGTGCGAGCGCGTCGATGCGGTCCCAGTCGCGCACGAGCGGGGCGATCTGCGTTCGGATCCACCCGACGTTGTCGAGCAGATCATCGGCGATCTGGTCGCCGCCCCTGCGGCAGCAGCACGACCCGTCGCGCACGCACAGCACGTGCTCGAAGTACCTTTGAGCGTCCTCGGCTTCGTCTTTGGGGTCGAGGACGTACCCGTGCTCGTGGAGGATCTCGATCTCGACAAACGCCCCTTGCGTCAGGAAGCCGAGCGCGGCCAACTCCGCGCTCTGGTGGTCCGTGACGCCGGCGTATGGCTGATTGTCGTAGGCGAGGGTGGCGGATCGCAAGGGAAGGCCTGCGCGGTGAGCGGCCCAGGTGTGTCCGGCCTCGTGATAGGCGTGCTGGCGGGTCTCCGCGACCTCTGAGGCCTCCTCAGTGTCCAGGTCCCAGAGGTCCTGACTGCTGAGCAGGAAGAGCGGTAGGTCGTTGAACTCGTTGACGATCGGGTCGTTCGTGGTCATGGGTCTTGTCCTTCGTGCGGCCGGTATGGCGACGTGGGTCGCACGTCTCTATGCCTCATCACACGAACCGGCGGCGCCACTAGCCCCCACTGAGTCGAAGAGGGCACGCAGACCTGGCAGCACCGGCGCGTCAGTCGTCGTGACCGGTCTCGTCGGGGGTGGGCCAAGGGACAGCCACGACCTCGAGGGGCGAGTCATCTGCTGTCCCTTGGCGGAGCCTGACAAGGTCGACGTTGAAGTACTCGGCACGGGGAATGGCCGCCGCAAGCGCCGTGAGCTGCTCGTCGCCCGGTAGCTCTCCGAGGGCGTCGAGAGCGCTTGCTGCTGCATCTGTGCGTCGACCCTCTTGAAGGAGCTTGTCGACCAGCCAGGTGTGGAGACTGGCGTCGACGGCGGGCGGGAGAAGGATCCCGGTCCCAGCTCGCCGATCGGCTAGTCGATGGGTAGCGAGGTCTTGCCATTGTTCAGTCGTCCAACCCGGGTCGGCGCCGGTTAGCAGGTGGATCGTGAACGCCTGGATGGTTGGGTCCGTCAGGTCGTCCTGGTGCCGTCGGAGGGTCGCCCGAGCGTTGGGCCGGTGGGCGCTGTCGCTCATGATGCGGTGCCATAGCGTGTAGATCGCGGCGTACGTCGTCCTGGTGTCGCCAGGGGCGAGCCCGCGAGCTTCCTCCTCGATCTTGGCGAGGACGGTGCCCATGTCGACGATCCCGTCAGCGCGACCACTGTGGAGCTCGATGACGGATTCGACAAGGCCTTCGAAGTAGCGCGACGCTTCTGCGGGGGAGAGGTCGTTGGCGTCGTGAAGCCAGTACTGGGGTGCGAGTCGCATCCGGAAGCGACCGGGCACGTTGTCCAACCAGATGAATGTCTGGTCGACATCGGTGGGCGCACGGTCGATGTAGGCGCAGATGACGTGGCGCGCGATCCGGGCGAGGCCCTCGAGAGTCAGCATGGGTGATTCGTCGGGAGGGACGACGGTCTCGGCTCGCCCCGTGATGCCGGACGCTTCTCGGGGGAGTTGGCGCAGCGAATGAACGTGTTGGGAGCGGATGTCGTAGGCGCGTCGCAGGAGTCGTTCTGTGTCGGGGCGTCGGACGGGTCGGATGGCGGCGGCGGCTTCTGTTCCGTAGTAGTCCGCGGACAGGTGGGTGAGGACGAAGTCGACGAACCGTTTGCGGCTGCCCGTCTGCTCCGCCTCGAGAATGGCCTGTCGAACTCGTTCGACATCGACAGGTTCGAGGTTCGCCAGCGCTTCGTCGAGGATGCGACGGTTTCGACCGTTGATTTGGTCCCAGGTGGGGGTCGGACTGTCGGCGTTGGCGCGTTCGGGGTGGCAGGTGCAGTCCGTGGAGAGAGATTCGAGAGCTGCGACCATGTCGGTGTAAGCCATCGTCGGGTCTTCGAGCGCGCTTCGGGTTGCGGCGAGGAGCCTGCGAATTGCGCGCATCACCGCTTCGTAGTGCTGGCGATGGAGTGCGATGAGCTTGGTGATGAACCGGTTGGCGTCGTTCACGGCCTGGTCGTCGAGGACGACCTCAGGATCGAAGGTGCGGCTGAAAGTCCCGGTGAGGGTTCTGAACGAGTGCGTGTTCAGGGTCGCGGGTACGAGGCGGGCGACGAGGTCGCTGCTCGTGCTGACGGTCAGGTTCCACGCGAAGGAGAGAACGTCTGCGATGTCGTCGACGAGCTCGTCGCCGCTCGTTGAGATGAGCTCACCTGGGAGCGGTTCGTCAGCCGACTGCTTCTGAAGAGACTCAGTGACCGTCAGGGTCAGCGACGTGACCGGCGCGACCGATGTCGACGGAGCAAGCTCGCCGACGGGTAGGCGGAAGGGAGGGCGTAGCCACAGTCGCCCGTTGGTGTAGAGGATGCGTCGGTGGACGGTGTCGTGAGTCGGCGCGCCTTCGTCGAAGTAGATGCCAGTGACGATCTGGAGCATGTCGAGAGCCGGGTGCGTAGGGCTACGGAGCCGGCGTGAACAGGGTGTTGAAGTCGGCGTCGGTGAGGAGGGCGACGTCGCCATCGATCGCCACCACCCACATGCCGTCCTCGATCTGCAGCTCCGCGCCGTCGTTGTACACGTGGAGGTATCGACGGTTGGAGTAGCTGGGCTGCCTGCCAGTGGAGGTCACCACCGCCATGACCTCGGCTTCGTTGTGCTGGTAGGCGTACTGCGCCGCCTTGACGGGCGTCTTGAGGTGGTAGGTCGTCACCGTCCCAGCATGCACCGTCGGAGCGCGCTCACCAGTTCGGACCGCTCTGGCGAAGAGGCGCTTGTCCCGCCCTCGCTGATTTCGCTTCCGGGCCGTCCGGCGGGTCCCCTTCTCGATCGCGCTTAGTCGCTGAGCTCATTGATGAAGGCGCCGGGGAGCTCTTGGTCGGCCGCCGCACACATGTCGACTAGAGATGTCACCGTTCCGTGACTTTGAATAAATGTCACGGCTTAATGACTTTATACGAAAGTGCGCGTACCATGACATTTGTGGACTATCCGATCACTCATTGGGCTCGCATCGGGTCCGTGGTGCGCGAGTCGCGCCGCAGCGTCGGCATGACACAAGAAGTCCTCGCTGAACAGGCCGGAGTCTCGCGGGGTTGGCTCGTCCGTTTGGAGCGCGGACTCGACAACCCGGAAGCCGCCCCATTGATGCGAGTGCTGCGCGCCCTCGACATCGAACTCGTCGCACGGCCTGTCCACCGAACAGAGGAACAACTCGTCGACGAAGCATTCCTGACGGAGATCTTGGGCGATGACTGACCACCTTGTTGTGCTCCTAGGCGGCCGTCGAGTCGGGCTGGTCGAGCGCGACCGAAACGATTCAATGTCCTTCTCCTACGACCCCGAGTACCGGACTGCCGCTCTGTCACTAAGCCCGGCACTCCCGCTCGGTGATCGGCGCTTCGCCGACCGCGACATTCGCGCCTTCATGGAAGGCTTGCTCCCTGACGACCCGCAGGTACGCCTCCTGTGGGCTAGCAAGTTCGGTGTCACAGACGACGCCTTCGACCTGTTGACCCATATGGGCCAGGAGTGTGCGGGCGCGGTTCAGTTCGCCCGCGAGGAAGACCTGGCAGAACTCATCGCCGGCGGCGGCGACTATCGCCGCGTCGACCCGAAACACATCGGGGCACGGTTGAAGGCCCTTCGCGAAGCCGCGACCCACTCGCGCTGGACGTTGCCCGACGAGCACTGGAGCCTGCCCGGGGCCCAGCCCAAGTTTACCCTCGCTCGGATCGGTGATGCTTGGTACGAGGCGCACGGCGCCGCGGCCACGACTCACATCATCAAGCCCGGCATCAGCCTGATGCGCCACCAAGCCGCGGTCGAGTTCGCCACGATGCGCGCCGCCAAGCGACTCGGTCTATCTGTCGCGGAAGTCGACTTCGACGACTTCAACGGCGAGGGTGCGATCGTGGTGCGCCGCTTCGACCGGATCGTCGTCGACGGCGAGATCAGACGCATCCACCAGGTCGATATGTGCCAGGCACTAGGCCAACCGCCATCGAGGAAGTACGAGCGAGACGGCGGGCCCACCGGCAAGCAGATCGCCGATCTGTTGCGATCGCAGTCGACCAGGCCAGACGCCGACGTGCGCCGCTTTTCTAACGCTTTGCTCTTCAACTACCTCAGTGGATCGTCGGACGGGCACGCGAAGAACTTCAGCCTTCTGATCGCCGGTAGTCAGGTGAGGTTGTCGCCCCTCTACGACTTGGCCACCGGTCTGCCATACGAGGCCCGAGATGCGCCCAACTACTCGGCGTTCGCCATTGGCGGCGTGCGCAACTTCGGCGAGGCCTACCCCAAGCACTGGCGCCAGCATGCCGCGGAGATGGGACTCGACGCCGACGAGCGAATCGCGTTCATCGTCGACCTCGCCGCACGGATGCCAGACGCGTTCCGCGACTCGATGCTCTCGGACATCGGTGGCGATCTAGGCAAGTTGCTGTGGCGTCGCACGTCTGAGCGCCCGGGACGACTGGTGAGTCACTGCAAGAGTGTGGAGCAGCGCATCGGCGAGTCGCGCGCGGGTCAAGGCAGTGCGGGCGGAGCCTCCAAGGCCCGCGGGAAGTCGACCCCTGCGTCGAACCGCACGTCATTCAAAGCCCGTGAGCGTGGCGAGTCCGCCGTGAGCTTGGGCGAACCCGATATCGAAGGCGATAGATGATCCTGGCAGTCGTCGCCGGATCAAGGTGCGCCGGACGTCACTGCCACAAGCGGCGCGGGTGAACTAGTCGGCACGTGGGGTTCGCGTCGCTCCCGCCGCGAGAACCTCCAAGAGTCGGACCACTTCGCTGGGGACAGCCTTGAGCTCATTGAGCTGGCCGGCGGGTGCCAGGGGAGTGAAGACGTGTTCGGAGAACCGGGCATACAACTCGGCGCGGGAGGATGGTTCAAGAATCTCCGCGTACGCCTCAAGCGTGCGCAATTGGACGGTAAGGGAGGCCGCCCAGAGCTGGGTGGTCCGCGCCCGCGAACTCTCCTTTGCGGCGAACGCTGCCAAGGCGAACAGGGGCAATGAGTAAGCCACTGAGCTGAGAGCCTGTTGCCAGTCCGGCTCATCCGGATGATGAAAGACCAGAGCCGCTACGGTCGCCGCGATCACCGACGCGGCGATCGCAAACCACAGCCACGACCCGTGCCTCCGACTTGTGGCGAACTTGTCGAACCACTCGGCCAACTGTCCGGTCCCAGCCCCCGAGGCGGCCTCCCGCGCGATACCTGCTGCACGAAGCGCCATCTCCGCGGACCGCTCAGCTGATCGCTCGAACTCGGTGATCGCGACAGCTGAACCAAGCTGTCTTGCCTCTGACCTGAGGCTCTGCACGCGAAATTCGAGACGCGCCAGGTCGTCGTGCAAAGCCAGCTTCCGGGGTCGCTTGTCTCCGCGTCGGCGAGCCACCGCGCCCCGAGCGAAAGCCATGGCGCCGTCGAGCCACTCGTCCAGACCTGTCCTCACGACAGGCCTGTCGACCGTAGCGTCCTGCATCACCCGACTGAGCAAGGACGCCAGTTGCGCCAGCTGTTCCTCGGTGAAGACTCGGACCAGAACAACGTCCCCGGCCTCGCCGATGACAGCACCCAGGACGAGTTGGGCCGCCCGTACGAGCGGCCATTCACCGTTGCCTCCGCCGGTGCGCACGAGGTACTTACTCGCGTCGATCAGGGTCCTCCAAGTGGACTCAAAGCCCTGGTTCTCGGACGTCACATTGCTTGTCCAAGCGGCCGAGTGTGCGGCCACCAAAGCGTCGACCTGTTGGCGCAGGCCTGCGAGCTCCAAACGCGCGGGATCGAACACGGATGTGTCGGAAAGTCCTGACTGCAGGGAGTTGAGAACGTCGCGTGTCCATTGCGACAGGAGGTAGTCGGCTCGCAGGGCCTGCGTCTCGTTCACGAGACCGCCCGAACTGGCTGCCCTGGCGAAAGAATCGATATCGGGGTGCGTTGGGACCAGACACGCTGGCTCGGTGTGCCAGAGCAGGACGTCCTCTCCGTCACGATCAATCGTTGAGGACAGAAGCTTCTGAGCTAGGGCGACCGAGTTGCCGAGTTGCACGCGAGCACCTTCGGGCACGATCGGGAGGTCGCCCTCTGCGCTGGACCGGATTGCGCTGTCGAGGGCCGTCAGCAGTTGCAGGAGGTCCTCATGCAGTTCCTGGTTGAACTCGACGCTCGACATAGATCCACACAGTAGAGACGGCCGGGCCGGCGTGGGGACGAACGCTGTAACAGTGGCGAGCGTCAGTGGGCGGACGGCTGATCAGTTCGAGGACTGGCTTGCGAGCCTGGTCCCGCAGTGACACGAGTCGTCCAAACTGATGCTCATGCGCTCGTTCTCGTCGGTCACGACGAGTCGCGGTGGGCAGCAGGCGGTCGCTCGCTGTCCCTGCTGCCCGAGTTCGACACCCGGAGTGACGGGCGGTTCGTTACGACGCGCGTTTGGAGGCTGGCTTCGTCCGTCGGTGCTGGTCATGCACGTTCTATGCCGCGGGAACCGAACCGGCGGCGCAACCGTCGCGCACACTGAGGTGATCGCACGAGACTCCAGGAGCCGGGGCTGGGCGCGCGCGGGTGTCCTCGCCGCTGGCCGCCCGGTTGCTCCAGCCGTCTAACTGTGATGCCCAGGCACGTTGTGCGATCGGGTACGGCGAACCCGTAGATGGGTGAAGGCCTCCCGGTGTGGAGTGGAGCTATCTAGGAACCGCTCCCACCCAGGAGGCCTTCGTGTCCCACGTTAATGCTGCTCTGACTCCCAGACACCGCCTGCGGCTGGCCAGGTTGATCGTTGAGGACGGTTGGCCACCGTCTCGTGCGGCTGAGTTCTTCAACGTCTCGTGGCGCACCGCGGACAAGTGGGCGAGCCGCTACCGTGACGAGGGCATCGCCGGGATGAACGACCGGTCCTCGGCCCGCCACACCCAGCACGCCAAGACACCGCCGCCGGTGGTGCGCAAGATCGTGCACCTGCGGTGGAAGCAACGCCTCGGACCGGTCCAGATCGGCGCGAAGCTCGGCATGCCAGCCTCGACCGTGCACGCGGTCCTGGTCCGCTGCCGGCTCAACCGGCTCACCTACATCGACCGGACCACCGGTGAACCAGCGCGACGCTACGAGCGGTCCCGGCCCGGGGAGCTGCTCCATGTCGACACCACGAAGTTCGGCAACATCCCCGATGGTGGCGGCTGGCGCTTCGTCGGGGTGAACCGGGGCAACGTGAACCGTCGCTCGACCCGGAACCGGACCGGGAAGAAGACCCACCGCTACGACGTGTCGATGGGGACCTGCTTCGTGCACACCGTCATCGACGACTACACCCGCCTGGCCTACGCCGAGTGCCACGACGACGAGAAGGCCGTCACCGCGGTCGGAGTCCTCTACCGAGCGATCGCGTGGTTCGCCGAACGAGGCGTCAACGTAGAGCGGGTCATGTCGGACAACGGCTCGGCCTACATCTCACACCTGTGGCGCGACACCTGCCAAGAGCTCGAGATCAAACACAAGAGAACTCGACCCCGTCGCCCGCAGACCAACGGGAAGATCGAGAGACTCCACCGCACCATGGCCGACGGCTGGGCCTACAAGAAGCTCTACACATCCGAGAACGCCCGCCGAGCGGCCCTGGCAGGATGGATCCACCAGTACAACCACCATCGGCCCCACTCAGCACTCGGCGGCCAACCACCCATCACCCGGTTGGACAACCTGGCCGGACATCACA
>NZ_KK211168.1:0-122242 GCF_000620705.1 Nocardioides sp. URHA0020
GTGTTGTTTTCAACGGAGAGTTTGATCCTGGCTCAGGACGAACGCTGGCGGCGTGCTTAACACATGCAAGTCGAGCGGAAAGGCCCTTCGGGGTACTCGAGCGGCGAACGGGTGAGTAACACGTGAGTAATCTGCCCTTGGCTTTGGGATAACTACCGGAAACGGTGGCTAATACCGGATACGACCGATTCCTGCATGGGGGTTGGTGGAAAGTTTTTTCGGCCAGGGATGTGCTCGCGGCCTATCAGCTTGTTGGTGGGGTAATGGCCTACCAAGGCTTCGACGGGTAGCCGGCCTGAGAGGGTGACCGGCCACACTGGGACTGAGACACGGCCCAGACTCCTACGGGAGGCAGCAGTGGGGAATATTGGACAATGGGCGGAAGCCTGATCCAGCAACGCCGCGTGAGGGATGACGGCCTTCGGGTTGTAAACCTCTTTCAGTACCGACGAAGCGCCGATGATGGTGGTGACGGTAGGTACAGAAGAAGCACCGGCCAACTACGTGCCAGCAGCCGCGGTAATACGTAGGGTGCGAGCGTTGTCCGGAATTATTGGGCGTAAAGGGCTCGTAGGCGGTTTGTCGCGTCGGGAGTGAAAACCCAGGGCTTAACTCTGGGCTGGCTTTCGATACGGGCAGACTAGAGGTATGCAGGGGAGAACGGAATTCCTGGTGTAGCGGTGAAATGCGCAGATATCAGGAGGAACACCGGTGGCGAAGGCGGTTCTCTGGGCATTACCTGACGCTGAGGAGCGAAAGTGTGGGGAGCGAACAGGATTAGATACCCTGGTAGTCCACACCGTAAACGTTGGGCGCTAGGTGTGGGGCCTATTCCATGGGTTCCGTGCCGCAGCTAACGCATTAAGCGCCCCGCCTGGGGAGTACGGCCGCAAGGCTAAAACTCAAAGGAATTGACGGGGGCCCGCACAAGCGGCGGAGCATGCGGATTAATTCGATGCAACGCGAAGAACCTTACCTGGGTTTGACATATGCCGGAAAGCTGTAGAGATACGGCCCCTTTTGTCGGTATACAGGTGGTGCATGGCTGTCGTCAGCTCGTGTCGTGAGATGTTGGGTTAAGTCCCGCAACGAGCGCAACCCTCGTCCTATGTTGCCAGCACGTCATGGTGGGGACTCATAGGAGACTGCCGGGGTCAACTCGGAGGAAGGTGGGGATGACGTCAAGTCATCATGCCCCTTATGTCCAGGGCTTCACGCATGCTACAATGGCCGGTACAAAGGGCTGCGATACCGCAAGGTGGAGCGAATCCCAAAAAGCCGGTCTCAGTTCGGATTGGGGTCTGCAACTCGACCCCATGAAGTCGGAGTCGCTAGTAATCGCAGATCAGCAACGCTGCGGTGAATACGTTCCCGGGCCTTGTACACACCGCCCGTCACGTCACGAAAGTCGGCAACACCCGAAGCCGGTGGCCTAACCCTTGTGGAAGGAGCCGTCGAAGGTGGGGCTGGCGATTGGGACGAAGTCGTAACAAGGTAGCCGTACCGGAAGGTGCGGCTGGATCACCTCCTTTCTAAGGAGCACACGCCCCGCACGTTCAGCAACCGGCCAGGTCTTCTGGTCGGTGTGTCTGGGTGGCATTGGTGGTGTTCACTAGTGGAATCGTCGATGATGCTTTGCCCGTTGGGGCTGTCTCTTCTCAGTACTACCTGTCCAGCTTGCTGGTGGGTGTGGAACCTGGAGGGGTGGTCGTGGGGGGTGGGGTTGACACACTGTTGAGTCCTGAGGCATCAGCCGTCAGGCTGGTCTCTTTGGCCCTCCAGGACCGTGTCGTCACTGTGTGGCGGTGTGGCTTGGGTGGGTGTGGATCTTGTGAACTGGATAGTGGACGCGAGCATCTTTGCGTCAACCGTGTGCCTCTTCTGGGTGCTGGTCTTTCTCTGCCTCGTGAGGGGTGGGGGTGGGTCGGGCTTGGTGGGGGTGTGAGCCCTGTCTGTAGGCGGGGGTGGTTGACGCGAATTTTTAAAGCGACAGCCTCTGTGCTGTGCCCCGTGAGTCCATGGGGTGTGGTGCTGTAGACAGAGGGGCTGTTGTTTGTCTGAATCTTTGTAGTTTTTGTTGAGTGTTTGTGCGACAAGCTATGAAGGGCACATGGTGGATGCCTTGGCATCAAGAGCCGATGAAGGACGTAGGAGCCTGCGATAAGCCCTGGGGAGTTGGCAACCGAGCTGTGATCCGGGGGTGTCCGAATGGGGGAACCCAGCACGAGTCATGTCGTGTTACCCACGCCTGAATATATAGGGTGTGTGGAGGGAACGCCGGGAAGTGAAACATCTCAGTACCGGTAGGAAGAGAAAACAAAAGTGATTCCGAGAGTAGTGGCGAGCGAAATCGGATGAGGCTAAACCTTGCGCATGTGATACCCGGCAGGGGTTGTGCGTGGGGGGTTGTGGGACCACTCTGATCGGTCTGCCGGCCGGTCGAACAGTAAGAAAAGCTGGTTGAAGTTGAAGTCCATTGGAAAGTGGCGCCGTAGAGGGTGATAGCCCCGTAAGTGTAAGTCCAGCTCTGTTGAGTGTCATCCCAAGTAACACGGAACCCCTGAAATTCCGTGTGAATCTGGCGGGACCACCCGTTAAGCCTAAATACTCCTTGATGACCGATAGCGGACAAGTACCGTGAGGGAAAGGTGAAAAGTACCCCTGGCGGGGAGTGAAATAGTACCTGAAACCGTGTGCCTACAATCCGTCAGAGCCCGGCTGGCCCCCTCTTTGCAATGGGGTTGTTGGGGTGATGGCGTGCCTTTTGAAGAATGAGCCTGCGAGTTTGCGGTGTGTTGCGAGGTTAACCCGTGTGGGGAAGCCGTAGCGAAAGCGAGTCCTAATAGGGCGTCTGAGTAGCACGCTCAAGACCCGAAGCGAAGTGATCTATCCATGGGCAGGTTGAAGCGCGGGTAAGACCGCGTGGAGGACCGAACCCACTTAGGTTGAAAACTGAGGGGATGACCTGTGGATAGGGGTGAAAGGCCAATCAAACTTCGTGATAGCTGGTTCTCCCCGAAATGCATTTAGGTGCAGCGTCGCGTGTTTCTTGCCGGAGGTAGAGCACTGGATAGCTAATGGGCCCTACAAGGTTACTGACGTTAGCCAAACTCCGAATGCCGGTAAGTGAGAGCGCGGCAGTGAGACAGTGGGGGATAAGCTCCATTGTCGAGAGGGAAACAGCCCAGACCATCAGCTAAGGCCCCTAAGCGGTGACTAAGTGGAAAAGGATGTGGAGTCGCAGTGACAACCAGGAGGTTGGCTTGGAAGCAGCCACCCTTGAAAGAGTGCGTAATAGCTCACTGGTCAAGTGATTCCGCGCCGACAATGTAGCGGGGCTCAAGTCATCCGCCGAAGCTATGGCATTCATGCGTTAACTCGGCCACGAATGTGGTCCAGGTGTGTGGATGGGTAGGGGAGCGTCGTGTCGCGAGTGAAGCTCCGGAGTGATCCAGGGGTGGACGCGACACGAGTGAGAATGCAGGCATGAGTAGCGAATCACGGGCGAGAAACCCGTGCGCCGAATGATCAAGGGTTCCAGGGTCAAGCTAATCTGCCCTGGGTAAGTCGGGACCTAAGGCGAGGCCGACAGGCGTAGTCGATGGACAACGGGTTGATATTCCCGTACCGGCAAAGTAGCGCCCATGACGAACCCGGTGATGCTAACCACCCAAAGCCTTGGTGACCGATCCCTTCGGGGTGAGGCGCCTTGGTGGAGCGTGGGACCCGATCCGGTAGTAGTCAAGCGATGGGGTGACGCAGGAAGGTAGCCCAACCTCAGCGATGGTTGTCTGGGGGTAAGCATGTAGGGGAGACGATAGGCAAATCCGTCGTCTTGTGTTCGATCACGGCCCTGAGATGTGATGCCGAGCCCGTATGGGTGAAGTGGGTAATCCTATGCTGTCGAGAAAAACCTCTAGCGAGCTACGCGCCGCCCGTACCCCAAACCGACTCAGGTGATCAGGTAGAGAATACTAAGGCGATCGAGCGAACCATGGTTAAGGAACTCGGCAAAATGCCCCCGTAACTTCGGGAGAAGGGGGGCCGGATACGTGAACCACCTTGCGTGGGGAAGCGTTGAAGGCCGCAGAGACCAGGCCCAAGCGACTGTTTACTAAAAACACAGGTCCGTGCGAAGTTGTAAGACGATGTATACGGACTGACTCCTGCCCGGTGCTGGAAGGTTAAGGGGACCGGTAAGACACTTCGGTGTCGAAGCTGAGAACTTAAGCCCCAGTAAACGGCGGTGGTAACTATAACCATCCTAAGGTAGCGAAATTCCTTGTCGGGTAAGTTCCGACCTGCACGAATGGAGTAACGACTTGGGCGCTGTCTCAACCATGGACTCGGCGAAATTGCAGTACGAGTAAAGATGCTCGTTACGCGCGGCAGGACGGAAAGACCCCGGGACCTTTACTATAGTTTGGTATTGGTGTTTGGTTCGGCTTGTGTAGGATAGGTGGGAGACTGTGAAGCATTCACGCCAGTGGATGTGGAGTCAACGTTGAAATACCACTCTGGTCGTACTAGATGTCTAACCTAGGACCATTATCTGGTTCAGGGACAGTGCCTGATGGGTAGTTTAACTGGGGCGGTTGCCTCCTAAAATGTAACGGAGGCGCTCAAAGGTTCCCTCAGCCTGGTTGGCAATCAGGTGGCGAGTGTAAGTGCACAAGGGAGCTTGACTGTGAGACAGACATGTCGAGCAGGGACGAAAGTCGGAACTAGTGATCCGGCGTCGGCATGTGGAAGCGGCGTCGCTCAACGGATAAAAGGTACCCCGGGGATAACAGGCTGATCTTCCCCAAGAGTCCATATCGACGGGATGGTTTGGCACCTCGATGTCGGCTCGTCGCATCCTGGGGCTGGAGTAGGTCCCAAGGGTTGGGCTGTTCGCCCATTAAAGCGGCACGCGAGCTGGGTTTAGAACGTCGTGAGACAGTTCGGTCCCTATCCGCCGCGCGCGCAGGAAACTTGAGAAAGGCTGTCCCTAGTACGAGAGGACCGGGATGGACGAACCTCTGGTGTGCCAGTTGTCCCGCCAGGGGCACGGCTGGTTGGCTACGTTCGGAAGTGATAACCGCTGAATGCATCTAAGCGGGAAGCACGTTTCAAGATGAGGTTTCCCACCGGGTAACCGGGTAAGGCCCCCAGCAGAACACTGGGTTGATAGGCCGGAGGTGTACAGCAGCAATGCCTAGCCGACCGGTACTAATAGGCCGAGGGCTTGTCACACAAACCCTCAACAAAAACCTACAACGCGCAGACGAACACACATGTTCGCGTCCACTAACCACACAAGAGCAAACTCAATACAGAGCTTGGTCAAGCCCCACGTGCACACCCCGTGGCCGGCTTGCACCGCAAGAGTTACGGCGGCCATAGCGAAAGGGAAACACCCGGTCCCATCCCGAACCCGGAAGTTAAGCCTTTCAGCGCCGATGGTACTGCAACCGAGAGGTTGTGGGAGAGTAGGACGCCGCCGGACATTCTTTCGAACAGGGCCACCCCCTTGGGGGTGGCCCTGTTTCGCATTTGCGGCCCGTCTTTGGTGCACAGGGCCGTTAGTGACGCCGTCATCCCCAGGGTGCTCCCCGGGCCGGCTCGAGCCGTCGGCTCCGAGCGCCATCGTGTCCGGTGGAGGTGGTGTGCATGTCAGCACAGCAGAAGAAGACGACGCCGGAGTCGGCGATGAACGAGGTCCGGTTGATCGGGCGCATCTCGCAGCGACCCGAGCAGCGGGTCCTGCCCAGCGGCGACGTGCTGTGGACGTTCCGCGTGGTCGTGCCCCGGCCGGAGGGCACCGGACGTACCGCGGTGGACGCGCTCGAGTGCGCGGCTTGGAGCTCGCGCGCCAGGCGCTCGGTCGCCTCGTGGCAGCCCGACGACCTGGTGGAGGTGTCGGGTGCGGTGCGGCGCAGGTTCTTCCGGACCGCAGCGGGGGCCGCCTCACGGGTGGAGGTGGAGATGAGTCGCGGCCGGCTCATTCGTCGCGCAGGGACCGGATGAGCACCCCCACGCTCGGCTTGGGCTGGAAGGAGGTCGCCTTCTCCGGGAGCAGTCGGCCGTGCTCGGCGACGCGCAGGACGTCGGCGAACTCCGGCGCGGGCATCAGGATCGCGAGACCGGGGCGTCGAGCGACGGCGCCGAGGGCCTCGTCGACGGAGTGCGCGTACGCCGTGGCCCGCGGGCCGTGAGCCAGCGCCGGCAGGACGTCACCGTGGAGGACCTCGACGGCGAGGCGCCGGTCGTCGCGTGGCAGCGAGACGGCGGCCCAGTCGTGACCGTCGGTGGCCACGAGCGTGTCGGGCGCGAGCGCGGCGATCGCCTCCTGCGGACCGGCCACGCGGCGGACGGCACCCTCGAGAGGACCGAGGTCAGCCAGCGAGAGTCCGTGCAGGATCCGGTGGATGGCGCCGAGGAAGAACGGGGTGTCCACCTGGTCGACGAGCATGACGAGCCCGGCGTCTGTCGCCGGGGCCAGGTCGGGATGGTCCGTGCGGAGCTGGCCGTACGCGGCATAGCGGTGGTGGCCGTCAGCGATCAGCGTGCGGGCGTCCCGCAGCCCGGCCTCGATGCCGGCGAGGACCGCTGCGTCGCGGATCGCCCAGATCCGGTGGTACTGGCCGGAGCGATCGGTGAACTGGTGGTCAGCAGGTCGGTCGCGGACCCGGCGCAACAGGTCGCGCAGGTCCGCGGGTGCCCGATGGGTGAGCAGGATGGGGGCGGGGTTCATGGCCATGTCGGCCATCCGGTCGGCGAGCTCCCTCGCCTGCGCGAGGTGCACGCCCTCGTGGGGGAGCACGGCGATCTCGTCGCGGCTGGCGGCCGCCCGGGTGAGGTCGAGGGCCCCGACCAGGCCACGGATCGTCACCCCGGAGGTCGTGTACTCGTGCAGGTAGAGCGCCGGCAGCAGGTCTCGCACGACCTGACCGGACTGCTGCCAGGTCGCGAAGCGGGCCGCGACGTCGCGGTAGGGCCGGGCGAAGGCTCGGGCCGAGGCGTGGGCCCCGATGCGGCGTGGGGACAGCATGGTCGCGCGGAACGGCGCCAGCCGGAGCGGGCGGGCCGCCAGGGCAGGGGTGGCGACGACGCCGGAGTCCATCGGAGCATCGTAGGGTGCGGCCACACCTACGATCCGGAGGAGGCGCCGTGCTGGGCACCTCGCACGAGCCGCTGTGCCAGGGCTACGACCTCGCGATGCTCGACCTCGACGGGGTCGTCTACATCAGCGGCGACGCCGTACCCGGTGCGGCCGAACACCTGGCCGCCGCACGGGAGGCCGGCATGCGCCTCGCGTTCATCACCAACAACGCGGCCCGGCCACCGGAGCGGGTGGCCTCGCACCTGCGCGACCTCGGGGTCGCCGCCCAGGTCGAGGACGTCGTCACCTCCGCGCAGGCGGCCGCGCGGCTGCTGCTGGACCGGTTCGGCGAGGGCGCGCGAGTGCTGTGCCTTGGTGCGGACGGCCTCGTGGAGGCGCTCGAGTCCGCCGGTCTGGTGCCGGTCGGACCGGAGGACGAGGCGGCCGCGGTGGCGACCGGCTACGGGCCGGACGTGCAGTGGAGCGCGATCATGCGGGCCGCGGTGCGCATCCGGGACGGGCTCCCGTGGGTGGCAAGCAACACCGACCACACCATCCCGACAGCGTTCGGCGTCGCTCCCGGGCACGGCGTGCAGGTGGCGATGCTGCGCGACTTCACCGGCGTGGACCCGGTGGTCGCGGGCAAGCCAGAGCGGCCGCTGCTCGACGAGACGATCCGGCGTGTCGGCGGCGAGCGGCCGCTGATGGTGGGGGACCGGCTCGACACCGACATCGAGGGGGCCCTGCGCATCGGTCTGGACTCGTTGCTCGTGCTGACCGGGGTCACCGGGCTCGCGGAGCTGGCAGCGGCACCGGAGGAGATGCGGCCGACGTACGTCGCCCCGGACCTCGCGGGACTCGGACAGGCGCACACCGCCCCGGAGCGCACGGACGGCGGTCACCGGCTCGGCGGGTGGCAGGGCAGGGTCGAGCGCGGATCGCTGGTCATCTCGGGCGAGGGTGCGCAGGACGACTGGTGGCGCGTCGCCGCGGCGACCGCGTGGGAGCACCTGGACGACGCCGGCGAGCCGGTGGACCTGGCCGCCGTCAGCCCACCCGCTGCGCGGTAGCCTCGAGCGCATGAGTGAGACCGACCTGCCGGTGCCCGACGAGCCGGAGCGGGTGCGCACCGGGGTGGTGGGGGTCGACGACGTCATCGCCGCTGTCGAGGAGCTCGAGGAGCGGCCGTTGGAGGAGCACGTCGGGGTCTTCGAGGCCGCCCACACCGAGTTGCGCCGCGCCCTCGACAGCACCGACGCGCCGACCGACCCCGCCTGACCGTGCCCCCTCGACGCCTGCGCCTCGACGCGGAGCTGGTCCGACGCGGGCTCGCTCGCTCCCGCGAGCACGCCAGCGAGCTGATCGCCCAGGGTCGGGTCAAGGTCGGCGGCGCCCGGGCAGCGAAGCCGGCGACGGGCGTGACGACGGACGTGGCGATCGTGGTCAGCGCTGACCCGGACCGACCGGACTACGTCTCACGCGGCGGGCACAAGCTGTCGGGGGCGCTGGCGGCCTTCGAGCCGCACGGGTTCGTGGTGGCCGGGCGCCGGTGCCTGGACGCGGGAGCGTCGACGGGCGGGTTCACCGACGTCCTGCTCCGCCACGGTGCACGCGAGGTCGTCGCCGTCGACGTCGGCTACGGGCAGCTCGCCTGGCGCCTGCAGCAGGACGAGAGGGTTGCGGTCCACGACCGCACGAACATCCGCGACCTCACCCCCGAGCTGGTCGCCGGACCCGTCGAGGTGGTGGTGGGCGACCTGTCCTTCATCTCGTTGGAGCTGGTGCTGGACGCCCTGCTCGGGGTGGTGGTGCCCGAGGCCGACCTGGCGCTGATGGTCAAGCCGCAGTTCGAGATCGGCAAGGAGCGACTGGGCAAGGGCGGGGTGGTCCGGGACCCCGAGCAGCGTGCCGAGACGGTCCTCAACGTGGCGGCAGCCGCGGCGAAGCGGGGCTGGGGCGCCCGGATGGTGGCCACCAGCCCGCTGCCGGGACCGTCGGGCAACGTCGAGTTCTTCCTGTGGCTGCGCCGCGGCCCGGCCGAGATCTCCGACGAGGAGATCCACAGCGCCGTGGTGGGAGCCGACCCCCTGGGGGTGGCGGGTGAGAAGGTGGACCCGTGACCAGCCCCGGGACCAGCACCGAGACGACCCAGCAGTCGACGGAGGTCCGTCGCGTCCTGCTCGTCGCGCACACGGGCCGGGACGAGGCCCGGGAGGTGGCCCGTGCCTTCGCGAAGGCGCTGACGTCCCACGGGATCGTGGTGCGGCTGCTCCGCACCGAGGCGGCGGACCTGCTGCTCGAGCCCGGCGGCGAGGGCGTCGAGATCGCGCCCGACGCCGATCCGAGCGCCGGCTGCGAGCTGGTCCTGGTCATCGGCGGCGATGGCACGATCCTGCGTGCCGCGGAGCTCATCCACGGCACCCTCACCCCGGTGCTGGGGGTCAACCTGGGGCACGTGGGCTTCCTGGCCGAGGCCGAGTACGACGACCTCGAGTCGACCATCGACGCGGTCGTCCACCGTCGCTACACCTCGGAGGACCGGCTCACCCTCGACGTCACCGTGCACCGTGACGGCGAGGTCATCGCCCGGACCTTCGCCCTCAACGAGGCCAGCGTCGAGAAGGCCTCGCGCGAGCGGATGATCGAGGTGGTCGTCGAGATCGACGGGCGGCCGCTGTCGCGGTGGGGCTGCGACGGCGTCGTGTGCGCGACGCCGACCGGCTCGACGGCGTACAACTTCAGTGCCGGCGGACCCGTGGTGTGGCCGGGGGTCGAGGCCCTGCTGCTGGTGCCCATCAGCGCGCACGCGCTCTTCGCCCGCTCACTCGTGGTGGCCCCGACCTCGGTGATGGCGGTCGAGGTGCTGGCCCGCACCGACGGCGCCGGGGTGCTGTGGTGCGACGGGCGTCGCACGGTCGACCTGCCGCCGGGTGCGCGCATCGAGGTACGCCGTGGCGCCGTCCCGGTCCGGCTCGTGCGCCTGCACGAGGCGCCGTTCACCGACCGGTTGGTCGCGAAGTTCGGCCTGCCGGTCGAGGGCTGGCGCGGGTCGACCGAGCGTCGCCACCGCGTGGCCCAGGAGATCGGCGATGCTTGAGGAGATCCGGATCACCTCGCTCGGGGTGATCGAGTCGTCCACGCTCGAGCTCGGCCCCGGCCTGACGGTGATCACCGGTGAGACCGGCGCGGGCAAGACCATGATCGTGACCGCCCTCGGGCTGCTCCTGGGCGGCCGTGCCGACACCGGGGCGGTGCGCACGGGCGCGAAGACCGCGCGGGTCGAGGGCGTCGTCCGGGTGGACGGGCTCAGCGGCTTCGCCGGTGCGGTCGAGGACGTCGGCGGGGAGGTCGAGGACGACCTCGTCGTGCTCGCGCGCAACGTCTCGGCCGAGGGCCGGTCGCGGGCGTTCGTCGGTGGCGCGTCGGTGCCTGTGACGGCGCTCGCCCAGGTGGCGGAGCCGCTGGTGGCGGTGCACGGCCAGTCCGACCAGCACCGGCTGCTGCAGGCCCGGGCGCAACGGGAGGCGCTGGACCGCTTCGGCGGTGCGCCGCTGGCCGCGCTGCTGGCGACGTACTCCGCCCTGCACACCCGGCTGGAGGCCGCGGAGGCCGAGCTGGAGGAGGTGGTGGCCACCGCGCGCGAACGCGCCCAGGAGGCCGACCTGCTGCGGTTCGGTCTCGGCGAGATCGAGGCCGTCTCGCCCGAGCCGGGGGAGGACGCCACGCTGGCGGCCGACGAGACCCGGCTGGGCTTCGCCGACACCCTGCGCACGGCGGCCGAGCAGGCCCGCGAGGCGCTCTCCAGCGAGGAGGGCCACCCGGACGCGCTCACGACGGCGTACGCGGCGCGCTCCGCGCTCGACGGGGTGCGCGAGCACGATGCCGAGGCGGGGGAGCTGGCCGACCGACTCGCCGAGCTGACCTACCTGCTGTCCGACCTCGCGGCCGACGTCGCGTCGTACGCCACCCGGATCGACACCGACCCGGCCCGACTCGCCGCCGTCTCGGACCGGCGGGCGGCCCTGACGGCGCTGACGCGCAAGTACGGCGAGACGGTCGACGAGGTGCTCGCCTGGGCCGAGCAGTCGGCGACCCGGCTGCTGAGTCTCGACAACACCGATGAGCGGATCGAGGAGCTGCGCACCCAGCAGGCCACGCTGCGCCGTGACCTCGCCGCCGCGGCGGCAGCGCTCTCCACGGCCCGGAGCAAGGCGGCCGTCCGGCTCGCGAAGGAGGTCACCGCCGAGCTCACCCTGCTGGCGATGCCGCACGCCCGGCTGACGATCGAGGTGCGGCAGAGCGAGGTGGCGGAGCCCGACAGGCTCAGCCGCGGACCGCTGCTGGTCGACGGCCGCTGGCTGCGGCACACCGCCTCCGGGGTCGACGAGGTCGAGCTGCTGCTCGCCGCCAACACCGGCTCCGAGCCGCGGCCCCTCTCCAAGGGAGCGTCCGGTGGCGAGCTCTCGCGCGTCATGCTCGCGCTGGAGGTCGCGCTCGCCGGCACCAGCCCGGTGCCGACCTTCGTCTTCGACGAGGTGGACGCCGGGGTCGGTGGTGCCGCAGCGGTGGAGGTCGGGCGCCGGCTGGCGCTGCTGGCCCGCACCGCCCAGGTGCTCGTGGTCACCCACCTGCCCCAGGTCGCGGCGTACGCCGACCGGCACGTCGTCGTCGAGAAGTCCTCCGACGGCACGGTCACCAGCTCGGGTCTCACGGTCCTCGACGAGTCGCAGCGCGAGCGGGAGCTCTCCCGGATGCTGGCCGGGATGTCCGACTCCGACACGGCCCTGGCGCACGCCCGTGAGCTGCTCGAGGTGGCCCAGGACGCCAGGCGGGCCTGAGGTCCACCGCCCGTCGGCGTGCCGACGCGCCCGGCTGCCAGCGGTGCCCGGATGACCTTGCTGGGTTTGGCACGATGGCGCAGATATGAAGTCTTCAGTTCGCCAACGCCCCGTGGAGGCACGACCCGGGACCGTCGGGACCGCTCGGGTCGAACGCCGGACCCGCGACCTACTGCCGCGGCTGCGCCCAGGCGACATCGCCGTCCTCGACCACCTCGACATGGACCGGGCCAGCGCCCAGGCGCTGGTTGACGCGGGGGTCGTCGCCGTGGTGGATGCCGTGGCGATCATCTCCGGCCGCTACCCGAACCTCGGCCCGCGGACCCTGGCCGACGCCGGTGTCCTCATCGTCGACAGCGTCGGTGCCGCCGGCCTGGCGGCGATCTCCGACGGCGCCACCCTGCGGATCCACGACGGCACCGTCTACGTCGCCGACGAGGAGGTCGCGACCGGTCGGGCGCTCGACAGCGCCGGCGTCGTGGCCGAGATGGAGCGCGCGCAGTCCGGTCTGGCCACGCAGCTGGCGGGCCTGACCCACAACAGCACCGAGCTCCTCCGGCGTGAGCAGGACCTGCTGCTGCACGGGCTCGGGGTGCCTCGGCTGGCCACCCGGGTCGCGCGTCGACCGGCCCTGGTGGTCGTCCGCGACTACGACTACGACACCGAGCTGGCAGCCGTGCGACCGTTCGTGCGCGAGCAGCACCCGGTGGTGGTGGCGGTCGGCGCCGCGGCCGAGGCGCTGCGGGCGGTCGGCGTACGCCCCGACGTCGTCGTGGTCGACGCCGAGGACGACCTGCCGTCGGCGGCCACGCTGCGGGCGGCGCGCGACGTCGTGGTCCGGATCGACCCGGGGAGCGCGCCGCCGATCGTCGAGCAGATCGAGCGGCTCGGGATCCGCCCGGCACTGGTCGAGACGGCGGTCGCACCCGAGGACGCGGCTCTGGTGCTCGTCGACGCCGCCGGCCCGACGGTCATCGTGGCGGTCGGGATGCGGGTCACCGTCGCCGAGCTGCTGGACAGCCAGCGGCCCGGGGCCGCCGGTGCCTTCCTGACCCGGCTCAAGGTGGGGCCGCGGCTCGTCGACGCCGCCGCCGTGCCGCACCTCTACTCCGGTCGCGTCCGGCCCTGGCACCTGATGCTGGTGATGCTCGCCGGCCTGGTGGCGCTCGCGGCGGCCGTGTCCGTGACCCCCGTCGGCCAGGAGTGGGCGGACTCGCTCACGGCCGCGCTCTCCGACCTCTACGACCAAGCTGTGGAGCTGTTCTCGTGATCTCCTACCGACACCACATCGTGTCGCTCGTCGCCGTCTTCCTCGCGCTCGCCGTCGGCGTGGTGCTCGGGGGCGGCCCGCTCACCGACCTCGGTCGCGACGACCGGCCTGCGTCGGCCGCCACCTCGACGTCGCCGGAGCGCCCACGCGGCGCGGACTTCGGGGACACCTTCGCGGCCGCCTCGGCGAAGCGGTTGTACGCCGACCACCTCGCCACCCACCAGGTCGCGGTCGTCGCGATGCCCGGCGCGGACGCCGACACCGCCGCCGCACTGGTGGCCCAGGTCGGAGCCGCGGGCGGCAAGGTCTCCGGGACGTACGCCGTCCGCGCGGCGCTGACCGATCCGGGGCAGAAGTCGCTCGTCGACACCCTCGGCAGCCAGCTGATGACCCAGCTCGGTGACGCCATCGACCCCGATGCCCCGACGTACGAGCGGCTGGGTCAGCTCCTCGGGCTCGCCGTCGCCGGCACCGGCAGCGACGTCGAGACGGTGCGGGAGAGCCTGGCGGGCGCGGAGCTGGTCGGCACGTCCAAGGACGCCACGACCGGTGACGTGGTGCTCGTCGTCCTCGGCGACCACACCGACCCGGCGATCCTCTCCGGCGTCTCCACCGGCCTCGCCACGTCCACGGGTGTCGTGGTCGTCGGCACGACCCGGTCCGGCCGGGGCAGCGGAGACCTGGTCGCCCTGCGCGCGGACCCGGCCGCGAAGGCCGTCGGCACCGTCGACGGGGGCGAGACGACCCTCGGTCAGGTGACCGCGACGCTCGCCCTGATCCGGTCGTTGAGCAAACCGGGCGGTGCCTTCGGAGCGTCGGGTTCGGCGGGAGCGGTCCCTCTCACGTAGGATCGAGTTCCGTGAACAACCGGACGCCCACCAAGCACGTATTCGTCACCGGGGGCGTCGCCTCTTCCCTCGGGAAGGGCCTGACGGCATCGAGCCTCGGCAGTCTGCTGAAGGCGCGTGGTCTGCGCGTGACCATGCAGAAGCTGGACCCCTACCTCAACGTCGACCCCGGGACGATGAACCCCTTCCAGCACGGCGAGGTCTTCGTGACCAACGACGGCGCGGAGACCGACCTCGACATCGGCCACTACGAGCGGTTCCTCGACACCGACCTCGGTCAGATCGCGAACGTCACGACCGGCCAGGTCTACTCGAGCGTGATCGCCAAGGAGCGCCGTGGCGACTACCTCGGCGACACCGTGCAGGTGATCCCGCACATCACCAACGAGATCAAGGACCGGATCCTGGCCATGGGCGGCCCGGAGGTCGACGTCGTGATCACCGAGGTCGGCGGCACCGTCGGCGACATCGAGTCGCTGCCCTTCCTGGAGGCCGCCCGCCAGGTGCGCCACGACATCGGCCGGGGCAACGTCTTCTTCCTGCACGTCTCGCTGGTGCCCTACATCGGCCCGTCCGGTGAGCTGAAGACCAAGCCGACCCAGCACTCGGTGGCCGCGCTGCGCCAGGTCGGCATCCAGCCGGACGCCGTCGTCTGCCGCGCGGACCGCGAGCTGCCCGACTCCATCAAGCGCAAGATCTCGCTGATGTGCGACGTCGACCAGGAGGCCGTGGTCACCGCCGCGGACGCGCCGTCGATCTACGACATCCCGAAGGTGCTGCACCGCGAGGGCCTCGACGCCTACGTCGTACGCCGTCTCGACCTGCCCTTCCGCGACGTCAACTGGACCGTGTGGGACGACCTGCTCCGCCGGGTGCACCACCCGAAGGAGGAGGTCACGGTCGCGCTGGTCGGCAAGTACATCGACCTGCCGGACGCCTACCTGTCGGTCGGCGAGGCGCTGCGTGCCGGCGGCTTCGCCCACGAGGCCAAGGTCAACATCCGCTGGATCGCCTCCGACGAGTGCGAGACCCCGCACGGCGCCGCCAAGCACCTCAGCGACGTCGACGCGATCTGCGTGCCGGGCGGGTTCGGCATCCGTGGGCTCGAGGGCAAGCTCGGCGCCCTCACCTACGCCCGGACGCACGGCATCCCGACCCTGGGCCTGTGCCTCGGCCTGCAGTGCATGGTGATCGAGTACTCCCGCCAGGTGCTCGGCCTCGAGAAGGCCGGCTCGACGGAGTTCGACCCCGACACCCCCGAGCCCGTCATCGCGACGATGGCGGAGCAGGTGAGCTTCGTCGAGGGCGCGGGCGACCTCGGCGGCACCATGCGCCTGGGCCTCTACCCGGCCGCGCTCAAGGAGGGCACGATCGCCCGCAAGGTGTACGACGCCCCGCTGATCGAGGAGCGCCACCGGCACCGCTACGAGGTCAACAACAGCTATCGCGACCAGCTCGAGCAGGCCGGCCTGGTCTTCTCGGGCACCTCGCCCGACAACAACCTGGTCGAGTTCGTCGAGCTGCCCCGCGAGGTGCACCCCTACTACGTCTCGACGCAGGCGCACCCCGAGCTGCGCTCGCGCCCGACCCGCCCGCACCCGCTCTTCGCCGGTCTGGTCGGTGCCGCGATCGAGCGGCAGAAGGAGCTGCGCTTCCCGATCGACGAGAGCCTGCTGCGTCGCGCGGACGAGGACTGAGGGGCGATCGCGTGCCCGAGGTCGTCGACCACGACGAGTCCTGGCCGGTCGTGCGGTCGGTGGACCTGCACCGCGACGACTGGGTGGTCGCCCTGCGCGAGGACCACCTGCAGCGCCCGGGCCATCCCGAGGACGAGCCCTTCACCCGGCTCGTGCTCGAGCACCCGGGCGCGGTCGTGATCCTGGCGGTCGACGAGCAGGAGCGGGTGCTGTGCCTCTGGCAGTACCGGCACCCTGCCGAGCGGACCTTCGTCGAGCTGCCGGCCGGCCTGCTCGACGTCGCCGGCGAGGACCCGCTGGAGGCCGCACGGCGCGAGCTGGTCGAGGAGGCGGGCCTCGGGGCAGCGGAGTGGACGCCGATCGGCTCGACGTACTCCTCGCCGGGGATCTCCTCCGAGCGGCACCACTACTTCCTGGCGCGCGGCCTGGCCGAGCAGGATCGCGGCGACTTCGTCGCGCACCACGAGGAGGCCGAGATGCAGACCGGGTGGGTGCCGGCCCGTGAACTCCACGCGGCCGTCGTGGACGGCCGGGTCGGTGACGGGCACACGGTGATCGCGGTCCTGATGGCGCAGGCGCAGGGCCTTCTGGAAGTCTGAGGGGCACGAGCTCCGCCGGCCGGTGTCGCCACCCCTTGACATCGGCTGCGGAATCAGTGGCAATAAGGTCATTGCAGTACGGATCGAGTGTCCAGATCGGACATTCACAACGGTATCGATGACAGGAGCGAGTCGGTGAAGGTCGGCGTCCCCAAGGAAGTCAAGAACCACGAGTACCGGGTGGCGATCACCCCGATCGGTGTGCACGAGCTGGTCGCGCACGGCCACCAGGTCTTCGTCGAGCGCGGCGCGGGCGTCGGCTCGTCGATCGGCGACGAGGAGTACGTCGCCGCCGGTGCGACGATCGTGTCCGACGCGGATGCCGCGTGGGGCACCGACGGCAGCATCGACCTGGTCCTCAAGGTCAAGGAGCCGGTCGCGGAGGAGTACCACCGGATGCGGGAGGGGCTGACGCTCTTCACCTACCTGCACCTGGCCGCGGACAAGCCCCTCACCGAGGAGCTGCTGGCCCGCAAGATCACCGGCATCGCCTACGAGACCGTGCAGCTGCCCTCGGGAGGGCTGCCGCTGCTCTACCCGATGTCGGAGGTCGCGGGCTGCCTCGCGCCCCAGGTCGGCGCCTACTCGCTGATGAAGGCCCAGGGCGGCCGGGGCGTGCTGATGGGAGGCGTGGGTGGTGTCGCGAACGCCAAGGTCGTGATCATCGGTGCCGGCGTCTCCGGGCAGAACGCGGCCAACATCGCGCTCGGCATGGGCGCGGACGTCACGCTGCTCGACAACGACCTGGACAAGCTGCGGATGTCGTTCTGGCGCTACAACAACCAGGTGCACGGTCTGGCGTCGTCCAAGCTCGCGATCGAGCAGCAGGTGACCGAGGCCGACATGGTCATCGGCGCGGTGCTGATCCCGGGTGCGGCCGCTCCCAAGCTGGTCAGCAACGAGCTGGTCTCGCGGATGAAGCCGGGCTCGGTGCTGGTCGACATCGCCGTCGACCAGGGCGGCTGCTTCGAGGACACGCACGCGACCACGCACGCGGACCCGACGTACCAGGTGCACAACTCGACCTTCTACTGCGTGGCGAACATGCCCGGCGCGGTGCCGAACACCTCGACGTACGCGCTGACCAACGCGACCCTGCCGTACGCCGTCGCGCTGGCCGACAAGGGCTGGGCGCAGGCGTGCCGCGACAACGGGGCGCTCGCGCTGGGCCTCAACACGCATGCCGGGCAGCTGACGAACGCTCCCGTCGCTGCCGCGGTCGGCATCGACGCCGTGAGCCTGGACGGAGTCCTCGCTGAGTGACGTCCCCCGTGCGGTCCGCACCTACCTCGACCACCTCTCGGTCGAGCGCGGGCTCGCGACGAACACGCTGACGTCGTACCGCCGTGACCTGCGGCGGTACGACGGCTACCTGGCCGAGCGCGGCATCGCGGACCTCGACCAGGTGACCGAGGCGGTCGTCACCGACTTCCTGGTGCGGCTGCGCGAGGGCGATGGCGAGCACCCGCCGCTGAGCTCGACGTCGGCGGCGCGCACCGTGGTGGCGGTGCGGGGCTTCCACAAGTTCGCCGTCGCCGACGGGCTGGCCGTCGCCGACCCCGCGAGCGGGGTGAAGCCGCCGACGCCGGCGAAGCGGCTGCCCAAGGCGCTGCCGCTCTCCGACGTCGAGGCGATCCTGGAGGTCGCCGGCGCACCCGGGACGACGCTCGCGCTGCGGGACCGGGCCCTGCTCGAGCTGCTGTACGGCACCGGCGCGCGGATCTCGGAGGCGGTCGGGCTCGACGTCGACGACCTGGACGCCGTCGAGGGCACCGTGCTGCTGCGCGGCAAGGGCAGCAAGGAGCGGATCGTCCCGGTCGGGTCCTTCGCCCGCGAGGCCATCGACGCCTACCTGGTGCGGGGCCGGCCCGAGCTGGCGACCGTGTCCCCGACCGGGTCGACCGGCCCGATGATCGGTCGGGGCAACGGGGGAGCGCTCTTCCTCAACGCCCGCGGCGGACGGCTCTCCCGCCAGTCGGCGTGGGCGGTCCTGGTCAAGGCCGCCGACCGGGCCGGCGTCACCAGGGACGTGTCGCCGCACACGCTGCGGCACTCGTTCGCCACCCACCTCATCGACGGGGGCGCCGACGTCCGCGTGGTGCAGGAGCTGCTCGGGCACGCCTCGGTGACCACGACCCAGGTCTACACGCTCGTCACGGTCGACAACCTCCGCGAGGTCTTCGCGACCGCCCACCCGAGAGCCCGAGACTGATGCCGCCCCCGACCGAGCTCGATGCCGACGCCGTGCTCGACGACATCACGGCGTACGCCGGAGGCCTGGGCCTCGAGCTCTACCCGCACCAGGAGGAGGCGATCCTCTCGGTCCTAGCCGGCGACAACGTCATCCTCGCGACGCCGACCGGATCCGGGAAGTCGCTGGTCGCCGTTGGCGCCCACAAGGCCGCGATGGCCTCCGACCGGGTGTCCTTCTACACCGCACCGATCAAGGCGCTGGTGAGCGAGAAGTTCTTCGCACTGTGCGAGGTCTTCGGGGCCGACGACGTGGGGATGCTGACCGGCGACGCCTCGGTCAACCCGGACGCCCCGATCATCTGCTGCACCGCCGAGGTGCTCGCCAACATCGCGCTGCGCGAGGGGGAGCGGGCCGACGTCGGGCTGGTCGTGATGGACGAGTTCCACTTCTACGCCGAGCCGGACCGCGGCTGGGCGTGGCAGGTGCCGCTGCTCGAGCTGCCGCAGGCGCAGTTCCTGCTGATGTCGGCCACGCTCGGCGACGTCACCGAGCTCGCGGCGGACATCAGCCGCCGCAACGGCCGCGAGACGACGGTCGTCGACGACGCCGTACGCCCGGTGCCGTTGCACTTCTCCTGGCAGCTGACGCCGCTGGTCGAGACCCTCGAGGAGCTGGTGACGACCGGACAGGGGCCGGTGTACGTCGTGCACTTCACCCAGAAGGACGCCGTCGAGCACGCCACGTCGCTGCTGAACGCCGGCTGGGCGGGGGCGGACCGGGCGCAGCGCGACGAGCTCGCGGAGCGGCTGGCGGGCTTCCGGTTCGGCGCGGGCTTCGGCAAGACCCTGTCCAAGCTGCTGCGCCGGGGGATCGGCGTCCACCACGCCGGGATGCTGCCCCGCTACCGCCGGGTGGTCGAGCAGCTCGCTCAGGCCGGGCTGCTGCGGGTCATCAGCGGCACCGACACGCTCGGTGTCGGCATCAACGTGCCGATCCGTACGGTGCTCTTCACCGCGCTCGCGAAGTACGACGGCAACCGCTCGCGGGTGCTGCGCAGCCGGGAGTTCCTGCAGATAGCCGGCCGGGCGGGCCGGGCGGGCTACGACACGGCCGGGTACGTCGTCGTCCAGGCTCCGGAGCACACCATCGCCAACGAGCGGGCCAAGGCGAAGTCGGCCGCCAAGAACGCGGCGATGAGCGAGGAGAAGCGGGCCAAGCGCGGCAGCAAGGCGCAGCTCAAGAAGCCGCCCGAGGGCACGGTGGTGTGGACCGAGCAGACCTACGACAAGCTCGTCCACGGACAGCCCGAGCCGCTGGTGTCGCGGATGAAGGTCGACAACGCGATGCTGATCAACGTCCTCGCCCGCGAGGAGGACGCGTTCGCCGTGATGCGGCGGCTGCTCACCGACAACCACGAGGACCGCCGCCAGCAGCTGCGGCTGTCGCGGCGGGCGCTGCGCCTGGCGCGCTCGCTGCTCCGGTCGGGCACGCTCACCCGGCTCGACGAGGTCGACGAGCTCGGCCGGCGCTACGTCCTGACCGTCGACCTGCCGACCGACTTCGCGCTCAACCAGCCGCTCGCGCACTTCGCGCTCGCCGCGCTCGACCTGCTCGACCCGGAGGCGGAGACCTACACGCTCGACATCGTCTCGGTCATCGAGGCGGTCCTGGAGGGGCCGCGGCAGATCCTCTACCAGCAGCAGCACGTCGCGCGCGGCGAGGCCGTGGCCGAGATGAAGGCCGACGGCATCGAGTACGAGGAGCGGATGGTGCTGCTCGAGGACGTCACCTGGCCGCAGCCGCTGGCCGAGCTGCTCACCGCGACGTACGAGATCTATCGCGAGCGGCACCCCTGGCTCCGCGACGACGCGCTGTCGCCCAAGGCGATCGTGCGCGAGATGTACGAGCAGGGGATGAGCTTCACCGACTTCGTGAGCCGCTACCAGCTCGCGCGCTCCGAGGGGCTGGTGCTGCGCTACCTCACCGACGCCTACCGGACGCTGCGCCAGACGGTGCCCGAGGCGCACCGCACCCCGGAGCTGGACGACCTCGTCGAGTGGCTGGGCGAGACCGTCCGGCAGACCGACTCCTCGCTGCTCGACGAGTGGGAGGCGCTCAACGATCCCGACCACGTGCGCGCCGACGTGGCGCACCACGAGCCGCCGCCCTCACCGCGGGCGATCTCGAAGCAGACGCGGGCCTTCCGGGTGATGATCCGCAACGCGATGTGGCGCCGCGTCGAGCTGGTGGGCCGCGACAACCTCGACGGGCTGATGGCGATGGAGCGCGCGGCGGCCGACCGCACGGACCCGCCGGCGGAGGTCGTGATGACCCGCTCGGCCTGGGACGAGGCGATCGAGCTCTACTACGCCGAGCACGGCGAGGTGCTGCTCGACGCCGACGCCCGCGGGCCGGCGCTGCTCGAGGTCACCGAGTCCGGTCGGTCGTGGCAGGTGCGGCAGACCATCCACGACCCCGAGGGCCACCACGACTGGGTGATCGACGGCGTCGTGGACGTCGACGCCTCCGACGAGACCGGCGAGCTGGTGCTGGCCGCGGTGGCGATGCAGCGCCTCGGCGGCTGACCTCTGCGTCGAGACACCCGGAGTGGTCGTGGAATCAGCGGATGCGCAGCCACTGAGGGTGTCTCGACGATCCGGCGTCAGGGACCGACCAGGCAGAAGCCGTCGCGGCAGCCGTCGAGCCACGTCCGCCCACGGGTGAGAGAGGCCAGCTGCTTCCTGCCCGTCGAGTCGTCGAACCAGAGCATGGCCCACAGCGGCGGGTTGGCCAGGGTGCGGGCCGTGGCGGCGATGACGGCGGGGTCCCAGGCGCCGTCGGGGCTGTCCGAGGGGCCGACCTCGGTGAAGGTCATCCGGCGCACCTTGGCCGCCACCGCGGCGTACCCGGCGGTCGAGAGCCGGTCGGCGGAGCTGCCGGCGCCGACCTCGGGGTCGTAGCTGTCCAGGCCGGCCAGGTCGACCTTCGCGGGGAGCAGCGTCACCGGGGAGGTGATGTGGCTGCCGGTGTCGGCGTTGAAGCTGTAGGCCCACAGCACGTTGTGGACGCCGAGGCTCGCGGCCCGCGCCTGCATCGCCGTCCACAGGCTCCGGTAGGTGGAGGGCGCCGGGTGGCCCCACCAGAACCAGCTGCCGTTGGCCTCGTGGAGGGGGCGGAACACCACGGCGACACCGGCCTGCTGCAGCTGGAGCAGGAGCGCCATCCGAGCTTCGAAGCCCGCCCAGAAGGCCTCGGCCGCCGGCGTCGCCGGTCGCAGGAGGGAGCCCAGGTCGGACCAGCTGCGGTCCCCGTAGCCGCCGCCGGTGCCCGGGTTGGGTGGGTGCCAGGAGGCGCTCAGCACGGCGCCGGCCTGCGCCCGGGCGACGAGCGCGTCGAGCGGCGCGACCGGGAAGCCGTAGGTCTGGCCCTGGGCCAGCTCCTCGAGGTCGAAGCCGACCACCGGGACGGCCCGGGAGCCCAGGGAGGTGAGCGGCGCGGCGTACGCGCTGTTGGAGACGTTGAGCTGCTGGCCGGCCGCCATCGTGCGGGCCGCCTGCCAGCGGTCGAGGCGGGCGGCGAGGCAGCGCGCGGCGGTGGTGGCCCGCGTGTCCACGAGCGGGGTGCGGGGGGCGCAGCGGCCGGCCGGCGTCACGGTGAGCGTGACCGGCGAGGACGTCGCTCGGCGCGCCGGCACCGGCGAGGTACGGCGCACCCGGAACCGCTGGGACCCGGCTGTCGACGAGGAGAGCCGGACCTGCGCCCGGCCGTGGGCGTCGGTCCGCGGACGGGAGTAGGTGACCCACCGGCCCGACACCCATCGCTGGACGACCAGGGTGACGCCCCTGCGCGCCGGCGACAGGCGAGCGGTGAGGGTGGCGGGATCGCCGACCTGGACGGTGCCGGCGCCGACGCGGGCGGTCAGCGTGACGTGAGGTGGGCGTGCTCGCGCGACGACGGGGGTCACCCCCGTCGCGATCAGTCCCCCCGTGAGCAGCCCGGACAGCACGAGCCGCACGGCCCCCCACCGGTGCATCCGTCCAGGCTACCGGCGAGGATTCCTTTCGGACGATCCTTCGGGCAACTCCCGACGACCTCTCAGGTGCTGCCTCCGGCGTGCCGATGGTGCGGTTCAACCGGCTGGGTGAGCACCTCCTACCGGGGCGTGTCCGGTCGGGCCGGCGTGCGAGCGGTTGCCTGCCGCAGGTCCGCGCCTAGGCTGGGCGCATGGCCGACGTCGAGACCTCCCACAACCCCGCCGAGCACCGCTACGAGGCGCACCTCGACGGGGAGCTCGCCGGGTTCGCGGAGTACCAGCTCACCGACGCGCTGGTGATCTTCACCCACACCCAGGTGGACCCGACGTTCGAGGGCAAGGGCATCGGCTCGACCCTCGCGCGGTTCGCGCTGGACGACGTACGCGCCACCGGGACGCACCAGGTGCTGCCCCTGTGCCCCTTCATCAAGAGCTGGATCGACAAGCATCCCGAGTACGCCGAGCTCGTGCACGGCGTGCCGCAGAGCACCGTCACGGACTGATCCGTCATCCACAGGTGAGTGCACAGGGGACCCCTGCCCTGTGCACCCACGCGGGGCCGAGTGCACAGATTGCCCCGCCCGCCTGGGGGTTTCCGCCCCGCTGTTGTCGCCGTCGGTGGGCGGTCCTAGGCTCGCGCACAGTCGGCCACAAGTCGCCGTGTCGACATGTCGGGGAGGAGCGTCGGATGAGCTCAGGTGGGACGTTCGAAGCCGGCGCGATGCCACCCCTGGTCCGCACCCCCCGTCCTCCCGACGACCTGCCTTCCCCCGACCCGCGAGATGAGCTGCCTGTGTCCGACGTCCTGCCCTTCGAGCGCCCGGCGAGCCCCTCGCCCGTGACCGAGCCGGTGATGGGCCCGACCGGTCGCCCGATGCCGGTGCTGCCCGAGCCGGGCCCGGTCGTCAGCCACGGCCGCGCCCGGGTCGTCTCCATGTGCAACCAGAAGGGCGGCGTGGGCAAGACCACGACGACCATCAACCTCGGTGCGTCGCTGGCGGAGTACGGCCGCAAGGTGCTGCTCGTCGACTTCGACCCGCAGGGCTCGCTCTCGGTCGGCCTGGGGCTCAACCCCCACGAGATGGAGCTGTCCATCTACAACCTGCTGATGGAGAAGGACGTCACCCTCCAGGACGTCGTGGTCCCGACCGGGGTGGCCGGGATGGACCTGCTGCCGTCCAACATCGACCTGTCCGCCGCCGAGGTGCAGCTCGTCCACGAGGTGGCGCGTGAGCAGACCCTGCAGCGGGTGCTCGCGCCGGCGCTCTCGGAGTACGACGTCATCCTGATCGACTGCCAGCCGTCGCTCGGCCTGCTGACGGTCAACGCGCTGACCGCCTCCGACGGCGTGATCGTGCCGTTGGAGTGCGAGTACTTCGCCCTGCGCGGCGTGGCGCTGCTCAAGACGACCATCGACAAGGTCCGCGAGCGGCTCAACCCCAAGCTGGAGATCTACGGCGTGCTCGGCACGATGTACGACGGCCGCACGCTGCACAGCCGCGAGGTGATGGACCGGCTGGTCCAGGCGTGGGGCGACACCGTCTTCCACACCGTGATCCGCCGGACCGTGAAGTTCTCCGACGCGACCGTGGCCGGCGAGCCGATCACGGCGTACGCCTCGAGCTCTGCCGGTGCTGACTCCTACCGTCAGCTGGCCAGGGAGGTGCTGGCTCGTTGGCCCGACGAGTGAGCCTGCCGGCCGCCGACGACCTCTTCCGCCGTACGGCCGAGGTCGCCTCCGAGACCCCGGCCGAGACCCGCGCCGAACCCGTGGCCGAGGTCGCGGACGACGTCGAGGCAGCGCCGAAGAGGCCGAGCGGTCGCGTCCGCCACGACGAGAAGATGACGGTCTACGTGACCTCCGACGAGCTGCTCGACATCGAGCACGCCCGGTTGGGGCTGCGTCGCGCGCACGGCCTGGCCGTCGACCGCGGACGGCTGGTCCGCGAGGCCATCGCGCTGGTGCTGGCCGACTTCGAGGCGCACGGTGACGACAGCGCGCTGGTCCGACGATTGACCGAGGAATGACGGCCCCGGTCGTCGACGAGACCGCGGGGGAGTCCGCGCCGGCCTTCGCTCTGCACCTCGACAACTTCGAGGGTCCCTTCGACCTGCTGCTCAGCCTGATCTCCAAGCACAAGCTCGACATCACCGAGGTCGCGCTGTCGCGCGTCACCGACGAGTTCATCGCGCACGTGAAGGCCGGCGGGCCGATCTGGGACCTCGAGCAGACCACGTCGTTCCTGCTCGTCGCCTCGACGCTGCTCGACCTCAAGGCCGCCCGGCTGCTGCCGTCCGGTGACGTCGAGGACGAGGAGGACCTCGCCCTGCTGGAGGCGCGCGACCTGCTCTTCGCCCGGCTGATGCAGTACCGCGCGTTCAAGCAGGTCGCCTCGGTCCTCGAGCAGCGGCTGGCGGTGGAGTCGCGCCGGCACCCGCGCGCGGTCGGCCTGGAGGAGCGGTACGCCGGGCTGCTGCCGGAGGTGCTGATCGGGATCGGGCTGGAGCAGTTCGCCCAGCTCGCCGCGAAGGCGCTGGAGCCCAAGCCCGTCCTCGAGCTCTCGCTGCACCACATCCACGCCGCGAAGGTCAGCGTGCGCGAGCAGGCGGCGCTGGTCGTCGACCGGCTCCGCCGCAACGGCTCGATGACCTTCCGGGCCCTGTGCGGCGACTCGCCGGACCGGCTCACGACGGTGGCGCGCTTCTTGTCGCTGCTGGAGCTCTTCCGCGAGGGGGCGGTCGGCTTCGACCAGCTGACCCCGCTCGGCGAGCTCACCGTACGGTGGACCGGAGACGACGACACGGCCGTGGAGGACCTGGTCACCGACGAGTTCGACGGCGCGCCGCCGGTGGCTGACGCGGCGCCCGACCACGCAGACGCACAGGGAGATGACGGCGATGAGTGAGACCGAGGTCGAGGACGTCGCGGCCGAGCAGTCCGAGGAGCGGCTCGCCGTACCGCTGACCGCGCTGCGTCCCGCGCTCGAGGCGCTGCTGATGCTCGCCGACCAGCCGATGGAGACCGTCGCGCTGGCCACCGCGGTGAGCTATCCCGTCGACGAGGTGACGGCGGCGCTGAGCGCGCTCGCCGAGGAGTACACCGAGCAGGGGCGTGGCTTCGACCTGCGCAACGTGGGCGGCGGCTGGCGCTACTACACCCGCGACGAGTACGCCGCGGTGGTCGAGGCCTACGTGCTCGACGGTCAGCAGGCTCGACTCACTCAGGCGGCGTTGGAGACGCTCGCCGTGGTCGCCTACAAGCAGCCGGTGTCCCGGGCGCGGGTGTCGGCGATCCGCGGGGTCAACGTCGACGGCGTGATGCGCACCTTGCTGGCCCGCGGCCTGGTCGAGGAGGCCGGGCAGGACCACGAGACCCAGGCGAACCTCTACCGGACGACCGGCTACTTCCTCGAGCGGATCGGCGTCACCTCGCTCGACGAGCTGCCCGAGCTGGCGCCGTACCTGCCCGACATGGCCGACCTCGAGGACGAGCTGGCCGAGATGGTCGCCCCGCCGCCGGTCGCCAGCGAGCCGGCTCCGGAGCCCGAGCATCCGCACACCTCGCCGCATGCCTCGCCGCACAGCGGCGACGGCACCGAGCCCGATGGCGGGACCGAGCCGACATGAACGACGTGCACAGCTCGGGCCTGGAGATGGACGACGACGGCCTGATCCGGCTGCAGAAGCTGCTGGCGATGTCCAACGTCGCCTCGCGCCGCAAGTGCGAGGAGCTGATGCTCGAGGGCCAGGTCGAGGTCGACGGCGAGATCGTCACCCGGCTCGGCACCAAGGTCGACCCGCGCACCGCGGTGATCCGGGTCAGCGGCAAGCGGCTGCCGCCGATCTCGGAGAAGGTCTACCTGGCCGTCAACAAGCCGCGCGGCGTGGTGTCGACGATGTCGGACCCCGAGGGCCGGCGTACGTTGCAGGACCTGGTCGCCGACCGGCCCGAGCGGCTCTTCCACGTCGGCCGGCTCGACACCGACACCGCCGGGCTCATCATCCTGACCAACGACGGTGACTTCGCCCAACGGCTGGCGCACCCGTCGTACGAGGTGGACAAGACGTACGTCGCCGAGGTCGAGGGCGAGATCTACCGCCGCACGCTCAAGCAGCTGGTCGAGGGCGTCACGCTCGAGGACGGGCCGGTGACCGTCAGCAACGCTCGGATCATCGAGGCCGGCAAGGACAAGTCGATCGTGGAGCTGGTGATCCACGAGGGCCGCAACCGGATCGTGCGGCGGCTGATGGAGCACATCGGCTACCCCGTGCGCCGGCTCACGCGCACCCAGATCGGGCCGGTCGTGCTGCGGGGCCTGCTGTCAGGGGAGATGCGCGACCTGACGCTCGACGAGCTGGGCGAGCTGCTGGACAACGCGGCGCTGTAGGTCGGGTTCGGGGGGTTTCGAGGCTCGGGCCTGGGGGCCCTCGCACCTCAACCAGCGGGGACGTCGTAGCTCCCGGTGGTCGAGCAGGGAAGGCGCTCTGGCGCCTGAGCGTTGTCGAGACCCCTGCCGCCTTCGTGCGGTGCCGACCGACGGCATCGACGTACTGCGAGGGCTGCGGGGGTTTCGAGGCTCGGGCCTGGGGGCCCTCGCACCTCAACCAGCGGGGACGTCGTAGCTCCCGGTGGTCGAGCAGGGAAGGCGCTCTGGCGCCTGAGCGTTGTCGAGACCCCTGCCGCATTCGTGCGGTGCCGACCGACGGCATCGACGTACTGCGAGGGCTGCGGGGGTTTCGAGGCTCGGGCCTGGGGGCCCTCGCACCTCAACCAGCGGGTGGGCGCTGGAGGTCGGGCTTGGGGGTTTCGAGGCTCGGGCCTGGGGGCCCTCGCACCTCAACCAGCGGGGACGTCGTAGCTCCCGGTGGTCGAGCAGGGAAGGCGCTCTGGCGCCTGAGCGTTGTCGAGACCCCTGCCGCATTCGTGCGGTGCCGACCGACGGCATCGACGTACTGCGAGGGCTGCGGGGGTTTCGAGGCTCGGGCCTGGGGGCCCTCGCACCTCAACCAGCGGGCGGGCGCTGGAGGCTCGGGCCTGGGGGCCCTCGCACCTCAACCAGCGGGCGGGCGCTGGAGGCTCGGGCCTGGGGGCCCTCGCACCTCAACCAGCGGGTGGGTGCTCAGCCGGTGGGGAGGGCTGCGGCGAGGGTGGGGCGGAGCTCGAAGACGCGGTCGAGCGCCGTGGCGGTGAGCACGCGGCGAGTCGCGTCGCTGGGGACCATCAGGAGCGAGCCCTGCAGCACACGGGCGCGCTTGTGGGCGCCGATCAGGGCGCCGAGGCCGAGCGAGTCGATGAAGGTGACCCCGGTCAGGTCGAGCACCAGGTGGGGCGGACCGTCGACCTGGTGGCCGGCGATCCGCTCGCGCAGCCCGGGGGCCGAGGCCATGTCGATCTCGCCGACGCAGCGGAGCACCCGGACGTCGCCGACGAGCTCGTCGCTGATGGCCAGGATCGGCTGGTCGTCGGTGGTGGCCACGGCTGTTGTCTACACGGTCGCGGGCGATCGCGGCTCATCCTCGGGGACAGTTCGCCGTACGGTGGGTCCCATGGCCCCGGTCGCTCCCGCGCTGGCGCCGTACGTCGCCTCCCTGACGGCGTACGACGTCGACCTCGGTGCGCCCGGCCTGCACCGCGGCCTGCCGTCGACGACGCTCACCTTCGTGCTGCCCGTCGGCGCGCCGCTCGACGTCGGCTGGGCGGGTCGGCCGGGCAGCCGGCAGCGGCGCTGGTCGACGGTGTCCGGACTGCACGCGCACCCGGCCGAGATCCACCACGACGGCACCCAGGTGGGGGTGCAGCTCGCGCTCACCACGTCGGGCGCGCGGGCCCTCCTGGGGCTGCCGGCCGCGGAGCTGTCGGGGGAGCTGCTCGACGTCACGGACGTCGCACCGCGACTGCGGCACCTCCCCGAGCAGCTGGCGGGCTGCCCGGTCGAGGATCGCGCGGCGGTGGTGGAGCGCGCCCTGATCGCCGAGCTGGCCCGTCACGGGGCGCCGGAGCCCCGCGCCGAGGTCGGGCGCGCCCTCGCCGGCCTCACCCGCGGCGCGAGCGTGCAACGCGTCGCCGACGACGTGGGCTACAGCCGCCGGCACCTGACGACGCTCGTGCGCGCCGAGTGCGGGATGACGCCCAAGGACCTGCAGCGGCTCGGTCGCTTCGAGACGTCGAAGGCGATGCTCGGCCGCCGTCGCCTGGTCGAGGTGGCGCCGGCGTGCGGGTACGCCGACCAGGCGCACCTGACGCGCGAGTGGGTCGCGCTCGCGGGCTGCACGCCGACCACCTGGCTGCGCGAGGAGTTCCCATTTCTTCAAGACCACCTGGGCGACGACGAGGCAGGCTGAGGACATGAGCGATGCAGCGGACGTCAAGCACTGGCAGACCCTGAGCTTCGGCGACGCCGACGCGATGATGGCGTGGTTGGGCGCGATCGGCTTCACCGAGCACGCGACGTACCGGGACGAGACCGACCCGTCGGTCGTCGTGCACGCCGAGTGGCTGTGGCCCGGCGGCGGGGGAGTGATGTTCGGCAGCCAGCGTCCCGACGGGGTCGTCACGAACGTCGGTGGCTCCGCGGCGTACCTCGTGGTCGACGACCCGGACGCGCTCTTCGACAAGGCGGTCGCCGCGGGCGCCACGGTGGTGCGGGAGATGGTCGACCAGGACTACGGCGGCCGCGGGGGGAGCGTCGAGGATCCAGAGGGCAACCACTGGTCGTTCGGGAGCTATCAGCCCCGATAGGGTTGCCGGGTGGCAGTCAGGGCAGTGCGAGGAGCGACCCAGCTCGAGGACGACGTACGGGACCACATGCTCGAGCGCGTGGCCGAGATGGTCACCGACGTCATGGCGTCCAACGGGCTCGAGGTCGACGACTTCATCTCGGTGATCTTCACGGCGACCTCCGACCTGGTCTCGGAGTTCCCGGCGTACGCCGCGCGCCGACTCGGGTTCGGCGACGTGCCGCTGATCTGTGCTCGAGAGCTCGAGATCGCCGGTTCGATGCCGCGGGTGGTGCGGATGATGGCGCACGTCGAGACGGACCTCCCACGCGCTGACATCACCCACGTCTACCTGCACGGTGCCGCCGCGCTGCGCCGCGACCTCACGCGGGTGCGCGCCGTGCCCGACGACGCTGCCACCGATGACTGAGCTGGCCGGACCGGTCGAGGTCGTCGGCACCGGGCTGCTCGGCACCTCGATCGCGCTGGCCTGTCGCCGCGTCGGGATCGACGTGCTGCTCACCGACGCGTCGTCGGAGCACCTGCGCACGGCCTCCGGCCTGGGTGCGGGTCGTCCGCGCACCGCCGAGGACCGCCCGCAGCTCGTCGTGGTCGCCGTGCCCCCGGACCACCTGGGCGTCGAGATCGCCCGAGCGCTCGGGGCCTCCGACGCGGTCGTCACCGACGTCGGGAGCGTCAAGACCGGACCGCTCGCTGCGGTCGCCGACCACCCCGGCATCGAGAGGTACGTCGGCGGGCACCCGATGGCCGGCAGCGAGCGGTCGGGGCCGCTGGCCGCGACCGCCGCGCTCTTCGACGGACGGCCGTGGGCCGTCACCCCGCACGCGACGTCCCGCCCCGACGCGGTCGCGCTGGTCGAGGCGCTGGCCCGGCTCTGCGGCGCCGTACCGGTGCAGCTCAGCCCGGCCGAGCACGACCGCGCGGTGGCGCGTACGTCGCACGTGCCGCACCTGCTCGCCTCCCTCGTGGCCGCCCGACTGGCCGACGCTCCCGAGCAGCACCTCGCCCTCAGCGGCCAGGGAGTGCGGGACGTCACCCGGGTCGCCGCCGGCGACCCCGCCCTCTACGGCCAGATCGTCACCGCCAACGCCGACGCCGTGCTCGGGCTGCTCGGGGAGGTGCGCGGCGAGCTCGACGTGCTGATCCAGGCGATCGCGAGCGGTGACCGCGACGGCCTCGGCACCCTCCTGGAGCAGGGGGTCGCCGGCACCCGGGCGATCCCCGGCAAGCACGGTGGGCCGGCGCGACCCACCCGGTCGGTCTTCGTCTCGGTGCCCGACCACCCCGGCGAGCTCGCTCGGCTCTTCGCCGACGCCGGCGCCAGCGAGGTCAACATCGAGGACGTGCACATCGACCACGATCCGGGTCGCCCGGTCGGCCTGGTGGAGCTGCTGGTCGAGGAGGCCCGCGCCGAGCACCTGCTCGTGTCGCTCGAATCCCGCGGGTGGGTCACTCACCGGTAGGCTGCGGCCCCGTGAACAGCTCTGCGCACCCGCTCGCCCCCGGTCTCGTCGTCGCGGTGGACGGCACGTCCGGATCGGGCAAGTCGAGCACCTCGCGCGGAGCGGCCGACCGGCTCGGGCTGCGCTACCTGGACACCGGTGCGATGTTCCGCGCGATGACCTGGTGGCTCCTGCGCGCCGGCGTCGACGTCCACGACCCGGCTGCGGTCGCCGCGCGCTGCGGTGAGCCCGTCATCGTGTCGGGCACGGACCCGCTCGCGCCCACGATCACCGTCGACGGCACCGACGTCGCCGTCGAGATCCGCAGCGACGAGGTCAACGCCGCGGTGTCGCCGGTCAGTGCCGTGCCCGAGGTGCGCGCCCGCCTCCTCGACCTGCAGCGCGCGGTGATCGCCGCCGAGTCGGCCGACGGCGGGATCGTCGTCGAGGGCCGCGACATCGGCTCGGTGGTCGCCCCCGACGCCCCGGTGAAGCTCTACATCAGCGCCGACCCCGCGGCGCGGGCCGCCCGCCGCGCCGCCGAGGAGGGTGGCGCCGACCTGGCGGCGACCCAGGAGTCCCTGCTCGCGCGCGACAAGATCGACTCCGGCCGCGCCACTGCTCCGCTCACGATGGCCGAGGGCGCCGTCCACATCGACACGACGCCGTACTCGCTCGACGAGGTCATCGACCTCGTCGTCGCTCTCGTCGAGGACGTCGGGGCGCACCGGTGACCGACGCCCGCGTGCACCTGGAGCGCCCGCGCAGCGACCGGGTCAGGAGCTCGCCGCGCTACCTGCTCTACCCGCTGCGCCCGGTCGCGCGCTGGCTGCTCCGCCGTCGGTACGACGTGCGGGTGCACGGCGCCGAGCAGGTGCCGACCTCCGGTCCGGTGATCTTCGCCTCCAACCACGTCGGCGTCATCGACGGCCCGCTGCTTGCGATCTACGCGCCGCGGCCGGTGCACGTGCTGACCAAGCAGGAGATGTTCCGCGGGCTGCTCGGCTGGTTCCTGTGGCGCTCCGGGCAGGTGCCGCTGGACCGCTACAACGCCGACCCGCGCGCGGTGAAGATCTGCCTGCGGGCGCTGCGCCAGGGCCGCACGGTCGGGATCTACCCCGAGGGCAGCCGAGGCGCCGGCGACCTCGAGCGGTTCCACCGCGGCGCGGCCTACCTGGCGCTGGTGTCGGGCGCGCCCGTCGTACCCCTCACCACCCTCGGGAGCCGCGATCCCGGCGGCACCAGCGGCTCCCTGCCGCACGGTGGGGCGACCATCGACATGGTCTTCGGCGAGGTGTGCCGCATCGACGCGGCGCCGTGGCCGAGGACCCGGGAACAAGTGGAGAAGGCGTCGTTGTTGCTCCGTGAGCACATGATGGTCCAATTGGACCGGGCGCGCGCGTCGACCGGCCGGGAACTCCCGGGTCCGCTGCCGCCAACCGACGTAGAGACCGACCCCCCGACCGGGGTCACCGATCAAGGAGCACCATGACCGAGCACGAGCCTGCCCCCCAGGATGCAGCGGAGGGCGTGGCTGAGGACACCGGGCCCGTCCCGATCCTCGCCGTCGTCGGTCGCCCCAACGTCGGCAAGTCCACCCTGGTCAACCGGATCATCGGTCGCCGCGAGGCGGTCGTCGAGGACGTCCCCGGCGTGACCCGCGACCGGGTCTCGTACGACGCGAACTGGGCCGGCCGCGCCTTCACCGTCGTCGACACCGGCGGCTGGGACCCGGACGCCCGTGGCCTTGCCGCCTCGATCCGCGCCCAGGCCGAGATCGCGGTCGGCCTGGCCGACGCGGTGCTCTTCGTGGTCGACGCGACCGTCGGCGTCACCGACCACGACGAGGCCGTCGTCAAGATCCTGCGTGCATCGGGCAAGCCCGTCGTGCTCGCGGCCAACAAGGTCGACGACCAGCGCACCGAGGCCGAGACGTACGGGCTCTGGAACCTCGGGCTCGGCGAGCCCTACCCGGTCTCCGCCCTGCACGGTCGCGGCTCCGGCGACATGCTCGACGCGGTCCTGGCGGCGCTGCCGGAGCCTCCGGAGGAGCGGCTCGGCGAGGTCGGCGGTCCGCGCCGGATCGCGATCGTCGGCAAGCCCAACGTCGGCAAGTCCTCGCTGCTCAACATGCTCGCGGGGGAGCAGCGCGTCGTCGTCGACAACGTCGCCGGCACCACCGTCGACCCGGTCGACGAGCTGATCGAGATCGGCGGCCGGGTCTGGCGCTTCATCGACACCGCTGGCCTGCGCAAGCGGGTCAAGGAGGCCTCGGGCCACGAGTACTACGCCTCCCTGCGCACGTCGACCGCGATCGACCGGGCCGAGGTGGCCGTGCTGGTGCTCGACGCCGAGCAGTCGATCTCCGAGCAGGACGTCCGGATCCTCCAGACCGTCCGCGAGGCCGGCCGCGCGCTGGTCATCGCGTTCAACAAGTGGGATCTCGTCGACGAGGAGCGCCGCTACTACCTCGAGCGCGAGATCGAGCGTGAGCTCGTCCAGGTGCAGTGGGCGCCGCGGATCAACTTCACTGCCCGCACCGGCTGGCACATCGACCGGCTGGTGCCGGCGCTGGAGAAGGCCATCGCCGGCTGGGAGACCCGGATCTCGACCGGCACGCTCAACGGCTTCCTCGGCCGGCTCGTCGCCGAGCACCCGCACCCGGTGCGCAGCGGCAAGCAGCCGAAGGTGCTCTTCGGCACCCAGGCCTCCACCGCGCCGCCGACGTTCGTGCTCTTCACCAGCGGCAAGCTGGACGCGTCGTACGAGCGGTTCATCGAGCGTCGCCTGCGCGAGGAGTTCGGCTTCGTCGGGACCCCGATCATCCTGGAGCAGCGCCCGCGCGAGAAGCGCAAGCGCTAGCGTCCCAGCATGAGAAGACTCGCGGTCGCGGTCGTCGCGCTGGCACTGACCGTCCCGACCGCGAGCACGGCGTACGGCGAGCGGGCTCCGGTCCAGCGCGCGGTGGGCGGGTGTCGGGTCTTCCCGGCGGACAACTGGTGGAACGCGAGCGTGCGCGGGCTGCCCGTGCACGCCCGCAGCCGGCAGTGGCTCTCGCACATGTCGACGGGCCGTGACCTGCACCCCGACTTCGGGCCGTCGTACGGCGATGGTCCCGGCTACGGCATCCCGGTCACGGTGGTGAAGCCGTCGCACGCCAGGGTGCGGGTCCGGTTCGACTACGCCCGTGAGAGCGACCGCGTCCGCTATCCGCTCGGTCGCGACACCCGGGTCGAGGGTGGGCGCGGCTCCGACGGCGACAAGCACGCGATCGTGGTGGACCGCGGCGCCTGCAGGCTCTACGAGACCTGGAACACCCGCACCAGCCGGGGGAGGTGGGTCGCCGGCTCCGGGGCGGTGTGGTCGCTGCGCTCCAACCGGCTGCGGCCCAACGGCTGGACCTCCGCCGACGCCGCCGGGCTGCCGATCCTGCCCGGGCTGCTGCGGTGGTCGGAGGTGAGGGCCAGGCGGGTCGACCACGCGATCCGCTTCACCACCGACGTCACCAGCAGGCACCACCTGTGGCCGGCGCGTCACGACGCGGGCTCGCGGTCGAGCCGGGCCTACCCGCCGATGGGCGCGCGCTTCCGGCTGCGGGCGGGCTACCCGACGCGCGGGCTCTCGCCGTACACCGTCGCGGTGATCAGGGCGATGAAGACCTACGGCCTGGTGCTGGCCGACAACGGGTCCCCGTGGTACTTCCAGGGTGAGCGCAACGTGCACTGGCCGGATCGGCTGATCGAGGAGCTCAAGGGGATCCCGGCGTCCGCCTTCGTCGCGGTCGACGCGTCCTCGCTGCGGGTCTCCGCGGGCTCTGCCGAGGTCCGTTCTCATTGAGGTCAGGAACTGGCCTGATCGCTTCCTAGCCTGGTCCCATGACCACTGAACGCGATGACCTCCTCGACCTCCTCCGCAAGCACCGCGAGCTCTTCCTCGCCACTGTCCGCGGCCTGACCGACGACCAGGCCGCCTCGACGCCCACCGTCAGCCAGCTGTGCCTCGGCGGCCTCGTCAAGCACGTGACCGCCGTCGAGAAGAACTGGGCGGACTTCGTCGTCGAGGGCCCGGCCACGCGCCCCGACGTGGACTGGTCCAACATCGACTGGTCGAACCCGCCGCCCGCGGTGCTGGAGTACCAGAACGGCTTCCGGATGCTCGAGGGCGAGACGCTGGCCGGCCTGCTCGCGGCGTACGACGAGGTCGCCGAGGCGACCGACGCGCTGCTCGCCAACCCGGCCCTCGACCTCGACGCGCGCCAGCCGCTGCCCGAGGCGCCGTGGTTCGAGCCCGGCGCGAGCTGGTCGGCCCGCCGGGCGTTCGTGCACATCGCGGCCGAGACCGCCCAGCACGCCGGCCACGCCGACATCATCCGCGAGACGATCGACGGCCAGAAGTCGATGGGCTGACCCGATTCCGAGCGAAGGCCCGGCCTGCGGTAGTGTTCACGCCGGTTCGCTGCTCACAAGGTGGCGACCGTTCGGGCTGTAGCGCAGCTTGGTAGCGCACTTGACTGGGGGTCAAGGGGTCGCAGGTTCAAATCCTGTCAGCCCGACCAACAAACCGCCTCTGACCTGCAGATATGCAGGGCAGAGGCGGTTTTGGTTGTGACGTGGGGCCTCAGGATGGTCGACTGCTGGTCGACAACGTGTCGTGGACTACGAATCTGAGCCCAGCTCGTCGCTCTGGTGGTTGCCTCGGAGAGTGCCCTGGTCTCCTGCCGGGGCCTGTGGACGTGGCTGGTCCCGTGGACCGGGTTCGTCGGGATCGCGTCATGACGGACCGCGATGTCGAGCATGTCCGAGGACGGCCTGGTACGCCCTGGTACGAGCCATCGCCGCCGGGGACGCCCGGTGGTTGAGTCTCGCTGTGCTTGTCTTCGCCTGGGACTTCGTCAGGGTTGGCCTTCTGGGGCTCTGGGTGCTGGTCCGGGCATGGACGGCATGTTCGGCTCACGGGACTTCTCCGGGCCGGATCGCGGCCGGCACCGGGAGGATCATCGTCACCACGTACGCGACCGCGACCGCGACCACGACCTCGGGTGTCGTCGACAGGCCGTCGGCACCCAGGAGCAGCGTCGCCAGCAGCGTCGAGGTCAGTGGCAGGCGCAGCATCGCCGTGCACATCGCGCCGATCCCGATCCCCATGGCCGGCGCCGTCGCCATCCCGGGGACGCCGGAGACTGCGATCCCGAGCACCGCCCCGATGAAGATGGCGGGGAAGACGGGGCCACCACGGAACGCGCTCAACGACAGCCCGTACGCCAGCGTCTTGCACGCCGCGAGCAGCAGGAGGGTGCCGACGGAGTAGTCCGCCGCGTGCGCCACCACGGCAGGCAGGTTGTCCTGTCCGGAGAACAGCACCTGGGTGAAGCTGTGTCCCGAGACGAGCTGGTAGGCCATCGCGGTGAGGCCGATGGCAAGCCCGAGGCATGCGGTCACCAGCACCCGGCTCCGGTGCACGATCGGGCGCAGCGACAGGCCGATCCATCGGATCACCCAACCCAGGCACGCGGCTGCCGCCCCGAGCGGCACGGCCCAGGCCAGCGTCGCCACCGTGGGGGCCACTGCGGGCGGCACCGAGGTGAGAGCCAGGGAGAAGTCACCGAGACCGGTCCAGCTGTCGAGGCCAACGAACACGATGGCGCCCACACCGGACGCGAGCAGGCCCGGTAGCGCCACCAGGCTCAACGTCGCGCCGGCTATCCCGGCGCTCTCCATGATGAGGAACGCGCCGAGGAGCGGCGAGCCCAGCAGCGTGCTGATCGCCGCAAAGCTGCCGGCCGAGGCCATGATCGTCACCGCCATCGGCGGCGCATCCTTCTTGAGCAGGTGGACCACGAGTGCCGCGAGACCACCACCGATGGCAATGAGCGGCGCCTCGGGCCCGAGGACGGCACCCAGCGCCAGCGTGGCGAACGAGGCGAGGACGATCGCGGGAAGTTCTCGGTCGACGGGCTGAGCACCTCCGGCGACGAAGCCGAAGGCGGGTGAATGACCACCGTTGCCGGGCAGGTGCCGGATGGTCAGGCCGGTCAGCAAGCCGCAGAGCAGCAGGAACGGCACAGGCCACCAGGCCGGCGTGCCGCCGGCAAAGAGGTCACCCGGCAGGTCGGTGAAGAGGTAGTCCTGGACCTGGGTGACCAACGCGAGGAACCCGTAGGCGACCCCCGAGATAGGGATGCCGAGCAACGTCGCGAGCACCAGCGCCGTCAAGTAGGGCCGGGAGCGGATGACGACGGCCGGATCCGGCGCCGGGGGCGGGGACCCCGACATGGTGGCGTGGGAGCTGTCGGACGTTGCCATGCGACCCAAGTTCAGCGTCCTTTGTCCCGCCGCGCCTCATGCGGAACGGGTGAGACGGCACCACGCGGCTGCGCGCATTCATTGGTGAGGCTGGTGACGTGTGCCGGTGACGCGTTGTCCGAAGGCTCGGTGTGGGCCCACCCTGACTCGCAAGATCTCGCAGGATCGCACCGACGCCCTCAGGGCTCTCAGCAACATCACCGCAGGTCAGCAACGAGCTCGGACTCTGACCGCGAGACGCGCGTACAGCCGGCCGAACATGTCACCGGGACAGTGGGTCGCCACCTAGCCTTTTGCGCCGCGTATCGGCGGGTCCGAGCCAGTAGGCCTGATGCGCCTGAGCGGTGGGAAGGCCACGTCAACTGGCCAGCGATCCGATCGGGGCGCTCCAGCCGGCCTGACGAGCAACCGCGACAGCGGCGATCTGAGAACTGACGTCCAGCTTCCTCAGAACCGCTTTCACCTGACTCCGCACCGTCGCCTCGCTCACGACACGGCGTGCAGCGATCTCACGGACCGTGACCCCGGCGACCAGGTGCCGCAGGATCTCGCGCTCGCGGATGGTGAGGCGCCGTAGGTGCTCTCGGAGCTCGCGTTGCTGCACGGCGTAGCGGCGGTGCACCGCGATCAAGCGGTCCCGCTCGGACCGGTCGAGGACGAGTTGGCCCTGACTGACTCGTCGCACCACCGCGATTGCGGATGTCAGCTGAGCGCTCTTGGACAACACGGTGCGGGCACCTCGGGCCAGACATCGCCCCCACAGTGGCTCGTCGATCGACTCGGTGATGACCACGACCGCAATGCCGGCGCGCACCAAAGGCTCGACCAACTCGACGCCGCTGCAGTATGGCCCGAGATCAGCATTGACCAGCACGACGTCCGGGCGCATCGCGAGGAGCTGTCCCAAGATCGAGCCAGCTTCCGGCGCCTCGTCTGGCTCGGGCAACACCCGGCAGGAGTAGTTCCGCAGCTCCAGCGCCATCGCGAGGCATTGGGTGAACAGGACATGCTGGTCGACTATCGCGACCGTGATCTGGTTAGAGCGTTCCATCGTCCCCCCGAACGATTTGAGCGCGCCACCCCGAGACGGGCCTGAGACATCCCGAGGCCCGGTGCCACCATCGAGGGCCGACCGGAGGCCGACCAACCTGACTCACCCGACCCTGGGGGCCGGACCCTAGGGGTTTGCCCAGTTGAGCGACTGCTACGCGTCGGAGGGATCTCTTCCCCAATTTTGGGGATGAGTGCAGGGCCGGTCGCTGTGTCCCCGGACGGCTGTTCCACAGGGACGGTCAGTCAAGTGCCATGTGCGAAGGCCAGTCGCTCGTGCCGCGATCTGCGGTTCGGGGCCAGTGCCTCGTCGCCGTCTGCCGGACGCGCGGATCTGCCGAGATCCGGTCGGTTCAACATCGGCAGGTGTGACGAGCGTGTGCGGTTGCCTACCGGCGTATCAGGCAGGTCGTTGTGCCGTGCGCGATGAGGTTTCCCTCGCTGTCGACGACGCGACCTTCTGCGGTGGCAGTGCTGCGTCCGACGTGGATTGTCTGCCCTGTTGCGATGAGAGTCTGGCCTTGGACGCTGGCGGCTTTGATGTAGTTCACCTTCAGTTCCAGCGTCGCGTACCAAGCTCCGGCTTCGAGGGTGGTGTGCACGGCGCAGCCCATCGCAGAGTCGAGCATGGTGGCTGCGATGCCGCCGTGGACGGTGCCGAGTGGGTTGCTGAAGAGTGGCTGGGTGGTGAGCTCGAAGGTGACAGATCCGTACTCGACGTCGGCTAGGCGCATGCCGAGCAGCTGACCGATGCTGGGCGGGCGTGGTGCGTCGGTGAGGCCGAGTCGAAGAAGCTCTAGTCCGGACAGGGACATAAGCACGTCGGCGTCGACGGCGGTGGCGGGTTCGGTTGACATGAGGTTCCTTGGTTGGCGTTCAGTCCGGCCGGCGTTGTGCGACGTGTGCCTGGGCAGTTAGCGCTGGGGCGGGGTGCCGGCGGCGATTCCGCGGACGGCGTGCTCGAGTGCGTAGCGGGCGAGGGGGTCGGTGGGGGCGTTCTGGGCGAGTAGGAGTGCGGAGGGGAGGTCGACCAGGCAGTACTTGATCAGCGTGATGGCTGGGGGGTCGGTGTTGTCCCAGAGCTGCTCGGCGAGCCGGCGGATCAGCAGGGACAGGGTTGCGCGTAGGTCGTTGAGGCGCTCGCGGTCGGCCGGGCTGACGTCTGCTTCGCGCAGGTCGTCGAGGCTTGTGGCCAGCAGTAGCCGGGCGGCCGCTTCGTCGTGGAGGACGTAGTCGGACGGGGCGAGGGCGGCTGCGACGACGGCGCCGACCGCGTCGTGGGCGGCGAGGGCGATGTCGACCGTCGAGGTCTGGAAGGTGAGGAACTTCTCTGCCTCGGCTGCCCACACGCGTGCCAAGAGGTTGGCGCGTGAGCCGAACGCGTTGTAGATGGCGCCGTTGGAGACTCCGGAGCGGGCGCTGAGTGCACGGATGGTCAGCGCGGTCGCGCCCTGTTCGGCCCAGAGGTCTCGAGCATGTCCGAGGAGGGTGTCGAGGTCGTGCTCTCGGGGGCGGCCCACGAGCGACTCAGCTCGTCTTCTGCAGAGCGGCGACCGCGTCGGCAAACATGACCTGCTTGATCTTGCCCAGGGTGTCGCGGTCCTTGCCGGCCAAGTCCTGCACCATGCAGACGGCGGCCTCGTGGAGCCCTTCCAGGGCGGCGGTGGCGTCGACGATGCCTGCGGCGCTCGCATCAGCACCGCCGTACCGACGTCCGGTCATCATCGAGTCCGCGGCCGCGCGTGGGGTGAGCTTGGACATGATGAGTGTCGCCATCCCAGAGGTGAACGGGATGTGGATGTCGACCTCGGGGAAGCAGAAGTAGCCGCGGTCCTCGCGCATGACCCGGTAGTCGTGCGCCATCGCCAGCATCGCTCCGGCACCGAAGGAGTGACCATTCAGTGCGGCCACCGTCGGCACCGGCAGCGTCAGCACCCGCGCGAACAGTCCGTGAACTCGGTGGACGTAGGAGTCCATCTCGTCGGGGTGAGCACCGAGCCAGTCCAGGTCGAGGCCGTTGGAATAGAACTTGCCGCCCCCGGTAGTCAGCAGCGCCGCTGGCTCAGTACCAGAGGCGATCTCGTCGCAGAACTCCTCCATCGAGGCGAGGAAGGCGGGCGAGAAGCGGTTCTCGTCCTCGCCCAAGTCGATCGTCCAGAGCGGGCCGTGCTTGGTGAGAGTTGGCATGGCTCTCCTTTCGTCCTGAGTATCAGAGCACATGCTCTACAATCTGTCCAAGTCGAGCAAGCAGCGATACCGAGACACACCACGGGACCTCCGAACCAAAGCGGTCTCGGAGAACCAATCCCACGAGAGGCGACCCATGACCCAGACCCGTGACACCACCACCCCGCACGCCTTTGACCGAAGGACTGGGCGAGGCGACGGAGGTGCCAGTGCCGCACCAATCCGGACGGTGACTGCGGCTGCGGAAGCCGACCTGGAGTGGAAGAAGACCGCATGCATCTTGTGTGAGAACAACTGCGGCATCCAGGTGCAGGTCGACGACCGTCGATTCGTCAAAATTCGTGGCGACAAGGACCACGTCTCCAGCCACGGTTACACGTGCAACAAGGCTCTGCGGCTCGACCACTACCAAAACGGTGGGCGCCGGCTGACCAGCCCACTGCGCCGCGAAGCCGACGGCAGCTTCAGCGAGATCAGCTGGGACACCGCGATCAACGAGATCGCCGAACGTCTCACCGCAGTGCGCGACACCCACGGCGGGGAGAGCATCTTCTTCTACGGCGGCGGCGGACAGGGCAACCACCTCGGCGGCGCGTACCGCCAGCCGCTCCAACACGCGCTCGGTGCGCGCTACCGCTCCAACCCCCTGGCCCAGGAGAAGTGCGGCGAGGCATGGGTCGACGCCCACCTCACCGGTGGACACACCCACGGCGACTTTGAGCACGCCGAGGTCTCGGTGTTCATCGGCAAGAATCCCTGGCAGAGCCACGGCGTCACCCGTGCCCGCACAGTCCTCAAGGACATCGCAAAGGACCCGGCCCGGACGATGGTCGTCATCGACCCGATTCGCTCCGAGACCGCCGACCTCGCCGACTACCACCTTCAGGTCCGCCCTGGGACCGATGCCTGGTGCCTGGCCGCGATCCTCGGCGTCATCGTTCAAGAGGACCTGGTCGACCATGCCTTCGCCCGTGAGCACCTCACCGACCAAGGTCCAGTGCTGGAGGCATTGGGCGCCGTCGATGTCGCCGCCTACGCAGACGTGTGTCACGTGCCCGAGCAGCGCATCCGCGAGGTCGCGAGCCGCATTGCGACCGCCGGTAGCGTCTCGACCTACGAGGACCTGGGCGTCCAGCAGGGACCGAACAGCACCCTGATCTCCTACCTCAACAAGCTCACCTGGCTGCTGACCGGGAACTTCGGCAGGCCCGGAGCTATGCAACCTCACACCTCGCTCGCGCCGCTGGGTCGCTACGAGACCCGCGTGCAGCGCACCCCGGTCACCGACACCCCCATGCCGGCCGGTCTGGTGCCGTGCAACGTGATCGCCTCTGAGATCCTCACCGACCACCCGCGCCGGTTCCGGGCGATGATGATCGACTCCTCGAACCCTGCCCACTCGTTCGCGGACTCCGCCGAGTTCAAGCGAGCCCTCGTTGCCCTCGACCTCGTCGTCGTGACCGACGTTGCGATGACCGAGACCGCCCGATTGGCCCACTACGTGCTCCCCGCCAGCAGCCAGTTCGAGAAGTGGGAGGCCACGTTCTTCAACTTCGAGTTCCCGGGCAACACCTTCCAGCTCCGGGCGCCGGCACTCGACCCGTTGCCCGGCACCCTGCCCGAGCCCGTCATCTACAGCCGTCTCCTCGAAGCACTCGGCGCTGCACCCACCCGCCGGGTCGCCCTCCTACGGACAGCGCTGCGACTGGGACGTCCGGCGTTCAAGGCAGCCTTTGCCGCACTCCTCGCCGCCGACCGCACGACCATCAAGATGGCGCCATACCTGCTCTACCACTCCCTGGGCCGCACCCTTCCCGACGACGCACAGGCAGCCGCCGTCCTGTGGGGACTGGCAGTCAAGGTCTCTCGCGACTACCCGGATGCCATGCGCAGGGCCGGCCACCGCAACGCCGACGAACTCTTCGACGACATCGTGTCCAGCCGATCGGGCGTGACCTTTACCCTGGACCGCCCCGAAGACGCCTGGAAGCACGTTCGCCACAGTCCCGACCCGATCCCCCTCGCCATCCCGGACCTGCTCGACGCACTCTCCGCGCTGCCGGAGACCCCGACCACCCACACCAGCGACGACTACCCGTTCGTGCTAGTCGCTGGACAACGACGCGCCTTCACCGCCAACACCATCTTCCGCGACCCCACCTGGCGTCAGCGCGACCCCGAAGGCGCGCTCCGCATCAACCCCACCGACGCCGAGCGACTCCACCTGGCGACCGGAGACCAAGCCGTCATCACGACCAGCCGGGGCCAAGCCACGAGCAAGGTCGAGATCGACGACCGACTGCAGCCCGGACACGCCAGCCTGCCCAACGGCTTCGGGCTCGACCTACCGAACGCCCAACAAGACGACCCGACGAACGCTGACAACCTTGCGACGTCCGAGAACTCGAAGAACCTCACCCGTGTAGGGGTGGCTCTCAACGAGCTCACCGACTCCACACGGCGCGACCCGTTCTCAGCCACGCCCTGGCACAAGCACCTCCCGGCCCGCATCGAACGACTCCAGCCGGCACCCGCCGACGTCGAGGCGACGGTGTGAGTCGCCCACCGACCAGCTGCCACCCCCGCAGCGACTCATCTCTCGCAGGCGCTCCGGCAACTCCGACACGTCAGCTACAAGTTGCCGACGCGATGCTTAGACGGCCCAAGACCCACAGCCTCGACCTGACCGTCGAGGGAGCACGCGCCGCACTGGCCGACGACCACGTCCACATGCTGTTGCTCGTCTCTGACGACGGCGTCCTCCACGGCACGCTCACCCGCGACGATCTGCGTCCAGACATCGCTCTAGGCATCGTCCCGAACGACGCCGCGATCAACACGGCCACCATCGCATCCCGAACGATCGGACCTTCGCAACCGCTGGCCGAAGCGGCAGCCATCCTGGAGAGGCAACAGTCACGCCGCCTGGCCGTCACGGACCCCAACCACCGCCTCATCGGGCTCCTCTGTCTCAAACGAACGCGCAGCGGCTGCTGCAACGACTCCGACGTACTGGCTCGCGGGGCCGAACGGGCCGGTCGCATACCGCCACCGCACGTCACCGGAGTGACCTTCGCCCGAGGTCGGCCATTGTGACTGGGCCGGCGGCCGCTGCCCGAGCGAGGTCTCAGACCAGGAAGCTGTCGGCGTAGAACGTGAGGCGCAGGCCGAGGTCGTCGAGGTCGAGTCCGAGGTCCTCGGGACGGTAGTCGAGTCCGCCGTGTCGGTTGCGGTGGTGAGCGTCGAGGTGAGCCGCCAGGACCCGAACAACCGCATCTGCGCGATCCGCAGGGTGCGCCGAAAGGCAGAGACGTGCCGGAGCCAGATTGGTCGCCCGGTTCATGGGTGATGGTGTGGACGCTCGCATGCGAAAGGTTCGTCGCAAAGCGGCTGTGCCGTGGCCAGTTGATCCCGCCTGCCTAGGGTGGGGTCATGACCCACTCGATCGAGCTGCCCGACGACACCGTGACCCTGGCCGCTGGTTCGGCGATGCCGCTACTTGGCTTCGGGACCTGGCAGATCAAGGGCGACGAGGCCGTCCGCGCCGCGTCGGCGGCCCTCGAAGCCGGCTACCGCCACCTCGACACCGCCACCGTCTACGGCAATGAGGGCGAGGTAGGACGCGCCTTGGCCGAAAGCGGTGTGCCGCGCGACGAGGTCTTCTTGACGACCAAGTGCCCGCCCAGCCAGGCCGGGAACGAGCTCGACACCCTCAAAGCCAGCCTCGATCTGCTGCAGACCGACCACGTCGACCTGTGGCTGATCCACTGGCCGGGAGACGGGTCGTCCAACAACGACATCTGGCGCGCCTTCGGCCAGGCCCGCGAGTCGGGACTCGCCCGCGAGATCGGGGTCAGCAACTTCGACTCCGCCCTCCTCGACGAGGTCACCGCGGCCACTGGGTACACCCCGGCCGTCAACCAGATCGAGTGGAGCCCCCTGCTGTACGACGCCGCGACGGTGGCCGACCACCGCGACCGCGGCATCGTGCTCGAGGGCTACAGCGCCCTGCGCGGCGGCACGCTCGACCACCCGACCATCGTGGAGATCGCCGAGCGGGAAGGCCGCACGGCCGCCCAGGTGATCATCCGCTGGCATCTCCAGCACGACTTCGTGGTCATTCCCAAGTCCGTGAACCCGGAGCGGATCCGCTCCAACGCGGACGTCGGCGGCTTCGCGCTCAGCGATGACGACATGGCCGCCCTAGACACGCTCGGGAAGGGTTAAAGCAACGAGTCCTCGCGCCCAGACGGTCCCTCGGAAGTGACCGCTCATGCCCGCAGACAGCTTGCGCTGCGGGGCACCCTGCCGCGGTCCGCGCACTCACGAAGTTGCGTCACACCGACGCGAGTGACCGGTCACCCCTGAGATGTCAGGCGAGCAGCTGCTCGGTGAGGTTCCACAGGCGCCGCGCGTCCTCGGGGTCGAGCATGGCGATGTTGGCGTCGGCGGGGATGCTGTCGGCGGTCATGGGTTGGTCTTCGTCGTCGATTACGGCGACGTCGCTGTCTTTGAGATAGACGCCGCCGATGCCTTCGAGCAGAGGGCTGGCGGCGCCGAACACGAGGGTGGCAGCGCCCTGCTCGATGGTCTTCTTTCCTGCGACTGGGTCGACGATGGTGGCACCGTGCTCATCGACGAGGCCCTGGGCGCGGAAGGAATCCAGTCGTCCAGGGGCGTGAGGGCCGGGCCCGACGATGACGCCGGGGTGTGCCGCGAAGGCCCGGATGCCGTCTTCGGCGTAGCGACGGTCGAGCTCGACGGTGAAGAGGGTGTTCGCGCGCTTGGACTGCGCGTAGGCGGCCACGGGGTTGTAGCCGCTGGAGAAGTTGAGGTCGTCCCAACGGATCTCACCGATCCGGGCGGCGCCGGAGGTGACCGTGAGGACTCGGGCACCGTGCGCTGCGCGTAGGGCTGGGAGGAGCGACCGCGTGAGGTGGAAGTGACCGAGGTGTGAGGTCGAGAACGCCAGTTCGTGGCCGCGGGCGTCGAGGCGCAGCTCGGGTCCGAACAGGACGGCGGCGTTGTTGACCAGCATGTGCAGCGGGCGTTCGGAGGCGATCCATCGAGCGGCGAAGGCCTCGATCGAGGTCGGATCGGAGAGATCCAGCTGCTCGACCCGGACACCGGGGATCTCCTCCACTGCGGCGGTCGCACGCGACGTGTCGCGTGCCGCGACCGTGACGGTCGCGCCGGCGGCCGCGAGAGCGCGAGTGATCTCGCGCCCCAGCCTGCTGTGGCCGCCCGTGACGATGGCCTCGCGCCCGCGCAGGTCGACGCCCAGCAGGACGTCCGTGGCGGTGGAGGCGGGTGTGAACGGGGTGTGCAGAGGAACCTGCTGCGTCATCATGATTCAAGTCTGACCGGCTACGGCCGGACTCGGAATGCTTGCGAATCCGTATTTCTTGCTTCAAAGTACGAACATGGCTATCGCGACCGCTTCTCTGCCTGATGTGCTCTCTGACGTCTTCGAGCAGGTAGGCGTCCGCGGCATGGTGACCGGCGGGTTCGCGGTGCGTGGCCCGTGGACTGCCCGCGAGCCAGTGGCGCGGCCGTTGAAGCTCATCGCGCTAGTCGCCGGCTCCGCTCGCTTCACCGTCGACGGACCAGGTGGACCGGATGGACCGATCGAACTCGTTGCCGCCGACGTGGTGCTGCTCAACCACCGCACAAGCCTGGAGGTCCGCGGCGGGCTCGATGACGACGGACCGCCCCGCGAGCTGAGCCCCGCGGCAAGCTTCGATGCGATGGAGTTGGCTGCGGCCGACCTGTCGACCGACGACGTTCTCGTTGGAGGCTGGATTGAGGTGAACCCTGCAGGACAGGAGTTGCTTCGCACGGCGTTGCCCGGCTTGGTCCACGTCCGGGCCTCGACGCCCGCGGCGTCCCGCTTGGCCACGATCGTTGTGCAGATCGTCGAAGAAGCCTCCAGCGGCAGGCTCGGGTCCGCATTCGCTATCCGCCAGCAGGGCCAGCTGTTCCTGCTTGAGGTGCTGCGCGCGTACTTGGAGCAGGAGGAGCCCCCAGTCGGATGGCTCCGGCTCTTGGCAGACGAGCAGCTCGCCCCGGCTCTGCGGCTCATGCACGACCACCCAGGCACACCGTGGGGCTTGACGGAGCTCGCCCGCGCCGCCGGCATGTCGCGGACTAGCTTCGCCGACCGGTTCCGAAAGGTCGCAGGCACTCCACCCCTCTCATACCTTTCGCGCTGGCGGATGCTTCTGGCTCAACGGGCCTTGCGTGACCCCGACGTGCGGGTCGGCGATCTCGCTTCCCGGCTCGGCTACGGATCCGAAAGCGCGTTCAGCACCGCCTTCAAGCGACAGATCGGCGAGTCTCCCCTGCACTACCGGCGACGAGTTCACAGCACGGCTGGCTAGCGACTGAGACGCACACTTCGGCGTCGATGAGGCCGCAAGAGGATGGCTGCCTCGTGTCGGCCATCGAACCGTTCTTGGCCGAGCAGTCCTTTCAAAGCGACAAGGCCCCACCATGGTGAAGGCGATCGTGATACGACGAAAGTCGTGAGTCCAAGGCGAAAAACCCTTCTTCGCATTCCACCTCGAAGCAGCCAAGACGCAGCGCGAACGCCCGCTAAATCGTCGCCCAGCTCGGGTGAGGCCGCCACCATTCGCAATGCGGCAAGACGGTGCCCCGAACCCCGCTAAAGCCTAGCGACGGCCCAACTGGACCGGTTCCTGCTCGCAGACGCGTTCCCAGCAAGTGAGTCATTCCACCGCCTATGGGGCGCCTCCAACCACGTGTAACTTCAGCCGAGGTGCAGATCGGGGAGCGCGTTGCCGACCCACCGCGCGTCCTGGCCGGCGCTCGATCGTCCGCGCTTCAGCGCAAAACACTGGTCCTCAACTGGTCGTAAACCCTCTCAGACGTCGGCCGATTCGAGCCGTCGAGCGCTACACCGAACAAATCTGACGGAGGTCTTTCCGCAGGTCAAAAACGGTTTCCGTTCGCCAGGGCAAGTCGCGACCGACTGCCTAAGGTCCTCCAAGGGGTCGCAGGTTCGAATCCTGTCAGGCCGACCGAACGCAGAGTGCGCGAAAGGGCGTCTGACCTGCGAAATCAGGCCCGGTGATCTGCGGATCCCTGGGCCTGAAAGGCCTCCGGGATCTGAACCGGTGCTCCACAAAGTGTCCACTCACCCCTCTCAACATTGACGAGCTCGCCGAGCCCTCGGCAAGCCGGCGACTAACGGCGCCCCGGCAAGTGGTGATCTGCGCGTCGAGCTGATCTGGACCCACCTCGTGACAGCGCCCGTTTCCTCGCCCGGGGACGGGGTACCGGCCCCTGACGAAGGCACGGATTGGCGCTGCACGTTGGGGAGATCGCATGAGCACCGCAGGAATCTTCACTGCACTTCTGGCCGGGATCGTCGTCGGGGCACTAGGGCGACTGCTGATCCCGGGTCGGCAGGCGATCGGGTGGATCCTGACGTTCGTGCTCGGACTCGTGGGCGCCTTCGTCGGAGGCTTCCTGGCCGAGGGGATGGACATGGACGTCTGGTGGCAGGTCTTGATCGTCCAGGCGGTCGTTGCCGCCATCCTCGTTCTCCTCGTCAACAGCCTGATCCGGGGACAGGTGACCAAGCGTCGGCACGGGGCCGTCTGAGCCGGTAGTCCGCCAGGGCACGTCGACCGGCCCTGAGCACGATCGCGGGCCACAGGTCCGGCAGGGGAGGAGCTTCACATGGCCACATCTCGGGGCCGGGACGCCGCGAAGGGCGTCGCTGTCCAGATCGCAGGTTGGCTGCTGGTCCTCATCGGCATCGCCGCACTCGTGCTGCCGGGCCCCGGCCTGCTCGCGCTCTTCGCTGGGATGGCACTGCTGTCGACGCAGTACAGCTGGGCCGAGCGACGCCTGTCGCCAGTCAAGAAGGCGGCTCTGCGCACCGCGGCCGACAGTGTGGCGACGTGGTCGCGTCTGCTCGTGTCGGCCATCGGTGTCACTGCCCTGATCGCCCTCGGCATCGTGTGGGGGGTGCGACCCCACGCGCCCGGGTGGTGGCCCGTGGCCGACCGGTGGTGGCTCCTCGGCGGTTGGGGCACCGGCGCGACCCTCATCCTCTCCGGGTTGATAGCCGGAGCCACCGTCGTGTACTCCTACTTCAACTTCAGGGAGATCCGCCACGACGAGGCCGCCAACGAGCGCTCTGGGGCGTCCGCCGGCAAGGCACCCGGCTCGACCGGCTGAGGACGTGCAAACAGTCGCGCATCCGCCGCCTGGCTCCCTGCGGGGTTGCCGCTCCGGCCCTTCATAGCCAGTGTCCTTGCGGATCGGCCGCCAGCGACGCTCGACCTTGACCACCTGGTGCCCGGCTACTTTGCGGAGGGTCACTGAGGGCCTGCCAGCGACGAGATGGTTCGGCGAACACTGGCGTACAGGCCCCGGAAATCCCTGGGACCTCGCGGCAACGGAGATCGTCGGCTCGGTCGCACAGCACGTCACGACGCGGCGCTTCTAGTCGTGCGTCCATCTCTCCGACTGCGTCAGGCGAAAGAGGTAGCCGAGGGCGGGAAGCACGAGGACGATCGCCAGGGCGACCGCGACGAGGATCGCGACCAGCGTCGCGTCGGCCCCGGCGCCCTGGTCGATCGTGACCTCATCGACGAGCATCCAGGGGTACTGCGCGACTCCCCACCCGAGGAGCACGGTGGCGACCGCGACCACGGCGGTCAGGCGTGCGGCCGGGAAACGCCGGCGAGCGAGGAGCACCAAGGTTGCGGCGCCGGTGAGACCGGAGGCCAGGATGAGCGGCGCGGCGCGGCCGGTGAGGCCCTCGCTCAGGGTGGTGGCGTCGTGGATGATCGGCACCAGTGCGACGAAGACGACTGCACCGGTGACCACACCGACCGTGAGGGTTCGGCGGCGCAAGCCGCTCGCGAGATCGCGGTGGCCGGCGCGCTCGGCGTCCGCGACGAGAAAGACGCCGGCGAGGAACGAGCAGGTCCCGATGGCGATGACTCCACCGAAGAGCGAGGTCGGGCTCGTCCACGACGACCACAGGTCACCGTCGCCGTCAGCAGGCACGCGCCCCGAGGCGATGGCGCCAGCGATGGTTCCGAAGAAGAACGGCGCCATGAGCGACGACCCGGCGAAGACGGCACCGAACAGGCGCGCCTGCGCCAGGGTGCCGGAGTACTTGCGGAATGCGAACGCAGCACCTCGAAGCACGATGCCCACCAGCGCCAGCAGGAACGGCACGAACAGGGTCTCAGTCGCCGCGGCGAACGTGGTGGGAAAAGCGGTCCACCAGGTGACGAGGACGTAGATGAGCCAGACGTGGTTGGCCTCCCACACTGGACCGATGCTGTGGTCGACGAGGGTGCGGAGCTCGCCGCCTCGGGTGCTGCCACCAGCGGTCAGGTCGAAGAATCCGGACCCGAAGTCGGCGCCACCGAAGAGCCCGTAGGCCAGCACTCCGGCGAACAGCGCGGCCGCGGCCAGCACAGGAAGCGTCATGCGTCCTGCCTCTGCGGTCCGTACGGGCTGGGTAGGTCCTCCTCACCCGCGCGCCACCGGCGCGCCATCGACCGCAGCACCACCCCGGCTCCGACGGTCATGCCGACGTAGAGGAGGCAGGCGCCGGCGAAGCTCCACCACAGGCCGGGGTTGTCGGTGGCGGCCTCCGTGGTGCGGAGCACCTGCCAGACCGTCCACGGCTGCCGGCCGACCTCTGTCGCGATCCACCCGCACTCGAGTGCGAGGACGGCAAGGGGACCTGCGACGACAACGCAACGGAGGAACCAACGGTTGCCGCTCAGGTCGCGACCGCGCCACCGGGCCACCCAGAACACGACAACACCGAGCGCCAGCAGAGATCCGATGCCGATCATCGACTGGAACGCGACATGGGTGATGTTCACCGGCGGTTGATCCGCAGCCGGGAAGGTGTCGAGGCCACGTACGGGCTTGTCGAACGACCCTCGTGCGATGAACGAGCCCCATTGCGGGATCTCGACGAACCACCGTGGCTGGCCGTCGATGAGCAGTCCGCCGAGGCGCAACGGTGCGGGTTGCTCGGTGGTGGTGGCGAGCTCGAACGCGGCCAGCTTCGACGGTTGGGTCTGGCCCAGCCGGATGCCGAGCACGTGGCCGATGACAGGTTGCAGCAACGCGGCGACGGTCGCGAACACGAACGGCACCGTGAACCCGAGGCGGTGGTGCTCGTCGCGGCGTCCGCGCAGCATGCCGGCGGCGTAGACCGCCGCGACGACGAATCCGACGACCATGAACGCACCGACCCACATGTGCGCGAACTGAAGGAGAGCGCCGGAGTTGAGGAGCACGGCCCACGGGTCGACATCGGTCACCTCGCCGTCGACCATGCGGAACCCGGTCGGCATGTTCATCCAGGCGTTGACCGAGATCACGCAGTACGTGCCGACGACGCCGGCGGTGGCCATCGGCAGCAACATCAGGAGGTGTTGCCGCGGGGGCAGCCGATCCCATCCGTAGAGGTAGATGCCGAGGAAGATGGCCTCGACGAAGAACGAGAGTCCCTCGAGGGCGAACGGGAACCCGAGGACATCACCGAACGGGCCCATGAGCCCGGGCCAGAGCAGCCCCATCTCGAAGCTGAGCACGGTCCCGGACACCGCGCCGATGGCGAACAGGACTGCTGAGACCTTCGACCAGCGCCGTGCGAGGCCCAGGGAGACGGGATCTGCGCGGACGATGCCGCGCCGGTGCATCACGAAGATCATCGCGGGGAACGCGACGCCGAAGCAGGCGAGCACGATGTGCCACCCGAGGGACAGCGCCATCTGCTGGCGGGCGGGGAGCAGACCCGCTGGGTCCGTCACCATGATGTCTGCCAGCAAGGTCCTCACGCGCCCGTTCGCCGAGCCTTGGCCCGCAGGGTCCCGTGCATGCCGGGCGGGTGAGGTGGACGGCCCCTCTCCTCCACGCGGACGCTGCCCGGTCTGTGGCAGAGCGTCGCTCGCATGTGATCCTCCTTTGCGAGTAGGGGCGCGCCGTCGTACTCGGTTGCCCCGACCACGGCGAACATGCGCTTCAACCGTCGACCCTCGGCCGAGGAGCTTGCCTGGATCCGGGCGAGCTGGTGAAGACTCGGGTTGCGTAGGGCCGTGAGCGTTCCTGGCGCAGGTCGTGATCCACGCGCGTTGGCGCTGACTGCGCGACCGGTCCGCCCCCCGTTCGGGTGGGGCTTGGAAGTCACGCGGAGGGTACCTATCCGGAGCGGACCACTGAGCAACCGGTGACAATCCGCCAGTTCAGCAGTAGGCGCCAAGGATGTGCTGGGAGATCTCGATCGTCGACAGCGTCCTGAGCCGGTCGTGCTCGGGGGTCGGACCATGCGCCAACTGACCGCCCTCGTCCTCGCGACCGTCCTCGTGGCGGCAGCCTTGCTGCGCTCCCACCTCGGGCCGCTGTGCCTGCTCGCAACGCTGGGGGCGCTGGTCGGGCTCCTCGTTGCCAGCCGTATGAGCGACCCCCGTGACCTGCGCCGGGTGCCCGCTCTCGTGGTCGTCACCATCCTCGTCCTCGTCGGCGTCGGGCAACTGGGATTCCTGGGACTGGTCCTCGGTCTCGTTCTGCTCGCCGTCGCCACACCGGAGGCCACATCGCGCGCGCGGGGCCCGCATCGATGACGGAAGGATGACTGCGTCGGCCCGGGTCACCGCTCCGGTGACGCATGTCGGGCGGCACCGTAGCCGGCAGAGCAGTCTCCATCGACGTTGATGCTGCGGGAGAAGCGCCGTACGAGCACTCCCGCGTCCCGGACCTGGCGTCGCGAGCCGGGTGTCTCGGGTTGGGGCAGTTCGGGGAGCCGGGTTGTCAGTGTGTGTACCGCACTTCAACCTGTTCGATCGTGCCGTTGAACGGGAACGGGGCTCGGTCGTAGTAGTCCAGGGAGACGGGACCGCCGAGGCAGGTGCCGATGTCGAGGCAGTCGTTGGCGGAGAACAGCAGCGGGGCGCTGACGGGAACCTGTCCGGACGCGACGACCTCTCCATCGGTCAGGAGTGTGATGTCCAGCGGTCCGCCGGGACGGGCCTCGGCGTACACGGTCCGCACTTCGATCTTGGTGTGGCCGGCAGGCAGAGGTCGGGCGGATCGCAGCTTGGTGCGCATCAGGATGAAGCAGTTGTACTCGTAGCAGAGATAGCCGTCGTCGAGGTAGCAGGTCAGGCCGCCGCCGGCCCCGCCGAGTGCGTAGAGCACGCCGCTGGCGCCGGCCGGCAGGTCGGCGTCGATGACGACGGAGTTGGCCCGGTTGCCCAGGGCTGGTGCGCAGAACTCCGGCATCCGCACGATGTCACCGGTGAAGGTCCATTCCCGGTACGGCGTGGAGATCCGCATCTCTGGGTGGAACACCGGGACCCAGAGCCCGCCACCGATGGGGTAGACACTGTTGCGGGCCGCCTCGATCGCGAAGGTCTCCTTCAGCTGCGCCAGCCTCTCGGGCTCCTCGGCTGCGAGGTCGTGGGCCTGGGTCCAGTCCTCGTCGAGGTTGTAGAGCTCCCACACGTCCTGGTCCGGTGTCCAGTCCAGGATGCCTTCGGGGAGACCGGGCACCCACGGTGCTCGAGGTCCGAAGGCGGATGCCATCCATCCGTCGTGGTAGATGGACCGGCTTCCCATGATCTCGAAGTACTGGGTGTGAAGTCGTCCCGCGGCGTCGGGATCGTCGAAGGTGTACGCCAGGCTGACTCCGTCCAGTGGCTGCTGCTCGACACCGCGGACCACGCGCGGTGGCGTGATGCCGAGGACCTCGTAGATGGTGGGCACCAGGTCGTTGCAGTGGTGGAACTGGGTGCGAGGTCGGGTCTGGGGTGTGATGCGGTCGGGCCAGCGCACCACCATGGGGTTGCGGGTCCCGCCCAGGTGCGAGGCGAGCAGCTTCATCCCCTTGTACGGCGTGCTGCCGGCCCATGCCCAGCCTGCGTGGTACTGGTTGTCGGTCTTCGGGGAGCCGAGCGCGTCCAGTCCGCCCAGCTCGTCGAGGGCCTTGATGTGCATGTCGACGGTGGTGGGGATGCCGTTCTGGGCCAGGAGCTCGCTGATGGTGCCGTTCTGGCCCTCTCCGGAGGAGCCGTTGTCCCCCCAGATGTAGAAGATCAGCGTGTCATCGCCGTAGCCAAGTCGCTCGAGCTCGTCGACGAGTCGCCCGACCTGGACGTCGACGTGCTCGGCGAAGCCGGCGGCGACCTCCATGAGGCGGCGCTGGAACGGGCGCTCGTCCTCCGGGATGTCGTCCCAGGCAGGCAGCCGCGGGTCACGCGGCGTCAGTGCGGCGTCCTGTGGGATCCAACCCGACTCCTTGGCCCGCGCGAAGACGCGCTCGCGGTAGGCGTCCCAGCCGTCGTCGAACGCCCCGGCGTACTTGTCGGCCCACTCCTTCATGATGTGGTGCGGACCGTGCAGGCAGCCGCTGGCCCAGTACATGAAGAACGGCTTGTCCTGCTCGAAGGACTGGTGCCGACGCAGCCAGCCGATGGCGTCGTCGGCGAGGTCCTCACTGAGGTGGTAGCCCTCGTCGGCCCGCTGAGGAGGCAGCACGCTGGTGGTGTTGCGCACGAGGTTGGGCTCGTACTGCGACGCCTCACCGGCGAGGAAGCCGTAGAAGTACTCGAACCCCTTGCCGGTCGGCCAGTTGTGGAACGGGCCCGACGGAGTGGTCTCCTCAGCTGGCGTGTTGTGCCACTTGCCGAACGCCGCGGTCGAGTAGCCGTAGTCGGTGAGCACTTCGGCGGCCAGCGCCGTGCTGCTGGGGATGTGCCCCGAGTAGCCGTCCCAGTCGTTGGCGAGCTCGGCGATCTGACCGTTGCCGATCCGGTGGTGGTTGCGACCGGTCAGGAGCGAGGCCCGGGTCGGTGAGCACATCGCGGTGGTGTGGAATCGGTTGTAGCTGATGCCCGCATCACGCATCCGAGTCAGCGTGTCCGTGCGGACCTCTCCGCCGAACGTGTCCGGCAGGCCCGGCCCGGCGTCGTCGATGAGGATGACCAGGATGTTGGGGGCATCGGCCGGTAGCCGTCGCTCCTGGACCCGGCGCTCGTACGTCGACTCCTGCATCGTGCGTCCCGCCGTCGAGGCCGACGGGGTCGCCGGGAACGGCAGCACGTCTTGGCGCGGCAGCGTGGGGAACGAGGCACTCATGGACGGCTACTTCCTGCTCGACAGCTGCCGGCCGTCGACCTGCGTGAGGTCGGGGTCCGGCAACCGAGGACTTGTCGGCCGGGGCGCCTCCACGCTAGGGACGATGACGGGGGAGGCAATCACCCAAGTCGGGTGAACCGGCCCTCCGCGACCGCGCTCAACGCCTCGGTCGTGGTGGCGCGACCGGACCCGGGTCCGCTCCGGAACTGGCCGCGCGGCCTTCCGACATCGTCAGCACCGCGCCGACGAGGAAGCAGAGCGCGCCGGCGAAGGTGCCGCCGTTGGCGAGCTGCACGCTGGTCAGCGAGCCGTCCGGGCCGATGTGAGCGCCGATGGCTGACAGGCCGAAGAAGATCGAGCCCCACATGTTGAGGGCGGTGATGTGCCAGTCGAGGTGTCCCGGCCGCCACGACCACCACCGGTGACCGGCTTCGGCGAACGCGATCGCGGAGGCGACCAGGAAGCACACCGACCCGATGGCGTCGGGTCGCCACACGACGCGCTCGTCGAGGTCCGCGGGCAGGTCGAGCAGGCCGGCGAACGTCGTCACGTTGAAGTAGAGGGTGCCCACCAGCTGCACCGTCGCAGCCCAGAACCCCAGGGCGCGCGGCAACCAGCCGAACCACCGGCGCCCGGAGGCGCGGACCACCTGGAGGTAGGTCAGGTAGCCGCCGGCGGTGAAGAAGAGCGAGCCGACGAAGTAGGTGAGCGCGTCCGCCCGCGCTCCCACCGCGTGGGTGTAGGCGGGGATCGGGCCGACCACGAATGCCGTCGCGCCGATCGCGAAGAGAAGTCCGATCCACCAGGTGAGCCCCCGGCCGTGCGCCGGAGCGACCCGTCGGCTCGCGCGCGCCTCCCAGCGGACCAGCACGCCGTCCGGGCCCCGGTACCGCACCCCGGTGACGAACGGGGCGGGTCCGTCGGTGACGACGTCCGTGGCCCCTTCGGGTAGCCGGATGGGCAGGTCGGACATCGCCGCGCTCGTCAGAAGCCGGGCCCGAGGACGACCTTCCTGCGCTCCGACTCGTGCGCACCGCCCTTCGCCTGCAGGGTCGCGCAAGCCTGCTCGATGTCGCGGGCGAGCGTGTCCACGTGCTCGCGGCTCATGGTCTCCTTGACGAGAGCACGCATGATCGTCACGTCCTCAGCGTCCGGCGGCAGGGTGTAGGCCGGGACCATCCAGCCGCGCTCGGCGGAGAGCTGCCAGGCGATGTCGAACTCGTCGTACGGGTAGTCGCCGTTGAGCTTGAACGCCACCAGGGGGAGCTGTTCGTCGTGGCGACCGATCACCTCGAACTGACCCATGGCCTCCAGCTTGTCGGCGAGCAGCTCGGCGTTCTGCTGCATGTTGCGCATGATGTAGGTGTAGCCCTCGCGGCCGTAGCGGATCAGGTTGTAGTACTGGGCGAGCACCATCGCCGAGCCGGTGGAGAAGTTGAGGGTGAAGGTGGCGTCGGTCTTGCCGAGGTAGTTCTCCTCGAAGACCAGGTCACGCGCCAGGTCTGCGGTCTCCCGGAAGATCAGCCACCCGACCCCGGGGTAGACGAGTCCGAACTTGTGGCCCGAGACGTTGATCGAGCGCACCTGCTCGAGCCGGAAGTCCCACTTCGAGTCCGGGTAGAGGAAGGGCCACACGAAGCCGCCGCTGGCGCCGTCGACGTGCAGCGGCACATCGAGACCGCGCTCGGCCTTGATCCGGACGAGGAGGTCGTTGATGCCCACGATGTCGTCGCGGTGGCCGGTGAAGGTGGTGCCGAGCACGGCGGCAACACCGATGGTGTTCTCGTCGACGTGCGGCTCGACGTCCTCGGGTCCGATCGTGTACTTGCCGGGCCGCAACGGCACGATGCGCGGCTCGACGTCGAAGTAGCGGCAGAACTTCTCCCACACGACGTGGACGTCACCGCCGAAGATCAGGTTCGGGTTCGCCGTCGAGGCACCGGCTGCCTCCCGTCGCTTCCGCCAGTTCCACTTCAGGGAGAGGCTGCCCAGCATGATGGCCTCCGACGAACCCTGGGTGCGCGCGCCCGTGGTCTCGCCTGGGGCGTGGAAGAGGTCGGCGAGCATCCGGATGCAGCGCTGCTCGACCTCGGCCGTGCGCGGGTACTCGGCGTGGTCGATGAAGTTGCGGTGCAGGTTCGTGGCGATGATCTTCTGCGCCTCGGGCTCCATCCAGGTCGTGACGAACGTCGCGAGATTGCGCGCCGGGTCGCCTTCGAGGGCGATGTCCTCGCCCACCAGTCGCAGCGCGTCCGTCGCGGTCATGCCGTGCTCGGGGAACTCCCGGGTCGGCACTTCGTCGATCAGGAAGCGGTTGCCGAACAGCGCGGCACCTGCATCGAACGAGCGGTCAACGTCCGTCATCGCATCTCCTCGGGGTGGGGCAGCGTTTCAGGTTCCCGCCGTACGGGTGGCGCCGGACCACCCGGTTCGGGTGAGATCACGAGCGCCACCTTTCGGACGCTGCCGGTCGGGAGCGCCTTGCTGTGAGGACAGCGGCGGCAGCCTCGCGCCGTCCTCACCCGTGTCGGGGGAGGCAGGGGGCAGTGCAGTCCTGCGATGGTCGGAGCTGTCGGACCGTCGAGTCGAAACGGAGCGCACATGTCGAGCACGGTCCGCAGCGGTTCGTTCCGGAGCAGCGGATGAACCTCCTCATCGGCGCCGCGATCGTGGTCGCAGCGGTCTCGGCCGCGGTGGCCGCGATGCTGCTCGTACGCCGTCGCGCGCCCGACGGCGGCTACTTCAACGACGGCGATCGCGCTGCCGGCGTCTTCGGGGTGCTGGCTACCGGATTCGCGGTGCTGCTGGGTTTCGTCGTCTTCCTGGCGTTCGCGAGCTACGACGCCGCTCGTACGGGGGCCGAGACGGAGGCGCTCATCGTCGCTCAGCAGGTGGAGACCGCCCAGCTGCTCCCGTCGCCGGCGAAGGAGCAGCTCACCGGCCAGTTGGTCTGCTACGCCCGGTCGGTGGCGGGGGTGCAGTGGGACCGGATGGAGGCCGGGACACTCGGTGAGGAGCTCAACCCGTGGGCGGCCCAGATGTTTCGGACACTGCAGACCGTCGAGCCGAAGACGCCGTCCGAGGAGTCGGCGTACGACATCTGGTTGAGCCAGCGTCAGGATCGGGAGGCGGCGCGCAACGACCGGATCCACGGAGCCGTCGGGGTGATCCCGACCCCGCTGTGGCTGGTGCTGTTCTTCACCTCGGGCCTGATCTTCCTCTACATGCTCTTCTTCGCCGACTCCGGCGAGCGCGCGGTCGTCCAAGCACTCCTGATGGGGACGGTGATCGCGGTCCTGACGTCGATGATGCTGCTTCTCAACCTCCTCGACGACCCTTTCCATGACGGTCCAGGCGGGCTGAAGCCGGTGGCGATGGAGCGCGCACTGCAGGTGATCGACGAGGAGCTCGCGGCCACCGGTGCGGACCTCGCTCTTCCGTGCGACGCACGTGGGAACGCGAAGTAGGCGCGGCCTGTGTCCTGGCTGAGCTCACTCCCGGCGGCGGTCCTCGTCGCGGGCTGGCTCGGCCTTGCCCTGCTGGTCGCCGCCGGCGGTCGCGTCGGCATCCGTGCCTTGGTGCCGAGCGGGGCGCACGAGGAGGTGCAGCAGATCGCACCGCCGCTGATGCCCGCACTGGGCGCCGCGTTCGCGATCTTCGCCGCACTCACGCTCGCCAGCGAGGCCGGCTACCTGCGTGCGGCCGAAGGGCTGGTCAGCGACGAGGCGTCGGCGGCCTCACGGTTGGCTTGGGCCTCCACGAGCCCGGGCATCGACTCCGAGCCGATCCGGTCGGCGCTGCAGGACTACCTGGAGGCGACACGTGCAGGTGAGTGGGACGGTGCGGCCGCCAGGGAGGGCGACGACCGGGCGACCGGTCTCGCACTCGCTCGGCTGGAGCGGCTGGTGCGCGCCGAAGCCGCGCGTCCTGAGCTCGGCACGCCGGCGAGCACCGAGCTCCTGGCCTCGCTGGACGCCGTCACCAGCACGCGTCGGGCCAGGATCGCTGCCTCGTCGCGGGAGATCCCCGCTCTGTACGTCCTCACGTTGGTGGCCGCTGGAATGGCGCTGGTCTTCAACGCGGGTGCCCTGACCTTTCGCAGCACCCTCCGCGCGGCCGTCCTCACCGTGGGGCTCGCTTGTGTCGTCGGGCTGAGTCTCGCCCTGCTCTTCGCCATCACGGGGCCCTGGCGCGGACCGATGGTCGTCGACGGGCACCCGGTCGACCAGGTCCGACAGGACCTCGTCGACGGATTCTTCTCCGAGTAGGGCTCCTCAGCTGTCCCGCCGGGTCAGGCGAACACCGCGTCCCAGTCCTCGGCCATGCTGACGACGGTCCAGCCGAGCCGCGCGCCGACGTCGGCGATGGGCTCGGCTTCGTCGAGGGTCTCCGCGGTGCTGACGTAGGCGAACTCGCGGATCGGGTCATCGTGGTCGACGAGCAGCGCGAGCGTGGTCTCGCCTGCCCCGGCCGCCCACTCCAGCATCTCCCGGTCCCCGCCGGAGTTCCCGGCCGCCAGGATCGGGCGCCGGCCCAGCTGGGTCTGGATGTGGGTGACCTTCACGGCACCCTCGTTGGCGGCTCCGACCAGTCGGTTGCTCCGGACCAGCGTCGGAGCGGAGTCCGCCTGCGCCGCCACGAAGTCGTAGTCGATCAGGCTTCCGACGACGGCCTCGGGCGGTACGCCGTACAGGTCCTGGCTGATAGCGCGAACGAACTCGGTGCCCCCGCCGGTGACGATGAAGACGGAGAAGTCGAGCCTGCGCAGCTCTGCGATGAGCTCCAGCATCGGAGCGTAGGTGCTGTTGCGCACAGCTCTGCCGAGGCTCGGGTGTCGTGCGCGCGACATGAACTCCCGGACCCGGGCGGTGAACTCCTCGGGGGCGACTCCCTGGAACAGCCCGGTGAGGGCCAACGCGATCCGCTCCAGGCCGATCTCCCCGATCGATGCCCGGTCACCGCTCAGCAGGGCCGCGAACTCTGGCGTCGCCGAGAGACGCGGGTCTGCGTGGACCGCGGACGTGAGGGCGTCGACGAAGAAGTCGAGCTGGGCGTATGTCGGCCGTTCACACCACAGGGTGCCGTCGTTGTCGAAGCAGGCCACTCGCTGCTCGATCGGCACCGTCCGGGCCGCGTCCAGGAAGGCGACGACCGCGTCGCGGGTCGCACCGGAACGCCACGAAGGCAGCACCTCATCCATCATGACGGCTGCTCCTCGGCGCGCCTGCGGCGGACACAGCGGAAGCCCTGATGGCTGGTGCCGGTGTCGATCATCTGTGGCCGCCGAGCGGCGGGGCGGTAGCGGAGACAGTAGGAGTCGGCGCACAGGTGCGAGCCGCCCTTGACCACCTTGCGGGCGACTTTGAACTGCGGCTGCGCGGTGTCGAAGCTCTGCTCGAGACCGCCGGGGCGAGGGTTGCTCGGGATGCAGCAGGGCTTGTCGACGTCCTCGGGATGGCCCTCGGTCCACCAGTCGTCGGTCCACTCCCACACGTTGCCAGCCATGTCGAAGAGCCCGTAGCCGTTGGCGGGGAAGCTGCCGACCGGCGCCGTCCGCAGGAAGCTGCTCTCGCCGCTGCTGCGCCACGGGAAGTCCGGACCGTCCCAGGTGTTGGCCATGATGGCGCCGCGAGGGCGTGCCTCGTCCCCCCAGGTGTACGTGGCGCCCTCCAAGCCGCCGCGGGCGGCGTACTCCCACTCGGCCTCGGTGGGGAGGTCCGCGCTGGCCCACGCGGCGTACGACGTCGCATCCTCGTAGGCGACGTGCACGACGGGGTGGTCGAGCCGATGGTCGATCGAGCTCTTCGGGCCCTGGGGGTGCTGCCAGCTGGCTCCGGGCTTCCAGCGCCACCACTGGCTGAGGTGGCGCAGGTCGACCGGGCCGCGGGTGGGTACGAAGACCATCGAGCCCGGCTGCAGATTCTCGGGGGGCGCGTCCGGGAAGTCCACCGGGTCGAGATCGCGCTCCGCGATCGTGACGTAGCCCGTCGCCTCCACGAACACCGCGAACTCGGCGTTGGTGACCGTGGTCGCGTCGATCGAGAAGGCGTCGACGCGCACGCGGTGGGTCGGCGCCTCCTCGGGGTAGTGGGCATCGGAGCCCATGGTGAAGGTGCCACCTGGCAGGTCGATGCGCACGTCAGTTGCTCGCGACACCGGCCTTGAGCTTCTCCAAGACCTTCTCGACGTTGAAGCTCGCCGGCTCCTGGCGCGGCGGGAACTCGCGCAGGGTCTCGAGCATGCGGGCGACGTAGGCCTGCGCAGGGATGAAGGCCCAGACGTGGTCCATCACCCAGTCGTAGTAGGTGTTCGACGTGATGTCGGCCCGCTCGTACGGGTCGGTCCTCAGGTTGAAGAGCTTGGGAAAGCGGAGCTCGGTGAACGGCTCGGCCCAGATCTGGAGCGTCCCGGTCGCGCGCTGCTCGAGGAAGACGAACTTCCAGTTGTCGTAGCGCAGCGCGGTCAGGTCGCCGTCGTCGGAGACGTAGAAGAAGTGCTGACGCGGACTCGCATCTGTGACACCGGTGAGGTAGTCGAGCTGGTTGTGGCCATCCAGGTGGACCTTGTACGTCGTACCAGCCAGCTCCGTGCCCTGCTTGAGGCGATCGGCGACGTCAGTGTCGCCGGCTGCGGCGAGCAGCGTCACGAACCAGTCGTTGTGGCTGACGATCCCGTTGCGGACCTCGCCGGCCGGGACGTGTCCGGGCCATCGCACCATCGCGGGGACGCGGTAGGCGCCCTCCCAGTTGGAGTTCTTCTCGTTCCGGAAGGGCGTCATGCCGGCATCCGGCCAGGTGTTCATGTGCGGGCCGTTGTCGGTCGAGTACATGACGATCGTGTTGTCGGCCAGTCCGTGCTCGTCGAGGTAGTCGAGCACCGACCCGACCAGCTGGTCGTGGTCGACCATCGTGTCGTGGTACGCAGACTGCCAGCGACCGGCCTTGCCGCGGCTGCCGTCCTTGACGTGCGTGCGGAAGTGCATGTGGGTGGTGTTGAGCCACACGAAGAACGGCGTGTCACTCTCGTGGGCGTCCGTCATGAACCGGAGCGCCTCAGGGACGACCTCGTCGTCGATCGTCTTCATCCGCTCCTTGGTGAGCGGACCGGTGTCCTCGATGCGCTGGGCGCCGTCGCCCTCGGCCCACGAGTGAATGACGCCCCGGGGTCCGAAGTTCTTACGGAAGTTCGGGAACTCCGCCTCGTCGGGGTAGTCGTACAGCTCCGGCTCCTCCTCCGCGTTGAGGTGATAGAGGTTGCCGAAGAACTCGTCGAAGCCGTGCGCGGTCGGGAGGAACTCGTCACGGTCGCCGAAGTGGTTCTTGCCGAACTGTCCCGTCGTGTAGCCAAGCGACTTGAGCGCGGTGGCGATCGTCGGATCCTCGGCGCGGAGCCCGATGTCCGCGCCGGGCATGCCGACCTTCGTCAGGCCGGTGCGATAGGGGTTCTGTCCGGTGATGAACGCCGCACGGCCCGCCGTACAGCTCTGCTCGCCGTAGTAGTCGGTGAACCTGACGCCCTCGGCGGCGACGCGGTCGATGTTGGGGGTCCGGTACCCCATCATCCCGTCGCTGTAGCAGCTGAGGTTGCTGACGCCGATGTCGTCGCCCCAGATGATCAAGATGTTCGGCCGGTCCGGCATGTGACGCTCCTTGTCATCCGCAGCGGCCGTCCGCGCGCGTTGCGCCGAGGGGCCTGTGCTGCCGCGCTCGCCTCCCAGGAGTCGGAGACGAGCTTCATCGCCACGGACTCGGGGGAGACCTCCACCGTCGCGGTTGAGACCGCAGCCCGGTTCACCCGAGTCGGGTGAGTCCGTAGAGGGGCGAGGTGTCGCCTGTTCCTGGCGGGGTACCCCTCGCCCGTGTCCACCAGACCCACCACCGTGCGAGCGGGTGTGCTCGATGTCGAGATCAGGCGCAGCGGCGGCTCCGACGGGTTCCCCGTGGTCCTTCTTCACGGCTTCCCGTACGACGCTCACAGCTTCGGTCGGGTCGTGCCTCTGCTGGCTGATGCCGGAGCGGACGTGGTGGTGCCCTCGCTCCGGGGATACGGCGGAACCCGGTTCGTCGATGCGACGACGATGCGTTCGGGTCAACAGGCCGCCATCGCCCACGACCTCCTGGAACTGATCAGCTCGCTGGGGCTGGAAGGCCCGATCGTGGCCGGCTACGACTGGGGTGGCCGCGCTGCCTGCGTGGTGGCTGCATTGTGGCCGGATCGAGTGTCGGGGCTGGTGACTGGCAATGGGTACCTGTTGCAGGACATCGCGAGCAGTAGGGAACCGTCGCGACCGCACCTGGAACGCAGGAACTGGTACCAGTACTACCTCCACAGTGAGCGTGGCCGTACGGGGCTCAGCGAGCATCGCGCAGAGCTCGCCCGCCTGCTGTGGCAGGAGTGGTCGCCGACCTGGACGTTCAGCGAGGACGAGTTCGAGTCGACACGGGCGTCCTTTGACAACCCCGACTTCGTTGACGTGGTCGTGCACTCCTACCGCCACCGATACGGCCTCGTCGATGGCGACCCGGCGTACGACGACACCGAGCACCGCATCGCCGAGCAACCCCTCATCTCGGTGCCGACGATCGTCCTGGACGGCGAGCACGACACCGTGACGCCGGCCCAGTCCCGCGACGCGCACGAGCCGCACTTCCCGTCGCTCGCTGACTACCGTCTGGTCGATGCGGGGCACGACCTGCCGCGAGAGGCACCGGAGGAGTTCGCTCAGGCGGTCCTCGACCTGCGTCGCTGACCACCCCCAACCACGAGGTCAGATCATCAATTCCACCCAGGAGGATCTGGCACGGTTGGGCCATGTCGCTGCCGGCCTGGTCGGATGTAGACCGGAGTATGGCTCTGCCCTTGCCCAAGAAGAACCTGAACCGGACCGCTGGCTGGTTGTACCGCAGCGGAAACATCCATGCTGGCTTCGACTACGGCGTTGACATCGGCACCCCGGTATTCGCCGTTCGCGGAGGACGAATACTGAGGACTGTCGACAACATCCCCAACATGGCGCCGGGGAAGGCCGGGAAGTCCGGCGACCCGCCCAACTTCATCCTTCAGGCGGTTCGGTACCGGAACAAGCCGGCGACCGTCGTCTATCTGCACGTGTCCCCGCACTTCTCGGTCAAGGAAGGAGACGAGGTGAGGGCGGGCGAGCAGATCGCGTTGAGCGGTCACAACGGCCACTCGACCGGGCCCCACCTCCACATCTCCGTCCTGGAGGGCCACGACCACCTCGCCCCGTTCGACTACCTGCGCAGCCTCGCGAACGACACGAAGGCTCCGAACGGCCTGGCCTCGAACGGCATCACGATCTATCCGCCCAGCCTCGTATACGGTCGCGCGCAACCCAGCCGGCTCGCTACGGGCAGCGTCGTGATGGCGGATCTCGTGTTCGGAACCATGGACTCGGACAGCGTGCGAAGGCTTCAGCACCGCCTGAACGGGATTCACCTCGAAGGCGGTGCCGAGTTGCCCGTGACCGGCAACTACCTGGACCGCACCCGTGCGGAGGTCATCAAGTGGCAGCTGCAGAAGCGGCACCTCCAACCTGGGTCTGCGAATGCCGACGGAAACGTCCATCCGAAGCAGGCCAAGGCACTGTTCGGCAGTAGATTCACCTTGGTCTGAGCGCTAGCGCCGCGTGTCGGGCCGCCGGGTGGCCACTCTGGTCTCGGGCGAAGCTCGCATTGTTCGGATCGGGCTGCAGTTGATCTTCCTGCTCGGCGCAGCGAGGAGCGGTCGCTACTGGCGGTGGCTCCGATCCTCGAGGATCGCGGTGACGTCCTGGCCGAGTACGGGAACTTCAGCGGCGGTCGCCAGCATGCACACCGCTCACCGCAGCTGCCCATCGCTGACGGACACCGCCGCTCTCGGTCTGTCGCTGCCCGCCGCCCCAGCAGTCAGCCGGCAGCCCGGGCTTCGATGACCGACACGTGCGTGTCGGTGTCGACGACGCGGGTGAGCCTGAGGCCCCCCGCGTCGAACAGGGCGGCGTACTCGTCCTGGGTGCGCTCGCGACCGCCGGGCATGACCAGCATGTTGAGGTCGGAGAAGGCCGCCGCCCGCTCGTAGCCCGGACGGTCCAGCACCATCTCCACCAGGAGGACGACGCCATCGTCGCGGAGTCCCCGGCGCAGGGTACGAAGGATGGCGACGCAGCGGTCGTCCGGCCAGTCGTGGAGGATCGACTTCAGCAGGTAGGCATCGGAGTCGGGGACCTCCTCGAAGAAGCTCCCGCTCATCGACGACCACCGAGGCGCCAGGGCCGCGCTGATCGGCTCGGTGGCGACTGCTTGTGGCAGGTCGAAGACCGTCCCCACGAGGTGCGGGTGGCGGCTGAGGACGGCTTCGAGCAAGACTCCCCGCCCGCCGCCCACGTCAACGATGCTCGACAGGCCGCTGAAGTCGTAGGCCTCCGCGACCGCCGTGGCGACCGCCGCGGTCCGCGAGGCCATCTGGTCGTTGAAGATCTCGTTCTCGACCGGATGGTCGGCGCGGTGAGTCCATACGTCCACCCCGTGTGCGGCCTCGAAGGCGTTCTCGCCGGTGCGCACGCTGTGCCCGAGCTGCTGCCAGGCGCCCCAGTGAGTCGGCGTACCCACGGTCCTGGCGAGGGGACGCAACGTCTCGGGGATGTCGGAGCGGAGGCCCTCACCCAGGTCGGTCGTGGCATAGGTGCCGTCCGACCGTTCCTCGTAGAGCCCGACGGTGGACAAGGCATGCAGCAGACGCCCCAGGGTTGCCTCATGGGTAGCGGTCGCGCCGGCCAGGTCCGAGAGCGTCCGCGGGCCCTGGGCCAGCAGGTCGGAGAGGCCCAGGTCGGCGGCCACGTGCACAGCCGCCGAGACCTGGAAAGCGGTGATCAACGAGCGGAGCCGGGGCAGGTCTGGCATGCCAATGAATCATGCTCGCCAATCGGGCGACCCGCTAGGCATCAACCTGCCTGGCCTGGATGACCCCCGGTGGGCAACCACAGGCGGTGATACGACGCGCCGTGCGGTGTCAGTCGGGTCGGGTGATGACCGAGTCGTCCAGGGCAGAGATGAAGGCGTCGATCACCGCAGACACGTCGGCGGCGACCACGACGTTGACCTCGCGTCCGACATCTGTGGACGGGTGTGGCACGAGCTGGTCTCCGACCAGGGCCATGTGCTTGAGCTGGACGTCGAACAGGTCCGGACGTGCCATGAGTACCAGGGCGCCAGCGTCTCCGAGGAGGTGACGACGCCGGACGGCCAGCAGCTCGCCCGCCAGTCGGGCTGCCGCGTCGCGCGAGCCCCGCAGCCGGGCGACCAGCGGGGGAGGGACGGCAATGGTCTCGAACACGTCGGCGGTGTAGACGGTGAGCGCCGTCTCCGCGGAGAGCACCTGCGCGGTCGACACGGCGTCGTGGGCAGCGTTGAACTCCGGCTCCGGTGCGGCTGCCAGCTCGCCGCCGACCATGACGACCTGCTCGACGCCGGCCAGGGAGAGGTAGCGAGCGACATTGGTGAGCGGAGCACAGGCAGCGATCACGACGGGGCTCGCGCGCGACAGCAGGGTGACGAGATCCAGCGGGTCGTGGTCCTGGACCGCTCCTTCGGGGGGAGATGGCAGCGCCACCCCGCCGAGACCGCCGCTTCCGTGGTTCGTCGTCCCTCTGCGGTGACCGGATCCACCAACGGTGCGCCGCGCTCCCACCACCACCGGGACCTGCGATGCGCGAGCGACCGCAAGGACGGCCGCGGAGTTGCGCGCGGCGACCTCGACTGGGACGTTGCCGACGACCGTGGTGACACCCACCAGATCCAGGCGCGTCTCGGCGGCGGCGTAGAGAAGGGCCAGCGCGTCGTCGATGCCCGTGTCGACATCGAGCACCACTCGAGACGGCTGGGGGACCACCCGACCATTGTGTGTCGGTCCCACGTGCGTCGACCGAGGCGTCCAACGGGCGGCGGAATGAAGGCGCGGTGCTTCATTCCTTCGGGCGAGAGGCATGAGCTGGCGCTCCGTGTCCTAGGCCAGCGTGGCCGGGTCCGTGTTGGCACCGCAGATGACGACCGCAACGCGCTCGTCGTCCTGCGGCACGTACCGGCCCGACAGCAACGCGGCGTACGCCGTGGCCGCCCCGGTCTCTGACGGCACCCGATACTCGCTCCACAGGCTCGACCGAGCGTGAATGATCTCGTCGTCGGTGACCAGCACCGAGGTCGGCGGCTCCTTCCTCTGAGCGGCGAAGGCGAGGTCCCCCACACGCCGAGCGCCGAGAGAGTCCGACGCGACGCCTGACACGGCGACATCAACCGGACGCCCGGCCAGCATGGCGCTTCTGAGCGTGGGGCAGCGCTCCGGCTCGACCGCCACCACGCGAGCGCGACCGAAGGCAGAGGCCGCCACTCCCGCGTACAGGCCCCCACCACCGACGGCGACGATGATGGTGTCGATGGACGGCTCGTCTTCCAACGTCTCCTCGGCGAGGGTCCCCGCACCTGCCGCGACCTCGAACTGGTCGTAGGCGTGCGCGAAGGCCGCCCCGGTCTGCTCACCGAACGCGACGGCGGCCTGGTACGCCTCGGCGTACTCGCTGCCGACGCGCCTCACCTCCGCGCCATAGGCCCGGATGCGTTCGACCTTGACGGCGGGAGCCGTCTGCGGCACGAAGACGGTGGCTCGGATGCCCAGATCCCGGGCAGCGAACGCCTGCGCGAGTCCGGCGTTCCCGCCAGAGGCCACGACGATGCCAGCGTCTCCGATCTCGCCGGTCTCCAGCCCGGCGAGCTGGCGATTGAAAGCTCCTCGGGTCTTGAACACCCCGCAGTGTTGAAGGAACTCGCACTTGAGCCATACGGCGTCACGACCGGACGGGCGCATCAGAGGCGTTCGCCGAACTCGCCCGGCGATCCGCTCCTCTGCTCTCTGCACATCACTGCGGCTGACCATCACTCCCTCAGTATCGAGGAGCCTGATCGTGACCGCTCATCGGTGTGAGGGTGCGTCTCGATGTCGCCGGTCGGCGGTGGGAAGGGACCAGGGAACCGAGCGGATCACACGTCGGCGGCCCGGGCGGGTCGCCGGCACAGGCCCGTGCGCGATCGGAGTCGACCGGTTTGGGCGGACCGCCCGGAGGCAACGGCTGCTGGGTCCGTACAGTCGGGCTGCCGACGCGCGTCGGCGTGACATGGGAGAGATGATGAGCACCCGGACCGACATCAAGCGCCCTGCGCGGGCGGCGCTGACGGTCGGTGCGCTGGGTGTCGTCTTCGGAGACATCGGCACCAGCCCGATCTACACCGTCCAGACGGTCTTCAACCCCGACGACCCGCACCCGGTCGACGCGGTGACCGACCACGTGTACGGCATCGTGTCGCTGATCTTCTGGTCGGTGACGATCATCGTGACGATCAAGTACGTCCTGCTGGTGCTGCGCGCCGACAACGACGGCGAGGGTGGGGTCCTCTCGCTGATCACCCAGATCAGGCGGCGCGCCGTCGGCGGCTCCGTCCGGACGAAGGCGGTCCTCGCGGCGCTGGGGATCTTCGGCGCCTCGCTGTTCTTCGGCGACAGCATCATCACCCCGGCGATCTCGGTGCTCTCCGCGGTCGAGGGGGTCAAGCTCGTCGAGCCGTCCTTCTCGCCGTACGTCGTGCCGATCACGGCGGTCATCATCGTGCTGCTGTTCGCGACCCAGCGATTCGGCACGGCCCGGGTGGGCCGGCTCTTCGGGCCCGTGATGATCGTGTGGTTCGCCGCCATCGGAGCCTGCGGGATCGGCGGCGTCGTCCGGGAACCCCGGGTGCTGGAGGCGCTGCTGCCGACGCACGCGATCGAGTTCCTGGTCGGTGACTTCACCACCGCCTTCTTCGCCCTGGCCGCGGTCGTGCTGGCGGTCACGGGCGCCGAGGCGCTGTACGCCGACCTGGGTCACTTCGGTCGCAGCCCCATCGCCCGGGCGTGGCTGTTGCTCGTCTTCCCTGCGTGCATCCTGAGCTACCTCGGCCAGGGCGCCCTGATCATCGACGACCCCGACGGCGCGATCACCAGCCCGTTCTTCCTGCTGGTGCCCGACCGGCTCCTGGTGCCGATGGTCGTGCTGGCGACCGCGGCCACCGTCATCGCCTCGCAGGCGGTCATCACCGGTGCCTTCTCGGTCGCTCGTCAGGCCGTGCAGCTGGGCTACCTGCCGCGGCTGCGAATCGCCCACACCTCGGCGGAGCAGCAGGGCCAGATCTACGTGCCCTGGATCAACTGGGTCCTGATGATCTCGGTGCTGATCCTGGTCTTCGCCTTCGAGAGCTCGGCGGCGCTCGCCTATGCGTACGGGATGACGGTCACGGGCACCATCACGATCACCACCATCCTGTTCTTCTACGTCGTGCGGAGGCGCTGGGGCACGCCGCTGTGGTTGGTCCTGCTCGGAGGCGGCGTCTTCCTGAGCGTGGAGCTGCTCTTCCTCGCCGCGAACCTCACGAAGATCGCCCACGGCGCCTGGCTGCCGCTGCTGATCTCGATCGCGGTCTTCACCGTGCTGACCACCTGGCAGCGCGGTCGCGAGCTCGTCACCCAGCAGCGGGAGGAGGACGAGGGCTCGCTGCGGGAGTTCGTCGAGCAGCTCCACGAGGCCCAGCCGCCGTTGCCGCGCTCGCCCGGCACCGCGGTCTTCCTCAACCGGGGCAAGAGCACCACGCCGCTCGCGATGCGTGCCAACGTGGAGCACAACCGGATCCTGCACGAGCACGTCCTGATCCTCTCGATCGAGACGATGCCGGTGCCGTACGTCGAGCCCGACGAGCGGATCGAGGTCGACGACCTGGGGTACGCCGATGACGGCGTGGTCCACGTCAACGCCCGATACGGCTACATGGAGACCCCGGACGTGCCAGAGGTGCTCGCGCTCGCGAAGCGCGCCAGCCCCGAGCTGACAGCGGAGCCCGAGGACACGTCGTACTTCCTGTCGACCATCGAGCTCCGCGTGGGTCGTGGCCCCGGCATGCCCCAGTGGCGCAAGCAGCTGTTCGTGAGCACCTCCGGCATCACTGCGGACGCGGCTGACTACTTCAACCTGCCGCGCGACAGGACCGTCATCATGGGCTCCCAGATCATCGTCTGACCGACACCGGAGATCATCGTGCTCGGCCGGTGCGCCCTTCGCTGCACCCGGTGTTCACTGGGCGTATGACGACGCACGTAGTGCTGGTCGCAGACACCCATCTGCCCAAGCGAGCCCGCGACCTGCCCGCGCAGGTGTGGACCGCCATCGAGGGTGCCGACCTGGTCGTGCACGCCGGTGACTGGGTCGACGAGCGCCTCCTCGACGAGCTCGAGACACGAGCGCGCCGCGTCGTCGGAGTGTGGGGAAACAACGACCACGGCCCGCTCCGCGACCGGCTCACCGAGGTCGCACACGTCGACATCGAAGGCGTTCGCTTCGGCGTCATCCACGAGACCGGGGCGGCACGCGGTCGCGAGGAGCGGTGCAGCATCACGTTCGCCGACTGCGACGTGCTCGTCTTCGGGCACAGTCACATCCCGTGGGACACCACGACCTCCACCGGGCTCAGGCTGCTGAACCCAGGATCACCCACCGATCGTCGCCGACAACCGCACTGCACCTACATGAGCGTGACCGTCGACGCCGGACATCTCGTCGACGTCACTCTGCACGCCGTTCCGCGGTAGACGCGCGTCTGCCGCCATCGACGACCGTGACAGCGATCCCGATCGTCGGGGCCGCCGTGGTCGCCGACGGGCACCGGGAGGCGTTGGCAGGAGAGGATGTGGGCACCGCGTCGGCACGACCACCCGCGGCGCAGCCGCACAGCCCAGAGGAAAGCCCATGACCAGCACCACCCGCCGCCGGATGCGTTCCACCGCGGTGACCCTGGGGGTGACCGCCGTGATGGCCGCAGGGCTCACCGGCTGCGCCACCTCGGCCGACTACGCGGCCGTCTGCGTCAACCCGGACACCGATGAGCGGGTCGACGACTCCCAGTGCGACGACCGCAACGACTACGACGGGGTCTCCTCGGGCTTCTTCTGGTACTACCTCGCCGCCTCTCGTGGAGTGCCCGCACTCGGCTCGGTGGTCTCCGGGGGCACCTTCAACAGCTCTGGCCTCTCCGGCTCGGTCCAACGCGGCGGCCTGCCCAAGACCGGCGGCTCCAGCGTCAAGTCCGCAACCTCGAAGGGCGGCTTCGGTGGCTCCAGCCGCGGCTTCTCGTCGTGAGCTCGGCGGCTGACGCGTCCGCGCCTCGTCCGGACCCGTTCCCTCTCGTAGGAGTCTTCTTCCATGACTGATCTGCTCGACGCCCTCGTCCATGCGACCGTCTACGCGGCCATCGCCGGAGCCATGCTCGTCGTGGCCTACTACGTCCTCGACCTGGTCACTCCCGGCCACCTGGGCAGCCACCTGCTCGGGGTCGATGAACGCGGTGAGGAGTCGGTTCACGTCCAGTCGAGGTCGGCCGCCGCGGTGACCAGCGCCTGGCTCGTCTCCAACGCACTGGTGCTGTTCACCGCCATCTGGACCAATGGCGAGACCAGCCTCGGGTGGGCCCTGGCCTGGACCGTCGCCTTCGGCGCCCTCGGCATCGTGCTGAACGCCGCCATGCTCTTCGCCATCGACGCGATCACCCCGGGCGACCTGCGCAGGATCATCACCGAGCCGGGTCCGGTCCGCCCGCTCGCCTATGTCTCCGCCTCGACGTCGTTGTCGGTGGCGGCCATCGTCTGCGCCAGCATCGCCTGATGTGGCGACACCGGATCCGACCCCGAGAGGGCTGGGAGCGCATCGTCACCGAGCAGGGGCTGGTCTACCCGGTCACCGCCCTGCCTGACGGGAGCACCAAGCCGTACTGGAACGAGTCCGCCTGGTACGAGTTCACGATCGAGGAGATCGAGAGCCTCGAGTCCGCCACGGAGGAGCTGTGGGCGATGTGCGTGGACGCCGCGGGCTTCATGGCTTCGCCCGGCTCAGGCTTCACCGACGCGCGCCTGGGCCTGCCGGCTGGCGCGCTGGACGTCGTACGCCGTTCCATGGAGCGGCGGGACCCGATGCTCTATGCCCGCTTCGACCTCGTCTACGGCGCCGACGGCGCGATCAAGATGCTGGAGATCAACGGCGACACCCCGACCGGGCTGGTCGAGACCGGGGTCGCCCAGTGGCGGTGGCTCGAGGACGTGATGCCGGACCTCGACCAGTGGAACAGCGTCCACGACCGCCTCGTCAACGCGTGGCGCCGCCTGCGCAACACCGGCGCCATCACGGGCAACGGGGTGCACTTCCTCTACGACCTCGGCGAGGGCGACAGCTATGACGGCGGTGAGATCGAGATGACTGCCTACTACCTGATGGACACCGCCGTGCAGGCCGGCCTCGCCACGCTCGCCCACCCGATGGCGGAGGTCGGGTGGAACCCCGACACCCGGGAGTTCCGTGACGTCAACGACGACCGCATCACCAACGCGTTCAAGCTCTATGCGTGGGAGGAGATGCTCGGAGAGGCGTTCGGCCGCCACCTGATCGACCAGGACGAGGCCCGGCCCGTGCGCTGGTTCGAGCCGGCGTGGAAGGCGATGCTCTCGACCAAGGCACTGCTCCCCGTCCTGTGGGCACGCAACCCCGGCCACCGGCTCCTGCTGCCCGCCTGGCTCGACACGCCCGGCGACCTCACCGAGTGGGTGGCCAAGCCGCTGTTCGGTCGCGAGGGGGACAACATCCGCATCCACCTCGCGGACGGCTCCGAGGACCTCGTGATGCCGGGCCCGTACGGCGCCGAGGGCTACGTCTACCAGGCCTACACCCAGCTGCCCGTCTTCGAGGGCAACCAGGTCGTGCTCGGCTCGTGGATCATCGACAACGAGGCGGCGGGCATGATCGTCCGCGAGTCCGACGGGATGGTCACCGACTACTTCAGCCGCGTCGTCCCGCACGTGATCAGCGACACCCTCGGCCCGGACGCCGCGCAGGTGGAGGCCTGGCTGCTCGATCGGGTCGGTCCCGAAGCGCCCCGTACGTCACCGGGCGGGCCCGATCGGCCGCTGGACGGTGTGCCAGGATCCGAGTCATGACCTCGTGGCGCGACACTGCATCGCCTTCAGTGCAGCAGGACCTGGATGGTCTCCTCAACCTCGTGCTGCCTCTGGCCCAGGAGCTCCTCGGGAAGAACGGGCGGTTCTACCCCTTCGGTGCCCTGGTGTCGACCGCCGGAGAGGTGTCGCTCACCGCGTCCGAGGTGGGGTTGGGAGAGCACCCGCAGCCGGACCGGGTCCTGGCGGGCGTGTACGACGGAGCACGGGCCACCTCGGGTGAGAACCGGGCAGCGGCGTTCGTCTCCGACGTCCTCGTCGAGGGATCCGACGCCGTCCAGGTCGAGCTCGAGCACCGGGACGGCATCGCCCTCGTCGTGCTGGTGCCCTACAAGCCCGCGACGCTCAAGAGGGTCCCGACCTTCCGGGACATGAGTGTCGCACCGGGGGAGCCCCGGGTCTGGATCGCCAGCTAGGCATCCCGGCTGAGGCGGCTCGTGTAACGAAGCCAGGTCCCCGCGACAGGTACAAGGAGTACAGCGACGTCTGTTCGCACCCCTGGGGAGGGGACGAGCTGGAGCCAGCCCGGGCGATGACCGCGAGATCGGTTCGCTCGGCGGCAGGCGGCCGGGGCGGGCGACGCAGAGCCTGGGAGGGAAAGAACGGCATGGGTGAACCCATCGAGACCTACTACGCCGACGGCGTCTGGCGGAACTCCGTCGGCCGGAACGGGCCGCCGCTGGGCGGGGAGTACCAGAGCCGGGAGGCGGCCCTCGCGGACGCCCGGGACGCCGCCCGCGTCCGCGGTGTCGAGCACGTGGTGCGCGACGAGGTCGGCACGGTCGTCCAGCGCAACCGCTACCCGCGCCGGTCCGAGGAGATCCCTGGCTGAGGCTCCCACGCGTCGTCCCGGGCAGCACGGGTCGCGTGACACCGACCTCGATCGTGGATGAGTGTCGTGTCTGCCCACGTCTCTTCGTAGCGTGGGTAGCGGCGGACATCGGGTTTGCCGGACGCGAAGGAGCAGCGATGTCTCAGTACCTCATCTACTTCAACCAGCAGTGGGTCGGCGACCACGACGACGCATGGTTCGAGAGCCGGGTCGAGCCGTCCACGGCCGTCGTCCGAGACATGCAGGACCAAGGCGTCCTCGTCTACGCCGGCGGGCTGGTCGAGGAGCTCGATGAGGCGGCGAGCGCGGACGCCACGAGTGGCGCGCTGGTCATCACCGATGGGCCCTTCGCCGAGACCAAGGAGTGGCTCGGGGGGCTGACCATCGTGGAGGTGCCCGACGACGAGGCCGCTCGCCTGTGGGCGGGGAGGGTGGCCGAGGGGTGCGGCTGGCCGCAGGAGGTGCGCCGCTTCAAGGCCGGCTCGCTGCAGGCGGTCGTGCTCGGGAAGTGAGGCCGGCCGGCCCTGCCCGGGTTGTTCGCGACGGCCGGACGCCGCTCAGCGTGCGTGGGCGGGCGCGGACTGCTCGGCCAGGAGCTGGCTCGCCGCCCGGCTGACGGCGACCGGCCCGTAGGCGCGGCCCGCCGCGTCGGCGAGCGCCACGCCGGGCTGCAGGCCGAGCTCGTCGGCGAGCAGGCTCTTGCAGCGGCCGAACTGGCGCAGCGCCTCGGCCCGGTTGCCCGCGACGGTGTGGGCGTCGACGAGGATCCGGTGGGCCGACTCGCGCAGCGGCTCGGCGGCGACGACGGCCAGGGCGGCCTCGATCGCCAGCGAGGCCTGGCCGGCCTCGAGGAGCGACTGGGCCATCTGCTCCATGCCCTCGAGGCAGAGCTGGCGCATCCGTTCGCGCTCGACCAGGACCCAGTCGTCGTACCAGCCGGGCAGCAGCTCGCCGGTGAAGACCTCCGGCTCCACGGGGGTGCCGCCCGACAGCTGCTGGTGGGCGGCGAGCACGGCCTCACGGGCGTCCACCGTGACGTTGCCGTGCAGCACGATGCGCGAGCGGCTCGCATCGATCACCGGCGCCGTGTGGCCGGAGTTGGCGCGCCAGATGGCGGAGCGCAGGCAGGCCGAGGCGCGCTCGTCGCTGCGCTCGCCCCACAGGATGCCCGCGATGTGGGTCCGCACCACCGGGCGCGGCTGCAGGGCGAGGAAGGCGACCAGCCGCTCGGCCGACGGCGGCAGGTCCCACGGCTCGCCGTCGATGCTCAGCTCGAACCCGTCGAGGAGCCGCACGCGTACGTCGGGGGAAGGCATGTCCAGCAGCGTGGACCCGCAGGCGTCTCGTCACCGTCACCGTTGCGTCTCCTCCAGGTCGCTCAGCCATCGCAGCACCGTCTCGTGGATCTGCTCCAGCCCGACGGCCACCCGGGCGTGCTGGTCGGGGTCACCCGTGCGCGACGACTGCAGCCGCGCGACCAGCTGCCCGTCGTGCACCCAGGCGCGCACCAGCATGACCCCGGACCCCTCGGTCTCCCTGCTCACGCCGGCGAACCTAGGCACACCGCGTCGTCCCACCGTGATGTCTGCGTCACCGCTACCGGCGGCGTCCGACGGGCGCGCCTGTCGCGTGACGCGACGGTGACGGGAGGCCGACGACGACCGAACAGCGGCGTGATCGTCGGCTGCGAGGGTGCGCCTGTCGAGTCTTGAGGAGGTCGGCCGTGCCGATGCAGACAATGATCCGGAGCCACCCGTTGGGCGACGTTGGGGGCGGCGCCCTGGGTGCCCGTCCGTCCATCACGCCGACGCGCCGCCGCATCGACCGGCGCTTCTCGAGCCTGGGCTTCACCATCGCCACGACCCAGCCCTGGACCGAGGTGCTGCTGGCGACGGACCCGAGCCTCTTCGACCCCGCGCGCAGCGAGGCCCGCACGGTCGCCAACTTCTACGCCAGCCGGTCGCACGGCGGTCTGACGGCGACCGCCGCCGGTCGGGCCCGGTACGTCGCGCCGGCCGCGACCGTGCAGCTGCTCGCCGCGTCCGGGGCGTCGCTCTGGTATCTCGCGATCGCGTACGCCGACAGCACCGGCATCGGAGGCGTCACGTCCGCCGAGAGCGGGGCAAGCGGCGCCGTGGTCGTGGACGCGTCGCTCCGGCCGCGACCCGGGGCCGTCACGGTGCGCCGCTCGCTGTCGCTGGGGCGGATCCCGGGGCGCGCGCTCGGGGACGCGGTCGGCTCCGACGACCGCCGCGACGGCGAGGACGGCCTCGACGTCGCAGTCCCGGTCCTGGCGACGTCGGCAGGTCTCCACCACCGCGGGCTGGGCGTCGATGACCGCCTGGACGGTGAGGACGGCGCCGACGTCCCGCTCGCCGCGACCCTGACCCCGCCGCCGGCGGCGGCATCTCCGGCGGCATCTCCGGCGGCACCGCCGGCGATGGCACCGGTAGTTCCCACGGCACCCGACCTCCCGACGTCAGCGCCCGAGCCGGCCGCAGCCCCGCCCGGCGTCCCGACCAACGGCAGCACCCCCGAGGCGGCGGCCGCGTCGCTGGCCGACGTGGCGTACGACGACGGCTGGGACTCGATGAGCGCCACCGGCGTCCCGGCCCTGAGCGCGGTCCCGGCGCTCAGCGACGAGTACCCCGACGTCGACTGGGGCGGGGTCGACCTCGCCGACCAGTACGGCACGCCCCCGGCGTACCAGTCCCTGGAGGAGGCGCCCGCCACGGTCCCGCCGGCGCCCGCCGCCCCCGCCGCTCCCGTGCCCGGGACGGCTCCGACCGCGCCGCTGCACGTCGTCGCACCGTCCCTGGTGCTGCCGGCCGAGGCGCAGCGTCGCGTCATCGAGCTGACGGCGGCCGACGGTGGCAGCGCCTACTCGGCCGTCAACGCCGACGGCGCCTTCCGCGGCCGGCACGGCCCGGGCCACAAGGCCTACCAGCGCTTCCACACCGGGCTGTCCTTCGGCATCGCCGAGTTCAACCAGGATGCCGGCACCCTGGGCCAGCTGCTGCGCCTGATGCAGGAGCGCGAGGGCGAGACGTTCGTCGCCGTCTTCGGCGACGCGGCCGGCGAGCTGGTCGCCACCACCACCGCGCCGGGACCGTCGAGCGAGCACGTCGAGGGTGGCCGCGGCCCGCGGGTGCAACCCGTGGCCGGCGCCGACCTGTGGGAGGAGCCGTGGCTCTCGCGGTTCCGGGCCGCGGGCGCTGTCCCGGACTTCCGGGCGGCCCAGAACCAGCTGGCCGCCGAGCTCTACCTGGCGCCGATGCTGCCCGTCGCCGCCGGCTTCGGCCTGACCACCGAGCGGGCGCTCTGCATGGTCCTCGACCGGTCGATCGCGCTGGGGGAGCAGGGCGCCAAGCGCTGGATCGCCGACACCGTCGGCCCGGTGAGGTCACCCGCGCAGCGGCAGTCGGCCCTGGCCGCCCTCGGCTTCGACTCGATCGAGGCCTTCCAGGCCTCCGTGCCGGGGCTGCTCACCGACGGCGAGTTCGGACCGGTCACGCACGCGACGCTCACGGCGGCCCTGCGTGGCCTCGGCGCCGGATCGCCACTGCCGCTGCCGGACGTCAGGACCGCGATCGAGGAGATGGCGCGCCGCGGCCAGAGCGAGGACGGCGGGTCGAGGCTCGCGCGCATCGCGACGGCGCCGGAGCTCGGTGACGTAGCGATCGGAGGGTGAGCGATGCCAGCCAGGCACGACGGAGTCCCACCGGCCGACGGCCCACTCACCCCGCGTGACGTCGCCGGAGCGGTGGAGCGCGCCGTCTACACGAGCCCGAGCTTCGGACAGCTCGACGACCGGACCCAGGCCGACATCGCCGACTCGCTGGCCGCCGTCACCCGCTACCTGCGGGCCGACCCGCACGCGGCGGCGCTCGGCGACCCGATGTCACGCCAACTGGCGCCGGACCTGTCGTCGCTGCGTCGTACCGAGGCGTCGCCACCACCCCCGAGCCCCGGGAGTCCCGCCCCCGCGCCCGCTCCGTCCGGGTCGGGGTCGAGCCCGGTCGGCCGGGTGGGGGAGGTCGCCCGCTCGACCCTGGACGCCATCGACTTCCCCAGCTTCGTCTCCGGGCTGATCCAGGGCACGTTCCAGGCGATCGTCGACAGCAGCATCCAGCAGATGCAGGCCTACGCCGAGATGCTCAAGCAGGTCGCCGGCACCGTCGACCAGTTCATGTCGGAGAACGTCAGCGACGGCCAGGCCCGCGACTACCTGGCCGACCGGTACGGCGACGTGCTCACCAAGGACACCTCGGGCGGCCAGCCGAAGCTCGGCGTCAACAAGGGCGCCACCGGCAGCGAGCTGCCGTCGTTCTTCAACGATCTCGGCTTCTCCGCGCCCGAGGACCTCAGCGACGACACCGTCGAGGACGTCGTCGTGCCCGCTGCCCGGCGCTCGATGGCCGAGCAGCGCCAGCAGACGCTGGCGACGATGGTGATGATGGGCATCAACCGGGTCGTGGTCAGCGACGGCCAGATCACCGCCAAGCTCGTCTTCCACGTGGACGCCTCGGAGACGACCGAGGTGCGGTTCGACCAGAGCAAGACCACGGTCGGGTCGATGGCCAAGACGGCCGGCACCAGCCCCTTCTCGGCGCAGGCGATCATGATCAACACCACCAACGTCAACGCGCAGAGCGACATCAACGTCCGCACCGACCTGACCGGTGAGGTCACCGTCCGGTTCCGCAGCGAGACCTTCCCGCTGGAGCGGTTCGCCGACTCCTACGCCATCCAGCTGATCAACTCCAACGCGAAGGTGCCGCCCCCGGCGGCACCGCCCGCCGCTGCGCCGGCCGCCGGAGCACCGGCCGTCGTGCCGGGCACCGTGGTGCCACCGGCCGCACCGCCCGCGCCCGCCGTCGGCCAGTCGTACGCCGGGCCGTCGTACCCCGAGCAGGGCGACCCATGGTCCCCCGAGCGCTGAGCCATGAGCCGCCCCGAGCTCAACGAGACGCTGACCGCGCTGGTCGGAGCGGTGCCGACGGACGGCGCCACGACGATGGTCGAGGTCGACCTGGACGTGCCCATGGAGATCTCGCTCTCACACCGCGACGGCCACCTGGTGGTGCACGCGGCGCCGGGCAGCACCCGCTTCGTCAGCGGCTTCCTGCCCGTCGTCCACAACACGCGCCTCGTCATCGTGACCTCGGACGAGCCGTCGCCGGACCAGCCGTGGGCCGCGGGGTGGTCGCTGTGACCGCGCCGGGTGCCGGCTTCCCGGTCGAGGACTTCCTCGAGGCGATCACCAACCAGCTGGACCGGACCCAGGACTCGTTGCGGCTGAAGTCGGTGAACCGGCCGCTGACCTACGCGATCCGCGACTTCTCGATGGAGCTGAAGGTCTTCGTCGAGCTCGGCACCGACGGCCGCGTGGTCTTCCGGCCGAGCGCGGCCGACGACACCGGGGCCAGCGTGGTCAACATCGGCTTCACCACCGTCAACCGCACCATGATCGACGAGAACACCGTGTCGCTCTCCGCCGTCCGCAGCCCGACCCTGGACGAGCTCGGCCTGGATGACCAGGAGCGGCGCCAGCTGGAGAAGCTCGGCGTCCGCAACGCCGAGCAGCTCGACCAGCTGAAGCGCACCACGGGTGAGAACACCGTGGCGCGCTACTCGGGGCTGCCGGTCGACCGGCTCCGCCAGGCGCTCTCGCACGGACGACCGCGGGTGCGCAGCGTGCAGGCCGTGCCGGTCGCGCCCGTGCCGGCCACGCCGGTCCCGGTGCCGCCCGTCGCGGTGCCGCCGGATACGGAGGCCCCGGTGGCACCGCCGGCATCCCCCGTCGCAGTCGCCGACGGGCCCGAGATCGTGCGGGTGCCGCCCCGGACGCGACGGATCAGGCTGGCGGGCCCGCGTCTCGACGAGACGACCCAGCGGGCGCGGCTGGCCGGCCGGCCGCTCGGCGTACGCCCGGTGGAGGGCGGTGTGGAGCTCGACCTCGGAGCGGACGCGCAGCCCGGCGACCTCGAGCTGGACCTCGGCGAGCACGGCGTGGTGTCGATGTCGCTCGAGTTCGACCCCGACGACGACGTCGTCCCGAGCGACCCCTGGCGCACGCCATGACTGCCCGGCCGGCGTACCTGCGCGTCACCCTCGCCGCCGGCGAGGCGCGCACGCACGCGCCCTGCCACCTGGACTGCCTGCTCGGGGCCGCGCGCCCGGCCACCCACCTCGACGGTCGCGGACCGCTGGACGCCGCGCTCGGGGGAGCCGGCAGGTTCCAGGCGCGCTCGGTCTTCCACGCCCGCCGGTCGCTGGGCCGGACCGGGCAGCAGGTCGCGGGGTTCGCCGACGACGAGGAGCAGCTCGGCCTGTCGCGGACCTACCTGGTCGAGCTCGGCGACGCCGGGGACGTCGCTCGTGCCCTGGACCGGCTGCGGTGCCTCGGGGTCGTGGAGAGCGCCGGGGCCGAGCTGCTGGCCCGCACCTACCGGGCGCCGGTGGCCGCGAGGCCCACCCCGCCCACGCGGCGGGAGGCCGAGGTGCCCTTCGCGATGGTCGGGGCCGCGGCCGCGCACCGGATCGAGCCCGGCAGCGACCGGGTCCGGGTGGGCGTGGTCGACACCGGCGTGGCCCTCGACCACCCCGAGCTGGCCGGCCGGCTCGGGGCGGGCTACGACTTCGTCGACCTCGGGATGGGCCGGATCGGTGACGGGCCCGAGCTCCTCGGCGACGCGTCCGGGAGGGACGACGTTCCCGAGGACGAGGTCGGTCACGGCACCCACGTCGCGGGAGTCATCGGGGCAGCCGGGCACCGGGTGCCGCAGGGTCTGGGCGGCCTGTGCGTCGCGGTCCCGCTGCGGGTCCTCGCCGGCGCGCGCAGCGGCCCCCAGGGCAAGCCGTTCGGCATCGGCAGCCTCTCCGACATCGACGCCGGCATGAAGGTCGCCGTCGACCGCGGCACCCGGGTCGTCAACCTCAGCCTCGGGACGTCGGCCACCGAGCTCGACGCCTCCGCACCCCCACCCCACCAGGAGGTCGCGGCGTACGCCGAGAGCCGCGACGTCGTCCTGGTCGCGGCCAGTGGCAACGACGGGACCACGGTGCCGTTCTACCCGGCCGCCCTGCCGACCGTGCTCGCCGTCGGCTCGGTCGACCCGCACGGCGAGGTCTCGCAGTTCACCAGCACCGGTCCGCACGTGGTGCTGCACGCGCCCGGCGAGGACATCGTCGGGCTCTCCCTCCACGGCTACCGGCGCTCCACCGGGACCTCGCACGCCGCGCCGTTCGCCAGCGGCACCGCGGCCCTGGTCGCGGCCCGCGGCGACCGCCAGGGACGCACGCTCTCGGCCGCCGACATCCGCCGGGTCCTGATCGGGTCCGCGCGAGCCCGGGCGCCCGGGGGTCCGCCCGTGCTCGACGCCGAGGCAGCGCTCAGCCTCGCCGACCGCCTCCCCACCCCAGCCACCCACGACCGAAGGAGCCAGCCATGGCAGCACTGACCGCGGCGGCGTGCAAGCAGCTCGCCCGCCACCTGCTCGACCTCTGCTTCGACGAGCTCTCCCGGTCGGAGCGCCCGACGCTGCGCGAGGTCACCGCGTTCACGACGACGCAGCTGACGCACCCGATCAGCGAGACCGAGCTCGCGATGCTCGACAAGCTCGCCGACGAGCCCGACACGACGTCGATCGGCGGGAGCCGTCGTACGGCGCTCCTGCGGGCCTTCGCGATGCCGACCGTCCGGCGCAGCTGGGAGCACCTGCCCGAGGACGAACGACGGCCCGAACCACTCACCCCACCTACCGCGGTCACGACGGCCGCGATCCGGATCGCGATCGATCCCAAGAACGCCGACCCGGAAGACACCGAGACCCTGCGCAGGTGGGGCCACACGAAAGGAAGCACCGCCGTGGCACACATGGATGACTACGTCGCCGAGAGGCGAGGCCTGCCCACGCCGTTCGACACCACCACCTTCGTCAGCGAGGTCACCAAGCGGCTCCAGGGCTTCGGCGGCGAGGTGTCCGGCCCGTTCATCGCCGTCGTCACCGGCCGCCTGCTGCTCGACGGCAACACCGAGCCGGTCCGCAGCGACTTCCGGTGGGCGGTCAAGCGGGCGTACGACGCCGGTGTCACCGAGAGCCCGAACACGCCGGGCGTCACCAACAAGGAGCACTACGCCAACATCGTCGGCGACTTCAAGGCGCTCCGCCGCGACCAGAGGATCAAGTACCAGGAGCTCGCGGCCGTCGCCGACCACGTGATCGCCTCGTCCGACGAGGACTGGGACATCACCGACCGGGACAGCCGGCGCTCGCAGGTCGAGGTCGGCATGATCCGCTACGCCGACGGCACGGTCGACACCGGCTTCGCCTCGCTGGACCTCCCGGCGATCGTGAGCGAGGACGCCTCCAACCAGGAGATCGAGCCGCCCAACGTCGAGTGCGTGGCGATGATCGGCGCGGCGTACGAGATCGAGCAGACCGGGGCCTTCGACGTCGTCGACAAGATGGTCGAGCTCTTCACCCAGGGGATGCTGCCGGTGCGCGACGACAGCGGGGGTCGGGCCCTCAACCGCTACTTCTGGCAGACCGAGACCCGTCTGGACGCGGCGGCCCGAGCCGGCCTCTACGCCCGGGCCCTCGGCCGGGGCGACACGGGCAACACCGACGCGCAGCCCAACACGCAGTTCGAGCAGCTGATGATGCGCTTCGTCTCGGCGCTCGTGCGCTACGACAGCACCCTGCAGGTCTCCAACGTCGTCACCACCGACGGCCGGGACCGGCTGGGCTCCAGCGAGCAGGTGCGCAAGGCGGCACAGGACTTCGCCGCCAACGCGAGCCTCGTCGGCTGGGGCTTCACGGTCTTCGCCGCCCGCAAGCTCAGCCAGCACATCGACTGCGTCTTCGACGTCCTGGGGCAGGAGACCCTGCAGCGGGCGTACGGCGTGACCGGGCCCTGGCAGCTCGTCGAGCGGGTGTCGGCCGTCGAGCTCGGCTCGACCCCGTCGATCGTCCAGCACCGCACGCGGGCGCAGGCGATCAAGGACATCCTCGACCTGCTCGCGGTCTACTCGACCGAGCTGTGCCGCTCCGGTGGGGTCCGGCGCTTCCTGCCCAACATCGACGACCTGCGCGGCTCGGGGTCCGAGGGGGGCGCGAGCTCCACGGTGTCGGTGGTGGACTACGAGAAGCTGGTCAGCGCGGCCAACAACCTGCTGGCCGTCGGGGGTGTGACCGACGACGAGATCGCCCGGTTCTCCGCCCCGGTGGCGTCCAGCGCCCGCGGCTCGATCCCGACGGTCGGTGGCGACGTCGGCGGCAGCAACGGCACGGCCAACCTCGACCAGATCCGACAGCTCGCTCAGCAGGGTCAGTTCGCCCAGCTGCAGCAGCTGCTCGGCGCTGGGACCGGGTCGTTCGGGTGAGTGCGATGTATCCCTACTCCTCCGACAAGGCCGCTCACCAGGCCCGCAGGCTGCTGCGGACGGCGTCGCGCGTGCTCGGCACCGTCGACCCGTCAGGTCCCGTCACCGGGCTGCTCGACGGCGCGCTGCCGATGCCGCCCGGCGACCCGACGTACCGGAGCCGGCACGCCTTCGAGCCGCGCTTCTCCGAGACCGCGAGCGGCTCGCTCGCGTTCTCCTGCCAGGTGCCGGAGAACGGGCCGGGCGGGTCGGGCGGCGTCTCCGCCGCCAGCCAGGAGGTGCGGCACCTGCTGGGGTCCAACTTCGGCAGGCAGGCCCTGCTGTGGTTCGACCGCAACAGCGACCGTGCGCAGTCCGTCGCCGCCGGCGACGACTCGGCGACCGTCGTGAGCGCCTTCGACCGCGACGGCTTCCGCGAGGCCCAGGTGACCTACCTGTGGGGACCGTGGTTCACCGACGGCCTGCCGGAGATGGCCCGGCGGGTGGGGGAGACGGTGATGACGACCGTCCCGGGCGCGCAGCCGGCCTTCACGACGATCCGGGCGGCCCGGCAGAGCGGGAGCCAGTCGATGACCTTCCGGCTCGGCGCGGAGCTGCCACTGGCCGCGCTGGCGCCGATGATGGACCAGCTCGGCCTGGGTCCGCAGCACCAGTCGCTGATGACGGCGGTGGCCTTCGCCCTGGGCGCGCGCTACACCCTGCCGGCCCAGAGCTCGCTGCTGACCTTCCGGCCGATGCGCCACGGCATCGAGATGCGGCTCGACGTGGACCTCGAGCAGGTGCCGGACCTGCCCGCCAACATCGCCGACCTGCTCGCCCTGGAGCTCAGCGAGCGTCCGCGCTCGTTGCGCGCGCTCGAGCAGTGGGTGGCGGCCTTCAGCCCGGAGGGCGACGAGAGCCCCGGCAGCCTGTCCGTGCTGTCGGTGACGGTGCGCCCCGACATGCCCGCCCGGCTGTCGCTGCACATCCGGCCCCGGGTGGTCAGCAACCCGACCGCCGTACCGGCGCCCGAGCCGGTCCTGGTGGGCAGCGGTGCGCCGCACGGCGTCGCCAGCACGGCGGGCTGGCGATGACCGCCGTCGCGGCACCACCGGTCGCGACCGTGCCGCTGGTGCGCGCGCAGGTGCGTGACCTGCTGATGCGCACCCCTGCCTTCGCCGCGCTGCCCGAGCACGAGCGTCGCGACCTGGCGCACGGGCTGGTCAACGTCGGTCAGTACCTCGCCGACGCCGGGGGCACGACGCGCGACCTGCCGCTGGCACTGTCGGCCGAGCCCGTGCGGGCCCTGGACGACCCGCCGCGCCCGGACACGGCCGGTCAGGACTTCGGCGACCAGGGCGGGGCGCAGGCCGCCGATGCCGGCGTCGACGCCCTCGGCAACGCCATCGACAACGTCGACTTCCCGGGCTTCGTCGCCGGGCTCATCGACGGCGTCTTCAACGCGATCGTGACGTCGTCGATCAAGCAGATGGAGGCCTTCGCCGAGCTGGTGAAGAACGTGTCCAAGAGCGTGGACGCGTTCATGAAGGACAACGTGTCCGAGGACCAGGCGCGGGACTACCTCGTGGACCGCTACCCGGACCACCTCGAGGTGGACACGACCGGTGACAAGGCGACCATCGCGCCACGCTCCGACGCCGACACCGACGCGATGCCCGACTTCTTCGGCGACCTCGGTCTCGCCGCCCCGGTCGACTCCCTCGACGAGGACACGATCGAGCAGCAGCTCGTGCCCGCGGCGCGCAAGAAGATGGCGATGGACCGCCAGCAGGTGCTGCTCTCGCTGGTCCTGATGGGGATCAACCGGCTGATCGTCACCGACGGCTCCATCAAGGCGACCGTGGTCTTCCAGCTCGACACCCGCGACAAGATCACCAAGAAGCGGGCCCGCACGATGGACTACAACCGCACCCAGAACGAGAAGTACTCCCGCTCGCGCTGGGGCTGGATCTTCTCGCCGAGCAGCACCTACACCTCGGACACGACCACGCAGATCAACGTCAACACGGTCAACAAGGACGACAGCGAGGCGAAGGTCGACCTCAAGACCAAGCTCACCGGTGACGTCAACATCCGGTTCAAGAGCGACGTCTTCCCGCTCGACAAGATGACCGACATCCTCGGGGTCGTGAAGCCGGAGGCACCCAAGCCGGTGACCCCGGTGCCGGCAGCGGCCGCACCGGCCGCCCCGGCGCCGCTGCCGCCCCTGCCACCGATGCCCGCCACGCCGGGACGGTGAGCCATGGGCGCGTCCCTCGCGGTCAGCCTCGACGCCGCCCTGCGCGACGTGCGCGCCCTCTCCCTGGCGGCGGGCGGGGACCCGCTGCGGCTCCAGCTGCCACCCGACGGCATCGACGACGCGACGATCGAGCCGGCCGCCGCGGCGGTGCTCGGCTCGCTCTACCTCCTCAGCGAGCTCGAGCAGGTCGGCGTGGTGCCCTGCGCGGAGCTGCTGGCCAACGAGCGCTGGGGCCTGGGCATCCAGGACCCTGCTGCCGCCGGCCAGCTCGAGGCGTACGCCGCCAGCGTGCCGCGCTGGCCGCGGGCGCCGATGCGCGAGCAGCTCTTCGCCCGGCTCTTCGGCACGCCGGTCGAGCCGGACGCCGTCCCCGGCCGTCCGTCGATCGCCGCGGCGCCCCTGGGCAACGAGGCGTTCGAGGAGCTGCTGGCCGGCTACTGCGACGCGATCGCCACCTTCGACCCGCACGGGCTGCCCCGCACCCGTGGCGGCCTGCGGCTGGCGGGGGACCGGCTGCGCGCGAACCTGTCGCCGCGGCAGTACGGCAACACGCTGATCGTCGCGAAGCCGCTCGTCGAGCAGCTCCGGTCGTCGCTGGACCTGCTGGCCCTCCAGGGCGTCGGCGACCTCTTCCACGTCAGCGGCACCTGGGCGGTGGTCCGAGCCATGCAGCCGTCCGGCTCGGTCGACATCGGCCGCCACCTCGACCGGGGCCAGTCGGGTCGGACCGTGGTCTCCTCGGTGGGCTACCCGTCGGTGCCCGACCTGGTCGACGGCACCCTGACCCAGGCCGCGGACGTGTGGCTGACCGCGACCGGGTTCGCCGCCCAGCCGGTCGGGCGGTGAGTGATGACGGCTGCGGTCCTGGAGCGATCACCGGCGCTGCCCGGTCCGTTCTCGACGCGCCCGGACCCGCGCGGCGTCGTACCGACCCCGGCGACCCGAGCCCTCGTCGCCAGCCAGGTCAACGCGATCCTCGCCGCGGCGCCGTCCTTCCACCAGCTCTCGACCGACGACCAGCGCGAGCTCTCCCGGCACATGCACCACATCGCGTCGTACGCCGCCGAGCTCGTGCGCGACGACTGGTGGCAGTCCGCGAGGCTCGAGCAGCGTCCCGTGCTCAAGCAGACCACGACCCTGCGCCCGCCCCCGGTCGCGCGCAGCCAGGCCGCCAGCGACAACCTCGGCGCCGGCGCCACCTCGCGGGTGGGCGAGGTGACGAGGCAGACCCTCAAGGCGATCGCCTTCCCGGAGTTCGTCGCCGACCTGATCCGCTCGACCTTCCGGGCGATCATGGACGCGAGCATCCAGCAGCTCGACGCGATCCGCGCGCTGCTCGGCAACGTCTCCGGCACCGTCGACGAGTTCGAGGCGTCGAACATCACCGACAGCCAGGCCCGCGAGTGGCTGGCCCAGCAGTACGGCACGCACCTCCAGCTGCGCGGCGGCAAGCTCGCCGCTCGCGCGGACGCCCCCGAGACGCCCCCGAAGTGGCAGGACCAGCTCGGCCTCACCGGCTCCGTCGACCTCCACGACGAGGACTCCATCGAGGAGACCCTGGTGCCGGCCGCCCGGCGCAAGCTGAGCCAGGGACGACTGGAGACGCTGTCGCTGCTGGTGCTGATGGGCACCGAGCGGATCGTGGTCACCGGGGGGAAGATCCGGGCCACGATGGCCTTCCACATCGACGCCTCCGACGCCGCCCGCGAGGCCAACGCCTCGGAGTTCGACCTGCGGGTCACGGCGGCCGGCAGCGTCGGCTTCGGCCCCTGGTCGGCCTCGGTGAGCACCTCGGTCGGCTACGTGTCGACGTCGAAGTCGGAGAGCGAGTCGGAGATCAACGTCGCTGCCGACCTCACCGGCGAGGTGGAGCTGCACTTCCGCAGCGACCCCGTGCAGCTCAACCGGCTGATCGGCGAGGGCGCGATCGGCCAGATCGTGGCGAACACCCCCGCCCCGGCCGCCAACGCCGAGGCCATCCCGTGGGGCACCTCACCGGACGCGCGGGTGGCGCCGACCGCGCGGCGGACCAGCGCCCGCATCGACGCTCCGATGCGGGCCGCGCCCACGATGATGACCCCACCGCCGGTCCCGCCGGCCACCCCGCGCGCCGCGCCGCCGGTCACGCCGCCGGTCACGCCGCCGGCTCGGACCCCTCCCGGAACGCCGCCTGCCGTGACCCCACCGGCCACCCCACCGGCCACCCCACCGGCCACCCCACCGACGATCCCGCCGGCGACGCCTCCCGCAGCGACCCCACCAGCACCGACCCCGAGGTGAGTGACATGCTCAAGCCCGCCACGACCAGATCAGTCACGCTGACGGGGCCGTACGCCCAGCTGCCGCGGGGCACCATCGCGCCGACCCCGGCCGTCCAGGAGCTCGTCGGCACCCAGATCCGAGCCCTCCTGCACGCGAGCCCGTCGTACTACCAGCTCGACGAGGGCACCCGGGACAAGCTCGAGCACGACCTGAACAAGATCGCCGGGTACGGCGCCGCGCTGGTGCAGGAGCAGTTCGCCCAGACGTCGAGGCTCGGCCAGATCCCCGTCTACAAGGCGCCACCGGCTCCGGCTCCGATCACGCCGGCCCACGCGCAGGCGATCGCCGGACCGTCCGCTCGTCAGGCCGCCGGACCGCTGGATCCGCCTCCACCGCCGGTCGACGCCGACCGGTTCGACGACCGGGCGGTCAGCCTGATGGCGGGCGTCACGAAGGACACCCTGAACGCCGTCGCGTTCCCGAGCTTCGTCGCCGACCTGATCAACGGCACGTTCAACGCGATCGTGAACGCGTCGATCAAGCAGATGGAGGCGTTCGGCAACCTGCTGGCCAACGTCGCCAAGACCGTCGACCAGTTCATGGCCGACAACATCACCGACAACCAGGCCAAGGACTGGCTGGTCAGCAAGTACCCGTACCACCTGAAGGTCGACACCAGCCAGGGCGACCCGAGGGTCGTCGTCCGCCCGGAGGCTGCGGACAAGGAGCCACCGTCGCTCAAGGCCGACCTCGGCCTCGACCAGGACGTCGACCTCGACGAGGACGCGATCGCCGAGACCCTGGTGCCGGCGGCGCGCCGGTCGCTGGCCCAGCAGCGGCACCAGATGCTCTCGACGATGGTGCTGATGGGGATCAACCGGATCGTCGTGACCAGCGGCCGGATCCGGGCCAAGCTCGACTTCCACATCGACGCCTCCGACCAGGGCAAGGCCGACAGCGCCAGCAGGTTCGAGGAGCACAACACGACCGCCGCCGGCGGCGGCTTCCTCGGCTTCGGCGTGGTGTCCGTCAACTCCGTGGCCTACGTCAGCACGCAGAGCAGGTCGGCCTCCGACGAGATCAACGCCTCGGTGGACCTGATGGGGGAGGTGGACCTGAAGTTCAAGAGCGACGTCTTCCCGCTCGAGCGCTTCGCGCAGCCCGGCATGATCGGCCTGCTGCAGGGCAACACGGCCAACCCGGCGGCGAACCCGCCGGCCGGCGCGAACGCCGCCAACCCCCGAGCGGGCGACGCGGCCTGAGCGGCGACGCGACGGTGACGGAAGCCCGACGTGCCTGCGATGCCGCCGTGACCGCCGTGGCGTTCGATGACGGGTGCCCCGCTCGATCCCGTCGTGAGGAGACCGTCGTGAATTCACCCCTGCTGGTCCTGGACCCCGGACACGGCGGCAGCCAGCCTGCCGGAGCCTCGAGCCCCAACCGCGGCACCGGCGCGGGCGGGCTGCTGGAGAAGGAGGTCGCCCTCGACGTGGCTCGTCGCGCGCGCGACCGCCTGACCCGCGACCACGTCGTGGTCCTCACCCGGGACAGCGACACCAACCTGTCCCTGGCCGAGCGGGCCGACACCGCGAAGAAGCTCCACGCCGCGGCGTTCGTCTCGGTGCACTTCAGCGGCTCCGACCCGGCGGTCGACCGGACCGACGTCGTCGTCGCCACGACGGCCTCGGCGTCGAGCCGGGCACTGGCCGACAACATCAAGCGCCGGGTGGGCGCCGCGACCGGCTCGGGCGGCGACGTGCTGCGCGCCGACCTCGGCCAGCTCGCCGCCGACCGGCACGACCCCGCGACCGCGGCCTGCCTCGTGGAGATCGCGTCCCTGGCCGCCCCGCACCGTGCGCAGCTGCTCGCCGACCCGGCGTACCGCGACCAGCTCGCCGAGGCCCTCGCGATCGCGATCCGCGAGTCCGTCGCCGGGGGCGCGGCGCCGATGGCGAGGCCGCAGTGGGTGGCGGCCCAGGGCTACGGGCGCGCGGCGTCGATCTACCCGCCCGAGACGCCGAGCGACTACAGCATCACCGGGCTCGTGAGCGCCGCTGCGATCTGGGCGGACTGGTTCCTGCGGCGGGCGACCTGGGAGGCCGGCGTCCCCGACTCGGAGGTCATGAAGTTCCCGCACAGCGCGATCTGCCAGCTCAAGCTGACCTCCACGACCGGCCAGCTCGCCTGGGGCACCGGCTTCTACATCGCCGACGAGGTGCTGCTCACCTGCGGGCACAACTTCTACGACGCCGCCGACGGCTGGGAGACCGCGAGCATCGAGGTGCTGCCGGCGTACAGCCCGCGCGCCTCGACGTACCCGACGAAGTCCTTCACCGTGACCTGGCGCGACAACGTGCACCCGAAGTGGGCCGCCAGCAACGACAGCGGCTTCGACCTGGCCGTCCTGCCGGTGCCGGGACTGCCCTCGCAGGCCGGCAACTTCACCCTCGCGAACGTGTCGCTGTCCCAGGAAGTGCCGATCGTCGTGTGCGGCTACGGCAAGGTCGACGGGACCGCCTTCGAGACCCAGGGCCAGCGGATGGACGGCGCCCACATCGGCCAGGCCGACTACGACCTCGTCTACTACCCGATGATGACCGAGGGCGGTCACAGCGGATCACCGGTCTTCAGCGGCCGGATGGTGATCGGCGTGCACACCGGGCCCAAGCCCGACCTGCGGATGAACCGCGCCGTGCTCCTCACGCCGGAGAAGGAGGACTGGATCATCTCCAAGGCCGGCTCGGGCGTCGCGTTCGGCCAGAGCCTGGGGCGCCGGGGCTCGGCGCTGGGTGTCGACTCGACCTCGACGCAGAGCGCGCAGTCGGACCAGGTGCGGGTCGACGTGGGCCGGTCCGTGGCGCGCGCCGAGGCCGGAGGCGACTACACGAAGGTCCACCACGACTCCGCCCGCCTGAACTTCGGCATCGGCTCCTGGACGCTGGCGCGGATCGCGACGGTGCTCGACACCATCGAGGGCTACGCCGCGGCCAACGGGCTCACGGCCGACCTGGTCGCGCCGTTCGGCGGTCAGGCCGGCTTCGACGCCGTCAGGGCGGCGTGCCGGACCGGTCAGGCGGAGCCGCTGTCGGCCGCGCAGGAGTCCCAGCTCCAGACGATGGCCCGGATCACCTCGCTGCACCCCGCCCAGGACCTGCAGCTGGCCGCGGACGTCAAGGCCGACCTGGACTGGATCGGCTCGTCCGGGACCAACCCGGACATCCCCTGGTACCCCTTCATCGACGGTGGCATGGGTGCGATCACCGAGATCGCCGCCCACGTGCTGGTGCACGCGCTGCACCAGTCCGGCCGCGGTGCGACCGACGGCAGCAACGGGCTGCCGAAGCGGTTCAAGGAGGTCATCGCCGGCTTCGGCGGCGAGGCGAAGATGGGCGCCGACATGGTCTCCGGCGCGGTCACCGAGCGGATGTGGCTGGAGGCGCTGGCGGCGCGGGTCGTCGCCAACGTCCGGTCCGACCTGCAGGCCGGCGTGACCAACCGCTACACCAAGGTCTTCGCGGACTGGGGCTCCTCGGGCCTGTCGTACTACTTCACTCCCGCGAGCTGATCGTCCCGCAGCCGGCCATCATCGACTGCAGGGCGCTGCTCGGGCGTACGCCGAGCTCGTCGGCGAGGATCGAGCGGCACCGCTCGAACTGGTGGATCGCCTCGACGACGTTCGCCTCCGCGAGGTGGACGCCGATGACGGAGCGGTGCGCGCTCTCCCGCAGCGGGTCCGCGTGCACCGCGGCCAGCGCGGCGTCCAGCGCCAGGTCGTAGCGCCTCGCGCGCAGGTGGCGCTCCGAGAGCCGCTCGAGGGCGTGCAGCCGGAGCTGGCGGATCCGCTCGCGGTCCACGACCAGCCAGTCCTCGTCCCAGCCCGGCAGCAGGTCGGCCTCGAAGAGCTCCGGACCGAGGCCCTCCAGGCCCTGGTCGATCGCGGCGGCCGCCGTGAAGAGCTCGTCGACGTCGACGTCGACGCAGCTGCGGAGGCTGAGCGCGCCCCGGTCCTCGTGGAGCAGGGCCGCGCGCGCCTTGGCCAGCCGCCACAGGCTGTTGCGCAGCCGGGCGGCCGACGCCGGTGCCTCCGACCCGGGCCACAGCTGTCGGCGTACCGCGTCGCGGTCGGCCGCGCCGTGCAGCGCCAGGAGGGTCAGCAGGCGCCGGGCGTCGCGGCTCACCCCGGACTTCGGCAGCTGGGGCGTCGCGGTCAGCTGCCACCGTCCGAGCAGCCGCAGTCGCGGGCCCGGTGGTAGCCCAGGTGGTTCGAGCACGACTGCTCCTCAACGCGATCTCACGCCGTCGACAGGCAGCGCGCCCCCACGGTGCCCCCGAGAACCCAGGGCCGTCATCCCCGGACCGTCGGGTGCCGAGGCGATGGTGCAGTCCCGAGTCTTCTCGGGTCATCGGGGCATCGCCATAGTGCATTCGGGCCATGCGCCCCACGCAGCCGCTCAGGGCGACTCGGGTCGGCCGCTCAGGTCGGCCGCCGACCGACCGATCGGGTGGGGGAGGAGGCAGAGATGTCCGACGGGGCGTGGCGGCCGGAGGTGCTCGAGGGCGGCCGGGCGCAGGAGGGACCGGACCCGCGGGTCCGGGCGGTGCTCGAGGTGCTCGGTGGCCGCGGCACCGGTGACGTCGCGCAGCGGTGGTCGGTCGACCCAGCGGTGGTGCACCGCTGGGTCACGGCCTTCGTCGACGCCGGGACGGCCCAGGTCACCAACACCCCGGACCCGGAGGCCGCCAACCAGCGCGACCGGTTCCTGGCGGCGTTCGCCCACGAGCTGCGCACGCCGTTGACCGTCGCGCAGGGCTGGGTGGCGATGCTCCAGGAGGACGAGCTGCCACCGAGGATGGTGGTCAGCTCGCTGGCCAAGCTGGAGGACGCGCTGGCGCGGCTCGCCGACCGGATCATCGACGTCGAGCTGCTGGCCGCGGCGTCGCTCGGGCTGACCCGGCTGGAGCCCAGGACGGTGACGATCGCCGGGCTGGCCGCGGACCTGCCCGACCTGGGCGAGATCGCCGGGCTGGGCGGCGACGTCGAGGTGACGGGCGATCCGGACCACCTGCGCCGCGTCCTCCGGGACCTCTGGCTCGCCGGACGCTCGATCCCCACCCCACGCGCGCTGCGACTCGAGGTCGTCGAGGTCGGCCCCTGGCTGGAGCTGCGGGTGGTCCGCGAGGCGGACCCGATCGACGTCGAGGTGCTGCAGGCGCTCTTCGAGCCGTTCGACCTCAACGACGACGGGACCGGCGTGACGATCGGGCTCTACCTGGCTCGGGCCCTGGTGATCGCTCATGGCGGGACGCTCGGTGCCGATCAGGACGAGGACGGCGCCGTGCTCTGGGTGCGGATCCCACGCCGTACGACGCACTCGACCTGACCCAGACCTGACCCTGACCTGACCCTGACCTGAGAGGCCATGATGTTCAAGCTTGCCTGTGGAGACGTGATGCCGGGCTGCTCCGCCCGGTTCGAGCACCGCGACCGGGGCGACCTGCTCGGGCAGGTCGCGGCCCATGCGGCCAGCGCGCACGGGATCGCCGACATCACCCCCGAGATCTTCGCGGCGGTCGACAGCAAGATCGCGTACGCCGCCTGACCGGTAGGTTGCCGGCGTGCTCTGCCACGCCTGCTACGCCGAACCGGCGCTGGTGCCGGACTGCGTCCACTGCCACGGCAGCGGGCGGGCGACGTCGATGCCGCTGTGCGACGACGCCTGGAACGAGGTCGTGCCCGGGCTCTTCCAGGGCGGCCACGACGTGCGCTCGCAGTCCGCGTCCGCCTGCGTGGTCGGAGCCGAGTTCGACCTGGTCGTCAGCCTGGCGACGAGGCCCGGCTACGGACCCGCGGCCGGCGTGGAGCACGTCGTGCTGCGACTCGCGGACGCCGCGATCGACCCGGTGACCGCGGTGCGGGTCGACGAGGTCGCCGGCCGGGTGGCTGTTGCCCTGGCCGACGGTCAGCGGGTCCTGGTGCGCTGCTCGGGCGGCCTGAACCGCTCCGGGCTGGTCGTCGCCAGCGCCCTGGTGAAGCACGGGCGTACGCCGGACGAGGCGATCGCGGCAGTGCGGCGGGCGCGCGGACCGTGGGCGCTGACGAACCCCGGGTTCGTCGTACATCTGCGTGGCCTGGGATCCGAGGACGCCCACGCCTGAGAGTTCGCGTGACAGGCGACACATCGGGCAGTACCTTGCAGGGACAAGAACCTGTTCTAGTTAGGGAGCCAGCATGAAGACCCGCGCCGCGATCCTGTGGGAGCCGCACACCGACTGGAGCGTCGAGGACATCGAGCTCGACGCGCCCAAGAAGGGCGAGATCCTGGTCAAGCTCGCCGCCTCCGGCCTGTGCCACTCCGACGAGCACATGGTGACCGGTGACATGGTCCTGGACCCGGAGCTCGCCGAGGCCTTCGGGCTCAAGCAGTTCCCGGTGATCGGCGGCCACGAGGGCGCCGGTGTCGTCACCGAGGTCGGTCCCGACACCACGGAGTTCGAGGTCGGCGACCACGTCGTCTTCAGCTTCATCCCGTCGTGCGGCAAGTGTCCGTCGTGCTCCACGGGCAAGCAGCACCTCTGCGACCTCGGCGCCTTCCTGCTCAGCGGCATGCAGCTCTCGGACTTCTCCTACCGCCACCACGCCAAGGACGGCCGCGACCTCGGCATCATGGTCGGGCTCGGCACCTTCTCGCCGTACACGGTGGTCAACGTCGACAGCGCCGTGAAGATCGAGAAGCACATCCCGCTCGAGAAGGCCGCCCTCGTGGGCTGCGGCGTGACGACCGGCTGGGGCTCCGCGACGTACGCCGCGGACGTGCAGTCGGGCGAGACCGTCGCCGTCGCCGGGCTCGGTGGCATCGGCATGAGCGCGGTGCAGGGCGCGGCGATGGCCGGTGCCCGGTTCGTCGTGGCGATCGACCCGGTCGACTGGAAGCGCGAGAAGGCGCTCACCCTCGGCGCGACCCACACCGCGCCGAGCATGGTCGACGCGCAGGCGCTGATCAGCGAGATCACCTACGGTGCGATGGCCGACAAGGCGATCCTCGCGATCGGCCTGGCCGAGGGCGAGCACATCGCTCCGATGATGTCGCTGATCAAGAAGGCCGGCCGCGTCGTCGTCACCTCGGTGTCGAACATGATGGCCGACGACGTGAAGCTCAACCTCTTCGACATGTCGATGCAGCGCAAGGAGCTCGTGGGCTGCATCTTCGGCAACGCCAACCCGCGCTACGACATCCCGCGCCTGCTGAACCTCTACATGGACGGCAAGCTCAAGCTCGACGAGATGGTCACCCAGGAGTACACCCTGGACCAGATCAACCAGGGCTACCAGGACATGCGCGACGGCAAGAACATCCGCGGCGTCATCATCTACGACCAGTGACCTCGTAGCGCGTCGAGACACCAGAGATGGCTCCCGGGAGGTCCTCCCGGGAGCCATTCTGGGTGTCTGGACGGATCAGGCGACGTCGGCGTCCATCGCGGCGACGTAGTCGCGCTTGACCGCCCGCCAGGCCTCGTCGGTCATGGTGCGCCGCCAGTACGGCGAGCAGGACATGTCGGCGCGCGGCACGCCGCGGTCGCTGATCAGGTGCCGGCGGATCGCGCGGATCTCGTCGGCCTCGCCGTGCACGAAGGCGTCGACGCGGCCCTCGGGGAAGGCCACGTCCGCGACGGCGTCGGGCAGCAGGTCGACGTCGTCGACGGCGCCGGTGCGGTGCAGCCAGAGCAGGTCGAGGTCACCCGCGCAGGTCAGCGGGATCTCGAAGCCGGGGCCGTCGCAGACCAGCCGCACGATCGCGCGGCGGCCGGCCGGGATGGCCTCGAGCGAGGCCGCGATCGCCGGCAGCGCCGACTCGTCACCGACCAGCAGGTGCCAGTCCGCCGTCGGGTCGGGCAGGAAGCCGCTGCCCGGGCCCTCGAAGACCAGGACGTCGCCGGGACGGGCGGTGGCGGCCCACGGCCCGGCGGCGCCCTCGTCGCCGTGGACCACGAAGTCCAGGCTCAGCAGGCCGGCTGCGGCGTCCCAGTCGCGCACGGTGTAGCGGCGTCGCGCGGGCCACGTCTCCTTCGGCTGCGTCTCGCGCACCTCGGCGGGGGAGAAGACGGCGGCGTACGGCGCTCCCACCGGCGGGATCGCGACGTTGACGTAGGTGTCGGTCGCGTCGGGCATCGTCAGGCCGGCGAGGCCCTCACCGCCCAGCACGACCCGCACCAGGGTGGGCGTCAGCCACTCGGTGGTCTCGACGCGTCCGTGCCAGGTGGCCACGCTGGTTCCTCTCGTTGACTGTCCGAGTTAGGTTACCCTTCCCGCGAACCCGGGCCGCAGGCCCGCGGCGCGGCGACCACTAGGCTGGGCCGACCACGTCTCGTGGACCAGGAACCCGGTGCGAGTCCGGGGCGGTTCCGCCACTGTGAGGCCGTTCGCTGCGAGGCAGCGATCGGTCGAAGTCAGACACTGACCACGAGACCTCCACCAACGACGGGCGAGAACCCCGAGGAGGATCATGCGCATCGCGCTGCTCTCGACATCCGACACCGACCTGCTCTCCGCCAGGGCCTCCGGTGCGGACTTCGTCTTCGCCAACCCGGCCCGTCCCGGTCACCAGTCCATGGCCGCGGTGATCGAGGGAGCCGACCTCGTCGTCGGTCGGATCCTGGGCTCGCCGCAGGACCTGTGCACCGGGTTCGCGCGGATCCGCGACACCGGGATGCCGGTGGTGGTGCTCGGCGGTGAGGCACAGCCCAGCGCCGAGCTGATGGAGCTGTCGACCGTCCCGGTCGGGATCGCCGCCGAGGCGCACCGCTACCTGGTCGAGGGCGGGCCGGCCAACCTCGCGCAGCTGCACGCGTTCCTGTCCGACACCGTGCTGCTCACGGGCGAGGGGTTCGAGCCGCCGCTCGTGGTCCCGCAGTGGGGGATGGCCGAGCGCGACGCGACCGGCGGACTGCCCCGCGTCGGCGTCCTCTACTACCGCGCCCACGAGACCAGCGGCAACGCCGCCTTCGCGCACGCGCTGGTCGACGCGATCGACGCGACCGGCCGTGCGGTCGGCGTACCGGTCTTCGCGGGCAGCCTGCGCTCCGCACCGGACGAGCTGTACGACGCGCTCGCGACCCTCGACGCGCTGGTCGTCACCGTGCTCGCGGCCGGCGGCAGCAAGCCGGCCGGAGCGGGCGCCGGGGGAGACGACGAGGCCTGGGACGTCGAGCGGCTCCGCAGGCTCGACATCCCGATCCTGCAGGGGCTCTGCCTCACCAGCAGCCGCGAGGAGTGGGAGGCGTCGAGCGACGGCGTGACCCCGCTGGACTCGGCCACGCAGATCGCGATCCCGGAGTTCGACGGGCGGATCATCACGGCCCCGTTCTCCTTCAAGGAGGTCGACGCCGACGGTCTCCCGCGCTACGTCGCCGACCCCGAGCGGTGCGCCCGGGTCGCCGGCATCGCCGTCAACCACGCCCGCCTGCGCCACATCCCGGTCGGCGAGCGCCGGGTCGCGCTGATGCTGTCGGCGTACCCCACCAAGCACTCGCGCGTCGGCAACGCCGTCGGGCTCGACACCCCGGTCAGCGCCGTCCGGCTGCTGCGCCGGATGCGCGAGGACGGGTACGACGTCGGCCACCTCCCGGCCCTGGACCTCGACGACGAGACCGAGGCCGGCGACGCGCTCATCCACGCGCTGATCGCCGCCGGCGGTCAGGACGAGGAGTGGCTGACCAACGCGCAGCTCACCGACGCGCACGTGCGGATCACGAAGGCGCAGTACGACGCGTGGACCTCCGACGTCCCGCGCGAGCTGATGGACGACATGGTGGCGGCGTGGGGCGAGTCTCCGGGCCAGCTCTTCGTCAACGACGCGGGCGAGATCGTGCTGGCGACCATCCAGGCCGGCAACGTGGTGCTGCTGATCCAGCCGCCCCGCGGCTTCGGTGAGAACCCGGTCGCGATCTACCACGACCCCGACCTGGCCCCGTCGCACCACTACCTGGCGGCGTACCGCTGGCTGGCGCACGGCTTCCGTGCCGACGCCGTCGTCCACCTCGGCAAGCACGGCTCGATGGAGTGGCTGCCCGGCAAGAACGCCGCGCTGTCCGCCGCGTGCGCGACCGACGCCGCGATCGGCAACCTGCCGCTGATCTACCCGTTCCTGGTCAACGACCCGGGCGAGGGCGCGCAGGCCAAGCGCCGGGCGCACGCCATGATCATCGACCACCTCATCCCGCCGATGGCCCGCGCCGAGACGTACGGCGACATCGCGCGGCTCGAGCAGCTGCTCGACGAGCACGCCAACATCGCGGCGATGGACCCGGCGAAGCTGCCGGCGGTCCGCGGCGAGATCTGGCAGCTGATGCACGCCGCCGAGATGCACCGCGACCTGGGGCTGGACGAGCGGCCGGACGACGAGGAGTTCGACGACTTCATCCTGCACGTCGACGGCTGGCTCTGCGAGATCAAGGACGCCCAGATCCGCGACGGGCTGCACGTGCTCGGCCAGCCGCCTGAGGGCGAGGCCCGGGTCAACCTGGTGCTCGCGATCCTGCGGGCCTCGCAGGTGTGGGGTGGTCAGGCCGCCGCCGTGCCCGGGCTGCGCGCTGCCCTCGGGCTGAAGGACGGTGCCCTGCGACAGGCTGAGGAGCCGGGACTCGTCGCCGTCGACGCGATCGAGTCGCAGGCCCGCGCGCTGGTGCAGCGGATGGAGGACGCCTCGTGGTCGCCGGACGCCGCGGCCGGCATGCACGACGACCCGGAGGTCCAGCGGGTGCTGCGCTTCGCCGCCGAGCAGGTGGTGCCGCGGCTGGCGCGCACGACCGACGAGCTCGACGCGCTGCTGCACGCGCTCGACGGCGGCTTCGTGCCGGCCGGGCCGTCGGGCTCGCCGCTGCGCGGGCTGGTCAACGTGCTGCCGACGGGTCGCAACTTCTACACCGTGGACCCGCGTGCGGTCCCGTCCCGGCTGGCGTGGGAGACCGGCCAGGCGATGGCGACCTCGCTGCTGCAGCGGCACCTCGAGGACACCGGCGACTACCCCACCTCGGTGGGCCTGTCGGTCTGGGGGACGTCCGCGATGCGCACGTCGGGCGACGACGTCGCCGAGGTGCTCGCGCTGCTCGGCGTACGCCCGGAGTGGGACGAGGCGTCGCGCCGCGTCAGCAGCCTGGCCGTCGTACCTCTCGATGAGCTGGGCCGCCCGCGCATCGACGTCACCGTGCGGATCTCGGGCTTCTTCCGCGACGCCTTCCCGCACGTGGTCGCGATGCTCGACGACGCCGTGCGCCTGGTGGCGGGTCTCGACGAGCCCGATGACACCAACTACGTGCGCGCCCACACCCGCGCCGACCTGGCCGAGCACGGCGACGAGCGGCGGGCCACGACCCGGATCTTCGGCAGCAAGCCTGGGTCGTACGGCGCCGGCATCCTCCAGCTGATCGAGTCCGGGAGCTGGCGCGACGACGCCGACCTCGCGGAGGTCTACACCGCCTGGGGCGGCTTCGCCTACGGCCGCGACCTCGACGGTGCGCCGGCCGCCGAGGACATGCGGGCCAACTACCGGCGGATCAAGGTCGCGGCCAAGAACATCGACACCCGCGAGCACGACATCGCCGACAGCGACGACTACTTCCAGTACCACGGCGGCATGGTCGCCACCGTGCGCGCGCTCACCGGCTCGGCCCCGCGGGCGTACGTCGGTGACTCGACCACGCCCGACGCCGTACGCACCAGGACCCTGCAGGAGGAGACCAACCGGGTCTTCCGGGCCCGGGTGGTCAACCCCCGCTGGATCTCCGCGATGCAGCGACACGGCTACAAGGGAGCCTTCGAGCTCGCCGCGACCGTCGACTACCTCTTCGGCTTCGACGCCACGGCCGGGGTGGTGCACGACTGGATGTACGAGGCGCTCGCGCGGGAGTACGTGCTCGACGAGACCAACCGTGCCTTCATGACGAAGTCCAACCCCTGGGCGCTGCGCGGCATCGTGGAGAAGCTGCACGAGGCCAGGGACCGCGGCTTGTGGGAGGCGCCCGACCCGGACACGCTGGCTGCCATGCAGCAGGTCTACCTGGAGCTCGAGGGCGACCTCGAGGACCGCGCGTGAGGGCGACGGTGGTTTCGAGGCTCGGGCCTGGCGGCCCTCGCACCTCAACCACCGGAGTCGGGGTCGTGGAGGCGGGCACGGTGGGGGTGGTTTCGAGGCTCGGGCCTGGCGGCCCTCGCACCTCAACCACCGGAGTCGGGCCTGGCGGCCCTCGCACCTCAACCACCGAGGGGACGGGGTCGGTGCGGGGACCGAGCCGTCGCTGGTCGAGCAGCGAGCGCCAGCGAGCGTCGTCGAGGCCCCGTGACCCCGGTCAGGGGCCGGCTCTCGCGCAGGTGCCCGGACGCGACTGCCGCGCCGGCTGCCCGCGCAACGGACGGCGCGACCGATGAAGCGGGTCCGGGTCATCGGGGTCGGGCCGGGCGATCCCGACCAGGTCACCATCGAGGCGGTCACCGCGCTGCGCGAGGTCGCGTACTTCGTCGTCACCGACAAGTCCGGCCGCGGCGGCATGCCCGACCCTCTGGTCAACGCCCGCGAGCGATTGCTCGACCGGCACCTCGAGCGAGCGCCGGTGATCGTGCGGGTCGACGACCCCGAGCGCGAGCGCCGTCCGGACCGGACCGCCACGCAGGATGAGTACGACGCGGCGGTCGCGCGCTGGCACGAGGAGCGGCGGGCGGCGTACGAGGAGGCCCTGCTCTCCCACGACGGCGACGCGGGCTTCCTGGTGTGGGGCGACCCGGCGTTCTACGACTCCACGATCCGGATCCTCCAGTCGCTGCAGGCGCGTGGCCGCCTCGACCTCCAGCTGGACGTCGTCCCCGGCATCTCGAGCATCCAGCTGCTCGCCGCCCGGCACCGGATCGTGCTGCACGAGGTCGGCCAGGCCCTGCACGTCACCAGCGGCCGCCGGCTGCACGAGGCGCTCGCCCAGGGGCAGGACAACATCGTGGTGATGCTCAACCGGGTGATCGAGCTCGACGGCCTCGAGGAGTGGTCGATCTGGTGGGGCGCCAACCTCGGCACCGCGTCCGAGGCGCTCGTCGCGGGCCGGGTCGGCGACGTGCTGCCGGCCATCGACGAGGCGCGAGACCGGGTGCGCGCGGCAGCCGGCTGGGTGATGGACATCTTCCTGCTGCGCCGGGAGGCCTGATGGCCCACACGGTGCTCGTCGTCCCGGTGCCCGAGCTGGAGCCGTACGTCCTCGGACGCACCCACCACTACGACGCGTCCTTCGTCTCCGCCGACCCGGCGTTCGTGCACGCGCACATCACGGCGTTGGGCCCGTTCGTCGCCGAGCCGAGCGACGAGGACCTGGCCAGGGTGGGGGAGGTGGCGCGGCGTACGCCGGCCTTCGACTTCGACCTGGCACGGCTGGGGGAGTTCCCGGACGGGACCATCCACCTGCTCCCGGACCCCGACGACCCGTTCCGGGAGCTGACCGCACGCCTGGTCCAGGCGTTCCCCGAGTGCCCGCCGTACGGCGGTGCCGTCCCGGATCCGGTCCCGCACCTCACGCTCGACCGGCGCGCCGACGGCATCGACCGGGCATCCGTGGGCTCGGCCCTGGGCGACACCATGCCCGCGCGCTGCCGCGCCGACCGGCTGGCGCTCCACCGCTACGCCAACCACGGCTGCCGGGTCCTCGCCGAGTGGAAGCTCCCGTGACCGGCCTCCTGGTCGCCGGCACCACGTCCGACGCGGGCAAGAGCATCGTGACGTCCGGACTCTGCCGGGCCTTCGTGCGACGCGGGGTCAAGGTCGCGCCGTTCAAGTCGCAGAACATGTCCAACAACTCCATGGTCGTCGACGGGCCGACCGGCACCGGCGAGATCGGCCGCGCCCAGTGGGTGCAGGCGCTCGCGGCCCGCGTCGAGCCCGAGGTCGCGATGAACCCGGTGCTGCTCAAGCCCGGGAGCGACCAGCGCAGCCACGTCGTGGTGCTCGGCCGACCGGCCGGCGAGGTCTCGTCGCGCGACTTCGTCGACGGCCGGCGGCACCTCGCGGCGGCGGCGTACGACGCCTTCGACGACCTCGCCTCCCGCTTCGACGTGGTCGTCGCCGAGGGCGCGGGCAGCCCGACCGAGATCAACCTGCGGGCCAGCGACTACGTCAACATGGGGCTCGCGCAGCACGGTGGCCTGGCGACGGTGCTGGTGGGAGACATCGACCGCGGCGGCGTCTTCGCCTCGCTCTTCGGCAGCGTCGCCCTGCTGGCCCCGGACGACCAGCGCCTGGTGGCGGGGTTCGTCGTCAACCGCTTCCGCGGCGACGAGTCGCTGCTCGGGCCCGGGCTCACCGAGCTCGAGCAGCTGACGGGCCGGCGGGTGTACGGCGTGCTCCCCTTCAGCTCCGAGGTGTGGCTCGACAGCGAGGACACGCTGGACGTCGGCGACCGGCGGGTGACGGACGGGGCGGCGCCGCTGCGGGTCGCGGTCGTGCGATCACCCCGGATCAGCAACTTCACCGACATCGACGCGCTCGGCCTCGAGCCGGGGGTGGACGTCGTCTACGCCTCCGACGGCCGGTCGCTCGCCGACGCCGACCTGATCGTGCTGCCCGGCTCGCGAGCGACGCTCGCGGACCTGGCGTGGCTGCGCGCACGCGGCCTCGACCGCGCCGTGCTCGCCCACGCCGCCGCGGGTCGGCCGGTGCTCGGGATCTGCGGTGGCTTCCAGATGCTCGGCCGGACCGTGCGCGACCCCGACGGGGTGGAGGGCGCTGCGGGAGCGGTGGCCGAGGGTCTCGGGCTGCTCGACGCCGAGACCGTCTTCGGGGCCGACAAGGTGCTGCGGCTGCCCCGCGGCACCGCGCTGGGAGCGGACGTCGGCGGCTACGAGATCCACCACGGCCGGGTGTCCGTCGGCTCCGCGGAGGGCTTCCTGGGCGGCGCCCGTGACGGCCACGTGTTCGGCACCATGTGGCACGGCTGCCTCGAGCACGACGCCTTCCGCTCGGCGCTGCTGGTCGAGGTCGCCCGGCTCACCGGCCACGCCTGGACGTCGTCCGGCGTCAGCTTCGCCGCCGCGCGCGAGCGCCGCCTCGACCTGCTCGGCGACCTGGTGGAGCACCACCTCGACGTCGACGCGCTGCTCGACCTCGCCACCTCCGGAGCGCCGGGGTCGATGCCGGTGCTGCCGCCGGGGGACCGGCGATGAGGGTCCTGGTCCTGGGCGGTACGGCGGAGGCCCGGGCGCTGGCCGCGATCCTGGTCGGCGCCGGGACCGACGTCATGACGTCGCTGGCCGGCCGGGTGGCCGAGCCGCGGCTGCCGGTCGGCGGGGTGCGGATCGGTGGCTTCGGCGGTGCGGCCGGGCTGGCGGCGTACGCCGAAGACTTCGATGCCGTCGTCGACGCGACTCACCCCTTCGCTACGCAGATCTCGGCGCACGCGGCGCGGGCCTGCGTCGGCGTGCCCCTGCTGCGGCTGCAGCGTCCCGGCTGGGACGGCGACTGGACCTGGGTCGAGGACCACGACGCGGCGGCGACCGCGGCCGCGGGACTGGGGGACCGGCCGTTCCTGACGGTCGGGCGGCAGTCGCTCGACCGCTTCGCCGGGCCGCTGGCCGAGCGCCACGCGCTCGTGCGGGTCGTGGACGAGCCGGAGCTGACGGTGCCGAGCACGTGGGAGGTGCTGCGCGACCGCGGGCCCTACCGGCTGGAGGACGAGGTCGCGCTGATGCAGCGGCACCGCTGCGACGTGCTGGTCACCAAGGACTCCGGTGGCTCGCACACGTGGCCCAAGATGCAGGCCGCGGCGGCGCTGGGCGTCCCGGTCGTCATCGTACGCCGTCCGCCCGCCCCGCCCGGGGTCGAGACCGTCAGCGACGTCGAGGCCGCAGCGCGATGGGTGCGATCGCGACCAGCGCGCCGACCCCCACCCGGCTCGCCAGCCGCCGGGCGCGGGTGATGTCGTGGGCGTCCGGAGCACGACCGTCGCCGAGCACCTGCCGGTCCTCGACCCGACCGGCATAGACGTTGACGCCACCGAGGCGCACGCCGAGCGCGCCGGCGAACGCCGCCTCGACGGGCCCGGCGTTGGGGCTCGGGTGGCCGGGCGCGTCCCGGCGCCAGGCAGCCCGGGCGGCCGACCGGTCCTCGCCCAGGAGCACGGCGAGCGCCGCGGTCAGCCGCGAGGCGGGCAGGTTGAGGACGTCGTCGAGCCGGGCCGCCGCCCAGCCGAACCGCTCGTAGCGCGGGCTCCGGTGACCGACCATCGCGTCGAGCGTGTTGGCGGCGCGGTAGGCCAGCAGCCCCGGCGGGCCGAGCAGGGCGCCCCACACCAGCGGCGCGACGACGGCGTCGGAGGTGTTCTCGGCGACCGACTCGATCACCGCCCGCGCGATGGCGGCCTCGTCGAGCCGGCTCGTGTCGCGGCCGACGAGGTGCGTGAGGCGCCGGCGGGCCCCGGGCAGGTCGCCTTCCTCGAGCAGGCGCTGGACGGCCGCGGCCTCCCGGTCGAGGGAGCGTCCGCCGAGGACCGCCCAGGTGGCGACCGCGGTGCCGATCACGCCCGGTCGGCGCGTGCCCAGCGCCGTGGCGGCACCCACCAGGAGCGTCACGTGGACGACCCCGGGGAGCCGCCGGTCGGCGTACGTCACCCGCTCGAGCGCCGCCGCCGCGCGCCCGAAGCCCGCGACCGGGTGCCACCGCGCCGGGTCGCCCCACCGTCGGTCGGCGGCGAAGCCCGCCACCAGACCGAGCAGCCGCCCACTCAAGGGAGTCATCGATGAGGGTCCTGGTCACCGGCGGCGTCCGGTCCGGCAAGTCGCGGCACGCGGAGGGCCTGCTGGAGGGAGCGAGCGCGGTGCGGTACGTCGCGCCGGGACCGGTGCGCGACGACGCCGACTGGCAGCAGCGGATCGCGGCGCACCGCGCGCGTCGGCCCGACGACTGGAGCACGCTCGAGACCGGTGACCTGGTGACCGCCCTCGCCACCCGGGACGACGTGCTCGTGGACTGCCTCGGCACCTGGCTGACGCGCACGGTCGACGACGTCGGGCTGTGGGAGGCGCCGATGCCCGAGCTGTCGGCGTACGTCGACGCCGAGGTCGACCGTGCTCTGACGGCACTGTCGGCGGCCGGTGGCAGCGTGGTCCTGGTGACCAACGAGGTCGGGATGGGGGTGGTGCCGGGACATCGGTCGGGACGGGTCTTCCGGGACCTGCTCGGGTCGGTCAACCAGCGGTTCGGGGGCGCGTGCGACGAGGTGCACCTCGTCGTGGCGGGTCGGGTGCTGAGGCTCTGAGCTCACAGCCACGCCCAGGTGAGCAGCGTGGTGGCGAGGGCGAGCTCGATGCCGGCCCCGAAGACGTCGCCGGTGACTCCGCCGAAGCGCGTCGTCGCACGGCGCACCAGCAGCAGCACGGCGATCCCGCCGGTGACGGAGAGCAGCACGCCGCCGATCGCCGCGAGCGGCAGCGGCACGGTGCGCGTGTAGGTGTCGCCGAGCCCACCGGGACGAGCCGATGGCACCCGCGAGCAGCAGGTGACCCACAGGGCGCACCGCGACAGGCAGACGAGCGCGCCCGCGAGCAGGGCGAGCGCGGCGGTGTCGACGTACGCCGTCAGAGCGCCGGCCTGGACACCGGCGACCACGACGGTGGTGACCACGCCGGCGGGACCACTGGTGCCGGTCTTCATCACGGCCAGTGATCGCTCGCGGTCGTACGACGCGGTCAGCCCGTCGGCCACGTCGGAGAGTCCGTCCCAGTGCAGGGCGCGGGACCCGGCGGCGAGCGCGCCGACGGCGACGAACGCGACCGCCAGTGGGGGCAGGTCGGCGAGGCCGCCGAGCCAGAGGAGAGCGGCGACCAGCGCGCCGAGGGGCACGACCGCGAGCGGGGCCAGCAGCATCGCGTGGCGCGCCGTCACGCGGTCGACCTGCCGGGGCGCTCGGACCGGGATCGCGGTGAGCGTCCCGGTCGCGAGCCGCCAGGCGTCAGGCATCGGGTGGCAGCAGCTCGGACAGCAGCGCCACGTCGCGCAGCAGCGCGACCGCGCTGCGCAGCACGGGGACGGCGGCCACCGCGCCGCTGCCCTCGCCGAGCCCCAGGCCCAGGTCGAGCACCGGCTCGAGGCCGAGCTTGGCGAGCGCGAGCGACTGCGCGGGCTCGGTCGAGCGGTGGCCGGCCGCGAACCATGCGGCCGCCCCGGGGGCGATCCGGTCGGCGGTGAGGGCGCAGGCCACGGCCATCAGCCCGTCGAGGAGCACCGGCACTCCCTGGCGGGCGGCCTCGAGCAGGTAGCCGGTGCTGGCCGCCAGGTCGGCGCTGGCGAGGGCGGTGAGGCACGCGACCGGGTCGTCGGTCCGGTCGGCCGTCCGGTCGAGCGCCTGCTGGAGGACGTGCTCCTTGTGGGCCAGCGCGGCATCGTCGATGCCGGTGCCCCGGCCGACGACCTCGCTGGCCGGCAGTCCCAGGCCGGCCGCGACCAGAGCGGCCGCCGGCGTGGTGTTGCCGATGCCCATGTCGCCGCTGAGCAGCAGCTGCGCGCCGGCCGCGATCTCCTCGCGGGCGACGATCGCCCCGGCCTCCAGGGCCCGCCGCGTCTCCTCGGCGGTGAGGGCGTCCTCGAGGTGGATGGCGCCCGAGGAGCGGCGCACCTTGTGACGGCGTACGTCGTCCGGCACCCCCACCAGGTCGTCGTCGACCCCGAGGTCCAGCACCCGGACCGCGACACCGTGCGCCCGGGCGAGCGCGGAGACCCCGGCCCGGCCGGCGAGGAAGGTCCGGACCATGGCGGCGGTGATCTCCGGCGGGTACGCCGAGACGCCGTGCCGCGCGACGCCGTGGTCACCGGCGAAGATCACCAGGCGCACGTCGGTCAGCTCGCGGGGCGGGCACTCGCCCTGCGTCGCGGCCAGCCAGACCGCGAGATCTCCCAGCCGCCCCAGGGCACCTGGCGGCGTGGCCAGGGCGGCCAGGCGCTCGGCACCAGCCGCCGCGATGTCCGGGGAGGGGGCGTCGACGGACGACGCGGTCACAGGCTGGCCGCCAGCTCGCGTCGCTCGGTCCGGGCGACGTCCTGGCGGTGCAGCCGACCGACCAGTCCGGCGAGACCGATCCCGATGCCGGCCCAGAGCGTGGCGGAGGTGATCAGCGAGGCCCGCCGGAAGTACCAGAGCAGGTCGGCGGGGAAGTCGCCGAGCTCGTCGACCGTCGGGAGCAGCTGGCCGGCGACGACCATCGCGACGACGTACAGGCCCGCGCCGGACAGCACCCCGGCGTACGCGCCGGAGTGCTCGCTGACCCGCACGGCCACCAACGTCGACAGCGCCGCGAACGCGAGCGAGACGAGCAGGAACGCGAAGTACCAGCTGGTCCGGTCGCCGATGGTCTCGCCGCTGCCGACCGCGGGCGGCGTCGCGGGGTACTTCAGGAACGGCACCAGCGCGAAGGAGACGAAGCCGATCAGCGCGACGGTGGCCGTGGACTGGCCGGGGGTCATCCGGCCGAGGCGGCCGACGGCGGCTGCGGCGAGCAGCGCGACGATGCCGCCGAGAGCGGTGCCGACGACCAGGGTCCCGGTGAGCAGACCCCAGGTCCGCTGGTTGCCGCGGGAGACGACGGTCCCGTCCTCCTCGTGCGTGTGGCCGGCGGTCGCCCCCTCGTGGGTGTGCCCGTCGGCGGACTCAGTCGCGGGCCGGGCCTCCTCGAGCGCGATCGCGGCCTCGACGTGCGGCTCACCGACCTGGTGGGCGACGAGGAACGTGGCGAAGCCGGCGAGCAGGCCGACGAGCAGCCCCCTCACGAGCAGGGCTCGTGCGGTCACGTCAGCGCCCGCTCAGTGGCAGGGGTAGCCGAGCAGGTGCCGGCTGTCGTGGACCCACTCGTGGACCGCGTTGCCGGACGGGATCGAGACGGCGCCCTGGTCGGCGCTGATGAAGAAGAGCGCCAGGATGGCCAGGAGCCCGAAGAGGAGGGCCCACGGGGCGATCTCGCGGAAGGGGATCGAGGGGATCTCGACGGCGGGCCCGGCGACGGGGATGGCAGACGACTGCGACATGGTGCCTCCTCAGGGATGCGTGCGTCCCTGTTCGAATGGGTGGAAGCGGACCTTCGGGTCTGACTTCACCGCACTCCGGATGGTGCTCGGAGGCGATGTCACAGTAGCGCGACTGTGCCGGAGTCTCACCGGCTTCCTCGTGCCCGCGGCGTCAGCCTAGGGCATCGAGCGACAGGGCGGACAGCGCATCCAGGAGCGACCTGGTCCGCGCCGGTGGGCGTACGGCGATCCGCACCCACGTGGCGTCGAGACCGGGGAACGTGTCGGCCCGTCGTACGGCGACGCCGGCGTCGCGCAGGGCGCCGTGCACGCCCTCGCCGACCCGGGCGAGCACGAAGCTGGCCTGCGACGGGAGGTGGTGGATCCCCATGGTTGACAGGGATTCCTGCAGTTCGCGACGCCACGCGACGATCTGCTCGGCTCGCCGGTCGGACTCGGCGGCCGCCTCGCGCGAGCAGCAGGCGACCATCGCGGCGGACGCGCTGCTCGAGACCGACCACGGCACCTGCCCGGTCCGCAGGTCGGCCACGAGTGCGGGCTCGGCGAGCAGGTAGCCGGCCCGCACGCCCGGGATGCCCCAGTGCTTGGTGAGGCTGCGCGTCACGACCAGACCGGGGTGCCGGTGGGCCGTGAGGGTCTCGGGCTCACCGGGCACCGCGTCCATGAACGCCTCGTCGACCACCACGACGCGGCCGTCGCGCAGCAGCGCCTCGATCGTCGCGCGCGGGTGCAGCACGCCGGTCGGGTTGGTGGGGTTGCCGATCACGACCAGGTCCGCGTCGTCGGGCACGGCGCCGGGGTCGAGCACGAAGGGCTCGGGCAGCACCACCTCGGTCACCCGGTGCCCCGCCTGCTCGAGGGCGGCGTGCGGCTCCGTGAACTGGGGGTGCACGACCACTGGTCGCGACCACGCGCGGAGCCGGGCGACCAGCCAGAACGCCTCGGCCGCACCGGCGGTGGCCAGCACATCGCCCGGCGCGCGACCGTGCCGGGCGGCCAGGGCCGCCTCGGCCGTCGCCGCGGACGGGTAGCGGCCGGCGGCGTCGAGGCCCGCCTGCAGCGCGGTGTCGAGCCACGGCGGTCGCGGCCCGTCGTACACGTTGACGGCGAAGTCGGCCATCCCGGCGCGGACCTCGGCGTCGCCGTGGTGCCGCAGGGGCTCATCCATGCCGGTGCACCGCGTCGGCGAAGCGCCGGGCCAGCTGCGGGTGCCCGGCCCAGTGGGTGTGGAGGTACGACGCGTGCAGGGTCTCCGAGGCGAAGCCCACGTCCTGGCCCTCGACCGTCCAGGCCGCGCGTCGGCCGGCGCTCGGCGCGACGTGGGTGCGGTGGAACTCGTGGGCGGTCACCGTCTCGCCCGCCCGGGTCAGCAGGTTGTCGGTCACCGCCGTCATCGTGGGGTAGCGCAGCGTCAGCCGCTCGGTCATGGCCGCCGTCGCCGCGACCGCGCCGACCATCGGGGAGAGGTCCAGGGACTCGCACAGGTAGAGCAGCCCGGCGCACTCGGCCACGGTCGGGACGCCGTCCGCGACCGCCGCCGCGAGCTCCCGACGCAGCGTCATGTTGCCGGTGAGCTCCCGGGCGTGCACCTCGGGGAAGCCGCCGCCCAGGTAGATGCCCGCGGTGCCCTCGGGCAGGTGGGGGTCGACCAGCGGGTCGAAGCCGACCACCGCGCACCCGGCCGCCCGGAGCAGCTCCTCCGTCTCGGCGTAGCGGAAGGTGAACGCCCGGCCACCCGCCATCGCGACCACCGGAGCCGGGGCGGTCGAGGGGGGAGCGGCCGCACGACCCAGCTCGGCGACGGGGTCCCACGGAGCCGCGTCGAGGTCCGGCGCGGTCCGCGCGATCGCCAGCACGGCGTCGAGGTCGACCAGCGTGGCGATGCGCTCGGCCAGCGTGTCCAGCGCGTGCCGGGCCTCGTCCCGCTCCGCGGCGGGCACCAGGCCGAGGTGGCGCGACGGCACGGCGAGGTCGGGGTCGCGCCCGATGATCCCGAGGACCGGGAGCTCGATCGAGTCCGCGACCTCGCGCGCCTGCCGCGGCGACCCGGCCTGGTTGAGGATCACGCCCGCCACCTGGACGTCGGGGTCCCAGGTCGCCATGCCGTGCACGACGGCACCGATGGAGCGCGACGAGCGGGAGATGTCGACGACCAGCACGACGGGTGACCCGGTCAGCTGCGCGACGTGCGCGGTCGAGGCGAAGCCGCGCCCGCCGATCCGGCCGTCGAAGAGGCCCATCACGCCCTCGACGACGGCGACGTCGGCGCCGGCGGCGCCGTGCAGCAGCAACGGCACGATGCGGTCCTCGCCGACCAGGTGCGGGTCGAGGTTGCGGCCGGGGCGACCGCAGGCGAGCGCGTGGTAGCCGGGGTCGATGTAGTCGGGGCCCACCTTGTGCCCTGAGACGGCGTGGCCGGCCCGGGTCAGCGCCGCCATCAGGCCGGTCGCCACGGTCGTCTTGCCCTGACCGGTGGCCGGGGCCGCCACGACCACTCGCGGCAGGGTCACCACTCGATGCCCCTCTGGCCCTTCTGGCCGCGGTCCATCTGGTGCTTGACCTTGGTCATCTCGGTGACCAGGTCGGCGGCCTCGACCAGGCGCGGATCGGCCCGGCGGCCGGTCACCACGACGTACTGCCGACCGGGGCGGTTCGCGAGGGTCTCCACGACGTCCTCGACGTCGACCCAGCCCCACTGCATCGGGTAGGTGAACTCGTCGAGCACGTAGAGGTCGTGCGTCTCCTCCGCCAGCCGACGCTTGATCTCGGCCCAGCCCGCCGCGGCGTCGGCGGCGTGGTCCTCGGCCTCACCGGCCTTGCGCGACCAGGACCAGCCGGAGCCCATCTTGTGCCACTCGACGGGCCCACCCTCGCCGGTCTCGGTGTGCAGCCCGCCGAGGCGCTCGAGCACCGTCTGCTCGCCGATGCGCCACTTGGCCGACTTCACGAACTGGAAGACCCCGATGTCCCAGCCCTGGTTCCACGCCCGGATCGCGAGCCCGAACGCCGCCGTCGACTTCCCCTTGCCGTCGCCGGTGTGCACCATCAGCAGCGGCTGCTGGCGGCGCTGGGCCGTGGTCAGGCCGTCGTCGGGGACGGTGATCGGCTGCCCCTGCGGCGCCATCAGGCGGCCCGCCCACGGATCGCCGAGGTCAGCGCCTCGGCGCTGACCTCGGCGATCGGCACGTGCTGCGCGCCGAGGTGCTCGGCCAGCACCTCGGCGAGACCCAGGCGCAGTCCACCGGTCTCGCAGTCGACGACCAGGCTGTCGATCCCGGCTCGCACCAGGAGCCCGGCGGCGTCGCGGGAGCGGCGTACGGCGTCGGCGCCGCTGGTCGCGCGACCGTCGGTCACGACGACGAGCAGCGGCCGTCGTCGCGGGTCCCGGACGCGTTCGAGCTCGAGCACCCGGCCCGCCTCCAGCAGGCCCTCGGCGAGCGGGGTGCGCCCACCCGCGGGCAGCCCCTCCAGCCGGGCGGCCGCGATGTCGACCGAGTGCGTGGGTGGGAGCGCCAGGTCGGCGCCGGCTCCGCGGAAGGTCACCAGCCCGACCTTGTCGCGACGTCGGTAGGCGTCGAGCAGCAGCGACAGGATCGCTCCCTTGACCTCCTCCATGCGCCTGCGCGCGGCCATCGACCCCGACGCGTCCACGCAGAAGAGCACCAGGTTGGACTCCTGGCCCTCCCGGGTCGCGACCCGCAGGTCCTCGGCGCTCAGCAGCAGGCGGCCCGTCGTACGCCCGCGAGCCATCTGGTGGGGCGCGGCCGCGCGCACCGTCTCGGTCAGGTGGATCGCGCCGTGCCGACCGGCGCGGGCACCGACGCGCCGACCGTTGTCGGTGATCGCGCGGCTGCGCCGGCCGGCCTCCCCGGCGCCGGTCCCGCGGACGGTGAAGAGCTGCGGGCGGTAGGTCGCGCCCGCTCCCACGGTGGACTCCTCGCTCGCGCGGTCCCCGGACGGCTGCGGGGTGGACTCCTGGACCGCAGGTGCCCCGGTCTCGGGCGGTTGCTGCGCGGACTCCGCGGCCTCCGTGGACCCCGTGGACTCCGCGGCCTCCTCGGTCGCCGGGTCGCCGTCGTGGCCACCACCGGGAGGCTCCGGATCCGGCTCGTCGTCGCCGGGCCCGTCGTCGCCCAGCACCTCGTCGAGCAGGTCCTCGTCGAGCCCGGGAGCGTCGAACGGGTTGCGCCGGCGCCGGTGCGGGAGCGCGAGGAGAGCGGCCGCACGGACGTCCTCGGTGGTGACGGAGGCCCGCCCGTGCCAGGCGGCGTGGGCGACCGCCGTCCGCGCGGTGACGATGTCGGCGCGCATCCCGTCGACCTCGCACGCCGCGCACAGCTCGGCGATCCGCAGCAGCATCTCGTCGGACAACTCCACGGAGGCGACCCGGGTCTGCGCCACCTGGATGCGCTCGGTCAGCGCGTGCTCCGCCTCGGCGTACGACGCGGCGAAGGAGCCGGGGTCCGCGTCGTAGGCCATCCGCCGTCGTACGACGTCGACGCGCAGCGCCGGGTCGCGCGGGGCCGCCACCTCGACGGTGAGCCCGAACCGGTCGAGCAGCTGCGGCCGGAGCTCGCCCTCCTCGGGGTTCATGGTGCCGACCAGGACGAAGCGGGCCGCGTGCTCGACCGACACCCCGTCGCGCTCGACGGTGGAGCGGCCCATGGCGGCGGCGTCGAGGAGCAGGTCGACGAGGTGGTCGTGCAGCAGGTTGACCTCGTCGACGTAGAGGATCCCGCGGTGCGCCTTGGCGAGCAGCCCGGGCTCGTACTCGGCCCTGCCCTCCGCCAGCGCCCGCTCGAGGTGCAACGAGCCGAGCACCCGGTCCTCGGTGGCGCCTACCGGCAGCTCGACCAGGCGTACGGCACGGGTCTCCACCGCCGCGTCCGGCGCGAAGGGACCGTCCGGCGACAGCGGCGACGGCTCGCGGGGGTCGCTCGAGAACCGGTCGCCCGCGACGACGTCGATCGGCGGCAGCACGGCGGCCAGGGCTCGCACGATGGTGGACTTCGCGGTGCCCTTCTCGCCGCGCACGAGGACGCCGCCGATGTCGGGGGACACGGTCGTGAGGATGAGGGCCAGCGCCATCTCGTCGGAGCCGACGACGGCGCTGAAGGGGTACTGCTGTGGCATGAGAGGCTCCCGCTCGCTCGCCAACGGACATCGGATGATGCGTGGCGCGGGGCCGGTCTTCGGACTTCCGTGGTCTCCGTGTCCGGATGGACGCAGAGCCGCGGTCACCGCAGCGGGCCTGTGCCGGACTCTCACCGGCTTCCCAGATTCTCCCCGAGCTTCGGGGCACCTCGTGCCGCGGTCAGGCTAGCGGCACGAGCGCGGCGCGGACCCAGCGGTCCACGTCGCTCGTGCGCCGCAGGCGTACGACGACCAGGTGCGGGTGCGCGGCGGCCAGCGCCGGGATGCGCTCGCGGTTGAGGTTGCGGGTGCTGATCGACCACCGCACGACGTGCTCGGGATCGGTGAGGAACGTGTGCAGCGGCGGCTCGACGTTGCCGTTCCACAGTCGCTCGCGTCGCAGCCGCCGCCGCAGGGTCCGGCGTACGACGCGCCCCAGCACCACCGGGTAGGGCAGGTCGAGCCACACCAGGGTGTCCGCGCGCTCGGCGAGCAGGCGGCGCACCGGCGAGTACTGCCACTCGGTGACCCACGACTCTGCGCTTGTGAAGGCCTCGACGTCGGCCTCGAACTCGGGACGAGGGGTCCAGCCGGTGCCGTGGAAGAGCGCGTCAATCTCGGTGTGCCGCAGGCCCAGCACGTCACCGATCCGGGCGGCGAGCGTGGTCTTGCCGGAGCCGCTCACCCCGGCGACCAGGATCCGCCGCGGACGGTGCGGGAGCGGATCGGTGGCGGTCAGCACCGCGGAATCCTACGACTAGGGTCTTGCCCCGTGCCGAGCCCCGAGGACCGCGAGCCGCTGACGGACCCGCTGATCACCGTCATCGGGATCGGCGCCGACGGCTGGACCAGCGTGCCGGAGTCGAGCTGGCGACGGCTCCTGACCGCGGACGTCATCCTCGGCGGCGCCCGACACCTCGCGATGCTGCCGGACACCCTCGACGTCGTCCGCGAGCCGTGGCCCTCGCCGCTGCGCGACCACCTGCCCGCGCTGCTCGAGCGCCACGCCGGTCGCAACGTCGTCGCCCTGGCGTCCGGCGACCCGCTCGTCTCCGGGATCGGCTCCACCCTGATCGCGCTGCTCGGCGAGGGCGCGGTCCGGATCGAGCCCGCGCTGTCCTCGGTGGCGCTGGCGCGGGCCCGCCTGGGATGGCCGGCCGAGGCCTGCTCCGTCGTGACCGTGGTCGGGCGCGACCTGCATGCCGTGCTCCGCGAGCTGGCCCCCGGCTGGCGGGTCGTCGTGCTCTCGTCCGACGCGAGCACGCCCGACGAGCTCGCGCGGCTGCTGGTCGCGCTGGGCTACGGCGAGAGCCGGATGACCGTGCTCGGTGATCTGGGTGCGCCCGAGGAGTCCCGGTCCGAGGCCACGGCCGCGACCTGGACCGGCCCGGCGCCACGGCTCAACGTCATCGCCCTCGACCTGCGGGGTCCGGTGGTGGCAGCCTGGACGGCCGGTCTCCCGGACGACGCCTTCGACCACGACGGGCAGCTCACCAAGCGCGACGTGCGCGCCAGCGCCCTGGCCCGGCTCGCCCCGCAGCCCGGTCAGCTGCTGTGGGACGTCGGGGCCGGTGCCGGCTCCGTCGGCATCGAGTGGATGCGCGCCCACCCGCGCTGCTGGACGATCGCCGTCGAGTCCGACCAGGCGCGCGGCCAGCGGATCGCCCGCAACGCCGCCCGCCTCGGCGTCCCCACCCTGCGGGTCGTCCACGGACGTGCCCCGGTCGTGCTGGACGACCTGCCCGCGCCCGACGCGATCTTCGTCGGCGGGGGAGCGACCGTTCCCGGGCTGCTCGAGGTCTGCCGGGAGCGCCTGGCCCGCGCCGGCCGCCTCGTCGTCCACGGCGTGACGCTCGAGACCGAGTCGCTGCTGGCCGCAGCGTACGGCGAGCACGGCGGCGAGCTCACCCGGATCTCGGTCGAGCACGCCGCCCCGATCGGGTCCTTCAGCGGCTGGACCCCGGCCCGCGCCGTCACCCAATGGAGCTGGAGCAAGCCATGACCGTCCACTTCGTCGGCGCCGGACCGGGCGCCGCCGACCTGATCACCCTGCGCGCCGCCACCCTGCTGGCCGGCGCCGACGTCGTGCTCTACCCGGGCACGTACCTCGACGACGCGGTGCTGGGGCACTGCCGCGAGGGAGCGCGCCTGGTGGACACCCAGGGCCTCGACCTCGAGGCCATCGTCGGGGAGCTGGTCGCTGCCCACGAGGCCGGCGAGGACGCCGTACGCCTGACCTCCGGGGATCCCTCGCTCTACTCGGCCGTCGCTGAGCAGACCCGGCGCCTGGACGTGGCCGGTGTGCCGTGGGACGTCACCCCCGGAGTCCCGGCGTACGCCGCAGCCGCGGCCCTCGTGGGACGCGAGCTGACGGTCCCGCTGGTGTCGCAGTCGGTGGTGCTGACGCGCACCCAGGCGCGGTCGACCGCGATGCCGGAGACCGAGTCGTTGGCGGCGTTCGCGGCCACGCGAGCGACGCTCGTGCTGCACCTCGCGATCACTCGCATCCGTGAGCTGATGGTCGAGGTCGAGGGGGAGTACGGCCCGGACTGCCCGGTCGTGGTCGTCTTCCGGGCCTCCCAGCCCGGCGAGCTCGTGCTCACCGGCACGATCGGCGACATCGCCGCCCAGGTGGAGGCCGCCGGGCTGCGGCAGGCCGCGGTGGTCCTGGTGGGACAGGCGCTGGCCCGCGACGGCGGCGAGTCCTGGCTGTACGCCGGGACGCGCGATCGTCGCCCGGTTGTCTAGTCAGGGGTTACGGACGGCCGGGTCGGGAGAAGACACAGGCGGGCGACCGACGCGTAGACGGCGTCGTCGGTGCCCCGAACTCGGAAGAGGTCCCATGAACAAGCGCGTACTGTCCGCAGCGGCTTCGGCGGCTCTGGTCCTCACGGTCGCCACCGGATGCGGTGGCGACGGAGGCGGACGTCCGTCGGTGGACGAGATCGCCGACGGCATCCAGGGCGGCGCCCTCGGCTCGGACGTCTCCGACAAGGTGGCCACCTGCGTGGCCAAGGCGTTCCACGACTCCGACCTGTCCGACGACGCGCTGCAGGCGATCGTCGACAACGACAAGGACTACAAGGGCAGCAAGGAGGACACCAAGGCGCTCTCCTCGGTGTCGAGCGAGTCCGTGACGAAGTGCATGGGCGTCGAGCTGCCCGACACCGACCAGTAGCGGGCCGGGCCGACCGCGCGGCGATGGGGCCCACTGAGCCCCATCGCCGCGCGCGTCGCGTCGGTCACCCGGTCGAGCGGGCGATCAGCCGACCGAGCGTGGGGTCCAGACCGCACCGGTCGGGCTGAGCGTGGTGCTGGAGGCACCCACGATCAGCAGGCACTTCATGTCGACCGAGTCGGCGTCGAGCTCGCCCAGCGTGGTCACGGTCAGCGACTCCTCGGCGCGCCCGACGTCGCGCCCGACGACGACGACGGTGTCGGCAGAGCGTGTCTCCAGCAGGATCTTCTGGGCCTCGACCACCTGGTGGGTCCGCGAGCGCGACGCCGGGTTGTAGACCGCCAGCACCAGGTCGGCCTCGGCGACGGCGCGCAGCCGGCGCTCGATCACCGACCAGGGCTTGAGCCGGTCGGACAGGCTCAGCACCGCGAAGTCGGCGCCGATCGGCGCACCCGCCCGCGCCGCGACCGCCTGCACGGCACTGACGCCGGGCAGCACCCGGACCGCCACCCCGGCGTACACCGGGTCGGAGGCCGCCTCGTAGACCGCCGACGCCATCCCGAACACCCCGGCGTCGCCCCCGGACACGACGGCGACCCGCTCGCCCGCGAGCGCCAGGTCGAGCGCGTGCCGGGCCCGGTCGAGCTCCACGGTGTTGCCGGACGCGTGCCTGGTCAGCCCGGGCCGCTGCGGCACGCGCGCGACGTACGGCGCGTAGCCGATCACGTGGTCGACGCCCTCGAGGGCGGCGCGCGCCTCGGGCGTGACCCAGGCGTCCGGGCCGGGCCCGAGCCCGACGACCAGCAGCTCTGCGGCCCGCTCCGCCGGCGCCGGAGCGGGTGCCGTGCGCCGTCCCATGCCGTGGAGCGAGTCGCCGGGGACGATGACCAGCGAGAAGTACGGCACCGAGTCCGGGTCGACGTCGGCGACCGGCAGCCAGCGTTCGGCGGGCATCGACGCCCGCTCGACGTACACGGCGTGCTCGAGGCGACCGGCCGCTGCCAGGGCTCGGCGCACGGCGGGGAAGGTGCGCCCGAGCTTCATGATGATCGCGCCGTCGGTGTCGGCCAGGCGGCGCGCGAGCTCGGGCTCGGGCAGGGTGCCCGGGAGGATCGTCAGCACGTCGGTCTGCCGTGCCAGCGGCGACGCGGCGGCGGCCGACGCCGCGGCGAAGGCGGGCACCCCGGGCACGATCTCGGTCTCGTACGCCGGCGCGAGCCGGTCGTGCATGTACATGAACGAGCCGTAGAAGAGCGGGTCCCCCTCGGCGAGCAGGACCACGTCGCGACCGGCGGCGAGGTGCGCCGCCAGCCGGTCGGCCGCGTCCTCGTAGAACTCCGCCATCGCCCCGGCGTACCCACCGGGGTGCTGGGTGCCGCCCGTCGTGACGGGGTAGCGGAGCTCCTCCTCGACGACGCCCTCGGGGATCAGCGAGGCGGCGATCCGACGCGCGTTGGACGACTTGCCGACGCCTGCGTGGTAGGCGACGACGTCGGCCGCGGCGATCAGGCGGGCCGCCTTGAGCGTGATCAGCTCGGGGTCGCCCGGCCCGACGCCGACGCCCCAGAACCTGCCTGCCGTGGTGCTCACTCCGCCTCCTGGGCCAGTGCGTTGATCGCCGACGAGGCCATCGCGGAGCCGCCGCGGCGGCCGCGGACGGTCACGTACGGCAGGTCGATCCCGTGGTCGGCGCCGAGGGACGCCAGCGCGGCCTTGGACTCGGCTGCGCCGATGAACCCGACCGGGCAGCCCACCACCGCCGCCGGCCGTGGCCCCCCGGCCAGCACCATCTCGAGCAGGTGGAAGAGCGCGGTCGGTGCGTTGCCGATCGCGACGACCGCGCCGTCGAGCAGTGGCTCCCAGAGCGAGACCGCCGCCGCCGTGCGCGTGGTGCTCCACGCGGCGGCGAGTGCCGGCACGCGGGGGTCGGTGAGGAAGCAGTGCACGTCGTTGCCGGCGGGCAGGCGGCCGGCGGTGACGCCCATCGCCACCATCCGGGCGTCGCAGAGGATCGGTGCACCGAGCATCAGAGCGGTGCGGGCGGCGGTGACCAGGTCCGGGTGGATCTCCAGGTCCCGGACGAGGTCGACCTGTCCGGAGCCGTGGATCATCCGGACGGCGAGCTTCTCGGCATCGGGCGGGACGGCGGCGAGGTCCGCCTCGCGCCGGATCGTCGCGAACGAGTCGACGTAGATCGCCGGCCCGTCGTCGACGTACGGGTAGCGCCGCGGCGGTCGGGACGGCCCGCTCATGCCGGCACCAGGACGCCGCGCCAGGGCGTCACCACCAGGTCGACGTCGAGCGCCCCGAGCGCCGGCTCGACGACGCCGTACGGCGCCGCGACGTGCTCGCCGCCGGGGACCGGGCCGTACGGGAGGGCTGACGTGCGCTCGGGGACCGCGTCGTCGGGTGGGAGCGGATCGAGGAGGGGGACGGGGAGCTCCGAGACGTGCCACTCGGAGGTCCTGGTGTCGACGAACGAGCGCGCGAGCGAGACCAGCGCGGACGGTGCGGCGGTGAGGGGGATGGCCGGGCCCCAGAGGTCGCCGGCCCGCAGCTGGGCGGTCCGGTCGTCCAGCGCCACCAGGCCGAGGTCGAGCGGTCGGCCGAGCAGGTCGCCGCGGCCGTCGTCGAGCACGAAGAGGAACCGCCCCGGCAGCTCGGCGAGCGCGGGGTCCGCGCAGAGCAGTGCGTCCAGCTCCGCGACCACGGGCCGCAGGTCAGCGCGTCCGCCGGCCAGTCCGGTCTGCGGCGAGGTCGTCAGGTTGCGAGCGAGCTCGTGGGTGCGCGACGGCAGCAGGCCGGTCGCCTCGATCGCGGCCACCACCTCCGGTGTGATCCGACCGAGACCCCGCAGCTGCAGGTTGGCCCGGCCGGTGAGGTGCACGTCGCCGTCGCCGTACGTCGCGGCGACGTCGTTCAGGGCGCGCAGGCCGCGGCCGGGGAGGCGGCCTCCGGCGAGCCGGAGGCGGATCAGGTTGCCGTCCTCTGCGGCCCAGGGTCGGAAGACTCCCGGGCATCGGTCCGGTCGGGAACGGGTGCCGCTGCTGGTCACGAGAGGGTCCTCCGCGGTCAGGGGCTCGTACGCGGAGCCCGCGGGGTTCCTCACCACTGGTGTCGTGAGGGCCAGCAGGTCTTCGGACTCGGGATCGACCGGCACGGGACGCCTTCCCAGGTCCCTCGTCGCCGAGGAGCCCAGTGGCACTGCATGTCCCGCCCGTCACCCTTACCGCTGCGCGTCAGTCCCGGACTCTCACCGGGTTCCCTGACCACCGAGGTGGCACAACTGGCACGCCGGACTTTACCGGATCGCGGTCAGCCGACGAACGCCACCAGCCGGCGGGCGACCTCGGGACCCTGGTCCTCCTGCAGGAAGTGGCCACCACCCACGATCGTGGTGTGCGGCTGGCCGGCGGCGCCGGGCACGTGCTCCTGGAACCACCGCTCACCACCACCGGTGATCGGGTCGCTGTCGGAGAAGAGCGTCAGGAACGGCTTGTCCCACGCGGCCAGCACCTCGCGGGCCGCGACGTTGGCGGCACTCGCCGGGTCGTCGGCCGTGGTCGGCACCAGGGTCGGGAAGATCCGGGCTCCGGCCTTGTAGGAGTCGTCCGGGAAGGGCGCGTCGTACGCCGCGACGACGTCGGCGGACGGAGGTGTCACCACCCCCATGCTGACGATCGCCCCGAGGTCGAAGTCCGGGGTGGTCTGGGAGAACTGCTGCCAGGCCAGGAACGCCTCGCTCATCGGCTCGTGGCCGGTGGGCAGCCCGGTGTTGCCGATGGCGACGCGGGTGAAGCGCTCCGGGTGCTCGGCCACCAGGCGGAGCCCGACGAGGCCGCCCCAGTCCTGGGCGAAGAGCGTGACGTCGGTCAGATCCAGCCGGTCGAGGAGCAGGCTGCGCATCCACCCGACGTGCCGGGCGTAGGTGTAGTCGTCGCGCTCGGTGGGCTTGTCCGAGCGCCCGAAGCCGACCAGGTCGGGCGCGATGCACCGCAGGCCGGCATCGACCAGCACCGGGATCATCGTGCGGTAGAGGTAGCACCACGACGGCTCGCCGTGCATCAGCAGCACGACCGGACCGTCGGCCGGTCCCTCGTCCAGGTAGTGCACCCGCAGCGATCCGCCCTCACCGTCGGGCACGTCGGCGTAGTGCGGGACGAACGTGAAGCCCGGCAGTGACTCGAAGCGCTCGTCGGGGGTGCGCAGGACCTTCATGCCGTGCTCCTCGGGTCGGGGTGCATGACGCGCGCCCAGCTTTGCGGTTCTATCATTTGGCACTGCTCTTGCCAATAGTTGCTAGCGTCCACCCATGATCGGACGCACCTTCGCCGAGTCGGCGCCGTCGTTTCCCGCACCGGTCCGCGCCCGGGAGGGAGCGCCCAACGTCGTCTACGTCCTGTACGACGACCTCGGCTTCTCCGACCTGGGCTGCTTCGGCTCCGAGATCGCGACGCCGACCGCGGACCGGCTGGCTGCGGAGGGGCTGCGCTACACGAACTTCCACGTCACCCCCCTCTGCTCGCCGACCCGGGCCTGCCTGCTGACCGGGCGCAACCACCACGCCACCGGGATGGGGCTGCTGCCCAACTTCGCGATGGGCTATCCCGGCTACCGCGGGGAGCTGCACCACTCGACCGCCACGCTCGGGGAGATGGCGCAGTCGCAGGGCTACACGACGCTGGGGGTCGGCAAGTGGCACCTCACGCCGATGAACCAGTTCACCGGGGCCGGGCCGTTCGACCAGTGGCCCCTGCAGCGTGGGTTCGACCGCTACTACGGCACCCCCGACGGCATGACCAACCAGTGGCGCCCCGACCTGATCGAGGACAATCACTGGACCGAGATGCCGGACGACCCGGACTACCACTTCACCGCCGACGTCGTGGACCGGGCGATCGGCTATGTGCACGACCACCGCAACGGTGACGCGGAGAAGCCGTTCTTCCTGTACGTCGCCTTCTGTGCGCCGCACTTCCCCCACCACGTCCCGCAGGAGTACGTCGACAAGTACGTCCCGGTCTTCGAGAAGGGCTGGGACGCCACCCGAGCGGACCGGCTGGCCCGCCAGCGGGAGCTCGGGCTGGTCGACGCCGACACCGCGCTGCCCGAGCGCAACCCCGGCGTACGAGCGTGGGAGGACTACGCGCCCGACGACCAGGAGGCGATGGTGCGGCTCCAGGCGGCGTACGCCGGGATGGTCGAGCACACCGACGAGCACCTCGGCCGGCTCGTGGCCGAGCTCGAGGCGATGGGGGAGCTCGACAACACCCTCTTCGTCCTCTTCAGCGACAACGGCGCCAGCCAGGAGGGTGGCGAGGTCGGCTCCATGAACGCGGTGAAGTTCTTCACCGGCTACGACTCCCCGGAGCAGGAGCTGGCCGTCGTGCGCGAGCACCTGGACGAGATCGGCATGGAGCAGTGGGTCAACACGTACTCGGTCGGCTGGTCGATGGCCGGCAACACGCCGCTCAAGCTCTGGAAGCAGGACACCCACGGCGGCGGCGTGCGGTCGCCGCTGATCGTGCGGTGGCCCGGTGACATCACCGACCCGGGCGGGATCCGCACCCAGTTCCACCACGCCATCGACATCACGCCGACCGCGCTGGAGATCACCGGGATGACGGCTCCCGAGGTGGTCAAGGGCGTCGAGCAGCGGCCGCTCGACGGGGAGAGCCTGCGCTACACGTTCGGCGACGCGGCGGCGCCCACGCGACGCACCGTGCAGTACTTCGAGATGAACGGGCAGCGCGCGCTGTGGCAGGACGGCTGGAAGGCGGTCGCCCACCACGAGCCGATGCTCAGCCCGCTCCTGGTGCTGACCGGCGAGGCGGCGCGGGTGACGAACTTCGACGCCGACCGGTGGGAGCTCTACCACCTCGACTCCGACTGGAACGAGCTCCACGACCTGGCGACGGAGCAGCCCGACCGGCTGGCCGCGATGGTCGAGCTGTGGTGGGCGGAGGCCGCGCGCAACGACGCGCTGCCCCTCGGTGCAGTCATCAACGGCATGGACGGGCCGATCATCACGGGCCGGTACGACCAGGGGCCTCGATGAGCCGCTGGACGCTCTACCCGGGGCCGAGCCGGCTGCCCGACGCGGCCGCGCCCGACGTACGCGCCCGGTCGCACTCGATCGCGGCCGACGTCCTGCTCGCGCCCGGGCAGGGTGGGGTGCTGATCGCGCACGGTGACCGGACGTCCGGGTACGCCGTACGCATCGCCGACGGGCACCTGGTGCACCACTACGTGCACGGTGGCGGCCTCAGCTCGACCGTGTCGACGTCGCGGGTCCCGGTGGGTCGCCCGGTGCGGGTCGAGGTGCGGGTGCGCCGTGCCGGGCCCGGGGGCACCGTCACGCTGAGTGTCGACGGCGTCGAGGTCGGCGCCGGGACGATCCCCTCGCTGGCGCGAGCGCGGACCGGCTACACCGGCGTCGACGTCGGCTGCGACCGCGGCCTCACCGTCGGCGAGTACGCCGCCCCGGCCCGCTTCACCGGCCGCTTCAGCCGGATCGACATCGAAGCCGCCGACGACCAGCTCCTCGACCAAGCCGCCACCTGGGCCATCACCGACGCCACCGCCTGACCCCGATACGCGTCCCCGGTGGTGGAGGAGGTGTCGTACGTCGTCCCCGGTGGTTGAGGAGGCGCGCCAGCGCCGTCTCGAAACCCC
>NZ_KK211168.1:123461-376549 GCF_000620705.1 Nocardioides sp. URHA0020
GCCTGGCGGCCCTCCCTGCTCGACCACCGGAAGTGACGGCGCCGGGGTGCGGGGTCTCGACGACGCTCGGGCCTGGCGGCCCTCCCTGCTCGACCGCCGGGGTGCCCGGGGTGTGCCCGGGGCCTCGACGACGCTCGGGCCTGGTGGCCCTCCCTGCTCGACCACCGGGCCGTCCGTCAGCGGTCCTCGGCGGGAGCGGTCCGGCGGCGTCGTCGCCGCACCACGTAGGCGATGACGAGGAGCACGAAGACGACGGCGAGGAGCGGCGCGACCCGCTCGAGCACGGTGTTGACGGCGTCGATGTGGCTGCCCGCCTGGCGCCCCACCGTGGTCCAGACGGCGACCCAGATCGCGGCACCGATCGCGTTGGCGACCAGGAACCGTCGCCAGGCCAGGCCCGTGATGCCGGCGACCAGTCCGTTGGCGCGGCGCAGGAGCGGGATGAACCGACCGACGATGACGGTCACGGTGCCGCGACGCTCGTAGAACGCCTCGGCCCGGTCGAGCAGGTCGTGGGTCACCCCGAAGCGGCGTCCGAGGCGGATGGCGAGGGGGCGGCCGCCGTACCGCCCGATGGCGTAGGCCGCACACTCACCGAGCACGGCCGCCAGCCAGGCGACGACCAGCACCGGCACGAGGCTGAGGTCACCCGACACGGTGTAGATCGCGGAGACGACGAGGGTGGCCTCGGCCGGCGCAGGCAGGGTGAGGTTCCCGAGGAAGATGATCACCGCGACGGCCACGTAGCCGTAGTCGTCGATGTACGGCGCGATGGTGCCGAAGATGCCGGGCAGGTCGGTCATGGATCGGTCCTCCGGGGCCGCGCTGGTGCGTCGAGGTCTGCTGGCCCGGGCCGAGCATCGTGGCGAGCCTTGTTGCCCGCCAGTCTGCCTGTCGACGATCTTGTGGCATCGGCGTGCCAAAAGTTCGCCGTCACGCCCTCGCTCCGATCCTCAGGTACGTCGTACTCTCACGCACATGGTCAAGCAGGAGGACGGACGTACGGCGCGCCGGGGCCGCAACAGCGCCGCCGTGCTCGACACCGTCCACGAGATGTTCGTGGAGGGCAACTTCTCGCCCTCGGTGGAGGACGTCGCTGCTCGGTCCGGAGTCTCGCTCCGCTCGGTCTACCGCTACTTCGAGGACACGGAGGCGCTGCTGCACCTGGCGATCGAGCGTCGGATCGCCGTCGTGGGGGAGCTGTACGCCCTCGACGCCCTGGGCGAGGGCACGCAGGAGGCGCGGGTCCTGGCGCTGGTCAACCAGCGCCTCGTGCTGCACTCCAAGCTGGCCCCGACGATCCGCGCCGCCCTGCTCCGGGCCCCGTTCTCCCCGCAGATCGCCGAGCAGGTGCGACAGCGGCGCGATGTGCTCGCGGGCCAGGTCGCGGCGCAGTTCGCGCAGGAGACCGCTGCCCTGAGCGGGTCGCGACGCGAGGAGCTGCTCGCCTGGATCGACGCGCTGTGCTCCTTCGACACGATGGAGGACCTGCGCGTGCGACGGGGTCTCTCCCTGAGCCGAGCACGCCGGGTGATGGTGGGCGGGGTGACCGCGCTGCTGTCGAGCGTGCCCAACAAGTGACACGCTGACTGCCATGAGCATTCTCGACATCGCCGACGACCTGTGGACCGGAGCCCGCAGGATCGAGGACACCCACCCGTTCTCGCTGTCGGGCGAGGCCGAGGAGGTCACCGACGGGGTCGCCTTCGTCCCTGCCTTCGCCAACGTCGCGGCGATCGCCACCGACGACGGCCTGACCCTGGTCGACACGGGCAGCCCGCCCTTCGCCCAGCACATCCACACCACGCTGCGCCGGTGGAACAGCACCCGCCTCCACACCGCCGTCTTCTCCCACGGTCACATCGACCACGTGTTCGGTGTGGCGCCGTTCGAGGAGGAGGCCAGCGAGCGCGGGTGGGCCGCACCGCGCGTGGTCGCGCACGAGAGGCTGCCGGCACGCTTCGACCGCTACGTCCTCACCGCCGGCTACAACGAGGTCATCAACCAGCGCCAGTTCGGGCTGCCCGACCTGCGCTGGCCGCGGGAGTACCGCTACCCCGACGAGACGTACGCCGACGCCACGCTGCTCCAGGTCGGTGGCCTGGACCTGCACCTGACCCACTGCCGCGGCGAGACCGACGACCACACCTACACCTGGGTCCCCGAGCGCAGGCTGCTGTGCTGCGGCGACCTCTTCATCTGGGCGTCGCCCAACGCCGGCAACCCGCAGAAGGTGCAGCGCTACCCCCGTGAGTGGGCCGCCGGCCTGCGCACGATGGCCGGTCTCGGCGCGGAGATCATGCTGCCCGGGCACGGCGTACCCGTGGTCGGTGCCGACCGGATCCGCCAGGCGCTCACCGACAGCGCCGACCTGCTCGACCACCTCCACGACGAGACGGTCGCGATGATGAACGCCGGTGCCCGCCTCGACGAGATCGTGCACACCGTCCGTGGCCCCCAGCACCTGCTCGAGCGGCCCTACCTGCGGCCGGTGTACGACGAGCCCGAGTTCGTCGTGCGCAACGTGTGGCGGCTGTACGGCGGGTGGTGGGACGGCGACCCCGCCCACCTGAAGCCTGCACCCGCCGCCACCCTGGCCGGCGAGCTGGCGTCGCTGGCCGGAGGCGCAGGCCGGTTGGCCGACCGGGCGCTCGAGGTGCTCGAGGCCGGCGACGACCGGTTGGCCGGGCACCTGGCCGAGCTCGCGTGGCAGGCGGCGCCGGGTGACGCGGCGGTCGCCGCCGTACGCGCGCAGGTCTTCACCACCCGGGCCGCCCACGAGGCGTCCACGATGGCGCAGGGTGTCTTCGGCTGGGCCGCCCGCGAGTCTGCCGCCGAGTCGCCCTAGGTGATCGCCAGCAGCCCGCCGCCCGCGAGCGCGGCGAGCACGAGCAGCGCCGTGGCGAAGGGCCGCCAGGCCGGTGACGCCGCGAACAGGACCGCGACGAGCCCGGCGAAGACGGCGGTCACCGCGAGGGCGACGTCCCACGCGCCGTAGCGCCAGATCGATCCGAGCAGCAGGCCCGCGGCGATGCCGAGAAGCGCGCCCGGCAGCGGGCCGGGAGGCGGATGGTCCGGGAGGTCGACCCACTGATCGCTCACACGTCGATCATGCCCGCTCAGTCGATGAAGTCCTCCTTGCGCAGCCAGCGCAGGGAGAAGATGCCGAAGAGCGACGGCAGGTACGTCGTGCACATGCGCTGCGAGACCGCGATCGCGAACGCCGGGCCGGCCGGGACCCCGACCGCCACCAGTCCGGCCGCGATCGCGGCCTCGCCCACGCCGACGTTGCCCGGCACGGGCACCAGGCTGGCGAAGAGCGAGGCGGACGCGGCGACGAAGAGCGCCGACCCGTACGAGATCGACGGCTGCATCCCCTGGACCAGGCACTCCAGGCACAGGGCCGTGATCATCAGCGACAGCAGGTTCGTGCCGAAGAGGCCCAGAGCGCGCGTCGGGCTCTCGGTGACGACCTGCAGGGACCGGCCGAGGCTGCGCACCATCATCACGACCTGGCGCCGCAGCTTGGGCACCAGCACGACGGCGAGCGCGGAGAGCACCAGGACCACGACGAAGAGCACCAGGATGCGGTCGAGGTTGCCGGGTCCGGACAGCTGCATGCCCTCGGGCAGGCTCTGGGCGAGCAGGACCGCGACCAGCACCACCAGCACGTTGGCGACCGAGGCGGCGAACGAGTCCAGGCCGGTCGCGGTCACGGCCACCGCCGGGCCCTCGCCGTACCGCCGGAAGAACGTCGTGTAGAGCGCGACCCGGCCGAGCGTGGCCGAGATCGCGAGACCGACCGTCTTCACGGCGTACTGGAGGTGCACCAGCGGCACCAGCGGCAGCCGCGACCTGACCGTCGACAACGCGGTGCCGGCGTCGGCGAGTGAGGTGGTCTGGCAGATGACGAGGCCGACCACGACCCACGCCCAGGCCGCGTTGCTCCAGGTCGACCAGACGGTCGCCCAGTCGAGGTCGAGCAGCGTGCTGAGCAGGATGTACGCCGCGAGCAGGATGAACCCGGTCTGCAGAAGGTCGCGCGGGCGGACCCGGACGATCTCGGCAGGCGGCGGTGGTTCAGTGCCGGTCCGCTCCGCGATCGTCGTCTTCAGCGACTCGATCGTCGCCTTGGTCTCCTTGCTGCTGCGCAGCGACCGGGGGAGCGCGGCCCGCTGCAGGTAGGGCTGCGCCGCGACGACAACGTCGGTGCCCAGGCCGGCGAGCGCGGTGTCCACGGCCCGAGCCGGTCCGATCGCGAGTGCCACGCTGGAGAGCAGGACGGCGATCTCCTGGGCCCGCTGAGCTTCCGTCGCGGCGACCACGCCGCCGCTGAACTCGGACAGCACCGGACCGTCGCTGTCAGCCGCGACGTGCTCGAGGGTGAGCTCACCGTGGGTGAGCCCGGCGGCGTGCAGCTCGCCGACGGAGGCCCAGACGCGCCGTACCGTCTCGTCGTCCAGGGTGGGCGCGTCGACGAGGGGCGTGCGCGGGGCGCCGAGCACGAGGACGGCGTCGCCGGAGCTCTCCGCGGCGGCGACCAGGTCGTCGACGCGCACCCCGGCCCGCTCGGCCATGATCGTCAGGAGCGCCTCGTGCTCGACGAGCTGGAGGCGGGTGGCCCCCGGGGAGCTCTGGTCGCGGTAGATCAGGGTCCGCCACCAGCGGGCGGCCAGCCTCGCGTCGGTGGCGTCGCGTCCGTACACCTTGATCAGCAGCGGCCGGCCCTGCTCGGAGTCGGCGTAGAGGATCCGAGCACCCCACGGCTGACGGTCCGCGAGCCGGAGACCGTGGACGCGCACCCCCATCCGGGCGAGGCTGTCGGCGACCTGGGCGACGTCGGGGTGGCCGGCCGGCGAGCCGACGACGACGAGGGTGACCCCGGCGGCGGCGATCCCGATCGCGAGGGCGCCGAGCACGTCGGTCGGACCGGCGATCCCGATCGCCCACGCCGCCACGCACTGGACGGTCACGACGCCGACGTGGAAGCGACGCACGGAGCTCACGACGAAGGGCCGCAGCACGAGCAGCACGGCGGTCACGACCGCGACCCGCAGGGTGGGGAAGCCGTGCGCGGACCCGCTCTGGACCCGCCCCGGGTCGATCTCGGGCAGGCCCGCGCCGGCGAAGTAGGACGCGATCACGGCGCCGCCGACGGCGGCACCGACAGCGAGCAGGACCGCGAACGGGAGCCGGCCGCGTCGCGGCGCGGTGAGCACGACGGCGATGACCACGCCCACGGCGTAGACCGCGCCGATGGCGTACGCCGCGTCGAAGAGCGTCGTCGCCCAGCGCGGCAGGTAGTCGGAGACCCCGCTGACGGCGCTGTCGAGGACGCCACGGTGGGCGGCGGCCCGGGCGCACGCGAGCACGGTGACCAGGCCCATGACGGCCAGGGCGACGTCGATCGGACGCCGCGACCGCGCACCCGTGCCCGCGATGAAGAACCGCGACGTGAACCTGGTGGGCCGGTCGGCGTCGACGTCGAGATCGACGTGCGGACCGGCCGGGACCGCGGCGGGGATGTCGGTCACGCCCGTGCTCCTGACCGGTGGGCCCGGTCGTGACCGACCAGGTCGGCGCGGTGGCCGAGGCCCTCGAGCCAGCCGACGAGCACCCCGTGCAGCGCGTCTGCCCCCACGACCATCTCCTCGGGCATCTCGAGATCCGCCGGGTGCACCACCATGCCCCGGTCCTGCCATCCGCCGAGGCCGCCGTGGCAGGCGACCAGGCCCTCGAACGCCGCGACCTCGTCGAGGTCGTCGATCAGGCTGTTGACGTAGATGTCGGGCGCCTCGGCCATCGTGGCCGCACGCAGCACGAACTCCGGCGCGTGCGGCCCGAACCGGGCGAGCGGGTCCACCCCCACCACGACCGCGTCGCGCACCCGGTGCTCACCACCCGGCCCCAGGGCGACCGGTCCGTGCTCGAGGGTGTCGACGACGACGAACCCGACGCCCGGATGGGCGACCAGGCCGGGCACGAGCGCCGGGAACCGGGTCGCGAGCTCCTCGGAGGTGAGGCGGTGCTGCTCGCCGGCGACGTAGACCAGCCCGAGGTTGCCGGAGCCGAAGACCAGGAACTGCTCCTGCGCCGCGCCCTCGGCGTTCGTCTGGGCCCGGTCCGACTCCTGGGTGTCGAAGCTGTCGGCCGTGATCCGATCCGAGGCCCGGTCCAGCGCCCGTCCCACCACGGTGTCCTGGTCGGCGTTGCCGGCGACCATTGCGTTGAGGGCGCCGCTGCCCTCGGCGTTGTCGCCGGCGCCGATGGTGGCCGTGTCGGACAGGCGTGACACCAGCGCGGCCAGGTCCTCGCCGTACCGGTCGGCGAAGATCGCGCCCTGCGACTGTCCGTGGTCGGAGAGCACGACGATGTGGTACTTGCGTGGCGCCACGGCGGCCACCGCCTCGAGCTGGGCGAGGGCCGCGTCGATGCCGGCCAGGGCGTCCAGCGACTCCGGCTGGAGGATCCCGGCGTGGTGCGCGACCGCGTCGTAGTCGACGAAGTCGACGTAGATGCTGCGCCGCCCCTTCAGCATCGCGTCGGCGACCAGCGTGGTGTTGAGGTCGCGCACGACACCGACCAGACCGGCCCGCTCCAGGGCGAAGGACCAGCCGCGGTGGACGCGGGGGCGGATGTCGCGACGTCGGGCGCGGGAGGCCTGGAAGCGCTCGCGGGCGATCTCGCTGAAGGCGCGGGACATGCTGCGGGTGAAGCCGGCCGGTCTGCTGAGGAAGTCCGACAGCGCGCGCCGTGACTCCCGGGTCTCGTGGCCACGGCCGACCGCGCTCATCGTCGCGTAGGCGCTGGCGGCGTCCCCGGTGAAGAGGTTGCTGATCGAGACGCCGTCGTCCGCGAGCAGGCCGAGCCCGTTGGAGTGCATCGCCTCGATGGCGGCGGCGTCGGCGGGACGGTTGGCGACGTACACCTTCCCCGTCGGGCGGTCGACCCAGCGGAAGGCCGGGATGCCGTCGATGGTGCCGTGCAGGATGCCCATCTGGCTGGCCGGGGTCGTGGCCGGCAGCTTGGGACGCCACTCGACGGCCCGGTGGGAGCCGCCGCGGATCCAGCGGGAGAGGGTCGGCAGGGTGCCGGCACGGACGCACCAGTCGAGCACCGGGTACGGTACGCCGTCGGCCTGCACGAAGAGGATGCCGGGCACGTCCGGGTCGGCCACGGTCACGCGGTGCCGCCGGGCCCGTCGCAGCAGCGAGGCCGTGACGGCGTCGTCGGTGCCGGCGGTGGCGACCCAGACGAAGAACGTGGACACGAACGCGACGATCCAGGACGCGAGCAGCGCCCAGCCGAGCTCGGCGGCGTCCAGCCCCTTCGGCGCGTAGACGACGAGCCAGACGGCGAGCGCCTGGCCGAGCAGGCCGAGCAGGATGGTCCCGACCCAGCCGAGCCGGACCGCGCCCTCGACCAGCAGCACGCGCAGCACCGCGCCGATGGCGGCCACCAGCACGGCGGTGCGCAGGGCGTCCTCCCAGCCGGCGAGGTCGAAGCCGGGCAGCACCCAGGACGCGAGCACCAGCCCCAGGGTGCCGCCGATCAGCCCGAGCAGGGCACGGCCGAGGTCGCCGCGACGCAGGCGCCACCGAGAGCGCGTGCCCGCGGCAGCTCCGACCATGTCGCGACCGTAGCGGAACCGGACCCCGTCGGCCTGGCCCGTTGCGGGTGACCTTGCGGCGAGCGCAGTGCCCGTCCAGACCGGCGGTCGGGCAGTGGCAGGCTGGTCTCGTGGAGGCCTGCGAGATCGCGCCCGGGGACCGGCCCGGGACGTTCGTCCTGCGGATGTCGGGGATGGACCAGTCGTACGTCGACCTGGAGGACCCGACCAGGATCGTCTTCGACTACGTGCGCCGGCTGGCCGACGTCGTGGACGCCGTCGCGCCGGCGGGGGAGCCCGTCCGGGTCGTCCATGTCGGCGGTGCGGGGATGACCTTGCCTCGGTACGTCGCCACCACGCGACCGCGCTCGGCCCAGATCGTCCTCGAGCCGGCGACCGCGGTCACCGAGCTGGTCCGCCGCGAGCTCCCGCTGCCGCGCAACAGCGGCATCAAGGTGCGTGACCTGGACGGCTCGACCGGGATCGCCGGGCTGCGCGACGGACAGGCCGAGCTGGTGGTCGTCGACGCCTTCGCCGACGCGCGGGTGCCCGGCTCCCTGGTCACGGTGACCTTCGCCGAGGACCTGCTCCGGGTCGTGGGCCCCACGGGCGTCGTCGCCTTCAACCTCACCGACCGTGCACCCTTCGGCTGGACGCGTCGGGCGGTCGCGTCGATCCGGCTCTCCTTCCCCTCGCTCCTGCTCACCGCGGAGCCGGCCACGCTGCGCGCCAAGCGTCTGGGCAACCTGGTGGTGGTCGCGTCCGCGTCCGCCGCCGCGCTGCCGCTCGACGCCCTGCGGACCCGGGCGACCACCGCGGCCGCGCCGTACCGCGTGCTCGACGCTCGTGCGGTCTCGGACGGCTTCGGTGGCGGTACGCCCTTCACCGATCTCGATGCCGAGCCCTCGCCCGCCCCGTGAGGTGCGGCACCGGCCGGCCGACGGTCAGGTCGAGTACGACGTGCCGCGCGGCTCACGGGTCCAGAGCACGCCACCGCCCGCGACGGGTCCCTCGGCGGCGAGCTCGCGCTTGAGCACCTTGTTGGTCGCCGTGCGCGGGAGGGTGTCGACGACCCGCACGTACGCCGGCCAGCCCTTGCGCGAGAGGTCAGGCTGGTCGGCCAGAAAGGTCTCGAGGTCGGCCGGGCCCAGGTTGGAGCGGATGACGACCGCCGCCATCACCTGGTCGCCGACCGCGGGGTCCGGCACGGCGTACACCGCCGCCTCCTCGATCGCGGGGTGCCGCAGCAGGATGCGCTCGATCGGGGCGGCGGCGAGGTTCTCGCCGTCGACGCGCATCCAGTCGGCGGTGCGTCCGGCGAAGTAGACGAAGCCGTCGGCGTCGCGGTAGGCGAGGTCGCCGGACCAGTACATCCCGCCGCGCATCCGCTCGGCCTCGGCGGCGGGATCGTTGTAGTAGCCCGCGAACGCACCGGCGCCGCCGGTGTTGACCAGCTCACCGGTCGCCTCGTCGGCGTTGACCAGGCGCCCGGTCGTGTCGAAGACGGCGTCCGGGACCTCGAGCATCGTGTCGGGGTCGAGCACCTTCACCTGGTCGACCGGCCGCCCGAGGCTGCCCGCCGGCATGTCCGGCACCCGCTGCACGATCACGGCGTTCTCGGTCGAGGAGTAGGAGTCGACGACCACGCACCCGAAGCGCCGCGCGAAGCCGGTGATGTCGCGGTCGTTGGCCTCGTTGCCGAAGACCAGCCGCAGCGGGTTGTCCGCGTCGTCGGGTCGCTCGGGCGTCGCCATGACGTAGGTGAGCGGCTTGCCGACGTAGTTGGCGTACGTCGCGCCGTGGCGTCGTACGTCGGGCAGGAACCCGGAGGCCGAGAAGCGCCGGGCCAGTGCGATCGTCGCGCCCGCGGCGAGCGCGGGACCCCAGCCGGCCATGATGGCGTTGGAGTGGAACATCGGCATCGACAGGTACGCCGTGTCGGCCGGTCCGAGACCGAAGCGCTCGGAGAGGAACTGCCCCGGGTAGGCCACCTTCGCCTGCGTCACGTTGACCGCCTTCGGGTCACCCGACGTGCCCGAGGTGAAGATCAGCATCATCAGGTCGTCGGGCCCGACGTCGGCGACCGGCACCGGCGCGGACGCGTGCTCCTCGAGCAGGGCCGACCAGTCCGGTGAGTCGATCGGCACCACGGGCACCGTGACGTCCGCGAGCAGCTCGGCATGGGCCGCGTCGGTGACGACGACCTGCACGTCGGCGCGCCGTACGTCGGCCGCGAGCGCCGCGCCGCGACGGGTCGGGTTCAGGCCGACGACGACGAGCCCGCCGAGCGCCGCGCCGCCGAGCAGGAACGCGAACTCCGGCACGTTCTCCAGCAGCACGCCGACGTGCCGCGGCTCGCCGGGCGGCAGCACCCCCGACACCACGGCGGCCCGGACGCTCGACTCGTGCACGACCTCGGCCCAGGTCCACGACTCGTCCTCGAACAGCAGCCCGGGCGCCGGGTCGGCCGCCCGCGCGAGCAGCTGGTCGCGCACGGTCGGCATCGGCGGCGGGGTGGTTTCGAGGCTCGGGCCTTGCGGCCCTCGCACCTCAACCACCGGCACGCGGTGGTCGAGGTGTGAAGCCGCCGGCACGCGGTGGTCGAGGTGCGAAGACGCCGGGGCACGGTGGTTGAGGTGTGAAGGCGCCCTGGCGCCTGAGCCTCGAAACCACCCTCACGCGGGCTCGCACCTGGACGCGCACGGTCGCCGGCGGTGTGGTTTCGAGGCTCGGGCCTTGCGGCCCTCGCACCTCAACCACCGGGGCACGGTGGTTGAGGTGTGAAGGCGCCCTGGCGCCTGAGCCTCGAAACCACCCTCACGCGGGCTCGGACGCCAGGATGCGCCCGACGTTCAGGGCCTGCTCGGTGGCGCCACCGTGCAGGAACTCGAAGCGCTTGGCCGAGGTGAAGTAGCGGTGCGCCTCGCCGTCGAGGTCGATGCCGACGCCGCCGTGGACGTGGATCGTCGTGTGCGCGAGCCGGTGGCCGGCGTCCGCGGCCCACAGCTTCGCGATCGCGATCTCGCTGTCGGCGGGCAGCCCCTCCTCGAGGCGCCAGGCGGCCTGCCAGAGGGTGAGCCGCAGGCCGAGCACGTCGATGTAGCCGTCCGCCAGCCGCTGCGACACGGCCTGGAAGGTGCCGATCGGGCGACCGAACTGCTCGCGGGTCTTCGCGTACGACGACGTCAGCCTCAGCGCCCCCTCGGTGATGCCCAGCTGCTCGGCCGATCCGGCGAGCAGCAGCAGCTGGCGCAGGCGCTGGTCCGCAGCGCCGTCGGCAGCACCGACCAGCCGGTCGGCCGGAAGCACCGCGGCGTCGAGCTCGAGACGGGCGACGCCGTCGCCGTCGGAGAAGGTCTGCGCGACGACGGTCACGCCCTGGTCTCCCGGCTCGACGAGGAAGACCCCGACGCCCGAGGGCGTGTCGGCCGGCACCAGGAACGCGTCGGCGTACGGACCCGCCGGCACGATCGACTTGCTCCCGGTCAGCACGTACGACGCACCGTCGGTCGTCGCCACGGTCGTCGGTCGGGCGGGGAAGTAGGCGCGGTCCTCGGCGACGGCCGCGGTCAGCACGCTGGCGCCGGACGCCGCGCCCGGCAGCCACTGCTGCTGCTGCGCGTCGGTGCCGAGCTCCGCGATCAGCCGCGAGGCCGGGCCGTGGGCGGCCAGCGGCACCGGCGCGACGGTGCGTCCCACCTCGACCAGCACCCGGGCGAGCTCGATGAGGCCGAGCCCGGCGCCGTCGTACCTCTCCGGCAGCGCGAGGCCGAGCAGGCCGGACGAGCCGAGCTCCGCCCAGAGCTCGCGGTCGAAGCGGTCGCCACCGGCCTCGACGCTCTTGAGGCGGTCGTTGCTCGTGCGGGCCTTGAGGATGCTGGCGGCCAGGTCGGCGGCCTCGTCCTGCTCGGGGGTGAACCTGAAGTCCATCGTGTGCCTCTCGCTCTATCGCTTCGCTGCGGGGAGGCCGAGGCCGACGTACCCGATGATGTCGCGCTGAATCTCGTTGGTGCCGCCGCCGAAGGTCATCACCAGGGCCGAGCGGTAGGAGCGCTCGAGCCGTCCGGCGAGGACCGCGCCCTCGGAGGCGCCGGTGACGCCCGCGTTGGGCCCGACGATCTCCATCAGGGAGCGGTAGACCTCGGTCGCGAGCTCCGAGCCGTAGATCTTGGTGGCCGACGCCTCGGCCGGCGAGAGGTCGACCCCGGCGTCGGCGTCGGCGGCGAGCTTCCAGTTGATCAGGGCGAGCGCGGTCGTCCGGGCGTGGGCGCGGCCGAGCGCGATCTGCACCCACTCGGAGTCGATCACCCGCTGGCCGTCGGGGTTCTTGGTCTCCTGCCCCCAGCGCCGGACCATGTCGATCGAGTAGGTCAGCGGCGCGGCCGAGGTTAGGGCGACCCGCTCGTGGTTGAGCTGGTTGGTCATCAGCGACCAGCCGCCGTTGAGCTCGCCGACCAGGTTGGAGGCGGGCACGCGGACGTCCTCGTAGTACGTCGCGCTCGTGCTGACGCCGGCGACGGTGTGCACGGGCGTGTACGAGAAGCCGGGGGCGTCGGCGGGCACCAGGATCATCGACAGGCCCTTGTGGCGCGGGAGGTCCGGGTCGGTGCGCACGGCCAGCCACAGCCAGTCGGCGTACTGGATCAGCGACGTCCACATCTTCTGCCCGTTGATCACCCACTCGTCGCCCTCGCGGACGGCCTTGGTGGTGAGCGAGGCAAGGTCGGTCCCCGACCCGGGCTCGGAGTAGCCGATCGAGAAGTGCAGGTCGCCCTGGAGGATGCGCGGGAGGAAGTACTCCTTCTGCTCCTCGGTGCCGTAGCGCATGATCGTCGGCCCGACGGTGTTGAGCGTCAGGTAGGGGATCGGTACGCCGGCGACCGCGGCCGCGTCGGTGAAGATCAGCTGCTCGACCATCGAGCGCGCCTGGCCGCCGTACTCCGTCGGCCACCCGATGCCGAGCCAGCCGTCGGCGCCGAGCTGACGGATCACCTTCTTGTAGACGGCGTCGTCCCCGAACTCGCCGGTCGCGGCGGCGAGGCCGGCCTTCACCTCGGGGGTGACCAGCGCCGCGAAGTACTCGCGGAGCTCCTCGCGGAGCGCCTCCTGGTCGGGCGTGAGGGCGATGTGCATCAGCAACTCCCGGTGGGAACGGTGGGGGTGGCGGTGGAAACCGCGACCCAAAAACTATAACCTGTTCTTGTTTTGGTCCACACCGTCTGGAGGCCCGCCATGAGCGACACCACCACGAGTGTCCGTGCGCTCGACCACGGCAGCCCGCCCGAGCGCTTCGCCCGTGGCTGGCACTGCATCGGTCTCGCCGACACCTTCCGCGACGGCAGGCCCCACGGCATCGAGGCCTTCGGCGGCAAGATCGTCGTCTGGGCCGACACGCAGGGCGAGATCAACGTCCTCGACGGCTACTGCCGCCACATGGGCGGCGACCTGGCGCAGGGTGAGGTCAAGGGCGACGAGATCGCCTGCCCCTTCCACGACTGGCGCTGGGGCGGCGACGGTAAGTGCAAGGCGATCCCGTACGCGCGGCGGGTGCCGCTGCGGGCGCGGACCCAGAGGTACGAGACCGCGATCGTCAACGACCAGCTGCTGATCTGGCACGACGTGGAGGGCTCGCCGGCCGACTACGACATCCTCCCGCCGCAGCTCGTGGGGCTCGACGAGGGCAAGTACACCGACTGGGTCTGGGTGGCCGAGGAGATCGAGGGCTCGCACTGCCGCGAGCTCATCGACAACGTCGTCGACATGGCGCACTTCTACTACGTGCACTTCGCCTTCCCGACGAGCTTCCAGAACGTCTTCGAGGGACACCTCGCGACCCAGTTCATGGAGTCGAAGGGCCGCCCCGACAAGACCGGCGGGTACGGCGACGCCGAGCTCTTCCTCAAGTCCGAGGCGACCTACTACGGGCCGTCGTACATGATCAACTGGCTCGACACCGACTACAAGGGCTTCAACACCGAGGTCGTGCTGGTCAACTGCCACGTGCCGACCGGGCCCAACTCGTTCCGGCTGCAGTACGGCATCACCGTCAAGAAGCCCGAGGGCCTCGACGACAAGACCACCGACTTCATCGCCCAGAAGTACGCCGAGATGTTCGGCAGCGGCTTCCTCCAGGACGTGCACATCTGGAAGAACAAGGTGCCGGTGCAGAACCCGCTGCTCTGCGAGGAGGACGGGCCGGTCTACCAGCTGCGTCGGTGGTACGAGCAGTTCTACGTCGACCGGGCCGACATCGCGCCCGAGATGGTGGACCGCTTCGAGTTCGAGGTCGACACCACCAAGGCCAACGAGTACTGGCAGGAGGAGGTCGCCGACAACCTCCGCAAGAAGGCCGAGGACGACGCCGCCGCCGAGGCGTCGGCCGGCGCCGAGCCGTCGATCATGACGGGCACCTGAGCGCGATGGCTTCCTTCGTCCCGACCAGTGCCGACACGATCGAGGACCAGCGTCTCTACACCTCGGCGCGCCTGGTGGAGGTCGCGTGCCTCGACTGCCTGGCCCGGGTGGGCGTGAAGAAGAACAGCGACCACCACACGTCGATCCAGTGGTCGGCCGAGGCGCGCGCGCACTGCCCCGAGCTGTCCCGGCGTACCGGTGCGCGGGACGTCAAGGACGGCTGTCCGCGCCTGCATGCGAGCATCGACGACGCTGCCCGCAACGGACGCATCCCCATCGGAGCCGAGGACGGTTACTAACTCTTATGTCCGACGAGTCCTTCGAGCTGAAGGTCGTGGACGTGGTCGAGGAGACCGCGGACGCGCACTCCATCTCCTTCGAGGTCCCTGCCGGTGCTGAGGAGCGGTTCGCCTACCGGCCGGGCCAGTTCCTGACCCTCGCCGTGCCGAGCGACCGGACCGGCGTCGCCGCCCGCTGCTACTCGCTCTCCAGCAGCCCGGTCGGCGGGGGACCGCTCACGATCACCGTGAAGCGGACCGTCGAGGGCTACGCGTCCAACTGGGTCTGCGACCACCTGCGCGAGGGCGACTCCATGCGGGTGCTGCCGCCGAGCGGCATCTTCACGCCGGCGTCGCTGAGCGCCGACCTGCTGCTCCTCGCCGGCGGCAGCGGCATCACCCCCGTCATCTCGATCACCCGCACCGCCCTCGCGCAGGGCACCGGGCGGATCGTGCTGTTCTACGCCAACCGCGACGAGCGCTCGGTGATCTTCGCCCGCGAGCTGACCGCGCTGGCCGCCGCCCATCCCGATCGGCTGCAGGTCGTGCACTGGCTCGAGTCGGTGCAGGGCCTCCCGAGCCACGACCAGATGCGCGCGTTCGCCTCGGCGTACCTCTCCTACGACGCCTTCGTGTGCGGACCGGCGCCGTTCATGAAGATGACGATCGCGGCGCTCAAAGAGCTGGAGTTCCCCCGGGAGCGCCGGCACCAGGAGAAGTTCATCTCGCTCGGCGGCAACCCCTTCGGCGATTTGCACGACCAGGAGGTCGCCGAGCACGAGATCGAGGAGGCCGAGAGCGACCCGGAGGACGCGGCTGCCGCGTCCGTCGGTGAGCTGAGCCCCGAGGGGCCGGTGCACCTCGAGGTCGAGCTCGACGGCCAGCACTACGCCTTCGACGACTGGGCCCCCGGCACCAAGCTGCTCGACCACCTCGAGGCCAAGGGCGTCAAGGCGCCGTACTCGTGTCGCGAGGGCGAGTGCTCGGCGTGCGCCATCCGTCTGCTCGAGGGTGAGGTGAAGATGCTCCACAACGACGTGCTCGACGACGACGACCTGGCCGAGGGCATCCGGCTCGGGTGCCAGTCCGTGCCGGTGACCGACACCGTGAAGGTGACCTACCACTGAGGTCGCAGGCGTCGCATCTGCAAGTTCGCCGCAAGAATTGGTGGTCTAGTCACCGCGGTCATTCCCCGCGTACAGGCGTGAGGCTGATCCCTTCAGGGAAGTTCCAGTGCACGACGGACTCTTTGACGATGGGAAAGCGCCATGTATCTCGGACTGTGCTTGATCGGCGTGGCCGCCGCCGTGTGGACGATCACCGCGTGCGCCGCTCGCCCCGCGTCACCGCCCACCGGATCGCGTGACCTCGAACGCCGCAGGGCCCACCTGCGGGCCTGCCCCGCGCGGGTGACCCAGGTCGACGTGGAGTGCCTGCTCCGGTCACAGGCGCTGTCGGAGTCGATGACCATCCGGGTCCTCGGGACCGCAGCCGAGCGCCGGATCGGCTGGGCCACGCTGTGGTCCTGGGCCGACCGGTTCGGAGCGGACAAGCTCGTCCTCGCCCTCGACGCCGACGTCGCCGAGCGCCGCCTCCGGCGCCACCTCGAGGGCGGTACGACGCCCGACTGGGCCGCGATGTCGCTCTTCGCGGGCCTCAACCGTGACACTCTCCCGTACGCGGAGGTCGTCGACGCGGATGCCGCCGTCGAGGACGACCTGCCGGGCTTCGAGCTGGAGGAGTGGGAGAGTCCCGACCTCGCCACCGCGCCCGCGACGGACGTCGACCTGAGCCAGTTCGGCCACCTGCCGCCGATCTACGACCCCGGCCTGCCGCTCACGCTCTCCGCCTTCCCTCCGACCGACCAGGGCTGGCCGAAGGTCGCCTGAGAGCTGCCGGCTGGGCCCACGTGGGAGCGGTGGGCAATCCACCGATGTGGAGCCGCGGGATCGTGGTTCTCCCACCGCCGGGCGCTGGCGGGCGGCCGTGGGTGGCGGTGAGCTATCCACCGTTCCTGGTCGCAGAAGAGTGGAGCGCCCACCGCCGGGCCGGGCGGCGGTGAGCTATCCACCGTTCCTGGTCGCAGAAGAGTGGAGCGCCCACCGCCGGGCCGGGCGGCGGTGAGCTATCCACCGTTCCTGGTCGCAGAAGAGTGGAGCGCCCACCGCCGGGCCGGGCGGCGGTGAGCTATCCACCGTTCCTGGTCGCAGAAGAGTGGAGCGCCCACCGCCGGGCCGGGCGGCGGTGAGCTATCCACCGTTCCTGGTCGCAGAAGAGTGGAGCACCCATCGCCAGGTCGGGCGGCGGTGAGCTGTCCACCGTTCCTGGTCGCAGAAGACTGGAGCGCCCACCGCCAGGCCGGGCCGGGCCGGCGGTGAGCTATCCACCGATCCTGGTCGCAGAACGGTGGAGCGCCCACCGCCAGGCCGGGCGGCGGTGAGCTATCTACCGATCCCGGTCGCAGAACGGTGGAGCGCCCGCCGCCAGGTCGGGCGGCGGTGAGCTATCCACCGTTCCTGGTGGCAGAAGAGTGGAGCGCCCACCGCCAGGTCGGGCGGCGGTGAGCTATCCACCGATCCTGGTCGCAGAAGAGTGGAGCACCCACCGCCAGGCCGGGTGGCGGTGAGCTATCCACCGATCCGGCTCGCTCAGACGGTGGAGCACCCACCGCCAGTTGACCGCGCCGGCTCCCCAATAGCGGTCGCCGCGACACCCTGCAATGCAGGCCTACCAACCACGCTCGCGCCACTCCGGCAACGACGCCCGCTCGGCACCGAGGGTCGAGTCGCTCCCGTGGCCGGGGTAGAACCAGGTCTCGTCGGGCAGCCGGTCGAAGATCCTCGTCGACACGTCCTCGATGAGCCGGGCGAAGCGGTCGGGGTCGCCCTGGGTGTTGCCGACGCCGCCCGGGAAGAGCGAGTCGCCGGTGAAGAGGTGCGGGTGACCGGCCGGGTCGGCGTACAGCAGGGCGATCGAGCCGGGCGTGTGCCCGGCGATCGCGATCACCTCGAGCTCGCACGAGCCGACGGCGACGGTGTCGCCGTGGGCGACCGAGCGCGTGACGGGTACGCCGGTCTGCTCGGTCACGGCTGCTGCGTCCGGTGCGCCGACGACGACTGAGGCGCCGGTTGCGGCCACGACGTCGGCCAGCGCCCGGTGGTGGTCCCAGTGCTGGTGGGTCGTGACCACCGAGGTGAGGCCGGCATCGCCGACCAGCGGCAGCAGCGTCGCCGACGCATCGGCAGCGTCGATCAAGACCTGCTCGCCGGTGTCGCGGCACCGCAGCAGGTAGCAGTTGTTGGACATCGTCGGGTCCACCGCGACCTTGGTGATGGTCAGGTGGGTGAGCTCTCGGACGTCGGCGGGGCCGCCGGGAGTCACGTCGCCGGTGTAGGTCATGGGTTCACCACGATCCGATCTGCGGCACGTCGCCGCTGTCGCTGCTCAGTCCCTCGCCGGCGCCTCGACCGGTGAGCCACCAGCCGAGGTCGGCCGCGGTGCCGGTCACGGCCGGGCCGCCGTCACCGAAGGCCCAGGTCCGCGCGAGGTCGGACGCGACGGCCCGGAAGGACGGGTCGGGTGCCTCCCACCCGCCGGTCATCGCGTCCAGGAGCAGCGCGGCGTACGCCGGCGCCCAGTCGGCCCGCGAGTAGCCGGCGTCGAGGTCGGCGTGGTGGATCGACACCTCGCTCAGCCGCATGCCGGGCAGGGCGCCGGCGGGCACCTGACGGCCTGCGGGCACCCGCTCCACGAGGGTGTCGAGCTCGTCCGCGGGGAGCGCGGCGAACGCGTCGGACAGGTCGGTGGTGGCCCCGAGCAGCCGGGCGCGGATCGCGGCGGGTCCGGCGGCGGCCAGGTCCTGGATGTCCTGGTCGCGCGCCTCCTGGGAGGCGTACATCGGCACCGGCTCGCCCTCGAGGATCCCGCCTATCGCGCCCGCCATGCCCTCTGCGTTGAGCACGAGGTGGGCGAGGACGTGGCCCCGGGTCCAGTCGGGGAGGCCGCTCGGCTCGCCGTACGCCGCGTCGGGGAGCCCGTCGGTGGTCCGGATCAGGCGCCGCGTCGCGTCGTGGAGAAGTTCCTCCACGGTGTCCTGGCTCATCTGCTCGGGCATGGGTACATCCTGCCCGACAGGCAGCGCACGGAGGACTGTCGGTGGCGCGTGAGATCGTGGGGAACACCCGCGCGCCCCGAGTGGTTGTTCCCACCGTGCCGCGGCTAGGATGACGAACACGTGTTCGAAGACGAGGGGTAGCAGTGATCGATCAGCTCATCATCCGAGGGGCTCGGGAGCACAACCTCAAGGACGTGTCGATCGACCTGCCCCGCGACTCGCTGATCGTCTTCACCGGCCTCTCCGGCTCGGGCAAGTCGTCCTTGGCGTTCGACACGATCTTCGCGGAGGGCCAGCGACGGTACGTCGAGTCGCTGTCGGCGTACGCGCGCCAGTTCCTGGGCCAGATGGACAAGCCCGACGTCGACTTCATCGAGGGGCTGTCGCCCGCGGTCTCGATCGACCAGAAGTCGACCTCGAAGAACCCGCGCTCGACCGTCGGCACGATCACCGAGGTCTACGACTACCTCCGCCTGCTCTACGCGCGCGCCGGCCGTCCGCACTGCCCGACCTGTGGCGCCCCGATCGAGCGCCAGACGCCGCAGCAGATCGTCGACAAGATCCTCTCGCTGGAGGAGGGCCGCCGGTTCCAGGTGCTGGCGCCGGTGATCCGCGGCCGCAAGGGCGAGTACGTCGAGCTCTTCAAGCAGCTCCAGACCCAGGGCTTCTCCCGCGCCCGGGTCAACGGGGAGACCTACGGCCTCGACGAGCCGCCCAAGCTCGACAAGCAGCGGAAGCACACGATCGAGGTCGTGATCGACCGGCTCGCGGTCAAGGAGACCTCCAAGCGACGCCTCACCGACTCGGTCGAGACCGCGCTGCAGCTCGCCGGTGGCCTGGTGCTCTTCGACTTCGTCGACCTGGACGCCAAGGACCCCGAGCGCGAGCTGCGGTTCAGCGAGAAGATGGCGTGCCCCAACGACCACCCGATCGACACCGACGAGCTCGAGCCGCGCTCCTTCTCCTTCAACTCGCCCTTCGGTGCGTGCCCGGCCTGCAGCGGCCTCGGCACCCGGATGGAGGTCGACCCGGAGCTCGTCGTGCCCAACCCGCAGGCCACGCTGGGCGAGGGGGCGATCCAGCCGTGGAGCCAGGCGCACGTCGCCGACTACTTCCTGCGGCTGATGGGCGCGCTCGGCGACGAGCTCGGCTTCGACCTCAACACCCCGTGGCAGGACCTCTCCACGAAGTCGCAGAACTCGATCCTCGACGGCCACTCGACCAAGGTCCACGTCGTCACCCGCAACCGCTACGGCCGCCAGCGCGCCTACTACGCGGAGTTCGAGGGCGTGCGGCCCTACATCGAGCGGCGGCACCGCGAGGCCGAGTCCGACACCAGTCGCGACCGGTTCGAGGGGTTCATGCGCGAGGTCCCGTGCCCGACGTGCCACGGCAGCCGGCTCAAGCCGGTGTCGATGTCGGTCACCCTCGGCGCCTCCATCCAGGACGGCGGCAAGAACATCGCCGAGGTCTGTGCGATGCCGATCAACGAGACGGCCGACTACCTGCGCGCCCTCGAGCTCAGCTCCCGCGAGCGCCAGATCGGCGAGCGGGTGCTCAAGGAGATTCAGGAGCGGCTCAACTTCCTGCTCGACGTCGGTCTCGACTACCTCTCGCTCGACCGGCCCTCCGGCTCGCTCTCCGGCGGTGAGGCCCAGCGGATCCGGCTGGCCACCCAGATCGGCGCCGGCCTCGTCGGCGTCCTCTACGTGCTCGACGAGCCGTCCATCGGCCTGCACCAGCGCGACAACCACCGCCTGATCGAGACCCTGGTCCGGCTCAAGGACCTCGGCAACACCCTGATCGTCGTCGAGCACGACGAGGACACCATCCGGGTCGCCGACTGGGTCGTCGACATCGGGCCGGGCGCCGGCGAGCACGGCGGCCAGGTCGTCCACAGCGGCAGCGTCGCCGACCTGCTGACCCACCCGGACTCGATGACGGGCCAGTACCTCTCCGGTCGGCGCGAGATCCCGGTCCCCGCCGTACGCCGCCCGCGCACGACCGGGCGCGAGCTCACCGTCCACGGCGCCCGTGAGCACAACCTGCGCAACGTGGACGTGTCCTTCCCGCTCGGCCTGTTCGTCGCCGTCACCGGGGTCTCGGGCTCCGGCAAGTCGACGCTGGTCAACGACATCCTCTACACGTCGCTGGCCAAGCAGATCTACAACGCTCGCGCGGTCCCGGGCCGGCACCAGAAGATCACCGGTCTGGAGCACGTCGACAAGGTGATCCACGTCGACCAGTCGCCGATCGGCCGGACCCCGCGGTCCAACCCGGCGACGTACACCGGCGTCTTCGACCACGTCCGCAAGCTCTTCGCCTCGACGCCCGAGGCGAAGATGCGCGGCTACCTGCAGGGCCGGTTCTCCTTCAACGTCAAGGGTGGGCGCTGCGAGGCGTGCGCCGGCGACGGCACGATCAAGATCGAGATGAACTTCCTGCCCGACGTCTACGTGCCGTGCGAGGTCTGCCACGGGGCTCGCTACAACCGCGAGACGCTCGAGGTGCACTACAAGGGCAAGACCATCGCCGAGGTCCTCGACATGCCGATCGAGGAGGCGGCCGACTTCTTCGCGGCGGTGCCCGCGATCGCGCGGCACATGAAGACCCTGGTCGAGGTCGGCCTGGGCTACGTCCGGCTCGGCCAGCCCGCCACGACGCTGTCCGGCGGCGAGGCGCAGCGGGTCAAGCTGTCCTCCGAGCTCCAGAAGCGCTCGACCGGTCGCACGGTCTACGTGCTGGACGAGCCCACGACCGGCCTGCACTTCGAGGACATCCGCAAGCTGCTGCTGGTGCTCGGCCGCCTGGTCGACCAGGGCAACTCGGTGCTGGTGATCGAGCACAACCTCGACGTCATCAAGACGGCCGACTGGCTCGTCGACATGGGACCCGAGGGCGGGTCGCGGGGCGGCATGGTCGTCGCCGAGGGCACGCCCGAGGCGGTGGCGGCGACGCCCGAGAGCTACACCGGCCAGTTCCTGGCGCCGCTGCTCGAGGGCCGGGCCGCGAAGCAGCCCACCCGCAAGGTGGCGGCGAAGAAGGCCCCAGCGCCGCCGCCCACCACCAAGGCTGCCAAGAAGGCTGCTGAGAAGGCGGCCGAGAAGGCGGCGGCGAAGAAGACGGCGGCCACGAAGGCCGCCGCGACGAAGCGGGCGACAGCGAAGAAGGCGTCCGGCGCGGCGACGAAGACCGCTGCCAAGCGCCGGGCCAGCTGAGTTCTCACCGAACTCTCATCGCCGGGACACAGCCACGGCCGGGTTCCCTGGCTAGGGTGAAGATTCAACGACCGCCTGCCAGTTAGGACGACGACCGTGACCACCGAAGGCATCACCCGCCGCCACACGCTCACCGGGGCAGCCGTCCTCGGTGTCGGCGTCCCGTTCCTCGCCGCCTGCGGCGGTGGTGACGACTCGAGCGCCGTCGACGGCGGAGCCGCGACCAAGTCCGGCGCGGAGCTCGGCCCCACGTCCGACGTGCCGGTGGGCGGCGGCAAGATCTACGGCGACCAGAAGATCGTCGTCACCCAGCCGACCGCGGGTGACTTCAAGGCGTTCTCGGCGGTCTGCACGCATCAGTCCTGCCTGGTCACCCAGGTGGCCAACGACACCATCGACTGCGCCTGCCACGGCAGCAAGTTCTCGGCCGACGACGGCTCGGTCGTCACCGGACCCGCGACCTCCGCCCTCGCCGAGGTCGCCATCACCGTCGACGGAGACACGATCACCACGGGCTGAGCGTCGGCTCCCGGGAGGCAGGCATGACCACGCCCGGCATCATCACCCGTCGACCACAGCCTCGACCAACCTGAGCGAGGTCCCGATCTCCGTCGGGGGCGGGTCGATCAGCCTGTCGTCACGGCGGTGGCCGGCTGGGACGCCGTACGCCACCGCCGGTCGCGCGGCGACTCGCGGCGGTCGAGGCGGGCGTCGAGGACGACCCGGGCCTCGTCGTACCGACCGGATCGCAGCAGCGCGGAGATCCGAGCCTCCTCGATGATCTCGCGCTGAGCGTCCGAGCCACCCAGGCGCCAGGTCTGGGTGCTGACGTCCGCGAGCTGGTCGGCGGCGGCGGAGCAGCTGCCGGTCGCCATGCTGCGCAGCGCCCGGGCCAGCGGGGCGACGACCTCGCGGTGGGTCGGGTGGTCGTGGCGGGCGGCCCAGGCCTCGAGGTCGCCGAGGGCCACCGCGTCGCCCTGGGCCAGGTGGAGCACCGCGGTGTGCAGCGCCAGGAACGGCGTGGCCGGGTGCCGCAGCGTCGCGTTCGGGGTCGCGGCGGCCACGCCCTGCAGGTCGGGCACGTCGTCCGCGTCGGGCGTGAGCGCCCAGCGGAAGAGCAGGGAGCCGGTGTCGACCAGGGCCCGGCAACCCAGCGCGCCGTCGGGGCGCAGCTGCGACTCGTAGCGACGTCGTACGGCGTCCAGGTCGCCCAGCGACAGCTCGTGCAGCGCCGCGTGCCACGCGAAGTGGCTCAAGCTGTCGGTCGCTGCTCCGTCGCCGCGCACCCAGTCGTCCATCCAGGCGAGGCCGGCGTCGTGATCACCGGTCTCGTAGTGCGCGTGGGCCCGGGCGTGCGCGGAGTGCCCGGCCGACGGCTCCGCCGCGAGCGAGCGGCAGGACAGCTCCATCGCCTCGTCGTAGCGACCCTGCTCCTGGCGGGTGAAAGCGAGCAGGCCGGTGAACCACCAGTCGTCGCCGTACGCCGGGATCGCGCGCTCCACGATCCGCCAGGCCTCGGCGGGGACCTCGGTCACGCCGGCGAAGGCGATCGTCGGCACCGCGGTGGAGAGCAGCACGGCGTCGCGCGGGTAGGTCTCGAGGTGCTGGATGAGGGGGCGGGAGTCGCCGCGCAGGTGCGCGGCGACCGCGTGCACGTGGCTGCGCTCGCGCTCGGTGGCGCGCGGGGCGAGGGCGATCGCGTCGCGGATGCGGGCCCGGACGTCGACCGCGACGCACATCTCGTGACCCAGCAGGGCGAGCGTCGCGTGGCCGAGGGCGAAGGTCGGGTCGAGGGCGAGGGCCGTGGCCACGGCCGAGGCGGCCCCGCCGCGGAGCCGGAGCAGCCCGTCGACCCCGCGGTTGTACGCGCGAGCGGCTTCGGGGGAGCTGGTGAGCTCGTATCCGTAGGGGTCGCAACATCGCATGAAAGCATAGTAAGTCACTGCACATAGGAATGTGCAGCACTAGGCCCGAGACGAGATGTCGGCGCGCCCCCGTAGGGTTGGGACGTGCCTCCAGCTCCGCGTTCGCGTTCCGCCCGAGGCCCGCTGTCCTACCGCCCTGAGCCGGGCTCCATCCCCACCCAGCCGGGCGTCTACCGCTTCCGTGACCCGCGCGGCCGGGTCGTCTACGTCGGCAAGGCGAAGAACCTCCGCGCGCGGCTCTCGTCGTACTTCCAGGACATCGGCAACCTGCACCCGCGCACCGCCACCATGGTCACGACCGCGGCCAGCGTCGAGTGGACGACGGTCAAGACCGAGGTCGAGGCGCTGCAGCTGGAGTACTCCTGGATCAAGGAGTTCGACCCGCGCTTCAACGTCAAGTACCGCGACGACAAGTCCTACCCGTGGCTGGCCGTCACCGTCGGCGAGGAGTTCCCGCGGGTGATGGTCGGCCGCGGCGCGAAGCGCAAGGGCACCCGCTACTTCGGGCCCTACAGCCACGCGTGGGCGATCCGCGAGACGGTCGACCTGCTGCTGCGGGTCTTCCCGATGCGCTCGTGCAGCAACGGCGTCTTCAAGCGGTCCAGCCAGATCGGTCGGCCCTGCCTGCTCGGCTACATCGACAAGTGCGCGGCCCCGTGCGTCGGCAACGTCAGCGCCGAGGAGCACCGCGACATCGTCGACGACTTCTGCGACTTCATGGCCGGGCAGACCACGGCGTTCGTCAAGCGCGTCGAGAAGGAGATGTACGCCGCCTCCGAGGCGCTCGACTTCGAGAAGGCGGCCCGCCTGCGCGACGACATCGGGGCGCTCAACAAGGCGCTGGAGAAGCAGGCTGTGGTGCTCGGTGACGGCACCGACGCCGACGTGATCGCCCTGGCCGAGGACCCGCTCGAGGTCGCGGTCCAGATCTTCTACGTGCGGGGCGGCCGGATCCGCGGCCAGCGCGGCTGGGTGGCCGACCGGGTCGACGAGGGCGGCACCGACAAGCTGGTCGAGGACTTCCTGCTCCAGCTGTACGGCGGCGCGACGCCCGAGGAGATCCCGCGAGAGATCCTGGTGCCCGCGCTGCCGCCCGACGCGGCGACGTACGAGACCTTGCTCGGTGACGTGCGCGGCGCGAAGGTGTCGATCCGGGTGCCCCAGCGTGGCGACAAGCGGACGCTGCAGGAGACGGTCGCGCAGAACGCGGCGCAGTCGCTGATGCTGCACAAGACCAAGCGGGCCAGCGACCTCACCACCCGCAACCGCGCGCTCGAGGAGATCCAGGACGCCCTCGGGCTCGACGAGGTGCCGCTGCGCATCGAGTGCTACGACGTCTCCAACCTCCAGGGCACCGAGGTGGTCGCCTCGATGGTGGTCTTCGAGGACGGCCTGGCGCGCAAGGGGGAGTACCGGCGGTTCGTGATCCGTGGGGTCGAGGGCCAGAACGACGTCGCGTCCATGGACGAGGTGATCACCCGGCGCTTCCGGCGGCTGCTCGACGAGCAGTCCACCAGCACCGAGGTGTCGGGCGACAACGGCCCGATGCTGGTCGACCCGGAGACGGGTCGTCCCCGCAAGTTCGCCTACGCCCCCGGCCTCGTCGTCGTCGACGGCGGACCGCCGCAGGTCGCCGCGGCGCAGCGGGCGCTGGCCGAGCTCGGGATCGTGGACATCCCGGTGTGCGGGCTCGCCAAGCGCCTCGAGGAGGTCTGGCTGCCGGAGCAGGAGGACCCCGTCATCCTCGCCCGCTCCAGCGAGGGCCTCTACCTGCTCCAGCGGATCCGCGACGAGGCGCACCGCTTCGCGATCACCCACCACCGCTCCCGTCGGTCCAAGTCGATGGTGGAGAGCCTGCTCGACGGCGTCCCCGGTCTGGGCGAGGTCCGGCGCCGCACGCTGCTCAAGCACTTCGGGTCGCTGAAGAAGCTGCGCGCCGCCACGATCGAGGAGATCGCGATGGTCCCCGGCATCGGCGAGCGCACCGCGACGTCCATCAAGGACGCGGTCGCCCAGCAGGGTGCCGACGGGACCGGTCAGACTGGACCCAGCATCATCAGCATCAACACCGCGACCGGCGAGATCGAGGAGGCCTAGGGATGACCGATCCGCAGGAGCACGGTGAGCTCGTCGTCGTCACCGGCATGACCGGTGCCGGCCGCAGCACCGCCGCCAAGGAGCTCGAGGACCTCGGCTACTACGTGGTCGACAACATGCCGCCGAGCCTGCTGCGCGACGTCGTACGCCTGGTCGACGAGAGCCGTGGGTTCGAGCAGCCGGTGGCGGTGGTCGTCGACGTACGCTCCGGCTCGTTCTTCGAGTCGCTGCAGGCCAACCTCGCCCTCGGCGCCACCGGGCGGCACGCGACCCTGGTCTTCCTGGAGGCCGCCGACGACGTGCTCGTACGCCGCCAGGAGGCGGCCCGCCGGCCGCACCCGCTCCAAGGCTCGGGTCAGCTGCTCGACGGGCTCCAGCGCGAGCGCAAGGTGCTCGCCGAGCTGCGCAGCGACGCCGACCTCGTGATCGACACCTCGAGCCTCAACGTGCACCAGCTCACCGAGCGGATCGCCGACGCGTTCGGGACCCCCGACACGGTGCGGCTCAAGGTCACCGTGACCAGCTTCGGCTTCAAGTACGGCATCCCGGTCGACGCCGACTTCGTCGCCGACATGCGCTTCCTGCCCAACCCGCACTGGATCCCGGAGCTGCGCCCCGGCACCGGCCGCGACGTCGAGGTCGCCGACTACGTCCTGGCGCAGGCGGGCGCCGCCGAGTTCCTCGACGGCTACGTGCCGGTGCTCGAGGGCGTCGCCGAGGGCTACCTGCGCGAGGGCAAGCGCTTCATGACGGTCGCGATCGGCTGCACCGGCGGCAAGCACCGCAGCGTCGCGATGACCGAGGAGGTCGTGCGCCGCCTGGGCGCCTCCGGCTTCGACGTCCGGGCCAGTCACCGCGACCTCGGTCGGGAGTGACGGACCGGGTGGTGGCGTCCCACGAGCGCGCCCAGTCCGTCGTCGCCTTCGGTGGTGGGCACGGCCTGTCGGCCTCCCTGCACGCCCTGCGACTGCTCGTCGCCGACCTGGTGGTCGACGACCTGACGGCTGTGGTGACGATCGCCGACAACGGCGGGTCCTCCGGACGGCTGCGCGGCGAGTTCGGCGTCCTCCCTCCGGGTGACCTGCGGATGGCGCTCGCGGCGCTGTGCGGGGACCACCCGTGGGGTGACACCTGGGCGCGTGTGCTGCAGCACCGCTTCGCCGGCGAGGGCGAGATGAACGGCCACGTGATCGGCAACCTGCTGATCGTGGGGCTGTGGGAGCAGCTCGGCGACTCCGTGGCGGCGCTCGACTGGGTCGGCAAGCTGCTCGGCACCACGGGACGGGTGCTGCCGATGGCCCTGACCCCGCTGGACATCACCGCGCAGATCCGCGGCCTCGACCCGGAGCGCCCCGAGGTCGCCCGGACGGTGCGCGGCCAGGTGGAGGTCGCCACCTCCGACGGCGAGATCGTCTCGATCGCCCTCGACCCCCCGGACCCGGAGCCGTGCCCGGAGGCCCTCGCGGCCGTCGCCGCCGCCGACTGGGTCGTGCTCGGCCCGGGCTCGTGGTTCACGTCCGTGATGCCGCACCTGATGGTGCCCGAGGTGCGCAGTGCGCTGGAGCACACGGACGCCAGGATCGTGGTGGTGCTCAACCTGGTCGACGAGGCCGGCGAGACCTCCGGCTTCGACCCCATCGACCACCTCGCCGCCCTGCTCGAGCACGCTCCCGACCTGCGCATCCACACCGTCCTGGCCGATGCCGGCAGCGTCGGCGACGCCGCCGACGAGCTGCGCTCGGCAGTGGCCTCCGCCGGGGCGGAGCTGCACCTCGACGACGTCGCCGCAGACGACGGCAGCCCCCGTCACGACCCCGCGCGACTGGCCGCGGCGTACACCCGGATCATGACCGGAGCCTGATTCCGAGGGTCGTTGACTCGCGTGGCAGGATCGGCGCATGGCGATGACGGCACAGGTGAAGGCGGAGCTGTCGAGCACCCCGGTGACGAAGACCTGCTGTCGCAAGGCGGAGGTGGCCTCGATGCTGAGGTTCGCCGGCGGCCTGCACATCGTGAGCGGACGGATCGTCGTCGAGGCCGAGTTCGACACCGGTGCCGCGGCCCGTCGGCTGCGCACGAACATCGCCGAGGTCTACGGCCACCAGTCGGACGTCGTGATGGTGCAGGGCAACGGCATCCGCAAGGGCAGCCGCTACATCGTCCGGGTGGTCAAGGACGGCGAGGCGCTGGCCCGCCAGACCGGTCTGCTCGACCAGCGCGGTCGCCCGGTCCGGGGGCTGCCGCCCGCCGTCGTCTCCGGCGGCGGCTGTGACGCGGTCGCCGCGTGGCGCGGTGCCTTCCTCGCGCACGGCTCGCTGACCGAGCCCGGCCGATCCTCGGCCCTCGAGGTCACCTGCCCCGGCCCGGAGGCCGCGCTGGCGCTGGTCGGCGTCGCGCGCCGCCTCGGCATCCATGCCAAGGCCCGGGAGGTCCGTGGTGTCGACCGCGTCGTCATCCGCGACGGCGACGCGATCGGGCAGCTGCTCACCCGTCTCGGCGCCCACGAGTCGCTGATGGCCTGGGAGGAGCGCCGGATGCGTCGCGAGGTGCGGGCGACCGCCAACCGCCTCGCGAACTTCGACGACGCCAACCTCCGTCGTTCGGCACGCGCCGCGGTCGCTGCCGGCGCGCGGGTCGACCGCGCCATGGAGATCCTCGGCGAGGACGTGCCCGACCACCTCAAGCTCGCCGGGCACCTCCGGCTGGAGCACAAGCAGGCGTCGCTCGAGGAGCTCGGCCAGCTGCACGACCCGGTGCTCACCAAGGACGCGATCGCCGGGCGGATCCGGCGGCTGCTGGCGATGGCCGACAAGCGCGCCGAGGAGCTGGGCATTCCCGACACGGAGTCGTCGCTGACCCCGGAGATGCTCGCCGACGAGGGGTAGCCGGCCCGAAGGTCCGGTCATCGCGGGACCTTCGCCGTTACTCGCACGTACGTCGGGACGGCAGGTTGGGTGGTGCGACCCAGGCGATAGGGTCGGCCACGTCCCCTTGCACCAGCCGACTGACAAGCAGGAGCACCGCAGTGACTGTTCGAGTAGGTATCAACGGGTTCGGCCGGATCGGCCGCAACTTCTTCCGCGCTGTCCTCGCCTCTGGCGCTGACATCGAGATCGTCGCCGTCAACGACCTGACGGACAACAAGACCCTGGCCACCCTGCTGAAGTACGACTCCACCCTGGGTCGCCTGGACGGGGACGTGTCGCACACCGACACCGAGATCACCGCGGCCGGCCAGACCTTCAAGGTGTTCGCGGACCGCGACCCGGCCGCCCTCGACTGGGCCGGCGTCGGCGCGGACATCGTGATCGAGTCGACAGGCTTCTTCACCGACGCCACCAAGGCGAAGGCGCACATCGACGGTGGGGCCAAGAAGGTCATCATCTCGGCGCCCGCCAAGAACGAGGACGTCACGATCGTGATGGGCGTCAACGAGGGCGACTACGACCCCGCCACGCACACCATCATCTCCAACGCGTCGTGCACGACGAACTGCCTCGCGCCGATGGCGAAGGTCCTCAACGACGAGTTCGGCATCGTCAAGGGCCTGATGACGACGATCCACGCCTACACCGGCGACCAGAACCTGCTCGACGGCCCGCACGGCGACCTGCGTCGCGCCCGCGCCGCGGCGATCAACATCGTGCCGACCTCGACCGGTGCCGCCAAGGCGATCTCGCTGGTGCTGCCCGAGCTCAAGGGCAAGCTCGACGGCTACGCGCTGCGCGTGCCCGTCCCGACCGGCTCGGTCACCGACCTGACGTTCGAGGCGGGTCGCGAGACGACCGTCGAGGAGGTCAACGCGGCGGTCAAGGCGGCGGCGGACGGCCGCATCCTCAAGTACAACGAGGACCCGATCGTCTCCAGCGACATCACCACCGACCCCGCGTCCTGCATCTTCGACGCGCCGCTGACCAAGGTCATCGGCAACCAGGTCAAGGTCGTCGGCTGGTACGACAACGAGTGGGGCTACTCCAACCGGCTGGTGGACCTCGTGGTCCACGTCGGCGCCTCGCTCTGATCGTGGGCGACTACTCCACCCTGGGCGACGTCGCAGGCAAGCGGGTCCTGGTCCGCTCGGACCTGAACGTCCCGCTCGACGGCAGCACGATCACCGACGACGGCCGCATCCGCGCCAGCGTCCCGACGATCCGGGAGCTGGCCGCGGCCGGCGCCCGGGTCGTCGTGACCGCGCACCTCGGCCGCCCCAAGGGCGCGCCCGAGGACCGCTACTCGCTGCGCCCGGTGGCGGCCCGCCTCGGCGAGCTGCTCGGCCAGGACGTCGCGTTCGCGACCGACACGGTCGGGGAGAGCGCGCAGGCCACGGTCGCCGCGCTCACCGACGGCCAGGTCGCCGTGCTGGAGAACGTCCGGTTCAACGCCGGCGAGACCAGCAAGGACGAGGCCGAGCGTGGTGCCTTCGCCGACCAGCTCGCCACGCTGGCCGACGCCTTCGTGTCCGACGGCTTCGGCGTCGTGCACCGCAAGCAGGCGTCGGTGTACGACGTGGCGCAGCGGCTGCCGCACGCGATGGGTCAGCTCGTCTCCACCGAGATCGGCGTGCTCCGCCGGCTGACCGAGGAGCCCGAGCGCCCGTACGTCGTCGTGCTCGGTGGCTCGAAGGTGTCCGACAAGCTCGGCGTCATCGACAACCTGCTCGGCAAGGCCGACAAGCTGCTGATCGGCGGAGGGATGGTCTTCACCTTCCTCAAGGCCCAGGGCTTCGAGGTCGGCAAGAGCCTGCTCGAGGCCGACCAGCTCGACGTGTGCCGGTCCTACCTGGAGCGGGCCGAGCAGACCGGGGTCGAGATCCTGCTGCCGACCGACATCGTGGTCGACACCGCGTTCCCCGGCGGCGACCGGACCCCGGAGCCCCGGGTCGTGCCGGCGGGGGAGATCCCTCCGGACGCCCTCGGGCTCGACATCGGTCCGGAGTCCGGCGCGGCGTTCGCGGCGGCCCTGGCCGACGCGCGCACCGTCTTCTGGAACGGCCCGATGGGCGTCTTCGAGGTCGACGAGTTCGCGGCCGGCACCCGTGCTGTCGCGGAGGCGCTGACCCAGGTCGACGGCCTGTCGGTCGTCGGCGGTGGCGACTCGGCGGCCGCCGTACGCACGCTCGGCTTCGACGAGGCCGCGTTCGGACACATCTCCACCGGCGGTGGCGCCAGCCTCGAGTACCTCGAGGGCAAGGAGCTCCCCGGCATCCAGGTCCTGGAGGACTGATGGCACAGGCTGCACGCACGCCGCTGATGGCGGGCAACTGGAAGATGAACCTCAACCACCAGGAGGCTCTCGTCCTGGTGCAGAAGCTCGCGGTGACGCTGGCGGACAAGAAGCACGACTACGGCAAGGCCGAGGTGGTCGTCGTACCGCCGTTCACCGACCTGCGGTCGGTGCAGACGCTCGTCGACGGCGACCGGCTGCAGATCCGGTACGGCGCGCAGGACGTCTCGACGCACGACTCCGGTGCCTACACCGGCGAGATCTCGGCGGCGATGCTGTCCAAGCTGGGCTGCTCGTACGTCGTGGTCGGGCACAGCGAGCGTCGTGAGTACCACGGCGAGTCGGACGCCGTCGTCAACGCCAAGGCCCACAAGGCGCTCGCCGCCGGCATGGTGCCGATCGTGTGCGTCGGCGAGGGTCTCGCGGTCCGGCAGGCCGGCGAGCACGTCCCGCACTGCCTGGGGCAGGTCGACGGCTCCCTGGAGGGCTTCTCCGCCGAGCAGATCGCCGGCCTGGTGATCGCGTACGAGCCGGTCTGGGCGATCGGCACCGGCGAGGTCGCCACCCCGGACGACGCCCAGGAGGTCTGCGGGGGCATCCGCGCGCGGATCCGCGAGCTCCACGGCGATGGTGCGGCCGACGCCGTACGCGTGCTGTACGGCGGGTCCGTGAAGGCCGGCAACGTCGGCGGCATCATGGTCCAGCCCGACGTCGACGGCTGTCTGGTGGGCGGCGCGAGCCTGCAGGCCGACGAGTTCGGCGGGATCTGTCGCTTCTACGACATGCCGGTCCTGTGATGGCCCGGGACCTGACGTAGGCTCTGCGACTGTGGAACTTCTCTTCACCATCGTGCTCATGATCTCCAGTGGTCTGATGATCATCCTCGTGCTCCTTCACAAGGGGCGTGGCGGCGGTATGTCGGACATGTTCGGCGGCGGCGTCTCCAGCTCGCTCGGCGGCTCGTCCGTCGCGGAGCGGAACCTCGACCGGCTCACGATCGGGATCGGCGTCATCTGGTTCTCCTGCGTCATCGCCCTCGGGCTCCTGCTCGCTTACTGACCCGCAACGTTCACAGACGTCTGAGAGACTCGAAGGGATACGCCGGTGGCTGGTGGAGGAAACGCGATTCGCGGAAGTCGGGTCGGGGCTGGCCCGATGGGGGAGGCCGAGCGAGGCGACGCCGCGCCGCGGCAGACCGTGACCTACTTCTGCGCGCGTGAGCACCGGTCGGTGGTCCCGTTCTCGACCGAGGCGACCATCCCGGAGTCGTGGGACTGCCCCAAGTGCGGCCTGCCGGCCAGCCTGGACTCGGACAACCCGCCGCCCGCGCCCAAGATCGAGCCCTACAAGACGCACCTGGCCTACGTGAAGGAGCGGCGCTCCGACAAGGAGGCCGAGGACATCCTCGACGAGGCGCTCACCCTGCTGCGGACCCGCCGCAAGTCCGGCGACATCATCTTCTAGCCCGGCCTCCCGGGGCTCGGCCTCCGGGTGCTGCGGTGGCGCGCCGTTTGGTCACCAACCGCAGCTGCGGGCTGCCGGGATCTGCGGTTGGTGACCAAACCGCGGGTCTGGTGGGGGTGCGGCGTACCCTCGCCGGCCGTGCCACGATTGGTCAGGAACCGCAGCTTCGGGCCGCCGAGATCTGCGGTTGGTGACCAAACCGCGGGTCTGGTGCGGGTGCGGCGTACCCTCGCCGGCCGTCCCACGATTGGTCAGGAACCGCAGGTTTGGTCCGCCGAGATCTGCGGTTGGTGACCAAACCGCGGGTCCGGTGCGGGTGCGGCGTACCCTCGCCGGAGGTCGCACGATTGGTCAGGAACCGCAGCTGCGGGCCGTCGAGATCTGCGGTTGGTGACCAAACCGCAGGTCCAGCACGCTAGAGCGCCGACGCAGCCCCACGGTCCAGGAACCAGATGGTCTCCTCGCGGCCGGTGACGCCGGCGGCGGGGATCTCGTGCAGGTCGGCACCGCCGAGGGCCGAGGCCACCGCCTCGGCCTTGCCGGACCCGCTGACCAGGAACCACACTGATCGCGCCCGGTTCAGCGCCGCGAAGGTCAGGCTGATCCGCTCCGGCGGGGGCTTCGGCGAGCCGGTGACACCGACGGCGATCGCGTCGGAGTCGAGCTGCGGGAAGCCGGGGAAGAGCGAGGCGATGTGGCCGTCCGGGCCGATGCCCAGCATGACCACGTCGAACTCGCCGCTGCCGTGCTCGCGCAGGGTCGCCTCGTACGCCGCAGCGCCCGCGTCGACGTCGGCCGCATCGGCGGTCGACGGCATCGCGTGCACGTGGGCGGGGTCCGCGCCGATCTCGTCGAGGAAGGCCGCCCGGGCCTGGCCGCTGTTGCGGTCGGGGGAGTCCGGTGCGACGAAGCGCTCGTCGCCGAACCAGATGACGACCCGCGACCAGTCCACCTCGGCGCCGGGCGACAGCCGGGCGAGCTCGCGGTGGATCTCCTCGGCGATGGTGCCGCCGGTCAGCGCGATCTGCGGCGTCCCGCCGGCCGCCTGGGCGTCGGCGAGCCGGCTGAGCAGCTCGCCGGCCACGGCGGTGGCGAGCGTGCCGGAGTCCTCGTGCACCTCGATGCGAGGTTCGGTCGTCACGTGCTGGGTCCCATCTTCAGCAGTCGCTTCGCGGTCTCGGCGTACACGTCGTCCTCGTCGAGGCGGCGCAGCTCCTCGGCCAGCAGCTCGGGCAGCTCGCGCCGCTTCAGCGCGATCGGGCGGTCCGGGTGGCCGGGGGAGCTGTACGTCGCCAGCTTGCCGTCGGAGCGCGAGATGCTGATCGGCCCCTCCTTGGTCTCCAGGACCACCTGCGTGATGCCGGGGCCGGACGAGCTCTTGCGGGTCACGCCGACCTTGAGTCGGTCGCGCAGCCAGGCGCCGAGCAGCTCCGCGCTGGGGCTGATCCGCTCGGCCGTGATCGTCACGCCGGTGACTTTGAGGTGGTGCTGGTCCAGGGCCGCGGCGAGCAGCGCGCGCCACGGCGTGATCCGGGTCCACGCCAGGTCGGTGTTGCCCTTCGTGTACGACGCGCACTGGGTGTGGATCGCCTTGCCCTTGCCCCGCTTGGCACTGGCGGCGTCGGTGATCCGTCGCTGCGCCAGCGCACCCAGCGGGTCGGTCGCGGTGTCGGCCGGCGGGTCGGTGGGCCAGTAGATCGCGACCGGGGAGTCGGGCAGCAGCAGCGGCAGCACCACGGACTCCGGGTGCCTCACCACCTCGCCCTTGAGCCGGATCAGGGCGGTCTCGCCGGACCAGCCGGCACCGGCGCCGACCTGGGCGTTGACCTCGGCCGCGCCGCGGGCATCGCCGAGGATCACGCCGAGCACCCGGGCGGGGTGCTCGTGCGAGGCCTCCCGGGCCACCGCCATCACGTCGGTGGCCATGTCCTCGTCCACGACGACGACCATGGTCATGACCATGCCCATCGCCGGGCTGCCGGCGCGCTTGCGCGCGCGCACGAACTCCGAGGCGATGGCCGCAGCGTTGGTGTTGGTGAGCTCGATCATGGTCGTCTCCAGACTCGGCCGTCTCGGGCCAGCATCGCGTCGGCGGACGGTGGGCCCCAGGTGCCGGACTCGTACTCGTCCGGCTTCCCCTTGCCCGCGGCGTCCTGCTTGGCCCAGTGCTCGAGGATCGGGTCGAGGATCTTCCAGGACAGCTCGACCTCCTCGTGGCGCGGGAAGAGCGGCGGGTCGCCGAGCAGCACGTCGAGGATCAGCCGCTCGTAGGCCTCGGGGGAGGACTCGGTGAAGGACCCGCCGTAGGCGAAGTCCATGTTGACGTCGCGGATCTCCATCGCGGTGCCGGGCACCTTGGAGCCGAAGCGCAGCGTCACGCCCTCGTCGGGCTGGATCCGGATGACCAGGGCGTTCTGGGTCAGGTCCTCGGTGGACGAGGCGCTGAACGGCTGGTGCGGCGCCTTCTTGAAGACGACGGCCACCTCGGTCACCCGCCGGCCGAGGCGCTTGCCGGTGCGCAGGTAGAAGGGCACGCCGGCCCACCGCCGCGTGGCGATGTTGAGCGTGACGGCGGCGTACGTCTCGGTCGTGGAGGACTTCGCGATGCCCTCCTCCTCCAGGAACCCGGCCACCTTCTCGCCACCGGCCCAGCCCTCGGCGTACTGCGCCCGCGCCGTGGTCAGGTCGAGTCGGCGGGGGAGCACGACGCTCGAGAGCACCTTCTGCTTCTCGATCCGCAGGCTCTCCGCGTCGAACGACGTCGGCTCCTCCATCGCGACCAGCGACATCAGCTGGAGGAGGTGGTTCTGGATGACGTCGCGGGCGGCGCCGATGCCGTCGTAGTAGCCGGCCCGACCGCCGATGCCGCCGTCCTCGGCCATGGTGATCTGCACGTGGTCGACGTAGTTGCTGTTCCAGATCGGCTCGAACATCGTGTTGGCGAAGCGCATCGCCAGGATGTTCTGGACCGTCTCCTTGCCGAGGTAGTGGTCGATGCGGAAGATCGAGCCGGACTCGAAGACCCCGGCCAGGATGCCGTTGAGCTCGCGCGCCGACTCCAGGTCGTGCCCGAAGGGCTTCTCGACGACCACCCGGCGCCACGAGTCGGCGCCGCCGTCGGCGAGCCCGTGCTCCTTGAGCTGGTCGACCACGGTGCCGAAGAAGCCGGGCGGGATCGCCAGGTAGAAGGCGTGGTTGCCGTCGGTGCCCCGCACCTCGTCGAGCTCCTGGATGGTGCGGCGGAGCTGGTCGAAGGCGACGTCGTCGTCGAAGTTGCCCGGGACGAACCGGAAGCCCTCGGCCAGCTGCTTCCAGACCTCCTCGCGGAACTCCGTGCGGGCGTAGGCCTTGACCGAGTCGTGCACGACCTGGGCGAAGTCCTGGTCGGCCCAGTCACGACGGGCGAAGCCGACCAGGCTGAAGCCCGGCGGCAGCAGCCCGCGGTTCGCGAGGTCGTAGATCGCGGGCATGATCTTCTTGCGCGACAGGTCGCCGGTCACGCCGAAGAGGACCAGTCCGCACGGCCCCGCGATGCGGGGGAGTCGACGGTCCTGCGGGTCGCGCAGCGGGTTCACGTACTCGCTGTTGCTCTGGCTCATCGGGTGCGGTGCTCCCTGTAGTAGGCGATCAGTGCCTGGGTCGACGCGTCCTGGCCGGCGAGCGCCTCGGCGTCACCGGAGATGGCGGGGCCGACCTGCTGGGCGAGCTGCTTGCCCAGCTCGACACCCCACTGGTCGAAGCTGTCGATGCCCCAGACCACGCCCTGCGTGAAGGTCAGGTGCTCGTAGAGCGCCACCAGCTGGCCGAGCACCGCCGGCGTCAGCCGCGGCGCGATGATCGACGTGGTCGGCCGGTTGCCGGTGAAGACCCGGGCCGGTACGACGGCCTCCGCCGTGCCCTCGGCCCGCACCTCGTCGGCGGTCTTGCCGAAGGCCAGCGCGGCCGTCTGTGCCAGGAAGTTCGCGAGGAAGAGCTCGTGCACGTCCTGGCTCTGCCCGTCGTGGGTGTCCACCAGCGGGTACGACGGCTCTGCGAACGCGATGAAGTCGGCCGGGATGAGGCGGGTGCCCTGGTGGATCAGCTGGTAGAACGCGTGCTGCCCGTTGGTGCCGGGCTCGCCCCAGTAGATCTCGCCGGTCTCCGTCGTGACCGGGCTGCCGTCCCAGCGCACACCCTTGCCGTTGGACTCCATCGTCAGCTGCTGCAGGTACGCCGGGAACCGGTGCAGCAGCTGGGCGTAGGGCAGGACGGCGTGGCTCTCGGCGCCGAGGAAGTTCGTGTACCAGACGTTGAGCAGCCCCATCAGCAGCGGCACGTTGCGCGCCGGCTCCGTCGTGCGGAAGTGCTCGTCCATCGTGTGGAAGCCCTCGAGCAGCTCGGCGAAGCGCTCCGGTCCGATCGCGACCACGAGCGCGGTCCCGATCGCCGAGTCGACCGAGTAGCGACCCCCGACCCAGTCCCAGAAGCCGAACGCGTTGGCGGGGTCGATCCCGAAGTCGGCCACCTTGTCGAGCGCGGTCGAGACCGCGACGAAGTGCTTGGCGACCGCCTCGGTGGCGTCGCTCGACCCCAGCCCCTCCAGCAGCCACGCCCGGCACAGGCGCGCGTTGGTCAGGGTCTCGAGCGTCCCGAAGGTCTTGCTGGCGACGATGAAGAGCGTCGTGGCCGGGTCCAGGCCGGCCAGCGTCGTCGCCGCGTCGGTCGGGTCGATGTTGCTGATGAAGCGGCACTCCAGGCCGTCCTGGCGGTACGCCGCCAGCGCCTCGTACGCCATCACCGGTCCGAGGTCGGAGCCCCCGATGCCGATGTTGACGACCGTGCGGATCCGCTCGCCGGTGACCCCGGTCCACGCGCCGCTGCGGACCTGGTCCGCGAACTCGTAGACCCGGCCGAGCACCTCGTGGACGTCGCCGACGACGTCCTGCCCGTCGACCTCGAGGGCTGCGTCGGCGGGCAGCCGCAGCGCCGTGTGCAGCACCGCTCGGTCCTCGGTGACGTTGATGTGCTCACCGGCGAGCATGGCGTCGCGGCGCCCGACGACCCCGACCTCGTCCGCCAGCGTGAGCAGGGCGGCCAGGACCTCGTCGTCGAGCAGCGCCTTCGACAGGTCGACGTGCAGCTCGCCCGCACCGAAGGACAACCGGGACACCCGGTCGGGGTCCTCGTCGAACCACCGGCGCAGGTCGGGCGTGAAGTCCGCGGCGAGGGCGGTCAGCCGTGCCCACGCCGCGGTCGAGGTCGGGTCGACGGGCGTGTCGGTCACTTCGCGGCCGCCGCCATCTGGCCCTTCACGGTCTCGACCAGCTCGGTCCACGACTTCTTGAACTTGTCGACGCCCTCGGTCTCGAGCACCACGAGCACGTCCTCGAAGTCGATGCCCACGGCAGCGAGCTGGTCGAAGACGGCCTGCGCCTCGGTGGCCTTGCCGGTCACCTGGTCACCGGTCACCTCACCGTGGTCGGCGAAGGCGTCCATGGTCTTCTCCGGCATGGTGTTGACCGTGTCGGCGACGACGAGGTCGGCGACGTACAACGTGTCGGGGTACGCCGGGTCCTTGACGCCGGTCGAGGCCCAGAGCGGCCGCTGCGGGTTGGCGCCGTCCTTGGCCAGCACGGCCCAGCGGTCGCTGGCGTGGACCTCCTCGTAGGCGGCGTAGGCGATCCGAGCGTTCGCGACGGCGGCCTTGCCCTTGAGGGCGGCGGCCTCGTCCGTGCCGATCTTGTCCAGGCGGGCGTCGACCTCGGAGTCCACGCGGGAGACGAAGAACGACGCGACGGACTGGATGCGCGACAGGTCGAGCCCAGCGTCGCGCGCGGCCTCGAGGCCGGACAGGTACGCGTCCATGACCTCCTGGTAGCGGACCTTGCCGAAGATCAGGGTGACGTTGACGCTGATGCCCTCGGCGATCGCGGCGGTGATCGCCGGCAGACCCTCCTTGGTGGCGGGGATCTTGATCAGCACGTTGGACCGGTCGACCGCGGACCACAGGGCCCGGGCGGAGCCGATGGTGCCCTCGGTGTCGTTGGCCAGGGTCGGCTCGACCTCGATCGAGACCCGGCCGTCGGCCGACTCCTCGCCGGCCAGCGGGGCGAAGATGTCGCAGGCGTTGCGGACGTCCTCGGTGGTGAGCTCGAAGATCACCCGGTCGACCGACTCGCCCTTGTCGACGAGCTGGCGGACCTGCTCGTCGTACCGCTCGCCGTTGGCGATGGCCGCCGCGAAGATCGTGGGGTTGGTGGTCACGCCGACCACGGACTTCGTCTCGATCAGCTCGGCCAGGTTGCCGGTCTCGATGCGCTCGCGCGACAGGTCGTCGAGCCAGATCGACACCCCCGCGTCAGCAAGCTTCTTCAAACGATCACTCATGGTGCGTCTCCTTCGTGGATGACTGTGGGGTTGCAGGTCGCGGTGCGCTCAGACCGACGCCGCCAGGATCGAGTCGTGGGCCGCTGAGACGACGGCCTCGGCGGTCACGCCGTACTCCTGGTAGATCCGGGCGTAGTCGGCCGAGGCGCCGTACGTGTCGATCGAGATGATCCGGCCGTGGTCGCCGACGTACTCGCGCCAGCCCTGCTTGACGCCGGCCTCCACCGAGACCCGCGCCTTCACGATCGGCGGGATGACGGTGTCGCGGTAGGACTGGTCCTGGGCCTCGAACCACTCCTGGCACGGCATCGAGACGACCCGTGCCTGGACGCCCTTCTCGGCCAGCTGGGTGCGCGCCTCGACGGCGAGCTGGACCTCCGAGCCGGTGGCGATCAGGATCACGTCGGGCGTGCCGCCCTCGGCGTCGATGAGCACGTAGCCGCCACGGTGGACGTCGCTGGTCTCGGCGAAGCCGTCCTCGCCACGCGGGAAGACCGGCACGTTCTGCCGGGTCAGCGCGAGGGCCGCCGGGCGGTCGGTGTGACCGAGGATCGTGAACCAGGCGGCCGCCGTCTCGTTGGCGTCGGCCGGGCGTACGACGTCGAGGCCCGGCATGGCGCGCAGGGCGGCGAGGTGCTCGATCGGCTGGTGGGTCGGACCGTCCTCGCCGAGGCCGATCGAGTCGTGCGTCCAGACGTAGGTGACGGGCAGCTGGCTCAGGGCCGCGACCCTCACCGCTCCGCGCATGTAGTCGGAGAAGGTGAGGAAGGTGCCACCGAAGACGCGGGTCAGGGCGTCGGCCGCGATGCCGTTCATGATCGCGCCCATGCCGTGCTCGCGGATGCCGAAGTGCAGGACGCGACCCTGGTACGGGTCGGCGGTCCACTCCTCGACGCCCCGGCTGGTGGGCAGGAACGACGGGGCCGACTTGATCGTGGTGTTGTTGGAGCCGGCGAGGTCGGCGGAGCCGCCCCACAGCTCGGGCATCAACGGTGCGACGGCGTTGATGACGTCGCTCGACGCCGTCCGGGTCGCGACGCCCTTGGCGCTCGCCTCGAAGACCGGCAGCGCCTCCTCGAGCCCCTCGGGCAGCGTGCGGGCCTTGAGCCGGTGCAGCAGCGTGGCCTTGTCGGCGTTGGCCTCGGACCAGGCTGCGTACTTCTCGTCCCAGGCGGCACCCCATGCGGCGCCGCGCTCGCTGAGCCTGCGCGTGTGCGCGATGACGTCCTCGGGCACCTGGAAGGTGAGCTCGGGGTCCCAGCCGAGGACCTCCTTGGTGGCCGCCACCTCGGCGTCGCCGAGCGCGCTGCCGTGGGCCTTCTCGGTGCCCTGGGCGTTGGGTGCCGGCCATGCGATGACGGTGTCGAGCACGATGAGCGAGGGCTTGTCCAGGACCCGGCCGGCGGCGGTGATCGCGTCGTACAGCGCGGGCACGTCCTCGACGTACTCCTTGCCGCCGTTGGTCCAGTCGACCACCTGGACGTCCCAGCCGTAGGCCTCATAGCGCTTCGCGACGTCCTCGGTGAAGGCGATGTCGGTGTTGCCCTCGATCGAGATCCGGTTGCGGTCGTAGACGACCGTCAGGTTGCCGAGCTCCTGGGTGCCGGCGATCGAGCTGGCCTCGCCGCTGACGCCCTCCTGGAGGTCGCCGTCGGAGCAGAGCGCGTAGACGTGGTGGTCGAAGAGGCTCTCGCCGGGCGCGGCGTCGGGGTCGAGGAGACCGTGCACGCGGCGGGCCTCCATCGCCATCCCCACGGCGTTGGCGACACCTTGACCGAGCGGGCCGGTGGTGACCTCGACGCCGGCGGTGTGGTGCAGCTCGGGGTGGCCCGGGGTCTTGGAACCCCAGGTGCGCAGCGCCTTGAGGTCCTCGAGCTCGAGGCCGAAGCCGCCGAGGTAGAGCTGGGTGTAGAGCGTGATGCTCGAGTGTCCGCACGAGAGCACGAAGCGGTCGCGGGCGATCCAGCGAGGGTCGGCGGGGTCGTGGCGCATGACCTTCTGGAAGAGCAGGTACGCCGCAGGGGCAAGGCTCATCGCGGTGCCCGGGTGGCCGTTGCCCACCTTCTGCACGGCGTCCATCGCCAGGACTCGGGCGGTGTCCACCGCCTTCGCGTCGAGGTCGGTCCAGTCCAGGGCAGGGGGGTTGCTCACAGGGTTCCTTTCGGGTGGTTCAGCCGATGCCGAGCCTACTCACCTCTGGCGATAGACTCGCACCCGTCCAGTGACCGTTTCCCGGTCCCCGCAATCCCGTCCAAGGATCCCCGTGACGTACGTCGACCAGTCGGCCTCTGCTGCCCAGCAGCCGGAGGCCGAGCGGGCGACTCTCAAGGACGTCGTCGCGGCGTACGTCGGGCTGACCAAGCCGCGCGTGATCGAGCTGCTGCTGCTCACCACCGTGCCGGTGATGTTCTACGCCGCTCGCGGCGTGCCCGACCTCGGCCTCGTGGTCGCCACCGTGATCGGCGGCACGTTCTCGGCCGGCTCGGCGTCGGTCTTCAACTGCGTCTACGACCGTGACATCGACGAGCAGATGCGCCGCACCCGACGACGTGCCCTGCCGCGACACATCGTGTCGCCGCGATCGGCGCTGGTCTTCGGCTTCGTGCTCGGGATCCTGTCGACGGTGATCCTCTACGTCTGGGTCAACCCGCTCTCGGCGCTGCTCTCGGTCGTGGCCAACGCGTTCTACGTCTTCGGCTACACGATGCTGCTCAAGCGGCGTACGACGCAGAACATCGTCTGGGGTGGCCTGGCCGGCTGCTTCCCGGCGCTGATCGGCTGGACCGCGGTCACCGGCGCGCTGTCGTGGACCCCGATCGTGCTCTTCATGGTCGTCTTCTTCTGGACCCCGCCCCACACCTGGGCGCTCGCGCTGCGCTACCGCGAGGACTACGCCAACGTCGACGTCCCGATGCTGCCCGTGGTCAAGCCGGCTGCGGAGGTCGGTCGCCAGATCGTGATCTACAGCTGGGTGATGGTCGCGACGTCGCTGCTGCTCTGGCCGGTCGCCGGCACCAGCCTCTTCTACCCGGTCGTGGCCGCCGTCCTGGGCGCCGTGTTCCTCCTCGAGGCGCACCGGATGTGGGCCCGTGCGCGCGGCACCGAGAGCCTGTCGGTGATCCAGCCGATGCGGCTCTTCCACTCCTCGAACCTCTACCTCTCGCTGCTCTTCGTCGCCGTCGCGCTCGACCCGCTCGTCTCGCGCTGACGCCGCCCGCCGCCTGCGCGGGCCGCCCCGGAGCCGCGCGACAGCGGCCGGACGACCGTTCGGCGCACGGACCGCGCCGCTCGTCGCGCGGGCGGTGTGGAACCCGTCACCAGGGGCCGGTCGTCCGCGTCAGTCAGGACGACCGCGGCCGTCCGCCCCGCGGGGGTAGGCGGCCGGCCGCCGTCAGCCGTCGTTCTCGCGCACCTGGATCAGCGCCCAGGTGACGGTGGCCGAGATGATCGCGGCACCGAGCATGTGGAAGCCGACCAGGATGACCGGCAGGTCGGTGAAGTACTGCACGAAGCCGACCAGGCCCTGGGCGAGCTCGACGACGAGCAGCACCTCCACGGCGCGCCGTACGGCGGCGCAGCGGTGGGTCGCGATGACCGCGAGGAGCAGACCGACGGTGAGCCCGACCAGCAGGAAGACCAGGTCGGCGTGCACCTGGCTCATCTGCAGCGGGTCGAGCCCGTTGCGCTTCGCGTCCTTGTCACCGGCGTGCGGGCCCGAGCCGGTCACGACGGTGCCGACGTAGAGGACCGCCCAGGCGGTGGCGAACGTCGCCCACGCGAGCGCGACCACCGGCCCCCGGGGGCGTACGGCGGGCCCGGGCCGGTCGAGCCGCCAGAGGAAGAGCACCGCGACGCCGATGATGGCCATCGAGCAGAGCAGGTGGAAGGACACGATCCACGGGTTGAGGTCGGTCAGCACGGTGATGCCGCCGATCACGGCCTGGGCCGGGATGCCGAGCGCGATGATCAGCGCGAGCCGCCGCAGGTCGCGGCGCCCCGACTGCCAGGCCGCCGCGAACGTGCCCACCGCGACCGCGACGAGCACGTAGGTCAGCATCCGGTTGCCGAACTCGATCGCCGAGTGGAGGTCGTAGGCGCCGTGCGGGGTGAACGACCCGGTGCGGCACTCCGGCCAGGTCGGGCAGCCGAGGCCGGAGCCGGTCAGCCGGACGACGCCGCCGGTGACGACGATGCCGATGTTGACCACGATCGACGCCCATGCCCAGCCGCGCAGCCAGTCGTCGAGGTGCCGCAGCCGGTTGGTCACTCCCACTTGAACGTCCTTGCCGTGAGCACGGAGCCGATCACGGCCCAGATGAGGAGTACGCCGAGGTCGCGCCAGGCGACCCCGCCGTCGATGAAGCCGACGCGCATCGCCTCGCCGAGCGCGCCCGACGGCAGCCAGCGGACGACGTCGCCCGCCGCGCCGTACGCGCTCAGCGGCAGCACGATCCCGCCGCCGGCCAGGAGCAGGAGGTAGATCAGGTTCGCGGCCGCGAGGGTCGCCTCGGCCCGCAGGACCCCGGCGACGAAGAGGCCGAGGCTGGCGAAGGCGGCCGTGCCGAAGACGATCGCGAGCCCCACGCCGAGCACGCCGGGCTCCGGGGTCCAGCCGAGCAGCTGCGCCACGCCGCCGATGACGACGATCTGCAGCAGCTGGACGATCAGCAGCGCCAGGACCTTGCCCGCCAGCAGCCCGGAGCGGGGGAGCGGGGAGCTGCCGAGCCGCTTGATCACGCCGTAGCGCCGCTCGAAGCCGGTGGCGATCGCGAGCGAGGTGAACGACGTCGACATCACCGCCAGCGCGATCACGCCGGGGGTGAAGGTGTCGACGAGCGGGCGGGAGGTGTCGAGGCTCAGCGAGAGGTGCTCGCCGGCGGTGACGCCGCCGACGAGGACGATCACCGGGATGACCACGGCGAGCAGCAGCTGCTCGCCGTTGCGCAGCATCAGCCTCGCCTCCATGCGCGCCTGCGCGAGGACCTGCCGCGGCAGGGCGGCGGCGCCGGGGCGGGGGATGAAGGTGCTCACGGGGCCAGCCCCCGTCCGGTGAGCTGGAGGAAGACGTCCTCGAGGTTGCGCTGGCCGAGGGTCAGCGACTCGGGCAGGACGCCGTTGGCCTCGCACCAGGCCGAGACCTTCGCGAGCGTCGAGGCGTCCGCCGGCCCGGTGATGACCAGGCTCACGTCGTCGAGCTGGGTGACCTGGGTCTCGGGTCCGAGCGTCGTGCTCAGGAGCTCGGGCGACCCGGGCGGGAAGGGCCGGGTCACCACGAGCCGGATCGTCGCGTGCGTCCCGCCTCGGGTGAGCTCCAGTGGACTCCCCGAGGCGATCAGGCTGCCGCGGTCGATGATGTGGATCTGGTCGGCGAGCCGCTCGGCCTCGTCCATGTAGTGCGTCGTCAGCACGACGGTGACGCCGTCGGCGCGGAGCTCGTCGAGCAGCTCCCAGGTCGTGCGCCGCGCCTGCGGGTCCATGCCCGCGGTCGGCTCGTCGACGAAGACGATCTCCGGCCGGCCGACGATCGCCATCGCCAGCGCGAGACGCTGCTGCTGGCCGCCCGAGAGCCGCCGGTACGGCGTACGCCCGCAGTCGCCCAGACCCAGCCGGTCGGACAGCATCGCGGTGTCGAGCGGGTGGGCGTGCAGCCGGGCGATGTGGTCGAGCATCTCCATGGCGCGCACGCCGCTCCACGCGCCGCCGCCCTGGAGCATCACGCCGATGCGGGGGAGCAGGTCGCGCCGCTCACGGACCGGGTCGAGCCCGAGCACGCGGACGGCGCCCTGCTGCGGGCGTCGGTAGCCCTCGCACGTCTCGAGCGTCGTGGTCTTGCCGGCACCGTTGGGGCCGAGGACGGCGGTGATCGTGCCGCGCACGACGGTGAGGGAGAGCCGGTCGACGGCGACCTTGTCGGCGTACCGCATGACCAGGCCGTCGACGCTGACCGCGAGGTCGCTGGGATCGACGGGTGCAGGCACGGGCAAAGTGTAGGGAGGGGTGGCGTGTGGCCCGGCTCACGCCCTCCGCCCGGGCCTCTCGCAGGTAAGGGTGACCTTCCTTGAAGCGGCCCGAGCAATAAAGGCACACTGGCGTTGTGGAATTCACCGAGGTGCACGACCAGTCGACGCGCCAGCGCGTCGCTCGGTCGATCCTCGTCAACGGCCCCTCGACCGCGGCGGCCCTCGCCGAGCGGCTCGACCTCACCCCGGCCGCCGTCCGCCGTCACCTCGACCAGATGCTCGAGGAGGGCGAGGTCGAGGCGCGCGAGCCGCGCAGCCAGGCCGCCCGCGGACGCGGACGTCCGGCCAAGGCGTTCGCGCTGACCGAGTCGGGCCGCGACGGCTTCGACCAGCAGTACGACGACCTCGCCGCGCAGGCGCTCCGCTTCCTGGCCGAGACCGGCGGCGATGACGCCGTCCGGGAATTCGCCGCCCGTCGGGTGGCGTTCATCCAGGAGAGGTTCGAGGGGATCCGAGCAGAGCACCCCGAGCTGGGCTCCGCGGAGATCCTGGCCCAGGTCTTCACCGACGAGGGGTACGCCGCGACGGTCCGCGACAGCCCGGTCGGCGAGCAGCTGTGCCAGCAGCACTGCCCGGTCGCCCACGTAGCCCACGAGTTCCCGCAGCTGTGCGAGGCCGAGACCGAGGCCATCAGCCTCGTCCTCGGCAGCCACGTCCAGCGGCTGGCCACGATCGCCCACGGCGACGGGGTCTGCACCACCTGCATCCCGAGCACACCCACCAAGACGAAGGAGACGGTCAGCTGATGACCACCATCGACGAGCGCAATCCCGAGCTCGAGGGCATCGGTCGCTACGACTTCGGCTGGGCCGACTCCGACGCCGCCGGCGCCGCCGCCAAGCGCGGCCTGAGCGAGGAGGTCGTGCGCGACATCTCCGCGAAGAAGAGCGAGCCGCAGTGGATGCTCGACCTGCGCCTCAAGGGCCTCAAGCTCTTCGGCCGCAAGCCCATGCCGAACTGGGGCTCGGACCTGTCGGGGATCGACTTCGACAACATCAAGTACTTCGTGCGCTCCAGCGAGAAGCAGGCGGCCACGTGGGACGACCTGCCCGAGGACATCAAGAACACCTACGACAAGCTCGGCATCCCGGAGGCGGAGAAGCAGCGCCTCGTCTCGGGCGTCGCGGCGCAGTACGAGTCCGAGGTCGTCTACCACTCGATCCGCGAGGACCTGGAGGAGCAGGGCGTCCTCTTTCTCGACACCGACACGGCGCTCAAGGAGCAGCCGGAGCTCTTCCAGGAGTACTTCGGCACGGTCATCCCGGTCGGCGACAACAAGTTCGCCGCGCTCAACACCTCCGTGTGGTCGGGTGGCTCGTTCATCTACGTCCCGCCGGGCGTGCACGTCGACATCCCGCTGCAGGCCTACTTCCGGATCAACACCGAGAACATGGGCCAGTTCGAGCGCACCCTGATCATCGTCGACGAGGGCGCCTACGTGCACTACGTCGAGGGCTGCACCGCGCCGATCTACTCCTCGGACTCGCTGCACTCCGCGGTCGTCGAGATCATCGTGAAGAAGGGCGGCCGCTGCCGCTACACGACCATCCAGAACTGGTCCAACAACGTCTACAACCTCGTCACCAAGCGCGCCGTCTGCGAGGCCGGCGCGACGATGGAGTGGGTCGACGGCAACATCGGCTCCAAGGTGACGATGAAGTACCCCGCCGTGTACCTGATGGGCGAGCACGCCAAGGGCGAGACCCTCTCGATCGCGTTCGCGGGCGAGGGCCAGCACCAGGACGCCGGCGCCAAGATGGTGCACGCTGCCCCGCACACGAGCTCCAGCATCTTGTCCAAGAGCGTCGCCCGCGGAGGTGGCAGGACGTCGTACCGCGGCCTGATCCAGGTCAACGAGGGCGCCCACGGCTCGAAGTCCAACGTGCTCTGCGACGCACTGCTGGTCGACCAGATCAGCCGCTCGGACACCTACCCGTACGTCGACATCCGCGAGGACGACGTCTCGATGGGTCACGAGGCCTCGGTCTCGAAGGTCTCCGACGACCAGCTCTTCTACCTCATGTCGCGCGGCATGGAGCAGGATGAGGCGATGGCGATGATCGTGCGCGGCTTCATCGAGCCGATCGCCAAGGAGCTCCCGATGGAGTACGCCCTCGAGCTCAACCGGCTCATCGAGCTGCAGATGGAAGGTGCGGTCGGCTAGTCGCCGTCGCCCGTCCACGGTGGTCGAGGAGGGAACCAGTCCCTCCTCGGGACCACCACACAGATCCGAGTACCTAGGAAGACACCCGTAGTGACTGTGACCGACACCGCCCGCGAGAGCGTGGAGTCCGCCCTGGAGCAGGGGCCGCTCTTCAGCCACCTCAACCCGCCCCCGTCGTACGACCTGGTCGAGCACCCGGTCCCCAACGGGCGCGAGGAGATCTGGCGCTTCACGCCGCTCAAGCGGCTCCGCGGCATCCTCGACGGCGACGCCTCCGACGCCAGCCTGACGTGGGACACCACGCTGCCCGAGGGCGTCACGCTGACCCGGATCAGCGCCGAGCAGGCGCGTGAGATCGGCGAGCTCGCGCCCAACGACCGGCCCTCGGCGCTGGCCGCGGCCAACGCTGCCGGTGCCGTGCTGCTCGACGTCCCGGCCGAGGCCGAGATCACCGAGCCGATCGTCCTGCGGCTCCACGGCGAGTCCGTCGACGACCTGGTCTGGGGCCGGCTGGTGGTCCGGGTCGGTCGCCACGCCCAGGCGACCGTCGTGATCGCGCACAGCGGCTCGGCGCGCTACTCGGCGATCACCACGGTGCTCGCCGGCGACGCGTCCAACGTCAACGTGCTCTCGCTGCAGGACTGGGACGACGACGCGGTGCACCTCGGCCGCGACGCCATCCAGGTCGGCCGCGACGCCACCGTCAAGCACACGTCGATCTCGTTCGGCGGCGACGTGGTGCGGATGCACGCCAACGTCGAGTACGCCGGTCCCGGCGGCTCGGCCGAGCTGCTCGGCCTCTACTTCGCCGACGAGGGCCAGCACCTCGAGCACCGCCTCTTCGCCGACCACAACGCGCCGCGGACCAAGAGCCACGTGCTCTACAAGGGCGCGCTGCAGGGCCAGGGCGCCCACACGGTCTGGATCGGCAACGTGCTGATCCGCAAGGTCGCCGAGGGCATCGAGACCTACGAGGAGAACCGCAACCTGGTCCTCTCCGACGGCTGCCAGGCCGACTCGGTCCCCAACCTGGAGATCGAGACCGGCGAGATCGAGGGCGCGGGCCACGCGTCCGCGACCGCTCGCTTCGACGACGAGCAGCTCTTCTACCTGCGCTCGCGCGGGGTGTCGGAGAAGGAGTCGCGCCGCCTCGTCGTCCACGGCTTCTTCAACGACCTGATCCGCAAGGTCGGCATCCCGTCGATCGAGGGTCAGCTGCTCGAGACGGTCGAGGCCGAGCTGGCCAAGAACGTGCTCAAGGACCTCGTCTGATGGCGTTCGAGCTGGCCTGCGCGGTCGCCGACGTCCCCACCGACGAGGCGCTGGGCGTCACGATCGGCGCGTACGACGTCGCGCTCGCGCGTGACGGCGACGAGTTCTTCGCCCTCCAGGACCTGTGCTCGCACGCCGCCGTCGCGCTCAGCGAGGGCGAGGTCGAGAACTGCACGGTCGAGTGCTGGCTGCACGGCTCGCGGTTCGACCTGCGGACCGGCAAGCCGACCAGCTTCCCCGCCACCGAGCCCGTCGCGACCTTCCCGGTCGAGGTCCGGGACGACCCCGACGGCACCGCCTCCATCTTCATCGACACCACCACCACCCTGAACGGAGTCACCCCCTCATGAGCGAGCTCGCCATCTTGGACCTGCAGGTGTCCGTCGACACCGAGGACGGTCCCAAGGACATCCTCAAGGGCGTCACGCTGACCATCAAGGACGGTGAGACGCACGCCATCATGGGCCCCAACGGGTCGGGCAAGTCGACGCTGGCCTACTCGATCGCCGGCCACCCGAAGTACACGATCACCGGCGGCACCGTCACCCTCGACGGCGACGACGTGCTCGCCATGTCGGTCGACGAGCGCGCCCGGGCCGGGCTGTTCCTGGCCATGCAGTACCCCGTCGAGGTCCCCGGCGTCTCCGTCTCGAACTTCCTGCGCACGGCGAAGACCGCGCTCGATGGCGAGGCACCCAAGCTCCGCACCTGGGTCAAGGACGTCAACTCGGCGCTCGAGAAGCTGAACCTCGACCCGACGTTCGGCACGCGCTCGGTCAACGAGGGCTTCTCGGGTGGTGAGAAGAAGCGCCACGAGATCGCCCAGCTCGAGCTGCTGAACCCGAAGGTCGCGATCCTCGACGAGACCGACTCCGGTCTCGACATCGACGCGCTCAAGATCGTGTCCGAGGGTGTCAACCGGTTCCGCGCGCAGGAGGGCAAGGGCGTCCTGCTGATCACTCACTACACCCGGATCCTGCGCTACATCGAGCCCGACTACGTGCACGTCTTCGTCGACGGCAAGATCGCCGAGCAGGGCGGGCCCGAGCTCGCCGAGGAGCTCGAGGCCTCCGGCTACGAGAAGTACCTCACGGCGACGGTCTGACATGACCACCACGCAGCTGGCCGGCCTCCTCCCTGAGCTGGAGGTGATCCGAGCCGACTTCCCGATCCTCGAGCGGACCGTCGCCGGGGGCCTGCCGCTGGTCTACCTCGACAGCGCCAACACCTCGCAGAAGCCCCAGGTCGTCATCGACACGATGGTCGACCACCTGGAGCGCCACAACGCCAACGTGGCCCGCGCCATGCACACCCTGGGCTCCGAGTCGACCGAGGCCTTCGAGCAGGGGCGCGACCGGGTCGCCGCGTTCATCAACGCGCCGAGCCGCGACGAGGTGATCTTCACCAAGAACGCCTCCGAGGCGCTCAACCTGGTCGCCAACACGCTTGCCTGGGCGCGCGGTCCGCTTCAGATCGGTGCGGGCGACGTGGTCGTGACCACCGAGATGGAGCACCACTCCAACATCGTGCCGTGGCAGCTGCTCACCGAGCGGACCGGCGCGACGCTGCGGTGGTTCGGGCTCACCGACGACGGCCGGCTCGACCTGTCGAACATCGACGAGCTCATCACCGAGCGCACCAAGGTCGTCACGCTGACCTGGGTGTCGAACATGCTCGGCACCATCAACCCGGTCGCGGAGATCGCCCGCCGTGCCCACGAGGTCGGCGCCATCGTCGTGCTGGACGCCTCGCAGGCGGCCCCGCAGCTGCCGGTGGACGTCGTCGCCTCCGGCGCCGACGTCGTCGTCTTCACCGGCCACAAGGTCGTCGGTCCGACCGGCATCGGCGTGCTCTGGGGCAGGCGCGAGCTGCTCGAGCAGCTGCCGCCCTTCCTCGGGGGCGGCGAGATGATCGAGACGGTCCGCATGGAGCGCTCGACGTACGCCGGGATCCCGCACAAGTTCGAGGCCGGCACGCCGCCGATCGTCGAGGCGGTCGGGCTCGGGGCTGCGGTGGACTACCTCTCCCACATCGGGATGGACGCCATCCACCGGCACGAGCAGACCATCACGGCGTACGCGCTCGAGGGCCTGGCGACCGTGCCCGGACTGCGGGTCCTCGGCCCCCTCGACGCGACGGAGCGCGGGGGAGCGATCTCCTTCGAGCTCGACGGCGTGCACCCGCACGACATCGCGCAGGTGCTCGACGCGCGCGGCATCGCCGTGCGCGCGGGCCACCACTGCGCGAAGCCGGCGCACGCCCGCTTCGGCGTCCAGAGCTCGACCCGGATGTCGTCGTACCTCTACACGACCCCGACCGAGATCGACGCGCTGGTCGAGGGCCTGGAATACACCCGCTCGTACTTCAAGTTGGGTTGAGTGATGACTTCCGAGCTCGATTCCCTGTACCAGGACATCATCCTCGACCACGCGAAGCGTCGGCTGAACGCCGGCCTGCGTGAGCCGTTCGAGGCCGAGGTCCACCACGTGAACCCGACGTGCGGCGACGAGGTGACGCTCCGGCTGCACCTCGACGGCGACGTCGTGGGCGACATCTCCTACGACAACCAGGGCTGCTCGATCTCATCGGCGTCGGCGTCGGTGATGACCGAGCTGCTGATCGGCAAGACCGTCGCGGAGACCCAGCCGATCTACGACGCCTTCCTCGAGATGATGCGGGGCAAGGGCCAGGTCGTGCCCGACGAGGACGTCCTCGAGGACGCGATCGCCTTCGCCGGCGCCGCCAAGCTGACCGCCCGCATCAAGTGCGCACTGCTGTCGTGGATGGCCTACCAAGACGCCCTCACCCGAGCCCAGGAGGACTCCCATGCCTGACCACTCCGACCTGCCCGACGTACCCGAGGCCGCCCACTCCGGCGGGGTCGGCACGTCGACCGTGTCCGTCGAGGACGTCACCGAGGCGATGAAGGACGTCGTCGACCCCGAGCTCGGCATCAACGTCGTCGACCTCGGTCTGGTCTACGGCGTGCACATCGACGAGGACACCAACCTGGTGCTCGACATGACGCTGACGTCCGCGGCCTGCCCGCTGACCGACGTGATCCAGGACCAGACCAACGGTGCCCTCGAGGGCCTCGTCAACGACGTCCTGATCAACTGGGTCTGGATGCCGCCGTGGGGCCCGGACAAGATCACTCCCGACGGCCGCGAGCAGCTGCGCGCCCTGGGCTTCAACGTCTGAGCTGCTGACTCGCGCGCCTGCCGGCCCAGCGGCGTCATGGTCGGGTCGCCGTTCGCCTCACCGGCCCCAGGGATCCCCGGTGCACCGGGGATCCCTGCACTTCTCGGCGGTTGCAACGCCCTAGAAGTGACGGGATTGCCTGAGAAGTACGCCGGGGCGGCGGCCCGCGCAGCGCGGCGGGAGACGTCCGCGCTCCGCGGGAGCTGGTGCCCGGCGATCGCCCCACCCGTCCCAGGGATCCCCGGTTCACCGGGGATCGCGTCACTTCTCGGCCGTTGCAACGCCCCAGAAGTGACGGGATTGCCTGAGAAGTACGCCGGGGGAGGCCCGCGCAGCGCGCCCCGGGGGGAAGGACGCGCCGCACGGGAGTTGGTGGCCGGTGGCCGGCGATCGCCCCACCGGCCCCAGGGATCCCCGGTTCACCGGGGATCGCGTCACTTCTCGGCCGTTGCAACGCCCCAGCAGTGACGGGATTGCCTGAGAAGTACGCCGGGGGAGGCCCGCGCAGCGCGCCCCGGGGGGAAGGACGCGCCGCACGGGAGTTGGTGGCCGGTGGCCGGCGATCGCCCCACCGGCCCCAGGGATCCCCGGTTCACCGGGGATCGCGTCACTTCTCGGCCGTTGCAACGCCCCAGAAGTGACGGGATCGCCTGAGAAGTACGCCGGGGGGAGGCCCGCGCAGCGCGCCCGGGGGGAGTACGCGCTGCGCGGGAGCTGGTGACCGGCGGTCAGCGGTCGTCGTTCACGATGGTGCCGACGCCCGTCCTGCCGCTGACCCCGCCGGTGGCGCCGCTGAGCAGCACCCGGAAGCGCTCGGACCTCTCCCGGACCCGGTCTCCCTTCACCTTCACCTGGAAGGTGAGCGAGGTCTTGCCGGGCGCGAAGGTCAGCCATCGCGCGGCTGCCACGTAGTCCTTGCCGGCCGCGGCGGTGCCGTTGGCGGTGGCCACCCGCACCCGCACGGGCACCGTGGTCGCCTTCGACAGCGCCACCTTGAAGGTCAGGGTCCGCAGACCCGCGTTGCCCTCCTTCTCCGACACCGACGACACCGAGATGGTCGGGCGTACGACGGGGGAGTCGTCGTCCACGATCGTGAGCGTCGTCTGCACCGAGTTCGCCGGACCCGTGACGCTCACCTGCGCGGTCTCGTTCGGCTCGTCGGTCGCATCCCCACGCACCGTCACGTCGAACGTGCCGGTGAGCGTGCCCGCGGGCACCGTCAGCACCCCGGCAGTGCCCGTGTAGTCGGTCCCAGCGGTGGCCGTCCCTCCCGCGACCTTCCAGCTGACGGGGGTCGGCGAGGTCGAGACCGCGTCGAGGCGGACCGTGAACCGGGCCGTCCTGGTCGCGCCCGCGGCACCCTCGGTGACCGACACGGGGCTGACCGCGACCGTCGTCGGAAGCGCCTCGGAGTCCGCCCCGGGAGCCGACTCGATGTCGCCGCGGACGTTGTCGCCCTCGCCGGGCGCGCCGTCGTCGGCGGTCCCGTCGAAGGTCACCTTCGCCGAGCCCTCCGGACGACCCGAGTAGTCGGCCCGGTCGGCGCCGCCACCACCCGACATGTCGTCGGCACCGTCGGGTGCGGCGCCCTGGTCGAACGTGTCCGCCCCGCCGCTGCCCGTCATGACGTCGTCGCCCGCACCACCGACGAAGGTGGTCGCCGGTGAGGTCGTCGACCTGATCTCGAGCCGGTCGTTGCCGTCGCCGCCACGCAGCCCCGCCACGGTGCGGTCCTTGTCGGCCAGCCACAGGTGGTCGTCGCCCGAGCCGCCGACGAACACCTCGATGCTGTCGTTGACCCAGTCTCGCTGGACGAACGGCGAGACGGTCGACTTGTCCTCGACTCCGCCGTCGTTGGCGTTGCCGTCGTCGCTGACCACCAGGTCCGTCGTCCGTGACGCGTAGGTGAGCGTGTCGAGGTCGGCGCCGCCGTCGAACGTGTCGGCGTTGCCGCCACCGTCGAGGAGGTCCTTGCCGGCTCCACCGCTGATCACGTCGTTGCCGTCGCCGCCGCGCAGTACGTCGTCGCCGGCGCCACCGTCGACCTGGTCCTTGCCGCCCCCGCCCTCGAGGACGTCGTCACCCTCGAGGCCGAAGACGTTGTCGTCACCGGACCCGGCCACGATGGTGTCGTCGCCGGCGCCGCCGTCGCCCTGGTTGGTGCCCTCGCCGAGCTCGATCACGTCGTCGCCCAGACCGGCGCCGACCCTGTCGTTGCCGGCGCCGAGCAAGAAGGTGTCCGGTCCGTTGGACCCGTTGTAGCGGTTGTCGGACCCGCCGGTGCCGTGGACGACGTTCGGTGCGAAGTCCGTCTCCTCGGAGCTGTTCCCGCCGATGCCGGTGGTCACCGTCCCGCCGCCCTCGCCGTTCCAGATCTCGTCGGCGCCGTTGCCGCCACGGATCGAGTCGCCCTTGACGGACGGCCCGCCGCGCAGCTTGTCCTTGCCGTCCTCGCCCCGCAGGGAGTCGTCCCCGGCCTCACCCTCCACGTCGTCGTCGCCGGCACCGGCGTAGACGTCGTCGTTGCCGTCGCCGAGTCGGAAGGTGTCGTTGTCCTGGCCGCCCCGCGCAGTGTCGTTGCCGGCACCCATCTCGAAGAGGTCCGCGCCGCCGTTGCCGTAGGCCTCGTCGTTGCCCTCGCCGCCGACGAAGTGGTCGACCAGCGAGCCGTCGGCGTTGGGGGACGTCCACGAGTTGAACTCGAGGTCGAAGAACCGGTCGTTGCCGTTGCCGCCGTCGAACTGGTCCGCACCGCCGAGTCCCGCGACGTCGTCGCGACCGTCGTTGGTGACGAAGACCTGGTCACGGCCGGAGCCGCGGACGTCGTCCTGGCCACTGCTCCCGAGGTACTTCTCGATGTCGTCGTGGACGTTGTCGTGCTCGGAGCCGAACCCGGCCCCGTCGAACGCGGCGTCGTCGAAGCTGACCCGGAGGTCGTCGGTGCGGTCGGAGTAGTCGACGCGGTCGACGTCGCCGCCGCCCCGCAGGTCGTCGCCGCCCTCGCCGCCGCGCAGCCGGTCGTCGTCCGGTCCGCCGTCGAGCGAGTCGTCGCCCTGCTCGCCGTCCAGGTCGTCGTCGCCGCTCGCGCCGAGCAGGGTGTCGTTGGCACCGCCACCGCGCAGGATCTCCTTGCCGGCGCCGCCCTCGAGCCGGTCGCTGCCCGCGTTGCCGGCCAGGGTGTCGTCGCCGTCGCCGCCGATCAGGGTGTCGGCCCCTGCTCCGCCCTCGAGGACGTCCGCACCGGCCCCGCCGCGCAGCTCCTCGTCGGCACTGCTGCCGGTGAGCTGGTCGGGGTGCTCCCCGCCGATCACGAGGTCGGCGTCGATGATGTTGTCGCGACGCTGACCCTCCGGCCCGTCGCCGGGCTCGCCGTCGAGCACGACGCGCAGCGGACCGGCTGCGGCGCTGTAGTCCACGGTGTCGCGACCCTCCATCCCCAGGAACGTCTGGGCGCCCGGACCGTCGACGAGGGTGTCGTCGCCGCCGCTGCCGACGACCTGCACGTTGCCCGTGCCGCCGACGAAGGTGTCATCACCGTCGTTGCCCATCAGGATGCCGGTGCTGTTGCTGCCGTTGACCGTGTCGTCACCGGTGCCGCCGTCGACCACCAGGGAGCCGGTGGCCGGCAGGTTGATGGTGTCGGCGCCACTGCCGCCGCGCACGTTCTCGACGCTCGACGCGGTGTCCGCCTCACCGGCCGAGCCGCTCGGGCCGGGCAGGTTGATGGTCACGGCTGATCCGTGGTCGCCGTAGTCGCTGGTGTCGTCACCGGCGCCGCCGATGACCTCGTCGTCGCCGGAGCCACCACGGAGGACGTCGTTGTCGGCCTCACCGTCGAGACGGTCGGCACCAGGGCCGCCGTCGAGGCTGTCGTTGCCGGGGCCGCCGGTGAGGGTGTCCGCGTCGGCGCCGCTGATCAGGGTGTCGTCGCCGGCCACGTTCGTCGGCACCGGGTTGCAGCCCGGACCGGCGTCGCCGTACAGCGTCGCGGTGCCGGCGGCGACCATGATGCGGTCGTTGCCGGGTCCACCACAGACCGTGACGGGCAGGGCCGGAACGCCCTGCGGGACGGGTTGTACGTCGAACACGTCGTCGCCGCCCAGGAGGTCACCGCCGACCTTGGTGACGGGGGAGTACTGCTCAACCACGTGCTCGCCGTCCATCTCGCCGGTGAGCTCGACGGTCTCGGCGTCGACCTGGGTCATGACGTAGGACTGCGGGCTCGTGTCGGCCTTGAGCGTGAGCTTGCCGTCGTCGAGCTCGGCCAGCCGGTTCTTGCGATCCTCCTGCGGGGTGTCGCAGAACGAGAACAGGTTGGGCTGGTCGTAGATCACCGTCGAGGCGATCGGGTAGTCGGCCTTGCCGAACGGTGTGTCGACGTACGCCCGGATGAAGGCGTCCACCCGCGCCGTCGCGTCGAAGAAGCACAACGGGTTGGCGTTCACCTTGAGCTGCGCCGCGATCTGCGGGTAGCGCAGGCGACCGGTCTGGTCGGCCTTGAGGTTGAACTCCGCGACACCGCGTACGCCGCCCTCGGCCCCGGCCTGGAGACCGGGGATGCCGACCGAGGCGCCGGCGACCAGCTTGGCCTCGAAGCGGATCTCGGGGACGTCGTTGCCGGACTGGTCGAAGTCGTCGAGGTAGAGACCCTGGAGCAGGCCCTTGGTGACGTCCCAGGCGCCGTTGTTGTCGGGGTCGTCGTCGGTGAGCACCTCGAGCGCCTTGCGCATGCCGTAGGTGTCGAAGCCGGCCGCCAGGTGTCCGTAGACGCCGGCGCTGCCGCCGATGTAGAGGCGTGCCGGGCCGATCGGGTAGGAGAACTGGAAGCCGCGCTGGATGCCCAGCTGACCTGCGTCGTAGTAGACGAGCGGCACGTCCTTGCCGAGCAGCATCCCGAAGAGGGACTTGGGGTCCTCGAACGCCGGGAACGACAGCCCACCCTTGGTGCGGGCGGCGCTGAACTCGCCCTTCGGGGTGTCGAAGCCGAGCTTGGTGATCAGGTCCGGTGTCGTGACCGACTCACCGGTGACGAGCTGGTCGGCCTCGTTGAGCGGGACCGGCTGCCGTGCGGCGTCGGCCAGCACGGAGAACGACCCGATCTCGATCTGGCCGGCGGAGGTCGAGCCCTGGTCGACGGCCTTGACGAGGTTGACGAGCATGATGACGCGGTCGATCAGCTGCAGGGACTTGGAGTCCGGGCCGTTCGCTGCCCGGTCGGCGGCCTTGAAGGCGTCGTACCAGGTGGGCGCCGGCCTGCCGGTCAGCTTGGCGGCCTCGGCGACACCGGGGATCGGCTTCTGGATGGCCTCGATCGGCTTCTCCAGCGGTCCGGTGTACTTCCGCAGCGTCTTGACGGTGGGCTTGATGATGTCGGAGACCAGGCTGCCGGCATCGACCCGCACGTTGTTGAAGTCGATGCTGGCCCGGGTCTGCGGCGAGCCCGTGCCGTTCCAGGTGATGCCGGCGTCCAGCACGAAGTTGGTGCTGAAGGTCGGCAGCATCCCGGCCGGGCCCTCGGACCGCACGGTCTTCACGCCGAGCTTGAGCAGGGTCTCGGCCGAGACCGACGGTGTCAGCTGCGCCCGCCCGAGGTCGGCCAGGGGCAGCCGCTTGTCCGGCCGAGTCGTCGTGAGGTCGAGTGCCGCGCCGACCTTCACGTCGGGCTTGGCGTCCTGGTTGTCCTCGATCTCGATGGGGAAGAACGCCAGGTCGCCGGTCAGGTCGGCACCGCTCTCGGAGTGCGGCAGGTTGGCCTCGGCGCTGACCTCCACCTCCTTGCCCTCGGTCGGGATGTAGAAGCCGAGGTCACGGTCGACGCCGAACCCGACGTTGAGCTTGATGCCGGCCTTGGCGGTGAACTCGCCCTGGCTGGCCAGGCGCAGTCCGGGGAAGCCGATGTCGAACGTCCCGGTGCCGTCCTCGGCGGCGTACTCGAGGTGCAGGTCGACCTGGAAGCTCTGGATCCGGTCGATGGTGTCGGTGCTGGCGCAGGCGACGGGGGCGCCGCCGGCTGCGGGGCGGCAGGTCAGGGTGACCTTCGGGCTCTGGCCCTCGGGGAGGCCGGGGACGTCCGCGAGGATCTCCTCGGTCCTGGCCTGGACGGCACCGGCGTTGCCGGAGCTCGCCACGGCGTCGGACAGCGCGTCGACCTTCGCCAGGACCGCCTCGTCGAACTGCTGCAGCACGTCCGCACCGGCCGTGACGTCCGCTCCGATGAGCGGGATCTTGGTGCCGGTGGGCAGGCTGCGCAGACCCTCCTGGATCTGGGTGGTCAGGGTGCGGACGCCGTCGACGAGGAGCGCGAACTGGATCGCCTCGTTCTGCAGCTTGGCCTCGACCTCGGTGCTGTCGACGGTCCAGCCGCTCGGCGTGAGCAGGTCGGCGGCGGCGAAGCGCACCGTGCCCAGGTCGGTGTCCTCGAAGTAGACGGGCAGCACGGCGCAGGCGTCGACCGGCCCGGTCACGCCCTCGCACGACGCCTCGAGCGCGTCATCGGTCTCGTGGACCGTGGCGGTGCCGGGCTTGGGCAGCAGTCCCGACAGGAAGGCGTTGAACTCCGGGGTGCCGATGACCAGGCGTGCGCCGGTCGGGGCGGTGGCCGCGAGCCGGAAGCGGGCGGCGACCGCGGCCTTGGCCGTGTCGTCCCCGTGGCCCAGGCTCACCTGGAGCGGGCCGAGGCCCGCCTTGAGGGTGCCGTCGATGCGGGCACCGACACCGAGGTCGACGACCGCGTCGTCCTGCACGAAGAGCTTCGGCGAACCGGTCACCTTCGGCAGCTCCCCGAGCTTCTTCGGCGCCTGCACGTCCGGCAGCTGCACGCCCAGGGTCAGGTCGGCGCGGGCGTCGTACGACACCTGCACCTCGCCCGCGGTGCCGAGGCCGGCGACGCCGCCCACCTTGGAGCCGGTCCCGAGGTCGAGGTTGAAGGGCACCTTGACGGGGTCGGGCGTGACGGAGCATCCGTCGCGACCCTCCTTGCGGTCGGAGGTGCAGGCGCCGACGTGGAGGTCGACGACCACGGAGGCCGGCTTGGTCCCGGACTTCTTCTCGAACTTGAACTCGACGAAGTCCTTGAGCGCGGCCGCCGAGGCGCCCTTCGCGGACTTGATGCCGAGCGCGTCCTTGATCACCGTGGTCAGCTCGGTCTTGAGCTGGTCGAGCGTCAGCAGCTCGTTGGTCTGGATGAGCTTGTCGAGGGTGCCCTGGATCTTGACGAGCAGCGGGTCCAGGTCGGCGACGCTCTTGCCGACGAGCGGGAGCGGCTTCGTGGTCGTCACGTCGCCGTCGGCGATCCGCGCCCGCAGGTCGCTGACGGCCTTCTGGGTCACCTCGAGCACCTTGGAGATCAGCGCGCGCGGGTTGCTCGTGTCGAAGGCGAAGGGCAGCGCCACGTCGGTGAATTCGCCGTCGGCCTCCACCTTGAGCGTGGCGGGGTCGGCGACGGTCGGCCACGCCAGCGTGACGTGACCGGCGGCCATCGGGAAGCCCACGGCGTCGGCGGTCGCGTCCAGTCGGGTCGTCGGCACCTCGGCGTTGACGGTGGCCTTCACGGGAAGCGCGGCGGCTGCGGACAGCTCGGCGAGGGTGACCCGGCCGTTCTTGTCCGGGTCGGTCAGCGCGACTGAGACCATCGGCTTGGTGGCGTCCTTGCGCCGCAGCAGCGGTACGGCGGCCGCGGGGTCGGCATCGTCCAGCTTGAGCCGGAGCACCGAGGCGATCGCCTGCACGTGCAGGTCGGCGGTGACCGGCGCGTCCAGGGTCAGAGCCGATCCGGACGCGCCGTTGGTGAGGTAGAAGCGGTCGGCGAGCGCCAGCCGCGGGGCCAGGTCGATGCCGACGCCGAGGTCGAGGTCGTACGACGGGTCGATGGTCGCCGTACCCGTGCCGGTGACGTCGGTGACGCCGAGCCCGGCGAGCTTGTCGCCGAAGTCGAGGGTGGCGCTCTCGAGGGTGTCGGACTCGGGGCTGGAGGCCTTCAGGTCGAAGACGACACGTCCGGAGTCGAAGCGCAGCCCGAGGTCCTCGAGGTCGATGCCGAGGGCGGTCGCCAGCTTGGGCAGCACGGCCTGGATCGTCTGCAGCGGCGCGTCCTGGGCGGTGTTGACCGTGATGGTCGACATCGGGTCGTCGGCGTCGGTGAAGCCGTTGTCGACGAAGAAGGCGACGAGGCGCTCGTTGGCCTGCACGAAGTCGCGCAGCGGCTCCTTGATGAACGGGACGTCCAGGTCGCCGGCGTCCTGCGCGGTCTGGAGGGCCTGGGTGACCTGGGCGAGGCCGTTGACGAAGTCGCCGAGCGTGATGTTGCGGAACTGAGCCAGGTCACCCAGCTCGACATCGGGAGCGCCCAGCCCGTTGCAGAGGTCGGCGTCGTCGAGCTTGATCGTGCCGACCTTGCCGGACAGCCCGGCCAGGTCGGTCGTGACGGTCAGGTCAACCTTGGCGCCGTCGGAGACGCACGTGGGAGACAGCAGGGCGGCGGGGGAGCCGAGCTCGGTCAGGTCCAGCGCACCGTCGCCGTTCGGGTCCTTGAGGCGTACGGCGGCTCCGGCGTCGGCCGTGACCGTGCCGGTGGCGCGGACGCCGAGGATGCCGGCGTTGAAGGCGAGGGCGTCGTCGCCGGTGTACGTGCCCTTGACACCGACCCGCAGCGAGCCGAGACCGGCAGCGGTGACGGGGATCGTGATCTTCTTCGGGCCGGTCGCGGCAGGGTCGATGCGCAACGTGCTGGCCAGCTCGAGCGTCAGGACGTCCGAGCCCTGGTCGTTGATCCTCAGGCCGTCCAGCCGCAGGGCCAGCGGGCTGTCGGCGGCCAGCTCGGCGTCGAGGCGGACGGTCACGTCGTAGCGGCCACCGGGGCCGGCCGGGGCCACGTCGGCGTCGAGGTCGACGACCAGTCCGGGCACGTCGTGGAAGTCGCTGGCCGGGTCGCCGTCCCCGTCGATGTCGTCGAGCCGGGCGTCCAGGCTCGCCAGCGTGGTGGTGGGGTCGGCGGCAAGGGCCTGGACGCGTTGGGCGGCGAAGTCGACGGACTGGAAGAGCTGGGGGTACTTCGCCGCGAAGAACTCCTTCGAACCGAAGACGAGGTCGTCCTTCGTGCCGTCGGCGCTTGCGAGCCCACCGGCGAGCTCGAGCCAGCTGCCGACCGCCTGGGTGGTCTCCTGAACCCGGTCGGCGTCGCCGGGGGGTACGGCGGCGGACTCGGTCGCGACGCGGTCGGGCTCGTCGTCCGACCAGAGGGCGGAGCTGGCGCTGGCCGACCAGGCGAGACCGCCCAGCACCGCGAGCGTCCCGAGCGGCAGCAGGATGCGTCGCCGCCAGGTGCGCCGGGAGGGGCGTGCGATCAGGTGGTCGGGTGTCCGGTGGGACATGGCGGAGGCTCCTTGCGGCCGAGCGTCGGTGTGACGTCCGCATCCCATCGGCACGCACTTGGAGCCGACTGGGGGTGCACTGGGAGTGACCCGGTGGCGGCGCGCCGTACGCTGCGGGCATGCCGCACGTAGCCGTCCCACCGGAGCGGCTGGCCCGCTGGGTGGCCAACTTCGGGGAGCGGCACGGCGGCGCGACGCTCACCGTCGAGGACGGCGCGCTGCGCGGGGTCGCCGGCGACGGCTCGACCTTCCGCGCGCGGGCGCCGTTCGAGGCGTCGTACGCCGGAGGGCCGGAGGTCGGCGCGTTCGTGGACGCGCTCGGTCCGCCCGACGCGTGGGGCGTCCTGCTGGTCCGCAAGGGCGGCTTCGCGATCGCCCGCCTGGCCGGGGCGTCGATCGCCGACAGCAAGGTCGGCCAGCGTCACGTGCAGGGCCGCACGAAGGCGGGCGGTCAGAGCCAGCAGCGCTTCGCGCGGCGCCGGGACAACCAGGCCCGGCAGGCGTACGAGGCCGCGGCCGAGCACGCCGCGCGGATCCTCGCCGGACTGGCCGGCCCGCTGGTCACCGGGGGCGACCGGCCCGCGGTGGAGGAGGTGCTCGCCGACCCGCGGCTACGTCGGCTCGCGGTCGTCGGGCCGTGGCTGGCGGTCCCCGATCCGCGGCGAGGTGTCCTGGAGCAGGCCGTCCAGGATGCGTGCGCCGTCCAGGTCGAGGTCCACAACGCTTAGTCGGACGTGCGACGTGGCCGCCCCGGGCCCTTGCGGAGACCCGGGACGGCCACGTCCGTCAGGTGCAGGTGCTACTTCGTGACGGTCAGCCGGAAGGCCTTGGCCCGGCCCGCTGCGTAGGTCGCGTCACCGAGGTAGGTGACCTTCACCGCCCAGGTGCCCTTCGCCAGCTTGGGCAGCCTGGCGACGACCCTGCCCTTGCTGAGCCTGGCCGAGACCGACCTGCTCGTCGAGCCCTTCGTCAGCGTGACCTTGACCTTGCCGCCCGGCTTTGCCAGCCCGGTCGCGGCGGCGACGGTGATCGTCGCGGAGCCGGCCTTCGAGGCCCGGACCTTGCCCTGCGGCGTGAACGTCGGCGCCTTCGCGAGTCCCTTGGTCACGGTGAAGAACACCGTCGCGCTGCGGGCCGCGTAGCTGTCGCTGCCGACGTACTGGACCTTCAAGGTGTGCTTCTTCACCGTGGCGGTCCTCGGCAGCGTGATGGTCACCTTGCCGCCGCTCAGCGACCTCGTCCCGAGCACGGTGGAGCCCTCGGAGACCTTGACGCTGCCGGTCGGCACGAGGCCGCCCACGCCGCCGACCGTGACGGTGACGGTGCCGGCCGCGCCGTACGCCCTGGTCGGCGCCGACGCGGTCAGCTTCGCTGCCGCCTTGCCCACGCTCAGCGCGTGCGCACTGGACTCGGAGGAGCCGAAGTCGTCGTCACCGAGGTACTCGGCGTGCACCTGGTAGCTGCCCACCGCCAGGTCCGACGGCAGGGTGAAGGTCGCGACGTGGTCCACGACCGTGGCGTCGATCGTCGCCGGCAGCCCGTGCAGACGCACGGTGCCGGTGGCGCCGTCGGTGACCGTCGCGGTGAGCGTCCCGGCCGCGCCGTACGTCGTGGACGTCGGCCCCGCCAGCGTGGTCGTGGACGTGTTGGCGACGACCGCGAGGGTGCGCGGCGCCGACGTGCTCGCATCGTTGGTCGCGTCGCCGCTGTACGACGCGGTGACCTCGTAGCTGCCGGTGGGCACCGAGGCCGGGACGTCCAGCGTCACGGCTCCGTTGCTCACGTCACCGGTGACGTCGCCACCGGGCAGACCGTGCAGCGCGACGGTGCCGGTCGCGGTCGCGGACGAGACCGTCGCGGTGAACTGGCCACCCTGGCCCACCGTGATGCTGGTGGGTCCCGACAGGGTCGTGGTGGTCGCACCGACGACGAAGCTGACCTCCTTCGACGAGGGTGCGATCAGGTCGCCACGACCGAGGTACTCGACGGTGTACGTCGTCGTGCCCGGAGTCGCCTGGGTGCCGAGGGCGAACGACGTCCGGCCGCCGCGGGTGACCCGCTTGCGGTCCACCTCGGTGCCGTTGCCGTCCAGCAGCCTGACCCAGCCGCGCGGCTGGGCGGTGAGCGTGCCGGCCGGGTCGGAGGAGCTGGCCCCGTTGGTCGACTGGTACGGCGCGTAGTCGGACGCGTCGAGCGTGACGTTGAGCGTCACCGCGGCTCCGGTCTTGACCGAGGCGCCGACGCCGGTGACCGTGGTCGAGCTCGGGAGCTCGTCGGTGAACCCGCGGAAGACCTGCTCGATGTCGTCGATGCCCTCCTTCGCGAACGCCCGCTGGTTGGCGAGCGCGTTGCTGCCGACCGCCGAGCTGCCGCGGAAGCTGCCGTCCGAGGCGGGCAGGTCCTTGCCTTTCACGTACCACCACTCGGTCATGTACTCGGTGTTGCCGCCGTTGTCGTTCTGGCGCAGCGCCTGGTCGACGACCGGGGCCGGGTCGCCGGCGGCGTCGACGTGGTCCTTGTTGTAGGTGAGCAGGTGGCCGACCTGGATGCGGACCGCCTCGGTGATCGGCTTCGTGACGTCGCCGTCGGGGAAGTAGTAGTGCGGTGTGGAGGTCGTGACCTGGGTGGTCCTGCCGTACTCGGCGATCGCGTTGGTCAGGTAGGTGTTGACCGTCTGCCCGTAGACCTGGCTCGGGTAGAGCAGGCGGGTGTCCGGTCCGGTCCCGGTCGTGATGTTCTGGCCGGAGCTGCGGCTGTGGTCGTAGTTGGATCCACCGTTCGACGTCGAGAAGAGCGAGTAGTCGAAGTTGTAGACCTTCTTGACGCCGTACTTCTGGGCGTCCTTGTTGACGTCCTTCACGATCGCCCGGGTGTTGTGGCACCACGTCCCGCCGAAGAGGAACGGGATGTCGCCGGACTTCTTCAGCAGGGCGATCCACTCCGGGTAGGTGATCGGCTGGACGCGCCACCCGTCGGCGTTGTCGGCGTCGGTCAGGATGTCGCCGCCGTAGATGCTCGCGTCGGCGTACGTCGAGTTGTGGCGCCGGTTGGCCTCGTCCTTCCAGAACTGGAACGCCGAGTTGGTGGCGTAGTCGGCCGCGGGGACGGCTCCGAGCACGTCCTGGACCTCGGCCTTGTAGGCCTCGACCTCACCCGGGGTGTCCAGGTCGCTCGCGGTCTTGCGGTCCGACAGCGACGACACGATGTGGTCGTCGGTCGGGGTGCCCCCGACGTCGATCTGCCGGTCCTTGTTGTAGACGAAGAGGTAGGGGCCGGTGATGACCCCGTCGGTGCGGATGAACTCCGGCTCGGTGTCCTTGTTGAGGTAGTCGTCGGTGTGGGTCGAGTAGTACGAGCCCGGGTTGCCGGCGGCCCCGCCGGTCGGGCCCTCGTTCTGCCAGTACGTCAGGGCGGCGCCACCGGTGACCGACGCGAGGTCGTTCCAGTTCCAGAGGTTCCACTTGCCGCCGTCGATCTTCGGCGTGAAGTTGTAGATCTTCGTGATCCCGTAGGCCTTGGCGACCTGGTTGATGTAGCCGAGCGTCGCCTGGGTGTTCGCGTCGTTCGGGTCGCCGATGACGAAGGCGAAGTTGCCGGACTTGTCACGCAGGAGGTACTTGAAGCGCTCCAGCGTCACGGTCTCGAAGACGCTGTCCGCGCCGACGCCGGGGTAGGCGTCCTTGAAGTAGTCGAAGTCGATGCCGTGGGTGGCGGGCGGGACGGTGTCGGCCGCGTGGGCCGCCGTCACACCTCCCAGGGGCGAGAGTGGCGAGAGGGCGACGGCTGCGGCGGCTGCCACCGCGAGCCCGCGCCAGGTTCTACGAAGTGCATACACAGGCGATCTTCACTTTCTGCTGCCACACTGGGCAGGCCGAATGACCTTCACGAGGGTGATCGGTGGGCTGGGTTGCCGGGCGTCTGCAAACTTCGGGCAATCCAGCCGCTCTCATGTGCGGGCCGTCTCAGACCACCTCCGTGCTGACGCCCGAGACGGCGACCGGGACGCGCGGCGCCGAGGGCGCCGTCGTCGGGAGCGGTGACCCGTGGGCGTGCTGCGCGCGCCGGCGGCGGGAGCGCAGCGGGTGCCACAGCAGGGAGAGGACGCCGGCGGCGGCGAGGCCGCCGAGGATGACCAGACCGGTCTGCGGCGGCACGGTCTCGGCGGGGCCGGCCGTCGCGGTGTCGGTGCCCGCTGGGTCCGCGTCATCGGCCGCGTCGGCGTCGGCGGCGACCGTGTCGACCAGGGCCACCGGTGTGCTGGTGACCTCGGTCCCGTCGTAGACGACGACGAGATGGTGGTCGCCGGGCTCGACGTCACCGGGCACCGTCACCGTGGTGGAGAACGCGCCGTCGCCGTCGGTGGCGACCGTGGCGAGCTCGACCGGGGTCGAGTGCAGCTCCAGCACGAGCTCGGGCACGTTGACGGCGTACCCGGCGCCGGTCACGGTGACCGTGGCGCCCGGCTGGAGGTCGCCGTCGACGGTGAGCTCGCCCTTGACCTCCTCGATCGGGGTGCCGATGGTGGCGATGTCCGAGGGCGGTGACGACGGTGACTCGCCGGCCGCGTTCACGGCTCGTACGGCGGCGCGGTAGTTGCCGTCGGCCAGCCCGGTGAAGGTGTGCGACGTGGTGGCCGCGTCGGTCTCCACGGGGTCGGCGCCGCTGAAGCGCAGCACGTAGCCGGTGACGCCCTCCAGGTCGGCGTCGGCGGAGGCCTGCCAGGCCACCGTGACCTGGTCACCGTCGACCTCGACCGTCGGTGCGGCCGGTGCGGTCGGTGCCCCCTCGGCCACGACCTCGTCGCCGTCGAGACCGAGGTCGTCGTCCAGCGGCGCGGCGGGTGCCGAGGGAGCCTCGCCCGAGGTGGGGGCGGCGGATGAGGAGGCCTGGGCGGTCGGCTTCGACGTCGCCTTGGTGGTGGGCTTCGAGGTCGGCTTCTTCGTCGGCTTGGCGGTGGGCTTGCTCGTCGGCTTCGCCGTCGGGCTCGATGACGGCGACGGTGAGGGGGCTGGGTCCGAGGCGTAGAGGACGTCGTAGTTCTTGTACGCGTCCCTCGGCTGCCAGACCCCGTTGTGGTTGGGGAAGCGGATCCACGGCCGGCCGTTGGTCTCACCGGTCTCGCAGCCGATGATGGGGGAGCACTGCTCGATCTCGGGGTGGGACAGCGCGACACCGGTGTCGTCCTGGAGGCACAGCTGGTCATCGCCGCCGTCGACCCACTCGAGGTCGCTCGCGCTGGCCTGGAAGGTCAGCCCCTGCAGTGCCAGCACCAGGACGGGGACGAGCATCAGGGCGGAGAGCCACCGGGGGCGTCGGCGGACACGGGCGGGCTGGGTGGTCATCGGGTCTCCAGGGAGTTCTTCACGAGTGGGCGGTCGGTGATGTCGCAGGCCCCGACGAGGGCGGACGGGAACGGCGTGTCGAAGAGCGCTGCCGTGGTCAGCGGCAGCTCGGTGACAGGCGCAACCACGGGCACCCGTGCCGGCTGCGGCGCGCCGGGCGCGTCGTCGGTCCGGTCGTTGGCCGCGTCGAAGATCGCGTCGTCGAGCCGACCCTCACGCCGGGCGACGAGGACCGACGCGACCGCGGCGGCGGTGACGTTGTTGAGCGTGCGTGCCATGTCGACGATGGCGCTGATCGGCAGCGTCAGGATGATGACCTCGAGCGGCAGCCCGGCGGCGGCGAAGACGGTCGTGGCCGTCACGGTCGCGGTCCCCGGGACGCCCGCCGTACCCAGCGAGACGACCAGGGCGAGCAGGATCAGCACGGCGTAGTCGGTCAGGCCGTAGGACAGGCCGAGACCGTTGATGGCGTAGACCGCGAGGAGCATCGGCCACACCCCGGCGCACCCGGGCATCCCGATCGTCGTGCCGAGCGGAGCGGTGAAGCCCGCGATGTCGGCCGGCACGCCGATCTTGCGGGTCAGCAGACCGGTCGTGACCGGCAGGGTGCCGGCGCTGCTCTGCGTCGTGAACGCGGTGAGCTGTGCCGGGAAGATCTTGCGGAAGAAGACGGTCGGCCTGACGTCGCCCCACACGCGCAGCACCACGGCGTTGACGGGGAACGCGTCGATGAAGCACGCGAGGTAGCCCACCAGCAGCAGCGTGAGCAGCGGCATCAGCGTGTCGACCTTGAGCGAGGTCTTCGACACGGCACCGGCCGTCAGCGCGAGGACGGCGTACGGCGTCAGCTTGATGACGAACCCGACGACCTTGAACACGATCTCGCGGAAGCCGTCGATCAACGCCTTCACCGGCGCCATCTGCTCCGGCTTGCGGTCGGCGACCATCGAGAGCGCGACGGCGACGGCGACGGTCGCGATGATGATCGGGATGACGTTGTTCTCAGCGATGTCCGAGACGATGTTGGAGGGGAAGAAGCCCAGGAAGACCTGGGTGAACGACTCCTTGAACTCGTTCAGCGTCGTCGTCGGCACGCCCTGCGTCTCGAGGTCGGCGCCCTTGCCGACGCCGAGCTGCAGTGCCAGCCCGAGCGTGAGCAGGATCGCGAGGAGGTTGAGCGTCAGCAGCCAGAAGATCGAGGCGCCGCCGATCCGCTTGAGCTGCGAGGTCGAGCCGAGCGACGTGATGCTCGACAGGATCGAGACGATCACCAGGGGGGCGACGACCGCCATCAGCAGCTTGATGTACGCCTGCCCGAGCGGGTCGACGTACTGGACGTGGTCGCGGAAGACGTAGCCGACCGCGATGCCCAGGAACAGCCCGATGAAGGTGAGCACCGCGAAGTTCACCTGCCTGCGCGACAGCGTGATCAGCCCCGCGAAGAGGCCCAGCGTCACCGCCAGGCCGCTCAGAGCCCATGTGTCCACCCGTGATCTCGCTCTCTCCAGGTCCGTTGGTGCATGACGTCGTCGGATGTGTCGGGGATATTTCCCAAAGTCGATCGACTTGGTGGACTATAACGGGACGGCGGCGGTCCGTCTCACCATTCCGACAGCGTGTCCACCAGTCGGGACGAGGTCGTCGTACGCCGCGGGAGTGTCGCGGGCAGGGTCACGTCCGGGGCGCCGCGCGTGCACTAGCGTGCAAGCCATGTGGCAGCCCGAACCCGGGTGGCACCCGCTGCCCGGCGGCAGTGGTGCCTCGACGGTTGGCGTCTGGAGGACGGTCCTCGGCGAGCAGCCCGTGGTCGTCAAGCGGCTGTCGCGTCCCGGCGCCGACGACCTGGCGGAGCTCACGAACCCTCGCCACTTCGCCTACTGGCGGCGTGCCGCCGACGTCGTCACCGCCGCGACCGTCGTCGACACCCCTGGCCTGCGCTCGGCCGGTCTGGGCGCGGTCGAGGAGGACGAGGACGGCATCACGATCACCACCGAGTGGGTCGAGGACGCCTCGAGCAGCGGCCTCTTCTGCGCGCGCGCCATGGGGCGGTTCGCCGGGGCGCACCTCGCGGCTGCTCCCTGGCTGGCGCGCAACCAGCTGCGCGACCGGCTGACCCGGGTCGAGCGGCACGGCGGCTGGCAGACCCTGGCGCGGACGACTGTCGCGGACGTCGCCGACCACCTGTGGGGCCGACGCACCGAGCTGCTCGCGGCCGCCGACGCCCTGGTGCAGGTGCCGCAGCACGGCGACGCCGTACCCCCCAACCTGCTGGGACGTGCCGACGACGACGTGGTGGCCGTCGACTGGGCGACCCTGGGGACGGGCCCGGTCGGGGCGGACCTCGGCTACTTCGCCCTGACGGCGCGCGAGGAGCTCGAGCCGCTGATCGATGCCTACCTGCTGGGGCTGCCCGACGGCCTGGCAACCCGCGACGAGGTCACACTCGGTGCCCGCGTCACCGCTGTCTACACCGTCCTCAACCGGGCCGAGTGGGCGCTGGCCCGGGCGGCGCGCGGCGAGGGAGCGCTCGCCGGCAAGTTCCGGCACCCGGCCGTCGCCCCGCACCTGCGCGCGCTGCAGCGGCAGTTCCCGCACATCGAGGCCCTGACGCAGGGGTGAGCGAGCCGCCGTCTCAGAGTGCCCCGCGCGCGAAGGTGTCGCAGGCCTCCAGGGTGCCGTCGCTGTAGCCCGTGCGGAACCACTGCACCCGCGACTTCGCCGAGCCGTGGGTCCAGGACTCCGGGTCGACGTCACCGCCCGAGGACTGCTGGATGCGGTCGTCGCCGACAGCCGTCGCGGCGTCCACCGCCTGCTGGATGTCCTCGTCGGTCAGGCCCTCGATCAGCGTGTTGCCGTCCGCGTCCTGCGTGGTGCTCGCCGCCTTCGCCCACATGCCCGCGTAGCAGTCGGCCTGGAGCTCGAGGCGTACGGCGTCGCTCTTGGCGCCCTGCTGCGTCTTGACCTTGCCCATGGTGCCGAGCAGGTTCTGGATGTGGTGGCCGTACTCGTGGGCCAGCACGTAGGCCTCGACGAAGCCGCCGTCGGGTCCGCCGAGCTGGCGCTCGAGCACCTCGTCGAAGAAGGTGGTGTCGAGGTAGATCGTCTGGTCCGTGGGGCAGTAGAAGGGGCCGACGGCCGCCGTCGCCGAGCCGCACCCGGTGCTGATGGCGCCGGTGAAGGTCTCGATCTTGCGCTCGGGCTGGAACGCCGTGCCCGACTGGGTGGGAAGCGTGTCGGACCAGTAGTCGCCGAGCGAGTTCTCGATCGCCGTACGCGCGCAGTCGGTGGAGCCGTTGGCGTCGGCGCCGCTGTCGCACTGCGCGTAGCGGCCGGTGTCGGCCGCCTGATCGCCCTCGGAGCCGCCGCCGAGCCAGATGCCCGCCACCACGACGATCGCGACGATGATCAGGGTGCCGATCCCGCCGCCGGCGGCACCGCCGGGGATCGGGATGCCGCCGCCCCCGCCTCGGCCGCCGCTCGACCGTCCGGCGTCGCCCATCCGACTGGTGTCGAGCCGGGCCTTGGGGTTGAACCGCATCGACACTCCTGGGGTGGCTGTTCGCAAGACTGGGTCGTGCTGGGGCACGTGACTGGGTACGTGACTGGGGACACCGTCGCCGATGCCCGGAAGGACCGTACCCACAACTACGCTTGAGTCCTCATGATGACCGCCCACAAGCTCGAAGTCCGCGCCGGAGCCCGACTGCTCATGGAGGACGTCAGCTTCCGGGTGGCGGCCGGGGACAAGGTCGGACTCGTCGGGCGCAACGGTGCGGGCAAGACGACCCTGACCAAGATCCTCGCGGGCGAGGCCCAGCCCGCGGCCGGCACCGTCCAGGCGACCGGTGAGGTCGGCTACCTCCCGCAGGACCCGCGCATCGGTGACCCCGAGGTGCTGGCCCGTGACCGGATCCTCTCCGCGCGCGGGCTCGACGACGTCGTACGCCGGCTGCGCAAGGCGGAGACCGACATGGGCAGCGACGACCCTGCCGTCCGCGACAAGGCGATGCGGCAGTACGAGCGCGCCGACTCCGAGCTGCACGCCGGTGGTGGGTACGCCGCCGAGTCGGAGGCCGCGACGATCGCCAGCAGCCTCGGCATCGAGGAGCGGATCCTCACCCAGCAGCTCAAGACCCTGTCGGGTGGCCAGCGCCGTCGCGTCGAGCTGGCGCGCATCCTCTTCTCCGGCGCCGAGACGCTGCTCCTCGACGAGCCGACCAACCACCTCGACGCCGACTCCATCGTCTGGCTCCGGGAGTTCCTCAAGGCGCACAAGGGTGGGCTGATCGTGATCAGCCACGACAACGCCCTGCTCGAGCAGACCGTCAACAAGGTGCTGCACCTCGACGCCAACCGCGGTGAGATCGACGTCTACAACATGGGCTGGAAGGCCTACCTGACGCAGCGCGAGACCGACGAGAAGCGTCGCAAGCGCGAGCGCTCCAACGCGGAGACGAAGGCCAAGACCCTCACCGACCAGGCGAACAAGATGCGGGCCAAGGCCAGCAAGGCGACCGCTGCGCAGTCGATGCTCAAGCGTGCCGAGAAGATGATGGCGGGTCTCGACGCCGAGCGGCAGAGCGACAAGGTCGCGCGGATCAAGTTCCCCGCGCCGGCACCGTGCGGCAAGACCCCCCTCACCGCCGCGGAGCTCTCGAAGTCCTACGGGTCGCTGGAGGTCTTCATCGACGTCGACCTCGCGATCGACAAGGGCTCGCGGGTCGTCATCCTGGGCCTCAACGGTGCGGGCAAGACCACGATGCTGCGGATCCTGGCGGGCGTCGACCGTCCCGACACCGGCGAGGTCGTCCCCGGTCACGGGCTCAAGATCGGCTACTACGCCCAGGAGCACGAGACCCTCGACGTCAACCGCACGGTGCTCGAGAACATGCAGAGCGCCGCTCCGCAGCTCACCGACACCGAGGCCCGCTCGGTGCTCGGCTCCTTCCTCTTCTCGGGCGAGGACGCGCACAAGCCGGCCAAGGTGCTCTCGGGCGGCGAGAAGACCCGGCTCGCGCTGGCCTCGCTCGTGGTCTCGAGCGCCAACGTGCTGCTGCTCGACGAGCCCACCAACAACCTCGACCCCGCCTCCCGCGAGGAGGTGCTGGCCGCCATCCGCACCTACGAGGGCGCGATCATCCTGGTCACGCACGACGAGGGCGCCGTACGCGCGCTCGAGCCGGACCGGGTGCTGCTGCTGCCCGACGGCGACGAGGACCTCTGGAACGACGACTACGCGGACCTGGTGTCGCTGGCCTGACGTCGTCGGTGTCCACGCTCCCGTCTAGGGTCGGCGCCATGGACCCGAAGACGCTCGAGGACGCCGGCCTGCTGTACGACGTGGCGGGGCCGGTCGCGACGATCACGCTGAACCGTCCGCAGGTGCGCAACGCCCAGACGCCCACGATGTGGCACGCCCTGGCGGCGATCGGGGAGGAGCTGCCCGACGACGTGCGGGTGGTGGTCGTGAAGGGCTCCGGGGCGGCGTTCTCGGCCGGGCTCGACCGCAGCATGCTGGACCCCAGCACCGCCGGTGAGGGCTCGGTCGTGGCGCTGATGACGCAGTCCGACGAGGAGGTGTCGTCCGCGATCGACGGCTTCCAGCAGGGCTTCACGTTCCTGCGCGACCCGCGCTTCGTCTCGATCGCCGCGGTGCACGGCTACGCCATCGGCGCCGGCTTCCAGCTCGCGCTCTCGTGCGACCTGCGGGTGGTCGCGGACGACGCTCAGTTCTGCATGAAGGAGTCGGCCCTGGGGCTGGTCCCCGACCTGACCGGAACAAAGCCGCTCGTCGAGAGCGTTGGCTATGCCAGGGCGCTGGAGATCTGTGCCACGGCGCGGATGGTGGGCGCGCACGAGTCCGTGGACATCGGGCTCGCGCTGGCCGCCGTACCGGTCGAGGAGCTGGAGGCGACCGTGGCCGATCTCGTGGCCGCCCTGACCGCTCCGCTGGCCGGCGCGGTGAGTGAGACCAAGGCGCTGCTCCAGGGTGCTGCCGACCGCAGCCTCGACGAGCAGCGTCGCCTGGAGCGCGAGGCGCAGACCCGGCGCTTCCGGGAGCTGGTCTCGCTGATGGGCCGGTAGACGACGACGATGACCAGGTAGGGAGCAGACGTGTCCGGGATGCAGGGATCGGGAGCCGCGTGGCGGCACCTGCGGTCGGACCGCAGCCTCGTCCACAACAAGATCGAGCGCGGCACCGTGCGCCGGGTCTTCGGCTTCGCCCGCCCGCACCGGCGGCTGATCACCGTCTTCCTCATGCTGACCGTCGTCGACAGCTGCCTGGTCGTCGTCTCGCCGCTGCTGGCGAAGCACATCATCGACGACGGCATCGTCGGTGGCGACGCCGGGCTGGTGACGGTGCTGGCGCTCGCGATGGCGGCCGTGGCCCTCTTCAGCGCCGTGCTGTCCGTCGGCGAGGGGTGGCTCTCCTCCCGCATCGGCGAGGGCCTGATCTACGACCTCCGCACCCAGGTCTTCGGGCACGTCCAGCGGCAGTCGCTCGCCTTCTTCACCCGCACCCAGACCGGCGCCCTGGTCTCCCGGCTCAACAACGACGTCATCGGCGCCCAGCGCGCCTTCACCTCGACGTTGTCGAGCACCGTCGCCAGCACCATCTCGGTGGTCGTGGTCGGGATCGCGATGCTCGCCCTGAGCTGGGAGGTGACGCTGCTCTGCCTGGCGATCTTCCCGTTGATGCTGCTGGTGTCGCGGTGGGTCAGCAACCGGCTGGCCGGGCTGACCCGGCAGCAGATGGACGGCAACGCCGACATGGGCAACGCCATGACCGAGCGCTTCAACGTGGGCGGCGCGATGCTGCTCAAGCTCTTCGGCCGTCGTGGTGAGGAGGACGCGCTCTTCGCCCGCAAGGCCGCGACCGTGCGCGACCTCGGCATCCGGATCTCGCTGCTGACCCGGATCTTCGCCGCCTCGATGATGGCCGTGCCCGCGCTCGCGACCGCCCTCGTGTACGGCGTCGGCGGGCACCTCGCCGTCGACCAGACGCTGACCGTCGGCACCCTGATCGCCCTGGCGACCCTGCTGCTGCGGCTGCTCGGTCCGCTGCAGAGCCTCTCCAACGTGCGCATCGACGTGATGACGGCGCTGGTCAGCTTCGAGCGCGTCTTCGAGGTGCTCGACCTGCCGTCGCTGATCGAGGAGCAGCCGGACGCCGTCGACCTGCCCCGGTCGGCGGCTCGTCTGGAGTTCGACCACGTCGGCTTCGGCTACCCCCGCGCCGACGAGATCTCCCTGGCCTCGCTGGAGACCGTCGCCCGCAAGGAGTCCCGCGAGGGCGGCCCGGTGCTCAACGACATCGACTTCGTCGCCGAGCCGGGGCAGATGATCGCGCTGGTCGGTCCCTCCGGCGCCGGCAAGACCACGATCACCCACCTGGTGGCGCGCCTCTACGACGCCAACACCGGTGTGGTCCGCGTCGGTGGCCACGACGTCCGCGACGTGAGCCTGCAGTCGCTGGAGGACGTGGTCGGCTACGTCACCCAGGACGCGCACATGTTCCACGACACGATCCGGGCCAACCTCCTCTACGCCCGTCCCGGCGCCAGCGACGTGGAGGTGTGGGCGGCCCTCGAGGCGGCGCAGATCGCCGGCCTGGTGCGGGCGCTGCCCGACGGTCTCGACACGGTCGTCGGTGACCGTGGCTACCGGCTCTCCGGAGGCGAGCGGCAGCGGCTCGCGATCGCCCGGCTCCTGCTGAAGGCGCCGGCGATCGTCGTACTCGACGAGGCGACCGCCCACCTCGACAGCGAGTCCGAGGTCGCCGTACAACGGGCCCTGGACGCTGCGCTCGACGGGCGGACGTCGCTGGTCATCGCCCACCGGCTCTCCACCGTCCGCAACGCCGACCAGATCCTCGTCGTCGAGTCGGGCCGCATCGTGCAGCGCGGCACGCACGCCTCGCTGCTCGCGGACGGCGGGCTGTACGCCGACCTCTACCGCACCCAGTTCGTCGACGACCTCCCGCCGACGCCCGTCTAACGTTGCGGCCATGGATCTCCAGCTGACGGACCGCGCCTTCATCGTCACCGGGGGAGCCCGCGGTCTCGGCCGGGCCACCGCCGACGTGCTGGTGGCGGAGGGCGCCCGCGTGGTCGTCTCGGGACGCAGCGCGGAGACGCTGGCCGCGGTGCGGGAGGAGCTCGGCGAGGCGGTCGAGGTCGTCGTCGCTGACAACGCCGACCCGACCACGCCCGAGCGGCTGGTCCGCGCGGCGCTCGACCGCTGGGGCCGCCTCGACGGCGCCCTCGTCAGCGTCGGTGGGCCACCGAGGGGACCGGTCACCACGATCACCGACGATCAGTGGACGGCCGCCTTCGAGTCCGTCTTCCTCGGCGCGGTGCGCCTCGGCCGGGAGCTCGGCGCAGCGCTCCCGCGCGGCGGGTCGCTCGCCTTCGTGCTCTCCTCGAGCGTCCGCGCCCCGCTCGCCGACATGGCGATCTCCAACGGGCTGCGGCCCGGGCTCGCGATGGTCGCCAAGACGCTCGCCGACGAGCTGGGCCCGGCCGGCGTCCGGGTCAACGGGCTGCTGCCCGGCCGGGTCGAGACCGAGCGCGTCGCCGAGCTGGACGCCGCCACCGGCGACCCCGAGGCCGCCCGGGCGGCCGGGGTGGCCTCGATCCCGCTGCGCCGCTACGGCGAGCCGGCGGAGTTCGGCCGGGTCGCGGCCTTCGTGCTCTCGCCGGCGGCGTCGTTCGTGTCCGGCGTGATGCTGCCGGTCGACGGCGGCATGCTGCGGGCCCTGTGAGCGTCCCGGGCGGCGCGCTCGTCGGCGTACGCCTTCTGGTAGGCAGCCTTCACCGCCTGCTTGCGCGAGTTCTTGGCGGCACGCTTGGCCCGGCGCTCGGTGAGCGCCCCCTCGCGCGCTGAGGGCTCGTCGCGGCGCTGCGAGCGCCACTCGTCCCAGGCCAGGTAGCCGAAGCCGAAGAGGGCGAGCAGGCCGAAGAACCACCACTGCAGGCCGTAGAAGAAGTGCGGGCCGTTGTTGAGCTCCGGCAGCTCGACCGGGAGCAGGGTGGCGGCGGGCCGGCCGTCCTCGGTGTCGAGCTCGATGAAGCCGCCGTACACCTCCTGCCCGATCGCCTCGCCGATCTGCACGCTGGAGATCGAGCGAGTCGAGTGGTCGGAGACGACGGTGCTGTCGCCGTCGGCGTCGGCGCGGACCCAGCCGTCGACGGTGACCTCCCCGGTGGGCGGTGCCGGGACGTCCGCGGGACTGGCGCCCTCGTTGTCGGCCGCCATCCAGCCGCGGTCGACCAGCAGGGTGGAGCCGTCCGCGGTGACGAGGGGGACGACGACGTCGATGCCTGACGCGCCGTCGCGGGTGCGGTAGCGCACGATGACGGTCTCGTCGGGGTCGTAGGTGCCGGTCGCCGTGACCTGGCGCCACTCGTCGTCCTCGTCGACCACGCGACCGGGGGCCAGGACGTCGGCGACCGGGGTCGGCGCCCGGTCCTCGTTGGCCCGGACGATCGCGTTGCTCGCCTTACGGTCGTCGAGGCGGTGGAACTGCCACTGGCCCAGCCACCAGGCGGCGTAGCACAGCAGCACGACGACGACTGCGAAGAGCAGCCACCGCCGACTGATGAGGAACCCCCAGGACCGCACGAGGTCGAGGCTAGTCCGCGCCGGAGCGGCGTACGGCGTCGGGCTCTTGCCACGTCCATAGACTGTGGTGGTGACGACACAGCGCCTCTCGGATCGCTTCGGTCGGGTAGCAACGGACCTGAGGGTCTCGCTGACCGATCGATGCAACCTGCGATGCAGCTACTGCATGCCGGCGGAGGGCCTGGACTGGCTCCCGGACGACTCGGTGCTCAACGACGACGAGGTGGTCCGGCTGGTCCGGATCGGCGTCGAGCAGCTCGGGATCCGCGAGGTCCGGTTCACCGGTGGCGAGCCGCTCGTACGCCGTGGCCTGGTCGACATCGTGCGCCGCACCCACGACCTCGGGGTGGAGACGTCGTTGACGACCAACGCGCTCGGCCTCGCGCGGATGGCGGAGGCGCTCGCGGCCGCGGGCCTCGACCGGGTCAACGTGAGCCTCGACAGCGTGCGGGCCGAGACCTTCCACCAGATCACCCGCCGCGACCGGCTCAAGGACGTCGTGGCCGGGCTCGAGGCCGCTCAGGCGGCCGGCCTGGGCCCGGTGAAGATCAACGCCGTGCTGATGCGTGGCGTCAACGACGACCAGGCGCCCGAGCTGCTCCGCTGGTCTCTCGAGCGGCGCTACGAGCTTCGGTTCATCGAGCAGATGCCGCTCGACGCCCAGCACGGCTGGTCGCGCGAGGGCATGGTCACCGCCGACGAGATCCTGATGGCCCTGGAGGCGGAGTTCGTCCTCCAGCCGGCCCAGGAGCCCCGGGGGAGTGCGCCGGCCGAGCTCTTCCAGGTCGGCGACGGGCCCGGCACCGTGGGCGTGATCGCCTCGGTCACGCGCCCCTTCTGCGGCGACTGCGACCGGGTCCGGCTGACCGCGGACGGTCAGATCCGCAACTGTCTCTTCGCGCGCGAGGAGTCCGACCTGCGGGCCGCCCTCCGGGCCGGCGCGGCCGACGAGGACATCGCCGAGCGCTGGGTGGTCGCGATGCGCGGCAAGCGCGCCGGCCACGGCATCGACGACCCGAGCTTCCTCCAGCCCGATCGGCCGATGTCGGCGATCGGCGGCTAGCGCCGGCCTCAGCCGACGTGCGGGACGACGTCCTTGAGGAACTGACGCGCTCCGAGGAAGTCGGAGAGCGACTGCCGGTGCTCGTCGCAGGCCAGCCAGATCTTGCGGCGCTCCGGGGTGTGCAGCTTGGGGTTGTTCCAGAGCAGCTCCCAGGTCGCGGAGTTCTGGCAGCCCTTGCCCGAGCAGACGTCCGGCGCATCGTCGCTGCTGGTCACGGCGCACTCCTCCTGAAAAAGTGAAAGTGGTGCCAGACAGCCACGGGGGAAGCCGTCCGGCACCACGCGAACCAGGACGGGGGAGACCCGGCTCGCGCCTGGATTGTGTCACCCAGAAGGGTGAAGTCAAGGATGACGGGCGTCCCCGCCGGGTGTGTCGCGACCGGACGGCAGCTCGCGCACGTAGCGACCGTCCGGGAGGTCGAATCCGTCCCGCCTGGTCATGGTGGCGTTGGCCATCACGACGGCGACGTACGGGAGGACCAGGGCACCGGCGATGAGGATCGGCCAGAGCCATCCGACGTGCGCCAGGGCGGCGATGATGGCCCCGACGAAGCACAGCGAACGCAGGGTCATGGAGATGAGGTAGCGCTTCTGCCGGACCGCGATGTCGTCCTTGCGGTTGGACGCGGCCGTCGTGATCCGGACCGCCTCGTCACGGCTGCGACTGGTGGGCCGAGTTGCTGGTCGATGCAGGTCCCGCGCCATGTCTCCATCGTACGTCGGTAGGGTCTGAGCATCGTCCGCATCGGAGGCCACCATGACCAACCGCACCTACCGCGTCACCGAGATCGTCGGCACCTCGCCCGACGGCATCGACGCGGCCATCCGCAACGCCGTCGACCGCGCCGGGAAGACGCTGCGCCACCTCGACTGGTTCGAGATGACCCAGGTCCGCGGCCAGATCAAGGACGGCCAGGTCGAGCACTTCCAGGTCGGGCTGAAGGTCGGCTTCCGGCTCGAGGACGACTGAACCGATTCCCCCTTACCACTCGGTAGTCGCTAGCGTCGCCACGTGAGTGAACCTGAGGAGACGACAGCCCGGTCCGTGCTGGTCACGGGCGGCAACCGGGGCATCGGCCGCGCGATCGCGGAGGCGTTCCTGGCGAACGGCGACAAGGTCGCGGTGACGACCCGCAGCGGCGGTGCGCCCGAGGGTGCGCTGGACGTACGGTGCGACATCACCGACGCGGCCCAGGTCGACGCGGCGTTCGCGCAGATCGAGGAGGCGCACGGCGCGGTCGAGGTGCTCGTCGCCAACGCCGGCATCACCGCCGACACCCTCCTGCTGCGGATGTCGGACGACGACTGGTCGTCGGTGATCGACACCAACCTGACCGGCTCCTTCCGGCTGGCCAGGCGAGCCTCGAAGGGGATGCTGCGGCTGCGGCGCGGCCGGATCGTCTTCATCTCCTCCGTGGTGGGTCTGCTGGGCTCGGCCGGCCAGGTCAACTACGCCGCGTCGAAGTCGGGCCTGGTCGGCATGGCCAGATCGATCGCGCGCGAGCTCGGCTCCCGCTCCATCACGGCCAACGTCGTCGCACCGGGCTTCATCGAGACCGACATGACCGGGGTGCTCACCGACGAGCAGAAGGCCGCCATCAAGGCGCAGGTACCGCTGAGCCGCTTCGGCTCGGTGGATGACATCGCAGAGACCGTGCTGTGGCTGACCGGCCCCGGCGCGGCGTACGTCACCGGGGCTGTCATCCCGGTCGACGGTGGACTCGGAATGGGGCACTGACCTATGACAAGCACTGGTGGGATCCTCGCAGGCAAGCGCATCCTCGTCGCGGGCGTGACGATGGACAGCTCGATCGGCTTCGCGACCGCGAAGGTGGCGCAGGAGCAGGGCGCGACCGTCCTCATCTCGAACTTCGGCCGCGCGCTCGGCATCACCCGGCGGATCGCGAAGCGGCTGCCGGTCGAGCCGCCCGTGCTGGAGCTGGACGTCACCGACGACGAGCACCTCGCGGGGCTCGAGGCGCAGGTGCGCGAGCACGTCGACGGCCTCGACGGGGTCGTCCACTCGATCGCGTACGGCAACCCGGAGACCCTGCTCGGCGGCAAGTTCCTGACCGGCCCGTGGCCCGACGTGGCGCAGGCGGTGCAGGTCTCGGCGTACTCGCTGAAGTCGCTCGCCGAGGCCGCCCGTCCGCTGATGGGACCCGGTGGCTCGATCGTCGGACTGACCTTCGACGCGACGGTCGCGTGGCCGGCGTACGACTGGATGGGGGTGGCGAAGGCCGCGCTCGAGTCCACGTCGCGCTACCTCGCGCGAGACCTGGGCCCGCACGGCATCCGCTCCAACCTCGTCTCGGCCGGGCCGTTGAAGACGCTGGCGGCCAAGGCGATCCCCGGGTTCGAGGACCTCGAGTCGATGTGGAGCGACCGGGCGCCGCTCGGCTGGGACAACACCGACCACGCGCCGACCGCGCGCGCGGTGTGTGCGCTGCTGTCGGACTTCTTCCCCGCCACGACCGGCGAGATCATCCACGTGGACGGCGGCCTGCACGCGATGGGTGCGTGAGGTGCCTCGTCGCCTGGTGGTGATGCGGCACGCGAAGGCCGAGCAGGACGGCCCGACCGACGTCGAGCGCCCGCTGGCCGAGCGTGGACGGCGAGACGCCCGGGCGGCGGGAGCATGGCTCGCGTCGCAGGGCTTCTCGCCCGACCACGCCCTGGTGTCGGCAGCACTGCGGACCCGGGAGACCTGGGAGGCCGTGGCGTCGGGGGCGGGCTGGAAGCTCGAGCCCGACCTCGACCGGGGGCTGTACGCCGCCGGCCCCGAGAGCGCGCTCGACTTGGTGCGGCTCGCGCCCTCGGAGGCCGAGAGCCTCATCGTGATCGGTCACAACCCGACCGTGGCCGTGCTGGCGCAGGTCCTGGACGACGGCTCCGGGGACCCTGCTGTGGCCGGTGAGATGATCGGCGGCTTCCCGACGGCGTCCGTCGCGGTGCTCACCTACGACGGCTCCTGGGCCGACCTCGGCGAGGGGACCGCCCGCCTCGACGCCTTCCACGTCGGCCGCGCCTGAGGCCCGGCGTACTTCTCAGGCATACCTGTCACCTCTCGGGCGTTGCATCGGCCGAGAAGTGACGGTTTCACCGGTGCACCGGTGAAACCGACCGCGACGCTCAGACCACCTCGGCCGCGGCTGAGGCCCGGCGTACCTCTCAGGCGTTCCTGTCACTTCTCGGGCGTTGCATCGGCCGAGAAGTGACAGTTTCACCGGTGCACCGGTGAAACCGACCGCAACGCTCAGACCGGCGGAGCCGGCGTCACGATCCCGGCCTCGGCGTCCGCGGCCACGATCTCCTCGCGGGAGATGCCGAGCAGGTACATGATCGTGTCGAGGTAGGGCACGTTGACCGAGGTGTCGGCGGCGTCGCGCACCACGGGCTTGGCGTTGTAGGCGATGCCGAGCCCGGCGGCGTTGAGCATGTCGAGGTCGTTGGCGCCGTCACCGATCGCGATCGTGGCGGCCTCCGGTACGCCGATCTCGGCGGCGAACTCGCGCAGCGCAGCCGCCTTGCCCGCACGGTCGACGACCGGCCCGACGATGCGGCCGGTGAGGACCCCGTCGACGATCTCCAGCTCGTTGGCGCGGGAGAAGTGGATCCCGAGGTCGACGGCCAGCCGGTCGACCAGCTGGCTGAAGCCGCCGGAGACCAGCGCGAACCGGTAGCCAAGCCGACGCAGCGTCCGCACGAGCGTGCGCGCGCCGGGGGCGAGCACGATGGCGTCGTACACCTCCTCGAGCGCGCTGGCCGGCACCCCGGCGAGCAGGGCCACCCGCGAGCGCAGGGACTGCTCGAAGTCGAGCTCGCCGCTCATCGCCGCGGCCGTGACCGCCGCGACCTCGGTCTCGAAGCCGGCGTGGGCGGCGAGCATCTCGATGACCTCGCCCTGGATCAGCGTGGAGTCGACGTCCATGACGATCAGCCGGGTGCCGCGCCGCAGCAGGTTGGCGGGCTGGACGGCGATGTCGATGCCCTGGGTCACGGCCTCGGCGGCGAGCACCGTGCGCAGTGCGAGGGTGTCGGCGCCCGAGACGTGCAGGTCGATCGCGGTGACGGGGTAGCGCGCCATCCGCTCGATCCGGTCGATGTTGGCCCCCGCGTCGGCGATTCGGCCGGCGACGGCGGCCATGGCCGAGGCCCGCAGCGGCATGCCGATGACCGTGACGTGCGACCGACCGTCGCGGCGGGCCGTGTTGTCGCCGGTCCCGCGGTCGATGTCGACGACCATGCCCAGCGACGCGCCGGTCTCCTCGACCGCGGCGCGCACCCTCTTCGCGTTGTGGGGTGCCGTCACGAGGACGCCGAGGATCAGCCGCCCGCGCAGCACGATCTGCTCGATGTCGAGGACCTCGACGCCGGCGCCCGACAGCGCCGTGAACAGCGAGGACGTCACGCCCGGGCGGTCCTTGCCCGACAGCGTGATGAGGAGGGTCTCCGGCTTCTCGCCTGGCAGTGCGTCAGTCATCTCAGTCGGCAACGCTATCGCTGTCGGCCGGGCCGTCGGTGCGCGCGTCCATGCTCGCCGCGTCGTACCGTCGGGGTCATGACCAACATCCATCACACGATCGACTACGTCGAGCTCGGCGTCGGCGGCACCCTGGCCGAGACCCGCGCCTTCTACGAGCAGGCGTTCGGGTGGGCCTTCAACGACTACGGACCGGCGTACGCCGCGATCCGGTGGTCCACCGGTGACGGAGAGGTCGGCGGACTCAACGCCGCGCGCGAGGGGGGCCGTGGCGGACCGCTCGTGCTGCTCTACTCCGACGACCTGGACGCGACCGTCGCCGCCGTGCAGGCGGCGGGGGGAGCGGTCGTCGAGGCGCCGTACGAGTTCCCCGGCGGGCGCCGCTTCCACTTCACCGACCCGGCCGGCAACGAGCTCGGCGTGTGGGCGGCGCGCTAGTCCGGCGGCCAGACCTCGGGCGAGCACGCGGCGACCAGCGCGCGCCGGCCGGCCCGGGCCAGTGGTCGCAGGGCGGCCTCGCGGGCCAGGATCTCGGAGGCACTCACGGCGCCGCCGTCGTCCTCGAGCGCGAGCTCGACGATGCCCATCGCCTGCAGGCCACGACCGGCCAGGTCGACGCAGCGCTCGGGCACGCCGGCCGGCGCGAGGATCCCCGCCCGGTGCCGGAGGTTCAGCAGCTCGTCGGCCACGTCCGGGCGCCAGCGCGCGACGTCCAGCCGAGCGAGCGAGTTCGCGCTCTCGACCAGGGCGCTGCGGAGCTGGCGGTCGGCCTCGCCGACGTCGGGCAGCTGGCGCCGGGAGGCGGCGTACGTCGTCCAGGTCACCGCCGCGCCGGTCCGGTGCGGCACCAGTCCCAGCCCGGCCTCGGCCGCGACGACCGCCTCACCGGCCTCGAGCGCGTCGGCGTTGAAGGCGGCCGGACCGCCCAGCCCCACTGGATCGCCCTCCGTGGGGAACGCCGCACCGAGTCCCGACACGCCCGCCGCGCGCAGTCGGCCGAGGGCGACGACCAGGGTCTCGGTGCGATCCGTCCCGGGCAGTCCGGCGACGGCGTGCGTCGCGTCGTCGGCGAGGACGGCGTCCACGACCAGGTCGGTGACGACATGGCCGCGCAGCCACGCCGTACCCCACCAGGCGAGTCTCAGGGAGGGCGGAAGTGCAGAGGTCACGGCGGGTGACGATACGCGTCGGCCGGCCACGGACCAGTCGATAGGGTGTGCGCCATGACCGCTGTCCTGGACTTCGCTGACGTCACCATCCGTCGGGGCCAGGCCACCTTGCTCGACCAGGTCTCGTGGCGCGTGGAGGACGACGAGCGGTGGGTGGTCCTCGGCCCCAACGGTGCCGGGAAGACCACCCTGCTCCAGGTCGCCAGCGCCCAGATCCACCCGACGTCGGGCGTTGCCGGCATCCTCGACGAGGTCCTCGGCACGGTCGACGTCTTCGAGCTGCGCCCGCGGATCGGCATCACCAGCGCCGCCCTGGCCGAGCGGATCCCGCGCTCCGAGCGCGTCCACGACGTCGTCGTGTCGGCGTCGTACGGCGTCGTGGGCCGCTGGCGCGAGTCGTACGACGACCTCGACCACCGCCGCGCCACCGACCTGCTGACCGAGGTCGGGGCCTTCCACCTGGTCGACCGCACCTTCGGCACGCTCAGCGAGGGCGAGCGCAAGCGGATCCAGATCGCCCGCGCGCTGATGGCCGACCCCGAGCTGCTGCTGCTCGACGAGCCGGCCGCCGGCCTCGACCTCGGCGGTCGCGAGGACCTGGTCTCCACGCTCTCGGTGCTCGCGGCCGACCCGGACTCACCGGCGACGGTGATGGTGTCGCACCACGTCGAGGAGATCCCGCCCGGCTTCACCCATGCGCTGCTGCTGCGACGAGGTCAGGTGGTCTCAGCCGGCCCGATCGGCGAGGTGGTCACCGCCTCGAACCTGTCGTCGACCTTCGGCATGCCGCTGGTCCTCACCTACCAGGACGGGCGCTGGAGCGCTCGGCGGCGCACGCGGCAGCGCTAGGCTTTCAGCATGGACTGGCTGGGGGAGCACGCGTGGGCCATCTGGCTCGGCATCGCCGCGTTCCTCGGCATCGCCGAGCTGGTCAGCCTGGACCTCGTGCTGATCATGCTCGCCGTCGGCGCGGGCGCCGGCGCCGTGACGGCGGCGGTGGGTGGCGGGGTCGGGCTGCAGGTCATCGTCGCCCTCGTGACCTCGGTCGCCATGCTCGCCCTGGTGCGGCCGTCGCTGGTCGCCCGGCTCCACCAGGGCCCCGACCTCGTGCTCGGCACCAAGAAGCTCCTCGGCCAGCGCGCGACCGTCACCCAGCGGATCACCGGCCTCAGCGTCGGGCAGATCAAGCTCGCGGGCGAGACCTGGACCGCGTCGCCGTACGACGAGAACGACACCATCGAGCCCGGCACCACGGTCGAGGTCTTCGAGATCCGCGGCGCCACGGCGTACGTCCACCCCGTCCCCGAGCTCGACAGCTAGTCCGACCTACCGAAGGAGCCTGTCTTGCCCCTCGCGATCCTGATCCTGCTGGCCCTGCTGCTGCTGTTCGTGGTGGTGATGCTCGCCAAGACGGTGCGCATCGTCCCGCAGGCACGGGCGGGCGTCGTCGAACGCTTCGGCAAGTACCTCAAGACGCTGCCGGCCGGCCTCAACATCGTGGTGCCCTTCATCGACAAGGTGCGCTACGTGATCGACCTGCGTGAGCAGGTCGTCAGCTTCCCGCCGCAGCCGGTGATCACCGAGGACAACCTCGTGGTCTCGATCGACACCGTGATCTGGTTCCAGGTCACCGACCCGATCGCGGCGACGTACGAGATCGCCAACTACATCCAGGCCGTCGAGCAGCTGACCATGACGACGCTGCGCAACATCGTCGGCGGCATGGACCTCGAGCAGACGCTGACGAGCCGCGAGGAGATCAACACCGGCCTGCGGGGCGTGCTCGACGAGGCGACCGGCAAGTGGGGCATCCGCGTCAATCGCGTCGAGATCAAGGGCATCGACCCGCCGCCGTCGATCAAGGACGCGATGGAGAAGCAGATGCGCGCCGACCGCGACAAGCGGGCCTCGATCCTCACCGCCGAGGGCCAGCGGCAGTCCGCGATCCTCACGGCCGAGGGCAACAAGCAGTCTGCGATCCTGAACGCCGAGGGCAACCGCGAGTCCCAGATCCTCTACGCCCAGGGCGAGCGGGAGTCCGCGATCCTGCGGGCCCAGGGTGAGGGGCAGGCCATCCAGACCGTCTTCCAGGCGATCCACGACGGCAACCCGGACCAGTCGCTGCTGGCCTACCAGTACCTGCAGATGATGCCGAAGATCGCCGAGGGCAGCGCCAACAAGCTGTGGATCGTGCCGAGCGAGATCGGCAAGGCGCTCGAGGGGCTGGGGTCCACCATGACCGACCTGGCGGGCATCCCGCAGCAGTCGTCGGGCTCCAAGACCCGGGTCGACATGGGCAGCACCGAGCGCGCCGCGATCGGCGGCAGCGGGGCGCTCGGGGACTCCGAGCTCCGGAAGGCCAACGCGGCCGTGGAGGCGGCGATCGCGGAGGCGGCCCAGGCGGCCAACCCGCGCGCTGCCGCGGAGACCGGGGTGGCCACGCAGACCGGGGCGGCCGCGCAGCCCGCGGAGACCGACCCGTCGGTCGACCCCGGTGAGGTGCCCCCGGCGCCGCCGGCGGAGCCGCCTGCTTCGTGAGCCTCCTCGAGATCGCCGCGATCCTGCTCGCCGGGATCGCGGCGGGGACCATCAACACCGTGGTCGGCTCCGGCACCCTGATCACCTTCCCCACGTTGCTCGCGTTCGGGATCCCGCCGGTCACCGCCAACGTCTCCAACACGATCGGGCTGGTGCCCGGGTCGGTGTCCGGGGCGATCGGCTACCGGCGCGAGCTGGCCGGGCAGCGCTCCCGGGTACTGCGCCTCAGCGTCGCCTCGCTGATCGGCGGCGTGACGGGCGCCGTGCTGCTGCTGGTGCTGCCGGCGGACGCGTTCACGACGATCGTGCCGGTGCTGATCGTGCTCGGCCTGGTGCTGGTCGTGCTGCAGCCCCGCATCTCGGCCTGGGTCGCGCGCCGGCACGAGGCGACCGGTGGGATGCCGCACCACGGCACCTGGTGGGTGTGGCCGGGCGTGCTCGTCACGGGCGTGTACGGCGGCTACTTCGGCGCGGCGCAGGGCGTGCTGCTGATGGCGGTGCTCGGCACCGGCGTCGACGAGGCGCTGCAACGGCTCAACGGCATCAAGAACGTGCTGGCCGCGATCGTCAACGCCGTCGCCGGCCTGATCTTCGCCGTCGTGGCCGACGTCGACTGGTGGGTGGTGCTGATCATCGGCATCGGGTCGGTGATCGGTGGGCAGATCGGCGCGACCGTCGGGCGTCGACTGCCGCCGGTCGGCCTGCGGATCGCGATCGTCGTGGTGGGCACGGTCGCGCTCGGTGTCTTCCTCTTCACCTGAGCCCGGTCGACGTTTGGTCACCAACCGCAGAATTCTGCCCCTCGGACCTGCGGTTGGTGACCAAACCGCAGTCCTCGACGGCCCGCGGCCGCGAGTCGTCAGCGCTTGAGCAGCCCCACGAACCCCGAGGCCACGGCGCCGACCGCAGGCCCGATCAGCGTCATCGCCGTCTTGCGGGAGATCGAGCCGTCCTGCATCGCCAGGTAGCCGGTGCCGGCATCGGCGGCGTCGACCAGGATCCCGAGGCCGATCATCGCGCGCTGGGTCTTGCCGCCGGCGACCAGCGTCGCCACGCCGAGCGCGATCTCCCGGGACCCGAAGAGCCTCGTCACGTAGGGGACCTGCGGGTTCGACACCGCGTCGAGCTGGAAGAGCTTCGCCGCGAGCACCGGGTTGGCCAGCGCGGTGGTGCCGACGGCGATCCGGCCGAGAGAGAGTCCGATCACTGGGTTCATGGCGAGCACCGTAGCGGTCGCGCCGGCCACCGCGCGCGTGACAGGCTCGCCCCATGGACCTGTACGACGTGATGCGCACGACCCCGGCCGTCCGGGAGTTCACCGCCGACCCGCTGCCCGACGAGATCCTGCACCGGATCCTCGACCACGCGCGGTTCGCCCCGAGCGGTGGCAACCGCCAGGGCGTCCGGATCATCGTGGTGCGCGACCAGCGGACCCGGGAGCGTCTGGCCGAGCTCAACAAGCCCGCCGTGCGCCGCTACGTCGCCCAGATCAAGGCCGGCCAGAGCCCGTGGAACAGCCTCGAGCCACCCATCCCGACGCCGGACGAGATCGAGGCGACCGACGTGCCCGAGTCGTTCACCAAGCCCGTTCTCACCGCCGGCGCGGTCCTGGTCGTCTGCGTGGACCTCGGCGTCGTCGCCTCGACCGACCAGCTGCTCGACCGGGTCGGGGTCATCAGCGGCGCCTCTGTCTACCCGATGGTCTGGAACGTCCTGCTCGCCGCGCGCAACGAGGGCTTCGGCGGCACCATCACCACCATGGCCGCGGCCGAGGAGCCCGCCGTACGCGCCCTGCTCGGCATCCCGGACGAGTACGCCGTCGCGGCGGTGCTGCCGATCGGCAAGCCGGTCAAGCAGCTCACCAGGCTCCGGCGCAATGAGGTCGAGGAGTTCGTCACCCGCGAGACGTTCGACGGCGCACCGTTCGCCTGACGGAGCGGCCTCAGCCCACCGGCACCTGCGGCCCGAGGGCGGGTGAGGAGTACGTCGGCTCGTGCCCGCTGTCCTCCACCGTGACCCCGACCCGCACCCACTCCGGCGAGCGGAGGCACGTCCACGGCACCACGACCTGCACCGAGTCGGCGACCGGGGCGACCTCGGCCCCCGCCCCGGGACAGTCGACGGTCACCATGCCGTAGACCCCACCGCACCCGTGCTCGCCGCCGTCCGTGGGAGCGGGCGAGGGCGGCTCGCCCGGGTACAGGACGGCCTCGGTGGCCGACTCCTCGCCCGCGTCGAAGCGGTGCACCTCGACGGTCCACGCCTGGACCGGGGTCACGACCCGGAAGGCCCACGCCTGGTCGGGTGAGTCCACGACGTCCTGCTGGTGGGCCTCGATGACGACGGCGGTGGCAGTGCGCCGCACCTCGATGGCGCCGACCCGGTCGCGGGGGAGTGCGGGAGCCAGGGAGGGGGACGGACACGCGGACGGCGCCTCCTCAGCACCGGAGGAGGGATCGGTCGATCCGGCCGCGGTGCACGAGGTCGCGCCGACCGCGAGCACGATGAGCAGAACAGTCCGCAGCCACGTCACGGGTCCATGATCGGCAGCGCGGAGGCGCGGCGCAGCAGAAACCCTCAGTCGACGTACGTCGACACCCAGCGGTCCAGCTCGGCGTACGCCGCGGCGCGCGGCTCGGGCCGCGACAGCACGACGTCGTGGCGGGCGCCCTCGACCGCGATGTAGGTGACGTGTCGGCCGATCGAGGTGGCCCACCGCCGGATCTGAGGCACCTCGAGCACGATGTCGTAGCCGTGGACGTCCTCGCCCATCGCCTTCGGCCATCGGGTCCCCCCGGAGGAGAGCACGAGCACCGGGCAGCCGACCTCCAGGCCGGCCTGGAGCTCCTCGTGCCCGCGCCGGATCGCGCTCAGCCAGCCGAACGAGACGGGGAACGACTCGAGCGGCTTCCACTCGGTGTTGAACATCCACTCGCCGTCGTGCTCCAGGTGCAGGCTGCGGCCGTAGAAGCCGCCCACCGTCCTCGGGATCAGCCGAGCCGGCTGCCGCGACCCGACCTGCTTGACGACGGCGGTGCCGACGCCCTGCATGATCCGCCCACCCTGCATGTCGAGCCACGGCGAGTTCAGCACCAGACCGGCGATCGCCGGCTGCCGCTCGTTGGCCCACAGCGACGCGATCAGCCCACCGGTGGAGTGCGCGGCGATCACCACGTGGTCGTGCCCGTCGCGCTCGGCGACGCGGTGGAAGGCGGCGTCGAGGTCGGCGAAGTGGTCACGCAGGTCGGTGACGTAGTTCGGCGTCTGGTGGGGGCGCAGCGAGCGACCGTACTTGCGCAGGTCGACGGCGTAGAAGTCGTAGCCGCGCGCGGTCCACCACTCGGCGAACTCGGTCTGGAAGAAGTAGTCGCAGAACCCGTGCACGTAGAGGACCGCCCGGCCGGTGGGCTGCGCGGCCCGGCGTACGACGAGCGTCACCACGACCGGCCCCTCCGCGTCGGGCGGCAGGGTGATGGTCTCGGCAAGGTAGGGCTCACCCAGGACGTCGGGGACGAGCTCGTCGAGCTTTCCGGACTTCATGGCCAAATTCTGTCAGGCCGCCGCAGGCGCAGGGCGATGGCGGGGTTGTTCGTGGTCACCATCCAGGCCCGACCCGACCTGGTCCAGTAGCGCAGCGACGGCTCGGTGTCGACGGTCCACACCAGCAGCGGCAGCCCGCGTTGGCGGGCGAAGCGGGCCACGGCGAAGCGGGCCAGCGTGTGGTGGGCGACGACCACGTTGGCGCGTGAGTGCCGGTAGCGGACGTGCGGCCAGATCTCCGACAGCCGCACCTTGATCTGCCGCCACAGCGAGAAGCCCTTCACACCGCGGCCCAGCGACAGCCCGACGAGCAGGGCCGGCGCGTGCTCGTCCGACCACGCGCGTACGGCGGCCACCGACCGGTCGTCCAGCGTGGTCACGACGACCCGGTCCGTGCCGAGCAGGCGTACGGCGGCCGCGGTCGCCTCGACGACGCCGTCGTCGGTGAACTTCAGGTCCAGGTGCACCCGGCTGCGCCCGGCGAGCAGGCGCAGCGCCTCGTCGTACGGCACCGCGTCGGGCGGAGCGACGTCGACCGGGTCGTGGTGCAGCACGAGGGAGCCGTCGGCGCACCGCTGGACGTCGAACTCGACGTAGTCGACCCCGAGGTCGATGGCATGCTCGATGGCCTCGCGGGTCAGGCAGCGGTGGGCGCTGACGAGGACGGGGTCGGACTCGCGGGACGGTCTCATCGCGCCCCAGCGTAGGCGGCGGCCGCACGAGCCAACCCGGCGAGGAGCCCGACATCCGCAGCGGTCTCCGGGTGCCACTGCACGCCGACGCAGAAGCGCTCACCGTCGGCCTCGATCGCCTCGAGCGTGCCGTCGCTCGCGTGGGCGACGGCGACGTAGCCGGGATGGCTGCGGACCGACTGATGGTGGTGGCAGTTCACGCTCAGCCGCTCGCCGACCAGGCCCGCGACCCGGGTGCCTGCGGCGGTGACGACCTGCACCGCGCCGAACTGGTCGCCACCGGGGGAGTGCCCCTCGTGCTCGACGACGTCGGGCACGTGCTGGACGAGCGCGCCGCCCGCCTGCACCGCCATCACCTGCATCCCCCGGCAGACGCCGAGCACCGGCAGGCCGGCGGCCTCGGCCGCCTCGAGCAGCGCCACCTCCCACGCGTCGCGGTCGGGGCGCCAGCCGGCCGTGGCCGGGTGCGCCGGCTCGGCGTACAGCTCCGGGTCGACGTCGGCTCCGCCGCTGATCACCAGTCCGTCGAGGCGCGCCACGACGGCGTCGGCCGCCCCGACCTGCGCGAGCGGGGGCAGCAGGAGCGGTACGCCGCCGGTCGCCTCGACGGCGGCGGCGTACTGCACCGGCAGCAGGTCGGCGCGCTGGTGCCACACCCCCCAGGCCGCCTGCTCGCGGTAGGTGGTGAGGCCGATGACGGGAGCGACCATCAGAGCGGAGTGACGTAGGCCCCGGAGATGCCGCCGTCGACGAGGAACGTGTTGGCGGTCATGAACGAGGAGTCGTCGGAGGCCAGGAAGAGCACCGCGGACGCCATCTCCTCGGGCTCGCCGAAGCGGCCCATCGGCACGTGCACCAGCCGGCGGGCGGCCCGCTCCTCGTCCTTGGCGAAGAGCTCCTGCAGCAGCGGGGTGTTCACCGGTCCGGGGCAGAGGGCGTTGACGCGCACACCCTGGCGCGCGAACTGGACGCCGAGCTCGCGGCTCATCGACAGCACGCCGCCCTTGGACGCCGAGTAGGAGATCTGCGAGGTCGCCGCACCCATCACCGCGACGAAGGAGGCGGTGTTGATGATCGAGCCCTTGCCCTGCTCGAGCATGTAGGGCAGCACCGCCTTGCAGCACAGGTAGACGCTCGTCAGGTTCACCTCCTGCACCTTGCGCCAGGCGTCGAGGTCGGTGTCGAGGATCGAGTCGTCCTCCGGCGGGCTGATCCCGGCGTTGTTGAACGCGATGTCGACCGAGCCGTAGGTGTCCTTCGCCGTCTGGTAGAGCACGTCGACCTGGTCCTTGTCGGTGACGTCGACGTGCACGTACGTCGCAACGTCGGCACCGCCGAGCTCGGCGACGATCTCCGCGCCGCGCTCGTCGTTGACGTCACCGATGACGACCTTCGCGCCCTCCGCGACGAACCGGCGGACCGTCGCCAGACCGATGCCCGAGCAGCCGCCGGTGATGACCGCGACTCGGTCCTGGATGCGTCCTGCCACTGTGGTGCCTCTCTCTGGGGTGGACTTGTCAGGCTCTTCCCGCACTTCTCAGGCGTTGCAACGCCCGAGAAGTGCGGCAATCCCCGGTGAACCGGGGATCCCGACGGGGTGCTTAGTGAGCGATGAAGACGTTCTTCTCCTCGGTGAACGCCGCCGGGGCATCCGGGCCGAGCTCACGGCCGAGGCCGGACTGCTTGTAGCCGCCGAACGGCGTCCAGTAGCGCACCGCGGAGTGCGAGTTGACGCTGAGGTTGCCGCTCTCGACGGCGCGGGCGACACGCAGCCCGCGCCCGAGGTCGCGGGTGAAGATCGAGCCGGACAGGCCGTACTCGGTGTCGTTGGCCAGGGCGACCACGTGCTCCTCGTCGTCGAACGGCATCACCGCGACGACCGGGCCGAAGACCTCCTCGCGCCAGATCCGCGCCTCCGCGTCCTCGGTGGTGACGACGCTGGGCGGCACCCAGAAGCCGTCGCCGCTCGGCGTGCTGCCCGTGAACGCCACGTCGACCTCGTCCAGGAAGCCGGTGACCGTGGCCTTCTGCTTCGCGGAGATCAGCGGGCCCATCTCGCTCGACTCGTCGGTCGGGTCCAGCACCCGCAGGCCCGTCACCGCCGGCTGCAGCTTGGACAGGAACTCGTCGTACGCCGAGCGCTCGACCAGGATCCGGGAGCGAGCGCAGCAGTCCTGGCCCGCGTTGTCGAAGACGGCGTACGGCGCGCTCGCGGCCGCGGCGTCGATGTCGGCATCGGCGAAGACGATGTTGGAGCTCTTGCCGCCCAGCTCGAGCGTCAGCCGCTTCACCTGGTCGGCGCAGCCCGCCATGATCCGCTTGCCGACCGCGGTCGAGCCGGTGAAGACGATCTTGCGCACGAGCGGGTGGGTCACGAACCGCTCACCCACCACGGTGCCGTGGCCCGGGATGATGGTCAGCACGTGCTCCGGGATCCCCGCCTCGAGCGCGAGCTCCCCGAGGCGGATCGCGGTGAGGGGAGTGAGCTCGGCCGGCTTGAGCACGACCGTGTTGCCGGCCGCGAGCGCCGGCGCGAAGCCCCAGGCCGCGATCGGCATCGGGAAGTTCCACGGCACGATGATCCCGACGACGCCCAGCGGCTCGCGGAAGGTGATGTCCACGCCGCCCGGCACCGGGATCTGCCGGCCGAAGAGTCGCTCGGGGGCGGCCGAGTAGTAGTTGAGGCAGTCCCGGACGTTGCCGGCCTCCCACCGGGCATTGCCCCAGGTGTGCCCGGCGTTGCGGACCTCGAGCTCTGCGAGCTCCTCGATGTGGTCGTCGACCACGGCCGCGAAGCGACGCAGCAGCGTGGCCCGCTCGCCCGGCGACACGCGCCGCCAGGAGGCGAAGGCCTCGTGAGCGCGCTCGATGGCGGCGTCGGTCTCGGCCACCGACGCGAGCGGCACCTCGGCGACCGGTCGCGCCGTCGCCGGGTTGATGACGGTGTAGACGTCGCTCACTTACAGCCTCTCGAATCCACGGAAGAGCTCCCAGTCGGTGACGGCAGCGTTGAAGGCGGCCAGCTCGACGGCCGCCATGTTGGCGTAGTGGTCGACGACGTCGTCGCCCAGGGTGGCGCGGGCGATCTCGGAGCCGACGAACGCCTCGCGAGCCGCGGCCAGCGTCGTCGGCACCTTCGGGCGTCCGGACGTGTAGGCGTTGCCGACCACCTCGTCCTCGAGCTCCAGCTCGTGCTCGATGCCGTACAGGCCGCCGGCGAGCATCGCGGCGAGAGCGAGGTACGGGTTGGCATCGGCGCCGGGCACCCGGTTCTCCATCCGGGCGCCGCCGCCGTGACCGACCAGTCGTACGGCGCAGGTGCGGTTGTCGAGCCCCCACGCGATCGTCGTCGGCGCGAACGAGCCGTCCGCGAACCGCTTGTAGGAGTTGATGTTCGGGGCGAAGAGCAACGTGAAGTCGGCCATCGTCGCCAGCACGCCGGCGACGAAGTGGTCGTAGAGCGGCGTACGCGCGCCGTCCTTCCAGAAGACCAGCTCGTCGTCGAGGCCGCGCAGCGAGAGGTGGATGTGGCAGGAGCTGCCCTCGCGCTGGTCGTACTTCGCCATGAACGTGATCGCCTTGCCCTGCTGGGAGGCGATCTCCTTGGCGACCGTCTTGTAGACGACGTGGTCGTCGGCGGTCTTGAGGGCGTCGGCGTAGAGGAAGCCGATCTCGTGCTGGCCGAAGTTGCACTCGCCCTTGGCGCCCTCGACGTCGAGACCCGCGTCGTACATGGTGTTGCGGATCGCGCGCAGCAGCGGCTCGACGCGGGTGGTGCCGAGGATCGAGTAGTCCACGTTGTACTGGTTGACCGGCGTCAGGCCGTGGTAGCGAGCGTCGTGCGCGGCTTCGTACGTCGTGTCGAACGCGATGAACTCGAGCTCCGTGCCGGCCAGCGCCTGCCAGCCCTGCTCGGCGCAGCGGTCGAGCTGGCGCTGCAGGATCGCCCTCGGCGACTGGACGACCGGGGAGTGGTCGGGCCAGACCAGGTCGCACTGCACCATCGCGGTCGACGGCAGGTGGGTGAGCACCCGGATGGTCCGGTCGTCGAGGACGAACTCCATGTCGCCGTACCCCTTCTCCCACGAGGAGATGGCGTACCCGCCGACGGTGTTCATGTCGACGTCGACGGCGAGCAGGTAGTTGCAGCCCTCGGTGCCGTTCGGCACGACGACGTCGGCGAAGTAGCGCCCGTGCAGCCGCTTGCCCTGCAGCCGTCCCTGCATGTCGGTGAAGGCGACGACGACGGTGTCGATGTCGCCCTCCTGGATCCGGGCGAGCAGGTGCTCCATCGAGAGGTGACGACTGTTGCGCACGCAGTTTCCTTCCGTCGGGTCTAGCCCACGAGCCCGCGCAGAAGCGCGGCCGTGTCGTCGCAGTGCTCTTGCATCACCGTGCGTGCTCGCTCCGCCTCGCCGGCAACGATCGCCTTGACGAGGACGGCGTGCTGGTGGTCCGAGTGCGTGATGTTGGTGCCCAGCACGGGGATCGCGAGCAGCATCTCGTGCAGCGTCGACTGCACCGACGTGACGGCCTCGATCACCCGCGGCGAGCCACCGAGGGAGGCCACGGTGAGATGGAAGCGCGAGTCGGCCTGCCGGTGCGCGGCCGGTCGGGCAGCCCGCGCGACGTCGGCATGGGCCCGCTCCAGCTGGCTGCGGCGTACGTCGGTCAGCTCGACGGTGGCCGCGAGCCAGGCGGCCCCGGGCTCGACGATGCGGCGGTACTCCAACGCGTCGAGCCAGTCGGCGCGCCGCTCGGGCGAGACCCGGGCCGCGGCCCGCGCGGACGGGGTGCGGGCCTTCAGCGTGACGACGGTCCCACCGCCGCGCCCCCGGGTGGTCTCGACCAGTCCGGCCTCGCGCAGCGCGGCCATCGCCTCGCGCAACGTGGCCCGGGAGACCTCGAGCCGGGCGGCCAGGTCGCGCTCGGGAGGAAGCAGGGTGCCGAGGGGGTAGACGCCGAGGCGGATGGCCGTGCCCAGCTGCTCCACGCAGGCCTCGAACGCGTGGTGACCGCGCACCGGCCGGAGCACCGCCTCGGGGAGGTGATGCTCTCCCGAAGGGTCGGGCGATGCGGTCATGGAGCAATCCTTGGAGTCCCGGGGCGGCGGTGTCAATGACACTAAAGGTCTGAGTTCATACCAATTTTACCGAAGGCTATGGACACCCCGAACAACGCGGGTCTAGCGTCCGGTTCACATTCGCACGAACCCCCGGAAGGTGTCCGATGCCCGAAGCACATGAGCCGATCGACGAGCTCACCGAGGACGAGCAGCACCTCGCGAAGCTCGGCTACAAGCAAGAGCTGAGCCGGTCCTGGTCCGGCTTCTCGAACTTCGCCATCTCGTTCTCGATCATCTCGATCCTGGCCGGCTGTCTCACGACGTACGGCGCCGGTATCGCCAACGGCGGACCGGTCTCGATCTCGTGGTCGTGGCCGATCATCTCGATCTTCATCCTGATCATCGGCTTCACGATGTCGGAGCTGGTGTCCGCGATGCCGACCTCGGGCGGCATCTACTACTGGGCCTCCAAGCTCGGCGGGCCCGCAGCCGGGTTCTTCACCGGCTGGCTGAACCTGATCGGCCTGATCGCGGTGACCGCCTCGGTCGCCTACGGGTGCGCGACGTTCTTCGAGCTGACCTTCCTCGAGTGGGGCTGGTACGACACCTTCTCGCTGAACCGGATCTTCCTGTTCTTCGTCGTGATCCTGGCGATGATCACGCTGATCAACATCTTCTCCAGCCACCTCCTCGCGCTGTTCAACAACATCTCGGTGTGGTGGCACGTCGCCGGCGCGAGCGTGCTGATCGCGGTGCTCATCTTCGTGCCCGACGACCACCTGAGCTTCTCGCAGGTCTTCACCGACAAGTTCAACGGGTCGGGGTGGGCGGACGGCTCGACCAGCTCGCTGACCTACTTCTTCGTGATCATCCCGTTCGGCTTCATCCTGACCCAGTACACGATCACCGGCTTCGATGCCTCGGTCCACCTCTCGGAGGAGACCCAGGGGGCGGCGAAGTCGGCGGCGCAGGGCATCTGGCGCTCGATCTTCTACTCGGCGGTCGGCGGCTACATCCTGCTGCTGGCGGTCACCTTCGCGATCCCGAAGGTCGACGGCGCGCCCGACTACGCCGGCATCCCGGCCGGCGGCGTGGCGTACATCTTCGACGCCTCGCTCGGCTCGGGCTGGGCGGGCACGCTGCTCTTCATCTCCGCCTGCGCCCAGCTCTTCTGTGCCACGGCCTGCCTGACCTCCACCTCGCGGATGATGTTCGCCTTCAGCCGTGACCGCGCCGTCCCGGGCTCGCGGCTGTGGTCGAAGGTCAACGCCAGCCGGACGCCGGCCAACGCCGTCATCTGCGCGGCCGTCGTCGGCGGCATCATCACGCTGCCGGCGCTGAAGTCGGTCAACGGCATCCCGACCGCCTTCTACGCCGTGACGTCGGTGTCCGTGATCGGGCTGTACTTCTCCTTCGCCATCCCGATCTTCCTGCGGTGGCGAGCGGGCGACAGCTTCGAGGTGGGCAGCTGGAACAACGGCAGCAAGTACAAGTGGATGAACCCGCTCGCCGTCATCGAGATCATCGTGGTCGGCATCATGCTGATGCTGCCGACCTCGCCGTTCGGCGCTCCTTGGCGCGACGAGTTCACCTGGGCGAGCGTCAACTACGCACCGCTGGCGACCCTCGGCGTGCTGCTGGTGCTGGCGGTCTGGTGGCTGGCGTCGGCGAACAAGTGGTTCACCGGTCCGGTCAAGACGATCGACCAGGCCGTCGTGGACGCCTTCGGCGACTGATCGAGCTGCGTGTCTGAAGTGCCTCCCCTGGACCGCCTCGCCTGCCTGGCGGGGCGGTCCTGGCGGGTCCGGGAGCTGCCCGGTGGCCTGACCAACACCAACTTCCACGTCAGCGACGGCGCCGGCCTCGACGTCGTGGTGCGCTGGTCGCAGGGCGACGCGGCGCTGCTCGGGATCGACCACGACGCCGAGGCCGCCAACACGGCCGCGGCGGCGCGAGCCGGGGTGGGCGCCGAGGTGGTCGAGTACCGCCCTGACCTGTCGATGCTGGTGATCTGCTTCCTGCCCGGACGCTCGCTCGAGAACGCCGACTTCGCCGACCCCGAGGTCCTGGCCCGTGCGGCGGCGGCGACCCGGCGCCTGCACGCCGGTCCGCGGTTCTCCGGGGACTTCGACATGTTCGCCCGCCAGGCGGCGTACCTCTCGACGGTGCGCGAGCGCGGCTACGCCCTCCCGGCCGGCTACGACGACCACGCCGACGCGTGGGCCGACGTACGCCGAGCGCTGGCGGCCGTGCCGCGTCCGACGGTGCCCTGCAACAACGACCTGCTCGCCGCCAACTTCATCGACGACGGAGCGAGCTGCGCGATCATCGACTACGAGTACTCCAGCAACAACGACGCCTGCTTCGAGCTCGGCAACACGGCCACCGAGTGCGACTTCAGCCCCGACGCGGTCGAGGCCTACGCGGCGGCGTACTTCGGCGCCCCGACGCGCGCCGACCTGGCCCGGGTGCGGCTGCAGATGCTGTGCAGCGAGTACGGCTGGTCGCTGTGGGGCTTCATCCAGGCGGCCGCGAGCCCGATCGACTACGACTTCCACGGCTGGGGGACGGAGCGCTACGAGAAGGCGGCCGCCACCTTCCGCGGCCCGCACCTGGCCCGCCTGCTGGAGGATGTCGCCCATGACTGAGGAGACGGTGGTCGAGGTGCGAAGGCCGTCAGGCGGCGTCACGGTGGTTGAGGTGCGAAGGCCGTCGGGCGGCGTCACGGTGGTTGAGGTGCGAAGGCCGCCGGGCCTGAGCCTCGAAACCACACCGGGCCCGGCTGTCGACGTGGTGGTGGTTTCGAGGCTCGGCGCTAGCGCGCCTCGCACCTCAACCACCGACGGACCAGACCCGGTGGTCGAGGTGCGAAGGCCGCCAGGCAGCGTCACGGTGGTTGAGGTGCGAAGGCCGCCAGGCCTGAGCCTCGAAACCACCACGCGAGCGAGCCACCGTGGCTGACATTCCCGCCCGCGCCCAGGTCGTCATCGTCGGAGGCGGCGTCATCGGCACCTCGGTCGCCTACCACCTGACCAGGCTGGGCTGGACCGACGTGCTGCTGCTCGAGCAGGGCACGCTGTCGTGCGGCACGACCTGGCACGCGGCCGGGCTGGTGGGGCCGTTGCGGGCCTCGGAGAGCGGGACCCGGCTGGTGCAGTACTCCGCCGAGCTCTACGACTCGCTCGAGGCGGAGACCGGGCTGGCCACCGGCTACCGCAACGTCGGCGGGGTCATCGTGGCGCGCACCGAGGACCGGATGGTCCAGCTGCGCCGTACGGCGGCCAACGCGACGGCGTACGACATGGACTGCGAGCTGGTCTCGCCGGAGCGCGCCCAGGAGCTGTGGCCGGCGATGCGGGTCGACGACCTGCTCGGCGCGATCTGGCTGCCCGGCGACGGCAAGGTCAACCCGTCCGACGTCACCCAGTCGCTCGCCAAGGGGGCGCGCCAGCGCGGCGCCCGGATCGTCGAGCGGGTGCGCGTCACGGGCTTCGACGTCGACGAGGGGCCGTCGGGCCGTCGGGTGACCGGCGTCGTGACCGACCGGGGCAGCGTCGAGGCGGAGGTGGTCGTCAACTGTGCCGGCCAGTGGGCCAAGGCGCTGGGCGACCTGGTCGGCGTCCCGGTGCCGCTGCACTCGGCCGAGCACTTCTACGTGGTCACCGAGGCCATCGAGGGGGTCCATCCCGACCTGCCGATCATGCGGGACCCGGACGGCTGGACGTACTTCAAGGAGGAGACCGGCGGGCTGGTGGTCGGCGGCTTCGAGCCCGAGGCGAAGCCCTGGCGGTCGCCCGGCGACCTGCCGTACCCCTTCGAGTTCCAGCTGCTGCCCGAGGACTGGGAGCACTTCTCGGTGCTGATGGACGAGGCGCTGCTGCGCATCCCGGCGCTCGAGGAGACCGGGATCCGCAAGTTCTACAACGGCCCGGAGTCGTTCACCCCCGACAACCAGTTCCTGCTCGGCGAGGCGCCGGGGCTGCGCGGGTTCTTCGTCGGGGCCGGCTTCAACTCGGTGGGCATCGCGTCCGCGGGCGGGGCCGGGCGCGCCCTGGCCGAGTGGATCGTGGCGGGGGAGCCGCAGGACGACCTGGTGGCGGTCGACGTACGCCGGTTCGCGCCGCTGCACGCCGACAACGCGTGGCTGCGCTCGCGGGTCGCGGAGGTCCTCGGACTGCACTACGCCGTGCCGTGGCCCAACCGTGAGCTGGAGTCGGCGCGACCGCAGCGCACCTCGCCGGTGCACGACCGGGTGGCGGCAGCCGGGGCGCACTTCGGCACGAGGATGGGCTGGGAGCGGCCCAACGTCTTCGGACCGCCCGGCTCTGCGCTCGACTACGCCTGGGGCAAGCCGTCGTGGCTGAAGTGGTCGGCCGCCGAGCAGCGTGCCTGCCGGGGCGACGTCGCTGTCTTCGACCAGACGTCCTTCTCGAAGTACGTCGTGTCCGGACCGGACGCGCTCGCCGGTCTCCAGTGGGTCTGTGCCGCTGACGTCGACGTGCCGGTCGGGCAGTGCGTCTACACGCCCTTCCTCAACGCCCGCGGCACCTACGAGGCCGACCTCACGGTCACCCGGACCGCGGCCGACTCGTTCCTGCTGGTGTCGAGCTCGGCGACGACCGTGCGCGACCTGGACTGGCTGGCCCGGCACGGCGTACCGGCACGCGACGTCACCGACGCCGGCTCGGTGCTCGGCGTGATGGGTCCGCGTGCCCGGTCGCTGCTTGCGTCGCTGTCCGACGACGACTGGTCCGAGGAGGGGTTCGCGTTCGCGACGTCGCGCGAGGTGAGGGTCGCGGGGGTGCCGCTGCGGGCCACGCGGATGACGTACGTCGGCGAGCTCGGCTGGGAGCTGCTGGTCCCGGTCGCCGATGCCGGCTTCGTGTACGACGCGGTCGTGGCGGGTGGGGCGACCAACGCCGGCTACTACGCGATCGAGTCGCTGCGGCTGGAGAAGGGCTACCGCGCGTTCGGCCGCGAGCTGACGCCGGACTACGGGCCGGTCGAGGCGGGGCTGGTCTTCGCGACCGGCCTGGCCTCGGACCGGGACTTCCTCGGCCGGGCTGCCCTCGAGTCCCACCGCGAGGCGCTGGCCGCCGGCGGTCCTCGGCGACGGCTGGTGTCACTGGTGGTCGAGTCGCCCGACCCGATGCTCTGGGGTGGGGAGCTGCTGCTGCTCGACGGCGCTCCGGTGGGTCAGGTGACCAGCGCCGCGTGGGGCGAGACGGTCGGCTCCTGCGTGGGGCTCGGCTACCTGCGCCACTCCGGGCCGGTCACCTCCGACTGGCTCTCGAGCGGGACGTTCGAGGTCGACGTCGCGGGGGAGCGGTTCGGCGTACGCGCTTCGTTGCGGGCGCCGCTGAGCTAGTCGTCGGGGATACCCGGTAAACCGGGTATCCCCGAACTTCTGGGCCTCTGCAGAGCCCGAGAAGTTGATGAAGTGCCCCAGGAGTCCGGCTGATGGCGGGCCGGTCCCAGGAGGATCAGTCCTCGATCCGCAGACCGAGCTCGGCCGCGAGGAGCGGGGCGAGCCGCGTCAGCTGGTCGGAGCTCAGCGTGGCGCCGCGCAGTCCGACGAGGCCGTCCACCGCGTCGAACGTCGCCCGGCGCAGGTCGACGTCGCCGAGCCGGGCGCCCTGCACGTCGAGGCTGGCCACCCGGGTGTCGACCAGCGCGACCCTCGTCGCGGCGGCGCCGACGAGGTCGAGCTCCTCGATGACGCAGTCGGTGAAGAGGACGTCGAGGAGCTCGGCCCCGCGGAGGTTGAGGTAGCTGAGCTTGCAGCCCACGAAGTGGACCGAGCGCCACTGCGACTCGTAGGCCTCGACCGAGCCGAGCCGGCCGGAGACCTGGACGTCGCGCCACTGGCCCCGGGCGGCGCGTACGACGGGCACGCTCACCTGGTCGAGGTCGACCTCGGTCAGCCGGGCGCCCTTCAGGTCCGCCTCGTCGGCGGTCACCCGGGTCAGCCGGACGCCGTCGAGGCGGGCTCCGCCCAGCTCCAGGCGCTCGACCAGGACGTCGGTGTAGCGGACCGACTCCAGGTCGGCGCTCCGGACGAGGTCGGCCACCGGATCCCCGTCGGACAGGTCGCCCAGCCGGAGGCGGGCGACCACGGGGGCCTTGGTCTGCGGGGTCGTGGACCGGGCACCGGGCATGGGCGTGACCCTATCCGGGCCCGGTGACCTGCCGACCCGAGCAGCCCCACACGTCGTACGCCGGCGGCAGGGTCCGTCCCGGCCAGCGACCAGCAGCGGTCCCGCCTCAGCCGGCGTCCAGCACCCGGGCGAGGAACCGCTGCGTGCGCTCCTCGCGCGGATCGGTGAGCACCTCGGCGCCGCCGCGCTCGGCCACGACCCCGCCGTCGAGGAAGAGCACCTGGTCGGCGACGTCGCGAGCGAAGCGGACCTCGTGGGTGACGATCATCAGCGTCCAGTTCTCGGACGCCAGGTCGCGGATGACGGCGAGCACCTCGCCGACCAGCTCGGGGTCGAGGGCTGAGGTGGGCTCGTCGAGCAGGAGCACCTCCGGCTTGAGGGCGAGCGCCCGCGCGATGCCGACCCGCTGCTGCTGACCGCCCGAGAGCTGCGAGGGGTAGGCGTCCTCGCGGCCGGCGAGACCGACCTGGTCGAGCAGCGCGCGCGCCGACGCGGTGGCCTCCTCGACGTCGCGGCCCTGGACCTGCACCGGTCCCTCGATGAGGTTGCCCAGGACCGTCCGGTGCGGGAAGAGGTTGTGCGACTGGAAGACCATGCCGCTGCGGGCCCGCAGCGCCCGGATCGCCTGGCGGTACGCCGCCTTCTCGGTCGGCGGCGCGGTGAAGTCGATCGACGCGTCGCTGATCCGCACCAGCCCGGCGTCCGGGGCCTCCAGCACGTTGAGCGAACGCAGCACGGTGGTCTTGCCCGAGCCCGACGGCCCGAGCAGCACGGTCACGGTCCCGGACGCGGCGGTGAAGTCGACGCCCTGGAGGACCTGCTGGTCCCCGAAGGACTTCTCCAGCCCGCGCACCTCGATCAGGTCGGTCATGCCACGTACCTGCTCAGTCGTCGCTCGAGGGGAGCCTGCGCCAGCGTGACCAGGTAGCAGACCACCCAGTAGAAGAGCGCGGCCAGGGCGTACAGCGGGAGGTACTCGGTGCTGAGCGCCGCCGCGACGTTCGCCTCGTGGAAGAGCTCGGGCACCAGGATCAGCGACACCAGCGAGGTGTCCTTGATCAGGGACAGCAGCGTGTTGGACAGGGGCGGTACCGCGATCCGCGCCGCCTGCGGCAGCACGACGCGACGCATCGACTGCCAGTACTCCATCCCGATCACCGTCGCGGCCTCGTACTGACCGCGCGGCACGGACAGGATCGAGGCCCGCACGACCTCGGCGGCGTAGCCGCCCACGTTGAGGCTGAGCGCGAGGATCGCGGCGACGTACGGGTCGAGCTTGATGCCGACCTGGCCCAGGCCGAAGAAGACCAGGAAGAGCTGCACCAGCAGCGGGGTGCCGCGGATGACCGAGATGTAGAACCGGGCGATCCAGTCCAGCGGACGGATGGAGGACAACCGGGCCAGAGCGGCCAGGACCGCGAGCGCCAGGCCGGCGAGGAAGCTGGCCACGGTGAGCGGGATCGTCCCCTTGATCAGGCCACCGAGCATCTTGGGGGCGGTGTCCTTGATGACCTCCCACCGCGTCCGCGAGTCCGACCCCTTCACGTCGACGTCCGCCGAGCCCTCCTTGACGGTGACGTCGGCACCGAAGTACTTCTCGGAGATCTTCGCGAGCGTGCCGTCCTTGGCGAGGGCGGCCAGCGCCTGGTCGGCCTGCTGCCGGAGGACAGGGTCCGCCTGGCGGAAGGTCAGGGCCTGCTCCAGGACCTCGTCGCCGGCGTTGCCGGAGATCTTGACCTGCTTGGTGCCGGAGGTGGCGAGGTAGTCGAGCACCGCGATGTTGTCGTTGACGATGGCGTCGACGCGGCCCTGGGTGAGCAGCTCGACGCCCGGCCCGAAGTCCTGGACGTACTGGACGTTCGCCCCGGCCTTGCGGGCCACCTCGGCCCAGTTGCTGCTCGCGGTCTGGGCGGTCTTGCGTCCTTTGAGGTCAGCGAGGGTCGTGATGTCGTCGTTGTCGGCGGCGGTCACGATCACGCCGTGGGAGTAGGTGTACGGCGTGCTGAAGAGATAGCGGGCCGTGCGCTCGGGGTTGATCGTCACCTGGTTGGCGATGACGTCGATCCGCTTCGAGTCGAGCGAGGGGAAGAGCGAGTCGAACGGCGCCTCCACGAACCGGACGTCCCACCCGGCCTCCTCGCCGACGGCCTTCATCACCTCGACGTCGAAGCCGGTCAACGTGTTCGTCTTAGGGTCGCGGTAGGTGAAGGGCGGGTAGGTGCCCTCGGTCCCGACCCGGACCACCTCCGCCGCGGGGCCGTCGCCGGCGTACGACGGGGTCGCGAAGCCGAGGAGCGCACCCCAGACGAGGGTGAGCAGCACGATGGCTCGGGTCAGGCGCACCCGGCGACGGTACCCCGTCGCGTGGTTCTCAACCCACCAAGGTCGCTCGTCTTAGGTGCTTTCACCCGTCACGCCCGACAGGCGCGCCACGGGATCCGCCGGGTCCTCCTCGTGCGTCGTCGCCACCTCGCGTCGTCGGAGCACCGCCTGCACGACCAGCCCGGCGAGCAGGGCGCCGAGGGTGCCGAGGGTCTCGTCGCCCAGGGTGTCCTCGTACGCCGTGTCCAGCTCGGTGCCGTGGCGGATGAAGGTGTACCACTCGCCGAGCTCCCAGCCGATGGCCAGCATGGCGCCCAGCCCGGCGACCATCAGCACGCGCGCCCATCCCGGCCGCACCGGCCCGCCGATGATCAGGCCGATGCCGGTCAGCAGGAAGACCCAGTTCACGAAGTGGTTCATGTCGTCCCACCACGTCAGGGAGTCGTAGAGGTCGAGGCTGTTGCCGGTGACGTCGACCAGGAAGCCGAGCATGATCAGCGAGAACGCGCCGTACGGCACGGGCTCCTCGGGCCGGCGGCGCTTGACCGCCAGCCACCACACGGCCGGGACGAGCAGCATCATCAGCGGATAGGCGATCAGCCGGGCGCCGAACGCCTTGTCGGCGAACCGCTCGATGCCGGGCGCCCACTCCGCGACCGCGAGCTGCCCGATGGTGAGCACCAGGATGAGGACGGGCACCCAGAAGGGGCAGCGGCGGTCGGTGCGGGGTGGGGTCACGGGAGGATGGTGGCAGGAATAGTCGCCGTCCGTGGGTGGTTGAGCGATATAGTTCGGAATTCAACCAAGTGGGTTCCGATCCCAACCTTCAGGAGTGAGCGGACATGCAGTTCGGCATCTTCACCGTCGGCGACGTCACGGCGGACCCCACCACGGGTCGGACGCCGAGCGAGCACGAGCGGATCAAGGCCACGGTCGCCATCGCCAAGAAGGCCGAAGAGGTCGGTCTCGACGTCTTCGCCACCGGCGAGCACCACAACCCGCCCTTCATCGCCTCCAACCCGACGGCCACGCTCGCCTACATCGGCGCGCAGACCGAGCGGATCATCCTGTCGACCGCGACCACGCTGATCACGACGACCGACCCCGTCCTGATCGCGGAGGACTACGCGAAGATCCAGCACCTGACCGACGGCCGCGTCGACCTGATGATGGGCCGCGGCAACACCGGTCCGGTCTACCCGTGGTTCGGCAAGGACATCCGCGACGGCATCAACCTCGCCGTCGAGAACTACGCCCTGCTCCGCCGGCTCTGGGACGAGGAGGTCGTCACCTGGGAGGGCAAGTACCGCACGCCGCTCCAGGGCTACACCTCGACCCCGCGGCCGATGGACGGCGTGGCGCCGTTCGTGTGGCACGGCTCGATCCGCAGCCCCGAGATCGCCGAGCAGGCGGCGTACTACGGCGACGGGTTCTTCCACAACCACATCTTCTGGCCCGCCGGCCACACCAAGCAGATGGTCGACCTCTACCGTCGCCGGTTCGAGCACTACGGGCACGGCAGCGCCGACCAGGCGATCGTCGGGCTCGGTGGGCAGTTCTTCATGCGCAAGAACAGCCAGGACGCGATCAACGAGTTCCGCCCCTACTTCGACAACGCCCCGGTCTACGGCCACGGCCCGTCGCTGGAGGACTTCACCGAGGCGACCCCGCTGACCGTCGGCTCGCCGCAGCAGATCCTCGAGCGCACGCTCGGCTTCCGCGACTACGTCGGCCACTACCAGCGCCAGCTCTTCCTGGTCGACCACGCCGGGCTGCCGCTCAAGACCGTCCTCGAGCAGCTGGACCTGCTCGGCGAGCTGCTGCCGGAGCTGCGCAAGGGCATGGCCGAGGGCCGGCCCGCCCACGTCCCGGACGCGCCCACCCACGCGTCCAGGGTCGCCGCCGCCGGCGGTGCCCACGACTCGACCGTGCACGCGGTCGACGACGTCACCGGCACCACGGACCGTGAGGAGATCAGCGCATGACCAGGCTCGTCGTCGTCAGCGCGGGGCTCAGCGTCCCGTCGTCGACCAGGCTCCTCGCCGAGCGGCTCGCCGAAGCGACGGTCGAGGCGCTCGAGGACGTCGAGGTCACCCACGTCGAGCTGCGCGACCTCGCCCACCAGCTGACCGACCAGCTCCTCACGGGCTTCCCGGCCCCCGAGCTGGCGGCAGCTGAGACCGCCGTACGCGAGGCGGACGGCCTGATCGTCGTGACACCGGTGTTCTCGGCGTCGTACTCCGGTCTCTTCAAGACGTTCTTCGACGTCCTCGAGACCGGGACGCTCGACGGCAAGCCGGTCCTGGTCGCGGCGACCGCGGGCACCGCGCGGCACTCACTCGTCCTCGAGCACGCCCTGCGGCCGCTCTTCGCCTACCTGCGCGCGGTGGTCGTCCCGACCGGCGTCTTCGCGGCGACCGAGGACTTCGCCGGCACCGACCTCGACGCTCGCGTCGTCCGGGCGGCCGGCGAGCTCGCCCTGCTGATCGGCAAGGTCAGCCCGGTCGACGGCGGAGGCACGAGGCGCCGGACGGTCGAGGACGAGCTCGCCGAGCCCACGCCGTTCGACCAGCTGCTGCGTCGGGCGTCCGGGCGCTGACGCTGCGCCGACCGTGAGCCCGGCGGACATCGCCGGGCTCACCAGCGGAGCTAGTGCTGGTAGGTGCCGTGCAGGATCGCGCGACCGGCGGTCTTGAACGCGAGGTTGAAGGACACGACAGCCGGGGAGGCGTCCGAGTCGACCCCGAGGGTCTCCTCCTTCACCGCGTGCACGACGAAGAAGTAGCGGTGCACCTGGTCGCCCTCGGGCGGAGCGGCACCCATGAACGCCTTCGGACCACCGTCGTTGCGGCACATGAACGCGTTGCCGGGCAGGTCCGCGCCCTCGGCGCCGGCGCCGGTGTCCAGCGACGTCACGTCGGCCGGCAGGTCGACCAGGACCCAGTGCCAGAAGCCGCTCGGGGTCGGCGCGTCGGGGTCGAAGCAGGTCACGGTGTAGCTCTTGGTGCCCTCGGGTCCGCCCTCCCACGACAGCTGCGGGGAGGTGTTGCCTGCGGCCGCGACCTGGTCGTCCCGCAACGGTGCGCCGTCGGTGACGTCGGCGCTGGTGACGGTGAAGGACGGTACGGCGGGCAGCAGCTCGTACGGATCTGGGGTGACCGGGCGGTCGAGCGACATGGTGCTCCTCACGGACGGGTGCGTACGACGATCAACCTAGTCCGGTGGGTGAACCCACGTCATCGGCCGACCAGCGGCAGCCGGGATGATGGTCGGATGGACGACTTCCCCATCTACCCCTCGGGACTGCGGCTGACCGGACGACGCGTGGTCGTCGTCGGCGGCGGGCACGTGGCCCAGCGCCGGGTGCCGCATTTCATCTCGGTCGGGGCCGACGTCCACCTGGTCTCGCCGGAGGTGACCCCGGCCATCGAGGGCATGATCGGCGGCGGCGAGCTCACCTGGCACCCGCGCGGCTTCGAGGACGCCGACCTCGACGAGACCTGGTACGTCGTGGCCGCGACCGCCGACCGCGAGGTCAACGAGCAGGTCACCGCGGCCGCGGAGGTCCGTCGGATCTTCTGCGTGCGGGCCGACGACGCGACCCGCGCCACCGCCTGGACGCCAGCGGTCGGGCGGCACGCCGGGGTGACCGTCGCGGTGCTCGGCCAGCGCGAGCCGCAGCGCTCGGCCGCCGTACGCGACGAGATCCTCGAGGGCCTGCGTGAGGGCACCATCGTCGCCCGGCACCAGCGCGACCGGCAGCCCGGCGTCGTGCTGGTCGGTGGCGGCCCCGGAGACCCCGAGCTGATCTCCGTCGCCGGCCGCAAGGCGCTGATGGAGGCCGACGTGGTCGTCGCCGACCGGTTGGCCCCGCGCGAGCTGCTGGGCGAGCTGCCCGCCGATGTCGAGCTGATCGACGTCTCCAAGCTGCCCCGCGGCCGCTCGGCCCTGCAGGAGGAGATCAACCGGGTCATCGTGGAGCGGGCGCTCGCCGGCAAGTGCGTGGTGCGGTTCAAGGGCGGCGACAACTTCGTCTTCGGTCGCGGCTACGAGGAGGTGCTCGCCTGTCGGGAGGCGGGCGTCCCGGTGACCGTCATCCCGGGGCTGTCCAGCTCCGTGTCCGTCCCGGCCGTCGCCGGGATCCCGGTGACGCACCGCGGGGTCACCCACGAGTTCAGCGTCGTGTCGGGCCACCTGCCGCCCGGGGACCCCGAGTCGCTCGTCAACTGGGCCGCGATCGGTCAGCTCACCGGCACCGTGGTGCTGATGATGGCGGTCGAGAACGCGCCCGCCATCGCGTCGGCCCTGGTCGACGGGGGTCGGCCGGAGGCCACTCCGGTCGCCGTGGTCAGCGACGGCACGATGCCGGGGGAGCGCACCGTCCTGGCGACCCTCGGCACGCTGGCCGCCGAGCTGACCGCCCACGACGTACGCCCACCGGCGATCATCGTCGTCGGCGAGGTGGTCGCCGTCGCGCACCCGGCCGCGTTCGAGGCCTGATGGCGACCGTCGTCGAGATCACCGACCCGACCGACCCCCGACTGGCGGACTACCGCGACCTGCGCGACGTCGAGCTGCGCAAGACCGTCGAGGCGGAGCACGGGCTCTTCCTGGCCGAGGGGGAGAAGGTCGTCCGACGCTCGGTCGAGGCCGGGTTCGCGCCCCGGTCGTTCCTGATGGCGCCGCGCTGGGTCGAGGGCCTGGCCGACGTGCTCGCCACGACCGAGGCGCCGTGCTTCGTGCTGAGCGAGACCCTCGTCGAGCAGGTCACCGGCTTCCACGTGCACCGCGGCGCTCTGGCCTCGATCGAGCGTCGTGCGCTGCCGGGCGTCAAGGACGTGCTCGAGGGAGCCCGCTCGGTCCTGGTGCTCGAGGACCTGGTCGACCACACCAACGTCGGGGCCATCTTCCGGTCCGGCGCAGCGTTCGGCTTCGACGCCGTGCTCCTGGCACCGCGCTGCGCGGACCCGCTCTACCGGCGCTCGATCAAGGTCGGGATGGGCGCGGTCTTCACGACGCCGTGGACCCGGCTCCCGGACTGGCACGACGCGCTGCCCGCGCTGTCGGCCGCCGGCTTCACGACGGTCGCGCTGACGCTGGCCGACGACGCGCTCCCCATCGAGGACGCCGTGGCCGGGGTCGACAAGGTTGCCCTGGTGCTCGGGTCCGAGGGGCACGGGCTGTCGTCGCGCTGGGAGACGTCGGCCGACCGGCGGGCGATCATCGCGATGCGGGAGGGGATCGACTCCCTCAACGTCGCTGCGGCGACTGCCGTCGCTTGCTACATCACCGCTCGGCGCTGAGCCGTCGACCCTGCGGTTTGGTCACCAACCGCAGAAATAGGGTCCCGGGGCCTGCGGTTTGGTCACCAACCGCAAACGCGGCCCGGGACCCGCGGTTTGGTCAACAACCGCAGAAGCACGGCCCCGAGACCTGCGGTTTGGTCACCAACCGCAGAAATAGGGCCCCGAGAGCTGCGGTTGGTGACCAAACCGCGGGTCCGACCGGCCTCAGACAGGCAGCTCGTAGATCAGCTCGAGCCCGTCCTCCTCGTCCCACTGCTCGCCGTTGTGGACGAACGGGTACTGCCGGATCAGCGCGAGCGACGCCTCGTTGTCGGGTGAGATCGTGGCGCGCAGCGTGCGGACGTCGGGGTCGTCCTGGGCCCGCATGATCGCGATCTCCAGGGCGGCACGGGCATAGCCGCGACGGCGGTACGCCGGGTCGACGCCGTACCCGACCTCGACCATGCCGTCGACGTCCGGGGCGGCGTGGAAGCCGGACTGGCCGACCGCCACCTCGGCCTCGTCGTCCCACAGCACGCCGGTGATCCAGGGCAGGTCGGCGGGCGTCTCGACCGCCTGGACGGCGCGGTACCTCCAGGTGCTGACGGAGCGCTCGGAGACCATCCAGGCCGAGAGCGGCACCGGCGAGGCGGCGTTGGCGCCGGCGAGGTCGCCGTCGGCCAGGGCGATGATCGCCTCGGCCGGCAGCTGCACGATCCGGACCCGTCCGGGCGTCATGCCGGCCACTCGGCGGGGTAGTCGGCGGCGACCTTGTCGTGGGCCTTCTGGAGCCTCTTGCGCAGCTTGGTCGGGAGCCGGTCACCGAAGACGGTGCCGAGGGTGTGGTCGGTCTCGTGCTGGAGGCAGCGCGCGAGCAGGCCGTCGCCGGAGTACGTCACGACCTCGCCGTCGAGCCCGGTGCCGGTGACGGTGGCGAAGTCGGGCCGGGCGCACTCGATGAAGGCGCCGGGGAAGGACAGGCAGCCCTCGTCGTCGGTGTCGAGGTTGCGGTCCTTGCCCTCGGGGAGGGTCAGCACCGGGTTGCACACCAGGCCGACGGTGCGCTGACCGGACTCGTCGGGGCAGTCGAAGACGAACATCGCCACGTCCTCGCCGATCTGGCACGCGGCCAGTCCGACGCCGTCGGCGGCGTACATCGTCGCGACCATGTCGGCGGCGAGGGAGCGGAGGGCGTCGTCGTAGGTCCGCACGGTGGCCTGCGCCCGGTGCATCACCGGGGTGCCCCAGCGGGTCATCGGGCGGACCCTGCCGCCGGTCGGGAGTGGTCCGTGCGGGGCGAGGGGCTCGTCGGGCATGGCCCAGATCCTAGGTTCTCGCGGCTTGCGGGGCCGCCCCCGCTTCCGATGGGTGTGACCCGACCCACGAGTCCGACCGTGGCGCTTGGTGTAACTCCGAGTTACATTACCGGCATGGCCCTCCTCGACACCCTCCGCCCCGGCGGCAAGCACGGGATCGCCAGCACGGAGAGCCGCGACCCCATCGGGTACGCCGTCGCCGCGCTGAGCCGCCTGGCGCAGAGCGACGTGCTCGACCGGCTCGGTCTCCGCAAGCAGACCGAGACGGCCGTCTACACCGCCACCCGCGGCGGCTTCCGGACGATCACCCGGGCCGGGAGGACCTTCGCGCGGGCCGGGAGGCCGTCGGACCCGGGCACCCGCCCGAGCGTCACGACGACCTCCGGGGTCTTCGACCTGACCCCGACCGAGGACGAGCAGCTGCTCGTCGACGTCGTCACCGAGCTCGCCGCGGAGGTGCTGCGACCCGCGGCCGCGGAGGCCGACGAGGCGTGCGCGGCTCCCGAGTCGGTGCTCCGGGCCGGCCTCGAGGTCGGCCTGCCGATCCTCGGGCTGCCGGAGGCGCTGGGTGGCATCACCGAGGAGCGCTCAGCCGTCGCGGGGGCCCTGGTGGCCGAGGCGCTCGCGCACGGCGACCTCGGCCTGGCCGTCGCCTGCCTGGCACCCGGATCGGTCGCGACCGCTCTCGGGCTGTGGGGCAGCGACGCCCAGCAGCAGACCTACCTGCCGGCCTTCACCGGCGACGCGGTGCCGGCCGCAGCGCTCGCACTCTCCGAGCCGACCGTGCTCTTCGACGTGCTGGCACCGGCGACCACGGCGGAGCGGACCACCGACGGCTTCGTGCTCAACGGGCTCAAGTCCGCGGTCGCCCGGGGCGCCGAGGCCGAGGTGTACGTCGTGGGCGCCTCGCTCGACGGCGCCCCGGTGCTGTTCCTCGTCGAGGCCGGGACCGCCGGCCTGGAGATCGAGGCCGACCCGGCGATGGGCGTGCGGGCCGCCGGGCTGACGCGACTGCACCTGCGCGACGTGACCGTCGGAGCCGATGCGGTCCTCGGCGCGACCGACGGCACGACGTACGCCGAGTGCGTGCGGCTCTCGCGGCTGGCCTGGTGCGCGCTGGCGGTCGGCGTGGGCCAGGCGGTGCTCGACCACGTCACGCCGTACGTCAAGGAGCGCGAGGCGTTCGGGGAGCCGGTGGCGCACCGGCAGTCGGTGGCGTTCATGGTCGCCAACATCGCCATCGAGCTGCAGGCGATGCGGCTGCTCACCTGGAAGGCGGCCTCGCGCGCCGCCGCCGGCACGGACATCGCCCGCGACGTGGCGCTCGCCCGTCAGCTGTGCGCCGACAAGGGCATGCAGATCGGACTCGACGGCGTGCAGCTGCTCGGCGGCCACGGCTTCGTCAAGGAGCACCCGGTGGAGCGGTGGTACCGCGACCTCCGGGCCATCGCGATCATGGAAGGCACGGTGCTGCTCTGATGGCCATCTCCCTGGACGACCCGAGGAAGTTCCGGCAGCTGACCGGACAGGCCCACCAGGTCGCGATGAACATGCTGCGACCGATCTCGCGCAAGTACGACGCCGCGGAGCACGCCTACCCCGTCGAGCTCGACATGCTCGCCGCGATGATCGACGGGCTCTCGGAGTCCGGAGCCGGCGAGGGCGCCGGCGCGGCCGGAGTGAGGCGCGAGTCGGCGTCGAGCGAGCAGGGCGGCGTCAGGAACGGCACCAACCTGGCCTCGGTGATGTCCATCGCCGAGATGTGCTGGGGCGACGTCGGGCTGCTGCTCTCCATGCCCCGCCAGGGCCTCGGCAACTCCGCCATCGCCTCGGTGGCCGACGACGAGCAGCAGGCGCGCTTCGCCGGCGTCTGGGCCGCGATGGCGATCACCGAGCCCGGCACGGGCTCCGACTCCGCCAACATCTCCACGACCGCCGTCCTCGACGGTGACCACTACGTGATCAACGGCGAGAAGATCTTCGTGACCTCCGGAGACCGGGCCGACGCCGTCGTGGTCTGGGCGACGCTCGACAAGTCCCTGGGACGGGCCGCGATCAAGTCGTTCGTGGTGCCCAAGGGCACGCCCGGGATGACCGTCGAGCGCCTCGAGCGCAAGCTCGGCATCAAGGCATCCGACACCGCCACCATCCGGTTCGAGGACTGCCGGGTGCCGGCCGACAACCTCCTGGGATCGCCGGAGGTCGACACCCAGCAGGGCTTCGCCGGCGCGATGGCGACCTTCGACAACACCCGCCCGCTGGTCGCCTCGATGGCGGTCGGCTGCGCCCGGGCCTCGCTCGACCTGACCAGGGAGCTGCTGGCCGAGGCCGGGGTCTCGGTCGACTACGACCGACCCGGGATCAACCAGTCGGCAGCGGCCGCCAGGCTCCTGCAGATGGAGGCCGACTGGGAGGCGGCGTACCTGCTGATGCTCCAGGCCGCGTGGATGGCCGACAACCGGCAGCCGAACTCGCTGGAGGCCTCGATGGCCAAGGCGAAGGCCGGCCGCGTCGGCTCGGACATCACCCTCTCGTGCGTGCAGCTCGCCGGTTCCCTCGGCTACAGCGAGGCCGAGCTGCTCGAGAAGTGGGCGCGCGACTCCAAGATCCTCGACATCTTCGAGGGCACCCAGCAGATCCAGCAGCTGATCGTCGCCCGACGGGTGCTGGGGCTGACCAGCGCCGAGCTGAGGTGACCGCCGCGGCACCCGGCGTGGTGGGAGCCGGGTGCCGCGGCGGCGCGGTCGGGACCCGCTCAGCCCTTGTCCGGGTCCGCCGCGCGGGCGAGGGTCGCCGACTCGCTCCTGACCGCCTTCGTCATCGCCGGGTCCAGCAGCGGCTCCGGGGCCGGCGGAGCGGCGGTCTTCTTGGCAGCGGCCTTCTTGCCGGGAGCCTTCTGAGCGGCGGTCTTCTTGGCCGGAGCCTTCGTGGCGGCCTTCTTCGTGGTCGCTGCGCCCGCCGAGCTCGCTGGGCTCGTGGCGCTCGTGGCCGCGGCCTTCTTCGTCGCGGCCTTCTGCGGTGCAGTCCTCGCGGCCGGTGACTTCCGGGCGGCGGCCTTCTTGGCGGACACCACGTGCGCGACGTCGGCCGGTGTCGCCTCGACCTCGGGGTGGCCCGTGGCGCTGCCGGTGCCGGTGCCGGTGCTGGTGCTGGTGCTGGTGCCGGTGCCGCTCTCGGCGGACCGCTGAGCGGGGGAGCGCCTCGTCGCCGCCTTCTTCGCCGGGGCCTGCTGCGCGACGACGGGTCGGAACGGGTCGCCCTGGGGCCGGGACGTCTCCGGCGTCGGGACGGCCTGCGGCCTCGGGACCGCCTGTGGCGTGGGAGATCTGTTCTCGGGCGCGTCGCTGCCGGGCCCTCGTGCGGCCACCGCGCTCGTCACGGCCCGGGTGACCGGACGGGCGACGCGGCCGGCCACCGTCAGCCCGACCACCACCGTCCCCTGGGCGAGGTCCTTGATCATTCCAAGCGGCTTCGTCAGCAGCACGTCACATCACCTTTCGTCGGTTCTCTTGCTCCCGCGAGCGGTACCCCGTTGGGTCCAGGCTCAGTCGAGCAGGGGCGCGAGACGCTCCAGGTCGTCGGCTCCGTCCAGGTCGCCCACCGCGAGGAAGACCGTGTCGACGCCGCGCTCCGCGAGCTCGGCGTAGCGGACCCGCTGCTGAGCCGGGACGCCGGCGTTGGTGCGCCGGAGGTAGTGACCCGCGGGGGTGCTGCCGCGCAGCCGCTCGACCCGTGCCCAGGTGTCGTCGCGGTCGCGGCCAACCACCGGCAGGTCGAGGACGGTGACGGTCACCTCTCGCCCCGCCGCCTCTGCGTGCTCGCGCAGGATGGGCAGCTTGTGGTCGAGCGTGCCGAGCGCGCTGGGCAGGTTGACGGCATCGGCCAGGCGGGCGGCGATCCGCATGGTCCGGTCGCCGGACCCGCCGAGGACGATCGGGACGTCGTGGGCCGGGCGCGGGTACGACGTCGTCTCGGGCAGGCTGACCCGGGCGCCGTCGTGCGCCCTGGTGCCGGAGGCCCACAGCGCACGCATCGTCTCGATCGCGGCCTCGACGGCGTCCAGCCGGTCCGCGGGCGGCGGGAAGGGCAGGCCGTACGCCGCGTGCTCCCGCTCCCACCACCCGGCGCCCAGCCCTACGAAGGCGCGACCGCCGGTGAGCGCGTCCAGCGTCGCAGCGGCCTTGGCGGTGACGCCGGCGGGACGGAACGTGACCGGCGTGACGAGGGTGCCGAGCTCGAGCCGGGTGTCGAGGCCGGCGAGGAGACCGAGGGTCACCCACGGCTCCGGGATCGGCTCCCAGGCCCGACCGACCTGAGGGATCTGGATCAGGTGGTCCATCACCGCCAGCCCCGCGAACCCGGCGTCGTCCGCCGCCGTCGCGACCCCCGACAGCCAGGTCGCCGGGTCCTCGCCCCACGGGAACCGGCTCACCTGCAGCACGAACCGGAGACCCTGCGAGCTCCGGCGCTCCTCCGGCGCCTGGCTTCGGAGGTCTCGCACCGGCGGGGCAGCGTCCTCGGGCGCCCGACCGGTCGCCTCGACCCGGTGGATGACGTCCCAGCCCTCGAGGTCGAGGGCCGTGCCCACGTCGCGGACCGTGCGGAGCTGCGTGGTGACCACCGGTGCCGGCGCCGGTCGGTCCCGCTCGCGGTTGCGCGACCGGCAGAGCTCCGGGGGAGTGTCGAGGACGACCACCACCGCCGGCAGCCCGGCCTCGCGGGCGGCCGCACGCCACGCCGTACGACGGGCACCGTCGAGGCCGAGCGTGTCGACGACCGTCGTCAGGCCCCGCCCGAGCCGGGCGGCGACGATGCGCTCCAGCAGGTCGAAGGCGTCGGCGGACGCGTCCAGGTCGTGCGGCCCGCTGCCGACCACACCGCGCAGCGCGTCGGACGACACGATCTCGTCGGCGCGGTAGCCAGCGGCGGCCCAGGTGGACTTGCCGGACCCGGACGCCCCCACCAGCACGACCAGGGCCGGATCCGGCAGCAGCGGGGCCGTCAGCCCTCCGCAGGAGGAGTCGGCGTCGCCTTCTTGGCGGGGGCCTTCTTCGCGGGGGCCGCCTTCTTCGCCGGAGCCTTCTTCGCCGGAGCCTTCTTCGCCGGAGCCTTCTTGGCGGGCGCCTTCTTCACCGGCTTCAGCGGTACGACGGCAGCCATGTCGGTCGTCGCCGGCGACTCCTCGTGCGGCGTCCCGGGTGGGCGGGGCGCCGAGGGCACCGGGGCAGGGGGCGGCGTCAGGCGCTCGGCGGCGGCGGAGGCGGCCTGGCCGACGACCATCAGGCCGAGGGCCAGGAAGCTCCGCACCTGCAGCGCCGCCTTCTCCGCGGCCGCCGTGGGATCGGCCACGGCTCCCAGGACGGCTTCCTCGAGCTTCTCCAGCGGTGACTTCTCCGGCACGGCGGCCTTCCCGGGCCGACACGGATGGTCGGCGCCTCGTGCTTCGGATTCAAGCACGCCGTGCCTGGACCCGCCTCAGGCGAGCAGCTCGGCGGCCCCGCTCGGCTCGGCCAGCAGGTGCTGGGGCGCCCGGAAGCCCGCGGCGACGAAGGCGACGTCGATCGCGTGGACGACGGCGTCGACCCGCTCGGTCGGCACGAGTGAGATCGCGGAGCCACCGAAGCCGCCGCCGGTCATCCGCGCGCCGATCGCGCCGGCCTCGACGGCGGTGGCCACGGTGAGGTCCAGCTCAGGGCAGGAGATCTCGAAGTCGTCGCGCATCGACACGTGCGACGCCGCGAAGAGCCGGCCGACGCCGGCCCAGTCGTCGACGGCGAGGGCATCGACGGTCTCCCGGACCCGCTCGATCTCGGTCACGATGTGGGTCGCCCGGCGTCGGACCCGGTCGTCGGTCAGCTCCTCGACGGCCGCCAGGGTCGCCTGACGCAGGCTCGGCACGCCCAGGGCGTCCGCCGCGGCCTCGCAGTCGGCACGGCGGGCGGCGTACCCGCCGTCGACCAGCGCGTGCGAGACCCGGGTGTCGGTGACCAGCAGCGTCAGACCGGCAGCGGCGAGGCCGAGCGGCACCGCCCGTGAGCTGTCCTGGTCGAAGTCGATCAGCAGCGCCGCGTCGACCTGCGCCAGCAGCGAGATCGACTGGTCCATCCCGCCGGTCGGCGCGCCGGCGACCTCGGTCTCGGCGCGGATGCAGGCGCGCACGAGCCGGTGCCGCAGCTCGTCGTCGACCGTCAGTCCCAGCAGGCCGCACACGGCCAGCGCCACCGAGCACTCCAGTGCCGCCGAGCTGGACAGGCCGGCTCCGAGCGGGACCGTGCCGTGCACCAGGACGTCCATCCCGGGCAGGTCGAAGCCGTCCTCCCGCAGCGCCCACAGCACGCCGCCGACGTACGTCGCCCAGCCGTCGACGGCGCCGGGGCCGACGGTGTCGATGGCACCGGTCCAGGGCTCGCCGTCGTCACCGCTGGTGATCCGGACGACGCCGTCCTCGCGACCGGCGACCGCGGCGTACGTCGCGTGGGCCAGCGCCACCGGCAGCACCAGCCCGCGGTTGTAGTCGGTGTGCTCGCCGATCAGGTTGACCCGGCCGGGGGCGCGCGCCACGACGCGGGGCGCTGCGTCGTACGCCCGGGTGAAGAGCGCCCCGGTCGCCTCGATCAGCTCCGAGGGGTGGCCTGGCTCGACGTACGGCATGGGCTCAGCCTAGAGAGCGCCGTAGACTGCTGCGACGTGCGGTTCCTCGATGCGACGCCCTCCGGGCACGATCTGACCTACGACGACGTCTTCATGGTCCCGCGGCACTCCGCGGTCGCCAGCCGGTACGACGTCGACCTGGCCACCACCGACGGCACGGGTGCGACGCTGCCGCTCGTGGTCGCCAACATGACCGCGATCGCCGGCAAGCGGATGGCGGAGACCATCGCCCGCCGCGGCGGTCTCACGGTGATCCCTCAGGACATCCCGACCTCGGTGGTCGCGGAGGTCGTCGCGTTCGTGAAGTCGCGCCACCTGGTCTTCGACACCCCGATCGAGCTGACTCCGCACCAGACGGTCGCCGAGGCGCTGTCGCTGATCCCCAAGCGCGCGCACCGCGCCGCGGTGGTCCTCGACGAGGGTCGTCCGGTCGGGGTGGTCTCCGAGGCCGACTGTGCCGAGGTCGACCGGTTCGCCCAGGTCCGGCACGTGATGCAGCCGATCGCCGTCCGCCTCACCGCGGACGCGGACCCGCGCGCGGCGTTCGACGCGCTCCACGCGGCGCACGCGCCGATGGCGGTCGCCGTCGACGACGACGGGGCCCTCGTCGGCGTGCTCACCCGCACCGGCGCCCTGCGCGCGACGCTCTACCACCCGGCCGTGGACGCCGACGGCGGACTGCGCATCGCTGCTGCCGTGGGCGTGAACGGCGACGTCGCGCTCAAGGCCAAGGAGCTGCTCGAGGCGGGCGTCGACTGCCTCGTCGTCGACACCGCCCACGGTCACCAGGACCGGATGCTGGAGGCCCTGGCCGCCGTTCGATCCCTCGATCCCCAGGTCCCCGTGGTCGCCGGCAACGTCGTCGACGCCGACGGCACGCGTGCCCTGATCGACGCCGGCGCCGACATCGTCAAGGTCGGTGTGGGCCCGGGCGCGATGTGCACGACCCGGATGATGACCGGTGTCGGACGCCCGCAGTTCTCCGCGGTGCTCGAGTGCTCGGCTGCCGCGGCCGCGCTCGGCAAGCACGTCTGGGCCGACGGCGGCGTGCGCCACCCGCGCGACGTCGCGCTCGCGCTCGCGGCCGGCGCCTCCGCGGTCATGGTCGGCTCGTGGTTCGCGGGCACCCACGAGTCGCCCGGCGACCTGATGCACGACGCCGACGGCCGCGCCTTCAAGGTCTCCTTCGGGATGGCCTCGGCCCGCGCCGTCGCCCACCGCACCAGCACCGAGTCGGCGTACGACCGGGCCCGCAAGGGCCTCTACGAGGAGGGCATCTCGTCCTCGCGGATGTACCTCGACCCGGTCCGCCCCGGCGTCGAGGACCTGGTCGACGAGATCTGCTCCGGCCTGCGCTCCGCCTGCACGTACGCCGGCGCGGCCTCGATCGCCGAGCTCCACGAGCGTGCCGTCGTCGGGGTGCAGTCGGCGGCGGGCTTCCACGAGGGCCGCCCGCTCTCGACGAGCTGGTAGCCGGCGGGAGCTGCGGCTAGCGGGAGCTGCGCTCCGAGCGCCCGCGCACGATCCCGATGAACCGCTGCACCCACGGGTCGTCGTTGTCGATCAGCCAGATCAGGCCGATCGTGGTGGGCGGCAGGTCGGCCACCACGCGGTAGGTGACGTCCTTGCGGTGGTGCAGCCGTGCGACGGCCATCGGCACGATGACGATGCCGGTGCCGGAGGCGACCACCTCGACCGCGTCCTTGACCTCCATCGGCGGCCACTCGAGCTGGGGCGCGGTGGGTGTCCAGCCCGAGCGCTCGGGCAGCACCAGCTGCTCGTCCGCGAGGTCCGCCAGCGTGACCTCGTCGGCCAGGGTCATCAGGTGCTCCGCACCCATCACGGCGACCGGCAGCTCGTCGTACAACGGGATGCAGTGCAGCCCGTCGCGATCCACCGGCAGCCGTGCCAGCGTCATGTCGAGCGTGCCTGCGCGCACGCGCTCCTCCTGCTCCTCCTCGAGGACGGGGACCAGCTCGAACGGGTTGCGGGCGAAGCGCTCACGCCAGGTGCGGGCCCACTTGTCCGGCGTCGCCCCGGTGACGAAGCCGACGCGGAAGTGGCCGAACGCCTGGCTCACGCAGGTCTCAGGCCGTCGTGGAGCGGCCGGCGTACCAGCGCCAGCCGGCGGTGACGATCAGCGCGCCGACCAGCGACCCGATGATGCCGCTGGCGCGGAGGTCGACACCGTCACCGGCGAGCAGGCTGATCAGCAGACCGCCGACGAACGACCCGACGAGGCCGGCCACGATCGCCAGCGTCCAGTCGATCCCGCCGCCGCTGCGACCGAGGATGAGCTGTGCTCCGGCACCGATGAGCATGCCGAAGAGGATGATTCCCAGGATGAGCATGACCTGATCCTAGGGGTCAGGACGTCTCGCCGAACTGCTCGACCCGGATCGTGTCGCTGGGGAGTCCTGCGTCCTCGAGGAGCCGGGTGGCGAACGAGGCGAACCCCACCGACCCGCAGACGTAGGCCCGCTCGGCTCCGGCGACGTACGCCGCGAGCTCGTCGGGGTAGGGGGGAGCGGCCACCCGGTCACCGAGGTTCTCGCGGGTGAGCGCGATGAAGGCGCCGTACCTCTGGAGCTCGGCGGCGTACGGCAGGTCGTCCCACGTGCGGGCGACGACGACCACCTTGAGCCGGTCCTCGAGGCCGAGACGCTTAGCGACGCGGGTCATCGCCACGACCGGCACCACGCCGGAGCCGCCGGCCACGCAGACCGCGGGCACGTCGCCCTCCCACACGAACCAGCCGCCGATGGGGCCGCGCAGCTCGAGCTCGTCGCCGACCTCGGCGACGTCGTGCAGGAAGCCCGAGACCTCGCCCCCGGGCAGGCACTCCACCATCAGCTCGAGCAGCGGGTCGTCGGGGTCGGACGCGATCGAGTAGGAGCGCTGCGCGGTGTAGCCGTCGGGAGCGCGCAGGCGCACGACGTAGTGCTGGCCCGCCAGGTGGTCGACCCGCTCCTCGACGTGGAAGCGCAGGCGCACGAGGCGGTCGGTGGGGTGGTCGAGCTCGATGATCCGGCCGGTGGTCCACCCACCGGCAGGAGCGGCACCCGTCACGGGTCGCCCTGGTAGCGCTGCTCGAGCCAGGGGTCGCCGCGGTCGTGGTAGCCGTTCTGCTCCCAGAAGCCGGGCCGGTCACGCGCCATCAGCTCGAGCCGGGTGACCCACTTGGCGGACTTCCAGAAGTACAGGTGCGGCACCAGCAGGCGCACGGGACCGCCGTGGCCTCGCTGCAGCGGCTTGCCGTCGAACTCCCACACGACCCAGGCCTTGCCGCCGGTCAGGTCCTCGAGCGGCAGGTTGGTCGTGTAGCCGGTCGTCGAGTGCGCCATCACGAACTTCGCCTCGTCCGTCGGCCCGGCCGCCTCGAGCAGCGTGTCGACGCTGACTCCGGTGAACGTCGTGTCGAACTTCGACCAGGTCGTCACGCAGTGGATGTCACCGAAGTACGTCGACGACGGCAGGGCGTGCATCTCGCGCCACGACCAGCTCTGCGGACGCTCGACGAGGCCGTCGACCGACATCGACCACTTCTCGACGTCGAGGTCGGGAGTCGCCTCGGCCGTCAGGGTCGGCCAGCCGCTGCCGGTGTCGTACTGCCCGGGGGGCAGCCGGTCGGGACGTTCGGGCCGGCGCTTGCCGAGGAATCCGCGGGTGATGGCCACGGACCCAGTATGCCCAGCACCCGCGCGACGCGCACTCGGTGCCTACAGCACCATGATCGGGATCGAGGTCCGCGACTCGAACTCGAACGACGCACCGGTGCTGAACCGCGTCACGGCGACCTCGCCGGGCTCGGGTGCCGGATCGTCGCGCCGCACCAGCGTCGCCGTCCACGACCCGGCATCGCCGGTGATCTCGACGTCGAGGTGCGGGTCGATCGCGCGTACGGCGGCCTGCAGCGGCCTCGGCTCCTCGGGCCCGCAGAGCGCGATCCAGGCGCCGTCCGCGGTGGCGTCCGACGGCTCCACCCTCAGGGTCGATCCGTCGACCGTGGCGGCGACGTACGCCGTCGGGTTCAGCAGCGGGTGCAGCTCGAGCGTCCGCAGCGCCCCCGCGGGGCCGTCGGGGAGGCGCAGCGCCCGGTGGATCCGCTCGGCCGCGATCCCGGCGATGCCGATCAGCTGCTTGGTGGTGATGTCGACGGCCTGCGCCTCGTCGGCGGAGCGGTTGCGGACCGCGAGGACGAAGGACAGGTTGAGCAGGTGCATCTGGAGGCAGATCTCGTCGGCCATCCGGACCAGCGCCGAGTGCGAGAAGGCGCCGAAGTCCACGTCGGCCAGCAGGTCGCCGGAGTAGTCGGCCAGGCCCTCGTCCGTCTCGTCGATCGGGTCGAGCTCGACGACGGCGGCGCGGGTCCGCTCGATGACGTAGTACGGCGCCAGCGGGGTGACCGGGTGATGGGACTCGTCGATGACCACGGTCCACGCGCAGTGCGGGCGCTGGTCGGCCGACGCCCGCGGCGGACGGTGCACCGGGCGCACCTGGGCCCTCGGGTTGGTCGCCACCGCGGTGGCGTCGAAGGTGGGATCCTCGATGTCGTGGCACATCGAGCGCACGTACGACTCGCCCATCGGCTCGACGTCCATCAGCGCGCCGCAGTGGTCGAGGTGGAAGGTGCCGTGCCAGCGGTCCTGCACGTCGTAGCGGAAGTCCATGAACTGCGGGGGAGCGCCGATGTCGAGCTGGAGGCCCTTGAAGATCGTGATGACGTCGGTGCCCTCGTACTTCAGCGCCCTCTGCATCCGGCGCGTGTAGACCGGGCTGGAGCCCGCCCACTCCTCGATCGCCACCTGCGCCATCTCCTCGCGCCCCCAGGCCGAGATGCACCAGGCCATGCCGGAGCGGTCGATCAGCTGGCCGATCAGCAGCAGCTCGGGCACGAGCGTCGCGAGCTCGGCCCGCTCCAGGCTGGCGAATCTGCTGGTCATCGGAGCCCCCCGGGCAGCATGGTGGAGAAAACTAGAACGTGTTGCAGAGTAGCCGATCGTCACCTAGTTTGACGCGTGTCAACAACCCGGAGGAGATGACGTGGCCGAGACGGTCCAGCAGCTGTTGCGCGAGCGCGCGGAGGACGACAACACAGCGGTGCGGTACGGCGAGCAGAGCTGGACCTGGCGCGAGCACGTCGCCGAGGCGTCGGCCGTGGCGTCCGCACTCATCGGCGTCGCCGACCCCGAGCGGCCCCTGCACATCGGCTCCCTGCTGGGCAACGGGCCCGACATGCTCCGCGCGATGGCGGCCGCCGCGCTCGGCGGGTACACCCTGTGCGGGATCAACAACACCCGCCGCGGCGAGGGTCTGCTGAAGGACCTGCGTCGAGCCGAGTGCCAGATCCTGGTGACCGACGCGGAGCACCGCCCGCTCCTCGACGGGCTGGACCTCGACGGCGTCACGATCCTGGACACCTCGACCACGGAGTGGGCCGACCTCGTCGCCGCAGCCGGTCCGCTGACCCCGGCCCGCGAGGTCGAGGCGATGGACACGTTCATGATGATCTTCACCTCCGGCACCAGCGGTGACCCCAAGGCCGTGCAGGTCAACCACCTGATGGTGCTCTTCTCCGGGCTCAACCTCCAGGGCCGGTTCGGGCTCGGCCCGGACGACGTCTGCTACGTCGCGATGCCGCTCTTCCACTCCAACGCGGTGGTCGCCGGCTGGAGCCCCGCGGTGTGCGGTGGCTCCACGATCGTGCCGGAGAAGTTCTCCGCGTCGCGCTTCCTCCCCGACGTGCGCAAGTACGGCGTCACCTACATGAACTACGTCGGCAAGCCGCTCGCCTACGTGCTGGCCACCCCCGAGCTGCCCGACGACGCGGACAACACCCTGCGGGTCGCGTTCGGCAACGAGGCGAGCGACCGGGACATCGACGAGTTCATGCGGCGCTTCGACTGCGACGTGTGGGACGGCTTCGGGTCCACCGAGCTGGCCGTGATCATCACCCGGGAGCCGGGCACGCCGAAGGGGTCCATCGGCAAGGGGTTCGACGGGGTGGCGATCTACAGCTCCGAGACCGTCACCGAGTGCGCGGTGGCCGTCTTCGACGACCACGGGGCGCTCACGAACGCCGATGAGGCCACCGGTGAGCTGGTCAACACCCAGGGCTCGGGCTACTTCAACGGCTACTACAACGACACGTCGGCCAACGACGAGCGGATGCGGCACGGCATGTACTGGTCGGGCGACCTGGCCTACCGCGACGCGGACGGCTGGATCTACCTGGCCGGGCGGACCGCGGACTGGATGCGCGTCGACGGCGAGAACCTCGCGGCCGCCCCGATCGAGCGGGTGCTCCAGCGCCTCGAGGCGATCAACCGGGTGGCGGTGTACGCCGTGCCGGACGAGAGCGTCGGCGACCAGGTGATGGCAGCGATCGTGCTCCAGGACGACGCGACGCTGTCGCCCTCCGAGCTCGAGGAGTTCCTGGCGGCGCAGGCCGACCTGTCCGCCAAGGCCTGGCCGCGCTACGTCCGGATCGCCGCCGACCTGCCGAGCACGGCCACCAACAAGGTCCTCAAGCGTGAGCTGGCCGCGGAGGGTGCGAGCCCCGGCAACGGCGTGCTCTGGACCCGGGCCGCGCGCGGCACGTCGTACGCCGTCGACGCCGGTGTGCCGGCCTGATGTCTCAAATGCCGGGGTAGCGGGGTGGCTCGTTGCTAGTTTGCTCCCGGAGCGTCGACCGGGAGGGTGCAGACGATGGATCCGTACGCGCGTCACCGGGCAGCCGCTGCCCGTGAGTTCCGGCGGGCGCGCACGCTGGCCGGCGCGCTCGGGGTCACCGTCCTCGGGGCGGCGCTGCCCGGGGCCGGCTACGTGTGGTCGCGCCGGCGTCTGGGCTACCTCGTCCTGCTGACCTTCCTGGCCGGGCTGGCGGTCACGGCCTACTACTTCCAGGACCTGCGGCGGGCCGCCGACTTCGCGTTCGACCCGGCCCGGCTCCAGGTGGCGGCGATGGTGCTCGGCGCCCTGCTCCTGGTCTGGGTCTTCGTCGTGTCGACCACCTACGCGATGGTGCGTCCGCTCGGGATGTCCCTGCTGGAGCGGACGCTCGGGGCGGTCGTCGTGGTCCTGCTGTGCGTCCTCGGCGCGCTCCCGGCGGTCCAGAGCGTGCGGATCGCGCACAGCCAGGCCGACCTGGTCAGCTCCGTCTTCGACGGCGAGGACACCGTCACCGCACCGGACAACGTCACGAAGTCCAATCCCTGGGGCGACCGCCGGCGGGTCAACGTGCTGCTCCTCGGCGGCGACGGCGGTGTCGGGCGCACCGGGATCCGCACGGACTCGGTCATCCTGCTGAGCATCGACACCAGGACCGGCAGGTCGGTGATGTTCAGCCTGCCGCGCAACATGATGAACGCGCAGTTCCCCGTGTCCAGTCCGTTGCACGAGGTCTTCCCCGACGGCTTCCGCAACGCCGACGGCTCCGACCCGGGCAACTGGATGCTCAACGCGGTCTACAGCCAGGTGCCGGCGCTCTATCCGCACATCCTCGGCACGTCCGAGAACGAGGGCGCCGACGCCGTCAAGCAGGCGGTGGCCGGCAGCCTGGGCACCCACGTCGACTACTACATGCTGATCAACCTGTCCGGGTTCGAGAAGCTGGTCGACGCCGTCGGGGGAGTGACGGTCAACATCAACGAGCCGATCGCGATCAACGGCAACACCGATGCCGGCATCCCCCCGACCGGCTACCTCCAGCCCGGACCCGACCAGCACCTCGACGGGTTCCACGCGCTCTGGTACTCCCGTGGCCGGTGGGGATCGGACGACTACAAGCGGATGCTCCGCCAACGGTGCATGGTCAGCGCCCTGGTCCAGGCCGCCGATCCCTTGACGGTGCTGCGTCGCTACCAGGACCTGGCGTCGGCGGGCAAGCACATCCTGCGCACCGACATCCCTCGCGAGCTGATGCCGGCGTTCGTCGACCTGGCCCTCCAGGTCAAGGGCCGCCCGCTGCGGTCGATCGCGTTCGTCTCCTCGGAGAGGTTCCACTCCGGCGACCCCGACTACGCATGGATGCAGTCCGTGGTGGACCGGACCCTGTCGCCGCGTGCCGCGAGCACCCCGACGTCGTCGCCGGAGCCGTCGGCACCCGTGAGCTCCGCCTCGCCCGACGCGACCCCGTCCCCGGACGCGGGGGCGGCGGTCAAGACCGACGACGCGTGCGGCTACGACCCGGTCGAGTAGCTCGTGGTCACCGGATCCGGAGGTTGCCGGTCCGGACGACCCGCTCGGTCGTCGGTCCGCCCCAGTAGGTGATCTTGAAGGGGCGCCTGCCTGCGCGGACTCCGGTCACGTTGACCTGGGCCGCTCCGTTGCGCAGCACGAGCGCCTTGCGGAAGCCGCCCTGCACACGCACCACGATCTTGCCGTCGGGCCGGGGGACCCAGCGCGACACCAGGGTGACGCGGAGCCGCACCCCGCCGTGCTTGAGCCGCACCTGCTGCAACCTGATCTGCGGGGTGACCTTGACGCGCGCGGCGGTCCGGTAGGTCAGCGTGGTGGGCTCGTAGCCCGCACGGGTGACGGTGACCCGAGCGGTGACGGGCAGTCCGAGGTCGGCCGACCTCAGCTTGTACGTCGTCGCTCGGGCTCCCGAGATCCAGCGACCGTCCCGCAGCCACTGGATCGCGACGGCCGCGTCGCCGGGGCGGTAGGCACCCGGGTTGAGCGTGAGTCGCGCCCCCGGCCGCCGCGTCCCCGTGACGCGGGGCTCGAGGTCGACGCCGATGTCGCCCAGGGCGATCGGCTCGGTCGACGTGGTCCGGACGGTGACCGCCGAGTAGCCGGTGCGGCGTGCGGTGACCCGGGCGCTGATCACCTTCGTGGCCAGCTCGGGCGCCAGCACGAGCGACAGCCCGGTCGCGCCGGGGATCGCTGCGCCGCCGGCGTACCACTGGACGGCGGTGGCCGACGGGGTGACGTTCCAGGTGCCCGGCCTGAGGGTCAGGGTCTGGTCGACCTGCGGGACGCCGGTCACCGCCGGAGCGGCGCGGCTGGCGATCACGCCCGGCAGCACGGCCTTGGTGGCCGCCGAGATCGATGACTTGGTCGGGTAGCCCGCCTTCGTGGCTGTCGTCTTGACCCGGATCGACTCACCGAGCATGGAGCTGGTGACGGTGAGCGAGGACGCGGTCACCTTCGGGACCAGGACGCCGTGGACGTACCACTGGTAGCCGATCTTGGCGTCGGTCGGCGTCCAGGTGCCGGCGCTCGCGCTCAGCTTGGCGCCGACCTTCGCGAGACCGGAGATCTCCGGTCTCGCCTTGTTGACCAGCTCGACGTCGTTGAAGTGGATGAAGCCGCTCGGCCAGTTGCCGCTGGCCTTGGTGACGACCGCCCAGGAGAAGTCACCGCCCCAGCTGTCCTGGGAGATGACGATCTCGTCGGAGGAGACCACCTTCTCGACGTACGCCACGTGTCCCGCCGAGCCGGCGGGGCCGGTGTTGGCGCGCCACCAGGCGACGGCGCCGATCGCGGGCACGCCGTCGGTGATCTCGGGGACCGAGGTGCCCCAGTACGTCGCGTTGCCACCGCCCGACCACGGCCGGGTGTTCGGCAGCCCGCTGTGCACCATGCGGTACGCCGCGTAGTTGGTGCAGTTGTGGCCGGAGTACATCCGCCAGTACATCTTGTCGTTCACCGAGGCGTAGCCGCCGCTGCCCATGCCGGCCTTGCGGCACGCGGTGTAGCCCATGCAGAGGTAGGAGCTCCGGGCGAAGACGGCCTGCGAGCGGGTGAGGCTGTCGCCGGCCGCCTGCCGCTCGCGGGCGAGCGTCCTGTCGTCGGGCTTCGTCGGGGCCTGGGCCACCGCGGGAGAGGACACCAAGAGTCCCCCGATCAGCGCTGCCGCGACGGCAGAGACCAGGGGCGCACGCAGACGGTTCCGGAGCGACACGGATGGGAGTCTAGGGACAACTGAGGCCTTATGGGAACGTTGTGACTGAATTAGTCAAGCGACACGCCCAAACGCGTTGGTTAAATTACAACGGTGTTGTTTCGCCGTCGCAGCCGGGCGGGACGGAGACCTCAGGTCCTGAGCCGCCCGGCCGACGTCTCTGGGAGCACCTCTCGTCCGCCTCTCACACCCGCCAGGACCGACAGACCTCATGCCCAGACACCTCCGCGTCATGGCGCTCCTGGTCGCGTCGGTGCTGAGCGCCGGCCTGCTCGGCCCCGCGCCGGTCCCGTCGGCCAGTGCGGGGAGTGGTCGGCAGCAGGACCGGGCGTCCTCGCACACGTTCATCGCGGCACCGATCGCCCGCTGGGACCCGTGCGCGACCATCGACTACCGCCTCAACCTCCGGCACGCGCCGCGCGGCGCCGCGACCGACGTACGCCGCGCGCTGCGCCGGGTCCGTGCCGCGACCGGGCTGAGGTTCTCGTACGCCGGACGGACCCGCTCGGTCCCGGGCACGCGCACCGAGGACCGCCGCCACGGCGCCGACCTCGTCATCGCCTGGGTGCGCCCCGGGCACAGCAGCCTGCTGCCGGCCGGGAGCACGTACGCCGGCGTCGGCGGCCCGGTCTACAGCGCGGTCGGCTCGGTGGACCGGCGGGGCCGGACGGTCAGTCGGATCGCCTGGGCCCGGGTCGTGATCAGCACGACGTCCAACCGCTCGTTCCGGCCGGGCCTGGGTCGCGGGCTGCGCCGGGTGCCGCTGCTCATGCACGAGATCGGGCACGCGGTCGGGCTCGGTCACGCGCCGGCCTACGACCACGCGCAGATCATGAGCCCGACCATCCGACCGGGTCTGAACCACTGGGGCGCCGGCGACCTCGCGGGCCTGCACCGGCTCGGCCGCGCCGCCGGGTGCATCCGGCAGAAATGAAGAAAAGGCCCCGTGGAGCCGGGGCCTTTCCAGTGTCCGAGGGGGGACTTGAACCCCCACAACCGTTAAAGGTCACTAGCACCTCAAGCTAGCGCGTCTGCCAATTCCGCCACCCGGACGAGTGCCTCGGAACTGTAGCAAGGGCACGACCCGAAACGCACATCGGGAGGGTCCGCGAGCAGATGACATGCTGGGCGCATGTCTGACGCACCCGACGACTCCGTCCGGACGATCCCCGACCCCGCGGGCGAGGTGGTCGAGCTCTGCCGCGAGCTGATCAGGTTCGACACCAGCAACTACGGCGACGGGTCGGGTCCGGGGGAGCGCAAGGCGGCCGAGCACGTCGCCACGCTCCTCGACGAGGTCGGCATCGAGTCCACCCTGATCGAGGACTCACCGGGACGCACCTCGGTGGTCGCCCGCTGGGGCGGGACCGAGGGTGACGGGCTGCTCCTGCACGGCCACCTCGACGTCGTACCGGCCGCTGCCGAGGACTGGCAGGTCGGTCCGTTCTCGGGCGAGGTGCAGGACGGCTACGTCTGGGGCCGGGGCGCGGTCGACATGAAGGACTTCGACGCGATGCTGCTCAGCATCGTCCGCGACCGCCAGCGCACCGGCCGGATCCCGTCGCGCCCCATCACGCTGTGCTTCACCGCCGACGAGGAGGCCGGCGGCCACCAGGGCGCCCAGGTGATCGTCGAGGACCACCCGGAGCTGCTCGAGGGCTGCACCGAGGCCGTGGGCGAGGTCGGTGGCTTCAGCGCGACCGTGCGCGGCCGTCGGGTCTACCTGATCGAGGCGGCCGAGAAGGGGATGGCCTGGATGCGGCTGACCGCCCGGGGCCGCGCCGGGCACGGGTCGATGATCAACCGGGAGAACGCCGTGACGTCCCTCGCGGCCGCGGTCGCGCGGATCGGCGCCTACGAGTGGCCGGTGCGCCTCACCCCCGCCATGCGCACCCTGCTGGCAGCCGTCGGCGAGCTCGCCGGCACCGAGGCGACGCCCGAGAACGCCGAGGCGCTGGTGGAGGAGTTCGGGGGAGCCGCGCGGATGATGGGCGCCGTCATCCGCAACACCTGCAACCCGACGATGCTGGGCGGCGGCTACAAGGTCAACGTGATCCCGACCGAGGCGACGGCCCACGTCGACGGCCGCTTCCTGCCGGGCTTCGAGGACGAGTTCTTCGCGACCCTGGCCACGCTCGTCGGCGAGGACGTGGAGATCGACTTCCTCAGCCACCAGCAGCCGTGGGAGACGCCGTACGACGGTGCCCTGGTCGACGCCATGACCCGCTCGATCCTCGCGGAGGACGACGAGGCCGTCGTCGCGCCGTACCTGATGAGCGGTGGCACGGACGCCAAGCACTTCCGCCGGCTCGGCATGCGCTCCTACGGGTTCGCGCCGCTGCGGCTGCCGGCCGATCTCGACTTCACGGCGCTCTTCCACGGGGTGGACGAGCGGGTGCCGGTGGACGCGCTGGAGTTCGGCGCCCGGGTCTTCGACCGGTTCCTCGACGACGTGTAGGCGCGCTCAGACGTAGGAGAAGAACGGGCGCGCCTGGCGGATGATCTTGCGCCGCAGCACGACGCGACGGGTGCCGTCGGGGCCGATCCGGACCCGGTCCAGCTCCCAGCCGCCGTGCTCGGCGCGCTCGACCAGCAGCTTGCGCACGACGTTGCGCGAGTACTCCCGCGAGAACGTCACCCTCTCGAACTCCCACTCCACCCCCGGGGCGGGCGGTCGGCGTTGCGCTCGGCTCATGGATGTTCCCCTCAGTCGGCGGACACGTCGTCGAGAGCGTCGATGATCTCGGCAGGCAGGGTGAGCTCCTCGACCCCCAGCGCCCCGCGCAGCTGGGCGGCGGTGCGGGCGCCGATGATCGGAGCGGTGACGCCGGGCCGGTCGCGGACCCAGGTCAGGGCGACCTCGAGTGCCGTGAGCCCGAGCCCGTCGGCGGCCCGGGCGACCGCCTCGACGATCCCGGAGCCGCGCTCGTCGAGGTAGGGCCCGACGAAGTTGGCGAAGTGCGTCGACGCGGCGCGCGAGTCCGACGGCGTGCCGGTCCGGTACTTGCCCGTCAGCACGCCGCGGCCGAGCGGCGACCACGGGAGCACGCCGAGGCCGAGCGCGGCGGCGGCCGGCAGGACCTCCTGCTCGACCCCGCGGTTGAGCAGCGAGTACTCGACCTGGGTGCTGGCCAGGGGCGTGCGACCGGGCACCGCCCGCTGCCAGGTGGCGGCCTGGGCGGTCTGCCAGCCGGAGTAGTTCGAGACCCCGACGTACGACGCGCGGCCGCTGCTCACCGCCTGGTCGAGCGCAGCCAGCGTCTCCTCGAGGGGGGTGTCGTCGGACCAGATGTGCACCTGCCACAGGTCGACGTGATCCACGCCGAGCCGCCGCAGCGAGCCGTCGAGGGTCGCCAGCAGGTGACCTCGTGAGGTGTTGTAGGACCGGCCGCCGTGCCGGGCGCTGATCCCGGCCTTGGTGGCGAGCACGATCTCGTCGCGCGCGACGACGTCGCCGATCAGCGTGCCGATCAGCTCCTCGGACGCCCCGCTGCCGTAGCCGGCGGCGGTGTCCACGAGGGTCCCGCCGGCCTCGGCGAAGGCGATCAGCTGGTCGCGCGCCTCGTGCTCGTCGGTGTCGCGCCCCCACGTCATCGTGCCCAGGCCGAGCCGGGACACTGTCAGGCCGGTCGCTCCGACTCGCCGCTGCTGCATGCGGACAAATTAGTCGGACCACCCGCGCGGGGCGGCACCGGCACGCCCGATGGACGCCCGTAGGATTCCGACTCGTGGTGGACTACCTGCAGGCCGTGGTCCTTGGCGTGATCCAAGGGTTGACCGAGTTCCTGCCGATCTCCAGCAGCGCCCACCTGCGGATCTTCCCGGAGATCTTCGGGTGGGGTGACCCCGGAGCAGCCTTCACCGCGGTCGTGCAGATCGGCACCGAGCTCGCCGTGCTCATCTTCTTCTGGCGCGACATCTGGCGGATCGCCGTCACCTGGGTGAAGTCCCTCTTCCGTCCCGAGTACCGCGGTCAGCTGGACGCCCGCATGGGCTGGTTCATCATCCTCGGCTCGACGCCCATCGTCGTGCTGGGCATCCTCTTCAAGGACGTCATCACCGACGACTTCCGCAGCCTGTGGCTGATCGGCACGATGCTGATCGTGATGGGCGTCGTGCTCGGGATCGCCGACCGGGTCGGCGGCACCGAGAAGACGCTCAAGCAGCTGACGCTGCGCGACGCGGTGCTGATGGGCATCGCCCAGGCGCTGGCGCTGATCCCGGGCGTCTCCCGCTCCGGCGCCACCCTGTCGATGGGCCGGTTCCTGGGCTACGAGCGCGAGACCGCCACCCGCTACGCCTTCCTGCTCGCGATCCCGGCCGTCATCGGTGCGGGCGTCTTCGAGCTCAAGGACGTGCCCAACGGCGACAACCTCTACGGGTGGGGCCCGACGATCGTGGCGACGGTGGTGGCGTTCATCGTCGGGTACGCCGCGATCGCGTGGCTGCTGCGCTACGTGACGACGCACTCCTACACGCCGTTCGTGATCTACCGGATCGCGCTCGGTGTGCTGACCCTGGCCCTGGTCGCCACCGGCGCCATCGCGGCCTGAGCCGGGCTCAGAGCCACCCGGAGCGCTTGAACAGCACCCAGAGCCCGCCCGCGGCCGCGCCCATCAGCAGCAGCGCGAACGGGTAGCCGTAGGACCAGCCGAGCTCGGGCATGTGCCTGAAGTTCATGCCGTAGATGCCCGCGATCAGGGTCGGCACCACGATCAGCGCGGCCCCGGCGGAGATCTTGCGCATGTCGTCGTTCTGCTGCACCGAGATCTGCGCCAGGTGCGCGTCGAACGCGGTCGACAGCAGCGCGTCGAGGGAGTCCACGGTCTCGGCCGCCCGGGCGAGGTGGTCGGACACGTCGCGGAAGAACGGCGTCGCGATCTCGGGCACCGCCGCGATGTCACCGCCCGACAGCCGGTTCACCGGATCCCGCAGCGGCAGCACGGCGCGGCGCACCTCGGCGATCTCGCGCTTGAGGACGTAGATGCGCGCCGAGTCGTTGGTGCGGTCGGCCGAGAACACCGACTCCTCGATCTCGTCGACGTCGATGACCAGCTCGTCGACCACGTCGAGGTACTCGTCGACGACCCGGTCGAGGACGGCGTACAGGACGCCGCCCGGACCGTGGCTCAGCACCTGACGGCTCTGCTCGAGCTCCTCGCGGGCCGAGTGCAGCTCGTTGCCGCGGCCGTGCCGGACCGAGACGACGAAGTCGGGACCCACGAACATGGCGATCTCACCGGTCTCGACGGCGTCGTCCGCGTCGACGTACCAGAGCGTCTTGATGATCAGGAACACCATGTCGCCGAAGCGCTCGAGCTTCGGCCGCTGGTGCGCCTGGACGGCGTCCTCGACGGCGAGCGGGTGCAGCCCGAACACCTCGGCCACCTCGTGGATCTCGTCACTGCTCGGGTCGTGCATGCCGATCCAGACGAAGTCGCCGTCCGCCTTCGCCCTGCCCCGCAGCTCCCGCCAGTCGGAGCCGTCGACGGTCCGGGTGCCGTCACGGTAGAGGGCGCAGTCGACGATCACGGCCCCACGGTAGTCGGAGGGGCACGGCACTACAGTCGCCGACATGGCAACGGTGATCCTGGTCCGGCACGGGCGTACGACGGCCAACGCGTCGGGGGTGCTCGCCGGGCGGACCCCGGGGGTGCGGCTCGACGAGGTGGGCGCGACCCAGGCCGACCGGACCGGCGAGCGGCTGGCCGTCGTACCGCTCGTCGCGGCGGTCACCAGCCCGTTGGAGCGGTGCCGCCAGACGACCAAGGCGATCCTCGCGGCGCAGCCCGGCTCGTTGCGGGCGACGTCCGAGCGCGGGCTGACCGAGTGCGACTACGGCGAGTGGCAGGGTCGCTCGCTCAAGGAGCTCGCCAAGGAGAAGCTCTGGGCGACGGTGCAGGCGCAGCCGTCCGCCGTGACCTTCCCCGGCGGTGAGTCGATGGTCGCGATGCAGGCGCGGGCGGTCTCCGCCGTACGCCGTCGCGACGCGGAGATCGAGGCCGAGCACGGCGCCGGCGCGGTCTGGGTGGCCGTCAGCCACGGCGACCTGATCAAGTCGGTCCTGGCCGATGCGCTCGGGATGCACCTGGACCTCTTCCAGCGGCTGCACGTCGACCCGGCCTCGGTCTCGATCATCCGCTACACCGCCACCCGGCCCTACGTGCTGGCCACCAACACGCACTCCGGCGACCTGTCCTGGCTCGCTCCCGCACCGGCCCGGAAGTCGACGCGACGCAAGGCCTCCGAGGACGCTGCGGTCGGCGGTGGCGCCGGCCCTTCGGTCACCGCCTAGGGTGACTGGCATGGCTCCGATCGTCCACGGATTCGACCCGCCCGACCGCTTCGTGGCGGGCACCGTCGGCCCGCCGGGACAGCGCACGTTCTTCCTGCAGGCCCGCGCCGGCGCCCGTCTGGTGAGCGTCGCCCTGGAGAAGCAGCAGGTGCAGGCCCTGGCGGAGCGTATCGACGAGCTGCTCGACGAGGTGCTCGCCAGCATCCACGGCGACGCCGTGGTCCCCGCGATGGCGCCCCTCGGGCTCGACGACTCCGCGCCCCTGGAGCAGCCGATCGAGGAGGAGTTCCGCGCGGGCACCATGACGCTGTCGTGGGACGCGGCCGACGAGCGCCTGGTGATCGAGGTCTTCCCCTACAGCGAGGCCGCGGTGATCAGCCCCGAGCAGGTCGCGGACCTCGACGACGAGGACTTCGCGGAGCCGGAGCCCGACGAGGTCTTCCTGGTGCGGATCCCGGCCGGCACGGCGCGCGCGTTCGTCAAGCGCACCGAGCAGGTGCTCGGCGCCGGGCGGCCCGACTGCCCCTTCTGCGGCTCGCCCGTCGACCCGGACGGCCACCTGTGCGTGCGGGCGAACGGCTTCCGGCGACGAGAGCCGTGAGCCGGGCGTGACCGCGGAGCCGCTGCCCGACCTCCTGGCGGGCGACATCGAGCTGCGAGGCCGGATCATGCCGGCCTCCAACGCCACGTTCCTCGGCGACATCGACGGGGTGCAGGTCGTCTACAAGCCGGTCTCCGGCGAGCGGCCGCTCTGGGACTTCCCGCACGGCACGCTCGCCGACCGCGAGCGCGCGGCGTACCTGCTCTCCGAGGCGACGGGGTGGAACGTCGTACCCCAGACCTGGCTGCGCGACGGACCGCACGGCGTGGGCATGGTGCAGCGGTGGCAGGAACCCGACCCGGAGCAGGTCGCGGTGACGCTGGTGCCCGAGGGGGAGGTGCCCGCGGGGTGGCGGCACGTGTTCGACGGCGTCGACGGCCAGGACCGGCCGATCTCGCTGATCCACGAGGACAGCGAGCCGCTGCGGCGGATGGCCGTCTTCGACGTCCTCGCCAACAACGCCGACCGCAAGGGCGGCCACGTGCTGGAGATGTCCGACGGCCACCGGTACGGCGTCGACCACGGGGTGGCCTTCCACGCGGAGCACAAGCTGCGCACGGTGCTGTGGGGCTGGCTGGGCGAGGCGCTCACCGACGAGGAGCTCGCCGGCGTCGAGCGGGTCCGGAGCGCCCTGGCCGGGCCGCTCGGCGACGAGCTGGCCCAGCACCTGACCGACGTCGAGATCGACGCGCTCTTCCGTCGGTGCGCGCGACTGGCCGAGCGTGCGGTGCTGCCGTCGCCCCGCGGGGAGTGGCCGGCCATCCCGTGGCCGCCGTTCTGATCGCCACTCGCTAGGCTTCGGCACATGCGCGCCTGGCCCTCCCCGGACTTCCCGACCCTGCCCGTGGTGGGCCCCCCGGTCGCCCTCCACGACACCCCGTCGGGCCAGCTGGTGACGACCACGCCCGAGGGTCCGGCCCGGATGTACGTCTGCGGCATCACGCCGTACGACGCCACCCACCTCGGCCACGCGAACACCTATGTCGCCTTCGACCTGCTCAACCGGGCCTGGCGCAACGCCGGGCACGACGTCACCTACGTGCAGAACGTCACCGACGTCGACGACCCGCTCCTGGAGCGCGCCACCAAGGTGCACGTCGACTGGGTGGAGCTGGCCGAGCGGGAGACCGAGCTCTTCCGCCAGGACATGACCGCGCTGCGGGTGCTGTCGCCGGCGCACTACATCGGCGCCGTCGAGTCGATCCCGCTCGTGATCGAGCTGATCAAGGTCCTGGAGGCCGCCGGTGCGGTCTACCGCGTCGAGGACGATCTCTACTTCTCGGTGACCGCGGACCCGGCGTTCGGCGCGGAGTCGGGCTGGACCCGCGAGAAGATGCTCGAGATCTTCCCGGAGCGCGGGGGCGACCCCGACCGTCCCGGCAAGAAGGACCCGCTCGACTGCGTCGTGTGGCGCGGCGAGCGGGAGGGGGAGCCCTCCTGGGAGAGCCCGTGGGGTCCCGGTCGCCCGGGCTGGCACATCGAGTGCACCGCGATCGCGCAGGAGTTCCTCGGCGGCGCCTTCGACGTGCAGGGCGGCGGCAGCGACCTGGTCTTCCCGCACCACGAGATGTGCGCGGGCCACGCGCAGGTCGCCGTGCCCGGCACCGCGTTCGCGCAGGTCTACAGCCACGGCGGGATGGTCGCCTACGACGGCGAGAAGATGTCGAAGTCGCGGGGCAACCTCGTCTTCGTCTCGGCCCTGCGCAACAGCGACGTGGACCCGATGGCGATCCGCCTGGCCCTGATGCGGCACCACTACCGCGCCGACTGGGAGTGGGTCGACGACGAGCTGTGGACCGCGGTCGACGACCTCGACCGCTGGCGCCGCGCGCTGTCGCTGGGCGCGGGCGCACCGGCCGCCCCGGTGGTCGCAGAGATCCTCGAGGCTCTCGCCGACGACCTCGACGCTCCTCGGGCGACCGCCGCGGTCGACCGGTGGGTGGAGGCGACCCTCGGCAACGACGGCCTCGCGGACACCTCCGACCCGGAGGCGGGCATGCAGATGCTGGTCGCGGTCGACGCCGCGCTCGGGCTAGCCGTGTGGCTGCGCTGAGCTGAGCGCTCAGGCTTCGGGGTCCTGGCGACGCTTCAGGTAGCGCTCGAACTCGCGCGCGATCGCCTCGCCCGAGGCCTCGGGGAGCTCCGTCGTGTCGCGGGTCTCCTCGAGGGAGCGCACGTAGTCGGCGACGTCCTCGTCCTCCTCGGCGAGCTCGTCGACCCCGCGCTCCCACGCGCGGGCGTCCTCGGGCAGGTCGTCGAGCGGGATGCTCGCCTCGAGCAGGTCCTCGAGCTGGCCGAGCAGCGCCAGGGTCGCCTTCGGGCACGGCGGCTGCGCGACGTAGTGCGGCACGGCGGCCCAGTAGGACACCGCCGGGATGTCCAGCTGCACGCAGGCGTCCTGGAAGACCCCGACGATGCCGGTGGGTCCCTCGTACGTCGACTCCTCCAGCTTGAGGCGGTCCACCAGCTCGGCCTCGGTCGCGGTGCCGGTCACCGGGATCGGGCGGGTGTGCGGGGTGTCGGCGAGCAGCGCTCCCAGGGTGACGACCAGCTCCGCTCCGAGGTCGTCGCAAGCGGCGAGCAGCTCGGCGCAGAAGCGGCGCCAGCGCATGTTGGGCTCGATCCCGCGGACCAGGATGATGTCGCGGTCCAGCGTCGGCGGGGACGCGATCGCGATCTGGGTGCTCGGCCAGCTGACCCGGCGATGGCCGTTGTCGTCCACGCCCACCGACGGGCGGTTGACCTGGAAGTCGTAGTAGTCCTCGGGGTCGATGGCTCCGACGACCCGGGCGCTCCACACCTTCATCAGGTGGTCGACGGTGGACGAGGCCGCGTCGGCAGCGTCGTTCCAGCCCTCGAACGCCGCAATGACGATCGGATCCACCAGGCCCGACACACCCTCCAGCTCGATCACCCTCCCAGCGTAGTCCGCCCACGATTTCCGCGGGCCGGACGCCCGGTGTCACGATCTGGGAATCAGGTCCGAGTCCTGGGCGCTGTTCCTAGGCTTGAACCCTGGCCGTCGTCCGCGGCCACGAGAGGAGAACCGTGCCGTCCGAGCTGCGACCCGATGCCACCGAGGCGCTCACGCGTGCCCTCGAGACTCGGATCATGGTGCTCGACGGCGCGATGGGGACCGCCATCCAGCGCGACCGCCCCGACGAGGCGGGCTACCGCGGCGAGCGGTTCGCCGACTGGCCGAGCGACCTGATCGGCAACAACGACCTGCTGACCATCACCCAGCCCGAGATCATCGCCGGGATCCACCGCGAGTACCTCGAGGCCGGCGCCGACATCATCGAGACCAACACCTTCAACGCCAACGCGGTGTCGCTGCGCGACTACGGCCTGGAGGAGCTCGGCTACGAGCTCAACCTGGAGGCTGCCCGGCTGGCCCGACGCGAGGCGGACGCGGTCGCGACCCCCGACCGGCCGCGCTACGTCGCCGGCGCGCTCGGGCCCACGACCCGGACCGCCTCGATCTCGCCCGACGTCAACGACCCCGGTGCCCGCAACGTCTCCTTCGACGAGCTGGTCGCGGCGTACCTCGAGGCCGCCCGGGGTCTCGTCGACGGCGGCTCCGACCTGCTGATGATCGAGACGATCTTCGACACCCTCAACGCCAAGGCCGCGATCTTCGCCGTCGAGACGCTCTTCGAGGAGCACGGCCGTCGCTGGCCGGTCATCGTCTCCGGCACCATCACCGACGCCTCGGGACGCACGCTCTCGGGCCAGGTCACCGAGGCCTTCTGGGACTCGGTGCGCCACGTCCGCCCGCTCGCGGTCGGCCTCAACTGCGCGCTCGGGGCCAAGGAGATGCGGCCCTACATCGCCGAGATGGCGCGACTCGCCGACTCGTTCGTGTCGTGCTACCCCAACGCCGGCCTCCCGAACGCGTTCGGCGAGTACGACGAGGCGCCCGAGGAGACCTCCGCGATCCTCGCGGAGTTCGCCGACAGCGGCTTCGTCAACCTGGTCGGCGGGTGCTGTGGCACCACGCCGGCCCACATCGCGGCGATCGCGCGCGCGGTGGGGGACCGGGAGCGTCGTACGCCGGTCGACCTCGCGGCCGGCACCCGCCTGTCGGGCCTCGAGCCGCTGACCATCACCGACGACAGCCTCTTCGTCAACGTCGGCGAGCGCACCAACATCACCGGCTCCGCGAAGTTCCGCAACCTGATCAAGGCCGGCGACTACGACACCGCGCTCGCGGTCGCGCTGCAGCAGGTCGAGAACGGCGCGCAGGTCATCGACATCAACATGGACGAGGGCATGATCGACGGCGTCGCGGCCATGGACCGCTTCACCAAGCTGATCGCCTCCGAGCCCGACATCAGCCGCGTCCCGATCATGGTCGACTCCTCCAAGTGGGAGGTCATCGAGGCCGGCCTGAAGAACGTGCAGGGCAAGCCGATCGTCAACTCGATCTCCATGAAGGAGGGCGAGGAGAAGTTCCGCGAGCAGGCGCGCCTGGTGCGCAAGTACGGCGCCGCTGCGGTCGTGATGGCCTTCGACGAGGACGGCCAGGCCGACAACCTCGAGCGCCGGATCGCGATCTGCGAGCGTGCCTACCGGATCCTCGTGGACGAGGTCGGCTTCCCGCCCGACGACATCATCTTCGACCCCAACGTCTTCGCCGTGGCGACCGGCATCGAGGAGCACGCGTCGTACGGCAGGGACTTCATCGAGGCCACCCGCTGGATCAAGCAGCACCTGCCCGGTGCCAAGGTCTCGGGCGGCATCTCCAACGTGAGCTTCTCCTTCCGGGGCAACAACCCGGTGCGCGAGGCCATCCACGCGGTCTTCCTCTTCCACGCCATCGAGGCCGGGCTCGACATGGGCATCGTCAACGCCGGCGCCCTGATCCCGTACTCCGAGGTCGAGCCCGAGCTGCGCGAGCGGATCGAGGACGTCGTCCTCGACCGGCGCCCCGACGCCGCCGAGCGGCTGCTCGAGATCGCCGAGGCCCACAACAAGGCCGGCGAGGTCGTCGAGGCGACGGCCGAGGAGTGGCGCTCGCTGCCCGTCGGCGAGCGGATCACGCACGCGCTGGTCAAGGGCATCGACGCGTTCGTCGAGTCCGACACCGAGGACCTCCGTCGGGAGATCTCCGAGCGTGGCGGCCGGCCCATCGAGGTGATCGAGGGCCCACTGATGGACGGCATGAACGTCGTCGGCGACCTCTTCGGTGCCGGCAAGATGTTCCTCCCGCAGGTCGTGAAGTCCGCGCGCGTGATGAAGAAGGCCGTCGCCTACCTCATCCCGTTCATCGAGCAGGAGAAGCTCGACAACCCCGAGTACGCCACCGCCAAGGACACCAACGGGACCATCGTGATGGCCACCGTGAAGGGCGACGTCCACGACATCGGCAAGAACATCGTCGGCGTCGTGCTGCAGTGCAACAACTTCGAGGTGATCGACCTCGGCGTGATGGTGCCGGCCCAGAAGGTCCTGGACACGGCGAGGGAGGTCGGCGCCGACGCGATCGGACTGTCGGGACTGATCACGCCCTCGCTGGACGAGATGGTCAACCTCGCCTCCGAGATGCAGCGCCAGGGGTTCACGATCCCGCTGCTCATCGGCGGCGCCACCACCTCGCGCGCCCACACCGCCGTCAAGGTCGACGGCAAGTACGACGGCCCCGTCGTCTGGGTCAAGGACGCCTCCCGGTCGGTGCCGACGCTCGCGGCGCTGCTCAGCGACGCCCAGCGGCCCCGGCTGCTCGCCGACGTGCAGGCCGACTACGACTCGCTGCGCGAGCGGCACGCGACCAAGCACGACCGCCCGATGCTGAGCCTCGAGCGCGCTCGCGCCAACCGGACGCCGATCGACTGGACGGGCTACCAGCCGCCGGCCCCGCGCCAGCCCGGCACCCACGTGCTCACCGACTACGACCTCGCCGAGCTGCGCGACTACATCGACTGGCAGCCGTTCTTCAACGCGTGGGAGATGAAGGGGAAGTTCCCCGACCTCCTCAACAGCCCCACCACCGGCGAGACCGCCCGGGCGCTCTACGACGACGCCCAGGCGATGCTCGACCGGGTGATCGCCGAGAAGTGGCTGCGCGCCAACGGCGTCTACGGCTTCTTCCCCGCCAGCGCCGTCGGCGACGACATCGAGGTGTACGCCGACGAGTCCCGCTCCACGGTGCTCACGACGCTGCACAACCTGCGTCAGCAGGGCGAGCACCGCGACGGCGTACCCAACCGGTCGCTGGGTGACTTCGTCGCGCCGCGCGAGACCGGGCTGCCGGACCACGTCGGCGCCTTCGCCGTGACGGCCGGGCTCGGCTCTCAGGAGCGGATCCAGGAGTTCAAGGACGCCAACGACGACTACTCCGCGATCATGCTGGAGGCGCTGGCGGACCGGCTGGCGGAGGCCTTCGCCGAGCGGCTGCACCAGCGCGTGCGCACCGAGTTCTGGGGCCACGTCGCGGAGGAGGACCTCGACAACCAGGCCCTGATCGCCGAGAAGTACTCCGGCATCCGCCCCGCGCCCGGCTACCCCGCCTGCCCCGAGCACACGGAGAAGCTCACGATCTGGGAGCTGCTGGACGTCGAGGCCAGCACCGGGATCCAGCTCACCGAGAGCATGGCGATGTGGCCGGGAGCGGCCGTCTCCGGCTGGTACTTCTCCCACCCGGGCTCGCAGTACTTCGTGGTCGGGCGCCTGGCGCGCGACCAGGTCGCGGACTACGCCGAGCGCAAGGGCTGGACCCTGGCCGAGGCCGAGCGGTGGCTCTCGCCCAACCTGGGCTACGACCCCGATGACTGAGCCGGCGCTCCCGCGGGCCGTCCTCTGGGACATGGACGGCACGCTCGTCGACACCGAGCCGTACTGGATCGACACCGAGTTCGAGATCGCCCGGCGGCACGGCGGCACGTGGAGCCGCGAGCACGCGCTCAACCTGGTCGGCAACGACCTGATCGAGTCGGGGCGCTACATCCGTGAGCACATGGGCATCGAGCCGTCGGCCGAGCAGATCGTCGAGGAGCTCCTCGACGGCGTCGTCGCGCGCGTGGAGGTCGAGGTGCCGTGGCGTCCGGGCGCTCGCGAGATCCTGGAGCAGCTGTCCGCGGCCCGTACGCCGTGCGCGCTGGTCACGATGTCCTACCAGCGCTTCGTCGCGCCGATCCTGGCCCAGCTGCCGCCCGAGACCTTCCGGGTGATGGTCACCGGCGACATCGTGGAGTTCGGCAAGCCCCACCCGGAGCCCTACCTGACCGCGGCCGCCGCCCTGGGCGTCGAACCCGGCGACTGCATGGCGGTCGAGGACTCCAACACCGGTGCCCGGTCCGCCGAGAGCGCCGGCTGCCTGGTGCTGGTGGTCGAGAACCACGTCCCGGTGCTGGCCACCGAGCGTCGGGTCTTCGCCGACACCCTGGTCGGTGCCGACCTCGGTCAGATCTGGGCCGACTTCCACCGCTGAGCCGTCGGCGCACAGGTGCGCGGTTTGGTCACCAACCGCAACATCCGAGCCCCGAGATCTGCGGTTGGTGACCAAACCGTGGGTCCGCGCAGGTCAGTCAGCGAGCTCGTCGACCGGCAGAGCGACGCTGGTGACCACCCGCTCCGGGAGCGGCGGCGGCGTACCGCCCCAGGCGGGGCAGATGGCCTGGTGGGCGCACCAGGAGCAGTGCCGCCCGCGGTTGGGCTGCCAGTCACCTGTCTCCTGAGCCAGCCTGATCGCCTGCCACACGGCCTCGACCTTGCGCTGGGTCGCGAGCAGGTCGTCCTCGTCGGGGACGTAGCGGAGGATCTGCGCATTGCCGAGGTAGACCAGCTGCAGCATGGCGGGCACGACACCGCGCAGCCGCCAGATCACCAGCGCGTAGAACTTCATCTGGAAGAGCGCCTTGGCCTCGAACATCTCGGGAGGTGCGTTGCCCGACTTGTAGTCCACGACGCGGATGGCGCCGTCAGGGGCGACGTCGATGCGGTCCACGAACCCCCGCAGCAGCAGCCTCGAGTCGAGCAGCGCCTCGACGTACAGCTCGCGCTCCGCCGGCTCCAGGCGGCTCGGGTCCTCGAGCGTGAAGTAGCGCGCCAGCACGGAGCGGCACTGGGCCAGCCAGGCCGTGATCGCGGGCCCGTCGGTCGGTCCGAGCATGTCGACGAGCGTGGGCTCCTGCGCGACGAGCGCCTCCCAGGCCGGCGCCAGCATGGCGTCCGCCTGCTCGGGGGTCCGCTCGACCGCCGGGAGGTCGAAGAGGTCCTCGAGGACCTTGTGGATGACGGTGCCGCGCACGGCGTCCGGCGACGGCGGCTCCGGCAGCCGGTCGATCGTGCGGAAGCGGTAGAGCAGCGGGCAGCTCATGAAGTCGCCGGCGCGGCTGGGGGACAGGGCCCCGAGGACGTCGACCCCGTCGACCGGCGTCGACACCCGGGCCGCCGGCGACTCCTGCTCCACACCCACGCCGTCACCCTAGGCGAGCCCGCCGACGTACCCTCGGCTAGCCTCCAAGCGTGCCCGACTCGCCCCGTAGCCCGCGGCCCTCCGGCACGTTCAAGATCGGCACCATCGCGGGCAGCGACGTGCTCGTCTCCTCGTCGTGGTTCCTCGTCGCCGGACTCATCGCCTTCATCGTCGCGCCGCGGATCGAGGCCTCCTCGCCGGGCATCGGCACCTGGAAGTACGTCGCCGGCTTCGCGTTCGCGGTCATCCTCTACCTCTCGGTGCTGCTCCACGAGGCGTCCCACGCGGTGATGGCCCAGCGCCTCGGCTTCCAGGTCGGCTCGATCACGCTGCACTTCCTCGGCGGCATGACGTCGATCGAGAAGGAGGCGCGCAAGCCGCGCGAGGAGTTCCTGATCGCGGTCGTCGGACCGTTGACCTCGCTCGCGGTCGGCGTCGTGGCTCTCGGCCTCTGGTTCATCACCCCCGACGGCCTGCTGCTGGTCGCGGTCGAGGGACTCGCCGGGGCCAACCTGCTCGTCGGCGTCCTCAACCTGATCCCCGGGCTCCCGCTCGACGGCGGCCGGGTCCTCAAGTCGTTCGTCTGGAAGGTGTCGGGCAACGTCCACCGCGGCACGATCGTCGCGGGCTGGGCCGGGCGCGTGACCGCGGTCGCCGCCATGCTGTGGCCGGTGGTGCAGTCACAGCTGACCGGAGTCGACCCGACGGTCCTGGACTTCCTGCTGGCCTTCGTCGTCGCCACCTTCCTGTGGACCGGCGCCACCGCCGCGATGTCGTCGGCCCGGCTGCGCAGCCGACTCCCGCACCTGGTCGCCCGCAGCCTCGCGCGCCGTACCCTCGCGGTTCCCGGCGACCTGCCGCTGGCCGAGGCTGTACGCCGCGCGCAGGACGCGCAGGCCGGGAGCCTGATCACCGTCACCTCCGCGGGCGAGCCGCTCGGCATCGTCAGCGAGGCCGCGCTCGAGGCGACCCCCGAGGAACGACGTCCGTGGGTCACGACCTCGGCCGTGGCTCGCTCGCTCGACGACGGACTGCGCCTGCCGGCCGCGATCGCCGGGGAGGACCTGGTCACGGCGATCACCAGCTACCCCGCGGCGGAGTACCTGCTGATCGAGGAGGACGGGTCGGTCTTCGGCGTCCTGACCACGGCCGACGTCGATAGGGCCTTCCAGCAGGGCGGACACTAGTGTTCCGGGGGTGTCCGACACCCCCGCAGCAGCCCCCGAAGCAAGCCCCACACCGTCCAACGCGCCCGACGTCGCCACCGAGGCGTGGTCCGGCGTCCACCGCGGACCGCTCCGCGCCGGCGAGTGGGTGCGGCTCCTGGACGGCAAAGGCCGGCGGCACAACATCTGCCTCGAGCCCGGCAAGACCTTCCACACCAACCGTGGCGGCATGTCGCACGACGACCTGATCGGCCGCGAGGAGGGCTTCACGATCGTCTCGTCCTCCGGCGGCGAGTACCTCGTCTTCCGCCCGCTGCTCTCGGAGTTCGTCGTGTCGATGCCGCGCGGTGCCGCGGTGGTCTACCCGAAGGACGCCGCCCAGATCGTGGCCTTCGCCGACATCTTCCCGGGCGCCCACGTCGTCGAGGCCGGTGTCGGGTCGGGCGCGCTGACCTGCTCGCTGCTGCGGGCCGTCGGCCCGTTCGGCCGGGTGTCGTCGTACGAGCGCCGTGAGGAGTTCGCCGACGTGGCGCGCCGCAACGTCCAGCAGTTCTTCGGCGGCCCGGAGGGCGAGACCCACCCTGCGTGGGACCTCACCGTCGGCGACCTGGCCGAGGCGCTGCCGGCGTCGGGTGAGCGCGCCGACCGCATCATCCTCGACATGCTCGCGCCCTGGGAGTGCCTCGACGCCGCCGCGGACGCCCTGTGGCCCGGCGGCATCGTGTGCGCGTACGTCGCCACCACCACCCAGCTCTCGCGGTTCGTGGAGACGGTCCGGGTGCACGGCGGCTTCACCGAGCCGCAGGCGTGGGAGTCGCTGGTGCGCGACTGGCACGTCGAGGGCCTCGCCGTACGCCCCGGCCACAAGATGATCGGCCACACGGCCTTCCTGGTGACCGCCCGCCGGATGGCGCCGGGGGAGAAGGCACCGATGAAGAAGCGCCGCCCGGCGCCTGGGGCGTACGGCGTCGACTACGCCGGCCCGCGCCCCGCCGGGATCCCGGTCGAGCCGGCCGAGTAGCCGCCCACCGCTGCGGTTTGGTCACCAACCGCAGAGATCTGCGCCCGATATCTGCGGTTGGTGACCAATCCGCACGCCCACGACGACGGCCTCGCGTCCAAATCGTGACCAACTCCCCGCAATCGGTACGCCGGTCGTGGGGTGGCGCGGGTAGGGTCGAACGCACAGGAGGTGGCGCTGATGTCGATGTCCGATGGCGTTTCCAGCGCGGGGGATCGCACCCCCGCGGAGCTCGTCGAGCAGGTCCGGTTCCTGGAGGCCGAGGTCTCGGAGCTCCGGATGCGCTTGAGCGAGAGCCCCAGCGGCTCCCGCGGTCTCGAGCTCCGGCTCGCTGACGCCCAGCGGTCCCTGGCCGGCCTCACGTCGCAGAACGAGCGACTGGCCCAGACCCTGCGCGAGGCCCGCGACCAGATCATGAAGCTCAAGGAGGAGGTCGACCGGCTGGCGCAGCCGCCCGCCGGCTTCGGCACCTTCCTCAACCGCAACGACGACGACTCGATCGACGTCTTCACCGGCGGTCGCAAGCTCCGCGTCAACGTCTCGCCGAGCGTCGACCTCGACCACCTCCACCGTGGCCAGGAGGTGATGCTCAACGAGGCGCTCAACGTCGTCGCCGCCCTCGAGTACGAGAAGGTCGGCGAGGTGGTGATGTTCAAGGAGCTGCTCGCCGACGGCGACCGGGTCCTGGTCATCGCCAACGCCGACGAGGAGCGCGTCGTACGCCTCGCCGAGCCGCTGCGCAACCAGAAGATCCGGGCCGGCGACTCGCTGCTGCTCGACACCCGCTCGGGCTACGTCTACGAGAAGGTCCCGAAGTCCGAGGTCGAGGAGCTCGTCCTCGAAGAGGTCCCCGACATCGACTACTCCGACATCGGTGGTCTCTTCGGCCAGATCGAGACGATCCGCGACGCGGTCGAGCTGCCCTACCTGCACCCGGAGCTCTTCGTCGAGCACGAGCTCAAGCCGCCCAAGGGCGTGCTGCTCTACGGACCTCCCGGCTGCGGCAAGACGCTGATCGCCAAGGCCGTCGCCAACTCGCTGGCCAAGAAGGTCGCGGCCAAGACCGGTCAGGAGGGGAAGTCCTACTTCCTCAACATCAAGGGCCCCGAGCTGCTCAACAAGTACGTCGGCGAGACCGAGCGCCACATCCGCCTGGTCTTCCAACGGGCCCGGGAGAAGGCCAGCGAGGGTACGCCGGTCATCGTGTTCTTCGACGAGATGGACTCGCTCTTCCGCACCCGTGGGTCCGGCGTGTCCTCCGACGTCGAGAACACCATCGTCCCGCAGCTGCTCAGCGAGATCGACGGCGTCGAGCTGCTCGAGAACGTCCTGGTCATCGGCGCCTCCAACCGTGAGGACATGATCGACCCGGCCATCCTGCGACCCGGCCGGCTCGACGTGAAGATCAAGATCGAGCGCCCGGACGCGGAGTCCGCGCGCGACATCTTCAGCAAGTACCTCACCGCCTCGCTGCCGCTGCACGCCGAGGACCTGGCCGAGTTCGGCGACGACCGCGACGCGTGCGTGGCCGGCATGATCCGGGCCACGGTCGAGCGGATGTACACCGAGACCGAGGAGAACCGGTTCCTCGAGGTCACCTACGCCAACGGCGACAAGGAGGTCCTGTACTTCAAGGACTTCAACTCCGGCGCGATGATCCAGAACATCGTGGACCGGGCCAAGAAGATGGCGATCAAGGACCTCCTCGACCACGACCAGAAGGGCCTGCGGGTCTCGCACCTGCTCCAGGCGTGCGTGGACGAGTTCAAGGAGAACGAGGACCTGCCCAACACCACCAACCCGGACGACTGGGCTCGGATCTCCGGCAAGAAGGGCGAGCGGATCGTCTTCATCCGCACGCTCATCACCGGCAAGCAGGGCACCGAGCCGGGCCGCTCAATCGACACCGTCGCCAACACGGGCCAGTACCTCTGAGGGACGTCAGGACGGCTCGGTGACGTCGGCGACGGTCGCGTCGAGCGCGCGGAGCAGCTCGGCGGCGTCCACTGCCAGGGCGACGCCGGGCGCGGCGCCGATGCTGACCGCGCCGGTGATCGACGCGTCCGCGATCACCGGCAGCGCGGTCGCGCTCCCCAGCGGCGTGATCGTGCCGCGCACGTAGCCGGTGACGTCGTACGCCGTCTCCGCGCTCGGCATCGAGATCCGGTTCACGCCCAGCAGCGCTCGCAGCCTGGGCCAGGCGATCTCCCGGTCGCCGGGCACCAGCACGAAGCGGTGGTCGTCGTCGCTGAGCCGCACCACCATCGTCTTGACGATCTGGCGCGGCGCGACGCCGCGGGCCGCGGCGGCCTCCTCCAGGGAGCGGACCGCTCCGTGCCGTGTCACGACGTGGGGCAGACCCAGCGCCTCGGCTGCCGCCACCGCGCGCGCGGAGTGGTCATCGGTCCTGTCGTCGGGAGTCACCCACCGAGCCTAGGGCCAGCGCCGCTCGAGCCGGCGTCCGCTCAGTAGGAGTGCCGCACCACGAGGACCTCGCGGACGCGGTCGCGGTCGAAGGGCTCGCCCAGCCACTCGAAGAGCGGCGCCAGCGCCTCGACGTCGTCGACGAAGTCGTCGTAGTGGATCCGGAAGGCATCGGCTCCGAGACCGGCCGCGATCTCCAGCATCTGTGCCTCGCGCTCGCGGAGGATGGCAAGCGCGTTGGGGTTGTCGGCCCACCACTTGCTCTGGCTGACGTGCACGAGGTCGCGGGTGTTGACGACGAACCGAGCACCCGGGAAGACCTCGCGCATCCACGCCACGAACTCCGGAAGGTCCTCGCCCACCCACCGGATCTCCTTGAAACCGGCGACCCGGGTGTCCTCCTCAGGGCGGATCAGCGTCTCCAGGACCAGCCGTCGGATCAGGCGCAGAGCCTTCTGCCGCGGGTAGTTGTCGAGGCCGTAGAACGGGTACGCCGGCGTCGAGCCTCCGACGGGCTGGTCGTTCTGGCGCTGCCGTCGGCGCATCGCCTTGCGCTGGTTAGTCGCCGAGCGGTCGAACTCGTAGAGGTGGCGCATCGCCTGCCAGTTCTCGCCCCGGATCAGGTAGCCCGGGATCGAGTTCAGGATCCCCTGGGTGAGCGTGGAGCCCGAGCGGCCGTACGTCATCACGAAGAGGTACTCGAGCGACGGACCGACGGGCTCAGCGGGCTTGGCGCGCAAACGGCTGAACATCGGGTCTGGCCTCCTGGTCGGTGGCGACATTGAACCACCGTGCCGCGCAGCCCGGCCGGACCGGCCCCCGGTGCGCCGACCCAGCACGTAGGCTCGACACATGAGCGTGCGACGCGTCATGGGCAACGAGGTCGAGTACGGCATCGCCGTACAGGGTCAACCTCTGGCCAACCCCATGGTCGCGTCGTCGCAGGTCGTGAACGCCTACGCGTCGGCGACCGTCAGGGCCCGGCGGGCCCGGTGGGACTTCGAGGAGGAGTCGCCGCTGCGCGACGCGCGCGGGTTCGACATGTCGCGCCAGGTCGCCGACCCCACCCAGCTCACCGACGAGGACCTCGGGTTCGCCAACGTCATCCTCACCAACGGCGCGCGCCTCTACGTCGACCATGCCCACCCGGAGTACTCCAGCCCCGAGGTGACGACGCCGCTCGACGCCGTGCTCTGGGACAAGGCCGGCGAGCTGGTGATGCTCGACGCCTCGCGGCGCGCGGGCCAGCTGCCGGGCGGGGCGCCGATCGTGCTCTACAAGAACAACACCGATAACAAGGGCGCGTCGTACGGCGCCCACGAGAACTACCTGATGCGGCGCTCGACGCCCTTCGGCGACATCGTCCGCCATCTGACCCCGTTCTTCGTCAGCCGCCCGGTGGTGTGCGGGGCCGGCCGGGTCGGCATCGGCCAGGACGGCCGGGGGCACGGCTTCCAGCTCAGCCAGCGCGCCGACTTCTTCGAGGTCGAGGTGGGGCTGGAGACCACGCTCAAGCGCCCGATCATCAACACCCGCGACGAGCCGCACGCGGACCCGGAGAAGTACCGCCGGCTGCACGTGATCATCGGCGACGCCAACCTGGCGGAGATCTCGACGTACCTCAAGGTCGGCACCACGTCCTTGGTGCTCGCCATGATCGAGGACCGGTTCATGACGACCGACCTGACCGTCGAGGGGCCGGTCGCGGGGCTGCGGGCGATCTCGCACGACACGACGCTGCAGCACAAGGTGCGGCTCACCGACGGCCGGGAGCTGACCGCGATCCAGCTGCAGCTGGAGTACCTGGACCTCGCGAGGAAGTACGTCGAGGACCGTTACGGCGCCGACGCCGACGCGCAGACCGTCGACGTGCTGGCGCGCTGGGAGTCGGTGCTCGACCGGCTCGAGCGGGACCCGATGTCGCTGTCGCGCGAGCTCGACTGGGTCGCGAAGCTCCAGCTGCTCGAGCAGTACCGCCAGCGCGACGGCCTCGACTGGGACGATGCCAAGCTCCAGGCCATCGACCTCCAGTACGCCGACATCCGCCCCGAGAAGGGGCTCTACCACCGGCTGGTCGCAGCCGGACGGATCGAGCGGCTGCTCACCGACGCCGCGGTCGAGGCCGCGATGCACGACCCGCCGGAGGACACCCGGGCGTACTTCCGGGGACGCTGCCTGGAGAAGTACGCCGAGCACGTCGCCGCCGCGTCCTGGGACTCGGTGATCTTCGACCTGCCCGGCCGCGAGTCCCTGCAGCGGGTGCCGACGATCGACCCGCTGCGCGGGAGCAGGGCCCACGTGGGCGAGCTGCTGGACCGCAGTGACACCGCCGAGGCGCTGTTCACCGCTCTCACCCGCTGAGTCGTCGCTCGCCGTCACGGCTCACTGGCTAGGGTGGTGGCATGGCACAGGAGCAGAAGCAACCGCGTCGCTCGTCGGAGTCCGAGGAGGCCGTCGAGACCGCCCCCGAGACCGATGTCGCCGAGCGCAAGGAAGCTCTCGACAGCGACGTGGACGACCTCCTCGACGAGATCGACGACGTGCTCGAGACCAACGCCGAGGACTTCGTGAAGTCGTTCATCCAGAAGGGCGGCGAGTAGGCCTTGGCCGACCCGCGCCTGCCGGCTGCGTTCCTGCAGCCCGGCACCTCGTCGTTCTCCGACTTCCTGTCCGTCCAGGCACCCGACCTGCTGCCCGGGCGCCGCGCGGTGCCCCAGGGCTACGCCGGCGACCTGGCGCCGCACGGCACCACGATCGTCTCGGCGACGTTCCCCGGCGGCGTGATCATGGCCGGCGACCGCCGCGCCACGATGGGCAACATCATCGCCCAGCGCGACATCCAGAAGGTCTTCCCGGCCGACGAGTTCTCGGCCGTGGGCATCGCCGGCACCGCCGGCCTGGCCGTCGAGATGGTGCGGCTCTTTCAGACCGAGCTGGAGCACTACGAGAAGATCGAGGGCAGCACGCTCTCGATGGACGGCAAGGCCAACCGGCTTTCCGCGCTGATCCGCAACAACCTCGCGATGGCGATGCAGGGGCTGGCCGTCGTACCCCTCTTCGCCGGCTTCGACCACAACACCGACGGCGGGCGCATCTTCAGCTATGACGTCACCGGAGGCCGCTACGAGGAGACCGCGTTCCACTCGGTCGGGTCCGGCTCGCTCTTCGCCCGGGGCTCGCTGAAGAAGCTCTACCGCGACGACTTCACCGCCGTGCAGACCGTGCAGGCCGTCGTCGAGGCGCTGTACGACGCGGCCGACGACGACTCCGCCACCGGCGGGCCCGACGTGACGCGCAGGATCTTCCCGGTCGTCCAGGTGATGACCGCCGACGGCGGCTACCGGATGCCCGACTCCGAGGTCGCCGCCATCGCCGACCGGGTCATCGCCGGCCGGATGGGCCGCCCCGACGGCCCGGCCGCCGCACTCGACGGGGGAGCAAGCGCATGAGCATGCCGTTCTACGTCTCGCCCGAGCAGCTCATGAAGGACCGGGCCGACTTCGCCCGCAAGGGCATCGGCCGGGGTCGCTCGGTGGTCGCGGTGCAGTACGCCGACGGCGTGCTCTTCGCCTCCGAGAACCCCTCCCAGGCGCTGCACAAGGTCTCCGAGATCTACGACCGGATCGCGTTCGCCGCGGTCGGTCGCTACAACGAGTTCGAGAACCTGCGCATCGCCGGCGTCAGGCTGGCCGACATGCGCGGCTACGCCTACGACCGCCGCGACGTCACCGGCCGTGCGCTCGCGAACGCCTACGCCCAGACCCTCGGCACGATCTTCTCCAGCGGCGGCGAGAAGCCGTACGAGGTGGAGCTCTTCGTCGCCGAGATCGGCGACACGGCCGCCGGCGACCAGCTCTACCGGCTGACGTACGACGGCCAGGTCGCCGACGAGCACGGGTACGCCGTGATGGGTGGCGCTGCCGACGTGGTCGGGGGCTACCTCAAGGAGCACTACGTCGAGGCCGGCTCGCTCGCCGACGCGCTGCGCCTCGCGGTCGCCTCGCTGGGCCACACCGCCTCCGAGGACCGGGTCATCCCGACCGACGACCTCGAGGTCGCGATCCTGGACCGCACCCGGACCCAGCCGCGGAAGTTCCTGCGGCTGCGGCCCGCTCGCCTCGACGAGCTCCTGGGCGACCGCGGCCCGGCGACCGCGTCCGACCCTGCGGCGGAGGACTCCGCACCGGGCACCGTGCCCTCCGACGGCAGCCCCGACGATCCGACCGACCCGACCGACCAGATCAGCGGTGACGTCCCTCCCTTGGAGGACCCGATCACCGGCGAACCCCCGGTGGCCCCGCCCGCCTGACGCCGCCTTGCTGGTGCCTGTCCGGCGCCTCGATCGTCCAGGTTTGGTCACCAACCGCAGCTCCAAGGCGCTTTCGTCTGCGGTTGATGACCAAACGTCGTACGTCGGAGACGGATCGCTTCGACCGTTCATCCACAGGCAGGGACTACTGGGTTTCCGAGTCCGCGCCGGGACGCAACGTCCAGTGCATGACCCGAGACACCGAAGACGACCCGCCGTTCCGGGGTGAGATACGGCTGGTGGGCATCCGCCGGGTGAGCCACGGCCTCGGCGTACCCAAGCGTCCGGGTCTGAGCGAGGACCAGGAGTGGCGCAGAGACCTGCGGGCGTACCGGCTCGTGCTCCCGCCTGACGCGGTGTTCACGCACCTCACCGGCGCTCGACTGCTCGGCTGGCAGCTGCCCAGGCTTCCTGACGCGGTGCCGGTGTTCGCAGCGGTGACCGGGGACGCGCGCCGGCCCCGTCGCCACGGCCTGATCTGCTCCCGACTTGTCGAGCGCCACCCGCCGACGTGGCGCTACGGCCTCCCGGTCGACAGCGCCGAGGAGATCCTCCTTCGCGCCTCCCGGGATCTGGGCCTTCTCGACGTCTTGATCCTGCTCGAGTCGGCGCTACGGCTCGGTCATATCGACCACGCGCGGATGACGATCCTGCTGGCGTCCGGTCGGCCCGGCGTCCGCATGTTGCGGGAGGCGTGGCGGCGCGCCACCGGGAAGAGCGACTCAGGCGGCGAGACAGTCCTTCAGGCGTTCCACGTCGTGATGGACGTGCCGTTCCGTCCCCAGGCGGAGGTCCGTGACGGGGACGGCCGCCTGATCGCGACGGCCGACATCCACGTCCTCGGCACGTCCTACCTCCACGAGTACGACGGCGAGCACCATCGCCGCAAGGACCAGCAGAAGGTCGACCTGCGGCGCGAGCGGGGGATCGCTGCGTCGTCGTACGTGCGGAAGGGGTTCGTGCTCGATGACCTGCTGAACCACGCGGTCGTCGTGATGCACGAGATCGACACCGCTCTGGACCGGCCGCACGACCTGGGCCGGGTGCGGCGCTGGAGGAGGATGGTGGACAACTCGATGTACTCCGAGGTCGGTCGGAGCCGAGTCATGAACCGGTGGCGGCGCCTCGGCGGCATCGTCGATTGGTCAGGATCCGCCTGATCAGGGCCGCAATTCATGCGGTTGGTGACCAATCCGCGCACACAGAGGCCGCACACCTCCCGACGAATGCCCATCCAGCGCCTAGGCTGCAATCGTGGACCGGCGGATCTTCGGGATCGAGAACGAGTACGGCGTCACGTGCACGTTCAAGGGCCAGCGCAGGCTGAGCCCTGATGAGGTCGCGCGCTACCTCTTCCGCAAGGTCGTCAGCTGGGGCCGCAGCAGCAACGTCTTCCTGCGCAACGGCGCCCGGCTCTACCTCGACGTCGGCAGCCACCCGGAGTACGCGACACCGGAGTGCGACGACGTCGTCGAGCTGGTGACCCACGACAAGGCGGGGGAGCGGGTCCTCGAGGGGCTGATGCTCGACGCCGAGCAGCGCCTGCACGACGAGGGCATCGCGGGGGAGATCTACCTCTTCAAGAACAACACCGACTCCGCGGGCAACTCCTACGGCTGCCACGAGAACTACCTGGTGAGCCGAGCCGGCGAGTTCTCCAAGCTCGCGGACGTGCTGATCCCCTTCCTGGTCACCCGCCAGATCGTCGTGGGCGCCGGCAAGATCACCCAGACCCCGCGCGGTGCCAACTTCAGCGTCTCCCAGCGCGCCGAGCACATCTGGGAGGGCGTCAGCAGCGCGACGACCCGAAGCCGCCCGATCATCAACACCCGCGACGAGCCGCACGCGGACGCGGAGAAGTACCGGCGCCTGCACGTCATCGTCGGCGACTCCAACATGAGCGAGACCACGACCATGCTCAAGGTCGCGAGTTGCGACCTCGTCCTGCGGATGATCGAGGAGGGCGTCGTGATGCGCGACCTCACGATGGAGAACCCCATCCGCGCCATCCGTGAGATCTCCCACGACGTCACCGGCCGCCGCAAGGTACGCCTGGCCAACGGCCGTGAGGCCAGCGCCCTCGACATCCAGCAGGAGTACCTCTCCAAGGCTCGCGACTTCGTCGACCGCCGCGAGATCAGCACGCCGGTGATCGAGGCGGCCCTCGACCTGTGGGAGCGGGGCCTGAAGGCCGTCGAGTCCGACGACCTCGGCCTGGTCGACCGCGAGATCGACTGGGTCATCAAGTGGAAGCTGATCGAGCAGTACCGCGCCAAGCACGGGCTGCCCCTGGGCCACCCCCGGGTGGCCCAGCTCGACCTGGCCTACCACGACATCCACCGCAACCGGGGTCTGTACTACCTCCTCGAGAAGCGCGGGATGGTCGCCCGGGTCACGACCGACCTGAAGATCTTCGAGGCCAAGTCGGTGCCGCCGCAGACCACCCGTGCCCGTCTCCGCGGCGAGTTCATCCGCAGGGCCCAGGAGCGCCGCCGCGACTTCACCGTCGACTGGGTGCACCTCAAGCTGAACGACCAGGCGCAGCGCACCGTCTTGTGCAAGGACCCCTTCCGGGCGTACGACGAGCGCGTCCAGCGCCTCATCGACGGCATGTGACGGTCGACGACGTGCGGTTTGGTCACCAACCGCATGGATCGGGCGCCATCTCCTGCGGTTGGTGACCAAACCGCGAACCCCGGCGGTCAGGTTCCGCTCAGGGACGGCGGCTAAAGTGTCGGGGCTGGTACCCCCGAACTGAAGGTTGAACCTGTGTCACGACGTCTCCGACGCCTCCCGGTCCTGCTCCTCCCGCTGCTCCTGGGCGCCTCCCTGGTCGCCTGCGGCTCCGACAGCGACGACAAGAGCGACACCGGTTCGAGCGATGCCCTGCACGGCATCAAGATCACCGGTGACATCGGCAAGGCCCCCACCGTGAAGTGGGACGGCAAGCTCGACGTCTCCAAGACCCAGACCACCGTGGTGAGCAAGGGCGACGGCGACAAGGTCGCCGAGGGCGACCAGGTCGTCACCAACATCTGGATCGGCAACGGGACGACCAAGAAGGAGGCCTACAACACCTACAAGCTGGGTCAGCCTCAGACGATCCCGGCGAGCGCCGACCTCAGCCCCGTCTTCAAGGACGCCCTCCTCAAGCAGACCGTCGGCTCGCGGGTCGCTGTCACGGCCACCGCGACAGACGCGTTCGGCGACAGCGGCAACGCGGAGATGGGCATCGGCAACAAGGACAACGTCCTCATCGTCGTCGACCTGATGAAGTCCACCACCGTCCTCAAGGCCCCGGAGGGTGCCAAGAAGCCCGCCCCGGCCTGGGCGCCCAAGCTGGTCGCAGACGGTGACAAGGTCACCAGCCTCGACTTCACCGGTACGCCGAAGCCCGACGGCAAGCTGCGCTCCGCCGCCCTGATCGAGGGCACCGGCGACGTGGTCAAGAAGGGCCAGAGCATCACGGTCAACTACCTCGGCCAGGTCTACAAGGCGAAGAAGCCCTTCGACGAGAGCTACAGCAAGTCGCCGGCGACGTTCGGCATCGGCGCGGGCCAGGTCATCCCCGGCTGGGACAAGACCCTGGTCGGCGCCAAGGTCGGCAGCCGGGTGATCCTCGCGATCCCGCCCGCGGACGGCTACGGCAAGGCGGGCAACGCCCAGGCCGGCATCAAGGGCACCGACACGCTGTACTTCGTCGTCGACATCCTGGCTGCATCCTGATCCATCGGGAAGGATCAGCAGCATGAGCGCCACGGGCAGGAAGAGCGAGCGTCTGCTCAACCTGCTGATCATGCTGCTGGTCCAGCGCCACTACGTCAGCAAGGACCGGATCCGGGAGTTCCTCTACCCGGACGCCTCCGACGACGCGTTCGAGAAGATGTTCGAGCGCGACAAGGAGGAGCTGCGCAGCCTCGGAGTACCGATCGAGGTGGGCAACATGGACGCCTACTTCGACGACGAGCCCGGCTACCGGGTCCGTCCGGACAAGCTGGCGCTGCCCGACATCGCGCTGACCGGTGACGAGGCGGCCGTGATCGGGCTGGCGACGCGGGTGTGGCAGCACGCCCGGCTCGCCGACGCGACGACCGAGGCGGTCCGCAAGCTCACCGCCCTGGGCGTCGAGGTGGACGAGTCGGCGCTCGACATCGCCGAGCCGCGGCTCTCGGCCGACGAGCCGTCGTTCGACGTCTTCTGGGAGGCCACCCAGGAGCGCACCCCGGTCGAGTTCGACTACCGCCGCCCCGGCGCCGCTCGTCCCACCACCCGGCACCTGCAGCCCTGGGGGGTCGTGCGCTACTCCGGGCGCTGGTACGTCGTCGGCTTCGACACCGACCGGCAGCAGGAGCGGGTCTTCCGGCTCTCCCGCGTCGAGGGCGAGGCACGCCGGCGCGGCGAGCCGGGCTCGTACGACGTGCCGCCCGGCACCGACGTCCGGGCGACCGCCGTACGCCTCGCGCCGGCTCCGGCGACCGGCGAGGCCGTCGTCCTGGTGCGTCGCGACGCCGGCGTCGCGCTGCGCGCCGACGCCGTGTCGGTCGAGACCGACGTGGCGGGTCCCGACACCGTGACGCCGTGGGACCGGGTCCGCATCAACCGCGGCGGCACCGGCGTGGCCGACGAGGTGCTCGGGTACGGCGCGGCCGTGTACGTCGAGTCGCCCGAGGAGCTGCGCGCCGAGGTCGTCGCGCGGCTGCAGGCGGTGCTCGCATGAGCGTGCAGCCCGCCGGGGCCAAGGACCAGGTCGCCCGCCTGCTGACCCTGGTGCCCTTCCTGCACGCCCGAGGAGCGGTGCGGCTCGAGGACGCGGCCGTCGCGCTCGGCGTACCCACCGACCAGGTGCTCGCCGACCTCAACGTGCTGCTGATGTGCGGCCTGCCCGGTGGCTACCCCGACGACCTCATCGACGTCGACCTGGACGCCCTCGAGGGCGACGGCGGCGACGGCGTCATCCGGGTCACCAACGCCGACTACCTCGCCCGGCCGCTGCGCCTGACCCCCACCGAGGCGACGGCGATCATCGTCGCACTCCGCGCCCTGCGCGGCAGCGCCGGTGAGGAGACCCGCGAGATCGTCGACCGCGCGCTCGCCAAGCTCGAGGCGGCAGCCGCGCACGGCTCGCCGGTGGCGCAGGTCGACCCGGGCGACACGCCGGGCGGCCCCGAGCTGGTCCGTCTCGAGGCCGAGCTGCGCCGCGCGACCGCCCAGCACCGGCAGGTGCGGCTCAGCTACTACGTGCCATCGCGCGACGAGCAGTCCGAGCGGATCGTCGACCCGCGGGGCATCGTCACCACCGACGGGTTCACCTACCTCGATGCCTGGTCCCACAGCGCGCAGGCGCCCCGTCTCTTCCGGCTCGACCGGATCGCGGAGGCGGTGGTCCTCGACAGCGAGGTCCTGTCCGAGCCCGAGCCGCCACGTGACCTCGCCAAGGAAGGCTTCTTCCCCCGGTCGCCGGAGAGCACCGTGGCGACGCTCGAGCTCGATCCGGCGGCCCGCTGGATCGTCGAGTACTACCCGGTCCACGCCGTACGCCGCCGCCGTGGCGGTCGGCTCGAGGTGGACCTCGTGGTCGCCAACGAGCGCTGGCTGCAGCGTCTGCTGCTGCGGCTGGCGCCGCACGTCCGCGTGCTCGGACCGCCGGAGTACGCCGCGTCGTACGCCGACGCCGCGCGCGCGACACTCAACCTGTACGGATGAGAGCCGATCAGGTCTAAGCCAGGGCGTACGATGAAAGACGCCCGACACCAACAGATGAGGTCACGATGCTCTACCCCTTGATCGGAATGCCCCAGGGAGCCGAGTGGCTCGTGATCCTGGCGATCGTGGTGCTGGTCTTCGGCGCCGCCAAGCTGCCCGACCTGGCGCGGGGGACCGGTCAGGCGCTGCGGATCTTCAAGGCCGAGACCAAGGGCCTGCGCGACGACGATGACGACGTCAAGGACACCACCACGCCGCCCGTGGCGCCGCCGCCGGTCGAGCTGCCGCCGACCAGCCCGGAGCAGCCGCAGGCCGAGGACCGCCAGGCCGACAAGAACAACGGCTGAGCCCCCGGACGCCCCGCACGCCCGTGGCGCTACGAGGTATTTTTCGGCTCTTCTCCGGCCAGCCCGTCCACGCGGTGGGCGACGACGGCCGGATGGCGCTCTCGGACCACTTCCGCGAGCTCCGCGCACGCGTCCTGAAGGTCGCGCTGACCTTTCTGGTCGTCTTCGCGGTGTCGCTGTTCTTCTTCGACCAGCTCTTCGACTTCGTCTACGGGCCGTACGAGCAGGCCAACAACGGCCTGCCCCCGCAGTCGAGCCTTGCGATCACCCAAGGTCCCGGCGGCGGACTGATGCTCTACCTGAAGCTGTGCGGCTTCGCCGCCCTCCTGGTCACCTGTCCGGTCTGGCTCTACCAGATCTGGGCGTTCGTGATGCCGGGCCTGCACCCGAGCGAGAAGCGCTGGACCCGGATCTTCGTCGCCGTCGCTGTGCCGCTCTTCCTCATCGGCGTGCTGCTGGGCTGGGTGACGCTCCCCAAGGGGCTCGAGATCCTGATCGGGCTCAACCCGGACGGCATCACGAACCTGGTCGACTTCAACGAGTACCTGCAGTTCCTCACCCGGACCCTGCTGGTCTTCGGGCTCGCCTTCGAGATCCCGGTCTTCGTGGTGATGCTCAACCGCGCCGGGGTCGTCAAGGGCAGGACGCTCGCTCAGTACCGGCCGTGGATCATCATCGGGATCTTCGTCTTCGCCGCGATCGCGACCCCGTCGACCGACCCCTTCACGATGACGATCATGGCCGTGCCGATGGTCATCCTCTACTTCATCTCCGAGGTCCTCGCCCGGGTCCACGACCGCCGCAAGGCCGAGTCGTCCCTGAACGCCGGGCTGTCGCCCGACGAGGCGTCACCGCTGTGAGTGCGCTCGCCCCGGTGGACGCCTTCGACCTGCCCGAGTGGCTCGGCGTCGCCGAGGTCACGTGGGCGGCGCACACCGGGCTGCGGACGGGGTACGCCGTACCCGGCGAGCTCACCTCCGACGGTCACGAGCCGCTCGCGTGCGACCTCTTCGCGGTCGACGAGGCGCACCCCGCGCCGGTCGCGGCCGACGCCGTACGCCAGCGCACGCACCAGGTGTGGCGCCACGGCGAGGTGCTGCTCGTCCGCCGCGACGACCGGCTCGCCCTCGCCGTGCCCGGCACGTCCTTCACCGCCGACCTGGTGCTCGACGCGTTCGCCCGCCTGGCCCGCGCCGTCGGCGCCTCCGCCGACCGCTACACGGTCCTGCTCCGGATCGGCGACTCCGGACGCTAGTCGGCGCTACTGTTCGCCCGTGACCGGCTTCGCGGGTGAGATCGCGCTCCTGACCAACCCGACGTCCGGCAAGGGCCGCGGCGCGAAGGCCCGGGTGGCGGCGCTGGCCCGCTTCGCGGAGGCGGGGATCACCCCGCGTGACCTGGCGGGGCGCGACGCCGACGAGGCGCTCGACCTGGCGCGGCAGTGCGTCGCCGACGGGGTCGAGGCGCTCGTGATCGCCGGCGGCGACGGAATGGTCCACCTCGCCGTTCAGGCCCTCGCCGGATCGAGCACCAAGCTCGGGGTGATCCCGGCCGGCACCGGCAACGACGTCGCCCGCTACTTCGACCTGCCCCGCAAGGACCTCCGCGCGGCGGCCGAGCGGGTGCTCGCGGGGACCAGCCGGACCGTCGACCTCGCCCGCAGCGGCTCGAAGTACTTCACCACCGTGCTGTGCGCCGGCTTCGACGCGGTCGTCAACGAGCGGGCCAACGCCATGACCTGGCCCAAGGGGCAGATGCGCTACAACATCGCCACGCTCGCCGAGCTGCGCACCTTCAACCCGCTGCCGTACGTGCTCCATCTCGACGGCGAGACCCTCTCGTTCGAGGCGATGATGGTCTCGATCGGCAACGGGCCGTCGTTCGGCGGCGGCCTGCGCATCACCGAGGGCGCGGTCCTGGACGACGGGATGCTCGACGTGGTCATCATCAAGCCGATGAGCAAGCCGGCACTGGTCCGCACCTACCCGAAGCTCTTCAAGGGCACGCACACCACCCACCCGGCGTACGAGCACCACCGCGTGCGCTCGGTGACGGTCGCAGCGCCCGGCATCGTGTCGTACGCCGACGGCGAGCGATTCGGCGCGCTTCCCCTCACGGTCGAGTGCGCTCCGGGTGCGCTCACCGTCCTCTGCTGACCTCCCGCCTAGGCTGTTGGCATGAGCACCGCCGACGATCAGCAGCTGTCGCCGTCGGAGCGCTACTCCGACTTCCGCAAGGGCCGCCGCCACCCGGTGCTCCGGGACTTCGCGTCGCTCTACGACTTCCCGCTCGACGACTTCCAGTACCGCGGGTGCGAGGCGATCGAGGAGGGGCGCAGCGTCCTGGTCGCGGCCCCGACGGGCTCCGGCAAGACGATCGTGGGGGAGTTCGCCGTCCACCTCGCCCTCGAGACCGGCCGCAAGTGCTTCTTCACCACCCCGATCAAGGCGCTCTCGAACCAGAAGTACGCCGACCTGCTCGCCCGCTACGGCCCCGACAAGGTCGGGCTGCTGACCGGCGACAACGTCGTCAACGGCGAGGCACCGATCGTGGTGATGACGACCGAGGTGCTGCGCAACATGCTGTACGCCGGCTCGCGCACGCTGCTCGGCCTCGGGTTCGTGGTGATGGACGAGGTGCACTACCTCGCCGACCGCGCCCGCGGCGCCGTGTGGGAGGAGGTGATCATCCACCTCCCGGAGTCGGTCGCCCTGGTCTCGCTGTCGGCGACGGTGTCCAACGCCGAGGAGTTCGGCGAGTGGCTGGAGACCGTCCGCGGTGACACCACCGTGATCGTCGAGGAGCGCCGCCCGGTCCCGCTCTACCAGCACGTGATGGTCGGCAAGCGGGTGCTCGACCTCTTCGCCTCCTCCGACGTCGACGCGGCCGCGGGCTTCGTCAAGGAGGGGGCGCCCGTCAACGACGAGCTGCTCAAGGTCGCCCGGGACGACTGGGCCAGCACGCGGATCAGGGACCGTCGTACGCCTCGGGGGTCGAAGAAGACAGGGCAGCGCCAGGTCGGCAACGGCCGCCGGGTCTGGATCCCCAGCCGCGTCGACGTCATCGACCAGCTGGACCGCAACCGACTGCTGCCGGCGATCGTCTTCATCTTCAGCCGGGTGGGCTGCGACGCCGCGGTCACCCAGTGCCTCAGCGCCGGGATCCGGCTGACCTCACCGGCGGAGCGCGACGAGATCTTCGCGTACGTCGAGGCCGCCTGCCGTCACCTCCCGCCCGACGACCTGCAGGTGCTCGGCTACCACGACTTCCTCGACGGTCTGACCCGCGGGGTCGCCGCGCACCACGCCGGCATGCTGCCGACCTTCAAGCAGTGCGTCGAGGAGCTCTACGTCCGGGGCCTGTGCAAGGTCGTGTTCGCGACCGAGACCCTGGCGCTGGGCATCAACATGCCGGCCCGCACGGTCGTGATCGAGAAGCTCGACAAGTGGAACGGCGAGACCCACGCCGCCATCACGCCGGGGGAGTACACCCAGCTCACCGGTCGCGCCGGGCGCCGCGGTCTGGACACCGAGGGCCACGGCGTCGTGCTCTGGCAGCCGGGGATGGACCCGCGGGAGCTGGCCGGCCTCGCCTCCACCCGCACCTATCCGCTGCGCTCGTCGTTCCGGCCGTCGTACAACATGGCGGTCAACCTGGTGCACCAGTTCGGGCGGGCCCGCTCACGGCAGCTGCTGGAGCAATCGTTCGCGCAGTTCCAGGCCGACAAGGCGGTCGTCGGGCTGGCGCGCCAGCTGCGCAAGGCCGAGGACGCCCTGGAAGGCTACCGCGAGGCGGCGGTCTGCGACCGCGGCGACTTCATGGAGTACGCCGCCCTGCGCCAGCGCATCACCGACGCGGAGAAGGGCGCCAGCAGGGCCCGCAAGGCCGACCTGCGCGAGGAGGCGGCCGCGTCGTTGAAGCTGCTCAAGCCGGGCGACGTGATCATGGTGCCCACCGGCAAGTTCGCCGGGTGGGCGGTCGTCGTCGACCCGGGCTGGTCGCCGGAGGGCCCGCGGCCGTACGTCGTGACCTCGGACCGCCAGGCGCGACGGCTGGCGATGATCGACTTCCCCGCCCCGGTGGAGGCGCACGGCAAGGTCCGGATCCCGAAGAACTTCAACGGGCGCAACCCGCAGATGCGCCGTGACCTCGCGGCCGCGCTCCGGTCCAAGACCCACGATCTGGCGCCGCCGCGGCTGGCCAAGCAGCGGGCGGGGCGCGACCAGACCCGCAACCATGCCGAGGACGAGATCAGCCGCCTCCGCACTGAGCTGCGTGCCCATCCGTGCCACGACTGCCCGGACCGGGAGGACCACGCCCGGTGGGCCGAGCGCTACCAGAAGCTCGACAAGGACGCCCACACCCTGCGGCGGCGGGTCGAGCAGCGCACCAACACCGTGGCCCGGCAGTTCGACCGGGTCTGCGACGTCCTCACCGCGCTCGACTACCTCGAGGGCGACACGATCACCGAGCGTGGTCGGCACCTGATGCGCCTCTACTCCGACATGGACCTGGTGGCCGCCGAGTCGATGCGGCTCGGTCTGTGGGACGACCTCTCGCCGTCGGGGCTGGCCGCGGCCCTGTCGGTCCTGGTGTTCGAGGCCCGGCGGCCCGATGACGCGTCCTCGCCCCGGCTGCCGGGAGGCGCCGTACGCGAGACGATCGGGGAGATGGTGAAGCTCTGGGGCACCCTCGACGCCCTCGAGCGCGACCACCGGCTCGACTTCCTGCGGGCCCCCGACCTCGGCTTCGCTTGGGTGGCCTACCGCTGGGCGAAGGGCGACGACCTCGACGACGTGCTGGTGGCCAGCGACCTGGCGGCCGGTGACTTCGTGCGGTGGATGAAGCAGCTCATCGACCTGGCGGGCCAGGTCGCCGTGGCTGCGGGTGAGGGCCCGTTGCGCGACACCGCCCGGCGGACCGTCGTCGCCCTGCGGCGCGGGGTGGTGTCGTACTCGAGCCTCGCTGAGGGGGCGTAGCTCCCGCTCACCCGGCGCCGGGGACGCGGTTTGGTCACCAACCGCAGATGCCGAGCCCCGATTGGTGCGGTTTGGTCACCAACCGCAAAACTTCGGTCCCACGTGCTGCGGTTGGTCACCACCGCAGATCACCGGTCTCACTGCACGTGGTTTGGTCACCAACCGCAGACCTGGGGCCCGAATTCATGCGGTTGGTGACCAAACGGCGGGTGTCAGCTCGCCGAGGCGGCGTCAGCTCGCGGAGGCAACGGCATCGGCCACCGGGGTGTCGCCACCGACCAGGCTCCACTGCCGCCCGATCGTGCGGGGGGCGTCGAGCACGGCAGCGACGACCGCGGCGACGTCGGCCCGGGGGACGTCTCCGCCGGTCACGTCGGACCCGAGGACCACCAGGCCGGTGGGTTCGTCGTCCGTCAGCCGTCCCGGCCGGATGATCGTCCAGTCCAGGTCGCTGTCCCGCAGGGCCGCGTCGGCGTCGCGCTTGGCCTCGACGTACGCACGCCAGACGTCGGCGGTGTCGTCGGGGAGCGGGTTGTCGACGCCGATGGCGGAGATCTGGACGAACCGCCGGATCCCGGCGCCGTCGGCGCCCTGGATCGACTTCAGCGATCCCTCGAGGTCCACGGTGCGCTTGCGCTCGATGTTGCCGTCCGGGCCGCCGCCAGCCGCGAAGACGACCGCGTCGCAGCCCGCGAAGGCGGCGGCGAAGGCGGCGGAGTCCTGCTGCTCGATGTCGAGAAGACGGACCTCGGCGCCGAGGTCCTCCAGCTCGGCGCGGTACCTCTCGGAGCGGACCAGCGCCACCGGCGTGTGTCCGGCCGCGCTGAGCAGGGGGTGCAGGTGCAGGGCCACGTGTCCGTGACCCCCGACGATCGCGATTCGGCTCATGCCCCCACCGTACGAGTCTCCCGGCGGCGAGGCGATCCCGATCAGCGCGAGACCAGCGCCTCGGTGAGTCGCTGGACGGGGCTCTCGATGCCCCACTTCTCGCCGAGCAGCGCGACCCGCGCCAGGTCGACCGGCTCGCGGGGCAGGGCGGTGGCGGGGGAGTCGAGGTCGATGTCGCGGGCCACGGCGACGACCTGCGGGGCCACGGCCAGGTAGTCGGCGGCCGCCTTGATCCTGCCCCGGGGGCCGGGGCCCATGTCGCCGTCGGGGTCCACGGCGGCGGCGATGATGGCGTCCATGTCGCCGAACCGCTGGAGCAGCGTCGCGGCCGTCTTCTCCCCGACGCCGGCCACCCCGGGCAGGCCGTCGGAGGCATCGCCGCGCAGGGTGGCGAAGTCGGCGTACTGCCGGGCGTCGATGTCGTACTTGGCGCGCACCCAGTCGTTCGTCACGCGCTCGTGCCTGCCGACCCCGCGCGCGATGTAGAGCACGCGGACGTCGGCCTCGTCGTCGACGAGCTGGAAGAGGTCGCGGTCGCCGGTGACGATGTCGACCGGTTGTCGCGCCTGGCTCGCCAGGCTGCCGATCACGTCGTCGGCCTCGTAGCCGTCCGCCCCCACGACACACAGGCCGAAGGCCTCCAGCACCTCGAGGATGATCGGCACCTGCACCTCGAGCGGGTCCGGCACCTCCTCGATGTCGGGGGCACCGGTCCGCTCCGTGACGACGCGGTGCGCCTTGTACGACGGCAGCAGGTCGACCCGCCACTGCGGACGCCAGTCGTTGTCCCAGCAGCACACCAGGTCGGTCGGCTGGTAGTCGGTGACCAGCCGCGCGATGAAGTCCAGGAAGCCGCGGACGGCGTTGACCGGCGTCCCGTCCGGCGCCTTGATCTCCGGGACCCCGAAGAAGGCTCGGAAGTACATCGAGGCGCTGTCGAGGAGCATCAGTCGGCCGGTGGCGGGGTCGGTCACAGCGGCATCCTGCCACGCCCACGACGGCCGCGACGGAGGACCGTCACGCGCTCGCCGGGCCATCAGCGGGGTGCCACGCCCCGTCGGAGGCGCTCGCGACGCTCCGCGTCAACTAGCCTGTCCCGCGTGAGCCAGTCGGAACTCGAAGCAATGGACCGCAAGATCCTCGAGCTTCTCGCGAACGACGGGAGAATGTCCTTCACCGACCTCGGCAAGTCGACGGGTCTCTCGACCTCCGCGGTGCACCAGCGGGTCAAGCGGCTCGAGTCCCGCGGCCTGATCCGCGGGTACGGCGCCACCATCGACCACGAGCAGCTCGGTCTGCCGCTGACGGCCTTCATCTCGATCCGGCCGATCGACCCCTCGCAGCCCGACGACTCGCCCGAGCGGGTGCGCGGCATCCCGGAGATCGAGTCCTGCTGGTCGGTCGCCGGCGACGAGTCCTACATCCTCAAGGTCCGGGTGGCGTCGCCCACCGACCTCGAGGACCTGCTGGCGCGGATCCGCGCCGCGGCCAACGTCTCGACGCGGACGACGATCGTGCTGTCCACGCCGTACGAGAACCGCTCGGTGACCTGAGCGGCCCGGAGCCGCTCAGCAGGCCTCCGGCCGGGTCACCACGCCTGGAGCGCCGCCGTACGCCGTGACGCCTCGGCCACCTCGGCCGCGCGGAGGTCGGAGGCGTCCAGGTCGCCGTGCTTGGCCCACCAGTCGCGACCGGCCTCGGGCAGGGTGTGGATCGGGTCGTAGTACTCGTAGGTCTTGGTGAGCGCGTCCGACGCGGCGGCCTCGATGGAGGTCCGGTAGTTCTTGGTCCAGTACGAGATGCCGCGCTCGGTGTCGTAGTCGGCCAGCTGGTGCACCCAGCGCTTGCCGACGAAGGGCACGTCGCAGACGATCCGCGGCGTCGCGAAGCCGGGCAGGTAGCCCATGATGTGGTGCTGCAGCCGCTGGGCGTCAGCCACCGAGACCCGCCAGTGCTCGGAGTAGGGGATCAGGTCGCACATGTAGAAGTAGTACGGCATGATCTGCGCGCCATCGAGCAGCCGGAAGCACAGGTCCAGCAGCGCGTGCGGGTCGGCGTTGACGCCGTTGAGGAGCACGCCCTGGTTGCGGACGTCGCGCACGCCCGCCTCGAGCATCGCCCGGGACGCCTGCGCCACCAGCGGGGTGATCGAGTTGGCGTGGTTGGCGTGGGTGTGGATCGCGAGGGACACCCCACGCGAGCGAGCGACCGTGGCGACCCGCTCGACGCCGGAGCGCACGTCGTCCTGCAGCCAGTGCTGGGGCAGGCCGACCAGCGCCTTGGTGGCCAGTCGGATGTCGCGGATGTTGTCGATCTCGAGCAGCTGCGTCAGGAAGTCCTCCAGGCGCGGCCACGGCATGTTCGCCACGTCGCCACCGGACACGACCACGTCGCGCACCGCCGGCGTACGACGCAGGTAGTCGAGCATCGAGCCGAGACGGTCGACGGGCTTGCCCACGAACTTCAGCTTGTCGATCGTCGGGGTGGAGTTGCCGACCAGGTCCATCCGGGTGCAGTGGCCGCAGTACTGCGGGCAGGTCGGCAGCAGCTCGGCGAGCACCTTGGTCGGGTAGCGGTGGGTCAGCCCCTCGGCGACCCACATGTCGTGCTCGTGCAGCGAGTCGCGGGTCGCGTGCGGGTGCGACGGCCAGTCGGTGCGCCGGTCGGAGAAGACCGGGATCATGTAGTGCCGGATCGGGTCGGCGTAGAACGCCTCGGTCAGCGATCCCGGGCCCGCGGTCTGCTCGTGCGGCACCATCGTGTTCATCATCTGCGGGGGGACGAGCATCGACATCGTGGCCCGCTCGGACTGGTCGCGCTCGAGGTCGGCGTAGAAGCGCTCGTCGACGAGGTCGCCCATCAGCTCGCGCAGCTGCTTGACGTTCTTGACGCAGTGCGAGCGCTGCCACTGCACCGAGGCCCACTCGGCGGCGGTGACGTCGCGCCAGCCGGGGAAACGCGTCCAGTCCGGCTCGACCAGCTCGACCTGCCGGTAGGGATAGGGCTGACCGCTCTGGTCCTCGACGAGGGACGCGATCGACGTCTCGATGCTCATGATGACGAGCGTAGATTGAGATCTTGCGGCATGGCAAACGCAGCGCCGAATGTTTTCCTGTCGTTACAAACTACTGGCGCGTAACGTCCGGCGTACGACGGGGTGATCGGCCCGTACGCCGTACCTGCGCAGGTAGACGGTCTCGACCAGCTCGCGCAGCGACGGGTCGGGCACGTCCGCGAGCGGCGCGTCCATCAGCAGCAGCTGCGGCGCGTGACCGTCGTCGTGCGGGGGCAGGTAGTCGCGGACCGGCTGCAGGCGCCCGCCGAGACGCTCGTAGAAGACGATCCGGCGCCGGTGCTCCTCGACCAGGTCGGGGGAGAGGCCCACCTCGTCGGGGTCCTCGACGTCCCAGACCAGGCGGGTGCGGCCCTCGCGCGCCAGCACGTCGGTCAGCAGGCGCCACATCGCCGACCCGGTGCCGCGGCCCCGTCGACCTACGGCGTAGTAGCGCAGGAAGGTCCACGGCGTCCCGGAGAGGTCGCGCACCAGGGCGAACCCCGCCGGGCCGTCCTCGTCGAGCAGCACCAGCATCCGGTCCACGAAGAGGTCGTCGAAGGGGACCTGCAGCTCGTCGGGGAACGCGCCCTCGTAGATGGCGCGCACCGCCTCGCGCTCCGCCCGCGTGAGGGCGGAGGACTCGACGAGGGTCATCGCGTCCACACCACCTCTCCGGCCACCACGGTCCGGAGCACCTCGATGTCGCGGATCGTCGTCGGGTCGACCGTGGCCGGGTCGTCGGACAGCACGGCGAGGTCGGCGTACTTGCCCACCTCGATGGTGCCGCGGTCCCGCTCCGCGTGCGAGGCGTACGCCGACCCGAGGGTGTACGCCGTCAGCGCCTCGAGACCCGAGATCGCCTCCTCCGGCCCGCAGGGCGTGCCGGCGTCGGTGCGGCGGTTGACCATGTCGTGGATGCCCAGCAGCGGCGCGCCGTCGACCACCGGACGGTCCGAGCTGCCGGGCGGCGTGATGCCGGCGTCGAGCAGCGAGCGGTAGCGGTAGGCCCACCCGGCGCGCTCCGGGCCGAGGGCGCGCAGCATGCCGTCGCCGATCTCGCCGACGAAGCGGCCCTGCGGCACCGGCAGGACGCCGAGCGCGGACGCGCGGGCCACCTGGTCGGGTCGGGAGACGCCGAAGTGCTCGATGCGGTGGCGTACGTCGGGCCGGGGCCAGCGTCGCTGCGCCTCCTCGACGGCGTCCAGGACGAGGTCGATCGCGGCGTCACCGATCGCGTGCGCCGCCACCCGCCAGCCGGAGCGGTGCGCGTCGAGGATGCGGGCGTGCAGCGCTGCGGCGTCGTCCTGCAGGTACCCGCGCTGGCCGGGAGTGTCCGCGAAGTCCTCGGTCATCGCACACGTGTGCCCGATGAGGGAGCCGTCGCTGAAGATCTTCACCGGTCCGATCCGCAGGCGGTCGTCGCCCAGCCCGGTCCGGATGCCGAGGTCCAGACCCAGCGTGATGCCGTCGGCATCGTGAGCGGCCAGCGGGTGCAGCACGTCCGTGGCCACCATCAGCTCGACGCGGACCGGCAGCCGACCGAGGTCGAGCGCTCGCTGGTAGGCGGCGACCTCGACCGGGCTCTTGCCGATCCAGCCACCCCCGACACCGGCCTCGACGACGCTGGTGATGCCCTGCGAGAGGTAGACCCGCCCGGCGCGCTCGATGGCGTCGACGAGGGTGTCGACGGGGTAGGGGAGCACCAGCCGGTTGAGCAGCTGCTGGGCCTGCTCCTGGAGCAGCCCGGTCGGACGGCCGGCACCGTCGGCGACCACGAGCCCGCCCGGCACCTCCACCGGGGCGTCGGCGAGGCCGAGGTCGGCCAGGAGCGGCCCGTTGACCACGCACATGTGGCCCGAGGTGTGCTTGAGCCAGACCTTGCGGCCCGGCGCGGCCCGATCGAGGGCGTCGCGGTCGGGGTGCGCGCCGAGCTTGTTCTCGTCGTACCCGGCGCCGACGATCCACTCGCCCTCGGGCGCGACCGCCGCCCGGGCGGCGACGGCGTCGTACAGCGCCTCGAGGCTGGGGACGCGCAGGTCGACCTCGGCCAGGGACAGGCCGTACCACGCCATGTGGTTGTGGGCGTCGTGGAAGCCCGGGGTGACGACGGCGCCGTCGAGGTCGATCGTGCGGGTGGCCGGCACGTCCTCGAGAGCGACGACCCGGTCGCGCCAGATGGCGACCGCCGGCGCGAGCTGGTCGTGACCATCGCCCTCCAGGGTCCGCACCCGGGCGTTGGTGAGCAGCAGGTCGGCCTTCACAGCTTCGCCTTCTCGACCCGGTGCGAGGCCGTCAGCGGCAGGTCGTCGCGGAACTCCCAGCGGCTCGGCACCTTGAAGGCCGCCAGCCGCTCCGCGCACCACGCCGCGAGCTCGTCCTCGCTGACGCCGGGCGCCACGACGTACGCCTTGACCTCCTCGCCGCGGATCTCGTCCGGCACGCCGACCACGGCCGCGAGGCGTACGGCGGGATGCGCGAGCAGCACGTCCTCCACCTCGCGCGCGGCGACGTTCTCGCCGCTGCGGCGGATCATGTCCTTGAGCCGGCCGGTCAGGTAGACCCGGCCCTGGTCGTCGAGCCGCGCCAGGTCCCCGGTCGGGAACCAGCCGTCGACGAACGGGTCGGGCCGGCCCAGGTAGCCGTCCATCATGCCCGGCCCGCGCAGCCACAGCTGACCGTCGCCGTCGACGCGCACCTCACGATGACCGGCCGGACGGCCCAGGCACCCGGAGCCGACCAGCTCGTCGTGGTCCTCGGAGGAGACCCGGATGTCGGCACCGGTCTCGGTCATCCCGAAGGCCTCGAACCAGGGGACGCCCCACCGCTCCTCCAGCGTCGCGTGCAACGCAGTGGGGATCGCCGAGCACTGCACGGCGCGCACCCGGTGGTCGCGGTCGGCGGGGTCGGTCGGCATCTTCAGCAGCAGGGTCGGCATGGCGGCGAGGCAGTAGAAGTAGGTGACGCCGTGGCGGCGTACCTGCTGCCAGAACGTCGAGGGGTGGAAGCCGTCCAGCGCCACCAGGTGGGCGCCGGCCATCAGCGCGGCGACGACGTTCCACTGCGGGTCGATGTAGTGGAAGGGCTGCGCGGTGAGCATGACGTCGTCGGTGCCGATGCGCGGGAACTCCTCGACGAGGCTCCCGCCCAGCGTCGCCCAGTACCGGTGCGACAGCAGGCAGCCCTTGGGGCGGCCCGTGGTGCCGGAGGTGTACTGCACGTTGACGGTCGCGCCCGGGTCGACCGCGCCCTGCTCGAAGCTGCCCGCGGGCACGAGGTCGTCGACGAGCACGACGAGCGGCGCTCGCTCGAGGTCGGTGAGCACCGTGGCGTACGCCGCCGTCGTGACCGCGAGCCGGACCTCGGCGTCGTCGACCAGGTGCTGGGCGTCGACCGAGCGGTAGCCGACGTTGAGGGGCACGATCGCCGCGCCCAGCCGTGCCAGCGCCAGCCAGGTCAGCGCGAACTCCGGTCGGTTGTCGATCATCACCGCGACCCGGTCCCCGGGACCGACCCCGCGCTCGCGCAGCGCCTGGGCGTACGCCGCGCTGGCGTCGGCGACGTCCCCGAATGACAGGGTCCGCTCGGAGCCGTCCACCGCGACGAACGTCCACGCCGGCCGCAACGGCCAGGTCGCGGCCGCCCGCTCCAGCAGCGAGACCAGCGTCAGGTCAGCCACGGGTGAAGGCCTCCTTGGGCGCCTCGCCCTCACCCGACAGGGAGGTCAGGATCGCGTGGTCGACCTCGCGCACCATCGCCTCCTCGAGGGTGGCGTCGAGCCCGTGGTCGAGCACCTGCTTGGCCAGGCTCAGCGCGAGCTCCGGGCGTGACACCAGGCGCTGCGCCAGGTCGTACGCCGCCGTCTCGTGCTCACCGGCCGGGACCACCCGAGCGACCAGCCCGAGCCGGGCCGCCTCCGCGCCGCTCACCCGCTCACCGAGCAGCAGCAGCTCCTTGGCCTTCGCCCAGCCGACCAGCATCGGCAGCAGGCGCGAGATCCCTCCGGTCACGCTCAGCCCGACACCGACCTCGGGGAAGCCGAGCTGCGCGTCCTCGGTCGCCACCACGATGTCGCACGCCAGGGCGAACTCGCACCCCGCGCCGAGCGCGTAGCCGTGGACGGCCGCGATCACCGGTCCGGGGAAGCGCCGGGTCAGCCGGGTGACCTCCTGGATCGCCTCGAGCCGCAGGCGCGTCTGGACCGGGGTTTCGACCGGCTCGGGCTCCTTGAGGTCGTGGCCGGCGCAGAAGGCGCGGCCGCGGCCGGCGAGCACGACGACGCGGGCTCCCTCGGCGGCGGCTCGGGCGAGCGCCGCGGCCAGCCCGTCCGTCAGCGCCGGCGTGACCGCGTTGAGACGCTCGGGCCGGTTGAGGTGGACCAGCGCGATCTCGCCGTTGCGGCTGTACTCGACCTCCACCGGAGGCCTCCTTCGGGTCGGTGCGTGCGCCTCGGCCTACCGATCGATCGATCGGTAGGGCATCATCGGCACCGTAGGTCGTCGCGGTGAGAGGGGTCAAGTGGTGAGCACGTCCACCGGGGAGCGGGTGCAGGCCGCCGCGCTCGCGCTCTTCGCCGAGCGCGGCTACCACGGCACCGGCATCCGGCAGCTCGCCGACGCCACCGGTCTCTCCTCGGCGTCCCTCTACCACTACATGGGCACCAAGGAGGACCTGCTCGTCGGCCTGATGCGCAGCAGCCTGACCCGGCTCGTGGACGCGGCCGCCGCCATCGCCCAGGACCCCCGGGCCACCTCGCGCGAGCGGCTGGTCGCCCTGGTGCACCTCCACGTGCGGACGCACGCGTCGGCCCCGGACGAGACCAGGGTCGTCGACGACGAGGTGCGCGCGCTCTCCGAGTCCGCGCGTCGGGAGGTCGTCGGGCTGCGCGACCGCTACGAGCAGGTGTGGCAGGACGCCATCGAGTCGGGCATCGCCGACGGCACCTTCCAGGTGGGTGACGCCGCCCTGGTGCGCCGGGCACTGCTCGAGATGTGCAGCGGGGTGGCGCGGTGGTGGACCCCCGCCGGCGCGCTCGACCTAGACGCACTGGCGGGGGAGTACGCCGTCCTGGCGCTGCGGCTCGTCGGCGCGCCGCGGTCCGCTGCGCGAGACGCCTGACGCGCCGCTCGACGGCGCGTCGCGGCGACACGCCGGAGATCGTCAAGATTTTGCCTAGATCTCGGTACGCAGACTCGGCGTCTGACCTGCAGATTCGCGTGTCTGCGCAGGTCATCGGGCGGTTGACAGGGAGTTCGCTCGGCGGCCAGTCTGTGCCGTCCGCTCATGCAGATGTGGGGAGCGGGCCGGTGTCCGAGTGACCGGGTCGGAGGGTGGGGTGCCAACCACGCCTCTGACCTTGTTCGCGGAGGCCGGCTCGCACCACGAGATCGGACGCGGAAGGACCCGTGTCCCCTAGACAACAGCCTCGGCCCCGGCAGCCAGCCGGAGTCGGACTGGTCCGAAGGGCGCGGGATCCTTCCGCGGACCCGCTCTGTATCGTCAAGGCTGTGCTGGTCCGGATTCTCGCGGCCGTCGCGTGCGGCGTCGGGCTGGCCCTGGCGTTCGAACCGGTGGCCCAGCCTGTCGTCATCCCCTTCGCGGTGGCCGGGTTCGTGCTCTGCACCCGGGGACTCACGCTGCGGTGGGCCTGGTTGCCGGGCCTCGCCTTCGGCCTGGGCTTCGAGCTCGTGCTGCTCTTCTGGATGCGTGCCGTCGGACCCGACGCCTGGATCGGTCTCTCGATCTGGCAGTCGACCTACTTCGCCGTCCTCGGCGTGGCCGTCGCGGCGCTCCAGCGTCACCGCCTGTGGCCGCTGTGGGTCGCGACCGCGTGGGTGAGCGCCGAGATGTGGTTCAGCACCTGGCCCTTCAGCGGCATGCCGTGGGGTCGCCTGGCCTTCGCGGTGGCCGACACCCCGCTCGCGGACGCACTGCCGTGGGTCGGCACCATCGGGGTCAGCCTGGTGCTGGCGCTGAGCGGCTCGCTGCTCGCCTGGGTCGTCGTCTCCGAGGGTCGCGAGCGCGGCGTCGCCGGTGGCGTCCTCGCCGGGCTGGTCCTGCTGTCGCTGGTGCCGTTGGTCGCGCCCTGGCAGCCGGACACCGACGGCCAGGCGACGGTGGCGGTCGTCCAGGGCGACGTGCCCGGCAACGGCGACGACATCCTCTACGACTACCGCCAGGTGACCCAGAACCAGGTCGACGTGACCGTGCGGCTGGCCGACGACGTCGCCAACGGTCGCGAGCCGCGTCCCGACTTCGTGGTGTGGCCGGAGAACTCGACCGCGGTCGACCCCTTCCGCGACCAGCAGACCCACGCGGGCATCCTCACCGCCAGCCAGGCCATCGGCGTGCCGATCCTGGTGGGGGCGATCGTCGACGCCGGGCCCCGGCACGTGCTCAACCAGGGCATCGTGTGGGACCCGGTGACCGGCGCGGGGGACCGCTACACCAAGCACCACCCCGTGGTGTTCGGCGAGTACATCCCCTTCCGCGACTACCTGGACGACCTCCAGATCGGCCGGCTCACCATGGTCGGCCGCGACATGGTCGCCGGCACCCGCCTGGAGCCGCTCTCGATCGGCGACGTCGAGGTGGCCGACTCCATCTGCTTCGACGTGGCGTACGACGACGGCATCTACGGCCAGGTCCGCAACGGGGCGCAGCTGCTGACCGTGCAGACCAGCAACGCGACCTTCATCCACACCGACCAGATCGACCAGCAGTTCGCGATCACCCGGCTCCGCGCCATCGAGACCGGCCGCTGGCTCGCCGTCGCCTCGACCAACGGCGTCTCCGGCATCATCTCTCCCGACGGCCAGGTCGTCGCCCGGGCCGACCCCCGCACCCAGGCGGCCCTGGTCGAGAGGGTCGGCCTGGACACCGCGATCACGCCGGCCGTGCGGATCGGCGCCTGGTCCGGACGGTTGTGCCTGCTCCTGACGATTCTCGGCCTGGCACTGGCGCTGTTCCCGTATGGTCTGACCCGCGCCCGGCAGCAGGCCGGGGACGCAACGGTCCCGTCCGGCCTCGCCGGCGCCCACGGGAGCAGCAGCGAATGAGCAGGCGGCAGCGGTGAACGAGGCAGCACGGCCCCACGTGGACGGCCTGGGCCGGATCGTCGTGGTGCTCCCGACGTACAACGAGGTCGACAACCTCGCCTGGATCGTCGGACGGCTGCGCGCCGCGCAGCCGGGCATCGACATCCTGGTGGTCGACGACGGCTCACCCGACGGCACCGGCGCGGTCGCCGACGAGCTGGCCGCGGCCGATCCCGCCGTGCGGGTCGTGCACCGCACGGTCAAGGCCGGCCTCGGGGCGGCGTACAAGCACGGCTTCCGGGTCGCGCTGGACGCCGGCTACGACGTGATCGGGGAGATGGACGCCGACGGCTCCCACCAGCCCGAGCAGCTCGGGGCGCTCCTCGACGCGCTGCGCGACGGGGCGGACCTGGTGATCGGCTCGCGCTGGGTCCCGGGCGGCTCGGTCGTCAACTGGCCGCTGCGGCGCGAGCTGCTGTCCCGCGGCGGCAACCTCTACGTGCGGCTGCTCCTGGGCGTGAAGGTGCGCGATGCCACGGCCGGCTTCCGGCTCTTCCGCCGGACCACCTTGGAGAAGATCCACCTCGAGTCGGTCGAGTCCACCGGCTACGTGTTCCAGACCGATATGGTCACCCGCACCCTCGCCGCGGGGCTCACCGTGCGGGAGGTGCCGATCGAGTTCGTCGAGCGGGTCCGCGGCGACTCCAAGATGAGCGGCTCCGTGGCGACCGAGTCGCTCAAGCTGGTCACGGTCTGGGGCCTCCGGCAGCGTGCCGAGCAGGTACGCCGCTCGCTGCGTCGCACCGGGGGAGCGGGGCGGTGAGCCGACGACGGCGGTCGGTGCAGGCGGCGCTCTTCGTCGCCTTCGTCGTGGTGCCGCTGCTCGAGATCTACCTGCTCGTCCAGGTCGGCCAGGTGATCGGTGCCGGCTGGACGATCGCGCTGCTGCTGCTCGACGCGGTCCTGGGCACCTGGCTGATCAAGCACGAGGGCGCCCGCGCCTGGCGCGCGCTCCGCGAGGCGCTCGAGAGCGGCCGGATGCCGGCCACCGAGATCGCCGACGGCGCGCTCATCCTGGTCGGCGGCACCCTGATGCTGGCGCCGGGATTCATCACCGACGCGTTCGGCGTCCTGCTGATCATGCCCTTCACCCGGCCGGTCTTCCGACGCCTGCTCGCCGCCACCGTGGCCCGGCGGCTGCTGCCGGGGGTCCTGGACGTACGACGCCCCGGACCCGGACCCGCTGAGGGGCCCGTCGTCCGGGGCGAGGTCATCGACGACGAGTAGCCGCCGAGGGCGTCAGGTCAGGAGACCTTCCGCTTCTTCTGGTTCGCGCGGTGCAGGTGAGCCGGCCCGATCTCACCACCCCGGAGCAGCTCGAGCCGCTCCTTGAGGATGTCCTCGAGCTCCTTCTCGGAGCGACGCTCCAGCAGCATGTCCCAGTGGGTGCGGGCCGGCTTCTCGGCCTTCACCTCGGGCAGGATGCCGGAGACGTTCATCGCCTCAGCCCCGCAGCGCGGGCACTCCCAGACCGCTGGGACGTCGGCCTCGACCGACATCGTGATCTCGAACTCGTGCCCCTGGGCACAGCGGAACCCGACTTGCTGACGAGCAGCGAACTCGATGCCGCGCTCGTCCTCGAAGCTCTGGCCCCCGAGCCGCGCTCCACGCAGTGTGCGCTCTGCCATGAGCCACCTCCCGAATCTTTGTCCCCCGAATGTGCCTGACCGAGACCGCCTGCCGGCGCCGTCGGCGCGGGCTTCGGAGTGGATCTACCCAACTCGTTGAGGTCTCAATCCGTTCAACGGTAGAGCGCGGAGCAAGATTCCGGGAATCGGGCCCTATGACCCCACTCACAGGAAGTTCTCAGACCACCGCCGGAAGCGGGTTGCCGGCCTCCTCGATGCCGCGACGCGGGTCGACCCGCGAGAGCAGGATGATACCGAGCACGAAGAGCACCATCAGCGCGAGCAGCGCCGGGCGGTACGAGTCGGTCCACTGGTGCACGAGGCCGAAGATCAGGGTCCCGATCCAGCTCGTTCCGCGCTCGCAGGCCTGGTAGAGCGAGAAGTACTCGGCCTCGCGGCCGCGGGGGATGAGCTGGCTGTAGAAGGAGCGCGACAGCGCCTGGGTGCCACCGAGCACGACGCCGATCCCGACGGCCAGCAGCAGGAAGAGCGGGAGGTTGCCGTCGGGGACGAGCCACCCCGCCACGACGACGGCCAACCAGACGAACAGCCCGTAGAGGATGACTCGGTAGGCGCCGGTGCGGGCCGCGATCCGCCCGAACCCGAGAGCACCCGCGATGCCGACGAACTGCACGACCAGGAAGGCCATCAGCACGGTGCTCTTCTCGAAGCCCAGCTCCTTCTCGCCGTACACCGAGGCGGCGTAGATCACGGTCTGGATGCCGTCGTTGTAGAAGAGGTAGGCGAGCAAGAAGGTCATCGTGACCCGGTAGTTGCCCAGGTCCTTGAGCGTGTGCCAGAGCTGACCGAAGCTGGCCTGGACCAGGCCACCGGACTCGGCGACGGGGTTGACGGGGGGCCGCGAGCGGATGCCGCGGACCGGGATGATCGTGAAGACCGCCCACCAGATGCCTGCGGTGAGCAGGCTGATCCGCACCGCGAGCTCGGTGTTGTCGCTCATCACCGTGAGCAGCACGAAGTTGACCGCCAGCAGCAGGCCGCCGCCCAGGTAGCCGAGCGCCCATCCCTTGGAGGAGACCGTGTCGCGCTCGTCGGGGTCGGCGATCTCGACCAGGATCGAGTCGTACACGACCAGGCTCGCGCCCAGGAACAGCGTCGCGAGCACGAGCAGGACGGCGCCGAGCTGCCAGTTCGAGCCGGCGACCAGGAACATCGCCGCCGCCATCGCGCTGCCGGCCCAGGCGAACCCGCCGAGCAGCTTGGGCTTGCTGGAGCTGCGGTCGGCGACCGCGCCCACGATCGGCAGCACGATCGCGGACAGGATGGTGGCGGCCGTGACGAGGTAGAAGACCAGCGAGCCGGCCGACACGTCCAGCCCGAGCACGTGCAGGTCGGTCGTGCACTTGAGGTGCTTGTCCTCGTCGGTGACGTAGCCGCACGCGGCCTTCTCGGCGACCGAGGTGAGGTACGGCGCGAACAGCACCGCGGCCGTGGTCGTGACGAAGGCGCTGTTGGCCCAGTCGTACCAGTACCAGGCCTTCTGCTCCCGCGTGCGGCTCTGCGGGTCGAGGTCGGCTGCGGTCATGACGGTTCCCTCCACTGGCCCCGTTCGACGAGGACGGCCCTGAGTATGTCGGTGCGGTCGGTGAAGAGTCCGTCGACGCCCCGGTCGAGCAGCGTGCGCATCTCGTCGGCGTCGTCGATGGTCCAGACATGCAGGTGCCGGCCGGCTGCGTGCGCGCGTCGCACGAGCCGGCGGGAGGCGACCAGGAGCCGTCCGCGCCGGTGGGGGACCTGCAGCGCCACCCCGCCCCGACCGGCGAGCCAGCCAGCCAGCCGGGCGCTCGGGACGAGCAGGAACACGGCGATCTGGGCCGGCGTGGCGCTCGTCGGGACCCGGTCCTGGGTGAGCTCGCGGAAGCGCGCCGTACGGCGCCGCGAGAACGACCCGACCAGCACCCGGTCCCACGCCTCGCGGGCCGCGACGAAGTCGGCCAGGGCAGCGACGGCGCCGTCGGACTTGAGGTCGATGTTGAACCTGGCGTCGGGGAAGCAGTCGAAGAGCTCGGCCAGCGTGGGCACGGGCTCTCGCCCACCGACGAGTGCTTCGCGGACCTGGCTCAGGGTCAGCTCGGCGATCTCGCCGCGCACGTCGGTGACCCGGTCGAGCACCGCGTCGTGGAACGCGAGCAGCACGCCGTCGCGCGTCACGTGGACGTCGGTCTCGAGGTAGCCGTAGCCGAGCGCGACGGCGTGGCGGAAGGCGGCGAGCGTGTTCTCCAGGCCCTCGATCTCGGGGTGGTAGGCGCCGCCACGGTGGGCGAACGCGAGCACCGAGCCCGGCCTCTCGAGCACCCGGTCGAGGTAGGCGAACCCGGTCCGCGGGGTGGTCACCGGCGCCGTCACGACGAGCAGTATGGCTGACCGGCGAGCGTCCGTGCGCGCTCACCGCCGGAGCGGTAGCGTCGAGCCATGGAGACCTTGACCTGCCCCCGATGCGGCGCGGAGCTGCAGACTCGCTCCATCAGCTCCTCCCTCGGCGAAGCCGCGGTCAGCTCGTGCCCCGACGGGCACGGCGTGTTCCTGGCCCGGCCGGACCTCGGTGCCCTGATCGAGGCCGAGAGCGACTGGCACGCCCACGCCGGACAGCACACGGCGCCGATGCCGCGGATCACCCCCGACATGACGGCCCCGCCCGTCACCAAGCTGCCTGCCCGGGCCTGGGTGGAGACCCTCTTCGACTGAGTCTCCCCGAGGCGGGCGAGCCGGCTCGGCTAGATGTCGCGGAAGGTCTCGATGCTGGCGCCCAGCTGGTTGAGCCGCTCGGCCAGGTCCTCGTAGCCACGGTGGATGACGTACGTCGAGCGCAGCACCGAGGTGCCCTTCGAGGCGAGCATCGCCAGCAGGATCACCACGGCCGGGCGCAGCGCCGGCGGGCAGACCAGCTCGGTGCCGCTGAAGCTCGTCGGCCCCTCGATCATCACCCGGTGCGGGTCGAGCAGCTTGACCTTCGCGCCCAGCTTGTTCAGGTCGGTCAGGTAGATCGCGCGGTTCTCGTAGACCCAGTCGTGCAGCAGGGTCTGCCCCTCGGCCACGGCGGCGATGACCGCGAAGAACGGCAGGTTGTCGATGTTCAGGCCGGGGAAGGGCATCGGGTGGATCTTGTCGAGCGGCGCGTGCAGCTCGGAGGGCTTGGTGGTGATGTCGACGAGGCGGGTGTGGCCGTTGAGCGCGACGTACTCCTCGGAGCGGTCGTACTGCAGGCCCATCTCCTCGAGCAGCGCGAGCTCGATCTCCATGAACTCGATCGGCACCCGGCGGATGGTGATCTCCGACTTGGTCACGATCGCGGCGGCGACCAGCGACATCGCCTCGATCGGGTCCTCGCTCGGCGCGTAGTCGACGTCGACGTCGATGTCGGCCAGCCCCGTGACGGACAGCGTCGTGGTGCCGATGCCCTCGACCGTGACGCCGAGGCGCTGCAGGTAGAAGCACAGGTCCTGGACCATGTAGTTGGAGGACGCGTTGCGGATCACCGTGACGCCGGGGTGCAGCGCGGCGGCCATCAGGGCGTTCTCGGTGACGGTGTCGCCGCGCTCGGTGAGCACGATCGGCCGCACGGGCTCGATCGCCCGGTTGACCTGGGCGTGGTAGCTGCCGTCGGTCGCCTTGACCTCGAGGCCGAAGGGGCGCAGCGCGGCCATGTGCGGCTCCACGGTGCGGGTGCCGAGGTCGCAGCCGCCGGCGTACGGCAGCTCGAAGGTGTCGACACGGTGCAGCAGCGGCCCGAGGAACATGATGATGGAGCGGGTACGACGCGCCGCGGTCTCGTCGATGTCGGTCAGGTCCAGCTCGCGCGGCGGGACGATCTCGAGGTCGTTGTCGTCGTTGAGCCAGCGGGTCTGGACGCCCAGGCTGTTGAGGACCTCGAGCAGCCGGTTGACCTCCTCGATCCGGGCGACCTTGCGCAGCGTGGTGCGGCCGCGGTTGAGCAGGGAGGCGCACAGCAGCGCGACGCCGGCGTTCTTGGACGTCTTGACGTCGATCTCACCGGAGAGCGTGGTCGGCCCGGTGACGCGCAGGTGCGTGGGACCGGCGCCGACGGCCACGATCTCGGAGTCGAGGGCCGCGCCGATGCGGGCCAGCATCTCGAGGGACATGTTCTGGTGTCCCTTCTCGATCCGGTTGACCGCACTCTGGCTGGTGCCGAGCAGGTCGGCGAGCTGGTGCTGGGTCAGGCCGCGGTGCTTGCGGGCGTCGCGGATGAGGTTGCCGATCCGGTTCTTGTAGCTCTCACTCATGCCGTCCACGGTAACTCACATATGAGATAAGGCAACTCACGACGCTGGCCCGGGGTGTCGTGGCGGTGTCGCGGGGGAGCGCGGCCCTCACCGGGTGGGCGGCAGGCGTGCGACGACGATCCACGCTACCCGAGACGTCCCGAGGGTCAGTCGCGGCGGCCCGACGCATAGAGCCCGACCCCGAGGAGCAGCGCGATGCCGGTGACCAGCTCGATGACGAAGACCGCGGTCTCGTCGTCGAGGAAGACCGCGAAGAGCACGAGCAGGATGCCGCTCAGCCCGACCACCGCGAGCGAGGGCGTCTTGGGCAGCGTGGAGTTCAGCGCCATCGCGGCGAGCACGATGATCGTGCCGATGATGCCGTCGCGGTAGCCGGCCCACATGCCGTCCGCCTCGGTGCCGTACAGCAGCCAGCTCGCGAGGATCAGGGTGATGCCGGAGACGAGGATGAGCAGCCAGCCGAGAGGAGCCATCACCGGCACCGGGCCGGACACGATCGGGGCTCCGGTGTGGAGCTCAGGGGTGCCGGGGGCGGTGCGTCGCTCGGGAGTCGCCATGGCGCCCAGACTAGAGCACGGCGACCTCGGAGCGGACGTCAGGCGGCGGCCCGAACGGGCACGCAGTCACACGAGTCTCCACACGCAAGGTAGGTGTGGAGGGCATGGCCGCAGTGCTGGCACGGCATGTCGTGCGACAGATGCACGTCGTTGCTCTGCACGGTGTCCCACATGGCGCTATCTCCTCCCACGGTGTCGACAGTCGCCCCCCAGAGGCGCCGGGCGGGTGCCCGGTCATCTTCAACGTGTCACGAAGATCGGCAGCAGATACGTCGTCTAGAGGATTCCACCCGCAACTGACCCGTTGTGACGGCGTCCGTAGCCCGTTCGGGCCAGGCCCGGTGTGCCACGATGCGGTGGTGAGCAGCAGTCCGCACCAGGCCCAGCGCCTGCGTGACCTGGCGCTGCTGCGTCGGGTCCGGGACCGGATGGACCGTGAGTACGCGCAGCCGCTCGACGTCGAGGCGCTGGCCCGCGGGGTCAACCTGTCTGCCGGTCACCTGAGCCGCGAGTTCAGGCGTGCGTACGGCGAGTCGCCGTACTCGTACCTCATGACGCGGCGCGTCGAGCGCGCGATGGCCCTGCTGCGCCGCGGCGACCTGAGCGTCACCGACGTCTGCTTCGAGGTGGGCTACCAGTCGCTCGGCACGTTCAGCACCCGCTTCACCGAGCTGGTCGGCATGCCGCCGAGCGCCTACCGCCGGCAGGCGATGCTGGATGCCGCCGGGCTGCCGCCGTGCGTGGCCAAGCAGGTCACCCGGCCGCTGCGGGCCCCATCGGTCAGGAATCGAGAAGCACCCGACCCGGACGCGCTACTAGCGTGAGCGGCATGGACATCACCATTCACACCACGGTGCTCCCGCACGAGGACCCGGAGGCCTCGCTGGCCTTCTACCGCGACGTCCTCGGCTTCGAGGTCCGCTCCGACGTCGGCAGCGGCACGATGCGCTGGATCACGGTGGGGCCCGTGGGCCAGCCCGGCACCTGCATCCTGCTCGGGCCGCCGGCTGCCGATCCCGGCATCACCGACGTCGAGCGCACCACGATCGCCGAGATGATGGCCAAGGGCACCTTCGGCTGGATCATGCTCGCGACCGAGGACCTCGACAGCACCTTCAGCCGGATCCAGGCGGAGGACGTCGAGGTCGTGCAGGAGCCGACCGACCAGCCCTGGGGCACGCGGGACTGCGCCGTACGGGATCCCGCCGGCAACATGGTGCGGATCCAGGAGGTGGGCTGAGATGCGGACGATGGCCTGCCGGCAGCACGCGATCAGGGCGATGGGCTGGTACAAGGACACCGAGAAGGCGTTCGCCGCCCTGCCCGAGGACTGACCGCCCATCCGATCGGAGCCCCACCCGCATGCACGCTGCCGACAGCCACGACCTGATCCGGGTCACCGGGGCTCGCGTCAACAACCTCAAGGACATCAATGTCGACCTCCCCAAGCGCCGGCTGACGGCGTTCACCGGGGTGTCGGGGTCGGGCAAGAGCTCCCTGGTCTTCGGCACCATCGCGGCGGAGTCGCAGCGGCTGATCAACGAGACGTACAGCGCGTTCGTGCAGGGCTTCATGCCGACCCAGGCGCGACCCGACGTCGACGTGCTCGAGGGGCTGACGACCGCGATCATCGTCGACCAGGAGCGGATGGGCTCGGACCCGCGCTCCACGGTCGGCACCGCGACCGACGCCAACGCGATGCTGCGGATCCTCTTCAGTCGTCTCGGGACGCCGTACGTCGGGTCGCCGCAGGCGTTCTCCTTCAACGTCGCCTCGATCAGCGGTGCCGGTGCCGTCACCCTGAAGAGGGGCGGCCAGGAGACCAAGGAGCGCCGCTCCTTCAGCATCGTCGGCGGCATGTGCCCGCGCTGCGAGGGGCGCGGTGCCGTCAACGACATCGACCTCACCGCGTTGTACGACGCCACGAAGTCGCTCAACGAGGGCGCCCTGACGATCCCGGGCTACAGCATGGAGGGCTGGTACGGCCGGATCTACCGCGGCTGCGGCTACTTCGACCCGGACAAGCCGATCGCGGAGTTCACCAAGCGCGAGCTCCAGGACCTGCTCCACCGGGAGCCGACGAAGATCAAGGTCGAGGGCGTCAACCTGACGTACGCCGGGCTCATCCCGCAGATCAAGAAGTCGTTCCTGTCCAAGGACGTCGACGCGATGCAGCCGCACATCCGGGCCTTCGTCGAGCGCGCCGTGACCTTCCAGACCTGCCCGGACTGCGGCGGCACCCGGCTGAGCGAGGAGGCACGGTCGTCGAAGATCAGCGGGATCAGCATCGCCGACGCCTGCGCGATGGAGATCCGCGACCTGGCTGACTGGGCCAGGGGCCTGACCGACCTGTCGGTCGCGCCGCTGGTCGAGGCGCTGCGCGAGGTCCTCGACTCGTTCGTCGACATCGGCCTGGGCTACCTGTCGCTGGAGCGACCGGCGGGCACCCTCTCGGGCGGCGAGGCGCAGCGCGTCAAGATGATCCGGCAGCTCGGGTCATCGCTGACCGACGTCACGTACGTCTTCGACGAGCCGACGGTCGGCCTGCACCCGCACGACATCGAGCGGATGAACCAGCTGCTCCTGCAGCTGCGCGACAAGGGCAACACCGTGCTCGTCGTGGAGCACAAGCCGGAGACGATCGCGATCGCGGACCATGTCGTCGACCTCGGCCCGCTCGCCGGCTCCGCGGGCGGCGAGGTGGTCTTCGAGGGCACGGTCGAGGGGCTGCGGGGGAGTGACACCGTCACCGGCCGTCACCTCGACGACCGCGCCCGGCTCAAGGACGAGGTGCGCACGCCCTCGGGTGCGCTCGAGGTGAGAGGCGCAGGGACCAACAACCTCAAGGACGTCGACGTCGACCTCCCGCTCGGGGTGCTGGTCGTGCTGACGGGCGTGGCCGGCTCGGGCAAGAGCTCGCTGGTGCGCGGGTCGGTGTCGCCGCTCGACGGGGTCGTGACGATCGACCAGGGCGCGATCCGGGGCTCGCGGCGGAGCAACCCGGCGACGTACACGGGGCTGCTCGACCCGATCCGCAAGGCCTTCGCCAAGGAGAACGGCGTGAAGCCGGCGCTCTTCAGCGCCAACTCGGAGGGCGCCTGCCCGAACTGCAGCGGCGCCGGCGTCATCTACACCGACCTCGGCATCATGTCGGGGGTCGCGACGACGTGCGAGGTGTGCGAGGGCAAGAGGTTCGACGCCGGCGTGCTGGACTACCGGCTCGGCGGCAAGGACATCAGCGAGGTGCTGTCGATGCCGGTCTCCGAGGCGCTCGCGTTCTTCGGCGACGGCGCCGGCAACCTCCCGGCGGCGTCGAAGATCCTGGTGCGTCTCGCCGACGTCGGCTTGGGTTATGTCAAGCTGGGACAACCGCTCACGACGCTGTCGGGAGGGGAGCGCCAGCGCCTCAAGCTCGCGACCCACCTCGGCGAGAAGGGCGACGTCTTCGTCCTCGACGAGCCCACCACGGGCCTGCACCTCGCCGACGTCGAGAACCTGCTCGGGCTCCTCGACCGGCTCGTCGACGGCGGCAAGTCGGTGATCGTGATCGAGCACCACCAGGCCGTCATGGCGCACGCCGACTGGATCGTCGACCTCGGGCCGGGCGCCGGCCACGACGGCGGCGAGGTCGTCTTCGAGGGCACGCCTGCTGAGCTCGTGGCTGCGCGCTCGACGCTGACCGGCGAGCACCTGGCGGCGTACGTCGGCGGGTGACTGCGTGGTGCGGCCTGACACGGGTGTAGTTCTTTGGTGTGGCCGTCCTGATGCCCGCGGTTTGGTCACCAACCGCAGATATCAGCGGGCATTTCGTGCGGTTGGTGACCAAACGTCGCGTCGGGGCGGTCGTCGGCAACCGCCGCCGTCAGGACGACGTCAGAGGCCGAGCTGCGGATCGGACGACGACCAAGACCCGCGGTTTGGTCACCAACCGCAGATCTCGAGGAGCAAATCGTGCGGTTGGTGACCAAACGTCGCGTCCGGGCGGTCATCGGCGCAGAGCCGCCGTCACGACGACGTCAGAGACCGAGCTGCAGGTCGTACCACGACCAAGGCGCGCGGTTTGGTCACCAACCGCAGATCTCGAGGGGCATTTCATGCGGTTGGTGACCAATCCGCGCATCAGAACGCGGCAGGATCACTCACGACACCAAGAAGCCCCTGACGGTGGCGACACACTCCTAACACATCGCCGATAACTGACATTATGTCAGGTACCGTCGAGATCATCGCCAGTTGCTGACCACGACCGCGTGCGGGTCGGGCGCTCCGGTCCCGGTGTCGATCAGCTGCTTGAGGCTCATCAGGTAGGTGCCCCACCGGGTGCTGCAGTGGTGCATGAACTCGACCGGCTCGCGCCAGCCCTCGTGGGTGAACATCACGATCGTGAAGTCACCGTCACGGCGCAGGTCGAACTGCACGTGCGTGCCGATCCACTCCGGTGGGCCGTCCACGACCCGCCACCGCACCAGCCTGCCGGGCTCGAGCCGCTCGACCAGCATGTCGAAGCCGCCGGCGGGCCCGAAGCGGAAGCGGATCACCCCGCCGGACTCAGTCGACCCGGTCGTGTCCTCGGTCCACCAGGCCGCGAGGCCGTCGATGGTGGTGAGTGCGTCGTACACCTGCTCGGGCGAGGAGTGCTCGATGCCGATGCGGTGCAGGATGTCTGCCATGTCGTGGTGCCTCTCTACTTCGCGGGGTGCTGGATCGACTCGGCGATCCGCTTGATCCGGCGCAGCCGGGCGTCCCAGGCCGCGCCGACGTCGGCGAGCTGGGCGACCGCGCGGGCCAGCTGCTCGTCGTCGACCCGGTAGCGCCGCTCCCGCCCTGAGGGCGTGGCGTGGACGAGGCCCACGCGGTCGAGTACGCCGAGGTGCTTGGTGACCGCCTGCCGGGTGACCGGCAGCTGCTCGCTGAGCGAGGTCGCCGTACCTCCGTCGTCGGCGAGCAGCAGGTCCACCAGTCGTCGGCGGGTGGGGTCTCCGATGGCGGACCAGAGGTCGTCGTCGACCGCGCCCGTCACGACGTCGCCACCAGGCGCGCGACGTACTCCCCCAGGCGCGGCACGAAGAAGTCCCAGCCCCGCACGTGGTCCTGGTACGCCGCCTCGAGCTGCGCGACCTCCCAGCCGCGCTCACGGAAGCCGGTCTCCGTCAGCCGCACGGTCGTGCCTCCGTCCACCTCGAACAGCTCGAAGGTGACGAGCAGCGAGCTGTCCCGCGTCGGCATCGCGCCGTCCTCGTAGACCCAGCGGAAGGAGAACAGCCGCGGCGGCTCGACCGCCACCACCGTGAGCGCCTCGACCTTGCCCGTGGCACCGTCGCCGAAGCGGATCTCCCCCGCCGCGCCGGCCGTGGGCTCGAAGCTGGCCTCGTCCGGCCACCACTCCCGGATGTGCTCGGGACGGCTGACCACCTCGAAGACCACCTCCGGTGGCGCGTCCACGTGGATCTCGCGCTCGATGCTTCCGTGCTCCATCTCGACTCCCGCTCTAGTGCAACGTTCGGTTGCACATCACTCTAGGGCGTCGACCGACTCTGTGCAACCATCGGTTGCGCGTAGGTTGGGAAGTTGAATCCCGTAGTAGCGTCGCGGCATGCCGGACCTCGACCTGGACCACATCAGCGCCGAGCGCGAGCGCATCCGTACGACATACCTCGCACCGGAGGAGTCCCGTCCGGCCAGCTCGGCCCGGGGGCTGCACCACTTCGCGATCGTGTGCGCCGACGTCGAGCGGACGGTGCGCTTCTACCAGGAGCTGCTGGAGTTCCCGCTCACCGAGATCTTCGAGAACCGGGACTACCCCGGCTCCAACCACTTCTTCTTCGACATCGGCAACGGCAACCTGATCGCGTTCTTCGACTTCCCCGGCCTCGACGTCGGGCCGTACGCCGAGGTGCTCGGCGGACTGCACCACGTCTGCATCTCCGTGGAGCCCGAGCGGTGGACGCACCTCCGGGGCAAGCTGGACGCCGCCGGGGTGGAGTACGTCGCGGAGTCGGGCAGCTCGCTCTACTTCCGCGACCCCGACGGGGCGCGCCTCGAGCTGATCTCGGACCCGCTCGGCGAGATGTACGGGACGACGGTCCTCTAGGGCGTCAGGGCGTCAGATCGCCGCGAGCCTGGGGAGGACGTCCTCGCACACCGAGGTCGTCCAGCCGACCGGGTCCTCGGTCGGCGGCATGAGGGTGACCAGCGAGATGCCGAGCGCGGCGTACTCCTGCATCGAGGACAGGAAGGCGTCGGTGTCGCTGACCGGGTCGACGCCCATGGCGATCATGGTCTTCTCGATGGAGTCGTAGTCGCGACCGAGGGTGTCGCAGTGCCCGCGCAGCACCTCGAGCTTGTGCCGGACCACGTCCGGGCTCTCGCCGAAGAGGTTGCAGGCGTCGGCGTACTGCGCGACCAGGCGCAGCGTCTTCCTCTCGCCACTCCCCCCGATCAGGATCGGCGGGTGCGGTCGCTGCACCGGCGGCGGGACGCAGACGGTCTCCGCGAGCCGGTAGTGCTGCCCGGCGTAGGCCCCGTCGTCGTCGCTCCACATCTGCCGGACGACCTGCAGCGTCTCCTCCAGCCGCTCGAAGCGCTCGCTGGTCGACGGGAAGGGGACGCCCAGGCCGGCGTGCTCGCGGTCGTACCACGCGGCGCCGATGCCGAGGGTCGCACGCCCCTGCGACAGCACGTCGAGGGTGGTGACGATCTTGGCGAGCAGACCCGGGTGCCGGTACGTCGTGCCGGTGACGAGCAGGCTGAGCCGGACGTTGTCGGTCAGCGCGGCCAGGTAGCCGAGGGTCGTGTAGCCCTCAAGCATCGGCTCCGGCGGGCCGCCGAGGTTCTCCATCTGGAACCAGTGGTCCATGACCGTGAAGAGGGACGCCCCGCCCTGGTCGGCGACCGTGGCGGTCTCCGTCAGCCGTTCGGCCAGGCGCGTGTGCCAGTCAGGGTGGGTGAAATTCGCGTAGTGGATGCCGATGCGCACCTGCCCAACCTAGCCCGCACGTCCAGCCCTGCTCCTAGAGCGCGGAGTCGAGCAGCCAGCCACCACCGATCAGCGCGCAGGCGAGCGTCACGACCAGGTGCACGGCCACCCAGAGGACGCCCGGCACGCCGGTCAGCCGCGCCAGGACGTCCGCGTCGGAGGTGCGTGCCTGACCCCGGCGACGCTGCAGCTGCAGCTCCATGACCGGTCGCGGCGCGGCGAGCAGCAGGAACCAGGTCCCGACGTACGCCGTGCCGCTCTGCGCCTGCCCGCTCCCCCACCAGCTCACCGCGAACACCGCCAGCCCCGCCACGCCGACGGCGTACAGGCCGTAGAAGTTGCGGATCTGCAGGAGCAGCAGCGCGAGGAGGACGACGGCGAGCCACAGCACGGCGAGCGCGTGCTGGCGGCCGAGCAGGTACGCCGCGCCGAGGCCGAGCAGCGCCGGCCCGGCGTACCCGGCGAACGCCGTGACCACCATCCCCGGACCACGCGGCTTGCCCCGCGAGACGGTGAGGCCCGAGGTGTCGGAGTGCAGCCGGATGCCCTGGAGCGAGCGGCCGGTGACCAGCGCGGCCACGCCGTGCGCACCCTCGTGGGCGATCGTCACGACGTGCCGACCCACGGGCCAGGTCCACGGCGCGACCACCAGCAGCAGTGCGACCCCCGCCGTGACGACGACTCCGCCGTACGACAGTGGCTGCTGGATCCCGGTGACGTCGTCCCACACGGAGGACAGGACGTCGGAGGCACTCACCCGACCAGCCTGCCGGACGCGTGTCCGCGGCGGCAGGTGGGTACGGGCACGCCATGACTGATGAGAAGCAGGAAGCCATCCAGGCGGTCGTCGACCGGGTCACCTCCTGGCAGGACGGCGCCACGGAGAGCACCGTGGAGACCGAGCTGCGCAAGGGGTTCACCGAGGTCGGCGTCGACGTGCCCGACGAGGACGTGACCCGGCTCGCGGACGCCATCGAGTCCGAGCACGGGGCCGTGTCAGCCGCCGACGTCCTGGCTCGATGAGCGGACCCGACCGGGCCCACCAGCGCCCCGAGGGCGTCGACGACGCGACCGTCGAGGCGCTGGGCAAGCTGTCCGAGGCGCTCGAGGTCGTCGAGGAGGCCCGGGGGTTGCTCTACGCCTTCCACCGTCGCTGCGGCACCGCCGACCTCACGCTCGGCGAGTCCGTCGACCTGCTGCGTCAGGCCGGGCACACCGACCTCGCCGACCGGATCCAGCGGGAGCTCGTCGGTCGCAACATCCTGGCCGGCCGATGGAGCTTCCAGGTCGTCGAGGACTACGACAGCGGCTACTACGCGACCTTCCGCGACCTCGAGAGTGACGCGCGCGAGGCGCTGGTGGGCGGCAGGCGCCACCTCTACGAGGCCGAGATGAAGGAGGAGCGACGTAGCGACGGAGTGCCCGGCCACGAGGCGCTCCCCCAGGACGTCGCGGACCAGGGCTGATCGGTACGTTGAACGACATGGCCATCCCGACGCACACGCTCAACGACGGCAGCACCCTCCCGGCGATCGGCTTCGGGACCTATCCCCTCGAGGGCGAGGCGGCGGTCTCGGCGATCGTGTCCGCGATCGAGGCCGGCTACCGGCTGCTCGACACGGCCGTCAACTACGGCAACGAGGCGGAGGTCGGCGAGGCGGTGCGCGCGTGCGGCCTGCCGCGCGAGGAGCTCCTCGTCGCCAGCAAGATCCCCGGGCGCGACCACGGGTACGACGACGCGATCGCCAGCGTGCACGGGTCGTTGGAGCGGCTCGGGCTCGACTACCTCGACCTGCACCTCGTGCACTGGCCCAACCCCAGCGTCGGCAAGTACGCCGAGGCGTGGCGGGCGCTGGTGGACCTGAAGGAGCAGGGCCTGGTGCGCAGCATCGGCGTCTCCAACTTCACCGAGGCGCACCTGCGGCGCGTCATCGACGAGACGGGCGTGACCCCGGCCGTCAACCAGATCGAGCTGCACCCCTACTTCCCCCAGGTCGAGATGCGGGCGGTCAACGAGCGCCTCGGCATCCAGACCGAGTCCTGGAGCCCGCTGGGCAAGCGGCAGGCGCCGTTCGCCGAGAGCGCGGTCGCCGCGGCGGCGGCCGCCCACGACGTGAGCCCCGGCCAGGTGATCCTGCGCTGGCAGGTCCAGCTGGGGGCGGTCCCGATCCCGAAGTCGGCGACCCCGGAGCGGCAGCGGGCGAACCTCGACGTGTTCGGCTTCGAGCTCGACGACGCCGAGATGGCCGCCATCACCGCACTGGGCCGGCCCGACGGACGGCTCTTCGGCGGCGACCCCGACACGCACGAGGAGATGTGAGCAGCGCGTACGCCGGCGAGCCGGCGACGCCGTACCTCCGCGTCGACGTCGGTCGGCTGCGCAGCAACATCGAGGCCACCGCGGCCCGGGCCGCGGCCGCCGGCGTCTCCCTGCGTCCGCACGCCAAGACCCACAAGACGCCCGAGATCGCCCGGCTCCAGATCGCGGCCGGAGCCGTCGGGCTCACGGTGGCCACCATCGGCGAGGCGGAGGTCTTCGTGGACGGCGGCGTGGAGGACCTCTTCATCGCCTACCCGCTGTGGCTCTCCGACGAGGCCGTACGGCAGCTCCGCGACCTCGCCGGTCGCGCCGACCTCGCGATCGGCGTCGACTCGGTGGCTGCCGCGACCCGCGCCGGGTCGCTGCTGGCGGGCACCGGGATCGCCGCCCTGGTCGAGGTCGACTCGGGCCAGCACCGCACCGGCGTGCCGGCGGGCGACGCGGGAGCCGTCGCCGCGGCCGCCGTCGAGGCGGGGCTCCCGGTCCGCGGCGTCTTCACGTTCCCCGGTCACGGCTACTCCCCCGACCTGATGCGGACGGCCGCGGACGACGAGGCCGCGGCGCTCTCCGCGGCCGTCGCGTCCTTCCGCGAGGCGGGCCTGGAGCCCGACATCGTCAGCGGTGGCTCGACCCCCACGCTGGGCCACAGCCACACCGGCGAGCTGACGGAGCTGCGGCCCGGGGTCTACGTCTTCGGTGACGCCCAGCAGTGGGAGCTCGGGGTCATGCAGCCCGAGGCGATCGCCCTGACCTGTCGGGCCACGGTCGTCAGCCACGCGGGCGGCCGGCTCGTGCTCGACAGCGGGGGCAAGGCGCTGGGGGCCGACCGCGCGGCGTACGCCACCGGCTCGGGCCGGCTGCTCGAGCACCCGGACGCGCGCATCGTGCTGCTCTCCGAGCACCACGCCGTCGTGGACCTCGCCGACGGAGCGCTGCCGCCGCTCGGGAGCCGCGTCGACGTCGTCCCCAACCACGTCTGCGCCGCAGTCAACCTCGCGGACACGCTGTGGGCCGACGACGCCACGACGCTCGCCCCGTGGGCGGTGGCCGCGCGCGGCCGCAACGCCTGAGGGCCCTACGATCTGGGCATGCGCTCCCGCCCCCTGACCGGTCTCGCCGGTCTCATGATCGTCGCCGGCCTCACCCTCGCCGGGTGCTCCGGCTCCGACAGCGACTCGGGCTCCGCCGCGGACCCCGCACCGACCGCCGCGTCCAGCGACCCTGCCAGCGAGTCTGCGAGCCCGTCCGGCACGGGGACCTGCAGCTACCCCGAGGACAGCGCCTCCGCGGCGAAGGAGGTCGACCCACCGCCGGCGACCCCGACGCGCACCGGCCAGGTGGACGTCGAGATCAGCACAAGCGTCGGTGAGATCGACGCGACCCTGGACGCCGACACGACCCCGTGCACGGTGAACTCCTTCCTCTCGCTCGCCCAGCAGGGCTACTTCGACGACACCCCGTGCCACCGGCTGACCACCGCCGAGGCCGGGATCTCGGTGCTGCAGTGCGGCGACCCGAGCGGCACCGGGTCCGGCGGCCCCGGCTACTCCTTCGACGACGAGCTGTCCGGCTCCGAGACCTACCCGGCGGGCACCCTGGCCATGGCCAACGCCGGGCCCAACACCAACGGGTCGCAGTTCTTCGTCGTGTACGGCGAGACGCCGCTGCCGCCGCAGTACACGGTCTTCGGCAAGCTCGACGCCGACAGCACCAAGGTCGTCGCCGACCTCGCCGCGCTCGGCACCGCCACGGGACAGGCCGACGGTCCGCCGGCCAAGAAGGTCACGATCACGTCGGTGAAGGTCGACGACTGATCACCCCAGGGGGAAGCGGATGCCCGTCAGCTCCTCGGACGCCGCCCACAGCCCCCGCGCCAGGTCGGGGTCCAGCGCCTCGCGGCTGCGGCCGACACCGGTCGGCCAGCCCGTGAGCTCCCTGAAGCCGTCCGGGCCGATGAAGGAGTTGCCGGGCACGTCCATGGTGGCCGCGTACAACGTCGTCAGCGCACCCTTCCAGACCGGCATCCCGGCGACGCGGTGGCCCCAGCTGCCGACCCAGGTCTTGAACGGGCTGCCGGTGTTGGCGGTGATGGAGGTGGCGGTCGAGCCGGGGTGCGAGCCGACCGCGCGCAGCGTCGACCCGGCGGCGGTCAGCCGCCGCTGCAGCTCGCCGAGGAAGAGCAGGTTGGCGAGCTTGGAGGCGCCGTACGCGCCGAACGGCTTGTAGGTCCGGCGCTGCCAGTTCAGGTCGCGCAGGTCGAACGAACCTGCCCGGTGGGCGTCGGAGGAGATGACGACGACCCGGTCGCGCAGCTGGGGCAGCAGGAGGTTGGTCAACGCGAAGTGACCGAGGTGGTTGGTCGCCAGGTGGGTCTCGAAGCCGTCCACGGTGAGGGCGTAGGGCACGGCGAGCACCCCGGCGTTGTTGATCAGCACGTCGACGGGCCCGATGTCGGCGGCGAACGCCCGCACCGAGGTCAGGTCGGCGACGTCGAGGCGGCGCACCTCGACCGATCCCGGCAGGGTGGCGGCGGCCGCCTCCCCCTTGGCCGGGTTGCGTACGGCGAGGACCACCTCGGCGCCCCGCTCGGCGAGCACGCGGGCGGTGGCCAGCCCCAGTCCTCCGCTGCCCCCGGTGACGACGAAGCGCCGGCCGTCCTGCGGTGGTACGCCGTCCCACGGCTGCCGGCGCGGCACGGAGCTCAGGCCTCGCCGTACTCGATCGGGGCCCCCACCTGGACGGTGCGCCCCACGGTGCACAGCCGGTCGCGGGACTGGGCGATCGAGCGCGCCAGCACGTCGCGGGCCCGGTCCCCCTCCTCGCCCTCGGGGAAGCGGACGTCGAAGGTCAGCCGCAGGTCGGTGAGCCGGTTGCCCTGGTCGTCGCGGATCTTCTCGCCCTCCGCGACCACGTCGAAGGACACCGCCGACGCGCGCTTGCCGGTGATGAGGTCGACGTCGATCGCGCTGCAGCCGGCGATCGCCGCCAGCAGCAGCTCGACCGGCGTGAAGTCCGGGTCCCCCCCGGAGCCGATCGGCAGCACTCCCCCACGCGCGTTGGTCGCCTTGTAGCGCCCCTCGCCCATCTTGGTCAGGTCGATGCGGCGCGCGCTCGCGCTGGGGGTGTCCGAGGTGGTCATGGGCACAGCGTGCCAGAACGGCGACACGCCCGGACCGGGGCCCGTCGTGCCGCCCGGACCGTGACCGCTGACAGGATCGCCCCATGACCACCGCTCGCGAGATCCACCTGGCCGCCCGCCCCCAGGGCTGGCCCACCCCCGCCGACTTCCGCACCGTCGACACCGAGCTCCCGGAGCCCGGTCCCGGCGAGGTCGTCGTCCGCAACACCTTCCTCTCGGTCGATCCCTACATGCGCGGCCGGATGAACGACGTGAAGTCGTACGTGCCGCCCTTCGCGCTCGACGCCGTGATGGACGGTGGCGCGGTCGGCGAGGTCGTGGCCTCCGGCTCGGACCGGCTGCAGGTCGGCGACACCGTGCTGCACCAGGCGGGCTGGCGCACGCACGCGCTCCTCTCGGACCGCGCCGCGCGCACGATCGACGTGTCGCAGGTGCCCGCGTCGGCGTACCTCGGGGCGCTCGGCATGCCCGGGATGACGGCGTACGTCGGGCTCACCAGGATCGCCGAGGTCCGGCAGGGAGACACCGTCTTCATCTCCGGCGCCGCGGGTGCCGTCGGGTCGGTGGCCGGCCAGATCGCGAAGCAGCTCGGCGCCGCGAAGGTGATCGGCTCAGCCGGCACGCCGGAGAAGTGCGTGTGGCTGACCGAGCTCGGCTTCGACCTGGCGCTCAACTACAAGGACGCGCCGATCGGCCGTCAGCTGCGCGAGCACGGGCCGGTGGACGTCTACTTCGACAACGTCGGGGGCGACCACCTGGAGGCGGCGATCTCCGCGATGGCCGACCACGGTCGCATCGCCGCGTGCGGTGCGATCGCCGACTACAACGCCGAGGCGCCCTCCCCCGGTCCGCGCAACATGATGATGTTCGTCAGCAAGCGCCTGACGCTGCGCGGCTTCATCGTGACCGACCACGGCGACGTGGCGTCGGAGTTCTACGGCCGGGCCGGAGGCTGGGTCGCCGACGGGTCGCTCACCTGGCGCGAGACGGTGGTCGACGGCATCGACAACGCCGTCGAGGCGTTCCTGGGACTGCACCGCGGCGACAACACCGGGAAGATGCTCGTCCGGCTCTGAGCGGTCGCCGCTGTCAGATCGCGACGTACTGCTTGCCGTCGAGGAGCTCCCGGACGGCGTCGAGGTGGCCGGCATGGACGGCGGTCTCGACGAGGACGTGGACCAGGACGGTCCGCAGGTCCGGGAAGGACTGCCCGGCCTCGGCCCACCACTCCTCGTGCGTGGCCGGCGGGGCATCGAGGGAGAGCCCGGCGATGATCGCGTCCGAGCGCTCGACAGCGGCGCGGTACGCCGAGATGACCGACGCCGGGGACTCCTCGTCCTCGACCTGCCAGTCGGCGTTGACACCCTCCGGCCAGAAGTCCAGTGGCTCACCGGCCATCACGACGCCGAACCAGTACCGCTCGTCCGACAGCGTCAGGTGGCGCAGCAGCCCGAGGCACGACCACCCCGACGGCAGGACGGGCCGGCGCAGCTGGGCGTCGTCCAGGCCTTCGACCTGGTCGAGGACGTGGTCACGCTGTCCGCCCAGCTGGCGGAGGAGCAGGTCTCGCTCGGCTGACGTCTCGCCGCTCATCTCGGCGCTCCGTCGCTAGAGGGCGACCGGCGGCAAGGTGACGACCTGGCCGGCGTAGCTGAGGCCCGCGCCGAAGGCGATCAGCAGGGCGAGGTCGCCGACCTTGGCCTCGCCCTTGCGCACCATCGCCTCGATCGCGAGCGGCACCGAGGCCGCCGAGGTGTTGCCCGAGTCGACGACGTCGGTGGCGATGGCGACGCTCTCGGGCAGCTTGATGTTGCGCGCCAGGGTCTGGGTGATGCGCAGGTTGGCCTGGTGCGGGACGAACGCGTCGAGCTCGTCCACCGACACCCCCGCACCGTCCAGGGCCTCGTGGACGACGTCGGCCATCGCGAACGGCGCCCAGCGGAAGACCGCCGTGCCCTCCATCTGCACGACGGGGTGGTGGCCGCCGGCGGGCGTGAGGCAGCTCGGCGTCTGGGTGATGACCTGCGACTGCGCGCCGTCCGACCCCCAGGCCGTCGGTCCGATCCCGGCCTGGTCGGCGGCGCCCACGACCACCGCGCCGGCACCGTCGGCGAAGATGAAGGCGGTGCCGCGGTCGGTCGGGTCCATGAACCGGCTGAGCTGCTCGACCCCGATGACCAGGACATGGCTCGCCCCACCGGTCCGCACCAGGGACGAGGCGAGGTTGAGCGCGTGGCAGAAGCCGGCGCAGCCCGCCGAGATGTCAAAGGCCGCGGTCTTCGACCCGAGCCGGTCGGCCACCTGGGGCGCGGACGCCGGGGTGTGCTCGGGGTAGGTCGACGTGGCGACGATGACGCAGCCGAGCTGGTCGGCGGTCACGCCGGAGACCTCGAGCGCCCGCCTGGCCGCGGCGGTCGCCATCGTGATCAGGTCCTCGTCGGGGCCGGCGAAGCGCCGCGTCCTGATCCCGGAGCGCGTCTGGATCCACTCGTCGGAGGAGTCGAGGACCTCGCAGACCTCGTCGTTGGTGACGACCCGCTCGGGCCGGTAGACCCCCAGTCCCAACATGGCGGTGTGCTCCACGTTGGCCGTCTGCTGAATGGTCATGCCCTGCTCCGATCGTGTCGACGAGACGACGTGCCCGACTCCGGGTCACGTCGCTTCCGCGAGCATAGGACCGCGGTGCTCAGGTGAGCGCAGAGGCCGGCAGCTCGAACCACCGCAGGTGCTCGAAGTCGACGCTCACGTTGCCGGGATGGCCCGAGAGGTCCGGCCCGGTGGTCGAGGCCAGCAGGGCGGCGCCGTCGCGCAGGTGCTCGACGAGGAGGTCCTCTCCCCCGGTCGTGCGGTTGCGCGGCATGGTGACCCGGCCGCCGGCGTACGAGATGTCGCGCAGCGACAACGGGGGCAGCACGACGCCGTCGCGGTGGCGCCACAGCCCGGTCACGGGGTCGAAGGAGTAGTCACCCAGCAGCCTCCAGCCGTCGCGGGCCACGAGGCGCACGGCCTCGATCAGGTAGTCGACGACCGCGTCGGAGACGAAGTAGTTGAAGTTGATCCGCACCCAGCCCGGCTTGATGCCCTCGCAGCCGCCGGTGATCTCGCGCTCGAACTCGTGCGAGCGCTCGAGGTCGATGCCGAGCAGCCGGTGGCCGTACGGGCCGGCGCACGAGCAGCCACCGCGGGACTGGATCCCGAAGAGGTCGTTGAGCAGCGCGACGACGTAGTTGTGGTGCAGGTAGCGCCCCGACGGCGCACGCAGGATGAACGAGACGATCGAGAGCCGGTCGGCGTCGAGGTTGCCGAGCAGCTCGATGCCCGGCTCGTCGCGCCAGGCCGCGACGGCGCGACGCAGGTGTCGCTCCTCCTGCTCCCGGATCGTGTCGGTCCCGACGGCCGCCTTCAGCTGGAAGACGAGGCCGGCGCGGATCGACTCGATGATCGCGGGCGTGCCGCCCTCCTCGCGGTGGGTGACGTCGTCGAGGTAGCGGTGGTCGTCGTCGTTGACGTAGGCGACCGTCCCGCCACCCGGCATCTCCGGGACGCGGTTGGCGAACAGCTCGCGCCGGGCGGCCAGGACCCCCGGCGTCGACGGTCCGCCGATGAACTTGTGCGGCGAGAGGAAGACGGCGTCCTTGTAGGACGACGGCTGCCCGGGCGCGGCGACCATCGAGATGTCGACGTACGGCGCGGCCGCGGCGAAGTCCCAGAAGCTGAGGGCGCCGTGCTCGTGCAGGAGCGTCGCGATCCCGGCCGTGTCGGACACGATGCCGGTGACGTTGGACGCGGCCGAGAAGGAGCCGATCTTGAGGGGACGCTCGGCGTGCCTCTCGAGCTGCGCGCGCAGGTCGTCCTGGTCGACACCGCCGTCCGCGTCCTGGCGGATGGTCACCACGTCGGCGATCGACTCGCGCCACGGGATCTCGTTGGAGTGGTGCTCGTAGGGACCGATGAAGACCACGGGTCGCTGCTCCGGCGCGATGTGGTCGCTCAGCGCGTGCGCATCGTCCAGGGTGGAGGGGATGCGCAGGCCGAGCACCCCGATCAGCTTCGCGATCGCGCCCGTGCACCCGGAGCCGGCGAAGAGCACGACGGTGTCGTCGTCCCCGCCGACCGACTCGCGGATGATCGCGCGAGCCTCCTCGCGCAGGCGGGTGGTCTGCAGCCCGGTGCCGCTCGACTCGGTGTGCGTGTTGGCGTAGCTGGGCAGCACCTGGTCGCGGATGAAGTCCTCGATGAAGCCCAGGGCCCGGCCCGAGGCGGTGTAGTCGGCGTACGTGACGCGGCGGGCGCCGTACGGCGTCTCCATCACGTGGTCGTCGCCGATCACGGCGTCCCGGATGAGCGCCAGGAGGTCCTGCTTGTCGGCGTCCGGGTTGCTCATACCGACACCCTAGGACCGGGCGGATCCCGTCGGCAGGCAGGATCCGCCCGTGCCGTCAGCGGATGACGACCATGGCCATCTGCTCGCCGCTCATCGTGGACGTGGAGGGCTTCGACGTCTGGGTCTGGAGGAACTTCACCATGCGCGGCTCGTCGCGCTTGTGGACGCCGCGGAAGAACTCCTCCTCGTCCTCACCGTCGTAGCCGTAGTACTCGACCTGCCCGAACTGGGCCTGCACGGTGTCGCTGCGCACCGCCGAGCTCAGGGCCTTGCGCGCGGTGGCGACGGTGTCACCGAGTTCGACCTCGGTCGATGCCCCGCCGGTGACGTCCAGGATCGCCATCTTGCCGGCGGCCGAGCGGGGGACCGCGAACGTGAACGGCACTCGGAGGGTGGTGGAGCCGGAGCGCAGCACGGCGCGGAGCTTGATCGACTTGCCGTGCACGGCGGTGGCCGGACGGCTCTCGCTCAGCCAGGACCACTTGCCGCTCCGGAGCTGCTCGACCCGCTGGAGCCGGTAGTGCCGACCGTTCGGGACGACGTCGCCGACCGTCACCACGTCGTTGACGGTGACGCCCTCCATGTCCGCGATCTCGTACGCCGCCGAGGCCGCGTAGTAGCTCGCCTCCGACGCGAGATCCATGGTCGCGCGGACGCGGTCGGTCCACGCCAGGGTGAAGGGACGGTTGTCCGCGTCGACGCCGCTGACCTTCCAGCGCAGGATCTCGCTGCCGGGGGCCGAGCCGTCGACGACCAGCGCGTGGTTGAGCGAGCTCTCCAGCAGGGTGGTCGTTGCGAGGTTGTCGGAGGAGCGCGCCGAGACGTAGCTCTTGCCGATCCGGGTGCGCGAGCCCTTGGTGACCTTGGAGGTCACCGTGGCCGTCGACGGCAGGGCGCCGAACTGGCCGGTGATGCCGGTCATGTGGTCGCCGAAGATCGTGCCGACGGGAGCGCCGATGTTGGCGACCTTGAAGGGCGGGTTGTCACCCTGGATGTAGAGCGCCTCGGCGGGGTGCAGGCTCAGCGTGCTGTCGCCGCTGAACTCCATCGGGTGGCCGAAGCCGACCACCTTGTCACCGCACACGGAGGTGACCGTGCCGACGCCCGCCATCAGGACGTCGCCGTACGACAGGGAGGCGGCCAGGTTGCCGCCCGCGACCATCGTCTCGGCGCCGTCGCTGACGCCCAGGCTGGAGCGGCCGGCGGCGTACAGGTCCGTGCGCAGCCACGGGTGCTTCGCGAGCGTCGCGGCCGACGGGTGCAGGAAGCGGGACGGGACCCCGCTGACGGCGAGCGGCACGGGCAGCTGCTCGAAGCCGCGGGCGGCCTGGGCCTTCGAGACCCCTGCCGCTGCTGCGACCTTGGCCGCGATCGTGGGCTTGAGCCCCACCCGGAGGGCGGGAGCGGTGAGGTAGTCGTCCATGTCCTCGAACGGCGTGACGCCGGCGATCCACGACTGCTCCGTCGACAGGCCGTACGCGATCGCGCCGATCAGGCGGCCGTCGGCGGCGTACACCGGGGAGCCCGACATGCCCTGCCAGATGCCCTTGACCTCGTCGGTGGCCAGGCCGGCCGGGTCGACCTTGACCAGCACCATGTCCACGCCCGGCGCGATGCCGTCGTTCAGGGTGCCGAGCACCTGGCCGGTGAACCCGGTGGGCGTCGTGCCCGTGAGCACGGTCAGGCCCTCGACCGGGTCACCGGGCGTGAGGTCGGCCACCGGGAAGGGCTGCGTGCAGTCCGCCGCCGGGTCGGCTCCCAGCGCCGAGGCGGTGCCGGCGAGCGCGGTGGCCGTGAGCGACAGCGTCAGGATGAGGCCGATCCCACGGCCTCCCCGAAGACGTCGAGGGGTGCGGTGAGACATAGGTGCGTGCTCCTGTCCGAGGGTCGGGTCAGACGACCCGAGCGCAGAGGACGCTAACCCGTCCCGGGCGGCTTGTCCGGCAGACCGGGAAGTTGGTGCCGACCCGAGACCCGGACGGCTCCGCACGACACCTAGGGTGGGCCCGTGAGCAGCCCGTCGCACAGCCTCCAGCGCACCGAAGCGGTCGCCCGCCGCGAGCTCCTGGAGGTGCTCGACTACGACCTGCGCCTCGACCTCGCCGGCGACGAGACGACCTTCGGGTCGGTGACCACGATCCGCTTCACCAGCCGGGGCGGGCCCACCTTCCTCGACCTCAAGCCGGTGCAGGTCCGCTCGATCCGGCTCAACGGCACGCCCGTGGACCCCGATCTGCTCGATCGCGGACGGCTGCCGATCCAGACGGTCGAGGGCGACAACGAGCTGGTCGTCGACGCCGTGATGCCCTTTCGCAACGACGGCGAGGGGCTGCACCGCAGCACCGATCCCGCGGACGGCAGGTCCTACGTCTACGGGATGATGTTCATGGACGCCGCACCGTCGGTCTTCGCGTGCTTCGACCAGCCGGACCTGAAGGCGCCGTACACGCTGCACGTCCTGGCGCCGACCGACTGGACGGTCGTGGCCAATGCCCCGGGGAGCAACCCGGAGGCCGGCGTCTGGGAGTTCGAGCGCAGCCAGCCGCTGTCGACGTACTTCGTCACCGTGGTCGCCGGGCCCTACCACCTGATCACCGACCACCACGACGGCATCCCGCTCGGGTTGTCCGTGCGAGCCAGCATGGCGGGCGCGCTCGACGCCGATGCCGACGAGCTCTTCACGATGACCAAGCAGTGCTTCGACGAGTTCCACCGGCTCTTCGGCATCCGCTACCCGTTCGGCAGCTACCACCAGGCCTTCGTGCCCGAGTTCAACGCCGGCGCGATGGAGAACCCGGGGTGCGTGACCTTCCGCGACCCGCTGATCTTCACCAGCCGGGTCACGCGCGGCCTGCGCATCCAGCGCGCCTCGACCCTGGCGCACGAGATGGCCCACCAGTGGTTCGGCAACCTGGTCACGCCGCAGTGGTGGGACGACCTCTGGCTCAACGAGTCGTTCGCCGAGTACATGGGCAACCGGGTGACCGCCGACGTGACGGAGTACGGCGATGCCTGGGTGGACAACGCCTACGCCCGCCGGCAGTGGGGGCTCAACGCCGACCAGCGCCCGAGCACCCACCCGGTCGCCGGCAACGGCGCGGTCGACGCGACCGCCGCGTTGCAGGACTTCGACGGCATCTCGTACGCCAAGGGCTCGAGCATCCTCAAGCAGCTCAACACCAGTCTCGGTGACGACGTCTTCCTGGCCGGGGCGGTCGACCACTTCACGCGCCACCGGTTCGGCAACGCCACGATGCACGACCTCGTCGAGTCGTGGGAGCGCGCGGGAGCCGGCGACCTGTCCGACTTCACCTCGAACTGGCTGCGCACCGCCGGTCCCGACACCATCCTGCTGGACCGGGCCGCCGGCGTGATCCGGCGGACGCCGCCGGCCGAGCACCCGGCCGACCGCTCCCACACCTTCCGCGCGGCCGTCGCCACCGACGGCGTGTGGAGCACCCGGTCGATCACGCTCACCGGCCCGGAGACGACGTACGACGTCGGTGGTGACCCGATCGTGCTCGACCCGTACGAGGACACCTGGGCGGTGTTGGTGCCCGACCGGCAGACCGTCGACCAGCTCAAGTCGCTGCTGCCCGGCGTCCAGGACCCGGCCCTGCGTGCGGGCATCTGGAACAACGTGCGCAGCGCCTTCCATGTCGCGGCACTCGCCCCCGCCGACGTCGTCGACCTCGTGGTCGCGAGCGCTCCGGTGGAGTCCACCGAGGACAGCCGCCGACGGATCGGGTCGTGGCTGCTCACCGACGTGCTGCCGCTCGCTCCGTCCGGCTCGCTCGAGCGCGTCCACGACGCGGCCCTCGGCAAGCTCGGCTCGACCGAGGTGGGCTCGGAGCACCAGCTCTCGGCCTTCCGGATGGCGATCTCGACCTCGACCGCACCCGACGAGCTGCGTGGCTGGTTGGCGGCGACGCCCACGGGGATCGACCTCGACCTCGACCTGCGGTGGCGGCTGCTGGGGCGGCTGGCCTCGCTCGGTGCCACCGACGCCGGCGAGCTCGACGCCGCGCTCGCCGCCGAGCCCACCGGGGAGTCGCGCGTGGCCCGCATGCGGGCCGTGGTGTCGCTGCCGACGCCCGAGGCCAAGGCCCTCGCCTGGGACGTCTTCACCGGCCGGCTCGACGTGCCCAACTACGAGCTCGAGGCCGCCGGCACCGGCATGTGGCGCGGCGGCCAGGAGGAGCTCACGGCGCCGTACGTCGACCGCTACTTCGCCGAGCTCCCGGCGACCGTCGGCGTGCGCAGCGGCTGGGTGCTCGCCGACGCCACCGAGTTCTTCTTCCCGGTCACGTCGCTGGCCGACGAGACACTCGCCCGCGCCCTCGACCTGGCGGCCGACGAGACGCTCGCGCTGCCCGTGCGCCGTCGCCTGGGCGACGCGGCCGACGACCTGGGTCGGCTGCTGGCGATCCGGAAGGCGTTCCCGACCTCATGAGCCTCGAGCGTGCACGCCGTCCGGGACCGACCGTCCGGACGCGCGTGCACGAGGTCACCGACGCCGGCGAGCGCACCCGCGAGGACCGGCTGGCGACCGAGGAGCCGCTGGAGATCCGGCTGGCGTGGCCCGGCGCGCCGGTGCGGCGGGTGTGGGTCACGATGCGGACCCCGGGCCACGACTTCGAGCTCGCGGCCGGGTGGCTGGTGCACGAGGGGCTGACCGCGCCGGAGGCGATCCACGGGGTGGCCTACTGCACCGACACCGACCTGGCTCCGGAGCAGGAGTTCAACGTCGTCACGGTGACCCTCTCCTCGCCTCCGCTGCTCGACCCGGGGCACCGGCACGTCGGGCAGTCCTCCGGGTCGTCGGCCTGCGGCGTGTGCGGCAAGGACAGCATCGCCGAGGCGCTGGCCGCGCCGATCTCGAAGCGCTGGACCGGGGCACTGCCCACCGGCGACGTCGTACGCCGCCTGCCCGACCTGATCCGGGAGCGCCAGAGCGTCTTCGACCGGACCGGCGGGGTGCACGCGGCCGGCCTCGCCAACGCCGACGGCGAGCTGCTCGTCGTCCGTGAGGACGTCGGGCGGCACAACGCGGTCGACAAGGTGACCGGAGCGCGCGTGCTCGCCGGGTCGGAGCCCGCAGGCGCCTGCCTCGTGGTCAGCGGGCGCGCCGGGTTCGAGCTGGTGCAGAAGGCGATCGCAGCCGGGACGGGTGCCCTGGTCGCGGTCGGCGCGCCCACGTCGCTGTCCGTCCGGCTGGCCGCCGATGCCGGGCTGGTGCTCTACGGGTTCACCAGCGCCCGGCGGTGCGTGCGCTACGCGTGACGACCGGGCGCTGTCCGTGAGGTGTCCTACAGTCTGACGCATGGGACGTTCTCGGCTCCGCCTGCTGGCCTGCCTCGCCCTCGCCGCCGCCCTGGTCTCGCCGGTCGCTCCGGTCACGACCTCGAGCGCCGCTCCGCCACCGACGATCCCCGTCGTCCCGTCGGCGCTTCGGCCCGGCGTCGCGGTGCGGCCCCCGGCCCGCATCGTCGGCAACCAGCTGGTGCGGATGCGACACCCGAAGCTCACCATCGCCTCCGAGGCCAAGGGCGAGTACCCGCGCGGCCTGTTCCGCGCCCGCGGTGGCTACCTGGTCAACCTCGACCTCTATCGAGGCAGCCGGTTCCTCGGCAACCGGGTCAAGTTCGTCACCGACAGCGGTCGCATCAAGGTCCTGCGCGACCGCTCGCGGTACGCCGTCCTGCAGGTGGCCACCGACAAGCGCACCTACATCGGCACGGGTCCGGTGATCCGCAGGTTCCGCGTCAGCGACGGCAGCGCGGTCGGCAAGACGTACAAGAAGTTCGGCACGCGGATCATCGCGGTGACCCCCGAGCGCGTGCTGATGGGCGGCGCGTCGCGCGTGGTGCTGTGGAACACCCGCACCGGCAACACCCGGGTCCTCACCGCGGGCAACGAGGACTACCCCTTCGAGATGCCGTACGGCGTGCAGGCGGTGTCGATCGGCACCCGCGCGTTCAGCGTGGTCAAGCACGGGCGACAGGTCGTCTTCGACACCACGAGCAAGAAGCCCCTGTGGAAGACCGACCTCAACGAGGCGGTGCTCCGGTTCTCCCCCGACCACAAGCAGGTCCTCACCGTCACGGGCAAGGTCCACATCGGCGAGGAGGAGTCCGACGAGTACCTGATCCGCAAGATCTCGGTCCGCAACGCCCGGACGGGCAGGCTGCTCGCCTCGTTCACCGGGCTCTTCGACATCAACTTCGACCATCTCTACGACGCGCCGACGATCTGGGACTCGGCGGGCTTCCTCACCTACGCCTTCGAGAGCATCGATGACGAGGACTCGTGGCCCACCCCCACGGGCCGGGCGGCCGTCCGCTGCCAGGTCTCGATCGCGACGTGCAAGAAGGTCTACGACGGCAACCTCCGCGGGATCTGGGCCAAGCCCGAGACCGACTGACACCTCGACACGGCAAGGTACGGTGCCCGCATGGGACGTTCTCGGATCCGCCCCCTCGTCAGTCTCGTCGTCGCCGCGGCGCTGGTGCCGCCGGTCGCCACGGTCACGGCGGCGCACGCTGCTGCTCCCCCACCACCGACGGTCTCCGTCGTGCCGTCGGAGCTGCCCGTGGGCGCGGCGGCGAAGCCGCAGGCGCGCATCGTCGACGGCAAGCTGCTGCGGCCCGGCAAGAAGGCGATCTCCCTCGCCTCCCTGGGGTCGCGTCCAGGCTTTCCGCACCGGGCGCGGGGCGGCTACCTGATCGACTTCAGCGACTACAAGGGCAGCCGGTTCCTGGGCTACCGGGTCGTGTTCATCAGCGACAGCGGCCGCAAGCGGTACGTCGTCAAGGGCTCGCCGTACCGCATCGAGAAGGTCGCCAGCGACGGGCGCACCTACATCGGCGCCAAGGAGCGCCGCAAGAACGGCAGGTTCAAGCAGGGCGAGATCCTGCGCCGCATCCGGGTCAGTGACGGCCGCTCGCTCGGCAAGACCCTGGAGATCGCCGGCTACCCCCTGATGATGGAGGTCACCCCCCGCCGCGTCCTCACCGGCTACGTGCCCTCCAACGGCCCGCACGTCGGCGCACCCCGCACGCTGTGGTGGACCACCAGCACCGGGAAGATCCGCGTCGTCGCGACCGGAGCGGGCTATCCGTCCGGGATGCCGGAGACCCAGGGCGCGTCGTTCGACAGCCACGCGTTCAGCGCGGTCAAGGGCGGGCGACAGGTGGTGTTCGACACCCGCACCACCAAGCGGATCTGGAAGACGGCCGTCAACGAGGCGCTGGACGAGTTCTCCCCCGACCACAAGAAGGTCATCACGACCGCGCGCCCGAGCGGTGCCGGCCCGGAGGAGTCCGACGGCTACGTCCTGCGTCAGCTGTCGGTCCGCAACGCCCGCACCGGCCGCCTCCTGGTGACGTTCCGCGGGGTCTTCCAGGGCACCAACAGCCCCCGGCCCTTCACCGCGCCGACCCACTGGGAGACCTCGGACACCTTCATCGTCCGGGCCTACGACCGCCTGGTGGCGGAGGACTACTGGCACAACCCGGAGGGCGAGGCGCCCATCCGGTGCCGTGTGTCGACCGCGACGTGCCAGCGTGTCCGTGACAACGGCGTCCTCAACGCCCGATGGGTGGTCCCCCACAGCGAGTGACGGACGGGCGGTCCGCGCCGTCGCGTCACGACCACGCATCACTTCCGCTCCGTCGGTCGCTCCGGTAGTCGCGGCGGCGTATGTTGACGGGATGGGTCGTCGACAGATCCGCCTCCTGATCGGCTGCGCCGCGCCCACCGTCCTGGCCGCCGTCCTGATCTCGACGGTGGCCGCGGCCTCGGTCGCCGCAGCGGCGCCGCCGGTGCCGGTCGTCCCCTCCGACCTGCCGGTCGGTGCCGCAGCGACTCCCCCGGCCCGGCTGCTCCACGGCACGCTGCTGCTCCCCGGCCGCGAGCCGGTGCAGGTCCAGGCCCAGGACAAGTACCCGAACCGGCTGTGGCGGGTGCGCGGTGGCTACCTCGTCGACTCCGAGCTGTGGAGCCACGAGCACTTCCTCGGCTACCGGATCGACTTCCTCACCGACCGGGGCGCGCTGCGGATCCTGGTCCGGAGGACGCCGTACCACGTCGAGCAGGTGGCCTCCGACGGTCGCTCGTACATCGCCGCCAAGAGCCGCACCACGGCCGCCGGCGACCCGACGTACGGCGTGACCCTCCGCCGGATCCGCGTGCGTGACGCCCGTCCGCTGGACACCAGGCTCGACATCGCGGGTGAGCCGACGATGGTGGCTGCCACCGCCCATCGGGTCCTCGTCGGGTACGTCCCCCGGACCGGCAAGCACCGCTTCCAGCCCCGGACCATCTGGTGGACCACGAGCACCGGCCGGGTCCGGGTCGCCGCCACCACCCCGCGCGTGCCGCCCCTGATGCCCGAGGGCGTGCAGGCGGCCTCGTTCGGCGCGCACGCCTTCAGCGTCGTCAGGCACGGGCGCCAGGTGGTGCTCGACACGCGCACCGGGAAGCGCCTGTGGAGGACCTCCCCGAACGAGGCGGTCCTGCGGTTCTCCCCCGACCACAAGCGGGTCGTGACGCTCGGGTCCGCGGTGCGCTACGGCGAGCAGGACGAGCAGTACGTCGCTCAGCGGCTGTCGGTCCGCAACTCCCGGACCGGCCGGCTGCTCGCTGCGTTCAGCGGGGTCTTCGAAGGTCCGTTCCTGCTCGGCCGGCAGCTGCGGGCCGAGACGCACTGGGAGACGTCGGACGCCTTCGTGGCCTTCGCCTACGACAGCACAGCCGTGAACGGCGACGGGGTCCGCTCCCCCGTCCCCGAGGACCCGGCGCCCATCCGCTGCCGCGTCTCGACGGCCACCTGCGAGCGGGTGCTCGACGACGGCGCCCTCGACGGCGCGTGGGTGACCCCGAGGACCAGCTGACGTCCGGGACAGCCGGCTCCGGTCGGATAGTGTGACCAGGGTGACTGATGTGAAGCGTTCTCGGGTCCGCGTCTTCAGCACCTTCGCGCTGGCCGCCGCCCTGCTGGGAACGGTCCTGCCGACCGTGGCCTCGAGCGCAGCCGCAGCGCCCGTGACGCCGGTCGTGCCATCCGCGCTTCCGATGGGCCCGGCGACCAAGCCGGCGGCCCGGATCGTCGGCAAGCAACTGCTGCGGCCCGGGAAGTCAGCGGTCTCGCTCGCGCCGTACGGCAACGGCGTGAGCGTGAGCCCGCTGTTCCGGGCGAAGGGCGGCTACCTCATCTACATCACCCGGTTCGAGGGACGCCCGATCAACGGCAAGGTCGCGGGGTACCGGATCATCTTCATCAGCGACAGCGGCCGCAAGCGCGAGGTCGCCAGGCTCTCGCCGTACAAGGTCACCGCGGTTGCCCCCGACGGCCGCACGTTCATCGGCTCCAAGACGCGCTACAGCACGAAGGGCAAGTTCCTGCAGGGCGCGGTCCTCCGACGGATCCGGCTGAGCGACGGGCGCCCGGTCGGATCGACGCTGACGATCGCCGGCTACCCGGACATGATCGCTGTCACCGCCGAACGGGCCCTGATGGGATACGTGCCGCTGAACGGCAGGCACGACGGCGAGCCCCGGACGGTGTGGTGGAGCACGCAGAGCGGCCGGGTCCGTGTCGTGGCGGCCAATCCGAAGGTTCCGCCCGGCATGCCGGACTACGTCCAGGGCGCCTCGCTGGGCGCCCACGCGTTCAGCGTGATCAAGCACGGACGGCAGGTGGTGCTCGACACCCGGACCGGTGATCGCCTGTGGAAGACGTTCTCGGGCGAGGCTGTGCGCACCTTCTCCCCCGACGGCAAGAAGGTCGTCTCGGTCGCGAAGCCGCTCGGCGCCGGCCACGAGGAGGGCGACGGATACCTCGTTCGCCGGCTCTACGTCCGCAACGCCCGCACCGGCAGGCTGCTGGTCACGTTCACCGGGTACTTCCGAGGCATCGGTCTGGAGGAACACGGCGCACCGAGCCACTGGGAGTCCGCGGACTCCTACTTCACGTACGGCCACGACACCGGTTTCGGCCCTGACGACTGGCCCGCCTCCGGGAGCGAGATTCCAATCCGCTGCCGAGTCTCGACGTCGACGTGCGAGAGGGTGCCTGACACCAGCACCCTGAAGGGCACGTGGGTGACCCCGAAGAGCAGCTGACCGGCGTGGGGGCGGGGGGCTGTCGGTGCCACCTTCTACCGTGGCGGCATGCGCATCCTGCACACCTCCGACTGGCACCTGGGCCGGTCGTTCCACCGTGAGGGGATGCTCACGCACCAGGCGGCGTACGTCGACCACCTGCTGGCGGTCGTGGAGCAGGAGCGGGTCGACCTCGTGGTCGTCGCCGGCGACATCTACGACCGGGCGCTGCCCCAGGTCGACGCGGTCCGGCTCGCCGACGAGACGCTCGCCCGGCTCGCCGCGTCGCGGGCGCAGGTCGTGCTCACGAGCGGCAACCACGACTCGGCCCAGCGGCTGGGGTTCAGCTCGCGGCTGATCGACGCCGCCGGGGTCTTCATCCGCACCGACGCGGCCACCGTCGGCACCCCAGTGCTGCTCGGTGACGAGCACGGCGAGGTCGCCGTCTACGGGATCCCCTACCTGGACCCCGACTCGGTCCGCGAGCCCTGGGGCCTGCCGGCCAGGTCGCACGAGGCGGCGCTCGGTGCGGCGATGCGCCGGGTCCGGGCCGACCTCGCCGGAGGTGGCGGACGGCGCCGACGGTCCGTGGTGCTGGCGCACGCCTTCGTGGCCGGCGCCGAGCCGAGCGAGTCCGAGCGCGACATCAGCGTCGGTGGCGTCTCGCTGGTGCCCACGAGCACCTTCTCCGGCGTCGACTACACCGCGCTCGGCCACCTGCACGGCCGGCACACGCTCACCCACGCCGTGCGCTACTCCGGCTCGCCGCTGGCCTACTCGTTCTCCGAGGCCGACCAGCTCAAGGGCTCCTGGCTGGTCGAGCTCGGCGCCGACGGCCTGAGCGCCGCCGAGTTCGTCGAGGCGCCGGTGCCGCGTCCCCTCGCCCGGCTCCGCGGCACGCTCGCCGAGCTGCTCGCGGACCCCCGGCACGCCCGGCACCGCGACGCCTGGGTGCAGGCGACCCTCACCGACGACGTCCGCCCGTTGCAGGCGATGGAGCAGCTGCGCACGAGGTTCCCGCACACGCTCGTCATCGGCTTCGAGCCGACCGGGGGCACCTCGCACGCCGTACCTCTGGCGCGGCCGCAGGGCCGCTCCGACCACGACATCGCCCTTGACTTCGTCGCCGAGCTGCGCGGTGCGCCGGCCACGGCCGACGAGGCGGCCCTGCTGCAGGCGGCGACCGAGGCGTGCTGCGAGGACCCGGAGGTCGACGTCCTGGTGTCGGCCGCCGGCACGGAGGGTCTCTGGTGAGGCTCCACCACCTGCGGGCCACGGCCTTCGGCCCGTTCGCCGGCACCGTCGACGTGGACTTCGACGAGCTGTCCGCGGCCGGTCTCTTCCTGCTGTCGGGCCCGACCGGGGCCGGCAAGACCAGCGTGCTCGACGCGGTCTGCTTCGCCCTGTACGGCGACGTGCCCGGCGACCGCAACACCGCCAAGCGGCTGCGCTCCGACCTGGCCGCGCCGGGCGTGCGACCTCAGGTCGTGCTGGAGGCGACGCTCGGAGGTCGGCGCTTCCGGATCACCCGCTCACCGTCGTGGGAGCGCGCCAAGAAGCGTGGTGAGGGCACGACCACCGAGCAGGCGTCGGTGACGATCGCCGAGCGCGTCAGCGGCGCCTGGGTGACCCAGTCGACGCGGCTCGACGAGAGCGGCCACCTGATCTCGCGCCTGCTCGGGATGAACGTCGCCCAGTTCACCCAGGTCGCGATGCTGCCGCAGGGCCGGTTCCAGGCGTTCCTGCGAGCGCGCTCCGACGAGCGGCACCGGCTGCTCCAGCAGCTCTTCCGCACTGGCCGGTTCGAGGACGTCGAGCGGTGGCTGCGCGACCGGCGGCTCGACCTGAGACGGCGCGCCGACACCGCGCGCGAGACCGTCAGCGACCTGGTGAGCCGGGTCAGCGAGACCACGGGTGTGGTGGCGCCCGAGGACGTCGCTCCGGAGGCCTGGGCGGGCGCGTTGCGCGCCGCCGCCGCCGAGAGCTGTGCCGAGACCGCTGCCGCCGCCGCGGAGGCGGCCGAGCTGGAGGCGACGCTGCGCGGCTCGCTCGAGGCCGGTCGGGCGCTGCACGAGCGCCGGGTGCGCCTCGACGCCGCGGTCGCCGAGCAGCGCCGGCTCGACGCGGCGGCCGAGGACCACGCCGACGGCGTACGCCGGCTCGACGCGGCGCGTCGCGCCAGCGCCGTCGTCCCGCTCCACCAGGTGGCCGTCCGGGCCCGTCGTGCCCGCTCGGCCGCGCAGACGGTCGTCTCGCGTCTCGAGGTCGACGACCGAGCGGTGCTCGAGGTGCACCTGCAGGAGGCCGTCGACGGCGCGGCCCGCGCGCGTGCGCTGCAACCGCGGGTCGACCGCCTGGCGGCGCTGCGCACGCAGGAGGCCGGCCTGCTGACCCGGCGAGCCCGCCTGGAGACGGCGGCGGAGCGCGCGCTGGCCGACGCCCGGGTGCTCGTGTCGACCCTCGCGGCGAGCGTCACGTCCGCCCGGGCGGCCTACGACGTGGCGCGCGAGACCACGATCCAGGCCCGCACGCGCGCGCTCGACGTGCGGGAGGCGCGCCTGCTCGGCATGGCCGCCGAGATGGCGGGCGGCCTGGCCGTCGGCGGCTCGTGCCCGGTCTGTGGCTCCTGCGAGCACCCGCACAAGGCGGCGGCCGATGACGGCGCTCCCGACGAGGCCACCGAGCGCGCCGCCCAGAAGACCGCGGACGACGCGGCGGCGACCGAGCACCTGCGCGACGTGGAGCTGCGCACGCTGGCCGCCGAGCTGCTCGCCGCCGAGGGCAGGGTCGACGTGGTCCCCGCCGAGATCGCCACCGAGGCCGGGGCCGTCGACGCCTCGCTGGCCGCGCTCGCGACCGAGGCGACCACGCTCGAGGCCGAGCTCGCCGGGCACGACGACAGCCTGCTGACGACCCACGCACAGCACGAGCACGCCGCCCGGGCCGGGCTCGCCGCCCTCGACGGGCTGACGGCGGCCGAGACCACGCTCGCCGACGCCGAGCAGACCCTGGCCGCCGCGGTGGCCGAGGCAGGCTTCGACGACGCCGACCAGGCGGCGCAGGCGGCGCTCGACCGGCGCACGTACGACGCCCTCGCCCGCACCCTGGCCGACCACGACCGCAGGCTCGCGGCGGTGGCCGCGGTGCTCGAGGAGCCCGGCGCAGACGTGGCTGCCGGGCCGCTGCCCGATGTCGCCGCCCTCGCGACCGCCCACCAGGCGGCCGCACGCGGACTCCGCGACGCGCACGTCCAGGAGGCCGCGTGGGCCCGGCGGGCCGAGCGCCTCGCCCGCCTCACCGCCGACCTCGACCGGGCCGTCGCCGCCTGGCGGCCGCTGCACGACGAGCTCGAGGTGGTCACCCGGCTGGCGTCGTTCGTCGAGGGGAAGTCCGGTGACAACCGGCTGCAGATGCGGCTCTCGGCGTACGTCCTGGCCTATCGCCTCGCCCAGGTCGTGGCGGCCGCCAACGAGCGGCTGGGCGGCATGAGCGACCGGCGCTACACGCTCGAGCACACGGGGCGTCGCGGTGCCGGCGAGACCCGCGGTGGCCTGAGCCTGCTGGTGCGCGACGACTGGTCCGGCGAGGCGCGCGACCCGGCGACCCTCTCCGGCGGCGAGACCTTCGTGGTCTCCCTCGCGCTGGCGCTGGGCCTGGCCGACGTCGTCACCCAGGAGGCCGGGGGCGCGGACCTCGACACGCTCTTCGTCGACGAGGGCTTCGGTGCTCTCGACGCCGACACCCTGGACGACGTCATGGACACGCTCGACTCCCTGCGCGACGGTGGCCGGGTCGTCGGCGTGGTCAGCCACGTCGCCGAGATGCGCGACCGGATCCCCACCCAGCTGCTGGTCGCCAAGTCACGCGTGGGCTCGACGGTGGCCGTGAGCCGCTAGGTTGCCTGGGTGACGTTCCACGTCCCGCCCGACGCCTACGCCCGCTTCATGGGCCGGTTCTCCGTGCCGTTGGGCGTGGCGTTCGCCGACTTCGCCGGCGTCGAGGCCGGCCAGCGGGTCCTCGACGTGGGCTCCGGGCCGGGCGCGCTGACCACCGAGCTCGTCCGCAGGCTGGGGCCGGACGCGGTCTCCGCCGTCGACCCCTCGCCGCCGTTCGTCGCCTCACTCACGGCCCGGATGCCGGAGGTCGACGTGCGGGCGGCCGCCGCCGAGGACCTGCCGTACCCCGACGACTCCTACGACGCCGCCCTGGCCCAGCTCGTCGTGCACTTCATGAGCGACCCGGTCGTCGGTCTCCGGGAGATGGCGCGGGTGACCCGCCCCGGTGGCGTCGTCGCCGCGTGCGTGTGGGACCACGACGGCGGCGGCAGCCCGCTGAGCCTGTGCTGGGACGCTGCCCGCGAGCTGGACCCGGATGTCGTCGACGAGTCCGGCCTGGCCGGCGCGCGCGAGGGACACCTCCAGCAGCTCGTCGCGGAGGCCGGCCTGAGCGACGCCCGGGCGACGCTGCTGAGCGTCGAGGTGCCGTTCGCGACCTTCGACGAGTGGTGGGAGCCCTACACCTACGGCATCGGGCCGCTCGGCGCCTACATCGCCGGCCTCGACGAGGCCGGCCGCCAGGCGCTCCGTACCCGGTGTGCCGAGCGGCTGCTGCCCGCGCCGTTCGGCATCAGCGGCTCGGCCTGGGCGGTCCGGGCTCGCGCCTGAGGCTCAGACGTCGACCTGACCGTGCTCGGCGTCGTAGGTGTCTCCGGTCAGCTTGGTCTTGGCGAAGCTGATCAGCGACGCGACCTTGCCGCCGGGGGTGTCCCAGTACTCGCCCCGCTCGACGTCGACCTTGATCAGCACGGCGTTCGGGTCCTCGGGTCCGCCGGGCAGCCAGGCCTCGGCGAAGGTGTTCCACAGCTCCTTGAGCTTCGCGTCGTCGTCGACCACGGCCGCCGTACCGGTGACCGCGACCCAGGAGTCGCGTGCCGAGAAGGTCAGGGACACGACCGGGTTCTGCTGGACCGCGCGGGTGTGGGCGGTGTCGCGCGCCGAGATGAACCACATCTCGGCGGAGGGCTCGACCTCCTGGCGAGCCATCGGCACGCTGCGCGGGCCCTCGGCGCCGTACGTCGTCAGCATCGCGATCGGCATGTCGTCCATCAGGTCGACGAGCTTCTTCTGGTCTGCGTTGTCGGTCATGCCCGCCCAGTACCCCGTCCGATAGGTTCGACGCATGGGCGCCCGCGTGCTTGATCCGACGTTCACCTCACTCCCCTACCGCAGCCTCGGCGAGGCCGCGCTGGCCCGGGCCGCCGAGCTCGGCGCCAGCCACGCGGACTTCCGCTTCGAGCGGGTGCGCTACCAGGAGCTGACCGCCCGCGACGGCGCGCTGCAGGGGGCCGGCGACACCGAGGACCTCGGCTTCGCCGTGCGGGTGCTCCACGCAGGCGCGTGGGGCTTCGCGTCTGGCGTGGTGCTGACCGCCGAGGAGGCGGTCCGCGTCGCCGAGACCGCGGTGGCCGTCGCCCGCGTCGCGGCCGAGATGACCACGACGCCGGTCGAGCTGGCCGCGGAGCCGACGTACGACGACGTCGAGTGGGTCTCCGCCTACGAGATCGACCCCTTCGAGGTGTCGGTGGCCGAGAAGGCGGCGGTGCTCATCGACTGGACCAACCGGCTGCGCACCGGCGCGGCGGTCGACCACGCCTCGGCGTACCTGCTGCAGGTGCACGAGAACAAGTACTACGCCGACCTCAGCGGCACCCGCACCACCCAGCAGCGGGTCCGGCTCCAGCCGGGCTTCGAGGCGATGGGCTCCGGCGCGGACACGTTCGACTCGATGGCGAGCATCGCCCCGCCGGTGGGCCGCGGCTGGGAGTACCTGACCGGCGGTCCCCAGAGCTGGGACTGGGACGGCGAGATCGAGCAGGTCCCGGACCTCCTGGCCGAGAAGCTTGCGGCACCCAGCGTCGAGGCGGGCACCTACGACCTGGTGATCCACCCCTCCAACCTGTGGCTGACCATCCACGAGTCGATCGGCCACGCGACCGAGCTGGACCGGGCGCTGGGCTACGAGGCCAACTACGCCGGCACGTCGTTCGCGACCCTCGACCAGCTCAACACGCTGCAGTACGGCTCCCCCGTCATGAACGTCACTGGCGACCGGACCGTCGAGCACGGCCTCTCCACGGTCGGGTACGACGACGAGGGCGTCGCCACCCAGAGCTGGGACATCGTCAGGGACGGACTGTTCACCGGCTACCAGCTCGACCGGTCCATGGGCGCGATGCACCCCGAGCTCAACGCGGGCCGCTCCAACGGGTGCGCGTACGCCGACTCCTCCGGGCACATCCCCATCCAGCGGATGGCCAACGTGTCGCTGCAGCCGGCGCCGGACGGGCCGAGCACCGAGGAGCTGATCGGCCGGGTCGAGCGTGGCCTGTACGTCGTCGGCGACAAGTCGTGGTCGATCGACATGCAGCGCTTCAACTTCCAGTTCACCGGCCAGCGGTTCTACACGATCACCGACGGCGAGCTGACCGGCCAGGTCCGCGACGCGGCCTACCAGGCCACCACCACCGACTTCTGGCGCTCGATGGAGGCTGTCGGCGGTCCCGACACCTGGGTCCTGGGCGGTGCGTTCAACTGCGGCAAGGCCCAGCCGGGCCAGGTCGCAGCGGTCAGCCACGGCTGCCCGACCTCGCTCTTCCGGGACGTTCGGATCCTCAACACCGTCGCCGAGGGAGGCAACTGATGGCTACCCCAGGAGCCGCGCTGAGCCCGCAGTCCTTCGTCGAGCACGCGCTGGCGACGTCGATCGCCGACGACTGCATCGTCATCGTCCACGACAAGACCAGCGCCAACCTGCGCTGGGCCAACAACACCCTGACCACCAACGGCGTCATGCACGGCGTCGGCGTCACCGTGATCTCGTTCGTCCACACGGCCGCGGGGGTGGCGACGGGCTCGGTCACCGGCACCGCGACCGACCAGGCAGGTGTCACCGCGCTCGTGCAGGCCGCCGACGCGGCCGCCCGTGCCGCCTCGCCCGCCGAGGACGCCGCCGACCTCGTGCGCGACGCCGTGTCTCCGGACTGGGCCGAGCCGTCGGTGCCCACCGACATCCACGTGTACGACGCGCTGGCGCCGGCGCTGGGTGAGGCGTTCGGCCGCGCCGCCTCGGAGGACCGGGTGCTCTACGGCTTCGTCAACCACGAGATGACGACCACCTACCTCGGCTCGACCACCGGCCTGCGGCTGCGCCACGTGCAGCCCACCGGCCACTACGGCTGCACCGGCAAGCCCACCGACCTGTCGACCAGCGCCTGGGTGGGCGGCGCGACCCGCGACTTCGCCGACGTCGACCCGCTCGCCTTCGACGCCGAGCTGGCCCGCAGGCTCGGCTGGGCGCGGCGGCGGGTCGACCTGCCCGCCGGCCGCTACGACACGATCCTGCCGCCCGGCTCGGTGGCCGACCTGATGATCGACGCCTACTGGTACGCCGGCGCACGGGTCGCCCACGAGGGCCAGTCGGTCTACAGCCGGCGGGGCGGCGGCACGCGGGTGGGCGAGCGGATCGCGGCGCCGGGGGTGAACCTCTACTCCGACCCGGCGTACGACCCGATCCAGGCGGCGCCCTTCGTCGTCGCCTCCCAGTCCGGCAACCAGTCCTCGGTCTTCGACAACGGTCTCCCCCTCGCCCGGACCGACTGGATCCGCGACGGCGCGCTGACCTCGCTGCTCCAGACCCGGCACTCCGCTGCCATGACCGGTCTCGCGGTCACGCCGGCCGTCGACAACCTCGTCCTGTCCGTCGACGACGCCGTCGGCACGGAGCAGGACCTCGTGGCGGGCACGGAGCGTGGGCTGCTGCTGACCTGTCTGTGGTACATCCGCGAGGTCGATCCGCAGTCGCTGCTCGTCACCGGGCTGACCCGCGACGGCGTCTACCTGGTCGAGGGCGGCGAGATCACCGGCGTGGTGAACAACTTCCGGTTCAACGACAGCCCGGTCGACCTGCTCAACCGCTTCACCCACGCCTCCGCGACCGTCCCGAGCTTCAGCCGCGAGTGGGGCGACGACTTCTTCTCCCGGACGGCGACTCCCGCCCTGCGGGTGCCGGACTTCAACATGTCCAGCGTCTCCCAGGCGCAGTAGCCCCTCCCCACCTGAAGCCGATCCACCTCGGATGCAACCGGACGCGGGGCCCGGGCGTATCCCGTGTGTTCGTCAGACCGACGAGCGGACACACACAGAAAGCGACACCGACATGCGCACCACCCGGCTCATCTCGGGCGTCCTGGCCGCCTCCGCGACCTCCGCCCTCATCGGGCTGGGCACGGCACCGGCCCACGCCCAGACCCCCGACCCGTCCCAGCCCGGCGTCACCCACGAGCGCGGCATCGTGCTCGGCTGCACCGGCCGGCTCGGCCAACGGGCGGTCCTGGCCAACCTGTACGAGAACCGGACCTACGGCAACTTCCTCGAGATCCAGGTCGGCGAGGGCGACGGAGCCGGCGAGGTCAACGTCTCGCGCCAGGTCGCGAAGCGGTTCGTCGTCAAGGGCAGGGTCCGGGCGCACGCCGTCCTGGCCCACCACCGGGTCGCCGTGCGCGGCACCGCCGTCCGGACCTCCCACGTCACCCCGGTGCACGAGGTCGTCGAGGACGCCGGGCTGCGGATCGTCTCCGACGGCACCCACACGCGACTGCGGACGAAGCTCACCCTCATCTACGGCAAGCGCGCCACGAAGCTGGCGTGCAGCGACGCGTTCGTCTACGACCTGACCGTCACCAAGACGTCGCTCGTCGACTGATGTGAGGCGTCGACGGCCCGGACGTCCCTCCGCGACGAGGGGTCCGGGCCGTTCTCGCCCTCGGGCCGGCCCGTTGCCCTACGCTCGCGCCGACCCGGTGCCAGCCCACGAACGGAGTGCCATGCCCACCCGCGTCCTCGTCCGGCTGGTCGTGCTGCTGCTCGGCGTCGCCCTGGTCGGCACGTCCCCGGCTCGCGCCGACGACGCCTCGGACCTCCCCGTCGTCGTGAACGACACGGTGACGCTCTGGCCCGGTCAGGGCCGGGACATCAACGTCCTCGCGAACGACTCCGACCCGGGAGGGGACGATCTCGACGTGTGCCGTCTGCCCCGTCCCCGGTCTGGGGAGCCCGATCCGCCCGTGTCCGTCTACGACCGGTCGGGGCTCTCCGACGCACCGACCGGCACGCTGCGCGTCGTCGCCGACCCGGCGGCCCGCGGGACCCACACCATCTCGTACTACGTCTGCAACCACACGCGTCTCGCGCCCGCGACCCTGACGGTCGTCGTGCGACCGGTCGCAGCCGTCGACGTCGTGGCCGTGCGCGGCCGAGCGGGCCGGATCCGCGTGACCAACCACAACGACCGGCGGGTCCTGATGATCGTGACCGATCGGGCCGGCTGCCAGGTGGACGTCCGGGCCCGGATCGGCGCGCACGCCACCCGGACCTTCCGGGTGCGCCGGCACACGGTCTTCTGGACGGCGCTGATCGGTGCCGACGCGTCCCCCGGCATCGCCGACCGCGGCCGGGTCCGCCACATCAGGCTGACCAGACCGGCGGCGCCGCCGACCGAGCCAGGCCAGATCTGCCTCTGGCGCTGACGAACCCCGGTCACCGACCCGGAGGGCCGCCGGGGATGGGGGCCTCCGGGTCGTACGGCGTGCGCGTGTAGACGAACGTCGCCACCTCGAGGTGCCCGACCGAGCCGTCGGCGCGGCGTACGACGTGGAGCTCCTCACCGGCGTGGTAGCCCGAGCGGCCCACGACCCGACCGTCGACCACCGAGAAGCGGTAGAGCTCGACGCCGTTGCGCCGACCCACCAGCGCCTCGGCCTCCATGGCGAAGACGATCGGCGTGTTGCCCCAGTGCCAGAGCCCGGGCACCCCGGCCAGCTCGGCCGGCACCCCCGGCGAGGGCGCCCAGGGCAGCGCCACCGTCGGCTCGCACCGCTCGAGCTCCTCGAGCAGCTCGGTCACGATCGTGGCCGGCGAGTAGCCGACCGTGGCGTTGGCGAGCACGACACCGCCCACCCTCCGCTGCCGGTCGACGAGCACCGTGGCGAGGAAGCCCGGCATCGAGCCGGTGTGGCCGGCGAGCGTGCCCGACCCCCCGGGGAGCAGCTGGAAGCCGAGGCCGTGGGCGTAGCGCAGGCCGTCCGTCGGGTTGCCCGACTGCGGGCCGAAGGCCCGCGCGAGCTCGTCGGCCGAGAGCACGTCCGGGTGTCCGTCGAGCAGGAAGGTCGCGTAGCGGGCGAGGTCGGTGATCGTCGCCCACACCTGACCGGCCGGCGCCATCGCGCCGGTGTCGGTCGCCGGCTCGGCCACCAGCGTGGAGTCGTAGGGCTGCACCGACCAGCCCGGGGCGGCCGCGCCCTCGGGCAGGTACGACGTCCGCGTCATCGCCAGCGGCTCCAGGACCCGCGTCCGGACGGCCTCCCACCAGGTGGTGCCGAGCAGCCGGGCGGCCAGCTCGCCCAGCAGGGCGTAGCCGAGGTTGGAGTAGTGGAACTCCTGGTGCACCGGGAAGGCGGTGCCCGACCCGTCGTTGGCCGCCACGAGGTCCTCCCACGACACCCCGGCCGAGCGCTCCCACCACGAGCCGTGGGGCTCGGACTGGAGTCCGGCGCTGTGCGCCAGCAGGGTGCGCAGCGTGCGGTCGGCGTACCCGACGTCGCCGAGCACCACCGAGGCCGGGTCGTCGAGCCCGATCCGGCCGTCGCGCACCAGCTGGAGCACCAGCACCGCGGTCATCGTCTTGGTGATGGACCCGATGCGGTACTGCACGTCGCACGGGTCGTGACCGGGCACCGGCGGCTCGCCGTACGCCTCGAACCAGACCGGCCCGCCGTCGCGGACCAGCCCGGCGACCACCGAGGGCAGCCGCCCGCTCGACTGGGCGTGGGCCAGCCGGGCGCGCAGGCGCCGGGCCGTCAGGTCTGCCACGCGGTCACTCACTCGGCGAAGGCTTCCAGAGGAGGGCACGCGCAGACCAGGTTGCGGTCGCCGTACGCCTGGTCGATGCGGGCGACCGGCGGCCAGTACTTGTCGGGGTCGATGCCGGTCGGGAAGACCGCCAGATCACGGGAGTAGGACCGGTCCCACTCGCCGACCAGCGCCCGCGAGGTGTGCGGGGCGCCCCGCAGCGGCGACGTCTCGGGGGTCCACTCCCCCGCAGCGACGCGGTCGATCTCGCCGCGGATCGCGATCATCGCGTCGATGAAGCGGTCGATCTCGGCGAGGTCCTCGGACTCGGTCGGCTCGACCATCAGCGTCCCGGCGACCGGGAACGACATCGTCGGCGAGTGGAAGCCGTAGTCGACCAGCCGCTTCGCCACGTCGTCGACGGTGACGCCGGTGTCCTTGGTCAGCCCGCGCAGGTCGAGGATGCACTCGTGGGCGACCAGCCCGCCGTGCCCGCGGTAGAGCACCGGGTAGTGCTCGCCGAGCCGCGCGGCGACGTAGTTGGCCGAGAGCACCGCGACCGCGGTCGCGCGGGTCAGCCCGGCCGCACCCATCAGCCGGATGTAGGCCCACGAGATCGGCAGGATGCCGGCCGAGCCGTACGGCGCGGCGCTGATCGGTCCGATCCCCTCGCGCTTGGCCGGCTCCGGGTGCATCGCGTGCGAGGGCAGGTACGGCGCCAGGTGGGCGCGCACCGCGACCGGACCGACACCCGGGCCACCGCCACCGTGCGGGATGCAGAAGGTCTTGTGCAGGTTCAGGTGCGAGACGTCACCGCCGAACTCGCCGGGCTTGGCGTAGCCGAGCAGGGCGTTGAGGTTGGCCCCGTCGACGTAGACCTGGCCGCCGTGGCCGTGGACGATCTCGCAGAGCTCGCTGATGGTGTCCTCGTAGGCACCGTGCGTCGACGGGTAGGTCACCATGATCGCGGCCAGGTCGGCGGAGTGCTTCTCGCACTGGGCCCGCAGGTCGTCGAGGTCGACGGTGCCGTCGGCGCCGGACTTCACCACGACCACACGCATGCCGGCCATCACGGCCGAGGCCGCGTTGGTGCCGTGCGCCGACGACGGGATGAGGCACACGTCGCGAGCCTCGTCGCCGTTGGCACGGTGGTAGCCGCGGATCGCGAGCAGTCCGGCGAACTCGCCCTGGGAGCCGGCGTTGGGCTGGATCGAGACCCGGTCGTAGCCGGTGACCTCGGCCAGCCAGCCCTCGAGGTCGCTGACCAGCCGCTGGTAGCCGGCCGCGTCCTGGGCCGGCACGAAGGGGTGCAGGTCGGCGAAGCCCGGGAGCGAGATCGGCTCCATCTCGGTCGTCGCGTTCAGCTTCATGGTGCAGGACCCGAGCGGGATCATGCCCCGGTCGAGGGCGTAGTCGCGTGCCGAGAGCCGGCGCAGGTAGCGCAGCATCTGGGTCTCGCTGTGGTGGGCGCTGAAGACCTCGTGCGTCAGGTACTCCGTCGTGCGACGCAGCGCCGCGGGCAGCGCGTCGACCGGCTCGACCGACGCCGGGGTGACCCCGAAGGCCGTGTGCAGCGCCCGCAGCGTCGCCGGGGTGCTCACCTCGGAGAACGACAGCCCCACGGTGTCCGCGTCCACCAGCCGCAGCTGCAGGCCCTCGTCGCGAGCAGCGTCGACGATCTCGGCCGCGCGGCCCGGGGCGACCACGGTGAAGGTGTCGAAGAAGGATGTGGTCGGCACGTCGTAGCCCGCGCCGCGCAGCGACGCCGCCGCGCGCGCGGCGAGGTCGTGAGTGCGCCAGGCGATCGCAGCCAGGCCGCGCGGGCCGTGGTAGACGGCGTACATCGACGCGGTCACGGCGAGCAGCACCTGCGCGGTGCAGATGTTGGACGTCGCCTTGTCGCGGCGGATGTGCTGCTCGCGCGTCTGGAGCGCGAGCCGGTACGCCGGTCGGCCCTCGGCGTCGACCGACACCCCGACCAGCCGGCCCGGCAGGTGGCGCTCGAGGCCGGCGGCGACCGACATGTAGCCGGCGTGCGGGCCGCCGTAGAACAGCGGGACCCCGAACCGCTGGCTGGAGCCGACGACGATGTCGGCGCCGAGCTCGCCGGGCGCCTCGAGGAGGGTGAGGGCGAGCAGGTCGGCGGCGACCACGGCGAGTGCGTCGCGCTCGTGCGCCGCGGCGATGACCGCACGCGGGTCCGTGATCTGCCCCGACGCCCCGGGGTACTGCACCAGGACGCCGCTGAGCTCGCCGTCCGGGAGGCCGTGGGTGAGGTCGGCGACCACGACGTCGATCCCCATCGCCTCGGCGCGGGTGCGGACCACGTCGATCGTCTGCGGCAGGGCGTCGGCGTCCACGACGAACGGGCCGCGGGCCTTCTTGTTCGCGCGGCGCACCAGCGTCATCGCCTCGGCGGCCGCGGTGCCCTCGTCGAGCAACGACGCATTGGCGGTCGGGAGCCCGGTCAGGTCGCCGACCACGGTCTGGAAGTTCAGCAGCGCCTCGAGCCGGCCCTGGGAGATCTCCGGCTGGTACGGCGTGTACGCGGTGTACCAGCTGGGGTCCTCGAGCACGTTGCGGCGGATCACCGGCGGGGTGATGGTCGCGTGGTAGCCCAGGCCGATCATCGCCTCACCGGGGCGGTTCGCGGCCGCGATCGCGCGCAGCTCGCGGGCGGCGTCCTGCTCGTTGAGCGCCTCGGGGAGGTCGAGCGCCTCGGCCGAGCGGATCCCACCCGGGACGGCCGCAGCCATCAGCGCGTCGAGGGAGTCGAAGCCGAGCCGGCCGAGCATGATCTCGAGGTCCGCGGGGCGGATGCCGATGTGTCGCTCGACGAAGGACAGCGCGTCGTCGATCTCGCTGCGCGAAGGGTGGTCTGACATGTCGGGGGCTCCTCGAAGATCGTTCGGGTGCCTCCCCCTCTGTCGCACCGACGCTGGTGCTTCAGAGTGCCTGACCCGCACGGTCCTGGTGCCTGAGAGGTTCCGGGGAGGAATTGCCCCTTCGGCGCCCCGGCCGCCGAGCACCGGGGACTCTCCCGTGCGGGAGTGTCAGCAGCGTCAATGTACCGGGCATCCGGGCGCGGACACGACAGCGGCCCGCCGCCACGAGGGCGACGGGCCGAAAGTCACACCGGCAACCCGGTGATCGAGCACACCGGTCCCCCCGGTGGTCGAGCACACCGGTGCCCCGGTGGTCGAGCCTGTCGAGACTCAGCTGATCTTGCGGGCCGCGCGCCGGGCGGCGAGCTCGTCGCTCGCGCTGGGCGCGGCGTCGACCTCGGCGGTGCGCTCGGAGGGCAGCTCGGCGAGCGTGCCCTCGATCTCGTGCCAGACCCCGCCGATCGCGATGCCGAACACGCCCTGGCCGCCCTGCAGCAGGTCGATGATCTCCTCGTTGTTGGTGCACTCGTAGACCGAGACGCCGTCGCTCATCAGCGTGACGCGCGTCAGGTCCTCGGTGCCCCGCTGACGCAGGTGCAGCACCGCCGTCCGGATCTGCTGGAGCGAGATGCCGGCGTCGAGCAGCCGCTTGACGACCTTGAGCAGGAGGATGTCCTGGAAGGAGTAGAGCCGCTGCGACCCCGAGCCCTTCGCACCGCGGACGGTGGGCTCGATCAGGCCGGTGCGGGCCCAGTAGTCGAGCTGGCGGTAGGTGATCCCGGCGGCGCTGCACGCGGTCGGACCGCGGTAGCCCGTGTCGCTGGGCAACGGAGAGACGTCGTCGGTGAAGAGCAGACCCTGCTCCTCAGCCTCCTGTGCAGCGAGCGCCGAGTCGACGTCCGGCTGCTTCTCGATCTCTTTCACGCGGTCCTCCGGGGGCTACTCCGTCGATCGTAACTCTCCGGGGAAGGTGCCGGTCGGCCTGAGGAGCGGGCGTCACAGCGTTGGAGTTACAACAGAGACAGTTCAAGGTAGGCCCGCTTCGCGGAGCCGTCAAAGACGTCGGCGGCGTGTCGCAACTCTCAACCTCAGATTGAGGGTTAGCCCTGAGGGGCGTCGAAGTCCTCGGGAGTGACCTGGTCCAGGAACTCCCGGAACTTCTCGACCTCGTCCTCCTGCTCGGCGGGCACGGCGAGACCTGCCTCGTCGAGCACCTCGTCGGCGCAGACGATGCGGGTGCCGGTGCGCAGGGCCAGCGCGATGGAGTCCGAGGGCCGCGCGCTCACCTCGGCGCCGGAGTCGAAGACCAGGTTGGCGAAGAAGACGCCGTCCTTGACCTCGGTGATCTGGACCTCGGTCAGCTCGTTGCCGGTCGCCTCCAGCACGTCCTTCATCAGGTCGTGGGTCAGCGGCCGAGGCGGTACGACGCCCTGCTGGGCGAACGCGATCGCGGTGGCCTCGACCGCTCCGATCCAGATGGGCAGGTAGCGGTCCCCCGAGACCTCTCGCAGCAGCACGATCGGCTGGTTGGAGGGCATCTCGACCCTGACTCCCAAGACATCGACTTCACGCACGCGTTCACCCTACTCCGGGGTGGTCGGAGGATCAGACGGTGCGCAGCCCGGCCTTGACCAGCGTGGCGTGCAGCCGCACCGAGAGGGCCGCGATCTCGCTGATCGTCTCCTCGGCGCGAGCGCGGGCGGCGGCGTCCCGGCCGCGCTGGTGCGGCGCCACGACCTGCTCGACCAGCCCCACCTCGCGGTCGGCGGAGGTCTTGAACGCGCGCAGGTGGCGCGGCTCGAAGCCGAAGTCGGCCAGCTCGCGGGCGGTCTGGGCGATCACGAGCGCATCGGTGTCGTAGTGGCCGGTGCGCGAGGGCGTGACCAGGCCGTACTGCTCCAGCTCGGCGAGGAGCTCCTCGGAGAGCTCGGCGATCTTCAGGAGCTCTCGGCGTGAGAGCCGGACCTGGTCACGGCGCAAGAAGGACTCCGGGCTCGGCATGCCGTCGGCCGCCAGGGCCACCTGGGGCACCGTGGGGACCACCGGGTCGATCGGCGGCGGCTCGAGGCCGCGGTCGATCGCGTCGAGGTGCTCGCCGATCACCCGCAGCGGCAGGTAGTGGTCACGCTGCATCCGCAGGACGTAGCGGAGCCGCTCGACGTCCTCGGCCGAGAACTTGCGGTAGCCGCTCGCGGTGCGCTCGGGCTTGATCAGGCCCTTGTCCTCGAGGAACCGGATCTTCGGGATCGTGATGCCCGGGAAGTCGGGACGGAGGCGGTCGAGGACCTCCCCGATGTTCATCCGCCCCCGGGAGGGGGCCGGGCCGTCCGCCGGCCCAGCGACCGGGCTCATCTGGCCGTGCCCATCTCGCGGGGGCTCACCCGTCCGTGTGACCCGAGAAGAAGACCAGCCGGAACTTGCCGATCTGCACCTCGTCCCCGTCGGTGAGCCGGACCCGGTCGATGCGGTCGCGGTTGACGTAGGTGCCGTTGAGGCTGCCGACGTCGCTGACGGTGAACGAGTCGCCCTCGCGGTGGAACTCCGCGTGCCGGCGCGAGACCGTCACGTCGTCGAGGAAGATCTCGCTCTCCGGGTGACGCCCGGCGGCGACGACGTCCTGGTCCAGCAGGAAGCGGCTCCCGGACCCCGGACCGCGTTGCACGACCAGCAGCGCGTGCCCGTGCGGGAGCGCGTCGACCGCGGCCTCGTCCACCGGGTTGAGCTGTCGGTCGGACGTCTCGGCCTTGTCGACCGCGTTGATCGTGATCGTCTCCGTCGACTCGCCTGACGGGTCACCCTCCACGACGGGCGCGGCAGCCTGGAGCCGGGTGCCGCACTGGGCGCAGAAGCGCGCGTCGTCGGGGTTCTGCGTGCCACACGCTGTGCAGAACGGCATCGGTCATTCCTTCGTCGGTCGGCAGACCCTCGAGGTCCAAACCCTCAAGGGCCGGTTGAGGTTGACGGTTGTCCCGAACCTATCAGCCCGCCCTGCCCGATCAAGCGGGCGCGCGGTGGTCAGCCGGCGAGCGAGGCCTCATACGTCGTCGCGTCCATCAGCCCCTCCGGCTCCGCGCCACCGGCCGGCACGACCTCGAACAGCCAGCCGCCGCCGTACGGGTCGGTGTTGACCAGCTCGGGCGTCGCGTCGAGGGCCTCGTTGCGGGCCACCACCTCGCCGGTGATCGGCGCGTAGACGTCGCTGACGGACTTCGTGGACTCCAGCTCACCGCAGGTGGTGCCGGCCTCGACGCTGTCGCCGAGCTCGGGCAGGGACACGTAGACGATGTCGCCGAGGGCGTCCTGGGCGTACTCGGTGATGCCGATCCGGACCGAGCCGGCGTGCTCCCCGGGCTGGCGGACCCACTCGTGCTCGCTGGTGTACTGCAGGTCGTCGGGGTACACGGGATCTCCTCGGGTCGGGTGCTCAGCGTGAGGTTACTGCGACGGGTCGGGCTGTGCGTACTCAGGCTTGCCGGGCTTGGTGACGGCCTCGATGTCGAGCGAGGCGAGCTCGTCGACCTCCACCGTCGCGCCCTGGTCCTCGAACTGGTCGCGCGGTCCCTTGGGGAAGACGATCGCACCGTGCAGCGTGTCGGGCTGGCCGATGACGTCGAACACGTACGGCGAGGTCACCAGCTTGCCGCCCACCCGGATGCCGCCGACCGAGTCCTCGAAGGACGTCTGCGCGACGATGCGCACCTTCTCGTTGACCTGGATCGCCTCGGCGCCGGCGGTGCGCAGCTCCTGGATCATGTCGACCATGGTGTCGACGTCGACGGCCCCGTCGGTCTCCGTGACCGTCACGCGGATGCCCGGACCGGTCACCGGCACCAGTCCCGCCATGATCGCCAGGTTGTCGGCCTGCTGCTGGGCCTGCGCGAGCGCCGCCTCCCGGGCACCGGTGCTGGACCGCAGGTCGTCGCGGGCCCGCTCGAGGCGGGAGATCTCGGACTCGGCGCGCTGGGTCTGTCCGGCGAGGCCGTTGAGCAGGTCGATCAGGTCCTGCTCGCGCAGGCTGGCGTAGGTGTTGTCGACGTTGGTGAACCGCACCTGCGTGACCGCGGCGAAGCCCAGCAGCGCCAGCAGCACCCCGACGATGACCTGGCCGCGTGACGGACGCATCAGCGCCCGGCCCAGCCGCTCGCGACCGCTCGGCGACGCCGGAGCCGCCGACTGTGCGCCGGCGGACACCTCGGGAGCGGGCCCGGTGTCGGGGCCGGCGTCGGGGCCGCTTTCGGGCTCGTCGATGTCAGGCATGGAAGATGTGCCGCCTGATCGCGGCCACGTTGGAGAAGATGCGGATGCCCAGGACGACGATCACGCCCGTCGACAGCTGGCCGCCGACGCCGAGCTGGTCACCGAGGAAGACGATGCCGGCCGCGATCACGACGTTGCTGATGAACGACACGACGAAGACCTTGTCGTCGAAGATCCCGTCGAGGTAGGCGCGCAACCCGCCGAAGACGGCGTCGAGCGCGGCGACGACGGCGATCGGGAGGTAGGGCTCCAGGCCGTGCGGGACGTCCGGTTGGAAGATGACGCCGAGCACGATGCCGACCAACAACCCGAGTGCGGCGATCACGGCGCGTCCTCCTTCTTCCCGTCAGGCTTGGCATTCTCCTCGGCCGTGCCCTTGACGGCGTGGCGCAGCTGGCGTGGCGCGGCCGCCGGCAGGGAGAGGTCGTCGACATTCTGCATCCTCACGGGGAACCCGAAGGCCTCCGCCACGTTGCTGAACGCCAGACCGGTCGAGGTGTCGATGAGATCCGCCTGCAGGGTGTCGTTGTCGCCGATCGCCTCCACGACGTACGGCGGGGACAGGGGCGGCGATCCGGTGAGGTTGATCGCGTCGCCGGAGTTGAAGAGCGCCGACCGGGCGGTGAGCCGCTTGCCGTTGACCGAGATGGCCTCGGCGCCGGCCTCCCACAGCCCGTTGGTGAGGAGCGCGAGGTCCTTGGCGCGCACGGCCTCGCCGTTCGGGGCGTCGTCCACGGTGATCCGCACGCCGGGTCCGCTCACGGCGCCGAAGCCGGTGGTGGCGCCGAGCTGGGTGATCCGGTTGCTGACCCGCGTGTCGGCGGCGGTCGCCTGGTCGAGCGCGTCCTGCTGGACGATGGTGGACTCGCGCAGCCGGATGAGCCGCCGGTCCAGCGCGGTGGACTGCTGCTGCCGCTGGTCGATCTGGCGCAGCAGCGACTCGCGGTTGGAGCTGGCCACCCCCGACTGCTCCGAGGTCTGGACGGCGGCGACGGTGATCAGCAGGCCGAAGCCGCCGACGACCGCGGCCGCGACCCAGTGGCGCCGACGCGGAGGCGTGTCTGCCTCCCCCTGCGCCATCCGTGCCCGTGCCTCCGCGCGCTGCTGGGCGACGTGCTGGTAGTCCTCGTCGAGCGACTCCTGGGTGATCAGGGTCAGCAGCGGCGTGCGTGCGCGGTCCGGCACGGTCGGTGCGTCAGGCATCCGGCGTCACCCGACGACGCGGGGTGCTGCGCAGCAGCGTCCGGACCTGCCAGGCGTACAGCAGCCCGGCCCACCAGTAGAGCCCGATCCCCCACAGCGCGAAGGCCCAGCCGAAGACCTCGGCCAGGGTGGCGACCGTGCCCTCCCCGTCACCGAGGAGCAGCAGGGGGAACGCGTAGAGCAGGTTGAAGGTCGCGGCCTTGCCGAGGAAGTGCACCGGCAGCGCGCTGTAGCCCCGGGTGCGCAGCAGCGGCACCAGGCCCCACAGCAAGAGGTCGCGCAGCGGCAGCGAGATGGCGGCCCACCACGGGATGATGTCGCGCAGCGCGAGACCGATCACGACGGCCAGGATGTAGAGGCGGTCGGCGACCGGGTCGAGGATCTCGCCGAGCACGGACGTCTGGCCGAGGCGGCGCGCGAGGTAGCCGTCGAGGAAGTCGGTGACGCCCGAGAGCATCAGCACGCCGAGGGCGAGCAGATCGGCCTCCGGCCCGAGCACGAGCCACAGGAAGAGCGGGACGCCGGCCAGCCGCAACATGCTCAGCAGGTTGGGTAGCGTCCACACGCGATGGTGCGTCGCTTCGTCTGCCACGTGCTCCTGCGCTTCTCCTGGGTGCCTGCCGAGCACACCCTAGCGGCCGGCGGCCACGCCGCTCGACTCGCCGCTCGCGCCGCCCTCGGACGGGCTCGGACGGGCTCAGACGGGCTCGTCGAGGTGCGAGCCGTCGCGGATCTCGCCGACCAGCTCCTCGATGACGTCCTCCAACGTGGCCAGGCCCAGCGTCACCCCGTCCCCGTCCACGACCCGGGCCATGTGGGCCCCGCGCCGCTGCAGCGTCTCGAGGGCCTCGTGCAGCGGCCGCTCCGCGGTGACGAGCGCGAACGGCCGGATCCACTTGTCGTCGACCTCGCGGGTACGCCGGGCGGGGTCGGTCTCGAGCACGTCCTTGATGTGCAGGTAGCCGATCAGCTCGCCGTCCTCGGCCGCCACCGGGAACCGGCTGTAGCCGGTCGCCGCGCAGACCGCCTCGACGTCGGCGACGGTCGAACCGCGCCGCACCGTGGTCAGAGACTCCGGCGGCATCAGCACCGCGGACACGGTCTTCTCGGTGAACCCGAGCGCCCCGGCCAGGCGGCCGTACTCGTCAGCCTCCAGCAGTCCCTCGCCGTGCGACTCCTCGACGAGCGCGGCCACCTCCTCACGGGTGTAGGTCGAGCTGACCTCGTTGAGCAGTCGGGCGCCGAGCAACCGGAGCACGACGGCGGCGACGGCGTTGATCACCACGACGACGGGGCGCAGGACGGTGACGATGCCCCAGATCGGCGGACCCAGCACGAGGGCCGCCCGGTCCGGACCGGCGAGCGCGATGTTCTTGGGGATCATCTCGCCGAGCACCACGTGCAGGTAGACGACGACGATCAGGGCGATCACGAAGGAGATCGGGTGGAGCAGCTCGTGCGGGACGTGGGCGGCGTGCAGCAGCGGCTCGACGAGGTGGGCCACCGCCGGCTCGCCGACGGCACCCAGGACCAGGGAGCACACCGTGATCCCGAGCTGGTTGACGCCGATCACCAGGGAGATGTTCTCCATCGCCTTGAGCGTGGTGCGCGCCATCCGCGACCCGGCCTCGGCGCGGGGCTCGATCTGGGTGCGTCGCGCCGACACGAGCGCGAACTCGGCGCCGACGAAGAAGGCATTGCCCAGCAGCAGGAAGAGCGCCAGGACGATCGCGGTCACGCTGTTCACTGGTCCACCTCGATCGCGGTGTCGAGGAGACGGAGGGTCAGCCGGTCGATGCGCAGGCCGTCCATCCGGTCGACGGTGAGGATGGCCAGCTGCTCGCGGCGCGAGTCGGGGTCGCTGTGGTCGGGGACCCTGATCTCGGCGAGGTCGCCGATCGCGGGGATGCGGCCGAGGACCTGGAGCACGAGCCCGGCGATGGTGTCGTAGTCCTCGTGGTCGGGCAGCTCGATGCCGGTCAGGTCCTCGACCTCGTCGGGGCGCAGCATCCCGGACAGCGACCAGGTGCCGTCGCCCTGCTGGCGCGCGTTGGCGCTCAGGCGGTCGTGCTCGTCGGAGATGTCGCCGACGATCTCCTCGACGACGTCCTCGAGCGTGACCACGCCGGCGAAGCCGCCGTACTCGTCCATCACCACGGCCATCTGGAAGCCGTCGGCCCGGAGCAGTGCGAGCAGGGGGTCGAGCCGCAGGGAGTCGGGGACCAGGATCGGTCGGACCATCAGGTGCTTGACCTTCGTGGTGGCCCGCTCGTGCACGGGGGTCGCCACCGCGTGCTTGACGTGCACGGTGCCGACGACGTTCTCCTCGTCGTCGACGACGGGGAACCGGGAGTGGCCGGTGGCGCGCGCCCGCTCGATGACGACGATGCCGCGGTCGTTGACGTCCAGGGTCGAGGTCCGCACCCGGGGCGTCATGATCTCGCCGGCCGTGCGGGACCCGAACTCGACCGACCGGCCCATCAGGTCGGCTGTCTCGACGTCGAGCGTTCCGAGGTCGGCGGAGCGCTGGACGAGCGAGGCGAGCTCGGTCGAGCTGCGCGCGGACCTCAGCTCCTCCTGCGGCTCGATGCCGAGGCGTCGTACGAACGCGTTGGCGGACCCGTTGAGCACCCGGATCGGTCCCCGCATCACGGCCGTGAAGGTGCGCTGGAAGCGCTGGGTCGCCCGAGCGACCTCCATCGGCTTGGCGAGCGCGAGGTTCTTGGGCACCAGCTCGCCGAAGATCATCGTGAGGATCGTGCCGATGGTGAGCCCGATGCCGACGGCGACCGGCGTGATCGCCCCCGCCGGGACGCCGGCGCTCTCGAGCGGCCCGTCGATCAGGTCGGAGATCGCCGGCTCGGCGAGGTAGCCGATGGCCAGGTTGGTGATCGTGATGCCGACCTGCGCTCCGGAGAGCTGCGTCGACAGCGAGCGCAGCGCCTGCTGGACGCCCTTCGCGGTCGTGTCACCCTCGGCGGCGGCCTGGTCGACCTTGCCGCGGTCCACGGTGACGAACGAGAACTCCGCTGCCACGAAGACGCCGCAGGCCAGGATCAGCAGCAGCGCTGCGAGCAGCAGCAGCCAGGCGGTCATGCGCGCTCTCCCCCGTCGTGCCGAGCTGGCCTGTCACGAGGTGGGGAGAGCGGGGGACTTTGAGAGCCGTCCATGTCTGGGGCGTCGGGTCCTCACGGGTGTCGGGCTGGTCGAGAGCATCGTACCGGCGCCCCCGTGGTCGCCGACATTTGCCGATATCGCCCGCCGCCGTCCGCGAGCCCCTAGGCTGCGCTGCAGCCGCGGGTCGCGCTCCTTCTCGGGAGAGTCACGTGACCCCGGGGACCACCGGGAGACGTCCGCTTGATCGTCCTGAACGCCCGCGACCGGCACCTGGTCGGTCGCTTCTCGTACGGCGTGACCCCCGCCCTCGCGACCGACGTGCGCCACGCCGGCGGAGCGGCTGCGTGGTTCGAGCGTCAGCTCACGCCCGCCCGGGTCACCGACCGGACCGCGGATCGGATCCGTGGCTGGTGGCCGAGCCTGGACCGCGGGCCCGCCAACCTCTGGAGGCGCCAGGTCACCGACGTGGAGGGCGGCTGGGAGGTGATGGCCGACTACCAGCGGTGGGTGCTGCTGCGCCGCATCCACTCGCGGCGCCAGGTGCACGAGATGATGACCGAGCTCTGGGAGCACCACTTCAACGTGCCGGTCAACGGTGACGCGCAGTTCACGTGGCGCGCCGACTACGGCAACGTCATCCGGGCCCACGCCCTCGGCCGCTTCGACCACCTCCTGCAGGCCGTCATCACGCACCCGGCCATGCTGATCAGCCTCGACAACGTCAGCTCGACCAAGGAGTTCCCCAACGAGAACCTCGGTCGCGAGCTGCTCGAGCTGCACACGGTCGGCCGCGGCGCGTACGGCGAGAAGGACGTCAAGCAGTCCGCCCGGATCCTGACCGGCTGGACCGTGGACATGTGGGACACCTTCGCCGCCGAGTACGACAAGGGCCGGCACGCCCGCGGCCGGGTGGCGGTGATGGGGTTCAAGCACGCCAACGCCAGCGCGGACGGCCGTCAGGTCACGCGCGACTACCTGCACTACCTGGCGCACCACCCCGCCACGGCCCGCAGGATCGCGCGCCGCATCGCCGTGAAGTTCATCCGCGACGACCCGCCGCCCGCCGTGGTCAGCCACCTCGCCCGCGTCTACCTGCGCAGCAACACCGACGTCCGGCCGGTGCTGCGCGCCCTGGTCGAGACCCGCGCCTTCCGGCAGTCCACGGGCGGCAAGGTCCGCGACCCCGGCGAGGACCTCGTCGCGACGTACCGTGCCCTCGGCGTGCAGATCAGCAGGCCGCCGTCGGGCACGAGCGGGGACCGGTACGCCGCGAACCAGATGCTGTGGCAGGTGGCCGGGATGGGCGTCACGCCGTTCGCGTGGCCGCGCCCGGACGGTCAGCCGATCGACAACGCCTCCTGGGCGTCGCCGGCCCGCCTGATCGCCTCGATGGACGTGCACCAGAGCCTCGCCGCCGGCTGGTGGCCCACGGACGGCGCCCACTACCGCCGCCCCGCCGCGTGGCTGCCGCGACCCAGCGTCCGCTTCGACGCCCTGGTCGACGACCTGTCCCGGCGCATCCTGCACCGGCCCGCGACCCCCCTGCTGCTGACGGCGTGCGCGCAGGCGACGGGGTGCCGGGCCGGTGAGGTCATCACAGCCGAGCACGGCCTCGTGCGCTGGGGCATGTACCGGCTGATCACCGTCCTGCTCGACTCCCCCGCCCACCTGACTCGGTGATGACCATGACCTCCCGGACCCCTGCCTCGCCCGCCGCGCCGACCCCGCCGGACGCCTGCTGCGCCGAGTTCGCCGCGGTGTCGCGGCGCGGGCTCTTCTCCGGCGCGGTCGCCCTCGCCGGAGCCACGACGTTCGTCGGCTCCGCGGCGATCACCGCGTCGGCCTCCGCCGCGGCCACGCCGGCGACCGCGGTGCTGGTGGTGCTCTCCCTGCGCGGCGCCGCCGACGGGCTGTCGCTCGTCGTGCCCCACGGCGACGCCGCCTACGCGGCGTCCCGACCCACCATCGCCGTCCCCACCGAGCGGCTGCTCGCCCGCGACCACACCTTCGGGCTGCACCCGGAGCTGGCGCCGCTGCTGCCCCTGTGGGAGGCCGGCACCCTCGCCGCCGTGCACGCCACCGGGCTGCCCGCACCCAACCGCTCGCACTTCGCGGCCATGGAGGCGGTCGAGGACGCCGACCCCGGCTCGGCCGCGCGCAGCGGCTGGCTCAACCGGCTGATCGGCACCACGCCCGGCAGCTCGCCGCTGCAAGGCTTCAACCTGGCCGGCGGGGTGACTCCCACGTCGCTCTACGGCCCCGCGGCGACCATGTCGGCCGGCAAGGTCGACGCGGTCCGGCTCCCCGGCGAGGACGACGACGGCCGGCGCCGCCGCTCGCTGCACACGCTCTGGGACCACCACGGGTCGGTCCTGGCGCGTGGCATGCGCGCGACGTACGCCGCGGTCGACCAGTTCGACCCCGCGAAGGCGGCCGCCGACAACAGCGCGGCGTACCCCAAGACCGACCTCGGGCGCGCGATGGCCCAGGTCGCGCGCGCCATCCGCGGCAACGTCGGCATCGAGGTGATGACCGTCGACCACGGCGACTGGGACATGCACGCGGGCCTGGGCACCGACGAGCAGGGCTGGATGGTCAACAACGCCCGTGAGCTCGCCGGCGCCATCGCCGCCTTCTTCGACGACCTGGGTGACCAGCGGTCGAAGGTGACCCTGGTGACGATCAGCGAGTTCGGCCGCCGGGTCGTCGAGAACGCCAGCCGCGGCCTCGACCACGGCTACGGCAACGTCATGTTCGTCGCCGGTGCCGGGGTCCGCGGGGGCGCCTACTACGGGAGCTGGCCGGGGCTCGGCACGAGCCAGGACGCGGACCTCCTGGTCACGACCGACTACCGCAGCGTCCTGGCCGAGATCGTCTCGAAGCGGTTCGGAGCGTCGACGGCGAAGGTCTTCCCGCACTTCTCCCCGGAGTCCGTCGGCGTGATGACGTCGCTGTAGGGTCGCACCGTAGACAAGAACACGTTCTAGTTGCGACAGTGACGCGTGCGAGTCATCCAGTGGGCCACCGGCAGCGTCGGCAAGGCCGCCATCGAAGGCATCCTGCTCCACCCGGACCTCGAGCTCGTCGGCTGCTGGGTCCACTCCGACACCAAGCACGGCCGCGACGTCGGTGAGATCCTCGGGATCGACCCGATCGGCGTCGTCGCAACGAGCAGCATCGACGAGATCCTGGCGATGGAGGCCGACGCGGTCCTCTACTCGCCGCTGATCCCCAGCCGCGACGAGGTCGCCGCCATCCTCCGCTCGGGCAAGAACGTCGTCACCCCGGTCGGCTGGTTCTACCCGAGCGAGCGCGACGGCGCCCCGCTGGCCGCCGCCTGCGCGGAGGCCGGCACGACCCTGCACGGCACCGGCATCAACCCCGGCGGCATCACCGAGCTCCACCCGCTGATGTTCTCGGCGCTCTCGTCGGCGGTGACGTTCGTCCGGGGCGAGGAGTTCTCCGACATCCGCACCTACAACGCGCCCGACGTCGTACGCCACATCATGATGTTCGGCGGTCGGCCCGAGGAGGCGATGGGCGGCCCGATGCTCGGACTCCTCTCGGGCGGCTTCATCCAGGCTGTCCGGATGTGCCTGGACACCCTCGGCTTCTCGTCCGACGCCGAGATCCGCACCTCCCAGGAGGTCGCCGTCGCGACCGCTGCGATCGAGACGCCCATCGGCGTGATCGAGCCGGGGCTGGTCGCAGGACAGCGCTTCGTCTGGGAGGCGTTCGTCGGCGAGGCCTGCGTGGTCCGCATCGCCGTGAACTGGCTGATGGGCGAGGAGCACCTCTCCCCCGCGTGGACGTTCGGTCCCGAGGGTGAGCGGTTCGAGATCGAGGTCCAGGGCGACCCCGACACCTTCGTCACGATCAAGGGCTGGCAGCCCGAGACGGTCGCGGAGGGCCTAGTCCGCAACCCGGGGGTCGTCGCGACCGCCATGCACTGCGTGAACTCGATCCCGTACGTCGTCGCCGCCGCCCCCGGGATCCAGACCTACCTGGACCTGCCGCTCATCGCCGGTCGGGCGCACCCCGACCTGAGCTGACCCCTACCGCGCGGCCTCGGCCCGGGCACTGATCAGGGTGAGCGCGGTGTCGACGTGGTCGACCTGCACCAGGACGCACAGCGCCGCCGTCGCGACGATCAGCACCGTCCCCAGTGCGTGCACCAGTCCCCTCATCGCTCACCCCTCGTCATGTCCGTTGCGGCACCGCGACGGTGCCTCGCTGCTGTCTCGATCGGCGGTCGGGCGCCCGACCTGAGGAAGTCGGCGCCCGACGTACGACGGGAGTCAGGAGACGGGAGGAGGAGCGCCCGGCCGGAGGCTCAGCCCCGGCCGCGCTCGTCGAGGAGGTCCAGCTTCTGCTGCCGGGTCCGCTGCAGGGCGAGCATGGCGGCCGCTCCGGCTGCCGCCGCCTCGGCCTCGCGGGCGTCCTCCTCGGCGACGGCGAGCGGGGCGTCCTCCTGCCCGACGCTGCCCGCCTCGGCGGCCTCCCGGCGCACGCGCCGGTCGTCCGCCACGGCCTTCTTGACCTCGCGCTTGGTCTCCTTGAGCGAGGCCCGGAGCGCCCGGGTGCTCATCGTGGCGGCGAGCTGCCGGCGCTGGACCTCCGGGTCCCATCGCACCGTCGGCCACTGCGGGTCCAGGTCGACGAGGGTCTGGGTCAGGATCTCGGTGATCGCGAGTCGGGCGTACCACTTGTGGTCGGCCGGGATGACGTACCACGGCGCCGCGTCGGTCGACGTACGCCGGAAGACGTCGGCGTAGGCCTCCTGGTAGTCGTCCCACTTGCGACGGGTGGGCAGGTCGTTGGTGCTGTACTTCCAGTGCTTGTCGGGCCGGTCGAGGCGCTTCATCAGCCGCAGCCCCTGCTCGTCGTGACTGACCATCAGGCCGAACTTGAGCACGGTCGTGCCGGCCTCGACCAGGCGCGCCTCGAAGTCGTTGATCTCGTCGTAGCGCTTCTCCCACACCGGCGGCTCGACCAGCCCGTCGACCCGGGCGATCAGGACGTCCTCGTAGTGCGAGCGGTCGAAGACCCCGATGAGGCCCGGCGCCGGGAGCTGCTTCCTGATCCGCCACAGGAAGTGGTGCTCCTGCTCCTCCGCGGTGGGCGGACCGAAGGAGCGCAGGGCCACGCCCTGCGGGTCGACCTTGCTCATCACGTGCCGGGCGACGCCCCCCTTGCCCGCCGTGTCGAGGCCCTGGACCACGACGAGCAGCGAGCGGCCTCCGTCGGTGCGGCCCTCGGCGAAGAGCCGCTCCTGGAGCTCGCTGAGGAGGTCGCCGCGCTCGCGCCCGAGCGCCTTGGCCGTCCTCTTGCCCGACGCCCAGCCGGGCGTCGCGTCCCGTTCCAGCTTGTCGAGGTCGAACCCGTCCTCCGCGCGCAGCAACGCGCGCGGGTCCTCGTCCCACCCGTCCTCTGGCTTGCTCATCGTCAGCTCTCCTCGCCTGGTCGGGGCCGGCCGTCCGGGTCGAACAGCAGGTCGTACAGCCGGGGGGCCCACCTCAGCTGGGCTGCGGTGAGCTCCGGCGGTGACAGTCGTCGCAGGCGACCCGGCGGTCGCTGCTGGTCGCGCGGAGCGCCCGCGAACGCGGCCGCGCGCTCCGCGACCCGCCGCCGTCGCAGCGCACGGCCGGGGATGCTGCCGGTCAACGACTGCGGCACCGGGACCGGACGCCGGGGGCGCCGGTCGGCCAGCATCCCCCGCACCCCGGTACGCCGGTCGCCACGCCCACCGGCGTACCACTCGTCGAGCGCGTCGGCGCTGGACACGAGCGCGTCGAAGAGGTCGTGGGGATCCTCCGGCACCTCGTCGGCGGTGCAGCCGAGGTGCTCGGCGACCAGCGTGCGGAGCAGCGTCCGGGGGAAGGAGTCGCGCGGGGCGGGATCGTCGAGGTCGCCGCGGTCGTCGAGGACGGCGCAGGCGATCTCGCTGTCGCTGGTCCACGAGCGACGGTTGAGGTTGTCCGAGCCGACGCTGACCCAGCGGTGGTCGATGATGCAGGTCTTCGAGTGCACGTAGATCGGCAGGCCGCTCTCGTTGGTCAGCCCGAAGAAGGCCACCCGGTCGCCACCCGCCTCCAGGATCGTCCGCATCGCGAGGCTCCGGCCGTAGAGCTGCGGCACCTCGACCGCGACGCCCTCCCGGTCCGGGACCATGGGCAGCACCACGACGAGCCGGAGGTCGGGCTTCTCGCGCAGGGCGTTGGCGAAGTGCTCGCCGACCTCCTCGGACCACAGGTACTGGTCCTCGACGTACACCAGGCGATCCGCCTGGGCGATCGCCTTGGTGTTGCCGAGCATCACGGACCGCTCGCCGTCGGGGGCGAAGTCAAAGGACTTGGGGTAGATCACCGGGAAGGTGCGCATGATCTGCACGATCTCGCGGCCCTCCGGCCGGAGCGCCGGCGGCGGCGCCTGCTCGCCGAGAGGCTCCGGGACGAGGTCCTCGCGGTGCACCAGGCTCGAGAGCAGGCGTCCGGGGTTGAGCGTCAGGGGCGTGCTGTCCTCCCACCGCTCGCGGAACGTCGTCTCCACGTCGTGGACGGCCGGCCCGTGGATGGCGACCTGGACGTCGTGCCAGGCGGGCGTCGGCCCGTACGCGCGCGCCATCTCGACGGGCTGGCGGTCGCCCTGGTGCTTGGCGTCGTCCCGCCGGCCGTGGCACAGGTCGATTCCACCGACGTACGCCACGTCGCGGGAGGCGTCCTCGGCGTGCCGGATCACCACGAACTTCTGGTGGTGCGCTCCCCTGGTGCGGACCCGCATGTCGCGCAGGCACTGCCCGCCCGCCGCCCCGATCAGCTCACCCAGCTCGCGGTGACGGTGGGCGCTGAAGCCCAGGCGGTGCCAATGCGAGCGCCACAGGAGGCCCCGCACGTCCACCCCGCGGTGCACCGCCGCCACCAGGACGTTGTCGAGCGTGCTGCGGGGGTCGTCGGTCAGCTGTTGGGCGGGGTCGCCCTCCCAGTCGGCGAAGTAGAACCGGTCACCGGCCCCCAGGGCGGTGATGCGCTCGTGCAGCTCGGCGAAGTAGTCGCGGCCGTGGACCAGGGCCCGGACGGTGTTGCCACGCGACCATGCCGTGCCGTCACCGCGCGCCGCGTCGATCGAGGTGTGCGCGTTCTCGCGCTCCTCGCTGACCAGCAGCCACTCCTCGACGTCCACGGGGCACATTGTGCTCACGGAAGTGGTTCACAAACCAACAATCTCCCCAGCGGCGTTTGCGGGGACGAGTGGCGGCGCAGGATGCGAGTCATGGAGGGACACCCGACTCGAGCGCGCCGACTGACCCGCGCCGTGGTCTACGCAGTCGTCGTGGCGGTCCCACTGGGGCTCCTCGCCTTCCTCGTCCGCACGCAGTTCGGACCGCTGGCCGACCTCGACCAGGCCGTGATCGACGCGGCCACCGAGGTCACCCGGGCGCACCCGCGCTTGCAGTCCGTCGCCGAGACCTGGGAGCTCATCAGCCAGCCGTGGGTGATGTACCTCGTCCTCGGCGTGCCGGTCTGCCTGTTCGCCTGGTTCCGGCTGCACCTGCGCACCCGCGCCTGGTGGGCCCTCGCCACGATGGCGACGGGCTGGACCGTGGCGGTGCTGCTCAAGACGATGGTCCAGCGGGGGCGTCCCGTCATCGAGGAGCCCTTCGCCACCCACGCCGGCTACTCGTTCCCCTCCGGCCACGCCACCAACAACGCGATCGTGGTGACGATCGTGCTGCTGCTGCTGCGCCCCGTCCTGGGCACCACGGCGCGACGCGTGCTGCTGGCGGTCGGCGCCGCCTGGGTCCTCCTGACCTGCCTGGACCGCCTGTTCCTGGGTGCCCACTTCCCCTCCGACGTGGTGGCCGGCGTCCTCCTCGGGTGCGGTCTGTGCATCGCGTCGTACGCCGGCTACGTGGGCTGGAGCCCACCGACCACCTCCACCACCCCCTCGAAGGAGTCAGCAGATGGCGTTCCTCACCAGGTGGCATGACGACCAGTCACGCCCCTCATGGAAGGGCGCCGGACGAGACCTCGCGGTCCGCGTCCTGCTGCCCGTCACCGTGTGGTGGCTGGTGGTCCTCGCGCTCGGGTGGTCGATCACCGACGGCCCCCTGAAGCACCTGGGCACGTCCGAGGAGCGGATCAACAAGTCGTTGGCCGCCGGGCGCACCGGCCTCCTCAACGACATCACGCTCTTCTTCTCCTGGACCGGCGCCACCGTCAGCATCGTCGGCCTCTGCCTGGTCGTGGTCGCCCTGGTGTGGTGGCGCACCCGCCACTGGTGGTACGCCATCGTGCCCCTGATCGCCATCTCGGCGCAGGCGCTGGTCTTCTTCTTCACCACGCTGCTGATCGACCGGGAGCGCCCGGACGTCGAGAAGCTGGACGACTCGCCGCCCACCTCCAGCTTCCCCAGCGGCCACACCGGCGCCGCGACCGGGCTGTACTTCACCCTCGCGCTGATGGCGCTGCGGATCCGGCAGCCGGCCCTGCGGGCCGTGGTGGTCACGGCCTGCCTGATGGTGCCGTTCCTGGTGGCCTCGGCCCGGCTCTACCGAGGCATGCACCACCTCAGCGACGTCGCCGTGGCGATGGTCAACGGCCTGCTGGCGTGCCTGCTGGCCTGGGGCTGGCTGCGGCGCGAGCCCGCGGCCGGGCACGACGTCGCCGCCGACGAGCCGGCTCTGGACCGGCCGGTGGGTCAGACGCGCGCGTAGCGCGCCCGGGCGAACGAGTAGACGCCGTACGCAGCGAGACCGAGCGCCACCCCGATCAGGATGACGCTGCCGGCCGGCAGGTCGCGCAGCGACTTGAGCGCTCCGTCGAGCCCGGTGGCCTTGCGCACCTGCTGCTCCACGGCAGCCACGATGAAGAGCACGCCGACGGCGACGAGGGCGACGCCCTTGCCGATGTAGCCGACGCGAGCGGCCACGACCGCCCAGTGACCCGGGTGCTCCTGCAGGTCGCGCAGGAACCGCTTCGTCCAGCCCTTGTAGATGTGGTAGCCGGCGACGCCGAGGATGGCGACCCCGAGGAGACCGACCAGGAACCGGCCGGCCGGCGCCTCCATCAGCGTCCGGGTGAAGTCCTTGCTCTGCTTGTTGCTGGAGGTGTGACCGCCGAGGGCGAAGGTCATCGCGGTCCACGCGAGGGCGGCGTACATGACCGCCTTGCCGGCAGCCTTGGCCTTGTCGAACGCCTTGCGGGCGACCACGATCTCGGTCACCTGCCAGATCGCCAGCAGCGCGAAGCCGAGCGTCAGCACCCAGAGCAGGACCAGCCCGAACGACTGGTGCGCCACGACGGAGAGCGCCCCCGACTGGCTCGCCTGACCGCCGGAGTCGCCCAGCGCCACGTGGACGGTGAGCCACGCGAGCACGAGGTGCAGCACGCCGCTGGCCGCGTAGCCCAGCCGCGCTCCCCACTCGATCACGGGATGGTCGCCGGCCTTGCCGGCCGCCCCCTTGGCGGCGGTGGCCGCTCGGTCCATCTGCCCGGACACGCCCTGATCCGCCACGGTCTCCCTCACGGCAGTGTCATACCCGGTGCGGGCGGAGGTATACCTCGCACGCTGCGAGGGAAGGAACCCGGCGTGAAGACGAGAGAGGGCGGGATCACCGTCGTGGTCAACCCGACGAAGGTCGACGCCGACGAGGTCCGGGAGACGCTGGTCGCCGCAGCCCGGTCCGCGGACGTGCCCGAGCCGACGCTGGTGGAGACGACCGCGGAGGATCCCGGCTTCGGCCAGACCCGCGCGGCGATCGCGGACGGCGCCGGCCTGGTGTGCGCGCTGGGTGGCGACGGCACCGTCCGTGCGGTGGCCCAGGAGCTGGTGGGCTCCGGCGTGCCGCTCGGGCTGCTGCCCGGCGGCACCGGCAACCTGCTCGCCCGCAACCTGGCTGACGGGGTGGTCTCGCTGGAGGAGGCCGCACGCGTGGCGTTCACCGGCATCGACCGGACGATCGACGTCGGGTGGCTGGTCCTCGACCCGTCCCCCGAGCAGCAGCACGGCGTGCCGCGACCCGCCGACAACGTGCACTGCTTCACCGTGATGGCGGGTGTCGGCTTCGACGCCCAGATGATGGCCGACGCGCCGGAGGGCGTGAAGGACCGGGCCGGGTGGGCGGCGTACGTCGCCAGCGGCGGCCGACACCTGACGGACCCGCCCTTCGGGCTCGACCTGGTCGTGGACGGCCGGACCCGTCCGACCAGCAAGGCCAGGACGGTCGTCGTCGGCAACTGCGGCGAGCTGACCGGCGGCATGGTGCTGCTTCCCGACGCGCTCATCGACGACGGCCGCCTCGACATCGCGACGGTCAGCCCGGAGAGCCTGACCCAGTGGATCGGCGTGGCGGCGCGCGTCCTCGCGAAGCGGAGCGACGGCCCTTCCCTCGAGCGGGACAGCGGATCGGACCTGGTGATCCGCCTCGACCCACCGCAGCTCTGCGAGGTCGACGGCGACGTCCTCACCGAGGCGGCCAGCGTGCGCTTCGTCGTGCAGCCGGGCTCGCTCGTGGTCCGCGTCGTCGACGGCGACCGCTGAGGCGGCCCTACGAGCGGAGGGTGTTGAGCCGCTCCACGGTGGTCTCGAACTCGGCGACCAGGTCGGCCATCACGTCCGCGACCGAGCGGACCTCGTTCATCCGGCCGACGATCTGGCCGATCGGCATGGAGATGACGTCCGGGTCGTTGGCGGCGCTGATCCGGTTGTGGGCGTTGGCGACCAGCAGGTTCTGCAGCGGCATCGGCAGGGGTGCGGGGGCGCCTTCCTCGTTCCACGCCTCGGTCCACTTGGTCTTGAGCAGCCGGGCGGGCTTGCCGGTGTAGACCCGGGTGCGCACGGTGTCGGACGACGTGGCGCGGGTGAAGGCGGTCTCCCAGGCCTCGGCGTTGGCGGCCCCCATGAGCTGGTACTCCTCGGTGCCGAGCCAGATCGAGCCCATCCAGGCACCCTGGGCGCCGAGCGCGAGCGACGCGGCGATCTGGCGACCGGAGCCGATGCCGCCGGCACCCAGCACGGGCACGTCGGGCCCGACGGCGTCCACGATGTCGGGCTGCAGGACCGTGCTGGCGACCTCGCCGGTGTGGCCGCCGGCCTCGTAGCCCTGGGCCACGATGATGTCGACGCCGTTGGCGACGTGCGAGAGCGCGTGCTTGGCGGCGCCGGCGAGCGCGGCGATCTTGATGCCGTGGTCGTGGCACTTCTCGATGATGTCGGCGGGCGGCGAGCCGAGCGCGTTGGCGATCAGCACCGGCCGGTGCTGCAGGGCGACGTCGAGGTGCGACCGCGCCACGGAGTGCAGCCAGCCGAGCACCCCCTCACGACCCTCGCCCTCCGGGAGCGGGGGTACGCCGAGCCTGAGCAGCGTCTCGTCGACGAACCTCCTGTGGTCCTCGGGGATCATCGCGCCCAGGTCGAGCGACGTGCCCTCGGTCGGGATCTTCATCGGCATCACGATGTCGACGCCGTACGGCTTGCCGTCGGTGTTGGCGTCGAGCCAGGTCAGGACCCGCTCGAGCTCCTCGGTGTCGTTGAACCGGACGCAGCCGAGGACGCCGAGCCCGCCGGCCCGTGACACCGCCGCGGCGACGTGCTCGGAGGGGGTGAACGCGAAGATCGGGTACTCGATCCCGAACTCCTCACACAGGGGGGTGCGCATGCTTCTCCTGAAGAGTCAGACGGACGTGGGGTCGACGGTCGCGGCCTTCGCCGCGAAGCCCGCGAGCGCGAGCTCCTTGGCGGCGGGGTACTGCGCCTTGCCGGCCGCGTTGCGCGGCACCTGGTCGACCAGGGTCAGGGTGCGCGGCAGCTTGTAGCCGGAGAGGTGCGCGCGCAGGTAGGCGCGCAGCTCCTCGAGCTCCAGCGACGCCCCCTCGCGCAGCTCGACGACCGCGGCGACCGCCTGGCCGTACTTCTCGTCGGGGACGCCGACCACGAGCACGTCGTACACGGCCGGGTGACCCTTGATGGCCATCTCGACCTCCTCGGGGTAGACCTTCTCCCCGCCGGTGTTGACGCAGTTGGAGCCGCGACCGAGCAGCGTGACGCGGCGACCCTCCTCGATGCGGGCGAAGTCGCCGGGCACGGAGTAGCGCTCGCCGTCGATCACCAGGAAGGTCGAGGCCGACTTGACCGGGTCCTTGTAGTAGCCGATCGGCACCGAGCCACCGCGACCGAGGCGTCCGACCTTGCCCACGTCGGTGTCGGGGTCGAGGAACTCGTTGTTCTCGTCGAGGACCACACCGCTCGAGGCGAGGCCGACCACCGGACCGTCGGTGCTGATGTTGTTGGCGTCCGCCATCCCCATGCCCTGGAAGCCGGTCTCGGTCGCGCCGACGGAGTCGGTGAAGATCGAGTTGGGGAAGGCCGCCATCCAGCGCGCCTTGACCTGCGGACTGAAGATCGCGGCGCTGCTCGAGATCGCGACCAGGTTCGAGGCGTCGTACGGCGTGCCGGTCTCGGCCTTCGCCTCGTAGGCCTCGATCAGCGGGCGGGCCATCGCGTCACCGGTCATGAAGATCAGCTGGATCTTGTCGGCCTCGATGATCTCCCAGGTGCGCACCGGGTCGAACTTGGGCTCGACGATCGTGAGGTGGCCTGCGAAGAGATGCATCAGCAGGCCCGACTGGGCCCCGCCGTGCATCAGCGGGCTGAGCGGGAAGGTCGCCATCCGCGGGGCGGTGGCCTGGCTGGACTGCGTGGTCTCCTCCAGCAGCTCGCCGGTGTAGAAGTCGGTGCCGCCGCCGAGGACGCGCCACCAGTCCTCCTGTCGCCACATGACGCCCTTCGGGAAGCCGGTCGTGCCGCCGGTGTAGATGATGTGGATGTCGTCGGGGCTCCGCTCGCCGAAGTCACGCTCGGCGCTCTGCCCGGCGACGGCGTCGTCGTAGTGCACGCCGCCGTAGGAGGAGAAGTCCGACTGGTCGTCGGGGTCGAGCGCGTCGTCGACGACGATCGCCGTCCTGAGCTTCTCGTGCTTGTCCCAGATCGCCGCGACCAGCGGTGCGTACGAGCGCTCGTGGATCACCGCGACCACGTCGGCGTTGTCGAAGAGGTAGTTGAGCTCGCCCTCGACGTAGCGGTAGTTCACGTTGATGTTGACGGCTCGGATCTTGGTGACGGCGAGCACCGCGACGACGTGCTCGATGCTGTTCTTCGCATAGATCGCCACGTGGTCGCCCGGGCCCACCCCCTGCGACAGCAGGTAGTGCGCGAGCCGGTTGGCGTCGGCCTCCAGCTCGGCGTACGTCACCACCCGGTCCCCGACCTTCAGCGCGGGGTTGTCCGGCGCGGCGTCGACCGCGTGTTCGAAGAGGTCAGCGATGTTGTGAGCCACGCCCGCGAGACTAGAACACGTTCTTGTTCTTGGCTAGCATCCCGAACCATGACCGAGTCCTCCTCGCAGCCCCCGGCTCCCGCGACCGCACCGCACTGCCTCGTCGAGCAGGACGGCCACAAGCTGGTCGTCACGATGAACCGGCCGGAGGCCCGCAACGCCCTCTCCGGCGAGATGATGGCGATCATGGAGGAGGCCTGGGACCGGGTCAACGACGACGACTCGATCCGGGTCTGCATCCTGACGGGCGCCGGCGGCTACTTCTGCGCGGGGATGGACCTGAAGGCCGCGACCAAGCGCTCGCCCAGCGAGAGCTTCGAGGCCGGCTTCGACCCGACCGTGATCAAAGGTCTGCTCAAGGGCTTCCGGCTCACCAAGCCGCTGATCGCGGCGGTGGAGGGCCCGGCAATCGCGGGCGGCACCGAGATCCTCCAGGGCACCGACATCCGGATCGCCGGCGAGTCGGCCCGGTTCGGCGTCGCCGAGGCGCGGTGGAGCCTGTATCCGATGGGCGGCTCCGCCGTCCGGCTCCCCCGGCAGATCCCGTACACGATCGCGATGGACCTGCTGCTGACCGGTCGCGCCATCAAGGCGCCGGAGGCCAAGGAGATCGGGCTGATCGGCACGGTCGTGCCGGACGGCGAAGCGCTGGCGAAGGCCCACGAGATCGCCGACCTCATCTGCGCCAACGGTCCGCTCGCCGTGCAGGCGATCCTGAAGACCGTCCGCGACTCGGAGGGCAAGCACGAGGAGGACTGCTGGGCCGACGACGCCGTGGTCGGGAAGGCCGTGTTCGCGTCCGACGACGCGAAGGAGGGACCGCGGGCCTTCGCCGAGAAGCGCGCGCCGCAGTTCCAGGGGCGCTAGCTAGAGCGTGGCCGCGAGCCACGCCAGCTGGCGCTGCTGGTGGTGCGCCGCGCCGCCCTCGTGGTCGTTGAACTCGTAGACCTCGATCTCCTTGGGCCCGCCGTAGGAGTTGTACGCCGCGAAGACCGTCGAGGGCGGACAGGTGGCGTCCATCAGGGCGACCGACCAGAGCGCGGGCGCGGTCGCCAGGCGTCCGAGGACCGCAGCGTCGAAGTAGGACAGCGTCGCGAACGTCTGCTCGACCCGGTCGCGGTGGGCGGCCAGGTAGCGCACCAGCTCCAGGTAGGGCTCGGACTGCGCCACGGCCGTGGCCCGGCGGAAGTCGCAGAGGAACGGCACGTCGGGCAGCACCGCGGCCACGGAGGAGGGAGCCAGGGCAGCGACGGAGGTCGAGATCCCGCCGCCCTGGCTCCCTCCCGCCACGGCCACCCGAGATGGGTCGACCAGGTCGTGAGCGCGCAGCACCTCGAGCGCGGCCACGGCGTCGGCGTACACCCGCCGGTAGTAGTAGGTCTCCGGGTCCTCGATCCCGCGGGTGAGGAACCCGGGTTGCGCCGGCCCGCTGCCGGCCGGGTCGCCGGTCGCTCCGGTCGTCCAGCCGCTGCCCTGGCCGCGGGTGTCGACGACGAGGTGGGCGTAGCCGGCGCTCGCCCAGAGCACGTGCTCGTGCGCGAGCCCGCGGCCACCGTTGTAGCCCTGCAGCTGCACCACGCCCGGCATCGGACCGCGGCGGAGCGGGGCGGCCGGCAGGTGCAGCCAGGCGCGCACCGGATCGCCGTCGAAGCCGGCGAGCGTGACGTCGTACGTCTCGATGGTGACCAGCCCCGAATCGACGCGCGTCAGCACCGGCGGGGCCCCGCCGGTGCGCTCGAGGGTGGCGGCCCAGAACTCCTCGAGGTCATCGGGGACGGCCAGGTCCGGCCGGTAGACCCGGGCCTGCGCCAGCGGCAGGTCGTAGTGCATCAGTCCAGCTCGACGCTGACGGTCGGCTCCAGGTCTCGGTCGACGCCCACCGCGCGGGCCGCGCCGACCAGCTCCAGGGGCAGCACCTCCCGGATGTCGGTGCTCGAGGCACCCACCCACAGCTCGACCGCACCCGGCTCGACGACCCGCGTCAGGTCTCGCCCGGTGAAGGACGTCAGGTCGGCCGACAGCGACAGGCGGACCCGGGCCCGCCGCCCGACCGCCAGGTCGACGCGCGCGGCACCGACGAGCTGCTGCACCGGGCGCACCACCGACGCCGAGCGGTCGTGGAGGTACACCTGCACCACCTCCGACACGTCGCGGTCCGTCTCGTTGGCGAGCTCCACCACGAGCTCGCAGGTGCCGTCGGTCCCCCACTGCGACCCCGACGACCCGCAGGTCGCGGTCACCGCGCCCCAGGTCGCCGCGGCGTACGAGAGCCCGTGACCGAACGCGAAGAGCGGTGTCGGATCCACGACGCTCACCTCGGTGCGCCGGCCCAGCGGCGAGGCGAGGTACGTCGTGGGCTGGCTCGACCCGGCGCCCGGGAAGCTGACCGGCAGCCGGCCCGACGGGTTGACCCGGCCACTGAGGACGTCGGCGATCGCCTGGGCCCCCTCCTCGCCCGCGAAGAAGCCGCACACCAGGCCCGCGAGCCGGTCGACCTGTCGGCTGAGGTCGTAGGGGCGGCCGACGAGCAGCACGGCGACCACCGGGGTCCCGGTGGCCAGCAACGCCTCAAGGAGCTCCTCCTGGCGACCCGGGAGGTCGAGGGCGGGGACGTCGCACCCCTCGCCGGACGTCCCGCGGCCGAACAGCCCGGCCTGGTCGCCGAGCACCACGACGCAGACCTCGGCGTCCGCGGCGACCGCGGCGGCGGCCTCGATGTCGGCTTCCTCGCCACCGAGCACCGGGCAGCCGAGGGCGTACGACACGTCGTACGTGTCGGAGAGCACCTCACGGACGGTGCGGATCTCGACGCCGTCCTCGACACCGGGGTGGTGGACGAGCACGTGCATCGGGAAGGAGTAGCAGCCGAGCATCGCCTCGGAGGTGTCGGCGCGCGGACCCACGACGGCGATCGGCGCGCCGGCGGCGAGCGGCAGGCTGCCATCGTTGGCCAGGAGCACGACGGAGCGCCGCGCCAGCTCGAGGGCGAGGGCCCGCGACTCCGGATCGTCGAGGTCGACGTCGGTCACCTCGGCGGGAGCCCACCCGGGGTCCAGCAGCCCGAGCTCGCACTTCTGCCGCAGCACCCGGGACAGGGCCTGGTCGACGGTCTTCTCCTCGACCCGTCCGGAGGCGAGCGCGTCGAGCAACGGCTCGCCGAAGGCGTTCGTCGACGGCAGCTCGACGTCGATCCCGGCCTCCAGGGCGAGCACGCCGGCCTCGGCGAGACTGTCCGCGACGCCGTGCAGGGTCTGCAGGAAGGCGACCGAGAAGTAGTCGGACGCCACGGTGCCGGCGAAGCCGAGCCGGTCGCGCAGCAGGCCGGTCAGCAGGCCGGCGTCGGCCGCGGCCGGCACCCCGTCGAGGTCGGTGTAGGAGTTCATCACCGAGCGGGCACCCGCGCGCAGGGCCATCTCGAAGGGCGGCAGGACGACGTCGGCCAGCTCCCGCGGGCCGATCGAGACCGGCGCGAGGTTGCGCGCCGCCCGCGAGGCGGAGTAGCCGAGGAAGTGCTTGAGCGTCGCGACGATGCCGCCGTCCTCCAGGCCACGCACGTAGGCGCTGCCGATCAGGCCGACCAGGAACGGGTCCTCGCCGAGCGTCTCCTCGACCCGGCCCCAGCGGTGGTCACGGACCACGTCGAGCACCGGCGCCAGGCCCTGGTGGAGGTCGAGCGCCCGCATCGACCTCGCGATCCGGCCCGCCATCCGCTCGACCAGGTCGGGGTCGAACGACGCGGCCCAGCACAACGGCGAGGGGTAGATGGTGGCCCGCCACACGGCCAGCCCGGTCAGGCACTCCTCGTGCGCGATGGCCGGGATGCCGAACCGGTTGGCCGCCATCACGTCGCGCTGGCGCTCGGCCAGCGTGCGGAGCCCATCGGCGGGCTCGAGGGGTGCGGTGCCGTACGTGCGGGTGAGCTGGCCCAGGCCGTCGGCGACGACGCGGTCCCACGACGGCAGCGGGCCGACGCTCTCGCGCAGCATCGGGGCCATGCCGCCGGCGTCCGGGTCGAGCCACCAGACCCCGGACAGCTGGGCCACCTTCTCGGTGACGGTCATCCGCGACACCAGGTCGGCGACCCGGTCGTCGACGTGCGCGGTGGGATCGCGCCACAGCTCGTTCATGAGGCAGCTCCTGGTGCGGTGGTCGTACGCCGGCGGACCAGCGTCGTCTCGAGGATCACGTGGGTCTGGGCCAGCTCTTCTCCGGCGATCAGCGCGACCAGCATCGCGATCGCGTCGTGCCCGAGCTGGCGCATGGGCTGCTGGACGGTCGTCAGCGGCGGGTGCGCCAAGGCCGACTCGGGGATGTTGTCGAAGCCCACGACGGACAGCTGGTCCGGGACGTCGACCCCGAGCTCGGCCGCGACGTCGAGGGTGGCGAGGGCCGAGATGTCGTTGGCCGCGAAGATCGCGGTCGGTGGCCGCGGCAGGCGCAGCAGCGTCCGTGCCGCCTCGCGCGCCTGCTCCGGGTCGAACGCACCCAGGGCGAGCAGGCTCTCGTCGACCGGCACGCCGGCCGCCGCGTGCGCCTCCCGGAAGCCACGCTCGCGCAGCTGGGCGGAGACCAGGTCGGCGCGGCCGGTGACCATGCCGATGCGCCGGTGTCCCAGCGCGAGCAGGTGGTCGACGCCCATCCGGGCGCCCTGCAGGTTGTCGGCCGCGACCGTGGGCAGGCTGGACCGGCCGGTGTGCGGGTCGACCGCGACGACCGGGCCGTCGTACTGCACGTCGGTGACCGTCGGGGTGACCAGCACGGCGCCGTCGACGAGGGTGCCCATCACCCGCGAGAGGTAGCGGCGCTCCCACCCGACGTGCTCGTCGGTGCGCCCGCCGGCGGAGTAGGCGACCAGCTCGTAGCCGGTGCCCCGGATCGCGTCCGCCGCGCCCTTGAGCACCTCGGTGCTGAAGGGCTCGAAGTCCGCGACCAGCAGGCCGATCACGTTGGTGCGGGTGTTGCGCAGGCTGCGGGCCACCAGGCTGGTCTCGTAGCCGAGCCGGTCGATGACCTTGCTGACGTGGTCGGACGTCTGGGTCGACACGCCGTACCGGCCGTTCATCACCTTGGAGACCGTCGACACCGAGACGCCTGCCTCGGCCGCGACCTGCTGCATCGTGACCCTGCTGCCGACCCTCGGGGTGGTCTGCTCCACGGGGCTCTCCTCCACCTTCACCGGATCCGTCATCCCTTCACCGCGCCCTGCAGACCACTGACGATGCGACGCTGCATCGCGAGGAAGAGGATCAGCGCGGGGATCATCGCGAGCGTGGTGAACGCGAGCACGCCAGCCGTGTCGGAGGAGTGCTCGCTCGAGTAGTCGGCCACGCCCAGCGGCAGCGTACGCATGTCGTCCTGCAGCAGCAGCAGGGGCAGCAGGTAGGCGTTCCACGACGCGACGAAGGCCAGCACGCCGACCGTGACCAGTGCCGGCACCGAGAGCGGGAGCACCAGGCGCCAGAAGATCCCGACGCGAGACGCGCCGTCGATCAGCGCCGCCTCCTCGAGCTCACGCGGGATCGCCATCAGGAAGGGCCTCAGGATGACCACCGTGATCGGCAGCGCGAACGCCGCCTGCGGGAGCGCGACGCCCCACCAGGTGTTGGCCAGGTGCAGGTCCTGCGAGACCAGGATGAAGAGCGGGATGATCGCCACGGCCGCCGGGAAGAGCAGGCCGAGCACGAACACCATGAAGAGCGGCTCGCGGCCACGGAACTGGTAGCGGGCGAGCGGGTACGCCGCCATCACGCCGAAGAGCACGGCGACCACCGTCGTCACCAGCGCGACGATGGAGGAGTTCAGCGCGTAGCGCCAGAAGGCGTCGTTGCTCAGCACCGCGGTGTAGTTGGAGAAGACCCACGGGTCGGGCAGCCCCGAGGGGTCCCGCGCCAGCTGCTCGTTGGTGCGGAAGCCGCCGAGGGCGCCGTACACGACCGGGCCCAGCGTGATGATCACGGCGACCAGTGCGAGCAGGTAGACCAGCGGGCCGCCGGAGCCGAAGGGCCTCGCGCGTCGGGTCATGTCCCGTCACCTCTCCACGGTGGTGTCGCGCCGGAGCACGAGCACCTGGTAGACCAGCGCCATCAGGAAGCCGATGGCGAAGAGGACCACCGACGCCGCACCGGCGATGCCGTAGTTGTGCCGGCCGGTGCCCTGGTTGATCAGGTACGTCGCCATCGTCGTCGTCGCGTTGGCCGGGCCGCCGCCGGTCAGGATCCAGACCATGTCGAAGAGCTGCAGCGAGCCGATCATCGACAGGAAGCACCAGGTGCGGATGGTCGGACCGAGCAGCGGGATCGCGATCCGCCGCTGCACCTGCCACCAGCTCGCCCCGTCGAGCTGGGCGGCCTCGTACAGGTCGGTCGGCACGCCCTGCAGCCCGGCCAGGAAGAGCAGGATCGCCAGCCCGAGGTACTTCCAGGTCAGCACCACGAAGACCGTGCCGAGCGCCAGGCTCGGCGTGCCGAGGAAGCCCTGCTCGGGAGGGGTGAGGCCGATCCCCCGGATCAGCCCGTCGATGACGCCGGACTCCGGCTGCAGCAGCTGGTACCAGACCACGCCCGCGATGACCTCGGCCACGACGTACGGCACGAAGACGATGGTGCGGAGCAGGCCCCGCCCGCGGATCCGCCGGTCCAGCAGAAGCGCCACCGCCAGGCCCAGCGGCAGCTGGATGAGGATCGAGGCGAAGACGATGATGAAGTTGTGCGTGACCGCGCCCGTGAAGACCTCGTCGGTGAGGACGTAGCGGTAGTTGTCCATCCCGATGAAGTCGTCCATCGGGCCGAAGCCCTTCCAGCGGTAGAACGACATCCGGACCGCGGAGACCACCGGCCACACGACGAAGACCGCCATCAGCGCCAGCGCCGGCGTCACGAAGAACGCGACCTCCAGCCGCTGTCGCCACCCGGACCCGGCGGCCCGGGAGGCCACCCGGCGCACGTCGCGCCGGGTGGCCTCCTCGAGGGGTGCGGACGTCGGGGAGGTGACGACGTCCTGCTCTGTCACGCTCAGCTCACCGCTCCCGTCACTTCTCGGCGTCCGCTGCCTGCTGGGTCGCGTCCACGACGTCCTCCGGCGACGCCTTGTCCGCGAAGAGCAGCGCGATCTCGTCGTTCATGGCACCGCCGACCGAGGCGCCGAAGGCGGTGTCGAAGTAGAGCTGGACGTACGGCGCGTCGTCGCGCACCGCGAGCAGCTGGGCGAGGGCCGGGTCCTTGACCGCGCTGTTGGCTGCGGGGTTGGTCGGCAGGCCCATGTCGTTCTCGGCGAAGCCGGTCTGCACCTGGTCCGAGAGCAGGTACTTCACGAAGTCGACGGCCGCGTCGGGCGCCTTCTCCGAGACCGCCCAGGCGTCGCCGCCGCCAAGGGCGTCCTTCGGGTCGCCCTGCCCGCCCTCGACGGCCGGGAAGGGGAACCAGCCGGTCTTGTCGCCGAGACCCTTGCCGTCGTCGGTGAGACCCTGCATGACGCCGGGCTCCCAGTGGCCCTGCATCTCCATCGCGACCTTGCCGGTGGCGAGCAGGCCGGACGCGGAGGTCGCACCCTCCTGGGCCTTGGTGGTCAGGAAGCCCTTGTTGAACGGCTCGGTCTTCAAGATGTCCTGGACGGCCTCGCCGGCCTTGACGAAGCACGGGTCGGAGAAGTCCAGGCTCGTGACCGCATCCTTGAGGACGTCCTCAGGGCACGACCGCAGCGCCGTGTAGTACCAGTAGTGGGCGGCCGGCCACTTGTCACCGGCGCCGACCGACAGGGGCGTGATGCCCGCGTCCTTGAGCTTGGCGACGTCGTCGGACCACTCGGCCATCGTCGTGGGCGGCGCGGTGATCCCGGCCTGCTCGAAGAGGTCGGTGTTGTACCAGACGCCGACCACGCCGAGGGAGAACGGAAGGGCGTAGGTCTTGCCGTCGATCTGCCAGCCGGCGACCGAGCCGCCGATCGTGGAGATCTCGTCGGAGGCGTCGTCGGACAGGTCGCGCACCATGCCCGCGTCGACGTGGTCGGCCAGCTCGCCGCCACCACGCTCCATGTAGACGTCCGGGATGTCGCCGCTCTGGAACGCCGCGTCCAGCTTGTCGACCATGTCCTCGTGGGCCATGGCGCTGATCTTGATCTTCACGCCCGGGTGGTCGCCCTCGTAGTCCTCGGCGACCTGCTCGTAGTAGCCCATGCCGGGCTCGTTGTTGGAGTTGTGCCACCACGTCACGGTCGTGGTGCCACCGCTCTCCTCCGACGAGTCGTCGCTGCCACACGCCGCGAACGCCAATACGCCGGCACAGAGCGCGGCGAGCGCCGCGCTGCGAGTCTTCGACCTCATAGGTAACCCTTCCGTTCGGCGTACGCCGGGTGCGACGTACGTCACACATGACGGGAAAGGTGTCACTCGGCAGGAGCGGTGTCAATCGTTGTCGATAACGTTTTCCATCATTCCGATGTTTTCGAAACAAAGTCCTGCTCAGCCCTGCCGCGCAGCGCGCTTCCGGGCGTACCACGTCCGCAACGGGGGCTGCGCCTGACACAATCACCCGGTGCCGTGGCCGACCTGGGATCAAGCTGCGATCGCAGCCGTGCTCAGCGGCCTGGTCTGGCTGGTCGTCCACTTCTGGCGCACGCCGATCAGCCGGCACGTCGCACCGGTCGCTGCCGAGTTCGCCCTGATCGCCGCCCTCTACTCGCTGTGGCGGCTCGCCCGGATGCTGCCGATCGCGTCCACGCACGGAGCGATCCAGCGCGCGCACGACATCGCGTCGTTCCAGGACGCGCTGCACCTGCCCTCCGAGCTGACGCTGCAGCGCTTCGTGATGGAGCACGAGAGGCTCGCCGACCTGACGACCTGGTACTACGCCTCGGTCCACGTCCCCGCGCTGCTGGCCTTCCTGGTGTGGCTGTTCTTCCGGCACCGCGACAAGTACCCGCACTGGCGCAACGGCCTCGCGCTGGTGACGGCCTGCTGCCTGTGGATCCGCTTCATCCGGGTCGCTCCCCCGCGCTTCCTGCCCGACCTGGGGTACGTCGACCTGTCGCACCACTTCGGGCCGTCGGTCTACAGCGCGGACCCGACGACCGGCGTCTCCGACCAGTTCGCGGCGATGCCGTCGATCCACGTGGCCTGGGCCGCGGTGGTGTCCTTCGGCATCGTCGCGTGCAGCACCAGCCGCTGGCGCTGGATCTTCCTCCTGCACGTGGTGCTGACCATGCTCGTCGTGTCGGCCACCGGCAACCACTGGTGGCTGGACGGGATCGTCGCGATCGGCCTCCTCGCCGGGTCGCTCGCGGCCGACACCGCAGTCCGGAGCTACGTCCGGCGGCGATCAGCCGACGGCGCGGTCCCCGGTCCAGAACTGGGCCCGGAGGGCCTTCTTGTCCGGCTTCCCGAGGCCGGTCAGCGGTAGCGCCTCGGCCACGATCACGTGCTTGGGCGACTGCACCGAGCCCTTGCGCGCCTTGACCATCTCCTGGATCTCGGCCGTCATCGTGGCGATCGACTCCTCGTCCCGCGGCGCGTCGGCCCGCAGGACGACGATCGCGGTGACCGCCTCGCCGAACTTCTCGTGCGGGGTGCCGATGACGCCGACCTGGGCGATCGCGGGGTGCTCGGCGACGACGTCCTCGACCTCGCGCGGGAAGACGTTGAACCCACCCGTGACGATCATGTCCTTGGTGCGGTCGACGATGTACCAGAAGCCGTCCTCGTCCTCGCGCGCCACGTCGCCGGTGTGCATCCAGCCGTCACGGAAGGTCTCGGCGGTCTCGTCCGGAAGGTTCCAGTACCCGCCGGCCAGCAGCGGCCCGGCGACGCAGATCTCCCCCGGCTCACCCACCGGCACGGGCTGACCGTCCTCGCCGAGCAGCGCCGTACGCGCGAAGGCGGAGGGTCGGCCGCAGGAGGCCAGGCGCCGCTCGTCGCCGCCCGGCGCCAGCGCCTCGGCGTGGTCCGCACGCGACATGTAGCTGATCGCCATCGGGGCCTCGGACTGCCCGTAGTACTGCGCGAAGATCGGCTCGAACCGCTCGATGGCCTCCCTGAGCCGCACCGGGTTGATCGCGGACGCGCCGTAGTAGACGGTCTCCAGCGACGACAGGTCCCGCGTGCGCGAGTCGGGGTGGTCCATCAGCGCGTAGAGCATCGACGGCACCAGCATGGTCGCCGTGATCTGCTGCTCCTCGATGGTGCGCAGCACCTCGGCCGGGTCGAACTTCGCCAGCACGTAGAGGCAGCCGCCCTTGAGGACCGTCGGCACGAAGAACGCCGCGCCCGCGTGCGACAGCGGCGTACACATCAAGAAGCGCGGCGACTCCGGCCACTCCCACTCCGACATCTGGATCTGGGTCATCGTGTTCATCTGCCGCGACAGGCCGATGACGCCCTTCGGCTTGCCCGTCGTGCCGCCGGTGTAGGTGATGGACACGATGTGGTCGGGGTCGAGGGTGACGGCCTGCAGCGGCTCCGGGTCGTACGCCGCTGCCGCTGCCGCCAGGTCGTGCCCGACGTGGCTGAGCTCCTCCGGCACCGGCCCGATGGTGAGCACCTTCTCGAGCTTGGGGCACTTCTCGAGCAGCCCCAGGACGCGCTCGACGAACATCGGGACCGGGTCGATCGTGATGGACGTGATCTCCGCGTCGTTGATGACGTAGGCGTGGTCGTCGAGCGAGCCGAGCGGGTGCAGCGACGTGCGCCGGTGGCCCTGGGTCTGACCGGCGCCGAGGATGAAGAGCACCTCGGGACGGTTGAGCGCGAGCAGCGCGCCCGCGGTCCCGCGACCGGCGCCGAGCGACTCGAAGGCCTGGATGTACTGGCTGATCCGCTCCGCGGTCTGCCCGCCGGTCAGCGTCGTGTCACCGAGGTACATCACCGGCTTGTGCTGGTGCCGCTTCAGAGCGGCCACCATCAGGTGGCCGTTGTGGGTGCCGACTCGCATGTCATCCGTCATGCGCCCGAGACTAGAACGTGTTCTACGTACGGGCAATGCTCAGTCGGCGCTGCCGACGAGACGGACGAGGATCGCGTCCAGCCCGTCGCGGACGGCGTCGTACACCCCGGCCGCGCCGAGGTCGCGCGCGAACTGCTCGTTGAGCCCGCCCGGTGTCGCGTGCGCGTCGGCCAGCGCCGCGAAGTCCGGGTCCGGTGCACCCAGCTCGCCCGCCAGGGCCGCGAACGTCGCGGCCACGTAGCGTCGCGCGCCGTCCTCCGGGATGCCGCGCGAGCCGAGCCAGCCGGCGACCGCGCCGAGGTAGCCGAAGTACGCCGCCACCGTCGCCGAGGCCGCGGCGATCGACTCGAACGCCAGCTCGTCGTCGACGACGAGACTCCCCCCGAGCCGTCCGAAGAGCTCCTCGACCGCCGCCCCACCGGGGTGCACCGGGGTCACGCTGTCCCGGGTCGCCACGGCCGGCAGGGGGACGCTGCGCGCGACCTGGCTCGCCGGCGCGACGACCTGACGCAGGTGCGCGACGTCGATGCCGGCGACCGCGCTCACCACGGCCTGGTCCGGGCGGAACGTCAGGCCCGACACCACCTCGGCGGCGTTGCCCGGCAGCAGGCAGACGACGACCACGTCGGCCGCGTCCACGACCGCCTGGTTGTCGGTCGCGACCCGCACCGTCGGGAACCGTCCGGCCAGCTCGGCCGAGCGCTCGGCGTTGCGCGGCGAGAGGACCACCTCGGGCGCGTCACCGACCCCGTCGCACCACCCCACGACCATGGCCGCTGCGATCGACCCCACCCCGATGACGCCATAGCTACTCACCGCGCAACTCTCCCACCCCACCCGGAGCCCTGCCGTCGCTGCGGGGGTTTCGAGACGGGCCTGGCGGCCCTCCTCAACCACCGG
>NZ_KK211168.1:377576-431166 GCF_000620705.1 Nocardioides sp. URHA0020
GCCTGCCCTCGCTGCGGGGGTTTCGAGACGGGCCTGGCGGCCCTCCTCAACCACCGGCGCGACCGGCCTGGCGGCCCTCCTCAACCACCGGCGCGACCGGCCTCGCGGCCCTGCTCAACCACCGGCGAGACGGGCCTGGCGGCCCTCCTCAACCACCGGGACGGTCGGTCCCCGACCCCTCGAGCGAGGGCCCGGGCGGTCGTCAGGCGAGGAGGTCCGCGACCGATCGGATCTCGTCGGCGGAGCGGGCGCTGAGGAGCAGCGTGGTCACGCCGGTCTCCTCCCACTGCGCGACCCGCTCCTTGACCTCGCCCGCGGTGCCGACGATGTGCATGTCGTCGACCAGCTCGTCCGGGATGAGGGCCGTCGCCTTGTCCTTCTCGCCGCCCAGGTAGAGCCGCTGCACCTCCGCGGCAAGGTCCTCGTAGCCCATCCGCACGAACACCTGGTTGTGGAAGTTGGCCTCCTGGGCGCCCATGCCGCCCATGTAGAGCGACACCGAGGGCTTGATCGCGTCGAGCACGAGCTGCTTCTCCTCGGCGTTCGCCACCACCTGCAGGTGGCACGTCGCGGCGATCTCGAAGTCCTCGCGCGTACGCCGAGCGCCGGGCCGGGCGAAGCCCTCGTCGAGCCAGGGCCGGTACATCCCGGCCGACTTCGGCGTGTAGAAGATGGGGATCCAGCCGTCCGCGATCTCCGCGGTCTGGGCGACGTTCTTCGGGCCCTCTGCGCCGAGCCAGATCGGCACGTCGGAGCGCAGGGGGTGCACGATCGGCTTGAGCGGCTTGCCGAGGCCGACGGAGTTGTCGCCACGGAACGGCAGCGGGTAGTGCGGGCCGTCGTTGGTGACCTTGTCCTCGCGGGCGAGGACCTTGCGGATGATGTCAACGACCTCACGGGTGCGCGCCAGCGGCTTGCCGAAGGGCTGGCCGTACCAGCCCTCGACGACCTGCGGCCCGCTGACTCCCATGCCGAGGATGACCCGGCCGTTCGAGAGGTGGTCGAGGGTCAGCAGGTGCATCGCGATCGACGTCGGCGAGCGGCCCGACATCTGCACGATCGACGTACCGAGCTTGATCCGCTCGGTCTCGCGGCCCCACCAGGCCAGCGGGGTGAACGCGTCGCTCCCCCACGCCTCGGCGGTGAAGATCGCGTCGAAGCCGGAGTCCTCGGCGGCGGCGACGAGCTCTCCCACGCCGTGCGGAGGTTGGGCCCCCCAGTAGCCGAGCTGCAGTCCGAGCTTCATCCGTCTCTCCTGTCGTCTCCCCGATATGGGCACGGTCTTGCCCGATCTTAGAACGTGTTCTAGTTTCGGATCATGACACGAACACTGTCAGCACCCGTCACCGTAGCGTTCGACTACACCCGGTCGACCGGACCTGTCGTCGGCCGGTTCCTGACCGGCCTCCGCGACGGCGTCGTCGTCGCCGGACGTACGTCGGAGGGCGGGGTCGTCGTACCTCCGCTGGAGTACGACCCGGTGACGCACGAGCAGACCACCGACTTCGTCGAGGTCGCGTCCGTGGGGACCGTGACGTCGTGGTCGTGGGTGCCCGAGCCGGTGAAGGGCCAGCCGTTCGACCGGCCCTTCGCCTTCGCGCTGGTGACCCTGGACGGCGCGACCCGCCCGTTTCTGCACGCACTCGACGTGACGTCGCCCGACGAGGTGTCGACCGGCATGCGGGTCCAGGTCCGCTGGGCAGCGGAGCGGGTCGGCGCGATCACCGACATCGAGGCGTTCGAGCCGCTCTCCGGTGAGGGTGACGCCGGGGGGAGCGCGCCCCCCTCGTCCGGCGGCACCGGGACGAGGACCGTCGACCCGGTGACCGGTGTCATCGTCCCGGTCTCGCTCGACTACCAGTACGCCGCGTCGCCCGAGGAGTCGGCGTTCTACCGCGGCCTCAACGCGGGGCGCATCCTCGGGCAGCGCTGCCCGACCTGCCAGAAGGTCTACGTGCCGCCGCGCAGCGCCTGCCCGGCCGACGGCACTCCGACCGCGGAGGAGGTGGAGCTGTCGCAGACCGGCACCATCACGACGTTCTGCATCGTCAATGTGCCGTTCCTGGGCCAGAAGATCATCCCGCCGTACGTCTCGGCGTACGTGCTGCTCGACGGCGCCGACATCGCGATCCTCCACCTGATCCTGGGCGTGCCGGCCGACGAGGTGCGGATGGGCATGCGGGTCAGGGCGGTCTGGAAGCCGGAGGAGGAGTGGACGTACTCCCTGGAGAACATCGACCACTTCGAGCCGGCCGACGAGCCGGACGCGGACTACGACACCTACCAGCACCACCTCTGAGGGGCCCCGGAAATGGAGCGCACAGCATGAGAGACGTTGCCGTCGTCGGGTTCGCCCAGCGACAGATGGCCGAGTTCGACGGGTCACCGACCTGCGTGGAGCTGCTCGTCCCGCTCCTCGCGGAGTGCTACGAGCAGACCGGCTGGACCCGCCGCGACATCGGCTTCTGGTGCTCGGGATCCTCCGACTACCTGGCCGGGCGGTCCTTCTCGTTCGTCTCGGCCGTCGACGCGATCGGCGTGATCCCGCCGGTCAACGAGTCGCACGTCGAGATGGACCTCGCCTGGGCCATGTACGAGGCCTGGCTGAAGATCCAGACCGGCGAGGTCGACACCGCCCTGGTGTACGCCTTCGGCAAGTCCTCCGCCGGGGTGCTGCGCCGAACCCTCGGCCTGCAGCTCGAGCCGTACACGATGACCCCGCTCTGGCCCGACACCGTGTCGCTCGCCGGCCTCCAGGCCCGCATCGGCATCGACGCCGGCGAGTGGGACGAGACGGCGATGGCCGAGGTGGCCAACCGCTCCCTCACCGACGCGGAGAAGAACGAGTACTCGATCCGCAAGGGCGGCTCCTCGGTCGAGGAGCTCCTGTCGCGGCCGCTGTACGCCGATCCGCTGCGCAAGCACGACTGCTCCCCCGTCACCGACGGCGCGGCCGCGATCGTGCTCGCCGCCGGCGACCGGGCCCGGGCGGTGCGGGACCGGCCGGCCTGGATCGAGGGCCTGTCGCACTACATCGACCCGATGGGTCTCGGCACCCGCGACCTGACCCGGTCGCCGTCGGCCGCGCGCGCCGCTGCCGCGGTCGACCTGACAGGCGTCGAGGTGGCCGAGCTGCACGCGCCGTTCAGCCACCAGGAGCTGATCCTGCGTCGCGAGCTCGGGTTGGGCGACGACGTCCGCATCAACCCGTCGGGCGGCGCTCTGACCAGCAACCCGATGTTCTCGGGGGGCGGCATCCGGATCGGCGAGGCCGCCTCGCGGATCTGGTCCGGCGAGATCTCGAAGGCCGTCGGCCACGCGACCTCCGGCCCGGCCCTGCAACAGAACCTGCTCTGCGTGCTGGAAGGACGTAGCTGATGGGCAAGCAGCCTGCCGCCGTGGTCGGGATCGGCCAGACCCACCACCGCGCGAAGCGCCTCGACGTCTCGATGGCCGGCCTGTGCCGCGAGGCCATCGACCGCGCCCTCGAGGACGCGGGCATGACCCTCGACGAGATCGACGCGATCGTGGTCGGCAAGGCGCCCGACCTCTTCGAGGGCGTGATGATGCCCGAGCTGTTCCTGGCCGAGGCGCTCGGGGCCGCCGGCAAGCCGCTGCTGCGCGTGCACACCGCCGGCTCGGTCGGTGGGTCCACCGCCATCGTCGCCGCGTCGCTCGTCCAGGCGGGCGTGCACCGCAAGGTGCTGACGGTCGCCTACGAGAAGCAGTCGGAGTCCAACGCGATGTGGGCCCTCTCGGTCCCGCTGCCGTTCAACATGCCGGTGCACGCCGGCGCCGGCGGCTACTTCGCCCCGCACGTGCGCTCCTACATCCGCCGCTCCGGCGCCCCGACCCACGTCGGCGCCATCGTGGCGGCCAAGGACCGCAACAACGCGCTGCGGAACCCCTACGCGCACCTGCACAACGAGGGCACCACCGTGGAGTCGGTGCTCGCCTCGCAGATGCTCTGGGACCCGATCCGCTACGACGAGACCTGCCCGTCCTCCGACGGCGCGTGCGCCCTGGTGATCGTCTCCGAGGACGTCGCGGCCGCCTCGCCGAACCCGGCTTGGATCCACGGCACGGTGATGCGCTCCGAGGCGACGACCTCGGCCGAGCGCGACCAGGTCAACCCGCAGGCCTCCCGGGACGCCGCGGCCGCCCTGTGGAAGCAGGCCGGCATCACCAGCCCGATCGACGAGATCGACATGGCCGAGATCTACGTGCCCTTCTCGTGGTTCGAGCCGATGTGGCTCGAGAGCCTCGGGTTCGCCGACGCCAACGGTGGCGGCTGGCGGCTCACGGAGTCCGGCGGCACGGCGATGGACGGCGTGCTCCCGGTCAACTGCTCGGGCGGCGTCCTGTCGTCCAACCCGATCGGCGCCTCGGGCATGCTCCGCTTCGGCGAGGCCGCGCTCCAGGTGCGGGGAGCGGCCGGCGAGCACCAGGTCGACGGCGCCCGCAAGGCCCTGGGCCACGCGTACGGCGGCGGCTCGCAGTTCTTCGCGATGTGGGTCGTCGGCGCGGAGAGGCCGACGAACTAGTTCGCCCCTGGCGAACGCCGCTGTCGCCACCGTCCCGGCGGGCCTACCGTCGGGACATGGCCGACATCCTCGCGTTCCCCGCTCGTCCGGCGCCCGACCGACCCGAGCCGTTGTGGCGCGAGGCGGTCGGCCACGAGCTGCGCGAGGAGCGTCGTACGGCGGAGCGCACCCTCGCCGACGTCGCGACCGATGCCGGGGTGTCGACGCAGTACCTCTCCGAGGTGGAGCGCGGGCTCAAGGAGCCCAGCTCCGAGATCCTCGGCGCGGTCGCCGGCGCCCTCGGGCTGCGCCTGGTCGACCTGACGTCTCGCGTCAGCCGGCGGCTCTCGCAGATCTCGGGACCCGTCTGCCTGGCGGCCTAGGGCAGGCCCGTCGGCGCCCCCGGTCAGTAGCCCGGGAAGACCTGTCGCAGCTCGTCCAGCGTGACGTTGCCGGTCACGGTGACGTCGGCGGCGTACGCGTCGCCCAGGCGCCCGGTCAGCAGGCGCACCACGGCCTCGGTCGGTCCGTCGAAGGTCGCGGTGGGGTCGGCGACCTCGTCGGCGACCCTCACCGCGTCGGTGATCTCGATGCCGCCGCCGGGGATGGCGAGCCGCACCTCCTGCTCGAGCTGGTCGGCCTTGCCGGAGAACCCCAGCAAGAAGGAGAGCGGCCCGGCGAACAGCTCGAGCAGCAGGTCGGCCGAGGCAGCGTCGACGGTCGCGGCGGGGTCGAGCCCGACGCGCACGTCCCATGCGTGGTTGGCGACCTCGTTGAGACGCATGCCGAGCGCCACCACCAGCGGGACCGGCTGCGGCAGGAACCCCATGTCGATCTGCAGGCTCTCGTGCTGCTCGGCGCTGAGGCCCTCGACGGTGTCGAGGTACGCCGCGTCGTGCGTGAGGAAGCCGGCCACCTGCTCGGCCGGGGTGGACCCGTCCCAGCGCGCCCAGATCGTCTGGTTGTCCTCCGCGTCGACCTGCTCCCCTGCGGCGGTCGCGATCGGCGTACGACTGATCTCGGCGCCGCTGCCCAGGTGCGAGAACACCTGCGCGACCGTCCACTCGGCGGCCCCGCTCGGGCCGGTCAGCTGCGCCTCGCTGAGCGTCGGCACCACCGCCGCCAGCTCGTCGTGGTTGGCGCGGAGGGCCGCGATGGCTCGGACGGTGAGTTCGCTCATGTCGGGCGCAACCTCTCAGGTGACGGGCTTCTTCCGGCTGTCCAGGATGCTGTCGACGATGCCATAGGACACCGCCTCCTCGGCGGACAGCACCAGGTCGCGCTCGGTGTCCTCCCGCACCTGCTCGACCGACCGCCCGGTGTGGTGGGCCAGCAGGTGCTCGGTCTCCGCACGGATCCGGGCGATCTCCTTGGCCTGGAGCGCCAGGTCGGGCAGGGTGCCCTGACCACCGCCCGAGGGCTGGTGCAGCACCACGCGGGCGTGCGGCAGCACCGTACGGCGCCCCGGCGCCCCGGCTGCGAGGAGGACGGCGGCCGACGAGGCCGCCTGACCCACGCACGCCGTGCCGACCTCGGGCCGGATGAACTGCATGGCGTCGTAGATGGCCAGCATCGAGGTGACCGACCCACCCGGGGAGTTGAGGTAGAGGTTGATCGGCGCGTCCGGGCTCTCCGACTCCAGGTGCAGCAGCTGCGCGATCACCACGTTGGCGACCCCGTCGTCGACCTCGGTGCCGAGGTAGATGATCCGATCGGTCAGCAGCCGGCTGTAGATGTCGACCGCGCGCTCGCCGCGGTGGGTCTTCTCGATGACGCTCGGGATCGTGTACTGGCTCATGCCGGCACCCCGAAGCTCGCGGTCGGCCGGGTCGGGTTGATCGCGCCCAGGTCGCTCAGCACCTGGTCGACGAAGCCGTAGGCCAGCGCCTGGTCGGCGGTGAACCACCGGTCGCGCAGCGAGTCGCGCTCGATCACGTCGTACGGCTGCCCGGTGTGCTCGGCGATCAGGCCGATCAGGACGCCCTTGACGTGCTCGAGGTTCTCGGCCTGGATCTCGATGTCGATCGCGGTGCCGCCGATGCCGGCGGAGCCCTGGTGCATCAGGATCCGCGAGTGTGGCAGGGCGTAGCGCTTGCCCGGCGTCCCGGCCGACAGCAGGAACTGGCCCATGCTGGCCGCGAGGCCCATCGACAGCGTGCTGACGTCGTTCGGGATGAGGCGCATCGTGTCGTAGATCGCGAGGCCTGCGCTGACGCTGCCGCCCGGCGAGTTGATGTAGAGGCTGATGTCGCGGTGCGGGTCCTCGGCCGAGAGCAGCAGCAGCTCGGCGCAGAGGCGGTTGGCGATGCCGTCGTCGACCTCCTGCCCGAGCACCAGGATGCGCTGGTGCATGAGGCGGGCGGTCAGCTGGTCGTCGAAGGGTCCGGTCAGAGGTGGCTGGGTCATGGGACCAGCGTTCGTCGCGCCGGCCGGCCACGGAAGCGAATCTGCCGCCAGCGGATCTGCTCTCGGCGGATCCCGGCTCAGTGCAGCAGGTGCACGGACGCCAGCGCGGACTCCAGCTGCTCGACGCTGCTGACGCCGATGATCGGCTTCCAGCCCTTGGCGAGCATCCACGCCAGCACCACCTGCGAGGCGGGCACGCCGCCGTGGTCCTCGGCCACCCGACGCAGCGTCGCCAGCCGCTCCGTGGTGCCCGGGTGGTCGTAGGCGGAGGGGAACGGCCGGTCGGGGCGGTCGAAGCTGCCCTGCACCAAGGGGCTGTAGACCCAGAGGTCCAGCTCGGGGTGCACCTGCAGGTAGTCCACGGTCTCCTCGGTGACCCAGCCGAAGCGGTGGTCCTTGCCGGGCACCGCCGCACCCGGTCGCGGCTCGACGTACGACGTCGTCAGCTGGAGCGCCGACCACGGCTCCACGCCGAGCCGCTCGGCGATGGTGCGGGCCTGCTCGACGCGCCAGGTGGGGTGGTTGGAGACGCCGAGCCGGCGTACGACGCCCCGGTCGACGAGCGCGCCGAACGCCCCGACGGTCTCCTCGAGGTCGGTCGACCGGTCCTCGCCGTGGGCCCAGTAGAGGTCGATCGTGTCGATGCCGAGGCGCTCGAGGCTGCGCGCGTGCTCGCGCTCGATCACCGCCGCGGACAGGCCCTCCTCGTGACCGTCGTCCGTGGGCTCGACCCCGACCTTGGTGGCGATCACCAGCTCGTCGCGCAGCCCCGGGTTGGCCGCCAGCCAACGACCGATCAGCTCCTCGCTCTGGCCGCCGTGCCCGGTGGGCGAGGACCAGAAGGAGTAGCAGTTCGCGGTGTCGAGGACGCGGCCGCCGGCCTCGACGTACCGGTCGAGCAGCGCGTACGACGTGGTCTGGTCGGTGCGGGTGCCGAAGTACATGGTGCCCAGCACCAAGCCCATATCGAGGTCCATTGCGCCACCCTACTGAGCGCGGATAGGGTCGATTCATGATCGAGCTCCGGACCCCTGCCCAGATCGAGCAGATGCGCCCCGCCGGCCGCTTCGTCGCCGACGTCCTCACCGCGCTCGCCGCGAAGGCCGCGGTCGGGGTCAACCTGCTCGAGCTCGACGAGCTGGCCCACCAGATGATCCGTGACCGGGGAGCGGAGTCGTGCTACATCGACTACCACCCCTCCTTCGGCGGCTCGCCCTTCGGCAAGGTGCTGTGCACCTCGGTCAACGACGCCGTGCTGCACGGCCTGCCCCACGACTACGTCCTCGAGGACGGCGACCTGCTCTCGGTCGACTTCGCCGCCAACGTGGACGGGTGGGTCTCCGACTCGGCGCTGAGCGTCGTGGTCGGCACCGCCCGCCAGGAGGACCTCGACCTGATCGCGCTCACCGGACGCGCGCTCGAGGCCGGCATCGCCCAGGCCGTGCCGGGCAACCGGCTGGGCGACATCTCGGCGGCGATCGGCGAGGTGGCCCGCGCCCAGGGCCTGGGCGTCAACATGCAGTTCGGCGGCCACGGCGTCGGCCGCACCATGCACGGCGAGCCGCACGTCGCCAACGACGGCCGCGCCGGGCGGGGCCTGAAGCTCCGACCGGGGCTGGTGATCGCGATCGAGCCGTGGTTCCTGCACACCACTGACGAGATCTACACCGACGACGACGGCTGGACGCTGCGCAGCAAGGACGGCTCCCGCGGCGCCCACATGGAGCACACGGTGGCCATCACGGCAGACGGCCCGCTGGTCCTCACCGAGCGGGCCGCCTGACGTACGTCGTACCTCTCAGGCGTACTTGACCTGGAGGTCCTTGATGCCGTTGATCCAGGAGTGCCGCAGCCGCACCGGCTCGGCAAGCTTGCTGATGTCCGGCGCGTGGTCGGCGATGGCGTCGAAAATCACCCGGATCTCCTGACGGGCCAGGTTGGCGCCGAGGCAGTAGTGCGCGCCGTGGCCGCCGAACCCCAGCTGCGGGTTGGGGTCACGCAGGATGTTGAACGTGTGAGGGTCCTCGAAGACGGTCTCGTCGAAGTTGGCGCTCGCGTAGAAGAGAGCAGCGCGCTCGCCCTTCTTGAACTGGTGGCCGCTGACCTCGACGTCGTGCAGCGCGGTGCGCTGGAAGACGCTGACGGGGGTGCCCCACCGCACGACCTCGTCCACCATCGTCGCCGGCCGGTCCCGCTTCCAGATCTCCCACTGCTCGGGGTTGTCGAGGAACGCGTTCATGCCGTGGGTGACCGCGTTGCGCGTGGTCTCGTTGCCCGCCACCGCGAGCAGGATGACGAAGTAGCCGAACTCGTCGTCGGACAGCCCGCGCTCGCCCTTGTGCGCCGTGATCAGCTTGGTGATCAGGTCGTCGCGCGGGTTGGCCTGCCGGTCGGCGGCCAGCATCATCGCGTAGCCCAGGATCTCGGCGGCCGCGACGTCGTTGTTGCCGGCGAAGTCCGGGTCCTCACCCGCGAGCATCAGGTTGGACCACTCGAAGAGCTTGTGCCGGTCCTCCTGCGGTACGCCGATCAGGTCGGCGATCGCCTGCAGGGGCAGCTCGGCGGCGACCTCCTCGACGAAGTTGCCGGTGCCCCGGGCGACGGCGTCCTTCACGATCGTGCCGGCGCGCTGCACCATCGTTGCCTCGAGCTCGGCGATCGAGCGCGGGGTGAAGCCGCGGGAGATGATGCCGCGGGTCTGGGTGTGCTCCGGCGGGTCCTGGTTGATCAGGATCACCCGCTGGAGCTCGATCTGGCCGCGCTCCATGACGTCGGGGAACCGGATGATCGCGCCGTTCTCGGCGGTGGACCAGTTCTTGCTGTCCTTGGAGATCGCCGAGACATCCTCGTGCCGCGTCACCGCCCAGTAGCCGGTGCCCGACTCCTCCGCGAAGCCGCTGCGCTGCTCCCAGGGCTGCTCGACCCACGAGATCGGGTTGGTCTGCCGTGCCTCTCGGAACTTGTCGTACGGAATCGCCTGCTGATTCACGTCCGGGTCGGTGAAGTCGAATCCTCCGGGAAGGACGTCGGTTGCAGTCACGGGGCGCTCTCCTACTCGATGTGGAACACGTTCTAGTGGCACAGGTTACATACCGAAGGTAGGTCAGGGAAGGTTTCCGGCGGCCTGCCGCGCATCCTGCCGCGCCCGAGGGTTGTTGGCGACGAGAACGTGTTCTAGTTTTGTCCCATGGGCACCCCTGTGATCATCGACGCCGTCCGCACCCCTCTCGGCAAGAGGAAAGGCTGGCTGGCCGGCGTCCACCCCGCCGTCCTGATCGGGCACGCGATGGGCGAGGTCCTGGCCCGGTCCGGTCTCGACTCCGAGCTCGTCGACCAGGTCGTGGCCGGCTGCGTGACCCAGGCGGGCGAGCAGTCCAACGGCATGGTCCGGCGCGCCTGGCTGCACGCGGGACTCGCGCAGCACACCGCGGGGACGATGGTCGACGCGCAGTGCGGGTCCGGCCAGGCGGCGGCGCACCTGGTCAACGACATGATCGCGGCCGGCAGCATCGAGATCGGGATCGCCGCCGGCGTCGAGGCAATGTCGCGCATCCCGCTGGGCGCCAACGTGCCCGCCGGCACCGGCGACCCGCGTCCGGACGACTGGTCCATCGACATGCCCAACCAGTTCGAGGCGGCCGACCGGATCGCTCGCAACCGCGGCATCAGCCGGGCCGACCTCGACGCGTTCGGCCTCGTCTCCCAGCAGAAGGCGCGCGTCGCCGTCGACGAGGGCCGCTTCAAGCGCGAGATCTCCGCGGTCACGGCGCCCGTGCTCGACGCCGAGGGCAACCCGACCGGGGAGACCCGCGTGGTCGACACCGACCAGGGTCTGCGCGACACGACCCTGGAGGGCCTCGCCGGCCTCAGGAGCGTGCTCCCCGACGGCCTGCACACCGCCGGCACCTCGTCGCAGATCAGCGACGGCGCGTCCGCCGTACTCATCATGGACTCCGACCGCGCCGCCGCCCTCGGGCTGAAGCCGCGGGCCCGGATCGTGTCGCACTGCCTGGTCGGCTCGGACCCGTACTACCACCTCGATGGACCCATCGACGCGACCCAGCGGATCCTCGACCGGACCGGCATGTCGATCTCGGACTTCGACCTCTTCGAGGTCAACGAGGCCTTCGCCTCCGTCGTCCTGTCGTGGGCCGGCCAGCACCGCGTCGACCTGGACAAGGTCAACGTCAACGGCGGCGCCATCGCCCTCGGCCACCCCGTGGGCTCCACCGGCGTCCGGCTGATCACCACGGCGCTGCACGAGCTCGAGCGGCGCGACCAGACCACCGCCTTGATCTCCATGTGCGCGGGCGGCGCGATGGCCACCGGCACCGTCATCGAGCGGATCTAGTTCCTGCGCCTGCGAGGAGTTTCATCGGCCGGCCGATGAAACTCATCCTGGGACGACGAACCTTCGTCGTCCCAGCATGAGTTCTGTGGTGAGCAGCGACGAGTTCTCCACAGATCGAGTACGACGCAGCCGGGCCCGCCCGTGACGGGGAACGCTGGTGCCCATGCAGCACCTGCCGCTCGACGACCACGGACTCCTGCTCCGCAGGACCGCCATCGAGCTCGGACTCGATGACAACTGGCTCGCGCGCATGGTGCGCCTGCGGGTACTGGTCCGGATCCGGCACGGCGCGTACGCCGATGCCGACGTGTGGCGGAGGCTGACACCCGCGGGCCGACATCTCCTGCGCAGCCGGGCGGTCATGCTGCAGTACGACGATCGGGTCGCGCTCTCCCACGCCAGCGCCCACGTGCTCCGTGGCGGCCCCGACTGGGGTCTTGACCTCACCAACGTCAACATCACCAATCTCCACGGGCGAGGCGACCGGGTCCAGGCGGGCATCACCCACCACCGGGGCGCCACCTTCGTCACCGACGTGTCCCGGTTCAACGATCACTGGGTGACCGCACCGGCTCGAACGGCGGTCGAGACCGCGGCCGGGCTCGGCCTGGCGGCAGCCGTCTGCGTGCTGGACTGGACTCTGCACCAGGGCCTCACACGTCGTGAAGAGCTCGAGCTCTACGCGGGAGTCTGGCTCCGGGAGTGGCCCGGAAGCGTCAACCTGCCGGCCGCGGTGGCGGCCAGCGACGGGCGGTCGGAGTCCGTTGGTGAGACGCGCAGCCGACTGATCCTGGAGGATCTCGGGTTCGAGCCCGAACCGCAGTGGGAGGTCCGGCTCCCGTCCGGACGGGTCGCTGGACGGGTCGACCTGCTGCTGCGCAGGCAGGGTGCGATGGTGGAGTTCGACGGGCAGGTGAAGTACGGCCGCCTGCTCAAGCCGGGCCAGAGGATCGAGGACGTGGTCAAGGCCGAGCGGGAGCGAGAGGTCCTGCTGGAGGAGCTGACCGGGCTGCGCATCCTGCGGCTGGTCTGGGGCGACCTCAGCAACCCGGCTGAGATCGGTGCCCGGGTGCAGCGCATCGTCGCTCAACGCCGCGCCGGCTGAACGTGCACCGAGTCTGGACGACGAATCTCACGCTTGGACGACGAAGTTTCATCGTCCAGGGGTGAGTTTCATCGGCCGGCCGATGAAACTCCCGCACCCTAGGCGCCGTACACCGGCTCCGGAGCGGGACCCGCGGCGAGGAGCTCGCGCAGCGCAGGACCGACCTCGGCCGCCTCCCACCGGCGGCCGAGGTCGAGCGCGGGTCCGTGCCGCCACCCGAGCTCGACGGTGACCCGGCCGCCGTCGATCTCGATCACCCGGCCGGTCACGTCCCCCGCCTCCGCGGAGGCCAGCCAGGCCACGATCGGGGAGTTGTCCTCCGGCAGGGCCATGGCGGAGGTGTCGAAGGCGCCCTCCGTCATCCGGGTCCGAGCCACCGGGGCGATCGCGTTCACAGTCACGCCGTACCGGCCCATCTCCTGCGCGGCCACCAGCGTCATCGCGGCGATCCCGCCCTTGGCGGCCGAGTAGGTCGTCTGGCCGACCGAGCCCTGCAGCCCGGCGCCGGAGGACGTGTTGATCACCCGGGCGGCACGCTGGCGGCCCTCCTTGGACTCGGCGCGCCAGTAGGCGCCCGCGTGCCGCAGCGGCGCGAAGTGCCCCTTGAGGTGCACGCGGATCACGGCGTCCCACTCCTCCTCGGCGGTGTTCACCAGCATCCGGTCCCGCACGAACCCCGCGTTGTTGACCAGGATGTCGAGGCCGCCGTACGTCGTGATCGCCTGCTCCACCATCGCGGCGGCCTGCTCGAAGTCGGCGACGTCGGCACCGTTCACCACCGCCCGCCCGCCCGCGGCCTCGATCTCCGCGACCACCGCCTCGGCCGGAGACTCCCCCGTGCCCTCGCCGGACAACGAGACGCCGAAGTCGTTCACCACCACCGCCGCACCGTGCCGCGCCAGCTCGAGCGCGTGCGCGCGTCCGATGCCACGGCCGGCGCCGGTGACGATGGCGGTGCGACCTTCGAGGAGCGAGCTCATCAGAGTCCCTTCTGGACCAGCAGGAAGGCGGGGATCTCTCCCCCGCCGTGACACGCGACGCTCGCGCCCGAGACGTACGACGCCAGGTCGCTGGCCAGGAACGCCGCGACGTTGCCGACCTCCTCGGGACGCGCCATCCGACCCAGTGGGATGGTCCGCTCGATCACCGCGACCGAGGCGTCGTCGCCGTAGTGGTCGTCGGTCTGCTCGGTGCGGCACAGGCCCACGTCGATCGCGTTGACGCGCACCCGCGGCGACCACTCCATCGCCAGCGACGTCGTCAGGGAGTCCAGGCCGGCCTTGGCCGCGCCGTACGCCGCGATGGTGGGCGCGGGCCGCCCGGCGGAGATCGACGAGATGTTCACGATGGAGCCCCCGGTCTCCTGCTGCTGCATCACGGCGTTGGCCGCCTGGGCGCAGACCAGCGGTGCGAGCAGGTTGAGGCCCACGATCTTGTCGTGGAAGCGCGGCGAGGCGGTCGCCGCGTCGGCGGCGGGAGCACCGCCGGCGTTGTTGACCAGGACGTCGAGCCGGTCCAGCGAGCCGATCAGGGCGTGGACGGCGTCGGCGTCGCGGACGTCGCAGACGCGGTGCGTCGTGCCCGGCACCGGCTCCACGTCGCTCCGCGAGCACGTCACCACGTCGGCTCCCGCCGCCAGCAGCGCCCGGGTGATCCCCAGCCCGATGCCGCGGGTGCCGCCCGTGACGAGCGCGACCCGTCCGGTCAGGTCGATCGACAGCACCATGCTGCTAGCCTACCAAGCAAGCATTAGGTTGAGACAGGGAAGGCATCCGATGGGCATCTCCTCCGAGCTGCGCTCCGACGGCATCCGGGTGGTGACGATGGCCGCGCCGCCGGTCAACGCCCTCACCGTCCAGGGCTGGTACGACGTCGCCGCGGCCCTAGACGAGGCCAGCGCCGACCTCGACACCCATGTCGTCGTCCTGCGGGCCGAGGGCCGCGGCTTCAACGCGGGCGTCGACATCAAGGAGATGCAGCGCACCACCGGCTTCCACGCCCTGATCGGCGCCAACAAGGGCTGCTACGCCGCCTTCAAGGCCGTCTACGAGTGCGCGGTGCCCGTGGTCGCCGCGGTCAACGGCTACTGCCTCGGCGGTGGCGTCGGACTGGTCGGCAACGCCGACTGCATCGTCGCCAGCGACGACGCCTACTTCGGCGTGCCCGAGGTCATCCAGGGCGCCCTCGGTGCCGCGACGCACATGGCCCGGCTGGTGCCGCAGCACATGATGCGCACCCTCTACTTCACCGCCCGCACCATCAAGGCGGGCGACCTCGTCCAGTTCGGCAGCGTCCTGGAGGTGGTCCCCCGCGACCGGCTGGACGACGCCGCGCTCCAGGTCGCCGGGGAGATCGCCGCCAAGGACACCCGGGTGATCCGCGCCGCCAAGGAGGCGCTGAACGGGATCGACCCGATCGACGTCAACAAGAGCTACCGGTTCGAGCAGGGCTTCACGATGGAGCTCAACCTCGCGGGGGTCAGCGACGAGCTCCGCGATCAGTTCGCCGGGACGGAGAAGAGCAAGAAGTGAGCACGGGACCACGTGACAAGCAGCTCAGCATCGACGAGGTCGTCGCCGAGCTGTCCGACGGGATGACCATCGGCATCGGGGGCTGGGGCCCGCGCCGCAAGCCGATGGCCCTGGTGCGCGCCATCCTGCGCAGCGACCTCCAGGACCTCACCATCGTCAGCTGGGGCGGCGCCGACGTCGGCCTGCTGGCCCGCGCCGGCAAGATCCGGCGGCTGGTCTTCGCCTTCGTCAGCCTCGACTCGGTGCCGCTCGAGCCGAACTTCCAGAAGGCGCGCCAGGAGGGCACCATCCCCGAGCTGGTCGAGCTCGACGAGGGCATGTTCCAGACCGGTCTGCGAGCAGCGGCCCAACGGCTGCCCTTCCTGCCCATGCGCGCCGGCCTCGGCTCCGACGTGCTGGTCAACCAGCCGCAGATCAAAACCGTGACCAGCCCGTACGCCGGCCCGGACGACGTCCACGAGGAGCTGGTCGCCGTGCCGGCGCTGCACCTCGACGTCGCCCTGGTGCACCTCAACCGTGCCGACCGGCACGGCAACGCGACGTACCTCGGCCCCGACCCGTACTTCGACGACCTCTTCTGCCTGGCGGCCGATCGCGCCTACGTGTCCGTGGAGCAGGTCGTCGACACGGCGGGTCTGACCGTCGACACCCCGGTGCAGCGGCTGCTGCTGAGCCGGATGATGGTCACCGGTGTCGTCGAGACGCCCCACGGCGCCCACTTCACGACGTGCACGCCGGACTACGAGCGCGACGAGAGGTTCCAGCGCGCGTACGCCGCCGCGGCGTCCGGCAGCGACGAGGACTGGGCGGCCTTCAGCAGCCGGTTCCTCGAGGGCGACGAGGCGTCGTACCAAGCCGCCGTCCAGGCGTTCGCCGAGGAGGGGAAGTGAGTGACGTGACCCGCGCGGACGTCTGCGCCGCAGCCATCGCCGATGCGTTCAAGGACGACGGCGAGATCTTCGCCAGCCCGATGGGCCTGCTCCCGATGCTCGGCGTGCGCCTGGCCAAGCTCACCAGCAACCCCGACCTGGTGATCTCCGACGGCGAGTCGCTCTTCCTCGCCGGCGTCCCGCCGCTCTTCGCCACGGGCGACGTCGTGGAGGGCTGGATCCCCTTCCGCAAGGTCTTCGACCTGGTCGCGTACGGCAAGCGGCACGTGATGATGGGAGCGACGCAGGTCGACCGCCACGGCAACCAGAACATCTCCGCCATCGGCGACTGGGCCCGGCCCCGGCGCCAGCTGCTCGGCTCCCGCGGTGCACCCGGCAACACGGTCAACAACCGGACGTCGTACTGGGTCCCGAAGCACTCCACCCGCGTCTTCGTCGAGGCGGTGGACATCGTCTCCGGCGTCGGACCGCAGCGTGCCGAGCAGGCGGGCTTCGCGGCCGCCCGCTACAACGACATCCACCGGATCGTCAGCAACCTCGGGGTCTTCGACGTCAAGGGCGACGACCACAGCGTCCGGCTGCTCAGCGTCCACCCGGGTGTCAGCGTCGACCAGGTCCGCGAGGCCACCGGCTTCGAGCTCGACCTCCCCGCCGACGTGCCCGTCACGCGAGGGCCCACGAGCGAGGAGCTGGTCCTGATCCGGGAGATGCTCGACCCGAAGGGCCTCCGCTTCAAGGAGGTCCCCCAGGAGGTGGCGCCGTGAGCGAGCAGCTGATCCGGACCCCGTTCACCGACCTGGTCGGCGTACGCCACCCCGTCGTGCAGACCGGCATGGGCTGGGTCTCGGGTCCTCGACTGGTCAGCGGCACTGCCGACGCGGGTGGCCTCGGCATCCTCGCCAGCGCGACCATGACCTTCGCGGAGCTGGAGCAGGCGATCATCGAGGTCAAGGGCCGCACCGACCAGCCCTTCGGCGTCAACCTGCGCGCCGACGCGGCCGATGCTCCCGCGCGCTGCCGGCTCCTCATCGACTACGGCGTCAGGGTCGCGTCGTTCGCGCTGGCCCCGAAGCCGGAGCTGATCGCCACGCTCAAGGAGCACGGCATCGTCGTGATGCCGTCCATCGGTGCGGCCAAGCATGCCGTCAAGGTCGCCGCGTGGGGCGCCGACGCCGTGATGGTGCAGGGCGGCGAGGGCGGCGGACACACCGGTCCGGTGCCGACGACGCTCCTGCTGCCCACCGTCCTGGACGCCGTCGACATCCCGGTCGTCGCCGCCGGAGGCTTCTTCGACGGCCGCGGTCTCGCCGCCGCGCTGTCGTACGGCGCCGCCGGGGTCGGCATGGGCACCCGCTTCCTGCTCACCCAGGACTCCGCCGTGCCCGACGCGGTCAAGCAGCTCTACCTCCAGCGCGGCCTGACCGACACGGTCGTCACCGCCAAGGTCGACGGCATGCCGCACCGGATGCTGCGCACCGAGCTGGTCGAGGAGCTCGAGGAGACCAGCGCGCTCAAGCGGATGGGACCGACGCTGCGCCGCACCCTGGAGTTCAAGCGGACCAGCGGCATGTCGTGGGTGGGCCTGGCCCGAGACGGCCGCGAGATGAAGAAGGCGCAGGGCCGCACGCTCGCCCAGATGGCGCTCGCCGCCAACACCCCGATGATGCTCAAGGCCGGACTTGTCGACGGCGACACCGACGCGGGCGTGCTCGCCAGCGGTCAGGTGGTCGGCGTGATCGACGACCTGCCCACCTGCCAGGAGCTGGTCGACCGCATCGTCACCGAGGCCGCCGCCGAGCTGCGCCGCGCCTCGTCGTACGTCGTCTGACGGCCTACGCGGGCGGCGTGCCGACCAACCGCTCGCACCGCCCGCCACGGTGACGCCCGTGCTGGAGTACCCGGACGTGCGCGGAGCGGTCGACCGGCTGGCCGCGGCGTTCGGCTTCCAGGAGCGCGATGTCGCGCCCGAGGAACGGGGCGGCACCACGGTCGCACCGTGGTGACCGAGGTCGTCAGCCTCGCCCGGTCGGCTCCAGGACGCCCGCACGGGTCGGAGCCCAGCCGAGGCCCCGCGCCTTGGCACCGTCGGCCTGCTGGTCGAGCAGCAGCGCCTCGGTGAGGGGTGCACCCAGGCGCTCCGCGGTGGCGTCGTTGCTCTCCGGGCGGACCCCGACCCCGGCGGACTCCGCGATCTGGCGCACCGTCGGGCTGTCACCCGAGACGGCCAGGACGTGACCGGCCGGCGCGTCCAGGCCCAGCAGCACCACGTAGAGCGCGGCCACGTCGTCGACGTGCACCGTCGTCCAGTGCTGCGAGCCGTCGCCGACGAGCAGGACGCGGCCCTCCTCGTCGCGTCCGCCGAGGAGCAGCTGGGTCAGTCCGGCCCCACGTCCGTAGACGATCCCGGGCGCCGGGACGGTGACGGCGACCGACGACTCGAGCAGCCGTCGCTCGATGCCGACCCGCCACGACGTCATCGCCGGAGGGGCGTACGGCGAGGTCTCGACCAGCGAGTCACCGCTCCCCCACAGCCAGACCCCGCTGGTGTGCAGGTAGGGCTTGGCCGTGCCGCCGAAGGCGTCGATCACGGCGGTGGCGACGGCCGCGTCGAAGTCGGCGCTCGTGGCGTCACTGGGCGAGGCGGCGTGGATCGCGGCATCCGCGGTCGCGAGCTGCTCGCCGAACCACCCGGCGTCGGTGACGTCACCCAGCACCGCGCTCGCGCCCGCCTGCTCGACCTGACCCACCGCCTCGGGGCGGCGTACCGGAGCGACGACGGAGTGACCCGCGTCGCGCAGGGCGGTGAGCACGGCCGAGCCGATGTAGCCGGTGGCGCCGGTGAGAAGGACCTTCATCTGTTGCTCCTGGAGTCGGGTGGCTGTAGTACGACGTCCGTCGTACTAAGACCGCCAACGTACTACGACAACCGTCGTTGTACGACGAGTGTCGTATCATGGACGTGATGGCCACCACCCGCACCTTCGACCACCCCGACCGGGAGCTCATCGCGCTGGACGCGGTGCTCTCGGCGCTCGCCGACCCGGTGCGCCGCACGATCGTGCGCCAGCTCGCCGACGGGCCGGACGCACAGGCGTGCAGCCAGTTCTCCCTGCCGGTCGGCGCGTCGACCCGCACCCACCACTTCCGGGTGCTCCGCGAGGCCGGCCTGATCGCGCAGGAGTACCACGGCACTGCCATCCTGAGCTCGCTGCGCACCGCGGACCTCGAGGCCAGGCTGCCCGGCGTCCTCGATGCGGTCCTCGCCTCCGAGCGCGCCGGCGCCTAGCGGCCCGGCCGATCCCCTACGGTGCCGCTGTGACGAAGCTGGGGCGCCGGACGCTGCTGTGGATGATCCCGCTCAACCTCCTGCTGCTGGTGTGGGTCTGGATCGGCCGGATCGTCTTCGGCGTCGGCGGCTGGTTCTTCGTCATCTTCCTGGTGTCGGTGATCCCGGTGCTGCTGATCGGGCTGCTCGCCACGACCGTCCTGGCGTACACCCAGCACGGGCGACCGCGCTCGCTGACACCGATGCAGGCCTGGGCCCAGGTGCTCACCTGGGTCGGGCTGCTCGGCTTCGGCGCCTTCTGCCCGGACTTCGGCGACACCGAGGACAGCCACATCTCGCTGCTCACCCAGGTCCTCGGCGCCAGTGACGCTGTCCTGGACCTGAGCTACACGATCACGATCGCCTTCGCGGGGCTCGCGTTCGTGGCGTACGTCGTCCTGCTCGCGACGCTGATCTTCGCGCGCCGTGGGGAGACCCCGGCCGACGCGGCCTACGCCGGAGCGCCACAATGGGTGGGTGAGTGAGACCCCGACGCCTGACCGGCCGGCGAAGAAGCGCCCTCGCCACCTGATGGACCCCGACAACCCGCGCCGCGAGGTCGTCCGCAACACCGGCGCCGGCACCATGAGCCTCGAGCCCGTGCAGAAGTGGGTGCTGTCGGTCCTGGCCGCCACCACCATCGCGCACCTGGCCGCCGGCCTGGTGATCGCGGCGATGTACGTCGACGACGACCGCCCCAGCGCGCAGATCGGTCTCAACGTCGTGGCCGCGGCGTTCGGCGTCCTCGCCGTGCTCGCCTTCCGCGCCATCCACCAGAAGAGGCTGCTCTCCCCCTGGCTCCTGCTCGGGCTGATCCCGCTCGTCGTCGGCCTCTGGCTGACCTTCCGCTAGAAGTCGGGACCCTCCTCGACGGAACCCGTCGCTCGTCGCGGACAGGAGTAGGTGTGAGCACCGAACCGGACCCACGCAGCCTGCGACGACAGATCCGAGCGGGGGACGAAGCGGCGTTCGCGGCGATGTACGCCGCGCACGTGGACGCCGTCTTCACCCTCGCCCACCGCCTGACCGGCAGCTGGTCGGCGTCGGAGGACGTGACCTCCGAGACCTTCCTGGCCGCCTGGCGCAGCCGTGGCGTCCTCGCCGACGACGACCGACCGCTGCGGCCCTGGCTCCTCGGCATCGCCGCCCGGCAGTCGATGAACGCGCGGCGCGCCGTACGGCGCCGCCTGGTCTTCCTGTCGCGACGCTCCTCGAGCGACGTCGTCGACGACTTCGCGGACGAGGCGGTCTCCCGCCTCGACGATGCGCGGACCCTCGCGCGGACCGCGGAGGCCATCGGCTCGCTGAGCCGGGGCGAGGCCGAGGTGCTGGGCCTGTGCGTCTGGTCCGGCCTCACCTACGCCGAGGCCGCGGACGCGCTCGGCGTGCCGGTCGGGACCGTCCGGTCCCGCCTCTCCCGAGCGCGGGCCAGGCTGCGCGACCTGGCCGCGCCCGACCTCCTGCCCACCCCGACCAGCGAGGCCCGACGATGACCGAGACCACCGACCTCCGCACGCTCCGCGCGGCCCACCCGGCTCCCCGCACCATCGAGCTCTCCCCCGCACACCGGGCCCGGCTCGAGCAGCGCGTGCTCAGCACCATCGCCGTCCACGATCGCCGCCGGCGCCGCATGGCCACCGTGGGCACGGTCGTGCTCGTCGCCGGCTGCCTGGTCGCCGTGCTGGCCCTCGCCCTCGCCGGTCGCACCGGTCCCCGACCGCCGGCGACCACCGCGCGCGCCGTGGTCGCGGCCCCCGCGGCGGTGACCGTGCTCCACCAGGCGTCGGTCGCCGCGCTCGCGGCCCCCGCACCCGAGGTGTCCGCCGACCAGTTCGTCTACGTCCGCAGCGAGGTGATCTCCAACGAGGGACGCTTCGGCGAGGGCGTCGAGCTCGGTCGACCGCACGAGCGCGAGATCTGGCTCGGCCAGGACCCCGGTCCCGCTGCGAGCGACAAGAGCGTGATCCGCGAGTTCGGGCAGGACTGGCCGATCACGTACGGCGGCCCGGCGCCGGCCGGCCTGCACCGACCGACGTACACCTGGCTCGCGGCGCTGCCCACCGATCCGGACCGGCTGCTCGACCTGCTCGAGCAGCAGGTCGTCGTGGCGGACAGGCAGGACCGGGACCAGGCCGTCTTCAATCAGATCGGCGACCTCGTGCGCGAGTCGGTGCTGCCGCCCGCCACCGCGGCCGCTCTCTACGAAGCGGTCGCCCGCATCCCCGGCGTCAGGATCGATCCCGCGGCGACCGACGCGATGGGACGTGGCGGCGTCGGCGTGACCCGCGCCGACGCGGCGTACGGCACCTCCAGCACCTGGATCTTCGACCGGCACACCCACGAGCTGCTCGGCACCCGCGAGTTCCTGCGGGGCGCGGGCGGCCAGCAGGTGCTCTTCAACGCGACCGCGGTGCTGGAGCGAGCGGTCGTCGACGGCCTCGGGGAGACGACCGACTCGGCGGCGTGAGCGTGGCCCGACACCCGGCCGCCTAGGGTGGTCCCATGGCTGACGACACGACACGCGACAAGGCTTCCACCCTCCTCCGCCTCCACCTGGCGCCCGAGCTGCTCACCGTGGTCAACGTGTGGGACGTGATCAGCGCCAAGGTCGTCGGTGACGTCGAGGGCACGACCGCGCTCGCGACCGCCAGCCACTCCATCGCGGCGTCGTACGGCTACCCGGACGGCGAGCACATCCCGGTCGACCTGATGCTCGAGGCCGCCGGCCGCATCGCCGCCTCCACCGACCTCCCGGTCACCGCCGACCTCGAGGGCGGGTACGGCGACCCGGCCGAGACCGTACGGCGCGCCATCGGCCTCGGCATCGTCGGCGCCAACATCGAGGACCAGATGCGACCGCTCGCCGAGGCGGCCGCCAACGTCGAGAAGATCATGAAGGTGGCCGAGGCCGAGGGCGTGGACTTCGTCCTCAACGCCCGCACCGACGCCTTCGTCAAGGGCCGCGACCGCGACCAGGCCGAGGTCCTCGCCGACGCGGTCGAGCGGGGCCGGGCCTTCCTCGACGCCGGCGCACCGGTCGTCTTCGTGCCGGCCAAGCTGGACGAGGCGCAGGTCGCGACCCTGGTCGAGGCCTACGGCCCGCAGCGGCTCACGATGATCGGCATCCCCGGCGTACCGTCCCTCGCCCGGCTCCAGGAGCTCGGCGTCGGCCGGGTCTCCTACGGCCCGATGTCGCAGAACGTCGCCCTCACCGCGCTCCAGGAGCTCGTCGAGGACGTGCACCAGGGTGGCGGCGTCCCGTCGACGATGCGGATCCTCAACTAGTCCGTGCGCGTCGAGACACCCGAGCTGGCTGCCAGGACGCGATCCCGACGACCAGTCCGGGTGTCTCGACGACTCAGAGCCGCTCGATGATCGTCACGTTGGCCTGACCGCCGCCCTCGCACATGGTCTGCAGGCCGTAGCGACCGCCGGTGCGCTCGAGCTCGGCCAGCATCGTGGTCATCAGGCGTACGCCGGTGGCGCCGATCGGGTGCCCGAGCGCGATGCCGCCGCCGTTGACGTTCACCCGGTCGTGGCAGGCGCCCGTCTCCTTCATCCACGCGAGCACGACGGACGCGAACGCCTCGTTGCACTCGAAGAGGTCGATGTCGTCGATCGAGAGGCCGGTGCGCGCCAGCGCGTGCTCGGTGGCGCCGATCGGACCGGTGAGCATCCAGACCGGGTCGTCGCCGCGCACCGACAGGTGGTGGATCCGGGCCCGCGGGGTGAGCCCGTGGTCCTGGACCGCCTGCTCGGAGGCGATCAGCATCGCGGCGGACGCGTCGCAGATCTGCGAGGACACCGCGGCGGTGATCCGGCCGTCGGGGGCCAGCGGCTGCAGCCCGGCCATCTTCTCCAGCGAGGTCTCGCGCGGGCACTGGTCGGTGTCGAAGACGGTGCCGTCGGGCAGCGTGACCGGTGCGATCTCGTCCGTGAACCGACCCTCGGCGATCGCGGTCCGCGCCCGCTCGTGCGACGCCAGGGCGAAGGCCTCCATGTCCTCGCGCGACACGTCCCACCGCTCCGCGATCATCTCGGCGGAGCGGAACTGGCTGACCTCCTGGTCGCCGTACCTGGCCTGCCAGCCCGGCGACTCCGCGAACGGCGTAGAGAAGCCGTACTGCTGGCCGACCAGCATCGCCGCCGAGATCGGGATCGCGCTCATGTTCTGCACCCCGCCGGCGACCACGAGGTCCTGGGTGCCGGACATGACGCCCTGAGCGGCGAAGTGGACCGCCTGCTGCGACGAGCCGCACTGGCGGTCGATCGTCACACCGGGCACGTGGTCGGGCAGCCCGGCCACGAGCCACGCCGTGCGCGCCACGTCCCCGGCCTGCGAGCCGATCGTGTCGCAGCAGCCGAGGATCACGTCGTCGACGGCACCCGGGTCGACACCGGTACGGCGTACCAGCGCGCTCAGCGTGTGCGCGGCCAGGTCGGCGGAGTGCACACCCGCGAGGGCTCCTCCGCGCTTGCCCACCGGGGTCCGCACGGCGTCGACGATGTAGGCCTCAGGCATGGTGGTGGATCCCTTCGAGCAGGATGGAGAGGTACTGGCGCGCGATCTCGGTGTGCGTGTGACGCCCGCCGGGGCGGTACCACGACACCGCGACCCAGACGGTGTCGCGGATGAAGCGGTAGGTGAGCTCGAGGTCCAGGTCGTCGCGCAGCACGCCGGCGTCGATGCCGCCCTGCAGCAGCGTGAGCCAGACCTCGCGGGACTGGCGGTTGCGCTCGGCGAGGTAGGAGAACCGGTCGAAGGTCAGCAGGTAGGCCGCCTCGTTCTGGAAGATCGCCACCTCGTCGCGGTGCTTGTCGATCGTCTCGAAGGAGACCACGACGGCCCGCTCGAGCTTGGCCAGTGGGTCGAGGTCACCGGCGATGATGTCCTCGTACTGGCCGAAGAGCTCGGTCTGGAAGGTCTGCAGGATCTCGTCGACCATCGACTCCTTGGAGTCGAAGTGGTGGTAGAGGCTGCCCGAGAGGATCCCCGCGGCGTCGGCGATGTCACGGACCGTGGTGTTCTTGAAGCCCTTCTCGGCGAACAGTCCGGCGGCGATCGCCAGCAGCTCCTCGCGTCGGGTCGCGCTCACGGGCTCAGGCATGCTGGCTGCTCACGGAGACGACCTCGCCGGTCAGGTACGACGCGTAGTCGCTGGCCAGGAAGACCATCACGTTGGCGACCTCCCACGGCTCGGCCGCGCGACCGAACGCCTCGCGCTGCTTGAGCTCGTGCAGCAGCTCGTCGGAGGTGACCTTGGCCAGGAAGGGGTGCATCGCCAGGCTCGGCGACACCGCGTTGACCCGGATGCCGTTGGGCGCGAGGTCGAGGGCCGCACACCGGGTCAGCGCCATCACGCCGGCCTTGGCCGCGGCGTAGTGGGCCTGCCCCTCCTGCGCACGCCAGCCGATCACCGAGGCGTTGTTGACGATCACGCCCTTCGTGCCCGATGCCACCATCCGCTGCCCGGCGGCCCGGACGCAGCGGAAGGTGCCGGTCAGCGTGATGTCGAGGACCTTGAGCCACTGCTCGTCGGTCATCTCCAGGATGTTCGCGGTGCCGCCGAGCCCGGCGTTGTTGATCATGATGTCCACGCCACCGAAGTCCTCCGCCGCGTCGAGCAGCGCGGCGACCTGCGCCTCGTCGGTGACGTCGCAGACGAGCTGGCGCAACCGCTCGGCACCGAACTCACCCGCCAGCGCCTCCTCGGCCTCCGCCAGCCGGCGAGCATGGGTGTCGCTGAAGACCACCGCCCTCGCGCCCTCCTCCAGCACCCGTCGTACGACGGCCGCGCCGATGCCCGCGCCCGCCGCCGCCGTCACCACGACGACCTTGCCCGCCAGCAGGTCGTGGCCGGGCACGTAGCCGGGGATGGGCTGCTCGGGTCTGGTGGCGGTCATCCGCGGGCCTCTCGGGGTAGGCCGAGCACGCGCTCGGCGAGGATGTTGCGCTGCACCTCGTCGCTGCCGCCGTAGATCGTGTCGGCGAGCGAGAAGAGGAAGAGCCGTTGCCAGCGGTCGAGCTCGTAGCGCCCGCCGGCGGCGGCGGTCAGGCCGGCCGGGCCGAGCACGTCCATGGCCACCTGACCGAGCCGCTTGTGCCAGTTGGCCCAGACCAGCTTGAAGACCGACGGCCCGGCGGCGTCGTCCGACGACAGCCCGCGCATCGCCTGGCGCCGCATCACCTCGAGCTCGACCTTGAGACCGGCGAGGCGGTCACGCAGCACCGGGTCGTCGAGCGACCCGTTGGTCCGCGCGAGGTCGACGACGCCGTCGAGCTCGCGGGCGAAGCCGACCACCTGGGCCAGCACCGAGACCCCGCGCTCGAAGCCGAGCAGCGCCATCGCGACCTGCCAGCCCGCACCGGGCTCGCCGACCACCAGGTCGGCGTCGGTGCGCGCTCCGGTGAGGAAGACCTCGTTGAACTCCGAGCCGCCGGTCAGCTGCTCGATCGGGCGTACGTCGACCCCGGGCTGGTCGAGCGGCACCAGCAGAAAGGACAGGCCGCGGTGCCGCTCGGAGCCCGGCTCGGTGCGGCAGAGCACGAACGCCCACTGGCTGAAGTGGGCGTTGGACGTCCACACCTTCTGCCCGTCGATCACCCACTCGCCACCGTCAGCGGGGCCGTCGAGTCGCGCCCGGGTCTGCACGTTGGCCAGGTCGGAGCCGGCGCCCGGCTCGGAGTAACCCTGCGCCCACAGCTCCTCGACGGCGACGATCCTCGGCAGGAACCGCTCCTTCTGCTCCTGCGTGCCGAAGGCCATCAGCGTCGGCCCGAGCAGCTCCTCACCGAGGTGGTTGACCCGCACGGGCGCGTCGGCCTTGGCGTACTCCTCGTGGAAGATCACCTGCTGGACCAGGCTCAGCCCGCGGCCGCCGTACTCCCGCGGCCAGCCGACGCAGGTCCAGCCGTGCTGGGCGAGCAGCCGGTTCCAGGCCAGTCGCTCGTCGTGTGCCTCGTGGTCGCGCCCGGCGCCCCCGAGACCACGCAGCTCGGCCCACTCGCCGGTCAGGTGCTCCTGGAGCCAGGCCCGCACCTCGGCACGGAACGCCTGGTCCTCCTCGGAGTAGGTCAGGTCCACGGGTGCTACATTACCAAGCAATTGCTTGGTTGGGATGACGAGGCCGGTTGCGCTCGCTCCCCGACCACCGAGTCCTGGGTGCCGAGACAACGAGAGGCAAGGCATGGCAGAGACGATCCCGGCCGCGCTCGGTGAGGCGGCGGACCGCTTCGGCGAGCACCCGGCGTACGTCCAGGACGGCGAGTCCGTCTCGTTCCTGGAGCTGCTGCGACGGGTCCGTCGCACCGCGCGAGGCTACGTCGCCCTGGGGCTGGAGCCCGGTGACCGCGTCTGCGTGTGGGCGCCCAACAGCATCGGCTGGGTGGTCGCCGCCCTCGCGGCGTCGTACGCCGGCGGCGTGCTCGTGCCCGTCAACTCCCGCTACACCGGGCACGAGGTCGCCGACGTGGTCGACCGCACCGGCGCCCGGATCGTCGTGGTGGAGGACGGGTTCCTCGGCCGGACCCAGGTCGCCGACCTGCGCGCCGCGAGCGAGCTGACGTCGGTCGTGGCCGTGCTCGATCTGCGGCACCTGCCCGACCTCGACGTCGGCTCGGTCACCACGGCCCAGGTCGACGCCATCGCCGAGTCGGTCTCGCCCGACGACGTCGCCGACATCCTCTTCACCTCCGGCACCACCGGCCGCAGCAAGGGCGCGATGTCCGCGCACCGGCAGACGATCGGGGTCGCACGCGCCTGGGGCGACCTGGGCGGGGTCACCGGCCAGGACCGCTACCTGGTGGTGAACCCCTTCTTCCACTCCTTCGGCTACAAGGTCGGCATCGTCACCGGTCTGCTGAGCGGCGCCACGCTCTACCCGATGGCGACCTTCGACCTCGACGCGACGATGGAGCTGATCGAGGTCGAGCGGATCACCGTGCTGCCCGGCGCGCCGACGATCTTCACCTCGCTGCTCAACGCGCCCGGTCGCGAGGCGCGGGACCTCTCCTCGCTCCGCCTCGCCGTGACCGGCGCGGCCGTCGTGCCCGTGGTGCTGATCGAGCGGATGCGCACCGAGCTCGCCATCGACCAGGTGGTGACCGCCTTCGGCATGACCGAGGCCGTCGTCGTCAGCATGTGCCGGCAGGACGACTCCGCGCAGACCGTGGCGACCACCTGCGGTCGGGCGATCCCGGGCATGGAGGTCCGCATCGACGCCGGCGGCGGGCAGGGCGCCGGTGAGCTGCTTGTCCGCGGCGACTACGTGATGCTCGGCTACCTCGACGACCCGGCCGCGACCGCCGAGGCCATCGACGCCGACGGCTGGCTGCACACCGGCGACGTCGGAGTGCTCGACGACGACGGCAACCTGGCGATCACCGACCGGCTCAAGGACATGTACATCTCCGGTGGCTTCAACGTCTACCCGGCCGAGGTCGAGCAGGTGCTGGCGCGGATGGACGGCGTCGCCGACGTGGCCGTCGTGGGCACTCCGGACGAGCGGATGGGCGAGGTCGGCACGGCGTACGTCGTCGGCGCGGTGACGCCCGAGGCCGTCATCGCCTACGCGAAGGACCGGCTGGCCAACTTCAAGGTCCCGCGCCACGTGGTCCTCGTCGATGCCCTCCCGCGCAACCTGTCCGGCAAGGTCCTCAAGACCGAGCTCCGCGGTGCCTGAGGTGCCCGTGGGCGCCCACGCCCAGCCCCCGGTGGTTGAGGTGCCCGTGCGCGCCCACGCCGAGCCCCCGGTGGTTGAGGTGCCGACGCGCGCCCACGCCCAGCCCCCGGTGGTTGAGGTGCGAAGGCCGCCAGGCCTGAGCCTCGAAACCACTCCCGAGAGGAAGCACCGATGGACCTGACCCTCTCCGAGCCGGAGCTGGCCTTCCAGACCGAGGCGCGCGCCTGGCTCGAGGCCCACGTGCCAGCCGAGCCGCTCCCGTCGATGGACACCGCCGACGGCTTCGTGGCCCACCAGGCCTGGGAGAGGCGGCTCGCGGACGCCCGGTGGTCGGTCGTCTCCTGGCCGACGTCGTACGGCGGTCGCGAGGCGTCGCTGGTCGAGTGGGTGATCTTCGAGGAGGAGTACTACCGCGCGGGTGCTCCCGGTCGGGTCTCCCAGAACGGCATCTTCCTGCTCGCCCCGATCCTCTTCGACCACGGCACTCCCGAGCAGCAGGACCGCTTCCTGCCAGCGATGGCGACCGGGGAGCAGATCTGGGCGCAGTGCTGGTCCGAGCCCGAGGCGGGCTCCGACCTGGCGTCCCTGCGCTCCACGGCGGCGCGCGACGACGAGCGCCGCGGGTGGGTGCTCAACGGCCAGAAGACCTGGTCCTCGCGCGCAGCCTTCGCCCACTGGGGCTTCGGCCTCTTCCGCTCCGACCCCGAGCCGGCCCGGCACCACGGCCTGACGTACTTCCTCTTCCCGCTCGACGCCGACGGGGTCACCGTCCGCCCGATCGCCCAGCTCGACGGCGAGGCGGGCTTCGCGGAGGTGTTCTTCGAGGACGTCTTCGTCCCGGACTCCGACGTCCTCGGAGCGCCGGGCGACGGCTGGCGGGTCGCGATGAGCACGGCCGGCAACGAGCGCGGGCTGTCGCTGCGCTCCCCAGGTCGCTTCTGCGCCGCCGCGGACCGGTTGGTCGAGCTCTACCAGCGCACCGAGCGGCCCCCGGCGGCCAGCGCCGACGCGGTCGTCGACGCCTGGATCAAGGCTCAGGCCTACCGGCTCTACACCTGGGGCACGGTGACCAGGCTCGCCGAGGGCGGCGACATGGGGGCGGCGGGGTCGGTCAACAAGGTTTTCTGGTCCGAGCTCGACATCGCCCTGCACGAGACGGCGCTCGACCTGCTCGGCCCGCGCGCCGAGGCGGAGTCGACCTGGCTCGACGGCTACACCTTCTCGCTGTCGGGCCCCATCTACGCCGGCACCAACGAGATCCAGCGCAACATCGTCGCCGAGCGCATCCTCGGCCTGCCGCGCGAGCCGAAGGGGGCGGCGAAGTGAGGTTCGTGCTCGACGCCGACCAGCGGGACTTCGCGTCGTCGCTCGATGCGCTGCTCGCCTCCTCGGACACGCCCGCGGTCGCCCGCGCCTGGGCCGACGGCGACAGCGCACCCGGCCTGAGGCTCTGGGCGCGCCTGGCCGAGCAGGGCGTCCTCTCGCTCGCCACGGAGGCCACCCCCGTCGAGCTCGCCATCGCCTTCGAGGCGCTGGGACGGTACGCCGTCCCCGGCCCGTGGGTCGAGTCCGCGGCGTACCTGCCGATCGCCCTGGGGCGCGAGGTCGAGGGGGTCGCCACCGTGGCGGTCCCGCCGCACGTGCCGTACGCGCTCGACGCCGACGTCGCCGACCAGGTGTTCGTCGGCGGCACGCCGGCCATCGAGATCGGCGAGCTGGTCGTCTCCGTCGACCGCACCCGTCGGCTCTTCCCCGTGAGCGGTGCTGGCCAGCCGGACCGGGCCGCGTTCGACCTCGCGGTGCTCGCCACGGCCGCCCAGCTGCTCGGTGCGGGCGAGCGGGTGCTCGCCGACGCGGTCGCCTACGTCAAGCAGCGCAAGCAGTTCGGCCGCGAGATCGGCTCCTACCAGGCGATCAAGCACGCGCTCGCCGACGTACGCATCTCGCTCGACTTCGCCCGTCCCCTGGTCTTCGGCGCGGCGCTCGGCGCGGTCCACGTCTCCGCCGCCAAGATCGCGTGCGCGGACGCGGCGTACCTCGCCTCCCGCACCGGCCTGCAGGTGCACGGCGCGATCGGCTACACCGCCGAGTTCGACCTCAGCATCTGGATCACCAAGATCCGCGCACTGGTCGGGGCCTGGGGCACGCCGGACTTCCACCGAGCGCGGGTGCTCGCGTCGCTGGTCGAGCCCGTCGAGGCCGGTGCGAGCTGATGGAGTTCGCGCTCACCGAGGAGCAGCAGGAGCTCGCCACCACCGTCCGCATGCTGCTCGACAGGCGCGCCGATCCGCGCGTCGAGACGTACGACGAAGGGCTGTGGAGCACGCTGTGCGAGCAGATCGGGGTCGCGGCGCTGGGGATCCCGGAGGAGTACGGCGGGGCAGGCTTCTCGCTCTTCGAGTCGCTGGTGGTGCTCGAGGAGGTCGGCCGCTCGCTGGCACCCTCTCCCCTGCTCTCCTCGCTGGTCACCGCGGAGGCGCTGCTGGCCGGCGCCGACCAGGACGCCAAGGCTCGGCTGCTGCCGCGGATCGCGGCGGGCGAGGTCGCGGCGCTCGCGATGGAGGCGGACGCCGTCGACGTGCTCGACGGCGACCTGGCGACGGTGCTCGTCCTCGTCGACGGGGACGACCTCTACGAGGTCGACCCCGCGAGCGGCGAGCGCAGCTGGACCCCCTCCATGGACCAGACGATCAGGCTGGCCACGGTCCGCTCCGACCTCGCCGGCGCCACCCGGATCGGCGACGGGGCCGCCGCACGTGACCGGGCCGCGCAGGTCGGCGCCGCGGGGTGCGCGGCGCTCGCCGCCGGCCTCGCCTCGCGCGCGCTCGAGATGACGGTCTCCTACAGCAAGGCGCGGGTGCAGTTCGGGCGCCCGATCGGCTCCTTCCAGGCGCTCAAGCACCGGATGGCCGACATGCTGGTGCTCGCGGAGATGTCCCGCTCGGCGTCCTGGGCGGCGTCGTACGCCGTGGCCACCCGGGCCGCGGACGCCGACGTGATGACCCACGTGGCGAAGGCCTACTGCTCCGACGCGGTCGCCCACCTCGCCGGCGAGACCGTCCAGCTGCACGGGGGCATCGCGATCACGTGGGAGCACGACGCCCACCTCGTCGTGAAGCGCGCGCACGCCCTCGGACAGCTCTTCGGCTCGGCGCGCGAGCACCGAGCAGCCGTGCCACTCTGAAGCGATCCGCCCCACGGGGTCGTCTGCTCCTGGGAGCGGTCGGACGGGCGCCGTGTCGCCCGGACGTGGCGCGGGACACGAGCGTCCTGCCCCTGAAGGGACCGCCCGCAGCCCGGTCCGCCGCCGCCGTCCGCCACCCGTTCGTCCGCACGCCATGAAACTCATGCTGGGACGACAAAGCTTCGTCGTCCCAGGAGGAGTTTTGTCGGCCGGCCGACAAAACTCCACCAGTCAGCGCGCGTCGGTCGTGCGGTACTTCCCCTGGAAGAAGAGCAACGGGTCGGCGTCGAGCTCGTCGGTGTTGAGGTCGACCACCCGACCGATGACGACGTAGTGGTCGCCCGCCTCGTGCACGGTGTGGATCGTGCAGTCGACGTGAGCCAGGGAGCCGGCCAGGATCGGTGAGCCGGTCACCGCGGAGGGCGTCCACGTCACGTCGCCGAACTTGTCGGCGCCCCGGCTGGCCATCGTGTTCGAGAGCGTCGCCTGGTCGGCGGCCAGGAAGTTCACGCAGAAGCGCCCGGAGCGCTGGATCAGCGGCCAGGAGCGCGAGCTCTTGGCCGGAATGAAGACCACCAGGGGCGGCTCGAGGGAGACGCTCGAGAAGGACTGGCAGGTCATGCCGACCGGCTCGCCGTTGCTGATCGTGGTCACGACGGTGACGCCGGAGGCGAAGCGGCCCAGCACGTCGCGGAAGAGCCGCGCCTTGCCGACGGCGTCCGGATCGTCGTGGACGGCGACGTCCTCGCCGGGCCGGAACTCGAAGTCGACGTCCTGGTCGCCGAGCCAGGAGTTGATGAGCTCGGGGCTCGGCCAGGTCTCGCGGGCGTCGGGGCTCATGCCGTCCGGGACGTCGCGACCGGTCTGCGGGCTCATGCGAGCAAGCGTCTCACTGCGAAGCGCCGAAGTTGTGGCCCCAGTACGACACGGCGGTCGACTCGCGCGCGACCCACCTGCTGTCGTCGACGGTGAGGCCCTCGGTGCCGAACTCCACGTCGAAGCCGCCGGGCGACTTCACGTAGAAGGAGACCATCTGGTCGTTCATGTGGCGCCCGAGCGTCGCCGACAGCGGCGCCCGGTGCTTGCGCACCCGCTCCAGGGCGCGGCCCACGTGGTCGAGCTGGTCGACCTCGAGCATGATGTGCACGCACTTCGAGGGGTTCGGCATCGGCAGGAAGGCCAGCGAGTGGTGCCGCGGGTTGACCCCGAGGAAGCGCAGCCAGACCTTCGAGCCGGGCTCCTTGCCGACGAACTCCCCCGGCATGCTCATCGAGTCGCGCAGCCGGAAGCCCAGCACGTCGGTGTAGAACCGCAGGGCCTCGACGTCGTCGAGGACCGGCAGCACGATGTGGCCCATCCCCTGGTCGGCCGTCACGAAGGTGGCGGCGTACGGCGTCACGACCGGTCGTGACTCGTAGGTGATGCCGTGGAACAGCTCGAAGACGTTGTCCCACGGGTCGCTGAACCGGATCAGCTCCTGGACCCGACGCTCGGCGAGCTCGTCCTTGGTGCCCTCCTCGAAGGCGACGCCGGCCTTCTGCAGGTGCTGGCGAGCCTCCTGCAGCGCGCGGTGGTCGGCGAGCTCCCAGCCGACGCAGGAGAGCTGGTCGACGTCGGCCGGGAAGACCACGAGCCGGGCCGACACCTCGTCGATGCGCCAGTACTGGTGGGTGGCGTCGGGACCGCGCCCCTCGGCGAGGCCGAGCACCTTGCCGGCGAAGGTCTTCCACTCGTCGAGGTCCGTGCTGGCCACGCGGACGTAGCCCATGGACCTGATGTCGATCGTCATGACCCCTCCGGTGATCGAGCATGTCGAGATTCGACGTGGCGAGCCAGGAACGCCGTGGAGATCTCGGCGAACTCCTCGGCGGCCTCGATCTGTGCCCAGTGCCCACAGTTGGGGAAGACATGCAGCTGCGCCTTCGGGATCAGCTTGAGCGCGACCAGCGCGCCGTCGAGCGGGTTGACCCGGTCCTCGCGGCCCCAGGTCAGCAGCGTGTGCTTGCGCAGCTGGTGGGCCTCGCGCCAGAGCATGCCGTCCTCGGCGGTCTCCGGGTTCCAGAACGACATCCCCATGGAGCGCATCGCCGCCTGCGCGCCCGGCGCGGTCGCGTCGGCGAACCGCTCCGCGACCAGCTCGTCGGTCACCAGCTCCTGGTTGACCACCATCGTCGAGATGAACTCGCGCAGGCGCTCGGGCGTCGGGTCCGCGCCGAAGCTCATCAGCTTCTGCACGCCCTCGGTCGGGTCGGCGTGGAAGAGGTTGAGCGACAGCCCGCCCGGGCCCATCAGGATCAGCCGGCCGACCCGGTCGGGGTAGGTGAGTGCCAGGCGCATCGCCGTACCGCCGCCGAGGCTGTTGCCCAGCAGGTGGACCCGCTCGATGCCCAGCTCGTCGAGGAGCTTGACGACGTGGTCGGCCGAGAACCGGTAGTAGTTGCCCACCACCGGCGGCTTGTCGGAGTGGCCGAAGCCGGGCTGGTCGACGAGCAGGGTCCGGTACGACGCCGCGAAGTGCGGCAGCGCCCGGCCGAAGTTCGACCAGGCGGAGGCACCCGGGCCGCCGCCGTGCAGCATGACGAGCGGCAGCCTGCCCTCGCCGCCCTCGCCCGCCTCGTAGTAGTTGAGCGTGAGGTCGCCCGCCTTCGCCGAGTGCCGGACGGACTCCTTGGTGAGCGTCACCTCAGTACATCCCCGGGTCGACCTTGTGCCCGAACTCGTGCGCGCCGTACATCTGCAGCGCCCGCTCCGGGTCGTTGGCCGCGTGCACGCGACCGGCGTGGGCGTCACGCCAGGCGCGCTGCAGGTAGGTGCCCTGGGCCAGCGCCCGACCACCGGATGCCTCGAAGAGCGAGTCGATCGCGTCGATCGCGCGCTGGGTGCCGAGCACCTGGTCGCGACGGACCCGCAGCCGCAGCCCGAGCGGGATCCGCTCGCCCTTGGCGACGTGCGCCTGCTCGTCGCGGATGTTGTTGACCAGCAGCGCCCAGGCGGCGTCGATGTCCGACGAGGCCCGCGCGATGCGGACCGCGGCGAACGGGTCGAGCGTGGTCTTCTCACCGAGGTACGCCGCCCGCACCCGCTTCTGCTGCATCTCGACGTGCTCGGCGTACGCGCCGCGCGCCATGCCGATGATGGGGGTGGTGATGGTGCCGGTGAAGATGGAGTGGAAGGGCAGCTTGTAGAGGTCGGAGGGGTTCTGCTCCTGGCCCGGGCCGAAGCAGCGGCCGGTGTCGCCCATCGACAGCGTGAACGCGTCGGGCACGAAGACGTCCTCGACCACGATGTCGTTGGAGCCGGTGCCGGAGAGGCCGACCATGTGCCACACGTCGTTGATCGTGTAGTTCTCGCGCGGCACCATGAAGGTCTTGAAGTCGACCACGTTGCCGTCGTCGTTGAAGACCAGGCCGCCCAGCAGCACCCAGCTGCAGTGGTCGCAGCCGGAGGAGAAGCTCCACTTGCCCGAGAGGCGGTAGCCCCCTTCGGCGAGCTGCGCCTTGCCGGTCGGGGCGTACGACGAGCTCAGCCGGGTGTTGGTGTCCTGGCCCCACACGGCCTGCTGCGCCTCGTCGGAGAAGAGCGCCACCTGCCAGGGGTGCACGCCCACCACGCTGGAGACCCAGCCGGTCGACCCGCAGGCGCCCGCGATGTCACGCACGGCGGTGTAGAAGTCGATGGGGTCCGACTCCAGCCCGTCGAAGCGCTTCGGCTGCAGGAGCTTGAAGAATCCGGTCTCCTCCAGCTCCTTGATGTTGGCGTCGGGGACCACGCGAAGGCGCTCGGTCTCGTCGGCCCGCTCGCGGAACGAGGGGAGCAGGTCGCGAACACCGTCGAGCACAGCCTGGGACATCGAGATCTCCTGTCGTGGTGGGACCCCTCAATACTAGAACACGTTCTCGTTTTGGTCGAGACGAGACCGCGCGCCGCGACGAACCTCTCGTCGGCCGCCGCGACGACGACCGCCGGGCGGCCCTCAGAAGCCCTGCGGCTGGGTGAAGAAGTGCTCCGGGTCGTACGTCGTGCGCACGCGTCCGAGCCGGTCCGCGTTGTCCCCGAAGTACGCCGCGCGGTAGTCCGTGATGGTGCGGTCGGCGTAGTTGACGTAGGCGTGGTCGCCCCAGTGCGGGAGCATCGCGTCGCGGAACCCGTGCACGTAGGCGTCCGCATCGCGCGCACTGCCGGGCGGGAAGGTCGCGGTGTACTGCACCGTCGCGAGCGCCTCGCGATGGACGAAGGCGGTGTCGCCGGGCTGCAGGTCGCGGACCCTGCCGCCCAGGGCGTCGATCGAGATGCCTGCCTCCTTGAGACCGGAGTCCTGCGCCAGGTGCACCCGATCGAGCAGGTCGCCGATCCCCGCGGCGTCGAGCGGTGCGTACATGACGTGCGAGGTCGCGGCGAACGCCTCGCGGGCCCCCGACCCGGCGAAGGCCCTCATCGCGTCGAGGTAGCCGCGGGTGTGCGGCACCCGGCTCGTCGGTGCCGGGACGTGGTCGAGCAGCCCGGCGAGCCGGCCCTCGAAGGCGGACGCCGGGCCGGTCCAGGTGCCCGAGAGCAGCAGGGTCGGCTCGCCTCGATGGCTCTCGCCACCCAGCGCCTTGAGGGTCGACCACAGCCGGTCGTCGGCGCCCGGCGCCCACTGCTGCCAGGCCTCGATGACCTCGCGCGCGGCCGAGAACGGCCACGCCAGGTAGATCGTGCTGAGCGTCGGCGCGACCGAGGTCTCGACGTCGAAGGACGTCACCACCCCGAGGTGTCCCCCGCCTCCCCCGCGCAGCGCCCAGAAGAGATCGGGCTCCTTGTCGTCGCTCGCCGTCCGCAGCGTGCCGTCGGCGGTCACGACCCGCATCGACCTCACCGCGTCGCAGGTCAGCCCCAGCGCGCGCGTCAGCACTCCGACCCCGCCGCCGAGGGTCAGCCCGCTGAACCCGACGGTCGGGCAGGAGCCGCCGGCGATGGCGCGACCTCGCCGGCCCACCTCGCCGTACACGTGGGCGAGGGAGGCTCCGGCGCCGACCGTGGCCGTGGTGCCGTCGAGCCGGACGTCGTCGAGGGGGCGGCAGTCGATCACCAGCGCCCGCGGCCGGCCCCCGCCCGACCAGCCCGGATAGCTGTGTCCCCCGGAGCGGAGGGCGACGGGGAGGTCGTGGTCCTGGGCGAACCGCACGCCGGTCGCCACGTCGTCCGCGGTCGCCACGGACAGCACCCCGAGCGGTCGCTGGTCGTCGTACCGCGGGTTCTGCAGCCGCCGGACCGTGTCGTACGTCGGGTCACCCGGGCGTGCGAGGGTGCCCTGCACGTGACGTCGCAGCTGCGCCCAGTCGACCCTGGCGGCGCTCGACGACGACGCCGTCGGCGAGGTCGTCAGCGACGGAGCGGCCGTCGGCTCCGGTGGGGCCGCCGACGGAGCGGACGAGCACGCCGACAGGGCGCCGACGATGCCGACCCCGAGCACTCCTCGCCGGGTCCAGGTCGTCACGCGAGCACGCTAGCGATCCGCGATCCGGCCACACATGTCGACGCGCGACGAGGTTGCTGGATGCTGGTGCGGTGAACACCTGGGAGAACAGCGGGCCGGTCGCCTCAGAGAGCCTGGACGCGCTTATGGCGGCGTTCCTCTCGAGCGTCTCTTTCGCCAGCGGCCACCGTCCGGACTACGACGGGATACGCGCTCTCGTCATCGACGCAGGACTGCTGATCAAGAACGTCGGCGGCCAGACGGAGGCGTCCACGGTCGAGGAGTTCATCGCCCCTCGCCTGAGACTCGTCGACGACGGGATCCTCACCGAGTTCCGCGAGGAGGAGGTGTCGACCGAGACCCTCGTCTTCGGGACGGTCGCGCACCGTTGGAGCGTGTACGCGAAGTCAGGCGTCCAGGGCGGCACGGCATTCTCGACACGCGGCGTCATCCTCACCCAGTTCGTCGAGACGTACGGCGGCTGGCGCATCAGCTCGATGACCTGGGACGACGAGCGACCGGGTCTGACGCTCGCCGACATGGTCCGTCACACGCGCCCAGGGAACTGACGGCGTCGGGGCTCTGGATCGACCACGAACGGTCGCGTCCAGATGAGGCTGCCGAAGCCGACGACGAGGGCGATGTTGACCGCGACGGCGAGCACCGCGACGTTGCCGATGTGCGCCACCGGCCAGGCGAGGCTGGCCACCAGGACGGTGACGCCCTGCCAGCGGCGTCCGAGCCGGGTCAGCGCCCAGGCGATGAGCGCCATCGACAGCGGGAAGAACAGTCCGAAGGGCTTGATCAGGTTGGCTGCGCCCGGTCGGTCGACCAGCTGGGTGTCGCCGAGCGACTGGTGGATCGCCTCGAAGCCGTACGCGGCGCTGCCGACGAGTCCGACGAGACCGGTGAAGAGGATCCGGGCGGCGAGCCGAGAGTCCGGCCGCAGCCACGAGGCGACGCGCAGGACGACGAAGCCGTAGCCGGTCGCCCCGAGGACGTGCAGCACTCCTGCGGTCGGGTCGTCCCAGCCGCGGACGGCGTACGTCGTGTCGGCGGCGAGGAAGAGCAGCGGCGCGACCAGCAGCGCGGCGTCGAGCAACCGGTCGGTGGGCGTGGCCCCGACGGCGTGGTGGGGACGGAGCTCGGGAGTGGTGGTCATGTCGCCTCTTCGGTGGTGGGGGGCCGACCTCCACCGTGGGCGCCGTGCGGCATCGCCGCCACCGGGGGAATCCCTGCGGTGCCAGGTGCAGGGTTAACCCTGGACCGCACGCGGCGCTCCCGTGCCACGATGAGCGCGTGACCCGTACCGACTCCCGGGGCCTGCGTGGCGTGGTGCCGCTGCTGCTGGTCAGCCTGGTCGTCGTGATGGTCGCAGCGGGGATGGCGCGAGGCATCTGGGTCGCCAACCTGCACAACGGGCTGCTGGCCATGGCGCTCACGGGCGTCGGCGCCTACGTGCTCCTCCAGCGACCGGGGCACCGCGAAGGCGTGCTCCTGCTGAGCGCAGGTGTGGTCGAGGGCGTCATGTTCCTCGGCCGCCAGGTCGGCCACACGAGCTCGTCGGGCGCCATCTCGTGGTGGGGATGGCTGGGCGTCTGGCCGCTGGTCGTCGCACTCGCGCTGACCACCTTCGCGGTGATCGGCTTCCCCGACGGACGACTGCCGTCGCGCCGGTGGCGCCCGGTCGCGGCCGTGGTGGTGGGGCTGACCCTGGTCTGCGCGACCCTCTCGGCGACCTCGCCGGTCGAGTACGCCTCAGCGGGCGTGCGCACCGCTCATCCGATCCGCGCGGTCGCTCCGGACCGGGTCGACGCGCTCTGGTCGGGGATCGCCCATCCTCTCTACTTCGGCCTCCAAGTGCTGTGGGTGCTGGCCCTGGCGGCCAGGTGGCGGGCGGCCGACGGCCACGTGCGACGCCAGCTCGTCTGGCTCGTCGGTGCCGCCGCGATCTCGGTGGTGGCCCTGGTCGTCGGACTCGCCGGCTGGGCCACCCCGGTGCCGGGGCTGATCACCGCAGCGCTGCTCCCGGTCGTCGCCGGCTGGGCCATCGTCCACGGTCAGCACGTCGCGGCGTACTCGGCTCTGACCTGGCTGTCGCGCACCGGTGCGGCGTCCGAGGACCTGCCGACCGACCTCGCCAGGGCGGTCGCCGAGGCGTCGGCAGCCGACGGCGCTGCCCTGTGGATGGGACCCGAGGACCACCTGCAGGTCGTCGGCCTGTGGCCCGAGACGGGTGCGGACCTGCGCGCCGAGGAGCTCGCGTCACTGCAGGGGTCTCCCGATCTCCACGTCCGCGTCGTGCAGCGGCACGGCGCGGTGACCGGCGCGCTCAGCGTCAACCGACCCCGATCGGACCGCCTGTCACTCGCGGAGGACCGGCTCCTGGATGACCTGGCCTTCCAGGCCGCCCTGGTGATCGAGCACCTCAACCTGTCCGACGTCATCGCCGGCCAGCGGCGGGCCGGTCACCTCGACGGCCTCAGCCAGCGCGAGCTGGACGTCCTCGAGCTCATGGCCCGCGGCCTGTCCAACGCGGCGATCTGCGACGAGCTGCACCTGAGCATCAAGACCGTGGAGCCGGTCGTCAGCGCCATCTTCACCAAGCTCGGCCTGCACCCCGCAGCGACCAGCAACCGGCGCGTCCTCGCGGTCCTCGCGTTCGTCCGGAGCTGACATCGACGAGCGAGGCCTGCTACTCGTGGCCGTCGAGCGCCGGCGCGGTGTCGCTCGCCGGGCCGATCACCTGGCGCAGGGCGGCGACGTGGCCGTCGTACGCCTCACGACCGGTCGGGGTGAGCCGGGCGCGGAGCTTGCGACGACTGCCCACGAGGTAGCGCTCGGTGGCGACGTACCCCGCGTCCTCCAGCGTCGCCAGCTGCTTGGACAGCGCCGAGTCGGAGAGCGCCAGCCGGTCCTTGAGGAAGGCGAACTCGGCCCAGTCGGCGGCGGCGAGCGTCGCCACGAGTGCCAGTCGGGTGCTGGGGTGGATCAGCTCGTCGAAGCGTGCGGCACTCATGCGTGGGCCCACCGGCGGAGCACCCGCAGGATCTCCGGCCCGCCGAACCCGACGACCGCGGCGACGAAGATCCCCGCGAAGGTGCTGGCGTGCTCGGCGCCGTCGGCGTCGAGGACGAGCGCCACGCCGATGGTCAGGGCCACCAGCGCCACGAGCATGCCGACCACCACCAGGGGCAGGCGTCGGCCCGCGGTCTCGGCGCTGACCTGGACGCCACCGGTACGGCGTCGGCCGCTGAGGAGCCTGGAGGCGACAGCGGTGTGCACGGCGCCGAACGCGACGGTCGCGACGGTCGCGAACCACGCCGGGGAGACTCCCCCGACCACGCCCAGCACGACCCAGCCGGCGGCCAGCAGCCACCAGTACCACCGTGGCAGTCCTACCTCCGCGGCCACGCCGCGGCGCGCCTGGTCGATGGCTTCCAATGCTTCTCGAGCTTCGTTGTGGGCGATGGGCTCCATGGCCGACTCCTTGTTTCCGTGTAGGAAAGAAGGATGTTCTTTCCCGGTAGGAAAGTCAACCCCCTCGGGCCCCTCGCGCTCGGACACCCACGCAACGACGACCGGTCGACGGGTGACCTAGCGTGAGCGTCATGGCTGCTCACTGGACCCTCGGCTGCGACGCCAACGATCCCCAGCTCCTGGCGGACTTCTGGGCCGCCGCCCTGGGCTACGTGCCCGAGCCGGGCTACGAGGACCGGGACGGAGCGTCGATCGTCGATCCGGACGGCGTACGTCCCGCCATCAGCTGGCTGCGGGTCCCGGAGGGGAAGACCGCGAAGAACCGCCTGCACATCGACATCCGGGTCGCGGGTGCACCTCCGTGGGACTGGGCCGCACGAGCCGCGCTCATCGAACGCACGGTGAGCACGCTGGTCGCCGCCGGTGCCACCAGGGTACGCGAGGAGACCTACCGGGATGCGGAGCACCTCGAGGTCCTGGGCCACGTCGTCATGCTCGACCCGGAAGGCAACGAGTTCTGCGTCGCCTAGCGGCGGCCGGTCCGGTCATCGAGCGAGGAACTGACGGATTTTCCTCAAGCAGGCGGTGTCTCTCACCGATGGAATGTGCGGGCACCGCACGGGCCCGACCCCATTCTCGGAGGAACACATGTCAGTCAACCCGTCGCGCCGCTCTCCGGCGTCACTCCTCGGCCAGCTCCCTGTCCGCGCGAAGGTCCTGGCCGCGGTCGCGGTGACCGCGGTGGTCGCTGCCGTGGTGGGGGTCATCGGCCTCCAGGCGCTGGGCGGGGCCGCCGACCAGGCCCGAGGCATCTACAGCGACAACGTCAAGGGAGTCGCGAACCTGGCGGTGATGGACCGGGCGCTGGGCGCCATGCGCAAGGACGCCCGGGACGCCCTGATCCTGCCCGACCCCGACGACGCGACGGCCGCGCTGGACAAGGTCGGGACGGACTACGACGAGTTCAACCAGGGGGCCGACGCCTACCTCGCCAGCGGCACCGATGCGAAGGGCAAGGAGCTCTTCGACGCCCTCCAGGCCGACGGCGCCGCCTACCTGAAGATCCAGCAGACCGTCATGAAGCCGCTGGCGATCGACAACGACATCGCCGGCTGGCTCAAGGCCAACGACGAGCAGGCCGGTCCCGCGGCCGCCCAGCTCACCGAGCGCCTCGACGCGCTGTCCGACCACGAGCTCGCCCGAGCCAACGCGGCTGCTGACGAGGTCGACTCGTCGTACTCGTCGAGCCGCAACCTGATCATCATGCTGCTCGTCGTCGGCATCGCCCTCGCGCTCGCCCTCGGCTGGCTGGTCTCCACGGCCCTGAGCCGGGACGTCGCCAAGGTCAAGACGGTGGCCGACGCCCTCGCCGAGGGCGACCTCACCCGACGCGCCGGCGTCACCTCCCAGGACGAGGTGGGCCGGATGGCGGCCAGTCTGGACATCGCCACCGACAAGCTGCGCGCGCTGATGAACTCGGTCATGTCCTCGGCCGACGCGGTCGCCGCGTCCTCCGAGGAGCTGTCGGCCTCCAGCCAGCAGATCGCGGCCGGTGCCGAGGAGACCTCGGTCCAGGCCGGCGTCGTGGCCGGTGCCGCGGACGAGGTCTCGCGCAACGTGCAGACCGTCGCCGCCGGCGCCGAGCAGATGGGTGCCTCCATCCGCGAGATCGCGACCTCCGCCAACGACGCGGCCCGCGTCGCCACCCAGGCCGTCGTGACGGTCGACGCCACCAACGAGACCGTCGCCAAGCTGGGCACGTCCTCGCAGGAGATCGGTGCGGTCGTCAAGACGATCACCTCGATCGCCGAGCAGACCAACCTGCTCGCACTGAACGCCACGATCGAGGCCGCTCGGGCCGGTGAGGCCGGCAAGGGCTTCGCGGTCGTGGCCAACGAGGTCAAGGAGCTCGCGCAGGAGACCGCCCGGGCCACCGAGGACATCGCCCGTCGGGTGGAGGCGATCCAGGGCGACACCGGCGGCGCCGTGATCGCGATCGGCGAGATCGCCCAGATCATCACCTCGATCAACGACTACCAGCTGACCATCGCCTCGGCGGTGGAGGAGCAGACGGCCACCACCAACGAGATGTCGCGCAACGTCGCCGAGGCCTCCACCGGCTCGGGCGAGATCGCCGCCAACATCTCCGGTGTCTCCGCCTCGGCCGAGTCCACCACCCAGGCGCTGTCCCAGGTCCAGACCGCCGTCAACGAGCTCGCCCAGCTGGCCGGGTCGCTGCGCACCACGGTCGGCCAGTTCAAGGCCTGAGCTGAGGTCCCGCCCCGCCCGGGTCGACGTTGCTGCGTCCGGGCGGGCGGGTCGCTCACCCCTCGGACAGCCCCATCTCCTCGCCCGCACCCGCCTCGGCCGCGAGTCCGTCACCGTCCGCCCGGGCATCGAGCTCGGCCTGCACGTCGGTCATCCGCTGTCGCCGCTCGGCGTCCTCGGTCTCCGCTTCCGAACCTGCCTCGTTGTCGCTCGTCTCGCTCATGCCGTCCTCTCCGGTGTCCCTCGACAGGGGTGCGGGCGTGCACCTGACAGGTCAGTACCCCCCTGACGGAGGTCATGCTCGCGCTACACGGCGCCGAGGACGTCGGGGCTCTCGCAGGCCCGGGCGAACGCCGCGATGCGGGCTCGGATCTCGCGGCCCAGCAACCACCGGCCGATCGGGTCGGCGACGGGGCTGAGCCACGCCGGTCGGGCCGACCACGTGTACTTCCACACGGCTCGGGTCCCCTCGACGCCGTCGCGCTCCTCGGGGGTGAACCGCCAGCCGCCGCCGAAGGTCGCGAAGAACCAGGGCCCCTTCTCCATCGTCATGCCGACCGACGTCGGCGGACGGTAGGAGACGTAGCGACTGATCATCGTCGGACCGATGCGTGCCCTGGTCAGGGTGCGGACGTCCTTGCCCGGCCGCTCGGCGTCGATCAGGTGCTGGTGACGGATGAACGGATCCCACGTCAGCCGGAGCTCACCGGTCGTCTGCGAGACCGCGAACGCGGTGCCCGGCAGGACCGGGACCCACGCCTCCGCTACGACCTGGGGCATGGGCCGCAGCATGTCACGGCACGCTCGGACCGGACGCCCCGACCACGGTGCCGACGCGTCGTGGGCCGACGGGACCGGCCGCTCACTGTGCGCCGGGGAACCCCTGCTGGCGCCACGCCTCGTACGTCACCACGGCGGCGGAGTTCGACAGGTTGAGCGAGCGTCGACCGGGGATCATCGGGATCCGCACGCGCTCGGTGACGCGGGGGTGGCTGAGCACCTCGTCCGGCAGACCGGTCGGTTCGGGTCCGAAGAGCAGCACGTCACCCGGCCGGAACTCGATCTCGGCGTACCAGCGGCTCGCGTGCGCGGTGAAGGCGAAGACCCGCGCGGAGGCCAGCGGCTCACCGGCGAGAGCGGTCTCGAGGTCCGGGTGCACCACCACCGACGCCAGGTCGTGGTAGTCGAGACCCGCCCGCTTGAGCTTGGGCGCCGCGAGGTCGAAGCCGAGCGGCTCGACCAGGTGCAGGGTGGCGCCCGTCCCGGACACCATGCGGATCGCGTTGCCGGTGTTGGGCGGGATCCGGGGCTCGAGGAACATCACGTGGAACACGCTGCAGGCTATCCCGGCGCCCGCAGGCCGACGGACGCGCGCCGCGGGCCCGGATCGCGTCAGAAGTCGTCGTCGCGACGCAGGGGCTTCGGGCGTCCGTCCGGGTCGTGCACCAGCTGGTAGAACGGCCGCGCGAGCAGGCGGGTCACGGGCCCGACCTCGGGCGGTGCGAGCCGGCGGAGGCGGCCGGGCGGTCGTGGCCCGCGCCGCCCGCCGGCGTACCAGCCGTCCAGCGCGTCGGCGCAGCTCGCGTACGTCGCGAACAGGTCGGCCGGCTCCACGCAGTCCGCCATCGCGTCGTCGGGATCGCGGTCGAGGTGCTCGGCGGCCAGGGCCAGGCGCAGCGAGCGCGCGTAGGTGCCGGCGGTGTCGATCACGACGGCGGAGAGCTCGGAGTCGTGGGTCCACGAGCGCCGGTTGAAGTTGTCGGACCCGATGCTGGCCCAGGTGTCGTCGATCAGGCAGGCCTTGGCATGGACGTAGATCGGCGTGCCTGCGGTGTTCTCGATCCCGTAGACCGCGACGCGCCCCGGCGCGACCCGCATCATGTCGAGCATGGCTCGGCGCCGCCCGACCAGCTGGGCGGTGCGGCTGAAGCCCTCGACGTCCGGGTGCAACGGCACCACCGCCACGACGTACAGGTCGGGGTGGGCCCGCAGCGCCTCGCTGAAGACGTTGCCCACGTGGCTGCCCCACAGGTACTGGTCCTCGACGTAGATCAGCCGTCGCGCGCGCTCCACCGCCTTGGTGTAGCCACGGGCCACGCTGCGCTCGCCGCCGCGCGCGAACTGGTAGTCCCGGCCCTGCCGGAGGTTCGGGTACGTGCGAAGCAGCTGGACCACGTGGGTCCCGTCGGGCACCGGTGGCGGCGGGGGCGCCTGCTCCGGGAGCGGGTCGGGCGTCGTGTCGAGGCCGCGCAGCTTGTCGCGGAGCAGGATGACCGGGCTCCGGCTCAACGTCGTGGGGTCCTCCCAGCGCTCGCGGAAGACGGTCTCGACGTCGTGCACCGCCGGACCGGTGATCGCGGCCTGCACGTCGTGCCAGGGCGGCGTGTCGCCGTACTCGTCGGCCATGTCGCCGAGCGCCTGCGGGTCACCGCCGTGGTCTCGGTCGTCGCGACGTGAGTGGCACAGGTCGATGCCACCGACGTAAGCGATGTCCCGGCTCGGGTCGTCGCGGTGCCGGATGACGACGAACTTCTGGTGGTGGGAGCCACCGGTGCGGACGCGCATGTCCAGGATCGCCTCGGCGCCACGCTTCTGCAGGGCGCGGCCGAGACGGAGGTTCTCGTCGGAGCTGAAGCCGATCGCGCTGCTGTGCGAGCGCCACACCAGACCCCGGACGTCGACCCCGCGCTCGTCGGCGCGGCCGAGCACCTCGACCACCTCGCTGCCCGGCTCGCCGGTCAGCCGCTCGTCGGCGTCGCCCTGCCAGTCGCTGAAGAGCACCAGGTCGCCCGCCCGGGTCGCCTCGATCCGCTCGTACAGCTCCGCGAAGTACACCGCGCCGTGCACCAGCGGACGGACCAGGTTGCCCTCGGACCAGGCCTCGTCCCGCGGGTGGACGTCGTCGAGCCTGGTCGCACTGTTGCCGCGCTCCCGCTTGGTCAGCAGCCAGTCGCTCAGGTGGTCGGACACCGGGTCAGTCTGCCTCAGCCGGTGGACGGCGCCGCACCTGCCGACGCGTGCGAGGGCGTGCAGGGCCGGGGCGCCGCGTATCCAGCACGCCGCCGACCCGCTCCTCCTGGGTGCCACGCCTCATCTCGGGCCTGGCCGACCTGAGGAGTGACGCCATGTCCTACACATTCACCGGCCGACTGATCGGCATGCTCTGCGACGACTGCTCCGAGCCGCTCGTCGGCGCGACCGTCCACCTCGTACGCCGTGTCGGCGGAGCGACCAGTCGCGACGCCGCGGCCGACCCGAAGCAGACCGTGGTCGTGCTCGAGGAGTCGAGCGCGCAGGCACGGACGGCCGACCGGCTGGGCGAGGCGGTCGTCGGCGATGACGGCACCTTCCGGGTCGAGCTGGCGGAGCCGTACGACGGCGGCGAGGCCTTCGACATCGACATCCTCTGCGGCACGATGACGGGGCACCGGGTGCCGCCGAAGCCGCTGTCGTTCACCCTGACGACGCTCGCCCCGAGGTGGCGCGAGACGCAGGGCGGCTTCGAGGCCGCCTGGTCCTACGAGATCCCCCACCGCACGTGGTGCGGGATCCGCGGCCGCATGGGCTGGTGGTCGATCTGCGGTCACGTGCGCGTGTGCGAGTCGAAGATCGCCGTACCCGGGGTGAAGGTCAGCGCCTTCGACGTCGACTGGCTGCAGGATGACGCTCTCGGCAGCGCCGTGACGGACGCGAGCGGGCACTTCCGCATCGACTACTCCCCCGATGCCTTCGCGCGTACGCCGTGGTCGCCGTGGATCAACGTCGAGCTGGTGGCCGGACCGGACGTCTACTTCCGCGTCGACGGCCCCACCGGCGTGCTCTTGCAGGAGCCGCCCGCCCGCGGGCGGCAGGCGGACCGTCAGAACGTCGGCCCGTGCTTCTGCGTCGACCTCTGCGTCGACGACGCGCCTCCGGGCACCGATCAGCCCTACCCGTGGTTCGACCACATCGGTGGCTACAAGACCGTGACGGGGTTCGACAGCGCGTCCGGTGGCACCGGGCGCACCTTTGGCGACGACCGGGCCTTCTACGCCGGCCTGCGGCTCAACGGCGTGCTCGGACGGCAGTTCAGCAACCAGCCCGCGGAGTATCGCTTCGAGTACGACGCCGGTGCGGGTTGGCAGCCCGTGCGAGCCGCCCAGATGGTCGCCGTGCAGATCGGCACGTGGCAGCGTCTGACGGGGTCGTTCCCGCCCGTGGAGACCAAGTCGGTCGTCGTCCTCGGCGCCAACGGACCGGACCAGATCGCGGTCGCGCCGGACGCCGACGGCTGGGTGGCGGTGCCGCAAGACAACAGCCTGACCACCGGCCTCTTCGTGCCCAACAACAACCTGATCGGCCTGGCGAGCGCCACCATCTCGGCCCAGGTGCACAACCTGTCCGGGGTCGTCGCCGGGCAGAGCACCAGCCCCGCCGGGCTCGCCGCCGACGAGTACGTCGCGCTGCGGATGGTGCTGCGTGTCGCGGGCCAGCCGGCCACCCAGGTCCAGGCCGGGATCGCCGAACGGGTGGCGCTCGCCAACACGACGTACGACCAGGTGCAGAAGCAGGGCTCCTGGGTGCCGGCTCGGGTCGACAGCCAGCTCGGGGCGGTCAGCATCGACGTCCAGCAGCTGGTCGGCCACGGCTGCGCCCGCATCACCGACGCGCTCGACGTGAGCTACACCGCCGCTCACCCCAACCTGGGCGGCATGGCGCTGACGATCACCGGACCGGGCGGGCCGTACCACTACGCCCTGCCGCCGATCGGGGAGGACTACTTCGGCACGGTCAGCACCCTGCTCAACAGCGCGGACCTCCCGGTCGTGATCTCCTCACTGCCGAAGTGCAGCTACATCCTGGAGGGCTCGATCGGGCTGCTGCTCACCACCGGCGACTCGGCGCCGCTGCCCATCGGCGACCAGATCGCCTTCACCACCCAGTGACGCACGAAGGGCCCCGACCGCAGCAGCGGTCGGGGCCCTTCGAGTGAGATCAGGAGACGCGGACGTTCTCAGCCTGGGGACCCTTGGGGCCCTGGGCGAGGTCGAACTCGACCTTCTGGTTCTCCTCGAGCGACTTGTAGCCACCGGACTGGATCGCGGAGAAGTGGACGAACACGTCCTCGCCGCCACCATCCTGGGCGATGAAGCCGAAGCCCTTGTCAGCGTTGAACCACTTGACGGTGCCCTGAGCCATGATCTGATCCTTTGTTTACGTGCCGGGGGCACTGTGCCCCGAGCCGCTGAAGACATCCACCTGTGCTGATGTCCAGCGAACCGAAAACCAGGAGTACGAGATACAAGCCGCAACACGGTGTGCGGCGAGGACGACTTGCAGAGCCGTCCCTTCAACGATCCACACGATACTCCACCCGCGGGCAGTTCGGGCCTTCGGCGCACCGACTAGGAGTTGGCGGCGGCTTTGTCCTGCTCCGCCTTGAGCATCAGCGCGATGTCGATGAGCTGGTCCTCCTGACCGCCGATGAGCTTGCGGCGACCCGCCTCGAGCAAGATCTTCGCGCCGGAGACGCCGTACCGCTCGGCCGCGTTGCCCGCGTGCTTGAGGAACGACGAGTAGACCCCGGCGTACCCCATCATCAGGGTCATCCGGTCGAGCTGGCACTCCTCGGGCATCGCCGGCCTGATGACGTCCTCGGACGCGTCGACGATCGTCAGGAAGTCGATGCCGGTCCGCCAGCCGAGCTTGTCGCAGACCCCGACGAACGCCTCGAGCGGCGTGTTGCCGGCACCGGCGCCGAAGCGGCGCACCGAGCCGTCGATCTGGGTCGCACCCGCGCGGGCGGCGATGACCGTGTTCGAGACGCCGAGGCCGAGGTTCTCGTGGCCGTGGAAGCCGACGGTCGCCTCGTGGCCGATCTCGGCGACCACGGCGGCGACGCGGTCGGCGGTCTGCTCCATGACGAGAGCGCCGGCGGAGTCGACGACGTACACGCACTGGTTGCCGGCGTCGACCATGATCCGCGCCTGCTTGGCCAGGACCTCCGGCGGCTGGGTGTGGCTCATCATCAGGAAGCCGACGGTCTCGAGGCCGAGCTCGCGGGCGAGACCGAAGTGCTGGATCGAGGTGTCGGCCTCGGTGCAGTGCGTGGCGATCCGGCAGATCTGCCCGCCGTTGTCCTGCGCCGCGCGGATGTCGTCCTTGGTGCCGACACCGGGGAGCATCAGGAACGCGATCTTGGCGCGCTTCGCGGTCTCGGCCGCGATCCGGATCAGCTCCTGCTCGGGCGTCCTGGAGAAGCCGTAGTTGAACGACGAGCCGCCCAGACCGTCACCGTGGGTCACCTCGATGACGGGCACGCCGGAGCCGTCCAGCGCCTCGACGATGTCGTGCACCTCCTGCGCGGTGAACTGGTGGCGCTTGTGGTGCGAGCCATCGCGCAGGCAGGTGTCGGTGAGGCGGAGGTCCAGCCCGCTGTCCGGCTGGGTGTCGGACCAGGTGCGCTCGAGGGTGTTGATGTCGCTCATCTGGAGGTCCCTTCGGACGTGGTTGCGGGGGTCGTCGCCAGCGCTCCTCGCACCTCAACCACCGGAGGCGAGGACCGAGCGGGCGATGTGCTGGCCGACCTGCGTGGCCGCGGCGGTCATGATGTCGAGGTTGCCGGCGTACGGCGGGAGGAAGTCGCCCGCGCCCTCGACCTCGACGAAGACGCTGACCTTCGTCTGGCCGCGGGTGGCCGGTGACGGGTCGTCGATCTGCGGCTCCTGCAGCAGCCGGTAGCCGGGGACGTACTCCTGCACCGCCTTCTCCATCGCGAAGATGCTGGCGACGATCGCGTCGCGGTCGGCGTCGGGCGAGACGGCGCAGTAGATCGTGTCGCGCATGATCATGGGCGGCTCGGCCGGGTTGAGGATGATGATCGCCTTGCCCTGCTGGGCGCCGCCGATCGTCTCGACACCGGCAGCGGTGGTCCGCGTGAACTCGTCGATGTTGGCGCGCGTGCCCGGACCGGCCGACATGGAGGAGACCGAGGCGACGATCTCGGCGTACGACACTCCCCCGGACGACTGGGCCCCGCGGGTGACCGCGGCGACCATCGGGATCGTGGCCTGGCCGCCGCAGGTGATCATGTTGACGTTCATCGCGCCCACGTGCTCCTGGCCGTTGACGGGCGGGATCACCGCGGGCCCGACCGCCGCCGGCGTCAGGTCGATCGCGCGGATGCCCGCCTCCTCGTAGCGCGGCGCGTACTCGCGGTGCACGTACGCCGAGGTCGCCTCGAAGATCAGGTCGGGCAGCACGTCCTGCTTGAGCAGCCAGTCCACGCCCTCATGGGTCGCCTCGAGCCCCTGGCCCGCGGCGAGCCTGAGCCCCTCGGACGACGGGTCGACGCCGATCATCCAGCGCGGCTCGATCACGTCCGACCGGAGCAGCTTGTACATGAGGTCGGTCCCGATGTTGCCGGGCCCGACGATGGCTGCGGTCAGCTTGGTGGACATGGGTCTCACTCCTCGCGGGTCAGTCGACGAACTGGACGCTGAGCGGTGCGAAGCCGCTGATGGTCGCCACGACCCGGTCCCCCGGGGCGAACGGCACGAAGGGTCCCAGGGCCCCGGACAGGATCAGGTGGCCGGCGCGCAGCGGGTCGCCGAAGCGGTAGGCCTGGACGGCGAGCCACCGCAGCGCCTCCAGGGGGTCACCCAGGCACGCGGCGCCGGTGCCGGAGGAGCGCTCCTCGCCGTTGATGGTCAGCGACATGGTGACGTCGACCGGCTCCAGCGCGTCGAGGCCGCGGCCCTCGGTGCCGACGACGAAGAGGCCGCTCGAGGCGTTGTCGGCCACGGTGTCGGTGAAGCCGATCGCCCAGTCGGCGATCCGGGAGTCCACGATCTCGAGCGCCGGGAGCGCGACCTCGACCGCGTCGCGGACCAGGTCGATCGTGATCTGGGACTCCTCCGCCGGGTCGATGTCCCGGGCGAGCACGAAGGCGACCTCGCCCTCGACCCGCGGCTGGAGCAGGGTCCGCATCGAGATCGGGTCGTGCGAGCTGACGTCCATGTCGTCGAGCAGGTAGCCGAAGTCGGGCTGGTCCACCCCGAGCTGCCGCTGCACCGCCTCGGACGTGGCGCCGATCTTGCGGCCGACCACGGAGGCGCCGCCGGCCAGGCGGGCCTGCACGAGTCCCTGTTGCACGGCGTACGCCGCGGGCAGGTCGTCGGTGCCGATCAGATCACGCACCGGCGCGCACGGGACCCGCGTCGCCAGCGCCTGCGAGAGTCGCGTCACGGCCGCCGCGATCGAGTCCTGGGAGGTCACGGGAGCAATAGTAGAACCTGTTACAGTTTCTCGCCATGGAGACCCCCCTGCCCACCGAGGTGGACGTCGTGGTCGTGGGCGCCGGTGGCGCCGGCATGACCGCCGCCCTGGCCGCGAAGTCGCGCGGTCTGCAGACCGTGCTGGTCGAGAAGAGCGCGTACTTCGGCGGCTCGACGGCACGCAGCGGTGGCGGGGTCTGGATCCCCAACAACTACGCGCTCAAGGCGGCCGGTCAGGGCGACGACCCGGCGACGTCGAAGCAGTACCTCGACTCGATCGTCGGCGACGTCGTGCCGAAGGTCCGGCGCGACACCTACCTGGACCGCGGGCCCGAGGTCATGGACTTCATCCGGGAGCGGACCCCGGTCCGCTTCACCTGGGTGCCGCAGTACGCCGACTACCACCCGGAGGCGCCCGGCGGCCGGCTCGCGGGCCGCTCCTCGGAGCCGATCCCGCTCGACGCGCGCTTCCTCGGCTCCGAGCTCGAGCGGTTGCACCCGGCGTACACGAAGGCTCCGGCGAACCTCATCGTCACGCAGGCCGACTACCGCAAGATCAGCCTCGGCCTCCGCACGATCAAGGGTCCGCTGACGATGGCGAAGGTGCTGCTCAGGCGGATCGTCAGCCTGATGCGCGGTCAGAGGATGTACGCGATGGGCAACGCGATCGCGATCGGCCTGCGCCAGGGCCTCATGGACGCGGACGTGCCGGTCCACTACGAGACCGAGTTGACCGACCTGGTCATCGAGGACGGTCGCGTCGTCGGCGTCCGCGTGCTGCGCGACGGCGTCGAGTCCGTCGTCCGGGCCCGACGCGGCGTGATCCTCGGCAGCGGAGGGTTCGAGAAGAACCTCGAGATGCGCGAGAAGTACCAGCCCCAGCCGACGTCGGTCGACTGGACGACCGGCTCGCAGTTCAACACCGGCGGCGGCGTGCTCGCCGGCATCGCCGCGGGCGCCGAGGTCGACCTGATGGACGACTCCTGGTGGGGTCCGACCATCCCGCTGCCGTCCGGCCCGTGGTTCTGCCTGGCCGAGCGCAACCTGCCCGGCTCGATCATCGTCAACCAGGCCGGGCGGCGCTTCATGAACGAGGCACTGCCGTACGTCGAGGCCGTGCACGAGATCTACGAGGGCGAGGCCACCGGCGTCGGGCACGTCCCGGCCTGGATGATCATCGACCAGCGCTACCGCAACCGCTACCTCTTCGCCGGGCTCTCGCCCCGGCAGCCCTTCCCCGGTCGGTGGTACAAGAACGGCACCGTCAAGAAGGCCGACTCGCTGGCGGCGCTGGCCGCCGAGATCGACGTGCCCGCCGACGCCCTGGCCGCGACCGTCGAGCGCTTCAACGGCTTCGCCCGGACCGGCACCGACGAGGACTTCCACCGCGGCGAGAGCGGCTACGACAAGTACTACTCCGACCCCACCGTCAAGCCGAACCCGTCGCTGCACGTGATCGACCAGGGGCCCTTCTACGCCGTGAAGATCGTCCCCGGCGACCTCGGCACCAAGGGCGGTCTCGTCACCGACGAGAAGGCCCGCGTGCTGCGGCCCGACGGCTCCGCCATCCCGGGCCTCTACGCCGCGGGCAACGTGTCGTCCGCCGTCATGGGGCGCACGTACGCCGGCCCCGGTGCCACCATCGGCCCCGCACTGACCTTCGGCTACCTCGCCGCAGAGACCATCTCGCAGGAGTCCTGAGGTGCCCATCGACCCCGACGTCGCGATCGGCGCCGAGCTCGGCTCGCTCGACTTCTCGTGGTCGGAGAGCGACGTGCTGCTCTACCACCTGGGCATCGGAGCGGGATCGAAGCCGGGCGACAACCTGTCGGCCATGGCGCTGCGCTGGACGCTGGACGGGCCAGGTCTCCAGGTGCTGCCGTCCTTCGGCGTGGTCGCCCCGACCTTCCACCAGACCGACCCGCCGCCGCTCGACCTGCCCGGGTGCGACATCAACCTGGCCCAGGTCGTCCACGGCGCTCAGTCGATCGAGGTCACGGGCCCGCTGCCGACCTCGGGCTCGGCGACGGTGACCACGCGGATCAGCGAGATCTGGGACAAGGGCAAGGCCGCGGTCATCTGGCAGGAGGGCGTCGCCACCGCCCCGTCCGGCGAGCGGCTCTGGACCACCCGCTCGTCGATCTTCGTCAAGGGCGAGGGCGGCTGGGGCGGCGACCGCGGCACCTCGACGCCGGTCGAGATCCCCGACCGCGAGCCCGACGCGGACACGACGTACGACGTGACCCCGCAGCAGGCGCTGCTCTACCGCCTGTGCGGTGACCGCAACCCGCTGCACGCCGACCCGCACTTCGCGAGGGGTGCCGGCTTCCCGGCACCGATCCTGCACGGTCTCTGCTCCTACGGGATCGCGCTGCGCACGCTCACCGAGGACCTCCTCGACGGCGACGCGACCCGGGTGTCGAGCTTCGGGGTGAAGTTCGCAGGCGTCGTCTTCCCGGGCGAGACCATCCGCGTGCGCGGCTGGCGCGAGGACGGGCGGATCGTCGGCTCGGCGAGCGTCGCGGGCGGCGAACGTGACGGCGCACCGGTGCTCGGGGACGTGCTCCTCACGACGCGCGGCTGACTTGCGGCGAACCGCAGACGCGGGCACGTCGCGCGTGCGAGAGTGACGGCGGCCGACCGAGTCGAGGAGCGCAATGTCGAAGACGTTCGCACCGGGCAAGAAGCAGCCCCTAGGTGAGCAGCTGACGACACCGGAGGCCGAGCCGGCGTCCCCGGCGCTACCTGCGCCGCTGCCCGTGGTCGGCGACCGAGCCGTGCCGCAGGGCGTGCCCGCGGCACCATCGATCGTGCGCCGCCTGCGCCCCTCGGACGCTGGCGGCCCTGGCCGTCCCCGGAGCAACGACGTCACCGGTCCCGCGCCCGGCATCATCGGTCGACCGCGGGGCACGCACGTCACCGGCCCGGCGCCCGGTCCGGCCACCCGTCCGCGGAGCAACGGCCACCCAGCGCCGGCGCCGCCGCGGGCCGCCGTACCGCAGCCAGCGCTGACGCCTGCACCGCCGGCACCCGTCGGGCTCAACTCCAACTACGACGGCCCCCAGGACGAAGGGCCCGCCGAACCGGCCGGGCTCAACTCCAACTACAACGGCCCCCAGGACCAAGGGCCCGCCG
>NZ_KK211168.1:431341-451609 GCF_000620705.1 Nocardioides sp. URHA0020
CTCAACTCCAACTACAACGGCCCCCAGGACCAAGGGCCCGCCGCACCCGTCGGCCTCAACTCCAACTACGGCGGAGCCCAGGACGAGGGACCCGCCACACCGGAGCACGTGGCCCCCGCCCCTCCCCCGACCCCCGCCGCCGCGGAGCTGGCCCAGGAGGTGAGGAAGCGGGTCGAGAGCACGGCCGAGCGGCCCGCCGCAGACCAGGCCGAGGCCGCCCCGCAGAAGCCTCTCGAGGACCTCCCGGAGATCCGCAAGCATCGCGCCTGGCTGGTCGCGAAGGTCGCCAAGAAGTTCCAGAGCGAGACGACCGTCCAGACACCAGAGGTCGGGAGCAAGATCGAGGAGTTCGCCTCGGTCATCGGCATCCTGCACGGGCTCCTCAGCTCGTTGCCGGAGCTGGACCCCAGCGATGACGTCAGCCGCACGGCGCTGCTGGCGCTGCTCCCGAAGGAGCACCCGACGCGCAAGGCCACGACTCACGCCGCAGCCCTCGCGAGCGCTCGGGCGAACTACGTCCTCAATCTCGAGACGGCACGCCGCGAGGACCTCCCCATCCAGGAGAACGGCGCCCTCGGCCCCATCGGCGACCGCCTCGTCGACTACGACGAGGACGGCGCCGCGCAGGAGCGCACGGTCGTGAAGGTCGGCGCCGGCAAGCTGTGGCGCAACGACGAGGCCAAGTCCCCGGTGGACACGACCGACAGCGTCACCCACCACACCGGACCGGGCGCCGAGATCTTCGTGGTCGGACTCGGCGGTGACATCCACATGGCGTCCCACCGGATCGGCAAGTTCCACCACTCGAGCCTGCTCGGCGGCAAGCCGGTGGCGATGGCGGGCGAGATCAAGGCCACCCAGGGCAAGATCAACTGGATCTCCAACAAGAGCGGGCACTACCTGCCCACCGTCCTCCAGCTCCAGCAGTTCCTGCACCACCTCGGCAAGGACGTCCCCCTGGACTTCCCGATCAGGGAGATGGGCGCGCTGTCGGTCCCCGACGGCACGCTCGCCCAGGACTTCGTCGAGGGACGGTCCAGCACCGGCAGGGCCGACAAGGTCCAGGGCCACGACCACCGGAAGTCCCAGGCGCTCATCCCGGTCTGGATCGAGCTGATCACGCCGGCGGGTGTCGAGGAGGTCATGGAGGCCAACGGCTGGGTCCTGACTCCGCCGGGACGGCACTGGCGGGTCACCAAGAAGGGCACGAAGGACGTGGTCCCCGGCAAGGACGTCCGTCAGGCGCTCAAGGCGGCGCACCCCGACAAGCGACCCGTGATCGGCGACGAGGAGATGTGACGGACCCGCTCGCCGTCTTCCTCGCCTGCTCCGACCTCGACGACCTCACCGCCGCGTACGACGCACTGCCCGACTCCCCCGACGTCAGCAGCCGGGCGGTCGACGTGGTCCAGGCGTGGACCGACGTCCAGGCGGTCGCCAACCTGCTGCTGCACGCATCGGTGCTGCCCCCGGACGTGCGGAGCCAGGCGGTCCTGCGGGGTCTTCGGGAGCCGGGCTACCTCCAGGTCGCGGCGGCCGTCGGTGCGGGTCAGCTCGACCCGGCCCACCTCGACGACGGCGTACGGCGCACGGTCCTCGACGCGCTGCTCGACGTGGTGGCGAGCGACGCCGGGCCGGCCGGCGTACGCGCGTCGGCCGAGCTGGGCCCGTACCTGCACGCCGACGAGCTCGAGCTGCTCGACGACCTCGCGGCGCACCCGCTGGACGCCGTACGCCACAACCTGACGCAGGCCCGCCTGATGGTCACGGACCCGTCCCAGCAGCGGTCCGTCCTGCTGCCCTATCTCCCCGACCTGGCCGACACGGGGTCCGCTCAGACCTCTCCCTGACCGGCAGGAGCGGGCTTGTGCGCCACGACGTACAGCCGGTTCGTGGTCTCGCCGCGGTGGGTCATCGGCCCACGGAGGTACCACTCGACGTCGACCAGACCGGCCGCCTCCACCACGGCGACGACGTCCGCGGCCTCGTGGTAGACGAAGTCGAGGTCGATCGGCACGTCGAACCACTCGTCGTTGTGGCGCACCAGCGAGCCCGCGTGCATCGCGAGCACCAGCCAGCCGTCCGCCGCCAGCGGCCGGGCCAGCGCCGCCACCGCGTCGGGCAGCTCGGAGCCCGCCAGGTGGATCAGCGAGTACCACCCGAGCACGGCTGACCACCCGGTGGCGGTCACCGGTCGCATCAGCCGGCGCAGGTCGCCGACCTCGTAGGTGCCCTCGGGGAAGCGGCTCCGCGCCTGCTCGATCATCCCGGGCGACAGGTCGATCCCGGTCGCGTCGGCTCCCGCATCCGCCAGGTACGCCGTGATGTGGCCGGGGCCGCAGCCGACCTCGACCACCGGTCCCCCGTCGGCGTGCGCGGCGACGCGGTCGAGCAGCCAGCGCTCGAAGGGCAGCCCGCTCACCTCGTTGACCAGGTTGTCGGCGTAGACGGCCGCCACCGCGTCGTACGACGAGCGGACCCGTGCGTCGCGGGCCGGCCCGCCCTCCGCGAGCACGACGTCGCGGTCGACGGCCGGCGCCGCGGCGGCCGGTGCCGACTCCGGAGGGTCGCCCAGGAGGTGCATCCAGCGACTGTCCCGGTCACCGCCGCGTCGCGGCAGCTCAGCCACCAGACCGCGGCCGGCCATCCGGCGCAGCGTCTCCTCGACCGCCTCCCGGTCGGCGAAGGCGTGCAGCCGCTCCGTGCGGCTCCTGAGCTCACCCGGGGCCTGCGGCCCGCGCAGCAGCAGCACCGTGACCAGCGCCCGCTCGTCCTCGGCGAGCTCGAGGGACTCGGCCAGCACCTGGTGGTACTTCAACGTCCGACGGCCGCTGTCGGACCAGACGATCCGCACCAGGCCGCGGTCCTTGAGCCGGCGGGCCACCTGCTCGACCGCCTGCTCGTCGTACTCCACGACCGGGTCCCGGCTCGAGCTCTGGTTGCAGGCAGATCGCAGCGAGCTCAACGTCAGCGGATAGCTCGCCGGGACGGTCCGCTCCTTCTCGAGGAGGCTGCCGAGCACACGCTGCTCCTCGGCGTCGAGCACAGGCAGGTCGGGCATGGGGGTGACGATACTGACCCGCCACACTGGGTCCGTGCCCGCCGACCCGATCCAGCGACTCCTCGCGGACCCGCCGGCGCTCCCGGTGCGCGACGGCCTCGCGGACATCGCGGCCGCTCTCGACGCCACGGGCACCGCCGTCGTCCAGGCACCGCCGGGCACCGGCAAGACGACGCTGGTGCCTCCGGCGGTCGCGGCCTTGGTCGAGGGGTGTGTGGTCGTGACCCAGCCGCGCCGGATCGCCGCCCGCGCGGCCGCGCGCCGCCTCGCCCAGCTCCTCGGTGAACCGGTCGGCGAGACCGTCGGCTACTCGGTGCGCGGGGACCGCTCCGTCGGCGCCCGCACCCGGATCGAGGTCGTGACCACCGGGGTGCTCCTGCGTCGGCTGCAGCGGGACGCCGAGCTGCCCGGTGTCGCGGCGGTCGTGCTGGACGAGGTCCACGAGCGCCAGCTCGACGCCGACCTCACCCTCGCGATGCTCGTCGACGTCCGCGACCACCTCCGGCCCGACCTGCTGCTCGTCGCGATGTCGGCGACCGTCGAGGCCGAGCGCACCGCAGCCCTGCTCGGGGGCGCCGCCGTGGTCACGGTCCCGGGGTCCCTGCACCCCGTGGCCGAGGTCTGGTGCCCCCTCCCGCCCGGCGTACGGCGCAGCGACGACCGCGGCCTGACGCCGCGCTTCCTCGACCACGTCGCCGCCTGCGTACGGCGCGCCCTCGCCGACCGCGACGGCGACGTGCTGGTGTTCCTGCCGGGCGTGGGTGAGGTGTCCGGCGTGACGTCCCGGCTCTCCGGTGTCGACGCCGACGTGCGTCCGCTCCACGGGCGACTCTCGCACCGCGAGCAGGACGCCGCGCTGACCCCCGGCGTACGCCGTCGCGTCGTCGTGTCCACCGCCGTGGCCGAGTCGTCGCTGACGGTCCCCGGAGTCAGGGTGGTCGTGGACGCCGGGCTGTCGCGCCAGCCGCGCACCGACCACCGTCGCGGGCTCGCCGGCCTGGTCACCGTCAGCGTGAGCAGGGCGGCCGCCGAGCAGCGGGCCGGACGTGCGGGGCGCGAGGCGCCGGGGGCGGTCTACCGCTGCTGGTCGCAGGCGGAGCACGCGCACCTCGCCGCTCATCCCGAACCCGAGATCGCGACCGCCGACCTCACCTCCTTCGCTCTCGAGATCGCCGCCTGGGGCAGCCCCGACCCCGCGGGCCTGGCCCTCCTGGACCAGCCACCGCCGGCGGCGATGGCGTCCGCGCGGTCCACCCTCGAGGACCTCGGGGCGATGGCCGACGACGGCTCGGTGACCGACCGTGGTCGCGCGATCGCCGGCGTCGCTGCCGACCCCCGGCTGGCGCGGGCCCTCCTCGACGGCGCCGCCGTGGTCGGCGCCCGGCGCGCCGCCGAGGTCGTGGCACTGCTCAGCGAGGACGTCCGCGCACCGGGTGGTGACCTGGTCGCCGCGCTGCGCGGCGTGCGCCGGGGCGGTCCGGACGGTGCGGCGTGGGCAGCCGCCGTCCAGCAGCTCCAGGCGTCGGCTCCGCGCTCCGAGCGCACCGAGGTCGGCGACGACCTGGCCGTCGGCATCGTGGTCGCCCTGGCCCATCCCGACCGGATCGCGCGGCTGCGACCCGGTGGCTCGTCCTACCTCCTGACCTCCGGGACCGGGGCCGTGCTGCCTGCGGGATCGGCGCTGGTCGGCCAGCCGTGGCTGGCGATCGCCGACGCCGATCGCCGACCGGGGGTGCGCGACGCCACCGTCCGCTCGGCCGCCCCGCTCACCGAGGACCTCGCTCTCGAGGCCGCCTCCGCGCGGTGGCAGGAGTCCGAGGAGGTGGCCTGGGCCGACGGCCGGGTCGTGGCGCGACGCGTGGTGGCCCTCGGTGCGATCGAGCTGACCTCCGTCCCGATCACCGACCCACCCGCCGCACTGGTGGCCGGCGCCGTGCGTGAGGGCCTGCGCCAGGAGGGCCTGGCCGTGCTGCCGTGGACCGAGGCGGCGACTGGGCTGCGGCTCCGGATGGCCTTCCTGCACCGGACGCTGGGCGCTCCGTGGCCCGACGTGTCGGACGAGGCGCTGACGGCGGCGATCGAGACCTGGCTGGGTCCGGAGCTCGCGCGGATCCGCGGTGCCCGCGACCTCCGGCGGCTCGACGTGCTCACCGCCCTGCGCCGGCTGCTCCCCTGGCCGGAGGCAGGCCGCCTCGACGAGCTCGCCCCCGAGCGGGTGCGGGTGCCAAGCGGCTCGAGCGTCCGGATCGAGTACGACGGCGACCAGCCGGTGCTCGCCGTACGCCTGCAGGAGGTCTTCGGCTGGCGGGCCGCCCCGCGGCTCGCGGACGGCCGGGTCCCGCTGCTGCTGCACCTGCTCTCCCCGGCGCGGCGGCCGGCCGCCGTCACGGCGGACCTGACGTCCTTCTGGACGACCGGCTACCCGCAGGTGCGGGCCGAGCTGCGTGGCCGCTATCCCAAGCACGCCTGGCCGGAGGACCCGACGACGGAGCCGCCGACGCGCGGCGTGCGCCGCCCGGGCTAGGACAGCAGCGTCGGGTCCAGGAAGGCGTCGAAGCCGCTGATGCGACCGTCCTCCGCGAAGGACAGGATCGAGACGCTGTGGGCGAGGAACGCCCCGACCTCCGCGTCCCACACGTACTTCTCCACGGCCGGCTGGCCGTTGGCCGTCGTCGCGCGGCACGACCACCGGCGCCCCGGGCGCAGCGGGTACGCCGAGATGAAGCCCGCCACCGCGTCGCGTCCGGCGAACCACTCGCCGAACGGCGGCATCGCCATCACCACGTCGTCGGCCAGCAGCGCGACGACCGCGTCGACGTCCGCCCGCTCCCACGCGGCGACGAAGGCCGCCACGGTGGCCCGCACCTGCTCGTCGCCGAGGTCGCGCAGCACGCGTTGCTGGCTCCGGTCCGGCAGCCGGGTGGTCAGCCCAGCCCGGGCTCGCTGCAGCGCGCTGTTGACGGCCGGCACCGTCGTGTCGAGGGCTCCGGCGACCTCGGCGGCCGGCATCGCGAGCACGTCACGCATCACCAGCACCGCACGCTGGAGTGCGGGCAGGTGCTGGAGCGCCGCGACGAAGGCGAGCTCCACCGACTCCTTCTGCTCGTAGACGGCGTCGGCGGGCGACGACTCCCAGGTCAGGCCGGCGCCCGGCAGCGGACCGAGCCACACCGTCTCCGTCAGCGGTGGACCGACGCCGACCGCCGGGTCGCCGGCGGGTGAGAGGTCGACGGGCAGCAGCCGACGGCCGCGGCGCTCGATCTCGCGCAGGCAGACGTTGGTGGCGACCGTGTAGAGCCAGGTGCGCAACGCGCTGCGGCCCTCGAACCGGTCGAGGCTGCGCCACGCCCGCAGCAGGGTCTCCTGCACCGCGTCCTCGGCGTCGTGGGACGACGCGAGCATCCGGTAGCTGTGCAGCAGCAGACCCTGGCGCAACGGCGCAACGAGGGCGTCGAACGCGGCGGAGTCGCCGCCGCGCGCGGCCGCCAGCAGCTCGGTCGTGCCGGTCGCCGTCATGACGTCCTCCCGTCGAAGCTGCCGAGCACGCGCGCCCGGTGCTGCTCAGGTGGATCATCGCACCGCTCACCGACGCTCCAGGCGAAGCGCTGGAAGGCGGGCAGGTCCCGCAGGGCGGCGCCGTCCCCGTCGACCACGTGGACGAAGGTCACCCCGTCGGCGAGCACCATCGACTGGTAGGCCAGACCGGCTGGGCGGACGGCGGCGAGCGCGGCGAAGACCTCGCGGACCAGGCGCTCGTTGAGCTCGGCGCAGTCCCGACGCACCCGGTAGCGCACCACCACGCGGCTCACGACGCCACCGCCACGACCGGGACCGGCGTACGGCGTCGTGCCGGCAGCGCCAGCCCCGCCAGTGCACCGGCGAAGGAGAGCGCCGCGGCCGTGACCAGCGCCGGCACGAACCCGTCGACGAACTCGGCCGGCGACCCGTACCCGCCGTACGCCCCGAACACGGCCACGGTCAGCGAGATGCCGAAGACGCCGCCGAGCTCGCGCATCGTGCTGTTGATGCCGGACGCCGTGCCGACGTCGCGGTCCTCGACCGCCGCCACGACCGCGCTCTGACCGCACGGGACCGCCATCGAGACCCCGATGCCGCCGATCACGAACGGCCCCAGGGCATCGAGGTAGTCGCCTCCGGCCGTGACCGTGCCGGCGAACCACAGCATCGCGGCCGCCTGGATCGTCAACCCGGCCACCAGCAGTGGCCGCTCGCCGATCCTGTCGGCCAACGTGCCGGCGACGGGTGCGACCAGGATGAACGTCCCGGTCCACGCCATCAGCCGCAGACCGGCCTCCAGCGCGCTGTCCCCGAAGGCGACCTGGAGGAGCTGGCCGTAAAAGAAGACCGCGGCGAAGAGCGAGGCGAGGGTGAGGAAGGCGGCGACGTTGCCGGCGACGAATCCCCGTCGGGCGAGCAGGGCGGCCGGGATCAGCGGCCGGGGAGCACGCCGCTCCCACGCGACGAAGGCTCCGATCAGCACCAGCCCGACGGCAGCCGTCCCGATCACCTCGGACGCGCTCCAGCCCTGCGTGGCGCTGCGGACCATCGCCCACACCAGTGCCAGGCATCCGCCGCCGAGCAGGGCGACCCCCGGCACGTCGAGCGTGCTGTCCGGGACGCGGACCTCGGGCACGTGGCGCAGCACGAGAGGTACGGCGACCGCTCCGATCGGCACGTTGACCCAGAAGATCCAGTGCCAGTCGAGGCCGCCGATGACGAGGCCGCCGAGCAGCGGTCCGCTGGCGACCGCGATCCCGGTGACCGCGCTGTAGAGGCCCACCGCCTGCCCACGGCGCTCGGCCGGGAAGGCTCCCGTGAGGAGGGCGAGCCCGAGCGTCAGGACCAGCGCTCCCCCGGCCCCCTGCAGGGCGCGCATCGCGATCAGCGTGTCCACGCTGCCGGCGACGGCGGCTCCCAGCGACGCGACCGCGAAGAGCCCGAGGCCGATCGCGTAGCACCGCGCGCGACCGAAGCGGTCGCCGAGGACCGCGGCCGGCACCAGCAGCACCGCAAGGGTCAGGTTGTAGGCGTTGACCGTCCACTCGAGCTGGGGCAGCGAGGCGCCCAGGTCGCCGCGGATGGTCGGGATCGCCGTCGACACCACCAGGGTGTCGAGGGCGGCCATGAAGGAACCGATCGAGGTGAGCACGATGACCCACCTCCGGTGTCGGGCGTCGAGCATGGGGACCTCCAGGGGAGAGGCAGCCTCTGCTGCTGCCTACTCCCCTGGGATCCGCCCGCTACGCCGAACTCATCGCGTCACCTGGAACGTCTTCGACAGCGACGCCGTCGAGTCGTCGCCGGCGTACACCTGGATGGCGCCGGTCTCGACGACGAACCTGCCGCGGTTGTCGTAGAAGCCGAAGTCGCTCGCGTCGAGCTTGAAGCGCACCGTCGTCGACTCCCCCGGCTCCAGGGTCACCCGCTCGAAGCCCCGCAGGCGGCGCACCGGCTGGGAGATGCTCGCGACCGGGTCGTGCAGGTAGAGCTGCACGACGTCGTCACCGGCGACGTCACCGGTGTTGGTGACCGTCACCGAGGCCCCGATCGTGCCGCGGCGTGAGACCGAGGATTTGCTCAGCTTGAGGTCGGAGACCTCGAACTTGGTGTAGCTCAGCCCGAAGCCGAAGGGGAAGAGCGGGTCGCAGGTGCGCAGGTCCCGGTAGCGCGAGTCGTACTTCTGGGTGACGTCGCACGGGCGCCCGGTCGGCTCGTGGTTGTAGTAGATCGGCACCTGGCCGAGCGTCTGCGGGAAGGACACCGGGAGCTTGCCGCCCGGGTTGACCTTGCCGAAGACCACGTCGGCCACTGCGTTGCCGGCCTCGACACCGGGGAACCACGCCTCCAGCACGGCGGGCGCGCTGTCGACCACCCGGGACAGCGTCAGCGGGCGGCCGTTGAAGAGCACCACCACGAACGGCTTGCCGGTGGCCGCGATCGCGTCGATCAGCTCCTGCTGCCTGCCCGGCAGGTCGATGGTCGAGCGTGAGGTCGCCTCACCGCTCATCTCACGGGTCTCGCCGAGCGCGAGCACCACCTGGTCTGCGGCTTCCGCCTTCGCGACGGCCTCGGCGAACCCGGCGTCGGACGGGCAGTCCTGCGACGGGTCGTAGTCCGCGGGCTCCTTGTTGCTGAGCGCGCAGCCCTGGGCGTACGTCGTGGTCGCCGACGAGCCGTCGGTGATCCCCTTCAGCACGCTGACGGCGTCGGCGTCCTCACCCTTGCCCCACCAGGGGCCGAGCATGTTGTGCTGGTCGTCGCCCAGCGGTCCGATCACGGCCGTCTTCTTCACCGGGTCGAGCGGCAGCGTCTGGCCCTTGTTCTGCAGCAGCACCATGGACCGGCCGGCAGCGTCGCGCGCGGCCTTGCGGTCAGCCGACGTGAGGAAGCTGGCCGGGTCGGCGGCCTTGGCCTGGTCGACGTACGGGCGCTCGAAGAGGCCGGCGCGGAACTTGACCCGCAGGATCCGGCGTACGGCGTCGTCGAGCCGCTTCCGGGAGATCTTGCCGTCGGCGAGGAGCTGCTTGCCGTAGTCGCGGATGTTGGTGCTGACCATCTCGGAGTCGGTGCCCGCCATCAGGGCGTTGGCTCCGGCCTCCGGGCCGTCGGCGGCGGTGCCGTGGCCACAGGGTCCCTCGTCGGGCGTCCTCGGCGGGCAGGCGCGCGTCTCGGCGACGGCGGTGTAGTCGCTCTCGATGAAGCCGTCGAAGCCCCACTCCTTCTTCAGGATCTGCGTCTCGGTGTAGCTGTTGGCGCAGCCGGGCACGCCGTTGAGGGAGTTGAAGGAGCACATCACCGTGTCGGCGCCGGCCTCCACCGCGGCCTTGAACGGCGGCAGGTAGAGGTTGCGCAGCGTCTGCTCCGAGAGGTCGGTCGTGTTGTAGTCACGGCCGCCCTCGGGGTCGCCGTACGCCACGAAGTGCTTGACGCTCGTGACGGCCCGGTGGGGCCTGCTGTAGTCGTCGCCCTGGGCGCCCTTGACCCGGGCGGCCGCGAAGACGGAGCCGAGGTAGGGGTCCTCGCCGTTGCCCTCGACGATCCGGCCCCAGCGGGGCTCGTGGGAGACGTCGACCATCGGGCTGTAGATCTGCTTGATGCCGACCGTCGTGGACTCGCGGGCGCCGATCCGGGCGTCGGCGCGAGCCACGTCGGGGTCGAACGAGCTGGCGGCGCCGAGCGGGACCGGGAAGATCGTCCGGTAGCCGTGGATGGTGTCGTAGGCGAACAGGATCGGGATGTGCAGCCGGGACTGGGTCATCGCGATCCGCTGGTAGTGGTCGATCTTCGCCGGGTCGGTCAGGCTGAAGACGCCTCCGACCCCGGCCTTCGCGTCGGCGTCGGTGATCTGGCCGTCGGAGAGCAGCTGCACCTGCTGCAGCTTCTCCGTGGTCGTCATCTGGGCGAGCAGGCGGTCGATCCGGCGCTCGACCGACCTGCTCGGCGCTCCTCGCGTCGGTGCCAGCGCTCGTTCGTCGGACGAGCCTCCGTCGTTGGCCAGGACGCTTCCGGCGGTCAGGCAGCTGGCCACCAGCGCCCCCGCGACCGCTGCCGCACTCACGATTGTCTTCACGTGCACTCCTTCGCGCGCTCCCGAGTTGCTCGGACCGGCGTTGCCGGCCACCGAGTCCCCTTCCCCGTGACGCACGTCACAAACAGGCCTCCCGCGGCGCGCCATACTGCGGGCATGGCACTCCTGGACACCTGGACGCAGGGCTCGCACACCGCCGACGGGACCACCTACCCGACGTACCGCAAGGGCACCGGCCCGGGCGTGATCGTGATCCACGAGATCCCCGGGCTCACCCCCGACGTGATCGCGTTCGCGGAGGAGGTCGTCGCGGCGGGGTTCACGGTGGTGCTGCCGCACCTCTTCGGGACCCCGGAGCGACCGATGTCGCCGGCGTACGTCGGCACGGTGCTGCCCCGGCTGTGCGTGAGCCGGGAGTTCACCACGATGGCGACCGGCCGGACCTCACCGATCGCGGTCTGGCTGCGGTCGGTGGCCCGCTCCCTGCACGAGGAGCTCGGCGGACCGGGGGTCGGCGCGCTCGGCATGTGCTTCACCGGGGGCTTCGCCCTGGCCATGATGGTCGACACGTCGGTCGTCGCGCCGGTGGTCGCCCAGCCGTCGCTCCCCTTCGCCGTCGGCCGCAGGCGCGGCGCCGACCTCAACCTATCGCCGGCCGACCTCGCCGACGTCCGTGCCCGCGCCGCGGGCGGCTGCCAGGTGCTGGGCCTGCGCTACCGCGACGACATGGCCGTCGGCACCCGCTTCGACACCCTGAGCGCCGAGATCGGCGACGCCTTCATCCGCGTCGAGTTCGACGGCAAGGGCCACTCCACCCTCACCGAGCACCGCCAGCAGGAGGGCGTCGACCGGGTGCTCGCCTTCTTCGGGGACAGGCTGCGCTAGTGCGGCCCCTGGGTCCAGGCCTGTCGCCGGGGGCTCACTTCTCGGGCAGTTCCGTCACTTCTCGGGCGTTGCATCGCCTGAGAAGTGACGGTTTCACCGGTGCACCGGTGAAACCGACGCAGCCCCTCACACCGACAGCACCAGCCCGCTGGTGGGCACGCCGGTGCCGGCGGTGACGACCAGGTGCTCGATGTCGGCCACCGGGTTGACCGAGGTGCCGCGGATCTGGCGCACACCCTCGGCGATGCCGTTCATGCCGTGGATGTAGGCCTCACCGAGCTGGCCGCCGTGGGTGTTGAGCGGGAACGCGCCGTCCACCTCGATCGCGCCGTCGGCGATGAAGCCGGGGGCCTCGCCGCGACCGCAGAAGCCGAGCTCCTCCAGCTGCATGAGCACGTACGGCGTGAAGTGGTCGTAGAGGATGCCCATCCGCATGTCGCTGGGCCCCAGTCCCGACTGGCGCCACAGCTCCCGGCCGACGACGCCCATCTCGGGGATGCCGATGTCGTCGCGGTAGTACGACGTCATCACGAACTGGTCCGAGCCGCTGCCCTGGGCGGCCGCCGCGATGTACGCCGGCCGCTGCTTCAGGTCGCGCGCCCGCTCGGCCGAGACCACGACGAGCGCGACCGCGCCGTCGGACTCCTGGCAGCAGTCGAGCAGGTGCAGCGGGTCCACGATCATGCGGGAGGCCTGGTGGTCCTCGATCGTGATCGGCCTGCCGTAGAAGAAGGCGTTCGGGTTGGTGGCGGCGTGCCGCCGGTCGGCCACGGCGACGGCCCCGAAGTCGGCCGAGGTGGCGCCGTACTCGTGCAGGTAGCGCGTCGCCTGCATGGCGACCGTGGCGGCCGGGGTGCCGAGGCCCATCGGGTAGGACCAGGCGTTGTCGAGGCCGTTGGTGTTGACCTGGCTCGCGGCCGCGACGGAGAACTGGCCGAAGCGCGACTCCGAGCGCTCGTTGAAGCCGCGGTAGCAGACCACCACGTCGGCCACGCCGGTCGCGACCGCTATCGCGGCCTGCTGCACGGTCGCGCACGCGGCGCCACCGCCGTAGTTGATGCGGCTGAAGAATCGCATCTCCTTCATGCCGAGCTCGCGGGCGACCGCGATCTCGGAGGAGGTGTCCATCGTGAAGGTCGTCAGGCCGTCCACGTCGTCGGCGCTCAGCCCGCAGTCGGCGAGCGCGTGCTGCACGGCCTCGACGGAGAGCTGGAGCTCGGAGCGCCCGGACGCCTTGGAGAACTCGGTGGCGCCGATGCCGACGATCGCCGCCTTGCGGTAGAGCGTCATGCCAGCACCCGCACGGTGCCGGTGACGTGGTCCCCGAGCGAGACCGAGCCGACGACCCTGATCGTCGCGACCCCGTCCTCGACCAACTCCACGCTCCCGCGGAAGGTCAGCGTGTCGTAGGGGTGCGCGGGCGCACCGAGGCGGATCGAGATCCCCTTGAGCTCGGCGTCCTGGCCGAGCCAGTCGACGACGTACTTCTCGACCAGGCCGTTGCTGGTCAGGATGTTCATGAAGATGTCCTTCGACCCGGCCGCCTGGGCGATGTCGCGGTCGTGGTGCACGTCCTGCCAGTCGCGGGTCGCGATCGCGGTGCTCACGATCGTCGTCGGGGTCATCGGCAGGCTCCACTCGGGGATCACCTGGCCGGCTTCGAGGGTCTTCATGCTCGTCTCCAGATCGGCAGGGTCAGCTCGTCGTCGATGCGCCGGTAGTCCACCCGCAGCCGCATCCCGATCTCGATCTCGTCGTCCGCCACGTCCACGACCTCGCCGACCATCCGCACACCCTCGTCGAGGTCGACCAGCGCGATGACGATCGGCAGCTCCTTGCCGGGCACCGGCGGGTAGCGGTGCACGACGTACGAGAAGACCGTGCCGGAGCCGGCCGCGACCACGTGGCCGCGGTCGAACCTCCCGCACTCGACGCACGTCGGTCCGGGCGGGAAGCGGAGCGCGTCGCAGGCGTTGCACTGCTGGATGCGCAGCTCGCCGATCGCCGTACCGTCCCAGAAGAACTGCGAGTCGCGGCCCATCATCGGCCGGATGACGCCCGCGGTCATGCGCGCGCCTCCCGGGATCGCGCGGGGATGAACTTCAGCACCCGGAAGAGCATCGTGGCCACGACCTCGTCGCCGACGTACCAGGTGTTGCGCGACGTCACGAAGTAGCCCTCGCCCATCGCGGTGCTCTTGGGGCCGACGACCGAGTCGAGCGCCGTGGTCACCCGCAGCTCGTCGCCCACGCGCAGGTAGCGCTCGTAGCTCTGCTCGCAGTTGGTGCCCAGCACCGCGGTGTAGCCCGCCGAGGTGAGGACCTCCATCATCCGGCTCAGCGGGTCGTCGTCGGGCCGCCGTCGGCCGAGACCCGGCATCGTCCAGACCTGCGCCATCGAGGGCGGCGCCTCACCGCTGCGGAAGCGCGGGTTGTCGTAGCCCATCGCGTCGAGCCAGGTGCCGATCGTCGGCTGGTTCACGGCGTACGGCGCCTGCGACTCCGACGCCTCGCCGAGCGCCTTGATCCGCTCGGCCTCGGCCATGATGTGGTCGTGGCCGCCGCCGCTCATCGGGGCACCCGCGGCAGCCCCAGCCCGAACATGCCGATCAGCTCGCGCTGCACCTCCTGCACGCCACCTCCGAAGGTGAGGACCAGGTTGCGCTTGGCCTGACCGTCCAGGTAGGTCATCAGGTGGTCGGTCTCCTTGTCAGCGGGATCGCCGTACCGGTGCACGATGTCGACCAGCGACGCCGAGAGGTGCTGCACCTGGTCGGCCGCGAAGACCTTGGACGACGAGGCGTCGCCGACCGAGACCTCGCCCACCGCGGCCGCGCGGGCGACCTCCCAGTTGAGCAGCTCGTTGACGCGGAAGACCGCGGTCACCTCGCCCATCACCCGGCGTACGTCGGGGCGGTCGATGACGCCCGCCTTCGTGGCCCAGTCCGCGACCCGGTCGCGCAGGCCCTCGATCCGGCCTGCCGGGCCGAGCATCACGCGCTCGTGGTTGAGCTGGGTGGTGATGAGCTTCCAGCCCTGGTTCTCCTCGCCGACCAGCATGTCGACCGGCACCCGCACGTCGTTGAAGTACGTCGCGTTCACGTGGTGCGAGCCGTCGGCGGTGATGATCGGGGTGAAGGAGTAGCCCGGGTCGGTCGTGTCGACGATCAGGATCGAGATGCCCTTGTGCTTGGGCGCGTCCGGGTCCGTGCGGACCGCGAGCCACAGGTAGTCGGCCTGGTGGCCGCCGGTGGTCCACAGCTTCTGCCCGTTGACGACGTAGTGGTCGCCGTCCTTGCGCGCGCTCGTGCGCAGCGACGCCAGGTCGGTCCCGGCGTCCGGCTCGCTGTAGCCGATCGCGAAGTGCACGTCCCCGGCCAGGATCCGCTTGAGGAAGAGGTCCTTCTGCTTCTCGGTGCCGTAGCGGATCAGCGTCGGACCGACGGTCTGCAGGGTCACGGCCGGCAGGTGCACGTCGGCACGCTGGGCCTCGTTGGCGAAGATCGTCTGCTCGATCTCACCGAGACCCTGGCCGCCGTACTCCTTCGGCCATCCGATGCCCATCCAGCCGTCGTCGCCCATCTGGCGCACCACGCGCTGGTAGGTCTCGCCGTGCCGGTCGAGGGCCATGTCGCGGTGGTCGTTGCCGTTGGCGAGACCCGTGAAGTACGTCCGCAGCTCGGCCTTGAGCGCGCGCTGCTCGACGGTGAGCTCGAGGTTCTTGGTCGTCGGCTCCTCGACGGGCACGTCGTCGGCCTGCACCTCGAGCGCGTGACCGATGTCGGTGACCCACGAGAAGTAGCGGTGCATCGGGTAGGTGATGTCGACGCCCATGCCACCGTGCAGGTGGTGACAGGTGCGCATCGCGCCGGGCGCCTGGTGGCCGACCCAGTACGCCGCCACGGCGAGGTCGTCGGTGACGTCCAGGCCGTTCGCGATCCGCCAGGCGGCGTTGTCGGCCGCCAGGTCGAGGGTGCGCGAGGCGATGTAGACGTCGGCGATCTGCATCGCCACCGCCTGGAACTCCGCCAGCGACCGCCCGAACTGGGTGCGCCCCTTGATGTACGTCGCCGTCAGGTCCCGTGCGCCGACCACCAGGCCGGCCGCGGTCAGCGCGAGCCCGGCGACGGCGAGGTCGCGGAGCACCCGCGCCGCGTCGGCACCCGGCAGCAGCTCGGCCGGCGCGCCGTCGAGCGCGACCGTGTGCTGGGTCGCGCCGTACGACGAGGTCGACGCGAGCAGCTCGACCCCGGGCCCGTGCGGGTCGACCAGCGCCACGACCGCTCGGTCGCCGTCGGTCGCGGTCACGAGCAGCCGGGCGGCGCGGTCGGCGTACGTCACGCCGATCTTGCGACCGGTGACCTTCCCACCGGCGTACGACGTCGCGAGGTGCTCGATGTTCGAGATGCCGGTGCCGACCTCACGCAGAGCGGGGGCGAGGAGCGTCGTACCGGCTGCCACGCCGGGCAGCAGCGCAGCCTGCTGCTCGTCGGACCCCACGGCCGCGAGCGCCAGGACGCCGCAGCACAGCGTCTCCCACACCGGCAGCTGGATCGCGCGGTGGCCGGTCTCGCGCAGGAGCACGGCCACCTCGGGCAGGCCGAGGCCCTCGCCGCCGTGCGCCTCCGGCACCGGGAGCGAGAGCAGCCCGGCAGCGGCGAAGGCCGCCCAGGTCTGCTCGCCGTCGTCGGTGGACCGGTCGAGGGCCTCGCGGACGACCGACCGGACGGCCTCGACCGACTCAGCAGTCTCTTCGGACGAGCGGGGATCCAGCGTCACGTACATCTCCTACGACCGTCGGGGGTACGAACGGGGCGAGCAAAACTGTAACCTGTTCTACCTTAGCCCGCTGCGATCGTCGAGGGGGAGCCACCGGTGCGCCTGCCGTCTGCGCGAGCGATGTTCGAGCGCCAGGTGCAGGGCGCGGTCTCCGTCCCGCACGTCAGGATCCCCGCGGGTCGGATGGTCGAGCTGCCCGGCCGCGGGTCGACGTACGTCACGGACACTGCGGGCCCGTCGCCGGACTCCCCGACCGTGGTGCTGCTGCACGCCGTCGGGTGCACCGGCCTGCTCACCTGGTTCCCGTCCATCGGTCCGCTCGCGCGCAGGTGCCGGGTGATCACGCTCGACCAGCGCTGGCACGGACGCGGGATCCAGTCGGAGGAGTTCGCGCTCGCGGACTGCGCCGACGACGTCGCGGCCCTGATCGACGTGCTCGGCCTCGACCAGGTGATCGTGGCCGGCTACTCGATGGGCTCGATCGTCGCCCAGCGGGTCTGGCGCCAGCACCCCGACAAGGTCGCCGGGCTGGTGCTCTGCGCGACCACCGACCGCTTCCGGTCATCCGTCGCGGAGCGTGGCTTCCACGCCGGCCTGGAGCTCGCGATGCTCGGCACCCGCGGCCTGTCCCGCTCCCGGACCGCGGTCCGCGGCGCCCGGGCGGCGGCCAGGGCGCTCGACCCGGCGCCCGACGACCTGCACGGGTGGGCCTTCGCGGAGTTCCGCAGCACCAGCCCGTGGGCGGTGGGGCAAGCCGTCGCGGCGCTCGGGCGGCACCACTCGCGACCGTGGCTCTCACGCATCGACGTGCCGACCGCGGTCGTGGTCACGCTCCGCGACCACGTGCTCCCCCCGGACAACCAGATCGCCATCGCCCGTCGGATCCCGGGCGCCACCATCCACGCCATCGAGGCGGGGCACGCCGCCTGCACCCTGCAGTCCGAGCTGTTCGTGCCTGCGCTGCTCGAGGCGGTGACGACCGTCAGCGCTCGGCAGCGCGACTTCCGCCGGAGGACGCGGCCTTCTTCCTCCTGGCCCGCTTGATCGGGATCGGCGTCTCCTCGGCGACGACGGCCGCCTTCAGCGCCGCGAGCTCGACCGGGAAGCGGCGCACCAGGTCGGCGACGTCGGGCATCGACTCTTGGCACGCGATGATCCCGACGTGCACCTGGCCGTTGTTGGACATCACGGTGATGTTCAGCCCGGCGCCGTGGAAGACCGGGCCGAGCGGGTAGAGGCCCTCGATGCGCGCGCCCATGAAGTAGAGCGGCACCGGTGGCCCGGGCACGTTGGAGATCACCAGGTTGTGCACGACCGGGTGCTTCTCCGGGAGCCTGAGGCCGGCGTACGCCCGCACGGCGAGGCCGAAGGTCCGGGGCGCGGCGAACTCCGCCCAGTCCTGCAGCGAGTCCGCGCTGATCGCCTGGTGGTGCTCCTTGGCGTTCTTGTTGCGCTCCGCCAGGTCCCACAAGCGCTCCAGCGGATCCTCGGTGTCGGTGCCCAGCTTGGCGAAGAGGGCCGACACCTTGTTGGCGCCACCGGAGTGCCGCGACTCCTCGCGCACCGAGACCGGCACGGTCGCGAGCAGCGAGCTCGACGGCAGCTCGCCGCGGTCCAGCAGGTAGGCGCGCAGCGCGCCACCGGCGACCGCCAGGACGACGTCGTTGACGGTCGTGCCGGTGGCCGACTTGACCTCGCGGATGTCGGCGATCGGCAGGTCGGCCAGCGCGATCGCGCGGCGCCCGGTGATGGTGCCGTTGAAGGACGTCCGCGGGGCCGAGAAGGGAGCGGCCATCGCCGTGCCCGCCCGCACGCGGCCGATCGTCCTGGTGACCAGCTGGGCCGACGGCGCAGCGAGGCGCACGACGTTCAGCGGGCGGGTCACCGTGTTGACGATCGCCCGACCGAGGAGCTCCCCCTGCCCCGGCTCGCGCACCGGCTGGAGGCGCGCGGCACCGGTCATCGGTGGCGCGTCGGCCTCGAGGCTGCACAGGTGCGACAGGAGGTTGGAACCGGACACCCCGTCGACGGTCGCGTGGTGCATCTTCATGAAGACCACCACCCGGTCGGACTCGTAGCCCTCGATCACCCACATCTCCCACAGCGGCCGCGACCGGTCGAGCGGCAGCCCGGCCAGGTGCCCGGTCAGCTCGGCGAGCTCTGCCTTCCCGCCCGGAGACGGCAGTGCCAGCCGGTGGACGTGGCGGTCGATGTCGAAGTGGCGGTCGTGCACCCAGATCGGGTGGTCCAGCCCGAGCGGCACCCGGCGCAGCCGGCGGGTGAACTCGGGGACGTCGCGCACCCGCCGGTCGATCTCGGCGCGGAAGCCCCCGAACGTGTAGCCCTCGGGCATGGTGCCCGGGTCGAGCACGATGACACCGCAGACGTGCATCAGCTGTGCGGGCGTCTCGAGGTAGAGGAAGCTCGCGTCCAGTCCTGACAGCCGCTCCATGCGCGCCGGCCTCCCTCGTGTGCAACAGGTTCTAGGTCCAACGAGCCCCGCTCGCCCGGGACACGTGTGACGGGGCTCTCACCCGAACCCTCCCACGCGGCGCCTCCCCGCCCCGTCGGGCAGGTTCTACATTTGTCGTCATGGGGTTCCTCCGTCGTCAGCTCGTGACCGCCGCTCTCACCATCAACGCGATCCGGCCGCTGCCCGGCTACCGGGCGAGCGTGCCGTCGTTCTTCGCCGGCTGGCTGACCACCGAGCTCGCGCCGCACCTGATGACCGTGACCGCGGCCGATGCGACCGCGCACGCCGTACGAGGCCGACCCCGTCGTGGTCTCGGGCTCGCCCTCGCCGGTGCCAACCTCCTGGGTCAGGCCTTCCTGGTCGACCAGTCCCGACGGGTGCGCACCAAGGTCGAGGACGCCCTGGTCGAGGGCCTCGGCATCGACTACGTGGAGCAGCTGGACGCGAAGCCGACGCCCGCCGAGCTCGCCACCCCGTGGCGACGCCTGGTGAACCCGTTCCGGATGCGCAACGTCGACGTCGTGGTCGACAAGGACGTCGCCTACGCACCGGAGCACGGCAAGCGCGGGCTGCTCGACGTCTACCGGCCCGCGGCGGGGACCGACGGTCGCGCGCCCGTCCTGCTCCAGGTGCACGGCGGCGCCTGGACGATCGGCAACAAGGACCAGCAGGGCATCCCGCTGATGCAGCACCTCGCTGCCAAGGGCTGGGTCTGCGTGGCGATCAACTACCGCCTCGCGCCGCGCGACCCGTTCCCCGCGCAGATCGTGGACGTGAAGCGCGCGATCGCGTGGATCCACGACCACATCGCCGAGTACGGCGGCGACCCCGACTACATCGCCATCACCGGCGGCTCGGCCGGCGGCCACCTCACCGCGCTCGCCGCCGTCACCGCGAACGACCCGGAATACCAGCCCGGCTTCGAGGACGCCGACACCAGCGTCGCCGTCGCCGTCCCGCACTACGGCGTCTACGACTTCGCCGGCTCGACCGGGCTGCGCTCGGCCGAGCAGATGCGCGACCGGTTCCTCGCGCCCCGCGTCGTCGGGCAGCGCTGGGCGGACGCCCCCGACGTCTTCGAGGCCGGCACTCCCCTGCTGCGCGTCGGCAAGGACGCCCCCGACTTCTTCGTCCTCCACGGCGCCCACGACTCCCTCGTCGCCGTCGACCAGGCCCGCCTCTTCGTCTCCCGCCTGCGCGAGATCTCCGGCGCCACCGTCGTGTACGCCGAGCTCCCCGGCGCCCAGCACGCCTTCGACGTCTTCCCCTCCATCCGCTCGGCCCACGTCGTCCGCGCGATCGACCGCTACCTCCACTGGCACTGGAACTCCTGGCGCCGCGAGCGCCACTCAGCAGCTGAGCTGTGAGGGCTCCCCGCCGGTCGAGCTGCGAGGCCGGCCGAACCGGTCGCTGAGGTGCGAGGCCCGCCGAACCGGTGGTTGAGGTGCGAGGTCCGCCGAACCGGTGGTTGAGGTGCGAGGGCCGCCAGGCCTGAGCCTCGAAACCCCGCAAAGCCGACCGC
>NZ_KK211168.1:453376-481170 GCF_000620705.1 Nocardioides sp. URHA0020
CCCGGTGGTTGAGGTGCGAGGGCCGCCAGGCCCGAGCCTCGAAACCCCGGAAAGCCGACCGCGGCCTGCGGATCGTCGGTTCTGAGCGTGGGCGGCTACGGCAGGGGGTCTCGACGACGCTCGCTGGCGCTCGCCGCCCGACCACCGGAGCGGGCGGGGAGCCGGGTCTCGACGAAGCGCGCTCACGCTCGCTGCTCGACCACGGGCTACGAGTAGCGAGAGTCAGTCGAGCGCGAACCGGTCACCGAGCGATGCCGCGAGGGCCGTGCGGAGCACGCCGTACGCCGGGTCGGCGCTCAGCCAGAGGAGCTTGTGCCTCTCGCCGGTCCGCATCGAGATCGCGAGCCGGTCGGAGAGCCGGCCGTGGTGGAGCCGGGCGGACCGGACGCCGTCGAGAGGGACGTACCTGTGGTGCCGGTCGCCCGCGCGCGCCTGGTCGGGCGCGAGCTCGGGCGGCGCCGGGACCGGCTTGACGACCCGGACGGTGGGGTCGAAGCCGCGCTTGCGCTCGCCCCGCGGTCGTCCGGGCGTCCGCTCGGGCGACAAGGGGATCCGGACCAGCGCCGTGTCGGTCAACCAGAGCTCGCCGTGGGTCAGCGCCAGCCAGCCCGTCGTACAGCTCCTGGTCAGCAGGCGCGCGTCATCCACGTCCGGATCCTAGGCGCGGGGTCACAGTCCGACCCCGACCGGGCGACTAGCAGGGCAGGTTGCCGAGCTTGGCGAGGCCCTCGAGGTCGCCGGGACCGTACGTCGTGCGCCCGCTGTTCTCCGGATACATCAGCTCGCCCCGGTCGTCGACGTGGTCCAGGCCGACGAGGTGCCCGAACTCGTGGTCGACGATCGCCTGGGCGTCCTTGCTCCGCGAGCCGAGTTCGTCGAAGACCTTGGTGTCGAGCACGATCTCGCCCGTGACGTACTCCCGGTCCCGGAAGCCGACCTCGACGGCCGTGCTCCCACCGATCCCGGCGACGTCCCCCTTGAGCTCGGGCACCTCCCGGGCGTCGGCCCAGGCGATCAGCACCGGCTGTCGCTGGCCGGACGTCGACCTCGACGGCCGCCGGTCCGTGGTCCCGACCCGCTCGAAGCTCAGCCCGGTGGCGCCTGCGGTGTGCGAGATACCCGTGTCGACGAGCCGGGAGTAGCCCTTCGGCGCACCGTCGGGGTTGACCTCCACCTCGATCGTCCGGCACGGGTCGTAGCCGACCGGCTCCTGGGTCTGCGGCTGGGTCTGCAGGAAGGCGTAGCTGCCGTCACCGTCCGGGACCGCCACCCGGTCACCATCCAGACCGACCAGGCGGCGCAGGTCCTGCATCTCGGCGGTCGGGGCGAAGAAGGCGATCCCCAGCAGCACCGCCGACGCCACCATCAGCGACAGCCAGCCCTTCGACCCCCGGCCGTCACGGGCGGTACGGCGTACCGACGGGCCGGGCATCGTCCCGAGACCGTGCTCGCGGTCCAGCCGGTCGAGCTCGGCCAGCGCGCGTTCGATCTCGCGGGCGGCGCGGCGCTGACGTGAGCGCTCGGACCGGGATGGCACGTGCCCATGATGCCGGGAACTGCCAACTAGGGTGGCGTTATGGAGCTCGAGCTCACCGGCGAGGTGTGGTTCTGGCGAGGGCCGGCGCCGCACCACTTCGTGAGCGTCCCCGAGGACGCCGCGGCGCTGATCGAGGAGGTCGCGGCCGCGGTGACCTACGGCTGGGGCATGGTCCCGGTGACGGTCCGGCTCGGGGGCTCGACCTGGACCACGTCGTTGTGGCCCAAGGACGGCGGCTACATCGTGCCGCTCAAGCTCGCCGTGCGCCGCGCCGAGGAGGTCGACGTGGGCGACACGGTGGAGGTCCGGCTGACCCTGGACGTCTGAGTCCTAGCGGGGCAGCCCGAGGATCCGCTCCCCCGCCACGTTGCGCAGGATCTGCGTCGTACCGCCCGCGATCGACAGGCACCGGGTGTTGAGCATCTCCCACAGGTCGGCGCGCACGTCGTCCGACGCGTCCAGGAGTACGGCGTCGCCGTGCAGCGACACGACCAGCTCGGCCCCGTCCTGACGGTTGCGTACGCCGAGCAGCTTGGCCACGCTCGACTCCGCGCCGGGCCCCTGGCCCGCGAGGGAGCGCAGCGTGGAGCGCACCGCGAGCAGCGAGCACACCGTCGCCAGCGCGATCGAGTGCCCGACGGCGACCCGCTGCGACGCGGTCGCCCCACCGGAGACCAGCGTGATCGCCCGCTCGGTGCTCTGCGAGAGCCGCGCACCGGCCATCGCGACGCGCTCGTTGGCGAGGGTGGTGCGCGCGAGCTTCCAGCCGTCGTCGACCGCGCCGACCACCATCTCGTCGGGCACGTAGACGTCGTCCAGGAAGACCTCGTTGAAGAGCGCCTTGCCGGTGATCTCGCGCAGCGGCCGCACGTCGATGCCGGGGCTGTTGCGCATGTCGACGAGGAAGTAGGTGATGCCCCGGTGCTTCGGGACGTCGGGGTTGGTCCGCGCCAGGCAGATGCCCCAGTCGGCGCGCTCGGCGACGGAGTTCCACACCTTCTGGCCCGACAGCTGCCAGCCGCCGTCGACCTTCGTGGCCCTGGTCCGCAGCGACGCGAGGTCGGAGCCGGCGCCGGGCTCCGAGAAGAGCTGGCACCAGGTCAGCTCGCCCAGCAGCGACGGCCGGACGAACCGCTCCCGCTGCTCCTCCGTGCCGTGCTCGAGGATGGTCGGCACCGCCCACCCGGCGATCACGATGTCGGGTCGCGTCAGGCCGGCGCGCGCGAGCTCCTGGTCGATCACGACCTGGGTGACCGCGTCCGCGCCCAGCCCGTCGGGTGCTGGCCAGTGCGGCGTCAGGTAGCCGGTCTCGACGAACGCGGCACGTCGCTCCTCGGCCGGCAGCGCCGCGATCCGGGACACCGTCGCCCGGATCTCCTCGCGGATCGGCTCGTCGCGGCCGTCGAGGTCGAGGTGGACCCGACGGCGCACCCCGTCGACGGCGTACGCCGTCAGCCGACCGGCGGCCTCGTCGCTCTCGCCGACGAGCGCCCGCAGCGCGAGCGCGCGGCGCAGGTAGAGGTGGGCGTCGTGCTCGAAGGTGAAGCCGATCCCGCCGAGCACCTGGATGCACGACTTCGCGACGTCGACCGCACCGTCGAAGGCGACCGCGACGGCGACGTCGGCCGCGAAGGACCACTGCTCCTGGTCGGCGACACCGGCATCACCGGCACCGTGGGCGTGCGCGGCGTCGGCCGCTCCGGCGACGTCCCACGCGGCGGCGGTCACCGCCTCCGCGGTCTCCAGCATCTCCGCGCACAGGTGCTTGATCGCCTGGAAGGCGCCGATCTTCTGGCCGAACTGCTCGCGCACCTTGGCGTACTCGACCGCCGTCGCCAGGCACCAGCGCGCGACGCCGGCCGCCTCGGCGGCGGCCAGCGTGATCGTCGTACGCCGCAGCAGCTCGGTCGTCAGCCCGGGGACCGGGACGCCCGCCGCGGCGTCGACCACCCGGACGGCGCCGTACCGCCGGCTCAGGTCGAGGCCCACCGACGAGGTCGCCTCGACCGCGTCTCGTGGGTAGACCGACCAGGAGCCGGCGGCGTCGGCGAGCAGGAGGTGGGTGGCCGAGGGCAGGTCCCAGACGACGTCGGTGAGCCCGATCCCGACGACAGCGTCCGGCGACAGGTCCGGCGACAGGTCCGGCAGCACCAGCGAGGCGACCGCGGGTCCGAGCAGCGGTCCCGGCACGAGCTCGTGGGCGCAGGCCTCGAGCGCGACGGCCAGGTCGAGCACCGTGCCACCGCCGCCGCCGGCCGCCTCGGGCAGCGCGATGGTCGCGATCCCCATCTCCTGTCCGGCCTCCCGGGCCACGGCGAAGGTGGCGTCGGCGTCAGCCTCGACCGCCCGTGCGAGCGCCCGGCCATCCAGGTCGGCCGCCCACTTGCGCAGGCTCGCGGCCAGCTCGACGTGCTCGTCGGAGATCCCGATCGACATGCGGCCCCCACCTCGGAACTAGAACGTGTTCCAATCCTACTAGAGTGCGGCCGTGACCACGGACTGGATCGACCACGCGCTCGCCGCCAAGGGCTTCATGCCGGAGGACGAGGGCCTGCTGCTGCACCGCCACGCCCGCGAGCGGCTCCCCCAGGGGCCGGCACTCGAGGTCGGCACCTACTGCGGCAAGTCCGCGATCTACATCGGAGCCGCCGCCCGCGAGGTGGGCGGGACGCTCTTCACCGTCGACCACCACCGCGGCTCGGAGGAGAACCAGGCCGGCTGGGAGCACCACGACGCCACGCTGGTCGACGACGAGCTGGGCCTGATGGACACCCTCCCGGTCTTCCGGCGCAACATCGCGCTGGCCGGGCTGGAGGACCAGGTCGTCGCGGTCATCGGCGCGAGCACGACGGTCGCGGCGTACTGGCGCACGCCCCTGTCGCTGCTCTTCATCGACGGCGGGCACGCGGAGGAGCACGCGCAGAACGACTACTCCGGCTGGGCGCACTGGCTGATGGCCGGCGGGCTGCTGGTCATCCACGACGTCTTCCCGGACCCCGCCGACGGCGGGCAGCCGCCGTACCACGTCTTCCTGCGCGCGCTCGGCAGCGGCGCCTTCACCGAGGTCGAGGCGCTGGGATCGATGCGGGTGCTACGACGTACGGCCGGGGACGCTGGAGACCCCGTCGGCTGACGGGCAGCCGCACTCCAGGCCGAGCTCCGCGAAGTGCGGCGCCAGCGACGTGCCGCGCATGATGCCGGAGCCGGCGGTGCTGTGCCCGGCGACCTCACCGAGGGCGTCGATGGCGAGGATGACCGCTGCGGCGGTGTACGTCGTGTACTCCACCGGCCAGTAGACGTTGCGGGGCTCGCCGCCGGCCTCGGCCTCGTCGCCGTAGACCCAGCCGGTCCAGTACCGCCCGTCGTCCTCGCGCAGGTGCTGCATGTCCTTGATCAGCGCGAGCGCGCGACGGTGGTCGCCGATGGTGTCGAGCGCCATCGCGAGCTCACAGGTCTCGGCACCGGTCACCCACGGGTTGGTGTCGACGCAGAGGATCCCGAGACCGGGCCGCACGAAGTCGTCCCAACGGCTCTCCAGCAGCTCGAAGGCGGCCCGTCCGCGGACCGCGCCGCCCAGGACCGGGTAGTACCAGTCCATCGAGTGGGCCGACTTGTCGGCGAAGAGGTCGCGGTGCTCGCGTACGGCGTGCCCGAGCCGGCCGCCCACCAGCTCCCACTCGGGCTGGGGGTCGTCGAGCAGGTCGGCGAGCGCGACCCCGGCCCGCAGCGACTGGTAGATCGAGGCCGAGCCCGTGAGCAGCGCGAAGTCCTCGGTCGGGGTGTAGTTGATGCCGCCCCACGGCAGCTGCTGCGACACGACCCAGTCGAGCGCCGCCCGGACGCTCGGCCAGTACGTGCGCACGAAGGCGATGTCGCGGCGGACGAGCCAGTGGTGCCAGATCCCCACGGCGAGGTACGCCGTCATGTTGACGTCGCCGCGGTCGTCCTCGACCTCGCCGTTGACCATCTTGGTCGGGAAGGAGCCGTCCTCGCGCTGCATCGAGGGCATCCAGGCGTAGGCGCGCTCGGCGGCCTCGGCCTGGCCGCCGACGAGCATCGCCATCGCGGCCTCGACGTGGTTCCACATGTCGACGTGCTCGCCGACGCTCCACGGCACGGCGCCGCACGGCTCCTGCATGGAGACGATCGACGCCGCGGTGGCGGCCACCTGCTCGGCGGTGAGGATGCCCTCGACGTACGGGAGCTGCGCGAGGGGGTCGGTCATGCCACGTTGGGCTTGCGGAAGTAGAGGACCATGCTCTTGCCGATCAGCGGGTCGAGGACCTTGCCGGCGTACTCGAGCGCCTTGGGCTGCTTCATGATCTCCCACACCAGGAGCTTGTGATAGCTGCGCGCCAGGACGTGGTCGTCGTTCGTCACCCCGACGGCGCACTTGATCCACCAGTACGGCGCGTGCAGGCCGTGGGCGTAGTCCTTGCCCTCGAAGATCATCGCGTCGCCGGGCTCGCCGTCGTTGAACCTGCCGGCCTTGGTGACCTTGTCGATCAGCTCGTGGTCGGTGTAGATCCGGATGTGGCCGCCGGGAGCGTTGTGGTAGTCCGCGGACAGCTTCCAGTTGATCACCTCGGGCAGCCAGCGCGGCACCGAGACCGCGAGGGTGCCACCGGGGCGCAGCACCCGCACCAGCTCCTTGATGGCGTCGACGTCGGCGTGGATGTGCTCGAGCACCTCGGCGGCGACGATCCGGTCGAACTCGCCGTCGGCGAAGGGCAGCTGCAGCGCGTCACCCTGCTTGATGTCGGCGGCGGCACCGAGGGGCACCTCGCCCTGCTCCTTCATCGCACCGAAGACCTCGAGCACGTTGGCCAGCTCGTCGGCGTCCATGTCGAAGGCGACGACGTCGGCTCCGCGCCGGTACATCTCGAAGGCGTGGCGTCCGCCACCGGCGCCCATGTCGAGGACCCGGTCGCCGGGCAGCAGGCCCAGCCGGTCGAAATCAACGGTCAGCACTACATCTCCTCGGTGGTCGAGCTCGTCGAGCGCTCACGCTCGTAGTCGGCGATGACTTCCTCGTACGCGATGGCGACCTTGGCGGCCACCGCCCGCCAGCTGAACAGCTCCTCGACGCGCTTGCGGCCGGCGGCACCGTAGCGGGCCCGGCGCTCGGGGTCGTCGAGCATCTTCGCGATCGCGGCCTCGAGCTCGCCGACGTCACCGGGGGTGACCAGGTCGGCGCAGAGCCCGTCGGGGCCGACGACCTCGGGGATCGCTCCGGCGTCGGAGACGACCAGCGGCGTGGCGCAGGCCATCAGCTCCGCGGTCGGCAGCGAGAAGCCCTCGTAGAGCGACGGCACGCAGGCCAGCTCGGCGGAGCCCATCAGCTCGACCAGCTCGGCGTCGCTGATGCCGTGCACGAAGCGGACGGAGTCGCCGATCGAGAGCTTGTCGATGAGCTTCTCGGTGCGCCCGCCCTCCTTGGGCTTGGTGACGAGGAGCAGCTCCAGGTCGCGCTCCGTGCGCAGCTTGGCGAAGGCCTCGAGCAGCGTCGCGATGCCCTTCATCGGGGCGTCGGCGCTGGCCATCGCCATGATCCGGCCCGGCACGCGGGGCGTGGTCGGCGGCACGAAGGCGTCGTCGACACCGAGCAGGATGACCTGCATCCGCTCCGGGTCGACGCCGAAGTCCTTCGCGATGTCGCGCTTGGAGGTCTCGGACGGGGTGAGGATCTTGCGGGCCTGACGAGCCACCCGGGCCTGCATCTTCACGAAGCCGTACCAGCGACTCAGGGTGAACTTGCGCCACGGGTTCCTGGTGGACGCGATGTCGATGCGGCGGTCGTAGCTGATCGGGTGGTGCAGCGTCGTCAGCAGCGGCAGGCCGAGCTTCTCGATCTCCAGCATCCCGTAGCCGAGGACCTGGTTGTCGTGGACGATGTCGAAGTCGTCGACGCGGCCCTTGAGCTCGCGTACGGCGCGCAGGCTGAACGTCTTGGGCTCGGGGAAGCCCGCCGCGCACATGGTGGCGAACTCCTCGACGTCGATCCGGTCGCGGAACTCCTTGAGCGTCGGCAGCCGGAAGGGATCGGGCTCGCGGTAGAGGTCCAGGCTCGGCAGCTTGGTCAGCTCCACGCCGGGATCGAGGTCCGGGTAGGGCTGCCCGGAGAAGACCTCGACGGAGTGCCCGAGGTTGACCAGCTCGCGACTGAGGTGACGGATGTAGATGCCCTGTCCCCCGCAGTGCGGCTTGCTCCGATAGGACAGCAGTGCGACTCGCATCCGCACCCTTTCTCGTGCTCGGTGCCCCGACGGGTGCCGGGGGCGGTGGCCGGGGTGCGATGACACGCGGTGCCAGCCAAAGTGGAACGTGTTCCTATTTTAGACCATGAATTGATAGCCTAGTGGTCGTACTCAACGGGACTGTCGGGGGTTCTCTAGACTCAGCGGGCCCCACGTCGTCCCCGAACACCAACCGCACGGGAGTCCCTGTGAGCAGCGCCAACTCGCTGGCTGTCGAAGACCTCGGCTCCGCCGCGCAACGCGACCGCCGCAAGCGGATCCTCGACGCCACCATCGCGCTCGCCTCGCAGGGCGGCTTCGACGCCGTCCAGATGCGCGGCGTCGCCGAGCAGGCCGATGTCGCCCTGGGCACGCTGTACCGCTACTTCCCCTCGAAGATCCACCTGCTGGTCTCGGCGCTCCAGCGCGAGTTCGAGCGCTCCGAGGCCGCGCTGCGCGATCGTCCCTCCGACGGCGACACCGCCGCCGACCGCGTCATCAACTCGCTCAAGCGGACCACCCGCGGCATGCAGAGCGACCCGCAGCTCACCGAGGCGCTCACCCGCGCCTTCATGTTCGCCGACGGCACCGTCGCCGCCGAGATCCACCAGGTCGGCATGCTGCTCACCACCATGCTGACCAAGGCGATGTATCCCGAGGGCCACGACCAGCTCACCGAGGAGGATGTCGCCATCGCCCGCGTGATCGGCGACGTCTGGCTCTCCGCCCTCGTCGGCTGGGTCACCGGCCGCTCCACCGCCGCCGAGACCGGTCAGCAGATCGAGGTCGCGGTCAGGCTCCTGCTCCGCGACTGACTCAGCGACTGACTCAGCTCCGCCGCCGCGCCCACTCCGCCGCGATCAGCTCGTAGGAGCGGACCCGGTCGACGTGGTCGTGGGTGATCGTCGTCAGGACGAGCTCGTCGGCGCCGGTGGCGTCGCGGAGCAGCTCGAGCTGGTCGGCGACCTGCGCCGCCGTGCCGACGAAGCGGGTGTCGATCCGGTCCTGGACCAGCGCCCGGTCGGCCTGGGTCCAGGCGAACTGCCGGGCCTCCTCGGGCGTGGGGAACTCGATCGCGCCCTCGGCGGTCCGGATGCTGCGCACCCACAGCCCGTAGCCGGTGGCCAGCTCGCGAGCGGTCGCCTCGTCCTCGGCGACGACCACGTCGGCGCTCACGGCGACGTACGGCGCGGCCAGGGTCGCGGAGGGCCGGAAGGCGGCGCGGTAGGCGTCGACCGCCTCGAGCACCGTGGCCGGGCTGACGTGGTAGTTGGCGGCGAACCGGAGCCCGCGGGCACCGGCGACCTGGGCGGACTCCCCCGCGCTGCTGCCCAGGATCCAGACGTCGAGCTCGGCGCCCTCACCGGGCACGACGTGCACCTCCTCGCCCTCGGCCGAGGTGTAGGTGCCGGCGATGAGGGCGAGGACGTCGTCGACCTGCTCGGTGTAGACCGGCGGCTGCGCCCCGGGCAGGAGCAGCAGCGCCTTCTGCAGCAGGAAGCGCGGCGAGCCGAGCAGCGGGCGGACGTCGAACTTGGGCGGGATGAGCAGCCCGTTCTCGGCGCGTCCGTCGACCACGCGCGACGGTACGTCGAGCACGGTGGCCGGGCCGCCGCCCGTGCGGCCCAGGCCGAGGTCGAACCGTCCGGGGTGGAGCGCGTCGAGCAGCCCGAACTCCTCCACGGTCGACAGCGCGGTGCGGTGGCCGAGCTGGACGGCCCCGGACCCGAGCCGGATCGTCGAGGTGGCCGCCGCCGTCAGCGCGAGGACCACGGCCGGTGACGTGCCTGCGACGCCCGGGTTGAGGTGGTGCTCGGCGAACCAGTAGCGGGTGTAGCCCAGACGCTCGGTGCGCTGCGCGAGGTCGATGGAGCTCCGCAGCGCGTCGGCGGCGGTCGACCCCGACGAGATCGGCACCAGGTCGAGGACCGAGAGGGCGGTCACCGCGCCGCTCCGGCCGGCTCGTGGTCGAGATGGCGCAGGCCGAGGTTGTCACGCAGCGTGGTGCCGTCGTACTCCGTGCGGTAGACGCCCATCTCCTGCAGGATCGGCACGACCTGGTCGACGAACCGGTCGAGGCCGCCGGGGGTGATGTGCGGGACCAGGATGAAGCCGTCGCTGGCGTCGTCCTGCACGTGCCTGGTGATCGTCTCGGCGATCGTGCGCGCCGAGCCGATGAAGGTCTGCCGTCCCGTGACCTCGACGATCAGCTCACGGGTGCTGAGGCCGCCGGCCTCGGCGCGGGCACGCCACTCCTGGGCGGTGTGCACCCGGTCCCGGTGCATCCGCACGCTGGCCCGACCCTGGGAGTAGAGGTCGTCGACGTCGGACTCGACGGGATCGAAGCCGGGCAGCGGTCCGTCGGGGTCGTGGCCGGACAGGTCGGTGTTCCACAGCTGCTCCAGGAACTTGATGGCGGTCGCCGGTGACACCTGCTGCAGGCGCACCTCCTGGGCGCGGACGGCGGCCTCCTCGTCGGTGTCGCCGAGCACGAAGGTAGCCGCCGGGAGGATGAGCAGCTCGTCACGGGCGCGCCCGAACCCGGCGAGCCGGCCCTTCACGTCGGCGTAGAACGCGCGGCCCTCGTCATACTGCGCGTGCCGGCTGAAGATCGCGTCCGCCCGGGCGGCGGCGAAGTCGCGCCCCTCGTCGGAGTCGCCCGCCTGGAAGATCACCGGTCGACCCTGCGGCGACCGCGGCACGTTGAAGCGACCGCGCACGTCGAACTGGGAGTCACGGTGCTCGAAGGATCCCGCGTCGGGCCGCGCGAGGAACTCCCCGCTCGCCTGGTCGGCGAGCACGTCGCCGGCGCGCCAGGAGTCCCACAGCTCCGTGGCCGTCTGCAGGAAGGTCCTGGCCCGCTCGTACCGCTCGTCCTGCCGCAGGTAGCCGCCGCGGCGGAAGTTCTGGCCGGTGAACGCGTCCCAGCTGGTGACGACGTTCCAGCCCGCGCGACCGCCGGAGAGGTGGTCGAGCGTCGCGAACTGGCGGGCGACCTCGTACGGCTCGTTGAAGGTGGAGCCGATCGTGCCGGTCAGCCCGAGGTGCTCGGTCACCCCGGCGAGCGCGGCGAGCACGCTGAACGTGTCGGGCCGGCCGACGACGTCGAGGTCGTAGATCTCACCGCCCTGCTCGCGCAGCCGCAGCCCCTCGGCCAGGAAGAGGAAGTCGAACCTGCCGCGCTCTGCGGTCCGCGCGAAGTGCCGGAAGGACTCGAACTCGATGTGGCTGCCGCCGGCCGGGTCGCTCCACACCGTGGTGTTGTTGACGCCCGGGAAGTGGGCGGCGAGGTGCACCTGCTTGCGGCGCTCGGTGGTCGTCACGGACGTGCTCGCTCCTCAGACCGTCGCGTAGCGGTTGACGGGCCGGCCCAGGCCGAGCAGTCCGCGCAGCGTGCCGGCGTCGTACGCCGTGCGGAAGAGCCCGCGACGCTGCAGCTCGGGCACCAGCCCGTCGACGACCTGGCTCAGGTCGTGCGGGAGGACCGCGGGCCGCAAGCGGAAGCCGGTCAGCCCCGCGGCCGCCCAGACCTCCAGCAGGTCGGCCAGCTCGAGCGGCGTGCCGGCGAAGACCAGGGCGTCGCTCTCGTACGGCGCCACCTCGTCCAGCCGGCGCCGACGGGCCTGCGCGGCGGCGTGGGTGTCGTCGAGGACGACCAGGACGTCGCCGAAGACGTGCACGGTCTCGTCGGCACGGCCCGCCGCCTCCTGCTCCGCCCGGACGTGTCCGACGATCCCGCGCGCCTGCTCGGCGTTGCGCGGCGTCACGAACCCGACGTCGGTCGAGCGCGCGATCAGGCGGTACGGGATGTCGGCGTGACCCAGGCTGGTGACGAGCGGCTGACCCTGGGGCGGGCGCGGCGTGATCGAGGGCCCCTTGACCGAGAACCACCGACCCTCGAAGTCGATGTGGTGCAGCCTCGCTCGGTCCACGAAGCGGCCGCTGGCGACGTCGCGGATCTCGGCGTCGTCCTCCCACGAGTCCCACAGGCGGCGGAGCACCTCGACGTACTCGCCGGCCTCGTCGAAGGCCTCGGCGATCCGGGCCTGCACCTCGGGGCTGTCGAGGTCGTGCAGGTCGGCGGCACCGAAGGAGGTCTCCCGACGGCCGAAGTGGCCGGCGGTCGCGGCGCCGCCGTCGAGCTGCACCCGGACCCCGCCGCGTCCCGACGAGACGTAGTCGAGGGTCGCGATCGCCTTGGAGGCGTGGAAGGGCTCGGTGTGGTTGACGACCACCGTCGGCACCAGGCCGATCCCGGTGGTCGCCGGCCCGACCCGCGCCGCCACCAGCGTGGCGTCCAGGCGGCCGCGCACGCGGTCCGTCCGGTCGTCGGCCACCCAGGGGTGGTCGGACTGCAGGCGCAGACCGTCCTCGATCGTGACGAAGTCGGCGAGGCCGCGCTCGGCCTCGCGGACCAGGTCGACCCAGTAGCCGGCGGTGAAGAGGTCCTGCGGGCGGGCGCCGACCTCGCGCCAGGACGCGGGGTGCCACCCGGTGTCGGTGAGGGCGACGGCGAGGTGCAGGTGGTCAGCCATAGCCTTACCGTAGCAAGTCGATCGACTTCATCCACTTGGGTCGAGGGTCAGGGCACCGACGGCGTCGTCCGACTCAGCTCGTCGAGGCGGGCGATCCCGGCGGGCAGACTCCGCTGCAGGCGGCTGAGCGCGTCGTCGAGGGCGGGCGTGACGGCGTAGCCCGGCGGGATCCGCGCCGGGTTGAGCGCCACGCTGTCGGACCAGGCCTTGACGTCGGGCTCGGCGCCGAAGGCGGCGGAGCTGCGCGCGCCCAGGACGTTCATCCGGGCCCAGTCGGCCAGGCTGTTGCCGTACGACGAGGGCTGGCACAGCCGGTTCTTGTCCGTGTCGTCGTCGCGGGTCGCCTCGACGTACCCGGTCAGCGCGGCCCCGAAGCACGGGAACCCGGCGCGGACCGGCTGGGGCGTGATGACGTCCGGTCCCCAGATCGGGATCCGCGGCAGCCGCTTGAGCCCGTCGGCGGCGCAGTCGACGACGACGGCGTCATCGGCGATGGCGACCGAGCCCTCGGCGAGGTCCAGCCGGCCACGGCGCACGGACGCGATGTGGCCGAGGCGTACGACGTGCTGGATCGTGCGCAGCTGCTCGAGCTCCCAGGTGCCGAGCGTCGGCGCCTTGGCCATCGTCGGGGTGACCGAGCGATCGATCCGGTGCATGATGCCGAGCTCCTCCAGGCGGAGGAAGAGGTCGGGCAGCGACGGTGCGGCGCCGGCCGCCTGCACCAGGTCGGCGAACATGCCGAGGTAGATCGCGGGATCCGGCTGGATCAGGGCCCGGTTGAGCATCCACGGCTCGCGCGGTCGCACCCAGCAGATCGCGTCGGGGTCCACGCCGCGGGCGAGGAGCCAGATGCAGGCGTCGGTCGCGGTCTTGCCCGATCCGACCACGACGTACTGGCTCGGGGCCTCCTCGAGGCTGACGACCTCGTTGACCGGGATCACGCGGACGCCGTCACCGACGCCGAACCGCGGCTCGGACTCCGCGGGGATGTCGGGCGCCAGGTAGCGGGCGTCGACGATCCGGCAGCGCTCCGCGACCTCGTACCGCTGACCCGAGACGCGCGAGACGAAGGTGCGCTCCCCCAGGTAGTCGCATCCAGCGAAGAGCTCGACGCGGCCCGACCCGACCATGCGGTCGGCGAGCAGGTCGCTGTAGTAGCTGGTGATCTTGGGCTGGTCGGCACGCTCGTGCAGCCCGGCCTCGGGCCCGGTGCTCTGGATCCGGCCGCCGCCGAGCACGGTCGACGCGACGCCGTAGAACGTCGACGACTGGTGCAGGCGCACGAACGGGTACGCCGCGAGCCAGTGCCCACCCACGCCGTAGCGTCGGTCGACCAGCGCCACCCGGACGTCGGCGTGGTCGATCAGGGCGTCCGTGAACGCCATGCCGGTCGCCCCTGCGCCGACCACGAGGTAGTCGGCATCCACCACACGAGTCACGAGGTCAAACCAAGCAGACGCGAGCGCGCCGGCGCACCCCGACCTAGATGAAGGGCGCGGTCGAGCCGCCGAGGTCCATCGCCGGCAGCCCGAGCTTGCGGTGGTCCCAGGAGCGGACCCGGTCGACGTCGAGGCGGATGGCCGCGCGGTTCTTGGCCATGAACTCGACGATCGGCCGCATCTCCTCGGTGTACGGCGCGTTGTAGCGCTCGAAGATGTTGACGCACACGTCCCAGACCACGTCCTCGTCCTCGACGACGACGCCCTGCCCCTCGATCGCGACGCCGCGCAGCTGGTCGTAGGTGTGCCCGGCCTCGACCAGGAACGAGCACCGCGGGTCGCGGCGCAGGTTGACGGTCTTCTGTGCCTTCGTCTTGGTCTCGAACCAGATCTGTCCGTCCAGGACGCCGTACCACATGCCGACCAGGTGGATCTGGCCCTGGGCGCCGTACGTGCCGAGGGTCGAGGACCGCTGCTGTCGCAGGAACTCGGAGACCTCGTCGTCCGACATCACGACCTGACCGCGCTGATTCGCCATGCCCGCAACCTAGCCGCCGAAGGCGTGGGTCGCGGTCACGCCTCCGTCGATCGAGATCTCGGCGCCGTTGATGTACGACGACTCGTTGCTGGCGAGGAAGACGTAGAGCGGGGCGATGTCCGCGGGGTGGCCGACCCGGCGCAGCGGCACGCGGGAGGCGCCGAACTCCATGGCCGCGTCGCCGCCGTGCACCCGGGTCATCGGGGTGTCGATCATGCCGGGGTGGATCGAGTTGACCCGGATGCCCTTGGGTCCGAGCTCCATCGCGGCGCACTTGGTCATGCCGCGGATCGCCCACTTGGTGGCGGCGTACGCCGTGCAGCCGGCCATGCCCGCCAGGCCCTCGACGGAGGACGCGTTGATGATCGAGCCGCCACCGTTCTTGCGCATCGTGCGGGTGACGGCCTGCATGCCCAGGAAGCAGCCGAGCTGGTTGATCCGCCAGATCAGCTCGACCTCCTCGGCGGGCTGCCGCTCGATGTCGCCGAAGCGCAGAATGCCCGCGTTGTTGGCCAGCACGTTGACCGCGCCGAAGCGCTCGTTGGCGTCCTCCACGACCCGAGCCCACGAGGCGGAGTCGCTGACGTCGTGGTCGGCGAAGTGCGCGGTCGCCCCCAGGTCGTCGGCGAGCGCCTGACCCGCCTCCTTCGCGATGTCGGCGATGACGACCCGGGCGCCCTCGGCGACGAACTGCCGCGAGATCGCCTCACCCTGGCCCTGCGCGCCGCCGGTGACGATGGCGACCTTGCCGTCCAAGCGGTTCATGTCCCGGCTCCTGGGGTCTCGACAGGCTCGGGCACCGTCAGGCCTCGAGCTTCATGATGGAGTCGGCCGCGAAGCCGACGGAGGGGTCGCGATCGGTGAAGTAGCCACCGAGCTGCTTGTCGAGGTCCTCGGCGGTCCAGAGGCTGTCCGACCTGTCGAAGCGCTCCTCCACGACCGGCGGAGCGATCAGGGCGACCATCCCGCCGTACACGACGAAGACCTGGCCGGTGATCCGCTCAGCGGCGTCCGAGGCGAGGTAGGCGACGACGGGGGCGACGTGCTCGGGTGAGTACGGGTCGACCTCGAGGCCGGACGCGTCCTCGCCGAAGACCTGGGCGGTCATCGCCGTCCGGGCGCGCGGGCAGATCGCGTTGGCGCGTACGCCGGAGCTGGCCATCGCCCGCGCGGTCGAGACCGTCAGGGCGGCGATGCCGGCCTTCGCCGCACCGTAGTTGGCCTGCCCGGGCGGGCCGGAGAGGAACGCCTCGGAGGCGGTGTTGACGACGCTCGCGCCGACCGGTCCGGACTCCTTGGCCCGGGCCCGCCAGTAGGCCGCGGCGTTGCGCGAGAGCAGGAAGTGGCCGCGGAGGTGGATGTGGATGATCTGGTCCCACTCCTCGTCGCTCATGTTGAAGAGCATCCGGTCCCGGGTGATGCCGGCGTTGTTGACAACGACGTCGAGGCGGCCGAAGCCGTCGACGGCCGCGGTCAGCATGGCGTCGGCAGTCGCCCGCTCACCCACGTCCCCGGTGACGATCCTGACCTCGCCGCCGCGCGCCCGGATCTCCTCCGCGGTGCCGTCGGCCCCGCCGGGCAGGTCGTTGAGCACGACGCGGGCGCCGGCGCCGGAGAGGGCAAGGGCCTCGGCGCGCCCGAGACCGGCGCCGGCCCCGGTCACGATCGCGACCCTGCCGTCGAGAGAGGTGCTCACCACGTCAGTCCTCCAGCGAGATCGCGGCGCGCGGGCACGCGGCCACGGCACGCTTCACGGCATCGATGTTCTCGGGGGTGGTCTGCTCGGTCTTGAGCTGGAGGAAGTCGTCGTCGTCCAGCTCGAACACGTCGGGAGCCATCGCCTCGCACAGGGCGTTGGACTCACAGAGGTCGAAGTCGATCTTGATCTTCATGCGGTGCCTCAGCTTCCTTCACTGGAGTGACCGGGGAACACGTGCGCGCTCGGGTCGATCACGACCGCGGCGTTGTTGACGGCGGTCGCCGCCTCGCCGAAGCCGACCGCGATCAGCCGGACCTTGCCGGGATACTCGGTGATGTCACCGGCCGCGAAGACGCGCGACAGGTTCGTGCGCATCGAGGAGTCCACGACGACGTGTCGCTTCTGCACCTCGATGCCCCACTGCTGGATGGGCCCCAGGTCGGCGATGAAGCCGAGCGCGGCGACGATCGCCTGCGCGGGGCGGGTGACGGTCTCGCCGTCGACGGTGAGCTCGACGGACTCCACGGTGCCGTTGCCGCGGATCGCCGCGACCTCGGCCCGGGTCACGATCTCGACCTTGGGCGATGCCTTCACCGCGTCGACGGTGCCGGCGTGGGCACGGAACGCGTCGCGGCGGTGCACCAGGGTGATCGACGCGGCGACCGGCTCGAGGTGCAGCGCCCAGTCGAACGCGCTGTCGCCGCCGCCGACGATGACGACGTCCTTGCCGACGTACGGCTGGAAGCTCGGGACGAAGAACTCCAGGCCGCGCCCCAGCCAGCCGTCGCCCGCGGGCAGCGCTCGCGGGCTGAACTTGCCGATGCCCGCGGTGATCAGGACGACCTTCGCGCGCACCGTCGTACCGTCGTCGAGCCCGACCGTGACGCCGTCCTCGTCCTCGGTGAGGCTCGCCGCCGTCCGGTCGAGGAGGTAGACGGGCTCGGCCTTCGCGGCCTGCTCGACCAGCCCCTCGACGAGCTCGCGTCCCCGCACCGAGGGGAAGCCCGCGACGTCGAGGATCTGCTTCTCCGGGTACATCGCGGTGATCTGGCCGCCCAGTTCGGGCAGCGAGTCGACCACGGCGATGCGCAGGCCGCGGAAGCCGGCGTAGTAGGCGGCGTACAGGCCGGTCGGGCCCGCTCCGATGATGAGGAGGTCGGTGTCGACGGTCCTGGCTGAAGGCGGGGGCACGCCGTGATCCTGCTCCTGTCCGCGCACGGTCTCAACTATAACGTGTTCTAGTTTGTCCCGTCACTTGGTCTCGATGTCGGAGACCAGCCAGCCGTGGTCGGTGTGGACCACGGTGACCAGCGCCCGGTACTGCGCGTATGCCGTCCGCGGCTTGCCGTCCTGCACCTTCTCGACGTACTGGTTCAGGAAGAGCAGCGCCTGGACCTGCGCGGGCGAGGCCTGGACGACGCCCTGCGCGACCGCCTTCACCTGGAGCTTGGTCTGCTGCGCGATGAACTGGTCCTTGATGTCGCCCGACGTCGCGCGGTACTCCTTCGCGAACGCCTCGGTCATCCGCTCCGCGGCCTTGTCCACCTGGCCGTCGTAGTCCTGGTAGGTCGTGGACAGGATCTGCTCGGTCGCGTTGGCCGCCGCCGCCACGGCCGCTCGGTGGCTGACCTCGCCGGTCACGACCGGGCGGGCGGCCGACACCGTCGGGGAGGGGTCGCGCGCGAGGTAGACGATCTCGCCGAGGCCGACGAGGGCGAGCACCACGATCGTGGCGAGGAGGACGTACGTCGTGCGCCCGCGGCCACCGGTGGTCTCGACGACGCGCGCCGACGGCGGCTGCTCGGCGACGGGGTCCTGGTCCGGGACGACCGCTGCGCGCTCGCTCCCCCGCCCGGCGACCGTGCGCGGCCGACCGGTGGCGGCACGGGACTGGCCCTTGCGCGGGGCGCTCATCCGACGAACTCCACGTTGCTGGTCTTCCAACTGCCGCCCTCGCGCACCAGGTCCACCTTGATCCGGAACTGGCGGGCGACCGGCTTGTTGCCGGTCGAGGTGTTGGCGACGGTGCCGGAGGTGGCGACGATGACCGAGGCGCTGTCCTGGTCGGAGTCGACGACCCCGGCCCAGAGCACCGTGCCCTCCATCACCGACTTGGCCTTCGTCAGGATCTTGACCACGTCCTTGGTGCTGGTGTCGTACTGCTTGGCGAAGTCACCGGTCGCTCCCGCGGCCACCGCGTCGATGCTCTCCTGGGCCTTGGTGTAGTCGATGTTCACGAACGCCTGGACCTCCGCGCGTGCCGCGTCGAGCACGTCGCCGTACCGCTCCTGGTCCGCGGCCGCACGCTGGCGGTCCTGGTGCTCACGCTGGACGAGCACGCCACCGAACACGACGGCGCAGCCGAGCAGCAGGGCCAGCACGTAGAGGCCGATGCGCAGCCGCCTCACCGGGTCGTCACCGGACCCACCAGCAACCACTTCCACGCGTCATCTCCCAGGATCGACAGGTTGCCCGGGTCCACGAACCGGACCGGGTCGCCGTTCTTGTCCACTGCACCTCCGATGATCCCTGTTCGCGGGTCGTACGACGAGCGGTAGAGCCGTCCGGGCGACGGGTTGGCCGCCGTGCCGGGTGAGTAGTTGGCCCCGCGCATCGCGAACGGCGGGCCGCTCGCACAGTGGGCGGGGTAGATGGTGGCGTCCTTCAGGTCGCTCGGCGGACGCCACTGGTTGCGCGGCCGGTAGCCGTCGGTGCACGGCGGCTGGTTGTACGCGAGCTGCAGGTTGACGTGGCCGTAGCCGTCGCCGGGGGTGCCGGTGAAGCCCGACGAGATCGTCCTCGGATAGGTCACGAGCAGCTGCTCGACCCCGTCGAGGTGCGAGACGACGACCTGGTTGACGCTGACGGCGCTGCCGAGCAGCACCGGCAGGGTCGGCTCGAGGTCGGTCAGCAGGGCGTCGAGCTCACGGGCGGTCCCCGGGGTGCCGTCGAGGACCTTCTCGAGGTCGTCGTCACTGGCCGCCAGCGCGCCCGTGAGCGAGTGCAGGTCGCGCGAGAGCGAGCGGATGTTCTCCTTCTCCCCCTGCTGCGTCGTCAGCACCTTCTTGCCCTGGTCGAGCAGCGCGATGGTCTCGTCGGTGTGGGCCGAGGCCTGACGGATGAATCTGCTGCCGTTGTCGAGCAGCCGCTGGAGCGGGACTCCGGTGTCGTTGAACATCGTGCCGAGCTCGCGCACGACGGTCTGCAGCCTCTCCTGGTCGACCGACGACACGAACTGGTCGAGCTCGACGAGGAGGTCGGACTCGTCGACCGGCATCGACCTGGCCGTGCCGTGGAGCACGTCCCCGGCCTCGACGTACGGGCCCTGGTCGTCCGGCGGCTCGAAGTCGAGGTACTGCTCCCCCACGGCGGACAGGTTGTGGACGTACATCGGCGAGTCGACCGGCAGCCTGGTGCCGTCCTCGAGCGCGAGGTCGAGCATCACGCCCTTCGTGGTCGCCTGCATCCTCGAGACCTTGCCGACCTTCACGCCGCGGTAGGTGACCTCGCTGCCCTCGAAGAGCCCGCCCGACGTCGGCAGCGTCGCGTGCACGTTCATGCCCCGGCCGAGCACGCGATCCACCAGGCCCAGGTAGGACCCGGCGATGTAGACGATGCCGACCGCGCTCAGGACCACGAACGCGACGATCCGGTTGCGTACGCCGCGCGTCATTGCGGGCCTCCGTAGAGAGCGGTCGGGGCCGGAGCGGCCACTCGCGGGTCGGCCCCGCCGACGAGGCCGGTGAGCAGCCCGCCCAGCAGCCCCCCGTCGTCGTCGGGCGGGACCGTGCCGGACCCGGGGACGGCGTTGATCACCGTGCACACCGGGTTGTCGCGGTAGGCCTTCTTCCTGCAGTCCGCGCGCAGCTGCTTGAGCAGGTCCACGGAGTCGAGCACCTTGCGGCACGCGGCACTGGTCAGGTTGCCGCTGCGCAGGCACCTGTCGACCTGGCTGAGCACCTCGCCGGGGTCCGGCAGGCCGGGGACGCCGCCGCCGTCCTGGCCGTTGGGGATGACGTTCTCGAGGTTGATGTCGGCGCGGATCGAGGTGTTGGCGTAGTCGCCTTTGACGATGTCGCCGGCCTCCTTGGGGAAGGGGAAGCTGACCAGCAGGTTGAGGCCCGGAGCGAGCGAGTCACCGGCCTCGGCCAGCTCGGCCAGGATGGGCTGCAGGTGGTCCAGCGAGGCGAGGATGTCGTCCTTGCTCGCCCCGATGACGCGGGTGCCGACCTTGCCGAGCCGGTCGAGCGAGCCGAGCATGGCGACCAGCTCGTCGTGCTGCTCGGCCAGCACCCGCACCGCCGGACCGGCCACGTCGAGCGCGTCGGTGATGGTCCTCCTCTCCGCGTTGAGCGTCGCGGTGAGGTGGGCGATCGACTCCATCGCGTTGATGATGTCGGCCTTCTGGGCGTCGATCGTGCCGACCACGTCGTCGAGGGAGTCCAGGAGGTGCCGCAGCCGGTCGGTCCGGCCGTCCATGACCTGGTTGAGCTCCTGGGTGATCGTGCCGAGCTGGGCCACGCCGCCACCGCTGAGCAGGAAGGACAGCGCGCCGAGCACCTCCTCGACCTCGGGGTTGCGTCCGGTGTCGGCGAGCCCGATGGTGTCGCCGTCGGAGAGCCGTCCGGTCGGCCGTCCCTGGGGCGGCGGCTCCAGCGCGACGTACTTCTCCCCCAGCAGGCTGACCTGGCGGATGTCGGCGACCGCGTTGTCCGGCAGCTCCACGTTGTCCTTGACGCGCATGGTGACCCGGGCGTGCCAGCCGACGCGCTCCACGTCGGTGACCTCCCCGACCGTGACGTCGTCGACCATCACCGGCGACTTGGGGACCACGTTGAGGATGTCGGCGAAGTCGGCGGTGACCTGGAAGGAGTTGTCGTCCGAGACCGGCGATCCGGGCAGCGGCAGGTCGTAGGCGCCGTCGAACTTGCAGCCGCTCGCCGCCACGGCGACCACGACCACCAGGATCACCGGCACGCACCAGCGCGGCACCCGCGTCATCAGCCGCCGCCCATCAGGGCACTCAGCGAACCACCGGGCGCCACCCGGTTGGCCGACGTGCCCTGCGGCACCGCGGGCGGGATCGTGGGCAGCTGGCCCTCCACCGGCTCGAGGAGCTGCTTGAAGAGGCTGCACGCGAGGTCCGCGCTCTTGGCGGGCAGGTCGGCCTGCTGCACGACCGAGCACAGGAAGCCGTCGGCGTCCCAGGCGTTGCCGCTGATCCCGATCCGGGAGCCGATCGTGCCGGTCTCGGAGTTGAACGCCAGGCTCAGGTTGCCGATCGCGGTGGGTGCGACCTGGAGGGCGGTGTCGAGGCTGTCCTTCTCGGAGTTGATCGTCTGCATCACGCGGGTGAGCCTCTCCACGTCGGCCACCAGCGCCTTGCGGTTGTCGTGGACGAAGCCCTTCACGGTGCCGACGGCGTCGGCCACGGCCGCCAGCGACTGCCGGATCTCGGTGCGCTCCCCGGCCAGCTGCGCCGAGACCCCGGCCAGGTCCTGGACGAAGGCGCGCACGAACCGGTCGTTCTGCGCCAGGGTCGTGGTGAGCTCCGCGAGCCGGGTCACGGTGTCGAAGAGCGGGCCGCTCCCCTCCCCGAAGGTCTGCGCCGCCGCGGCCAGCTCGGTGAGCATCCGGTTGCCCGCTGCACCCTGCCCGTCCAGCGCGTCGGCGCCGGCGGTGAGCACGTGGTTGAGGGTGCCGTCGTGGTTGACGCCGTTGGGTCCCAGCGCCTCGGAGAGGTCGCGCAGGCTCGCGTAGATGCGGTCGAGCTCGACCGGCACCCCGGTGTCCGGCAGGGGGATGTCGGCACCATCGGCCATCAGCGTGTCGCCCTCGTCGTACGCCGGGGTGAGCTGGACGAACCGGTCCGCCACGAGCGTCGGCGTGACGATGACGGCCTTGGCGTCGGCGGGCACGTCGTACTGGGCGTCGTACTCCATGTCGACCCGCACCGAGTTGCCCTCGGGCACGACCGCGGTCACCCGGCCGACGTTGACCCCGAGGATCCGCACGTCGCTGCCCGCGAAGATGCTGACCGCACGCGGGAAGTGTGCGGTCACCGTCTTGGGCTTCGCCTCGTCGCGGACGACGAAGACGTAGACCCCGACGACCAGCACCAGCGCGACGACGCCGGCGAGCACGCGGCCCGGGACCGTGGTGATGGCCATGTCAGTCGTCCATCCGGGTCGGGACGAACTCGCCGGTCGGGATGGCGAGCAGGTTGGAGGCGTAGGCGTCGAACCACGGTCCGGTGCCGATGATGTTGCTGAGGATGTCGACGTACGGGCCGAGGGCTCCCAGCGTCGCCTTGAGCTCCTTGTCCTTGGAGTTGAGCAGGGCCAGCAGGTCGTCGACCTGCTGGAGCGCCGGGCCCAGCTGCGCCTTGTTGTCGGCTGCGACCCCGCGCAGCTCCTTGGCCAGGGACCGCGCGTTGACCAGCAACAGGTGCACGGCCTCCTTGCGACGCCGGACCTCCTGGAAGACGAGGTCGCTGTTCTTCATCAGTGTCACCAGGTCGTCGCCGCGCGCGGCGAGCACCTTGCTCACGCTCTGCGAGCTTCGGAGCAGGGTCTGGATCTGCTCGTCGCGCGAGGCCACCGACTCCGAGAGCCGGGCGATGCCGCGGAAGCTCTGCTCGATCTCGGGGGCCGCCTTGTTGGTGGTGTCGGCGACCACGTCGAGCGCCTGCGCGAGCTGGTCGGTGTCGATCCGCTCCGTCGTCGACGTCAGGTCGGTGAAGACGCCGACGATGTCGTACGCCGACCGGGTCCGCTCGGTCGGGATCACGTCGTCGGCGGCGAGCTGGCCCGGTCCGGCCGGCTGCACCTCGAGGTACTTCTCCCCCAGCAGGCTGAGCACCTCCACCGAGGCGCTGCTGTCCTGGCCGAGCTCCACCCCGTTGTCGACGCTGAAGGTCACGACGACCGTGTGGCTGTCCTTGAGGGCGACGTCCTGGACCCGGCCCACGCGGATGCCGCCGACCTGGACCATGTTGCCCTGGTGCAGCCCGCTCGCGTCCTTGAGCTCGGCGCGGTAGGTCGTGCCGCTGAACCCGGGGAACTTCCCGAGGTTGAACGACGCGGCCAGGATCAGCGCCATCAGCACGAGCGTGATCGCGCCGAGCCGCAGGACCCGTGCCTCGCCGTACCGGCTGGTCGCGCTCATGGGGCCGTCGCCCCGTTGCAGCGCGGCGCCGTGGAGTGGAAGTCGAGGTGGTTGAGCTCGTCCATCAGCTGCTTGACGCCGGGGAGGTCACCGAGGCCGGCCGGCAGCGTGATGCGGCCGCTGAAGCCGCAGATGTAGTAGTTGTACCAGCTGCCGTAGGTGCCGGTGCGGGTCTGGTCGGTCATCGACTCGGGCAGTCGGTCGAGCATCTCGATCACCTGCTTGCGGGAGGCCTTCTTGTTCAGCAGCGCCGCGAGCCTGCGGAGCTTGGCGACGTCGGACTTGAGCAGCGGCCGGCCCTGGCGGACCAGGTCGGCGACCACCACGGTGAGGTCGGAGATGTTCTGCAGCGAGGAGCCGATCGTGGACCGGTCGCGCGCGAGGTCGGTCATCCAGTTCTTGAGCTCGACGACGAGCTCGCTGAGCTGCTGGTGGCGGCTGTCGACGGTGGCGAGGGTCTGGCTGAGGTTGGTGACCACCTCGCCGATCAGCTCGTCACGGTCCGCGAGGGTGTTGGTGAGCGACGCCGTCTTCTGCAGCAGACCCTGCACGGTGCCGCCCTCGCCCTGGAGCACCTGGACCAGGTTCATGCTCAGGTCGTTGACCTGCTCGGGGTTCAGCGCCTGGAAGAGCGGCTGGAACCCGTTGAAGAGCACGGTCAGGTCCAGCGCGGGCTTGGTCTGCCGGATCGGGATCGTCCCACCGGCCGCGAGCGCCGTCGCCGTCCGGTCCCCGCCCTGCTCGAGGGCGAGGTAGCGGTCGCCGACCAGGTTGAGGAACCGGATCTCGGCGTGCGAGGCCGTCGTCAGCGGCAGGTCGGACTTGACCCGGAAGGTGACCAGCGCCTGGGTGCGCCGGTAGTGCTCGACCTTCTTGACCTCACCGACGCTGACCCCGGCGACCCGGACGTCGTCGCCCTTCTGCAGCATCGACGCCGTCGAGAAGACGGCCCGGTACGTCGTGCCGGCGCCGAAGCCGATGTTGCCCATGATCGCCGCCAGCAGGCCGGTGACCAGGAGCGAGACCACGGTGAAGATGCCGAGCTTGATGCCCGCGGCGATGGTGGTGGCGTTGCGCGAGCTCATCGCGCACCCCCTGCGGACTCACGCACGAGCGGTCCGTAGAGGAGCGAGCCGAGCGAGCCGTAGCGGCGGGCGTCCGCCCCGGACCGCTGGGAGAGCATCGCGTTGAGGATCTGCTGCTCGCCCGCGCTGCCCGAGTAGTCGGCGCCGACGCGGTTGAGGCCGAGCAGGTCCGGCACGGGCGACGTCGGTGGATGCTCGTCCATGTCGCTGCCCTGGTCGAGCGCGACCGGCGGCACCGGCACCGGCGCGTCGGGCAGCCCGAGGCACCAGGGGCCGTGGCCGACCTCGCCGTACGTCGGGCGGTCCCGCTCGTCGTACGCGCGGTACTGCGGCGTGCCGAGCTCGAGGTACTGCTTGACCTGGTTGCCCTCGAAGGTCTTGGCGAGCCGGGGGGCGTACTTCGCCGCGCCCTTGATCAGGCAGGGGAACTCCGGTGAGTAGACGGCCAGCAGCCTGAGCACCGGCTCGGAGACCTGGCCGAAGCGGATCAGGTTGCTCTCGTTCTGCCGGAGCACGCGGGTCGAGGTGTCGGCGACGCCCCGGAGGTCGGAGAAGAACGACCCGAGCTGCGCCTTGTTGTCGACGATCGTCTGCCCGGTCGTGGTGACGTTCTGCAGCACGGCCAGCAGGTCGGGGGCCGCGAGGTCGTAGGTGTGGGCCACGTCGGCGAGCCTGACCAGGTCCTCGCGCAGCGTCGGGAGGTGCTGGCCGATCCGGCCGAGGTAGGTGTCCAGCTCGTCCATCGTCCGTCCGAGCTGCTCACCGCGCCCGCCCAGAGCGGTCGCGAGCGCGTTGAGCGTGGCATTGAGATCAGCGGGTCGGACGGCGCGCAGCAGCGGGAAGAGGTTGGCCAGGATCCGGCTCAGCTCGACGTTGGTCTCGACCCGGCTGGCCGGGATCACGGCGCCGTCGGCCAGGGAGGTCGACGACGGGTGCTTCGGACGGACGAAGGAGACGAACTTCTGGCCGAAGAGCGTGGTGGGCAGGATCTCGACCGAGACGTTGGCGGGGATCTGATCGGCCTCGTCGGGCTCGAGGGCGACGGTGATCTCGGCCTGCTTGCCGTCCTGGTCGATCTTGCGGACCTGGCCGACGAGGGCACCGTTGAGCCGCACGTCGCCGAACTTCGCCAGCTGCAGGCCGGCCCGGTCCGCCTTGATCGTCACGGTCGTGGAGCGCTCGAAGGTCTTCTGGTAGACCGCGATCGACAGCGCGACGAGCAGCGCGATCACGGTCAGGAAGACGACACCTGCCAGCAGCAGCCGACGGTGCTCCGCCGGGCTGTCGTGGTAGATGTTGACGAGCATCAGCCGGTGATCCTGACGGTCGTGGTGGATCCCCAGATCGCGAAGCTCAGGAAGAAGTCGGCGACCACGATCGTGACGATGCTGGTGCGGATCGCGCGGCCGACCGCCGTACCCACGCCGGCAGGACCGCCCGAGGCGGTGTAGCCGTAGTAGCAGTGGATCAGGATGACGGCGGTCGCCAGGAAGAGCAGCTTGAAGAACGACCAGAGCATGTCGATCGGCGGCAAGAACTGCAGGAAGTAGTGGTCGTAGGTGCCCGGCGACTGCCCGTAGATGTAGGTCGTGATCAGCCGGGGCGAGAGGTACGACGCGCTCAGCGCCACGACGTACAACGGGATCACCGCGACGAACGCGGCGATCATCCGGGTGGTCACCAGGAACGGCAGCGACGGGATGCCCATCACCTCGAGCGCGTCGATCTCCTCCGAGATCCGCATCGCGCCGAGCCGTGCGGTGTAGCCGCAACCGACGGTCGCGGCGAGCGCGATCGAGGAGATCAGCGGGGCGACCTCGCGGGTGTTGAAGTAGGCCGAGATGAACGCGCTGAACTTCGCGACGCCGAGCTGGCTCAGCGACGCGTAGCCCTGGATGCCGACCTCGGTGCCGGCGAAGAACGCCAGGAAGGCGATCACTCCCGCGGAGCCGGCGATCAGCGTCAGCCCGCCGGCACCGAAGGTGACCTCGGCCAGGGTGCTGGTGATCTCGCGGGGGTAGCGCCTGATGGCGCGCGGGACCCACAGCAGCGCCTTCACGTAGAAGAGCAGCTGGTCGCCGTACTGCTCGAGGGAGCTGCGTCGTCCCTTGACGAAGGAGCCGCCCAGCTCGCCGATGCTCGCCATCAGAGGCCCGCCGGGGGGACGACCTGGAAGTAGATCGCAGTGATCACGGCGTTGATGAAGAAGAGCAGCATGAACGCGACGATCACCGACTCGTTGACCGCGCGGCCGACACCGTTCGGGCCGCCGCCGGCGTTCAGGCCCTTGTAGGCGCCGACGATCGCGGCCATCCCGCCGAAGATGACGGCCTTGACGATCGCGATGTAGAGGTCGTTGATGCTGGCCAGGGCGGTGAACGACGACAGGAAGGCGCCGGCCGACCCACCCTGGACGATCACGGTGAAGAAGTAGCCGCCGCCGATCCCGGCGCCGATCACGATGCCGATGATCATGAAGGCGACGAACATCGTCGCCAGCACGCGGGGTACGACGAGCCGGGCGATCGGGTCGACGCCGAGGACCTCCATGGCGTCGATCTCCTCGCGGATCTTGCGCGCGCCGAGGTCGGAGCAGATCGCGGAGCCCGCCGCCCCGGCGATGATCAGCGCGGCCGCGATCGGGGCCGCCTCGCGCACGACCGCCAGCACCGCGGTCGCACCGGCGAACGACTGGGCGCCGAGCTGGCCGGTCAGGTTGCCGACCTGCAGCGAGATCACGGCGCCGAACGGGATCGAGACCAGGACCGTCGGCATCAGCGTGACGCTGGTGATGAACCACGCCTGCTCGATGAACTCGCGGAACTGGAACGGCGTGGTGAAGGTGCGCTTGGCGACGTCGACGGTCATCGCTGCCATCTCGCCCGGCCCCCGGACGATCGACGCAGCCGACACCGCCACCGCTGCACCTCCCGCTCTCACTAGAACGTGTTCTCCCAGACGCTCAACGAGCGTCCGCCCCGGAGGTAACGCCCACGAAACGCGGGCCCGCGCGCCAGGCCGGTGGGTCGAGCTGTGAAGGCCGGGCGCCGGCCCCGGTGGTCGAGGTGCGAAGGCCGGGCGCCGGCCCCGGTGGTTGAGGTGCGAAGGCCGCCAGGCCTGAGCCTCGAAACCACCGCCCCGCGGCCCCCGGTGGTTGAGGTGCGAAGGCCGCCAGGCCTGAGCCTCGAAACCACCGCCCATCCACAGGCACGCCCCGCCCCGTTGCACTCGGATCCGTGCCGACGGACCCTGACGAGATGCCGTACACCTACATCGTCCGGTGCGCTGACGGCACCTACTACGTCGGAAGCACCTGGGACGTCGAGTCACGCGTGTGGCAGCACAACAGTCCCGACCTCGGAGCGGCGTACACCCGCCACCGGCAACCGGTCTCGCTCGTCTGGTGCTCCTGGTCCGACTCGATCGAGCAGGCCTTCGCGTTCGAGAAACGGGTCCAGGGCTGGAGCCGCCGCAAGCGCGAGGCCCTGATCCGCGGTGAGTACGACGCGCTCCCCGACCTGTCGCGCCGCAGCGCGGTCCAGCGACGATCGACCGAGC
>NZ_KK211168.1:481519-589317 GCF_000620705.1 Nocardioides sp. URHA0020
GTGGTTTCGAGGCTCGGAGCTAGCGCTCCTCACACCTCAACCACCGGTCGGTGGTTGAGGTGCGAAGGCCGCCAGGCCTGAGCCTCGAAACCACCACCCACCGAACCCTCCTACGATGGCCGCGTGGACAGTGAGTTCTGGTCGTCGTTCACCCACGACCCTCGGGAGGCGCAGTTCGGGACGATCCGCGCCTCGGACCAGGACCGGGACGTCGTGCAGCAGGCGCTGACCGAGGCGTACGCCGACGGGCGGCTCGATCGCAAGGAGTTCGACGAGCGCAGCGAGCGCACGACCGACTCACGGACCCTCGGCGAGCTGGTGCCGATCCTCGGCGACCTGGTCTCGACCACGACCGTGGTGCGGACGAGCCGCGGGCTCGCGCAGGCGAGCTCCGCCGAGCTGCACGAGCGCGCCGTCGAGGCGTACGTCTCCGACCGCCGTGAGGCGGTCTTCGGGTTCCTCTTCGCCACCCTCATCTGCACGGTCGTCTGGTACCTGTTCACAAATGAAGCCCGATTCTGGCCGATCTTCGTCGCCCTCGGCACCGGCATCAACGTCGCCAAGACCATCTCGCGCAAGCGGGAGATCGTGGCCAGCCACGAGCGCAAGCTCGAGAAGAAGCGCGCCAAGGAGCTCGGCCAGCCCTGGACCCCCAACGACAGGGCATCCGAGTGAGGACCCGCCAGCACCTCGAGTCCCTCCGCACACACCCCTCCGCCGTCCTGCTCGGGGCCCAGCTCCTGGCCGTGCTCGCGTACCCGTTCCTCGACGACGCCGCCTGGGGCCGGGCGGTCGTCGGCACGGTGCAGCTGGCCATCGTGCTGGCCGCGCTGGCCGCCGTACGCCCCAGCCCCGCGCTCACCTGGGTCGCGGTCCTCTTCGGCGCGCCGGCGATGGTGCTGACCGTGATCGAGGCGATCGAGCCGCACACCGATGCGGTCGTGCTCCTGTCGGCCGCGTTCCACGCGCCGTTCTACTTCTACATCTCCTACGCGATGCTCCGCTACCTCTTCCACGACGACCGGGTGACCCGCGACGAGCTGTTCGCGACGGGAGCCGCGTTCACCGTCGTCGCGTGGGGGTTCGCCTACCTGTACGCCGCCTGCCAGGTCCTGTGGCCCGGCTCGTTCATCGGCGCCGACGGTGCCGGCGGCCGGAGCTGGTTCGAGCTGCTGTTCCTGTCGTTCACGACCCTGACGAGCGTCGGCCTCTCCGACGTCCTGCCGGTGCAGGCACACGCCCGGTCGTTGGCGATGGTCGAGATGGTCGCCGGCGTCTTCTACGTCGCCCTCGTGGTGGCCCGGCTGGTGAGCCTCGCCGTGGTCAGGCACCAGTCCGACGACCAGACCTAACCCGACGAGCCTCCCGCCAGGTCGGCGCGAGTCAGCCCTCGTCTTCCTCGTCGTCGAGCAGACCTTCCTTGCGGGCGGCGGCCACGATCCTGCGGACGTTGGTCAGGGTGCCGCAGTCGGCGTCGATCTGCGCGTTGCGCTCGGTGGCGAACTGCTCCCCCAGCTCGGCGCGCACGAGCGGGCCGACCTCCTCGCGAGCCGGGTTGAGGATGGTGAGCTCCTCCTCGGTCAGGTGGTGGTTGACCACCTTGGCGAGCTCCTCCACCGCATCGTCGAACGCCTGGGTGTCGGTGCCCTTGAGCTCGAGGACGGCCAGCAGCGCCTCGTTGCCCTCGGCGTGCTCCTCCTCGCCGTGCTCCGCCTCGTGGGCGCCCACGGCGCCCTTGTTGCGCAGCTTCGGGTAGACGTACTTCTCCTCCGCCTCAGCGTGGGCGACGTGCAGCGCGGCGAAGGCGCGGCGTACGGCGTCGCGGTCCGAGCTGCTGTCGCGGAGGTCGCGCAGCAGCGCCTCGAAGCGTCGGTGGTCGTCGAGGATCAGCTCCACGACGTCACCCTGGACCGGCCTGCCGAGATCGATAACGGTCATGGCGACACCTTAGGTCGCGGCAGGTAAAGGTCAGGAGGCGCAGAGCACCTCGGGCGCCGCGAGCACCGCCGACGCGCCGCTCTGGTCCTCCGGCGTGCCGTCGGGGTTCGTCGAGGTCCAGCGGAACGCCACGCGGAAGGCGCCGAGGATGCTGATGGTCCGGACCTCCGACGTCGTGAGGCCGAAGGACTTCGCGTAGACGGCCTTGCCGTCGGCCTCCAACGACACGTGGGCGACCGCGAGCGCGTCGCTGGCGTCGCTGTTGCCGAACCGGCCCCGGATCTTCCAGCAGTCACGGCTGAGGTTCCAGTCGTAGATCCCGGCGTTGCCGTAGTCCCAGGTGCCGTAGATCCCGTCGTAGGTCGTGCCGTCGATGGAGCCGGAGCCCTGGTAGGTGTACTCCTGCGAGCGCGGCGTCACCTTCAGCAGGTCCTTCCAGGCGTAGACGGTGACCTTGACCGAGGCGCTCTTGCCGGCCTTGACCCCCTTCGACTTCGGGACGACCACGCGGTAGTAGCGCAGACCGATCTTGTGCGGCTTGTCCCGGAAGCTGAAGGCGCCCTTCCTGGTCATCTTCAGCCGAGCGACCTTGATCCACTTCTGGGAGCCGCTCAGGCGCGTCTGCACGACGACCGTGCCGCCCTTCCTCGCGGGGCGCACCGTGCCCGAGAGCAGCACCCGGTGAGCGGACACGACCTTGGCGGCGCCGGCCTTCAGGGTCGGCTTGTAGGTGGCGCGGCGATCGGGCTGCGCAGGACCGGCCACCGCAGCTGGAGCGGCGAGACCGACGGCGAGCGTGGCTGCGAGAGCAGCGGTGACGAGTGTGCGGGCGACCTGCATGTCCTGGCTCCAATCCGGTGTCACGGCCCGAGGCCGTCCTCCGAGGCTAGCCCTGCAGAGGGTCGTCCGCGCTCGTTCGCACCCATCCGGGCTAGCGGGTGATCCCCTCGAGCTCGTCGCGGTCGACGACGAGCCGGGTGCGGACCCGGTATCGGTACACCTGGACGATGCCGAGCGCCCAGATGAAGTACTGCGTGCTCATGGCCCACCGGAAGGCGGACGGGGTGTAGTCGGACCCGCCGCCCGGCGTACGCCAGTCGAGCACCAGGCCGATCACGATCACCAGCACCAGGCTGGCGGCGAAGCCGCCCTGGTTGATGATGCCGCTGGCACTGGCCAGCCGTTCATGGGGGTTGGAGGTGCGGCCCACGTCGAAGCCGATCATCGAGGCCGGTCCCCCGACCCCGACGACGACCACCAGCACCACGAGGAGCCAGGTCGGGGCGTGGCCGGGCCAGGTGAGCACGACGGTCCACACGACCACGATCGTCGCCACGATGGCCAGGACCATCGTCGAGCGGTGCCACGGGTGCGCCCCGACCAGCCAGCCGAGCGTCGGCCCGGCCGCCATCACAGCCAGCACCATCAGCGTGAGCAGCAGCCCGGCCGTCGCCGGGGACTGCTGCTCGCCCTTGACGAAGAAGGGGTAGCCCCACAGCAGGCTCAGCACCGTCGAGCTGAACTGCGTGGAGAAGTGCATCCAGAAGCCCAGCCGGGTGCCGGGGTGTGCCCACGACGAGGCCAGGCTGCGGCGTACGGCGCCCAGCGACATCGCCGGCCCGCGCAGGTTGCGGCTGACCGGTGAGTCGTGGAGCACCAGCAGCACCACCACGGACAGCGCCAGCCCCAGGGAGGCGGCGATCAGGTAGGCCTTGGTCCAGCCGAGGTGGCCAAGCGCCCAGGTCATGGGTACGGCGGCGAGGACCGCCCCGAGCTGGCCGAGCGTGCCGGTGAGCTGGGTGACCAGCGGGATCCGGCGCTGGGGGAACCAGGTGGCGACCAGGCGCAGCACGCAGATGAACGTCATCGCATCGCCCATGCCGACGAAGATCCGCGCGACGAGCGCCGCGGGATAGCTGTCGGCGAGAGCGAACCCGCCCTGGGCGAGGGTCAGCAGGACCATGCCGCAGAGCAGGACGCTGCGGGACCCGAACCGGTCGACCAGCAGACCGACCGGGATCTGCATGCCGGCGTACACGAGCAGTTGCAGCATCGTGAACGTCGCCAGCTGGGACGCCGAGATGTCGAAGCGCTCGGTCGCGGCGAGACCTGCGACGGCGAGCGAGGAGCGGTGGAAGACCGCCACCAGGTAGACCAGGAGCCCCACCACCCACACCGACCAGGCGCGCGCCGTGATGGTGGTCGGCTGGGAAGTCACTCCCCCGATTCTAGGTGGGCCGACGGGGCGGCCCTCGTCGGGTCCTCAGCCGCGGTCGAGCAGTCGGGACCAGAGCCCGCGCTGCTCCTGGATGACGCTGTTCGCCGGGCCGCCGGCAGCCTGGGCGCGGGCTGCGACGACGACGCGTGCGAGGAAGTCGTCAACCTCGTCCATGTCGTAGCCCTCGCGCAGCCGCACCGGCGTGAACCTCGCCGTACCGACGAGCTCGTCCAGCGAGCCCTCGGATCTCAGCACGGCGGTGAGGTGGTCCAGGAACCGGTCGACCTCGCCCATGTCGTAGCCCTCGCGCAGCCGGACCGGCGTGAACCGGACGGCCCCGATGTCGTCGATGAGCTGTGTGGAGGCACGTGCCGGTCCGGAGACGCCCTCCCCCCGGGCGGGTCCGGCCGCGGTGCGCGTGCGCCCTTCACTGGCGGCCACGACGTCGTCGAGGAAGTCGTCGACCTCGGACATCAGGTAGCCCTCGCGCACCCGGACCGGGGTGAACCGGACGGCGTTGACCAGCTCGGCCAATGGCTGCCCGGCTCGCACGGCGAGGACCAGCCGGTCGAGGAACGCGTGCACCTCGGGCTTCCGGTAGCCCGTCTGCCACCGCACGGCGGTGAACCGGGCCTCACCGATCGTGCGGACGAGCGACTCGGGATCGGTGGACACCGGCACAATCTAGGGGTCGACCCGGCCGCCGTACGCAGGTGTGGTGGTTTCGAGGCTCAGGCGCCAGGGCGCCTTCGCACCTCAACCACCGGGCTCCTCGGTGGTTGAGGTGTGAGGCGCGCCAGCGCCGAGCCACGGTGGTTGAGGTGTGAGGCGCGCCAGCGCCGAGCCACGGTGGTTGAGGTGTGAGGCGCGCCAGCGCCGAGCCTCGAAACCACCTCAGTCGAGGCAGAACTCGTTGCCCTCGGGATCCTGGAGCACGAGGTGGCCGCCGCTCATCGGCGGCGCCGGCTCGAAGCGCTCGACGCGGGTGGCGCCGAGGGCGACCAGGCGCTCGCACTCCGCCTCGAGGGCGGCCATCCGCTCGTCGCCCTCCAGCCCGGGAGCGGCACGGACGTCGAGATGGACCCGGTTCTTCACGGTCTTGCCCTCGGACACCCGCTGGAAGAAAACCCGGGGGCCGTTGCCGGCGGGGTCGACCGAGGCCGAGGCGCTGTTGCGCTGCTCGGGCGGCAGCGACTCCGAGAACGCGTCCCAGGAGCCGAACCCCGGCGGCGGGGGTGGGAGCTCGTAGCCGAGCACCTCGTTCCAGAACAGCGAGAGCGCCCGCGGGTCGGCGCAGTCGACGGTGACCTGGACCTGGCGTACGGCGCTCACTTGGTGGCCTCCATCATCTGGCGCAGCTCCTTCTTGAGGTCGGAGATCTCGTCGCGCATCCGGGCGGCGACCTCGAACTGGAGCTCGGCGGCGGCGTTCTTCATCTGGTCGGTGAGCTCCTGGATGAGCTGGGCCAGGTCGGAGCTCGGCATCCCGGCGATGTCGGGAGCGTGCTGCCCGGCCGCGGCCTTGGACAGGCCGGGCACGGGCTGGCGGGCCTTGACCCCTCCTGCGCGGCCCTTCGCCGCCGTACCGGCCCAGGTCTCCAGGAGAGCCTGGGTGTTCTCGTCCTCGCGCGCGAGCATCTCGGTGATGTCGGCGATCTTCTTGCGCAGCGGCTGGGGGTCGACGCCGGCGGCCGTGTTGTAGGCCACCTGCTTCTCGCGGCGACGGTTGGTCTCCTCGATCGCCTTCTCCATCGAGGGCGTGATCTTGTCGGCGTACATGTGCACCTGACCCGACACGTTGCGGGCCGCGCGCCCGATCGTCTGGATCAGGGACTTGTCGGAGCGCAGGAAGCCCTCCTTGTCGGCGTCCAGGATCGACACCAGCGACACCTCCGGCAGGTCGAGACCCTCGCGGAGCAGGTTGATGCCGACGAGCACGTCGTACTCACCCATCCGCAGCTCGCGGAGGAGCTCGATGCGCCGCAGCGTGTCGACCTCCGAGTGCAGGTAGCGGGTGCGGATGCCCGCGTCGAGGAGGTAGTCGGTGAGGTCCTCCGACATCTTCTTCGTCAACGTCGTGACGAGGACCCGCTCGTCCTTCTCCGCACGGGTGCGGATCTCGTGGATCAGGTCGTCGATCTGACCCTTCGTCGGCTTGATCACGACCTCGGGGTCGATCAGCCCGGTCGGCCGGATGATCTGCTCGACGGTGTCGCCCTCCACCTTGTCGAGCTCGTAGTTGCCGGGCGTGGCCGAGAGGTAGATGGTCTGCCCGATCCGCTCCAGGAACTCCTCCCAGCGCAGTGGCCGGTTGTCCATCGCGCTGGGCAGCCGGAAGCCGTGGTCGACCAGGTTGCGCTTGCGGGACATGTCGCCCTCGTACATGCCCCCGATCTGCGGGACGGCGACGTGCGACTCGTCGACGACGACCAGGTAGTCCTCGGGGAAGTAGTCGAGCAGGCAGTTCGGCGCCGAGCCACGGGTGCGGCCGTCCATGTGCATCGAGTAGTTCTCGATGCCGGAGCAGGAGCCGACCTGGCGCATCATCTCGACGTCGTACGTCGTGCGCATCCGCAGGCGCTGCGCCTCGAGCAGCTTGCCCTGCTTCTCGAACGTCGCGAGCTGGTCCTCCAGCTCGAGCTCGATCCCGGTGATGGCCCGCTCCATGCGCTCGGGGCCGGCCACGTAGTGGGTGGCGGGGAAGACGTAGAGCTCCTTGTCCTCGGTGACGATTTCGCCGGTCACCGGGTGCAGCGTCATCAGCCGCTCGATCTCGTCGCCGAAGAACTCGATCCGGACGGCGTGCTCCTCGTACACCGGGAAGATCTCCAGGGTGTCGCCACGGACCCGGAAGGTGCCCCGGGTGAAGGACATGTCGTTGCGGGTGTACTGGATCTCGACGAGCTGGCGCAGGATCGAGTCGCGGTCGCGCTCCTCGCCGACGCGCAGCCGCAGCATCCGGTCGACGTACTCCTGCGGCGTGCCGAGGCCGTAGATGCAGGACACCGTGCTGACCACGATCACGTCGCGCCGGGTGAGCAGGCTGTTGGTCGCGGAGTGCCGCAGCCGCTCGACCTCCTCGTTGATGGAGGAGTCCTTCTCGATGTAGGTGTCCGTCTGGGGGACGTAGGCCTCGGGCTGGTAGTAGTCGTAGTAGGAGACGAAGTACTCGATCGCGTTGTCGGGGAAGAGCTGGCGCAGCTCGTTGGCGAACTGGGCGGCGAGCGTCTTGTTGGGCTGGAGCACGAGCATCGGGCGCTGCACCTGCTCGGCCACCCAGGCCACGGTCGCGGTCTTGCCGGTGCCGGTGGCGCCGAGCAGGACGACGTCCTTGACCCCGCCGTTGATCCGCTTGGTGATCTCCTGGATCGCCGCCGGCTGGTCGCCGGACGGCTGGTAGTCGGAGACGACCTTGAAGGGCGCCACCCGGCGCTCGAGATCGGTCACTGGTCGCATGCTGACGAGCCTAGACGGGCCCACCGACACCGCCCCGCGCGCAGGAGGCATAGCCCTTCTCGACGTCGCTCCTGGCCACATGGCCGATGCCGCGACCGTCCGTATTACCCGATCCTGAGTGCCCTGACCATCGCCTCGTGACCAAGGTGGATGTCGATGTCACGAAATTTCCTGCACGTCTCAGGCTGGACCCTGCGCCGCAAGCTGGCGCTGGTGCTGGCCTTCCCGCTGATCTTCGCCGTCTCCTTCGGCATCGCCCGTGTGACGAGCGAGTGGCAGGAGTACACCGACCACGCCGCCGCCGCCAGCCAGGTGACGGTGCTGCCCGCTGCGGTCGCCTACCTGGACGCCGCCGAGCACGCTGCCGTCGTGGCGCGCCGCAAGACGGCCGCCATCGACCCCCGCCGCGACAAGGCCGTCGCCCAGGTGGACGAGGCCGCGAAGGACCTCGAGACCGCGGCCGACGCCGCCGACCTGACGCCCGAGCAGAGCGAGCAGGTGGACTCGATCCTCGCGCTCAGCGAGCAGCTGCGGGACGGCACCGCCTACCTCAGCGTGGGCCAGTCCGTCTCCCAGGTGCGCCAGCTGCACCAGGGCATCACCCAGCTCGTGACGCAGATCGTCAACGAGCAGGCACAGCCGGAGCCCAAGCTGCCCGTGCTCGTGCAGGCCCTCGACGGTCGCCTCGCGCTGTCGATGCAGCAGTTCCAGGTCGCGTACGCCAAGGGCACCGCGTCCAACCCCGTCGACCTGTCCGCGGAGGTCGGCGTCGAGGGTGCTGCCATCGACCGTCTCGGCACCTCGCTCGGGCTCGAGGACGACCGGGTCATGGCGCTCAACCAGGGCAACTCCCAGCGCTTCGGCGAGGTCCGTGCCGGCGGCACCGACATGGGCGGTCCCGAGGCCTACCAGCCGTACGACGACCTCACCGCCGACTTGCTCACCGACATCGACGGTGACCTGACCACGGCGGCCGGGAAGGCCCGATTCACTGCAATCGTCAGTGCCGCGGTCACCGGCATGTGCCTCCTGGTCGCCGTGCTCCTCGCACTCCTGATCGCCCGCACCATGCTGGGCCCGATCCGTCGGGTGCGCGACGGCGCGCTGCACGTCGCTCAGGAGGAGCTGCCCGGGACCGTCGCGCGCATCCGCGCCGGCGAGGACCCGGGCGAGATCGTCCCGATCGACGTCACGACCGAGGAGGAGATGGGGCAGCTCGCTCGCGCGTTCGACGAGATGCACCGCCAGGCGATCAGCCTGGCCTCGGGCGAGGCGGAGCTCCGCACGCAGGTGGGCGACATGTTCGCGACGCTCTCGCGTCGCAACACGACCCTGATCAACCAGCAGCTCGGGCTGATCGAGGACCTGGAGCGCGACGAGGAGGACCCGCGTCGCCTCGAGAGCCTCTTCCGGCTCGACCACCTCGCCTCGCGCATGCGGCGTACGGCGGAGAGCCTGATGGTCCTCGCGGACGCCCCGACCCCGGGCGCCGACGGCGTGGACCTCACTCTCGGCGACCTGCTCCAGGCCGCCATCGCCGGTGTGCGCGACTACCAGCGCGTGCAGATCCTCTCCACGCCGGACGGCCGGCTCGCTGGCGCCGCGGCGCCGGACGTCGTGCACCTGCTCACCGAGCTGGTCGACAACGCGCTCAACTACTCGCCGCCCACGGCACCGGTCATGATCGAGGCCACCCGGACCGCCATCGGGGTCGAGGTCGAGATCGCCGACGCCGGCCTGGGAGTCTCGGTCAGCGACCTCAGCCGCCTCAACGCCGAGCTGTCCTCCGGTGGCGAGATCACCGCCGAGACCGCGCGCCGGATGGGCCTGCTCGTGGTCAGCCGGCTGGCGCGCCGTCGCGGCATCACCGTCCGCCTCGAGCTCAACGAGCGCGGCGGCGTGACCGCCCGGATCGTGCTGCCTCCGGCGCTCCTGCCCGGCGCTACCCCGCTCTCGGCCGTCGAGTCGTGGACGCCCGTCGAGGAGCCGACCCCGGTCGCCGCAGCGACGTACGCCGAGGAGCCGGCCGTCGCCGCGGCTCCCACCGTCACCCCGGTCCCCCGACCCGAGGTGGTCAGCACCGACACGACCGAGGAGCAGTCGACCACCCGCTACCTCGCGGCCATCGACGCCCTCACCCGGCTGCCGCAGCGTCAGCCGAGCCGGGTCTCCGAGCCGGACTCGGACCCCGAGCCCGAGCCGGTGCCGGTGCCGGTGCCGGTCGCCGTCGTACCCGAGCCCGCCCCGGAGCCCGAGCCCGAGCCTGAGCCGGAGCCCGAGGTGGAGCCGGTCGCCGTAGAGCCGGAGCCCGAGCCCGTGCTCTCGCCGGTCGCCGTCGTACCGACGCTGGCCGTGCGCTCCCTCCCGGAGCGGCAGGTCCAGCAAGCGCCCGAGCCACCGCCCGAGCGTGAACCGTTGCACGAACCGATGCCCGCAGGAGGAGCCGTCGGCACCGAGGAATCGCCCATCTTCGCGACCCTGCAGTCCAACTGGTTCAGCTCGTCGAACGAGCGGGCCCAGGGATGGGCGTCCACCGAGGTCGAGGCCGGCTGGGAGGCCGCGCACCGCATCGCCGAGGTCCCGAACGGCTCGGTCGGGGCGACGGGGCTCCCCGTACGACGTCCCGGTCAGCGACTGGTCCCCGGTGGCGTGACCGCCGCGGCGCCGCCGGTCGTCCGGGACCCCGAGGCGATCAGGGCTCGCCTGGCCGCTCACGCCGCGGGCGTCTCGCGTGGACGCACCAGCGCAGGCAAGCCGCAGTCCACCGACCCGTCACAGAAGGAAGCCGACAACGCATGAACGCGAACCCGTTTGCGCCGCCCGTGACACAGCAGGGCCGAGAGCTGGACTGGGTCGTGACCCGGTTCACCGAGGAGGTCCCGTCCGCCGCGCACGCCATCCTGGTCTCGGCCGACGGCCTCCTGATGGCCGCCAGCTCCGGCATCCCCGGGGACCGCGCGGAGCAGGTCGCCGCCGTCTCCTCGGGTCTGGCCAGCCTGGCCGTCGGCGCCTCCAGGCTCTTCGACGGCGGGGCGGTGCTGCAGACGGTCGTCGAGATGGAGCAGGGCTTCCTGCTCCTGATGAGCGTCGGCGACGGCTCCCACTTGGCGGTGCTGACCCAGGACTCGGCCGACATCGGCCAGGTCGGGTACGAGATGGCACTCCTGGTCGACCGCGTCGGGCAGATGGTGCAGGCTCGGGCCCGCGTCCTGAGCGACACACCGGGGTGACCGCATGGAGCCAGAGAACTCGCCGCCCGACGGAGACGCAGACGACTCCCGCGCCGTCCGGGTCCGGCCGTTCACCCTCACCTCGGGGCGGACCACGCCGCGCGTCGACCTGCCGTTCGAGGCCACGCTGCGCCGCCTCGGAGCGGCCAGCGGCGGCCCGGTCGAGGCTCACCTCACCCGGATCCTCGAGGTCTGCGACCGCCGCTCGGTCGCCGAAGTCTCGGCACTGGTCTCGATGCCCATCGGCGTCGTACGAGTGCTGCTTGCCGACCTGGTCGAGCTCGGCCAGGTCCGCGTCCAGACCACCATCCAGAAGGACTCATCGCTCGACGAGCGACGAGAGCTGATCGAAAGGACGCTTCGTGGACTACGCACGCTCTAGCGACCAGCGCACGGCGGCGTCGACGAAGATCGTCGTCGCCGGTGGGTTCGGTGTCGGCAAGACGACCCTGGTCGGCACGGTCTCCGAGATCATGCCGCTGCGCACCGAGGCGCTGGTGACCAACCAGTCCGAGGGCGTCGACGACCTCGCCAACGTGCCCCAGAAGGGGACCACCACGGTGGCGATGGACTTCGGCCGGATCACCCTGGGCGAGGACCTGGTGCTCTACCTCTTCGGCACCCCGGGCCAGCGCCGCTTCTGGTTCATGTGGGACGACCTGTGCCTCGGCGCGATCGGCGCGATCGTGCTGGTCGACACCGAGCGGCTCGACGAGGCGTTCTCGCCGCTCGACTACTTCGAGCAGCGCGGCCTGCCCTTCATCGTGGCCGTCAACCAGTTCGAGGACGCGCCGCAGTACCCGCTGGGTGACGTCGCCACCGCGCTCGCCCTCTCCCCCGGCACGCCGGTGATCCGCATCGACGCCCGCCGCCGGGACTCGGTCAAGCAGGCGCTGGTGCGCGTCACCGAGTTCTCGCTGGAGAAGCTGAGTCAGGACGTGCCCGTCCCCGCGAGCTGAGCGGCGGCCGGTCGCTAGATTGAGCGGGTGAGCAGCTCTTCCTCGTCCCGCTGGCCCGACTCGCTGCTCCGGGTGGTCCGTCGGACGATGCTCACCCTGGTCGGCGTCCAGCTGGCGCTGGCCATCGGGATGACGCTGGTCGACTCCTACCGGCGCCGGGGCAAGAAGCCCAAGCCCTTCCCGATCACGCCGCCGGTCGAGGTCCAGGTGGGCGGCGGCGCGCTCACGCCGTACACCTACGGCCAGGACCTGTACGACGCGATGCTCGCCGCGATCGACGGCGCCCAGAAGCAGATCCTCTTCGAGACCTACATCTGGAAGGGCGACGAGATCGGCGAGAAGTTCAAGGCCGCGCTCGCCGCCGCCGCCGACCGCGGGGTCGAGGTCTACTGCATCTACGACGGATTCGCGAACCTCGTGGTCTCGCCGCGGTTCAAGCGCTTCCCGCCGACGATGAAGGTGCTGCGCTACCCGATCTACCCGGCCGGCTGGAGGTTCTACGACCTGGCCCGCTACGGCCGCGACCACCGCAAGATCCTGGTCGTGGACGACACGGTGGGCTTCGTCGGGGGCTACAACATCGGCACGGCGTACGCCACGGAGTGGCGCGACACCCACGTGCGCATCACCGGGCCGGGCGTCTGGGACCTGAAGCGTGCGTTCGCGGACTTCTGGAACCTCAACCGCCGTCGCCGCATCGGTACGTCGGAGCGGCCGCTGCTGCTCGAGACCGCGTCGACCTGGGAGACCCGGATCCGCTTCCACCGCAACGTGCCGCGGCTGTGGATGTTCCCGATCCGCTCGATGTACATCGAGGCGATCAACCGGTCCTCGCAGCGGGTCTGGATGACGCACGCCTACTTCTGCCCCGACCAGGACTTCGTCGACGCGATGAAGGCGGCCTCGCGGCGCGGCGTCGACGTACGCCTCCTGCTGCCGCTCAAGTCCAACCACATCGTGGCCGACTGGATCTCGCGCGGCTACTTCTCCCAGCTGCTCGACTCCGGGGTGCGCATCTTCCGCTTCCGCGACGCGATGGTGCACGCGAAGACCTCCACGATCGACAGCACCTGGTCGACCATCGGCACGGCGAACGTCGACCGCCTCAGCCTGCAGGGCAACTACGAGATCAACGTCGAGGTGATCGACCCGGCCTTCGCGGCCACCATGGAGACGATCTACGCCGCCGACGAGACCAACTGCCTCGAGCTCACCGCCAGCGAGTGGGCCGCCCGCGACCTCTACCGCAGGTTCACCGAGATGATCCTCGCTCCCCTGCGTCCACTGCTCTGAGATGGTCTCGAGGCTCGGGCCCGGAGGCCCTCGCACCACTGTCACCGACGGGTGACCGTCGCCGGCAGGTGGGTGCGGGGGGCCATCCGGGCGCCGTGGCGGGGACGCCGGCGCCCGCCCATCAGCAGCAGCGTGACGACGCGGTTGCGGTGCGGTCGCCAGGGCTCGAGGAACTCGGCCATCTCGGCGTCGTCGAAGTCGCGGCCCTCCACGGCCCAGCCGACCTGGTGCGCGACGTGGTAGTCGCCGAAGGAGACGGCGTCGGCGTCGCCGTGCGCGCGCTGGCGCACCTCCGCGGCGGTCCAGACCCCGATGCCGGGCAGGCTCGTCAGGCGGCGCTCGACCTCGTCGCCGGGCAGCCCGACGGTGCGCTCCAGGGCGTCGGCGACGCGGGCCGCGGTGACCAGGGCACGGGAGCGGGCCGGGTCGATGTGCATCCGCAGCCACTCCCACGACGGCACCTGCCGGATCGTGTCGGCCGACGGCTGGACCCAGAGCTGGTGCTCCGCGCCGGGGCCTGGTGCGCGCTCGCCGTACCGGTGGACCAGCATCCGGAAGCCCGCGAACGCCTCCTGGCCGGTCACCTTCTGCTCGATGATCGCCGGCGTCAGCGCCTCCATCACGAGGCCGCTGCGACCGAAGCGCCACTGGCCGTGGCGCCGCCAGACGTCCTCGACGGAGTGGATCCGGGGCTCGAAGCCGGTCAGGTCGTCAGCGGCACCGAGCAGCGCCGGCACCGCGTCGAGCACCCAGTCGCCCCCGGGTCCCCACGCCTGCGCCCGCACCACGCCCTCGCCCGAGCGCGGCTCGAGGACCAGGGTGGCCGGGCCGGTCGGCGTACGGATGCCGCGCCAGTGCTGGTCGCCGACCGTCCGGTACGTCGGGTCGCCCGCGCCGCGCCGGTGCGCACGCAGCGCGCCGCTGACGGAGCACGGCCAGTCGGGTCGCCACTCCCGCACCCGTCCGTCCACGCCACCGACGATAGCCGCACCCGCGGACACTGGAACACGTTCTACCCTGACCCCATGACGCTGCAGATCGACGACCTCCACCGGGTCCGCACCCTCACCCTCGACCGGCCCGAGGCGCTCAACGCGTTCAACGAGGCGTTGTACGACGCGACCGCGGAGGCGCTGCTCGAGGCGGCGGACGACCCGGGCGTGGCGGTGGTCCTGCTGACCGGCAACGGCCGGGCCTTCAGCGCCGGCACCGACCTGCTGGAGATGCATGCCCGTGCGACCGACCCGGACTTCGTGCCGGGCAAGCACGGGTTCCTGGGCCTGCTCGACGCGCTCGTGGACTTCCCGAAGCCACTGGTCTGCGCGGTCAACGGGCTGGGACTCGGCATCGGGGCGACGATCCTGGGGTACGCCGACCTCGCGTTCATGTCGACGGCCGCACGGCTGAAGTGCCCCTTCACCAGCCTGGGCGTCGCACCCGAGGCCGCGTCGTCGTACCTCTTCCCCCGGCTGCTCGGCCGCCAGGACGCCGCCTGGATGCTGCTGTCGGCCGAGTGGGTCTCCGCCCAGGAGGCCCTGACGATGGGGCTGGTGTGGCGTGTCTGCGAGCCCGACGACCTGCTCCCCGAGGCCCGTCGGCACGCGGAGGTGCTCGCCGCTCGTCCGATCTCGTCGCTGATCGCCGTCAAGAGCACCATGACCGAGCCGCTGCGGGCCGGCGTCGCCGCCGCGCGCGAGCGGGAGAACGCCGCCTTCGCCGAGCTGATGGGCGGCCCCGCCAACCTGGAGGCCCTGACGGCCTTCGCCGAGGGCCGTGAGCCGGACTTCACCTCGCTCCCGCCCGGGTGGTGACGGTCTCAGAGCCCTAGTACGCCGCCGAGGCCGGAGGCTCCGTCAGCACCCGCAGCGCCAGGTCCGTCGTCGACGGCACTCCGAAGTGGCCGACCACCCGGGCGACCCGGTCCGGCTCGAGCGGCAGCAGGCCGGGACTGCCCGGCACGTCCGGGGTCAGCCCGAGATCCAGGTCGGTGCGCCCCGACATCATCGTCAGGTTGAACTCGAACCGCTCCCGGGCCTCCGGGGTGGACAACCGCTTCAGCACCGAGGCGCCGATGCGTCGGGTGCCCCGCTCGGCGCAGTAGGAGTCCAGCGTGGCCACGAGGGTCGCCCCGCCGGCATGGTCGATGTCGGCCCACACCGCGCGCATCGAGCCCATCTGCGAGAGCAGCACCGATGCGGACTTCTCGCCGATCCCCGGCACTCCCGGCAGGTTGTCGCTGCTGTCGCCGCGCAGGGCGGCGTACTCCAGGTAGTGCTCCGCGGCGACGCCGTACATGGCGTGCAGGCGGGCGGGGTTGAGCAGCGGCGAGCCGGCGATCCCGCCGCTGATCAGCCTCAGCACCTGGGTGTGGTCGCTGATGTGCGCGAAGACGTCGCGGTCGGAGGTGATCAGGACACAGCTCCACCCCGAGCGCTCGGCCCACGCCGCGGCGGAGGCGTTGACGTCGTCGGCCTCCAGGCCGGCCGGGGTGACCGTGCGCATGCCCAGCGCGTCCAGCAGGGCACCGGCGCGGTCGAGCTGGTCGACGAGCGCGGGGTCCTTCTCGGCACGGCCGGCCTTGTACGCCGGGTAGGCCTGCTCGCGCAGCGACGAGGTGCGGTCGTCGAGGCCGAAGAGCACCGCGTCGGGCGCGAACTGGTCGATCGCCTCGAGGATCTGGCGCAGCATCCCGTGCAGCGCCCACGCCGGCCGGCCACCGCGGTCGTGCAGCTGCGACTCGGTCCGGGCGTGGTGGTTGCGGTGCAGCAGCGACGGCGCGTCGACGGCGAGCAGCAGGCGGCGGTCGGTCACAGGAGCCCCAGCCCCGCCGCGTGCCGGCGTACGGCGTCGCTGTCGGCCGCCAGCACGAACGGGACGTCGTGGTCCCAGCTGTCCGACACCGCCTCCACGCGACCGTCACCGGGGTCCAGGCGCACCTCGCGGATGTAGACGGCCAGCACCCGGCCCGGGTGCTCGCGGACGATGTCGGCGTAGACCTCCGGGTCCTTCTCACCCGAGTCGCCGATCAGCACGAAGGGCAGGTGCGGGTGCAGCTCCAGGATCTCCGAGATCCGCTCGTGCTTGCGCGCGCGGCCGTCCTTGTCGCCGATCAGGTCGCGCAGCAGCACCGGTCCGAGGGGGAAGTCGCGGTGGCGCAGGAAGCCGACCAGGAAGGCGTAGAGGTTCCAGGGGCTGGAGGACACGTAGAAGACGGGGTTCGTCCTCGCGGCCAGGTCCTGGTAGAGCTCGGCGGCGCCCGGGAACGGCGTCCGGGTCAGGGCCGAGCCCGTGAGCGTCTGTCGCAGCATCTGTCCGACCCGCTGGACGCCGGTCTCGAGGATGGTGTCGTCGACGTCGGAGACGATGCCGAAGCGGGCCGACTGCCCCGGCACCCGGACCCGCACGGGTGTCCGGTACGGCTCGGCGAGACCGCGGTAGCCGCCCACCAGCTCGACCGTGCCGTCCTGCCACGGGTCGGCGAGCACGCTCGGTCGCAGCTCGGCGTGGAAGTAGCCCTCCCCGTCGGTCTCGACCTCGACGCTGGCGTCGCCGACGGTCACCAGCAGGGGTACGCCGGGCAGCTCGTCGGTCACGAACTGGCCCAGGCTGCGTCGCAGGCTCGCGCCGAGCCCCTCGCCCTCCATGACCGGCGCGGGGGGCGCGTTGTCGAGCACCCGGCCCCGGACGATGACGCCCTCCGGGCCACCGTGGCCGACGTAGGCGTCGATCCGGAAGTTCTCGGGGGCACCGCCCGACCGGCGCCTCAGCCGGGCGGCGTCCCACCGGCGCTCCGCCTCGACCAGCAGCCACTGCTTGCGTCCCACGGTCCCCAACCTAGTGTCGGTCCGTTGGTCTTGAATGGAGGCATGCTGCTCGCCGACGTGGTCGCCACCTCCACGACGGTCGCCGCCACCCGGTCACGCAAGGCCAAGGTCGCCGCGATCGCCACCCTGCTGGGCGTCGCGGCCCCCGACGAGGTGCAGACGGTGACGGCGTACGTCGGGGGAGCCCTGCGGCAGCGACGCACCGGCCTGGGGTGGCGCGGGCTGTCGTCGCTCCCGGCGGCGGCGGCCGCCTCGCCGACGTTGACCGTGGCGGAGGTGCACGCCGCATTCGATGCCGTGGCGGCGCTGTCGGGCTCCGGGTCGCAGGCGGCCCGGTCCGCGGCCGTCGCCGAGCTCTTCGGGCGCGCCACCGCGGACGAGCAGGCGTGGCTGCGCGGGGTGGTCACCGGCGCCGTACGGCAGGGCGCCCTGGACTCGCTCGTGCAGGAGGGGCTCGCCGTCGCGGCCGACGTGCCGCTGGCCGCCGTACGACGTGCCGCGATGCTGGCCGGCTCGACGGTGGCCGTCGCCCCGGCTGCGTTCGATGGCGTCGACGCACTCGCCGCGATCGGGCTGGAGGTCGGTCGTGCGGTGGCGCCGATGCTCGCGTCCAGCGCGCCGTCGGTCGCCGAGGCCGTGGCCAGGGCCGGCGGAGGCGCCGAGGTCGCCGTCGACGTCAAGCTCGACGGCATCCGGGTCCAGGTGCACCGCTCCGGGTCCGAGGTCCTGGTGGCCACCCGATCGCTGGAGGACATCACCTCCCGGCTGCCCGAGGTGGTCGAGGTGGCGCGGTCGCTGCCCGCGACGTCCTTCGTGCTCGACGGCGAGGCGCTCGCGCTGGGCGACGACGGCCGACCGAGGCCCTTCCAGGAGACGGCATCGCGGACGGCGATGACCGACGGCGTCGCGGTCACGCCGTACTTCTTCGACGTGCTGCACCTCGACGGCGTCGACCTCCTCGACGCGCCCGCCGCCGAGCGGGCCGCGGCGCTGGACCGGCTGGTGCCCGAGGCTCACCGGGTGCCGCGGCTGGTCACCGCCTCGCCCGTGGAGGCCGCAGCCTTCCTGGAGAGCACGCTCGGCTCGGGCCACGAGGGCGTCGTCGTGAAGTCGCTGACCGCGCCGTACGACGCCGGGCGCCGGGGCGCCGGGTGGGTGAAGGTGAAGCCCGTCCACACCCTCGACCTCGTCGTCCTCGCGATCGAGTGGGGCTCCGGGCGCCGCGAGGGCTGGCTCTCCAACATCCACCTCGGCGCACGCGACCCGGCGACCGGTGAGCTGGTGATGCTCGGCAAGACCTTCAAGGGGATGACCGACGAGATGCTCGCCTGGCAGACCGAGCGCTTCACCGAGCTGGCGCTGTCGCCCGCCGAGACCAAGGCGCACTACGTCGTCGACGTCCGCCCGGAGCAGGTCGTCGAGATCGCCTTCGACGGCGTGCAGCGCTCGACGCGCTACCCGGGCGGCGTCGCGCTGCGGTTCGCGCGGGTCGTGCGCTACCGCGACGACAAGCCGGTGTCCGAGATCGACACGATCGACACGGTGCGCGGCTTCCTGGCCTGACCAGGCGTCGTACCCATGCGGCCGGGCGCCGCCCGCGCGCCCCCGGAGCGCCCGGACGACCACCGTGCCGGTCGCCGACAGGCCGGTCGCAGACGTGCGCGCGGTCACGCCGGTCACGCCGCGTCGCCCGGGCCTGGACGACGAAACTCTCGCTCGGACGATGAAGCTTCGTCGTCCCAGCGGGAGTTTCATCGGCCGGCCGATGAAACTCGCGCGCGGCGCCGCCGCTCGCAGCGCCCGGGCCGCAGGTCTCTCGAAGAGCCGGTGGACCGTCCTGCGGAGCGGCATACTCGCTGGGCATGCGACGGATTCTCGGCGTGCTGGTGGCGGCACTGCTGACGGTGGCCCTGGTCGGCTGCTCCGACGACGAGGCCGACACCAGCCCCCCGAAGGCCGCGGTGAAGGCGCCGGCCGAGGTCACCGACCTCGATCAGCTCTGGTCGATCGACCTCGTGGTCCCGCCGAACGGCACGGGCGGGGTCGACGCCGTGTCACAGGGCCACTTCATCGGGGCGGGGTCGATGGACAACTCACCCGGCACGACGAACCCCCTGCCGAACGTCCCGCTGCCCTACGGCATCGGCGACGCCGCCACCGGCGAGGTCGCGTCGGTGGAGCCGTTGACCGGCATACCCGGGACCGTCCAGGCGATTCCCGGCACCGACCTGTTCGTCGCGGTCGCCGCCTCCGGCTGGCGGCTGTCGGAGACCGGCGAGCCCGAGGTCACCGGCTACACCGTCGGCGTGGTCGATCCTGCGACATCCTCGTTCCTCTGGAAGCGCCGAGCGTTCGGCACCGAGGTCGTCGGGATGTCGTCGACCCGGATCTACATGGGCCGCGACAGCAGCTCGCGGGGACCGATCTGCCGCGCGGTCGCTGATGGCACGATCACCTACGACGCGGCCTGCCGAGAGGCGATGTGGGCGGCCACCACGGAGGTCGACGGGGTCAGGGTGTCCTCCACCACGCGCATGGTCGACCTGCCGGGCGGGGAGCAGATCACCGTCCCGGTGACCGAGGCCCGCCGCGTGGGGGCCGTCGACCTGCTTTGGACCCAGGGCGACACGTCGACGGCGTTCGAGGACGGCGAGATCGGCTACGAGACCTCGACGTTCGCGACGTCCGACCTCGGCCTGATCCGCGTCGACTACCGCTACCGCGGCAAGGACCCCCAGATCCAGCCCGACAATTCGGCCGAGCCGCCCTGGCCGGACGCCGTGCTCCGGATCGTCGACCCGCAGACCGGCGCGGTCACTCGCACCCTGGGCAGGGTGCGGGCCGGCACCCTCGAAGGCATCGCCGGTGACATTGCGATCTTCGAGCACGGAGGCCCGACCGGAGCGAGCGCTGCTGGGTACCGACTCCACTCCTGATCGTCACAACCGTGCAACTGACAGTTGCACACCCGTACGATGTCGCCATGGCGACCGCTCCCCCCACCGACGGCCGGCGGACGGCGGCCGCCACCCGGCGCCGGGCTCGCGAGAAGGAGATCATCGCCGCGACCCGCGGGCTGTTCGACCAGCGCGGGGTCCGCGACGCGCAGATCGAGGACATCGCAAACGCCGTCGGCATCAACCGGGCCATCGTCTACCGCCACTTCACCGGCAAGGAGGAGCTCTTCGCGCTCACCCTGGTCGGCTACCTCGACGAGCTGCGGGCCGACCTCTCCGCTGCGGCCGAGTCGTCCGACGACGCGGAGCAGCAGCTGACGGCGCTGGTGACGGCGTTCGTCGAGTACGGCGTCGCGCACCCCGCGTTCGTCGACTGCGCGCAGACGCTGATGCGCCGCAGCGGTCCCGACCTGCTCGACGAGATGTCCGAGAGCGCGCTCTTCCGGCTCGGACGCGGCATCTCCGGGTGCCTCGCCGTGCTCACCCAGGTGCTCGAGCACGGCGTCGAGTCGGGCTCGTTCCGCGTCGAGGACCCGGTGCTGCTGGCCAACACGCTCTACGCGAGCGGTCTCGGCGCCCTGCAGCTCGCGCGGGTCGGCATCCTGGTCAAGGAGGCCGCGCCCGGCATCCCCACGGTGGGCAGCATCTCGGCCGAGCAGGTCCGCGACTACCTGGTCGCCTCGGCGCTGGCGCTCGCGACCCGCTGAGTCAGCGCTCCAGGATCGCCACCACGCCCTGACCGCCGGCGGCGCAGATCGAGATCAGCGCCCGCCCGGAGCCCTTCTCGGCGAGCAGCTTGGCGGCCACCGCGATGATCCGCCCACCGGTGGCGGCGAACGGGTGGCCGGCCGCCAGCGACGAGCCGCGGACGTTGAGCCGGGCCCGGTCGATCGAGCCGAGCGGCGCGTCGAGACCCAGCCTCTCCTGGCAGAAGACCGGGTCCTCCCACGCCTTCAGGGTGGAGAGCACCTGCGAGGCGAACGCCTCGTGGATCTCGTAGAAGTCGAAGTCCTGCAGCGTCAGGCCCTGGCGCTCGAGCATCCGCGGGACGGCGTACGCCGGTGCCATCAGCAGCCCCTCCCCACCGTGCACGTAGTCAACAGCCGCGGTCTCGGAGTCGACGAAGTAGGCCAGCGGCTCGAGCCCGTGCTCGTCGGCCCATCGATCGCTGGAGAGCAGCACGACGGACGCGCCGTCGGTGAGCGGCGTCGAGTTGCCGGCCGTCATGGTCGCCGCCTCGCCCCGGCCGAAGACCGGGGTGAGCCGGGCGAGCCGCTCGACGGTCGAGTCGGGGCGCAGGTTGTTGTCGCGCTCGAGGCCGCGGAAGGGCGTGACCTGGTCGTCGAGGAAGCCGGCGTCGTACGCCGCGGCGAGGTGCTGGTGCGAGGCGGCGGCGAGCGCGTCCTGGTCCTCGCGAGTGATCTGCCACTCGAGGGCGGTCAGCGCCGCGTGCTCGCCCATCGAGAGCCGGGTGCGCGGCTCGCCGTTCTGCGGGATCTCCAGGCCGATGTCGCCGGGCCGGATCGCGCCGAGCGCCTTCACCTTGCCGACGGTGTCGCGGGCGGCGTTGACCTTCATCAGCTTCTTGCGGAGGCGGTCGCTGATCGCGACCGGCGCGTCCGAGGTGGTGTCGGTGCCGCCGGCGATCCCCGCGTCGATCTGGCCGAGAGCGATCTTGTTCGCGACCTGGATCGCGGCCTGCAGACCCGTGCCGCAGGCCTCCTGGATGTCGGTCGCCGGGGTCTCGGGGGCCAGCCGTGAGCCGAGGACCGACTCGCGGGCGAGGTTGAAGTCGCGCGCGTGCTTGAGCACCGCTCCTGCGACCACCTCGCCGAGCCGCTCGCCCTGCAGCCCGAAGCGCGCCACCAGCCCGTCGATCGCGGCGGTCAGCAGCTCCTGGTTGGAGGCGTCGGCGTACGCCGTGTTGGACCGCGCGAAGGGGGTGCGGTTGCCACCGAGCACGGCGACGCGGTGCGTGGTGCCGAGTGTGTTGTCAGCCATGGATCCATCCTTGATCGCCGACGAGCGTGGTGAGAAGCCGATGAGTGCCAGATCACGATATCTGGACTCCCAGTTGCACAAGGAGTTACATACCGATCATGAGCGACCTCTACCAGGATTTCACCGCTTCGGCGATCGGCCGCCAGGTCTCCCGGCTGCTCGGTCTCCCCCAGCCCACCCGGCTCGAGCGGTACGCCGACGGTGCCCCGCTGGTCGACGGCGTAGTCGCGGTCGGCGGACGCGGCCGGCTGGCCGAGTCCCTCGTGGGGATTCTCGACTCGCTGGACATCGCGGCGGTGCAGCCGGCGGCAGCGGCCCCGGACGACGGCACGACGTACCGGGGCCTGGTCTTCGACGCGACCGGTCTGACCTCCTCGGAGCAGCTCGTCGCGCTCCGCGACTTCTTCACCCCGCTGCTGCGCAGCCTCGAGCGCTGCGCCCGGGTCGTCGTGCTCGGCACCCCGCCCGAGCAGGTCGACGGAGCCGAACGCGTCGCCCAGCGCGCGCTCGAGGGCTTCACCCGCAGCCTGGGCAAGGAGATCGGCCGTGGGGGCACGGTCCAGCTCGTGTACGTCGCCGACGGCGCGGAGGGCTCGGTGACCAGCACCCTGGCGTTCCTGCTCTCCCCCAAGTCGGCGTACGTCTCGGGCCAGGTCGTCCGGATCGGCGCGTACGGCGTCACCGAGCCCGGCCGGGTCACCGACTGGATCCGTCCGCTCGAGGGCAGGGTCGCGGTCGTCACGGGAGCGAGCCGGGGCATCGGCGAGCAGATCGCCCGCGTGCTGCGCCGCGACGGCGCCACGGTCGTCGGCATCGACGTCCCCCAGGCGGCAAGCGAGCTCCAGGCCGTGATGCGGGAGCTCGAGGGCGACCACCTGGTGCTCGACATCACCGCCAAGGACGCACCTCAGCGGATCGCGCACCACCTCACGACCACGCACGGCGGCGTGGACGTCGTCGTGCACAACGCCGGCATCACCCGCGACCGCAGGCTGGCCAACATGGCCGCCTCCGAGCAGGGCGACCGGTGGGAGCAGGTCATCGCCGTCAACCTCACCGCTCCCGAGCGCATCACCCGCGAGCTCCTCGCGCAGGGCGTGGTCAACCCGGGCGGCTCGATCGTCGGCGTCGCCTCGATCGCGGGCATCGCCGGCAACGTCGGGCAGACCAACTACGCCGCGTCGAAGGCCGGAGTCATCGGCCTCGTCGACTCGCTCGCCGCCGAGCTGACGGACGGCATCACCATCAACGCGGTCGCCCCCGGCTTCATCATCACGCAGATGACCGCCGCCGTGCCGTTCGCGACCCGGGAGGTCGGCCAGCGGCTCAATGCCCTCGCCCAGGGCGGCCTGCCGGTCGACGTGGCGGAGACGATCGCCTGGTACGCCAACCCGGCCTCCACCGCCGTCAACGGCAACGTCGTCCGGGTCTGCGGCCAGATGATGCTGGGAGCCTGACGTGCCGGGGCTGCCCCTGATGGTCAAGGCGGCGCTGCCCGCCGTACCCGGCGTCAACCTGCTACCCGGAGTCCGCAGGACCGGCACCGCCCTGCCCGAGATGTCCCTCGTGCGCCACGACGTCCCGACCGACGTCGACCACGTGACGGCGTACGCCGCCCTCTGCGGCTTCCCGCGCCAGGACACGCTGCCGCTGACCTATCCGCACCTGCTGGCCTTCGGGCTGCACCTCGAGATCATGACCGACGCGTCGTTCCCGTTCCCGGCGATCGGCACGGTGCACCTCGAGAACTCCATCACCCAGCACCGGCGCATCGCCGCGACCGAGCGGCTCCAGGTCACCGCGCGCCCGGCGCACCTGCGCCCGCACCCCAAGGGCCGGGCCTTCGACTTGCTCACGACGGTCCACTCGGCGGGCGAGCTGGTGTGGGAGGAGACCTCGACCTTCCTGCGCCGCGGCGCGGGGAGCGAGGCCCCGACCGGCTCGACCCGTGCGAGCGACGAGCCGGTCGCTGCCTCGAGCGGGCTGGCCTGGCAGCTCCCGGGCGACCTGGGCCGCCGGTACGCCGCCGTCTCGGGTGACCACAACCCGATCCACCTCTACGGCCTGACGGCGAAGGCGTTCGGGTTCCCGCGGCAGATCGCGCACGGCATGTGGTCGCTGGCGAGGTGCGTCGGCGCCCTCGAGAACCGGCTGCCCGACCTGGTGCGGGTGGACGTGGCCTTCAAGCGGCCGATCCTGCTGCCGGGCTCGGTCGCCTTCGGGTCGCGGCCGACGGACGACGGCTACGACTTCTCGCTGACGACCCCCCGGACCGGCGTACCGCACCTGGTCGGGCGCACCGTCACAGCCTGACGCGCGCCACGCACACCTCGCCGGTGGCCGCGTTGACGGCCCGGAACTTGAACGCGTCGGCGCCGGCCGTGTCCCGCGGCCGTCGCTCGACCTCGAACGAGCCGCTGCGGCCGGCGGTCCGGGAGCGGCCGTGGGAGACGACCCTGCCGTCGTGCCGGAGGGTCCACCTCCACACCTGACCGCTGCGGTTGCTGTCGATCTCGGACTCGACCTCGATCCGGCCGTCGTCCGGCTTGGCCTTGATCTTCGCGTGGGTGCTGCCGGTGCACGATCCCTGACGGACGACGCCGCGGTCGTTGGCCTGCGCGGCGCCCGCTCCGACCACGGTGAAGGAGGCGGAGACGAGCAGGACGGCGGTGGTTGCTGTTGTCTTCTTCATGTCTCAACCGTGCCGTCGCCCGATGTGGTGGGCATGAGGCGCGGATGAGAGAGCACTTATCGACGGGTGAGCGCAAGCACCGGGATCACCCGGTCGGTCTTCTTCTCGTAGTCGGCGAACCCGGGGTAGAGCGCGGCCTGCTCGGCGTACTTGGCGTCGCGCTCGGCGCGCGGCAGCTCCTCGGCACGGACGTCGACGGTCTCGTCCCCCACCTCGATCGTGGCGTCGGGGTGGGCGATGAGGTTGTGGTACCAGTCCGGGTTGGTGGGCGCTCCGGCCTTGGAGGCGAACACCAGGAACCGGTCACCATCGGGCAGGTACATCATCGGACTGACGCGGGTCTCGCCGCTCTTGGCACCCACGGAGTGGAGCAGGAGCAGCGGGGCGCCCTCGAAATTGCCGCCCACCTTCCCGTGGTTGGCGCGGAACTCGGCGATCACGGCAGCGTTGAAGTCGGTCATGCCGCCATCATGCCCGGCCGCGTCCGGACCAGGCGATGGCTGCCGCGCCCACCAGGGTGAGCCCGGCGGCCACGAGCACCGCGACGTTCCATCCCGCGAGCAGGTCGGCACCGGCGTGGGTCGCGACCACCACGAAGAGCGTGATGCCGCAGGCCGCCCCGAGGTAGCGCGCCGTGTTGTTGGCGCCGCTGCCCATCGCGGCCCGGTCGGGCGGCACGCTCGCGACGGCCTCCCGACCGAGCACCGCGTTGAGCACGCCGGTCGCCAGTCCGGCCACGAACATCGGCACCGCCAGCCGCCACACGCCGGACGAAGCATCGAGCCCGTAGCCGGTCAGCTGGCCGGTGGCCACCAGGACGAGCAGGGCGGCGACCGGCCGGGGGCCCTCCAGCGGGTGAGGCAGGTGCCGGACCAGGTACGACGTGACGACGCTCGTGCCCGACCACGCGACGACGAGGAGGCTGGCGGTCCACAGGTCGGTCCCCAGGCCGAGCTGGGCCACGGTGGGGACGAACGACGACATCCCGATGATGCCCAGGCCGACGGTGAGCGAGCCCAGCGTCGCGGCGCGGAACCGCGGCGCCCGCAGCAGCGCCGGGTCCACGAGGGGTTGGAGCACCCGCCGCTCGACGAGCCCGAAGCCCACGGCGGCGACGACCGCCAGCACCGCGAGGACCACGGTCGGCGCGTCGATGCCGTTGCGGCCCTGCGTGAGTGCCGAGACGAGCAGCGTCATCGCGGCGACGAGCAGCAGCAGACCCGGCACGTCGATCCGCTGCGGCTCGGCCGCGGAGGACTCCCCGATCCGTCGGAGGCTGGGCAAGAGCAGCAGCAGCGCCAGCACGCCGACCACGGCGTACGTCTCGCGCCAGCCGCTGCCGATGTCGAGGGCCGCCGCCAGGACCGCGCCGGCGGTGATGCCCAGCCCGACGCTGGCGGCCCAGATCGACGTCGCGTGCACGCGGGCCGGACCAGGTGCGTAGTCGTGGGCGAGCACCGCGAGTCCGCAGGCCAGCACCGCCGCTCCCCCGACGCCCTCGACGACGCGGGCCGCGACGAAGAGGACCGGCTCCTGGGCGAGCGCGCACGCCAGCGCACCGAGGCCGATCGCGCCGAGCCCGGCGGCGTACACCCGGCGCCGGCCGGAGGCATCGCCGAGCACCCCCGCGGCGAGCAGCGCCGCGGCCAGCCCGACCGACATCGAGCTGAGGATCCACGCCCGCGCGACCGGGCCGGCACCGAGGTCGGCCGCGGTCGCGGGCACCGTCGCCATCGGGGTCACGTAGGTGACCAGCACCAGGGCGGTGCCGAGCGCGATCGGCAGAAGGGACCGGGTGGCCACAGTTGGTTTGACTTCCAAACTCACTCGCGGCACGCTACACCCGTGAGCACCGTTCCTCTAGCCCAGCTCCCCGGACGACCGTGCCCGATCGCGGCGTCGCTCGAGCTCGTCGGCGAGCGCTGGGCGCTGCTGGTGGTCCGGGAGATCGCGATGGGTAGCACGCGCTTCGGCGACATCGTCCGCGGCACCGGCGCTCCCCGCGACCGGATCGCGGCCCGCCTCAAGACCCTCGAGGCCGTCGGCGTCATCGGGCGCACGGCGTACCAGGACCGCCCCGAGCGCTTCGACTACCACCTCACCGACTCGGGCCAGGACCTGCTGGTGGTGCTCGATGCGCTGCTGGTCTGGGGCGACAAGCACGCCGTCGCTCCGGACGACCCCCGCCGGCTCCGCCGCTACCGCCCGATCACCGAGGCGACGAGCTGACCGACGGCGGGCGCCGCTGCTCCTCGATCCGTGGCTCAGGCCTCGAGCCGGAGCTCGCGGGTCTCGGGCATGGAGCTGGCCCGGACCAGGGTGCGGCGGCTCGCGAGCGCGGCGTACATGGCCCGGCGGGCGGCGTCGCGCTGCGACGGCTCGGCGGTCTCGTCGGTGCTCCCGGCGAGGGCGTCGCGCAGCAGCATCAGGGCCTCGGTGCGGAGCTGGATGACCTGCGCCTCGGCGACCCCGAGGTCGGCCGCGATGCCGGAGGTCGGCACCTCGTCGAGGAAGTAGCGCCCGACGACCTGGCGGTGCCGCTCGGACAGCTCGCCGATCGCGCCGCGCAGGCGGACCAGCCGGTCGTCGACCTCGGCCGGCTCGGCGGCGGGCGCCTGCGGCTCGGCCGGCATCCGGTCCTCGATGGCCCGGGCCTGGTGGGCTCGCACGACGTCGATCAGCACGCTCTTGATGCGGGCGGTGGCGTAGACCTCGAAGGCGCCGTCGCGGTCGGGCTCGAAGGCACGCGCGGCGTCGGTGAGGGCCACCAGACCGGCGGACGTCAGGTCGTCGCGGGGCACTGAGCGCGGCACCCGCGTCACGACCTGGTCCACGATCTGCTTCACCATCGGGACCGACTCCAGGGCCAGCTCGTCGGCGCTCAGGTGTCCTCGCGCGCTGCGCTCCTCGTGACCACTCATGCCCTGACCATCGGCAGGTCCGGCGCGGACCCAACCCTTTGACTAGACCAGATCCAGGTCGAGTCCCAGCCAGGCCGCGAGCGACTCGATCTCGGCCCGGACGGCCTCCGCGACCGCCGGCGGGAACGGCTCGTCCTCGTGGACCGCATGCACGACCAGCGCTCCCTCGGCCCGGTCGGCGGTGGCGTCGAGCTTGCCGACCAGGCGGTCGCCGTAGAGGACCGGGAGCGCGTAGTAGCCCCACCGCCGTTGCGCCACCGGCTTGTACATCTCCAGGACGTAGTCGTACTCGAAGATCTCGGTGACGCGCTTGCGGTCCTGGACGAGCCGGTCGAACGGCGAGAGCAGCGCCGCGCGGCCGTCGTACGCCGGGGCGCCCACCAGTCCCAGCAGGGAGGGATCGACCCGCCAGGTGCCCCGGACGCCCTCGATCACGGCCGGCTCCCCCGCGTCCCCGACGCTGTGCTGCTCCCCCGGCGAGGCCGCCGCCTTGGCCCGGGCGATGCCGAGGGCGGCCAGTCGTCGCGCGTGCAGCAGCCGGCGAGCCTCCTCGACGTCGGGGACCGGGTCGTCGGGGTAGATCCGCTCTGCCAGGTCCCACAGCTGCTCCCGCCCCTGCCGACCGGCCGTGGCGACCTCGCCGCGCGCGACCATGAGCTGCAGCAGCATCCGGACGTTGCGGTCGTTGTTCCAGCCCGACGACTGCCAGGGCACCTCACAGCTGTCGGGCAGCTCGCTGGCCGGCAGCGGACCATCGCTGCGCAGCCGGTCGAGGAGGTCGCGCCGGCAGGCGTCGTTGGCCTCGACCCACTCCGCGCGGGCGACCTGCCACCCCGTGAGGTCGCCGACCCCCGGCCACTGGGCCATCTCGGCGCGGAAGAGCGCCAGGTCCTCGGCCGGCCGGATGTAGCCCTGGTGCTCGATCAGCCGCTGCTCGTCGATCGCGTCGCGCAGCGCGGCGACGTCGTACGACGGCCCCAGGCGGCTCCACAGGACCAGGTCGGCGCTGGGGGCGATCGCGCTGGTCGGCTCGGCCTGCAGCACGGTGAGGTGCCGGACCACCTCGAGCAGGTCGTCGGGTCGAGCGGGCCCGAGCAGCTGAGCCTCGACGGCGATCCGCCGGGCATCGGCTCGAGACAGCTGGTGGACCACCGTCACTCCCGGGAGCCGGGTCCCTCGCTGCCGTCGCGACGGGGCCGGATCAGGCCCTCCTGGGCGGCCGTGGCGACCAGCGTGCCGTCGGCGGTGAAGATCCGACCGAACGCCAGGCCGCGCGCACCCTGCGCCGAGGGCGACCACTGGTCGTAGAGCCACCACTGGTCGGCCCGGAACGGCCGGTGGAACCACAGCGTGTGGTCGAGCGAGGCCATCTGCGTCCGCGACGGGTTCACGTCGTGCACCGACAGCGTCGAGCCGAGCAGGCTCACGTCGCTGGCATAGGTGAAGGCCGCCGCGTGGATGGCGGGGTCGTCGGGCAGGCCCTCACGCAACCGGATCCACATCCGCGCCTGCGACACGTGACCGTCGTCGGGCTCCAGGCCCCAGCGCGTGTTGCCGAGCCAGCGCACGTCGAGCGCGCCCCACTCCTTGCCGAGCGCGTCGGCCTCGTCGTTGCCGCCCTTGCGCATCACGTCGACCAGGTCGAAGCCGGTCTCGGGCGCACCCACCGCCGGCATCGCGTCCTGGTGGTCGTAGCCCTCCTCGGGCTTCTGGAAGTTCAGCGTCTGGTAGTAGATCGGCCGCCCGTGCTGGCGCGCGACGACGCGTCGGGTCAGGAACGAGCGGCCGTCGCGGATCCGCTCGACGTCGTACACGATCGGGACGGCATAGTCGCCGCCGCGCAGGAAGTAGGAGTGCAGCGAGTGCACGGCGAACTCGCTCGGGACCGTGCGGATGCCGGCGATCAGCGCCTGCGCCGCGACCTGGCCGCCGTACACCCGGGCCCGGGCGGACTCGGGCTGCTTGCCGCGGAACAGGTCGCCGTCGAGCTGCTCCACGTCGAGCAGGTCGACGAGCTCCTCGGTGGGGTTCACTTGCTCTCCTTGAGGGGACGGAGCACGGCCTCCTGGGCGACCGAGGCCACCAGCTGCCCGTCCTGCGTGAAGACCCGGGCGAGGATCAGGCTGCGCCCGCTCGACGCCGACGGCGAGACCTGGTCGTAGAGCCACCACTCGTCCGCGCGGAAGGGCCGGTGGAACCACACGGCGTGGTCGAGCGACGCGACGAACGCGTCACCGCGGCCGAAGCTGATGCCGTGCGGCGCCATCGCCGCGCCGACCAAGGTCATGTCGGACAGGTAGGTGAACGCGGCGCGGTGGAAGGACTGCTCGTCGGGGAGCGGCGAGGAGACCCGCAGCCAGACCCGTTGCCGCCCCGGGTGCGCGGGGTCGTCGTCGAGCCCACCGGCGGACGACCCGACGAAGCGGATGTCGGCGACGTTCCACTGGTCGGCGTGCAGCTCCTCCTGGGCCTGCCGACTGACCGGGCGCACCGACTCGTGGTCGGGGCCGGGCACGTCGGGCATCGACTCCTCGTGCTCGAAGCCCTGCTCCGCCACGTGGAAGTTGACGGTCTGGGCGTAGATCGGCCGACCGTGCTGCTGCGCGATCACCCGGCGGGTGACGAACGAGCGGCCGTCGCGGAGGTTCTCCACGTCGTAGATCGTCGGCGTGCTCGGGTCGCCGGGCTGCAGGAAGTAGGAGTGCAGCGAGTGGGCGACGAACCTGTCCTCGACCGTCCGGGTCGCGGCGACGAGGGCCTGGGCGGCGATCTGGCCGCCGAAGACCATGGGTCGCGACGTGGGCATCTGCGAGCCGCGGAAGAGATCGTCGTCGATCCTCTCGAGGTCGAGCAGCTCCAGCAGCTCCTCGGCGTCGCGCGGCACCTCAGCCACGCTCCTGCTCGCCGGGGGTGTCCTCGGGTCCGTCCAGCCCGGCCAGGAACTGCTCGAACTGGCGGCCGATCTCGTCACCGGTCGGCAGCGGCTGGTCGGCGGCGAGCAGGTTGGACCCGTCCTCCTCGGCGCGCTCGAACGCGTCGTACTGCCGCTCGAGCGCGGCGACCACCTCGGCCACCTCCTCGTTGGCGGTCAGGTAGCCCGCGATCTCCGCCTCCTTGTCCTCGGCCTCGGCCCGCAGACCGGAGAGGTCGATGGTGAGCCGGCCGGCGATCTCGACCTGCTCGAGGAGCACCGCGGCCGCGAGGGGGAAGTCCATCTGGGCCAGGTAGTGCGGCACGTGCGCGACGAAGCCCATGGCGTCGTGGCCCCACTCGCCCAGCCGGATCTCCAGCAGCGCCTGGGCGCTGCTGGGGATGCGCAGCTCGCCGCGCCACGGGCTGACCGAGGTCAGCAGGTCCGGGTCGTTGGCGTGCGGGGTCAGCGCGATCGGGCGCGTGTGCGGCACCGCCATCGGCACCGAGCCGATGCCGATCACCCGCGAGACGCCGAGCCGCTCGACCACCTCGCGCACGGCGCGGCAGAACGCCTCCCAGCGGTTGTCCGGCTCGGGCCCGCTCAGCAGGAGGTACGGCGTACCGCCGGTGTCACGCAGCAGCCGCACGACGAGCCGCGGCGCGTCGTACGCCGCGTAGTGGTCGCGGTCGAAGGTCATCGGTGGCCGTCGGGCCCGGTAGTCGTGGAGCTGGTCGACGTCGAAGGTCGCCACCACGGGACCGTCCGACAGGTCGGTGAGGTGCTGGGCCGCCCGCGCGGCGGCGTTGCCGGCGTCCAGGAAGCCGTCGAGCACCAGCACCATCGCGAGCTCGTCGCCGGCCGCACGCACCGCGTCCAGCTCCGGCACCTCGTCGACGATGTGCACCAACTGCTCGCGCTTGCTCACAGGACCCCTTCTCCGATCGGCGGTCGACGAACGGGTCGCCGACGCTCTCGCCTAACCGTAGTGGGCCGCCCGGTTGTTCCGCCGACCTGGCGCCGTCAGTCGTCCACGCAGTCCGCGGGGTCAGTCCCGGGGGTCGTCCGGCACCGTTGTTACCGTGGGGTAACCTGCGTTCGTCCGATCGCGACCGACTCCCGAGGAGAACACCCAGAGATGGCATCAGCCCGACAGCTGCGAGAGGTCGTCTTCGTCGACGGCGTCCGCACCCCGTTCGGCGTCGGCAAGGCCAGCGGCCAGTACGCCGAGACCCGCGCCGACGACCTCGTGATCAAGTGCATCCGGGAGCTCCTGCGACGCAACCCGTCGCTGCCGCCCGAGCGCGTCGACGAGGTGGCCGTCGCCGCCACCACCCAGATCGGCGACCAGGGCCTGACGATCGGCCGGACCGCCGCGCTGCTGGCCGGGCTGCCGCAGAGCGTCCCCGGCTTCGCGATCGACCGGATGTGCGCCGGCGCGATGACCGCCGTGACCACCACCGCCTCCGGCATCGCCTTCGGTGCGTACGACGTCGCCATCGCGGGCGGCGTGGAGCACATGGGCCGCCACCCGATGGGCGAGGGCGTCGACCCCAACCCGCGGATCCTCTCCGAGCGGATCGTCAACCCCGACGCGCTCGTGATGGGCAAGACCGCCGAGAACCTGCACGACCGCTACCCCACGATCACCAAGGAGCGCGTCGACGCCTACGCCGTCCGCTCCCAGGACAAGACGGCGGCGGCGTACGCCGCGGGCCGGATCCAGCCCGACCTCGTCCCCGTGGCCACCAGGTCGGCCGAGCTCGGCTGGGGCCTGGCCTCGACCGACGAGCCGATGCGTCCGGGCACCACGATGGGAACCCTGGCCGCGCTCAAGACGCCGTTCCGTGCGCACGGCAAGGTCACCGCCGGCAACGCCGCGGGCATCAACGACGGTGCGACCGCCTCACTGCTCGCCGACGAGGAGACCGCCCGCGAGCTCGGTCTGCCCATCCGGATGCGACTGGTGTCGTACTCCTACGTGGGTGTCGAGCCCGAGGTGATGGGCGCGGGCCCGATCCCGGCCACCGAGAAGGCCCTCAAGCAGGCCGGGCTGACGATCGACGACATCGGCGCGTTCGAGGTCAACGAGGCGTTCGCCGTCCAGGTGCTGGCCTTCCTCGAGCACTTCGGCATCGCCGACGACGACGTCCGGGTCAACCCGTACGGCGGCGCCATCGCGATGGGCCACCCGCTCGCGTCCTCCGGCGTACGCCTGATGACCCAGCTGGCGCGGTCCTTCGAGGAGCACCCCGAGGTCCGCTACGGCCTGACCACCATGTGCATCGGCATCGGCATGGGCGGCACCGTGATCTGGGAGAACCCGCACCACACCGCCACCACCGAGGGGAAGGACAAGGCCTGATGAGCGACCTCACGAAGCTGCTGACCCGCGCCCAGGAGATCTCCTCCGACGCCGAGCGCGTGACCGAGGCCCACCTGCGCAAGGTGACGCTGCCCCACGGGGCCGGCGTCCTGGGCCTGATCACCCTCGACAACGGCGAGGACCACACCAAGCCCAACACCTTCGGACCCCGGTCCCTGATCGCGCTCAACACGGCGATCGACGCGGCCCTGGCCGACGACGAGATCCGGGCGATCGGCGTCACCGGCAAGCCGTTCATCCTGGCGGCCGGCGCCGACCTCACCTCGATCGCCGGCGGCGGCTCCGACGCCGTACGCGTGGTCGCCGAGCTCGGGCACGCGGTCTTCCGCAAGCTCAGGGACGGCGGCAAGACCTCGTTCGGGTTCATCAACGGGCTCGCGCTCGGCGGTGGCCTCGAGGTCGCGCTGCACTGCGACTACCGCACGGTGATGGACAGCGCCCCGGCGCTCGGTCTGCCCGAGGTCATGCTGGGCCTGGTCCCCGGCTGGGGCGGCGCCTACCTGGTGCCCCACCTGATCGGCGCCGACAAGGCCGTGACGGTGATCCTCGAGAACCCGCTCAACAACGGCAAGACCCTCGGCGGCCAGGCCGCCTTCGAGATGGGCCTCGCCGACGCCGTCTTCTCCGGCGTCGACTACCTCGAGCAGTCGCTGCTGTGGGCGGCCTCGGTGCTCACCGGCGACGTCGTCGTCGAGCGGGCCGAGGTCGACAAGGGCGAGGGGTGGGACGCCGCGGTCGCGCGAGCCGCCCAGCTCGCCGAGACCCGGACGGGTGGTGCCAGCCCCGCCGCCAAGAAGGTCGTCGAGCTGATCGCGGGCGCACGGACCGCGACCCGCGACGAGGGCTTCGCGGCCGAGGACGACGCCCTGGAGGCGATGTCGCGCACGCCGGAGCTGCTCGCCTCGCTCTACGCGTTCGACCTGGTGCAGAAGCGCGCCAAGCGCCCCGCCGGCGCGCCGGACCGGTCGCTGGCCCGCCCGGTCACCAAGGTCGGCATCGTGGGTGCCGGCCTGATGGCCTCTCAGTTGGCGCTGCTGTTCGTACGCCGTCTCGAGGTCCCCGTGGTGCTGACCGACCTCGACCAGGAGCGCGTCGACAAGGGCGTCGCGTACGTCCACGGCGAGATCGACAAGCTGCTCGCCAAGGGCCGGATCAACCACGACAAGGCCAACCGTCACAAGGCCCTCGTCTCCGGCGCGATCGACAAGGCGGAGGTCTTCGCGGACGCCGACTTCGTCATCGAGGCCGTCTTCGAGGAGATGTCGGTCAAGAAGTCCGTCTTCGCCGACGTCGAGAAGGTCGTGTCGCCGACCTGCATCCTGGCCACCAACACCTCGTCGCTGTCGATCACCGAGATGGCCGCCGACCTCGAGCACCCCGAGCGGGTCGTCGGCTTCCACTTCTTCAACCCGGTCGCGGTGATGCCGCTGCTGGAGATCGTCAAGGGCGAGCGCACCGACGACGCCACGCTGGCGACGGCGTTCGGCACCGGCAAGGCGCTGAAGAAGACCACCATCCTGGTCAACGACAGCCCGTCGTTCATCGTCAACCGGCTGCTCGGCCGCTTCATGGGCGAGGTCGGCCGGATCGTCGACGAGGGCACCCCGGTGACCGTCGCGGACGCCGCCTTCGCCGGCGTCGCGCCGATGCCTCCCTTCGTGCTGCTCTCGCTGGTCGGGCCGGCGATCGCGCTGCACAACAACGAGACGCTGCACGGCGCCTTCCCGGACCGCTTCTACGTCTCCCCCGCGCTCGAGCGGGTGGTGGCGGCGCGGAAGTCGTCGTACTACGGCCCCGACGGCGCCCTCGACCCCGAGGTCGTGACGCTGCTCGAGACGCCCTCGTCGCCGGTCGTGCTCGAGCCCGCCGAGGTGCGCACCCGGGTGCTCACCGGGCTGGCCGACGAGGCCCGCCGGATGCTCGACGAGGGTGTCGTCGTCGCTGCCGAGGACCTCGACCTGGCGATGATCACGGGCGCCGGCTTCTCGTTCTGGAACGGTGGCCTGACGATGCTGCTCGAGCGCGAGGGCCTCGGCAAGTTCCACTGACCGGCCCCGCCGGTCGAGCTCGTCGCGACCCCCGCACCCGACGCACCCGCGCCGGCTGCGGGGGTCTCGACGACGCTCGCTGGCGCTCGCTGCTCGACCACCGACCTCGGTGGTTGATGTGCGGGTCCGGTGGTTGAGGTGCGGGTCCGGTGGTTGAGGTGCGAGGGCCGCTAGGCCCGAGCCTCGAAACCACCGCCACCCGACGCACCCGCGCCGGCTGCGGGGGTCTCGACGACGCTCGCTGGCGCTCGCTGCTCGACCACCGGTTCGGTGGTTGAGGTGCGAGGGCCGCCAGGCCCGAGCCTCGAAACCACCACCACCCGGCAGCCCCGGTGGTTGAGGTGCGAGGGCCGCTAGGCCCGAGCCTCGAAACCACCGCCACCCGCGGGCAGCGTCACCCGGAACGTGCTGCCTCTTCCGAGCTCGCTCTCCAGCGAGACGACGCCGCCGTGGGCGGCCACGATCGAGCTCACGATGTCGAGCCCGAGACCGGTGCCCGGGATCTGCTGCTCGAGTGCGCCGCCTCCCCGGAAGAAGCGACCGAAGACCTGGTCGACCTCGTCGGGGGCGATGCCGATGCCGGTGTCGCTGACCTCGAGCACGGTGTCGTCGCCGGCTCGGCGCAGGGCGACGGTGACCGTGCCACCGGCGGTGCTGTACTTCACGGCGTTGGAGAGCAGGTTGTCGACCACCTGCCGGATCCGTTGCTGGTCGACCCGGGCGACGAGTCGCTCCGGCTGGTCGACCCGGACCTCGATGTCGGCCGTGGCGGCGACCCGGCGCGCGGCCTCGGCGGCGTCCGCGACGATGGCGACCAGGTCCGCCTCGGCGTACAGCAGACGCAGTCCGCCCTCCTCGACCTGCCCCACCTCGAGGAGGTCGGAGACCAGCGCCAGCAGGCGTACGGCGTTGCGCTCCACGACCTGGATCTGCGTCCGTACGGCGGGCGAGAGCGACTGGTTGTCGCGGAGCAGCTCCAGGTAGCCGAGCACCGAGGTGAGCGGGGTCCGCAGCTCGTGCGACACCGAGGAGATGAACTCGTCCTTCACCTTCATCGCACGCATCAGCTCGGTGATCTCCTGGTAGGCGAGCGCCGCGCCCAACCGCTCCCCTGACGGCCCGCGCACCTGGCGCGCCGAGGTGGAGAACGCCCGCCGGGTGAGCGGGTCGTCGCCCACCCAGTAGGTGTAGTCGTCGAACTCCTCGCCCTGCGTGGCGCGGTAGGAGGGCATGTCCTCGCGGGCCATCAGCGTGTGGCCGTCGGGGTGGTAGACGTGACCGAGCTGGCCGGCGGTGCCCTCGTGACCGTCCGGGAAGGGCAGGTGCATCGTCTCCTGGTGTCGACGGTTCATCCGCTCGTAGCGACCGTCCCGGCCGATCAGCAGGAGCCCGACGCTCACCGTCTCGAACACCGCCTCCATCGACTGGCGCTCCCGCTCCGCGGCCGTGATGTCGAGGATCTGCGAGATGAAGTGCAGCGGCTCGCGGTCCGGTCCGCGCACCAGGGCGACCGACAGGTCTCCCCAGACGACGTGGCCCTCCGCGTGCAGGAAGCGCTTGCGCAGCCGGTACGAGTCGATCTCGCCGGCCAGGGCCCGCTCGAACTGGGTGAGGTCGGCGTCGAGGTCGTCGGGGTGGGTGAGCTCCTGGAAGCCGCGCGCGGTGAGCTCCTCGACGCCGTACCCGAGCATCTCGGACATCGCGAGGTTGGCCATCAGCAACCGTCCGTCGAGCCCGACCATCGCCATCCCGATCGGCGAGTGCTGGAGCGTGAGGAGCCAGGGGTCCGCACGCTCGACCGCACCCTCCATGGGCTCACCGTAAGGGACGACAGCGTCGCTACGCCGGACTGCCGCGCCCGGACGGGGCCGTCCGGCTGCAAAAGTCTGCACGCCGCACATCACCGCGTACGCCATGCATCACGGCCGTCGGGGTACCGGTCCGCATGCTCACGAAAGTGCTCGTCGAAGGAGTCGTGTCCGGGGCGGTCGGCATGGCCGCCATGACGGCGCTCGAGAAGCTCGAGCAGCGGTTCACGGCTCGGCCGGACTCCCACGTCCCCGCTCGGGTCCTCGAGCGGCTCACCGGGGCGCGCGACCACGACGGCGGAGAGCTGCGGGCCTGGAACCTCGTGATGCACCACGGTCAGGGTCTGGCACTCGGACCGCTGCGGTCGTTGATGGCCCACGCCGGCCTTCGTGGGCCGGTGGCGTCCGCGAAGTTTGCCGTCGTCCGGCTGACCAACGACCAGATCCTGGAGAACCTCACGGGCGTCGGGGCGCCGCCCCAGACCTGGCCTCGGAGCGAGATCGTCGTCGACGTCCTCCACAAGGCGGCGTACGCCCTCGTCACCGGGCTGGTCGCCGACGTGCTCGCCGGCCGCAGCGGATCCGGACCCGGACAGCGGCATGCCTCCGCACCGGGTCGCCGCTCGGGGGTCGGGCCGCTCCCGCGCACCAGCGCACCGACGAACTGAGAGGTCACTGCGATGAGACCGTCCTACCCGTTCACTCCCGACCACCACCAACCCGGATCGCTCGCGTCGACCGGCCGCTGCTCCTGGCACGGCGGGGACAGCCGCACCGTCGAGTCATGCCAGGGCGATGCCGTGGTGTCCTTCCAGGACAGCGAGGGCACCTGGCAGTCGGGCTGTGCTGCGGCGCTCGAGGAGCTCGTCGAACGCGGCGAGATCGAGCCTCTCGGCCAGGGCGCCTGACCACGCGGCGCGGTGGCGACGAACGACGCCGACGGTCCCGCCGACCGCAACTGCCTACGCGACCAGGATCAGCCGGCGCAGGCTCCACTCGAGGTCGCTCCGGACTCGCGCCGCGCAGGGTGTCGGGGCTGCGGGGGCGGTGGATCGATAGGCATGGCCGGTCGGCAGCGTGGTCTCGACCGTGTGGAGCGCCCCCGGCGGGCCGGTGATGGGGCGTGACCGCCAGCCGACACCCTGCTTGGCGAGGTTGCACTGCTGGCAGAGGCCCTGACCGTTCACGGCGGAGGTGTCGCCGCCGGCGACGTCGGGGACGACGTGGTCGCGCTGCCGGATGACGGCGTCGCAATAAGGGCTGCGGCAGGTGCGGTCGCGCAGCTCGATGAACGAGGCGAGCCCTGCAGGGAAGAAGCGGGCCCTCGAGTCCATCGCGACCAGCGCCCCGGTGTCGGGTGCGGCGTACAGCCGGCGGAGCTCGGCGATCGCGTCGCCACGGGCGCCGAGGACGAGGTCGCGTGCTGCGTCGGGGGTGAGCGGGCCGAAGTCCTGGAGCCAGGCAGGTTCGTGGCCGCCAGCCAGGAGCGTCTCGTCGGAGACGACCAGGTTGACCCGGACCGGTACGGCGTCGGCGGTGCTCTGGCCGGTGATCCGCTGCACCAGGGTGTCGGCCATGATCTGGCCGCGCGAGCGGCCATCGCCCCGACCGACGAGCAGGTCGGCGACCCGGGTCAGGGTCGCCCACACGGCGATGCCCTGGGCGGCAGGGAGCAGGGCGGACAGCTGCGACATGGTGTCGGGCGCGGGCCGCACCGAGACCCGCCGCTCCGCTTCCGCCCTGGCCCGCCGATCGACCAGGGCCTCAGGATCGAGGCGCGCCACCAGCCTCTGGCACTCGGCAACGAGCCGGCGATCGCCCCAGCCGTCGAACCGTCTGCCGCCCGCACCGTCCGGTGCGCAGATCCGCTCGTCGACCCGAGCGCGGTCCTCCCGGGACAGGCAGGCGGTCTCGCGGGCGATCAGCGTCGCCCGCCACTCCGAGAGCACCCCGGCCTCCATCGCGGCGAGGGCGTGCGGCAGCTCGGCGACCAACGCGTGGGCGAGCCCGAGCAGTCGTCGACCGCCTGCCGGCGACTCACGGCGGGCGAACGCCACCTGGGAGGCCACCCCACGCCCCTGCTCGGCCACCGGCAGCCGCAGATCGCGATGCTCGGCCCTGACCAGCTCGTCGAGTCGCTCCGCCAGCCGGGCCTGCGCCGCGCAGGCGCGAGACTTCTGAGCCTCGAGCTCGGCGATCAGATCCACGACGTCCGCGGGCGTGCTCGCCGACGCCGCAAGGGCGGGGACGTCGTCGAGGAGCGGTGCGGGCATGCCCGCAGTTTATCGAACGTATGTTCGATTCGCAAGAGGCGATTCACAGATCGACGCGCCGAAGCAACTGCGTCTTCGGCGGCCGTGGGTGAAGATGGGAGCATGCAGGTGCTCAGGACTCTCGTGATCGGCGTCGTCGCCGCGGCCCTGCTCGGCCTCGTCGCTCCCGGCCCGTCGTACGCCGCCCGCTCGCACGGCGTGGCCACCCTGCAGAAGCGGCTCAACGCGCTGCACTGCGACGCTGGCCCGGCCGACGGCAGGTGGGGCGACCACACCCGGTCGGCGCTGATCCGCTTCCAGTCCCGGGTCGGGCTGCGGCAGACCGGCAAGGTCGGCGCTCGCACCCGCAAGCGGGTGTACGCCGACGACGCCCCCCGCTGCGACGTACGCCGGCTGCCGCGTGGCTCCGGGCACGGCCGCCGGATCGTGATCTCCCAGCACCAGAACTGGGTGTGGCTGGTCGGCTCGAAGGGCCAGGTCGTCGCCCAGGGCGGGATGGTCGACAACACCGACGTGCTCAAGCGCGGCGCGTACGGCGTCGGCTCGTACTGCGGTCGTCCGACCCGGGTGAAGCTCAACCAGAGCGGCGCGGTGTGGATGGACGACTTCGTCCGGTTCGCGCCGTGCGGCGTCGGCTTCCACCGCATCCCGCGCTACAAGAGCACCGGCAAGCAGATGCACGCCGACTGGCTGCTCGGCACCGACCTCGCCCGGTCCCACGGCTGCATCCGGCTGAGCAAGCGCCTGTCGAAGCGGATCTGGGACTTCACCACCCGGCCGACCCCGGTGCGGGTTGTCTGAGGTCCTCGAGCTCCGCGACGGCGACGCCTGGGAGACGTGGCTGGCGCAGCACCACGACACGGCGGGCGAGGCGTGGCTGCGGATCGCGAAGAAGGGCTCGGGCCTCGAGCTGCTGTCGATCTCCGACGCCCTCGACGGCGCGCTGTGCTTCGGCTGGATCGACGGGCAGCGCAAGGGGCTCGACGGCGTGTCGTTCCTGCAGCGCTACTGCCCGCGCCGGGCGCGCAGCTCCTGGTCGCAGGTCAACGTCGGCAAGGTCGCCGCACTGCTGGCCGCCGGCCGGATGCGTCCCGCCGGGCTGGCCCAGGTCGACGCGGCGAGGGCCGACGGTCGCTGGGCAGCGGCGTACGAACGGCAGCGCACGGCGACCGTGCCCGACGACCTGCGGGCCGCCCTCGACGCCGACCCGCTCGCGGGTGCCGCCTTCCACGCGCTCGGCCGGACGGAGCGGTACGCCGTGATGCTGCCGGTGCTGAAGGCGACGACGCCCGAGGCGCGGGCGCTCGTCGTACGCCGCCAGGTCGAGCGGCTGGCGGCGTACGACGGGCCTACTCAGTCGTCCAGGGACGGATAGTCGGTGTAGCCCTCGGCCCCGCCACCGTAGAAGGTGTCGGGGTTCGGCTCGTTGAGCTCGGCACCGGTCTCCCAGCGCTTGGGCAGGTCCGGGTTGGCGAGGAAGAGCCGACCGATCGCGACGGCGTCGGCGACGTCCTCGTCGAGCAGCGCCTGCGCCATCGCGGCCGTGGTGACGACCCCGAACCCGTCGTTGGCGATCAGCACGCCGCCGAAGTCCTTGCGCATCCGCTGCACCAGGTCGAGGCGCGGCTGCGCCAGCACGCTCAGGTAGGCGAGGCCGAGCGGCGCGATCTCGTCGATGACCGCGGCGTACGTCGCCTCGACGTCGTCCGGGTCCTCCTCGGTGGCGCCCTGGATGTTGTGCGCCGGCGAGAGGCGTACGCCGACCCGGTCGGCCCCGATCGCGTCGGCGACCGCCCGGATCACCTCGATCGCGAAGCGGGCCCGGTTGGCGGGCGACCCGCCGTACTCGTCGGTGCGCTCGTTGGAGCCGGGCGCGAGGAACTGGTGGATCAGGTAGCCGTTGGCGCCGTGCACCTCGACGCCGTCGAGACCGGCCTCGACCGCGTTGCGGGCCGCGCTCACGAACTCCTCGATGACCGCGGGGATCTCGTCCGTCTCGATCGCGCGCGGTGTCGGGTAGGCCTGCTGACCGTTCGGCGTGACGATCTCTCCGGGAGCGGCGATCGCGCTGGGCGCGATGATCTCCTGGCCGCCGGTGTTGTCGGGGTGGGCGACCCGGCCGGCGTGCATCAGCTGCGCGACGATCCGACCGCCGTTGGCGTGGACCGCGTCCGCGACCCGGCGCCAGCCCGCGAGCTGCTCGGGCGAGTGGAAGCCGGGCGTGTCCAGGTAGCCCTGGCCACGAGCACTGGGCTGGCTGCCCTCGGTGATGATCAGACCCGCGGAGGCGCGCTGCGCGTAGTACTCGACCGCGAGGTCGCCGGGGACGGTGCCCTTCGAGCGGTTGCGCGTCAGCGGCGCCATCACGATCCGGTTGGGCAGGGTCCAGGCGCCGGCGGTCAGGGGTTCGAACAGATCAGCCATCGTGGTGACAGCTCCTCGGGCTGGAAGACAGGGTCATCAGTCCCAGCCGTGCCCAGTCGCGAGGCATTCCACCACCCCGGGTGAGGAGACTCACCCGCCCGCACAGGCATGGATCGGCTTTGCCTGCCCTTAGCCGCGCGCTGGAGTGCCCTTAAAGCACTCGCTGCGAGCGTCTTCCTCGTCAGTCCGACCGAACGAGGAGACCAGATGAAGAAGGCAGTGCTGGCCGGCATCGTGGCCGTCGTGGTGCTGGTGGTCGCCGTTGGCGGCGCCTGGTGGGCGCTCAGCGGGGACGACGAGTCCACACTGCGCGGAGCCTGCGGGAGCGCCACCTACGAGCTGTCCGCCGAGGATGAGGAAGGCGGCGTCGAGGTGACCTTCGAGGTCCGGTCCGCGGCCCCCGCGGAGACGTGGCAGGTCGTCATCACCCAGGACGGCACCGAGGTCTACTCCGGCACCCGACAGACCGACGAGGACGCCGAGCTCGACGTCGACGTCACCGTCTCGGCGAAGGACGGCTCGTCCTTCACCGCGACCGCCACCCCGCAGGACGGCGAGCCCTGCACGGCCTCGCTCGACCGCTGAACGTCCATCGACACCAACGAGGAGACACCATGAAGAAGCAGCTGATCGTCCTGACCACCGCCGGCACCCTGATCGCCGGCACCGGCGCCGCCCTGGTCGCAGCGCCCGCCCAGGCCGACGGGCCCGAGCGGCACGCGTACGGCACGGTGGCCGGCGCGTCGTACGAGATCGCCGTGGAGAAGGAGCGCCGCTTCGAGGTCGACGCCGACCTCGACGACGTCGCGGCCGGCTCGAGCTGGCGGATGGTGGTGCGTCACGAGGGCAAGGTCGTCGGCACCCGCACGGCGCGCGCCGTGCGCGACGACGGCCGCTGGGAGGTCGACTTCCGCGAGGTCCGCAGCAAGAACACCAAGGGCGCGGACACCTTCAAGGTGACGATCAAGCGCGTCGGCGGCCCGAAGGTCGTGCGCACCCTGCGCTTCGCCCGCTGACGGTCATCAGCGGGCGGCGGGGCCGAGGTCGACGACGACCCGCGCCCCGCCGTACGGCGAGACGCCCCACGACAGACCGCCACCGGACTCGGTGGCGGTCGTGTCGACGATGGCCAGGCCCAGCCCCGTCGAGCCGGAGCCGGACTCACCGCGGCCCGCGACGTCGACGCCGTCGGGGAAGCCGGCACCGCCGTCTTCGACCGTCAGCCGGAGCCCGCCCGCGTCGCGGTCCGCGAGGACGACCAGCACGGCGGCGTCGTCCGGGGTGTGGGAGAAGACGTTGTCGAGCAGCACGTCGACCAACGCCCGGAGGTCCTCCTCCGAGGTCGGCACCAGCACCGGGCGGGTCGGCTCGACCCGGACCTCGAAGGGCCGCCCCTGGTCCTCGGCCAGCGGCGCCCAGAAGTGCACCCGCTCGGCCAGGACGGCCACCGCGTCCGACTGGGGCGCCACGCCCTCACGCTCCGAGCGGCGGGCCTCGCGGACGACGTGGTCGACGGTCGCCTGGAGCTCGTCGAGATCGGCGCCCAGGCGGGCCCGGTCGTCGGGATCGGTCAGGGCGTCGACCCGCAGGCGGAGCGCGGTCATGGGTGTCCGGAGCCGGTGGGAGACGTCGGCGACGCTCGCCCGCTCCCGCTCGAGCAGGTCCTCGATGCGGCCGACCAGCCGGTTCATGGCCGTCGTCAGCTCGCGCACCTCGGGCGGACCGGACGGGTCGAGGGTCTCCGGTCGGCGCCGCTCCCCCAGGTGCGTCGCGTACGTCGCGAGCCGGCGGATCGGCACCACGAACGACCGGCCCAGCCGGTCGGCGAGCACCAGGGCGCCGACCAGCAGCACCACACCCAGGAGGAGGAGGACCAGCCAGCTGCGGACGATGTCGGACTCCAGGCCCGGCGGGCGCACCTCCACCCGGATCACCGGGGTGTCCTGCGGCGCCACACTGCTGCCGCCGAGCGACACCGGGACCAGGATCTCGGAGCCCCCGTCGACGTCGCGCACGCTCGCCTGGCCCGTCAGCCGGGCCTGGACGACGTCGGCATCCTCGCCCGGAGCCGGCCCGATGCCCTCGCCGCCCGGGTGCAGCGCCGAGGGCGGGTAGAGCACGGTCGTCGTCACGTCGTCGCCGCGGTTGACCTTCTCCAGGTACGTCGCCACGGCGCCGCGGTCCTGCCCGGAGACGACCGACTCGGTGGCCTGCACCTCCAGGGCGGCGCGCGACAGCCGGTCCTCGAGGGCGTAGCTGCGCAGCAGCACGGCCATCGGCACCAGCATCGCGAGCAGCACCATGGTCACCGCGGCCGCGACGGTCAGGATCAGGCTGCGACGCACCGGGTCACTCCGTCGGGTCGGGCGCGGACAGTCGTACGCCGACGCCGCGCACCGTGTGCAGGTAGCGCGGCTCCGCCGCCGACTCCCCCAGCTTGCGGCGCAGCCAGGACAGGTGGACGTCGACGGTCTTGTCCGAGCCGCCCCACGGCTGGTGCCAGACCTCGGTCAGCAGCTCGCGCTTGGTGACCACCTCGCCCGGTCGCTCGGCCAGGTGCCGGAGCAGGTCGAACTCGCGCGGGCTCAGGTCCAGCACGGCCCCGTCGATGCTCGCGCGCCGGGCCGCCGGCTCGATCTCCAGACCACCCACCACCACGGCGCGCCGCGTCGCCGTGCCGCCGCCGACCCGGCGCATGACCGCACGGATCCGGGCCTCCAGCTGGTCGGTCGTGAAGGGCTTGACGACGTAGTCGTCGGCCCCGGCGTCGAGGCAGCCGACCAGGGACGGGTCGTCGTCGCGGGCGCTCGCGACGATGACCGGGACGTCGCTGACCGCCCGGAGCATCTGCAGGACCTGGGTGCCGTCGACGTCGGGCAGGCCGAGGTCGAGGATCACCAGGTCGGGCCGGTTGTCGACCGCCATCGCCAGGCCCTGCATCCCGGTCGCGGCCGACGTGACCGCGTGTCCGCGCTCGTCGAGCGAGCGCATCAGCAGCGGCCGGATGCGCGGGTCGTCCTCGATGATCAGCACCTGGGCCACGCGTGCAACCTAGCCGGGCCTCCCACCACGACCGGTGCTCCTTAGCCGCGCCTTAACCGTCCGCTAGCCGAACGCTGTGCTCGGCGGCGGCACGATGGCGGCGTGACCGACGAGCCCACCGAGCGCCGACAGCGGCGCCGCCGCCTCGGCGGCTACGTCCTGGCGTGGCTGGTCGCCGCGGCCGTCGCCGTCGCCGTCGGCGTCGTCGCGGTCTCGTCGGTCGGCGCCAGCGTGCGGGACCGTGGGCCACTCGGCAACGACGTACCCGACGTCGACGCCACCGAGGGGGCCGCCACTCCCGAGCCCTCCGCCGCCGTCGTCCGGCGCACCGTCGACGGCGAGTTCGGGTCCTTCGCGGTCGAGTGCCGGGGCGCGGTCGCGTACGGCCGGGCGGCGGTGCCGGCGGCGGGCTGGCGCGTCATCAGCTACGAGCAGGGCCCCGACGACGACGTGGACGCCGTCTTCGCCCGCGGTGGCCGCTCGGTCGAGCTCGAGGTCTACTGCAACCAGGGTCGACCGACGATCGGAGACCGCGAGGTCAAGACGCTCCCCGACGACTGACCTCCCCACCGCCGGGAGCCTCGCCGGCCACACAACGCTCAGGTCCGGCCGTCCGGGACCGATGGGCAGAGCATGCGGAATCTCGGTCGAAGGCTCATCGCTGCTCTCTCCATGCTGGCCCTCGGTGCCGGGTGCGTCCTGATGGTGGACGCGCCGGCCCGATCGGCACCGGCGCCCGGCACCCTGGTGGGCTACTTCCCCGGCGCGCAGCAGTCCGGTCAGTCCGGCTCGGCGCGCAGCTTCTACGACGTCGTCGCCGGCCAGCTCGGCACCCCGCAGGTCTACCGCGCCTTCCTGACGGCGCCGCCCAGCGGGTCGTTCACAGGCTCCGTCGCGGACTTCGGCCCGGCGGTCGTGGTGTCGTTCAAGGGCGATCCCGTCGCCGTCGCCTCCGGCCGCTACGACAGCAGCCTGAGGGCGTGGTTCGCGTCGATCCCCTCGACCCGCACCGTGTGGTGGTCCTACTTCCACGAGCCCGAGGACGACATCGAGCGGGGTGCCTTCACCCCGGCGCAGTACCGCGCCGCGTGGCGCCACCTCATCGACCTCGCGCCCCAGCGCGCCAACCTGCACCCGACCCTCATCCTGATGCAGTGGTCGCTGACCCGAGCGTCCCGGCCGATCGACCAGTACGTCGTACCGGGGCTGGCGACCCTCGCGTGGGACGCCTACGAGTCGAAGTCGCACGCCGACGCCGCCGCACTCCTCTCCGCAGCCAAGGCCTCGTCCAGCCGGTTCGGGCTGCGGTTCGCCGTGGCCGAGACCTCCGTCATGATGGAGCGGTCCGCCGGGCGGGACCGCGCCCAGGTCGTCGCGACCTTCGCCCGCGAGCTGCTCGCCTACGCTCGCGCGCAGGACGCCGACTTCGTCACCTGGTTCGAGACCGACAAGTCCGGCCTGGGCACGATCGAGCAGGACTGGCGACTGTCGCCGTACGCCGCGGCCGCCGGCGTGTGGCGCACCGCGATGGCCGCCACGCCCACGGCCTCCTCCTCGCCCTCGACGGCACCGCTGCCCCCGACCAAGCCGCACCCCCGGCCCAAGCCCAGGTACGCCGACGCCGACCATGACGGGCTCTCCAACCGTCGTGAACGTCGATTGCACACCAACCCCCGCCGGCACGACACCGACCACGACGGGCTCGGTGACGGCCGCGAGGTACGCCGCCTGCACACGAACCCGCGCAAGCGCGACACCGATCACGACGGCGTCTCCGACCGACGCGAGGTGCGTCGCGGCACGGACCCGCGACGAGCCGGGCGCTAGGAGGCGGAGGCCTCCGCCTGCTCCGCCAGCCGCACCCGGCTGTGCCGGTGTCCGTAGGCGAAGTAGATGATGAAGCCGATCGCCATCCAGACGACGAACCGCAGCCAGGTCTCCACGGTCAGGTTCAGCATCAGGTAGAGGCAGACCAGCGCCGCCAGGACCGGCAGGTAGGGGCTGAGCGGCACCTTGAAGGGCCGCTCCAGGTCGGGTCGCGTGCGCCGCAGGATCGGGACCGCGAGGGAGACCAGGAGGAACGCGGTCAGCGTCCCGATGTTGACCATCTCCTCGAGCTTCTCGATCGGCGTGAAGCCGGCGATCACGGCCACCATCGCGCCGATCGTGAGGGTGATCCGGACCGGGGTGCCGGTCTTCGGGTTGGTGTGGGCGAAGGCGGTCGGCAGCAGACCGTCGCGGCTCATCGCGAAGAGCACCCGGACGGCGCCGATCATCAGGGTCATCACGACCGTGGTGAGACCGGCGACGGCGCCGGCGGCGATCATGGTCGCGAAGCCGTCCTTGCCGACGGAGGTGAAGGCGGTGGCGAGCGCGGCGTTGGGGTCGATCTTGTCGTAGGGGACCATGCCGGTGATCACCAGCGCGACGGCCATGTAGAGCACCGTGCAGATCGCGAGCGAGCCGAGGATGCCCTTGGGCAGGTCCTTCTGCGGGTTGTTGGCCTCCTCGGCCGTGGTGGCGACCACGTCGAAGCCGATGTAGGCGAAGAACACCACGGACGCCGCCGAGATGATCCCCAGGACGCCGAAGGTCTGCGGCTGGACGCCGAGCACCCACTGCAGCAGCGGCTGGGTCAGGCCGCTGGACTCGACCGGGTCGGCGGCCGGCGGGATGAAGGGGTGGTAGTTGGCGCCGGTGACGTAGAAGAGCCCGGCGATGATCACGAACAGCACGATGAAGAGCTTGATCGCGACCAGGAAGAGGTTGACCCGCAGCGACTCCTTGATGCCGATCGCGATCAGCGTGGTCAGCACCAGCACGAGCAGCACCGCGGCGAGGTTGAAGTGGCCCCAGCTGAACTCGGCCGAGTCGACCGGACCGACCGAGGACGGCCAGGTGATGCCGATCTCGTCGAGGAAGGTCACCAGGTAGGTGCTCCAGCCCTGCGCGACGACCGACGCACCGAGCATCAGCTCCAGGATCAGGTCCCACCCGATGATCCAGGCGACCAGCTCACCGAGGGTCGCGTAGGAGAACGTGTACGCCGATCCGGCGACCGGCACCGTCGAGGCGAACTCGGCGTAGCACAGCGCCGCGAGGGCGCAGCAGATCGCGGCCAGCAGGAAGGAGAAGACCACGCCCGGCCCGGCGTACTGGCTGGCGACCTTGCCGGTCAGCGTGAAGATGCCGGCACCGATGACGACCCCGATGCCGAAGACCGTGAGGTCGAGCGCCGTGAGTCCCTTCTTGAGCTTGAACTCGACGTCCTCGGTGTCCTCGAGGGACTGCTCGATCGACTTGGTCCGCAGCACGTTCATGACCCCACACTCTCCTCCGAGCCGGGAGTCGAAACCAGACCCCCGTCATCACCGGATCCGGCCGCGTACGTCGCCAGGATCATCCGGTCCGCCTGCTGGGCGAGGTCCTTGGTGCTGGTGGCGAACTGGTCGCGCAGCACGTCGCCGGGGTCGACCCCCGGCTCGGCGAGGGCGTCGAGCAGCAGCCAGGGGGCGTCGTCGCCGTACGAGTCGGCGACGTACTCGACCGCCCACCACGCCAGTCCGTAGTGGGCCTGCGAGTCGTCGTCGTTGAAGGACGCGTCGTCGGGGAGGTCGCCGGCACCCGCCTCGGCCGCTCGCAGCGCGGCGCCGGGCAGGCGGCGGTCCTCCGGCGCGAGGGGCCGCACCGAGACCCACTCGGCGAGTCCCTCGGACAGCCACACCGGGGCCTGGTCGTCGTGGCTGCCGACCGCGACGTGGGTCAGCTCGTGGCGCACCAGCCGGTCGCGCGCGGGGCCGGGATCGTCGATCACCCGCGGGTTGAGCACGAACCGGGTGCCGTCACCGGCCGGGAACGAGACCGCGTCGAGATCACCGGGGTCGTCTCCGGGCACGTCCTCCAGACCGTCCAGGAACGTGCGGTCCGAGAGCGCGTAGACGACAACCGTGCGCGTCCAGTCGTAGGGCACCCACGCGGAGACGTCGCTGATCCCCGCCTCCACCGAGGTCAGGAGCGACCCCGCCGCGTCGGCCGAGTCGGGGTCGAAGATGCCCAGCACCCCGGCGCCGGCACGGACCTCGATCGGTCCGAGGTCCCAGGGCTGCTGCTGGACCCGGTGCTTGGCCTCCCAGCGGCGGTCGGTCACCGACGCCAGGCGCATCCGCCCGGACTCCCCGGTCGGGACGAAGCGGAACCGGTCACGGGTGGCGACCGGCGCGGCGTCGTACCCGTCGAGCTGCATGACCTCCTCGACCGTGGCCCAGTAGCCGTGGCCGTCGCGCACCAGGCTTGCCGGGTCGAAGCGGTAGCGGAAGCGGGCGAGGGGCAGCTGGGTCAGGTTGGCGTACCAGGTCTGCTGCTGCTCCCGGAACCTGCGACCGCCGCCGAGCGTGCGGGTGAACGCGTCGACGTCGGCCGCGTTGACGGCGTCGGAGCGGGCGGCCAGGGCCTCGTCGACGGCGACGGCGACGTCGGCCGGTGCGGGCGACGCCGGGGCCGCCGCCGGGGCCCGGTCGCCGCCGCAGGCGGTGAGCGCGGAGCCCGTCAGGCTGAGGGCCAGGAGGACCGCGACGGTCCGTGGGCTACGGCGTGTGCTCGACATCGAGGGGAGAACGACCGTCGGACAGCGAGGTCATGTCTTCCACGATGCCCAGGGCGATGGCCTGGGGGGTGAGACCGATCCGTTCGAGGATCACGGCCCGCTTGGCGTGGCTCAGGAAGTCCTGCGGGATGCCGTGCAGCCGGAAGGGGGTGTGCACGCCTGCCGCGTTGAGCGTCTGCAGGAGCACGGCGCCGCAGCCGCCGATCTCGCCGTTGTCCTCGATGCTGACCACGAGCCGGTGCTCACGGGCCAGCTCGATGATCGCCGGGTCGACCGGCTTGACCCAGCGCGGGTCCACGACGGTGACGCCGATGCCCTGGGCGACGAGCCGCTCGGCGACGCCGATCGCGAGGGTCGCCATCGAGCCGACAGCCACGACCAGCACGTCCTTGGTGCCGTTGCGCACGAGCACGTCGCAGCCACCGACCTGGGCGATGGCCTCGACGTCGGCGGGCGGCGGCCCCTTGGGGTAGCGCACCACGGTCGGGACGTCGTCGACCTCGACGGCCTCGTTGAGCAGCTCGCGCAGCCGCGTCGCGTCACGCGGCGCGGCGAGCCGCAGACCGGGCACGACCTGGAGGATCGACATGTCCCACATGCCGTTGTGGCTGGCGCCGTCGTCACCGGTGACCCCGGAGCGGTCCAGGACGAAGGTGACACCGCACTTGTGCAGCGCGACGTCCATCAGGACCTGGTCGAAGGCCCGGTTGAGGAAGGTCGCGTAGACCGCGAAGACCGGGTGCAGGCCACCGAGCGCGAGCCCGGCGGCCGAGGTCGCGGCGTGCTGCTCGGCGATGCCGACGTCGAAGGTGCGGTCGGGGAAGCGGGCCTGGAACTTGTCGAGGCCGACCGGGTGCACCATCGCGGCCGTGATGGCCACGACGTCCTTGCGCCGCTGGCCGATCCGCACGATCTCGTCCGCGAAGACGTCGGTCCAGATCTCGGCCTTCGGGTTCTCCTCGCCGGTGTCGACGTCGAAGGGCCCCGGCGAGTGGAACTGGTCGGCCTCGTGGCGCTCCGCGGCGTCGTACCCGAAGCCCTTGCGGGTCAGGGCGTGCACGATGACGGGGCCGTTGAACTTCTTCGCCTGCGCGAGCATCTGCTCCATCGCGGCGCGGTCGTGGCCGTCGACGGGGCCGACGTACTTGAGCCCGAGGTCCTCGAAGAGACCCTGGGGCGCGAGCGCGTCCTTGACCCCCTTCTTCATCGCGTGGAGGGCGTCGTACACGGCGGACCCGACACCCGGGACGGCGTTGAGGCGGCGCTTGACGAGGTCGAGCACGGACTCGTAGCGCGGGTTGGTGCGTAGTCCGGTCAGCGCCGTGGCGAGGCCGCCGATGGTCGGCGTGTAGGAGCGACCGTTGTCGTTGACGACGATGACGAGCTTGCTGCTGCTCGCGATCGCGATGTTGTTGAGCGCCTCCCAGGCCATGCCGCCGGTCAGGGCGCCGTCACCGATCACGGCGACGACGTGCCGGTCCTCGCCGCGGATCGTGAAGGCCTTGGCGAGGCCGTCGGCGTAGCTTAGGGCGGTCGAGGCGTGGGAGTTCTCGACGATGTCGTGGTCGGACTCGTCCTGGCTCGGGTAGCCGCTGACGCCGCCCTCCTGGCGCAGCTTGGCGAAGCCCGCCATCCGCCCGGTGAGCAGCTTGTGGACGTAGGCCTGGTGGCCGGTGTCGAAGACGACTCGGTCGCTCGGGGAGTCGAACACCCGGTGGATGGCCATCGTCAGCTCGACGACGCCCAGGTTGGGACCGAGGTGACCGCCGGTGCGGCTGCAGGTGTCCACGAGGAAGTCGCGGATCTCACTGCCGAGCTGCTCGAGCTGGGCGTCGGAGAAGCCGCGCAGATCGCGCGGCGACGTGATCGATTCCAGGATGCCCATAGCGGCCGAGTGTACGTGTCTAGAGGTCGACGTACGCGACCGCGGGCTCGTGGAGGCTGCCGAGCCAGACCCGGCCGTCGTGCTCCCGGACGCCGGTGACCATGTGGTACGCCGAGCCCTGGACGTCGAGGTCGTGGACGAGCGTGCCCGCGCCGTCGTACGCCTGGGCGCGCACGGTGTGCTTCGGCGCGGGCTGGAGGCGGTCGGGGATCTTAGTGACCAGCTTGCGCAGCGCCAGCGGGCCGCGCTGCAGGCGCTCGACGAGCGGGTCGATCGGGCTCGCGATGGAGACCCAGATGAGCCCGTCGCTCCCCCGCGCGATGTTGTCGGGATACCCCGGCAGGTCGGCGACCAGGAGGTCGCGGGTGCCGGCCCGCGGGCCGGTGAGCCACCACCGGACGACCGTGCGAGCACCGGTCTCGGCGACGGCGACGAACGACTCGTCGGCGCTCAGCGCGACCCCGTTGGCGAAGGCCAGGCCGTCGAGCACCACCTCGAGCGAGCCGTCGGGCGACAGCCTCGCCAGCCGGCCGGTCCGGGTGTCCTGGACGAAGTCGTCCTTCCACTGCTCGATGCCGTAGCGGGTCGACGAGTCGCTGAACCACACCGTGCCGTCGGCGGCGATGGCGGCGTTGTTGCAGAACATCATCGGCGCCCGCTCTAGCCGGTCGACGACGCCCTCGACGGCGCCGGAGCGCGGGTCGACGCGGAGCACCCCGCGATGGGCGTCGCAGACCAGCAGCCGGCCGTCGAGGTCGAGCTCGATGCCGAGGGGCCGCCCACCCGTGTGCGCGATCCGGTCGATGTGCTGGCCGTCGTGGCTGATCCGGAAGATGCTGCCGTCCTCGGTCCCGGTGAAGACCGCGCCCTCGTCGGGACCGGGCCCTGCGACGACCACGTCCTCGGCGCCTGGACCCGGCACCGCGATGACCTCGAGCTGACTCGTCATGGGCCGAGTATGTCGCGATACGCCGCGGAGTCCAGGAACTCGGGTACGGCGATCGTCGCCGACGCGGTGAGATCCAGCCCCCGGGCGGTCGCCGGGTCGACGAAGACGATCCGGCGACCCTCCCCGACGACGATGTCGGCGTCGGTCAGGTCCACCCGCGCGACGTACACCTGCGTGGTGTCGAGCGTGCCGTAGGCCTCGTGGAAGACCGGCAGTGCGCGCCAGTGGCGCAGCGAGCCCGGTGGGAGGCGGACGCCGGTCTCCTCCTCGAGCTCGCGGTACGCCGCCGGCTCGTCCTCCTCGCCCTCCTCCACGTGGCCGCCGACCAGGCCCCACTTCTCGGGGTCGATCACCGGCATCTCGTCGCGCTCCTGCAGCAGCAGCCAGCCCCGGGGGTCGACCAGGAGCACGCAGGCGAATCGGTGCATGCCGACACGGTAGTGGTGCAGGGTGGGCGCATGAATCGTGTGCTCGGGGCCGTCGTCGGGATCGCTCTGGTCGTCGCACCGCTGCCCGCGGCGGCGCGGGAGCCGGCCGGGCTGGCCGTGACGGGCTGGGCGTTGGACGACGCTTCGTCCGCCCTCGTGCGCCGCAACGCCGAGGGTCTGAGCACCCTCAGCGTGGCCGGGGTCTCGATCAACGCGTCGGGCACCGGCGTGACCCGGCCCAGCAGCGGGGCGCGCCGCCTGGCCCGCTCGGCCCACCGCCAGGGGCTCACCGCCGAGTTGCTGGTCGGCAACTACAGCGACCGGCTCGGCGACTTCGACGCCCGCGCGGCGCACCGGCTCCTCTCCCGGTCCGGTCGGATCACGGCGGTGGCGCGGCGGCTGGCGTCGTACGTCGCCGCGGGCCACTGGGACGGCGTCAACATCGACCTCGAGCTGGTCCGTGCCTCCGACGCCGACGGCCTGGTGCGGCTGGCGCGGGCGCTGCAGCGCGCGATGCCGGCCACTCGCACGGTGACGATCGACATCAGCGCGTCGACGTCGCTGTCGGGCTACCGCCAGGGTGGCTACGACCTCGCCGGGCTGGCCGGCGCGGTGGACGTGATCAAGCTGATGACCTACGACCAGCACGGTCCGGGCTGGTCCGGCGCCGGCCCGGTCGGCGGGCTGCCCTGGCAGCGGGCCGCGCTGCGCACGATCCTGCGCGTCGTCCCTGCCCGCCAGGTCGACCTCGGGGTCGCGGGCTACGGCTACACCTGGCCGCGCCGCGGCGTCGGTCGCACCGTCACGGTGGCCCAGGCCAGGAGGTTGGTCGCGCGCGACCACGCCCGCGCGACGTGGCACGCCCGCCAGGGTGAGTGGAGCGCGCGGCTCGGCGACGGCACCCGGCTGTGGTGGTCCGACCACCGGTCCTACCGGCACCGTGTCGCGCTCGCCCGCAGGCACCACCTGCACGGTCTGGCCGTCTGGCGTCTCGGATCTGCGGACACCCTGCGCTGAACGCCCCTATCCTGCGCTCATGCGGATCGGCGTCCTCGGCACGACGGTTGCCGTCGCGCCTGCGGGTCCCGTCAACCTCGGCGGCCCGAAGCAGCGCGCCCTGCTCGCCGCCCTGGCGCTGCACCGCGGACGAGCGGTCGCGGTCGACACCCTCGCTGACCTGGTCTGGGACGGCTCCCCGCCGCCAGGCGTCTCCGGCACGATGCAGGGGTACGTCGCCGGCCTGCGCCGGGCGCTCGAGCCGGACCGCACCACCCGCGGAGGCGGCACGCTGCTGGTGACCGAGCAGCCCGGCTACGCGCTGCGGCTGCCGGACGATGACCTCGACACGGTGGCCTTCGAGACTGCGGTGTCCTCGGCGCACACGCTCGTGGCGCCGGTGGCCGACGCCCTCTGCCACGCCCGCGGCCTGCCGCCCGGCTCCCCCGATGCCGGCCGGCTGATCCTGCTGCACGACTCGCTGGTGGAAGCGCTGAGCCTGTGGCGCGGGGTGCCGTTCGCGGAGCTCGGTGACGTCCCGGCCGCCGCAGCGGAGCGGGCCCGGCTCGAGGAGCTCCGCGTCCTCGCCACCGAGGACCGGGCGGCCCTCGGGATCCTGCTCGGGCTGTACGCCCCCGTCGCCGCCGAGCTCGACTCGCTGACGCGCGCCCACCCGCTGCGGGAGCGTGCGTGGGCGCTGCGGGCGCTCGCCCTCGTCGGGTCCGGTCGACAGGCGGACGCCCTGGCCGTGCTGCGCGAGGTGCGCGACGTGCTCGACGAGGAGCTCGGCCTCGAGCCGGGCGCCGAGCTCCGCGCGGTGCAGGCAGCGGTGCTCCGCCAGGACGAGATCCCGCTCGCCGCGCCCGCCGGATCGCCGCCCGTGGGCGTCTCGACGGGCGCCACCGAGCCGCGTGCCGGAAGCGGACCGGAGGCCCGAGCGCCGCTCCCCTTCCCCACGCTGTGGCCGTGGTCGATGGCCGGGCGCGACGACGAGCTGGCCGCACTGACCGACCTGGTCGACCGGGTCGTGGCCGGCAGCGGTGCGTCACCCGCCTTCGTCGCGCTGACCGGTGAGCCCGGGATCGGCAAGAGCCGCCTCGCGATCGAGCTGGCGTCGTACGCCGCCGATCACGGGCTGACCATCGCGTGGGGCCGGTGCTCGCAGGACGACGGGGCGCCCGCCCTCTGGCCGTGGTCGACCGTGCTGGAGCGGCTCGGGTCTGCGCTGCCGTCGACCGAGGACGGCCACGACGGCGCGGCGGCCTTCCGGGCGTGGGAGACGGTCGTGCAGACGGTGCTCCAGGCCGCCGAGCAGGCGCCGCTGCTGCTCGTGCTCGATGACCTGCACTGGGCCGACACCTCGAGCCTGCGAGTGCTGCGGCTGCTCACCGAGGCGGTCGCGGAGGAGGGCCCCGCCCGGCTGCTCGTCGTGGCCACCTGGCGCGAGCACCCGACCCCGACCGGCGCCCTGGCTGAGGTCGCCGAGGCGCTGGCCCGCAAGCACGCCCTGCGCCTCCAGCTGCGCGGCATCTCGGCCGAGGCCGCCTCGCAGCTCTTCGCCCAGGTCGCCGAGGCGCAGCCGTCGGAGGCCGACGCCGACACGCTGCGGCGACGTACGGAGGGCAATCCCTTCTTCCTGGTGGAGTACGCGCGCCTGGCCCGTGACGGCGACGTCGCCGCTCTCGTGGCCGAGGGACGCCCGCCCGCCGCCGTCCACGAGGTCCTCTCGCGGCGGCTGTCCCAGCTGGCCCCGGCCACCCAGGACCTGCTGCAGACCGCCAGCGTGGTGGGGCGCATCTTCGACCTCTCGACCCTGGCGGCGGTCACCGACGTGGACGAGGACGCGGTCCTCGACCGGCTGGACCCGGCCATCGAGGCCGGCCTGGTCGCCGAGGACGGTGTGGACCGCTTCCGCTTCAACCACGCCCTGGTCCGCGACACGGTGCGCAGCGGGCTGCCCCAGTCCCGGCGCGCGCGTGTGCACGCCCGCGCCGCCGAGGCGTTGAGCGGCCGGCCCCAGCGTGAGACCGAGGTGGCCTGGCACTGGCTGGCGGCCGGGCCGCGCCACCTGTCGCGGGCCTGGCCGGCCGCCCAGGCCGCCGCCCGGTCGGCGATGGCCGTCTACGCCTACGTCGAGGCCCTGGAGATGCTCGAGCACGCGCTCGGCGCGCAGGACGAGGACCAGGCGTCGACCGCCGCCGAGCGGTTCGAGGTGCTGGCGGACCTGGCCGAGGTGCTGCGTCGTGCCGGCCGGTGGGTGGAGCTGCGCGAGGTCGCCCACGAGGCGATCGACGTCGCCGACGAGGCCGACGACGTCGACCTGCTCACCCGGGCCGGCGAGATGACGAGCACCGGCTCGCTGTGGACCCCGGCGGCGGGGGTGGTCGACGACGTGCTGGTCTCCGCCCTGCGGCGGGCCCTGGACGGGCTGCCCGACGGTGACGACCCCCGCCGCTGTCGGGTGATGCTCGCCCTGGCCAGCGAGATCTACTACAGCGCGAGCTCCCTGGAGCGCGAGGCGCTGGCCGACGAGGCCGTGGCGATGGCGCGCCGGCTCGGCGACCGGGGCCTCGTCGTCGACGCCTGCCTGCGCGCCACGATCGCGATCTGGCGTCCGGCCACCGCCCCGCTGCGGCTGGAGCTCACCTCCGCGGCCGCCGAGGTGGCCCGCGAGCTGGACGACCACGTCGCCCTGGCCTCGGCGCTCGCACTGCGGGCCGTCGCCGCCGGGGAGCTCGGCGAGGTGGAGATCCTCGCGGAGTGCCTCGTGGCCGGCCGCGCCGAGGCCGACCGGGTGCGCCACCTCTACGCCTACCTGCTCCTCGACTCGCTCGACACCGCGTGGGCGGCGATGCGCGGACGCTTCGACGAGGTCGAGCGGCACGTCGCCCATCTCTTCTCCGTGGGCGACATGGTGTCGATCGTCGGCAACCAGGAGTCGCTCGCCGGCGCGCTGATGATGCAGGCCATCTGGCAGGGGCAGGACGCAGCGGTCCTCGACGGCCTGGTGGCGCTCGCCGAGGACACCTTCCTCCCGCTCGCGACCTCACGGGCGGCGATGCTGTGCCGGGTCAGTCGCCTGGACGAGGCCCGCGAGCACCTCCTCACCCATCGCGACGACGTCACCGAGGCCCTCACCGCCGACACCTGGTTCACGACCTTGGCGGTCTCGATGGCGGCCGAGGCGGCCTGCCACCTCGGCGACCGTGAGCTGGCGGCGACGGCGTACGAGTGGCTGGCTCCGTACACCGGTCGTCCTGCCGGGGCCGGCTCGGGGACCTACATGGGACCGGTCGACATGTTCCTGGCGATGGCCGCCCACGCGGTCGGTGACGACGACCTCGCCGCCCGGCACGCCGACGACGCCCTGGAGTGCTGCCGGCACTGGGAGGCGACCCGCGCCGAGGAGTGGGTGCTGCGCGAGCGGGAGCACTTCGGCTTCTGAGCCGCGGCTCGGCGTCCGCATCTGCAGCTGGCTCGGGCAGGATGTCGGTCATGAGCGCGTACTGGATCAGCATCTACCGGGAGATCAGCGATGAGGGGAAGCTCCAGGCGTACGCCGAGCTCGCCGGCCCCGCCCTCGAGGCGGCCGGCGGCAGGTTCATCGCCCGCGGCTTTCCGGAGCAGACCTACGAGGCCGGCGAGCCGACCCGCACGGTCGTGATCGAGTTCGCGTCGGTCGACGCGGCCCGGACCGCCCACGACAGCCCGGCGTACGCCGACGCGCTTGCCGCCCTCGGCGACGGAGCCGTCCGCGACATCCGGATCGTGCCCGGCGTGGGCTGAGCGCGCGGCTTGGGTGCGGGTGAGCGGTGGGAGATCCACTGTTTGCGCGGGCTGGATCAGTGGATGACCCACCGCCACCCCTGGGCCCCCCGCGTGGGCGGTGGGAGATCCACCGTCTGCGCGGGCTGGGTCGGTGGAGGACCCACCGCCACCCCGGGTCGCCCGCCCGGGCGGTGGGAGATCCACCGTCTGCGCGCCCGAATGAGTGGAAAGCCCACCGCCACCCCTGAGTCGCCCGCGTGCGCGCCCGGATCGGTGGAGCACCCACCGCCACCCCTGGCCGCCCGCGGTGGGCGGTGGGAGATCCACCGTCTGCGCGCCCGAATGAGTGGAGGACCCACCGCCACCCCGGGCCGCCCGCGCGAGCGGTGGGAGATCCACCGTCTGCGCGCCCGAATCAGTGGAAAGCCCACCGCCACCCCCGGGCCCCCCGCCCCACCCGGGCCGCAGTCAGACGAACCGGAAGGTCCGGGCATGCCGCCGGGCGAACCGCCGCCGGGTCAGCCGCCAGATCGCCCGGAAGCCACCGCCGCCCGGCTGGCTGAAGACCCGGTCGAGCGCCTCGCGCGGGACGCCGTACGCCGCCCAGGGGACGACCCGCAGCGCCTTGCGGAGGCGCACCGGCGGCACGTGCTCCGCCTCGATCCGCTCCCAGTCCTCGGGGGTGAGCACCCGCTGGATGATCGTGATCGCCTCGGTCTCCTCGTGGGCGAGGTGACGACGCAGCGACTCGCGTGCCGCGCACACGCGCACGGCGAGTGCGGCCCGGGCGTCCTCGTCGGCGTGTGCGGCGAGTCGACGGAAGCCGGCCGCGCACCCCTCGAGCAGCGGGTCGATCTCGGCGTGCTCGGCCTCCATCGCCGCCAGCGTCGCGGCGACCTCGACCGAGCCGACCCCGGCCAGCGCCGGCCAGACCCCGTCGTCCTCGACCGTGTGGTGCTCGTGCAGCACCTCGGCGAAGAGATCCCAGCGTTCACCCAGCAGCGACCACGTCGCCCGCTCGGTCGCGGGGGTGGTGCGCACCGCGGCCGAGAACAGGTCGAGGTCACGGCGGAACGCGTGGTGCATCACGTACATCATCCGCATGTCGATCGGCCCGTCCGGGGCCGCCACCTGGCCGGGCAGCCGCAGCTGCCGCGGCCAGGAGGGGTGGGTCGTGGACATCTCAGACACCGACCTTCGTCTCGTCGGCGTCCAGCTCGGCCCACAGCGTCGCGTCGTCCTGCTCGGCGTCGATGGTCGGGAGGAGGCGGTCCAGCCAGGCCGGCAGCCACCAGTTCCACTTGCCGAGCAGCGTCATGGTCGCGGGGACCAGGACCATCCGGACGACCGTCGCGTCGAGGGCGATCGCGACCGCCATGCCGAAGCCGAGCTGCTTGACGACCGTGTCGGCCTCGGTGGCGAAGCCCAGGAAGACGACCACCATGATCGCCGCGGCCGACGAGATCACCCGGCCGGTGGCGGACAGCCCGCGCTCGACGCTGCCGGTGGCGTCGCCGGTGCGCAGCCAGTCCTCCCGGATCCGCGACAGCAGGAAGACCTCGTAGTCCATCGACAGCCCGAAGAGGATCGCGAAGTTGAGGATCGGGATCCAGCTCGACACGGCGACGGCGTGGTCGACGCCGAGGAGGCTCCCGCCCCAGCCCCACTGGAAGATCGCCACGAGCACGCCGTACGACGCCGCGATCGACAGCAGGTTCATCGCGGCGGCCTTCACGGGTACGACGACCGAGCGGAACATCATCGCGAGCAGCAGCACCGACACCGCGACGACGAACCCGACGACCAGCCAGAGCCGGCTCGAGAGCATCCCGGAGATGTCGGCGTACAGCGGCGTCGTGCCGGTGACCTCGACGCCGGCCGGGAGGTCGGCCCGGAGCTCGGTGACGAGGTCGGAGGTGCGCTCGTCGGACGGCCCGTACGCCGGCTCAGCGGTGAACACCGAGATCGCACCGTCGGGCGTGGTGGCCGGGGTGGTGACGTCGGCGACGCCCGGGTGGTCGGCGACCTGCGTCGCGACCGCCTGCGGGTCGGCCTGCGCCGGGTCGACCACGATGGTGAACGGTCCGTTGGCGCCCGCGCCGTACCCCGTCGCGATCAGGTCGTAGGCCTGGCGCACGGAGGTGTCGGGGCTGTTGCTGCTGCCGTCCTGGGGCCAGGTGCGCATGCCGAGCACCGGGGCAGCCAGGAGGAGCAGGAACACCAGCGCGGCGAGGGCCGCGGCGACCGGACGCTTGACGACCTGGGCCGCCCAGCGCGCGGTGAGCGGCGCCTTGCGCGAGCGGGCCGGCAGACCCTTGCGGACCCGCCGCGGCATCAACCGACGACCGGCCAGCCCGCACAGCGCCGGCACGAGGGTGAGTGCGGCGGCGAGCACGGAGACGACGGCGATCGCGGTGGCGTAGCCGAACGTCGAGTAGACCGGGAGCCCGCCGAGGCGCAGCCCCATCAGGGAGATCAGCACCGTGAGGGAGGCGAAGACGACGGAGCGTCCGGCCGTCGCCATCGCCCGGCCGGCGGCGTCGCGCCGGTCCAGACCCCCGCCGAGGAACTCGACGTGACGGGTCACCAGCAGCAGGGCGTAGTCGATGCCGACGCCGAGACCCACCATGGTCGCCACCGTGGGCGCAGCCGTGGAGACGTCCATCGTGGCGGCCAACAGGGTGATCCCGGCGGAGCCGACCGCCAGCCCCATCAGCGCGACCGCGAGCGGCAGACCGGCGGCGACCACCGAGCCGAAGGCGATGATCAGCAGCGCCAGCGCGGCGATGATCCCGGCGAGCTCACCCGTCCCCTTCATGGCCGACTCGGCGCTGCCCGGCAGCTCGCCGCCCAGCTCGGCCTGGAGGCCGGCGTCACGCAGCGGCTCGATCGCGCTCACGAGCGGGTCGTAGCCGTGGGCCCCGACGAGGTCGGGCTCCGTGACGGGCGCGTCGTACGACACCGTCACCAGCGCGGTGGCCCGGTCGGTGGAGAGCCGCGGCTCGCTGACCGAGCTGACGTGGTCCAGCGCGGCGAGGCGCTCGGTGAGCCCGGCCAGGTCGGCGGCCTCGAGGCGGTCGCCCTGTCGATCGTGGAGGACGACCTGCGCGGTGGCGCCGCCGCCGTCCGGGACGTGGGCGCGCAGCTGCTCGATGCCGGCCTGCGCCCGGGCGTCCGGGATGTCGTAGTCGTCGTGGTTGGTGCCACCGAAGGCGTTCGCGAGCCCGAACGCGACGACGACGACAACGAGCCAGGCGGAGATCGTCCGCCAGGGGTGGGCCGCGGTGCTGTGACCGAGGCGGTAGAGGATGCGAGACACGGTGGTGCTCCCGTTCGGAGATGTGGTCAGAGGTGGTCTGGTGGGACGACTCTGACGACGACCCCTTGAGGTCGACTGGGAGCTGGCTTGGAGTCAGGCGAGCGGGCGGCGCCAGGTGGCGACGCCCTCGTCGAGGTGCAGCTCGCCGTCGGCCTGCTCGGCCGACTCGGGATCGTGGGTCGCCATCACCACGACAGCGCCCCGCGCCGCCTCGGCACGCAGGGCGCCCATCATCCGCTCCCGGTTGGCCGCGTCGAGGTCGCTGGTGGGCTCGTCGGCGAGCAGCACCCGCGCCCGGGCGGCGAACGCCCGCGCGAGCGCGACCCGCTGCTGCTGTCCTCCGGAGAGCTCCTCGATCAGGTGGTTGCCGCTCTCCTCGAGGCCCACGAGCGTCAGGGCGGCGGCGGTACGACGAGCCGCGTCGTCGGACGCGACCCGCCCGGCCAGCAGCGGCACGATGACGTTCTCGGCCGCCGTCAGCGACGAGGCCAGGCCGTTGCCCTGCGGCACGACGACCACCCCGAGCCCGGCTGCCTGCTCACGCCCGGTCAGCTCGGTCCCTGCGAGCAGCACCCGGCCGGCGCTCGGGCGCAGTGCGGCCCCGAGCGCCCACAGCAGCGACGACTTGCCGGCCCCTGACGGGCCGGTGACCGCGAGGAGCTGACCGGTGCGCAGGGTCAGGTCGAGAGCCTGGACGGCGACGAGGTCGCCGTACCGCACCTCGAGTCCCTCGGCGAGCAGGTCACTCATCGGCGGCGCCCTCCTCGGGATCGGTCGCTTCGGGGATCAGGACGTAGCTGCCGTCGACGAGGTGGAAGCGGACCAGGGTGCCCGGCAGCAGGTCCTCGCGCACGTGCAGCGGGAGCGGCAGGAACCCGTCGGGCGTCACCACGGCGTACTCCTCGCCGCTGCGTCCCTCACCGCCGACCCGACCGTCGCGGATGGTGATGGTCCGTGGCAGGAAGGCGGCGACGTCGGGGTCGTGCGTGACCAGGACGACCGTGGTGCCGAGCTCCCGGTTGAGGGTGGCCATCCGCTCCAGCACGAGGTCGCGGGCGCGGTGCTCGAGCTGGCTGGTGGGCTCGTCGGCGAGCAGCAGGCCGGGCTGCGGTGCCATCGCCACCGCCAGCGCCGCGAGCTGCAGGTGGCCGGGGCTCAGCTCGCCCAGCGGTCGGTGGGCCTCGGCGACGAGCCCGACGGACCCGAGCACCTCGGCGGGCTCGAGCAGCTGCTTGCCGGCGGCGCGCGCGGCGCCCTGGGCGAAGCGGACGTTCTCGTACGGCGTGAAGTACGGCAGCAGGTTGCGCCCCGCCCCCTGGAGCATCAGCGACACCTCGAGGGCGCGCAGCTCGTCGAGCTGGCGGGGGCTGGCCGCGGACAGCTCCACCGGGCCGACGAAGACCTTGCCGGCGCTCGGCCGGAAGACCCCGGCCAGCAGGCTGAGCAGTGTCGACTTGCCGGCGCCGGACGGGCCGAGCAGGCCGACCATCTCCCCCGCGGCGACGTCGAGGTCGACGCCGGAGAGGGCGGCCACCTCGTGTCCCTCGGAGCGGTAGATGTGCACCAGGCGTTGGGTGCTCACGCGCAGGCCTGTCACAACGTCTCCCGGAGTCGACGAAGGTCCGCCCGAGCGGCGAGGGCGCGCCCGATCAGCAGGCTGGTGAGCCCGAGCACGACGACGACGGCCACGGTGGCCGCGACCACCGCCGGCCACGCCGTGCTCAGGTCGAGCGTCGAGACCTCGGGGTCCTCGGTGAAGAGCGGCACGATGGGCAGCGCCAGCTGGGCCCCGGCGAGGCCGGCGAGGCTGCCGGCGACGATCCCGACCGCCAGGGCGGGGAGCTGCGCCGTGACGGCCATCGACCGGGTCGCTCGCGCCGAGACGCCGCTCATCCGCAGCGCCGCCAGGTCGCGCGCCCGCATCCGCCAGGTGCTGACCGCGCTGACGACGAGCACCAGGGCACCGATCAGCAGCGCGGCCACCCCCACCAGCACCGCCAGCTGCAGGCTCCAGGCCGCGGCCGACTCGTCGAAGCCCCGTCGTACGTCGCCCAGGGTCCGGCTGCCGATGACGCCGAGACCGCGCTTCTCGAGCGACTTCGTGACGCGGGCGAGCAGTGCCGGGTCGTCGTCAGCGAACCACACCTGGAAGCGGTCCGTGCTGACGGCGGCCCGGCCGCGCTGCAGCGTCTCGAGGTTCGCGACGTAGGTGTTGGCCGGCGAGGCCGGGACCCGGTCGATGGTGCCGACCCGTCGGGCGTCCTGCGCCTGCCCGTCGAGGCCGGCGAAGGTGTAGGAGCCACCACTGCTGTCGGGCGGCAGCGCACCCGCGACCAGCGTGGGCACGACGGTCGGGATCCAGGTCTGCTGCAGGGTCAGCAGCGCGGCGCCCTCGCCGTCGACCCGGACCGTGAGCGAGTCGGCGGAGCCGCCGGTGGCCTCGATCGCGTTGCCGTCCTCGCCCTCGAACGCCCGCCACCGTGCGGGAGGCCCCACGGCCACGCTGTCGCCGGACGGCTGCGTCGTGACGTGCTGGAGGGTGGCGCTGCCGGTGACGGTGGCGCTGGGCAGGGTGCCGATCCAGATGCCTACGAGCTTGCAGCCGTCGGCGCAGTCCACGGGACGGGTCAGTCGCTGCCGCTGGGTCGGCCCGGAGAGCTTCCCGAGCGAGTCGTGCAGGGGCTGGCCCGACGCGTCGACCAGGTCGACGCCGACGGTGACCGAGGTCGTCGTACCGTCCACGCGCTCGGACACCAGCGTGGAGTCGACGAGATCGAGGCTGAGCTGTGTGCCGGTGAGCTCGATCGGGGCGGTGCGGGGAGCGCGGAGCCGGTCCCACTGAGCCGCGCTGGGGCCGCCGCCGGGGAAGAGGGCGATCCGCTGGAAGGACTCGGGCAGCACGGCGAGGGTGCCGGCCGCGTCCGAGCTGCCGGGCAGGATCTCGACCACCGGAGTGACCCGCCGCCCGTCCGGATCGACCTCGTCGAGCGCGGCCCGCAATCCGGTCAGGTCGGCGCCGCTCACGTCGGCCACCCGAGCGGCGCCCGCCTCCTGCTCGGCGGCCGAGGTCCGGTTGCGGTCGCCGACGGCCAGCGCGTCGGCCGAGAAGACCGCCAGCGCTGCCGCGAGCGTGACCATCGCGACGATCCGGCTGGTGGCCGGGCTGCGTGCGGCGTCGAGGACGCTGACCCCGCTGCGCACCCGGCCGCGGCGCAGCTCACGACGACCCACGAGCGCGGCCGTCGGGGTGGTCAGATGGGCCAGGACCAGCCCGACGACGATCGCCAGCAGGCCGGGCGCGGCCAGCGCGGACGGGCCGTCGAGGCCCCCGGTGGCGAAGACGATGACGATGCCGCCCGCGCCCGCGATCACCAGGGCCTCTCCGACACCCAGGCTCCAGCCCGTACGACGCGGTGGGACCCGGCGCAGCAACCGCTCGACCGGCTCGCGGACCACCCGGCCGACGGCGACCACGGTCAGCACCGCCAGCACCACGGCCGACAGCGCGACCGCGACCAGGAACGGCCACCCGATCTCGAAGGGCGGCTCCCCCGGCAGTACGACGGCCCGGGCGAACCACGCCGCGAGCAGCGCGAGCACCGCCCCCGGCACCACGGAGACGAGCGTGATCGGCAGCAGCTCGACCAGGAGCAGCGCCCGGGCACCGCGGCGGCCGCGGCCGTGCAGGCGGGCCAGCGCGACCTCGGGTCGACGCTGCTCGGTCATCGCCAGCAGGACCAGCCAGAGCACGACGAGGACCAGCAGGCACAGCTGGGCGAGGAGCAGCGGGACGGTGACGCGAGACTGGTCGATCTGGTGCTGCACGTCGTCAGCGAGCTCGGGCAGCCCCGAGACGACCCGCAGGTCGGCGCTGTCGGCGCCGGGGGCGTGCAGCGCCGTGATCGCCGGACCGAGGTCGAGCAGCTCATCGACGCCGACGCCGTCGCGGTCCAGCAGGTAGCCGGCCGTCGAGGACGTGACCAGCAGCTGCGACTCCGCGCCGTCGACCGTCTCGCGGTCGGTGATCCAGGTGTCGTGCTGGAGGAAGGACGGCGGCCCCGGGCTGATTGTGCCGGAGCGCCCGGTGAGCGTCTGCCCCAGCCAGTAGTCGCCGGGCCGCTGCCGGTAGACGCCGACGACCTCCAGCGCGACCGCCGGCGGGTCGGCGGCTTCCCCGGTCGGCGCGCCGAGGACCTTGACGGTGCTGCCGACGTCGTACCCGAAGTTGTCGACGTCTGCCTGGCTGACCGCGATCTCGCCGGGTCCGCTCGGGCAGCCGCCGGCCTCGAAGGTCAGGTGCCGGCAGGCACCGCCGCGCCAGATCAGGTCGCCGGCGGGGAGGTCGGGACCGCCCGGCGCGATCGCGGAGGCGGCGGTGTAGCCGAGGATCGGGGGCCGGAAGTCGTCGCGTACGCCGCTCGGCACGCTGCTCGCGATGTCCTCGACCGACGCCACCTCGGCGGACCCGGCGGCCGGGACGGAGGTGAGCTGCAGGCTGTTGCCGATCACCGGCGCGTTGTCGAGGGTGATCTCGGCCAGGGACTGCTGCATCGCGCGGTAGTACAGCGGCGCGAACGCCGCGCACGCGGTGATCAGCGCGGCCAGAGCCGCGACCGCGGCCGCCTGGAGCGGCCGGTACCGCCAGCGCCTCACTCGTCACTCCCCCGTCGCAGCACAACCGGGACACGATCTCACACGGTCTGTCCGAGCGATCGGGCCCCGCTGTCGTGCCGTCGGCCCGGTGGTTTCGAGGCTCGCCGCTAGCGCGGCTCGCACCTCAACCACCGTGCGACTCGCTCACGCCGACCGCCCAACCCGCGGTGGTTGAGGTGCGAGGGCCGCCAGGCCCGAGCCTCGAAACCACCCCCACCGGCCTAGCCGCTGCGCAGGAACGAGAACCGCACCTCGCGGACCTCGTTGTCCACGTTCAGGTCGACGAGGCACACGCTCTGCCACGTGCCGAGCGCCATTCGGCCGTCGAGCACGGGCACGGTGGCGTGCGGCGGCACGATCGCCGGCATCACGTGGGAGCGCCCGTGCCCCCGGCTCCCGTGGCGGTGCCGCCAGCGGTCGTCGGCCGGGAGCAGGTCACCGAGGGCGGCCAGCAGGTCGTCGTCGCTGCCGGCACCGGTCTCGAGGATCGCGATCCCGGCCGTGGCGTGCGGCACGAAGACCTGCAGCAGTCCGTCACCGCGCCGGGCGACGAAGTCGCGGCAGTCGTCGGTGAGGTCGAGCACGGCCTCGTCGTGCCCGGTACGAAACTCCACCGTCATCGAATCCATGTGCTCATGGTGACATCGGCCGGTTACGGTCCGCTCATGGAAGTCCTCTCCCGCGGCTGGCAGACGGATCTCGCGATCCTCACGCTGTCCGGCAGCCGGGTCGAGCAGCACCCGACGTACGTCGTGGTCCGCACGCCCGACAACCCCACCTACCGCTGGGGCAACTTCCTGCTGCTCCGGCGCACCCCGCTGCGCCGCGACCTGGACCTGGTGGAGGACCTCTTCAGCCGGGAGCTGCCGGGGATCGCGCACCGGACCTACGGCTTCGACGACCCCGACGGGAGCCGGGCCGACCTCCACGCCTTCGCGGACGCCGGCTTCGACGTCGAGGCGTCCGTGGTCCTCACCGCGACCGCCGTGCACCCACCACCGCGCCCCAACGCCAGCGCCGAGCTGCGTCCGCTGGCGGGCGACGACGACGACTGGGCGCAACGGGTGTCGCTCGACCTCGCCTGCCACGACGGCGGCGCCGACGGCTTCGCCGACTTCACCCGTCGCAAGGCGGCCGCCGAGCGGCGGCTGACCGAGCGCGGGGACGGCACCTGGTACGGCGCGTTCGACTCCGGGCGCCTGGTCGCGACGATGGGCGTCGTGCGCGCCGGCAACCGGGTGGCTCGCTTCCAGGAGGTCCAGACCCACCCGGAGGCACGCGGCCGCGGGGTCGCCGGGTCCCTGGTGCACGCGGCCGGGAGCGATGCGCTCCGCCGGCTCGGTGCGACCACCCTGGTGACCGTGGCCGACCCGGACCACCACGCGATCCGGATCTACCGCTCGGTCGGCTTCGTGGACTCCGAGGTGCAGCTGATGGCCGAGCGGGCCCGGGTCTAGCGCTCAGACCTCGGTGCCGGACCCCGAGTCGTCGCTCGTGCCCGGGTCCCGCTCGCCGCCCGCGCACGACGCCATCGGCTCCGGGGCGGTCTCCCCGCCGCCGTACGTCTTGACGAAGAGCGCCAGTCGCGGGTCGTCCGCGCCGTCGAGCGCCAGCTGGCGCCCCCAGACGGTGATGACGACCGGGGCCTCCAGATCGGCGTACGGCGCCAGGATGCCGTTCTGCGGCAGGGCGTCGGTCAGCGTGGCGACGTCGTCGGCATCGAGGTCGGGGTCGTAGCTGATCCACACGGTGCCGTGCTCGAGGTCGTGGACGGCGTTCTCCTTCGGCACCGGCTCGTCGTACACGCCGCAGTCCAGCCAGACCGGGTTGTGCGGTCCACCCACGGGCGGGCTCTGCGGGTAGTCGACCGGGTCGGTGGTGTGGTCGGTCTCGAGGTCGTCGTACGACTTCACGGCGGCGAGGTCGCGCGGGATCGGCGCGTCGTCGTTGACCAGCATCGGCACGGCGACCGCCAGGGCGACCACCAGCGCCACCGCCACGGCAGCCAGCGCGATGACCGGCGCCCGCGAAGGCCGGGGCGCCTCGGGGCCCGACGCCGACACCAGCACGGGCTCGCTGGGGGGCGGGGTGTAGCCCGGCGGCGGGTAGGCCGGCGGCGGCGGGATCTCCGACATCAGTCGCCCAGCAGGCGCTCGACCCGCTCCACCTTGGCGGTCATCTCGCCGGTGAAGCCGGGCCGGATGTCGGCCTTGAGCACCAGGCCGACCCGCGGCGAGACCGCGGCGACGACCTCGACGGCCTGCTTGACCACGGCCATCACCTCGTCCCACTCCCCCTCGATGTTGGTGAACATCGCGTTGGTCTCGTTGGGGAGCCCGGACTCGCGCACCACGCGGACGGCGGCCGCGACCGCCTCGGAGACGCTGCCGGTGTCGTCACCGGTCGTCGGGGAGATGCTGAAGGCGACGATCATGGGGAGACCGTATCCAGTGAGTCCGCACGCAGGCGGGCCAGGGCGTCCCGCGCCTGCGACTTCACGGTGCCGACGGAGATGCCGAGGGCGGCCGCGGTCTCGCGCTCGGTGAGGTCCTCGTAGTAGCGCAGCACGATCACGGCCCGCTGCCGGGGCGCGAGCCGAGCCAGCGCCCGCTGCAGGGCGACCCGGTCGTCGCCGGGGCCGGCGACGGGGGTCTCGGGCAGCTCGGCGGTGTGCACCTCGCGCCAACGCCGTCGTCGCCACCGGCTCACGCTCTCCCGGGCGAGCACCGTGCGGACGTACGGCTCCGGGTGGTCCGCGATCCGGCGCCAGTGCGGCACCGTCTTGATCAGGGCGACCTGCACCAGGTCCTCCGCGTCCTCGCGTGAGCCGGTGAGCAGGTACGCCGTCCGCAGCAGCGCCGTACGGCGGGCGGCGACGAATTGCTCGAAGCCCTCCTGGTCAGACCCGGACACGTCGCCTCCGGACCAGCCAGGCGCCGACCAGCGCCAGGCACGCGGCTCCGCCGGCCAGCCACCACGGCAGGCGCGGGTCGCCGGCGTGCGCCGCGGGAGACCCGTCGACCAGCGGGTTCGCCCACAGGTCGGCGGCGTACGACGGCAGCTCCATCTGACGCCCGGCGACGTCGAGCCCCAGCGACGAGGAGGTGCCGCTGACGAGGTCGACCTCGGCGGCCTCCCCGGTCGGCAGCTGCCGCACGACCACGTGGGTCGCGTCGCGCCACCCGAGCAGCTGGTCGGCATCGATGTCCAGGGACACGCCCGCCAGGTCGTCGGAGCCGGGGCCCACGAGGAGACGCCACGGGTCCTGGGCGGTCTCACCCTTCGTGATCGCGGCGAAGGCCTCGTCGTCGGGGCCGTACGACGCCTCGACGACCCCGGGGTCGCCCTCGACCGACGTGGTGCGGCCCGAGGCCGGGTCGTAGGTGGAGGTCTTCCTTCCGCGCGACCAGACGATGCCGGAGGGCGCGGATCCCAGGTTGGGCAGCCAGTGGTGCCCGGGCGGCTCGGCCACCGTCAGCGCACCGGTCCGCACGTCCCAGATCACGAGGGAGGCATGACCGGTGTCGGCCGAGCCGTCCCGCGCGTAGGCGGTCTCGAGGTAGCGGGAGTCGCCGCTGAAGCGCAGGTCGACCAGGTCCGCGGCGCCGATCACCGGCCGTGCTGGGTCGGTGAGCATCCGCGTCGCGCCGGTCATCGTGTCGTAGACCGCGAAGCCGAGCACCCGGTGACCCGACGTGTAGCGCGTGTAGCCGACCTTCGTCCCGTCCGGCGACAGGGTGAGCGCATGGCCGCCGACGCCCTCGAGGGTCGTCCCGCTGAGGTCCAGGAAGACCGCCGAGCCGTCGACCGCCGAGACCCCGAACGGCTCGAAGGTCTCCTGCGAGCCGGTCAGGCCGTCGGTGCTCCGCCGCTCCGCGCCGCTGACGAATGCCAGCGGGCCGGGCGCGCCCACCTCGTCGGTGCCGTGGGCCCACGGGCTCGGCGGGTACGCCGTGCGCGGCAGGTGCAGCTGGTCGACGGGGACCTTCGCCGGTGCGGGCGCCGCGTCGGGCGGTCGATGCACGACGGCGGTGAGACCGGCGACCAGCACCAGCACACCCACCACCCCAGCGAGTGCCGCGGTCCGGCGGGCGCGGCGACGCCGTACGCCCGCCGCCCACAGCCCGGCCACCGGGCCGCCAGCGGGCGCGTGGTCGGCCAGGTCGCTCAGCCGCCCGGGCAGCCGGTCGTCCAGCGTGGTCATCGGGCTCCTCCAGGAAGGGTCACATCCCTACTCACGCCGCGACCCACGCCCAGGGAGGGGTCCGAGACGCCGAGTCGGCGCCAGTTTTCACACCGGGGTGAGAACTGGCGCCGACTCGACTGCGATCTGGCGCCGACTCGCGGTGGATCAGGCGGTCTGCGCGCGGAGGTTGCGCAGCACGTACTGCATGATGCCGCCGTTGCGGTAGTAGTTCGCCTCGCCGGGGGTGTCGATCCGGACGACGGCGTCGAACTCGACGTCGCCGGCACTCACCTTCACCGTCTTGGGCGTCCGGCCCTCGTTGAGCTCGGTGATCCCGGAGATCGAGAACTCCTCCTCGCCGGTCAGGCCCAGCGACTCGGCGCTCTGGCCCTCGGGGTACTGCAGCGGGATGACGCCCATGCCGATCAGGTTCGAGCGGTGGATGCGCTCGTACGACTCGGCGATGACGGCCTTGACGCCCAGCAGCGAGGTGCCCTTGGCCGCCCAGTCGCGCGACGAGCCGGAGCCGTACTCCTTGCCCGACAGCACCACCAGCGGGGTGCCGGCGCTGATGTAGTTCTCCGAGGCCTCGAAGACCGTGGTGACCGGTGCGCCGTCGACGGTGAAGTCGCGGGTGAAGCCGCCCTCGGTGCCGGGAGCCAGCTGGTTGCGCAGCCGGATGTTGGCGAAGGTGCCGCGGATCATGACCTCGTGGTTGCCACGGCGCGAGCCGTAGGAGTTGAAGTCGCGACCCTCGACGCCGTGCGCGGCGAGGTAGGTGCCCGCGGGCGAGTCCTTCTTGATCGCACCGGCCGGGCTGATGTGGTCGGTGGTCACCGAGTCACCCAGCTTGAGCAGGACGCGGGCGCCCTCGATGTCGGTGACCGGCTCCGGGGTGTCCGGCATGCCGTCGAAGTACGGGGGCTTGCGCACGTACGTCGACTCCGGGTCCCAGGCGAACGTCTTGCCCTCCGGGGTCGGCAGCGACTGCCACGCGGCATCGCCGGCGAACACGTCCTGGTAGCTCTCGTCGAACATCTCGGAGCTGATCGCCGCGGCGATGACCTCCTCGATCTCCGAGGGCGTCGGCCAGATGTCCTTCATGAAGACGTCGTTGCCGTCGGTGTCCTTGCCCAGCGGGTCGTTGAACAGGTCGACGTCCATCGAGCCGGCCAGCGCGTAGGCGACGACCAGCGGCGGGGACGCCAGGTAGTTCATCTTGATGTCCGGGTTGATCCGGCCCTCGAAGTTGCGGTTGCCCGACAGCACCGAGACGACGGCGAGGTCGTTGTCGTTGACGGCCTGGCTCACCTCGGGGATGAGCGGCCCGGAGTTGCCGATGCAGGTCGTGCAGCCGTAGCCGACGAGGTTGAAGCCCAGCTTGTCGAGGTACGGCGTGAGGCCGGACTTGTCGTAGTAGTCGGAGACCACCTTGGAGCCGGGCGCGAGGGTCGTCTTGACCCACGGCTTGCGCTCCAGGCCCTTCTCGACGGCCTTCTTGGCGAGCAGGGCCGCACCGATCATGACCGAGGGGTTGGACGTGTTGGTGCACGACGTGATGGCCGCGATCGTGACCGCGCCGTGGTCGAGCTCGAACGACGTACCGTCCGCCAGCGTCACCCGGGCGGGGTTGCTCGGGCGGCCGTGCGGGCCGGAGCCGGCGGCGACGTGACCGGCCGGCGGGGCCTCGCCGTGCCCGTTGGACGGCGCGTCCGAGGCCGGGAAGGACTCGGCGACGGCCTCGTCGTACCCGTTCTGGTCGCCGGAGTCATCGACGTAGTCGGCGAGGGCCGTGCGGAAGGACTCCCGGGCCTCGGAGAGCGAGACGCGGTCCTGCGGGCGCTTGGGGCCGGCGAGCGACGGTACGACGGTCGCCATGTCCAGCTCGAGCCGCTCGGAGAAGCGCGGCTCCGCGTCCGGGTCGTGCCAGAGGCCCTGCTCCTTGGCGTACGCCTCGACCAGCGCGAGCTGCTCCTCGGAGCGGCCGGTGAGCTCGAGGTACTTGGTGGTCTCGGCGTCGATCGGGAAGACCGCGATCGTGGAGCCGAACTCCGGGCTCATGTTGCCGATGGTGGCGCGGTTGGCCAGGGGCAGCACGGAGACGCCGGGGCCGTAGAACTCCACGAACTTGCCGACGACGCCGTGCTTGCGCAGCATCTCGGTGATCGTGAGGACCAGGTCGGTCGCAGTCGCGCCCTCGGGCAGGTCGCCGAACAGCTTGAAGCCGACGACGCGCGGGATCAGCATGGAGACCGGCTGGCCGAGCATCGCGGCCTCGGCCTCGATGCCGCCGACGCCCCAGCCGACCACGCCGATGCCGTTGACCATCGTGGTGTGGGAGTCGGTGCCGACGCAGGTGTCGGGGTAGGCCTGCAGCTCGCCGTCGACCTCGCGGGTGAAGACGGTGCGGGCGAGGTGCTCGATGTTGACCTGGTGCACGATGCCGGTGCCCGGCGGGACGACCTTGAAGTCGTCGAAGGCACCCTGGCCCCAGCGCAGGAACTGGTAGCGCTCCCGGTTGCGCTCGTACTCGATCTCGACGTTGCGCTCGAAGGCCTCGGGCGTGCCGAAGACGTCGGCGATGACGGAGTGGTCGATGACCATCTCGGCGGGCGCGAGCGGGTTGATCTTCGACGGGTCGCCGCCGAGGTCGGCCATCGCCTCGCGCATGGTGGCGAGGTCGACGACGCACGGGACACCGGTGAAGTCCTGCATGATCACGCGCGCCGGCGTGAACTGGATCTCCTTGCTGGGGTCGGCGTCCGCGTCCCAGCCGGCGATCGCCCTGATGTCGTCGGCGGTGATGTCCGCACCGTCCTCGGTGCGGAGCAGGTTCTCCAGCAGCACCTTGAGGCTGAACGGGAGGCTCTTGACGTCCAGGCCCTCACCCTCGACCGCGTCGAGGCGGAAGATCTCGTAGGACTTGCCGTCCACGTCCAAGGTGCTCTTGGCACCGAAGCTGTCCTGACTGGCCACAGCAGTCATCTCCTGATGTCTCGTCGTCGTCTCGGCTGCTCGCTCCCATCCTGCCGCCGCCTGGGACCCCCGTAAAAGGAAGGCTCCCCTAAGTCGGCGCGGGCGTGGAAGGCGCGATATCTCTTGATATCAAGATACATGATGTCGAGCGGCTTGGCGACACCGACCCTCCCACCGGGCCCGCCTCAGCCTTGCGCGAGCTCGGCGTTGTGCTGCCACTGCTCCCAGCTCGCGAGCCGCGACTCGTAGTCGGCCTTGGCGATCCCCAGGGGCGCCGAGCCCAGGAACGCGCGCAGCGGCGGCTCCTCGGCGTCGACGATCGCCAGGACCGCCGCTGCGGACGCGGTGGGGTCGCCCGGCGTGCCGACGCGCTTCTTGCGGGCCTCGGCGGTCTGGGCGTGCAGCTCGGCGTACGCCGGCAGCTCCTCCGAGCGCCTCGCCGACGAGCCGCCCCAGTCCGTCGAGAAGCCACCGGGCTCGATCAGGGTCACGTGGACGCCGAAGCCGGCGACCTCCTGCGACAGGGCCTGCGAGAAGCCCTCGAGCGCCCACTTCGACGCGTGGTAGGCGCCGACCAGCGGGAACGCCGAGATGCCGCCGATCGAGGACACCTGCAGGATGTGGCCCGAGCCCTGCTCGCGCAGGAACGGCAGGGCGGCCTGCGTCACCCACATCGCGCCGAGACGTTCGTCTCCATCTGGTCGCGGAACTCCTGCTCGGTCAGCTCCTCGACGAAGCCGAAGTGGCCGTAGCCGGCGTTGTTGACCACGACGTCGAGGCGACCGAAGTGGGCGTGCGCCTGCTGCACGGCGGCGAAGTCGGCCGCCCGGTCGGTGACGTCGAGCCGGAGCGGCAGCAGGGCGTCGCCGTACTTCTCGACCAGGTCGTCGAGGGTGCTGGTGTCGCGGGCGGTGGCGGCGACCCGGTCGCCGCGCTCGAGGGCGGCGATCGTCCACTCACGGCCGAAGCCGCGGGACGCGCCGGTGATGAACCAGGTCTTGCTGGAGGTCGTCGCAGTCATGCCCTCGAACGTACGACCTGGAGTGCACTCCAGCTCAAGGCCGTCGAGCTCGACCGGGGTACGTCGTGCCGCATCCGGGCCGCGCGCCGCTGAGGGCCGGTCACCCTCGTCGGGTCAGCAGCGCGACGCACTCCACGTGGTGCGTCATCGGGAAGAGGTCGAAGCCGCGCAGCTCCTGCAGCTCGTAGCCCAGGGTCGCGAAGGTCGCGAGGTCGCGGGCCAGGGCCGCGGGGTCGCAGGCGACGTAGGCGACTGCCCGGGGAGCGCGGTCGACGACCTGCTCGACGACGGCGCGGCGGGCGCCCTCGCGCGGCGGGTCGAGCACGACCAGGTCGAAGGGCTGGTCGAACGAGGTGGCGAGCACCTCGTCGACGGAGCCCGCCCGCGCGGTGATGCCCGGGCAATTGCGCCCGGAGAGGTCGGAGGCGGTGCGGTCGCCCTCGATCGCGACCACGCGTCCGCGCTCCCCCACCGCGTCGAGCAGGAACCGGCTGAAGAGCCCGACCCCGGCGTACAGGTCGAGCGCGGTCTCGCCCGGCTGCGGCGCGAGCATGCCGAGCACGGTGTCGACGAGGATGCGAGGCGCCCCCGGGTGCACCTGCCAGAAGCCGTCGCCGGCCACCTGGAACTCGTGCGGCTCCACCGTCTCGACGACGATGCCGGGTGCGGGCTCGCGGGCATCGGTCCGCGCGATCAGGCAGTCGTCGACCAGCACGACCTCGCGTGAGCGGTGCTTGCGCATCCCCAGACCCGACGACGTGTGGACGAAGTGGTGCCGGGTGCGCCAGCGCAGCCCGTCGACGTCACCGGGCACGGCCTCGACCTCGCCCGCCCACGTCAGCCCGGCCAGCCGGGAGAGCTGCTCGCGGACGATGGCGGTCTTGAGCGCGCGCTGGGCCGGCAGCGCCACGTGCTGGAAGTCGCAGCCGCCGCAGCGGTCGGGGCCGGCAAAGACGCACGGCGCGGTGACCCGGTCCGCAGACGCCTCGAGCACCTCCACCGCGTCGCCGCGCCAGAACCGGTCGCCGTCGGTGCCCTCGGTGATCTCCAGGACGACCCGCTCGCCGGGCAGGGCGTGCCGGACGAAGACGACGCGCGCCTCCGGCGGGTCGAGGCGTACGACGCAGTGCCCGCCGTGGGCGACCGGGCCGACGATCGCCTCGAACCGCTCGCCGACGCGGGAGGCGCCTCGGGGCTGCTTGGCCCGCGGACGGTGCGAGCCGCGACGCTGGGGCCGGCTCACGGCTGGATCTGGCGATCGTTGTCGGAGCGGGTCTGGACGTTGCCCATCCGCAGCTCGGAGGGCCGCACCCAGGCGCCCTCGCGCTCCTCGCGCTCGCGGGCGAGCTCGGAGGACCGCAGCTGGTAGGGCACCGAGGTGACCATCACGCCGGGGGCGAAGAGCAGGCGACCCTTGAGGCGGAGCGCCGTCTGGTTGTGCAGCAGCTGCTCCCACCAGCGCCCGACGACGTACTCGGGGATGAAGACCGACACGACGCCGCGCGGGTTGGCCTTGCGGATCTCCATGGCGTACTCGACGATCGGCCGGACCAGCTCGCGGTACGGCGAGTGCAGCACCTTGAGCGGCACGTCGATGTTGCGCTCGTCCCACTCCTCGAGGAGCCGGTTGGTGGTGTCGGCGTCGACCGAGACGTAGACGCCCTCGAGCACGTTGGGGCGGGTCGCCTTCGCGAAGGCCAGCGCCCGCAGGGTCGGCTTGTGCAGCTTGGAGACCAGGACGATGGCGTGCACCCGCGTCGGGAGCACCTTGTCGTCCTCGTCGGCGGCGAGCTCGTCGTTGACGTTGCTGTAGTGACGGTGGATGCCGCGCATCAGCAGGTAGAAGACGATCATCGCGACGATCGTGATCCACGCTCCGGCGAAGAACTTGGTGATCAGCACGATGACCAGCACGACGGCGGTGAAGCTGAGGCCGACCGTGTTGATGACCCGGGAGCGGTACATCCGGCGGCGCTCGCCCAGGTCCCGCTCGGTCTTCAGGTGGCGGGTCCAGTGCCGGATCATGCCGAGCTGGCTGAGGTTGAAGGAGACGAAGACGCCGACGATGTAGAGCTGGATCAGGCGGGTCGGCTCGGCGTTGAACACCTGGATCAGGATGATCGCCATGACCGCGAGGAAGAGGATGCCGTTGCTGTAGGCGAGCCGGTCGCCGCGCGAGTTGAGCGCTCGTGGCGCGTAGCCGTCGCGGGCCAGGATCGAGCCGAGCACCGGGAAGCCGTTGAAGGCGGTGTTGGCGGCGAGCACCAGGATCACGCCGGTGACGGTGACGACGAAGTAGAAGCCCGGCGAGAAGTCGGCGAAGATCGCCTGGGCGATCTGCGAGATCGCGGTGTGCTGGTCGTAGTCGGCCGGCACGGGCTGCCCGTCGATGGTGAGCCGGTCCAGGTCGTTGGGGTCGACCAGCTTGAGCCCCATCTGCTTCGCCAGCACGATGACGCTGAGCATCATCGAGATCGCGATCATGCCGAGCAGCAGCAGCGTGGTGGCGGCGTTCTTGCTCTTCGGGCGACGGAAGGCGGGCACGCCGTTCGAGATCGCCTCGACCCCGGTCAGCGCCGCACAGCCGGACGAGAAGGCCCGGGCCAGCAGGAAGATCAGCGCGAACGTCGTCATCTGGTCGCCGTACCCGGGTGCCGGCATCAGGTCGAGCTCGGCGCTCTTCACCTGTGGCAGCGTCCCGGCGGCGAGCTCGAAGATCCCGTAGGCGCACATGCCGAGGATCGCGACCATGAAGGCGTACGTCGGGATCGCGAAGAAGGTCCCCGACTCGCGGATCCCGCGCAGGTTGAGCGCCGCCAGGACGACCACGAGCAGCGTCGCGAACGTCGCCTCGTGCCCGTTGAGCGGCGAGATCGCGGACGCGGCGTACTGGGCGCCGGAGGAGATCGACACGGCGACCGTCAGGACGTAGTCGACGAGCAGGGCGCTGCCGACGACCGTGCCGGCCTTCGACCCCAGGTTGACCGTCGCGACCTCGTAGTCGCCCCCGCCGCTGGGGTAGGCATGCACGGTCTGGCGGTAGGACGCGACGACCGCGGTCATCACGATGGCGACGGCGATGCCGATCTTCCAGGACCACACGTACGCCGACGCGCCGGCCAGCGACAGCATGATGAAGACCTCGTCCGGGGCGTAGGCCACCGACGACAGCGCGTCGCTCGCGAACACCGGGAGCGCGATCCGCTTGGACAGCAGCGTCTCCCCCAGCTGCGAGCTGCGCAGCTTGCGGCCGAGCAGCACGCGCTTCGACACGTCCCCGATGCTCACAGCGGGCAAGGCTAGACCCACCGGCTGACCCCGGGCGCATCCGCGGAGCGAGTCGTGCCGACGGGTCCGAGCAGACCTAGTAGCGTCTGCCCCGTGCATGTCGTGATCATGGGTTGCGGGCGGGTCGGCTCCACGCTGGCCCGCAGCCTCGAGGACCGCAACCACACCGTGTCGATCATCGACTCCGAGCCGGACGCGTTCCGACGCCTGGGGCCCGGGTTCAACGGCGACAAGGTGACCGGTCAGGGGTTCGACCAAGAGGTCCTGGAGAAGGCCGGCATCCGCCGCGCGGACGCCTTCGCCGCCGTCTCGAGCGGTGACAACTCCAACATCATCGCGGCCCGGGTGGCCCGGGAGACCTTCGGGATCCAGCAGGTCGTCGCCCGGATCTACGACCCGGGTCGCGCCGAGGTCTACCAGCGACTCGGCATCACCACGGTCGCCACGGTCAAGTGGACGGCCGACCAGGTGCTGCGCCGGATCCTCCCGGCCGGTGCCGAGCCGGACTTCCGCGACCCGTCGGGCACCATCCGGGTCGACCAGATCCCGGCACCCGAGTCGTGGATCGGTCACCGCACCGTGGACTTCCAGGCGCAGTCGCGGAGCCGGATCGCCTGGATCGACCGGCTCGGCGAGGGCATGCTGCCGAGCCGCGAGAGCGTGATCCAGGAGGGCGACGTGCTGCACGTCGCCATGCGCGAGGAGCACGCAGCCGGGGCCTACCAGGTCATCGAAGCCGGCCCGGACGAGAGCTGAGGACGTCATGCGAGTCGCCATCGCCGGAGCCGGTGCTGTCGGGCGCTCCATCGCCCGCGAGCTGATCCACAACGGGCACCAGGTGCTCCTGATCGACAAGAACTCGGACTCCATCAAGCCCGAGCGCGTGCCCGACGCCGAGTGGCTGCTGGCCGACTCCTGCGAGCTGTCCTCGCTCGAGGAGGCCGAGCTCGACCGGTGCGACGTGGTGATCGCGGCGACCGGTGACGACAAGGTCAACCTGGTGACGTCGCTGCTCGCCAAGACGGAGTTCGGCGTGCCGCGCACCGTGGGGCGGGTCAACCACCCCAACAACGAGTGGCTCTTCACCGAGGCCTGGGGCGTCGACGTCAACGTCTCGACCCCGCGGATCATGTCGGCGCTGGTCGAGGAGGCCGTCACCGTCGGCGACCTGGTGCGGCTCTTCACCTTCCGCCAGGGCAACGCCAACCTGGTCGAGATGACCCTGCCGGCGGACTCGCCGTACGTGGGGAAGCCCGCGGGGCTGATCCCGTTCCCGGAGAACTGCGCCCTGGTCACCATCCTGCGCGACGGCCAGGTCTACGTGCCCAACGACGAGCAGCCGGTCGAGGCGGGCGACGAGCTGCTGTTCGTGGTGCCGTCCGACGTCGAGGAGAACCTCGAGCGCCTGCTCGCCCCCTCCGCCCACGGGGGCTAGGCGGGCTCGGCCTCCGCCGACTCCAGCGGGGTGTGGTTGCGCGAGAGCACCCACACCATCGCGGCGAGGGCGGCCAGCTGCAGCGGCCAGCCCATGGCGATCTTCAGGATGCCGAGGGCGGCGACGGCCGAGTCGGCCTCGATGCTCCCGGACTTGCCGGCGAGCCAGATCGGGGTCTGCACCACGACCCGGATCAGGCACGGCACGGTCAGCAGCCAGGTCAGCAGCGTGCAGAGCCGGACGATCTGCTTGTCCCGGTGCCACGCGGTCGCGTCGCCGGTCACGCTGCCGACCATGAAGCCGACCAGTGGCCAGCCGACCAGGCAGGTCGCCGCTAGCAGCACGGAGTAGCCGGCGTTGTAGATGATGCCGGGCAGGAAGTACGCCAGCGCCTGGTCGTCGGAGCTGCCGCCACGGCTCGCCGAGATCTGCACGAAGAGCGCGCCGATGCCGATGCCGAAGAGCGCGTTCAGGACGAACTGCACGCTCGAGCGCTGCACCAGGCGCAGCACGAGCAGGAGCAGCGCCGAGGCGATGCTCACGGTGAGCGCCACGCGGAGGTCCTTGGTCGTCAGCCACAGGACGGTGAAGACGAGCGTCGGGACGGCCGCCTCGAACATGCCGCGGCGGCCACCGAGCGCCTTCGACATCTGCGCGCGCACCACCGCCTCGACGGTCTCGACGCCGTCGTGCGTCTCGGTCGGCCGCTCCGTCACGGGATCAGCTCGTAGCGCGGGTTGTAGAGGATCCGCTCGCCGTCGTGCTGGCCGATCCGGCCCTGCACCGAGAGGGACCGACCGGGTGCGATCCCGGTGATCCGACGACGGCCCAGCCAGACGATCGTGATCGAGCCGGTGCCGTCGGAGAGCTCGGCCTCCAGGGCCGGCACGCCACCACGCGGTCGCAGCGTCACGGTGCGCAGGGTGCCGCGGAGCCGGACCCGCTCCCGGTCGGGAGCCGAGCCGATCTGCTCGAAGCCCCCGTCGCGGTGGGTACGACGCAGGTCACGCTCGTCCTGGTCGCCCGAGCTGGCCCACCGACTGATCGTGCGCCGCAGCCGGGTCTTCTCGCCCATGCGCCTAGCGCTCTCGGCGGACGAGCTGGTCGCTCGGGGGCAGCGTCAGCTGCAGCTCGGCGCCCACGGGCATGGCCCCGGCACCGCGGCGTACGACGGTCTGGGCGATCGCCTCGTCCCACGGGCCCACGTAGTCGGGCTCCACGGCCGCCCGGCCGAGCAAGGTGGCGCGCAGCAGCCAGCGGGCGCCGTTGATGCCGACGACGCGGGCGGGCTGGTTGAGGGTGCGCCCGTCCTCGCCGCGCACGGTGAGCTGGCAGACCAGCTCGGTCCCGTAGCGACCCTCGCGCTCGGAGGCGGTGCCTCCGCGCTGGGCGTACTCGGCGGCGATCTTGGGCCGGATCTCGTCCCAGAGGTTGCCGCCGCGAGGTGCCGCGAAGGCGCGCAGCTCGACGGCACCCTCGGTGCCGCCCAGCACGACGGACTGCACCTGGTCGGTCTCCTCCTCCACCTGGAGCTCGATGTCGAGCCCCTCGATGTTGGGCAGCAGCAGCGCCCCGAGGTCGATCCGGTCGACGCCGGCGTCGAGACCACCCGGGACGTCGTCCACGTCGTAGGGCCCCGCAGGCACCGCCTCGGCGGTCCCGGTCGACTCGTCGCCCTCGGGCCCGTCCTGGACGGCGGGCCCGTCAGCGGGCTCGGCGGACTTGCGACGGAACTTCACGGCAACTCACTCTCGATGATCATGTTGGGTGGGACTCGCCCGGGTCAGGGCCGTCCGAAGCCTCCGGTAGAACCGTAACCCCCGGCCCCCCGCACCGACGCGGGCAGTGTCCCGACGTCGACGAACTCGGCGCGCTCGAAGCGCTGGATCACCAGCTGGGCGATCCGGTCGCCCCGGCGCAGCTCGATCGGCTCGCGCGGGTCGTGGTTGATCAGCAGCACCTTGATCTCGCCGCGGTAGCCCGCGTCCACGGTGCCCGGCGTGTTCACGATCGACAGCCCGTGCCGCGCCGCCAGACCGGAGCGTGGGTGCACCAGCGCGACGAACCCGTCGGGCAGCGCGATCGCGACGCCGGTCGGCACCATCGCCCGCTCCCCCGGGGCCAGCGTCACGTCGACGGTCGTGACCAGGTCCGCGCCGGCGTCGCCGGGATGCGCGTACGACGGCAGCGGCAGCTCCGGGTCGAGGCGCTGGACGAGCACCTCGAGCGGCGCGGCGGAGGTGATGTCGTTCACGTCGCCGGACCCTACCGGCCGGGCGCCGCGGCCCCAATGACAGGATTCCGCCTGTGAGTGCCGGCCCGACGTACAGCGAGCGCCTCGGCGTGCCGCTGCGCTGGTGGGTGCAGGGGACCATGCTCGTCGCCACGCTGTGGCTGGCGGTCGTCGTGGCACTGCCCCCGGCGGTCGCGTGGATCATCACCGCGATCGCGATGGCGCTGCTCTGCACCGGTCTGTGGGCGTACGGCGCCGCGCGGATCGGGGTCGACGCCGAGACGTTCCGCGCCGGCCGGGCGCACATCGCCGCCGAGCACGTCGGCGCCGCGACGCCGCTCGATCCGGACGAGACCCGCCGGGTCGCGGGCCGGGACGCCGACGCGCGGGCCTACCTGCTGCTGCGCCCCTACCTCAAGCGCGCGGTCCGGGTGGAGATCGCCGACCCGGCCGACCCGGCGCCGTACTGGCTGGTCTCGACCCGGCACCCGGACGAGCTGGTCACCGCTCTCGCCGCGCTGACCACGGCCACCGGGACGTAGGACCGGCCCGGCTGGGTACCCTTCGGCCATGGCTGATGGTGGATCGAAGGCATTCGGCGCGTTCTCCGTCGCGTCCGCGCTGGTGGCGGCTGCGGTCGCGAAGAAGACGATCGACAAGACCTGGACGGTGGCGACCGGCAAGAACCCGCCGGAGAACCCCGCGGACCCCGACGTCGAGATCTGGGAGGCGGTCTCCTGGGCCGTCGTGAGCGGCATGGCCGTGGGGCTCGCGCGGATGCTCGCGCAGCGCCGGGCGACGTCGTACTACGTCCGCTCGACCGGGCACCTGCCCGGCCAGCTCCAGGCGGACGGGCAGTAGCCCCGGCACAGCAAAGGCCGCAACCCGAGGGGTTGCGGCCTCTTCTGTGTCGTCCGGGTGGTGCTGCTCGCTCCGGCTGGGCGCCGGCTCGAGCAGCCCCGGTGCTCTCAGGAGCAGTCGAAGCAGATCATCTTCTTGGCATCGGCCAGCTGGCTGCGGTGGTGCAGCAGGAAGCAGCTCATGCAGGTGAACTCGTCCTCCTGCTTGGGCTTCACCTCGATCGCCAGCTCCTCGTGGGAGAGGTCCGCGCCGGGCAGCTCGAAGGACTCGGCCGCCTCGGCCTCGTCCTCGTCGACCTTGCCGGAGTTCTTGTCGTGGCGCCGCGCCTTGAGCTCTTCGATGCTCTCCTCGGACTGGTCTTCCTCGGTCTTGCGCGGTGCGTCGTAGTCAGTCGCCATTCGTCACTCCACTCTGCGAGGCGCCTGGGCGGTACGCCTCGTGCATCTTCATCTCTCGTCGTCTGCTCAGCCGCCAGATCATGCACCCTCGACGTTGCAGAAGGCACCCCTGTACGGCGTTGCGGAGCGTGAACATCAGGTGCCCTGGTGCTATTCCTCCGAAACGGGTCAGAAGCCGACAGTCCTGACGAGCGCCATCAGCTCGTCGAACCCGTGGGCCGGCCCGCAGACCATGAGGTCCAGTCCCCCGACCCCGCCGATCAGCTCGGTGCGGGCTCCCGCGATCCGCGCGATCAGGCCGGCCGCGGCGTGGTCCCAGAGGTTGACGCCCTCCTCGACGTAGCCGTCGAGCCGGCCCTCGGCCACGAAGCACAGGTCGAGGGCGCACGAGCCGAGCCGGCGTACGTCGCGCACCAGCGGCAGCAGCCGGGTCACCGCCTGCGCCTGGAGCACGCGGACCTCGCGGTCGTAGGAAAAGCCGGTGCCGATCAGGCGCTGCGCCATCGGCGCCGGGCCGCGCACCGAGATCGGTGCGCCGTCGCGGGTGGCGGTGTCGGGCTCGGCGCCGTCGGCGAGGTGGCCGACGTACTCCGTGCGCCCCTGGACGTCGACGACGACGCCGGCCACGACCACTCCGTCGACCTCGGCGGCGATCGAGACGGCGTACTGCGGGATGCCGTAGAGGAAGTTCACGGTCCCGTCGATCGGGTCGACGATCCAGCGCACGCCGCTGGTGCTGGCGACGTCGGCGCCCTCCTCGCCCAGGAAGCCGTCCTCGGGTCGGGCGGCGCGGAGGTGGGCGCGGATCAGCGCCTCGCTGGCCCGGTCGGCCTCGGTGACCACGTCGACGTCGCTGGACTTCGTCGCGGCCACGGTGACCTCGCCGCGGGCCCGCTCGCGCACCAGCTCGGCGGCCGAGCGGGCGGCCGCGAGGGCGAGGTCGGCGAGCTCGCGGTGCGACCCGCTCACGAGTCGAGCTGCGAGAGCGCCGGGCGCTCCGCGCGCGGGTTGGGGCAGCAGTGGGCGGCGCACCGGTCCCAGCACGCCGGCCAGCTGCCGACCGCGGCGCGCACCACCTCCTCGCCGCGCTCGACCGCGGCCCGCTCCAGGAGCAGGTCGCGCACCGCGGCGACGAACCGCGGGTCGATCCCGGCCGTGGCCGCGCGCGCGGCGGGCAGGCCGAGTCGCTCGGCCGTGGCCAGCGCCTCGGTGTCGAGGTCGTAGATGACCTCCATGTGGTCGGACACGAAGCCGATGGGCACCATCACCACCGCGGGCGCGCCCTGCTCGTGCAGCTGCTCCAGGTGGTCGTTGATGTCGGGCTCGAGCCACGGGATGTGCGGAGCGCCGGAGCGCGAGCAGTAGACCAGCTCGTGGGCGTGGGTGCGCCCCGTCTCCTGCCTGATCCGGTCGACGACCTCGGCCATCACGCTGCGGTGCTGCTCGGCGTACGCCCCGCCCTGGGGGCCGCTGCCGGCGTTCATGCTCTCCGGGATCGAGTGGGTCACGAAGGCCAGGTGCGCGTCGGCGCGGACGGCGTCGGGCAGCTCGGCCAGCGCGGCCAGGGTCGCGTCGACGGAGGGCTCCACGAAGCCCGGGTGGTTGAAGTAGAGCCGCAGCTTGTCCAGGACCGGCGCGCCGTCGCTCTGCCCCTCCGGGAGGGCGTCGATGGCGTCGAAGAGGTTCTCGCGGTACTGCCGGCACGAGGAGTACGACGAGTAGGCGCTGGTCACGAAGCAGGCGGCGCGGGTGATCCCGTCGGTCGCCATCTGGCGCAGCGTGTCGGTCAGGTAGGGGTCCCAGTTGCGGTTGCCCCAGTAGACGGGCAGGTCGATCCCGGCGCCGGCCAGGTCGGCCCGCATCGCGGCGATGAACTCCCGGTTCTGGTCGTTGATCGGCGAGCGGCCGCCGAACCCGTAGTAGTGCTGCCCGACCTCCTCGAGCCGCTCGCGCGGGATGCCGCGACCCCGGGTCACGTTCTCCAGGAAGGGGACGACGTCCTCGGGCTTCTCCGGACCGCCGAAGGACACCAGGAGGACGGCGTCGTACGGGCTGGTGTCGAGGGTCATGGCGCCATCCTAGGAAGGGGCTCGCAATGATTCGTCGGCGGCCGACGGCCACCGCTAGCGTCCTGGCTGATGCTCACGTCGTACCGCCGGATCCTCGCGAGGCCCGGCACCCTCCGATTCTCGATGACCGGCCTGGTCGCCCGACTGCCGATCTCGATGATCGGCCTGGGCATCGTGCTGCTCGTCTCGGCCGCCACCGGCTCGTACGGCGTGGCCGGGGCGATCTCGGCGGCGTACATGGTCGCCAACGCCGGGTTCGCGATCCTCCAGGGGCGGCTGCTCGACCAGCTCGGCCAGGGTCGGGTGCTCGCCGTCGCCAGCGTCGGCTTCGGCGTGGCGATCTCGCTGCTGGTCGTGTCGGTCCAGGAGGACTGGCCGGTCGTGTGGACCTACCTCCTCGCCGCGGTCGGCGGCGCGTTCCTGCCCCAGGTCGGCTCGTCGGTCCGGGCCCGCTGGTCCCACGTGCTCGACCGGCCGGCCGACGTGCAGACGGCCTTCGCCCTCGAGGCGGTGCTCGACGAGGCCGTCTTCATCATCGGCCCGATCCTGGTGGCCTTCCTCGCGACCGCGTGGGACCCCGTGGCCGGGATCGTCGCCGCTGCGGTCGCCTGCGTCGGTGGCACGCTCGCGTACGCCGCGCAGCGCTCGACCGCTCCGCCCCCGCATCCGCGGACCCGGGCCTCGGCGGCCCAGCCGCCGATGCCGTGGCGCTCGGTGATCCCGCTCGCGGTGGTCTGCGCGGCGCTGGGGGTGCTCTTCGGCGCCGCCGAGGTCACCACGGTGGCGTTCGCCGACGAGCAGGGCCACAAGGCGGTGTCCGGCGCGCTGCTCGCGCTCTGGGCCGCCGGCAGCCTGTCCGCCGGGGTGATCACCGGCGCGATCCACTGGCGCCGCGGCCCCTCCTTCCGGGTCCGCTGGGGCTCCCTCGCGATGGCCGGCGCGATGGTGCCGCTCGCCTTCATCGGCTCGCTGCCGCTGATGGGTCTCGTGCTCTTCGTGGCCGGCTTCGCGATCGCCCCGACGATGATCGCCACGATGTCGTTGACCGACGCCGTCGTGCCCGCGGGCCGCCTCACCGAGGGGATGGCGATCATGCAGACCGGCCTGGTCGCGGGGGTGGCGCCCGGCGCGACGCTCAGCGGCCTGGTCGTGGACCACCAGGGCGCCTCGCCGGCGTACCTGGTCTCGGTCGCCGCGGGCCTGGTGGCCGCCCTGGCCGCGCAGGCCCTGCCGCGCGGCCGGTCGTAGTACCGCACTACGATCCCCGCGTGAGCGAGTGGACCAACTGGTCGGGCCTGGAGTCGTCGCGACCGACGCGCGTGGAGGAGCCAACGGACACCGCCGCGATCGTGGCGGCCGTCGAGCGCGCGCGCACCGAGCGGACGACCGTGAAGATGGTCGGCACCGGGCACAGCTTCACCGCGATCTCCGCCCCCGAGCACACCCTGCTCCGACCCACCCGCCTCGGCGGCATCCTCTCGGTCGACCGGGAGGCGATGACGGTCACCGCGCTGGCCGGCACCCAGCTGAAGGTGCTCAACGCGGGCCTCGCGGCCCTCGGCCTGAGCCTGCACAACATGGGCGACATCGACGAGCAGACCCTGGCCGGCGCGACCTCGACCGGCACCCACGGCACCGGCGGGACCTGGGCGTCGCTCTCCGCGCAGATCGCCGGCCTCGAGCTGGTGACCGGCACCGGCGAGGTCGTCCGCGCGACGGCCACCGAGAACCCCGACGTCCTCGAGCACGCCCGGCTCGGCCTGGGCGCCCTCGGCGTGCTGACGACGATCACCTTCCGGGTCGAGCCGCTCTTCGTGCTCGAGGCCACCGAGACCCCCATGAGCTGGGACGAGGCGCTGGACGGGTTCGACCAGCGCGTCGCCGAGCACCACCACGTCGACACCTACTGGTTCCCGCACACCGACCGGCTGATGACGAAGACCAACGACAGGCTCGACATCGGCGTCGACGAGGCCGAGCCGCTGTCGGCGCTCAGCGGCTGGTGGGAGGACGAGTTCCTCTCCAACACGCTCTTCGGTGCGCTCAACCACGTGACCAACCGGTTCCCCGGCACCATCCGGCGGTTCAACCAGGTCTCCAGCCGGCTGCTGTCGGCGCGGACCTACAGCGATGCCGCCCACAAGGTCTTCGTGTCACCGCGGACCGTGGTCTTCCGGGAGATGGAGTACGCCGTCCCGCGCGAGGCCGGGCTCACCGCGCTGCGCGAGGCGCGCGCCGCCATCGAGGCCTCGTCGCTCAACATCACCTTCCCGGTGGAGATCAGGGTGACCCCGGCCGACGACATCCCGATGTCGACCTCGAACGGTCGGGAGTCGATGTACCTCGCCTTCCACACGCACCGCGACGCCGACCACCTCGCGTACTTCGCCCTCCTGGAGCCGATCATGCGGGCCCACGGCGGCCGCCCGCACTGGGGCAAGGTGCACACCCGGACGGCGGCCGACCTGGCGCCGGCGTACCCCCGCTTCGAGGAGTTCCTCGCCCTGCGCGACCGGCTCGACCCCGACCGGGTCTTCGCCAACCCCTACCTGCGGCGCGTCCTCGGCGACTAGCTACACGCTCGCCGGACCGGTCGGCACCGGCGCCTGCCAGTGCCGCCAGATCGCGAGCAGACGCCACACGACGCACAGGCCGCCGCCCAGCAGGGCGATCGTCCAGTAGCTCAGGTCGGTGTGCGCCAGCGCGACCACGACGGCCGATCCCGCCAGCGCGGGCGTCGCGTAGAGCTCGCCGCGGAAGACCGCCGGCACCCGTCCGGCGAGCAGGTCGCGCAGCATGCCGCCGCCGATCGCGGTCACCATCCCCATCAGCGCCGCCGGCGCCAGGCCCAGGCCGTAGTCGAGAGCCTTGAGCGACCCGGTGACGCAGAAGAGCCCCAGACCGAACGCGTCGAGCACGGTGACCGAGCGCTCCATGCGCCCCAGCGCCGGGTGGTAGACGAAGCAGAGGGTGCCGGCGAGCAGCGGCACCAGCAGGTAGCGCCAGTCCTGCAGCGCCGCGGGCGGCGTCGCGTCGATCAGCACGTCGCGCAGGAAGCCGCCGCCGAGGCCCGTCGTACCCGCCAGGACCAGGACGCCGAAGACGTCGAGCCCCTTGCGCACGGCGACCAGGGCGCCGGAGATCGCGAAGACGAAGATGCCGGCCAGGTCGAGGACGATCTGGGTGGTGGAGGGGTCGGTGGTGGCCACCTCCGGACGGTAGTACGCCGGGCGGTGCGGACGCAGGCTGGTGCGGATGTGACTGGAGTGACCGGGAGGCGCGCGGCAGGGCTGCGCGGACGACGGCCTCCGCTGGCGTAGGCTCGGCCCACCGATGACCGCACCGATCCAGCAGCAGACGCACCGGTCCGAACCAGGAACGGGAGTTCGACCTGCCATGGCGTACCTCAGGCTCGTCGGTGTGAGCGAGGACGGCACGCAGCTGCACCTGGTCGACGAGGAGGGTGCCGAGCACGTGCTCGCCGTGGACGACCGTCTGCGGGCGGCCGTGCTCCCGAGCGCCCCCCAGCCAGCACCGGTCAGCCGAGGAATGGAGAAGAAGATGGAGAGCACCCTCCGCCCTCGAGACATCCAGGCCCGGATCCGCTCCGGCGAGTCGCCCGAGGCGGTCGCCCAGGCGGCCCAGACCTCGGTCGACAAGATCATGGTCTTCGCGGCACCCGTGCTGGCCGAGCGCGAGCACGTGGCCGACCGCGCCCAGCGCTCCTCGGTCCGCCGCAGCGACGCCTCGCCGACCGGCGGTGCCCGCACCCTGGGCGACGCCGTCGCCTCCCACCTGCGCTCCCACAACGTCGACCCGCAGTCGGTCGAGTGGGACGCGTGGCGTCGCGAGGACGGCCGCTGGTCGCTGGTCGCCGCCTACGAGACCGGCGACCGCTCCGGCACCGCCGAGCTGACCTTCGACGCGCCGGGCAACTACGTCACCCTCGACAACGAGGACGCCCGCTGGCTCGTGGGCGAGCTGATCCCCGCGGTCGACGCACCGGTCCGGACCGACGACCTCCAGGCGGCGCGCGAGCGCCGTCTCAGCCCGGCCGACGAGCCGGCGTACGCCGACGTGGAGCTGCCCCTCGGCGAGTCGCTGGGCGACGACGCCATCGACCTGGTCGCGGAGCAGCCGATCGAAGCCTTCCTCGACACCGAGGCGCCGACCGACGAGCGCGTCGCCGAGCAGGCCTCCGAGCTCCGCGAGGAGGCCGCCGACGCGGCGGCCGAGGAGCCCGAGCCGGAGGTGCGCCGCCCGGCCAAGAAGCGCGGACGCGCCTCGGTCCCGAGCTGGGACGAGATCATGTTCGGTGGCTCGAACGGCCCGGACCGCGCCTGAGACCGTGGCCGGCAGGCGTCGGTCAGGACGAGCCCGGGTCGACCGGCCGGCTGGGATCGGTGATCCAGCCCGACCAGCTGCCCGGGTAGAGCGCCGCCCGGATCCCGGCGACCTCGAGCGCGAGCACGTCGTGCGCAGCGGTCACTCCTGAGCCGCAGTAGACGGCCACGTCCTCGGACCCGTCGACCCCCGCGGCGGCGTACAGCGCCCGCAGCTCGCCGGCGGAGCGGAAGCGGCCGTCGGCCGCCAGGTTGGTCGAGGTCGGCACGTTGACCGCTCCGGGGATGTGCCCGGCGACCGGGTCGACCGGCTCGGTCTCCCCGCGGTAGCGCTCGGGGGCGCGGGCGTCCACCAGCACCGGCACGCCGAGCACGTCCTCCGCCTCGACGACGGGCATCTGGCCGGGCCGGGCGGTGAAGTCCCCGCGTCCCGGCAGCACCGTCCCGGTGTGCACCGCTCCCCCGGCCGCGAGCCAGCCCGCCCAGGCACCGTCGAGCAAGCGCACGTCCGGGTGCCCGTGGTGGCGCAGCAGCCACCAGGCGCGGCCGGCCGCGAGGCCCGACCAGTCGTCGTAGACGACCACCGGGCGATCGTCGCGCACGCCGACCCTGCGCATCGCCGCCTGGAAGTCCGCGACCGCCGGCAGCGGGTGCCGGCCACCGGCGCCCGCTGGCGCGGCGAGGTCGGTGTCGAGGTCGACGTACGACGCCCGCGGGATGTGTCCGCGCTCGTACTCGCCCCGACCGCCGGGGCCACCCATCCGGTAGCGCACGTCGAGGACCGTCACCTCCCCGATCCGCTCGTGGAGCTCGGAGGCAGAGATCAACGGTGTCGCCATGCGCCCATGATGCAGGCCGACGGCCGGTCCATGAAAGGATCCCGACCCGTGGCTGAACTGCATTTCTTCACCGGCACCATGGACTCGGGCAAGAGCACGCTGGCCCTCCAGACCAACCACAACCACGCCGCGCGTGGACGAGTGGGCCGGATCTTCACCACCCACGACCGGGCCGGTGCCGCCCAGCTCTCGAGTCGTCTGGGGCTGACCCACGACGCGCTCGAGGTCGACCCGGAGTTCGACTTCTGGCGGTACGTCGTCACCGCGCTCACCCAGGGCGGTCGCGTCGACTACCTGATCTGCGACGAGGCCCAGTTCTACACCCGCTCGCAGATCGACCAGCTGGCCAAGATCTGCGACGAGCTCCAGATCGACGTCTTCGCGTTCGGCATCCTGACCGACTTCCGCACCCAGCTCTTCGAGGGCAGCTCCCGGCTGATCGAGCTCGCCGACCGGGTCAACGTGTTGCAGGTCGAGGCGCTGTGCTGGTGCGGCAAGCGGGCAACCCACAACGCGCGCACCGAGGACGGGATCATGGTCACCGAGGGCGAGGTGATCGTCGTCGGCGACGTGGAGGAGCGCGGCGGGCCGCCGGCCGAGGTCGCCTACGAGGTGCTCTGCCGCCAGCACCACCGCCGCAACCTGACCGCGGCCCGCGCCAAGGCCGTCTCCCTCGCCCCGGAGCCGCTACCCTTCGGCTGACGTACGGGCTCCGTCGATCGCGAGCCGCACACCGGGTTGGGACTCGACCGGGTGGGGCATGTAGTGCCCGCCGACGAGGTGCGGCCGATCCTCGAGCGACCGTTGGTCTACCCCAGAGAGTGAGCGACAGATGGCAGGCGACGACCTCCTCCGCGAGGCGCAGGACCCCTCCACCGGACCGACGAGGTTGGCGCAGATCGCCCAGACCGACCGGTCGACGTGGCGCGCCGTGGCCGCGCACCCACAGGCGTACGACGGCCTGCTGGCCTGGCTCGACGAGCACGGTGACGACGAGGTCCGGTCCGCGATCGCGGCGCGGGCCGCGGCCGTCCCGCCTCCTCCGCCGCCGCCGCCGCCGAGCGTCGCCACGCCCCCGCCTCCCCCGCCGCCTCCGGCCCAGACCCAGCCCCTCGCCGTCGTCCCCGCGGGCCCGCCGTCGGGACCACCCTCCGGCCCGCCCTCGGGTCCGCCGTCGCACGGTCCGTACGGCGGCCCGCCGTACGGTCAGCCGCCGGCAGGTGCACCGACCGGGCAGCCGGCACGCAGCTCCTCGCGGACGGTGGCGATCGTCGCGGTCGTCGCGGTCCTGCTGCTCGCGGCCATCGGAGTCGGCGGCTACTTCGGCGTCACCGCGCTCACCGACGACGACGACACCTCGACGGCCAGTGCGACCACCTCCTCGGAGTCCCCGGACTCCTCGGGTGACGCCGACTCCGCCAGCCCGTCGGCACCGGAGTCCTCGCAGGACGGCGACGGTGGTGGCGACGCGTCCGCCACCTTCTGCTCGACGCTGAAGGACCAGCAGGACGCGAGCCTGGAGCTGCTCTCCTCGCCGGGGACCGACCCGGACCTCGACAAGCTGCAGGGCCAGCTGGCCGACAGCGCCCGGGTCTACGGCGAGCTGGCCGACGATGCACCCGAGGAGATCAGCGCCGACCTGCGCACGATCGCGGACTACTACCGGACCCTCCAGGAGGTCTCCGGCGGATCGGGTGACCCGTCGGACTTCTCCTCCCAGATCCAGCCGTTCGCCGAGGCCTCCCAGCGGTTGACGGCGTACTACTACCAGAACTGCAGCTGACCTTCCGCTCACCATCGGATGGCCCTAGGGTCTGTGACCGTGCTCACATCTCGGATCGCCGCGGTCATGTCGTGCCTCGCCGTCGGGTTCGGGGGGCTCCTCGCGGTCGCCCCACCCGCGAGCGCGGACGGGCCGGGGGCGGGCACCCCGTGGGTGGTGACGCTCGGCGACTCCTACATCAGCGGCGAGGCCGGCCGCTGGGCCGGGAGCAGCAACGCCTCGTCGTCGCGGGCGGACGCGCTCGGGAGCACGGCGTACTTCGACAACGCCGCCGGGACCGGCGAGACCATCCCCCGCTGCCACCGCAGCAGGTCGGCCGAGGCCTACGTCGGGGGCGGGGTCAACGGGCTCAACCTGGCCTGCTCGGGCGCGACCACCACCACCAGCAACGGCGCCAACTTCAAGCCCGGCCTGGACTTCTACGACGACGGTGCCGGCCACCTCGGCCAGGCCAAGCAGCTGCAGCAGTTCGCGAGCAGCCATCGGGTCGGGATGGTGACGGTCTCGATCGGCGGCAACGACTTCAAGTTCGCCGACGTCGTGCAGTCCTGCGTCGTCGACTTCCTGACGTCGCCGACCTGGTTCAAGGACTACTGCTACGACGACAGCTCGGTGAAGGCCAACTTCACTGCCGCCAACGTGGCGAGCGTGCGGGCGCGGATCTCCACCGCCCTGCGCAACGTCTCGACCGCGATGCGCAGTGCCGGGTACTCCGACGCGGAGTGGACCCTGCTGGTGCAGACCTACCCCAGCCCGATCCCGCGCGGCTCCGGCATCCGCTACTCCGAGAGCGGCTACAGCCGGCAGAGCACCGGCGGCTGCGGCTTCTGGAACCGTGACGCCGACTGGGCCAACGACACGGCCCTCCCGGCGATCAACGCTGCGGTCACCGGTGCCGCCGCCGACTCCGGGCTCCCCAACGTGCGCACCCTCGACCTGTCCGCCGCCTTCAACGGCCGTCGGCTCTGCGAGAGCACGGTCGGTCTTTACGAGGAGAAGGGCATCGCCAGCTGGCAGACGCCCGGGGCCGTGGACCGCACGGAGTGGGTCAACCAGATCCGCACGGTCTCCACATGCTGCGGCTCGGCCAGCCCCTACTACATCCAGGAGTCGCTGCACCCGAACTACTGGGCCCAGCTCGCCACGCGCAGCTGCGTGCGGCAGGCGTGGAACGCCGGCAGCCCGCGAAGCGGTGCCTGTCGCATCGCCGGCGCGGGCCTGGTCAACGGTGAGCCGGTGATGAGCCTCAGCTGAGCGGCTCAGTGTGCTGGATCTGGTTGATGTCGTCACCGAGATCGTGGCCCCCCGCCATGCGGGCCATCTTCAGGGAGATGTGGCTCGCGCGTCAGGTCCTACGCCGGCTGGAAGGGGCGTAGGTCCTGAGAGCCTCCGTGGAGGGTCACGCAGGTGGCCTCCGGGATCTCGAGCCATGCGCCACGTAGGTCACCCAACGGCTCGGACACCACGATCCGGGTCTCATCCGACAATCCGTGCAACACAGGGTTGTCGGGGTGCTGGTCGCGAAGGGCGGAGACGTCGGCGCTGTGGAACAAGGAACGCGAGCGTCCTTCGCTGGAGTAGCGGAACGCCCAGATAGTCGTGCCGTCGGTGGTTGCCACCGTCATCTGCACCGGGAAGGCCACTCCGTGCCGTCGCGCTGTCTCCTCGATGAGGCCGACGGCACGAGCGACGGCTGTCGGGGGATCCTTCCTCAGGCCGAAGGTCAGGGCCAGGAAGAAGAACAGCTCTGAGTCGGTCGAGCCCTCGATCGATGGGAAGAGCTCGGGATCGACCGCCAACATGAGGTCACGCTTCAACAGAGCGAAGCCGTCGAGATAGCCGTTGTGCATCCACAACCAGCGGCCGTGGCGGAACGGATGGCAGTTCGTCTGCTGCACCGGTGACCCGATGGAGGCTCGGATGTGCGCGAAGACAAGTGGTGAGGCGATGTGTGCCGCGAGCTCGCGCAGGTTGCGGTCGTTCCAGGCCGGTTCTGCGCTGCGGAACACACCTGGGTCTCCCGCGCCTCCGTACCAGCTCACGCCGAAACCATCCCCGTTGGTCGCCTCGGCGCCTAGCCGGGAGTGCAGGCTCTGCACTATCAGCGAGTTCTGCGGCTTGTACAGCAGCTCCTCGAGGATCACGGGCGAGCCCGAATAGGCGAGCCAGCGGCACATGACGAACCTCCCTTAGTTTCGGCGGCCGGTCGCGCAGGAGCTCCTCCGCGGCTTGCCGTCGCAATTCAGGATGGACCTCGCACCCGCACAGCGGCTCATCCACGCCGGGTGAAGTTCGCGAACGAGTCTGCTGCACGAACGGGACCAGACGGGAGGCTGCGGCACCTACCGGTGTCAGCGGACCTAGCCCACTCCGCCGCGAGCCGGACGCAACGATTCTCTGATGGTCGAGCTGGTTGCGGCACCGCACGCCCAGCGGCCAGCGTGGCAATGTGGGGCGATGAGAGGACCCCACCGCGTCACAGATGGACGGGTGCACAGGCCGCAGAGCGAGCGGCTACGCCGGCGTAAGCAGTGGTACTTCGCGCTCATGGGCGTTTGTCTGGTGCTGATCCTGCTCGCCTGGAACCTGGTCCGGTTGTGGTCTACCACGGCAGCAGTGGCCATGTCGGTCGTCGCTGCCGTGCTTCCACCGATAGCCGTGGTCATCGCCAATTGGGGCGAGGACCGGTGACTACGGAGCTGCCGTCTGCACCAACTTGCCTGATTCCACCGAGATGGGGAGCTACTTGGCCAGGACCGGGAGGCTCCGCGCGAGTGACCGCTGCTCGGCGCGAATCGCGCTCAGCTCATCCCGGAACTTCGACTGGCTGTTCTGATCGAGGTTCAGGGGAAGAAAGACCCTTTGGATCAGGTCGTGCTCGAGGAGCCATGGAGCTGGGTCTCAACCCAGCAGACCTTCGCGTGGCTATCCATCCAATCGGACAGGTCGCTTCGCCCGAACCTGCCAGTGTCACCCGACGCTAAGGCCAACCGCGATCCCCGGAGATCCCGTGCTTGCCGCTGGTCATGCGATCCGAAAGCGCGTTGATCCGGAGCCCTGGCTGCACCCGGTCGCCGCGACCGACCGGCGCCGGCCGCAAGGCTGTAGTGCGAAAGCCGGCGCGGTCCGCGCATGACGGATCAGCCACGCTGGTCGGCGAGTCAGCAATCCCGCTGGAGCAGTTCTTCGAACGCCTCGACGTACGCCTCTGCCGCGGCCGAAGCGCCGCCCCCTGGGTGTACGCATGCTCAACAAGCGCTAACGCTCCCTCAGGGTCGGTGCGGTACCCAAGACATAGGTCGTCCTTCTCCGCAGTAGATCGCGACTCCCACACCGACGAGGCCGCCAGTCTGGCGACAGTCGCGAAATCGGGCGGTGGGTCGGGCGGCGGATCCTCGTCGGCTAACCCACGGGCACCGAACATGACTCCCGTGATGCCTGCGAGCGCTAAGCGAAGAAACCTTCTAGCCTTCATGAATTACCACTCACTGCCGCGTCGGGCATTTTGGCGACCTTGGCCGCACCTTGAAGCGGCGTCGAGCAATCAAAAGGCTTGTGCTCGCAACAACGCATACGTGCCTAGAGTTGGGCAGTCTTAAGTTTGTCTCGCCGCGTCCGAAGGATGCGCCCTTCTCAACAGGAAACTTGCTTGTGAGTCGTACCGTCGCGAGTACTTCTGCCCCGCCAACGGAACCGCAGGTGGGGTGATTCCGCCGCTACAGAGCTAGGCGTCGCACCGCCTTTGCCGCAGCGGACGATTCGCTCCCGTGCACCTCTCGAACATGGGCGCCACAAATGGGTATCCCATGTAGCGATGTCGTAGCCGGAGCGATCGCCTTAACGCCGTTGAGGACCTCGCACACCGCGCAACGCGGGATCCAGGACTCAGCCATCTGGCCCCCTTAGACCATCCGCACTGATTTGCACCATGACACGGCCTCGATGCCCGCGCTGGGGGCCCATCTTCGCGAGTTCCCCGAAATTGGGTCCGGAGTAGCGCAGTCATCAGCGCTAGCCGGCCCGACCCTGTCGCGGTCCGCGCCCAAGTGCATCCCTTCGCCGCAGGTCCGCGCCACCTGAACCGCACTCATCGCGCTGATGAGCGGATGCGTCTCGGCCTGGGTAGCCGTCGATGTCCGCCGGAGTCGGAGGCGCGCTCGCTGGTCCGACGGAACGGCGCCAGTGGCGCGTGTCGTTTGGCACGATGCCCGACGTGGATGCGGTGAGTTCTGACCCCTCCGCAATCCGTTGATCAAGTGGGAGCCTTCGGCACCGGACGATCTGACTCCAACTGAAACGACGAGCGTGAAGCCGTTGATGGAAGACATCGATCGCATGGCCGGCTTCACCGTTCCCGCCGAAGGGCTGGGTCTGCGACCGACTCCCACGTTTGGGACGATCTCGCCGACACTCCTTTGGGAGGTCCGCAGACGAATCCGACCCTTCAACCCGACAACGGTAGAAGCTGGGCACGGGCAGCTCGACGATCAAGCCGCATCCGCCGATCCGAGCACTCAGGTGCGTCTTACCGCCGCGTATCGGTGACATGGAAACGCACGCTCAGCCGATGAGCGGGCGGGTGACCTCACCTTTCGGGCAGAACCGAAGAGCGTCGGGGACGCGGTCGCCCATCTGCATGCGATCCACGAGAGCGAGGATGTCAACCCGCTCGTCGCTGGCGAGCGGCTGCTCGTCCTCGCTCAAGACGTCGGCCATCTGTTCGAGGTCGAGTCCCAGTTCGTTGGCGTCGATGAACTCGGCGATCAGCGTGATGTCCTTGCCCGGCAGCCTGTTGTCTAAGCGGATGAGAAGACCGTGCAGGAGCACGGCGACCTCCTCTTAGCAGGCGCGGTCCACGCCGGGATCGTGTCACACGAAGCACCCCCTCATGCCGCCGAGAGTGCGCAGAACTGCTGATGCGCTTGCGGGTCCTGCCGTCGAGCCGGGCGGACTCGCGTGCACCCCTCGGATCTGAAGTTGCTATGCGCCGCGGCCGGGTACCCGTGTTCAACGTTCGGTGAGCTCGTGAATCGCATTGACGAGCTGTGGCCACAATGCTCGCGGTCGGTCGTGGCCCATGTCCTCGATCAGCACAAGCCTCGCACCGGGCACTAGCTCCGCTGTTCGCTCTCCGCCGCTCGGGTCGATCAGGGTGTCGTCGAGGCCGTGGATGACGAGCGTCGGCACCTCGAGGGCCCGAAGAGCGTCGGCCCGCGAACCGTCGAGGATCATCGCGGCCAGTTGCCGCGGGACGCCGGCCGGGTAGTAGGAGCGGTCATAGCTGGCTGCGGCCAGCGCCCGCAGCGTTGCCGGGTCACCGTACTTGTGCGAAGCCCAAGCAAGCTCTCGTTCGGCGGCGGCGACGTAGCCTGCGCGGTCGGCAGGCCTCGGGGAGAAGAGGACCTGTTGTGCCTCTGGGGTGGACTGGCCGTACCCCGGCTCTCCGGTCGTGGACATCATCGAGGTCAATGACAAGACCTGGTCGGGAAATTCGGTCGCCATCTTCTGCGCGATCATGCCGCCCATCGAGGAACCCACCACGTGCGCACGGTCGATGCCGAGCTCCTGCAGCAGGGCGACCCCGTCACTGGCCATGTCACGCAGTGTGTACGGCGACATCGCCTGTGCGCTGTCGAAGTCGCCGGACGTCACGGCACCGATGAGGTCCATCAGGTCGACCGGGTCATCGTCGTACTTAGCGGAGAGACCGCAGTCGCGGTTGTCGTAGCGGATAACGTAACGACCACGACCCGCCAGCAGGCGGCAGAACTCGGCGTCCCAGCCAAGAAGCTGGGTACCGAACCCCATGATCAGGAGGATGGCCGGGTCGGCCGGGTCTCCGAATGTGTCGTACTCGATGACGATGCCGTTGCTGGTATCCACATGCACCGCATCACCCTCCCAGCCGTCTCCATTCAAGGCGAATGACTTCTGCACGAAGCACACGGATCTGGCGCAGGGCACGCGTTCCGGCAAGTGCGTCCATCCACCGCGGATGCCGGGCAACCTACGCGGTGCCCCGTCAGCGAAGACCAGACCGAATCATGGCCGCACGGGCGGCACACCTTCGCTACGTCCCCCGCGGGCCGTCGGGGCGACCGTCAACACTCCAGGCGAGGTAGGGAGGCCACGGCCCGGCGCCAGCACTTCCCACATAGTCGTGACCCGCTGCCAGTTCGGCTGCCAGCTTATGAGTGCGCTCCAGCGAGGCTTCTACCTTGAATGTCTGGTCATTGCTGAAGGCCTTAAATCCCAGCGAAAAGTCTCCGTCGGTCTGGAACTTGTACTCGACCTCCTGCGTCACAGGCTCCGGTGACTCCTTCAACAGCGATTCAATGAGGGGAACCTTGAGCCCGGTCGGCTCCCACTCGTGTGGGCTGTCCACGCCGATCTTGTTGACGGTCAGGTTCTCCTTGCCGAGTTGCACCTCGTAGCTGACCTGCTCCTCGTGGTCGTCGAAGTAGGTGGTCACCTCGGCGACGTCGACCTGAAGAGGGAGGAAGAGCCGACTGCGCTCGCCCGGCCCGGCGCTCACCTCCTGTGTCCACGAGACCGTCGCCTTCTGTCCCAAGGACGCACCGTTGCCGAAGAACTTCAAAGTCAGGCTCCACCCCGCCGCCACCGAGGTCGACCGCGTCAACGTGGTCTTGCAGCCCTCGACATTGGGTGCAGTAAGTACGAACAGCGGGATGCGCAGCGTCACTTGTTGAACGTCGCCGTACTCCTTGCGGACAGCCTTCTCTGCCGACAAGGCCCTGCCGTCGTGTCGCAAGTCATCCGGCTCGTCGGTGAGTGTCACGACAGCGTCGATCAGCTTCGCGTCGGCAAGCGAGTCGGTCATCCGGCCTCCTTGGTGTCATGAGCTGACTCGATCGTCACGCAGGTCGGCCCGGCGCGCCATACCTAGATCGCGCGATGCCGCGAACTGCCGGCTAGCTGCGCGGCGGCGGAGGCGCGACACCGACCTTGACAGCGCTCGCGCCGGTCGGGACGGTGGCACCGTGACCGTGGAGCTCGACGGGCAGGCGCCGGCTTTCCGCGACGTGCTGGACGTGTTGACCCATGCCGAGATCGTCGAGAGCGCGACCTGGGCGGTCAAAGGAGTTGCTGTCGAGCGGAGACGTCACCGCAACGTCAGCTTCCTCGTCGAAGTTGGCGGGGGCAGCTCGTACTTCATCAAACAAATGCATCCGAGGGCCGGCTTGACCGGCGTCGGCAGGGAAGCGCTGGTGCACGCTGCGCTCTTGCGCTCCGGCAGCCCTCTCTTGAGTCGGGCGCTCCCCACGTTGCTCTGGCAGAGCAAGTCCGGGGGAACCCTCGTCTACGCCGTCACTGAGGGCGATGTCCCGATGACGGAGCAGGTCCGCAGCGGACGCCCGTCGCAGCGGCTCGCCCGGAACCTCGGCTCCACGTTGGCCGACTTGCATCGGATGCCCCCTCCGCCCTACGAAGCGCAGTTCCCGCACGGGCTCGTCCTCCACCGTCCGACTCTGTCCGACCTCCCGTCGCGGTCAGGAGCGAACCTCGAGCTGGTCCGGCGCATTCAGGAGCACGGCCAACTACTTGCGGACCTGGACGAGGCCGCGGCGTCCTGGCGGGCTGACGCGTTCGTCCACGCTGACATGAAGTTCGACAACATTCTCAGTCGCCGTAGCGCCGACGGACGCCGACGAGGCACCTGCATCATCGATTGGGAGGACGCAGGGGCGGGCGATGCCCGCTGGGACGTCGGAGCCGTCTTCGGCGCTTACCTCGCTACCTGGCTCACGTCTATTCCGTCCATCCAGGTGGAGAGCCCGTCCCACCTCTTTCCCTTGGCGAAGGTCGAGCGTGAGGCACTCCTCCCTAGCGTGGAGGCCTTCTGGCAGTCGTACGCCGCGCGGCGCCGGTTGATGCCCGACGAATCTCGAGAATTCCTGCGGGGCGCGGTGCAGTACGCAGGCGTCCGGCTGATCCAGGCAGCCAGCGAAGGAACGGGGTCCACGCCGCTGACCGCCGTACACCTGTTCCTGCTGCAGGTCGGGGCCAACATGCTCGCGCGTCCTGACGATGCGCTCTCGCAATTGCTCGGTATCGGCGCCGGTTCGGTGGCGCCATCGTGAGTGACGCGACCAATCACGCTCAGGTCATCGAGCGGGCATTCGACGCGATCGAGGTGACGCGGGACGGTGGTTTCTGGTGGTGTGGCGAGCGCGCCGATTGGTACCCCGCACGACTCCTCGCTGGCCTCAGCGCAGCGGAGCGCAGTGAGCTCACCTTGACCGCGCTCGCCGATTGTCTGTACGAGAACTTCTACCTGCGCGGCGAGGTCTCTCCATTGCCGCCTGCGACGGGCGGCGGCGAGCCAGCCCCTGACCCACTTCCCCGCGAACGGCTCGCTGCGGCCAACGGCGGTAAGGGCTCGTGGCAGCCCGGTTGGCAGGTTCTGGACACCAACGTGCGGGGCTGGGTCAGGGCACGTCGAGACGGCCTGACGCTCGCCCTGCCGTCGTCCGAACTGCGTATCGACGAGGGCGCTACCTACGTCAGGCGCCCGAAGGACATGCCTGCTCTGTCGCCTGGCTTCCATACGGCGAGCCTCGACGTCGCTCGTGAAGCGGGAACGACGACAGCCAGGCTTTACTGGCACCTCGTGGCCGACGGTGCCGAGCCGTTCATCCGCGTCGTCACTGATAGGTGCAACGAGGCGGGCATCGGCGGCAGCCTGAAGGTTGTCGATGACAGATCGCGTTTCGACCGTTGCGATAGCGGGGTCGCCTACGTGTCGCTCGAAGACTTGGCGGTGCATCACGACGTGTTCACGGCTATTCACAGCGATCTCGCGACATACTTGGCGCCCGGGACGCCTGCCATGACGCTGAGCCTGACCGACGGCTTGGCCGTCGCGCAGGAACCCGGTGGCGGCTGGAGCTTCGGCCAGCACCGAAGCCGACTCATCGCCAGAGCCATCCTGAGGGCTCGAGACTCACCCTCCGCGGTCCGACGCGGCGCGGCTCACCTCGATGACGTCTTCGCGGACGAGGGAATCTCGTACGAGGCGCCGTACTGCTCGGCAGCATCCCACGACGTGTTCGCGCGGATCGCAGGCCGATGGAGCTAGACGAAGATCTCCTGACCGACGCTGTCGGCGCCATTGCCGACCACCTGGTCCGGGAGGCGCTCTGGGGCGGCGACATGTGCACATGGTTGGGCGCTGACGGACCGGGTGATCGAGTCAGCACCCTCGACCCCTGGCTCTATGCCGGAGACTCCGGAGTCGGGCTCTTCCTGTCCCAGGCGGCCAGATTGACGGGCAGTCGTCCGACCAAGCACGCCGCTCGAGGCGCAGTACGCCGAGCGTTGACGACGACCCAGCCGGCTCCATCGACGTCCGGGCTCTACGAAGGCACGCTTGGGGTGGCGCTTGCCGCTGCCCGGGTCGGGGTGGCCATCGACGATGATCAGCTCCTGGAGGATGCCCACGCTCTGGCACTGAGCTTCAAGCCGTCCGCGACCTGGCCCGGTGCGGACCTCATCACCGGCGCTGCGGGCGATATCCTCGCGCTGGTGGCGCTGGCCGAGGAACTGAACCAGCGGCACCTGCTGTCGGTCGCCGGTGATGTCGCAGCTCGGCTGATCGACGCCGCAGACACCTCCGTGGGGATGAGCTGGGCTGGCGTCAACCCGCGAGACCCGAACCTGACCGGTTTGGCCCACGGCGCCGCGAGCGGGATCTTGGCGCTCTCGGAACTGTTCCGAGCCACGGGAGGGGACCACCTGCTCCCGGCGATCGACGCAGCGTGTCATTTCGAGCAGGCACACCACGAGGAGTCGCGCGGGAACTGGGTCGACCGGCGTCGGCACGGGCGTCGGCGGCGGGCCTCGGCACCGAGCCGGTTCATGGTTGCTTGGTGCCACGGAGCACCAGGCATCGCCCTATCCCGGCTGTCTGCCTCTGCCGCGACCCACGATGCCGCGCGACTCGACGAAGCTCGGATCGCCGCTTCGACCACGCTCAGGCGGCTCGAGGAACGGGCCGTTCGCGACCCGCGTGGCGGGGGCGACTGGTCACTGTGTCACGGAGTCGGTGGACTCATCGATGTCCTGAGCGAATGTGCCGGGTTCGACGTTCTCGGGCCGGCTGACGCGCTGCTCGCGGCGCGCGGGATCGCCGCCGACCACGCAAAGCTGTTCACCGCCTCCCTGGGTTGGCCCTGCCCGACCACTGGACGGCCGGCGCCGGGCTTAATGGTGGGACTCGCGGGCGTCGGGTTCACCTACGCACGGTTGGTCGACGACCAAGTGCCCAGCGCACTATGGGTGCGCCCACAGCATCTCGTCCGTTAGCCTCAATTAAAGCGAACTGAGGAGCTGTCATGGTTGGTCGGAGCGACAATGACGACCTGGATCTGACGCCTGATGCTGTCGCACCGTCAGCGGATCACGCCGACGGGGTCGTCCTGGTGGCTGGAATCCTGGGTGCGGGTCCCGACGACTCGTCGGTGCGGATCTTCCTTGACACGGCGTTCAGCACGTTCTACGACGTCCCGAAGGACGCCGTGCTCGATCGGAGCCGAGTCGATGCCGCCGTCTCGCCGTTCGGCGTGACCTCCACCGTGCTGCACGTCAAGCAGGGCACTCAGATCACCGTGCAGCACACAAGCTCGCGCACCATCGATCACGAGTTCCTGGCCGGTGACTTCACTGCCCCCGGGAGCTTCCGCGCCCTCACGGCCTTCCAGCGACCCGGAGTCGCCACAGGCTCGGAGCGCTACCCGACCACGGTGACCGTCTTTGACTGCCGCACGTGCGATGCCTGCTGACAGATGAGGAGCTGGGATGAGCAACATCGAACACGAGTTCTTGGTCGGAGACTTCACCGCGCCTGGGAGCTTCCGCGGCTTGGCGGGCCTCACGCCAGCACGAGTCTTGGATGCGGTCGCAGGTCAGCCCACGAACGCAACTGACTGCTACCCCACCTCGCCCAACTCGCCGGGTCGTTGTCGGACCGACGAGCCTTGCCAGGTCTGATCGCTGGTCTGCTGCCAGTCGTCCATCGATGAGGTGCGACGCCCGGCAGCGGCCTTACGTCGGCTGCAAGCGGCACAGTTCCCGCGAGCCCTCGCGCACGGACACGCAGGTAGCCTCCGCGATCTCGCGCCAGGCGCCCCGTAGGCCGCCGAGTATGGGGATTGGTCTCGACGCGATCAGCCAGCGGAGAAGGCCGCCGCGTCGGCCAACTCTCGAAACTGACGGCCACGCACTCTCCCGCCTCGCTGACGGGCTTGGAGATGGTCGCCAGATTGCGGCCACCCGAGCCGACGAGTCACGATCCCTGTCCACCCCAGGCTCCTGAAGTAGCGATCCGCGACGGCCCGGTCCTGGGTCAATGGAACAAGCAGCCGCGTTCAAGGCGCTCAAGAACGTGCGACGCTCCTATGGTTCGTCAAGCAGCTGCGGCCCCGCTTTCGAGGAGTCGGTAGAGGTCGCGGGCGACGTAGCGGGTGAGACAGCGTTTGATCTCGCGGCTGGTCTTTCCTTCGGCGGTGCGGCGGGCGACGTAGTCGCGGGTGTCTGGTTGGTACTGGATCCGGATCTGGACCACCGTGTGCAGTGCCCGGTTGAGTTGCCGATCGCCGTAGCGATTGAGTCGATACCTGGTGGTGACCTGGCCGCTGTTCGCTGGGATCGGTGCGACGCCAGCGAGCATCGCGAACGCGGCTTCGGAGTGGATCCGGCCGGGGTGGGACCACGCGCACAACACCGTCGCGGCCACGATCGGACCGACCCCGAACTCCTCGAGGAGATCCGGGCGCCAGCCGCGGATGATGACCACCATGGCCTTCTGATGCTCACGCGCTTCTTTCAGCATCGCGTGCGCGCGGCGAGCCAACGAGCGCAGTGCCACCACCGTGCTGGCTGTCTCCACGTCCCACGACGCGTGCACGCGCAGGTTCGCCGCGGTGTTGAGCATCGCGGCGAGCTTCTGACCACGGAACCGGGCACGAATGGGTTCCGGTGCGGCGATCACCAGGCTAAAGACCTGCTGCTGAGCCTCCGTGGATGCGTTGATCGCAGAGCGGCGAGCAGCCAACAGCACTGACAGGGCTTGGCGTTCTCCCCCACTGCGAGGAGTCCCCAGCTGGGGTCGAGCTATCGCTTCGCGCGCGGCTCGGATCGCATCGAGCGGGTCCGACTTCGCGCCGTTGCGTCGTGCCGCCCGCTTCGGGCGGTCCAGCTCGATGACGATCTCAGAGAACTCGAGCAGGTGACGGCTCAAGCCAGCGCCGTGACCCCCCGTGCCCTCGATCGCCCAGGCCCGCAACATCGCGTGGTTGTTGGCGAACTCCACCAGCTCGGCGTAACCCTCGGCCGTTGCCTCGACGGTGATCTCGCCGAGGACGCCACCGGTCGCGGTGTCGACCACCGCAGCGGAGTGGGTATGGACGTGGGTGTCGACGCCGATGACGACGTCGACCACTTCGCGTAGATCGGTCAGACTGTTCATGCGTTCTCTCCTTCGCCGGACGGGACGTGGTTCCGGTCCGGGACGGAGGCTCGGCAGGACTGTGATGAGACACGCCAGGCGCCGCTAACGCCAGGTGGTCAAGCTCCTGATCAGGCCAGCTCCTCCAACCGGTCCGGGGCCGGCGGCCACGAGCGGACAGGTCGCACTAAGGCACGAAGCCAGTCATTCCGGGGGTCACACCCGCAGCCGCCAAGCCACAGCCCATCACCATCAGGCTGCGAAGGCGATCCTCACAGTCCTTCCACCGCGAACGACGTCACGGAGCGGCGACCCGCACTGCAACGCGCCAACTCATCCTGGTGACCGAGCCAGGCGACGCCCTCAGTCCAGCAGGACCGGGATCAGCATCTCGTCGGGCGTGAGCGAACCGTGCAGGCCGACCAGGGTGGCCTCGTAGGGGAAGTCGGCCGTGGAGAGGATCGCGGTGTCGCCGTGGCAGGCGACCACGACGTCACCGAGCCGGGGCAGCACCCCGGGCACGACGGGGCCGAACCAGCCGCGCGCGATGGCGTCGTGCCGCGCGAGCACCGTGGCCCGCTCGCCCAGCACGGAGGACCAGGCCGCGAGCACGTCATTGACCGCACCGCGCTGGCAGTAGAGGTGCCGGAACCGCGCCTCGCCGCCCAGCAGGGCGACGCCGTCACGCAGCTCGGTGCGCTCGTCGACGTCGACCCGCGCCTGCGACGGCGAGTCGATCATGCCGTGGTCGGCGACCACCAGGAGCCGCACGTGCGGGGGCAGGGCCTCACGCAGCTGCTCGGCCTCGGCGTCGACCATCGCTAGCTGCTGCAGCCACGGACTGGAGGCGACGCCGTACCGGTGGCCCGTCCAGTCGAGGTCGCCGTCGTACAGGTAGGTGAACGATGCGCGCTCGATCGAGGCCGCGAGGGCGGCTGCGATCCGCTCGCCGACCCGGTCGGCACCGACGTAGTCGGCACCGCGGTGCGCCGCGACCGTCAGCCCGCTGCCGCGGAACTCCCGCTTGTTGACGACCGTGACGGTGCCGCCCTGCCGGCGCAGCCGCGCGAAGGCGGTGTCGTTGGGCTGCCACTCCAGCGGGTCGACCGTCTTGTCCCACATCAGCGCGTTGAGCAGCCTGTCGGTGCCGGGCACCCGGGAGGTGAAGCCGACCAGGCCGTGCGCGCCCGGCGGGAGACCGGTGCCGAGGGAGGTGAGGCTGGTCGCCGTGGTCGAGGGGACCCCCGCGGTCGCCGGGGCCTGGAGCTCCAGCAGCGAGGCGAGGTACGGCGCGGCGTGCGCGTAGCGCTGCAGCAGGTTGGCGCCGAGCCCGTCGACGAGGAAGACGACGTACGCCGGGGCCTCGGGCAGGGTCAGGCCGGTCGGTGGCTCGCCGATCGGGAGACCCAGCGCGGACGCGACCGCCGGGACGACGTCGGCGAGCGAGCGCTCGCCGTACGCCGGTCGGAGGAAGTCCTGCACGCCGGCGGCGATCAGTGAGCGTGCGTGCGCGCGGAGAGCGCCTCGGCGAAGGTGAGCAGGCCGCCGACGGCGTCGGTGCCGTCGGCCGCGGCGGAGACCCGGAGGGAGAAGTCGTCGGACGCCAGCACCCCGGTGTAGCCGTGGTCGGCGTCGCACTGCGGGTCGTTGCACCCGGCGGGCTCGAGGTCGAGACGGCTCACGCCGCCCCAGCCGATGGTCATCACGGCCTCGGCGGGCGGCCGCGGACCGGCGGTCGGGTTGGCGACCATCCGGGTGACCACGACCGAGCGCACCGAGCTGAGCCGGACCGCCTCGGTCGAGGTGGAGGTGTAGGGCTCGGGCAGCAGGTCGTCACCCTCGTGCTCGTCGGTGTGGGCCAGGATCAGCCGGCTCGGCGTCAGCACCGCCACCGACAGGTGCCGCCGGACCTCGTCGCGCTCGAAGGTGGGCTCGTGGTGCACGAAGAAGGCCACGATCTCCTCGCCGGCGACCGCGCTCTCCACACCTTCGGCCACGACGTCCGGGTAGTAGCCGGTGCGGTCGATCGCGTCCCTGAGCTCGAGGCCGCGGTCGTGACCCTCGGTGGTCCTGGTGCTACGCATGCGTGCAGTCTGTCACGCAGGCGTGGTCACGACGGCAGCGTGTCCCCGGCGGGCTGGGACAGGCGCCGGACGAACCAGTCCGAGCGCGGGTCCACGACCGGATCCACCCGCGCCGACGCGGTGAGCACGGTGGAGCCGTCGGCGCCGGCCAGCACCAGGGAGAGCTCGAGCGCACTGATCTGCGGGACGTCGTTCTGGAGCTGCGCGACCCGCTGGATCAGCCGCTCCACCTCCCCCACGTCGACCGCCTCGCTGCCGCGGTAGCCGAAGAGCATCGGCGCCGACTTGATCTCGCGGACCATCGACGCGGCGTCGCGGCCACCGAGCGGTGGGATCCGGTAGGCGCGGTCGGCCAGCAGCTCGGTGAGCGGTCCGGCGATGCCGAAGGAGACGACCGGGCCGAAGAGCGGGTCCTCGATGGTGCGGATGCCCACCGGGACGCCCGGGCGAGCGTTCTTCTGCACCACGAAGCCGGCCAGCTCGGGGTCGGCGATCAGCGCGCTGAGCGTGTCCCAGGCGTGCGCCATCTCCTCGGCGTCGTCGACGTTGCGCCACACGTGGGCCTGGTCGGGCCGCTCGCGCAGGTGCTCGGCCGTCGCCTTGAGCACCACGTCCCAGCCCAGCTCCGCGCCGGCGGCCACCGCCTCGTCGCGGCTGGTGACCTGCCGCGTCGGCCACAGCGTGACGTCGTACGTCGCCAGCAGCTCGGTGAGCGTCTCGAGGTCGAGGTCGGTGCCCTCGGGGTGCTCGCCGAGGATTCGCATCACGAGCCGCTTGGCGGCCGCCGCATCGACGTCGGCGGGGTCCACCGGCTCGCCGTCGGGGGTGCGCAGCCACACGGCGTACTCGACCACCCGCGCGAGCGCGCGCACGGCGGCCTCCACGCCGGGGTACGACGGCACCGACCCGCGGCCGGCCGTCGAGCCGGCGACGTCGGGGACCCGCAGCAGCTCGGGCACGCCCTCGGCGCCCAGGAACGAGGAGACCAGCGGCTTGTCGGACTGCTCGCCGACGGCGGCGAGCACGTTGGCGACGTCCTCGCCGGAGACGTTGATCGGCGGCACGTAGACCGCGACGACCGAGTCGATCTCGGGGTCGTCGATGGCCGCGTCGAGCGCGTCCTCGAAGTCCTCGGCGCTGGCCTCCGCGCCCAGGGCGATCGACTTGTTGACGACCAGGCCGACGGCCGCCGCCGCGTCGGCGGCGAGCAGCCCGAGGGCGTCGGAGTTGCCGACGATGGCCACCCGGCGACCCCGGGGCAGCGGCTGGTGGGCGAGCAGCTGGGCGACGTCGAACATCTCCTCCAGCGTGTCGACCTGGATCACTCCGGCCTGGCGGAACATCGCGTCCACGGCGGCCGGCGGGGCGGCGATCTTGCGGACGGCGTGACCCATCGGGACGCCCTGGGTGGTGCGCCCGGAGCGGACGGCGATGATCGGCTTGCGCAGCGACACCCGACGGGCGATGCGGGAGAACTTGCGCGGGTTGCCGATGGACTCCAGATAGAGGAGCACGACCTCGGTGGCGTCGTCCTCCTCCCAGTACTGGAGCAGGTCGTTGCCGGAGACGTCGGCGCGGTTGCCCGCGCTCACGAACGTCGACAGGCCGAGGCCGCGGTTGTAGACCTTCTCCAGGATCGCGGTGCCGAGCGCACCGGACTGGCAGAAGAAGCCGGCCCGGCCGCGGGGCGGCATCAACGGCGAGAGCGAGGCGTTGAGCGACACCTTCGCGTCGGTGTTGATGATGCCGAGGCAGTTCGGGCCGATCAGCCGGAGCCCGTACGAGCGCGACAGCCCGACGAGCTTGCGCTGGCGGACCCGGCCCTCCTCGCCGGTCTCGGCGAAGCCGGCCGACACCACGATCAGGCCGTGAACGCCCTTGGCGGCGCAGTCGAGGACGACGTCCTGCACGTGCTCGGCCGGGACGGCGACGATCGCGACGTCGACCTCGTCGGGGATGTCGGTGACCGAGGTGTACGTCGGGAGCCCGGACACGGCGTGCGAGGTGGGGTTGACGGCGTACACCCGGCCGGCGAAGTCGCCGGTGATCAGGTTGCGCACCAGCGCCTGGCCGATGGTCTCCTGGCGCCGGCTGGCGCCGATGACCGCGACCGAGCGCGGGTTGAAGAAGCGGTCGATCGAGGCCGACTCGGCCTTGTGCTCGCGCGCCGACATCAGCCCGATGGCGGTGTCGGTGGGGTCGATCGAGAACTCGAGCTGGAGCACGCCCTCGTCGTACTCGCTCGCGACGCGGTAGCCGGCGTCGCGGAAGGTCTGGATCATCCGGGTGTTGTCGGGGAGCACCTCGGCGACGAACCGCTCGACCCCGCGCTCGCGCCCCGCCTGGGAGAGGTGCTCGAGCAGCAGCTGCCCGATGCCACGCCCCTGGTGCTGGTCCTCGACCAGGAAGGCGACCTCGGCCTCGCCCGGCCGGATCACGTCGTACCGCCCGACCGCGATGATGCGTCCCTGGAGGGTGAGCACCAGCGCTACCCGGTTGACGTGGTCGACGCTGGTGAAGCGGTCGACGTCGCGCTCGGAGAGCCTCGGCATCGGCGAGAAGAACCGGTAGTACTTCGACTGGTCCGACACCCGGGAGTAGAACTCGACGAAGACCTCGCGGTCCTCGCTGCGGATCGGACGGATGTGGGCCGTCCCCCCGTCACGCAGGAGGACGTCGGCCTCCCAGTGGGCCGGCGGCGCGGCAATGTCGAAGGCCTCGGTCACGAGAGGAATCTAGCCTGACCGGGCGAGGACGGCGCGCCCCGACACATCCGGTGGGGCTCCGGTGGTTGAGGTGCGAAGGCCGCCAGGCCTGGGCCTCGAAACCACCACC